>NZ_CP080380.1:0-3311678 GCF_019443525.1 Microbacterium sp. PAMC22086 | reverse complement strand
GACAGACCCCCGACAAGACGAGTGACAAGGACATCGTGTCGGCTCGCGTCATCCCGAGCCGTGGAGCATGGCTCGAGTTCGAGATCGACAAGCGCGACCAGGTGGGCGTGCGCGTCGACCGCAAGCGCAAGCAGTCGGTCACGGTCTTCCTCAAGGCGCTGGGCATGACCAGCGAGGAGATCCTCGCCGAGTTCGCCGGCTACACCTCGATCGAGGAGACGCTCGCGAAGGACACGATCGTCACCAAGGAAGATGCGCTCCGCGACATCTACCGCAAGCTCCGTCCGGGCGAGCAGGTCGCTGCCGAGGCCGCGCGCGCGCTGCTGGACAACTTCTACTTCAACCCGAAGCGCTACGACCTGGCCAAGGTCGGTCGCTACAAGATCAACCACAAGCTGGGCCTGGACCAGCCGCTGAACTCTTCGGTACTGACCGTCGAGGACATCGTGGCCACGATCAAGTACCTCGTGCGTCTGCACGCCGGTACCGAGGAGACCTTCACGGGCATCCGCGCTGGCAAGAAGGCCGAGATCCGTCTCGCGACCGACGACATCGACAACTTCGGCAACCGTCGCATCCGCGCGGTCGGCGAGCTGATCCAGAACCAGGTCCGCACCGGTCTGTCCCGCATGGAGCGCGTCGTCCGCGAGCGCATGACCACGCAGGACATCGAGGCGATCACCCCGCAGACCCTGATCAACGTGCGCCCCGTCGTCGCCGCGATCAAGGAGTTCTTCGGAACGTCGCAGCTGTCGCAGTTCATGGACCAGAACAACCCGCTCGCGGGTCTGACGAACAAGCGTCGTCTGTCCGCCCTCGGCCCCGGTGGTCTCTCGCGTGACCGCGCCGGCGTCGAGGTCCGTGACGTCCACCCCTCGCACTACGGCCGCATGTGCCCGATCGAGACGCCTGAAGGCCCGAACATCGGTCTGATCGGTGCTCTCGCGACCTTCGCGCGCATCAACTCGTTCGGTTTCATCGAGACCCCGTACCGCAAGGTCGAGGGTGGCGTCGTCACCGACCAGATCGACTACCTGACCGCTTCCGAAGAGGTCGACTTCAACATCGCGCAGGCCAACGCCCCGCTCGATGCCAAGGGTCGCTTCATCGAGAGCCACGTCCTGGCCCGTCCCAAGGGCGGTAGCGGTGAGGTCGACATGTTCCTCCCGGAGGACATCGGCTACATCGACGTCTCGCCGCGCCAGATGGTGTCGGTCGCGACCTCGCTCGTGCCCTTCCTCGAGCACGACGACGCACAGCGCGCCCTCATGGGTGCCAACATGCAGCGTCAGGCTGTGCCGCTGCTGCGCAGCGACTCGCCGCTCGTCGGAACCGGTATGGAGGGCTACACGGCCATCGACGCCGGTGACGTCATCACCGCCGAGAAGGCCGGTGTCGTCTCCGAGGTCTCCGCAGACCGCGTCGTCGTCATGCTCGACGAGGGCGGAACGCAGGAGTACCACCTCCGCAAGTTCGACCGCTCGAACCAGGGCACGTCGTACAACCAGAAGGTCGTCGTCAACGCCGGTGAGCGCGTCGAGGTCGGAGAGGTCATCGCCGATGGCCCCGCCACCGAGAACGGTGAGCTGGCCCTCGGAAAGAACCTCCTCGTCGCCTTCATGACGTGGGAGGGCTACAACTTCGAGGACGCGATCATCCTGAGCCAGGACCTGGTGAAGGACGACACCCTCTCCTCGATCCACATCGAGGAGTACGAGGTCGATGCTCGCGACACCAAGCTCGGCAAGGAGGAGATCACCCGTGACCTCCCCAACGTCAGCCCGGAGCTGCTGAAGGACCTCGACGAGCGCGGCATCATCCGCATCGGTGCCGAGGTCCGCCCCGGCGATATCCTCGTCGGCAAGGTCACGCCGAAGGGTGAGACCGAGCTGTCGGCCGAGGAGCGTCTGCTCCGCGCGATCTTCAACGAGAAGAGCCGCGAGGTCCGCGACACGTCCCTGAAGGTGCCTCACGGCGAGCAGGGCACGATCATCGCGGTCAAGGAGTTCAACGCCGAGGACGGCGACGACGAGCTCGGCTCTGGCGTCAACCGCCGCGTCGTGGTCTACATCGCCCAGAAGCGCAAGATCACCGAGGGTGACAAGCTCGCCGGCCGTCACGGCAACAAGGGTGTCATCGCGAAGATCCTCCCGATCGAGGACATGCCGTTCATGGCGGACGGTACCCCGGTCGACATCGTGCTCAACCCGCTCGGTATCCCCGGTCGAATGAACTTCGGTCAGGTCCTCGAGACCCACCTCGGGTGGATCGCGAAGCAGGGCTGGAAGGTCGAGGGCACCCCGGAGTGGGCATCCCGTCTGCCGGAGCAGGCCTTCGAGGCAGCTCCCGGCACGAAGGTCGCCACCCCGGTGTTCGACGGTGCGAGCGAGGAGGAGATCGCAGGTCTCCTCGACGCGACCATCCCGACCCGCGACGGTGTGCGTCTGATCGACTCCACCGGAAAGGCCCAGATGTTCGACGGCCGCTCCGGCGAGCCGTTCCCGGCGCCGATCTCGGTGGGCTACATGTACATCCTGAAGCTGCACCACCTGGTCGACGACAAGATCCACGCGCGTTCCACGGGTCCGTACTCGATGATCACCCAGCAGCCGCTCGGTGGTAAGGCGCAGTTCGGTGGACAGCGCTTCGGTGAGATGGAGGTGTGGGCCCTCGAGGCCTACGGCGCCGCATACGCGCTCCAGGAGCTCCTCACGATCAAGTCCGACGACATCCTCGGCCGCGTCAAGGTGTACGAGGCGATCGTCAAGGGCGAGAACATCCAGGAGCCCGGCATCCCCGAGTCCTTCAAGGTGCTCATGAAGGAGATGCAGTCGCTCTGCCTGAACGTCGAGGTCCTCTCGGCCGACGGCACGCTGGTGAACCTCCGCGACACCGACGATGAGGCGTTCCGCGCCGCAGAAGAGCTCGGTATCAACATCTCCAGCCGCTTCGAGGCCGCCTCGATCGACGAGATCTAATCCGCAGGTGTGCCCGGGATCCAACTCCCGGGCACACCCCAGCAGACTTCTCAAAAAGAATTTCCGACACAGGAGAACTAGTGCTCGAGTCCACAACTTTCGATGAGCTTCGCATCGGCCTGGCGACCGCAGACCACATCCGCGCGTGGTCCTACGGCGAGGTCAAGAAGCCCGAAACCATCAACTACCGCACCCTGAAGCCGGAGAAGGATGGTCTCTTCGGAGAGCAGATCTTCGGCCCGTCCCGCGACTGGGAGTGCGCCTGCGGCAAGTACAAGCGTGTCCGCTTCAAGGGCATCGTCTGCGAGCGCTGCGGCGTGGAGGTCACCAAGAGCTCCGTCCGTCGTGAGCGCATGGGTCACATCGAGCTCGCCGCTCCCGTCACCCACATCTGGTACTTCAAGGGCGTGCCCTCGCGTCTGGGCTACCTGCTCGACATGGCGCCGAAGGACCTCGAGAAGGTCATCTACTTCGCCGCCTACATGGTCATCTCGGTCGACGAGGAAGCTCGTCACCGCGACCTGGGCACGCAGGAGAACAACATCCGTCTCGAGCTGAAGACGCTCGGCGACCGCCGCGATTCCAAGATCGCGGAGCGCCTGGCCAAGCTGGAGGAGGAGCTCGCCGCTCTCGAGGCGGAGGGTGCCAAGGCCGACGCCAAGAAGAAGGTCAAGGACGCCGCCGAGAAGGAGATGTCGCTCATCCGCAAGGGTGCCGACGAGGCGATCCTGAAGCTGGAGCGCGTGTGGGAGGACTTCCGCACCCTCGAGGTCGGCGCCCTGCGCCCGGAGGACGACGTCTTCCACGAGCTGCAGGACCGGTTCGGACAGTACTTCGAGGCCTACATGGGTGCCGAGTCGATCCAGCGCCGCCTTGCGGCCTTCGACCTCGTCGCCGAGGCGGAGAACCTGCGTCTGCAGATCTCCGAGGGCAAAGGCCAGCGCAAGATCCGTGCGATCAAGCGCCTCAAGGTCGTCAGCTCGTTCCTCGAGACCGGCATGAGCCCGGCCGCGATGGTCCTCGACGTCGTCCCGGTGATCCCGCCGGAGCTGCGCCCGATGGTCCAGCTCGACGGTGGCCGCTTCGCGACCAGTGACCTGAACGACCTGTACCGCCGCGTGATCAACCGCAACAACCGTCTTCGTCGTCTGATCGACCTCGGTGCCCCCGAGATCATCGTCAACAACGAGAAGCGCATGCTGCAGGAGGCCGTCGACGCACTGTTCGACAACGGTCGCCGTGGTCGCCCCGTCACCGGTACCGGCAACCGTGCCCTGAAGTCCCTCAGCGACATGCTGAAGGGTAAGCAGGGTCGTTTCCGCCAGAACCTGCTCGGAAAGCGTGTCGACTACTCTGGCCGTTCGGTCATCATCGTCGGCCCGCAGCTGAAGCTGCACCAGTGCGGTCTGCCCAAGCAGATGGCTCTGGAGCTCTTCAAGCCGTTCGTCATCAAGCGCCTGATCGACCTCGGTCACTCGCAGAACATCAAGGCGGCCAAGCGCGCCGTCGAGCGCACCCGTCCCGAGGTCTGGGACGTGCTCGAGGAGATCATCCGTGAGCGTCCGGTTCTGCTCAACCGTGCACCCACGCTGCACCGCCTCGGCATCCAGGCGTTCGAGCCTCAGCTCGTGGAGGGCAAGGCCATCCAGCTGCACCCGCTCGTCTGCGCGGCGTTCAACGCCGACTTCGACGGTGACCAGATGGCTGTCCACCTGCCGCTGTCGGTCGAGGCTCAGGCCGAGGCACGTGTGCTGATGCTCGCGTCGAACAACATCCTGAAGCCGTCTGACGGTCGTCCGGTCACCCTGCCTTCGCAGGACATGATCATCGGCCTCCACCACCTGACCACGGTCAAGGAGGGTGCAGCCGGTGAGGGACGTGCGTTCGGTTCTGTGGGCGAGGCGATCCTGGCCAAGGACGAGGGCTCCCTCGACCTGCAGGCGAAGATCCGCATCCGCATCCCCGGTCTGACCTTCCTCGAGGGCGAAGCTCCCGAGGGCTACGAGCGTCACGGTCTCGTCGATGCCTCGCTGGGTCAGGCGATCTTCAACGACACGCTGCCCAAGGGCTACCCGTTCGTCCGCGAGCAGGCTGACAAGAACAAGCTGTCGCAGATCGTCAACAAGCTGGCCGAGGAGTACCCCAAGGTCGAGACGGCTGCGTCGCTGGACCGCATCAAGGATGCCGGTTTCTACTGGGCCACGCGCTCCGGTGTGACCGTCGCCCTGAGCGACATCCTCACCCCGCCGAACAAGGCGGAGATCGTCGCCGGTTACGAGAAGCAGGCCGCGAAGGTCCAGTCGCAGTACGAGAAGGGTCTGACGACCGACTCCGAGCGTCGCCAGGAGCTCATCAAGATCTGGACCGAGGCCACCGACGAGGTTCAGGCCGCCATGAAGGCGAACTTCCCCGAGGACAACACCATCAACCGCATGGTGTCGTCGGGTGCTCGTGGTAACTGGCTGCAGATCCGGAACATCGCCGGTATGCGTGGTCTGGTGAACAACCCCAAGGGTGAGATCATCCCGCGTCCGATCATCTCCTCGTACCGCGAGGGTCTGTCGGTTGCGGAGTACTTCATCGCGACGCACGGTACCCGTAAGGGTCTGGCCGACACCGCTCTGCGTACCGCCGACTCGGGTTACCTGACCCGTCGTCTGGTGGACGTCTCGCAGGACGTCATCATCCGCGAAGAGGACTGTGGCACGTCGAAGGGCCTCGAGCTCCCGATCGCCGCTCCGAACTCGCAGGGTGAGCTCGTGCGCGACGCGAACGTCGAGAACTCGGTGTTCGCTCGTACGCTGGCCTCCGACGTCGTGAACGAGTCGGGCGAGGTTCTCGCCTCGGCCGGCGACGACGTGGGTGATGTGCTGATCGACAAGCTCGTCGGACTCGGTGTCGAGAGCATCAAGGTGCGCTCGGTCCTGACCTGCGACTCCGCTGTCGGTGTCTGCGCGCAGTGCTACGGCCGTTCGCTCGCGACCGGCAAGACGGTCGACATCGGAGAGGCCGTCGGCATCATCGCGGCCCAGTCGATCGGTGAGCCCGGTACCCAGCTGACGATGCGTACCTTCCACACGGGTGGTTCGGCATCGGCGGATGACATCACGCAGGGTCTTCCCCGTGTGCAGGAGCTCTTCGAGGCGCGTACCCCCAAGGGCGCGTCGCCGATCGCCGAGGCCGATGGCCGCATCACGATCGACGAGACCGACAAGGGCAAGAAGGTCATCCTCACGCCCGACAGCGGTGACGAGCCGGTCATCTACCCGGTGCTGAAGCGTGCGACGCTTCTCGTCGAGGACGGGCAGCACGTCACGGTCGGTCAGCCGATCCTGGTGGGCACGCTCGACCCCAAGGAGATCATGCGCGTCATGGGTGCTCGCGAGGTGCAGCGTTACCTCGTGGGCGGCGTCCAGGGCGTGTACCGCTCGCAGGGTGTGCCGATCCACGACAAGCACATCGAGGTCATCGTCCGTCAGATGCTCCGCAAGGTCACCGTCGTCGATCACGCCGACACGAACCTGCTGCCGGGTGAGATGGTCGACCTCAAGCGCTACCAGTCGATCAACCGCGAGACAGTGGCAGAGGGCAAGCGCCCCGCGTCGGGCCGTCCGGAGCTGATGGGTATCACGAAGGCGTCGCTCGCGACCGAGTCGTGGCTGTCGGCCGCCTCCTTCCAGGAGACGACCCGCGTGCTCACCGAGGCTGCGATGCAGGGCAAGCGTGACCCGCTGGTCGGTCTCAAGGAGAACGTCATCATCGGTAAGCTCATCCCCGCCGGAACCGGTCTCTCGAAGTACCGCGACGTCACGGTCGAGGCCACCGAGGAAGCCAAGAGCGAGCGCTACCCGAACCGGATCTTCGCATCCGACGGCGCGTACGCTGACGGTGACTTCGGCTACGTCGACTTCGACGCGTTCTCGACGGACGACATCACCCCCGGCACTTATAACTGAGTGCTGAGTGACTGAGAAGGCCCCAGGCGATTCGCCTGGGGCCTTCTTCGTGCCCTGGGCAGTCGCGTGGCGCCTGCCCCCGCGCGGTGGACGAGGTCAATCGAAGAGGTGCTCCACGATGCTCGAGGTGTACCCGCTCGGCGCCAGGTTCGAGTAGCGCGTGTCGATGAGCACATCCTCCCGCCAGAAGAGGGTGCGGCCGTCGGTCACCGGGTACTGCGCATTGGGCCAGGTCTTCTCGCAGCGCGTGCCGCCGTCCGGGGTGAAGCAGGAGAAGCCCTCATCGTTCGCGAGAGCGTTCAACATGTCGAGCGCGGGTCCGCGGTTCATCCGGGAGATCGTGGTCGTGAGACCGGTCGTGTCGGCGCCCGGGTCGGCCCAGATGCACGTCAGAGTGCCGTCGGAGCCCACACCGGAAGGGCCGAAGGCGGCGTGGTTGAGCGGTGTCTCCCCGAGTTCGGCCAGGACGGCGTCCGACAGGATCGCACGGCAGTCGGTCGGGAGCGCGACGGGTGCGCTGATCGGCGTGGGGCTCGGCGACGGCGAGCCGGTCTGCTCGGGGTCGGCCGTCTCGCTCCCTGCCGGGCTCGGCGAAGCGCTCGCGCCGCCCGTCTGCGGGGTGCAGGCGGTCAGTGCGACGAGGAGGAGGAGTGCCGCGGCAGCGCCGGTGAGTCGGGGCTTCATGGCCACACCGTACTGCGCATCGGTGTCGGGATGGCAGAGGATCGCGGTGTTGCCGTCGGCTCCCCGGGCCGCGATAGTGTCGGCGGGTGAGCAACCAGACTTCTTCCGCCGGTTCCGTGGTCGTGATCGGCGATGCCTTGATCGATGAGATCCGCGACGATTCGGGGGTGCGCGAGCTCGTCGGCGGTGCCGCACTCAACGTCGCCGTCGGACTGCGGCGCCTGGGAGTCGTGACGACGCTGATCGCGATGGTGGGAGATGACGAGGCCGGCGCGCACATCCGCGAGTACCTTTCCGACCACGGCGTGCGGCTGATCGGGAGTGAGGCCCCGCTCGGTTCCTCTCGGGCGATCGTGCAGCGGGCGGCGAACGGTGAGCCGCAGTACGTCTTCAACGATGCCGCACAGAAGCGCAGCATCCGGTACTCCGACGAGGCTCGACAGGCGATCGCCGACGCCGGGCTCGTCGCGATCAGCTGCTTCCCCTTCGATGTGCCGGTGGAGGTAGACGCCCTGACCGATGCCCTGGGGGACGCGCGCGTCGCGGTCGACCCCAACCCGCGCACCGGAATGCTCAGCGACCGTGAGGAGTTCGTCCGCGGATTCGAGCGGCTCGCGGCTTCGGCCGCCATCGTCAAGGTCGGCGCGGATGACTCGGCGATCCTCTACGACGGCGACCTCGACGCCCTACGCGCCCGTCTGCGGGCCCTCGGCGCTGCTTCCGTCCTCGCGACCGCGGGTGCCGACGGCGCCACCATCGATGCGGATGCCGGCATCGTCTCCGCTCCCATCGCGCAGCTTCCCGGTGCCGTGATCGACACCGTCGGCGCGGGGGATGCGACTCTCGCGGCGGTTTCCGAGGGCCTGGTCACAGCGTCTCCGTTCGACCTGGGGGAGTGGCGCGCACTGCTGCTGCGCGCGATGGACGTCGCCGCCGCGACCTGTCGCGCCGAGGGCGGTCTGCTGCGAACACCTGAGTCGTTGGAGGACTCCAGGCGCGGCGTGAACGGCAGCTGACCGTTCGATTTCTTGCACCCGCCTCCGGCAGGTATGCTTGTCTCTCGTGCCCCCGGTTGGCTGTCCAAGTCGGACGGGTGCGCTCTGGCGAGTTACCCAAGCGGCCAAAGGGATCTGACTGTAAATCAGACTGCTCAGCATTCGGGGGTTCGAATCCCTCACTCGCCACCACCACATCCGCGGAACGCCGCGGAACTCGAAGGCCCACGCGATTACCGCGGGGGCCTTCTCTCGTCACCGTGGCCCTCACGATGAATAGGGTGGTCACATGCCAATGACGACTTGTGCTCGCCTCGGCCTCCGAGATCGTTCGTGACCACGCCCGCGGGTTGGTATGTCGACGACAAGGGCGCGACCCGGTCGTGGGACGGTTCCCGGTGGGGTGAGGACTCTCCGGTCGCAGCGCCATCGACGGAGTTCCCATCGGTCCCGGAGGGGACGAGCACGACCACGGTATGGGTGTGGCTGATCGTGCTCCTCCCCGTGCTGAGCGCGATCGCCACCATCGGCTACCTCGTGCAGATGCAGCAGGGAATGTTCGACATGCTTGCGGCCGTGCCGCTGGACGACTCATCGTCACTCGACGTGGAGAGATTCATCGCCGCGGAGCTCAACGCCTTCCTCACGCCGTGGTATCTGGTCCTGACGCTGTCGGGCTGGGTGATCTACGGGCTCTCCGTCTGGTTCGCCGCCCTGGATGCCCGACAACTCACCGCGAGAGGGTTCGACCGGCCCTTCCCCTGGGTGTGGACCTTCCTGTCCTCTCTCGTCTACGTGATCGGCCGACATGTCGTGATCCGTCGACGCGGAGGGCGGACTCTGGCGCCGCTCCTGGTGACGATCGCGATCCAGGTCGTCGTTCTTCTCGCTGCATCCGTCTGGGCATCCGTGTTCGTCGCCCAGACGTTCGAGACCGTGTTCTGGATGGTCACGACGCGGCAGATGTGACGTGGCGCCGCGACCGCGAACGATTCATAGACTGGAGCGATGCGACCGCTCACCGAAGCCGACGTCCGCGCATCGTTCGTCAATGCGGATGC
Organism: Microbacterium sp. PAMC22086; assembly: GCF_019443525.1. Classification (NCBI taxonomy): domain Bacteria; kingdom Bacillati; phylum Actinomycetota; class Actinomycetes; order Micrococcales; family Microbacteriaceae; genus Microbacterium; species Microbacterium sp. PAMC22086. Next base: position 3,302,004 of record NZ_CP080380.1, on the reverse strand, counting down.
TGACGAACTGCGCCTCATGGAGATGCCGCACGACTTCCTGCTCGTCGACTGGGACTACCTCGATTTCTTCGCCTGGCAGGATCCGGGTGCGAGCCGTCGAGGTTACGTGGTGATCCCTCACGACGACGAGGTGGTCGGCATCGTGCTGCGCGCGACGGAGCCCGGCCGCGCTCGTTCGGGCATGTGCAACATCTGCCACACGATGCAGCCCGGCAACCAGGTCGCGCTCCTCTCCGCACGTCGGGCCGGTGAAGCGGGCACGCGCGGGGACTCGTTCGGCACCTACATGTGCGCCGACCTCTCCTGCCACGAGAATGTGCGCCTCGCCCACCCGCTCGCGCCCAACGAGGTGCGCACTCCGGGGCAGGTCGACTTCCGCCTCGACGGCACCCGTCGGCGGATGGAGAGCTTCGTCTCGCAGGTCTGGGAGCGGGTCTGATCGCGGTTACGCTGGTCCCACACGTCCTGCGCTCGAAGGAGAAGCCATGAGTGATGCCATCCTGTTCGCCGTCGAAGAGGGAATGGCCCGGCTGACGCTGAACCGCCCCGCTCGCCTCAACGCCTTCAATGCCGACCTGGCGCACGCCTGGAAGGATGCGACGGCCGAGGCGACCTCTAGGGCCGACGTGAAGGCGATTCTCATCGATGCCGTCGGCCCCGCGTTCTGCGCCGGTGGCGACGTGATCGACATGGCGACGACGATGGGGGCGTCCGGTGGGGAGATCACCGCGCTCGCCGAGGTGATCAACGCCGGTATCCGCTCGCTCACGGAGTCTGCGGTGCCCGTCGTCGCGGCTGCCCACGGCACGACCGCAGGCGGCGGCCTCGGCATCCTGCTGTGCAGCGACTACACCGTCGTCGGCTCACGGTCGAAGCTCGGCAGCCTCTACGCGAACATCGGTCTGACTCCGGATCTGTCCGTCTCCGCTCAACTCGCCCGCGCCGTGGGCCAGCGCCGCGCCCTGCAGCTCGTGCTGCAGGACCGACTGCTCTCGTCGGCGGAGGCCGTGGAATGGGGGCTCGTCGCCGAAGCCGTCGAGGGTGCGGATGCCGTCTCCGAGGCGGAGAGCGTGCGAGCACGCGGTGAGGAGATCGCGCGGTTCTGGCTGGCAGGAGCGGCCGAAGCCTACGGTCAGGCGAAGCGGTTGGTGCGCTCCCAGCCCGAGCGCTCCTTCGTCGAGCAGCTGAGTGAAGAGGCGCGTTCGATCGGTGCGGCTCTGGAGACGCCCGACGCGCAGGCCAGGGTCGCAGCCTTCGCCGCGGCGTCGGCGAAGAAGGCGGGCTGACGACCTCTCCTGCCCAGGCGCGGGGGAGGAGTGAGCTTCCCCGGGATGGGGCGGGAGCCGTGGCAACCGTCGACGCGCGTGGCAGGATGAAGGCATCGCCGCTCGACGAGAGGATAGCCATGTCCCATCCGGACATCACCACGCATCAGACGCAGGGTGAGAAGAAGAACATGTCGCTGCTCATCAGGGGCTCTCTGTGGATCGCCATCGGGGCTCTGATCGCTGCGGCCCTCGTGTGCGTGGTCTGGGTGCTCATCGGTGATCAGGACGGTCTGATCGGTCGGGCCTTCCTCACGATCCTCCTGCTGGCGGCTTTCGCGGGGATCGCGATCCTCGAAGCAGGGCTGGCGCCGAATCGCCCCGACTGGCTGCAGCTGGCGAGCATGGTGAGCTGGATCGTCGCTCTCCTCGTCGGCGCCGTGAAGATCTGGTTGCCGGAGGACGGCTTCTACTTCGGCGCGGAGCGGTTCTTCCAGCTGCTCCTCGTCATCGGAATCCTCCAGCTTGCCCTGCTGCATGTGCGCCTGTTCACTCCGGCCGCGCAGAGACATGTCACGACGTTCACGCGCATCATCTACATCGTTACCGTCACGTTCCTCGTCGGCCTGGTCGGCATGCTCGTGTTCTTCCTCGCCTTCCCGAACACCTTCGAGTACGGCGAGCTGTACTGGCGCATCGTGGTCGCGCTCACGATCCTCGTGGCCGTCGGCACGACGCTGATCCCGCTGCTGAACGCGCTCTTCGCGCCGAAGAAGAAGACGCCTGCCGATCGTGCGGTGGCGGCGGCGCCGGCGTGGCCCACCTACGCAGACGGCATCACGCCGCTCCCTGCCCTCCCCGACGCGACTCCGGATTGGAACGCCTACTACACCGGGTATCCGACCGTCGCGCCGCAGCAGGCTCTCGGTCAGGTGCCCGGCTCGGCCTTCCCGGTCGCGCCCCAGCCCCTGCCCCCGCAGCCTGCCCCGCCGCTCCCGGCCGCCCCGCAGTTCGCGCAGCCTGTCGTGCCCGCACCCGTCGCTTCCGGAGAGCACCCGGTGCCACCGGCGCCGACCGCCGCGCAGCCGACGGCTTCTCCTCAGGAGCCGTCGCCGGCCTTCCCGCCGCCTCCGCCCGCCCCGCAGCAGCCCGCGCAGTGACGCTCGAACTCGAACTCCGCGAACTCGCCACCGAGATCGCTGAGGAGGCCGGACGACTCGCGCGCACACGTCGACAGGAGGGTGTGCGCCTGGCGGCCACCAAATCGTCCCTGGCCGACATCGTCACCGAAGCCGACCGAGAGGTCGAGGCGCTGATCCGCGCACGTCTTCGCGCAGCACGAGCCGACGATGGTTTCCTCGGCGAGGAGTCGGGCGCCGAGGTCGGCAGCAGTGGGATCACCTGGGTCGTCGATCCGATCGACGGCACCGTCAACTACGCCTACGGCATCCCGGCGTACAACGTGAGCATAGCCGCCGTCCGGGGTGAACCCGACCCGGCGACGTGGGAAGCGCTCGCCGGGGCCGTCAACGCGCCGGCACTGGGGGAGACGTTCACGGCTGCCCGCGGCCACGGCGCGTGGGTGAACGGGAGCCGGCTCGCGGTGACCGCCGAGACCCCGGCAGGCGCTCTGCTCGCGACGGGGTTCGGCTATGACCCCGCCACCCACGAGGGGGACATCGCGACCGTGGCCCGAGTCATGCCGATGGCACGTGACCTCCGTCGCATGGGCGCTGCGGCGCTCGACCTCGCCTTCGTCGCGGCCGGACGACTCGACGGGTACTTCGAGCGAGGACTCCGCCCCTGGGACTTCGCCGCCGGCGCCCTCCTGGTCGAGGAGGCGGGTGGCGTCGTTTCGCGAATCGACGTCGACTCCCTGCGTCCGATGCTAATCGCGGGTGGACCCGATGTGCACGCCCGGCTCCTCGCGATCCTCGACGAGAAACCGTGAACGATTCATGGCATTCCCAGCCTGGTCAGGGTAGGGTTTACGGGATCGTTACTTTCGCCACCCGAAGGTGAAAGTCAAAGTTTGCGCCCCCCGAGCTTGACGCACGACCGAGAGAAACGCTTTGCCCTTCGAGAATTCCCAGGCTGCCTCTGCGCCCACGCGCCGGTCCAGCCGACTCCGCACTGCGGCCTCTGAGGCCCCCGCGGCGGGACCGACGGCACCTATTTCTGCCGCGGAGTCCACCGCTATCGCCCTCGCTGCCGTCGCTCCTCTTTCCCGACGCGCCGCCCGCCAGCGCCAGGCGCCCGACGACGTCGCAGCCGAAGCGCTGATCGAGCCCTTCACGGCGGCGAGCCCCGAGCCGATCATCGCCGATGTTCCCGCCGTGCCCGTCGCGGCAGAGAACCTCGACGAGGGCATCGAACTCGTCGACGCCGAAGTCGAAGAGGCTCCCGAGTCGATCGAACCCTCAGCCTCTCCCGAAGAAGCCCCGTATCCCGTTTCCGGGAATGACGACGAGGTCGATGCTTTCGAGCGCGCATCCCGCGCCTTCCGTGTCACCGGTTCGGTGCCGACGGTTTCCGCCGCCGCCGACCCGTCGCAGCCGGAGCAGGGGTCGAGTGACGAGCCTGTCGCTTCCGCGCACGTGGCGCCTCGTCGTCCTCGCAGCATCCGCAAGGCCGTCACCTTCGGCGCGACCGTCGGTGTGATGAGCCTCGCCGGTCTCCTCGCGGTGTCCATGACGCTCCCCGCTGAAGCCGTTGCCGGCGTTCAGGGAGCCTCGGCGGCATCGATGTCGTTGGTCTCCTCCTCCGCGGCCGCTGCGAAGGACGCCGCCGACGACGAGATCCAGGCTTTCGTCGCCCCGTCCGGTGTGGAGAGCGAATCGCTCACTCGCGCCGATGACTTCAGCACGGTCTCGCTCGCCGAGGTCGCGGCGGAACAGGGCATCAACTACTCGGGTGAGATCTTCACGAACGATCCGGACGCCGCCATCCAGTGGCCGTTCCTCGTCGGCGTGGGCATGAGCTACGGGTACGGCATGCGCAGCGGCCGCCTCCACGAAGGCATCGACTTCGTGCCCGGCGACGGGGCCCCCATCCAGGCCATCGCCGACGGCACGGTGCGCATCGCGACCGAGCAGGGCGGCGCCTTCGGTGTCACCGTCTACATCGACCACGTCATCGACGGCCAGGTCATCACGAGCCACTACTCGCACATGCAGTACGGCTCCCTCAACGTCAAGGCCGGCGACACGGTGAAGGTCGGCACCATCGTCGGCAAGACCGGCAACACGGGCCGTTCCTACGGCGCGCACCTGCACTTCGAGCTCATCGTCAACGGATCGACCATCGACCCGATGCCGTGGCTCAAGGAGAATGCCGGTCGAACGTCGTACTGACCGGCTCGATTTCATGAGGACGCCACAGTGATGGTATTCTCGTACGGTTGCCCCGCGAGGGGCAGCACGCCCCGATAGCTCAGTGGCAGAGCACTTCCATGGTAAGGAAGGGGTCGTCAGTTCAATCCTGACTCGGGGCTCGCAAGCATTCTTCTCACGCGGACGGATGCCTCGCGGCAGGGTAGCTCAGCTGGTTAGAGCGCACGACTCATAATCGTGAGGTCGCGGGTTCAAGCCCCGCTCCTGCTACAGATGAAAACCCCGGTTCGCCGGGGTTTTTCTGCTTCCGGCGGAGTTTTTCCCGGCGACCTGCGACCTATTTCGCGGGCGAGTGCGAGGGCTGTGCCCTGGGCGCTCTCGCAACGGGAGGCCACACGACGAGCAGGAAAGCTGCGATCGGGCCGAACAGGAGCGTCAGAAGGAACCACGCCCACGCGGACCTGTTGCGCGTCCGGGCGAATCCTCCGGCGAGGATGGCGACGGTCAGCCACATGGACGACACGACGGTCCCGAGGTACTCGACAGTCATGCCCTCGAGGCTACGTCGGTGTTCCGACACCCCCCGCAAGTGCCGGGGCGTGTCGGTGGTGTCGCGCGCCCGCCCGCGGCAGACCGGCCCGTGGGCCTATCGTGGCAGGGGAATCGATTGAGAACGAACAAGGAGCGGCATGCGCATCGCACTGCACTCGGTGATCGCAGAAGGTGCGATCGACGACTACCGGACCCACCACGCCCGCGTCCCCGATGGGCTGCGGGACCTGTTCGGGGTCGCCGGGATCGAGGATTGGACCATCTGGCGCTCCGGTCGCAACCTGTTCCACATCGTCGAGTGCGAGGACTTCGACGCGGCGATGCGGGTGGTCAACGCCTCGCCGGCGAACGATGCGTGGCAGGCCGACATCGGCCGTTTCGTCGAGGGGTTCCACGGGCCCGACGGGGAGGACGGGTTCACTCCGATCGAGCAGGTGTGGGCGCTGTCGACGCAGCGGAGTTCCGAAGGCTGAGATCTGCGCCACCCATCGGTATCTTTTGGATACTAGGAGCGCTTGCGGGTAACTAGAGGGCTTCGGATAGCGTGGCGCGCATGGCAACCACGAACCTTCCGGAATCCTCTTCCACCCCGCTGTCCCTCCCTGAGCGGATGCCCGCGATCGGCGCCCGCGGCAGGCGTCCCGTGTCGGCCCCCGACGCTCTCAGCGACATCTTCCTTCCCGTGCCGAGACCTGCCGGACAGGATGTGCTCGTCGAGGTGCAGGGCGTCTCGGTGAACCCCGTCGACGTGAAGGTGCGTGCGGGAGCCGCCACCACCGGGGAGCCTCGGGTCCTCGGGTACGACGCGGCGGGAGTCGTGGTGGCCGTCGGCGACGAGGCCACGCGCTTCGCGGTGGGGGACCGCGTGTACTACGCGGGTCAGATCGACCGCCCCGGCACCAACGCCCGGTTCCATCTCGTGAACGAGAACATCGTCGGGCATGCCCCACGCACGCTCTCGGTCGCCGAGACGGCCGCTCTGCCCCTCACCGTCATCACCGCGTGGGAGAGTCTCTTCGACCGGCTCGCGCTCACCCAGGAGAGCGAGGGCGTGCTCCTCGTGATCGGGGCCGCAGGCGGCGTCGGCTCGCTCATCATCCAGCTCGCGAAGGCGCTCACGCGTCTCGAGGTCATCGCGGTGGCCTCCCGGCCTGAGACCGCGGAGTGGGTGCGGCAGATGGGGGCCGACCACGTCGTGGGTCGTGACTTCGTCTCCGACGTCTCGGCGATCGCTCCCGCCGGCGTCGACTACGTGTTCACGTCGTTCACTCCTGGCAACGTGCGGGCGATCGCCGACGTCATCCGTCCACGCGGGCAGGTGGTCTCCATCGACGAGACCGGTGGCAGCATCGACGCGCTCAAGGCGAAGAGCGTGACCTGGCACTGGGAGCTCATGTTCACCAGGCCCGTCACCGACCCCGCCGACCACTACCAGCATGATCTGCTGGAGACCGTCGCCGCGCTTGTGGACGACGGCACGCTGCGCACGACCGTGACGACCCACCTCACGCCGCTGGATGCGGCGACCATGCGTCAGGCGCACGAGATCGTCGAGGCGTCGCGCACCATCGGCAAGGTCGTCGTCACCGACTGGCCGGAGGGGGATCGATCAGCCTGAGGATCGAGGGGGCCGCGGCCGCTCGGCATCCGTCAGGCGGCGCGGTCCTCGGTGAAGGAGGGGGCGGCGTCGCCCACGCGGCCGCGGATGAAGAAGATCAGCACGGCCGCAGCGGCGATGACGACGATGGGATGCTCCAGACCGTCGGCGGGTGGGGGCGGCCGACTATCCGTCAGTTTGTCGCACGACGGCGGTCAGCGTCCATCCGGAGAATTCGGGGGGGGGGGGGGGTCGGACGGCTCACCCGCGGAACCCCCTCGGGCCACGCGCCGGAGGCATATGTGGGATCGGGATCGGACGTGTGGCGCGTGAGGTGTCCTGGAACCTGCGCACGGCCTCGAGAACGTCGGCAGCCGAGGAATAGCGCAAAGCGAGCGGCAGGTCGCGTCGCCACAGGACCTCGACCTCGGTCGGGGCGTCCTCGAAGATCGTGCAGACGACGCGGCGGTGGTCGTTCTCCGGGTACTGCAGATCGTGGATGGTCCAGTCGGTCGCGCTGACCTCGACCAGCGTGAACCTGCGATCAGGATCGTGCTCCATCATTCTCCTCGCTGTCCCCACGGTGAAGAATGCGGGATCCACGCCCGGAAGGGGAGCCCCTTGACAGACGGCGGCCCCTGCCCACGTCGGGGCAGGGGCCGCTCGTCTCAGCGCGTGAGCGGTGTGGTGTCGGTGTCCGTCGGGTCGGCATCGGCCGCGACGGCGGTCGCCGAGACGCCGTCTGCGCGCCCGACCCCGCGCTGTGCGGCCTCCAACCTCTCGGCTTCCTCGCCACTGACGGCCTCGCCACGTGCGACGAGTCCTGCCTGATCCGACAGCGGGATCTGCTTGAGGAACAAAGAGAGCAGCAGCGCGAGCACGATGAAAGGCAAGAGGTACCAGAAGACCGGCGCGAGAGCGTCCGCGTAGGCGGTGACGATGCCCTCCCGCACCTCGTCCGGCAGCGAGTTGAGGGTCGACGGATCGATCGTCGATGCGGCCTCGGAGGCGGCTTCGGGGGAGGCGCCGGCGCCGGTGAAGACGCCGAGCAGGTTCTCGGTCAGACGTGTGGTGAAGATCGTCCCGAACACCGCGGTTCCCATAGATGCCCCCACCTCGCGGAAGTAGTTGTTCGTGCTCGTCGCGGTGCCGATCTCGCCGGCCGGGACCGCGTTCTGCACGACCAGGACGACGACCTGCATGATGAGGCCGAGCCCGGCGCCGAACACGAACAGGAACACGCAGATCAGCCAGATCGGCGTCGACGCCGACAGAGTGGTCATCGAGACCATGGCGATGCCGGTGATGATGGTGCCGAGGATCGGATAGATCCTGTACTTGCCGGTCTTCGAGATCGCGATTCCGGAGAAGATCGACGTGCCCATGAGCCCCACCATCATCGGGATCATCAGCAGTCCGGATTCCGCCGCAGATGTGCCGGAGGACATCTGCAGGAACGTCGGCACGAAGCCGATCGCCGCGAACATCCCGATTCCGAGCACCAGCCCGATCGCGGTGGCGTTGACGAAGATCGGGTTGCGGAACAGGCTCAGCGGGATGATCGGGTCCTGAACCCGCGATTCCGTGATCACGAAGGCGGTCGCGGCGACGACCAGCCCGGCGCCCCAGGCCCAGGTCGCGAGCGAGTCCCAACCGAATTCCTTGTCTCCGCCGAAGTCCGTGAAGAAGATCAGGCACGTGGTCGCGATCGAGAGGAAGATGACGCCGAAGATATCGATCGGCTTCTCGGCCTTCTTGCTCGGCAGCTTGAGTGCGACCAGCGCGATGATGAATGCCGCGATCCCGACGGGGATGTTGATGTAGAACGCCCACTGCCAGGTCAGGTGGTCGACGAAGTAGCCGCCGAGGAGCGGGCCGGCGACGGCGGACAGCCCGAAGACCGCACCGAGCGGCCCCATGTACTTGCCGCGCTCGTTGGCAGGGACGATGTCGGCGATGATCGCCTGGGACAGGATCATCAGGCCGCCACCGCCGAGGCCCTGCAGGGCGCGGAAGACGACGAACATCCAGAAGTCGGTGGCGAATGCGCAGCCGACCGAGGCCAGGGTGAACAGGGCGATCGCGACGAGGAACAGGCTGCATCGACCCAGTACGTCGCCGAACTTGCCGTAGATGGGCATCACGATCGTGGTGGCCAGGAGATAGGCGGTGGTGATCCATACCTGGTGGTCGACGCCGCCGAGCTGGCCGACGATCGTCGGCATGGCGGTGGACACGATCGTCTGGTCGAGGCTGGAGAGCAGCATGCCCGCGATGAGGGCGCTGAAGATGATCCAGATGCGGCGCTTCGTGAGCAGGAAGGGGCGTCCTTCGTGGCGGTGGCGGACATTCAGTGCGCTTTCTGTGACGGTGCGTAGAGCGAGCGGGCGACGTCGAGGCGTCGGGTGAGGAGATCGGCGAACGGCTCGGTCGACTGGCGATGCACCAGCTCGTCCATGCTCATGCGCACAAGCGCGCCGACGGTGTGCACGACCACCTCGGCCTGCAGCTCGGCGGCGTCGTCGGAGGTGCGATCGGTCTCGGCGGTTCGGCGGAGGATCAGCCCCACATCGCGCCTCTCGTTCTTCGCGAGATGCTCGAAGGCGGCCTTGAGCAGACGCGGCTCCTGCTCGATCACGGCGAACATCGTCGGGGCGTCCTCGACCGGGTTGAACAGCTCGAAGCGGCGGATCGTCAACCGGAGGAAGTCGTCGAGCAGGTCTCCGCGTCGGGCAGCGAACTCCTCCTCGAGCGCCTCCTGGGACGAGTCGATCGTCGCGAACCCGAAGACCGCATTCTCCTTGGTCTCGAAGTAGTTGAAGAACGTGCGGCGGGAGACTCCGACCTCGGCGCACACCTCCTCGATCGTGAACCCGGCGAACCCCTTCTCCGTCGTCAGACGTCGTGCGGCGTCGGTGAGGGCGCGGGAGGTCTCTCGCTTGCGCTGTTCTCGCAAGGAATCTGCACTGTCGGTCATGGAGTGCAATATTGCACTCTCAACCTTTGAGTGCACCGTGAGCGGTTCGTCGGGGGTCTTCAGAGACTTCTTTCGACGGATCTGTGACATCTGCCGTTCGGTATACGTCCTAGTGGTGGCGTCGCCGACCGCGACCTGCGCTTCGCACTGCGAGCGGCATGAGGAAGAAGGAACTCACGATGACGAACACGACAGGTGGCACCCAGCCCGAGATTCAGGTCGTCACCCCGCCGCAGGGGGCTGCGGTGGGGACGACCACGATCGAGGATGCGGTGGTCGCGAAGATCGCCGGCATCGCTGCGCGTGACGTCAGCGGAGTCCATGCGCTCGGCGGGGGCGCCGCACGCATGGTGGGCGCGATTCGGGACGCGCTCAACACGACCGACCTCTCGCAGGGGATCAGCGTCGCGGTCGGCGAAGCACAGATCACCGTCGACGTGACGATCGTCGCCGAGTACCCCGTCTCGCTGCAGAAGGTCGCGGATGACGTCCGCGCGGCGATCCACCGGGACATGGTCGATCTGGTCGGGGTGGGCGTGGTCGAGGTCAACGTCACCATCGACGACGTACACGTCCCCTCGGATGACGAAGGCGACACCGCAGACACGGACGAGGCGCCGACGGCATAAGCCGCCTCGTCGAGGACTCGGCCCCGAGACGCGGGGTCGGTGGAGAAGGAGAAGGAGAAGCCATGAGCGCTGAAGACAAGATCAAGGCCGCAGCCGAGAAGATCGCCGGCAAGGCGAAGGAGACCGTCGGCAAGGTCATCGATGACGACAAGCTCGTCGCCGAGGGCAAGGCGGAGCAGGCCAAGGGCAACGTCCGCGATGCCGCCGAGAACGTGAAGGATGCGTTCAAGAAGTGACGAGGCGGGGGAGAGACCCGCACGGCCTCTCCCCGATCCCTCACAGGCGGGTGAACAATGATCCGATCCGTTGGGGCATCTGTTCCGAATCCCTCAGGGGATCGGATCGAGGGGTGGGGTAGATGGAAGACGAACGCTTTCGCATAGCGCTCGAACACGCGGACGACGGCATCGTCGCCGGACGCGCGATGGATGGCGACGTCGAGGCCTTCGCGGTGCTCGTGCGCAGGTACACGCCCATGATGCGCGCGTACACACAGCGGATGCTGAATGCATCCGCGGATGTGGACGACATCGTGCAGGAGTCCTTCGTCACCGCCTGGCAGCGGTTCGGCGAACTCGAGGATCCGGCCAAGGTCAAGAGCTGGCTGATGAGGATCGTGAGCCGGAAGGCCGTCGATCGCATCCGCGCGATCCGCCCGGCCGTCGACATCGATTCGATCGACCGTCCGGCTCCGCTGCATGCCTCACCGACCGCGGTCGTCGAGGCGCGTGCGGGCGTCGCCGCCCTCGGGGCAGCGCTTCGAGAGCTGCCGGATGCGCAGCGCGAATGCTGGGTGCTGCGGGAGATCGGCGGATACTCCTATGAGGAGATCTCCGAGGAGCTCGACATCCCCGTCTCGACCGCGCGCGGCCTGCTCGCGCGGGCCCGGAAATACATGATCGTACGGATGGAGGAGTGGCGATGACCGACGAGAGAGAGACTCGCGAAGTCCGCTGGCTCGGCCTGGAACCGACCGATCTCGACGGGCACACGCTCGACGAGCTCACCGACTATCTCGACGCGGGGCGACAGCCCGCCGATCGCTCGATCGACGAGTCGCCCGGCTGTCAGCTGGCGCTGGACGCACTGGAACGGCTGCAGGGGCTCGGTGCTGAGCTCATCGCCGCAGAAGCCGCAGCCGAACCCCCGGTCGACGAGAACTGGGTCGATCGCATCCTCAGCGGCATCGCGATGGATGCGCGCGCCGGACGCCGCATCCCCTTCGAGTCACCGGATCCGCACGTGGATCTCGCGATCACCGAGGGAGCGGTGCGCGGCCTCACCCGCTCTGCGGAGAATGCCGTGCCGGGACTCCTCGTCGGGCGCTGTCGACTCGACGGGGACGTGACGCAGGCGGGTGCGCCGATCCGGATCGAGATCGACGCGAGCGCTCTGCACGGTCAGTCGATCCCGAAGGTCGCCGCTGAGCTGCGGGCCGAGGTCGATCGAGGCCTTCGCGCGCATACCGAGTTGAACGTGATCGCGATCGACATCGCGATCAAGGACGTCCGGGAGGTGTCGTCGTGGGCGGGAGAGAGCCGATGAGGGCGGAGGAGCGCGACGAGCTCGCCGCGGCGATCGAGGCGACGCTGCGGTCGACGCCGGGCGTTCGCAGCGTCTACCGATCGGGTTCCCTGATCTCCAACCTGCTGCGCGCGGGAGCCGAGGCGATCGGCGTGCGCAAGGACGACGAGCCGATCGTGTCGGTGGTCGCCGCGGGCGACGGGGTGGCGGTGGAGGCGACGCTCGGTGTGGACTCCGGCGCGAAGTCGGCGGAGATCCTCCGCACTGTGCACGCGGTCATCGACGCATTGCTCGGGGCGCGCGGCATACAGCGGGAGAGCATCACGCTCACGGTCGCGCACGTGCAGGCCGGCGCGCACGGGCAGGCGCACGTGGGTTCCTGACCCGTGCCTACGACCACCGAGTGCCGCCGTCCGGGGGGACGGCGGCACTCGGTCTTGCGGAAGCGATCAGGCGGAGGCGGCGCGCAGTCCTTCGAGGAGCGGGGTCGTCGGGCGACCGATCAGACGCGCGAGCGTGCCGTCGGTGTCGGCGAGTGCCCCGTCCTTGATGCCGGCGTCGAGCGCGGCGACGAATCCGGCCGTGCCCTCGTCGAGGCCGGCCTCACGCAGCGCCGCGACCTGGTCGTCGAAACCGAGACGCACATACGAGACCTCGCGTCCGGTCAGCTCGGAGAAGGTCGCAGCGAGGTCGGAGTACGTCCAGGCGACGTCGCCCGCCAGCTCGTACACCTCGCCGATGTGCCCGTCTTCGAGCGCCACTGCGGCCGCAGCCTCGGCGAAGTCCCTGCGGCTCGCCGAGGCGACACGTCCGTCCCCGGCACCGGCGGCGAGCACGCCCGTCTCGGCGGAGCGGGTGAGGTCGGCGACGTAGTTCTCGGTGTACCAGTTGTTGCGGAGGATCACCGCGGGCACACCTGCGGCGGCGATGAGCTCCTCCGTCGCCTTGTGCTCCGGTGCCAGGATCAGGTCGCTCGTGGTGGCCTTCGGCACACTCGTGTAGACGAGCTTCGAGACGCCGGCGGCCTTCGCCGCATCGATGACCGCGCGGTGCTGGGCGACGCGCTGACCGACCTCGGAGCCGGAGACCAGCACGACGGTGTCGATACCCTCGACGGCGGTCGCGACCGAGGCGGCGTCGGTGTAGTCGAGGTGCACGACACGCACGCCCAGATCGGCGGCCTTGGCCGTGTTGCGAGCTCCGGCGACGATCGACTGCGGGTCGGTGCCGCGCTCGAGGAGGCCGGCGATGATGAGACGGCCGAGGTTGCCGGTCGCACCGGTGACGAGGCTGGTCATGAGGGTCCTTTCGTAAGTGACATCCTCGACAACCCGAGAGCGGGCATCCCGCATTCCATCCAGCGGGTACCCACTTTGAAGTAAGGTACCCACATGACGGTTAGTTTCGCGCAGATAAAGGAATCCACTCCGTTCGTCTTCGATCAGAACTGCGGCACGCGCGTCATCCTCGATCACATCATGAGCAAGTGGGGCGTTCTCGTGCTCTCCTGCCTGTCCGACGGCACCCACCGCTGGGGCGCGCTGCGACGGGAAGTCGACGGCATCAGCGAGAAGATGCTCGCCTCCACCCTGCGTACGCTCGCCGAAGACGGATTGGTGCACCGGGAATCCCTCCCGACCGTGCCGCCCCACGTGGAGTACAGCCTGACCCCGCTCGGGCGTGACCTGATGGAGAGGATGCTGCCGTTGATGGAGTGGGTGGCCGAGCACGCTGACGGCATGCTCGAAAGGCCCTGATTCCACGGATTCCGTCGTGAAGGTCCATTCCGCGCTTCGGATTCAGACGGTCGAAGAAACCCGTTGACGCGATAACCGCGGTGGCTCTACTGTTCTGACATGGCAGCAACGACGCCGATTCATCTGGAACGACCCGACGGCAAGGGTCTGGCTGCGGGAACACTGGGGCTCTGGGGCTCGACCGTCATCGGTCTCGCCTCGACGGCGCCGGTCTACTCGCTCGTCGCGACGCTCGGCTTCGTGGTGCTCGCTGTGGGCGCCCAGGCGCCGATCGCCTTCATCATCGCCTTCGTCCCGATGCTCCTGATCGCCTTCGCCTATCGCGAGCTCAACAACGTGGTCCCCGACTGCGGGACGACCTTCACCTGGGGGACCAAGGCCTTCGGCCCGTGGGTCGGCTGGATGGGCGGCTGGGGTGTGGCTGTGGCCGGCATGGTCGTGCTCGCCAACCTGGCCCAGATCGCCTCGGTCTACTTCTGGTCGCTGATCGGGCAGGACCTGGAGAACAACGACTGGCGGGTCGTCGTGGTGGCCGTGCTCTTCATCGCGGCCATGACCTGGGTCAGCTGGCGCGGGGTCGAGATCGGCGAGCGCATCCAGAACATCCTGCTCGGCATCCAGTACCTCGCGCTCGCGATCTTCGTCGTCACCGCGCTCTGGCAGTTCTTCGCCGGCACCGCACCCAATCCGACCCCGTTCGACTGGGAGTGGATGAACCCGTTCGCGTTCACCGACTGGTCGGGGTTCACCGAGGCCATCCTGCTCGCACTCTTCATCTACTGGGGATGGGACACCTGCCTCGCCCTGAACGAGGAGACGAAGGACCCGAAGCGCATTCCGGGCCGCGCAGCGCTCCTGACGACCGTGATCCTGCTGTTCACCTACGTCGCCGTGACCATCGCGGCCATGATGTACGCCGGTCTCGGAGAAGACGGCACGGGCCTGGGCAACGAGGCGAACGCCGACGACTTCTTCCTGGCGATCAAGGACGGGCTGCTGGGACCGTTCGGCTGGGTGCTGGTGGTCTCGGTGATCATCTCGGCGATCTCGTCGACCCAGACCACGATCCTCCCCACCGCTCGCGGCACGCTCGCGATGGGTGTGTACCGCGCTCTGCCCGCCCGGTTCAAGGAGGTGCACCCGACCTACAAGACCCCGTCGTTCTCGACCATCGTGATGGGCGTGGTCGCGTCGCTCTACTACGTCGGGATGACGCTGATCAGCGACAACATCCTGCAGGACTCGATCCTCTCGCTGGGGCTCGCGATCGCGTTCTACTACGCCATCACCGGGTTCGCCTGCGTCTGGTACTTCCGCAAGGATCTGACCTCCTCCGCCCGCGAGTTCTTCTTCAAGGGCCTGTTCCCGCTGCTGGGCGGGCTCATGCTGGCCTGGGCGTTCATCCAGTCGGCGATCGACATGTGGGACGTCGACTACGGCTACACGGTCCTGTTCGGCATCGGCGGTACGTTCGTGATCGGCGTCGGCTCGCTGGCCTTCGGCCTGGTGCTGATGTTCCTCTGGTACCTGTTCCCTCGATCGAAGCGGTTCTTCCGCGGTGAGAGCCTGAACCGGGAGACCCAGGTGATGGTGCCGGACGAGCCCGCCGTGACGATCCGTTCCATCGACGGAGGCATCTGAGGATGCCGGTCGCGACGGCAGATCTCTACGACGAGCTCGAAGAGGGGATCCAGTCGCTCTCGCTGCAGCTGCGCTCGTTCGGCGGACGGTCGGCATTCGACGGTCCGATCCGCACCGTCCGCTGTTTCGAAGACAACGCGCTCGTGAAGTCCGTGCTGGCGACACCCGGTGCGGGCGCCGTGCTCATCGTCGACGGTGCAGGCTCGCTCGAGACGGCGCTCATGGGCGACCTGATCGCGGCGTCAGCGGTGGCGAACGGCTGGGCGGGCGTCGTGATCAACGGGGCGATCCGCGACCGCGTCGCGATCGATGCGCTCGACCTCGGCGTCAAGGCGCTGGGCACCAATCCGCGCAAGAGCGCCAAGCTCGGTGCGGGCGAGCTCGACGTCACGCTCGTGATCGCTGGAGTGGTGTTCCGACCCGGGGCGCATCTCTACAGCGATGAGGACGGCATCCTGGTCGAGCGCTGAGGGTCGCCCGGTGGTACCGGGCGCTTGTCCTAGGCTTGCTGCGTGCGCATCCGTCTCGACATCGCCTACGACGGCACCCACTTCCGCGGGTGGGCGAAGCAGCCGACTCTCCGCACGGTGCAGGGGACGCTGGAAGCGGCGCTCGCGCGCATCGTCGGCTCCGACGTGCAGTTCGTGGTGGCCGGCCGCACCGACGCCGGAGTGCATGCGAGCGGGCAGGTCGCGCACGTCGACCTCGACGAGAAGCAGTGGTCGCGCATCGAAGCGAGGCAGGGGCGTGCACCGCTGGAACCAGCCGAGACCATCGCCGGGCGCATGCGGGGAGTGCTCGGCGCCTACTCCGATGTCACCGTGACCCGCACGTCGATCGCTCCTGAGGGGTTCGACGCCCGGTTCTCCGCCGTCTGGCGACGCTACCGTTACCGTCTCGCCGATGGGCAGGCGGGCTACGATCCGCTGCGCCGCCACGACACGACCGTCGTCCGCGGTCGCCTCGACGAACGCGCGATGGATGCCGCGGCGAGGACACTGATCGGACTGCACGACTTCGCGGCGTACTGCAAGCCGCGTGAGGAGGCGACGACCATCCGCACCCTGCTCGAATACCGCTGGGAGCGCGATGCCGACGGCGTGCTCGTCGCCGAGGTCAAGGCCGATGCGTTCTGTCACAGCATGGTGCGCGCGCTCGTGGGCGCCTGCGTGGCCGTGGGCGAGGGGCGCCTCGACGTCGACGACCTCGTGGTGCTGCGCGATGCGCTCACCCGGACCAGCGAGTTCAAGGTGCTGGCCGCTCGCGGCTTGATCCTCACCGAGGTCGGCTACCCCGCAGACGAGCTGCTCTCGTCCCGTGCCACTCAGACCCGCGCCCGTCGCGATGGAGCGAGCGGCTGAGATGACGGCGCCGCCCGGCAGCGTCGCAGACATCGTGATGTGCGCGTGCTCTCGGTCCGGGCGTTCTCGGAATCCGCTGGGGATACGACGACGATCCGGAGCCGGGGCACAGCAGGGGCGAGTAGCGTGGAACGGTCATGAAGGTCATCTCGTACAACCTCCAGAAGCACCGGGCCGCCGGCGAACTCGCGGCGCTGGTGCGCGAGCACGATCCCGACATCCTCTGCCTGCAGGAGTGCGACGTGCCCGAGCTGCCGGCGCAGATCGGCGATCTCGTGCTCGCGGACGCCACCCAGGGCAACCGCCTCGGACTCGCGCTCTTCTATCGCGCGAGCACGTTCCGCCTGCAGGCGATCCGCATGCTCGGCCTCAAGAAGTCGCTGCACGACCGCATCGCGAAACCGGCGCACGAGCGCGTGCTCGGTGCGCGGCTGAGCGACATCGACGACCGCCAGGATTTCATCGTCGCCTCGTTCCACGCAGCACCGCTGACCGCGTTGAACTCCCTGCGACGCCACCAGATCCGTGCCGCGCTCACCGACCTCGCGGCACTCGGCGAAGGTCTGCCCCAGCTGATGGTGGGGGACTACAACTACCCGATCTTCAAGGAGAACCTCGGCCAGGCCGTGCGCGACCACGGGTACGCGCTCTCTCTCAGCGACGACCACACCTACACGCGCTACCGCGTCTTCCGCGGGCACTACGACTTCGCCACCTCCACGGGGTTCGAGATCGAGCGCATCACGACCCTGCCGCAGGGGGCGAGCGATCACCGGCCGATCCTCGTGACGGTCAAGCCCGACTGAGCCCGTGGTTTGGGCATACGGCTCGGCGTGGCGTATGATTTCTCTTTGGTGCCTTTCCCCGCTCGCGGAGAAGGGGCATCGTCCGAACGTGAGCCCTCCACTGGCGTGTTCCTCCCTGTCGGGAAGAACCACCCCGGAGTGGGATTCACGAACTTCTCCGTTCGACACAAGAAAGCAGCACTATCGTGACGCGCACTTACACCCCCAAGGCTGGCGAAGTCCAGCGCGATTGGGTCGTCATCGACGCCACCGACGTCGTTCTCGGCCGTCTGGCCTCGCACGCCGCTACGCTCCTGCGTGGCAAGCACAAGCCGACCTTCGCCAACCACATCGACTCGGGTGACTTCGTCATCATCGTGAACGCGGAGAAGGTTGCGCTCACCGGTCAGAAGCTCCAGAAGAAGATGGCCTACCGCCACTCCGGTTACCCGGGCGGCCTGAAGTCGGTCACCTACGCCGAGCTCCTCGAGAAGAACCCGGTCCGCGCTGTCGAGAAGGCCATCCGTGGCATGCTCCCCAAGAACAGCATCGGCCGCCAGCAGCTGTCCAAGCTCAAGGTGTACGTCGGTGCCGAGCACCCGCACGCCGCGCAGCAGCCGACGCCGTACACCCTCGACCAGGTCGCCCAGTAAGCGCCGTAAGACTTAAAGGACATACTCGTGGCTGACATCCAGGACACCACCGAAACCCCCCAGAACTTCTCGACGTCGACTCCCGAGACCGACGTGGTCGAGGCGGCTCCCCGCCCCGTCCTCAGCGTCCCGGGTGCCGCTGTCGGCCGTCGCAAGCAGGCCATCGCCCGCGTGCGCATCGTCCCCGGCTCGGGAACGATCACGGTCAACGGCCGCACGATCGAGGACTACTTCCCGAACAAGCTGCACCAGCAGCTGATCAACGACCCGTTCACCGTGCTGAACCTCGCCGGTGCATACGACGTCATCGCGCGCATCTCCGGCGGCGGCCCCTCGGGCCAGGCCGGTGCGCTTCGCCTCGGCATCGCCCGTTCGCTGAACGGCATCGACGAGGAGAACAACCGCCCGACCCTGAAGAAGGCCGGCTTCCTCTCGCGCGACGCCCGCGTCAAGGAGCGCAAGAAGGCTGGACTCAAGAAGGCCCGTAAGGCGCCTCAGTACTCGAAGCGTTAAGGTCAACTGCTCCGATGCCGATCTTTGGCACGGACGGTGTGCGAGGACTCGCCAATGGCATCCTCACCGCCGACCTGGCGCTCACCCTGGCCCAGGCGACTGCTGTCGTCCTGGGCCAGGGCCGTACTGCGGAGGCTCGCAAGGCCGAAGGCAAGCGACTCACCGCAGTAGTCGCCCGAGACCCCCGGGTCTCTGGACACTTCATCGCCGCGGCCGTCGCCGCAGGTCTCGCCTCCTCCGGAGTCGACGTGCTCGAGGCGGGAGTCATTCCGACGCCCGCGCTCGCATTCCTCGTCGCCGACCGTGACGCCGACTTCGGCGTGATGATCTCGGCGTCGCACAATGCTGCGCCCGACAACGGGATCAAGATCTTCGCCCGCGGAGGCCGCAAGCTTCCCGACGTGGTCGAGCAGCGCATCGAAGAGGCCATGGCCGGCGACAAGCTGCGCCCGACGGGTGCCGGAGTCGGTCGCATCGATCGGTTCTCCGACGCCGAGGACCGCTACGTGGTGCACCTGCTCGGATCGCTCCCGAACCGCCTGGACGGCATCCACGTGGTGCTCGACTGCGCCCACGGCGCGGCATCCGGCGTCTCACCGGAGACGTTCCGCGACGCCGGCGCCGAGGTGACCGTCATCGGGGCAGACCCCGACGGCTGGAACATCAACGACGGTGTCGGCTCGACCCACCTCGACAACCTCGCCGAGGCCGTCGTGCGTCTGGGCGCCGACATCGGCATCGCTCACGACGGCGACGCCGACCGGTGCCTCGCGGTGGATGCCGAGGGAAACCACATCGACGGTGACCAGATCATGGCCATCCTCGCGGTGTCCATGAAGGAGCGCGGTCACCTCACCGACGACACCCTCGTCGCGACGGTGATGAGCAACCTCGGTCTGCATGTCGCGATGCGCGAGCACGGGATCACCGTCCGACAGACCGCTGTCGGAGACCGCTACGTGCTCGAGGACATGAACGAGGGCGGCTACGCGCTCGGCGGCGAGCAGTCCGGTCACGTCATCATGAGCGAGTACGCCACCACGGGTGACGGAATCCTCACAGGCCTGCACCTGGTGGCCGAGATGGCGCGGCAGAAGAAGTCGATCGCCGAGCTCGCATCGGTGATGACCATCTACCCGCAGGTTCTCATCAACGTGCGCGATGTCGACAAGGACCGCGTCTCCGACGACGAGGTCGTGCAGCAGGCCGTACGCGACGTCGAGATCGAGCTGGGTGATTCCGGACGCGTGCTGCTGCGCAAGTCCGGCACCGAGCCGCTGGTGCGTGTGATGGTGGAGGCGGCCGACGCCGAGTCGGTGCATGCCTATGCCGGACGCCTCGCGGCGGTGGTGCAGGAGCGCCTATCGCTCTGACGTCCGCACAGATTCAGTGACGGCCGACCGCTGTGTTCAGCGGTCGGCCGTCTCGTTCTGGGGGCGTTGCGCGGCCTCGCGGTGGGCGCGAAGCGCACGGGGGGTGGCGCCGTACTCTTCCTCGAGTGCGCGACGCAGGCTGATGGGTGAGGGGAAGCCGGCACGCTGCGAGACCTGCTCGATGCTCAGCGAGTCGAACCGGCTGTCGAGCAGGAGCGACTTGGCCAGACGCGCCCGCTGACGCCTGATCTCGCAGGCCACGCTGTTCTCCGCCTCCGCGAAGACCAGCTGCAGCTGACGCAGCGATGATCGCACTTCGCGGGCGACCCGTGCGGGGTTCAGCGCAGGGTCGCTGCACTGCTGCGCGATGACAGCGACCGCCTTGTCGCGCAGAGCGGCGTGGGGGGAACGGTGCCCGGATGCCCCGTCGATGCGGTCGAGCAGGATGGCCTCCGCTCATCTCCACGATCAGGCGCTCGATCGCGTAGCGTTCGATCGCGGTCGCCGTGTCGTCGACGGCCAAGACCTGTTCGACGAAGGCCTGCATCGCGCGGTCCAGCGGGCGCCGCTCCTCGAGGACCCGAGCGGTGGCGGGCAGTGCCGCGACGAATGCTCCGAGCGCGGCCCGGGGAACACACGCGGCGGTGATGCTCCAGGAGCCTGCGCAGCGCACGTGCTGGGCGATCCCGGACGGCGCGATCACGAGCCCGCTCCCGACCGGCATCCACGGGCCGTTGTGCTCTTTCGCCACGAGTCCGGGTGCATCGACGACCGGCGGCGACGGAGGCGGCAACAGAGCCTGTCCCTCCGTGCGACCGGTCGCTCAGCGTCGGGAGTCGTTCCAACCCAGCTGCTCGATGTACCGCAGCAGCACGCCTTCACGCAGCGCCCACGGCGACACTTCGAGCTCGTCGATGTCCAAGGCGGTCATCGCGGCGTGCAACGACACGGCGGCCGCCACGATCTGGAACGTGCGATCCGGTGTGATGCCCGGCAGCTCCTGACGCGCGGAGGCGGGAAGGCGTGCGAGGCGTGGGATCCACGATCCGAGCGACGCCCGGGGGAGCAGCATCCGCTCGCTTCCGGACCACCCCGGCGCCGGGTAGCCGACCAGCCGGGCCAGAGAACGGATGGCCTTCGACGACCCCACGACGTGATCGGGTCGGGGGAGCGCGACGAACCGCGGGAGGACATCGGCCAGAGTCGTCGCCGCGTGGGCGCGCAGCCGCTCCACATCGCTCTCGCCCGGAGGATCGTTCGGCAGGAACTGCACCGTCATTCGCCCGGCGCCGAGGGGAACGGATGCCGCAGCGTCGGGCATCTCCTCCGCTCCTGCGGCGATCTCGAGTGAACCGCCCCCGATGTCGAGGAGCAGGATCTGTCCGGCCGACCAGCCGAACCAGCGTCGCACCGCGAGGAACGTCAGCTCGGCCTCGGTCTCTCCATCGAGCACCTGCAAGGGCTGGCCGAGAGCCGCTTCGATGCGGGCGATGACCTCGGTTCCGTTGCGCGCATCGCGGACGGCGCTCGTCGCCGTGGCCAGCAGCGCGTCGACGCGCTCGCTCTCCGCCACGCGCCGCGCCTGCGCGACCGCGGCGACGAGGGCGACGACGCCTTCTTCCGAGATGGAGCCGTCGGGCGTGAGGTAGCGCATGAGGCGCAGCACCGTCCTGTCGCTCGTCGTCGCGAGCGGCCGTCCGCCGGGGCGGACGTCGGCCGCCAGCATGTGGACGGTGTTGGATCCGATGTCGAGGACTCCCAGGCGCACGGGAAGAGACTACTCGCCCCCCGGATACGATGTACTCCGTGACCACCGCCGACCCCACGCTGCCACTGTCGCCCTATCGGGAGATCGGACGCGCGGAGTGGGCGCGCCTGGCGGCCGGGCTCGATCAGCCGCTCACCGAGACCGAGGTCGTCGAGCTCCGCGGCATCGGGGACCGTCTCTCCCTCACCGAGGTGCGCGAGGTGTACCTGCCGCTGAGCCGTCTGCTCAGCCTTTACGCCACCGCGACGAAGCGACTGGGCGCTGCCACCTCGTCGTTCCTCCAGGAAGACGACACCACGACGCCGTTCGTCGTGGGCGTCGCCGGTTCCGTGGCTGTGGGCAAGTCCACCATCGCCCGTCTGCTGCGCGAGCTCATGAGCCGCTGGCCGGGAACGCCTCGGGTGGAGCTGGTCACCACCGACGGATTCCTGTACCCGAACGCCGAGCTCGAGCGCCGCGGCATCATGGATCGCAAAGGGTTCCCCGAGTCGTACGACCGTCGGGCGCTGATCGAGTTCCTCACCGAGGTCAAGAGCGGCGCCACCGAGGTGCGGGCCCCGTTCTACTCCCACATGCGCTACGACATCGTGCCGGATGCGAACGTCGTCGTGCGCCGGCCCGACGTCGTGATCGTCGAGGGACTGAACGTGCTGCAGCCGCCGCCCGCTCCGAACGATGTCGCCGTGAGCGACCTGTTCGACTTCTCGATCTTCGTCGACGCCGACACCTCGCACATCGAGAAGTGGTACGTCGACCGCTTCCTCGCGCTCCGCCAGGCCGCTTTCAGCAACCCGTCCTCGTACTTCAACGTGTTCGCGCACCTCACCGACGAGGAGGCGATCACCACGGCCCTCGGCTACTGGAACGAGATCAACATGCCCAACCTCGTCGAGAACGTGATGCCCACGCGGCACCGCGCACGGCTCGTGCTGCGCAAGGGCGCCGACCACGATGTCGAGACGGTGCTGCTGCGCAAACTCTGAGGCCGCAGCCGGACCGTCGCCGTCCGAAGAATGTACGGACGACTCGCAAAAAAACCGTCTTACTCTTGATCCCATGTGTGGAATCGTCGGATACGTGGGCCCGCGCCCCAGCCAGGACATCCTTCTCGCAGGCCTCGCCCGCCTCGAGTACCGCGGATACGACTCCGCGGGTGTCGCCGTCATCGACGGAGACGGCGTGCTCGGCATGCGCAAGAAGGCGGGCAAGCTCGCCGTGCTGCGCGACTCGCTCGCCGACGCGCCTCTGCCCGATGGGTCGACCGGGATCGGACACACCCGCTGGGCGACCCACGGCGGACCGACCGACGGCAACGCGCACCCGCACCTGGCAGACGACGACAAGCTCGCCGTCATCCACAACGGCATCATCGAGAACTTCTCCGCACTGCGTGACGAGCTCCTCGCCGACGGCGTGGTGTTCCGCAGCGAGACCGACACCGAGGTCGCCGCTGCCCTGCTCGGACGCGAGTACGCCGGCAACGGCGGCGACCTGCAGCTGGCCTTCCGCAGCATCGTGAACCGCCTCGAGGGCGCGTTCACCCTGCTGGCGATGCACCAGGACCACCCCGGCCTCGTGGTCGGCGCCCGTCGCAACTCCCCGCTCGTGATCGGCCTCGGCGAAGGGGAGAACTTCCTCGGCTCCGACGTCGCCGCGTTCATCGAGTACACGCGCAAGGCGCTCGCGATCGGCCAGGACCAGATCGTCTCGATCACGCCGGAGTCCGTCACCGTCATGGACTTCGCCGGCACGCCCGTCGAGCCCGAGCCGTTCGACGTGTCCTGGGATGCCGCCGCCGCCGAGAAGGGCGGATGGTCGAGCTTCATGGCCAAGGAGGTCGCCGAGCAGCCCGAGGCCGTCGCCAACACGATCCGCGGGCGCATCCACGACGGCCAGGTCGTCATCCCCGAGCTCGACGGACTGGACGAGCTCTTCGTGGGCATCAACCGGGTCATCATCACCGCCTGCGGCACTGCGTCCTACGCGGCGCTGGTCGGCAAGTACGCGATCGAGCAGTGGGCACGCGTGGCCGTCGACGTCGAACTCGCCCACGAGTTCCGCTACCGCGACCCGGTGATCGGCGCCGACACGCTCGTGGTGTCGATCAGCCAGTCGGGCGAGACCATGGACACCCTGATGGCCGTGAAGTACGCCCGCGAACGCGGCGCACGCACGCTGTCGGTCTGCAACACGCAGGGCGCCACGATCCCGCGCGAGTCGGATGCCGTCGTCTACACCCACGCCGGACCCGAGGTCGCTGTGGCCTCGACCAAGGCCTTCTCCGCGCAGATCACCGCGCTCCTGCTGCTGGGCCTGCACATGGGTCGGGTGCGCGGCGCGATCGCCGACGCCTCGGTCGACGTCGCAGAGCTCGCGGCGCTTCCGGAGAAGATCGCCAAGGTGCTCGAAAGCGAGCAGGAGCACGTCACCCAGCTCGCCGGATGGATGGCGGACACGCGTTCGGTGCTGTTCCTGGGGCGCCACGTCGGCTACCCGATCGCGCTCGAGGGTGCGCTCAAGCTCAAGGAGATCTCCTACATCCACGCCGAGGGCTTCGCCGCCGGTGAGCTCAAGCACGGTCCGATCGCGCTCATCGAGCCGGGGCAGCCGGTGTTCGTGCTGGTCCCCTCCCCGCGTCACTCGGCACTCGTGCACTCGAAGGTCGTCTCGAACATCCAGGAGATCCGCGCGCGCGGTGCCCGGGTGATCGTGATCGCCGAGGAGGGCGACGCCGCGGTGCTGCCGTTCGCCGACGAGGTCATCCACATCCCGCTCGCCGGGGCGATGTTCGAGCCGCTGCTCGCCGTCGTGCCGCTGCAGATCTTCGCGATGGCACTGGCCACGGCCAAGGGCCTCGACGTCGACCAGCCGCGCAACCTCGCCAAGTCGGTCACCGTCGAGTAAGGCTCTTCTCGTATCACCGGAATGGCTTCGTTTCCACGGGAACGGAGCCATTTGGGCGATTTCAACCGAACGCACGCTCGGTAGGCTGAACGGGTGATCATCGGCACCGGCATCGACCTCGTGGACATCCCACGGTTCGAGCGCACGATGGAGAGGACTCCGAGGCTGCGTGAGCGGCTCTTCGCCCCTTCCGAGCGCACTCTCCGTCTTCCCTCCCTCGCCGCGCGCTACGCCGCCAAGGAGGCGCTGATCAAGGCGCTCGGCGGTTCCGACGGCGTGCACTGGACCGAGATCGAGATCGCCTCCGAGCCCTCGGGGCGCCCGCACTTCGTGCTGTCCGGGTCGACGGCTGCGGTCGTCGAAGAACGGGGCATCCTCACGCTGCATCTCACCCTCACCCACGACGCCGGTCTCGCCGCGGCGTTCGTCGTCGCCGAAGGAGCACCGCTGTGACCGCCCCCTTCCGCGAAGCGAGCATCGACCTCGACGCGATCGCCGACAACGTGCGGCACTTCCGACGCCTGACCGGTGTCGAGGTGATCGCCGTCGTGAAGGCCGATGCCTACGGGCACGGCGCGGCGATGGCTGCGGTCGCGGCGCTCTCGGCTGGTGCCACCCGCATCGGCGTCGCCGAGATCCCCGAGGCGCTCGAGCTGCGCCGGCAGGGTGTGCATGCACCGATCATGGCGTGGCTGCACGCTCCGGGAGAGCGGTTCGAGCAGGCGGCGGCCCAGGACATCGAAGTCGGGATCTCGTCGTTCGATCAGCTCGAGGCGGCCGCGACCGCTGCTGCGGTCGACCGCCCGGTCGGGGTGCACCTGAAGTTCGAGACCGGTCTGTCGCGCAACGGCATCGCCCCGGCGGACTGGGGGCGTGTGCTCGCCGAGGCCGCGCGCCTCGAACGCATCGGACGCCTTCGCATCGTCGGACTGTTCAGTCACCTCTCCAACACCTCGGCGGAAGACGACAGAGCAGCGCTCGCGAAGTTCGAAGAGGGGGTCGCCGCCGCAGCGTCCTTCGGCATCCACCCCGAGATCCGGCACATCGCCGCGACCGCCGCTGCCATCGACCTGCCGGAGATGCGCCTGGACGCGGTGCGCATCGGCGTGGGGCTCTTCGGCCTGTCGCCGTTCGACGATCGCAGCTCCGCCGAGCTCGGCCTGCGTCCGGCGATGACGCTGCGGGGGGCGATCGCCGCCGTGCGCAGAGTGCCGGCCGGGACGGGCGTCTCCTACGGCTACGACCATCGAACGGATCGCGACACGACGCTGGTCCTCGTGCCTCTCGGATACGCCGACGGGGTGCCGCGCAATGCGTCGGGGAAGCTCCCGGTCTCCATCGGCGGACGCCGGTTCGTGAACGTCGGACGCATCGCGATGGATCAGTTCGTCGTCGACGTCGGAGACACCCCGGTCTCGATCGGCGACGAGGTCGTCTTGTTCGGCGACCCCACCCTCGGCGTGCCGTCAGCGGCGGACTGGGCCGATGCCGCCGACACCATCAACTACGAGATCGTCACCCGCATCGGTCCCCGCGTGCCCCGGCGGGCCTCGTGAGCGTGGACCCCGCGTTCCTCGGTCGTCGGGAGATCGCGACCGCCGAGGAGATGGAGCAGCTGGGCCTGCGCATCGGCGAACAGCTGGAAGCCGGCGACCTCCTCGTCCTGACGGGTCCGCTCGGAGCGGGCAAGACCACCTTCACCCGCGGGCTCGCCGAGGGTCTGGGGGTGCGCGGTCCCGTGCAGAGCCCCACTTTCGTGATCGCCCGCACGCACCCCTCGCTGGTCGGCGGAGCGCCACTGGTGCACGTCGATGCCTACCGCCTCGGTTCGGCGGCGGAGCTCGACGACCTCGACCTCGACCTCGAGCGCTCCGTCGTGGTGGTCGAGTGGGGCAGAGGCATGGCCGAGGAGCTGGCCGACTCCTGGTGGGACATCGAGGTGGAGCGGCCTGTGGGGTCCTCGGACGACCTCGACCCTTCGGAGCTCGATTCGGATGCGCCGAGGATCGTCACGATCGTGCGCGAGAGCGCCGCATGACCTCGACGTCGACGCCCGCACTCGTCGCCGTGATCATCGAAGACGATCCCGACGTGCGATCACTCCTGGACGAGGTGTTCCTCGCGGCCGGCTTCGAGACGATCCTCACGGGCTCCGGCGTCGAGGGGCTCGCTGCCGTCGAACAGCACCATCCGGTGATCACGACCCTCGACATCAACCTTCCCGGCATCGACGGCTTCGAGGTCGCCCGGCGGATCCGGCGGGTCAGCGACACCTTCATCATGATGCTCTCCGCACTCTCCGAAGAGTCCGACGTGGTCCTCGGGCTCACCTCGGGAGCGGACGAGTACCTGGTGAAGCCGTTCCGCCCGCGCGAGCTCCGCGCCCGTATCGAGGCTCTTCTGCGGCGTCCGCGGCTCCCCGCCCCCGGCGTCGCCGACGCGCGCGTGCCCGGCCCTCGACTCCCGGACAACGGCAGGTCCGATCCCGGCGCAGAGCAGGCGCTGGACGGAGCGACGGTCCTGACGTGGCGTGGCAGGGTGCACCGCGATCTCAGCCTCGACCTCGACACGCGACTGGTGCTGATCGGGCAGCGACGGATAGAGCTCACACCGACCGAGTTCGACCTGCTCGCGATGCTGCTGGAGGCCGGGAAGCGGGTGTGCGGCAAGGCCGATCTCGCCCGAGGCCTGCGCGCTGCGCCGCCGGGGTCGAACGACTACGTGAGCGAGCCGGACAAGCGGGCGATCGAGACGCATATCGCGAACCTGCGACGAAAGCTCGGCGACAGCACGACGCAGCCGCGCTACATCGAGACCGTGCGCGGCGTCGGCTACCGGCTCACGTCGGACGAGGGCTCGTGAAGACCGAGGGGGCGGGGCCGTGGTTCCCCAACCACGGCCCCGATCGCCTGCGAATCCCCACTCGCGCGGCCCCAGCGTCTGCGTTGTGCCCCAGTCGCAGTATCGGCCCCCACTGAGAATGCTAGGGGCGAGAGGCCGCCTGAAGAGCGGGCTCGAACGATCTTTGAGTAATCTTGCGGCAAAGCTGAGGTTCGAAGGGGAGGGTGGACACTGATGGTCCGCACGGTGTCCATCTGGCGCTGGCAGCTCGTCTTCACCGGCAGCATCGTGGCGATCGTCGTCATGATCACCGCTTTCAAGCCCCAGACCTTCGCGAACCCCCTCGTGGTCGCCGGATTCGGTCTCGTCATTCTGACCACGGTGGCGACCCTGGCTGTGCCGTGGCATCGACTCCCGCGCACCGCGGCGACGGCCGTGCCGCTTCTGGATGCGCTCGCCGTGGGGCTCACCACCAACGCCCCCGACATCAGGCTCGGCTTCCTCTGGGTCTTCCCCGTCGTCTGGCTGGCCACCTACTTCACGTTGCCGTGGGTGCTCGGCGGCATCGCCTTCATCAGCGCCACCCTCGTGGCGTTCGCGGATCACAGCGGCGCGCCTGCCGATATCCTGCTGCGGGTGCTCACTCTCGTGATCACGCTGGGCTTCCTCGGGGTGACGATCCGCATCGGCTCACAGCGCTCCCGCGCCGCGCGACGGCTGCTGCAGCGTCGTTCCGAGCAGGTCAATCGTGCGGCTGAGCGGGCCGAGGCCAATCAGCGACGGGTCGTCCAGATCGTCGATGCGCTGAGGGTCGCGCTCGTGGTCGTGAGCACGAGTGGGCGCGTCCTCCAGATGAACGACGCCTACCGTGCGCTCTACGGGCGCGACCGCTTCGGCGCGGCGCTGCCCTCGGCCTCCGTCGAGTACGACGCGCGGCGCGGCACCGCGCTGCCGCCCTCGCGCACCTCGCTGGCGCGGGCCGCCAGCGGGGAGCAGCTGCAGGCCGAGAGGGTATGGCTGTTCGACGGCAGGGGGCAGTGGCGTGCACTCGAGGTGAGCACGCAGTCGATGGCCAGTGCGGGCGAGGGGGAGGACATCACGCTCGTCGTGATCGACGACGTGACGGCCCTGCTCGAGGCCGATGAGGAGCGGCGCGCCTTCAACGCCGTGGTCTCCCATGAGCTGCGCAATCCGCTCACGGCGATCATCGGGCACGTCGACCTGCTCCGTGAGCGCGAAGACCTCCCCGGGCGCGTGCCGGCGCAGCTGGACATCATCGCGCACGCGGGCGAGCGCATGCAGGACCTGG
Organism: Microbacterium sp. PAMC22086; assembly: GCF_019443525.1. Lineage (NCBI taxonomy): Bacteria > Bacillati > Actinomycetota > Actinomycetes > Micrococcales > Microbacteriaceae > Microbacterium > Microbacterium sp. PAMC22086. The sequence continues at coordinate 3,273,223 of NZ_CP080380.1, read as the reverse complement.
TCGCGAGCATCCTCCAGCAGACGAGTCGCACCGCGCAGGAGCCGTTCGCCCCCGTGGACCTGCGAGAGGTCGTCGACGAGGCCGCAGCCTCGTACGCACCGGTCTTCTCTGGCAACCGGCAGGAGCTGGTCATCGCAGGAGCGACGAGCCTCGTGATCTCCGGCGATCCCTTCCGGCTGCGACAGGTGCTCGACAACCTCCTCAGCAACGCCGCCAAGTACACCCCGGCCGGCGGGCGCATCGACGTCGCGATCGACACGGCCGACACCGGTCAGGCGGAGGTCTCGATCATCGACAACGGGTTCGGGATGACGCCCGAAGAGCTGTCACGGGTGTTCGAGCCGTACTTCCGCGCGGAGCGGGCGGTGCGCGCCGGCATCAGCGGCACAGGGTTGGGTATGGGGATCGTGCGGGAGATCGTGGCTGCGCACGAAGGCAGCATCGACGTCTCGAGCGAGCGGGGGATCGGCACCTGCGTGACACTTCGATTCCCGCCGCGTTCCCCCGAGGAGGTACAGGCGTGAACCCTCTCGTTCCCGTCAACGTCGACATCACCACCAGCATGGTGGCCGTGGTCACGGTGCTCACGGTCATGGTCGTGGGGCTCGGCACGCTCGCCCGTCCGAGCAGGGCGACGGTGGCTTGGGGCGGCGCCTTCGGCCTGGGGATGCTCGGGGCCTACCTCTGGCTCGCCGGCCAGCAGACGGACATCGCGATGCTGCGAGGGGCGGCGTCCGCGCTCCTGCTGTGCTTCGAACCTCTGGTCTGGATCGGTCTGCGGATGCACTTCGGGCGGCGGGCCCGTCGGTGGCCGATCGTCCTGTTCGTCCTGGCCTCTCCCACCCTCCTGGTGACCACGGCCGGCACCGGCTGGTACATGCCCGCGTTCCAGCTCGTCTTCCTCGGCAGCGCCGTCTTCGCGGGTCTGGTGGCCTACGAGCTGCTGCGCGACGGATCGGCCGTCAGAGACATCGTGCTGCCGCTGGCTCTCGCGTCGTGCGGCTTCGTGGTGGTCGCCCTCGTGAGCGCCGCGACCGCGCTGGTCTCCGGTGGTGCCGGCACCGAGGCCCAACTGAGCGCACTGCGGGGGCTCAACGCGGTCGGCACCGTGGTGGTCAGCACCTGCGCGGCGTTCACCCTGGTGCTGCTGGTGCGATCGGAGCAGAAGAAGGACGCTGCCGGTGACATCGCCGAGCGGGCGCGTCGACGGCTGCGCAAGGCCGAGGCGCAGAGCGATCAGCCGTGGTCGATCCTGGACATCCGGCTGGACGATCCCGCCGACCTCCGTGAGGCGTCCACGGGGGCGGCGTTCGCCCTCATCGTCGATCGCTTCCACCAGGACATCGAGGAGACCCTGCCGGCGTCGGCCGATGCCGATCGGGTCGCAGACGGCCGTGCGATGGTCATCATCCGCGGCAGCGACGAGTCGGTTCGCCATCATCTGCGCGAGATCCTGACGCGCATCTCGGTGATCGACACCGAGACCGCGGTGATGGGCATCCGGTCGTCGGCGAGCATCGGTTGGGCGACCGCATCGGTGTTCGGCTACGACTATGACGCCCTCGTCACCGCGGCGGGCAGTGCGGCGGACAGAGCGCGAGCTGCCGGCGGCGACCAGTGGAAGCGGGCCACGGTGGCGGACCTGGCATCCGGCTGAGGTCGACCTTCGACTAGGAGGGTCGGGCTTCCCGGCCCCGAGCGAGGGCAGCGGCGATGGCCTCTTCCGCACCGGCATCGGTCTCGGCAGCGGCGGACACGTTCTCGGCGACGACGGCCTCGATGATCTCGGTGCGCTGGATGCGCGTCTCGCGGGGCGCCTTCACGCCGATCCGCACGCTGTCGCCCTTGATCTCGAGCAGCGTGATCTCGATGTCGCCGTCGATGCGCACGCTCTCACCGATCCGCCTCGTCAAAACCAGCATTCGTTGAGCCTAGTGCTGCGGGGACGACGCCGACCGCAGGAGCGGGGATGTCCCGCACGACCCCGACCGTCTCGATCGTGAGGGCGGCGGCGGTCGCCTCGGTGTAGGAGAGCACGGGAAGGCCGTCCGTCTGCGCCGAGACGAGGCGTCGCACGGCCGGCCGCAGAGACGGCGCGCACACCAGCACCGGCTCGCCGCCCTCGCGCACCGAGGACACGGCCTGTTTCACCGATTCGACCACGGCTTCCATGCGCTGCGGGTCGGCGCCTTCGAGGTTGATCATGGCGATCAGGGCACCGAACGCGAGGACCAGTCCGAGGATGAGAGACGGATCCATCAGAGACCGACCTCGGAAGCGGGGGCGTCTGAATCCGTTCCGGCGGTGCTGATCAGAGCGGCGGCCGTGGCGAGCACTCCGGCGCGGAACCGGGTGATCTGCGCGATCACGTCATCCATCGTCTCGGTGACCACGAAGGTCGCACCGTCGACCATGATGAGCGTCGTGTCCGGCGTTGCCTGGACGCGTTCGATCAGGTCGGGGTTCACCGCGAACCGCGAACGGTTCAGGCGCGTGAGGATGATCATGGGCTCCATCCTGGAAAGATCCGTCCGCGTTCCGGGGAGCGCGGACCCGACGGCCCGTCCTGGGCTGTCGGAGGTGACTGTCGGCTGGAGGGCGTCAGCCGTTAGTCGTGCCCGTGGGGGAGGATCCCGTGAGGGAGGACGATCAGCGCTCGGCGAGAAGCTGGTCCCGCACCTGTCGACGCAGCACCTTGCCGATGAGGGAGCGGGGGAGGTCGTCGACGGCGGTGATGCGGCGCGGCACCTTGTACGGGGTGAGCCGGGTGCGGCAGAAGTCGCGCAGCGCGTCCACGTCGAGAGCAGCGCCGTCGCGGAGAACCACGGCGGCGGCGACCTCTTCCCCGCCATGAGGTCGCGGAAGACCCACGGCCGCGGCGGCCACGACATCGGGGTGCGCGATGAGGGCGTCTTCCACCTCGCTCGGCGACACGTTGAAGCCGCCGGTGATGATGAGCTCCTTCAGGCGGTCGACGATGATCACGAACCCGTCCGAGGAGACCTGGGCGATGTCGCCCGATCGGAGCCAGCCGTCCGGCAGCAGAGCGTCGGCCGTCTCGCCGGGCCGCCCCCAGTACCCCTGGAAGACCTGCGGGCCGCGGATGAGGAGTTCGCCGGGTTCTCCGGAGGGCACGTCGACCGTCGGGTCAGCGGGGTCGACGACGCGGATCTCCGTGCTCGGAAAGGGCACGCCGACGGTGCCGGGACGGCGGGTGGGACCCATCGGATTGCCGAGCGCGACCGGCGAGCTCTCGGTCATGCCGTAACCCTCCACGAGCAGACCGCCCGTCGCCTCCTCCCAGCGCTTCACGGTGGCCACCGGAAGGCTCATCGCTCCGGAGATCGCGAAGCGCACGGTCGAGAGGTCGATGGTCCCCCGGGAGGCTGCGCGGGCGAGAGCGTCATAGATCGGCGGCACAGCGGGAAGGAAGGTGGGAGGCGTCGAGCGCGCCGCCGCTGTGACCAGTCCCAGATCGAACGCGGGGAAGAGCACGAGCCGGGCCCCGATGCTCATCGCGAAGGTGAGGCACAGCGTCATCCCGTACGCGTGGAACAGCGGCAGCACACCGTAGAACGTCTCCTCGCCGTCGACGAGTCCCGGCACCCACGCTCGTCCCTGCATCGCGTTGGCCCGGAGGTTCGCGTGCGTGAGGATCGCTCCCTTCGGGACGCCCGTCGTTCCGCTCGTGTACTGCAACAGGGCGATGTCGTCGAGTGTCGGCGCCGGCACCCGCCCTGAGATCCGCCGGTGATCGGCGAGGCTCTTCCAGGTGACGAGGTGCCGCGCCTTCGGAGTGCCGGTGAGCTTCGCGCGGGCTTCGCGTGCCCGGGGCAGGGGCAGTCGCAGGGCGAGGCGCTTCGACAGCGGCATCGCCGCGGTGATGTCGACGCTCACGATGTGCTCGACCCTGACGTCGGTGGGGAATCCGGCGATCGTGTCGACGGCCTTGTCCCACACGATGGCGACGCGTGCGCCGTGATCCTCGAACTGGTGTCGCAGTTCGCGCGCGGTGTAGAGCGGGTTGTGCTCGACCACGATCGCACCCAATCGCAGGATCGCGTAGAACGCGACGACGTGCTGCGGGCAGTTCGGCAGCACCAGAGCGACGCGGTCGCCGGCACCGACCCCGAGCCGGCGCAGGCCCTCAGCGGCGCGCTCGACCTGCTCTCCGAGTTCCCGGTACGTGGTCACCGCTCCGAAGAAGTCCAGCGCCGGGCGTCGACCGAAGGCCTTCACGCTCGCCGACAGCATCTCCGGCAAGGTCTGCGACGGATCCTCGATCTGGGCGGGGACGCCCTCGGCGTAGGAATCGAGCCAGGGCCGGGAGGCGAGGGGAGAGTCGGGCATGTCTCCATCCTCCCCCGGGATCGCGTTTCGCGGGCGCTGTGCCTCAGCCGACGAACAGCAGGATGATCGACACGGCGACCGCGGCCGCGCCGACGCCGGCCAGGGTGATCCCGAGCACCTGGAGCGCATGGAGGAGGGGGCGTCGGGGTTCGAACCTCATCAGGCGCGGGTGTCGGGCGCTGATGAACGCGTCGGCGTCCTCCCTGCCACGCCAATGGACGGACTCCTCCGCCCGGAGCGGCCGCTCCCAGAAGTCGCCGGCGGTGAACCAGCGGGCGCGCGCCCGGCCGTCCTCCTCCTCGAGGATGACGACCTCGTGGGGCAGCCAGGGACCGTCGTGCACCTTCACCAGCAGCACGATCGTGAGCAGCGGGAGCCCGACACCGAGTCCGACCCATGAGAGGATCTCGGCGATCATTCCGACAGCATCGACCGCGTTCATGACCGCCTCCTTTCTCCCAGAGACGACAGTACCGGCGAAGTCGGGCGTCCTAAGCTGACGATGTTAACGAAGATGTGCGGAATGTGCAGGCGGCGCTGGCAACTATGACCGAGCATTGGCAGCCGCACCGGCTGGCCAGCGTCAACGACTACGACGTCAAGGTCGTGAAGCTGCTCGGAGAGGGCGTCTGACGATCCAGTTGCGCGATCGTGATGTGGTGCTGGGGCCGAACGACGTCTTCGTCGTTCCGAAGGGTGTCGAGCACTGCCCGCGAGCCGACGAGGAGGTGCAGGCGATCCTGTTCGAGCCGAAGGGCACCGTCAACACGGGCGATGCCGGGGGAGAGATGACGTCGGAGCTCCGGGAGCTCGGATAGGTCGCGGGGCACGACCTGCGGCGGTGCGGTGGTGCGGTGGTGCTCAGACCGCGCGGAGCGCGTCGGCTGCGGCCTCCATCGCGTCGGCGTTCAGCGCGAAGTACGCCCACTTGCCGCGCTGCTCTCGCGTGACCAGACCGGCTTCGGTCAGAAGCTTCATGTGATGGGAGACCGTTCCCTGCGAGAGGCCGACGGGCTCGGTCAGGTCGCAGATGCAGGCCTCACCGCCGGACCCGGCGGCGATGAGGGACAACAGTCTGACCCGAGTGGGGTCTCCCAGCGCCTTGAACACCCGGGCGACGCGCTCCGCATCCTCGACGGTCATGGTCGCGGTGACAGGAGGGACGCAGCAGGTGCGGGCTTCGATCGTCGTCGGCAGGGTCACTCGCCCATCCTGTCACGTATTGACAATCTTCGATAGGTGGGAGACAGTCTTCATATTGAAAATTCTCAATCCGAGGAGATGTGATGTCTGAGCTTCCCGTCGTCGTCATCGGAGCCGGCCCCCAGGGCCTCGCCGCCGCGGCGCATCTCGTCGAACGCGAGGAGGACGTGGTCGTCGTCGAGCGGGGCCGTGGTCCCGCGGCCGCCGTATCCGAGTGGGGTCACGTGCGCCTCTTCTCTTCGTGGCCGGAGCTCACGGACGCGGCCGCGCGTCGCGTTCTCGAGCCGACCGGTTGGACCGCACCCGCGGCGGGGTATCCCACGGGGGCGGAGTGGGTGAGCGGATACCTCGCGCCGCTCGCGAAGGTTCTGGGCGAGCGGATCCGGTACGCGACGACAGTCACCGGAATCGCACGTCAGGGACGCGACAAGGTCGTCGAGGGAGGGCGCAGGAGCCAGCCGTTCGTCGTGCATACGGTCGACGCCGATGGTCGGGAATCCCGACTCCTCGCTCGCGCCGTGATCGACGCGAGCGGCACCTGGGGTCTTCCCAACCCGGCCGGGGCCGACGGCTACCCGGCTCTCGGAGAGGCCGCGGCGGCTGGTGCGATCTCCTATCGGATCCCGGCCGATGTCTCGGAACTCGCGGGTTCGCACGTCGTCGTCGTGGGGGCCGGGCACTCCGCCACGCATGCCGTGCTGCGCCTGAGCGAGCTGGCACGGCGCGCCCCGGGAACACGGGTGACGTGGATGCTGCGCCGGGGGAGCGCCGCGAACGTGTTCGGTGGCGGTGCCGGCGACGAACTGCCGGAGCGCGCGGCTCTCGGCTCTCGCGCACGAAAGGTGATCGACGACGGAATCGTCGACCTGGTGACCGGATTCCGCGTCGCCGAGTTCCGGCAGGAGGCCGAAGGGCTGACGGTCATCGCCGAAGACGGGCGCGTCGTCAGGGGCGTCGGGCGCATGTTCGCGCTCACGGGTTTCCGACCCGACCTGCAGATGCTGCGCGAGCTCAGGACCGACCTGGATCCCACGCTCGAAGCCGTCGCCGGTATCGCATCCGAGATCGATCCGAACATCCACTCCTGCGGATCCGTGGGTGCGACCGGGGCGCGTGAGCTCGTGCAGCCGGAGCGAGGATTCTTCATCGTCGGCGCGAAGTCCTACGGTCGGGCGCCGACCTTCCTCGCGCTGACGGGCTTCGAGCAGGTGCGCAGTGTCGCCGCTCACCTCGCCGGCGATCGCGAGGCAGCTGATCGCCGCGAACTCAGGCTTCCGGACACCGGGGTGTGCGGAGGGGCCGGCGACTTCGATGACAACGCGGGCAGCTGCTGCGCCGCCCCCTCCACGCTGCAGATCGGTGCGCGGCCCGTCGTCGTCGGCTGATCGAGCTCGGAGGGAGCGGCGACGAGGGGGCCTCTCCCGGGCCTCGTCGCTCGAGGAGAAGGCAGATACCCGGCACCGGAGTTCACCTCGTCAGCGGCGCCCCGCCAGCATCGAGCCGTTCCAGCACTCGCACTGCTTCACCTGTGCCGTCGTCGCCGGAGATGCACTGCGCGAGTGTTTCTGCACTGTCGGCGTAGCTTTCTGTCGAGACGAGCTCGTCGATGCCCGCTGCGAGAGTCGCCGCTGTCGCTCTCCGCAGCGGAAGAGGGCGCGGCCCGGCCCCGAGCGCGTGCACTCGGGATCCCCAGAACGGCTGGTCTCCCAGCACCGGGCAGATCAGGCTGGGGCGACCCGCCCTGAGACCGGCCGCTGTCGTCCCTGCCCCGCCGTGATGCACGACGGCAGCGACGCGGGGGAAGAGCCACCGGTGCGGGGCTTCGTCGATGACGTGGATGCGCGGGTCGGAGATGTCGTCGAGGCCGCCCCACCCCTTCGCGACGACGGCTCTGACCCCGGCGTGCCGGACAGCCTCGAGGACCGTCTTGCTCCGTTCCGCTGAGGGTTTTCCGAACCCCATGCTCCCGAAGCCGATGTAGATCGCAGGACCGGCTTCGAGGAATTCCCTCAGCGCCGGCGGTGGCGTCCACTCGTCGCTGTCGTTCTCAGGGAACCAGTAGCCGGTGATGTGAGCGGAATCCGGGTAGTCGGCAGGCGGCGGAACCACATGGGGGCTGAAGGGGTAGAGGACCGGTACGCGTTCGCCATCACGGTGCAGATAGTCGCTCATCCGGCTGGTTCGTCGCATCCCCAACGTCTGAGTGCGGAACCGATTGATCATCCCCCCATAGGCGAGGGCCGTGAAGCGGTTGAACTGATAGCTCAGATGGTTGACGGGTCCGGGAAATCGGCGAGCCACGAACGGGATGGCGAAGTCGCGCGTCGGAGTGAGGAAGGGGAGTGGGAGCGAGGCGACGAAGGGAATGCCGAGTCGCTCGGCTATGTGGACTCCGGCCAGCGCCTTCGGGTGAGACACGATGACGGTCGGATCGACCTTCTGCGCCACCGTCCACTGCTCGGAGAGGGAGCGTCGCATCGCCTGTGACATGCGCCGGGCGAGCGTCGCTGCTTCGACAGGACCCCGTGAGTCCGCCATCAGTGCTCGCATTTCATCGTGCATCGCGTCGCCCATGGGTTCGAACCGGATGCCACGTCGCTCGAGGTCTTCTCGGTAGACGCCGGGCGCGGACAGGGTGACCGCATGCCCCTCCCGCTGAAGCCGTGATGCAAGGGCGACGTAGGGGTCGACATCACCTCGGGTGCCCAACGTGAAGATGAGTGCGCGCATCGACTCAGCCGTTCACGTCGCGGTGGCGGAGCGCACGCGCTCATGTGGCGATGTCGGGTCGTTCTCTCCCTTGTCCGAGCTCGGGCCGCTGTGCCCGCCCAGCGCTTCCTTCGCAGCGACGAGCAGACGATCGTCCGAGTAGAGACCGTGCGTGTACAACTCCAGCACAGGGATGGTCGAGCGCTCCAGCAACGAGGTCGTCAGCGAGCTCTCTCCGAAGGCCCGGGCGAGGTGGCGACGCAGGATGACCGGCCCCAAGCCGTAGAGCGTGATGTACACGGCTGTCGCTTCGAGATCGGACTGCTCGCGCATCGTTCCAGCCGCGACCTGTTCTCGGAGCATCTCTCTGGTACCGGCGAGGAACGTGTCGAAGAGCCGGTCGGACGCGGTGGAATCGTCGACCAGCATCCCGGCGAGGTAGTCCAGGGCGACGCTGCGCTTCTCCAGCGAATCCAGCGCCTCTCGCAGCAGGCGTGAAGCGTCCGCACCGGTCATGCCGTCGCGCTCGGAGAGGAACTCGCTCACGACGTGCGCGTCACACGCCTCCCGCAGCCCATCCTTGCTTCCGAAGTGGTGCAGGATCAGAGCCGGGCTCACGGCAGCGTCCTGTGCGATCTGACGCAGGCTGGTGCCAGCGAAACCCTGCTGGCCGAACCGTGTGATCGCCGCGTCGCGAATGCGCGCTCTGGTCGTGAGGTCTGCGGATGCTGAACGCATATTCAGAATGCTAAACGAATGTTCAGCGAAATCCAGCCACCATGCGAGGGGTGGAAAGCGCCGAGACGCCCTCCACCCCTCGACCGTCGTGGGGTCAGCCCGCGGCGGGGGCGATCTCGTTGGGCGTCACGTCGAGCTCGGTGCTGGCGAGCACCTTGCCGGTGGTGAGGTCCACAGCATGAACGCTGTTGGCGGCAGGCTCGGTGACGTACGCGATGTTCCCGGCGACGACGATGGCGGGGTGGGCGTCCTGCCACTCGGCCGGACCTTCCCACGCCTTCACGACCGGGAAGCTGTCGGTGATGTCACCGGACTCCGGATCGAGCACATGGATGGCACCGTCGCTGCTGAGGATGTAGGCGAGGTCCTTCGGCCCGCGGACGATGTCGCGGAACGTGTACTCGACGCCCTCGGGAAGATCGACGACCTCGAGGGTCTTGGCCGCGGTGTCGATCAGCGTCATCCCTCAAGTCCCTGAAGAATCAGCCGGGCGCCCAAGTGGTGCGCCGCCGGGGCAGAGTGTTCGTCATCAACAAGCTCAGCCCGCGCTTCAAGGGGCGACAGGGGTGAGTGCGACGCGAAGGGGCCCGGCGGAATGATCCGCCGGGCCCCTTCGCCGTGCGCCTCGTCGACGTGATCGCGACGGTGCCGAACGGATGAGACGGGGCGTCTCAGATCTGGGCGAGCTGTGCGAGGAACTCGTCGGCCATCGCCACCTGGCTCGCGAGCTTCGCGCGACGAGCGCCGGCCTCGTCGCGGAGCGCGCTGAGTCTTGCGCGCAGCTGCTCATCCTCGGGTGTATTGACCAGGGCGTCGACGACGTCGAGGAGCGCCCGCATCTCGTCCAGCGAGTAGCCCAGGGGTTTCATCCGTCGCACGATCATGAGTCGTGCGACGTCCCTCGGCGTGTAGAGCCGGAACCCGCCCTCCGTGCGACCGGAGGGAATCACCAGTCCGACGTCCTCATAGTGGCGAAGCGTGCGGAACGACAAGGAAGTCTGTTCGGCCACTTCGCCGATGCGCATAGTCTGCACGTTCTCCACTGATCCGCCTTCGTCGATTCGTCAGCAAACCTCACGTTACGTTAGAGTCTGCGAGTGTGCCCCTTCGGCATCCCCATTCTTCCGCGTCGAGCTGTTCGGCGCCTGCGTGTCCGCGCGCGTATCGCCGCTCGTTCGCGAGCCCGACTCAGGAGAGCACATTGACTGCTGTCATTCCGACCAAGGACAGCGCATCGCGCTATCGGATCGAACCCACCGTGCTGCAGGCGCTGCGCAGTCCCAGGCTTCTCACCCGCGAGGTCCTCGCGGGCCTCGTTGTCGCGTTGGCGCTGATCCCCGAGGCAATCGCCTTCTCGATCATCGCCGGCGTCGACCCCCGGGTGGGTCTGTTCTCCTCCTTCGTGATGGCGGTGGCCATCGCGTTCCTCGGTGGCCGCCCGGCGATGATCACCGCGGCGACGGGAGCCATCGCGCTCGTGATCGCCCCGGTGGCCCGAGAGTACGGGATGGACTACTTCATCGCCACGGTGCTGCTGGGTGGGCTGATCCAGATCGTGCTGGCCCTCCTCGGCGTCGCCAAGCTCATGCGCTTCATTCCTCGCTCGGTCATGGTGGGCTTCGTGAACGCGCTCGCGATCCTCATTTTCACCGCTCAGCTGCCGCAGCTGTTCGGCGTGCCGTGGCTGGTGTACCCGCTGGTCGCCGTGGGGTTGGCGATCCTGTTCCTGATGCCGCGCATCACGAAGGTGGTCCCGGCTCCGCTGGTGACGATCGTGCTGCTGACAGCGGCCGTCGTGGTGTTCGGATGGAGCGTGCCGAACGTGGGTGACCAGGGTGAGCTTCCGCAGAGTCTGCCCGAACTCTTCATCCCGGAGGTGCCATTGACCCTGGAGACACTCGGGATCATCGGCCCGTTCGCTCTCGCCATGGCGGTCGTCGGCCTGCTCGAGTCGCTCATGACGGCGAAGCTGGTCGATGACATCACGGACACCCACTCCCGCAAGACGCGCGAGGCGTGGGGCCAGGGCGTGGCGAACGTGCTCTCCGGTGCCTTCGGCGGAATGGGCGGATGCGCGATGATCGGCCAGACGATGATCAACGTGAAGGCCTCGGGCGCGCGCACGCGCATCTCGACGTTCCTCGCCGGTGTCTTCCTCCTCGTCCTTGTTCTCGCGCTCGGCGACGTGGTGGCGATCATCCCGATGGCGGCGCTGGTGGCTGTGATGATCCTCGTTTCCGTCGCGACCTTCGACTGGCACAGCATCCGCCCCTCGACGTTGCGTCGGATGCCGAAGAGCGAGACGGCCGTCATGCTCATCACTGTCATCGCGACGGTGTGGACGCACAACCTCGCTATCGGCGTCATCCTCGGAGTGCTCGCCGCGATGGTGATGTTCGCCCGACGGGTCGCACACTTCGTCACCGTTACGCGCACTGTGGTGGACGAGGAGGGGATCGCTGCCGCTCGCTACGAAGTCGTCGGGGAGCTGTTCTTCGCGTCGAGCAACGACCTGACGACCCAATTCGCGTACGCGGAAGATCCGGACCGGGTCGTCGTCGACATGACCCGGTCGCACATCTGGGACGCCTCGACCGTTGCTGCTCTCGATGCCGTCGTCACCAAGTACGAGCGCCTCGGCAAGTCCGTCACGATCCATGGCCTCAACGACACCGCGGCGGCGTTCCGTCAACGGCTCACGGGCAATCTTGGGACAGGGCACTAGCAGGCGGCAAGGTGACGAACACGTGAACTCCTCCGTCGGAGATTGCAGGGGGTATCGATGAGTGTCAATATAGACACATGTCGATTCAACAGGTTGAGCTGGTCATCATCGGGTCCGGCCCTGCGGGGTACACCGCGGCCGTGTATGCGGCGCGCGCGGGTCTTTCCCCTGTGGTGCTCGCCGGGTCCGTGACCGCAGGCGGCGCGCTGATGACCACGACCGAGGTCGAGAACTTCCCCGGGTTCGTCGATGGTGTGCAGGGGCCCGAGCTGATGGAGTCGATGCGCGCGCAGGCGGAGCGCTTCGGCGCCCGCATCCTTCTCGACGACGCGGTCCTGGTCGACCTCGACGGCCCCCTCAAGACCGTGGAGACGGGCTCCGGCGAGACCTTCCTCGCTCGCGCCGTCATCCTGACGATGGGCTCCGCCTACCGCAAACTCGGCATCGCGGATGAGGAGAGACTCACCGGCCGCGGCGTCTCGTGGTGCGCCACCTGCGACGGCTTCTTCTTCCGCGAGCAGGAGATCGTCGTCGTCGGCGGCGGGGATTCTGCGATGGAGGAGGCGCTGTTCCTCACCCGCTTCGCCTCGAAGGTCACCGTCGTGCACCGTCGGGGTGAGTTCAGGGCCTCGAAGATCATGGCGCAGCGCGTGCTCGACCACCCCAAGATCGAGATCGCGTGGAACAGCGAGGTCGCAGGCCTCATCGGTGCGGAGAAGGTGGAGGCGGTGGAACTGCGCGACACCGTGGCCGGTGCCGAGCGGAAGCTGCCTGCTACGGGAGTCTTCGTCGCGATCGGGCACGATCCGCGCTCCGAGATCGTCGCCGGACTCGTCGACACGGATGCCGACGGCTACGTGCTCGTCGAGCACCCCTCCACTCGCACGAACGTGTCAGGAGTCTTCGCCGCCGGTGATCTGGTCGACCACACCTACCGCCAGGCGATCACCGCCGCAGGCACCGGATGTGCTGCAGCGCAGGATGCGCAGCACTACCTCGCGGCTCTCGACGAGGCAGAGCCCGTCATCGCCGAGAAGCGGGAGGCGCTCCTCGCATGAGCACGGCGACCGTACCCACCACCGCACCTTCCGTTCGCCGCCTGTCGACCCTCGACCGGTGGCTGCCGCTCTGGATCGGCCTGGCCATGATCGGCGGCATCGTCATCGGCCGCTTCATCCCCGGCGTCTCCGACCTCCTGGCCCGCCTCGAGGTCGGTGGGATCTCGATCCCGATCGCCCTCGGCCTGCTGGTGATGATGTACCCGGTGCTCGCGAAGGTCCGCTACGACAAGGTCGCCGCCGTCACCGGCGACAAGAAGCTGCTGCTCTCGTCGCTGGCGCTCAACTGGCTCGTGGGCCCGGCGCTGATGTTCGCCCTCGCGTGGGCGTTCCTGCCCGACCTGCCCGAATACCGCACGGGCCTCATCATCGTGGGGCTCGCGCGCTGTATCGCCATGGTCGTCATCTGGAACGACCTGGCCTGCGGCGACCGCGAGGCCGCGGCCGTGCTCGTCGCCATCAACTCGGTCTTCCAGGTCGTCGCCTTCTCGCTGCTCGCCTGGTTCTACCTCACCGTCCTTCCGGGTTGGCTCGGACTCGACTCACAAGGGTTGGACATCTCGATCGGACAGATTGCGCTGAACGTCCTGATCTTCCTCGGCATCCCCCTCGTCGCGGGATTCGCCTCCCGCTTCATCGGGGAGCGTACGAAGGGACGCGACTGGTACGAAGACAGCTTCCTCCCGAGGATCGGCCCCTGGGCGCTCTACGGCCTGCTGTTCACCATCGTGCTGCTGTTCGCCCTGCAGGGTGAGCAGGTCACGAATCGTCCGTGGGATGTCGCCCGGATCGCACTCCCGCTGCTGGCGTACTTCGCGATCATGTGGTTCGTCGGCCTGTTCACCGGCAAGGCGCTCGGCCTCGGATACGCACGATCGTCGACCCTGGCGTTCACCGCCGCCGGCAACAACTTCGAGCTCGCGATCGCCGTCGCGATCGGCACGTTCGGTGCGACATCCGGCCAGGCCCTCGCCGGAGTCGTCGGCCCGCTGATCGAAGTCCCTGTTCTCGTCGGACTCGTCTATGTCTCGCTCTGGGCCGCCCGGCGCTGGTTCCACACCGACCCGTACACCGCTGAGAGGATCTCGTCATGAATGTCACCCCGACGACCGCAGACGACACTTGCAGTCCCGTCGCCACGCATGCGATCGGGCAGGAGGCTGCCTCCTCGGTTGCTGCAACGTTGAAGGCTCTGTCGGATCCGCTGCGGCTGCGGATGCTGTCGGCCATCGCGTCCGACCCGCGCGGAGAATCGTGCGTGTGCGACCTCGCCGAGCTCGCCGAGGTGTCGCAGCCGACCGTATCCCACCACCTCAAGGTGCTCAAAGACGTCGATGTCCTCACCTCCGAGCGGCGAGGAACCTGGGTCTGGTACCGGATCACCCCGGGCCGGCGCCGCGCGGTCACGGCATTGCTGGACTCGTTCGCACCAGCCACGGTCGCGCCCTGGAGCGTCTCCGCCGACGACGGGGGGCGGCGCCCCGACTTCGACGCGCGCGTCACCCGTCTTGCCCAGGAGCTTGCCGCGGAGGTTCCGGAGCTGGATTCCGACGTCGTGCTCACGACCGTCCGCGAGTCGTACACGGCGCTCGCGCGCAGCGCCCGCGTCACCTCCGCTCTCGTGCCGCTCACGGAGCGCTTCGCGCGTCAGCGCCTCGCCGACCTCACCCGCGATCGCGATGCCGCGGTCCCGCAGGTGCTCTTCGTCTGCGTCGCCAACGCGGGGCGGTCGCAGCTCGCCGCCGCGCTCGTCAACAAGCTGGCGGCCGGCAAGGTCGTGGCTCGCTCGGCAGGATCGGCCCCCGCCGACGTCATCCACCCGCACGTCCGCTCGATCCTCGCGGAGATCGAAGGCGACCTGGCCGCCGAGCGCTTCCCGAAGCCCCTCACCGACGACGCCGTCCGTGCGGCCGACGTCGTCATCACCATGGGGTGCGGCGACGTCTGCCCGATCATCCCCGGCGTCCGCTACGACGACTGGGCCGTCGGCGATCCCGCCCTCGCTTCGCGGGAGGGCGTCGAAGCCATCCGCGACGACATCGCCGCACGCGTGCGCGCGCTCGTCGACGACCTTCTTCCCTGACCACATCTCTCACCAGGAGTCTCAATGACCGACACGACCACCACGCCCTCCGTCCTCTTCGTCTGCGTGCACAACGCCGGACGCTCCCAGATGGCAGCCGGGTTCCTTCGCGACATCGCGGGCGACCGCATCGAGGTCCGCTCGGCCGGCTCCATGCCCGCCGACCAGATCAACCCCACCGCTGTGGAAGCGATGGCGGAGCTCGGTATCGACATCACCGCCGAGCAGCCCAAGGTGCTCACGACCGAGGCCGTGCAGGCGTCTGACGTCGTCATCACGATGGGCTGCGGCGACGCGTGCCCGTTCTTCCCCGGCAAGCGCTACGAGGACTGGAAGCTCGACGACCCGGCCGGCCAGGGGATCGACGCCGTGCGGCCGATCCGCGACGACATCCGGGCGCGCATCGAGCAGCTGGTGAGCGAACTGCTCTGACCACAGGTGACGGCGCGGCGGCTCGTGGTCTCACGCGCCGCCGCGCCGCCCCACGGCTCAGCGCTTCAGGTTCGTGAGCTCCTGCAGCACCTCGTCGCTGGTGGTGATGATGCGGGCGTTCGCCTGGAAGCCGCGCTGCGCGACGATCAGGTTGGTGAACTCCTGCGACAGGTCGACGTTGGACATCTCGAGCGCGCCGCTGATGATGCCGCCCAGGCCGTCGGTGCCCGCCTGCCCGAGCGTCGGCTCGCCGGAGTTGCCGCTCGGGCGGTACTGCGAGGAGCCGGCCTTCTCGAGTCCTCCCGGGTTGACGAACCCTGCCAGGGCGACGCGGGCGAGCACCTCGGTGTCGCCGTTGCTGAAGGTGCCGACGAGGTTGCCGTCGTTCATCAGCGCGTACGAGCTCAGCGTGCCGGCCGGCTTGCCGTTCTGCTCCTTGATCGCGACGTCGCTGACATCCGCGAACCCGGTGACGGCGGAGAGGTCGACCGTGACACCGCCGGAGACGATGGAGGAGGCCGCCGCCTGCTTGCCGTCGGTGAACGTGAGAGCGGTGTTCGTGCCGCCCGGCTCGGTGACGCTCCAGCCCGTGGCGGTGCGGGTGAAGGTGAGGCGCAGCGACGTGGCCGTACCCTCGGCGTCGTAGGTCTTGATGTTGCGCACCAGCTGCTCGCCGACCGCTGCCCCGGAGGGCAGGTTGCCGGTGACGCGGGCGAGCATGGTCTGGTGCGAACGCAGACCCGAGATACCTGCGAACAGAGAGCGGAGCATGGTGATGCCTTTCTGGAAGGGACTGGTCAGGACTGCGAACGGGGGGCGAGGGAGACACCGGAGACGGCGTCGAGAGGGATGGATGCGTCGCCGATGGTGACGAGCGGGACAGCGCCGGCGTAGGAGACCGAGGTGACGATGCCCTTCTGGGTGACGCCCTTCTCATCGACGTACTGCGCTTCGTGGCCGATCAGCGCGGCGGCCGTCTGGCGCATGCTGAGCGCGAAGCTCTCGGTCGAGGTCGCCGTGAGCGCGGTGAGCTGCTCCATCGAGGCCAGCTGGGTGGTCTGCGAGATCATCTCGTTGGTGTTCATGGGCGAGCTCGGGTCCTGATTGGTCAGCTGGGTCACCAGGAGTTTCAGGAAGACCTCCGAGTCGAGCGTCTTCTTGCGCTCGGTCGGGGGCGTCGTGCTGCCCGTCTGCACTCCGGAGGGCGGGATGGTGCCGGAGATGGGGTCGACCGTGGTCATGGATTCCTCTCGGATCAGGCGAAGACGTCGATGCCGCCGTGCGGCGAGATGAGGGGGACGGGGGATGCCGGATCGGTCGGCGATGTCAGGTCGGTGGACGCTCTGTCACCGGACGAGGGATGTGCTGCGTCTCGGCCTCTCGCGTCGGCGGCTCCCGGCTCACCGCTGTTCGTTCCGGTCGTGGCACCGTTGGAGGAGCCGGTCCCGCCTCCGGTGCTGTTGTGGGCGGAGTGCTGCGGGTTCGAGGATGCGGGTCTGTCGTCCGAGGCCGACAGCAGGAGCGAGGCCTGCGGTGCCGCGGCTGCGAGGTCGCGGCGCAGGTCGACGAGGATCGCACGCAGCGCCTCGCGACCGAGGTCGTTCGGGGCGTGCAGCTCGATGTGGATGGCCCCACCCGAGATGTGCGCGCGCACCGTCACAGGACCGAGGTTCTCCGGCGACACCGTCAGGGTGAGGCTGTGGTCTCCGTCCGGAGCCTGCGCGAGCGAGATCACGGGTGCGGTGATCTGCGGGAGCAGTGCCGGCCGTGCGGCGGCGACAGCGGCCGGGGCTGCGGCGGCGACGGGCGTCGGGGGAGGAGCGATCTGGACGGGCCGGCGCTGGCGGCACCTCCATGACGCATCCAGCGATCGATGAGTACACCGCTCAGTGGCCTGCCCTGCGATGACATGACGGGGCGTTTCGCAGTCCAGGTTGCGCAGCGGCCAATGACGGAGCGAGCACGTCATTGTCATCCCATTCACCCCGTGGGGCGGTACGCTTACTTTCTCCCAACGCACGCGACAGAAATGGTGATCTGATGACTGAAGAGAGCAACACCTCGACGTCCGATAACTATCCTGACGGCATCGTCAAGCCTGGCGGGCTCGGCAAAGACAACACCATTCCGGCCGATCCCGACGGAGTAGCAGCAGGTTTCACCGGTTCCCCCTCTCACTTCAATGCCGAGGAAGATGAATCCGCCGAGAAAGAAAACTGAACGCCGTAGGCGCTAGGCCTCTACCCGCGCGTAGTTTTCGCTAGAAACCGAGCGCTAGTGCAGTGCTCGGCTGATCTGAGAAGAGACGATCGTATGGTCGACCGCGCTGAAACGAACGAACGTGCCCGTGCGCGAGCTCGTAAAAAAATCCTCGACGCTGCGATCGAGATCTTCGACGATCGCGGGCTCAAGCATCGAGCGAATCACGGACCGCGCCGGTGTCGCCCAGGGTTTGGCGGCTCTTCCCAGATGAGGGTGTAGGTCAGCCGGGCGCGTCGGTCCGCAGATAGACGTCGAGGTCTCCCGACGATGGAGGTTCCTACGCCATCCGTCCGAAAGACCTCGACGTGCCCGACGCTACCCCGCCGGCCGGCTTCGGCCGCCCTGACCTGACCGCCTTCGCGGCTCATCCCAGTCGACCCTGATCGAGTCTGCTGACCCCCTCGACGAGAACGCGGCGACATCACAGCCACCCAACCCCGACCGTCCGGGAAGCCGGGGCACGTCACATGACCTGCGCTGCGGGCGTGTCGAGTGGGTCGTCCAGGGGCGACGCAGGAGCGTCGACGCGACGTGCTGAGAGGTGGTTCCAGTCGAGCGCTAGGACACCGGCTACAGGCATGGCGATAGGTCAGGAACGGCGTCGCTCCCTGCGCAGGAGGGAGCGCAGAGTCTCGGCGTTTGCGTAGCCGACCCGTAGCGCGATCTCGGCGGAGGTGAAGTCCGTGGTTGCTGAGAGGTGCCGAGCTCGTTCGATGCGAAGCCGTTGGACGAAGCCGAGCGGAGTGAGGTTGAGCGCCGCACGGACTCGTCGTTCGAGGGTGCGCCGGCTGGTGCCGAGCGACTGCGCGACGAAGGCGACGTTGAACGGTTCGTCCAGGCGGGCGCGCACGAAGCGTTCGAACTCGACGACGATCGGGTCCTCGTGCCGGAGATGTTCGTAGGCGACGAAGGCCGCCTGCGACGGACGCTCGTCGATGATGAGGAGCTTGGCGACATGTTGGGCCAGGTCGGGGCTGATCGATCGCACGAGTGAGAGCGCGAGGTCGATGTGGGCGAACGCGGCGCCGGCGGTGACGAGGTTCCCGTCGACCACGACCATGGTGTCGAGATCGAGGGCGACGGTCGGATAGCGCTTCCGGAACTCCGGCCCCAGGAACCAGCTGGTCGTCGCCCGCCGATGATGCATCCGTCCGGTCTCGGCGACGGCGAACACGCCGGTGCACGCCGCGGCGATCCGGGTGGTCGCGTCGTCGAGGCGCCCGAGTGAGGCGATGACCGAACGAGCATCTCGGCTCTGGAGGGCGTCGTGGGTCGCGGCGGCCGTGAGGGTTCCAAGCGCAGGGACGACGACCACGTCGAACTCTCCGGACTCCGGCAGCGGGTGGTCCACCGACAGGGTCATCGATGCCGTCGTGGTCACTCGCCGTTTCGGTCCGAGGATGGCGAGTTCGATCGGGTCGATCCGCGGGTCGACATCGCCGCGGGCTCCGTCGGCCACCCGCACGATGTCGATGATCGACGCGATAGCCGAACCGAAGCAGCCGTCGATCGCGATCAGTCCGATACGCATGACGTAAACAATAGCAATACTGCCGTATACGCCACTACCCACCGGCCCTCGCTCGTCATACGCTGAACTCGTCCCACGAAGAACCCCGACGTCAAGGAGAGTCCCTCATGTCCACACCCGCATCACTTCCGTATGCCTTCGTTGCCAAGATCGTCGCGGCCGATGGACAGCACGACGCGGTCGCCGATCTGCTCGCCGGCGCTGTCGCACTCGCCAACGAAGAAGTAGGAACGATTGTCTGGTTCGCGGTCAGGACCCACGCCGACACCTTCTGGATCTTCGATGCATTCCCCGACGAGGCCGCTCGCGACGCCCACGCCAACGGCGCCATCGTCGCAGCCCTGATGGCCAACCAGCACCTCCTCGGCGCAGCACCCGAGATCCTGGCGGCCGACGTCCTCGCGTCCAAGCTCCCGTAGTCCGCCAACGCACGAGACGATCGCGCCCCGCCGAGCCGGTCCGCACTTCTGTCGTTCGGCTGGGCATCGCCAGTTCCAGCTTCGCCGGTCTGACACATCGCAGGTGTGGCTCGAAGTAGGGGTGGTACGCCCCACCGGGCAGGCGTATGGTCCGGTGAGAGGATCCTTTCGGTGCCTGGGGGCATCTTCCGATGGTGTCCTCTGCTTCAGGTGGCTCCCACCGTGACGGTCGCGTCGTGATCTCCGGCGGGAGTCCTTTTCAACCGCCTGATCAAGGTCGCGTTCGTCGTCACCGACGACCGGATCTGGCCTCGAGCCGACGAGGGCACGGGGCGCCTCGCGCGAGGGAGGAGTCGCTGATACGAGGCGCCCCGAGTGACGCCGTTGCCCGCCGGTGTCACTACGTCCAGACGAGCCCCCCGGCGTCGTCTGGCAGATCCAGGATCCTCGCTCACGTCCTGTCCCGCAAGATGATTACGCTGCCGATGGCGAGTCACTCAAGTCTTCTCCACGATGCCGCCGATGACTGGGCGCAGATCGGCGGAGTCGCTGAAGAGTGCGCCCGCACGGGCCGGTTCGGGGCCACACATTCAATCGAGCCGGCAGTTCGGAAGCGGCTGTTCAGTTCCGCTACTTCAGCTGAAGCATCTTTCTGACAGCGCTGACCCCGGCGTTCGCATCTCTGGCGCGCATCGCGGATGCGAGCTCTTCCAGAGATTCGTGGGTGCTCACACGAGGGGTCCCGAGATACAGGTCGCGGAAGATGACGTACCAGAAATCGCTCAACATCAATCGGTAGAGATCGTTGAGTGCGTGGTCCGTCAGGAACGTGAACAGCTCAACGTGGGCTTCAATCCACCCGCGCCCCGTGATCGATGAGTCAATAGCACGGTGGATGAGATCGCAGGTGTGCGACAGGTCGGGTTCCGAGAGGCCGATCGCCGCTTCCCGGATGATCTCACTGCTCTGCTGCGCCGCGAACTCACGAGTAACTCGCGAGCGCTCCACGGTGATGTCAGTCACCATGGAGTACCGACTCGCATGCACCTCCATGAGGCCCGCCCGCGCAAGCCGCTGGATCGCCTCACGCACCGGGGTCCGAGTCACAGCGAGATCCGCCGCGATCGTCTTGTCGCTCAACCGCATTCCGGGTGCGTACGTGCCATCGGCGACTCGGGTGGCGAGTCGCCGGAAAAGCTCTTCAGCTCCCAGAACCCACTGCTCTTCAGCGACGGTCGGTTCTGTGACAACGGGCGCAGGTTCGATGACCATACGCGCAGTTTACGCAGCGCGATCGATCATCCTCAGGCATTTCCCTTGGTGGCGAGCCGTCATCCCGCGGCCCCTTGGCTGCGCCCTCCGCTTCGTAGCGTCGAGATGGTGAACACGTTCCTCAGCAAGCTTCTGGGGCACGGGTTTACCGACGCTCAAGCGGTCGATGCGTATCGGGCCTTCAGTAGCTTCCTGCTCGGCCAACTCTTGCTGGAGTCCGCGGTGCGGGGGGGGGGGGCTGAGACGGCCCCTGTGGAAGAACCTCCCGACGAAGGCAACGCGGATATCCCCGAGCACGACGGCAGCATCAGCTTGCAGGACGCGCCGGAGGTGCTCCGGCTACGGGCTCTTCTGAGCGAAGACCGCTCCGACGAGGAGTTCGAGGTATCACTAGAAGTACTCCTCGACCGCCTCGCCCGAGAGCTGACCCAATAGCCGCCACGTGAGTGTCTCGGGCCGCGCAACCGTCAGCGTTTTCTGAGGTTTCCTCGAGTGGTGGTGCTCTCGGTTGTGTCGTCGTCCGGGTCTGCGTTCTGCCGGATCTCACGGCCCTTCTCGACGTCCTCCTGTTCCTTCGCCGCGGCCTTGTCACTCTTGCGGGTATCGCGCGGCGGGAGTTGAATGTCCTTCTCCGCCGCGATGCCGGCCTGCAGTTGGCGGCCGCGCTCGAGCTCAGCGTCGAACTCCGCCCCAAAGAGTAGGGCGAGATTGGCGATCCACAGCCAGAGCAGGAAAATGATAATTCCTGCAAGGGAGCCATAGGTGCGGTCGTAGTTGGAGAAGTTGCCCACGTAGAACCCGAACGCTGCGGTGGCGATTGCCAGCACGATAATCGCCAAGAGCGCTCCCATGCTGATCCACCGGAATTTCGGCTGCTTCGCGTTTGGGGTGGCGTAGTAGAGGATCGCGACGACCAACACCACGATGAATATGAGCAACGGCCACTTGGCGATGGACCAGATCGTCTGGGGTACGTCGCCGATGCCGAGTGCGTCGCCGATCGCCTTGGTGACCGAGCCGGAGACGACAAGAATGATCGCGGCGATGACGAGCAGCACGATGGTGATGACGGTGACCAGCAGCTGGGCGGGCTTCAGCTTCCAGAACGGCCGGCCCTCTTCGATCTCGTAGATCCGGTTCATCGCGCGGCTGAACGCTCCCACGTAGCCGGATGCTGACCAGATGGCCAGCAGGATGCCGGTGATGAGAGCGAAACCGGCACCCGGAGACTCGGCGATCTGCTCGATCGGCCCGCGGATCGTGTCGACCGTGTCGCCGGGAGCGACCTGCTCGATGATGCCCAGCACCGCGTCGCTGGCGGCTTTACCCTGTCCGACGACACCCAGCAGCGAAAAGATCGCAATCAGGCCTGGGAAGAGCGAGAGCACCGCGTAGTACGTCAGCGACGCGGCGATGTCCGTGCACTGGTCCGAAGAAAACTCGCGGATCGTCTTGCGCAGTACGTATTTCCAGGATCTCTTGTGCAGATCGTCTGGGGAATCCGGCTTTCCTGATGCTTCGGGGTCCGGGGCGTTGCGCGGGGTGGCGGGGGCTGTGCTGCTCATCGCGAGCTCCTTCGTAAAGGGGCGGGCCCGTCGTCTGACGGGCCCGCCCGATTCCTGCGGGTTCAGCTGTCGGAGATGTTCTCGCGAGCGTGCTGGGCCTGGTCCTTCACGTCGCCGGCCGCGCCCTGGACTTCGTCCTTAACGGTGGCGACGGACTCCTGCGCCGACGCCTTCACGGATTCGACCGACGCCTGCAGAGGCTCCTTCAGATGCTCGCCGACATCCTTCGCAGCATCGGTGACCTCGTCAACCAGCGGCTGCGCCTGCTCCTTCACGGTTGCAGCGAGGTCCTTCTCCTTCGATGACGCGGGGATCAGCGACGCCGCGAGCAGGCCGGCACCGAACGCGATCAGTCCGACCGCCAGCGGGTTCCCTTCTGCTTTGGCGACCGCGCGGTCCTTCAGATCTCCGGCGTGAGAGCCCGCATCCGACAGCGACGAGCCGGCGTCATCCGCGGCGCCCATCACACGCTCACGGACGGAGGTGAAGGCGCCACGGACCTTGTCGACCTGTCGGTCCACGATCTTCGACGGGGAGACCTTATCGGCCAGGGCGTCCACGTCCATGCCGAGGTCGTGGCGGGTCCGCTCGATGTCGGCGCGGATCTCGTCGGGTGAATCGCTCATCGGTTCTCCTCATTTCTCTTCAGCGTTTCGGGGATCTCTTTCAGGGTGTCCACGGTCTGCGGGACGCCCTTCACTTGCTTGATCTGGCTGCGCCCGACCAGGAACAGGATCAGGGCAATGACTGCCCACAGGACCGCGACGACAACGCCGGACCAGCCGCCGCCCATCAGTGTGCCCAGAGCCCACCACAGCGCGACGGACAGGAAGAACACCGCCATCAGTGCGCCGTAGCCGGCGGCACCCATCAGGCCCGCACCCTTGGCGGACTTCGTGGCCGAGTCCTTCAACTCTGCTTTGGCGAGGGCGACCTCCTGGCGCATCAGCGTCGAAATGTCACGGGACACTTCCCCGAGGAGATCTCCGATCGAGGTCGATGCGGCTTTCGCTTCAGACGGTGTCGGGTCGGTCATAGCCGTCCTCCCTCAGAATGTCCGGACGGCTTGCTGCCGCCTGCGAGTACATGGGCGTGCCAGCGCCCGTGTCGTTCACCACGGGGACGGGCACGGACGGGTCAGGGTGCACCTGCGGAGGTGCCGGCACGGGAGCGGCGTCTTTATCGTCGGAAGCATTCGCGGCGAGGGCGCGGGTGAGGCGCCCCACAACGATGCCGCCGATCGCTGCGGCGAGGATGAACGTGCCGGGCTTGCGGCGTGCGTATCGCTTGACCTCTGTGAGCACAGAACCAGGGTCCCGGTCGCCGAGCCAGGTTGCGGCAGCAGACAAACGCCCCGACACCTGCTGGACCAGATCGCTGGCGACGCCACTGCCTTCCGAGTTAGTGGCCATGGAGCCGAGCTCGTCGCTGACAGAGCGAAGACCACCGGCAAGACGCTGTTGCTGGGTGTTCGCCTGCTCCGACAGCTCCCGCTGCGTCTGCGCATACAGATCCTTCGCCTGCGTCTTCGCCTCCCCCACGACGGTCGCAGCCTCATCCTTGGCGGTGCCAAGAACGTCCTTCGCCTGAGTCGCCGCCGTGTCCTTCAGGTCTGTGGCTTCCTGCTTGACAGCATCCACCTTGCCCGAAGAACCGGGGGCGTTCACGCCCGAGCCGCTCGGGCTGGACGTCTCATAGTTGTCCGACATTAGTGCTCCTCTCGCGGACCGACCGAACAGTCGGTGGAACCCGTTCTAAACCGTCTCCCCCGCCTCGGTCAGGACCCTTGCTCCGAACAGACTTACAGTGTATTCAGGCCGAGCACACAGAGAGACTTAGTTTGAATCGGCCTGACTTTCGTTCCGTTCTTCAAGCAAGGATGGAACACGATGAACAGGAAGTATTCGCCGGAGATGCGTGAGCGGGCGTTGCGGATGCTCGCGGAGACGCGACCGTCGCACCCGAACATGATGAGCGCGGTCCGTCACGTCGCCGGGCTGCTCGGGATGAGCCCGGAGACACTGCGCCTCTGGCAGCGCCGCTTCGAGGTCGACGCGGGCGTGAAGCCCGGGTTGACGACGGATGCGGCGGCGGAGATCAAGCGGCTGCAGAAGGAGGTCTCGGAGTTGCGGAAGGCGAACGAGATCCTCAGGGCTGCGAGCATCTTTTTCGCGAAGGAGCTCGACCACCCCTCGACGAGATGATCCGGTTCGTCAACGAACACCGGGATCGTTTCGGGGTCGAGCTCATCTGCCAGGTCCTGCGACCGGCGGTGAGAGGATTCTTCACCTCACGCGGCTATCGCGCCGCGGTGGGCCGCGCGCCGTCCGCGCGGCAGCTGCAGGATGATCTGCTCGTGCCCGAGATCGCCCGGCTGCATGCGGAGAACTACGGCGTCTACGGGCGCCGGAAGATGCACGCCCTCATGCGACGGCAAGGCTGGGACATCGGTCGCGACCAGACCGAACGCCTCATGCGCCTCGCCGGGGTTCGCGGTGTCCGCAAGTCTGCGACGTCACCTACGTCGCCACCTGGTCCGGGTTCGCCTACGTCGCATTCGTCACCGATGTCTACTCCCGCCGCATCGTCGGCTGGAACGTTGCGGCGACGCTGCGCTCCGAGATCCTGCCGATGCAGGCCCTGGACATGGCCGCCTGGAACGCCGGTGGGCGCCTCGACGGACTCATCCATCACGCGGACCACGGGTCGAACTACACCGCGATGGTCTACACCGAGAGGATCGTCGAACTCGGCGCTGTCCCCTCAACCGGGACCGTCGGCGACAGCTTTGATAACGCGATGGCCGAGGCCGTGAACAACCTCTACAAGACCGAACTGATCTGCCAGCGCGGGCCCTGGCGCACCGTCGAGCAGGTCGAGCTCGCGACCCTCGAATGGGTGTGGTGGTGGAACAACTCCCGCCTCCACGGCGAGCTCGACATGCGAACACCCGCCGAGGTCGAACAGGCGTATTACGCTGACCAGGAATCAGCCAATCCGGCACCTGTCGGACAAGGCTCCCGATAGGAACGAAAGTCAGGCCGATTCATATCGCATGAAGCACGGGGTGCCCACCATACAGGTCGAGGCACCCCGCTCGGAGTGGGCACCAAGGAGGGGGACGGTGCAACCACTCCGTCTATGACGGATTGAAAAGCCGGGTAGAAGAAGCACACTCGCCGACGGGAGTGCAATCGTTGGCGCACGCGCGTGCGTTCGGTGCTTCAGTCCTGCTGAGCGAACGCGGAATCAAATGATGCTCGAGGCGTGGCCCAGAGCAGGGATCGCACAAACGCGGCGGGCGGGGTCGTTGGCGCACTCCACCCGGCATACCTGGAGCTTGGTGTCCAGCCACCGTCGCTGTCCGCTCTCCCGAAATCGAACGCGCTGTCTCTCCAGATCATCCACGACATCCGCGTATCCGTCTGACCCTCTCGTGTCACCGAGACAGACGCGTAGGGGGGGTGGTCACGGTGGTCAGTCAGGGTGCAATCGAAGGCCGCATGGGTTCGTGGGTGTTCCGCGACCCCATGCAGACATCGACTCGGGCTAGGCGATCGCGGCGCGCAATTCGGCGGCAGCGGCGCCGACGTCTGGTGCGCCGTAGATGGCTCCGCCAGCGACGGCGACCTGCGCGCCGGATGCCTGGACGGAGGCGATGGTGCTCGCATTGATACCACCGGCGACCGAGAACGGCGAACCGGATGCTTCTCCGTCACGCAGGAGAGTGGCGAAGGTAAAGCCTTCTTCCGCCTGCTCATCGAGTCCGGCATGCATTTCGACGAACTCGGCGCCGAGGGCGACGACCTCGCGGGCACGGGCGGGCTTGTCGGCGACACCGATCAGGTCGACGACGATGCCTTTGCCGTGCTTCTTCGCGGCCTTCACCGCTCCGGCGATGGTGCTGTCACCGGCGACACCGAGAACGGTGACGAGGTCAGCGCCCGCGGCGAACGCGATGTCGGCCTCGAGCTCGCCGGCGTCCATCGTCTTGAGGTCGGCAAACACGATCTTGTCCGGGTGCGCAGCCTTCACGGCGGTGATCGCCGACAGGCCCGCGCTCTTGATCAGCGGCGTGCCGAGTTCGAGGATGTCGACATGTGGCGCGGCGGCAGCGGCGAGCTCGAGCGCTGCTTCGGTGGTCAGGGTGTCCATGGCGAACTGCAACTTCATAGTGTTTCTTTCTGGTTGTGGTGCGAGCCTCCGCGTATACAAGGAGGTGGTGTCATTCAAGATTCGAGTGCCGGGGCCAGAGCTCGTCTGCGCTCTGCCCCGAACGCAGCCAGAGGCTGTGGAACAGAGCGTCGCCGAGCAGCATGACGGTCTGCTCGAACAGACCGCCCGCGTACTGCGCCGAGACGGTGCCGGAACGGTCCAGCTTTCCCGCGGCCGGCACGACCACCACGGCGGTGGCGAGCGCAGCCAACGGCGACGCTGCGGCTGTTGTGATGACGGCGACCTTCGCGCCAGCCTTCACCGCGGCATCCGCCCCACGAACGATCGATGTCGTCGTTCCTGAGCCGCTTGCCATCAGCAGCACATCGCCGGGGCCGATCGCCGGCGTGGTCACGTCGCCGACGACGTGCACGGTCAGACCGAGGTGCATGAGGCGCATGGCAGTCATCTGCAGGGTGATGCCGGAACGGCCCGCTCCGAGCACGAAGATCCGCCTGGCATTCGCGAGGGTTTCGGCGAGGTTGTCGAGGTCGTCCACTCGGTGTGTCATCACCGCGTCGGTCGTCGCCCTGACTTCCTCCAGGATGAGGGAAAGGGATGCCGTCACGTCGGGTGGCGAGGGCGTCGATACGTCACGGTCCACAGCAGTCATGTATCCATGGTCGCCGGGTTGCGGCAGCGACGCGCCCGCCCGGCGGTAGAGTGGACCTACCCATTGCGGTAGGTACAGGTTGGCCGGGTAGGTTGAAGCGGTGAGCAACAACAACGAGCTCGGTCCGGTCTCTCGCAGGCTTCAGGTCGAGCACGCGCAGGCGATGGCCGAACAGGCTGATCGGCATGCTGTGACGCTCGAGTCGATTCTCGCGGTCCTTCGTTCGACGCGACTGGAGGACCGCGCAAGCCGCGCGACGGCGCTCGATCTGGCATCCGCTGCCCTGATCGAGCTGCGCATCACGACCGACCAGCAGCTGGGCACCATGCTGGAGCCGGTGGATGGGGCATTCGCGCGGCTCCGTACCGACCTTCGTCCGCTCGCGCGCTTCGGCGGCCTGGACGTGCAGTTCGTCGAACCGCCGACCGGTGGGCGGGCGCTGCCAGGGGAGGTGGCTCATGCGGCTCGCGCGATCGTTCGCAGCGCGGTGCTCGCGCTTGTCGACCAGGAGGAGGCGAAACGGGTGCGCATCCAGTGGGATTGCGACGGCCTCAACCTGCTCATCGGCATCCGCGACGACGGTCAGGGCGAGATCAGCGCCCACGACGACGCGATCAGGCCCATCGCCGAACGTGTCGCTACTCTCGACGGCGACCTGGAGGTGTCGTCGACGACAGGCTGGGGGACATCCCTCGACATCCGGCTCCCGCTCGACCCCCCGGCAGAAGCAGAGCCGCTCGAGGACTCGGTGAACTTCAGCCCGCGGGAGCGCGATGTGCTCCGCCTGGTGGCATCGGGAGCTCGCAATCGTGCAATCGCGGATCAACTGGGAATCAGCGACAACACCGTCAAGTTCCACGTGTCGAATCTGCTCCGCAAAACGGGCGCTCGGTCGAGGGGAGAGCTGACAGCGATTGCCGCGAGCTCGACCAGGAGCAGGGCCTGACTCGACGGACCCTCGCCCTCCTTTATAGGCGCTGGGGTGGCATCCGTAGCAGTACCCCGCGCCACCATCGAGGGGAAGACGCCATGTCCGACACCATCACCACCAGCCCCACACCGGAGAAGCCGACCCTCCTCGACGCAGTGGCCGAGTTCGCCTTCGTGTGCTCCCGCGGGGACACCGCCGACGACCTGGCCGTGCGCCTCAGCTGCCCCGAGGTCGACGCGCTGGCCGGAATCCTGCGAGCATTCGGGAGGGGCGAAGCCGCAGACCTCTGGATCGTGGAGCACGCGACCGACGGCGACGAGGGCGACACCCACACCCTTGGGGCTGCGGTGGCGGCTCAGCCGCCCGGCCGCTGTCAGGCGGTGGGATCTAGACGCAGAGGCGCGCCGACGTGCCCAGGAGACTAAGCACCAGTAGCGCTGAACAGGATGAGGTCCGCGTCGTAGATCTTTGACTACGGAAGATCCGAGATCCGGAGCATCATTCGAGTCGCCTGGTTAGCCGAAAACGTACCGTTCGATCTCGGCGTCTATGGCCTCGAACTCGGGCGGCCGTCGCGCGGCCTCTGTGGCTCGCGATGCACGAGGGTGCGCGACAGGCCCAGCGTCGAACCGGCAGGATCTTCCGCGATGTTAGAGAGCGGTCTCACCCGTCGACGTCGAGATAGGCGGGCTCCTCCGGGCGGCGGGTGCTCGGGATCCGGCTCACGGCGCCCAGGTGCTGGCGCAGGCCGTCGAGGTCGGCCCGTGTGCGCTCCATCGCCGAACGCTGGAGCTCGACGACGCGCCTGGCGCGGTCGGCGAGAGCGGCGGGCAGCGGTGTGGTCGGCGGGGTCCACGGGGCGATGTCGGTGTCGACAGCGGTGCCGGGGGCGGCGGCGAGGATCCGTCCGGCGTCCTGTTCGAGCCGGTCGAGCATCGCGGTCCACTCGTCGAGGCTCATGATCGCGCCTCGGCGACCGTGCGGGCGGCCTCGTGCCACGCCTCCCGCAGCGGGGCGATGATCTCATGACAGGCGCGCGTGCGCTCGGGGTCGCGACCGATGTTCGCTCCGATGAGGGTCTGCGAGAGGAACACGTACAGCGAGCGCAGGCCGGCGCTGCCGCTCCACTCGTCGGTGAGCGATGACGACAGTTCCGAGACGATCGCCTGTGCCTGCTGGAGCTGGGCGTTGGCCTCCTCCCAGTCCTCGGAGCGCTGTGCGCTCTCCCCGCGCTCGATGTCGAGCAGGAGACGGTCGTAGAGCATCGTCACCAGGCGCTCGGGCGGTGCGGACAGCACGGCGTCGTCGCGGTAGCGCTGTTGGGCACGCAGGGCGGCGTTCATGCTCACTTCCCCGAGCTCGAGCTCGAGCCCGGCAGGGCGGCGATCTGCGACGACAGGTACGAGGACTGCGACTGCAGCTGCGACAGCATGACCTCGAGACGGGCGTAGGTGCGCTCGAGTCCCGCAGGACGGTGGTGGAGGACGTCGATTCGATCGAGGTGCTCGTGCGCCTGCAGGCGCAGGAGCTCGTGTACCGCTCCGCGCTCGCGGTGAATGCGCGCGTGCTCCAGCCCTCGCTCATGGACTTCCTCCGATGACCGCCGCACTGACCTTCCTCGCCCCGCCGCCCGGACTCGCACCCCACGTCGATTTCGCCTTGACTCCCGTCGACGGTGCCGACGGGCTGTTCTCGCTGCGGGCCGTGGACGACACCGAGCTGCGTCTGTATCTGGTGGATCCTCGAACGGTGCTGAGCGCGTACGCGCCGACCCTCACCGACGAGCAGGCAGACGGTCTGGCGCTCGAATCGCCGGATGACGCGCTGATCCTCGTCGTCGCCCACCCGTCCGCCGAGGGCGTGAGTGTGAACCTCCTCGCCCCCGTGATCGTGAACCAGACGACGGGAGCCGCCTCGCAGGTGATCCTCGAGGATCAGGACTACCCGCTGCGCGCTCCGCTCGGCTGAGCCCGGGGCCTCCGGCGCCTGCGGGGAGCTCCCTCGCGGGACGGCGGCTAATCTGGAGTCGTGATCCTTGCCGTCGACACTTCCCTGGGCACGGCTGTCGCCCTCATCGATGCCGACGGGGAGCGACGCGCCGAAGCCGGTGCCGTCGACCCTCTCGGCCACGCCGAGGTCATCGGCGACCTCCTCGTCGATGTGCTCCGCGAGGCGGGTGACGCGAAGATCACCCACGTCGTCGCCGGCATGGGGCCCGGCCCCTTCACCGGGTTGCGTATCGGCATCGCCGCGGCGCGTGCCTTCGCACTCGGACGCGGCCTGCCCGTCGTCCCCGTCCCCAGCCACTTCGCCGCGGCTCTGACGGTGCTGGAGAACGAGACCGCTCCCTTCGCGATCGTCACCGACGCCCGTCGGCGCGAGGTCGCCATCACCGTGTTCGACGGTCTCGACGACGACGGCATCCCGGTCGTCGTCGCCGACACCGTGCTCGTGCGGGCCGCCGACGCCGACGCGCACCTCGACGGCATCAGGCGCATCGACGTGACGACGCTCTCCGCATCGGATCTCGCGCGGGTCGGGGCCCGCGCGCTTGCCACCGGTCGCACGCTCGCCGGCGAGGAGCCCCTCTACATGCGTCACCCCGATGTGACGCTTCCCGGTGCGCCGAAGAAGGTGGGGACATGACCCTTCGCGACGCGACGGTCGACGACCTCGACGCGATCATGGCGATCGAGAACCGGTCCTTCCCGACAGACGCCTGGAGCGCGGAGACCATGGCCGCCGAGCTCGCGAGCCCGCATGGCCGCTACCTCGTCGACGAGCACGACGGTGCGGTGATCGGATACGGCGGAGTGCGGGCCCTCCACGGCAGCGCCGACGCCGACATCCAGACCATCGCCCTGCTCGCCGAGTACCGCGGCCAGGGGCGGGGCAGGATCCTGCTGCGTGCGCTGCTCGCGGAGGCCGCAGCACGCGGTGCACGCGAGGTGTTCCTCGAGGTGCGAGCCGACAACCCTTCGGCCGAGGGACTCTACCTCGCCGAGGGATTCGAGGAGATCGCTCGCCGTCCCCACTACTATCAGCCCGACGACGTCGACGCGATCGTGATGCGTCTGGATCTGCGCCGTCGCACGGTGCCCGTCACCGCCACCGAGGAGGCGAAGGCATGAGCGAACCGTTGGTTCTCGGCATCGAGACGAGTTGCGACGAGACGGGCATCGGCATCGTGCGCGGACGCACCCTGCTGTCGAACACCATCGCGTCGAGCATGGACGAGCACGCCAGGTACGGCGGGGTCGTACCGGAGGTCGCCGCCAGGGCGCACCTGGAGGCACTGCAGCCCGCGATCGATGCCGCCCTCGCCGAGGCGGGAGTGGGCCTGGATGATCTCGATGCCGTCGCCGTGACGAGCGGCCCAGGACTCGCCGGTGCACTGATGGTCGGCGTCGGTGCGGCGAAGGGCCTCGCCGTCTCGATCGACAAGCCCCTCTACGCCGTGAACCACCTCGTCGGCCACATCGCCGCCGATATCCTCACCGCCGACTCCGCTCCGCTCGAGTACCCCACGATCGCCCTGCTCGTATCCGGCGGTCACACCTCGCTGTTGCATGTGCGCGACCTCACCACCGACGTCGAGCTGCTGGGGGAGACGATGGACGACGCCGCGGGAGAGGCCTTCGACAAGGTCGCCCGCCTCCTGTCCTTGCCGTACCCGGGTGGTCCGGAGATCGACCGTGCAGCCGCCGACGGCGACCCGGAGGCGATCCGGTTCCCCCGTGGCCTGTCCCGTGCTTCCGACCTGGCGAAGCACCGCTACGACTTCTCGTTCTCGGGGCTGAAGACGGCCGTGGCCCGCTGGGTCGAGCGCTGCGAAGCCGAGGGGGTCGAGGTTCCCCTCGCCGACGTCGCCGCGAGCTTCCGCGAGGCGGTCGTCGACGTTCTGGTCACGAAGGCGCTCGCCGCCTGCGCCGACCTCGGTGTGCCGCGGCTGCTGCTCGGCGGGGGAGTGATCGCGAACCGGCGTCTGCGCGAGGTCGCTCTGGAGCGCGCCGAGGCCGCAGGCGTCACGGTGCGCATCCCGCCGTTGTCGCTGTGCACCGACAACGGCGCGATGATCGCCGCCCTCGCGTCCGAGCTGATCTCCTCCGGCCGGCGCCCCTCCACCCTCGCATTCGGCGCGGACTCGACGCTGCCCGTGACCGAGATCCAGATCGCGGAGGCGGTGTCGGTATGAGTGACGTCCCCGGTACTCCCGAGGCGCGGTCCTCGGCGACGCCGGCGGCGCGTATCGAAGGCCCCAGCGACGAGGTCGAGCACCCCGCAGGTTCCGCCCGTCTTCCCGGTTCCCGCCGAGACGGATACACCAGGCTGCCGACGGGTCCGGTCGGCATCGAGCCGGTCGTCGCGACCGGTCCCGACATCGATGCTCCCGACGACACGGAGTGGGAGCCGTCGACGGGATCCATGCCGGTCGACGACACCCGATTGGCGCCGTGGGCGCTGCTGGCGGCGATCGTCGCGCTCGGGGCGTCGTTCTTCGTCGGCTGGGGCATCCCGGTCGCCGTGGTCGCGGTCGTCGCGGCAATCATGTCTCTGCGTCGCCCTGTCGAGAGTCGCGCGATCGCGCGCTGGGCGCTCGTTCTCGGACTCTGCGCGACGGTCTACAGCCTGGGCTGGCTGGTCTGGGCCGGCATGCAGTTGGAGAGGCTCGGCTGAGCCGATGCTGGACGCGGACGAGCTCGAGGAGCTGCGCTCCCTGCAGGCGCGGGCCTACGGACGCGAGGCGTCGCTCACCGATGCCGACGCCGTGCGACTGCGCGCGCTGGAGGAGCGCCGTGTTGCGCCGGGTGTCGAACCCGTGGGGCTCGACTTCGCCCCGACCGCCGATACCGTGTCGCCTCCCGACCGCGGGGAGTCGTCGGACGACGCTGGTTCCGCGAGCGCTGAGGCAGGGGATCAGGGCGTCGAGGCCGCGGCACCCGACGCGGCGGAGGGGCATCCGTCGCCTGTCGCAGAGGGCTCACCGGGGACCGGGGAGTCCGCGCGATCCCTATGGCGCGCGCATTGGCGGCCCGCCGTGCTCGCCGTCGCGGCTTTGCTCGTCGTCGGGGTCGGCGTGGGCTGGCTGCTGTTCGGCCGGTCGGCTGCGACCCCGGTCGCCCTGAGCGCGCAGCAGCAGGAATGGCAGAGCGCGCTGATCGCCGGAGGGCGCTACGACCCGGGATCGGTGCGCGCCCTCGCCGTCGAGCAGGGGGCGGTCATCTCAGCGGCGACCAAGGACGACGGCGCGATCACCTGCCTGCTTGTGGCGACCTCCGCGTCGGCACTGCCCACCTGCGAGCGCACGGAGACCGTCGAGGGCTCGGGGCTCTTCGGGGCGGTCACAGTGGAGTCGAAGGACGACATCAGGCGCGAGCTCAACGTGCAGATGATGTTCACCGCGTCCGGCGAACCCGCCGTATCCACCTACACGGCGGAGTATGGACCCGGCACCACCAACGGTGTGACATATGCGAACGCCGGTGAGGCGGAGAAGGCGAAGCGGATCGCGGCGCAGGGGTTCGAGATCAACTCGCTCTGGGTCATCGGCTACGACGGTGAGGTGCCGGTGTGGACGGGGATGGCGCTCGAGTCGTTTCAGACCTGTCTGATCTACGACGGCTCGGATGACCGGTTCCCTCGGGTCTGCGCCGATGCGCTCACTCTGCAGGAACAGAGCGCCACGCTGGTGCTGAACGTGGTCGATGAGGAGAGCGGCGAGGTCGTCCGCCTGGAGGTTCCGACCTGGAGTGACGGGAGCTCCTCGCTCATGATCACACGTGAGGGGGGTGCCGACGGTGCAGGCGGAGACGGACGCTGACGAGCTGCGGGCGCTCCACCGCCGGGCCTATGGTCGTGACGGCATCCTCACGGATGCCGAGACCAGGCGGCTGCGGGAGCTGGAGGACGCGAGACGATCTCCGGTGACGCCCCCCGCCGTCGAGACCCGTGTGGATTCGTCGCCCGAGCAGCCGTCGCCCGCTCCTGCCGATGTCCCCGACGACGCTGGCGGGCATGCCGTCGTCGACGCTCCGGAGCCCGGAACCGTCACCGAGGATCGGCGCTCGCTCAGCACCGTTCGTCGTGTCCTGCGGAGGTACCGAGTGGGCGTGTCGGCGCTCGCGGTGATGACGGTGGCACTCGGCGTCGGCATCGGTGGGGCGCTGTTCGCGCCACGCGCCGACGGCATCGCCCTGTCCGCCGCGCAGCAGGAGCGCCGTGATGCGCTCGCCGCCGCCGACTTCGACAGCGGGTCACTCCTTGCGGTCGCGCAGGACGAGGATGCGTTGGCCTGGTACGCGACCAAGGACGATGGCGGCGTCGTGTGCCTGGTCCTCGACATCGGCGACCGTTCGCAGTCGAACTGCCTTCCCACCGGCGACATCGGACGTGGCCTGAGCGTGTCCTTCCCCGTTCCGATCGACGATCCCGAAGACGATACCCGGAGTCTGGGGGGTGTGAGCGCAACGATGCTCGTGTCGACAGCGGGGGAGCCGATGGTCGCTCTCCAGCGGTGGTCGATGTCGTCGGCCCTGTCCTCGCAGTACGCCGGCGCAGAGCGCGCACGGGCCGAGGAACTGGCCGACGAGGGTTTCGCCTTCTCCCTCACGATCGTCGGATCGTTCCGGACGCAGCCGGTATGGGTCGGCGACCGCGTGTCGGAGCAGGGCGAGGTCGAGAAGTGCCTCATCGTCGACGCCGGCGATCTGACGACGTGCGAGTCTCCCAGCGATGCGGGGGAGTCGGGGATCGACGCGCGGATCGACGGCCTCGGTGGCGCGGAGGTCGGCTCGACGGTTGTCGAGGCGCGGTTCACGAGGTGGCAGACGCCGTATCTGGTCATCCGCGAGGCACCAGCCTCCTCAGGAGCGCCGCAGGACACCGTACGGGTCGAAGCGCCTCCGGGTGACCCGATCGTGGTCGAGCCGCCGGGCCGCGACCCCGACGGCTGAGCGGATCTCAGCCCGCCGCGGGTACCCGGTCGGCGAGGATCGCGCGGCGCTGATCGCCGATACGGGCGAGGATTAGCGTCGCCTCCTGGTCGCCGCGCAGCGTCAGCTTCTTGCGGAAGGCCGCGGGATCGACGTCGACGCCGCGCTTCTTGATCTCCAGGCGTCCGATGCCGTGCGCCTTGAGGGCGGCGCTGATCGCCTTCGGGTTCGCCGGCAGGGTCTCCCGCACGCGGAAGGACTGCACGAAAGGGCTCGTCAGCGCGGCATCCGAGGTCAGGTAGGCGATGTGCTCGTCGAGCATCCCCGCGTCGAGGCTTCGGGCGACCTCGCCGATCAGACGGGCACGGATCACGGCGCCATCGGGTTCGTGCAGGAAGGCGCCGAGCTCGCGCACCGGCTCGTCGGCGGCGTCCGCCGGGGCGGTGAGCTCGTGCGAGCGCTCGTCGCGGATCACGAGGGCCGCGCGGCGGACCCCTTCTCGGGTGAGGGCGCCGCTCCACACGACGAGCTCGACGACGCTGCCGTCGGCGCTCACCCACTGCGCTTCGGCGTCGGCGGGCAGCGCGTCGCGGTCGTGCGCGGGGCCGAGCTTGATGCCGGTCGGATGGCTCGCGGCCACATCGAAGGCCCAGTCCAGCGAGGGGGAGTAGTCGTCGGCGGAGACTCGTCGGGTCTCGCTGTGCCCGGAGGTGCGTCGAGCCGGGTCCATCCAGATCGCGCTTCCCGCTTCCACCGTTGAGAGGGCGTCTTCGGCCGTGAGGTGGCCCACCGCGGCGCTGTCGCCGAAGGGCGCCAGGTTGTAGGCGGCGATGGCCGAGGTGACCTCATCGGCGTCGACGGCGTGCACGTCGAGTCCCGCTCCGGCGAAGGCGAGCGCGTCGCCGCCGATGCCGCAGCCGAGGTCGGCGACGCGGGTGAATCCGGCGTGCCGGATCCGCTGCGCGTGACGGGCTGCGACCCCGAGCCTCGTCGCCTGCTCGAGCCCGGCGCGGGTGAACAGCATGCGTGCGGCGAAGGGCCCGAACTTCGCCGCAGCCTTGGATCGCAGGTGCGCCTGTCCGACGACGGCGGAGACGAGCTCGGGGGAGTGGCCGGCCGCGCGCAGCCGCGAGACGGTGCGGGCCACGTCGGCGGTCGATTCGATGGGCCCGACCGCGTCGAGCAGCTCGAGACCGGCGGGGGTCAGCAGGGCGCGCAGCTCGGACATCTCCACGTGCTCAGCCTAATTGCCCGTGCGGGGGGACTGCCCGCCGCGCACGCTGGCACTCGCATTGCGTGAGTGCCAGCCGAGCGCCTAGACTGGATTAGCACTCTCGGGTTGAGAGTGCGAACAAGTCTTTCGTGTCAGCGTCAAGAAAGAAGAGGTAGACCGTGTCGGTTTCCATCAAGCCGCTCGAGGACCGCATCGTCATCAAGCAGGTCGAGGCCGAGCAGACCACCGCGAGTGGCCTGGTCATCCCCGACACCGCCAAGGAGAAGCCCCAGGAGGGCGAGGTCGTGGCGGTCGGCCCCGGCCGCATCGACGACAACGGCAACCGTGTTCCGCTCGACGTCGCCGTCGGCGACCGTGTGCTCTACAGCAAGTACGGCGGCACCGAGGTGAAGTTCGGCGCAGACGAGTTCCTCGTCCTGTCGGCTCGCGACGTCCTGGCGGTCGTCGTCCGCTGATCTGCGGAATCTGATTCCCGCCCCTCGTGAGGGGCAGGGTCAAGGTCCTCGAAGGGGCCCGGATGCGCTTCGCATCCGGGCCCCTTCTGCGTCCGCCACCGGGCATCGGTTTCCTGCCGAACTCTGCGGCAGCGGCCGGGCGGCCGAGGGCGCGACGCCGCCGCGGGCGTAGGGTTGTGCGGTGCCCCCAGAGACGACTCGTGCCACGCAGACCGCCGGAGTGGCCTATGCCGGTGCCGCGTACCTCCTCTGGGGAGTGCTTCCGCTCTACTTCCTGCTCCTCGTTCCGACGGGGCCGTGGGAGGTCGTGGCCTGGCGCGTGCTGCTGTCGTTCGTGTTCTGCCTCCTGCTGCTCACGTTCACGCGCGGCTGGGCGGCATTCGGCGTCATCCTCCGACAGCCGAAGCTGCTGGCCTGGACGGCCCTGGCCGGTCTTCTGATCTACGTCAACTGGCAGGTGTTCCTGATCGGAACCCTCAGCGAGAACGTCGTCGAGACGAGCCTGGGCTACTTCATCAATCCGATCACGACCGTGCTGCTGGGCGTCTTCGTGCTGAAGGAGCGCATCCGCAGGTTGCAGTGGGCCGCCATCGCGATCGCGGCGATCGCGGTCGTCGTGATCGTCGTTGCCTACGGCGATTTCCCCTGGATCGCCCTGTCGTTGACGGCGTCCTTCGGGGTCTACGGGCTCATCAAGAAGAAGATCGGTCCCGCCGTCGATGCGGTCAGCGGTCTGACGCTGGAGTCCTTCTGGCTCATCCCGATCGCCGTGGTGCAGCTGATCGTCGTCGCCCAGACGACGGGGATCACGATGGGGGCGAACGGGTGGCCGCACACGCTGCTGCTGGCGTTCGCCGGCGTCGCCACAGCGGTGCCCCTGCTGCTCTTCGCCGCAGGAACCCGACGCATCCACCTCACCGTGATCGGAATGATCCAGTTCATCACCCCCGTGATGCAGTTCCTCATCGGC
This sequence comes from Microbacterium sp. PAMC22086, assembly GCF_019443525.1. Taxonomy (NCBI): domain Bacteria; kingdom Bacillati; phylum Actinomycetota; class Actinomycetes; order Micrococcales; family Microbacteriaceae; genus Microbacterium; species Microbacterium sp. PAMC22086. The sequence goes on along the minus strand of NZ_CP080380.1, from coordinate 3,235,526 downwards.
GTCGTCGTCCTGCACGAGCCGATGCCTCCGGAGCGCTGGGCGGGCTTCATCATCGTGTGGATCGCGATCGGGGTGTTCGTCGTCGACCTGCTGCTCGCCGCACGTCGGGGGCGCAGGATTCCGCGTGTCGAAGCGGCCTGATCCCGAGGCTCATCCGTCGGGGAACCCAGTGTCGGATCGTTAACGCACCGAGATACTTGCGACCCCTGCGCGCAGGACTCACGGCCTAGTGTTAGAGCACCCGATTGTGGCCAGAATCCACGTTCAGTCACAATCCACGTTCAGTTACGCAAGGGAGCATCATGAACGCATTGAAGGGCTCGCGCACAGCGAAGGTCTTCGCCGGGATCGCACTGATCAGTGCATCCGCCATCGTCATCGCCGGCTGCAGCAGCACTCCGAGCTCGGAGAGCGGCGGCAGCGACAAGCCCGCAGCCGATCTGACGCTCAAGCTCGGATCGCTGCTTCCGCAGACGGGGTCGCTGGCATTCCTGGGCCCGCCCATGGAATCCGGCGTCGGACTCGCGGTCCAGGAGGTCAACGAGGCCGCTGCCGGTGTCACGATCGACCTGACGGCCGAGGACGAGGGCGACACCGACACCAAGGCCTACGAGACCTCGATCACCAAGCTGCAGGGCGCCGGCGTCTCCGCCATCGTCGGAGCCGCCGCGTCGGGCGTCTCCAAGCTCATCCTCGACGGGAACGTGAGCGCGGGGATCCTTCAGATCTCGGCGTCGAACACGTCTCCCGACTTCACCACGTGGGACGACAGCGGCCTGTACTTCCGCACCGCACCCAGTGACCTGCTGCAGGGCGAGGTGCTGGGCAACCTGATCGCCGAGGACGGCGCCAAGAGCCTCGGCATCATCTACCAGAACGACGCCTACGGCACCGGCCTGAACGACGCCATCACGACGACGTTCGAGGGCACCGGCGGCGAGGTCGTCGAGTCGGTCTCGTTCAACGTCGGCGACGCGCAGTTCGACGCTCAGGTCGAGTCGATCAAGGCCCAGAACCCCGACGCGGTCGCGATCGTGTCGTTCGACCAGTTCAAGACCATCGCGCCGCTGCTGGTGAACGCCGGCATCTCGGCCGACAAGTTCTACATGGTCGACGGCAACCTGTCCGACTACGGCTCGGAGATCCCGGTCTCGCTCGAGGGCGCGCAGGGAACCAAGGCCGGTCCTGCTCTCGCGGATGACTTCACCACCCGTCTCCAGGACTACTGGACCGGCGAAGGCAACCCCGAGGTCAAGGACTTCACCTACGCGGCAGAGGCGTACGACGCCGTCATCCTCGTGGCTCTGGCCTCGCTCGCGGCCGGCTCCACCGAGGGCGCGGATATCGCAGCCAAGATGCAGGAGGTCTCGGGCGGTTCGGGCGACGGCAAGAAGTGCACCAGCTTCGCCGAGTGCGCCAAGATCATCAACGACGGCGGCGTGGCCGACTACGACGGCTACTCCGGCGACATCACGTTCGATGAGGCCGGCGACCCCCAGGGTGCCTCGATCGGCATCTACAAGTACGGTGCCGACAACATGATCACCCGCACCAACTGATCACACGATCACATGACGAAGGCCCCGGATCCGATCCGGGGCCTTTGTCGTGGGGTCGAGTCTGTGGCTCAGGCTGCGTCGGTGCCGAGCGTTCCGAGGTAGAGACCGATCACCTTCGGGTCATTGAGCAGATCACGGCCGGTGCCCTCGTGGGCGTCCTTGCCCTGATCGAGCACGTACCCGCGGTCGCAGATCTGGAGGCAGCGTCGGGCGTTCTGCTCGACCATGATCGTCGTGACGCCGGCCTTGTTGATGTCGGACACCCGGATGAACGCGTCGTCCTGCCGCACGGGGGAGAGCCCGGCCGACGGCTCGTCGAGCAGCAGCACCGACGGATCCATCATGAGCGCGCGCGACATGGCGACCATCTGCCGCTCGCCGCCGGAGAGGGATCCGGCGCGCTGCTTGAGGCGCTTGCCCAGCTCGGCGAAGATGCCGGTGACGAACTCGAGCCGTTCCGTGTAGATCTTGGGGTTCTGGTAGAGCCCCATCTGCAGGTTCTCCTCGATCGACAGCGACGGGAAGACGTTGTTCGTCTGCGGCACGAAAGCGACCCCGCGTCGGACCAGCTTGTCGGCCTTCAGGCCGACGATGCTCTCGCCCTTGACCGTGATGTCGCCGCTGCGCACGTTCACCAGCCCGAAGATCGCCTTCAGCAGGGTCGACTTGCCGGCGCCGTTCGGGCCGATGATCCCGATCAGCTCGCCCTGGCGGGCGACGAGGTTCGCGCCGTTGAGGATGTTCACCCCGGGGAGATAGCCGGCGTGGACGTCGGTCAACTCGACCACGACGTCGTCCTGAGGCGCGCTCTGCGGTGCGTTCGTCGGCGATTCCGCGCTCATGCGGTGCCCTTCCCCTCTGTGCCGGAGGCGGGATCGCTCGCTTCGAGCTCGGCCTCCGCCTCTGCTTCGATCTTCTCGCGGAGTCGGATCGCGGCGGCATCCTCGAGCACCGGGATGCGTCCGGTGACCGCGCCCAGGTCGAGATCCTGGTGCGCACCGAGGTACGCATCCACGACCGCGGGGTTCTCCATGACCTCGTCGGGAGGTCCCTCCGCGACGACGCGGCCCTCGGCCATGACGATCACCCAGTCCGCGATGTGGCGGACCATGTGCATGTCGTGCTCGACGAAGAGCACCGTCATCCCCTGCTCCTTCAGATCGAGGATGTGGTCGAGGAGCGACTGCGTGAGAGCGGGGTTGACGCCGGCCATGGGCTCGTCGAGCATCACCAGCGTCGGGTCGCTCATCAGCGCCCTGGCCATCTCGAGGAGCTTGCGCTGGCCACCAGAGAGCGACGCCGCGAAGTCCTTCTCCTTGGCATCGAGCTTGAAGCGCGTGAGCAGCTCGCGTGCCTTGCCTTCGATCTCGGTGTCCTGCGCTCGCCAGAGGAAGGGGAACAGACTCGACCAGAAACCCTCCCCGCGCTGATGCGGAGCTCCGAGCTTCATGTTCTCGAGGACCGTGAGGAGCGAGAGCGATTTGGTCAGCTGGAACGTGCGGACCTGTCCCATCCTTGCCACCTTGAACGACGGGACTCCCGAGAGGCTCGTTCCGTCGAAGGACCAGGTGCCGCTGTTGGGCTTGTCGAATCCGCAGAGCAGGTTGAACAGCGTGGTCTTGCCTGCTCCGTTCGGGCCGATCAGTGCGGTGATCGCTCCTCGCGGCACTTCGAGGTGGTCGACGTCGACGGCGGTCAGGCCACCGAAGCGACGCTGGACCGCATCGACGACGAGGATCGGATCGACCTTGGCGACCCCCGGCTTCACCTCGCCCTTGGTCAGACCGGTCGTCTTCGGGCGTCGGATGCTCCCTGTGGCGGGCGCGGCGTTCGCCGTGCCCTCGGCAGAGCCGGGGACCTGTTCCGGGGTCAGTTCATTTGACAAAGGTCATCTCCCTCTTGTCTCCGAGGATGCCCTGCGGGCGGAAGATCACGAGCAGCATCAGAGCGATGCCGACGAAGACGAAAACGAGCGTCGATGCCTGGCTGTCGGACATCGGCAGCAGGCCTGCTTTCGCCAGGGAGGGCAGGAGGTTGGCCATGAAGGCGAACACCACCCAGAACAGCACGGCGCCCAGCGTCGGTCCGAACACCGTGGCCGCCCCGCCCAGAAGGAGGATGGTCCACAAGAAGAACGTCAGCGACGTCGAGTAGCTGCCGGGGACGACCGCGGAGGGGAGGACGAAGATGATCCCGCCCGCGGCACCGATCACGCCACCCACGACGAGCGCCTGCATCTTGTAGGCGAAGACGTTCTTGCCGAGCGAGCGCACGGCGTCCTCGTCTTCACGGATGCCCTTGAGGACGCGACCCCAGGGGCTGCGCATCAGCGCCCACACCAAGAGGATGGCCGCGGCGAGCACGATCACGCCGAAGACCCGGTTCCAGAGGTCGTTGGCGCTGTACATCCAGGGTCCGAACCCGTAGGTCCCGGGGGGAATGGGGTTCGCGTCGCGGAACCCGCCGTTGTACTGGGCCAGGCCGTCGGCGCTGTTGGTCCATTCGTCGAACAGCTGCGTCGTGAACAGCAGTCGCACGATCTCACCGGCGGCGATCGTCGCGATCGCCAGATAGTCGGCGCGAAGTCGCAGTGTCGGGATGCCGAGCAGGACGGCGAAGAGCGCGCCGCCGAGCAGACCGATGAGCATGCCGATCCACCAGGGCAGACCGAAGCTCAGCACCGAGATGGCGTAGCCGTAGCCGCCGATGGCCATGAAGGCGGCCATACCGAAGTTGAGCAGTCCCGCGTATCCGAAGTGCACGGCCAGGCCGGTCGCCGCGAGGGCGTAGGCGATGGTGACAGGGCTGAACAGGTAGACGGCCGTGTTCGAGAAGATGCTTCCGAAGTCCATGGCGATCAGCCCAACCTTTCCCTGCGTCCGAGCAGCCCCTGCGGTCTCACGAGGAGGATGACGATGAGCACCACGAGGGCGCTCGCATACTTCAGGTCGGACGGGATCCACAGGGTGGAGACCTCGACCGCCATCCCGACGATGAGGGAGCCCACCAGAGCACCGAACGCGGTGCCGAGGCCGCCGAGCGTGATCGCCGCGAAGATCAGCAGCAGCATCTGCATGCCCATGTCCCACTTCACGCCGGGGCGGAAGTAGGCCCAGAGGATGCCGGAGATGGCCGCCAAGGTGCCGGAGAGGATCCAGACGTAGCGGATGACCTTGTCCACATCGATCCCGGAGGCGGCGGCGAGCTGCGGGTTGTCGGAGATCGCGCGGGTCGCCTTGCCGATGCGGGTGCGCGTCAGGAAGAAGGCCACGGCCAGGATCACCACGATGCTCACCCCCATCGCGATCATGTCGATGTAGGACAGCGAGATCGGCCCGAACTGGATCGGCGTGGGGCTGGCGCCGGGGAGCTGGTAGGTGCCGCCGCCGATCATGAACTGGAAGGCGTAGCGCAGTGCCAGCGAGAGTCCGATGCTGACGATCATCAGCTGCACGACGCCGAGACCGCGTCGTCGCAGGGGACGCCAGATGCCGGCATCCAACGCCCAGCCGAACAGGCCGCCGCCGATGACGGCCGCGGCGACGCCGAGCCACAATGGGAGGTGCCAGAACGTGGTCGTGACGAGGGCGACGAGGCCGCCCCAGGTCACCATCTCGGCGTGCGCGAAGTTCGACAGCCGCGTGGTGCCGTAGATGAGAGCGGCACCCATCGAGGCCAGCGCCAGCAGCAGACCGAAGTTCAGGCCGCCGACCAGTCGCGAGAGCAGCTGGTCGATGAACGAGACGGTGATCCGCTGCCCCTCGCCGAGGAACAGATTCATGATCTTGGTCCCCGTGAGACCGAACTCGACCTCGAAGGAGGCGGTCGTTCCCGCGATCGGCTGCGTGCCCGGTGGCAGCAGGCTCGCATCGACGATCACACCGTCGGGGAGGGTCGACTCGTCGACCGTCAGCGTGTACTTCTCTTTCTCGGGCACGTACAGGCGCCACTTGCCTTCGGCGTCGGTCTCGGTCTCGCCCTTGAAACCGTTGCCTTCGATCGCCATGACGACGCCTTCGACGGGTTCGTCATCGAAGGTGAGGACGCCGGCCAGGTAGAAGTCCGTGACCTCCTGCCCGTCGTCTGTCGTCTCGGCCGAGGCCGATGAGGGGGGCATGAACACGAACGCGCTGAGCGCCATGAGGACAGCGAGCAGCGCGACCACCCAGGGGCGCTTTCGCTGCACGGCGATTGTTGTGGGTCCCACGCAACCTCCACTTTGAGTGCTGTGTCTCTGCGATGTCGGGTTCGACCGCAGGGATGGACGACGCACTTGAGCGTAATGCGCGATCGGCGATTCACCTACGGTCCGTGTCAACAGTCCGATAACGGCGGGGCTCTGGGAATGTTCTCGGACGTGTCTCGCTTAGAATCTTCATACGGGCCGCGGCCCCGCACCGGCCGACGTCGACCACCCCCTCGCACTCGGACATGCGCGACTCGCGCAGAAGGAGAATCCATGGAACAGCACGATCCCTTCGGCTTCGTCGGGCTGACGTACGATGACGTGCTGCTGCTCCCCGGGCACACCGATGTGATCCCGAGCGAGGCCGACACCTCGTCGCGGATCACGCGCCGCATCTCGGTCGCCACCCCGCTGCTCTCCAGCGCGATGGACACGGTCACCGAGTCGCGCATGGCGATCGCGATGGCGCGCGAGGGCGGCATCGGAATCCTGCACCGCAACCTCTCCATCGCCGACCAGGCCGCGCACGTCGACCGCGTCAAGCGCAGCGAGTCCGGCATGATCACCGACCCCATCACGACGACGCAGGACGCGACGGTCGAAGAGGTCGACAACCTCTGCGCGAAGTACCGCATCTCGGGGCTTCCCGTCGTCGACGACGAGGGCAAGCTCGTCGGCATCATCACGAACCGCGACATGCGGTTCGTCTCGGGCTTCGAGCGTCAGACCACCTTCGTCAAGGACGTCATGACCAGGGAGAACCTGGTCACGGCTCCGGTCGGCGTGGCCGCGGGCGAGGTCATCGCCCTGTTCGCGAAGCACCGCGTCGAGAAGCTGCCGCTCATCGACGGCGACGGCAAGCTCGCCGGCCTCATCACCATCAAGGACTTCGACAAGAGCGAGAAGTACCCGCTCGCCACCAAGGATGACCAGGGCCGTCTGCGCGTCGGCGCTGCCATCGGCTTCTTCGGTGATGCCTGGGAGCGTGCCGAGGCGCTGCGCGACGCCGGTGTCGACGTTCTCGTGGTCGACACCGCCAACGGGCAGTCGCAGGGCGTCATCGATCTCGTTCGCCGGTTGAAGGCCGACGAGTCCTTCGCCCACATCGACATCATCGGCGGCAACGTCGCGACCCGCGAAGGCGCCCAGGCCCTGATCGACGCCGGCGTCGACGCCGTCAAGGTCGGAGTGGGCCCCGGGTCGATCTGCACCACGCGCGTCGTCGCGGGTGTGGGAGTGCCCCAGGTCACGGCAGTCTACGAAGCGTCGCTCGCCGCTCGCCCCGTCGGCGTCCCCGTGATCGCCGACGGCGGCCTGCAGTATTCGGGCGACATCGCCAAGGCGCTGGTCGCCGGTGCCGACGCCGTGATGCTCGGCTCGCTCCTGGCCGGAACCGACGAGTCTCCCGGCGAGATCGTGTTCCAGTCCGGCAAGCAGTTCAAGCAGTACCGGGGCATGGGTTCGCTGGGCGCGATGCAGACCCGCGGCAAGCAGACCTCGTACTCGAAGGACCGCTACTTCCAGGCCGACGTCCCCAGCGACGACAAGCTGATCCCGGAGGGCATCGAGGGGCAGGTGCCCTACCGAGGACCGCTCTCCGCCGTCGCCTATCAGCTGGTCGGCGGACTGCGCCAGTCGATGTTCTACGTCGGCGCGCGGACGATCGAAGAGCTCAAGACGCGCGGCAAGTTCGTGCGCATCACCTCGGCGGGTCTCAAGGAATCGCACCCGCACGACGTGCAGATCGTGGTCGAGGCCCCGAACTACAAGAAGTAGTCGTCAGCCGACGCACGAGGGACCGGATGCGAAACGCATCCGGTCCCTCGTGCGTGCTGCGTCGCGCACGGGTCAGCCGCAGGTATAGGTGACCCCGTTGACCTCCCAGACGCCTGTGCCGAGTTCGGCACACATGCCGAAGATGGCGGCGAAGAAGGCGATGAAGAGGATGATCCCGATGATCTCGACGATCGTCAGGACCGCGCCGACGACGATGCCGGCGATCGCGAGACCCTTCGGCTGTCCGGCTTTGCCGAGCTTCACGGCGGCGACGATGCTCAGGATGAGGCCGATCGGGGCCGCCACGAACGCCAGGACGAGTCCGACGATCGACAGCACGCGCCCCGGCGGGCTCGGCTCGGGCTGCGGATACGCGGGCGCGGCGCCCGGCCCGGCGTCCCACGTCGGAGGCCCAGTCGGAGGTGCGGCCGGAGGGGCCGGGGGCGCGGTCGGTGGCGGGGTCACCGGGTTCGAGGAATCCGGTGCAGGCGGTTCGGGGAACGGGGGATTCGTCATGTTCTGTCCTGTCGACGGGGTGAGAGGTCACGCGCCGGCGGTTCCGGTAGCCCCGAGCGTAGCGAGGGCCCTCCGCTCGCACCATCCCCCCACGATGCGCGGGCCGTGGGCCGGGGCGGGCTCCGGTTCCTGCCCTTCCGTCGACCTGCGAGCGGGCGTAGCGTGCGGGTATGTGTCGGAACATCGTCCCGTTGAACAATCTCGAGCCCGCAGCGACCGATGAGGAATGCCACGACGCCGCCCTGCAGTTCGTGCGCAAGATCGCCGGGACCACGGCGCCGTCCCGAGCCAACCAGACCGCCTTCGACAGCGCGGTCGGCGAGATCGCCCAGGTCGTGAGCCGTCTTCTGAGCGAACTCGTGACCACCGCGCCACCGAAGAACCGCGAAGACGAAGCAGCGAAGCGGCGGGCGAGATCCGCGGAGCGCTACGAGGCGATCCGGGTCTTCCAACAGGAGAAGCGTGCCGCCCGCGCGGGAGGGTAGGGGAAGCGCCGTCGGCGGCGGCGACACCGTATGCCAGAATCGACATACCCCGCTCGACTTTCCCTGCGGTCCCGGTGTTGAAGGCGCCGAGATCGCGTCACCGATCCCCATCGGTCAGGGAACCTCCCCAAGGAGAGCTGTAGAAAATGTCTGAGGATTCTCCTCGCGTACTCGTCGTCGATGACGATCCGGACGTCGCCCTGCTCGTGAAGACCGTGCTCGAGCGGCGCGCCGGGTGCATCGTCGATGTCGCCGGAGACGGCCTGTCGGCAGTGGAGCGCGTCGCCGCCATGCGCCCAGACGTCGTCGTGACCGACATCGAGATGCCGGGGCTCAGCGGTCTCGAGCTGCTGGCCGAGCTGCGGCGCACGGTGCCCTCGGTTCCCGTCGTGGTGATGACCGCCCATGTCTCCGTCGAATACGCGGTCTCCGCATTGCGGGCGCAGGCCGATGAGTTCCTGACCAAGCCGCTCGACAACGGCAAGCTCGTCGAAGCGGTCATGCGTCCCGTCGAGGAGGGCCGTCGTCGTCGAGAAGAGGCCCGCAAGCCCGAGCGGGTGCTCGCGATCGGAGCGCACCCCGATGATGTCGAGATCGGCGTCGGAGGACTCCTCGCCGCGCATGCCAGGGCTCAGGACGAGATCACGATCCTCACTCTCTCCCGCGGAGCGCGAGGGGGAGATGCCGACAGTCGGCAGAACGAGTCCCTGGCGTCTGCCGACATGCTGGGCGCCCGTCTCTTCCTGAAGGATCTCGTCGACACCGAGATCTCGGGAGGCGGCTCCACCGTCCGGATCATCGAAGAGGTCGTGCAGGAGATCCAGCCGACGATCGTCTACACCCACTCGAGCCACGACCGCCATCAGGATCACCGCGCCGTGAGCGAGGCGACCATCGTGGCCACGCGGCGCGTGGGAACGGTGGCGTGCTACCAGAGCCCGTCATCGACGATCGACTTCCGCCCCACGCGATTCGTTCGCATCGATAACTTCCTCGACGACAAGCTCCGGCTGCTCGAACGCTTCGGCGCCCAGACCGCGAGTCGTGACTACCTGGAACCCGAGTTCGTCACCGCGACGGCGCGGTACTGGTCGAGGTTCGGCGGGGGCACCGCCGTCGAACCCCTGGAAGTGGTGCGCGAGACAGCCGAGTTCATCGGCGCCCACGAACTCACGCGACGGGAGAGCTGATGACCAAGCGGGTGCTGGTGACGGGTGCGGGCGGACCGGCGGGTGTCGCCGTCATCCGGTCGCTGCTTCGTCGATCGGATCTGACCGTGTTCGCCGCCGACATGGACGGCTGGGCGAGCGGCATCTACCTCGTGCCTCCGGCGCAGCGTCGGCTGGTGCCGCCGGGGAGGGATGACGACTTCGTGCCGGCGATCGCCCGGATGGTCGCGGAAGACGACCTCGACCTGGTGATCTCGACCGTCGACGTCGAACTCATCGCCCTCGCGGGTCGGCGCGACGAGCTGGCCCCCGCCGTCCTGGCAGCGCCCTCGGCGGAACAGTACGAGAACCTGCGCGCCGTCGTCGATGCGCACTGCCCGGTGCTCGACCTGTTCGCCGCGCCCGTTCCGACCTCGAGCGTTCTCGCCTGAGCGGAGTTCGGAGCATCGCGGCTCCGCCTGATAGCCTGGTCGGCTCGGCATGCGCGGGCGGAAGGACGGCCACGCACCGTGGGCTCTATCGATGTATCCAGCGTCTCCTTGACGCTCCCTGACGGCAGACCGCTTCTCGATGAGGCGAGCTTCCGTGTCGGCGCCGGCTCGACGAGCGCGCTGATCGGCCCGAACGGCGCAGGGAAGACCACCATGCTGCGGATCATCCGCGGTGACCAGGCCGCCGATGACGGCGTCGTCACGATCGACGGCGGGCTCGGTGTCATGGACCAGTTCGTCGGCCACGGCGAGGCCGGGGAGACGGTGCACCAGCTTCTGGTGCGCGTCGCCCCTGCGCGCATCCGCGGGGCGGCCGAGGCGCTCGAGTCCGCCGAGAACGCGCTGATCGAACGCGACGAGCACGACACGCAGATGGCCTACGCGTCGGCGATCGCCGAGTACGCGGATGCGGGCGGCTACGAGCACGAGACCGTCTGGGACCAGTGCACGATCGCAGCCCTCGGTGTGCCGTACGAGCGCGCCAGGTATCGCGAGCTCACCACCCTCTCCGGCGGAGAGCAGAAGCGGCTCGCGCTCGAGGCCCTGCTGCGCGGCCCGGATGAGGTGCTGCTTCTCGACGAGCCGGACAACTACCTCGACGTGCCCACCAAGAGGTGGCTGGAGGAGCAGTTGCGGCAGACCTCGAAGACCGTGTTGCTGGTTTCGCACGACCGGGAGCTGCTCGCACGCGCCGCCGATCGGCTTATCACGCTCGAGCCCGGAGGCGCCGGCGCCACGGCCTGGGTGCACGGCGGCGGATTCGGCACGTACCAGCAGGCGAGGACCGACCGGATGGACCGGCTGGACGAGCTGCGCCGGCGCTGGGACGAGCAGCACGAGAAGCTGCGCACCCTGGTCGCGAACCTCAAGGTGAAGGCCTCGGCGAACGACGGCTTCGCCTCTCGCTACCAGGCCGCCCAGACCCGCCTGCGCAAGTTCGAGGAGGTCGGCCCGCCCGAGGAGCGCCCGCCCTCCCAGGAATTCGACATGCGGTTGCGCGGCGCCCGCACGGGCAAGCGGGCCGTGGTCGCGCAGCGCCTGGAACTGACCGGGCTCATGCGTCCGTTCGACACCGAGGTCTGGTACGGCGATCGGGTGGCCGTGCTCGGATCGAACGGATCGGGCAAGTCGCACTTCCTGCGGCTGCTCGCCCGCGGCGGCAGCGACCCCGACTCGACGCTCGGCCATGTCACCTCGACGGGCGAGCAGCTCGGCCCGGTGGCGCACACCGGCACCGCCACCCTCGGAGCGCGGGTCGTTCCTGGACTGTTCGCGCAGACGCACGCGCATCCGGAGTTCGTCGGGCGCACGCTGCTGGAGATCCTGCATCGCGGAGACGATCGTCGTGCCGGGATGCCGCGCGACGCCGCGAGCTCGGCTCTGGACCGCTACGGACTCGTGCGGCAGGCCCAGCAGACGTTCGACTCGCTCTCGGGAGGACAGCAGGCGCGTTTCCAGGTGCTCCTGCTCGAGCTCTCCGGTGCGACGCTGCTGCTGTTGGACGAGCCGACCGACAACCTCGACCTGGAATCGGCCGAGGCGCTCGAACAGGCACTCGCGCGCTTTGCGGGCACGGTGCTCGCGGTCACGCACGACCGCTGGTTCGCGCGGTCCTTCGACCGGTTCCTGGTGTTCGGAGGAGACGGCGAGGTCTACGAGTCGGATGAGCCGGTGTGGGACGAGAAGCGGGTGACGCGCACGCGGTGACGCCTCCGGGCGCTCAGGGCAGCCGGAAGGGCTCAGCGGCGCGCGCGTCGGAGTCGGTGGCGAGGTCGGCGAGCACTGCACCGACGCCCGGTGCGAACTTGAAGCCGTGGCCGGAGAATCCGGCTCCGACGACGATCCGGCCTTTCCGGTCGAGCACGAAGGTCCCGTCGTCGGTCGAGGTGTAGGTGCAGCTGATCGGCACCGCGGATGCCGGGTCGAGGCCGGGCATCCACTCCCGCACGTAGTCGGAGAGCGCGCGCTGGTGCGTCGGCAGGTGCGGCCGGGCATCCGGGTCGACGGCGTCGCCGACACCGTGGAACCCCACCTTGACCCCTTCGCCGGGTGTCGGCATGCCGTACACGGCCGCGGGGTACGCCTCCGGGTCGACGTAGTGGTTGAACGACGGCCACGGGGCCTCCGTCAGCGGCCGGAAGTGTGCCGGCGTCTCTTCGGTGACGGTGAGAGCCGGCAGGTCGAGGCGCGGGAGGAGCGTGCGCGTCCACGCGCCGGCCGTCACGACGAGGGTCTGCGCGCGCAGCCGGGTGGCGTCGGTGAGGCTGACCTGCGCACCGTCCGCCGTCTCGGCGATGTGCGCGACCGGAGTGCTCCAGCGCACCTCGCCGCCGTCGGCGACGATGCGCCGCTCCAACTCCCGCAGCGTCTCGGCCGCTCGTACGACCCCGCCATCCGAGGACCACAGCACGTCGCCGTCGAAGCGCATGCCCGGCCACCGGGTGCCCGCCTCGACGGGGGAGAGGACCGTGTTCGGGATGCCGCGGGCATCGAGTCCCTCCTGGACGGCGGCCATGTCGAGACGGCCGTGCGTGACGAGTCCGTGCAGCCGCAGAAGCGGCTCGCCGTCGACGTCTCCGAGCGCATCCCAGCCGGCACGGGCGCGCACGAGCAGGTCGAGGTAGTGCTCCTCGCCGTAGGCGTTGTTGAAGTTGCGGGTCGTGCCGTGCGATGCGCCTTCGTGGTGTCCGCGGGCGAATCGCTCCAGCACCACGGGTCGAAGGCCTCGGCGCGCCAGCTCCCAGGCCGTGGCCAGGCCCATGACGCCCGCGCCCACGACCACGATGTCCACGTCGTCGGTCCTCATGCTGCCTCCCGGTCTCGGATCCAGTCTCCCAGCACGGGCGACGGCGGCCGCCGGGTAGGCTGGAGGGGTGACCATGGAGATCGAGCTCGGCCGAGGAAAGCGTGCACGTCGCGCGTACACGTTCGATGACATCGCGGTGGTGCCTTCCCGGCGCACGCGCAACCCGGAGGATGTGTCCACCGCCTGGACGATCGACGCCTTCGGCTTCGGGATCCCGGTGCTCGGAGCACCGATGGACTCGGTGGTGAGCCCGCAGACGGCGATCATGCTCGGTCAGCTCGGCGGTCTGGGCGTGCTCGACCTCGAGGGTCTGTGGACGCGCTACGAGAACCCCGAGCCGCTGCTGGCGGAGATCGCCGGCCTCGACGCGGCGACGGCCACCGTCCGCATGCAGGAGCTGTACTCCGAGCCGATCAGGCCCGAGCTCATCACCCGTCGCCTCGCCGAGATCCGCGAGGCCGGCGTTACCGTCGCCGGGTCCCTGACCCCCCAGCGCACCCAGGAGTTCTACGACACCGTCGCAGCCGTCGGCGTCGACCTGTTCGTGATCCGCGGCACCACGGTGTCGGCCGAGCACGTGTCGAGCGTGGCAGAGCCCCTCAACCTCAAGAAGTTCATCTACGACCTCGACGTCCCCGTCATCGTGGGCGGTGCGGCGACCTACACCGCTGCCCTGCACCTGATGCGCACGGGAGCCGCCGGCGTGCTCGTCGGCTTCGGCGGGGGAGCGGCATCGACCACCCGCGCGACCCTCGGCATCCACGCGCCGATGGCGACCGCGGTCTCCGACGTCGCCGCCGCGCGTCGCGACTACCTCGACGAATCCGGTGGACGCTACGTGCACGTGATCGCCGACGGCGGCGTCGGCACGTCCGGCGACATCGTCAAGGCTCTCGCGATGGGCGCCGATGCGGTCATGCTCGGCGTCGCGCTCGCTCGCGCCACCGACGCGCCCGGCCGCGGGTTCCACTGGGGCCCCGAGGCCCATCACCCCAAGCTGCCGCGCGGCCACCGTGTCGAGGTCGGAGGCATCGGCACGCTCGAGGAGATCCTCTACGGTCCTGCGCCCGTCGCAGACGGCACCGCGAACCTCATCGGTGCGCTGCGCAAGTCGATGGCGACCACCGGGTACTCCGACCTCAAGGAGTTCCAGCGGGTCGAGGTCGTGCTCGCACCGTACGAGGCCTGAGGTCCTGCGCTTCACCGTGACCACTCCTGCCCTGTTCCCCCCGACGCTCCGCGAGGTCATGCTCCGGGGACGTTGGATCGCGATGCTCCTGCTCTGCCTGCTCGTGGCCGGAGTCTTCGCCTGGCTCGGTCAGTGGCAGCTGGAGCGCGCGATCGAGACCGACCCGCCCGCGCCCGGTGCCACCGAAGAGGTGCAGCAGCTCTCGGAAGTCCTCGAGCCCGGCCAGTATCTCCCCGAGCCGCTGGTGGGCCAGCGCGTCGAGACCACGGGGGCCTGGGTCCCCGGCGACTTCATCGTCGTGTCGAGTCGGTTCAACGACGACGTCCAGGGGTACTGGGTCACCGGTCAGCTCCGGGTCGACGAGCGCGTGTCCATCGCCGTCGCGATCGGCTGGGCGCCGGACCGTGAGACCGCGGATGCGGCCGTGAAGGATCTCGAGGCCGGCGCCGACGGCTCCGAGGTCGACATCACCGGACGCATCATCTCGGACGAGGGTCCGCGGGTGCCGCCGCATTCCGATCCGCAGCAGCTCGACCGGATGTCTCCCGCCGCTCTCCTCAGCCGCTGGCACGATGCCGAAGGTCTCGACGTCTATCGTCCGTACCTCGCCTCCACGACCGCCACCGCCGGGCTGGTCGACATCTCGTCGCCGGCTCCCGATGAGATGTCGCCGGTCAACTGGCTCAACGTGTTCTATGCGGTCGAGTGGGCGATCTTCGCCGGCTTCGCCTTCTACCTCTGGTACCGCCTCGCGAAAGACGCTTGGGAACGCGAGGTCGAGGAGTTCGAAGACGAGACCGAAGCCAGAGCCACCGCCGGATAACTCGCGCATTCGCGCGCCCCGAGGTGCGCAATTGTGCGGCGCGGCAGGTCGTTAGCGACCTTCGTCAGGGGTCGCGCGGGCCATCCGGTGATCGCTCGATGACGAATCGGAAAACTCCGTTGAGGATGTCGGGACCGCTCCGTATGCTCGCACCATGTGAGCATGCTGGGAGTTTCCCCTGTGTGCCGTGACAGTCCTGAGAAGTGTCGAACCCGATCGAGGAGACAGCACCGATGATGTCCGCTCCAGATGACGAGAACCGCGCGGTTCCCGTCTCGCACCGTAGAAGTCGGGGGCGCATCGGCGCTCTCGCCGTGACCTGCGTCGCCGCGCTGAGCCTCGGCTCGCTGGCCGCGGTTCCCGCCACAGCCGACACCACGGGCACGGGGGTGGTGATCAACGAGGCGTATCTCTCCGGCGGCAGCGCCGGGGCGGCGTTCAAGAACAAGTTCGTCGAGCTGTACAACCCCACCTCTGCCCCGATCACCCTGGACGGGATGTCGCTGCAGTATCGATCGGCCACCGGCTCGGCCGCCTTCAACGGTGTGGCTCCGCTCACCGGTGTGATCCCGGCCGGCGGCTACTACCTGGTGCAGGGCAACAGCAACGGTGCGAACGGCGCCGAGCTGCCCGCGCCGGATGCCGTCAGCGCCCTGACCCCGAGCGGCACCAACGGCACGCTCGCGCTCGTCGAGGGCACTGCGGCTGTGAGCCTCACCCCCGGCTCCGTCGTGGGCGTCGACGGCGTCGTCGACCTGATCGGATACGGCACCTCCAACACCTTCGAGGGCACCGCCGCCACCGCGCCGGCAGGCAACACCGACGTCAAGTCGCTCAACCGCACGGGCGGCGTCGACACCGACGTGAACAGCGCGGACTTCACGCTCTCCGCCACGATCACCCCGCAGAACTCCGGCGACACCGACCCGGGAACCGGCCCGGGCACCGACCCGACCGAGGCCACCATCGCCGAGGTCCAGGGCGCGACCGACGTCTCCCCGCTGAGCGGGCAGACCGTGCAGGTCGAGGGCGTCGTCACCGCCGACTACCGCACCGGCGGCTACAAGGGCATCGTCATCCAGACGCAGGGCTCCGGCGGCGCGACGGATGCGACTCCCGGCGCCTCGGACGGCGTGTTCGTCTTCCTGAACGCCTTCAACCCCACTCTCGCGATCGGCGACCTCGTCTCGGTGACCGGCGCTGTGAGCGAGTACTTCGGGCAGACGCAGATCAACCCGGCCGCGGCCGGTGATGTCTCCGTCGTGACCGCTGGCGTCGGCGTTCCCGCCGTCACCCCGCTGCCCGCCGCGGCGCAGGGCGCCGACCGTGAGCAGTACGAGAACATGTACGTGGCGCCGGAGGGGACCTACCGTCTCGCCTCCAGCCATCAGCTGTTCAACTTCGGCACGCTCTGGCTGAACGCCGGCGACGCACTCGCCGTTAAGAGCACCGAGACCACGCGTCCGGGCGACGCGGCCGCAGCGATCGCGGCAGCGAACCGCGCCAACCGCATCCTGCTCGATGACGGCTGGTCCATCCAGGTCACGAACAACGGCCACCCCGGTGAGCAGCCCTACTTCACCAAGGACACGGTGGTCCGAAACGGCGACACCGTCGACTTCGGCGACAACGGCTACGTGCTGCAGTGGGGCTTCAACGACTGGCGCCTGCAGCCGGTCGTGCCGATCGACGACTCCTCGTCGGCCGACCTCAAGGTCGGCTTCGAGGCGACGAACCCCCGCACCGACAGCGCACCGTCCGTGGGCGGCGACGTCCAGGTGGCGTCCTTCAACGTCTACAACTACTTCACGACGCTGAAGAGCGAGAACTCGAGCGCTCGGGGCGCGGCGAACGTGGCGCAGTTCGCGATCCAGAAGTCCAAGATCGTCGCGGCGATCAACGGACTCGACGCCGACATCGTCTCGCTCATGGAGATCGAGAATTCGGTCAAGCTGGGCAAGCCCATCGACACGGCCCTCAAAGACTTGGTCGCCGGGCTCAACGCCGACGCCGGCAGCGACGTGTGGGGTTACGTGCCCACGCCCTCCGCGTTGAACGACGCGGCGACCACCGACTTCATCACCAACGCGATCATCTACAAGAAGGACGCGGTCAAGCGTGTCGGCGACAGCGCCACCGTCACCGACGAGACGGTGTGGGGCAACGCCCGCGAGCCGATCGCCCAGGCGTTCGACATCGACGGCCGCGTCGTCACCGTCGTCGCGAACCACCTGAAGTCGAAGTCGCCGCCCGAGGGCGCGGGGGCGGAGCCGGCCGACGGCCAGGGCTTCTTCAACGCCGACCGCGTGAAGCAGGCGAACGCGATCCTCACCTTCACCGCTGAGCTCGAGCAGACGACCGGTAGCGGCGACATGCTGCTGATCGGCGACTTCAACGCCTACGGCAAGGAAGACCCGATCGACGTCTTCACCTCCAACGGGTGGAGCGACCTCGTCGCCGACAAGGCCTCCGGTCAGTACACGTACACGTTCGACGGCGAGCTCGGCTCGCTCGACCACGTGATCGCGTCGCCGTCGCTCGCCTCGTCGATCACGGGCGCGGGCGTGTGGGGCATCAACTCGCCGGAGTGGAGCGACCGCGGCTACGCGTTCGGTGCCACCGAGCAGGGAACGCCCTACCGCTCCAGCGACCACGACCCGATCATCGTGGGCGTCTCCTCGGAGATCCCGCCCGTGAGCATCGACGTCGTCACGGTCAACGACTTCCACGGTCGGATCGAGGCCGACGGCGCTGCCGCGGGTGCTGCGGTCCTCGCCGGTGCGGTCAAGCAGTTCCGCGAGGCGAACCCGAACACGATCTTCGCCGGAGCCGGCGATCTGATCGGTGCATCCACGTTCACCTCCTTCATCAACGACGACAACCCCACGATCGACGCGCTCAACGCGGCCGGCCTCGACGTCAGTGCGGCGGGCAACCACGAGTTCGACCAGGGCTGGGAAGACCTTCGCGACCGCGTGCAGGAGCGCGCGGACTGGGAGTACATCTCCTCGAACGTGTTCGTCACCGAGACCGGCGAGCCCGCGCTCGCACCGGCCTGGGTGAAGGAGCTCGACGGGGTCAGGGTCGGATTCGTCGGTGCGGTCACCGAAGACCTCGACTCGCTCGTCTCGCCCGAGGGCATCAAGGACCTCGAGGTCCGCAGCATCGTCGACTCCGTGAACGCGGTGGCCGACGATCTGCGCGACGGCGACGAGTCCAACGGCGAGGCGGATGTCGTCATCCTGCTCGTCCACGAGGGCGCTTCCAGCGTCGAGCTGTCCAGCATCACGCCGGACTCGCCCCTGGGCGAGATCGTCTACGGCGTCGATGACGACGTGGATGCCATCGTGTCGGCGCACACCCACCTCGCCTACAACCACGTGATCGACGGCCGTCCGGTCGTCTCCGCGGGGCAGTACGGCGAGAACCTGGGCCTGATGAACATCAAGGTCGACCCGAAGACGAAGGACTTGATCTCGATCACCAACGAGATCAAGCCCCTCACCGCTGCGGGCAAGCCGCTGTATCCGGCCGTCCCCGAGGTGGCCGACATCGTCGCCAAGGCGAAGGCCGAGGCCGATGTGCTGGGCGCGATCAAGGTCGGAGACATCACCGCCGACTTCAACCGCGCGCGTCAGACGAACGGATCCGAGAACCGCGGTGGCGAGTCCACCATCGGCAACTTCGTCGCCGACGTGCAGAAGTGGTCCACGGGTGCCGATGTGGCGATCATGAACCCGGGTGGTATCCGGGCGAACCTCACGTACGCTTCGGCCGGAGCATCCGATCCCGATGGCAACGTCACGTACCGCGAGGCGGCGACGGTCCAGCCGTTCGCGAACACGCTGGTGACGCTGACGCTCACGGGTGCGCAGCTGAAGGGCGTGCTCGAGGAGCAGTGGCAGCCGGCGGGTTCGGCTCGCCCGTTCCTGAAGCTCGGCGTCTCGGAGGGGCTGGTCTACACCTACGACCCCGCCGCGGCACAGGGGTCACGGATCACCTCGATCACGCTCAACGGCACACCGCTCGACCCGGCGGCGAACTACACCGTCGCTGCCAACTCGTTCCTCGCGGCCGGTGGAGACAACTTCTTCACCTTCAAGCAGGGCACGGGCAAGCGCGACACCGGCAAGATCGATCTGCAGTCCATGGTCGACTGGTTCGACGCGAACAAGACAGCGAGCCCCGACTACGCCCAGCGCGCGGTCGGCGTGGCGGTCACCCCCGCGGACGCCGACGGCTACAGCGCCGGCGACCAGGTCACCGTGTCGCTCTCCTCGCTGGCGTTCAGCGCCGGTGAGCCGGCCCCGGGTGAGGTGTCGCTGTCGCTCGGCGGCACGCAGCTCGCGGCCGGTGCGATCGACCCGTCGGTGGTCGACACCACCGACGAGGGCGGGCGCGCCAGCCTGACCTTCACGGTGCCGTCCGGCGTGTTCGGTGAGCAGGTGCTCACCGTCGCCGTCGCCGGTACCGGAACCACGGTGCAGGTGCCGTTCACGATCGCCGGCGAAGAGGAGTTCGCGGGAACGATCGCGCTCGGCTCGTCCAAGGTGACCGCGGGCAAGAACCTCAAGGTCACCGGGGAGGGCTACGCGCCCGGCGAGACCGTGAGCATCGAGCTGCGTCCGAAGAAGGGCAAGCCGGTGCAGGTCGGCACGGTCCAGGTGCGCGCAGACGGCACGTTCAGCACCTCGGTCACCGTTCCCAAGAGCGCCCCGTCGGGCAAGTACACCGTCGCGGCGTCGCAGGCCGACGGAGACGCGGCCACAGCCACCGTCACCGTCAACCGCGCCGGAGGCATCATCGGTGCGATCCTCGACTGGCTCTGGGAACTGCTGACCCGGTGGTTCTGATCCGGGAAGAGCGGAACTGATCCGGTAACCGGATGACACGGACGAAGGCCGTCGGGTGCGAACCCGGCGGCCTTCGTCGTCTCCTCTCCGATGCGCCGGCGACCGGATTCGACACGATTTCCCGACGGCTAGACTGGAGGCATGCCCGAACCGAAAGTCGCCAGCTTTCCGGCGATCCGCGGTGCGCTGAAGTTCTACCAGATCGCGTCGATCATCACAGGAGTCATGCTGCTCCTGCTGCTCGCCGAGATGGTGCTGAAGTACACGCCGATCCACCTCGAGCTCTTCCTCGGAGGCTCCGGGGGGCCGCTCTGGTTCGCCGGCGTCCTGGCCGGGCCCGACTGCCAGTGGTGGTCGCTCTTCGCCCCGTGGACGAACTCGTGCGAGATGACCTCGCTCGGCGACGGGTTCAACGTGTCGCTGTTCATCCTCGTGGCGCACGGCTGGTTCTACGTCGTGTACCTGTTCTCGTGCTTCCGCATGTGGAGCCTGATGCGCTGGCCGTTCCCGCGCTTCATCCTGCTCGCGCTCGGCGGTGTCATCCCGCTGCTGTCGTTCTTCATGGAGGCGATCGTCGCCCGTGAAGTGAAGACCTATCTCGCCACCAGGGAGTCCGCAGAGACTTCCGCCCCCGCCCCGGAAGGTGTCCGTTGACCGAACAGTCCGAGACCCAGCAGCGCCCTGCGCTCGTCGTCGACTTCGGCGCGCAGTACGCGCAGCTGATCGCCCGTCGCGTCCGCGAGGCGGGTGTCTACAGCGAGATCGTGCCGCACACCGCCACGGCCGAGGAGATCGCCGCCAAGAACCCGGTCGCGATCATCCTCTCCGGTGGTCCTTCGTCGGTGTACGAAGAGGGTGCTCCGCGCCTGGACCCGGCGGTCTTCGACCTCGGTGTGCCGACCCTCGGCATCTGCTACGGCTTCCAGTACATGGCCCAGACTCTCGGCGGAGAGGTCGCGAACACCGGCCTGCGTGAGTACGGGGCGACGGATGCCGTGATCACGGGTGACGGCGGAACACTGCTGGGCGGCCAGCCCGCGCAGCAGAACGTCTGGATGAGCCACGGCGACCAGGTCGCCAAGGCCCCGGAGGGCTTCGACGTGCTCGCGACGACGGATGCGACCAAGGTCGCGGCGTTCGCGAACGAGGAGCGCGGCTTCTACGGCGTGCAGTGGCACCCCGAGGTCAAGCACTCCGACCACGGCCAGCGCGTGCTCGAGAACTTCCTGCACAAGGGTGCGGGCCTCGCCTCCGACTGGAACAGCGGCAACGTGATCGCCGAGCAGATCGAGCGCATCCGCGAGCAGGTCGGCGACGCTCGCGTGATCTCGGCCCTCTCCGGAGGTGTCGACTCCGCCGTCTCCACGGCCCTCGTGCACAAGGCGATCGGCGACCAGCTCACGGCGGTCTTCGTCGACCACGGGCTGCTCCGCAAGGGCGAGCGCGAGCAGGTCGAGAAGGACTACGTGGAGTCCACCGGTGTGCGACTGATCACGGTCGACGCGGCCGACACCTTCCTCGGCCACCTCCAGGGGGTGACCGACCCCGAGGAGAAGCGCAAGATCATCGGACGCGAGTTCATCCGCGCGTTCGAGAAGGTGCAGCTCGACCTCGTCGCCGAGGCCAAGGCCTCGGGCGGCGCCCCGGTGAAGTTTCTCGTGCAGGGCACCCTCTACCCCGACGTCGTGGAGTCCGGCGGCGGTGCGGGTACCGCGAACATCAAGTCGCACCACAACGTGGGCGGTCTTCCCGACGACCTCGACTTCGAGTTGATCGAACCGCTGCGCGCCCTGTTCAAGGACGAGGTGCGTGCGATCGGTCGCGAGCTCGGCATCCCCGAGGCGATCGTCGGACGTCAGCCGTTTCCGGGGCCCGGTCTCGGTATCCGGATCATCGGTGAGGTCACCGCTGACCGTCTCGAGATTCTGCGTGAGGCCGACGCCATCGCCCGCGAGGAGCTGACGAAGGCCGGTCTCGACCAGGAGATCTGGCAGTGCCCCGTCGTGCTGCTGGCCGATGTGCGCTCGGTGGGCGTGCAGGGCGACGGCCGCACCTACGGTCATCCGATCGTGCTGCGCCCGGTGTCGAGTGAAGACGCCATGACGGCCGACTGGACCAGGCTGCCGTACGACGTGCTGTCGAAGATCTCCAATCGCATCACCAACGGTGTCCGTGACGTCAACCGCGTCGTGCTCGACGTCACGTCGAAGCCGCCGGGGACGATCGAGTGGGAGTAGGGAGCGCGACGCTCCCCGACGCGGCGCCGGCACTTCCCGACGCCGCGTACGTGGTGCTGTCCAGCCGGCTGATCCCCGGCATGGACGGCGGCTACACGATCGCGACACTCGCACGTGCGCGTCAGCTCGCCGCCGCCGGTGTCGCCGACGGCACAGGACCGCAGCTGCTCACCTTCGATCCGGGAACCGCCGCCGACCATGCCGAGCACCGGCGGGCTTTCGCGGAGCAGGGCGCACTCGCCGACCCTTCGCGTCTGCGCAATCTGTTCGATGAAGCGGTTGCGGAAGGCGGGGGAGCGGCCGACTGGCTGCGTGCCGCCGCCGACGCCGCCGTGAGCGCCGATCCCGACGTCGAGTACCGGGTGCTGGCTGATCCCGAGGGGCGACCCTTCGTCGCGCTGCCGGTGATCCCGGGGAACCCGGATTGGCACCTGACCGAGGAGCCCGTGCTCGTGTACGACGCCGCGGGTGCGGTGGCCGGGGCTCTGCACGGGTTCCGCGGCCTCTACCGGGCCTGGCTCGACACGGTGACCGACGCGTTCGGCGACCGGCAGATCATCGTGATCTGCGAGTCCCGACAGCTGGGCGAGCTCATCGCCGACTGGTCCGACCCGCGCGTGCGCATCCTGCACACGATCCACACCATGCACGTGGAGGCGCCGTACACCCCGGATGCGCCGATGAACACGCTCTGGACGCGGTGGTTCCGCGTGGCGGACAGGTTCGACGCCGTGATCTGGCCGACCGCCACGCAGCGTGACGACGTGGTGGCACGGTTCGGCTCCTCGGCCTCTCACGTCCTGGTGCCGA
This sequence comes from Microbacterium sp. PAMC22086, assembly GCF_019443525.1. Taxonomy (NCBI): domain Bacteria; kingdom Bacillati; phylum Actinomycetota; class Actinomycetes; order Micrococcales; family Microbacteriaceae; genus Microbacterium; species Microbacterium sp. PAMC22086. Next base: position 3,212,626 of record NZ_CP080380.1, on the reverse strand, counting down.
ACCCCATTGCGCCGGTCGAACGCCGCGATGATCTGCGCGAAGACGGCCTGGTGGTCGTGCTCGGCCGCCTCGCACCCGGAAAGCGCATCGATCATGCCATCCGCGCGTTCCTCGCCGCAGGCGTTCCCGGCACCCGGATGGAGATCTGGGGCGGAGGCCCCGAAGAGGACCGACTGCGGGCACTCATCGAAGAGCTCGACGCCGGCGACCGCGTGCTGCTCGCCGGCTACACCGACTCACCGGGGACCGTGCTCGACCGGGCATCGATGATCGTCACCGCGACCGCCTTCGAGGGGCAGCCGTTGTCGATCGTGGAAGCGCTCCTGCACGGTGCGCCCGTCGTGTCGTACGACGCCCGCTACGGCATCCGCGACGTGCTCGAACAGGGCGGCGGCGTGCTGGTCCCCAGCGGCGACGTCGACGCGCTCTCCGAGGCGATCCGCGCACTCCTGACCGACCCGGAACGACTCGCGGTGCTGAGCGCCGAGGCCCCGTCGGTCGCTGCAGCGTGGAGCCCTCAGCGTTCGCTCGACGCGCTCACCGCCGTGATCGCCGATGCCGCCGCGCGCCCGTCGCGTCGCGCTTGACCGTCGTCGAGCGATCCTCGTCGAGGGACCACCCCTCACCGTGCCGCCCGCGAGAACTTTCTTCGGAGAGAATTCCAGGGTGATGTCGATCCGGGCCGTTCCCGTTCGACGTCATTGATGAGAGGGTCGAGAGACGGCCCTTCGAACAAGGAGAACATCATGAAGTTCATGCTCATCATGCGCGCGACCGACGAGGCCGTCGAGGCGTACAAGGAGATGCCGTTCGAGCAGGTCATCGAGGCCATGGGCAAGTACAACGAGTCGATGATGAAGGCCGGAGTGCTCGTCGCCGGCGAGGGTCTGACCGACGCCGCCGAGGGTTTCGTGGTCGACTTCAGCGCCGAGAAGCCGCTCATCACCGACGGCCCCTACGGCGAGACCAAGGAGCTGTTCAACGGTTTCTGGATCCTCGAGGTCTCTTCCCGCGAAGAGGCTGCGGAGTGGGCCAGCCGCGCGCCTCTCGGACGCGGGTCGTACCTCGAGGTGCGCAGGGTGACCGGAGTCGAGGACTTCCCCGCCGACAACGAGTGGATCGAGAAGGAAGCCGGCTGGCGCGAGGAGCAGGCTCAGCGCGCCCAGCAGTGAGGCGATAGCGGCGATGCACGCTTCCGCTCACGGTGAGACGGCGCGTTCGGCACCCGACCCCGGGTCTGCCCAACGCGCCGTCTCCGCCGTCTGGCGCATCGAGTCCGCCCGCATCGTCGGTGCTCTCACCCGGATGGTCGGCGACTTCGGTCTCGCGGAAGAGCTGGCCCAGGAAGCGCTCGTCGATGCGCTGCAGCAGTGGCCGACGGAGGGGGTTCCTCGCAACGCCGGTGCCTGGCTCACGGCGGTGGCCAAGCGCAGGGCCGTCGACCGGTGGCGACGGCAGGAGCGCCTCGACGAGCGTCTCGCCCTGCTCGCGCACGACCTCGAGCAGGAACAGGGGAAGGGCGGAGACCTGCTGTGGGATCCGGATGTCGTCGACGACGATGTGCTGCGTCTGATCTTCATCTCCTGCCACCCTGTGCTCTCCCGGGAGGCTCAGGTCGCTCTGACCCTGCGTGTCGTGGGAGGGCTGTCCAGCGAGGAGATCGCGCGCGCCTTCCTGGCGCCGACCGCCACCGTGCAACAGCGCATCGTCCGTGCGAAGAAGACGCTGGCCGCCGCGAACGCCCCGTTCGAGGTTCCCCCGCGTGAGGAACGCGCCCAGCGCATCGGTGCGATCCTCGGCGTGCTGTACCTGATCTTCAACGAAGCCCATGCCGCCAGCAGCGGTCCCGAGTGGATGCGTCCGGAGCTGAGTGACGAGGCCATCCGCCTGGGCCGGGTGCTCGCCGCACTGATGCCGCAGGAGCCCGAGGTGCACGGACTGCTGGCGCTGATGGAGCTGACGGCGGCGCGGTTCGCCGCGCGGGTGGATCGCCACGGCGCCCCCGTGTTGCTGGCCGACCAGGACCGCAGGCGCTGGGACCGCAGCCGCATCGCGCGCGGGCGGGCGTCCCTGGCGAGAGCGGACGCGCTCGGACGCGGACGCGGCGCCTACTGCCTGCAGGCCGTGATCGCCGAGTGTCATGCGGTTGCCCGGTCGGTCGATGAGACCGACTGGGACCGGATCGTGCTCCTGTACGAGGCACTCGGTCGCATCTCCCCGTCGCCGGTCGTGGAGCTCAACCGTGCCGCAGCCGTCGCGATGGCCACCGGGCCCGCGTCCGCGCTGCGCATCGTCGATGAGCTGACGGGTTCGGGGGCACTGCGCGGCTACCACCTGCTGCCGGCGACGCGGGGTGAGCTGCTGCGTCGGCTCGGGCGCGAGGAGGAGGCGAGGAGCGATTTCGTCGTCGCCGCCGGTCTCGCGGGCAACGATCGGGAGCGGGCGCTGCTGGAGCGGAAGGCGAGCGGGGCCGAGAAATGACTCGTCCCCCTCGGAAGCCGGAGCTGCCGAGGGGGACGAGCGGTGGGATCGACGTGCACGACGTCGCTTCCCCGGTGTGTCAGTTGCGCGCCTTCTGGCCGCGACCGGCGATCAGGCCGTAGATCAGGAGCACGATGATGGAACCCGCGATGGCGAGGAGCCAGGTGCCGAGGTCCAAGAACTCGGTGAGCGGACGGTTGAGGATCAGACTGCCGAGCCAGCCGCCGAGCAGCGCACCGACGACGCCGAGGAGCAGCGTGATGAACCAGCCGCCACCCTGCTTGCCGGGAAGGATCAGCTTGGCGATGGCTCCGGCGATGAGGCCGAGAAGAAGAAAGCCGAGAAAACTCATGGTCAGCTCCTGTGGATAGGGAGCCCCGGGGTGCCGGGGCTTCTGACATCCACATTGCCGATGTTGCTGCCTGAGTGCCAACCCCTTGCGCGCACGCCCCCGGGTATGCAAAGAGGTCCGCCTCCCTCGGGAGACGGACCTCTTCGTGATCTCGTGACGTGCGACGTCAGTTGTTGCCGCGGACGATCGCGATGATGCGCAGGATCTCGATGTAGAGCCAGACCACCGTGACCATGATGCCGAAGGCGCCGAGCCAGCCGTACTGGCGGGGAGCGCCATTGCGGACGCCCTGCTGGATCTGGTCGAAGTCGAGCACGAGCGAGTACGCCGCCATGATCACGACGAGAACGCCGATGATGACACCGAGCGGGATGCCCATGATGTTGGCGCTGAGCATTCCGAACGCCTGTCCCTCGGGCAGCACGCCGGTCCACATGAGGACGACGTTCAGCAGCGAGAAGACCAGGTAGCCGACCATGGCGATCATGAAGATCTTGGTCGCCTTCTTCGACGCGCGGATCTTGCCGCTCGCGAAGAGGGCCAGGGTCACACCGACGACCGAGACGGTCGCGAGGGTCGCCTGGAAGACGATGCCGGGGTAGATGACCTCGAAGAACGACGAGATGCCACCGATGAAGAGGCCCTCGAACGCGGCGTAGGCGAAGATCAGCGCGGGCCGGACCTTCTTGCGCGACGTGAACGTGATGACCATCGCGAGCACGAAGCCGCCGAGTGCGCCGACGATCCACGGCAGCATGTTGGGCTGGAAGTCGCTGTACGGGTTGTACTTCGGCACATCCAGGCCACCGAGCGTCAGCACCCAGCCGATCGCGGCGGTGACGAGAAGGATGCCGAACAGGCCGGCGGTCTTCCAGACCGTGTCCTCGACCGACATGCGGTCGGTCTCGATGGCACCGGCCGGCGGGGCGGCGTACATGCCTTCGAGCTGCGCATTGGCGGCGGCGTCCATCGCCCCGTGCTGGAGCGAGGCGTTCTGCGCGCCCTGGGCAGCCTGAGGTCCGCCCGGGTACGTCGCGACGTTGCGCGGGTCCTGTTGCTGGAAAGCAGGGTTGTTGAAAGCGAAGTTGCTCATTGGTGGGCCTCACTCCAAAGGGGGGTAGTAGGTCTCTTGCCTCAACGATACTCGGGAGGGGACGTCGACGGGGTGTTCTACGCTGAGAGCGTGCCCAGGAAATCCCCCCTCGTCATCGGGCACCGCGGTGCGCCCGGCTACCGTCCGGAGCACAGTCGCTCCTCCTACGAGCTCGCACTCGCCATGGGAGTCGATGCGGTCGAGCCCGACGTCGTGGCGACGAAGGACGGTGTGCTCATCGTGCGGCACGAGAACGAGATCTCGGGCACGACCGATGTGGCCGAGCACCCCGAGTTCGCCGACCGCAAGACGACCAAGCGCGTCGACGGGCAGGCGCTGACCGGCTGGTTCAGCGAGGACTTCACCTGGGCCGAGCTGTCCACGCTGCGGATCCGCGAACGACTGCCGGAGGTGCGGACGTCGAGTGCGAGCTTCGACGGTGCCCAGCCGATCCTGCGCCTCCGGGACGTGCTCGACATCGTGCGTGACGGGTCGGCGGAGCACGGACGCGAGATCGGTGTGGTGCTCGAGGTCAAGCACGCCACGTACTTCGCGAGCATCGGCCTCGACCTGGCCCCGCTGGTCGACCGCGAGCTGCGCGAGGCCGGATGGGCGGAGGGCGAGCTGCCGCTGGTGATCGAGTGCTTCGAGTCGACGGTGCTCGGTCAGCTGCGCGAGCGCGGGATCTCTGCGTCGTACATCTATCTGATCGAGGCATCGGGACGTCCGTACGACCTCCTGACGGCCGAGGGCTCGCACGCGCTCACGTACAAGGCGACGGTGAAGGCCCAGGGGCTCGACGGCCTCGTCGGGCGCGTCGACGGCATCAGCGTGAGCAAGAAGATGCTGCTCGACCGCGGCAACACGATCGTCGCCGACGCGCACGCACGAGGCCTCCAGGTGTTCACCTGGACGTGCCGCCCGGAGAACGCCTTCCTCGCGGCGGAGTTCCGCGGCCAGGGCGGACGCGGCGACTACGGCGACTACGAGGCGGAGTGGGGAGTCATCGCCCGCCAGGGCATCGACGGCGTGTTCGTCGATCATCCGGATCTGGGCGTCGCCTTCTTCCGCAGCTGACCTGCGCGCGGGCTCAGAGTGCGTGGAGCCCGCTCAGAGCGTGCGGTCGAAGGCGCCCCTGCGGGTGGAGACGATCTCCTTGCCGAGCGGCATGAGAGAGACCGGCACCATCTTGAAGTCGGCGATGCCCATCGGGATGCCGATGATCGTGATGCACAGCAGGATGCCCGAGACGATGTGGCCGATCGCGAGCCACCACCCCGCGAGGATCACCCACAGCACGTTGCCGAGGAACGACCCGACGCCCGCGGTCGGCTTGCTGATGACCTCGCGGCCGAACGGCCAGATCGCGTAGGCGGCGATGCGGAAGGAGGCGATCGCCCACGGGATCGTGATGATCGGGATGCACAGCAGGATGCCGGCCAGGACGTACCCGAGGAAGAGGGCCCATCCGGCCAGGATGACCCAGATGATGTTGAGGATCGTGCGCATGAGCTGATTGTGTCACCTGTGTTCGGGTGGGCCTGAGCATCCGCCCCGAGGTCCGGGGTGCGACGGTTCCCCGATGCCAGACTGACCGCATGACCGGAATCGTGGTGCAAGACGTCAGTAGAGCGTTCGGGACGGTGCAGGCGGTGAGGGGGGCCACTCTTCGGGCCGAGCCCGGCCGCGTGACTGGCCTCGTGGGGCCGAACGGAGCAGGCAAGACGACGCTGCTCCTGATGCTCGCCTCCCTCCTCGCCCCCGACACCGGGACGATCAGCATCGGGGGTGTCGATCCATCCGTCGATCCGCTGGCGGCGAGACGTCTTCTCGGGTGGATGCCGGACGCTCTCGGCGCCTGGCCGTCGCTCACGGCGCGGGAGACCATCGTCACGACCGCCCGCCTGTACGGCATCGACAAGCCCGAGGCCGCGGTCCGTGCCGAGCAGCTGCTGGCGCTCGTCGGGCTCTCCGATCTCGCCGATTCCCCCGCGAAGGTGCTGTCCCGCGGGCAGAAGCAGAAGCTCGGACTGGCCCGTGCCCTCGTGCACGACCCGAAGGTGCTGCTCCTTGACGAGCCGGCTTCCGGCCTCGACCCGGAGGCGCGTGTGCAGCTGCGCGTGCTGCTGCGCCGTTTCGCGGCGGAGGGCCGCACGGTGCTGATCTCGAGCCACATCCTCTCGGAGCTCGAGGAGGTCGTCGACGACGCGGTGTTCCTCGTCGCCGGTGCCGTCGTCGATGCCGCTCCCGCGCGGAGCATGGTGCGCGCCTGGCGGCTACGCCTCGCCGGCGCGACCCCGGAGCGGATGAACGCCGATGCCTGGCAGGTGGCCTCGAACCTCGGCATCGCCCCCGAGTCGCTCGCCCAGGATCGCGGCGCGGTGCTCGTCGGGTTCGAGTGGGAGGACGCCGCGGCGCAGGCCCTGCGGCATCTCGTCGAAGCGGGACTCCCTGTCGTGGAGTTCGCACCGGCGCAGAGCCAGCTGGAGCACACGTTCCTGAACCTGCAGCACGCGACACCACACCAGGCACCCACCGGAACGGAGGCGGGCGCATGAGCCTCGCGAACATCGGCATCATCGCCCGACTCGAACTGACCCAGCGCCTGCGCAGTGTGGGCTGGTACGTGCTGCTGGGCGTCTTCGCCCTGGTGCTGCTCGGCGTTACGGGGCTCTCGTTCGCCGTGTACTCCTGGGGCGATGCCATCGGCGCAGGCGTGTACTCGATCGTCGTCAACATCGTGCTGCTGCTCGTCGTGCTGGTGTCGCCGACGCTCAGCGGCAATGCGATCAACGGGGATCGGGATGCGGCGACGCTCGCCGCGGTGCAGGTGACCGCCGCATCGACCGGTGACATCATGCTCGGCAAACTCGTCGCGGCGGTCGCCACCGGCGGAGCGTTCCTCGTCGTCGCGCTGCCTTTCCTCGCCCTGTCGCTGCTGGGAGGAGGAGCGAACCCGGTCGTGCTGCTCCTCTCGCTGCTCGTGCTCGCGGCGGAGATCATCATCGTGGCCGCGATCGGCGTGGGTCTGAGCGGGCTCATCGCCCGTCCGCTGTTCTCGGTCGCGACGACCTATCTGGTCGTCGCCGCGCTCGTGTTCGGTACGCTCATCGCGTTCGGGCTCGGCGGCATGGCGGTGCGCAGCGAGGCGACCGTCTATTCGCGTCCGTACGACGCCAACGGGAACCCCGACTGTGATCGCTGGGAGGTCAACAGCACGCAGGAGGTGCCGCGGTTCGACCTGGTCTGGTGGACGCTCGCCGCGAACCCGTTCATCGTCCTCGCCGATGCGACCCCGACCGAGTTCTCGCCGGAGGGGTATCCGGTCGACATGTTCGGTCAGATCAAGTACGGCCTGCGCAGCGCCCAGCAGTCTCCGCTCGAGCAGCGCTGGGACCCGTGCGACGGGGATGGCCAGACACCTACGGCCGAAGAGGTGATCGCTTCGTCGGTGCCGAGCTGGTTCGTCGGCCTCGGCGTACAGGTCGTCATCGCGGGCTCGCTGTTCGCCGGCGCCTGGGCGCGCACCCGGACGCCGGCTCGACGTCTGCCTCCGGGAACCCGCATCGCCTGAATGCTCCGACCGGAGCGGCACCGAGTGCGCTGACGAGGAGGATGCGGGCAATCGCCACCTCCCGTTCATCTGCCGTGCACCCGAGGGATCCTCTGCGGCCACGCGGGATCGGTGGTCTGGGCTGGTACCCGACTGAGTCCCCTCCCGGTCGGCCCCGCGACCAGCGGGGACCGCCGGCCCAGCCACCCAGGAGTCCTCCATGCCCCGCCTGCACAGTGCAGCTGCGGTCGCGGCGGTGTGCGCCTTGAGCGCCGCCGCCCTGCTCGCCACTCCCGCCGCCGCGATCGGTGCCGATCCCGGCATCCCCTCCGAGACGGTCTCGGCCGCTCCGAGTCTCGTGCTGAACGAGATCGTCTACGACGACGCGGCGACCGGTCTCGCCGACCAGGTCGAGATCTACAACGCCGGAGCGGAGACGGTCGACCTCACCGGATGGACCATCGCCGATGAGAAGCGCGACAGCTTCGGCACGGCTCCGCAGGGTACCTCGCTGGCTCCGGGGGAGTTCCTGGTGCTCGTGAGGGATGTCGACTTCGCCTTCGGGCTCGGCAAGGGCGACGAGGTCGTGCTCTTCGACCCGAGCGGCACCGAGGTCGACTCCTACGCCTACGAGAACACCGCACCGTTGTCGGTGTGGGCGCGCTGCCCCGACGGCACGGGGGCCTGGGCGCCGGCGACGGCGGCCACGCCCGGCACCCCCAACGACTGCTCGGTCGCACCGGTCGCCGGCTCCATCGTCATCAACGAGGTCGACTCGCAGCCCGCCGACTGGGTGGAGTTCCACAACCCCGGCACCGAGGCGCTCGACATCTCGGGCTACGAGATCCGCGACAACTCCGATGACCACCGCTGGCAGTTCCTCGACGGCACGCAGATCGGAGCGGGACAGTTCCTCGTCGTCGAGGAGGGGACGGTGGGTCTCTCCGGCGGTGTCGAAGCCGCGTTCCGCGAGCCGATCGGCATCGGCAGCGCCGACCGCATCCGCCTCTACGACGCCTCCGGCGCGATGATCGACGACACTCTGCCGTGGCAGGGGCACGCCGCGATCGACGGAGACTTCGCTGCAGCCACACTCGCGCGATGCCCGGACGGCGTCGGCGCCTTCGTGCTCGCCCGACCGACTCCGGGGGCGACGAATTCGTGTGTCATGCCCGACGTCGTCATCAACGAGATCGAGTCGAACGGCGATGCCACCGACTGGGTCGAGGTCGTGAACACCGGCACCACGTCAGTCGACCTGTCCGGCTGGACAGTGATGGACAACGACCCCGCAGGCCATGCAGCCGAGACCACACCGCTGCCGGCGGGCACGATCGTGCAGCCGGGCGGCTACTTCGTCTTCGACCAGCCGGCGAACTTCGTCTTCGGACTCGGCAACGGCGACACCGTCACCGTCCGTGACGCGAACGGCAACACGGTCGACGAGCACACGTACGCCGCGCACGCCGCCGGCGTCCTCGCCCGTTGTGCGGACGGCACGGGCGATCTCATCGACATCGCGGTCTCGACCAAGGGACTGCGCAACGCCTGCGGCAACCCCGTGCGCATCAACGAGGTCGAATCCGACGGCGGCTCGCCCGACGACTGGGTGGAGCTGGTCAACCCGACCGGCACCGCGCTCGATGTGTCGGGCATCGTGGTGAAGGACGACGACGACACCCACGCCTACGCGATCCCGGCCGGCACCAGCATCGGCGCGGGGGAGTACCTCGTGATCGAGCGGGCCCAGCTCGGCTTCGGCCTCGGCGCCGGCGATGCGGTGCGGGTGTTCGACGGCGACCTGCTCGTCGACGAGGCCTCCTGGGGCGACGGCCACGCGGCGACCACCTGGGGCCGCTGCCCTGACACCACGGGTGCCTTCGCCAGCACGGCCGAATCCACGAAGGGCGCGGCCAACGTCTGCGCGGGAGAGATCGCGGTGGCGACGTGGCCCGGCTCTGCCGACGTGCGCGTGGTCGACAGCATCCCGACGTTCCTCGAAGACAGCTCAGGGCTCGACGTGCAGGAGACCGCCGATGGCGCCTTCCTCTGGGCGGTCGACAACGGCGAGGGTCGGATCTGGAAGCTCGAGGCGCACGCCGACGGCTCGGTCGAGAAGGCCGACGGATGGGATGCGGGCAAGCGCGTGCGCTTCCAGAAGGATGCCGCGAACCCGGCAGCCGCGGGCCCCGACACCGAGGGCATCACGGTCGACGGCGACGGCTTCGTGTACGTGGCCTCCGAACGGGACAACAGCGCCAAGGGTGTGAACCAGAACGTGGTGCTCAAGGTCGACCCCGACGCCTCGAACGGCGACCTCGTCGCTCAGCAGGAATGGGATCTGACCTCTCTGCTGCCGGCCGTGGGTGCGAACCTCGGCATGGAGGCCGTGCAGTGGGTGCCGGACTCGGCGCTGGCCGGGAAGCTCTTCGACGACAGCAAGAGCGCGGCGTACGACCCGAAGAGCTACGCCGGTCACGGCGGTGGGCTGTTCTTCGTCGCGGTCGAGGACAACGGCCACGTCTACGCCTTCGCCCTCGGGTCCGACGGTTCGGCGACGCTGGTTTCGGAGATCGCCCCAGGTCTCACCGGAGTGATGGCGCTCGACTACGACAGCGTGCGCAAGACGCTGTGGGCCGTGTGCGACGACGGCTGCCAGGGCCGCTCGGTGGAGATCACGCTGAACGGCACCGCGCAGCCGGGCACCGCCCACTACGCCCGCCCCGCCGGCATGCCCGACATCAACAACGAGGGCTTCGCGACCGCGCCGGCCTCGCTGTCGGTCGACGGGCGGCGTCCGGTGTGGTGGTTCGCCGACGGCTTCGCGTCCGAAGCGCTGCGCACCGGGACGCTCCCCGGAGCCAGCGGTGAGAACCCGGGCGGTGAGACCCCGCCGCTTCCGGGCACCGGCCTCGTCGACGACAACCGCAACGGTCTGACGGTGGACCCCTCGATCGCGACCCCCGGGCAGAAGGTCACCGTCACCGTCGGTGTGAAGAGTGCAGGCGCGCAGGTGTCGGTGTGGATGTACTCCGACCCGTCGCGGATCGCCTCGGGGACGCTCACCTCCGGGGGCACGATCGCGGTGACGATCCCCGCCGACGCACCACTCGGCGCGCACCGGATCGCCGTGTTCGACGCGAGCGGTGGGATCCTCGGCTGGGCGGACATCCGCATCGCCGCAGGGACGGGCACCGGTGCCGGGACCGGCACAGGTGCAGGTGGACTCGCGACCACCGGCTCCGAGCTCCCCGTGGCCGCCGTCGCCCTGGCACTGATGCTCCTCACCGCCGGTGCGGTGGCCGTCCGCCGTCGGAAACGCGACGCCTGAGCCGGAGGAGGGGTGCGCAGGCCGGCCGCGCACCCCTCCTCCCGCCGTCTGCGCCCCGGGATCCCGTGCCGTGGTGTCGGTGCCGACGCCTAGACTCATAAGGCCATGACCGAAGCTCCTCTCATCGTCCCCTCCACCACCGGTCCTCGCTCGTCGGGAGCCCCTGGACAGGACGATCTCCTCGCCGGCCTCAACCCGCAGCAGCTCGAGGCCGTCACCTATCGCGGTCCCGCGCTGCTCATCGTCGCGGGGGCCGGATCGGGCAAGACCAGCGTGCTCACCCGCCGCATCGCCTCGCTGCTGCGCGGGCGGGAGGCATGGCCGAGTCAGATCCTCGCGATCACCTTCACCAACAAGGCCGCCGGAGAGATGCGCGAGCGTGTCGAGGGACTGATCGGCGACGCCGCCCGTGGCATGTGGATCTCCACGTTCCACTCCGCGTGCGTGCGCATCCTGCGCCGTGAGGCCGAGCAGTTCGGCTACACCAAGTCGTTCACGATCTACGACTCCGGCGACTCGCGGGCGCTCCTCAAGCGCCTGGTCAAGGAGCACGAGGCCGACGCCTACGGGCTCACGCCCGCGTCGGTGCAGTCGCGCATCTCCAAGCTCAAGAACGAGCTGTCCGACGCCGAGTCGTACGCGCGCCAGGCCAACATGAGCGATCCGGCCGAACGGGTCTTCGTCGAGGTCTTCGCCGACTACCAGCGGCAGCTGCAGAAGGCCAACGCCTTCGACTTCGACGATCTGATCGGGCAGACCGTGTACCTGTTCCGGGCGTTCCCGCAGGTCGCCGACACCTACCGCCGCCGTTTCCGCCACATCCTGGTCGACGAGTACCAGGACACCAACCACGCCCAGTACTCGCTGATCCACGAGCTCACGCGCCCCGTGTCGGGGGCTGCGGGTTCCGCCCCCGATCCATATGCCTCCAACGGCATGATGATCTTCGAGCCCGATCCGGCGCCAACGGCGGATGCCGGTGAGCCCGGCGCCTCGCTCACCGTGGTCGGCGACTCCGACCAGTCGATCTACGCGTTCCGCGGGGCGGACATCCGCAACATCAGCGAGTTCGAACGCGACTTCCCGGGTGCTCGAGTGGTGCTTCTCGAGCAGAACTACCGGTCGACGCAGAACATCCTGTCGGCGGCGAACGCGGTGATCGGCAACAACTTCGACCGCAAGGACAAGAAGCTCTGGAGCGACAAGGGCGACGGCGATCCCATCATCGGCTTCACGGGCTACTCGCAGCACGACGAGGCGCAGTTCGTGGCCGATGAGGTCGAGGCGCTGCACCGGGCCGGTATGCCCTACTCCGAGATGGCGGTGTTCTACCGCACGAACTCGCAGTCCCGTGCGCTGGAGGAGATCTTCATCCGCTCCGCGGTGCCGTACAAGATCATGGGCGGCACGAAGTTCTACGACCGTGCCGAGATCAAGGATGCACTCGCGTATCTCGTCGCGGTCGCGAACCCGGCCGACGAGATGTCGGTGCGGCGCATCCTGAACAAGCCACGGCGCGGCATCGGAGACGTGACCGAGACCGCCATCGCCCGGTTCGCCGAGGAGAACGGCATCAGCTTCCGCGATGCACTGTCGATGCCGGGCCAGCTCGGCGTCGGGCCGAAGATCCAGGCGGCGATCGGTCAGCTCGACGCGGTGCTCGCCGAAGCCGCCGCCATCCTGACACCCGCCAGCGGCGAGCTGCCGCCGCCCACCGCGGTAGCCGACGGCCTGAGTCTGCTGCTGGGCAAGAGCGGGTATCTCGACGCACTGCGTGCGAGCCGCGATCCGCAGGACGAGGCGCGCGTCGAGAACCTCGACGAGTTCGTCGCCGTCGCCCGCGACTTCGCGCGCAACAACCCCGAAGGCACGATCGTCGACTTCCTCACCGAGGTCGCCCTGGTCTCCGATGCCGATGACCTCGACGACGAGTCGGGCTCGGTCTCGCTCATGACCATGCATACGGCCAAGGGTCTGGAGTACGACGCCGTGTTCGTCACCGGCGTCGAGGAAGACCTCATCCCGCACCGCATCTCGGCCGGCGAGCCCGGTGGACCGCAGGAGGAGCGTCGACTCTTCTACGTCGGAATCACGCGTGCCCGCAAGCGTCTGCACCTGTCCCTCGCGATGACGAGGGCGCAGTTCGGCGAGGTCACGGTCGCGATGCCCAGCCGCTTCCTGCAGGAGATCCCGGCGGGCCTGATCGACTGGCGACAGTCGCCGGGCGATGTGAACTCGCGCGGCGGCATGCAGTCGCGCGCACTGAACGCACGTCGCCAGGGCGGCTTCGGCGGTTCGGGCTCAGGAGACCGGTTCGCGGTGAAGTCGCTGCCGGGGCGCGACTCCCTGAAGCCGCTGTCGACAGCGATGGACAAGTTCCCCAACCGGGTCACGGCCAAGATGCGCGACAACGGAGACCTCGAACTCGCCGCCGGCGATCGCATCCGTCACGTCGACTTCGGCGAGGGGCGAGTGGACGCGGTGACGGGTGAGGGTGCGAAGCGCATCGCCCACGTGCGATTCGACTCGGCGGGACAGAAGAAGCTCCTCATCAAGGTCGCACCGATCGAGAAGATCTAGCCCGCCGCGGGTGTTTCCGCTTCGGCGAAACACCGGTCGGATTGCCGGTTAGGCTGGCTCATATGGCCCTCTTCTCCCGCCGCAAGAAGTCCGGTGACGATGCCGTCGCCCCCACCACCGAGGCCGTCGAGACCGACGCCGCGCAGAACGATACGCGCCCGACCGACGCGCCCACCGTCGAGGCGGAGCAGCCCGTCGCGGCACCGTCGATCGGCATCTCGGTGCAGGCTTTCCGGGGCGTCGGCGCGGAAGCCGGGCCCGAGGTCGCGCTGCCGAGCGCAGAGGGCGCGTCGACCACCGACGCGCAGCCGGTTGCGGCGCCCGCCGCACCACGGACCACGCCGCCTCCGACCGCTCAGCCGCACGCGCCAGAGGAGCGGCGTCTGCCTCTCGCCTCCGCGATGCCGCCCGAGCAGACAGAGACCGTCGCCGGGATGAAGGACAACGTGCTGCTGCGCGAAGCCCTCACCGAGATCGAAGCGGGCGCGACCAACGACCAGCTTCTCGGCGTGATGCGTCAGGCGCTCCAGGGGCACCTGTACATCCGTGTGAACGGCGATGCGCGCGCACAGATCAGCGAGGGCAAGCCGCTCTCCGTCGCCGTCGTGCGCGACGCCGAAGACCGTCAGTACATGCTGGCGTTCAGCTCGGCCGGCGCGGTGCGCGATTCCGTGCAGCTCGAGGCGGACCCGTCGGGGACGTCGGCCGTCGCCCAGCCGGTCACCTCGGTGCTGCAGCAGGTCGTGTCCGGCGACTTCGCCGGACTCATCGTCGACAACGCTTCGGCGCCGCACCGTGTGGTGTTCCCGACCGAGCTTCTGCAGAAGACCCTCGAGCAGGCCGATGTCGACATGACCGTGAAGAGCATCCTCGCCGCCCCGCGCGAGCAGGATTCCGTCGTCAAGGTCGGCGAAGCCCTCGCCACGAAGCGGATGTGGGTGGCGGTCAACGACGGCTCCGGCGGTGGCCCCGTCGGTATCGCCGAGGCGCAGACCACCGACGGCCGCCGATTCCTGCAGCTGTTCTCGCACCCGCTCGAGGTCATCGCGCTGGGACGCGGCGACCGTCCGCTCCCGTTCGCGCCCGAGCAGCTGGCGAAGGTGCTCACCAGCCACACCGACATCGCCGGCGTGATCGTCGACTCGGCCGGCCCCTCGATCGTCGTCGAGCGGGATGCACTCACGCCGGTTCTCGTACTGGCGGTCGACCTCGGCGACTGATCCGACGCGACCGATGCGAACCCCGCGCGCCGTCGAGGCGCGCGGGGTTCCGTCTGTCCGGGCGGCGCTCTAGGGTCGGAGCATGGCCTCCGAACGCGTGACCCTGATCGTCGCCGACTCCGATGGCGAGCGTGAGGTCGCGCTCTCCAGCCCGAATCGAGTGGTGTGGCCCGACCTCGGCATCACCAAGGCGGAGCTGGCGGAGTACGTGCAGCTGGTGGCGGTGCCGTTCCTGGCTGCGAACGGCAACCGCCCGGTGTCGCTCGAGCGGTTCCGCGACGGCATCGGGCCCGCAGGCGGAGCACGGGCCGAGGGCTTCTTCTCGAAGAACCCGCCCAAGGGGACCCCGGACTTCGTCGACGCCGTCACGGTGACCTATAACAGTGGGCGTCAGCATCCGCAGATCGTCCTGAACCGGGCGAGCGCGATCGTGTGGGCCGTGCAGATGAACACGATCGTGTTCCACCCCTGGGCGTCGCTCGCCACCGATGCCGACAACCCGGTCGAGCTGCGCATCGACCTCGACCCGCAGCCCGGCACCGACTTCGCGGATGCCGTGAGGGCCGCCCACGCGTTGCGCGAGGTGCTGCGCGAGGCCGGGTTGGACGCGTTCGCCAAGACCAGCGGCAACAGAGGCCTGCACGTGTTCGCGCCGATCGAGCCGACGCACGAGTTCCTGGACGTGCGGCATGCCGTGATCGCCGCCGGCCGCGAGCTGGAGCGGCGGATGCCGGATCAGGTCACGACGAACTGGTGGAAGGAAGAGCGCGGCGAGCGCATCTTCGTCGACTTCAACCAAGCCAACCGCGACCGTACGATGGCCGGCGCCTACAGCCCTCGCGCGCTTCCCGGCGCGACCGTCTCGACACCCGTGGCGTGGGACGAGCTCGACGGCCTCGACCCGACCGCGTTCACGGTGCGCAGCATCCCGAAGCGCCTGCAGGAGGTCGGCGATCCCTGGGCCGCGGTGCAGGACGCACCGGGCCGCATCGACACGCTGCTGGAGTGGTGGGAGCGCGACAGGGAGAACGGGCTCGGAGAGCTTCCCTTCCCGCCGGAGTTCCCCAAGATGCCGGGGGAGCCCCCACGCGTGCAGCCGAGCAAGAAGGTGGCGGCGAACTGGGACGACGACGGCGCGCCTGCGGAGAAGGACTGACGTCCCTCGGCCCAGGACAGCTCAGCTCAGGACATCCGCGAGGTCGTAGCCGGCGACGGTGTCCAGCTGCTCGTAGGTGCACGAGCGGGCATCGCGATCGGGGCGCCAGCGCTCGAACTGCACGGTGTGGCGGAAGCGGGCACCTTCGAGCTGGTCGTAGCGCACCTCGAGCACCCGCTCGGGGCGCAGACGCACGAAGCTCACATCCTTCGATCCGCTGAACCGCGACCTCTCGCCCTCCGCGGTCACGGCGTCTCCTGCTTCGTCACGTTCGACCAGCGGGGCGAGCTCCTCGACGAGCTCCTGTCGGCGGGCGTCGCTCCACGCCGCCACTCCGCCGACCTGACGAAGCACTCCGTCGCCGCCGTACAGCCCGACCAGGAGCGAGCCGACTCCTGAACCGGACTTGTGGATGCGGTAGCCGAGCGCGACGACGTCGGCCGTGCGGGCGTGCTTGATCTTGAACAGGGTGCGCTTGCCCGGGGCGTAGGGCTGGTCGAGCGGCTTCGCGACGACGCCGTCGAGACCCGCGCCCTCGAACTCGGCGAGCCAGCGCACCGCCGCATCCCGATCACGGGTCGTGCGCGTGAGGTGCAGCGGATGCTCGACGCCCTCCATGAGAGTCTCGAGACGTGCCCTCCTGGTCTCGAAGGACTCGGCGAGCAGATCGTCTTCCCCTGAGGCGAGCAGGTCGAAGGCGACGAACATCGCAGGTGTCTCGACGGAGAGCTTCGCGATGCGTGAAGCCGCGGGGTGGATGCGCTGGCTCAGCGCCTCCCAATCCAGGCGCTGCGAGCCATGGGCCCCGGTGGCGACCACGATCTCGCCGTCGAGCAGGCATGGGCCAGGAAGCAGATCGGGGATCGCCTCGACCAGTTCGGGGAAGTAGCGGGTCAGGGGCTTCGCGCCGCGCGACCCGATCTCCACCGTCTCGCCGTCCCAGGCGATGAGCCCGCGGAATCCGTCCCACTTCGGCTCGTACAGCAGGCCGCCGGGGGTCTTCGCCGGGTCGGGTACCGCCGGCACCGCCTTGGCGAGCATCGGAGCCGGGATCTCGTAGCGCATGGTCCCATCCTGGCCGCAGGCGATCCGCGGCGGAAGGGGAGGGGATCAGTCGAAGAGGTCGGAGAGGGTTGCAGGTTCACCGGCATCCCGCAGAGCTGTGCGGGCAGCGTGCCAACCGGCCATGCCGTTCACGGACGGACCCGGAGGTGTCGCGGCTGATGCCAGATACACACCGTGCATCGGTGTGCGCCAGGGGGCGGGGGAGAGGGTCGGGCGCCGCAGTGCCTGGCGCATGTCGAACACTCCGCCGGAGATGTCGCCACCGATCTCCGTGGGGTTGACCGCTTCGCGCGACGATGCCGGCACCGCGTGGTGCGCGAGGATGAGGTCGCGGAAGCCCGGTGCGAAGCGCTCGACCTGCGCGGTGATCGACTCGGTCGGGTCGAGGTCCGATCCCGGCGGCACGTGGATGTAGGCCCAGAGCACCGCCTTGCCCGCGGGAGCGCGGGAATCGTCGAGGAACGAGGGCTGCACGGCGAGCACATAGGGCCGTGCGCTCACTCGTCCGGCGGCGACGGCGTTCTCGCTCGCCCAGACCTCGGCGCGCGTGCCGCCCAGATGCAGGGTCGGCGCGTGGGCGACGTCGGGGTTCGCCCACGGGACCGGTCCGTCGAGGGCGAAGTCGACCTTCGCGGCTCCCGGCCCGTACCGGTACGAACGGAGCGCGCGGGCGTAACCCGCAGGAACGTCGGGGTGCGTGAGCGCGAGCCGCGGTGAGGTGTTCAGCAGCAGCAGGTCCCCGCGACGAGGATCGCCCCAGTCCAGAGCCCCCAGGTCGGAGACGGGCGTGCCCGCCTCGACCGTGCCGCCGTGCTGCTCGAGGTCGGCGACCATCGCGTCGGCGATGCGCTGCGCTCCGCCCCGCGGATACGGCCAGCCGCCCGCGTGCCCGAGTGCGGCGAGCAGCAGGCCGGCGGCGGCGCCCGCCAACGAGGGCAGGGCGGAGTTCGCGTGGGCGATGACCCCCGAGAGCAGAGCCGCAGCCTCTTCGGTGCGGAAGGCGCGAGCGGCCAGGGGGGTTCCCTGGTCCAGCATGCGGATCGCGAAGCGGGCGGCGGTCACCGGGTCGTGGGGGAGGCGAAGCAGCTGATTGCCGGTGAAGTCGACGACGCCGTCGATGTGGGTGCTGAGCGGACGCAGGCGCGAGGTCCAGGCGGAGCCGTCGACTCCGAGCGCGGCCGCCGTGCGCTCGATGTCGCGCCAGGCGATCGCCGCGCGTCCGTCGTCGAGCGGGTGGGCGTACGAGGCCTCGGGGCGGATCCACTCGATGCGCCGGTCGAGGCCGAACGCCTGGAAGAACGGGGAGGCGAGGGCGGCCGGGTGCACGGCGGAGCAGACGTCGTGCCTGAACCCCGGAAGAGTGGATTCGCTGGTGCGCACGCCGCCGCCGATCGTGTCGGCGCCCTCGAGCACTCGCACCCGGTAGCCGGCGCGGGCGAGCGTGACGGCTGCGGCGAGCCCGTTCGGGCCGGAGCCGATGATCGTCGCCTGGGCCATGACGTCAGTTTGGCACGTATACGAGCGGAAAACGGTCGAACGCACCCCTCCGGGCGTGCGATCCTGGAACTGATGAAAGAAGCACAGGGGCCGACCCCCGCAGGCACCTCCCGTCCATACCGTTCGCTCCCGGAAGCGTTGCGCGCGCATCGCATCGATCCGTCCAACCACGCGTTCATCACCGCCATCGTCGAAGAGATCGGGATCAGCTCGTTCATCGACCGCGGTCGCTACATCGAGGCGATCCGCCGTGGCGAGGGCGCTCCGCTCCACATCGGGCGCACCTACACGAACGGCTTCACCGAAGACGAGCGTCTCGTCGTCGGATCCGCCCCGTTGCGACTGCAGCCGAGCGAGGGGCGCGCACCGTACTTCTACGTCAGCCACCCGAGCGAGTTCATCCCGCTGACGCCGCCGCGTGCGGCGAAGCGCACGACGACTCCTCGTGTCTCCGCGCCCCGCGCCGAGAAGGCCCCGAAGCCCGTGGAGGAGCGCGACTACGGCGTGTGCGACGTGTGCTTCATGGTGAAGACGCCGTCCGGCGGCTGCGGCTGCGACTGAACATGAGCACCGCTGCGGGATCAGCGCTCGACCGACCGCTGATCCGCCTCGCCGACCTCACGGGACCCGATGCGATCGAGGTCGGCGCGGCCGTGCGCGCCTATCTGCAGCAGACCGAGCTCGAGAAGAGCCTACAGGAGCACGGGGCCGCCCCCGATCCCGTGCCGCCGCTGCCCGAACGCTACCTGCGCGAGGTCGAAGACCCTGCGGCGGCGTACGCCGCGCACCGGGTGCGTGTGGCGCTGCTGGGCGTACGCGTCGTCGGCGTCGTGGTCCTCTCGGTGCGCGACGAGGTGGCGGAGGTCAAGCGCCTGTGGGCGGAGCCTGCGGCGCGCGGTCGCGGGGTGGGTTCGGCGCTGCTGGACGCCGCCCTCGACGATGCGGCCGTTCTCGGTGCCGTGCAGGTGCGGCTGTCGGTGTGGGACTGGCGTGATGGTCCCGTGCGTCTGTATGAATCGCGGGGATTCGAGCGGGTGCCCTCGTGGGACGATCGCGAGCGGCTCGTGTGCATGGTGCGCGCGGTCTGAGCCGACCGCATCACGCCGAGTGCTGAGACAGACGGTAGCGGCCGGGGGTCATCCCCACGAGCGGTGTGAACTGCTGGATGAACTGGCTGGTCGTCGCCCACCCGCAGGCCGCGGCCGTCTCGGGCACCGAGGTGCCGTCGGCGAGCAGGACGAGCGCACGATGCACGCGTAGCTGGAGACGCCACTGCCGGTATCCCATGCCGGTCTCCCGAGGGAACAGGCGGCTCAGGGTTCGCTCGGTGGTTCCGGTGCGCATGCCGAGCTCGCCGAGGCTCACGGGCGTGGCGAGGTCGTCCTCGACGATCCGGGCCGCCCGACGCAGACGCGGGTCGTGCGGTTCCGGCAGATGCAGCGGCTGCTCGGGGGCGGTGACCGCCTCGTCGACGATGACCCGGCGTAGGTGCTCCAGCGCGCCCGCGCTGCGGGGGCGGTCGGATGTCATCGCCAGGACGGCCTCTCGTGCGAGCGGCGTCGCGACGAGGACGGCGGGGGTGGTCGGCAGCCGCGCGGCGAGCTCCGCGGTCAGGTGGACGATGCGCATGTCGGTGCGTCCGTGCGCGCGATGACGGTGCTCCGCGCCGGCGGGCACCCACGCCATGCGCGTCGATGGCGCGATCCAGGCCCCGTCGTCAGTGAGCAGTGAGAGCACTCCCGAAGCCGCATGCACCAGGTGTCCGAGCGGATGGGCATGGCGCGGTGAGGTCTCGGCGTGCGCGAAGCGGTAGGCGCCCTCCATCGGCAGAGTGGCGAGGGCGTCGAAGTCGACCAGGCTCAGATCGACGAGCCGAGCGGATTGGCGTGTATTCGACATCGAGTTGCAGTTTACGTGTTTTCTGATGCGGTGCCCGGGTGCTGGACTCGAAGCATGACCACGACGCACGAGCCGCTCGACGCCACCCCGACCCCGCTGACCACGCCGTCGGCTCGTCACGGCGGCGTCCTGTTCGGGGTCTACGTGGGCGTCGGGCTGCTGTTGATCGCGCTGAATCTCCGGATGGGCGTCGCCTCGGTCGGCCCGGTGCTCCCGGCGATCGAGCGCGACCTCGGCATCCCCTCCGCGGCGGCAGGTCTGCTGACGACGATCCCCGTGTTCGCCTTCGGTGCCTTCGCCTTCCTCACCCCCACGCTGACCCGCCGGATCGGGCTGCATCGGCTGCTCGCGCTGACGATCGTCGTCGTGGCGGTCGGCATCGGCACCCGCCTCCTCGACTCTCCGGTGGCGCTCTTCGGCGGCACGGTGCTGGTCGGCGCGGGTATCGCGGTCGCGAACGTCTGCATGCCCGCGGTGATCAAGCAGGACTTCGCGCACCGTCTCGGTCTGATGATGGGGCTGTACTCCACGGCGCTGTTCGTGGGTGCTGCCGCGGCCGCCGCCTTCACGGTGCCGCTCATGACCGCGCTCGACGGGTCATGACGTGGCGCGCTGGCGTTCTGGGCCGTACCCGCGGTCCTCGCGCTGCTGGTCTGGCTGCCCCGGGCGGTGCGCGGGTCCGCGAGCGTGGCCGGAACGCCCGGCGACGCGATCGCGGAGCCGCGGGACGAGCCGCGGATGTCGGTGCTGCTGCGCGACCCGGTCGCGTGGGCGGTCACGGTGTTCATGGGGTTGCAGAGTCTGAGCTACTACGCCGCGCTGACATGGATCCCGACGATGCTGCAGGACGCCGGAGTGCCGCTGGCCGATGCCGGTCTGCTGCTGTCGTACTCGAGTTTCTCCGGGGTCGCGGCAGCGCTCCTCGCGCCGATGATGCTGCGACGTATCCGGCCGACGTGGCTGCCCGTCCTGCTCTCGACGCTGCTGTGCGCAGCGGGGCTGATCGGCCTCCTCGTCGTGCCGGGAGGAGTCGCGCCCTGGGTGTGGATGACGCTGCTCGGGCTCGGCCAGGGCACCGCCATCACGCTGTCGCTGACCTACATCGTGCTGCGGGCTCCCGACGCGGCGCACACGGCGCACCTGTCGACCATGGCCCAGGGGATCGGCTACCTGCTCGCCGGTTTCGGCCCGATCGGACTCGGCATCCTGCATGCCGCCGTCGGCGGATGGGCGCTGCCGGTCGCGGCGCTGGTCCTCCTGCTCGGTGTGCAGACCGTTGCCGGGGCAGCGGCGAGCAGAGAGCGCCACGTGCGCGCCGGCGGACGGTAAGTCGACCCCGGCGAACAGCGGCTCAGACGAACGCGCTCATCCCTGTGATGTCGCGCCCGAGCAGCAGCGCCTGCACGCTCTCGGTCCCCTCGTAGGTGTGGATGGCCTCGATGTCGGCCATGTGCTGCATCACGCCGTTCTCGAGGAGGATGCCGTTGCCGCCGAGCATGTCGCGGGCGGTCGAGGCGATCCGGCGGGCGGCTCGCGTGTTGTGGAACTTCGCCAGCGACGCCTGGGTCGGGCGCAGCTCGCCGGCCGTCTCGAGGTCGGCCATGCGCCGGCAGTACAGCTGCATGGCGGTGAGGTCCTCGAGCATGTGGGTGAGGCGCTCCTGGACCATCTGGAACTTGGCGAGCGGCTTTCCGAACTGCACCCGCTGGGTCGCATACGCCAGCGCCGCCTCGTAGCAGGCGGTCGCGTGTCCGAGCGCCGACCACGCGACGCCCGAGCGGGTCGCGTACAGCACGATGGAGGCATCCTTGAAGCTCTTCGTCCCCGGCAGCACGGCGTCGAGCGGGACCCGCACGTCGTCGAGCACGATGTGCGCCTGGTGGATCGCGCGCAGCGAGGCCTTGCCGCGGATCACGCGGCCGGTGTAGCCGGGGGTGTCCTGTTCCACGAGGAAGCACCGCACGGCGCCGTGCTCCTCGGCCCCCTCGTCGTCGACGCGCGCCCAGACGAACGTGATGCCGCCGGAGGCGCCGTTGCCGATCCACTTCTTCGTCCCGCGGATGACCCATTCGTCGCCGTCGCGGCGGGCCACGGTCTCCAGCGAGACCGAGTCCGAGCCGTGGTCGGGCTCGGTGAGGGCGAACGACCCGAGCGCCGAGCCGTCGGCGACACGAGTGAGCCATTTCTCCTGCTGTGCGGGGGAACCGAACAGCGCCAGCGTGCGCAGCGCGAGTCCGCCCTGCACCGCGAGGATCGTGCCCAGCGATCCGTCGCCGCGGGAGATCTCCATGTTCACCAGGCCCGCGGCCAGCGGGGACAGGCTCGTGAGCGCGGGGTGCTGGACGCCGTCGACGACGAGATCCATCTCGCCCATTCGCCGGGCAGCCTCGAGCGGATACTCCGCACGGTCCCAGGCATCCGCCATCTGCGGGGCGACCTCGTCGATGTAGGCCTTGGCACGGTCCCACGCCGCACGGTCGGCAGCGGGGATGTCGGAGAAGACCGCGTAGTAGTCGCTGTCCTGACGTCCGGTGATGTCGTACGACGAGACGCGCTCGCCGGGGAAGGGGGAGGCTGCAGTGCTCATGGGGCTCCTTCGTGGCACCAAGTATCGTACTCCTCGATACTCGGTTCCACGACCCTCGCGAGACTAGTCGAGCTGGGACTGCAGCCGGCGACCGACTTCGGCGATCGGCATGGAGCGGGGGAACACCGCCACGACCATGTCGTCCGGGGCGGCTACGGCATCGTCGCCGGCGACGCCGTAGCGACGACGCACATCGGCCAGCGCCGTCTGCAGTGTCGCCAGCGGCACCTTCTTGCGGCCGCGCAGCAGCTGGCGCAGCACGTGGTTGTGCACCGCCGTCACGAGGGCGGCGAAGCCGACCGCATCCAACGGGTCGACACCGGGGAGCGCGCCGCGCAGATAGTCGTCGAACAGGCGCTCATAGCGGAAGACCGTGATGATCTCGCGTTCGCGCAGCACGGGCACCTGACGCACGATCTGGTAGCGGCGCCTGGCGAGTTCCGGATCGTGCGCGAAGTGGGCGAAGACCGACTCGGAGGCTGCGCACACCGCACCCCACGGATCGTCGTGTCCCTCGTCGAGGAACTCCCTGAGCTGTTCCAGGAGCACCTCGTGATCGGCGAAGACCACGTCCTCCTTGCCGCCGAACTGGCGGAAGAACGTCGAGCGGGAGACTCCGGCGGCCTTGGCGATCTGCTCCACCGACGTCTGGTCGAACCCCTGAGCGCTGAAGAGTTCGAGCGCCGCGGCGACGACGCCGGTGCGCAGTTCTGCGGATTCGTGCATGGCGAAAGCCTAGACCTCGCCGGGCGGAGACGCCGAGGCGCCGACGTCATACTGAGGAGCGTGAGAGATGACGGGATCCCGGCCGGCTGGTTCGACACGCGGCGGCGCGGCACGCGGCGCTGGTGGGACGGCACTCGATGGACCCCCCACATCACCGTGCACGGGCGGCGGACGACTCTGGCCGAGGACAGTGCGGCGGTGCGCAGACAGCTGCTCGTGAGCGAGCTCGTGCTCGCGGCGGTGCTGGTCGGGGCGATACTCATCGCCCTGTGGGGCTCCCTGCCGGTGCTCGTGGTGCGCCCCGTGATCGTCGCCACCGGCGCCGCTCTGGTGGTGCTGCCGTTCCTGATCACCCGGCAGCTGCGTCGGGCCGCGCTTCCGGCGCGACGAGCAGGGGTGCCCGCCCGGCGCTGAGAGCCGGGGCCGCAGGAGCGCCCAGGCCGAGGTAGTAGGCTGGGGGACTGGTCGATGTCTCGACATCGAGAGAATTACCAGACAGCAGCCCAGTGAAGGAACCACAGTGGATCTGTACGAGTACCAGGCACGAGACGTTTTCGAAAAGTACGGAGTGCCGGTCCTCGCCGGCATCGTCGCGGACACCCCTGAAGAGGTGAGGGCGGCTGCCGAGAAGATCGGCGGAGTGGTCGTCGTCAAGGCTCAGGTCAAGACCGGCGGCCGTGGAAAGGCGGGCGGCGTCAAGGTCGCCAAGACGCCCGACGAGGCGTATGAGGCAGCGAAGGCCATCCTCGGCCTCGACATCAAGGGTCATGTCGTCAAGCGCGTCATGGTCGCGCAGGGCGCGCGCATCGCCGAGGAGTTCTACTTCTCCGTGCTGCTCGACCGCGCCAACCGCTCCTACCTGAGCCTCTGCTCGGTCGAGGGTGGCATGGAGATCGAAGAGCTCGCTGTCGAGCGCCCTGAGGCGCTCGCGCGCGTCGAGGTCAACCCGCTCACCGGCATCGACAAGGCGAAGGCCGTCGAGATCGCCCGCGCGGCGAACTTCCCGGAAGACCTCGTCGAGAAGGTCTCCGACGTCTTCGTGAAGCTCTTCGACGTCTACAAGGGCGAGGACGCGACGCTCGTCGAGGTCAACCCGCTGGTCCGCACCGAAGAGGGCGACATCATCGCGCTCGACGGCAAGGTCACGCTCGACGACAACGCCTCCGAGATCCGCCACCCCGAGCACGAGGCGCTCGAGGACAAGGACGCCGCAGACCCGCTCGAGGCCAAGGCCAAGGAGTCGGGTCTCAACTACGTGAAGCTCGACGGCGAGGTCGGCATCATCGGTAACGGCGCAGGACTGGTCATGTCCACGCTCGACGTGGTCGCCTACGCGGGCGAGAACCACAACGGTGTGAAGCCGGCCAACTTCCTCGACATCGGCGGCGGCGCTTCGGCTGAGGTCATGGCCGCCGGCCTCGACGTCATCCTCGGCGACCCGCAGGTCAAGAGCGTGTTCGTCAACGTCTTCGGCGGCATCACGGCGTGCGACGCCGTCGCCAACGGCATCAAGGGTGCCCTCGAGACGCTGGGCGCCACGGCCTCCAAGCCGCTCGTCGTGCGCCTCGACGGCAACCGCGTCGACGAGGGTCGTGCGATCCTCGCCGAGTACGCGCACCCGCTCGTGACCCTGGCCGCCACCATGGACGAGGGCGCCGACAAGGCCGCCGAGCTCGCCAACGCCTGAGACTGAAGGACGAGAAGAATGTCGATTTACCTCAACAAGGACTCCAAGGTCATCGTCCAGGGCATCACCGGCGGCGAGGGCACCAAGCACACCGCACTGATGCTCAAGGCCGGCACCCAGGTCGTCGGTGGCGTGAACGCCCGCAAGGCCGGCACCACGGTCTCGCACACCGACAAGGACGGCAACGCCGTCGAGCTGCCCGTCTTCGGCTCGGTCGCCGAGGCCATGAAGGAGACCGGCGCCGACGTGTCGATCGCCTTCGTGCCCGGCGCCTTCACGAAGGACGCGATGATCGAGGCCATCGATGCCGAGATCCCGCTGCTCGTCGTGATCACCGAGGGCGTTCCCGTCGGCGACTCGGCCGAGGCCTGGGCCTACGCCCAGAGCAAGGGCAACAAGACCCGCATCATCGGCCCGAACTGCCCCGGCATCATCACGCCGGGCGAGGCGCTCGTGGGCATCACGCCGGCGAACATCACGGGCAAGGGACCGATCGGCCTCGTGTCGAAGTCGGGCACCCTGACCTACCAGATGATGTTCGAGCTGCGCGACCTGGGCTTCTCCACCGCCATCGGCATCGGCGGCGACCCGGTCATCGGCACCACGCACATCGACGCGCTCGCCGCGTTCGAGGCCGACCCGGAGACCAAGGCGATCGTGATGATCGGCGAGATCGGCGGCGACGCCGAGGAGCGTGCGGCCGACTACATCAAGGCGAACGTCACCAAGCCGGTCGTCGGCTACGTCGCGGGCTTCACCGCTCCCGAGGGCAAGACCATGGGTCACGCCGGTGCGATCGTGTCCGGTTCCGCCGGTACCGCTCAGGCGAAGAAGGAGGCCCTCGAGGCCGCCGGCGTCAAGGTCGGCAAGACGCCGTCCGAGACGGCAGACCTGATGCGCGCGATCATCGAAGCGCTCTGATCTGAGCTACGCTTGATCTGAAGGCCCCGGACTCCACTCCGGGGCCTTCTTTCATGCCCGTCCGTGCCCGTTCGGTCGGCTGCTCGACGGCGGGCAGCGCCCCGGCTCAGCTCCGCGGCGCCACGGCATTCAGGAGGCGATCGAGCGCCGCGTGCGCATCCGTTCGCGCGTCGTCGTCCGGGCTGGCGACGAGCCAGAGGGCCAGTTCGTTCATCGCCCCGGACAGCGCCGCGGTGAGCGGGCCCAGGAGGGCGGGGGAGACGCCGGCCTCGCGCAGGCCGGTGCGCAGCTCCTGCTCCGGTCCCTCTCCGTCGAGTCGGCGCCACTCCTCCCACCCCAGAACGGCAGGACCGTCGATGAGCAGCACGCGCGACGCCGCTCCCCGGGTGATGGCGTCGAGGAACGCGTGGCTGCCGTCGCGGAGCGCGGTGTCCGGGGTGCTTTCCGCGGTGGCTGTGACGATCGCATCGGCGACGATCCGCTGCTGCTCCGCGGCGACGGCGGCGAACAGCAGCGGCTTCGACGTGTAGTGGTGATAGACGGCTCCACGGGTCACCGCAGATGCGCGGGCGATCTCGTCGACGGACGCTGCCCCGTATCCCTGCGCGGCGAAGTGGGACGCGGCGGTCTCGAGAATGCGTCGTGCAGTCTCGGCGGCGTCGGCCGCGGATGCTCGGGCCATGGTCTTCCTTTACATGCAGGTTGTATGTATCCTAGTCCCGCCAGATACAAACACAGTGTACGTAAGAGGGGAAGTCATGCAGATCACGAGCTTCTATCCGGTGCTGATGGTGGACGATGTCGCCACCGCCGCGCGCTTCTATCGCGAGGAGCTCGGCTTCGAGGTGGTGTTCAAGGCTGACTGGTACGTGAGCCTGCGCATCGACGGTGGTGAGCTCGCGATCCTCGACCGGGCGCACGAGACGATTCCGGAGGGCTTCCGCGAGCCCGTGCGTGGTCTGCTGCTGAACGTCGAGGT
This sequence comes from Microbacterium sp. PAMC22086, assembly GCF_019443525.1. NCBI lineage: Bacteria > Bacillati > Actinomycetota > Actinomycetes > Micrococcales > Microbacteriaceae > Microbacterium > Microbacterium sp. PAMC22086. Next base: position 3,185,499 of record NZ_CP080380.1, on the reverse strand, counting down.
GCCGGATGCGGCTTCCGAACATGCGCGACTGGTGGGGGAGCAGGGTCTTCCCGAGCGACTGCCCCTTCGAGACGAGGCCTTCGGGCAGCGACACTTCATCATCGAGGCGCCCGGCGGCGTGTTGATCGACGTGATCGAGCCGATCGAGCCGTCGCCGGAGTTCGCGGCCGCCTACGCCTGAGCCTCGAGAGGTAGCCGTCTTCGTCAGATGCATGACTTCTCGACGGATGCATGACTGCTCGGGGCGTGTGCTCCTGCATCCGGCGGATGCTCATGCATGTGACGGCCGCGGCGGATGGAGGCACGAGAGAGGGGCGGGTGCCGCAGCACCCGCCCCTCTCGTGATCTCGAATCGGTGTCAGATTCCGACGCCGAAGAGGGCCTCGATCGGACCTCGGGCGAAGAAGATCAGGAAGCCGGCACCCACGACCCACAGCAGCGGGCTGATGGTCTTGGCCTTGCCCGAGAACGCGTGGATGAGCACCCAGCTGACGAAGCCCGCACCGATGCCGTTCGCGATCGAGTAGGTCAGAGGCATGACCGAGACGGTGAGGAACACCGGCAGCAGCACGCGGAAGTCGCTGAAGTCGATGTAGCGGATCTGCGCCATCATCATTGCGCCGACGATGATCAGCGCCGCTGCGGCGATCTCGGTCGGGACGATCGAGGTCAACGGGGTCAGGAACATCGCGATCAGGAACACCACGCCGGTCACGACGTTCGCGAGACCCGTGCGGGCGCCCTCGCCGATGCCGGCGCCCGACTCGATGAAGACCGTGCTCGAGGACGAGGAGGTCGCACCACCGGCGATCGCACCGACGCCCTCGACCACCAGCGCCGACTTGATGCGCGGGAAGTCCCCGTTGTCGTCGGCGAGGTTCGCCTCCTTCGCGAGGCCCGTCATGGTGCCCATCGCGTCGAAGAAGTTCGTGAACAGCAGTGTGAAGACGATCATCACGATCGCGACGAGGCTGACCTTGCTGAGGTCGAAGCTGAAGTCGACGGCGCCGATCAGGCTGAGGTCGGGAACGCCGACGGGAGAGCCGCTGAGCGCAGGTACCGTGAGGCCCCAGCCGCCGGGGTTCACCACGTTGCCCTCGTCGTCGAAGCCGCGGGCGCCGATGTGCCAGATCGCCTCGACGATGACCGCGAGCACGGTGCCGCCGATGAGGCCGATCAGCATGCCGCCCTTGATCTTGAGAGCGACGAGGATGCCGGTGAGCAGCAGCGTGATCACGAACAGCAAGGTCGGCACGGTCGCGACCGAGCCGTTCACACCGAGGCCGACCGGGGGAGACGAGGCGCCGGTCGCGGTGACGAAGCCCGAGTTGACGAAGCCGATGAAGGCGATGAACAGGCCGATGCCGACCGTGATGGCGATCTTCAGCTGGAAGGGGACGGCGTCGAAGATCGCCTTGCGCAGCCCGGTGGCGGCGAGCAGCACGATGACGACACCGTTGATCATGACGAGTGCCATGGCCTCGGGCCAGGTCACCTGGCCGACGACCGAGAACGCGACGAAGGCGTTGATGCCGAGTCCTGCGGCGAAGCCGAACGGCAGGCGCGTGACGAGCCCGAACAGGATCGTCATCACGCCGGCGGTCAGGGCGGTGGCGGCGCCCACGGCGTTGAAGCTGAGCATGTCTCCGGCGACGTCGGGCTTGCCGGAGAGGATGATCGGGTTGAGGATCACGATGTAGGCCATCGTGACGAACGTCACCAGACCCCCTCGGATCTCGGTGCCGATCGTGGATCCGCGCTTGCTGATCTCGAAGAAGCGGTCCAGGGAGTTCTTGGGCTCGGTGGATGCCGGGGCGGGCGGGGCAGTTGTCATCGGGAAACCTCCGGAGAAACGTTATCGTGTCGCCGACCTCACGCGCGCCCCCGGGGCTTCGTCGGCAACTCGTCGTAGTCTCGAAACGCTATGCAACGCCTCCTCGTCGCGCTCCTCGCCGCCTTCGACGCCGCCATCGCCGCGGCGGTCGGTCTCGTCGTGCTGCTCGCGCCGCTGACGCTGCTGTGGACGCTCGCCTTCGGCATCACAGCCGACTGGGGCGCGCTCTGGCCGCTCACCGGGACGCTCTGGGAGCTCGGCCATGGGGTGCCTCTGGCGGTCACCATCCCGGACGAGCTCCTCGTCGCTCTCGCGATCCCGTCGGAGGCGGCATCGTTCGCGGTGTCGATCACACCGCTGGCGTTCCTGCTCTTCACGCTGCTCTTCGCCGCGCGCTCGGGGTCCAGGGCCGCGTCGGCCGGGGCCTGGCTGCTCGGATCGTTGTCGGGCACGGTGGTGTTCGCCGCGATCTCCACGGGCGTCGCGCTGACGGCGCGGCTGGAGGCCGTGCAGACCCCGCTCCTCCTCGCGATCGTCCTCCCTGCCGCCGTTTACCTCGTCGGTACGCTCTGCGGTGCCGTCCGCGTCGCATGGGAGGAGGGCGACGGCGGCATCCTCGACCGTCTCCACGACCGCATCGACGCCGGCGAGGACTGGGCGCCCGTGCCCGTCGCGATCGTGCGCGGCACGGCCTTCGCGCTGGTCGGCGTCGTCGGCGCGGCAGCCCTGGCGCTCGCCGTGATGACGCTGTTCCGGGGCGGCGAGGTCGTCGCCCTGTTCCAGTCCGCCCGCGTCGATGCGCTCGGTGCGACCGTGATGACCCTGGCGCAGCTCGTCTACCTGCCGACCCTCATCGTGTGGGCCGCATCCTGGCTCGCCGGTCCCGGCTTCGCCGTCGGAGCGGGAACCGCGGTGTCGCCCGCGGGCACGCAGCTGGGAGTCGTGCCCGGCATCCCCGTGTTCGGGCTGCTGCCCGAGAACAGCTCGATGTGGATGCTGATCGTCGTGCTCGTCCCGATCGCCGCCGGAGCTTTCGCAGGCTGGGCCGTTCGTTCCCGTCTCGTCTGGGAGGGCACGCCGCTGGGCATGATGCAGCGCGCCGCGATCGCGGTGGGGATCGCCGGCGTGAGCGCGGGAGTCTTCGGTCTCGCGGCCGTGCTGGCGAGCGGTTCGATGGGTCCCGGTCGACTGGCGGAGGTCGGCCCCTCGGCACCGGCGTTCATGCTCGCGCTGGGTCTGGAGGTCCTCGTGGGAGCGGCGATCCTGCTGCTCTCCCCGCGCCATCGCGATGAGTTGGCCGAGGAACGTACCGACCGCTGGATCGCCGAGATGACGGAGCTCGACCCGAGCCTCACGTCGGCCGGTGCACCCGCGGCCGGCGCGGTGCCGGGGATCCCCTTCTCCGACACGCAGACCTTCGACGACACGGCACCCCTGGACGATCTCCGCGGCTTCACACCGCCTCGAGTCGACCGCGACTGACACCCGCCGCGTATGTGCGGACGTCGGGCGGAACAGGTCGTCCCACCCCGGTAGACTGGGCGCGTGCTCACGGTCGCCGTTCTCATCTCGGGCACCGGCTCGAATCTTCGCGCCCTCCTCGAGGCCGCTCGTCATCCCGATTTCCCCGCCAGGTTGATCGTCGTCGGAGCCGACCGCGAAGCCGACGGGCTCGCTCACGCCGAGGAGTTCGGCATCCCCAGTTTCACGGTGCCGTGGCACGAGCACGACAGCCGCGAGGCGTGGGGCGAAGAGCTCGCGCGCCAGCTCGCCGTCTGGAACCCGGACCTCGTGGTCCTCAGCGGACTCATGCGTCTGCTGCCGCCGTCACTCGTCGCGCAGTACTCGCCGCGCCTCATCAACACCCATCCCGCATTCCTGCCCGAGTTCCCCGGTGCGCACGGTGTCCGCGATGCGCTCGCCTCCGGTGCGGCCGAGACCGGCGCCAGCGTCATCGTCGTCGACGACGGTGTCGACACCGGCCCGATCCTGGCCCAGGAACGAGTCCCGATCCTCGACGGCGACACCGAGCACAGCCTGCACGAGCGGATCAAGCCCGTCGAGCGCCGTCTGCTCATCGACGTCGTCCGCGCGATCGCCGACGGTGATCTCGCCCTCAGCCCTTCTTCCTGACCCCTCCACCCGACGCCCCCGCACGAAGGAGCCATCATGGCCGGCCCCCGCCACGACCCCACGCTCTACCGCGACCGCGACACCGTGCCGATCCGGCGCGCGCTCGTCTCGGTGAGCGACAAGACCGACCTGCTCGTCCTGGCCGCGGCTCTGGCAGATGCGGGTGTCGAGATCGTCTCGACCGGTTCGACGGCGTCGACCATCCGCGATGCGGGCTTCCCTGTCACAGACGTGGCCGCCGTCACGGGCGTCGCCGAGATGCTCGACGGACGCGTCAAGACGCTGCACCCCAAGATCCACGGCGGCCTTCTCGCCGACCTGCGCCTCGAGGACCATGAGCGCCAGCTCGCCGAGCTCGACATCACCCCCTTCGAACTGGTCGTCGTCAACCTCTACCCCTTCGTCGAGACCGTCGCCTCGGGCGCCGTCGGCGACGACGTGGTCGAGCAGATCGACATCGGCGGACCCGCGATGGTGCGTGCCGCAGCCAAGAACCACGCCAATGTGGCGATCGTCGTCTCGCCGCAGTCGTACCCCGGGATCATCGCAGCGCTCGCCCAGGGCGGCACCTCGGTCTCCCAGCGCCGCGAGCTCGCCGCCCGTGCCTTCGCACACACGGCGGCCTACGACACGGCGGTCGCCTCCTGGTTCGCCGAGGGCACGCTGCAGGACGACGGCGACCTCCCGACCCATCTCACGATCCAGGCCGAGCGCCTCGCCACTCTCCGCTACGGCGAGAACTCGCACCAGCGCGGCGCGATCTACACGCGCGCCGGCGGTCACGGCATCGCTCAGGCCAGGCAGCTGCAGGGCAAGGAGATGTCGTACAACAACTACGTCGACGCGGATGCCGCCCTGCGCGCCGCGTACGACATGATCAAGCCCGCCGTCGCGATCATCAAGCACGCCAACCCGTGCGGCATCGCGACCACCGCGCCGAACGCCCTCGACCCGATCGCCAGCGCCCACCTGCGCGCCCACGAGTGCGACCCGGTCTCGGCCTACGGCGGCGTGATCGCGGCGAACGGCACGGTGACGCTCAAGATGGCAGAGAACCTCAAGGACATCTTCACGGAGGTCATCGTCGCGCCGTCGTTCGAGCCGGCCGCGCTCGAGGTGTTCAAGGCGAAGAAGAACCTGCGTCTGCTGCAGCTGCCCGAGGACTGGCAGCAGGAGCGCATGGATGTGCGCCTCGTCTCCGGCGGACTGCTGCTGCAGGATGCCGACCGCTTCCCGGACGACATCGTCTCGGTCGCGAAGAACTGGGAGCTCGTCTCGGGAGAGCGTCCGAGCGACGAGGAGATGGAGAACCTCATCTTCGCCTGGAAGGCGTGCCGCGCGGTCAAGTCGAACGCGATCGTGCTCGCGAAGGACAACGCCACGGTGGGTGTCGGCATGGGCCAGGTCAACCGCGTCGACTCGTGCCGCCTCGCGGTCGAGCGTGCGGGGGAGCGCGCCGCCGGATCGGTCGCGTCGTCCGATGCCTTCTTCCCGTTCGCGGATGGGGCCCAGGTGCTGATCGACGCCGGAGTCACGGCGATCGTGCAGCCGGGTGGCTCGGTGCGCGACGAGGAGGTCGTGGACGCTGCGCGCAAGGCCGGCGTGACGATGTTCTTCACCGGGGAGCGTCACTTCTTCCACTGAGCGCTCGCCGTCATCGGGAGCGTGTTCCCGTCGCACGCCCGCGTGGCACCTATATACTGGGGCCTCACTGGGGCGATGGGGCGACAGTATGGAAGCACAGGCGCGTGCGACGTCGAGCGAAGGCATGTCGGCTGTGCCATGGCTGAGACCGACGTCCTATTGGATGCCGGCGCACTTCGTGGATTCGGCCTGGGTCACGCACGGTGCGTTCGCCGCCTGGCTCATCGACGTGCTGCGCCCGCGAGACGTGGTGGAACTGGGCACCCACAACGGCTTCTCGTGCTTCGCTTTCGCCGAGGCCGCGAAGAGGCTCGGGCATCCGCTCACCATCAACGCCCTGGACAGCTGGGAGGGCGATGACCACGCCGGCTTCTACGACGATTCCATCTACCAGTCCGTGCGCTCGATCGCGTCGCGCGACTACCCGTCGTCGGTCGAACTGTATCGCGGCTACTTCTCCGACACACGTCCGCGTTTCGCCGCGGCGTCCGTCGATCTCCTGCACATCGACGGACGCCACGGGTACGAGGACGCCCGCGAGGACTACGAGCAGTGGCGTGACACGGTTCGCGACGGAGGAGTGATCCTCTTCCACGACATCGCCGAACGACGCGACGACTTCGGCGTATGGCGCCTCTGGGAGGAGATCTCCGAACCAGGGCGCGTGTTCGCATTCGAGCACGGGCATGGGCTCGGTGTGCTCGCAGTGGGGGACATCCGGCACGAGCCGCTGCGCGCACTCTTCGAGGCGGAGACGTCGGTCGCCGACCGGATCCGCGTTGACTTCGAGCGTCTCGGCGAGATGATCGCCCAGGTCGCGCGCATCCCGCATCTGGAGGCGGAGGTCGCGTCCCTGCATGACGTCGTGGACATGCTGCAGACGGAGCGGGCGCGCCTGTCGGATGTGATCGTGGCGCGCGACGACGCACTCGCAGCGGTGCACCGCAGCGCGAGCTGGAAGGTGACGAAGCCGTTGCGCGCAGCCGGGCGGATGGTTCGACGAGGCCGCTGACGGGAGGGCCAGCCGCCTTACGACAGTCATGTCCGATTTCCGCCAGTCGACGTCGGCGGAGGGTGGCAGAGTGGGGGCATGACCTTCCCCGCGAACGGCTTCGACGAGCGCTACCGTGCGATCAGCGCACGCGACACCCGCTTCGACGGGCAGTTCGTGACGGCCGTGCGATCGACCGGGATCTATTGCCGTCCGAGCTGCCCTGCACGCACGCCGAAACCGCAGAACGTGACGTTCTATCCCACGAGCGCCGCCGCGCACGAGGCCGGGTATCGGGCATGCAAGCGGTGTCTGCCTGAAGCCGCGCCCGGTTCTCCGGCGTGGGACATCCGCGGCGACACCGCCGCGCGTGCGATGCGCCTGATCTCCGACGGCGTCGTCGAGCGCGAGGGCGTCCCGGGGTTGGCCGCGCGCCTGGGATACTCCAGCAGGCACCTCACGCGCCTGCTCAGCACCGAGCTCGGCGCGGGCCCTCTCGCGTTGGCGAGGGCGCATCGAGCGCACACCGCGCGGATGCTTCTCGTGGGCACCGACATGCCCATCTCCGACGTCGCCTTCTCCGCCGGTTTCGCCAGCATCCGCCAGTGCAACGACACGATCCGCGAGGTCTTCGCACTCACACCGGGTGAGCTCAGGGCACGTCGCCGGTCACACGCGTCGGCGGCACCCGGCGCGATCGACCTCGTGCTGCCGTACCGAGGACCGCTCGACGCGAGCGGCATCTTCGCCTGGATGGCCGCGCGCGCCGTCCCCGGGATCGAGGAGGTCACGGCGACGTCGTTCTCCCGACACCTGCGCATGTCGGGCGGTCCCGCCTGGTTCGAGGTGCGCCAGGACGAGACGGCGCGCCTGCATCTGCGCGCCCGCGTCGCGCGGCTGGGCGACCTGGCCCCGCTGGTGTCGACGGTGCGGCGCATCTTCGACCTCGATGCCGACCCGCTCGCGATCGAAGAGGCGCTCTGCGCGCACCCCGAGCTCGCGCCGCTCGTCGCCCGCACTCCGGGCATCCGCGTGCCGGGATCCGCCGATCCGCACGAGATGCTCGTCCGTGCCATGGTCGGGCAGCAGATCACCGTGGTCGCCGCCCGCACGGCGCTCATCGCCCTCGCCGAGGCTCTCGGGGAGCGCACCGACAGCGGCCTGCTGTTCCCGACCATGACGGCGATCGCCGAGCGCGGTGCCGAGGTGCTGCGTGGACCGGCCGCCCGTATCCGCGCCATCACGGGCGCCGCAGCCGCTCTCGCCGACGGGTCCCTGCGGCTGACGGTCGGCGACGACGGCACCGAGCAGCGTGCCGCACTGCTCGCGATGCCGGGTATCGGCCCCTGGACCGCCGACTACGTGCGCATGCGTGTGCTCGGCGATCCCGATGTGCTGCTGCCGGGTGACGTCGCACTGCGCGCCGGCGCGGCGGCGGCGGGCCTGCCCGGGGAGGCCCGAGCACTCACGGCGTGGTCCGAGCGCACCGCACCGTGGCGCAGCTACCTCAGCGCACACCTCTGGCGCGCCGCCCCGGTGCGCCCTGGCGCATCTCGGCGCGCATCCGCCGCCCACCCCGCCCCCACCGCCCACCCAGCCCCCACCGGCGACACCACGACGAAGGAGACCTCATGACCGCCATCCTCCAGACCATCGAGACCCCGGACGGCGCTTTCACGATCCTCGCCGACGACCGTCAGCGGGTGCTGGCCTCCGGCTGGACCTCCGACGTCGAGGTGATCCTCGGCCGGCTGTCCGCTGCGCATCGTCCCGAGGAGTTCCGCGAGGGAGAGACCGATGCCGCAGCCGCCGCACTCGCCTACTACGCGGGCGAACTCTCGGCCATCGACGCGGTCGCCGTGAAGCAGTCCGGAACCGCGCTCCAGCTCGCCGGCTGGTCGGCGCTTCGGGCGATCGAGCCGGGCGAGCCGCTGACCTACACGAGCTTCGCGACACAGCTCGACAACCCTCGGGCCGTGCGGGCGGCGGCGTCCATCTGCGCCCGCAACGCGCCCGCGCTGTTCGTGCCCTGCCATCGCGTGCTGCGTACCGACGGCGGCCTCGGCGGATTCGCCTGGGGTCTCGACGTCAAGGAGAGTCTGCTCGCGCGGGAGAGCGCCGGCGTTTGAGCCGCGGGCACCACGACGGGTTGTCGTCATGGTGCCCGTCGACGAAGCATCCGCACCGACGCGGCCGTAGGCTCATCCCGTGACCGCCAACGATGCACTCGTCCTCCACCGCCGTGCCGTCGTCGCCGACGCGCACAACGACCTGCTGTGCTCGGTGGCGACCCGCCCCTCGGATGAGTGGTCGGACTACTTCCGTACGCAGTGGCTCCCGCAGCTGCAGGAGGGCGGTGTGGACCTTCAGGTCCTGCCCGTGTTCATCGACGACGTGTACCGCCCGGAGGGGGCACTGCGTCGCACCTTGCGCATGATCGAAGCCGCCCACCGGCTGGCGGAGGGCAACGCGGACGCCGTCGGGCTGTGCCTGGACGGCGATGACATCGACCGCGTGATCGGCGAAGGGCGCATCGCGCTGGTGCTCGCCCTGGAGGGGATGCCCGGAATCGCCGACGACGTCGAGCTGCTGGAGACCGTGCATCGCCTCGGGATCCGGATCGGCGCGGTCGCGCACTTCGGACGCAGCGCCTTCGCCGACGGCAGCGGCGAAGACGCCGCGGGCAGCAGGCTCACCCGCACCGGAATCCGGGCGCTCGCGGAGATGGAGCGCGTCGGCATGATCTTCGACATCAGCCACCTCGGAGCGAGCGGAGTCGACCACGTGCTCGAGATCGCCACACGGCCCGTCATGGCCACGCATTCCTCGGCGCGTGCGCTGTTCGACCACCACCGCAACCTGACCGACGCGCAGATCGCCGGGGTCGCGGAGAGCGGGGGAGTCGTGTGCGTCAACTTCTTCGCGCCCTACCTGCACGAGAGCGCCTACACGATCGACACCCTGATCGACCACTTCGAGCGGGTGGTGTCGGTCGCGGGGATCGCGCACGTCGGGATGGGGTCGGACTTCGTCCGCGAGGTGCTCGCGGACACGACGGCCCCGTGTTGCGTGCAGACGACGATCGAGGGAGTCCCCGCCGACCGCTACCTCCCAGGACTCGATGGTCCGACCGGGCTTCCGCTCGTGACCGAGGCTCTGCTGCGCCGCGGCTGGCCGGAGGCGGACATCCTCGCCGTGCTGGGCGGCAACCTGCGACGCTTCCTCCGGTCGGAGCTCGCCGTCACCGCCGGCGCCTGAGCGTCACGAGGTCTCCTTTCTCGCGACCTCGACGATCGCGGCGCAGGAATCGGGAATGACTCTTGCTTTCAGCTGGTTCACAGCAATAGGCTGGTGGGCTGTCGCGCCAACCGGACGACATCGCCGAGCCCCTGAGGAGGACACCATGACCACGATCGCCATCGCGCGGATCGCAGCTCTCGGCTCGACCACGGCGCGCCCGCTCTCCTAGAGCCACCCCGCCCCTTCTTCGTCGGATGCCGGACTCTGTGAGTCCGCTCTCGCATCCGTCCCCTTCCGCACCCGCTGTCCATACGAAACTCGTCTGAGAGACATGTCTTCCTCGCCTTCCGCGCAGAACCCCTCGCCGTCATCGACCCTTTCCACTCCGGCCGCACTGTGGCGCCTGAAGCCCTTCGTGAAACCCGTCATCTGGCGGCTCGCCGGCGGTGCCGCCAGCGCGCTCATCGCCGCCGTCATCGCCCTGATGATCCCGATCGTTCTCGAGCAGATCATCAGCGGCCCGGTCTACTCCGGTGATCTCAGCGCCATCGTCTGGGGCGCCGTCGCCGTCTTCGCCCTCGCTCTCGGCGAGGCACTGATGGTCTGGCTGCGACGCCAGTTCGTGCTCAACCCCTCGACCGAGGTCGAGTACAAGATGCGCACCGAGCTGTACTCGCGCCTGCAGACCCTCCCGGTGTCGTTCCACGACAGGTGGGGCTCCGGTCAGCTGCTCAGCCGCATGATGCAGGACATCGGCCTCATCCGCCGCTGGCTCGCGTTCGGCCTCGTGCTGCTCGTGGTCAACATCCTCACGATCATCATCGGATCCGTGCTGCTGTTCCGGTGGCACTGGCTGCTGGGCGTGATCTTCCTGGTGACCGCGATCCCGCTGTGGATCCGCGGCTACCTGTTCGAGAAGCGCTACGGCGCCCTCACCCGTCGCAGCCAGGATCAGGCCGGTGACCTCGCCACCAGCGTGGAGGAGAGCGTGCACGGCATCCGCGTGCTCAAGGCGTTCGGGCGCGGCACGCACGCCCTCAGCCGCTTCAGCCGTCAGGCCGAGACTCTGCGCGAGACCGAGATGAGCAAGGCCGGCGCGATCGCGTCCATCTGGTTCTGGCTCGACCTCATGCCGCAGATCGCGTTCGGTCTGAGCCTGATGTCGGGCATCTGGCTGATCTCGGTGGGGCAGATCGACGAGGCGCAGCTGTTCGCGTTCTTCGCGATGGCGGTCGTGCTGCGCTGGCCCATCGAGTCGATCGGCTTCCTGTTCTCGTTCATGCTCGACGCCCGCACGGCGACCGACCGTGTGTTCGACATCTTCTCGGAGACCAACACCATCACCGACCCGGAGAACCCGGTGCACATCGGGAACCCCCGCGGAGAGCTCGCGTTCGAGAACGCGCACTTCCGCTACCAGGATGCGGGCGCCCACGAGCGCGATCTGCTCGACGGCATCGACCTGGTGCTGCGCCCCGGTGAGACCATGGCGCTGGTCGGACTCACCGGCAGCGGCAAGACCACGCTCACCACGCTGCCCACTCGTCTGTACGACGTGACCGGTGGCAGGGTCACGCTCGACGGCGTCGATGTGCGCGACCTTCCGCTCGCGGAACTCCGTCAGCACATCGCGATGGCGTTCGAGGACGCGACGCTGTTCTCGGCGACGGTCCGGGAGAACGTGCTCCTCGGCCGTGCCGAGCTCGATGTGCACAGCGAGGAGGGGGAGCGCGTGCTGCGCGAAGCCCTCGACGTCGCCCAGGCGTCGTTCGTCGATGCGCTGCCCGACGGCGTCGAGACGGTCATCGGCGAGGAGGGGCTCAGCCTCTCCGGCGGCCAGCGGCAGCGACTCGCCCTCGCTCGCGCGGTGGCGGCGAACCCGAAGGTTCTCGTCCTCGACGACCCGCTGTCGGCGCTCGACGTCGACACCGAGGCTCTCGTCGAGGAGGCCCTTCGCCACGTGCTCGCCGACACCACGGCCATGATCGTCGCGCACCGGCCATCGACCGTGGCGCTCGCCGACCGCGTGGCCCTGCTGGAAGCCGGTCGCGTGACGGCGGTGGGCACGCACTCCGAGCTGCTGAAGACGAGCCGGCACTACCGTCACGTCATCTCCAGCCTGGAGGCGGAGGAGGCGGCGCGGACCGGGGCGATCCCGGTGATCCGCGATGAACAGGCCGAGATCGACGAAGAGGTCCAGGAGGGCCTCGGGATGCGAGCCGCCGACGAAGACCCGATCACCGAGAAGGAGGTGCAGCGATGAGCTCCGCCATCACCGGAACCCAGAACGAGGACCGTTCCGAATACACCCGTGACGAGAGCAGGGAGATCCGTCGTCGGTCCCTCCGGTTGCTCGGATCCCTGGTCAGCCCTCTGAAGCCGCGGATCGTGCTGGCCGCCGCGGTGCTGGTCGTGTCGACCGCTCTGCAGGTCGCCGGCCCCATCCTCATCAGCATCGGCCTCGACCGCGCACTGCCTGCGGCCATCGAACGGGCCGACTGGATGCCGACCTTCATGATCGGCGGCATCTACCTGCTGGCGGGAGCGCTGGCCGCCGTCCTGATCGCCTGGTACGTGATCATCGCCGCCAAGCTCACCCAGGCGGTGTTGCTCGATCTGCGCAAGCGCATCTTCCTGCACACCCAGCGCCTCAGCCTGGAGTTCCACGAGTCGTACACGTCTGGCCGCATCATCTCGCGCCAGACGAGTGACCTCGACTCGATCAAGGAGCTCCTGGACGGCGGCCTGAACGAGCTCGTCTCCGGCGTGCTCTTCGGCCTGTTCACCTTCATCGCCCTGTGCGTATGGGACTGGCAGTCCGGACTCATCCTCGCGATCGGCGGAGTGCCGCTGTTCTTCCTGATGAAGTGGTTCTACTCGCGCTCGCAGCTCGTCTACCGCGAGTCGCGCGTGATCAGTGCCAAGGTGATCGTGCAGTTCGTCGAGACGATGACCGGCATCCGCGCCGTGAAGGCGTTCCGCAAGGAGCCCCGCAACGACAAGGCGTTCCAGGAGATCGCGGGCGAGTACCGCGATGTCAACCGTCGCTCGATGCTGCTGTTCGGCACGTTCGAGCCCGGACTCATGGGTGTGGCCGCGCTGGTGCTCGGCATCGTCGTGCTGTGGGGCGGCATCCGCGTCTCCGAGGGGGCGCTCACGGTCGGTGTGCTGCTGTCCGCCGTGCTGTACGTGCGCAACTTCTTCGCTCCGATGCAGGAGATCGCCATGTTCCTGAACTCCTACCAGTCGGCGACGGCCGCGCTGGAGAAGGTGTCGGGCGTGCTCGAAGAGGTGCCGACGGTTCCGGACCCCGAGAAGCCGGTCGACCTGTGGGAGTCGCGCGGACACATCGAGTTCGACGAGGTGACCTTCGGGTACAACGGCGAGAAGACGATCCTCCCGAACTTCTCGCTCGACATCCCGGCGGGGCAGACGATCGCCCTGGTGGGAACGACCGGTGCCGGCAAGTCGACGCTCGCCAAGCTCATCTCGCGCTTCTACGACCCCTCCGAAGGGCGGGTGACCCTCGACGGGGTCGATCTGCGCTCGCTGCACCCGAAGGATCTCCGTCGCGCGATCGTCATGGTCACGCAGGAGGCCTACCTGTTCAGTGGGACCGTCGCCGACAACATCGCACTCGGCAAGCCGGAGGCGACGCTCGACGAGATCAAGGCCGCGGCACGCGCCGTGGGGGCCGACGGCTTCATCTCGTCGCTGCCGGACGGCTACGGCACCGATGTGAACAAGCGCGGTGGGCGGGTCTCGGCCGGTCAGCGCCAGCTCATCTCCTTCGCCAGGGCGTTCCTCGCCGACCCTGCGGTGCTGATCCTCGACGAGGCCACGGCATCGTTGGACATCCCGTCGGAGCGTCTGATCCAGGATGCGCTGCAGACTCTTCTCAAGGACCGGACGGCGATCATCATCGCGCACCGACTGTCGACGGTCGCGATCGCCGACCGGGTGCTGGTGATGGAGCACGGCCGCATCATCGAGGACGACACCCCCGCCGCGCTCATCAGCGGCACCGGGAAGTTCGCGCAGCTGCACGCAGCCTGGCAGGAGACGCTCGTCTGACCACTCCCTCGACGACTGCGGCCATGCCCGACCTCGCCGGTGCGGCGGGGCCGCCATGGCCGCAGCGGTCGAGGGGTGGGCGAGCACCCGGGGGTGAGCGTCGAGCGCGGCGCGTGGGTAGCATCGAGGTATGGACCCGTTGCTGCTCGTCGCCGAGTGGTGGTGGATCGCGCCGACTGCGGTCGCCGCGGGGACGGTGGGTGTGATGGGAACACGTCGTCGCAACAGCACGGTCAGCGGACGCCGCCTTGCGGTCGACGCCGCGCGTCACGACCTCAGGGAGGCGCAGCTGGCTGCGGCCGAGCGACGCACCGCGTGGAAGATCGCGCGTGCCGACCTGGCTCGCGTCACCGCGGAGCGGGCCGCTCAGCGCGCGACCGCCGAACAGGTGGCGGGAGCGCGACGGATGCTCAAGGAGCGCGAGCGCGATGCGAAGGCCGCCTCGGCGGATGTGCGCGCGCGTCAGGTCCGCCTCAACGCCGCGAGAGCCGCGGTGCCCTCGGCATCGGAGCCTCGCCCCCTGGAGCGTCTGCACGCCGCGCATGAGGCCGTGACCGTCCGGTGGATGCGGTACGAGACCGACCCCGCCCTGCAGATCTCCTACCCGGCGATGACCGATGTGAAGCATCCGCAGACGGCGGCATACCTCCGCGCCGCAGGTCACGCGGCAGAGATGCGCCGCGCGGCAGCCGGGCGCATCACCCCGGCGGAGTTCGCCGCCTATCGCGATGCCGTCGCCGACCTGGAGCGCGCCTTCGAGGCGGCAGAGCACGCTGCCAAGGTGCAGGCAGGGGAGGCGCCGGAGGCGGCGGCGTGGCAGGACGCCGCGCAGGACATGCTCAACCGTTCGGCCGAAGCGATCGATCGGGCGGCCGGCGCTGCCGCTGCGGCGCTGTCGTCGTGGACGAGCCGTCGCAAGCCCGGCGGCAAGCCGGACGATCGCCCCTGACGCCCAGGCGCGCGACGGCGTGAGAGCGCTCCCCTCGAGCACTGTGAAGGGCGACGAGGTCTCGATGGGGGAGGGGATTCGAGACCCCGCCGCCCGGTCTAGGTGTGATGTCCAGGGACGTTGTTTCGGCGACACGGCCGTGAAGAGCTGAGAGGTGAGGGCCTCCGGTTGTGAAGTGGAGCTGTTGAGTTCAACCGCTTCAGGAACCAGGAGGCCCTCGTGTCCCACGCTAACGCTGCCCTGACCCCACGCGCCCGGCTTCGACTGGCGCGCCTGATCGTCGAGGATCACTGGCCGCCGCAGGTCGCGGCGAAGATGTTCATGGTCTCGCCCGTGACCGCCCGGAAGTGGGCGGCCAGGCTGCGCCTGGAGGGACCTGCTGGGATGGCTGATCGTTCGAGTCGCCCGCGATCGATGCCGACGAAGACCCCGCTGCCGCAGGTCAAGAAAATCGTGAAAGCGAGGTGGCGGCGGCGTCTCGGCGCGGTTCAGATCGCTGGCGAACTCGGTCTGCCCGCCTCGACCGTCCACGCGGTCCTGGTGCGCTGCCGCATCAACCGGCTCAGCCATATCGACAGGGTCAATGGGGAGCAAATCCGCCGCTACGAGCACGATCATCCCGGATCGCTGATCCACGTCGACGTCACGAAGTTCGGCAACATCCCCGACGGCGGCGGCTGGCGCTTCGTCGGCCGCGTCCAAGGCGAACGCAACCGAGAGGCCACCGCCACCCGCACCAAGAGCAGGAACCATCGTTACGAGCCGAGGCTCGGCACTGCGTTCGTGCACACCGTCATCGACGACCACTCCCGCGTCGCTTACGCCGAGATCTGCTCCGACGAGAAAGCGGACACCGCGATCGGTGTTCTCCGCCGAGCGGTGTCCTGGTTTGCCGACCGCGGTGTCACTGTCGAGCGCGTCCTCTCGGACAACGGCTCGGCCTACAAGTCTCACGCCTGGCGCGATGCCTGCATCGATCTTGGGATCACGGCGAAGAAGACCCGGCCTTACCGTCCACAAACGAATGGGAAGATCGAGCGCTTCCACCGCACCCTCGCCGACGGCTGGGCATACGCGAAGCTCTATCCCTCAGAGACTGAGCGCCGCAAAGCACTCCCGGGCTGGCTGCACTTCTACAATCATCACAGGCACCACTCCGCGATCGGAGCCCCGCCCATCAGCAGAATCGAAAACAACCTGCCTGGACATCACATCTAGGTCGTGACGCGGATCTCGGCGATGACCTCGCCGTAGGCGGTCTCGCCCACGGGAGTGAAGCCGACGCGGTGGAAGAAGGTCTCCGGCCCACCCTCGCCGGCCTCGTAGATCACGTTGACGTGGTCTACGCCGCGTTCGCGGGCTTCGTCGACGAGCGCCTCGACGGCGTACCGGCCGACACCGCGGCCCTGGTCGTCGGCGTCGACGTTGATGCGCCACAGCACGGAGCGGAAGTGCTCCTCCGGTGCTTCGGGGTCGAAGTTGGCACTCACGAAGCCGACGACCTCGTTACGATCCAGGATCACCCGCTGCCAGGAGGTCTGCGGGTTGATGACGGTCGCTGCGATCCCGTACGAGACCGGAGCGAGGAACTGCTCCTGTCCGGGCTTGAGCGACAGGTTGTTCACGGCGACGATCGTCGCAGCGGAGAGTTCGACCATGCGCAGTTCGGACATGGACCCAGGCTAACCCCTCCGGGCGCACCGGACACGTTTCAGGGGAACATTTCGCCGTGCTGTGGCCGTTCGTCGACATCCGAACGGCCATCGGTCGCAGGCCGGGGCCACGGCGTCAGACCTGCTCAGGTATCTTGGTATCGAGACAAATAGCCCCGTGAACGGAGAACCTCCCGGTGACCGACGACGCCATCATCTACACGCACACAGACGAGGCACCGGCGCTCGCCACCGCCTCGTTCCTTCCGATCATCCAGGCATACACCGGCCAGGCCGGCATCGAGGTCGAGACCCGCGACATCTCGCTGGCCGGCCGCATCCTCGCCGCCTTCCCGCAGAAGCTCACCCCGGAGCAGCAGGTGGGCGACTCGCTCGCCGAGCTCGGCGGTCTCGCCACGCTCCCCGAGGCGAACATCATCAAGCTGCCGAACATCTCGGCCTCCATCCCGCAGCTGAAGGGGGCGATCGCCGAGCTCCAGAAGCAGGGCTACGACATTCCCGACTTCCCGGACGAGCCGTCCTCCCTCGAGGAGAAGGACGTTCGCGCGCGCTACGACCGCATCAAGGGCTCCGCCGTGAACCCGGTGCTGCGCGAGGGCAACAGCGACCGCCGTGCCCCGCTCGCGGTGAAGAACTACGCCAGGAAGCACCCGCACCGCAACAAGCCGTTCGCCGCGGGATCCAAGACCCGCGTCGCGACACTCGGTCACGATGACTTCAAGCACAACGAGCGCTCCTGGGTCGCCGCCCACGACGACGTGCTGAGTTTCCGCCACACGGCGAACGACGGCACGGTCACCGTGCTGAAGGAAGGCCTCAAGGTCCTGCCGCGCGAGATCATCGACGCGACGTTCCTCTCGGCCAAGGAGCTCGACGCCTTCCTCGCCGAGACGCTCGCCCAGGCCAAGGCCGACGACGTGCTGTACTCGGTACACCTCAAGGCGACCATGATGAAGGTCAGCGACCCGATCATCTTCGGTCACGTCGTGAAGGCGTTCTTCGCCGACGTGTTCGCGCAGTACGGTGACAAGCTCGCCGCAGCCGGACTCAGCGCCAACGACGGTCTCGGCTCGATCCTCTCGGGTCTGGCCAACGTCGCGGACGGCGCGGAGATCGCCGCCGCCTTCGACAAGGCCATCGCCGAGGGGCCGCGTCTGTCGTACGTGAACTCCGACAAGGGCACCACGAACCTGCACGTGCCGAGCGACGTGATCGTCGACGCATCGATGCCCGCACTGGTGCGCAACGGCGGCAAGCTCTGGGGCAAGGAGGGCGAAGAGGCGGACACGCTCGCCGTCATCCCCGACTCGTCGTACGCGGGCGTCTACCAGGCCGTGATCGACGACGTGATCGCGAACGGCCCGTTGGACCCGGCGACCATCGGCACCGTCCCCAACGTGGGGCTCATGGCGCAGGCGGCCGAGGAGTACGGCAGCCACGACAAGACCTTCGAGATCGCCGCAGACGGCATCGTGCAGGTCCTCGACGGCGAGGGGACCGTGCTCATCGAGCACACGGTCGGCAAGGGCGACATCTGGCGCGCGACGCAGACCAAGCACATCCCGGTGATGGACTGGGTCAAGCTCGCGGTGACCCGCGCCAGGGCGACCGGCGACCCCGCCGTGTTCTGGCTCGACGCGAACCGCTCGCATGATGCGCAGATCATCGCCAAGGTGCACCAGGGTCTCGCGACGCTCGATACCAAGGGCCTCACGATCACGATCCTCGCGCCCGAGGAGGCCACGCGCTATACGCTCGCACGCATGCGCCACGGGCTCGACACGATCTCGGTCACCGGCAACGTGCTGCGCGACTACCTGACCGACCTGTTCCCGATCCTCGAAGTCGGCACGAGCGCCAAGATGCTCTCGATCGTGCCGCTGCTCGCGGGCGGCGGGCTGTTCGAGACCGGTGCGGGTGGTTCCGCACCCAAGCACGTGCAGCAGCTGGTCGAGGAGAACTACCTGCGCTGGGACTCGCTCGGCGAGTTCTTCGCGCTGGCCGCGTCGCTCGAGCACTTCGCCGACCGTACGGGCAACGACAAGGCCCGTGTGCTCGCCGAGACGCTGGATGCCGCCACCGGGATCTTCCTCGAGGAGGACCGTTCGCCCGGCCGTGCCCTGGGCACGATCGACAACCGCGGCAGCCACTTCTACCTGGGCCTGTACTGGGCTCAGGAGCTGGCGAAGCAGACGAAGGACGCCCAGCTCGCCGCCGCCTTCGCGCCGATCGCCGCCACGCTGGCGCAGAACGAGGAGACCATCGTCTCCGAGCTCAACGCGGTGCAGGGCAAGCCGGTCGAGATCGGCGGCTACTACCGTCCGGACGACGCGCTGGTCGAGGCCGTCATGCGTCCCTCTGCGACGCTGAACGGCATCGTCGACGCACTGCGCTGACGCGAGAGAAGGGGGCGGATGCTGCGGCATCCGCCCCCTTCTTCGTACCCGGGCGGCCCCGGGAGACGGCCTGGTGCCATCGGCGAAGGGCACACCGACGTCGGAACCGTGCCGCCGTCAGGAGCGCCTCTGGACGGCGCGCTCATCCCGCCGTTCACAGGACGGCGGGGGAGGAGCGATCGTCAGTAGTGGACGGAGACCTCGAGGCCCTGGGGAGACCAGTCGTACACGTACTTGGCGAGGTCGATCGGCAGGTTGACGCAGCCGTGACTCATGCGCTGGCCGAAGTTGTTGTGCCAGTAGGTGCCGTGGAAACCGATGTTCGGGGCGAACCACGTGATCCAGGGAACGTCTTCCGTGCAGTACGGAGCGCCTTCATAGCAGCCCATGTCCTGGATGCGCGTGTGCGCGAAGACCTTGAAGTTGCCGGTGGGGGTCAATGTTCCGGGGAGGCCGGTGGAGACGGCCCAGGAATTCACGACCTCGTTGTTCTCGTAGAGGACGGCCCGCTGCGAGCTCAGGTTGATGTCGATGCGGCGGAACAGGCTCACCGTCTCGAACGGGGTCTCGGTGACCGTGAGGGCGAACGTGCCGTCGCCGGCCGCGAGCTTCTCGGCGAACTGGTCCGCGATGTCCGACGTGTCGCCGAGCGCGCGGCCCGCGACGCCCTCCTGCTCCGCGCGGAGCACGTTCCCGGCGGAATCGACGATGTTGGTCGCGTTGACCGGAGCACGGTCCACGAGAGCGGGAAGACCATCGACGGTGGCCTGGATCGCCTGCGGGTCGGCCTCGATGCGCAGCTGGCCGTCGTCGTCGACGACCGAGAGCCAGGACGCGGCGACGGCGGGATCGACAGGAACGGTGCGCTCCTCGCCGACGTAGAAGCCGACGGCCGGGAGCATCGTGTTGAGTGTGGACGCGGTGGCCGTGGCGTCGTCGTCGGAGACGGCGGGCTGGGCCGTGGCGGCGTCGCCCGAGTACTCGAGCGTGGTGCGGCCGTCGCCGACCGCCTCGGTGAAGGCGGCGTTGAGGCCGGCGACGTCGATCCCGGTGCCGGTCTCCGACGGGGTGATGACGAAGGTGCCGCTGGCGGCGTCGAAGACCACGCCGGCGTCCACGGGGTCGTCGAAGCTCGTCGGCACTGCGGCGCGCAGTGCCGCGGTCGCCTTCTCGGAATCGAACGCGATCTCCGCCGGTACGGGGTCGCCCATCCAGGCTCCGAGGTTCCAGAGTGGGTGCTCGGCGAAGGCCGTGTCGGCGAGAGCCGTCGCGTCGACGTTCACACCGAGGTCGGTGCCGGTCAGCACGGTGCCCTCTCCTTCGCCGGTGAGGGTGACCTCGGTCTCGGCGAGGTGGGCGTTGATGGTGTCGGCCGCGGCGCCCGGGGTCATCCATCCGACGGGGATGCCCGCGACCGTGGTGCCGGGCGCGATGAGGATCATGGAGGCCGCGCCCGCACCGATCGCGATGACGCCGAGACCCAGACCGATCCAGAGGCCGAGGCGGCGCTTCTTGGGTGACGGTTCGATGGGGGCCCAGGCGAGGGGCTGTTCGCCGGTGGACGGCGGGACGGTCTCCGTGGGAGCTCCCGTCGGTGCGAGTACTGCGGTGGGCGCGGAGTCATCTCTCTGCGCCTCGGCTGCGCCCGGCGCAGAAATCAGATCGGTCACGAACTTCACCCCCCGGCTCTCAAACGTGTCCTCACGTTCAATGGTACGGGATGGGAGGTAACGGGGAGGCAACGGTCCGTGATAACGTGCCTCCCCGCATCAGGCCCGTCAGTCGATGATGGCGATGCCGTCGATCTCGACCAGCATCTCTTCGCGCGGCAGACCGGTGAAGACGGTGGTGCGCGAGGGCAGGACGCCATTCGTGGTGTGCGCGGTCACGAAGGCGCCGTAGGCATCGTTCATGATCGGGAAGTCCTCGCGCTTGGTCAGGTAGACGCGCAGCATCACCACGTCGTCGAACGTCGCACCGGATGCCTCGACGATCGCCTTCACGTTCTCCAGGGTGCGGGTCGTCTGGGCGGCGACGTCACCGGGGAACAGGTACTCGTTCGTCTTCGGGTCGACGGGACCCTGGCCGGACACCTGCACGAACGGGCCCTTGCGGATCCCCTGCGAGAAGGTGTGGGCGGGGGCGGGAGCGGCGTCGGTGGAAACTCGGATCTTCGCGGTCATGCCGCCAGCCTAGTAGCCTTGTTAGATGCCTCTACAAATTCCGGATCCCGTTCTCGGCGCCTGGACGAAGGGCTTCCCGGCGCGTGCTGCGGGCCTCCGACTCTCGGAGGTGGCCGACGCCGATCTGCACCTCTCCGACCTGGTCACCCCGGTGTTGACGGTGCACGAAGACGCCCTCGCCCACAACGAGGAGACCGTCTTCGCCTGGGCGCGGGAGCAGGGGGTGCTGCTCGCTCCGCACGGCAAGACCACCATGGCTCCGGCGCTGTGGCAGCGGCTGCTCGACGCCGGTGCCTGGGGGATCTCGGTCGCCACGCCCTGGCAGGCCGAGGTGGCCATCGACGCCGGCGTCTCGACCGTGCTGATCGCCAACGCGGTCACGGACCCGGCCGCGGTGCGGCGGCTGGGAGAGCTGCTCGCCGCCGATGAGGGACTGCGCGTGCTGTGCTGGGCGGACTCGCTCGCAGGTGCCGCGATCCTCGCGAAGGAGATGCGCGACGCCGCGCGGCCGCTGGATGTGCTGGTCGAGCTCGGCGGGGCGCACGGTCGTACCGGGGCGCGCACCGTGGAGGAGGGAGTGCGGATCGCGCAGGCGCTCTCCGCCGCGCCCGGCCTGCGGCTCGCGGGTGTCACGGGATACGAAGGACCGTTCGGTCCGGACCGCAGCGAGGCCTCCGTCGCCGCCGTCGATACGTACCTGCGGACACTCGTCGAACTGCACACGCGCCTGGACTATCCCGACGATGTGCGCCCGGTGCTCAGCGCCGGTGGCAGCTCGTTCCCCGATCGCGCCGCAGCGGTGCTCTCCGAGGCGGCAGCCGAGGCCGATGTCGTGCTGCGCTCCGGTGCCTTCCAGATCCACGACGATGGCTTCTACTCCCGGATGTCCCCGTTCGGCCCGCTCACCGGGACCGCGCCGCTCCGTTCAGCGATGCACGCCTGGTCACGAGTGGTGTCCCAGCCGGAGCACGGCCTCGCGCTGCTCGACGCGGGCCGACGCGACGTGCCGTTCGACCTCGACCTGCCTGCTCCGCAGAGCGTCGCGGGCGAGGTCACCGCGCTGAACGATCAGCACGCGTTCCTGCGTCTCGCGGACGATGCGACGGTCGCCGTCGGCGATGTCGTGCGGCTGGGACTCTCGCACCCCTGCACGGCCTTCGACAAGTGGCGGGTGGTCGCGGTGATCGACGACCCCGACGCCGCCGACCCCCGGGTGATCGGAGCGGTGGCGACATGCTTCTGAGCGCGCACAAGGCTGCGGCCGGGCTCGTACGGGTCTATCGCGGAGCCACCGTCATCGACGGCACGGGGGCGCCGCGGTACGTCGCCGACGTCGCCGTGGAGGGGGCGAGAGTCGTCGCGATCCTCCCCGACGGCGCGGTGGGGTCCGAGCTCGAACTCCCCGACGGCGCCGTGGAGATCGCGGCCTCCGGGCTCGTGCTGGCCCCGGGTTTCATCGACATGCACGCGCACAGCGAACTCGCCGTGCTGAGCGGTGCGGCCCACGATGCGAAGATCCGCCAGGGCGTCACGACGGAGGTGCTCGGCCAGGACGGCCTCGGCTACGCACCCCTCGATGATGCCGCGGCCGCCGTCATCCCGGCGCAGATCGCCGGGTGGAACGGGATGCCTGCACAGGCACCATGGCGGACCATGGACGATCTGCTCGCGGCGATCGACGCCGCGGCTGTCGCGAATGCCGCGGTCCTCGTCCCGCAGGGGAATCTGCGGATGATGGCCGTCGGTCATGAGAACCGTGCCGCGACGTCGACCGAGATCTCCGCGATGGCCGACCTGCTGGGGGAGGCACTGGATGCGGGAGCGTTCGGCATGTCGAGCGGCCTCACCTACACTCCGGGGATGTACGCCGACACGGCGGAGCTCGAAGCCCTGTGCCGCGTCGTCGCCGAACGCGGCGGATACTGGGCGCCGCACACGCGCAGCTACGGGGGCGCGGCGCTCGAGGCGTACCGGGAGGCGCTCGAGATCGGACGTCGGACCGGCTGCCCGGTGCATCTCACCCACGCCACCATGAACTTCGCCCCGAACCGGGGTCGCGCGCAGGAACTGTTGGCCCTGATCGATGAGGCGATCGCGGACGGCGTGGACGTGACGCTGGACACCTATCCCTACCTCCCCGGCGCCACCACGCTCTCCGCGCTACTGCCGAGCCGGCTGGCAGCGGGCGGCGATCTGCTGGGGGCCATCGCAGCCCTCGACGCCGCAGGCAGGGAAGCCGTGCGCGTGGAGCTCGAGGAGATCGGCTGCGACGGCTTCCACGGCGAGAAGGCCGATTGGACGCAGATCCAGATCTCCGGCACGGCGAACCCCGCCCTCGCCGCTCTCGTCGGACGCACGATCGCCGAGATCTCGACCACGACCGGTCGCCGTGCCGTCGACGTGGTGCTCGACACGATCCTCGAGGACGCCGGTGCCACGGGCATCCTCATGCACATCGGCGATGAGGAGAACGTTCGCGCGATCATGCGCCACCCGCAGCACTCGGGTGGCAGCGACGGGATCCTGATCGGCGCCCGGCCGCATCCGCGTGGGCGCGGCACGTTCCCGCGGTACCTCGGGCACTACGTGCGTGAGCTCGGCATCCTCACCTGGGAGGAGGCCGTCCGTCACCTGGCCGGGACGCCGGCGAGGCGGCTGGGGCTGGATCGCGGCGACGCTCCTCGCGGAATCGTCAGACAGGGGGCGACCGCCGACCTGGTCCTGTTCGACCCGGAGACCGTCGCGGCGGGGGCGACGTTCGAGGCGCCTCTCACCGCCCCGAGCGGCATCGTGGAGGTGCTCGTCGGCGGCGTGCCGGTGCTGTCGGACGGGGACGTGACCGGCCTCACCCCCGGACGTGCGCTGCGGATGCCGCCGCCTGCGCACCGCGCGACGGTACCTCGTGTCGAGGCCGTGATCGATCCGGCCCTTCCCGCCTTCGTGTGGACGGCCCGGACGCCGATCCTCGCCACTGCCGATCTCGCCGCCTCCGTGGCGCGGCTGGGCGGCGGCGGGGGAGGAGGCGACACCGAGCTGCCGCCGATCCGTCTGTGCGTGGACGAGACCCTCGGTGCCGAGGCCGCAGCGGCGGGCCGTATCGCCGATGAAGCCTTCCGCGTGAGCGTGAGCGGCTCCGGCATCGAGGTCAGGGGGGCGAGTCCGGTCGGAGTGTTCCGGGGCGTCACCACGCTGCGACAGCTCAGGGACCCCGAGGCTTCGACGGCGGTGATCCCCACCGGCGTCTGGGAGGGGGCGCCCGCCTACAGCTGGCGCGGGACGATGCTCGACGTCGCCAGGCACTTCCGCACGGTCGACGACGTCCGCCGTCTGATCGATCTGCTCGCCGACCATCACCTCAACGTCCTGCATCTTCACCTCACCGACGATCAGGGCTGGCGCTTCGAGGTGCCGGGCTTCCCTCGGCTCACCGAGGTGGGCGCGCGCCGCGAGGCGACGCAGCTCGGGCACGGGCCGCTCGCGACGGTCGAGGTCGGCGTGCACGAGGGCTTCTACACGACCGCGCAGCTGCGCGAGCTCGTCGACTACGCGCGCGAGCGATTCGTGACCCTGGTACCCGAGGTCGAGCTTCCGGGGCACATCCAGGCGGGCCTGGCGGCCTACCCCGAACTCGGCAACGTCGACGTCGGGGAGCCGATCCTCTCCGCCTGGGAGCGCTTCGGGGTGAACCCCCGCACCCTCGCTCCGACGGATGCCGCCCTGGCGTTCGGGCGGGCGGCGATCGATGCCCTGTGCGACGTGTTCGACTCGGAGTGGATCGGGATCGGCGGCGACGAGGTGCCGGTGACCGAGTGGGCACAGAGCCCCGCGGCCGCCGAGCGGATGCGACAGCTCGGGCTCGACACGCCGCACGACGTGCAGCCGTGGTTCACGGCGCACTTCGTCGCGCACGTCCGTGCCCGCGGTCGCGTCGCCCTCGCCTGGGACGAGGTCCTCGAGGGGGATGTCCCCGAGGGGGTGCGCATCCTCGCGTGGCGTGGTCCCGCCGCGATGCGCGAGGCGCTCCGTCGTGGCATCGAGGTCGTGGCGTGCTCCGATCTCGAGGTGTACCTCGACTACCCGCAGTCGGATTCGGAGGAGGAGCCGATCAGGGTCGGCCCGCCGCTGTCGATCGAGCGCGCCTACACGTTGCGCGTCGAGGACGGCGCGGTCGGGGGACAGGCGAACGTGTGGAGCGAGCATCTGCCGTCCAGGGATCGCGTCGATTTCGCGATGTTCCCGCGTCTCTCGGCGATCGCCGAGAGACTCTGGGAGGGCGGGGACGCCGCGCCGTATGCCGACTTCGGACGGCGTCTGCCGACGCACCTGCGCCGGCTCGCCGCGGCAGGGGTGCGGTATCGTCCCCTTGACGGGCCGGAGCCCGGACAGCGCCGCCCCGGCGTGCCGGGGAAGCCACTCACGATCGAGGCTCGGGAGCAGATCGTCGCGGGGCTCGTGGAGCGTCTCATCGAGCGCTCGAAGACGGTCGTCGCCGACGACCCGAAGTAATGTAACGTTTCGGTAACCCTCCTCGCGCGTCCGCGAGCGGAGGTTGCGCAATTTTTGTTCGTAAGGTCTACTAACAAACATGTCCGTTTCGGATGAACAGCGTTCCGCATCGCCGTCAGAGTACGTCGGTGCGAATGCGCACGCCTTCGGCCCAGGGCGCCACCTGCGCTCGCGATCCAAGGTGCTGCCCGAGCACGCCCGCGGTCACAACCGCGCCCTGGTGCTGCAGACTCTGTACCACGCAGGGGCGATGAGTCGCGCCGACCTCTCCCGGGAGACGGGGCTCACGCGGGTCACCATCTCCGACCTGGTCGCCGAGTTCATCGCCGATGGGATCGTCATCGAGATGGGCGTGCGCGAGGCCGTCGGCCCGGGCAAGCCGCCCATCCTCATCGACATCGACCGGTTCGGTCACCAAATCGTCGGTCTCGATCTCTCCGGACCCGACGCCTTCACCGGCGCGGTGCTGAGCCTCGACGGCGACGTGCTCGAACGACGTGCAGTGCCGCGTCCGCAGTCGCCTGACGGCGAGGCGGCGTACGCAGCCCTCCGGGAGCTCGCGCAGACCCTGGTCGCCGCATCCACCCAACCGCTGCTCGGCGTGGGCATCGGCACCCCGGGTGTCGTGCGCCCTGACGGCCTCGTCCTCAGCTCTCCCAACCTCGGCTGGACGAACTTCCCGCTCGAGGCGAAGCTCGGCGTCGATCTCGACCTGCCAGTACTCGCACGCAACGACGCCAACGCGGCGGTGCTCGCCGAGTACACCTTCGGCGATGCGAAAGCCGACTTCATGCTCATCAAGATCGGCAAGGGCGTCGGAGCCGGCCTCATCACCGGCAGCCAGCCGCTGCTGGGCAGCCGCTTCGCGGCGGGCGAGATCGGGCACGTGGTCGTCGGAACCGACGGCGGACCCCGCTGCGCGTGCGGAAAGGACGGCTGTCTCGAGGCGTGGCTCAGCGTCAGCCGCCTCGGTGCGGCGATCGCGGCGGAACCCGATGCGCGCGACGAGATCCTCCGCGATGCCGGAACGCGCATGGCGATCGCCATCGCTCCGATCGTCGCGGCCCTCGACCTCTCCGAGGTCGTGCTCTCCGGACCTGCCGATCTGCTCGACGGCATCCTGATCGATGCCGCGATCGAGACTCTGCACGCTCGCACCCTCGAGGGTGTTTTCGAAGACGTCGTGGTGCGCCTGACGCACCAGGAGGACATCGTCCTGCGGGGAGCCGCGGTCATGGTGCTCTCCGGGCAGCTGGGAGTGTCGTGACCGTCACCTCCACCCGCACCGGCACGACGGGCAGCGGCATCCGATGACGGGTGCAGACACGGCCGACCGCTCCGGTCGGCAGATTCGAGTGGGCCTGGACGTCGGCGGCACCAAGATCGACGCGGTGGCCGTCGACCCCTCCGGTCACATCCGCGGACGACTGCGACGACCCACCGGATGGGGCGATGACGCCGTCGTCGAGAGCATCGTGATGGCCGTGACGGCACTCGCCGACGAGAGCGGATTCCCCCTCGCCGACGTCGGCTCCGTCGGCATCGGCATCCCGGGGCTCGTCGACGCCGAGGCCGGGCGGGTGGATCACGCGGTCAACCTCGGTGTGGAGTCGCTGGATCTCGCCGAGAAGGCCGAACGCGCGCTCGGCGTGCCCTTCCGGGTGGAGAACGACGTGAAGGCCGCAGCCCTCGGCGCTGCGGTGCTGAGCGGGCTCGCCGGCTCCATGGCGTATCTGAACCTCGGAACGGGCGTCGCCGCCGGCATCGTGATCGATGGGCGCATCTGGCGTGGCGCTCGGGGAACGGCCGGCGAGGTCGGTCATCTCTCCGTCGACCCGCACGGACGCCTGTGCGGTTGCGGACAGCACGGATGCGTCGAGACGTTCTGCGGCGGCGGTGCTCTGGCCAAGGCCTGGGGACGCCCGGGTGCGCTGCCGATCAGGGACATCTTCGACGCGGCGGATGCCGGCGATCCGCTGGCGCTCTCGCTTCGCGACGACCTGTACCACGGAGCCGCAGCCGCCGTGCGCGTGCTCGTGCTCTCCGCCGACGTCGAGACGGTGGTCATCGGGGGAGGGCTCACGGCTCTCGGTGACCGGCTCGAAAACGGCATCCGCGCGGCGCTGCACGCCGGCGCCGAGGCGTCACCGTTCATGCGGTCGCTCCGCTTGGATGAGAGAATCGAACTGCTCCCGGCGGGGTCTCCCGCCGCCGCATTCGGCGCCGCACTGGTCGGCGCCTCCATCACCGAGAAGGAGATCGTTCCGCATGGCTGAGGTCGTCATCGTCGAGAATGCCGAGGCCGCCGGCGCTTTGGTCGCCACCGAGATCGTGGAGCTGATCGCCCGTCGTCCCGACGCGGTCCTCGGCCTCGCGACCGGGTCGACCCCGCTGCCGGTGTACCAGGCGCTCCGCTCCCAGCTCGCGGGTCGCGACGTCTCCCAGGTGCGCGGCTTCGCCCTCGACGAGTACGTCGGCATCGACCCCGCGCACCCGGAGAGCTACCGCTCCGTCATCACGCGTGAGGTCGTCGAGCCGCTCGGACTCGACCCGCAGCGCATCCATGTCCCCAACGGCGCGCAGGCGACGATCCAGCACGCCGGCGACGACTACGAAGCGGCCATCGACGCCGCAGGCGGTGTCGATCTGCAGATCCTCGGTATCGGCACGGACGGGCACATCGGCTTCAACGAGCCCGGATCGTCGTTCGCGTCGCGCACTCGCGTGAAGACGCTCACGGAGCAGACCCGCGAGGACAACGCCCGCTTCTTCGACTCGATCGACGACGTGCCCATGCACTGCATCACGCAGGGGCTCGGGACGATCCTGAAGGCGCGTCACCTGGTGCTGCTCGCCTTCGGCGAGGGGAAGGCCGCAGCCGTCGCCGGCGCGGTCGAGGGTCCGCTCACGGCGCTGCTGCCCGGTTCCGCGATCCAGCTGCACCCGCACGCGACGATCGTGGTCGACGAAGCCGCAGCTTCGCGCCTCGCGCTCGCGGACTACTACCGCTACACGTTCGCGAACAAGCCTTCCTGGCAGGGCATCTGACACCTGCCCGACGCCTGGCCCGCGCTCAGCCCGCCGACGCGGGCCAGGCGATCGGGAGCAGGTGCTCGACGCTCAGGGGCGCCAACGGGAGTGTGGCGATGTCGTCCGGGGTGATCCAGCGCAGTTCGGCGAGCTCGGCTTGGACCGTGACCGCCTGGGGATCGACGGACGTCGCGAACGCTTCGGCGATGACGCGGTGACCCGGCTCGTTCGCGGCCGCGGACACGAAAGAGCCCAGCGGCTGGAGATCGGCCTCGTCGAGCTCCAGCCCCAGCTCTTCGTGGAGCTCGCGGATCAGCGTCTGCGCCGCGGACTCGCCGG
Source organism: Microbacterium sp. PAMC22086 (assembly GCF_019443525.1). Taxonomy (NCBI): domain Bacteria; kingdom Bacillati; phylum Actinomycetota; class Actinomycetes; order Micrococcales; family Microbacteriaceae; genus Microbacterium; species Microbacterium sp. PAMC22086. Next base: position 3,156,507 of record NZ_CP080380.1, on the reverse strand, counting down.
CCTCGGGCTTGCCGCCCGGCTGCATGAACATGCTCGTGCCCTGCTTGCGGACCACGAGCACTCGTCCGGCCTCGTCGACGATCACGGCCGCGCTCACATGGATGTCAGGCATCGAGGCTGAACACCTTTCCGGGGTTGAGGATGCCGAGGGGATCGAACACGGCGGCGATCTGACGCTGAAGCTGCCATTGGTCATCGCCCAGCTCATCGACGAGCCATCGGCGTTTCAGGACGCCGATGCCGTGCTCGCCCGTCAGGGTGCCCCCGAGGCGGATCGCGGCGCGGAAGAGATCATCGGCGGCCGCCCAGACGTGCGGCGGGGTCTCCGGCCCGTCGAAGATGAAGTTCGGGTGCAGATTGCCGTCGCCGGCGTGGGCAACCGTCGGGATGGTGATGCCGTACTCGCGTTCGATGCGCGCGATCTCGTCGAACATCGCCGGCATGGCGCTGCGGGGCACCGACACGTCTTCGATCAGCGTCGTTCCCAGCGAGGCCATCGCCGCGTGCATAGACCGCCGGATGGCGAGGAGGCGCTCGCCCTCGACACGGTCGTGGGAGACGACCGTCTCGCCGTCGTGGGCGCGCAGGATCGCGGCGATCGTGTCCGCCTCTTCAGCGGCAGCCGGCCCATCGGTCTGGATGGTCAGCTGGGCCGTGCCCGCAGACGGGACAGGGAGGGCGAGCAGGGCGTGCACGGCCGCGAGGCTGGCGGCATCCATCAGCTCCATGATCGCCGGCTGCACGCCCGCGGCCGTCACGGCGGCGGAGGCTGCAGCAGCGCTGCGTACTCCGGGGAAGGTCGCGGTGACGGTGCAGGTCTCGCCGGGCACGAGTCTGCGCAGCTTGAGGGTGGCTCCGACCACGACGCCCAGCGTGCCTTCCGAGCCGACGATCAAGGCGGTGAGGTCGAGGCCGGTCACGCCTTTGACGCTGCGGTGACCGAGGTGCAGCAGCCGGCCGTCGGCGAGGACGAGGTCGACGCCGAGCACCGCGTCGCGCACCACTCCGTACTTGGCGCACAGCAGACCGCCGGCGCCCGTGGCGATGTTGCCGCCGACGGTGGAGATGTCGCGGCTGGCGGGATCCGGAGCCCACCAGAGACCGTGCGTGGCGAGTTCGGCATTGAGGTCGGCGTTCAGGATGCCCGGTTCGACGACGGCGAGCAGGTCGTCCGGGCGGATCTCGCTGATCGCGGTCATCCGCCGCAGCGACAGCACGATCTCGCCCGCCCCGGCGTTCGCGGCTCCCGCGAGTCCGGTACCGGCGCCGCGAACCACGACCGGTGTGCGCGTGGCCGTCGCGATGCGCATGGTCTGCTGCACGTCTTCGACACGCTCGGCGTGGACGACGGCGAGAGGTCGCCCCGCAGCGGCGTGGCCGGAACGATCTGCTCTGGCCTCCTCGAGCGATGCCTCATCGGTGTCGACGAGCGCGCCGAGGGACTCCTGCAGGAGTGACAGTACGCTCACGACAGTGCGCTCACGAGGGGAACCTCACGACAGCGCGCGTCGACCGCTGAGCACGCCGGCGACCACGGCGACGAGGGCGAATGCGGTGCCGATCAGTGCCTGTCCCATCGACCACCACGCGATCGTGACGCCGACGTAGATCAGCAGCTCGACGGCTGCGCGCAGGAAGGGGTGCACACGCAGCACCGGGCGCGGCGAGAGGAACAGCGCCCAGACCAGGATCACGACGACGGGCGCTCCGACACCGATGACGATGTTCCAGGGAAGATCCCAGCTCGCGAAGCCCCACAGAGCGAGAGAGGCCACGGCGACGACGAGGACGACGGCGCGGACGATGTCGAGAGCGGTGATGACCGGACGCTCGACGCCGGGAACAGGAGCGGGATCCGAGGGCATGGATCCAGTCTATTCGGCGACGGGGGAGTCCTCGGTCGGGACGGCGCCCGCCGCGACGGGCGCGGCGACATCGGCGACCTTGGTCGTGATCGGCTCCTGCTCCACGGGAGCGGGAATCACCGGCTCGGCCACGACGGGTGCGGCTTCGACAGGTGCGGCCACGACGGGTGCGACCTCGACGGGTGCGACCTCTGCCGGTGCGACCTCCGCTGGAGCTTCGTCGACGGGTGCGACCTCTGCGGGAGCATCGGTCGTGATGACGACATCGTCGACAGGAGCGGAGCTGACCGGGTTCTCCTCGACGGGAGTCTGGTCGCTCTCCGTCGGGTCCTCCTCGACCGGACCCTCTTCGATCGGGATCTTGATGCCGGGGCGGTTGGGCTGCAGCGCGAGGAGAGTGGTGTCCGCGAAGGGCGCGTCGCCCGTGTCGAGGACATACCGGAAGGTGACCTTCGTCGAAGCGGCGAAGCAGTACTGGAACAGGCCGGGGCGCAGGTCGATCTCACCCGCTCCGGAGTCGTCGAGCACGATCGTGTCACCACCGCCGTGGCTGCCGTCGAGAAGCGCTTCGACCGTCGCTCCCGGTGCGCCGGTGATCGGCACGCGGTAGTGCACGGTCAGCTCGTCGAAGACGATCGTCGCGGTCGTCCAGGTCGGCGCTTCCGTGGGAACACCGGGCTCGACGGGCTCGACGGGCTTCTCGGGCTCGACCGGCTTCGTCGGTTCGACGGGGGCCGTGGGCGGGGTCGTGACGGGCGGCGGTGTGACGGCCGGTGCGGACGACGGATCCTGTCCTGGCTCCGCCTGATCGTCGGTCGGGGGCGCGGGCGCCTCCTCCGGCACGATGACGGGCGTTTCGATGATGACGGGCTCGTCGAGGCTCATCTTCTCGTCGGGCCCGACGTCCGCCGAGATCGAGGACGGGTCTTCGTCCCCGGCGTTCGGGAGCGAGGTCGCGGGATCGGCTCCGGCGAGTCCGGGGATGATCGTGGAGGCGGCGACGACGCCAGCGACGACCAGTGCGGCCGAGCCCACGCCGACGAGTGCACCGATCCCGGTGAACACCCCGCCCGCCGGGCCGGCACCGGCGCCGGCGGAAGAGCCCGCCGTGCCGCCTGCCGAGCCGCCGGCGCCGGAACCCGAACCGCCCGAAGCGGCGAGGCCCGTCGCGGCGTGCGTGACGCCGGGGTCGCCGGCGAAGACGGCACCCGGAATGCTCGACGGCATGGCCGCCAGAGCGACGATGGGCGTGCCTGCACCCTGCAGCGTGGCGAGGTAGCCTGCGGCGCCGGTGACGCCGAGCACGAGAGGCAGCAGCACCAGGGCGAGACGCTTGGAGACGTCTTTCGCCTCGGCGGCGACGATCATGCATCGGGCGCACTCGTCGAGGTGGAGCTCGAGTCGCTTGTGATCGCGGGTGCTGAGGTTGCCGCGAGAATAGGCGCCGAGGTGCTCGATGGTCCACTGGCATTCGGAGCCGTCTTCGGCGCTGCGCAGATGCGCCTGGATCCAGGCTTCACGAAGGCCTTCACGCGCACGGAACGCCAACTGCGACACGGCGCCGGCCTTCATCCCGAGGAGGGGCCCGACCTCCTGCGGCTTCATCTGCTCGATCTCGGTGTACCAGAGCACCTCCTGCCAGCGGCTGGGGAGACTGCGGAAGGCCTGCGCGGTGAGGCTGCGATCGAGCGCCTCGCTCGCGGCCTGGTCGGTGGTGTCGGGGTCGGCGACGGTGTCGAGTTCGTCGATCGCGGTCTCGCGACGAGCACGTCCCCACCCCGCCGCCGTGTTGCGGATGCTCGTGAAGAGGTAGGCGCGGAAGGAGCCGTTGGGGCCGCCGCCCTTGATGATCGCCTGATAGATGCGCGTGTACGACTCCTGCACGAGGTCATCGGGATCGATGGAGGAGGTGACCGAGCGCGCCACGGAGAGCCCCGACGGGTAATGCCGTCTCCAGAGTTCACCGAACGCCTCCGTGTCTCCCGAACGGGTGCGGAGGATCAGGTCGGCGTCGCCGATCGTTTCGTCGTGAGTCGTGTTCTCTTCGTGCACAATCATCCATCTGTCGCCGGGCGCGGGTGCGCCTCTACGGGAAGAGACGCATGAGAGCGCCTCTCATCACGCGACTTCTCCATTCTCTCGCGAATCTCCCAGGGAAGCCACCCTCTCCGCGAACTCCAAGCCGATGCCCGGGTTCGCGCGAGGGTGCCTCCGGCGGTGTCTGCGGACGGTATCCGAAACTCCTTCGAAGATTTTCGAGAAGTCGCGTAATGAATCGGAAGGGGCGTCGTCTCATCCCATAGAGACAGCCGTGAGGATCCCACCGGGGGGCGGGATCCAGGCACTGGTGCGGGGGGTATTCGCGCCGGTCGGGCGGGTCGGGAGCCTCGGGGGAGGAGAGCCCGGCCGCCCGTCTCACGAGGGGGAACGAGGCCGCCGATCTGGGGAACGGCGGCCTCCCACACGTTTCGATCCGAGGATCGGGATGAGTTCTCGAAAGATTTTCGAGAAGTCGCGTAATGAATCGGAAGGGGCGTCGTCTCATCCCATAGAGACAGCCGTGAGGATCCCACCGGGGGGCGGGATCCAGGCACTGGTGCGGGGGGTATTCGCGCCGGTCGGGCGGGTCGGGAGCCTCGGGGGAGGAGAGCCCGGCCGCCCGTCTCACGAGGGGGAACGAGGCCGCCGATCTGGGGAACGGCGGCCTCCCACACGTTTCGATCCGAGGATCGGGATGAGTTCTCGAAAGATTTTCGAGAAGTCGCGTAATGAATCGGGATGAGCATCGTCTCATCCCATAGAGACAGCCGTGAGGATCCCACCGGGGGGCGGGATCCAGGCACTGGTGCGGGGGGTATTCGCGCCGGTCGGGCGGGTCGGGAGCCTCGGGGGAGGAGAGCCCGGCCGCCCGTCTCACGAGGGGGAACGAGGCCGCCGATCTGGGGAACGGCGGCCTCCCGCCCCATCACACACGTATGACCGGAGAGCGCAGAGCTGCGCGTCGCGCGCGGCGCCGTCTCAGACGAGCAGCCGTGGTCCTGACCACACGCGCGCGACGCGCAGATCCGCATCCAGAAGCACGGCATCGCCGAGCATTCCGGTGGTCAGGCTGCCGAGGGATGCATCGCGTCCGATCGCACGCGCCGGCGTCTGCGTGAGTGCGCGAACGGCTTCGGGAAGCGCCACTCCCGCCTGCACGGCACGCTGCAGGGCCACGTCCTGCGTGAGCGTGGAGCCGGCGATCGACCCGGTGTCATCGGCCCTGGCCACGCCGTTCTCGACCGTGACGCTCACGGCCCCGAGGTCGTAGTGGCCGTCGGCGCTGCCCGCAGCCGCCATCGCATCGGTGATCAGTGCCACACGTGCGGGTGCGGAGTCGAACACGAGCTTGACGACGTGCGGATCGAGGTGCACGTTGTCGGCGATGGCCTCGAGCACCACCCGGTGATCGGCTGCCGCTGCCAGCACCGGTCCAGGAGCACGGTGATGGATGCCCGGCATCGCATTGAACGCGTGGGTGAGGATGGAGGCCCCTGCCTCGAAGGCGGCGACGGCCATCGTGGCGTCCGCATCCGTGTGGCCGACGGCAGCGGCCGAGCCCGCGGCCACGATCTTCCTGATCGCGTCGAGCCCGCCGGGCAGCTCCGGCGCGATCGTGATCTGGCGGACGGTGCCGCGTCCGGCATCGAGCAGGAGGGCGACATCCGCCGCCGTCGGGTGACGCAGCAGCGACGGTTCGTGCGCGCCGTGGTGCCCGGGGTCGAGGAACGGGCCCTCGAGGTGCGAGCCCAGGATGTCCGCATCCGTCTCGGTGAGATCGGCGATGAGCGCGACACTGCGGGCGAGGGTCTCAATCGGCGCCGTGACGAGCGAGATGACCGCGCGGGTGGTGCCGTGCGCACGATGCATCTCGCGCCCGGTGCGGATCGCCTCCACGCCGTCGTCGAATGCGGCGCCGGCGCCGCCGTGGCCGTGGATGTCGACGAATCCGGGAGTGAGCAGGGCGCCGGGACCGGCGAGGGCTACCGCATCGACGACCTCATCCGCCGCGGTCCACTCCGATCCCGTCCCGCGGCCGGTGACGACGCCGTCCTCGATGCGGACCCAGCCGTCCTCGACGATGTCGCCGCCGTCGACGATCCGTGCGGAGTGGATGACCAGCGAACCGGGCGCGGAGGAGTGGGTGATCAACGTGCGCTCCAGGGGATCTCGTCTGCGGGATGGAAGTCGATCCCCTCAGCTTTCCACAGCGGAGCGAGGGCGCCGACGCGCACGCGGAAGGACTCCCATACGCGTTCGGGCGCTTCTCTCGGCGACCAGGCGACCTCGGCCTGAGCCGCCGCACGGGGGAACACCAGCTGTTCGACCTCGCCGAGCGTGCGGGTGGTCTCGGACCAGAGCGGGGCCTCGACGCCGAGGATCGCGGCGTCCGGCACGTCGAGGACGGCTGTCGGCTCCCACTCGTAGGCGGAGCGGACGTCGATGATCCCCGCCCAGGTGAGGCCGAGGGGGAAGTCCTCCGCGTACTTCATGTCGAGGTAGGTGACGTCCGCCGCCGACATGATGAGGGCGCCTCCGCGCTCGACGAAGTGCGCGGCCTCCTCGGCATGCGTGCCCTCTGGGGTGGTCTTGCCCCAGTACTGGCCGACGGTTCCCTCGGCGATGTTCGCCGCGGATCCCATCTCATGCCAGGCCATCGGGATCTTGCCCGCTTCCACGACGATCGCGGTCGCGCGCTCGGCGAAGAGGTCGAAGTCGGCCTGGGGCGTGCCGAGGGACTCGTCGCCGCCGATGTGGATGTACGCACCCGGGGTCATCTCGGCCAGCTCATGGACGACATCGCGCACGAAGTCGTAGGTGCGCTCCTCATGGATGCGGACGCTGGAGTGGCCGACGCCCCAGCCCAGGTACGTCTCGCCGGCGACGGGTAGCGGCTGGCCGAGCCGCGCGGAATCCGCGATGAGGTTGTCGTTCAGCACCGGCGCCTCGACGAGCTCGGGGTAGGCCACACCGATCGCGTGGGTGTGACCAGGCAGGTCGATCTCGGGGATCACGATCATGTGACGCGAAGCGGCGTACGCCACGATCTCCCGGTAGTCGGCCTTGGTGTAGAAACAGCCGGGGTCGCCGCCCACCGATGTCGCGGAGGCCCGTTCCGTCAGCAGCGGCCAGGCATCGATGTGCACGCGCCACCCCTGGTCGTCGCTCAGGTGCAGGTGCAGATGGTTGAACTTGAGGGAGCTCGTGCTGTCGATGAACTTCTTCACGTCGCCGACGCCGAAGAAGTGCCGGGCCACGTCGAGCATGACGCCCCGTCGCGGGAAGCGCGGCGAGTCCGCGACATCGGCGCCGAGCAGCCCCCAGCCGGAGTCGTCCTGTCGCAGTAGCTGCAGTAGCGTCTGCACGCCGTAGAAGAGCCCTGGCTCGTCGGCGCCGACGATGATCGCACGCTCGCCGATCTCGAGCGTGTACCCCTCCGGCGCCGAGGAGCCGTGGTCGATCAGCAGCTCGATCTCGCCGGAGGTCCCGTCGGAGGTGGAGAGGCGGATGCCGGTGCGGCGCTCGACCGCGTCGATCAGCTGGGCGGCAGCGGGGGAGGAGCCGTGCACACGCGTCGTCGCGGTGATCGGCATCCGTCCCTCTCGCGCGGTGGCGGACACAGGCGCTGGCACGAGCGGAAGAGGATGAGGAAGGACCATGAACAAAACCTACCCGTCGGCATCGCTCAGGGGAATGGTGGAAGTCGAATCGATTCTGCGACGATCGTGGACACGCCGGCGTGCGGGGTCGTCGCATCGGCTATGCTCGTAGACGTCGCGACTGGCGTCTGGGTGGACTACCACCGGGGAGCGACTGACCACGGAATTCGACCGCGCGCCTGGGCCGATAGGAACACCCCTTTCGAATCCGTTGTCAAAGGAGCACGTCATGACCGACCGTTACTTCAACGCCCCGCTTTCCGAAGTCGACCCCGAGATCGCCGAGGTCCTGGATCGCGAGTTGACGCGCCAGCAGACCTTCCTCGAGATGATCGCCTCGGAGAACTTCGTGCCCGTCTCGATCCTGCAGTCGCAGGGCTCGGTGCTCACGAACAAGTACGCCGAGGGCTACCCCGGACGCCGGTACTACGGCGGCTGCGAAGAGGTCGACGTCGCGGAGTCCCTCGCGATCGAGCGGGCGAAAACTCTCTTCGGCGCCGAGTTCGCGAACGTGCAGCCGCACTCCGGTGCGTCGGCGAACGCGGCGGTCCTGCATGCGATCGCGCGCCCCGGCGACACCCTGCTCGGCCTGTCGCTGGACCAGGGCGGTCACCTGACGCACGGCATGAAGATCAACTTCTCCGGTCGTCTGTACGACATCGTCGCCTACGGCGTCGACCCCGAGACTTCGACGATCGATATGGCCGAGGTGCGCCGTCTCGCGATCGAGCACAAGCCGAAGGTCATCATCGCCGGATGGTCGGCCTACCCCCGCACGATGGACTTCGCGGCCTTCCGCGCGATCGCCGACGAGGTCGGTGCGCTGCTCTGGGTCGACATGGCGCACTTCGCCGGTCTGGTCGCCGCTGGTCTGCACCCGAACCCGGTGCCGCATGCCCACGTCGTCTCCTCGACCGTGCACAAGACGATCGGTGGTCCGCGCTCGGGCTTCATCCTCACCAACGACGCCGATCTCGCCAAGAAGATCAACACCGCGGTGTTCCCCGGTCAGCAGGGCGGCCCGCTCATGCACGTGATCGCCGCGAAGGCGACGGCGTTCAAGCTCGCAGCTACCCCCGAGTTCAAGGAGCGCCAGGAGCGCGTGCTGCGTGGCGCGAAGCTCATCGCGGAGCGCCTGTCGCAGCAGGATGTGAAGGACGCCGGCATCGCGGTGCGCTCCGGCGGCACCGACGTGCACCTGGTGCTGGTCGACCTGCGCGACGCCGAGATCGACGGCAAGCAGGCCGAAGACCTGCTGCACGACATCCACATCACGGTGAACCGCAACGCGGTCCCGAACGACCCGCGCCCGCCGATGGTGACCTCCGGTCTGCGCATCGGCACCCCGGCGCTCGCGACCCGCGGTTTCGGCGACACCGAGTTCACCGAGGTCGCCGACATCATCGCGCTCGCGCTGCTTCCCGGCGCTGACGTCGAGTCGCTGCGCGCTCGCGTCGACGCCCTCGCTGCCGCGTTCCCGCTCTACCCCGACCTGCAGCAGTGACCGCGAAGATCCTCGACGGGAAGGCGGCGTCCGCCGCGATCCGTGCCGAGCTGACCGAACGCGTGGCCGCACTCAAGGCGCGAGGGATCACGCCGGGCATCGCGACCGTGCTCGTGGGCGCCGACCCGGCCTCGCAGCTCTACGTGGGCATGAAGCACCGGCAGTCCGAGGCGATCGGGATGAACTCGATCCAACGCGAGCTGCCCGCCGACGCCACGCAGGCCGACGTCGAAGCCCTGATCGACGAACTCAACGCCGACACCGCGTGCCACGGGTACATCGTGCAGCTGCCGCTGCCGAAGCACCTCGACACCGATGCGATCCTGGAGCGGATCGACCCGGCGAAGGATGCCGATGGTCTGCACCCGACCAACCTCGGGCGTCTGGTGCTCAACGTCAACGGACCCATCCACACCCCGCTGCCGTGCACACCGCGAGGGGTGATCGAGCTGCTGCTGCGCAACGACTACGACCTCAAAGGGAAGCACGTCGTCGTGGTCGGCCGCGGGGTGACGATCGGCCGCTCGATCGGGCTGCTGCTCACGCGACGCGACCTGAACGCCACGGTCACGCTCACGCACACCGGAACCGTCGACATGCCGCGCTACCTGCGAGAGGCCGATGTGATCGTCGCCGCCGCTGGCGTCAAGCACCTCATACGCGCGGAAGACGTCAAGCCGGGCGCCGCCGTGCTCGACGTCGGCGTGACGCGAGAGACCGACCCCGATACCGGGAAGAGCCTGGTGTTCGGCGATGTCGCCCCCGACGTCGCCGACGTCGCCGGGTACATCTCCCCGAACCCGGGAGGCGTGGGCCCGATGACGGTCGCGCTGCTCATGACGAACGTCGTGGAGGCGGCCGAGCGGATCGCCTGACGCCAGCGCGCGCACCGCATGCGAAAGGCGCCCGTCCTCCTCGGAGGATGGGCGCCTTTCGACGTTCGCAGCCGGTGTATCGCGCCCGGTTCAGTCCGGGTTCGGGTCGGCTCTTCGCACTCAGCCCAGTTCGTCGAGCATGTGCCGCTGCTCGGGTGTGAGACCGTCGTCGAGCTCGTCGCGCGCGGCGCGTGTCTCGGGGGACTCCGCCGCGGCGGCGGTCGGAGACGCCGTCTTCGTGTCGCCACCCTTCACCCGCGCCTGCACCGAGTCGTAGATCTCTCCCGCCTTGGCGCGGAGCCGGTCGTCGATCTGGTCGTAGATCATCCATCCGAACAGCAGCGCGAGCGGCGGCAGCACGAACGCCCAGAAGCCGGAGGCGCGCACACCGCTCAGCCACACCGTGAGTACCCAGACGATCAGCTCGACCAGATACACCAGCACGTACTGCACGACCTTCTCGCCGGTCTTGGTGCGCTCGGCGGCCGACTTCGCCGCCGACCTGCGGAAGGCTCCGGCGAGCAGGGGCTTCACGAACAGGGCGGCGAGGGTCAGGATGACGGATGCCCACAGGGCGTTGAACCCGACCGAGACGCCCGGCAGCAGCAGGCCGATCACCAGCAGTGCGGCGACATTGAACACGTAGAGCGCGGCGAACCGGACGATTCCGTTCTTCATGCGACCAGAATCCCACATCCTCCCGCGGAGGATCAGCCCTGCGCGTGCAGCGTGCTCTCGATCCCGCTGATGCGTGCCTGCTCGTCGAAGCGGAAGGTCGCGGTGCCCGTGGCGTCGGAGACATCGGCGCCGGAGAACGCCTCGTCGGTCCAGGCGAGGGTCCAACCCGCGAGTCGGGCGAGGTCCCAGACGGAAGTGCGCGCATCGGGGAGGCTGATGCCCGAGAGGACACGGGGCAGCGCCATGACCGCATCCGCCACGGTGAGCGGTGCCAGCGGAGCATCGAGCACGAACACCGCACGGGTTCCGTTGCCGACCGGGGCGGAGTAGTAGGGGGAGCGTCCGGTGAGCTCGACCGCGACGGCACCGACCGTGTGCGCGACCTGTGCGATCCAGTCGTCGTCGCCCGAGACCTCGGCGGGGAACGGCACCTCGGGAGCGGTCAGCTCGGCGATCCCGTGCTCGTTGCCGTAGGCCTGCAGCTGCGCGGCGACGCCCTGTGCATCACCGCTCGGGTGCGCCCAGGCCCACAGGAGCGAGCGGGGTCCGGGGGCGATCGTCGCGATCAGGTGCGCGCGCGCCACGAGCTGTCGCGACGGGTCGGCGTCGGCGGTGAAGGTGAGGGTGCCCGCGGCCAGGTCCGCGTCCCAGCGGTGCTCGCCGAGGGCGTCGGCGGCTGCGGAGAGAGCGTCCTGACGGAGCGCGACGAAGAGGGCGGCACGGTCGGCGAGGGGCTGGAGCGCGGCGAAGGTCATGCCGACAGTCTCGCGGTCGATGCTATGAATCCGCTAGTTCAGGCGTTGCCGGCTCCAGGCCGCAGGCACACGACCCCGCGGATCAGTAGCTGGCGCGGGAGCCGCCGTCTGCCGAGGTGAAGCGCGCGGCGAGAGCCTCGGAGGCGCGGGCGAGCAGCGCCACATCCGCGCCGACCGCCACGAAGTCGGCCCCCGCGGCGAGGTAGGCGTCGGCGGCTGCCGGGTCGAACGCGTTCACGCCCACGGCCTTGCCTGCGGCCTTGACCGCGGCGAAGACCCTCTCGACCGCGGCCGTGACATCGGGGTGGGTCTGCTGACCCAGCAGGCCCATCGACGCGGACAGATCGGAGGGGCCGACGAACACCGCGTCGACGCCGTCGACCGCGGCGATGTCGGCTGCGGCCTCGACGCCCGCTGCCGTCTCGATCTGCACCGTGAGGGAGATGTGCTGCGCGGACTCCTGCAGGTACCGATCGACGCGGTTCCAGCGCGCGCTGCGGGCCAGAGCACTGCCCACGCCGCGCACGCCCTCCGGCGGGTACCGCGTCGCGGACACCGCGGCGCGGGCCTCGTCGGCCGACGACACCATCGGCACGATCAGGTTCTGCGCCCCGAGGTCGAGGACCTGCTTGATCGCGACGGTGTCGTTCGACGGCACCCGCACGAGCGGGGCGATCGGGTACGCGGCGACAGCCTGCAGCTGCACGAGCACGGAATCGAGCGTGTTCGCCGAGTGCTCCATGTCGATCAGCAGCCAGTCCAGTCCCGACCCCGCGGCGACCTCGGCGAGCAGCGGGCTGCCGGAGCAGACCCACATGCCCACGAACGCTCGATCGGAGGCCGCGAGCTGCTCACGGAACGAGGGGTCTAGACGAAGCGGCATGCGATTGTTCCCATCGGTCCGTAATCGCACAGCACTTCGTCGCCGCGCGACACCCACATCGGGCGTGTGAACGATCCTGCCAGGATGATCTCCCCGGCCTCGAGACGCGCGCCGTGCTGATGGAACTTGTTCGCGAGCCATGCGACCCCGGTCGCCGGGTGGCCGAGCACTCCGGCGGCGACGCCGGTCTCCTCGATCTCGCCGTTGCGGGAGAGCACGCCGGGAACCCAGCGCAGATCGATCTCGTCGGGGCGCCGGTGCACCGTGCCGAGCACCATCGCTCCGTACGCGGCGTTGTCGCTGATCGTGTCGACGATCGTGCGGCCCTCCAGCTCGATGTGCGAGTTCAGCACCTCGAGCGCCGGCACGGCGTAGTCGATCGCCGCCAGGGCATCCTCGAGGGTGCAGTCCGGGCCCTCCAGCGGGGTCTTCAGCACGAAGGCGAGTTCGACCTCGATGCGCACGTTCGAGAAGTGATCGACCGGGATCTCTGCGCCGGACTCGTACACGGTGTCGTCGAACATCACGCCGTAGTCCGGCTCGGTGATGCCCGTGGCCTGCTGCATCGCCTTGGACGTCAGCCCGATCTTGCGGCCGACGAGTCGGCGACCCGCGGCGATCTGGGAGTCCCTCCAGACGCCTTGGATCGCGTAGGAGTCCTCGACCGTGGCCTCCGGGTACCGCGCCGTGATGCGCGGGATCACCGCGTGCGTGCGGTCGGCCTCCGCGAGCTCCGCCGCGATCTGCGTGATCGTGTCTGCTGACAGCATCCGTGCCTCCTAGAGCTGGTGGCCCAGCTTGTACTCGCCCTGCTTGTACTCGGGCATGTCCTTGTCGTCGTCCGCTCGCGTGTACGAGAAGCCGTCGGCGCCGATGGTCACCGCCATCTCACTGGAGTCGGTGCGGGCGACCGCCGGCTGCGGGTTGCCGTCGAGATCGAGCACCAGCGAGGCATCCGTGTACCAGGACGGGACGACGGGGTTCCCCCACCAGTCGCGGCGCTGGTTGTCGTGCACATCCCAGGTGATGACCGGGTTGTCGGGGTCGCCGGTGTAGTAGTCCTGCGTGTACACCTCGACGCGGTGCCCGTCGGGGTCGCGCAGGTAGAGGTAGAACGCGTTCGAGACGCCGTGGCGGCCGGGACCGCGCTCGATCGAGTCGGAGCGGCGCAGGGCTCCGAGCTTGTCGCAGATGGCGAGGATGTTGTGCTTCTCATGCGTGGCGAAGCACACGTGGTGCATGCGGGGTCCGTCGCCGCCGGTCATGGCGGTGTCGTGCACGGTGGGCTTGCGGCGCATCCAGGCGGCGTAGACGGTGCCCTCCTCGTCCTGGATGTCCTCAGTGACGCGGAAGCCGAGGTCCTGCATGAACCCCACGGCACGCGGCACGTCGGGGGTGACCTGGTTGAAGTGGTCCAGGCGCACCAGCTCGCCGGGAATGTGCAGGTCGTAGCGCCACGACATCCGCTCGACGTGCTCGGTGGCGTAGAAGAACTCGTACGGGAAGCCGAGCGGGTCGACCACGCGCACCGAGTCGCCGATGCCCTTGACGAAACCGTTCTCGTTGCGGCGCACGTCGCAGCCGAGCTCCGTGTAGAACTCGACGGCGCGGTCGAGGTCTTCGGGCGTGCGGACCCGGTACGAGAAGGCGGCCACGGCGGCGATCGGGCCCTTGCGCAGCACCAGGTTGTGGTGGATGAACTCCTCGGTCGAACGCAGGTAGATCGCCTCGTCGTCCTCCGCGGTGACGTAGAGCCCCAGGACGTCGACGTAGAACTGGCGGGAGGCGGCGAGGTCGGTGACCACGAGCTCCATGTACGCGCAGCGGAGGATGTCCGGCGGCGAGCTCTGCGGCGTCGCGATCGGGTTGTCCGAGCGGATCGGCGCCTCCTCGGAGACGTAGAAGCCCGAGGAGGTCAGGGTCATGTCGTCGCGGTGTGTCATGTCAGCGTCCTTGCGTGAGGGTTCCGGTCGCACTTTCTGTCGCATCCCCGCGGGCGGGGCGGCACAAAGTGCGACCGGAACGAGACAGTGGGGTCAGTTCTTGCCGAAGGTCGGGTTGTGGGAGTGGGCCGCGAGCGTGATGTGCACGCTCTGCTGGTCGGTGTAGAAGTCGATCGAGCGGTAGCCGCCCTCGTGACCGAGGCCCGAAGCCTTCACGCCGCCGAACGGCGTGCGCAGGTCCCGCACGTTGTTGCTGTTCAGCCACACCATGCCGGCTTCGACCGACTGCGCGAAGTTGTGCGCGCGCTTGAGGTCGTTCGTCCAGATGTAGGCGGCGAGCCCGTACTTGGTGTTGTTCGCGAGCGAGAGCGCCTCCTCGTCGGAGTCGAAGGGCGTGATCGCCACGACGGGGCCGAAGATCTCTTCCTGGAAGATACGGGCGTCGGGGGAGACGTCGGCGAACACGGTCGGTGCGACGAAGTTGCCCTCCTCGAAGCCCTCGGGGCGACCGCCACCGGCGACCAGGCGGCCCTCGGTCTTGCCGATCTCCACGTAGCTCATGACCTTGTCGTAGTGCTCGGGGTGCACGAGCGCGCCGACCTCGGTGGCGGGGTCGTGGGGGTAGCCGACCTTGACCCGCTTCGCCTGCGCGGCGTAGCGCTCGACGAACTCCTCGTAGATCGAGCGCTCGACCAGGATGCGGGAGCCGGCGGTGCAGCGCTCACCGTTGAGGGAGAAGACGCCGAAGATCGTGGCGTCGACCGCGGCCTCGAGGTCGGCGTCGGCGAAGACCACGGCGGGCGACTTGCCACCGAGCTCCATCGACAGACCCTTGAGGAACGGGGCGGCATTGCCGAAGATGATCTGTCCGGTGCGGCTCTCGCCCGTGAACGAGATGAGCGGCACATCGGGGTGCTTCACGAGCGCGTCGCCCGCGTCTTCGCCGAGACCGTTCACGAGGTTGAAGACGCCCTTGGGCAGCCCTGCCTCCTCGAAGATGCCGGCCCACAGGGATGCCGACAGCGGCGTGAACTCGGCCGGCTTGAGCACGACCGTGTTGCCGGTCGCGAGTGCGGGCCCGAGCTTCCACGACTCGAGCATGAACGGCGTGTTCCACGGCGTG
Organism: Microbacterium sp. PAMC22086; assembly: GCF_019443525.1. Classification (NCBI taxonomy): domain Bacteria; kingdom Bacillati; phylum Actinomycetota; class Actinomycetes; order Micrococcales; family Microbacteriaceae; genus Microbacterium; species Microbacterium sp. PAMC22086. The sequence goes on along the minus strand of NZ_CP080380.1, from coordinate 3,141,182 downwards.
ATGAGGCCGGCGACACCGATCGGCTTGCGGTTGACGTAGTTCATCTGCTTGCCCGGCACCTTGAAGGCGTCGTCGGACTGGGCGACGATCAGGTCGGCGAAGAACCGGAAGTTCTCGGCGGCGCGGCGGGCCTGTCCCAGCGCCTGCGTGATCGGCAGGCCGGAGTCGTACGACTCGAGCTCGGCCAGGCGTGCATCGCGGGACTCGACGATGTCGGCGATCCGGTGCAGCACGCGCGAGCGCTCGCGGGGGAGCATCCGCGGCCAGGGGCCCTCGTTGAACGCGCGCGTGGCTGCCGCGACGGCGAGTTCGATGTCGGCCTTCTTGCCGGCGGCGGCGGTCGTGTAGGTCTGGTTGGTGACCGGATCCAGCACGTCGAACGTGTCGCCGTCGACGGAATCGACGAACGCGCCGTCGATGTAGTGCTGGATGTGGTCGGGGAGGTCGGCGGGGATGCGCGAATCGGTCATGAGATTTCTCCGGTCGTCTGGGCGGAACGGGTGTGCAGTGCGTCGAGGAACGCGTCCATCGTGCGCCAGCGGTGGTTGCGGGCGGCGAGTTCGATCTCGAGCGGGTCGGCGCCCGCGCGGATGAGGTCGAGGATCTCGGTGTGCTCCTCGACCGAGTGCTGGGCGCGTCCGGGGATCGACGCGAAAGTCGTGTCGCGGATGGCGGAGAGCCGCGACCAGCCGCGGTGTACGAGGTCGAGCAGGTGAGGGTTGGGGCACGGCTCGAACAGCACCGAGTGGAACTGGCGGTTGAGCTCGGTGAAGGCGTGGGCGTCGAGATGATCGAGCATCTGCGCCATCCGCTCGTTGATACGGGCGGCCTCCTCGAGAGCATCCTCGTCGAGCAGGGGAGCCGAGAGCGCGGTGGCGCAGCCCTCGACCAGGCCGAGCGTTTGCATGGTGTGCGCGTACTCGCTCTCGTCGACGAGGGTCACCCGCGCTCCGACGTTGCGCTCGAACGTCACGAGTCCCTCGGCTTCGAGGCGGCGGATCGCCTCGCGCACGGGGACGACGCTCATCTTCAGATCCTCGGCGATGGAACCCAGCACCAGCCGGTAGCCGGGGCTGAACATGTGCCCCGTGATCCGCGAACGGAGCCACTCGTACGCGACCTCGGACTTGCTGGCCGCCGTCGTGGTCATCGCGTGCTCCGGTGGGCCGTGGCCTCCTCGTAGCGGGCGCGCCACTCGGCGTTCAGGGGGAACAGGCCGTCGACGGGGTGACCTGCGGCGACCTGCTCGGCGATCCAGGCATCTTCGATCTCCTGCGCGACGGCACTGGCGGCGACCTCGGCGGCCAGCGCCGGCGGGATCACGATCACCCCGTCGCTGTCGCCGACGATGATGTCTCCGGACTGCACGGTCGCGCCGCCGCAGGAGATCGTGACATCCACGTCCCACGGCACGTGCTTGCGGCCGAGCACGGAGGGGTGCGCACCCTGCGAGAACACGGGGAGTCCGATCTCGGCGACCGCGTCGAAGTCGCGGACGCCGCCGTCGGTGACGACCCCGGCGGCGCCGCGGACCTTCGCGCGCAGGGCGAGGATGTCGCCGAGGGTGCCGGTCGTGGCATCGCCTCGGGCCTCGATGACGATGATCTCGCCGTCTTCCACGGCATCGAACGCGCGCTTCTGCGCGTTGTAGCCGCCGCCGTGCGCGGCGAAGAGGTCTTCGCGGAAGGGCACGAAGCGCAGCGTCTTGGCGGTGCCGACGATCTTGCTGCCGGTGATGTTCGCCGACACCCCGTCGATGAAGCAGGAGTGGTGTCCGCGCTTGCGGAGCTGGGCCGAGAGACCGGCCGTCGGGGCGGCGAGGAGCTGGGCGCGCAGTTCGGGGGAGAGGGCAGGAGCCTTCTCGACGGGAGGCAGGCCCGCCTCTTCGCGAGAGCCCCAGGCCTCGGTGCGCTGCAGGTCGTCGACGGCGGGGAGCGATCCGATCTCGCCGTCGAAAGGGGTCTCGCCCTGCGTCACGGTGGTGACGAGGCGTCCGGACGTGGGGGTGCCGGGGGCATCCGGGGCGTCCACCTCGACCTCGACGACGTCGCCGGGGACGATGACCGATGAGCCTGCGGGGGTGCCGGTGAGGATCACGTCGCCCGGTTCGAGGGTGAAGTGCTGGGAGAGGTCGGCGACGAGCTGCGCGAGCGGGAAGATGAGCCCGGCGGTGGTGTCGTCCTGGCGGAGCTCGCCGTTGACCCAGGCGCGCACCCGGAGGGCCGCAGGGTCGACGGTGCGGGCATCGATCAGCTCGGGGCCGAGCGGTGTGTAGCCGTCGCCGCCCTTGGAGCGGACGTTGGAGCCCTTGTCGTTGGCGCGCAGGTCGTACAGTCCGAGGTCGTTCGAGGCGGTGACCCACCCCACGTGCCCCCAGGCCTCGTCGAGCGAGACGCGGCGCGCGGCCGTGCCGATCACGAGGGCGATCTCCCCTTCGAAGGCGAGCAGCTCCGTGCCGGCCGGTCGCTCGACCGTGCCTCCGGAGACGCCGACGGAACTGGCCGGCTTGAAGAAGTACGAGGGCGAGGCGGGGCGTCTGCCGCGCTGATCGGCGCGTGAGGCATAGCTCAGGTGGATCGCGATGATCTTGCCGGGGCGGTCGATTTTCTCCGTCACGGGGCGCCTCCTCGCGCTCGTCTGCGTTGTCGTGCGGGACGCCTTGTGCGTCATATTCGAAATCATATATCATCGGTTCACCCCTCGGCAAGCACTTCGGATCCATTCCGCTGCACGCCGTGACAATGCGGTCACAACCAAAGGAGACACCCCATGAGCGGGCAGTCACAGGCTGGGTTCACGCCCACCGGAACCATCGCGACGGCGGCCGATCGACGCCGCGTCGTGTTCGCCACCGTCGTCGGCACAACGGTCGAGTGGTACGACTTCTTCATCTACGCGACGGCCGTCGGGCTCGTCTTCGGACAGCTCTTCTTCGCCCCGCTCGGCGAGAACAGCGCCCTGATCGGCTTCGCCACGGTTGGCGTCAGCTTCCTGTTCCGCCCCCTCGGCGCGTTCCTCGCCGGGCACTATGGCGACAAGCTCGGGCGCAAGACCGTGCTGATGTGGACGCTGATCCTGATGGGCGCCGCGACCGCGCTCATCGGTCTGCTGCCCACCTACGAGAAGATCGGCATCATGGCGCCGGTCCTGCTGGTGCTGCTGCGCATCATCCAGGGCATCTCGGCGGGCGGTGAATGGGGCGGCGCGGTGCTGATGGCCGTCGAGCACGCTCCGCGCCGCAAGCGCGGCATCTTCGGTGCCTCGCCGCAGATCGGCGTGCCCCTCGGTCTGCTGCTCGCCTCCGGCGTGATGGCGCTGATGACGGTGATCGCCCCCGGCGACCAGTTCCTCGCCTGGGGCTGGCGTGTGCCGTTCCTGCTGAGTGTCGTGCTGATCCTCGTCGGCTACTACGTGCGCCGCAAGGTCGAGGAGAGCCCCGTCTTCACCGAGCTCGCAGCCCGCAAGGAGAAGGCGCGGATGCCGATCGCTCAGCTGTTCCGCAAGCACCTGCTGCTCGTGATCATCGCCGCATTCGTCTTCGCCGGCAACAACGCCGTGGGCTACATGACCACCGGCGGGTACATCCAGGGCTACGCCACGAACCCGGAGGGGCCGATCGGCCTGGAGCGAGGCCCGGTCCTCTGGGCCGTCGCCGGATCCGCGGTCACCTGGCTGCTCACGACGCTCCTCGCCGGCTGGCTGTCCGACCGCATCGGCCGTCGCACGACGTACGTCATCGGCTGGGTGCTGCAGCTGGTCGGTGTCTTCACCCTCTTCCCGCTCGTCAACACGGGCGAGATCGGTCTGCTGTTCGCCGGGCTCGCGATCCTCACGATCGGTCTCGGCTTCACGTACGGACCGCAGGCGGCGCTGTACGCCGAGCTGTTCCCGGCGAGCATCCGCTTCTCCGGCGTCTCGATCTCGTACGCCATCGGCGCGATCGCCGGTGGGGCCTTCGCGCCGACCATCGCCACGGCCATCGTGAGCGCCACCGGGTCGACCCAGGCCGTCACCTGGTACCTCGCGGGCATGACCGTGCTCGGTCTCATCGCCACGCTGCTGCTGCGCGACCGCTCGGGCATCCCGCTCGGACCCGATCACGAGGACGAGCAGTCCGTCAGCCCGATCTACGGACTCGCGAAGGCCTGATTCTCCGGAGTCACCCGAACGCGTGAGCACGTCCCCCTCCGGGTGGGCGTGCTCACGCGTCGTCGCGGCGGTCAGCCGTCGAGGGATTCGCGGATGACGGATGCCGAGCGCTGCAGCCGCACGGCGATCTCGGCGTCGTCCAGGTCGGTGGACACGTGCACGACCGCGATCGCGGCGGGGCGCTGGCCGCGCAGGGTGAGGGGGACGGCGACGGACTGCACGGTGGGGATGACCTCGTCGTGGCTCGTCGCGTATCCGCGGCTCCGGGTCGCCTCCACATCGGCCGGCAGTGACGACGGCGCCGATTCGGGCCACTCGTGCTCGGGGAGTTGCGCGAGGATCGCCTTGCCGGGAGCTCCGACCGTCACCGGGTGGCGGGCGCCGGGGCGCTGGGCGACGCTCGCGACGGCGTGGCGGGGCTCGACGCTCGCCAGCGTGATGCACTCCTCGCCGTCGAGCACGGCGAGGAAGCAGGTCATGCCCAGCTCGTTGGCGATCGCGGTGAGCTCGGGGAGGGCCTCGGCCTGCAGATCGTGGGCGACTCCGGCCGCGAGCGCCGCCATGCGGGCGCCGAGGCTCACGGCGCCGGCCGCGTCTCGGGAGACGAGCCCGTGGTCTTCGAGGGTGCGCAACAGGCGATAGGCGATCGAGCGGTGCACGCCCAGGCGTGAGGCGATCTCGTCGATCGTGAGGGTGCCGCGTGCGTCGGCCAGCACCTCGAGGATGCGGATGCCGCGGCTGAGGGTCTGCGAGGCGGGGGAGGCGGCGGTGTTCTCGGGCATGCGGGCGCTCCCTTGCGATCGCGGACGGCGAGGTTTAGGCTGTGTTCAATAGTAGAACTCTGTGTTCGAATATAGAACACGGCGGTTCAGGATGCAAGACCCGACAGGCAACACCCGACGAAGAAGTCCGGAAGGAATCGACGACGATGCAGTTCCACCACCACGGCTACGTCTCCGCTGACCCGCGCGTGCAGGACGCCGCCGGTATCGGCGCCGCGCGCTCCGCCGACCTTCCCGACCAGATCGACGTGCTCATCGTCGGATCGGGGCCGGCGGGAATGCTCCTCGCGGCCCAGATGGCGCAGTACCCCGGCATCTCCACGCGCATCATCGAGAAGCGCGACGGCCGCCTCCCGCTCGGCCAGGCCGATGGCATCCAGCCGCGCAGTGTCGAGACGTTCCAGGCGTTCGGATTCGCCGAGCGGATCATCGCCGAGGCCTACAACATCGGCTGGATGAACTTCTGGGGGCCGAACCCCGACAAGCGCGACGAGATCGTCCGCACCTCCCGCACGTCCGACTACGCCTACGACATCTGCGAGTTTCCGCACCTGATCGTCAACCAGGCGCGAGTGCTGGACTACTTCGCCGAGGCCGCGGCGAACCGCCCCGGACGGATCGTGCCCGACTACGGGGTCGAGTTCACCGGTCTCACGGTCCACGACACGGGGGAGTACCCCGTGGAGGTGGGGATCCGCTACGTCGCCGGCGAGCGGGCAGGAGAGGCGAAGATCATCCGCGCCAAGTTCGTCGTGGGGTGCGACGGTGCCCGCAGCGGTGTGCGCCAGGCCATCGGGCGCACGCACGTGGGCGCCTCGGCCGCGCACGCCTGGGGCGTCATGGACGTGCTCGTCAACACCGACTTCCCGGACTGGCGCACCAAGTGCGCCATCAACTCTGAGGCGGGCAACATCCTGCACATCCCGCGCGAGGGCGGATACCTCTCGCGCATGTACATCGACCTCGGCGAGGTCGCGGACGACGACGATCACCGGGTGCGGCAGACGCCCATCGAGGAGATCATCCGTCGCGCCAACGAGATCCTGCACCCGTACACGCTCGACGTGCGCGAGGTCGCCTGGCACAGCGTGTACGAGGTCGGACACCGCGTCACCGACGGCTTCGACGACGTGATCGACGGGTCGGGGCGGACGCCGCGCGTGTTCCTCACCGGAGACGCCTGCCACACGCACAGCGCCAAGGCGGGCCAGGGCATGAACGTGTCCATGCAGGACGGCTTCAACCTCGGTTGGAAGCTCGGCTCGGTGCTCACCGGACGCGCGTCCGAAGACCTGCTGGCCACGTACGGCGCCGAACGGCGGCCCGTGGCGCAGCAGTTGATCGACTTCGACCGCGAGTGGTCGAGCCTGATGGCCCGAAAGCCCGAGGAGATCTCCGACCCCAACGAGCTGGCCACCTACTACCTCGCGACGGCCGAGTTCCCGTCCGGATTCATGACGCAGTACACCGCGTCGATGATCACCGGGTCCGACACGCACCAGTCCCTCGCCCCGGGATATCCGCTGGGCAAGCGTTTCAAGTCGGCCGAGGTCGTGCGGGTCGGCGACGGCAACGTGGTGCACCTCGGACACCACGCGAAGGCCGACGGACGCTGGCGCGTCTACGCCTTCGGCGACCGCACCGGCGACGCGCTCGCCGCGTGGGCCGAGAAGGCCGAGCCCCTGTTCGCGCGCTTCACCCCGGCGGACGCCGATGTCGATGCGGTCTTCGATGTGAAGGCCGTCTACCAGCAGCCGTTCGAAGAGATCGAGGTCACCTCGGCGCCCGCGCTGTTCCAGCCGAAGACCGGCCCCCTCGGACTCACCGACTGGGAGAAGGTCTATGCCGCAGGCCCCAGCAAGTGGACCGAGACCGACATCTTCGCCGCGCGCGAGCTCTCCCGCGAGGGCGTCGTGATCGTGGTGCGCCCCGATCAGTACGTGGCGGCGATCCTTCCGCTCGACGACACGGCCGAGCTGGCCGCGTTCCTCGAGGGGGCCCTGCTGCCTGCACGCTGATCCCGTCCTCGACATGACACGTGTCATGTCGAGGAGATGACACTGCCCTCCAGTCTCCTCGCCCTCGGCGGAGGAGGTTTGAGGCATGAACAACACCTCCGTGGACGGGTCGGTGACGCGGGCCACCGCTCGACCGGTATCCGTCGCCCCGATCGATGACCCCGTGGTGCTCGAACTGAGCGCCGTGAGACGACACTTCGGCACCGGCGACCGCCGCGTGCAGGCCGTCGACGGGGTGGACCTGTCGATCCGGCGCGGGGAGGTCGTCGCACTGCTGGGGCCCAACGGCGCGGGCAAGACCACCACGCTCGACATGCTGCTGGGGCTCACGCAACCCAGCAGCGGCACCGTGCGGGTGCTCGGCGTCGCACCGGAGCGCGCCACCTCGAGCGGGGCGATCGGGGCGGTGCTGCAGACCGGCGGGCTCCTGGGCGACCTGACCGTCGGCGAGACCGTGCGCCTCATCGCCTCTCTTCACGGTGCGCAGGCTCTCGGCAGAGTGGACGAGGTGCTCGCCAGAGCCGACCTGGAGCACCTCGCCCGCCGCCGGGTGTCGAAGTGCTCCGGTGGGGAGCAGCAGCGCGTGAAGTTCGCGCTCGCGATGGTCTCCGACCCCGACATCCTGGTGCTCGACGAGCCCACCGCGGGCATGGATGTCACGGCACGCCGCCATTTCTGGGACGTCATGCGTGCGGATGCGGATGCCGGACGCACGATCATCTTCGCCACCCACTATCTCGAAGAGGCCGAGCAGTTCGCGCGCCGAACCGTGGTGATGCACCGGGGGACGGTGGTCGCGGACGCCCCCACGGCGCTGCTGCGGGCCAGTCTCGGCGAGCGGACCGTCTCGGCGACGGTCGACGAGGGCGCAGCGACCCTCGTCGCGACCCTGAGCGCGACCGACGGCGTCGTCGCCGTGCGACTCGACGGAGATCGTCTCAGCCTGCGCGCCGCGGATTCCGATGCCGCCGCCCGCATCCTGCTCGAAGGCGGCGCCCACGACCTGGAGATCGCCGCCCCCACCCTGGAAACCGCCTTCACTGCTCTGACGGAGAACTGACATGCTCGTCTCACCCACCATGCTGCGTATCGAAGGCGTCCGCCAGCTGCGCAACCCCTACACGCTCGCGTTCACCCTGGCGATGCCGGTCGCGATGTACCTGCTGTTCGGCGCCGGGATGGGGTACGGCTCGCTCTCCGCCGGCCACGGCAACGTCTCGTTCTACGTGATGACCTCGATGGCCGCCTACGGCACGGCGGTCGCGATGAGCTCGCTCACATCGCTCGCCGCGACCGAGGCGAAGCAGGGCTGGGGGCGCCAACTCGCCATGACCCCGCTGACCACCGCCGGATACGCGCTGACGAAGCTGCTCACCGCCGTGACCTTCGCGGCGCTGGCGCTGGTGGCCGTGTTCGCCGCCGGGATGATGACCGGTGCGCAGGTGGAAGACGGCTGGCGCTGGGTCGCGACGGCGGGCATCATCCTCGGGATCGGCCTCATGTACGGACTGTTCGGGCTCGGCGTCGGGCTGTTCTTCAGTTCGGACTCGGCAGCGGCTCTCGCCTCGATCTCGATGACGTTCTTCGCGTTCTTCGGCAACGTGTTCATGCCGCTCGACGGCGTGATGCTCGACATCGCCCGATTCACGCCTCTGTACGGCTTCGTCGCCCTGAGTCGCTGGCCGCTCACCGACGGGGTGCTCACGACAGGACAGACCGACCCGCTGTGGATGCTGTTCCTCAACGTCGTCGTCTGGCTCGCGCTGTTCGCCCTGCTGGTCATGATGGGCATGAAGCGCTCCAGGGCGCGGCAGTAGCGGTGCGCGACGACAGTAGGTTGGACGGATGACGCCACACGCGAAGCGCGAGACGAACAGCGCCACGGGGAAGGACCCGTGGGCGCGGTTCGGGTGGCTGATGGCCGTGATCTGGCTCGTCTTCCTGGTGTATCCGGTGATCGCGCTCCTGCGATCCGAAGCGCCGCCGGCCTGGGTGATCGTGGGCTGGGTCGCCCTGGTCGCGTTCATCGTGCTGTACGTCACCGGCTTCATGCACGGCATGCGCGGTGGCGGGGGACTCGGACGTACGCCGTCGACACGGCAGTGGATCACGTTCGCAGCGCTCATCCTGTGCGCACTGCTCTCGGTACCGGCGGAGGGCGGATCGGCGCTCAGCTTCCTGCCGTTCGTGATGTCCTTCGCCTCGTACGGTCTGACGCGTGCGTGGCATTGGATCACGACCATCGCGGCGGTCGTGGTCACGGCGCTTTGCGTGTTCCTGCTTCCCGGGGGGATGAGCTATATGTCGATCCTCGCGATCGTGGCGCTTCTCGGAGTGGTCAACACGGTGTCGACCTGGCTCATCCTGCGCTCTGCGGAAGCGGAGCGGCTCGGCCTCGAGCTGGCGACGAGCGAGGGGCGCGAGGCCGTGGCCCGTGACGTGCACGATCTGATCGGTCACTCCCTGACGGTCGTCGGCCTCAAGGCGCAACTGGTGCGGCGGCTGATGGACTCCGATCCGGAACGCGCCAAGGCCGAGCTCGCCGACATCGAGCGGCTCACGGCGGAGGCTATCGCCGGGGTCCGCTCGACGGTGGCGGGAGCGCGGGTGACGACGCTCGTCGAACAGCTCGCGTCTTCTCGGGACTCGTTCCGCGCGGCCGACATCGAGATGCAGGTCGAGGGGGAGCCGAGCGCCCTGTCGCCGGTGCAGGCGATCACCGCGAGCTGGATTCTCCGCGAGGCGACGACCAACACCCTCAGGCATGCGCGCGCGCAGACGGTGCGGGTGCTGCTGCTGCCGGGGCGGCTGGTGGTGGAGGACGACGGGGTGGGCATCGGTGCGGCCGAAGGCAACGGCATCCGCGGCATGCGCGAGCGCGCGGCGGCGGCGGGCGCGGCGTTCGCGCTCGGCGCGACGGAAGACGCGGGCACGCGCGTGCAGGTGACGTGGTGAGCGTCTCGGCCGGCGACACCATCCGGTTGCTGATCGCCGACGACCAGGCGCTCGTGCGCGGCGCGCTGGGGGCGCTGCTCGAACTCGAGCCCGACCTCACCGTGGTCGGCATGGCCGCGGACGGAGCGGAGGCCGTGCGACTCGCGGAAGAGCTTCGTCCTGATGTGTGTCTGATGGACATCCAGATGCCGGGGATGGACGGGGTGGAGGCGACGCGACGCATCAGGCAGGCGAGCGAAGGGACGCGCGTGCTCGTGGTGACGACGTTTGCGCGCCCCGGCTACCTGCGCTCCGCCTTGGATGCCGGAGCGAGCGGCTTCATCGTGAAGGACACCCCTGCCGAGGAGCTCGCCGAAGCCGTGCGGCGTGTGCGGTCGGGACTGCGGGTGCTGGATCCGGTGCTCGCCGCCGACAGTCTGTTCGACGGCGCGAACCCGTTGAGCGACCGGGAACGGGAGGTGTTGCGTCTCGCCGCGGACGGGCGCTCCGCCGCCGCGATCGCCTCCGAGGTGTTCCTGTCGGCGGGAACCGTGCGAAACCACCTCTCGGCGGCGATCGGGAAGACAGGGGCAGCGAACCGGGCGCAGGCCGTGCGGATCGCTCAGGACAAGGGATGGATCTGACGCCGCTTCGGTGCGGCGGCACGTCGGTGGCCGCGCGTACGGTGGGCGCCGACGGGCGACGACGCCCGACAGGAGGAGTGCGTGATGGACTGGAAGATCGAGCTCATCTTCGTGCCGGTCACCGATGTGGACCGCTCGAAGCAGTTCTACGAGAAGATCGGCTTCACCGCCGACTGGGATCAGACGCCGACCGAGGGGCTGCGCTTCGTGCAGATGACACCACCGGGCTCGGCATGCTCGATCGCATTCGGCACGGGGCTGGGCATCGACCTCGAACCGGGCACGCAGAACACGATCCAGGTCGTGGTGCCGGATGCCGACGAGGCGCTGGCGCACCTGCAGGGCCTCGGCGTGGAGGCACGGGGTGTGCAGGACCTCGACTGGGGGCGGTTCGTGTCCTTCGACGATCCGGACGGCAACACCTGGACGCTGCAGGAGCTTCCTGACTACGGCGCCTAGACGACGACGTCCGCGACGATCTCGATCTTGAAGCCCGCGGCGTTCTCGAGCCAGCCGGCGTAGTGCCGGTCGCCACCGGCGTGCGGGTAGCGGTCCGTGTAGAGCGGGTGCCAGCCGTGGGCGGGCGCCTCGGCCATGATCGCATCGACCGCGTCGCGGGCACCGCCGTGGAACGCGAGGTGGTTGAGGCCGGCGCGTCGGCGATCGTGTGCGGCGTGTGACAGGTTCGGCGACGTCGTGAGGGTGAGGTAGGCGTCGCCGGCTATCCAGGACTCCCCGCCGGGCCACTCGCCGTCGAGCGTGAAGCCGAGCCGGCCCAGCACCCAGCGCCACTGCGCGCGCACCTCATCGAGGTCGGCGATCCACAGTTCGACGTGATGGAGACCCGGCATCGTCCGAGTCTGCCAGGTGAAGGGCCGGCGACGGATGCGTCAGGAATTCACGCGGATGATCTCCTGCTGGTACGGCGCGATGACGTCGCCCGAGATGCGCAGGTCGAGCAGCAGGAAGCGTCGCGTCGCCGTGTCCTCCTCGGCCCAGCTCGCGAGGCGGTCGAGGTCGGAGAGCGTGCGCACGACGACGCCCTCGGCTCCCACGGCCGCGCCGAACGCGGCGAAGTCGACCTCGGGGATGCGCATCGGGCCCTCCGCCAGCCCCTTGAGGCCGTAGAGGTTCACCTCGGCTCCGTAGGCCGCGTCGTTCCAGACCACGGCCATGCCGCGGCCGCCGGCAGCGCGCACGGCGGACTCCAGATCGGCGATCGCCATGAGTCCGCCGCCGTCACCGGAGGTGAGCACCACGGTCGACTCGCGCCGTGCCAGGGCCGCGCCCACGACGCTCGGCCATCCCTGTCCGATCGACTGGAACGCCGTGCCGACCATCATCATGCGGTCGGGAGCCGCAACCGGCCAGTACATGTTCGCCCACCCGATGAAGTGCCCGCCGTCGGAGACCACCACGCGGTCTTCCGGCAGCAGCTCGGCGATGCGTCGGGCGGCCGAGCGCGGGTCGAGCCGTCCGTCGGGAGCGAGGTCGTCGCCGGCGTCGTACGTGCGCGCGGCGGCGACGTCGACCGTCTCACGCCAGGGGTGCGCCGACCCGGCTGTACCGATCCGGGCCACGAGCTCCTCTGCGGCGAGCCGGGCGTCGGCACGCACGAAGCCTCCGACGTGCGCGTGCGTCGCGGCCGGTGCCGTGTCGATCTGGAAGACGCGGGTGCCCGGCGCGAACAGCTCACCGAAACGCATCGTGAACTGGTTCAGTGCGGCGCCGAACACGACGGCGACATCGGCGGAGCGCACGAGCTCCATCGCGCCGTCGGCACCGAAGCCGCCGGTCACGCCGAGGTCGTACCGCGTGTCGGGGAAGACCCCGCGGCCGAGCGCCGAGGAAGCCGTGAGCGCCCCGGTGGCTGCGGCCAGCTCTCCCAGAGCGGAGCTCGCTCCGGAAAGCCATGCTCCGCGACCGGCCAGCAGGAAAGGCCGCTCGGCGCCGGCCAGAGCGGCGGCGATCTCGTCGAGCATCGCGTCGGCGAATTCACCGCGCGGGGCGAGAGGCGCGGGGATGCGCGGCGACGGCGCCTCCGGCACCTCGCCGGCCTCGAGAGCTGCGACATCATACGGGATCGCGAGGACGACCGGCACCCGGTAGGTGAGGGCGTGCTCGATCGCGATGACGGTGGTGGCGGCGGCATCGGCCCGCCCGACGGTATAGGTGCGGGCGCCCACGGCGGAGGCGAGAGCGATCTGGTCGACATCCCAGGGGCGGGGACCGGATGTGGGTTCGTCACCGACCACGAGCACGAGCGGCACGTGCGCCTGCACGGCCTCTGCGAGCGCGGTCAGGGTGTTCGTGAAACCGGCGCCGTACGTCGACGTGCCCGCGGCGATGCGGCCGGACGCGCGGAAGTGGGCGTCGGCGGCGACCACGGCGCCCTGCTCGTGGCGCACAGCGGTGAACACGGCATCCGTCTGCGTCTCGATCGCGTCGAGGAAATAGGCGTTGCCGTTGCCCATCACGCCGAAGACGGCGTCGATGTGCTGAGCGAGGGTGAGGGCGACGTGCGCGGAGACGGTGGGCATGGGAAAGCCTTTCGAGACAGGGACGGAGGAACTGCGGGATCCGTATGTGTCTCGCCTCCGCGTCTTCGCGAAGTGCTTCGTGCCTCTTTTTCAGGCACCGGCCGGGCCGGACCCGCTCAGTCTACCGGCGGGGGGGAGCAGCGCAGGATGCGGGAGAATGCAGGAATGACTGATGCAGAGATCGAGCGCGAGACACTCACCTGGGACGGTTTCGGGGCGGCGACGCGCGATCTCGCGCGCGACATCCTCGACAGCGGTTTCCTGCCGGAGGTCGTCGTCGCGATCGCGCGTGGCGGTCTGCTCCCCGCCGGGGCGATCGCGTACGGACTCGGCGCCAAGAACTGCGGGGCCATCAATGTCGAGTTCTACACCGGGATCGGCACTGTGCTCGACGCCCCAGAGGTTCTGCCTCCCGAGCTCGACATGGCCTATCTCGACGGCCGCCGGGTGCTGCTCGTCGACGATGTCGCCGACTCGGGTCGCACACTCGCGCTCGCCGTGCAGCTGCTGAAGGACAAGGGCGCCGACGTGCGCTCGGTCACGATCTACACCAAGCCCTCCACGATCATCCAGCCCGACTTCGCGTGGAAGGACACCGATCTGTGGATCGACTTCCCGTGGTCTTTCCGCGGGACGGTCCGCGAAGAGGACCAGGGCCTCGCGCCGTCAGCGTGAGGCCGGCGGGTCAGCCGCGCAGCAGGGAACGCAGTGTCTGGATCGTGTCGGCCTCGGACGGCGACTTGTCCTGCCGGTAGCCCTTCACCCGGGCGAATCGCAGGGCGACGCCCCCGGGATATCGCGGTGAGCGCTGCACGCCGTCGACCGCGATCTCCACGACGAGTTCGGGGCGCAGGAACACGGTGGACGCCGTGCGGTGCGACTCATGCCCGGGGAATTCGGCGGTCTGCCACCGCAGGAGCTCGTCGGTGAGGCCCTTGAAGGTCTTTCCGACCATGACGTAGCCGTCGGCGTCGCCGAATTCTCCCGAGGGATCACGGGCGCCCAGGTGGAGGTTCGAGAGCCAGCCACGGCGGCGGCCGGAGCCCCACTCCGCCCCGAGCACGACCAGATCGAAGGTCAGCACCGGTTTGACCTTCACCCAGGACTTGCCGCGCCGACCGGCGGCGTACGGCGCATCCACGGCCTTGATCACGACGCCTTCGTGTCCGGCGGCGAGAGCATCGCGCGACAGCTGCTCGGCGGCATCCGCATCGTCGGTGACGATGCCCGGCATCCGCCAGTCGCCGACCACGCGTTCGAGCTCGGCCAGACGGACGGAGAGCGGTTCGTCGATCAGGTCGCGCCCGTCGATGTGCAGCACGTCGAAGAACCACGGTCGCAGCACGAGCTCGCGCGACACATCGGCACCGAACCGCGACATGGTCTCCTGGAACGGGCGCGGCCCACCGTCTTCGTCGAGCGACAGCGTCTCGCCGTCGAGGATGACGTCGTGCGCCGGGAGAGCGCGCACGATCTCGACGATCTCCGGCACGCGGTGCGTGATGTCGGCCAGGCTCCGCGTGTAGACGCCGACCTCGTCGCCGTGGCGATGCACCTGGATGCGGGCGCCGTCGAGCTTGTACTCGACAGAGGCCCGGCCGGTGACCTCCAGCGCGGCAGAGGGCGTCGCAGCCGTCGCGGCCAGCATGGGCAGAACCGGGCGCCCGACCCGCAGGCCCACCGCCTCGAGGTCGCCTTCGTCTCCGGTGAGTGCGATGCGGGCGGTCTCGCCGAGGTCGCCCGAGAGCATGGCCGCGCGCCGGACGATGGCCGCAGGGTGGTCGGCGGCCCGCGCGATGGCATCGAGGAGCACGCCCGAGAGGGCGCCGATGCGCAGCTCGCCGAGCATCGCGCGGGCGAGGAAGTCCCACTCCGCGGACGTGGCGCGAGAGGCGAGGTCGCCGAGGATCCCGCTGCGCACCGACGCGGAGCCGGTGCCCGATGTCGTCGCCAGCGCGTCCAACGCCTGGTCGACCTCGCCGACGGTCAGCGTCGGGCTGTCGGCGTGGGCGATGTCGAGGGCGGAGATGCCACGCCACCCGACCCCCAGCCTGCCCTGGCGGGGCGCCGCGAGCAGCAAGCCCATGACGGCGGGGATCTCGGTCGGGTCCGCGCGCGAGAGCAGTTCGGCGAGGGCATCGATCTTCGCGAGCCTCGACGAGGTGGCCCCGACCCGGTCGGCGGCGGAGACGAGCTCTGTGAGCATCATGGGGGAATTCTCGCACCGGTGTCGGACATTCGTCTCGCCGGTGCCGGCGCGCTCAGCGCCCGTGGAAGACAGGCGTGCGCTTCTCCTGGAAGGCCGCGAACCCTTCGCGGTAGTCATCGGTGTCGCACAGTGCGGCCTGTGCGGCGTTCTCGATGCCGACCGCGTCCCACAGCGCGAGCCGCTCGTCGCGGATGCGGGCGATGAGCTCCTTGCTCGCGAGGAACGCCGCCGTCGCGCCGCGGGCGGCGGTGGCTGCGGCATCGGTCGTCGCCTGCACGACCTCGTCATCGGGGAAGACGCGCGAGAACAGGCCGGAGGCCACGGCCTCGGCGCCGCTCATGAGGCGCCCCGTGTAGATCAGGTCGAGTGTCTTGTGCGCCCCCAGCCGGTCGAGGAACAGGGAGTGTCCACCTGAGTCGAGGGTCGCGCCGAGTGCGGCGAACGGGGACCCGATCTTGGCCGACTCCGCGACGTACACGACGTCCGTCGCGATGAGCAGCCCGAGTCCGACCCCGAGGCAGGCGCCGTGCGCGGCGGCGAACGTCGGAGCGGGGAAGCGCGCCATGCGCTGCAGCAGCGGGGTGACGAGGCCGCCGAGATAGCCGAGCACGTCGTCGTCCCGAGGATCGACCTCCGAGATGTCCCGCCCGGCGCAGAACGCGCGCCCTTCGCCGCGGAGCACGAGGGCGCGCACACCGGCGCTCTCCGCGGCCTCGTAGGCGGCATCCAGATCCGCCAGGGCCCTCTCGTCGAGCGCGTTCAGCTTCGACGGTGCGTTCAGGACGATCGTCGCGACGTCGTCGGCGATGGCGAGGTCGATCATGGGGGCCTCCGGGTCAGACGTCGTAGTCCACGACCACGCGGTCGCTGGTCGGATGGGACTGGCAGGTGAGCACGAATCCGCGCTCGAGCTCGTCGGGCTCCAGGGCGTAGTTCTCGGTCATGGTCACGCTGCCCTCGATCACACGGGCACGGCAGGTGCCGCAGACACCGCCCGCACACGCGAACGGCGCATCGGGCCGCACGCGCAGTGCCGCGTTGAGCACCGACTCGTGCGCGTCGACCGGGCTCTCCACGGTCGAGGAGACGCCGTCGAGCGTGACCTCGATGCGCACGGTCTTCTCGCCGGCGCGCACCTGCACGGGTCGGGCCGCGCGAGCCGGTTCGTCGCCGGTGGTGAACAGTTCGAAGCGGATGTGCGAGCGCTCGACCCCGACGTCGGCCAGCACCTCGCGGCAGAGGTCGACCAGGGCGAGCGGTCCGCACAGGAACCACTCGTCGACGCTCGACGGCGGGATCAGCGTGCCGAGGATCGTGCGCAGCTTCTCCTCGTCGATCCGCCCGGAGAGCACCGGAGCCGCCCGCTGCTCGCGGGAGAGCACATGGTGCAGCACGAGTCGGGTCGGGTAGCGGTCCTTGAGGTCGGCGAGGTCTTCGAGGAACATCACGTCGAGCGTGGCCCTGTTCGTGTACAGCAGTGTGAACCGCGACGTCTCGGACCGCGTCAGCACCGTGTGGGCGAGCGCCATCAGCGGCGTGATGCCGGAGCCGGCGGCGATGCCCACCACGTGGCGGTCGTCGAGGTCGTCGAGCGCCGAGGTGAACGTACCCTGCGGGCTCATCACGTCGATCTCGAATCCGGCGTGCAGGCCGGTCTGCGCCCAGGTCGAGAAGAGTCCGCCCTCGTCGCGCTTCACGGCGACGCTCAACCGGGTGTCCTGTCCGTCGTCGCGGTGCTCCGGCGCACGGCACAGCGAGTAGGAGCGCCGCACCTCGACGCCGTCGAGGGTGGTGCGCAGCGCGACGTACTGGCCGGGAAGATGGTCGTACTCGTCGGCGAGTGCGGCGGGCACGGTGAACGTCACCTCGACCGCGTCGTCGGTGAGTGGGCGCACGTCTTCGACGGTGAGGGTGTGGAAGCGGGCGCGCGTGCGCGGAGCGGCCGCGCGCGGCGTCGTCGCACGCGGGAGGGAAGCCGGCGCGGAGGTGAAGAGCGACATGTCAGTGCACCTTGAAGTGATCGAAGGGCTCGAGGCAGGCGCGGCACTCGAACAGCGCCTTGCACGAGGTCGAGCCGAAGTGGGAGACCTCGCGGGTGTCGAGGGACCCGCAGCGGGGGCAGCGGACGCTCAGCGAGAGGCGGATGGGGCCGGTCGAGACGGCAGCCCGGCCGGAGGGCGGCGCGATGCCGTAGGCCGCGAGCTTGGTCTTGCCTGCCTCCGTCATCCAGTCCGTGGTCCAGGCGGGGGAGAGGACAAGGCGCACCTCGACCTCGTCGAAGCCGGCGGCGGTGAGGGCGAGAATCACGTCGTCGCGGATCGTGTCCATCGCGGGACAACCGCTGTAGGTCGGAGTGATGTCGACGTGGACGCTGGTGCCGTCGACCTCGACCGCACGGAGAACGCCGAGGTCCTCGATCGTGAGGACGGGCACCTCGGGGTCGGGGACGGAGGCGGCGATCCGCCAGGCGGCCTGCGTCGGGGTGAGAGTCACCATGTCGCCCCCGGATGCCGTCGGGCGAGCACCTGCATCTCGGCCAGGATGTGCCCGAGCGGCGTCGCGTGCGCGCCGTCGCGCCCACCCGCCGACGACGACATCACGGCGGGAACCGACACGTCCGCCTCGGCGAACACGGTGTCGACCACGCGGTCGAACGCGGGGCGCAGGCTCGAGGGCCGCGCGGCCGCATCTCCGAGCCGGTCGATCAGGTCGTCGTCGCGGAACAGCTCGTCGACGTACGGCCAGACGTCGCCGATCGCCCGGATGATGCGGGTGCGGGACTCCTCGGTGCCGCCGGCGAGTCGCAGCATCCATTGCACGGCGTGATCGCGGTGGTAGTCGACCTCCTTGAGCGACTTCTCGGCGATCGCGGCGAAGGTCTCGTCGCTGCTGGCGCGCAGGGCCGAGTACAGCTCGAACATGTAGGTGGCCACCACGAACTGCCGCGCGATGGTCTGGGCGAAGTCGCCGTTGGGCTGCTGCACGATCCAGGCGCAGCGGAACTCGGGCTCGTCGCGGAAGAAGGCGAGATCGTCTTCGCTGCGGCCGTCGTACGAGCCGGCATAGTGCAGGAAGGAGCGTGCGTGGCCGAGCAGGTCGAGCGCGATGTTGCCCAGGGCCACGTCCTCCTCCAGCTCGGGGGCGCGCGAGATCCAGGCGCCCAGCTGCTGGGACAGGATGAGCGCGTCATCGCCGAGGCGCAGTGCATACTCGGCGATGTCGGCCGACGCGGCGACCGCGCCGGTGCCGGAGAGCTCCTGCGAGAGGCTGATCTCGTCGACGGAGACGTCGCCGTGGATGTCGCCGTGGATGTCGCCGTGGACGTCGGCGCCCTCGTGCGCGGTGGTCGGGTGCGGTGCGCTCACAGGTGCGGCACTCCCTCGGAGGCCGTGTAGTACACGGCGTGGCGGTAGTTCTTGCCGGCGGGGCTCTCGAAGTACGCGCCCTTGGCGTCCGGGTCGCTCGTGGTGATCGCGTCTGCCGGCGCGACCCAGATCGAGACGCCCTCGCCGCGGCGCGTGTAGAGGTCGCGAGCATTGCGGATCGCCATCTCGGCGTCCGGCGCGTGCAGCGAGCCGACGTGCACGTGGCTGAGGCCCCGGTTCGCGCGCACGAAGACCTCCCACAGGGGCCAGGGTTCGCGCTCGTCTGCTCCCGGCGTCGCCATCACGCCACCGCCTTCGTCTTGAGGGACTGCTTGCGCGCATACTCGGCCGCGGCCTCGCGCACCCAGGCGCCCTCTTCGTGCGCGGTGCGGCGCCGTTCGAGACGCTCGGCATTGCACGGTCCGTTGCCGCGCACCACCTCGAAGAACTCGTCCCAGTCGATCTCGCCGATCACGTACTGGCCCGTCTCCTCGTCGAAGCGCAGGTCGGGGTCGGGCAGGGTCACCCCGAGGATCTCGGCCTGGGGCACGAGCATGCCGACGAACCGCTGACGCAGCTCGTCGTTCGAGAACCGCTTGATCTTCCACTTCATCGACTGCGCCGAGTTGGGGGACTGGTCATCGGGCGGCCCGAACATCGCGAGGCTCGGCCAGTACCAGCGGTTCACCGCATCCTGGGCCATCGCGCGCTGCTCCTCGCTGCCCTGCATGAGGGTCAGCAGGATCTCGAAGCCCTGGCGCTGGTGGAACGACTCCTCTTTGCAGACCCGCACCATGGCCCGCCCGTACGGGCCGTACGACGCCCGGCACAGCGGCACCTGGTTGCAGATCGCGGCACCGTCGACAAGCCAGCCGATCGCGCCCATGTCCGCCCAGGTCGGGGTGGGGTAGTTGAAGATCGACGAGTACTTCGCCTTGCCGCTGATGAGCTGATCCATCATCTCGTCGCGCGTGGTGCCCAGGGTCTGCGCTGCGGAGTAGAGGTAGAGGCCGTGGCCGGCCTCGTCCTGCACCTTCGCCATCAGGATCGCCTTGCGCTTGAGGCTCGGCGCGCGCGTGATCCAGTTTCCCTCCGGCTGCATGCCGATGATCTCGGAGTGCGCGTGCTGGGAGATCTGCCGGACCAGCGTCTTGCGATACGCCTCCGGCATCCAGTCGCGCGGCTCGATGCGCTGCTCGTTGGCGATGAGCTCGTCGAAGAGACGTTCCTCATCGGAGATCTCGCCCACCAGGGATAGGTCTGCGGCACTGGTCATCGTCGACTCCTCGGCATCCGGTCAACTTTACTGACCGATCGTTAGGTAATTCTGACACAGAGGACGGCCGGATTCAAGGCGCGGCTCTCACTGCGAGCGGGAGATCAGCTCCAGGAGGGCTCGCCCGTAGGCCTCGGAGGGGTCTGGATGCTCGAATGCGAGCGCATCTCCGCCGATCTCGATGTCGACCCGGAAGGCGTCGTCGAGGCGCACCAATGCGCGGAAGGTGCCCCGGAGCAGGTCGCGCAGCTGATCCTCCCTCGGCAGCCACACCGCATCCGCGAGCGTGACCGCGTCGAGAGCCCACTCGGTGGTCCCGTTGAACGCCAGGTCGGTGCCGCTCGGAGTCTGTCGGGCCTCGATGGTCATCTCGCTGACGGTGAAGACCTCGGCCTCCGCCTCGAGTTCCACATCGTCCGGCAGGTCGAGCTGGAACCGATCGCCCTCCGCGGGGTGCCAGACGAGTCCGCGGTCTCGCAGGGCGACGGCGAGCTCACGTGTGATCATGTCCTCACGCTAGACGAACGGACGCGCCCAGGGGCCGGCGAACCTGGGGATGCCGCCAACGGGGTGTCGGCGGGGTGGGGCAGAGTGGGAACATGACCTCCGCAGCCTCTACCGACACTCGCGAGGCCGCCCGCGCGGCGCTGCGCGAGCTCGTCGGCCGCTCAGACGCCGACTTCCACGACGGCCAGTACGAGGCGATCGAGGCGCTCGTCGAAGGGCGCCGCCGCGCGCTGGTGGTGCAGCGCACCGGCTGGGGCAAGTCAGCGGTCTATTTCGTCGCGACGCTGCTGCTGCGGCGTCAGGGTGCGGGGCCCACCGTGCTCGTGTCACCGCTGCTGGCGCTCATGCGCGACCAGATCGCGGCCGCCGAGCGTGCAGGGGTGCGTGCGGTCGCGATCAACTCCACCAATGCGCACGAGTGGACCGACGTGCTCGGGCAGCTCGACCGCGACGAGGTTGACGTCCTGCTGGTCTCGCCGGAGAGGCTCAACAACCCGGCCTTCCGCGAGCAGCAGCTGCCGGCGCTCGTGCGCCGCATCGGGATGCTCGTCGTCGACGAGGCGCACTGCATCAGCGACTGGGGCCACGATTTCCGCCCCGACTACCGGCGGCTGCGCGACCTGATCGCGCAGATGCCCGCCGATGTGCCGGTGCTCGCGACCACCGCGACGGCGAACAGCCGGGTCGTGGCGGATGTGGCGGAGCAGCTCGGTAGCCTCCAGGCGGGTGGCGATCTGCGCGGCGATTCCGGAGCAGAGCCCGTGCTCACGATCCGCGGACCGCTCGCGCGCACCTCGCTGCGCCTCGGCGTGCTGCGCCTGCGCGATTCGGCGAGCCGCCTCGCGTGGCTGCTGAGCCACCTCGACGATCTTCCCGGTTCCGGCATCATCTACACGCTGACCGTCGCGGCTGCCGTCGACACCGCCCGCCTGCTGCGCGATCACGGGCACGACGTGCGGGCCTACACCGGGCAGACCGACACCGAGGAGCGCGCCGAGTCCGAGGGCATGCTCAAGCGCAACGAGGTCAAGGCTCTGGTCGCCACGAGCGCGCTGGGCATGGGCTTCGACAAACCCGATCTGGGATTCGTGCTGCACCTCGGAGCGCCGTCGTCTCCCGTGGCGTACTACCAGCAGGTGGGTCGTGCCGGCCGTGCGAGTGAGAGCGCCGACGTGCTGCTGCTGCCGGGCGTCGAAGACCGCGACATCTGGCACTACTTCGCGACGGCCTCGATGCCGGATCGGGAACGCGCGGAGCGGGTGATCGGCGCGCTCGGCGATGCGCCGATCTCGACGCCGGCGCTCGAGGCGACGGTCGACATCCGCCGCACGCCGCTGGAGCTGCTGCTGAAGGTGCTCGACGTCGACGGTGCGGTCCGGCGCGTGCAGGGGGGATGGGTCGCGACCGGTGAGCCGTGGACCTACGACGCCGAACGCTACGAGCGCATCGCCGCCGAGCGCCTCGCCGAGCAGCAGCACATGATCGAGTACGAGCAGACCGACGGATGCCGCATGGAGTTCCTGCAGCGGTCGCTCGACGACGACACGGCGGCGCCCTGCGGGAGGTGCGACAACTGCGCGGGCGGGTGGTTCCCGCGCGAGATCGGCGAGTCCGCGAGCACGCAGGCGGCGGAGTCGCTCGACCGCGTCGGCATCCCGATCGAGCCTCGGCGCGCATGGCCGACCGGTGCCGATCGGCTCGAGGTGCCGGTCAAGGGACGCATCCCCGCCGACGAGCAGGCGGGGGAGGGGCGGGCGCTCGCGCGTCTCACCGACCTGGGCTGGGGAGGGGCACTGCGCGAGATCTTCGCCGCCGGTGCGCCCGACGCCGCGGTGACGCCCCAGCTGCTCCAGGCCTGCATCCGGGTTCTCGCCGGATGGGGGTGGGAGGAGCGCCCCGTCGCCGTCGTCGCCGTGCCCTCGCGTTCGCATCCGCTGCTGGTCGATGCGCTCGCCCGAGGGCTCGCCGACGTCGGCCGCCTGCCGTATCTCGGCGCGCTCGACCCTGTCGCGGGAGGGCCCACCGGAGGGCCGGGCGGGAACAGCGTCTTCCGTCTCGCCGGGCTCTGGGGCCGCTTCAGCGCTCAGCACCTCGACGTGCCCTCTGGTCCTGTGCTGCTCGTCGACGATCTGGTCGACAGCCGGTGGACGATGACGGTCGCTGCGCGCGTGCTCCGTCAGGCCGGGGCGACCCAGGTGCTGCCGTTCGCCCTGGCGCTGCGCGGTTGAGCTCGATCCATCTCGCCGGGTCGAGGTGAGAGGCTCTCAGTCATCGGCCGGGGCGACGCGCGGCGGCCACGTGGTGGCGCCGAGCTCGCGCGAGATGTTGCGGGCCGTCTCGCGCAGGGCGTTGAGGATCGCATCCGAGGCGGGCGTCTGCGAGGTCGGCAGCACCACGGCGACGGCGGCGACGATGGCGTTCGAGGCATCGGCGACGGGGGCCGCGATCGACGACTCGCCGAGCACCGCTTCGTCGAACTCCCCGGCCATGCCGCGTTCGGCGATGGCCGGCAGCTCCAGGGTGAGGCGGGCGAGGTCGGTCACCGTGTCGCCGGTGAGGCTGCGCAGCGGCTGTTCGAAGACGCTCTGCTGGAATCCCTGATCGTAGGCGAGGAGCACCTTGCCCATCGCCGAGGCGTGGGCGGGGATGGCGACCCCGGTCTCGAGCATCTGCTGACTGTCATCCGGGCGCAGATTGTGGTGGATCACGAGCACGTCGGTGAAGTGCGGGGCGCCCAGGCGCACCGAGAGGTCGGTGCGGCGCGCGAGCTCCTGCGTCCATCGCATCGCCCGCGCTCGCACGTCGAGGGTGTCGAGATAGACGTTGCTCAGGCGCAGCAGGGTCGGACCGAGCATGTAGCGCTGGCCGCCCCGCTCCTTCGCGACGAGTCCGTGCGAGCGCAGCGACTTCACGATCCCGTGCACGGTCGACGGCGGCAGGCTGAGGGCCGCGGCGAGGTCGGTGATGCCGAGGTGGCGTGCTCCCTGGAGCAGTTCGAGGACCTTCGCCGCGCGATCGATCGCCTGGATCACGGGAGGCCTCCTTCCGGTGCGTCGTCGAGCCGGTGCAGATGGAGCCGGGCTTCACGAATGATCTTGACAACCCGGCAGGCTCCGAGCATATTCGACATTAACGAATTGCTTTCGGATTTTTTGCGAAAGACACCACGAAGGATCAAAGGAGATCGAATGATGAAGAAGCTCATCAACGCCCCGGAAGACGTTCTCGTCGAATCCCTGAAGGGCGTCGCGCTCGCTCATCCCGAGCTCTCCGTCGACCTCGACAACCACGTCATCACCCGCGCCACCCCCAAGGCGCAGGGCAAGGTCGCCATCGTCTCCGGTGGTGGCTCCGGCCACGAGCCGCTGCACGGCGGCTTCGTCGGCACCGGGATGCTGGATGCGGCTGTGGCCGGTGAGGTGTTCACATCGCCCACCCCCGATCGCGTGCAGGTGGCCACCAAGGCCGTGGATCGCGGAGCCGGTGTGCTCCACATCGTCAAGAACTACACCGGTGACGTGCTGAACTTCGAGATGGCCGCCGAGCTCGCCTCCATGGAGGGGATCGAGGTCGGCAGCGTCATCGTCGACGACGATGTCGCGGTGCAGGACTCGCTCTACACGGCCGGACGCCGCGGGGTGGGTCTCACCGTGCTGCTGGAGAAGATCGTCGGTGCGGCCGCGGAGGAGGGGCGCGACCTCGCCGCCGTGGTCGAGCTCGCCAAGAAGGTGAACGGACAGGGCCGCTCGATGGGCATGGCTCTCACCAGCTGCACGGTCCCTGCTGCGGGCAAGCCCACGTTCGACCTCCCGGACAACCAGATGGAGATCGGCATCGGCATCCACGGCGAACCGGGTCGTCATCGCGAACCCCTCGCCCCGGCGTCCGAGATCGCCCGGCAGCTGGTCGAGCCGATCCTCGCCGACATCGATGCCACAGGGCCCGCGATCGTGATGCTCAACGGCATGGGCGCGACGCCGCTCATCGAGCTGTATCTCATGTACGGCGAGGGTCGCAGCGCTTCTCGAGAAGTCCGGCGTGCAGGTGGCCAGGAACCTCGTCGGCAACTACATCACCTCGCTCGACATGGCCGGATGCTCGGTGACGCTGCTCAAGGCCGATGATGAGCTGCTGCGGTTGTGGGATGCCCCGGTGAACACCCCCGGTCTGCGGTGGGGCGTCTGATGGCCGCGGTCGACACCGTCGTGCTCACCGACTGGGTCTCCCGGTTCGGTGCGGCCGTCACCGAGAAGCGCGACTGGCTCACCGAACTCGACTCGGCCATCGGCGACGCCGACCACGGAGCCAACATGGCTCGCGGCATGAGCGCCGTCGGCGAGAAGCTCTCCGCCGGAGCGCCAGGAACGGTCGATGAGCTGCTGAAGACCGTCGGGATGACTCTCGTCAGCTCCGTCGGCGGAGCCAGCGGACCGCTCTACGGAACGTTCTTCCTGAGGATGGGGATGGCGGCGGGGCCGGTGTCAGACCTCGACGGCCCCGCTCTCGCGGCCGCGCTGCGGGCAGGACTCGACGGCATCGTCGCGCGCGGCAAGGCCGAAGCGGGGGACAAGACCATGTTCGACGCGATGGCGCCAGCGGTCGACGCGATGGACGCCGCGCTCGCCGCGGGGGCATCGGTCCCGGACGCGGCCAAGGCCGCCGCCGACGCGGCCACGGCCGGACGCGACGCCACTCTGCCTCTCGTCGCCCGCAAGGGCAGAGCGAGCTACCTCGGGGAGCGCAGCGCCGGGCACCTCGACCCGGGAGCGGCATCGACCGCGATCCTCTTCGACACGCTCGCCGCGGCGGTCGCGGACGACGCCTGATGATCGGCATCGTCGCCGTCTCCCACAGTGCACGGCTCGGGGAGGCGGCACTGGAGCTTGCCGTGCAGATGGTCCATGACGGCGGTGTACGGGTGAAGGTCGCGGCCGGAGCGGGCGTGGATGCCGATGGCGCACCGATCCTCGGAACCGACGCCGTCGCGGTGGCAGCGGCCATCGATGAGCTCGCCGCAGACTGCGACGGTGTGCTCGTCCTCATGGACCTGGGGTCCGCTGTGCTCAGCGCCGAGCTCGCTCTCGAGCTGCGATCCAGCGTCGTACCCGTGCGGCTCGCGCCGGCCCCGTTCGTGGAGGGACTTCTTGCCGCCGCGGTGTCTGCGGCGGCCGGCGGGTCGCTCGACGACGTCGCCTCGGAGGCGACGGCCGCGCTCGAGGCGAAGACCGGCGCGCTCGGCGTCGAGGAAGAGCACGCATCGGGGCCCCCTGTTCCCCCGGCGTCGGACGCAGATGTGCAGGTGCGCCGCGTGCGCGTGCGCAATCCGCTCGGCATCCACGCGCGTCCTGCGGCCCTGATCGCCACGGCGGCGGCAGGAGCGGACGTGCGCCTGCGTCGCCTTCCCGATGGCCCCGATGCCGCGGCGGCGAGCCTGACGCGTCTCCTCGTCCTCGGCGCGCGGCAGGGCGAAGAACTGGAACTGTCCGCACGCGGCGATGACGCGACGGAGGTGCTCGATCGCCTGGTTGCGCTGTTCGACGACGGCTTCGGTGAGGGCACCGACGACGTGCGTCAGGAGAGCCGACCCGAGAACGACGCCGTACCGACGACGCGAGCCGCGGAAGCTCCGCCGTCGACGCCGGAGAAGGGGACGGGTCCGACGCGCGAGATCGCGGCCGGCTCCGTGCTTCGCGGGCGCGGGGTGAGCCCCGGCCAGGTCGCCGCCCGCGTCGTCCACCTCGCACCCCCGCTTCCCGAACCCGACCCCGACACGGTCGTCGCCGAAGCGGATCGGGATTCCGAGGTCTCCGCCATCGAGTGGGCGGCCGTCGCCGTCGCCGATCAGCTGCGCTCGCGCACCGCGCAGGCGACGGGGGAGACCAAGGCGATCCTCGATGCCTCCCGCCTGTTGGCATCCGATCCTGAACTGGTGTCCGAGGCGACCGCGCTCGTGCGGTCGAAGGGATGCAGCGCTGCCCGCGCGGTCTGGGAGACGGCCGTCGTCCACGAGAAGGCTCTTGCTGCGCTCGGGGGCCGGATGGCCGAGCGCATCGCCGACATCCGCGACGTGCGCGACCGGATCATCGCCGAGATCCTCGAGGTCGACATGCCTGGCGTCCCGGAGCGCGATGAGCCCTTCGTCCTGGTCGCCCCCGATCTCGCCCCCGCCGACACCGCGCTGCTCGCCGGGGGAGCATGCGTCGCCCTCGTCACCGCTCAGGGCGGGCCGACCTCGCACACCGCCATCATCGCGCGCTCTCTCGGCCTGCCTGCCGTGGTCGGTCTCGACGACGCCGAAGCGATCCCCGCCGGCGTGATGGTGCTCGTCGACGGCGACCGGGGCACGGTCGAGGTCGAGCCTGCCGAATCGGTCATCGCGCTGGCGCGCGCGTCGGCGACCGCCGTCGACTTCGACGGTGTCGGCGTGCTCGCCGGAGGGCAACGGATCCCGCTGCTCGCCAACGTCGGCGGAGCAGCCGACGCGGTCAGCGCCGCCTCGGCCCGCGCGGAGGGCGTCGGGCTCTTCCGCACGGAGTTCTGCTTCCTCGATCGCGTCGATGCTCCGAGCATCGACGAGCAGGTCGCCGCCTACCGCGGTGTGCTGGCCGCCTTCCCCGAGCGCAAGGTCGTCGTGCGCACCCTCGATGCGGGAAGCGACAAGCCGCTGCCGTTCGCCAACGCCGAGAGCGAGGACAACCCCGCCCTCGGCGTGCGCGGACTGCGGATCGCGCGCCGCCGCCCTCAGCTCCTCGACGACCAGCTGGCTGCGCTCGCTCGGGCGGCTGCCGAGGAGGCGGCTCAGGTCGAGGTGATGGCTCCGATGGTCGCGACGGTCGATGAGGCCGCTGGCTTCGCCGAACGGTGCCGGGCCGCGGGGCTCGACCGGGTGGGCATCATGATCGAGACGCCGTCGGCGGCTCTCCTCGCCGCCGAGCTGTTCGAGGTCGTCGACTTCGTCAGCCTCGGCACCAACGATCTCGCGCAGTACACGATGGCGGCGGACCGGCTGCTCAGCGACCTGGGAGATCTGAACGATCCCTGGCAGCCCGCGGTGCTGAGACTCATCGGTATCGTCGGCGACGCGGGCAGCGCTGCCGGGAAACCGGTGGGGGTGTGCGGCGAGGCCGGCGGTGACCCTGAGCTCGCACCCGTGCTGGTCGGATTGGGAGTGACATCCCTGTCGATGGCCCCGCGGTCGCTGGGACGGGTCGCTGCGCGGTTGAGCGCGGTGTCTCCGGCGGCGTGCCGTCGAGCGGCGGCAGCCGCGCTCGGTGCCCCCACGGCCGCCGCAGCGCGGGCCGCCGCCGCGGCGGCGCTCGCCGACTCCGTTGACTAACTGACCGATCGTTCGGTTAGTATGAGCGGGTCGGATGTCGCAGGCGCGACGTCCGACCCGCTCGACGAGGAGGTCGACGATGACACAAGCGACGACGCAGGCGACCGACGCCGTGCGACCCAATCGCGCCATGATGGAGCGCGACCGCGCCTCGGCCTCGTTGGGCCTGGTCGTCGAACGCGACGATCCGGGGCATGCGGTCGTCTCGATGCGCGTGCGGGATGACATGACCAACGGCTTCCAGATCACCCACGGCGGATTCGTCTTCGCCCTGGCCGACACCGCCTTCGCGATCGCGTGCAACGAAGACGATCGGGTCACGGTCGCCGCCGGAGCGGACATCTCCTTCCTCAAGCCGACCGTCTCCGGCCAGACGCTCACCGCGACCGCGATCCGGCGATCGCGCACCGGACGCTCCGGCATCTACGACGTGACCGTCGTCGACGAGCAGGGCGACCCCGTCGCCGAGTTCCGCGGGCGTTCCCGCACCACCAGCCAGACCTTCTGACCCCCTGGAGTCCCCCGTGTCGATGACGACCGCAGCATCCCCCCGTGTCCGCCCGCCCGCAGCCGCCGAGCTCGATGCCGAAGAGCGCATGGGTCGCGACGAGATCGCCGCGCTCCAGCTCGCCCGACTGCAGCAGACCGTGCGCCACGCCCACGCGAACGTGCCTCTCTACACGCGCAAACTCGATGAGGCGGGTGTGCGTCCGGAAGACATCCGTACCCTCGACGACGTGCAGCTGCTGCCCTTCACGACCAAGGAGGATCTGCGCGAGACCTACCCGTTCGGGATGTTCGCGGTGCCGATGTCCGACGTCGCCCGCATCCACGCCTCCAGCGGCACCACAGGGCGACCCACGGTCGTCGGGTACACGCGGGGCGACCTCGACAGGTGGGCTTCGCTGGTGGCGCGCTCGCTGCGTGCGAGCGGGATCCGCCGCGGGATGAAGGTGCACAACGCCTACGGTTACGGGCTGTTCACCGGCGGTCTCGGCGCGCACGCGGGCATCGAAGCGCTCGGAGCGACCGCCATCCCCATGTCCGGCGGCCAGACCGCCCGTCAGGTGCAGCTCATCCTCGACTTCGAGCCGGATGCGATCCTGTGCACGCCGAGCTACCTCCTCACGATCGCCGACGCGATGGCTGCGCAGGGCGTCGACCCGCGCTCCACGTCGTTGAAGGTCGCGGTGCTGGGCGCCGAGCCGTGGTCGAACGAGATGCGTCACGAACTCGAACAGCGCCTGGGGATCGACGCCCTCGACATCTACGGGCTCAGCGAGGTCATGGGGCCGGGGGTGGGCAATGAGTGCCTCGAGACCAAGGACGGTCCGCATCTGTGGGAGGACCACTTCCTGCCGGAGATCATCGACGGGGACAGCGGGGCGGTGCTGCCGGGCGGCGAACTCGGCGAGCTCGTCTTCACCTCCCTCACCAAGGAGGCGTTCCCCGTGATCCGCTATCGCACCCGCGATCTCACCCGACTGCTGCCGGGGACCGCGCGTCCGGGCATGCGACGGATGGAGAAGATCACCGGTCGCAACGACGACATGATCATCCTGCGCGGTGTGAACCTGTTCCCCACGCAGATCGAGGAGCTGGTCCTGGGGATCGAGCAGCTGACCCCGCACTTCATCCTCGAGCTGTCGAAGGAAGGACGGATGGACACGCTGAAGGTGCGCATCGAGCGCCACCCCGACCTGTCCGTGGAGACCTGCCAGAGCGCGGCGGAGGTGCTCGCGCAGCGGATCAAGATCTTCGTGGGATCGACCGTCGCGGTGCAGCTCGCCGAGCCGGGGACGCTGCCTCGGAGCGAGGGGAAGTACAAGCGGGTGTACGACCTGCGGTGACGACCAGCGACACCGCGGTCGCCTCGCGGCCGATGCTCCGGTGTGCACGCCCCATCGGGTGCGAGACTGTGGGGTGATGTCCGAGATGCAGAACACACGACGAGGCCGCCCCGGGTACGACCAGCAGGGGATCCTCGGTGTCGCCGTCGCCGCCTTCAACGAATACGGGTACGACGCCACGTCGATCGGCATGCTCGCCGAGCGGCTCGGTCTGTCGAAGTCGGCGATCTACCATCACTTCGGCTCGAAGGACGAGATCCTCGACCTGGCTCTCGACGCGGCCCTGAGCGGCCTCGAGGCCGTCGTGGAGAACCCGCTTCCCGAATCGGCCCAGGGGCCGGCTGCACCCAGCGCTGTCGACAGGCTCGAGCACGTGCTCCGCGGCGCCGTCCGTGTGCTCGTCGACCAGCTGCCGGCTGTGACGCTGCTGCTGCGCGTGCGGGGGAACACCGATGTGGAGCGCAAGGCGCTGATCCGCCGGCGGGCCTTCGACCGTCGGATCACCGCGCTCGTGTCGGAGGCGCAGAGCGAAGGCGCGCTGCGTGCCGACATTGATGCGAGCGTCGTCGCGCGACTCGTGTTCGGGATGATCAACTCGATCGTCGAGTGGTACCGCCCCGGCGGACGCGAGGGCGCCGACCGTCTCGCCGACGATGTGGTCGCCCTCGCTCTCGACGGGCTGCGCACGCGCGGTGAGGCCGGAGCCGCGGCCGTCTGACCCCGACTCCGGCGCTGCTGCTACGCCGCCGCCTGCTCCTTCGCGACCAGCGTGAGCACGTCGTAGGTGGCCACGATGTCATCGTGCTGATTCTTCAGCACGGCGTCCCAGCGCACCTCTCCGTACTCGTCGGTCTCGCGGGGGGTGATCTGCTTCGCGGTGAGCTCCACACGGATGTCGTCGCCGGGGGAGACCGGCGTCACGAACCTCAGGTTCTCCAGCCCGGAGTTCGCCAGCACGGGACCGGGCGCCGGGTCGACGAAGAGACCCGCAGCCCACGACACCAGCAGATACCCGTGCGCGACGCGTCCGGGGAAGAACGGGTTCGCGGAGGCTGCGATCTCATCCATGTGCGCATAGAACGTGTCGCCGGTGAACGCCGCGAACGTCTCGATGTCGTCGAGGGTCACGGTGCGCGAGCCGCTTCTGACCTGATCGCCCACGTGGAGCTCGGCCAGAGACTTGCGGAACGGATGCACGCCGCCGTCCTGCTCGTAGGGGCGCGCGGCCGCGCCCTGATGCCAGACGCCGGTGAGGGCGGTCATCATCGTCGGAGAACCCTGCACGGCCGTGCGCTGCATGTGATGCAGCACCGCGCGGATGCCGCCGAGCTCTTCGCCTCCGCCCGCGCGGCCTGGGCCACCGTGCACGAGGTTCGGGAGCGGGGAGCCGTGTCCGGTCGAGCTGCGGGCATCATCGCGGTCGAGGAAGAGCACGCGTCCGTTGTAGGCGGCCATGCCCGTCGCGAGCGCGACCGCGACCTCGGGGTCGTGCGTGGCCACACTCGTCACGAGCGAGCCGCCGCCGCGTGCCACCAGGGCGCTCGCCTCGTCGAGGGTGCCGTAGCCGATGATGCTCGACACCGGGCCGAACGCCTCGATCTCGTTGACCGCCGGGCTCTGGGCGTCGGGGAATCGCAGCAGCATCGGTGCGACGAAGGCGCCATCGGGGGCGGGTCCTTCGCTGCCGTCGACGTGACGCACGATCGGGGCGTCGGTCGTACCGATCACGAGTTTTCCGCCGCCGGCCTGCAGGCGCCCCACCTGACGCAGCACCTCTTCGCGCTGTGCGGTCGAGGCGAGCGGACCCATCGTGACCCCCTCGGCGCGCGGATCGCCGAGGACGACCCGCGCGGACAGCCGCTCGCGGACCGCGGCGATGACGTCGTCGACGGCAGCCGTCGGCACGATCGCGCGACGGATGGCCGTGCACTTCTGCCCGGCCTTCGTGGTCATCTCGGCGACGAGCTGCTTGATGTAGGCATCGAACTCGGGCGTGCCGGCGACGGCATCCGTCCCGAGGATCGAGGCGTTGATCGAGTCGGTCTCGCTCGTGAAGCGCACGCCTCCCGTCTGCACGCACTCGTGCGCGCGCAGCTGCTCTGCTGTCGACGCCGAACCGGTGAAGGCCACGAGGTCGCCGAGCCGCAGCTCGTCGAAGAGATCGGGCACGCTGCCGGAGACGAGCTGCAGCGAGCCCGCGGGGAGCAGGCCGGACTCGACCATCACGCGCACCATCGCCTCGGCGAGATACCCGGTCGGGGTCGCCGGCTTCACCAGGGTGGGGACGCCGGCGAGGAATGCGGGAGCGAACTTCTCCAGCGCCCCCCAGACCGGGAAGTTGAAGGCGTTGATCTGCACCGCCACGCCCCGCAGTCGCGTGTAGATGTGGCGGCCGAGGAAGGAGCCGTCCTTGGAGAGGTTCTCCACGCCGCCGTCGACGTAGACCTTGGCGTTGGGCAGCTCGCGACGGCCCTTGCTGGAGTACGCGAACAGCACACCGATCCCACCGTCGATGTCCACCCACGAGTCCTGTGTCGTGGCGCCGGTGCGGCTGGAGAGCGCGTACAGCTCGGCCTTGCGTTCGGTGAGGGCGAGGGCGAGCTGCTTGAGCCGCACGGCGCGCTGGTGGAACGTGAGCTCCCCGAGCGAGGCCTGCCCGACCGTGCGGGCGTGGTCGAGCGCGGCACCCAGGTCGAGTCCGTCGGTCGAGACGCGGGCCACGACCTCTCCCGTCGAGGCATCACGCACCTCGGTCGCCCGAGCCGTGGACGCCGGCGTCCACCACTCTCCCTCGACGTAGCTGGGGAGGATCTCGGTCATCTCAGTTCCCTTCATGAGGCGTCCCATTCGTAGAAGCCGCGTCCGCTCTTGCGGCCGAGGTGCCCCTCGGCGACCAGGCGGCGCAGCAGGGCCGGAGGTTCGAAGCGCTCACCCAGATGGGCGGCGAGGTACTCGGCGATGCCGAGCCGCACGTCGAGCCCGACGATGTCGGTGAGTCGGAGCGGTCCGACCGGATGCTTGTATCCGAGCGTCATCGCCGTGTCGATGTCTTCGGCGGAGGCGACGCCCTCCTCGAGCATGCGGATCGCCTCGAGTCCGAGCGCGACACCGAGCCGGGACGACGCGAAGCCGGGAGCATCGGCGACGACGATCGGCGTCTTGCCGAGGGCGGCGACCCAGCCGCGGGCGGAGTCGACGAGCGGGGGAGCGGTGCTCGCTCCGCGAACGATCTCGACGAGCGTGGAGGCGGGCACGGGGTTGAAGAAGTGCATGCCGAGCAGGTGCGAGGGGCGATCGAGCACCGCGGCCAGCTCGTCGATCGAGATGGAGGAGGTGTTCGAGGCGATCACGGCGTCGGAGGCGACGTGTGCTTCGACACGGCGGAGCGCATCGATCTTGAGCGCGAGGTCCTCGGGCACCGCCTCGACGACGAGGGGGCACGGGGCGAACAGCGCGGCATCCGTGCCCGTCGCGAGACGCTCCCGATACTCCTCGACGGGTGCGAGCGCCGTGCCTCTGGCGATCGACGAGTCGACCGACTCGAGCACACGGGCGGCGGCCGCCTGTGCAACGTCGGCATCGCGCTCGACGACGGTGACCCGGGAACCGGCGAGCAGGAACGCGTGGGCGATGCCGGCGCCCATGCGTCCGCCGCCGAGTACGCCCACGTGCTCAGGGGCGAGGGAACTGGTCTCGGTCATCGGTCTCTCCGCTCCAGGAAGTCGGTCATCCGTCGGAATTTCTCCGGGCTCTCGAACAGCTCGGCCTGTGCCTCCAGGTCGACGGCGGGGTGGTGGTCGCGAGGCGCGCGGAACACGCGCTTGGTCGCGATGGTGGCTGCCGGGTCGTTCCGGACGATGCGATCGACGATGGCGTGCGCGGCCGGCAGCAGGTCCGCCGGCTCGTGGATCGACGAGACGAGTCCGATGCGCAGCGCCTCCTCGGCCTTCACGGTGCGACCGGTGAGCAGCAGCTCGATCGCCCTGGCACCTCCGACGATCTCCTTCAGCCGCCATCCGGCTCCTGCCGCGGCGAGGATGCCCAGTCCTGTCTCGGGGTTGCCGATGGCGATGGACGGGGTCGCGATGCGGATGTCGGCGGCATAGGCGAGTTCGGCTCCGCCCCCGAGCGCATATCCGTCGATCGCCGCGATGACCGGCATGGGCAGTTCGGCGAGGCGGATGAACGCGTGGGCGTTGATACCGCGCAGTGCGTCGGCCGCACGGCGCTCGCGCAGCTCGGCGATGTCGGCCCCAGCCGCGAACGCGCCGCCGGCGCCGGTGAGGATCAAGGGGCGCGGTGCGGCTTCGAGCTCGGCGCACAGCGCGTGCAGCGCATCGATGGTGGCCTGGTCGATCGCGTTGCGCTTGTGCGGACGATGGAGCGTCGCGACCACACGGTCGCCGTAGCTCTCGACGAGGAGGGGATCGCCGGCGGGCGAGGGTTCCGACATCACACCTTCTCCACGATCAGGGCGGCGCCCTGTCCGACGCCGACGCACATGGTGGCCAGGCCGTAGCGCGACCCCTCGCGTTCCATGCGGCCGAGGAGGGTGACCAGCAGCCGGGACCCGGACGAACCGAGCGGGTGGCCCAGGGCGATGGCTCCACCGTCGGCGTTCACGCGCGATTCGTCGAGGCCGAGCCGTCGGATGCAGGCGATGGACTGCGTGGCGAAGGCCTCGTTGAGCTCGATCGAGCCGATGTCGTCGATCGAGAGGCCCGCCCGTCGCAGCGCCTTCTGAGTCGCGGGAACCGGACCCAGGCCCATGACCTCGGGCGCGAGGCCCGCACTGGTGCCGGCCACGATGCGGGCACGCGGCACCAGACCGTAGCGCTCGACTGCCGCAGCGCTCGCCACCACGATCGCGGAGGCACCGTCGTTGAGGGCGCTGGAGTTGCCCGCGGTGACGACCTGACCGCCGGCCACGACGGGTCGCAGCCGCGCGAGGCCCTCGAGCGTCGTCTCCGGCCGCGGACCCTCGTCGACCGTGACCTCGCCGGAGCCGACGGGCACGCCGACGATCTCCGCCTCGAACCGCGCGCCCGCGATCGCCGCGGCGGCGCGCTCCTGCGAGCGCAGCGCGAAGGCATCCGCCTCGTCGCGGCTGATGCCGTCGACGCGGGCGACCTCCTCCGCCGTCTCCGGCATCGAGAACGTCGCCTTCTCGCGCGCCAGAAGGCGCGGATTCGGGAAGCGCCAGCCGATCGAGGTGTCGAACGCGGCACCGGGCTTCGCCCAGGCCTTCTCCGGCTTGGCCTGCACCCAGGGCGCGCGGGTCATCGACTCGACGCCGCCGGCGAGGATCACATCGGCGTCGCCGGCGCGGACGGCCTGCGCCGCCATCGTGACGGCGGACATCCCCGAGGCGCAGAGCCGGTTGACCGTGATTCCGGGGACGCTGTCGGGAAGCCCCGCGAGCAGCACCGCCATCCTGGCGACGTTGCGGTTGTCCTCGCCCGCCTGGTTGGCGGCACCGAGGATGACCTCGTCGATCTCGACCTGCAGCGGGTCGATTCCGGCGCGCAGCGCCGCTTCGCGCACGATGATCGATGCGAGGTCGTCCGGGCGGACGGAGGCGAGCGCGCCACCGTAGCGTCCGACCGGGGTGCGTACGCCTCCCACGAGGTATGCCTCGGTCATGCGGAACTCCTGACTGCGTTGTCTCGACGGGTGGCCCGTGTCCGGACGATCGATCCGAATTACTGACCGATCGTCCGGTAATTATGTCACAGACTCAGGGATCGCTGCGATCCCGGGTGGTCGGCCCGAGGGTCAGGTGAGCAGATCGACGCCCTTGGTCTCCTTGACGAGGGAGACCCCGATGAGCGAGATCACCGCGGCGACCGCGATGTAGACGCCGATCGTCCAGGCCGCGTGGAACTGGTTCATCAGGGCTTCGGCGATCATCGGTGCGAACGCCCCGCCGAGGATCGCGCCGAGGGCGTAGCCGATGGATACTCCCGAGTAGCGCACGTTCGCGGGGAACATCTCGGCGTAGAGCGCGGCCTGGGGCCCGTAGGAGAGACCGAGCGCGAACGTCATCACGAACAACGCCACGAAGTACCAGAGGATGTTCGCGGTATCGATCAGGAACCACATCGGCACCGCCCACAGGGCGAGTGCGACGTACCCGATCTGGAAGGTGCGGATGCGACCGAGTCGATCGGAGAGGTGTCCTCCCCAGAGGGTGAAGATGAGCCATCCGAACGAGGCGAGCGTCGTCGCCAGCAGAACCGGAGGACGCTCCATGCCGAGCGTCGCGACGGCGTAGGTCGCGAAGAACGCGATGAGCAGGTAGCCCGCCGCGTTGTTGGCGATGAAGATGATCGCGGTCAGGACCACCTGCTTGGTGTTCTGGCGGAACAGGCGGCTCAGCGGAGCGGATGCCTCCTTGCGGCGACGTCGCAGATCCTCGAAGACCGGGCTCTCGTCGACGGCGCGGCGGATCACGTAGCCGACCGCGATGAGCACGATCGAGAGCAGGAACGGGATGC
Organism: Microbacterium sp. PAMC22086; assembly: GCF_019443525.1. Classification (NCBI taxonomy): domain Bacteria; kingdom Bacillati; phylum Actinomycetota; class Actinomycetes; order Micrococcales; family Microbacteriaceae; genus Microbacterium; species Microbacterium sp. PAMC22086. The sequence continues at coordinate 3,105,075 of NZ_CP080380.1, read as the reverse complement.
GCCAGCCCCACTCGAGGAAGGCCTCCGGCGACATCGAGCTGGTGAGCACCCACAGGGTCGAGGTGGCGAGGATCATGCCGACCGGGACGCCGATCTGCGGGAACGCGCCGAAGAGTCCTCGTCGGTTGCTCGGCGCATGCTCGACCGCCATCAGTGCGGCTCCGCCCCACTCTCCGCCCGCGGAGAATCCCTGCACGATGCGGAGCAGGATCAGCAGGATGGGCGCGGCGACGCCGATCGCGGCGTAGGTCGGGAGGATGCCGATGAGCGACGTCGACAGCCCCATCATGATGAGGGTGAGCACGAGCATCTTCTTGCGCCCGAGCTTGTCGCCGAGGTGGCCGGCGACGATCGCGCCGAGGGGGCGGAAGAGGAAGGAGATGCCGATGGTCGCGAACGAGAGGACCTGGGCGAAGCCGGGGCTCTCCCGGGCGATCGGGGCCAGGAACAGCGGTGCGAGCACCAATCCCGCTGCCTGGGCGTAGATGAAGAAGTCGTACCACTCGATCGAGGTGCCCACGAGGGTGCCGGCGAGCACCCGCCGTTCTTCGGCGGGCATCCGTGCGGACGAGGTGCGGTCGGAGACTGCTGACGTCATGCGAACTCCATTGTTCTGCGATTCCGGGAGGGGAGGGCGACGAGGCGCCCCGGCTATTCATGACCGAATGGTCGGTCAGTAATTGCCGAGCGTAGCGCATAGGCGCCGTCGGAATCGAGAACCCGCGCTTTCGGTCAGACCCTCCCGAACGCTCGCAGTGGGTGCTCGATGAGTTCGGTCACCCGCCGCAGGAAGCCGGCAGCGTAGCCGCCGTCGCACACGCGGTGGTCGAACGCGAGCGAGACCTGGACGATCCGTCGAGCCACGATCGCCCCGTCGACCACCCACGGACGCTCGATGATCCGACCGATGCCGAGGATCGCCACATCGGGGTGGTTGATGATTGCGGCCGAGCCGTCGACGCCCAGGCCTCCGTAGTTGTTGAGCGTGAAGGTCGACCCGCGCAGGCGCTCCGGTGGCATGGTGCCGGAGCGCGCCGTGACGGTGAGTTCGCGCAGCGCCGTGTCGAGCTGTGCCACGGTGAGCTCGTGGGCGCGGGGGAGCACCGGCACCAGGAGCCCCCGTTCCGTATCCGCGGCGATCCCGAGGTTCACGCCGTCGAAGGAGATGATCTCGTCTCCGCTCTCGCTGAGCCGCGACGCCAGCAGAGGATGGTCCTCCAGCGCGAGCAGCACGAAGCGGGCGAGGAGTGCGGTCAGGGACGGCGCCTTCCCGCCCTCGGGGGCCATCTGCCCGCGCAGGTCCCACAGGACCGTGGCGTCGACGTCGACCCAGACGGTGGCTTCGGGGATCTCGGACCTGCTGCGGGTGAGCTTGGCGCTGACGGCCCGGCGCGGGGGAGACATCCGTTCGCGGGCGCGCACCCCGAGCCCGTCCACGGTCTCCCCGGTTCGAGGTCCTGTGGTGCCGGCGTGGTGGGCGGCGGCGCCGTCGACGGCGCTGTCCACGGCGGCTCGCAGCACGTCGGCACGGGTGATGGCGCCGTCGGCGCCGGTCGCGGTGATCGCGTGCACGTCGAGACCGAGATCCCTGGCGAGTCGACGCACGAGCGGGGAGCGGACGGCTACCGGGCGGCGATCGGCCGGACCCGAAGGCGCGGAAGCCTCGGAGGTGCGGGGCGCGGCATGCGACGCCGCCGGCGCCGGCGGCGACACCTGCTCGCGCGGCGCGGACACCGAGGCGGCGGACGGGCGTCGTCGTCCCTTCGCGGTGCGCGCGGTCGTTCCATAGCCGATGAGGACGTTCCCGGAACCCGCGCGCTCCTCCTCGCGGTACGCCTCGTGCTCGGGCTGGGCCCCAGGAGACGGGGCGGACGGTGCCGGCGATGTCAGGGGATCGGCCACTTCGAGCACCGGGGCGCCGACGTCGATCGTGTCGCCGGCGGTGCCGTGCAGCGCGGTGACAACCCCGGCGAAGGGCGACGGCAGCTCGACGATGCTCTTCGCGGTCTCGACCTCGGCGATCGGCTGATCGGTCGTGATGGTGTCGCCCACGGCGACGAGCCACTGCACGAGGCCCGCTTCGGTCAGGCCCTCACCGAGGTCGGGGAGCCGGAACACCTGGGCGCCCGCATGCGGCTTCAGCGGAGTGCTCATGCCTCGTCCTCCCAGTGCAGCGTGTCGATCGCGTCGAGCACGCGGTCGACGTCGGGGAGGTACCAGTGCTCGAGCTTCGGAGGGGCGTAGGGGGTGTCGAAGCCCGTCACCCGTCGTACGGGAGCGGCGAGGTACTCGAAGCAGCGCTCGAACACCCTGGCCTGGATCTCGGACGCCACACTCACATAGCCCGGCGCCTCGGCGATCACGACGGCGCGACCGGTCGACTTCACGGCGGCCGTCACGGTGGCGTCATCGAACGGCGAGAGCGAGCGGACGTCGACGACCTGCACGCTGCGTCCTTCGGCGGCGGCGACCTCGGCCGCTTCGAGCGCCAGAGGCACGGAGGCTCCGTAGGCCAGCAGCGTCACATCCGTGCCGTCGCGGGCGATGCGTGCTGTTCCCAGCTCCGCCGTGATCGAGGTGTCGACCTCGCCCTTGGCCCAGTAGAGCTTCTTGGGCTCGAGGAAGATCACAGGGTCGGGGGAGGCGATGGCCGCACGCAGCAGGGAGTAGGCATCCTGCGGCGTGGACGGGCTGACGACGGTGAGGCCCGGCGTGTGTGCGTAATAGGCCTCGGACGAGTCGCAGTGATGCTCGACACCGCCGATGCCGCCGCCGAACGGTATGCGGATCACCAGAGGCATCCGCATACCGCCGCGGGTGCGGTTGCCGAGCTTGGCGACATGGCTGACGACCTGCTCGAACGCGGGGAGCGCGAACGCGTCGAACTGCATCTCCACCACGGGACGCAGACCGTTCATGGCCATGCCGACGGCGGTGCCGACGATGCCGGATTCCGCGAGCGGGGTGTCGAAGCAGCGCTCTTCGCCGAAGCGCGCGGTGAGTCCGTCGGTGATGCGGAAGACGCCGCCCAGCGCGCCCACGTCCTCGCCGAAGACCACGACATCCGGATCGGACTCGATGGCGTCGGCCAGCGCTCTGTTGAGCGCGGCCGCCATCGTCATCGTCGTCGTGCCGGACGCGGTCTCGGTGCGGGTGTCGTCCTGTGCGATCGTCATCGGTGGCCTCCGTTCAGGGTGCTTCCGGCATCGGCGAGACCGGAGCGCTCGATCTCGTCACGCAGCAGGTGCCACTGCTCATCGAGCTGCGGGGATCGGGTCTCGGTCACGAAGCGGAACAGGTCTTCGGGATCGAGGTCGGCATCGGTGTTCAGGGCGGCCCTCATCGCGGTCGCGATCTCCTCCGCGCCCGCCGCGAAGCGCTCCTCGGCCTCGGCGTCGAGTGCGCCGGTGGAGGTGAGGTGTGCGCGCAGTCGCACCAGCGGATCACGGGCGACCCAGGCCTGCACCTCGTCGCGCTCGCGATAGCGGGTGTCGTCGTCGGCGTTGGTGTGCGCCTGCATCCGATACGTGTGCGCCTCGATGAGGGACGGGCCCCCGCCGGCACGGGCGCGAGACACGGCATCGCCGAGCACGGCGAGGACTGCAGCGACGTCGTTGCCGTCGACGCGCTGTCCCGGCATCCCGTAGCCGACGGCTTTGTGGGCGAGGGAGGGGGCCGCCGTCTGCCGCGCGAGCGGGACCGAGATCGCGAACTCGTTGTTCTGCACGAAGAAGACGACGGGGACGTGGAACACCGCGGCGAAGTTCATGGCCTCGTGGAAGTCGCCCTCGCTGGTTGCACCGTCGCCGCAGAGGGCGAGCACCACGGTGTCCTCGCCCCGATGCTTCGCGGCCTGGGCGAAGCCGACCGCATGCAGCAGCTGCGTCGCGAGCGGCGTGGCCTGTGGGGCGACGCGATGCGCGCGCACGTCGTACCCCGAGTGCCAGTCGCCCTTGAGGAGGACCATGGCGTCGGCGGGCTCGACCCCGCGAGCGATCACGGCGACCGAGTCGCGATAGGTCGGGAACAGCCAATCGGTGGAGCCGAGAACCATCGCGGCGCCGACCTGGCAGGCCTCCTGGCCGTGCGACGACGGGTAGACGGCGAGGCGCCCCTGGCGCACCAGGGCTCCGGCCTGATCGTTGATGCGTCGGCCCTCGACGAGCCCGCGGTAGGCGGCCAGGAGGGTGTCGGCGTCGGGGAGCGCGTACTGGTCGTCCACGACCGGCGCTCCGCTCTGGTCGATCAGTTGCACCGCGGTGTCTCGCGGGAGCAGGTCGGTGTGCAGCATGCGTTCGCCCTCCTTGCCGAACTCGGTGAGGACAGCTTGCCTGCGAGGCGACAGTCATCCAAGATCTTTTGGAGAATCCTGGATGAATGTGGCTGGAGTGAGGCATTCTTGATCGAAGTGTCAGAAATACTGCGCTGAGGAAAGGGGTCGCATGGTCGCTCTGGACGAGACGGATCGCGCGATCCTCGAGGAGCTGCGCCGTGACGCGCGGGCATCGATGACGGCGATCGCGGACGCGGTGCACATCTCCCGCGCCGGCGCCCATGCGCGGATCAAGCGCCTGACCGATGCCGGCGTCATCACGGGGTACTCCGTGCGCACCGATCCCGTGCTCCTCGGGCACCACGCCAGCGCGTATGTGACCCTCGCGATCGAGCAGGCGACGTGGCAGGCCGTGAGCGAACGGCTGCGCTCGATACCCGAGATCGAGCACATGGCGCTGGTCGGGGGCGACTTCGATGTGATCCTGCTGGTGCGGGCGAACGATGCTCGCGATCTGCGTCGCATCGTGTTGGAGGACATCCAGGCGATCCCGTCGATCCGCTCGACGAGGACCACGCTCATCTTCGAGGACTACCCCCGCAACTGAGCCCCGACCGGATCATCCTTCGCACTCGGACATCTGCGGCGCGCTCCGCGACAAGTGCGGTGACGGTGCTCGTCCGAGAATGAGAGGACGACCGGCGTCCACCCCGCCGCCGGCCAGCGCCACGCTCGAAGGAGAGACACCGATGTCCGATTCCGCAGCTTCCGCAGCCGCAGCGCTGCGCCGTTTCATGGTGCGCGGCGGTCTGATCCTGATGGGGATCTTCCTCGCGTGCGTCGGCATCTTCCCCGTGGACGAGTTCTTCCTCCTGCACAACACCGTCGCGACGGGCATGGCCGTCGTGTTCGGGATCGTCGTGGTCGGACTGCCGTGGTTCCTGCCGACCATCCCTCGCGTGTTCGTGGCCTTCGGATGGATCTACGTGCTGGTGATCGTCCTGCTCGCCGCCTTCTTCGCGGTCGGCTACTACAACCTCACCGCGGTCGAGTTGATCGCGGCCGTGCTGATCTTCAGCTGGATCATCGTCTTCCTGCGCACGGCAGGATCGGTCACAGCCCCCGCCGTCACAGACGGTGCGTCAGCGGAGGCGAGTTGAGGGAATCGTGCTCGCCCTAGTCCCAGATCGGGTCGTCGGGGTCGGGGGAGTCCGTGCCGTCGGCGTCGGTCATGATGCGCGCTTCGGCGATCCACGACGTCAGGGAATCGTCGTGGAGCATGTGCGGTCGCGGTGAGCCGAGAAGGTCGGGGTTCGTCACGACGTCCAGCGGCTCATCGCTGGCGAAGATGACGACGTTGCCGAGTGGCCCTTCGTCATCTTCCGGTTCTGCGTCGAGAACGACCGCGATGTGGTCGAACACGGAGCTCAGCGTGGCGGCCTGTCGTCGTGAGTACTCGAACGGGTGCCCGTCGAGCAGGTTCACCGCCACGATTCCATCTGACGCGGAGCGCGCGGCGACGCGGCGGTAGAACTCCTGGCTGGCCACGCGATGCCGGATGACCGCGGCATCCCACAGATCGACGACGGTGAAGCGCGCATCCACCCAATCGGTGTCGACCGCGGTGCTTCCCGTTGCCGCCGCGTCGACCGCCGGGGATGGGGATGACGGCGCCGACGGTCCCCTCTCGCCCGGAAGATCCGCGTCGGCGACCGCTCGCGCATCGCCGAAGATGACTCGCAGATCAGCGCTGGGGGGCAGGGGCAGCGCGGCGATCACCGCGGCATAGAGAGCGGGCTCGAACTCGACCGCGAGCTGAGGCGATCCGGCACGCGTGGCCTCGACGTAGCGCGCGAGCGTGAGTGCTCCGGCCCCCAGATGCACGGTGAACAGCGGTGCACCGGGTTCGGCCGCGGCATCGATCGCTCTGGCGATGTGCTGGATGTAGGCGTATTCGAGTGAGGTGGGCTCGGTCATCGAGACGACGGACTGCGGAATCCCATCGACGCTGAGCTCGAAGCGACCGGGTCGCCTCTTCGACTCCATCAGCTTCGCCTTGCGATTGTCGAGCATGAGCGAGAACACCCGGCGATTCCTTGGCACCCGTCGATCCTAGATCGGGCGACGTCGGTCGGAGGTCACCCTGCCGGGCGACGGCCGGCCGGATCCCCGCACGCGGCTACCCTGGAAGGAACATGGCACATCTTCTCGGCGCTGAGGCGCTCCACCTCGAATATCCGACCAGGGTCGTCTTCGACTCCGTGACCCTCGGCATCGAGGAGGGCGACCGCATCGGCATCGTCGGCCGCAACGGCGACGGCAAGTCGAGCCTCCTCGGCATGCTGGCCGGCATCAAGGAGCCGAACTCCGGCCGCGTCACCGTGCGCGGAGGCACGCGGATCGGCGTGCTCGATCAGGCCGACAACCTGCCGGACGATCTCACGATCAGCGCCGCGGTGGTCGGTGACACCCCGGAGTACGAGTGGGCGGGCGACGCGCGCGTGCGCGACGTCATCGAAGGACTGCTCACCGACCTGCCGTGGGATGCCGAGATCGGATCCCTCAGCGGTGGTCAGCGGCGCCGGGTCTCGCTCGCGAAGCTCCTCACCGGCGACTGGGACGTCATCGCGCTCGACGAGCCCACCAACCACCTCGACGTCGAGGCGATCACCTGGCTCGCCGGGCACCTCAAGAAGCGCTGGTCGCCGAACTCGGGGGCCCTCATGGTCGTGACCCACGACCGGTGGTTCCTCGACGAGATCAGCACCGAGACCTGGGAGGTGCACGATCGCATCGTCGAGCCCTTCGAAGGCGGCTACGCGGCGTACATCCTGCAGCGCGTCGAGCGCGATCGCATGGCGGCCTCGACCGAGGCGAAACGTCAGAACCTCGCCAAGAAGGAGCTCGCATGGCTCCGCCGCGGCGCTCCCGCCCGCACGGCGAAGCCCAAGTTCCGCATCGACGCGGCCAACGAGCTCATCGCCGACGTGCCCGAGATCCGCGACAAGGTCTCGCTGCAGTCGCTGGCCGTCTCGCGCCTCGGCAAGGACGTGGTCGATCTCCTCGACGTCGGTGTGACCTACCCGACGGCGGACGGCGGTGAGAAGGTCGTGCTGCGCGATATCGAGTGGCGCATCGCGCCGGGCGAGCGCACCGGCATCCTCGGCGTGAACGGTGCCGGCAAATCCACGCTGCTCGGACTCATCTCCGGCACCGTGGAGCCGACCGTCGGCCGGGTCAAGCGCGGCACGACCGTGAAGGTGCAGACCCTCACGCAGCGGCTCGACGAGCTCACCCATCACTGGAACGACCCGGTGCGCGTGATCATCTCGGGCCTTCGCACCTCGTACACAATGGGGGCCGGCTCCAAGGCGCAGGATCTCACGCCGGGGCAGCTGCTCGAACGGCTCGGGTTCGACTCCGCCCAGCTCTCCACTCCGGTCAAGGACCTCTCGGGTGGCCAGCAGCGCCGTCTGCAGCTGCTGCTCGTGCTGCTCGACCAGCCGAACGTGCTGATCCTCGACGAGCCGACCAACGACCTCGACACCGACATGCTCGCCGCGATCGAGGATCTTCTCGACTCGTGGTCAGGCACGCTCCTCGTCGTCAGCCACGACCGGTACTTCCTGGAGCGCGTCACCGACCAGCAGTACGCGATCCTCGACGGTCACCTGCGCCATCTGCCCGGCGGGGTCGACGAGTACCTGCGGCTGCGCCACCTTCAGGCCTCCACGGGGTCGAAGCAGACCGCGACGGCCGCCGCGACCGCGACGGCGACGGCAACCGCCAAGGGGCTCGACGGTGCGGCCCTGCGCACGGCGCAGAAGGAGGTGTCCGCCCTCGAGCGTCGCATCCAGAAGCTCACGCAGCAGGTGAACGCCGCCAAGACCGCGCTGGCCGACCACGACCAGTCCGACTACGAGGGTCTCGGCGACCGGATGAAGAAGATCAGCGAGCAGCAGGCCGAGATCGAGGAGCTGGAGCTGCGCTGGTTCGAACTCACCGAGGAGATCGGCTGACGGAGGAATATCCTCCTCCCAACGCTGTTGGGAGGTAGGGATGGAAGGCCTCGAAGTAACAGTCCTGCTCGGACTCACGATTCTCGTCGGAACCCTTATCGCCCCGCGCGTGCGTCTCGCGCTGCCCCTCGTCCTGGTCATCTTCGGGCTGCTGTTGGGCTTCGTGCCGCAGCTGCGCGAGGTGCAGCTGCCGCCCGAGACGGTGCTGCTGCTGTTCCTGCCGGTGATGCTCTTCTGGGAGAGTCTCACCACGTCGCTCCGGTCGATCCGGCGGGACTTCCGTTACATCCTCCCGATGAGCACCGTGCTCGTGGTCGCCTCGGCGTTCGCTGTCGCCGGCATCGGGGTGCTGTTCGGGATGCCGTGGGAGATCGCCCTCATCCTCGGGGCCGCGGTGGCTCCCCCCGATGCCACGGCCGTCGCCGCCCTCGGGCGCCTGCTGCCGCGCCGCATGTTCATGAAGCTCAAGGCCGAGAGCCTGACCAACGACGGCACGGCCCTGGTGCTCTACGCGATCGCGGTGTCGCTCGCCCTCGGCGGCCAGATCACCCCGTTGTCGGTCACGCTCGACGTGCTGCTGTCGTATGTCGGCGGCATCGCCGGGGGCGTCGTGGTCGCCGGCCTCGGCTATCTGCTGCTGCGGCGCACATCGTCGACGATCGTGATCAACGTCGCTCTGCTGCTGATCCCGTTCACGGCGTTCCTCGTCGCGGAGATGGTGCATGCCTCCGGCGTGCTCGCGGTCGTCGTGGCCGGACTCATCGTCGCCTACGTGGCGCCTCGTGTCACGACCGCCTCGTCGCGACGGCAGGCGGATGCGGCCTGGCCGTTCGGAGTCTTCCTGCTCAACGGCGCCCTGTTCGTGCTGATCGGCCTCGAGGTGCAGTACGTCGTGCACGAGATCTCTGCGGCGGCGATCGGGCGCCTCGTGCTCCTCACCCTCGCCGTGTGGGTGACGCTGCTGGTCGTGCGCTATCTGTTCCAACTGCTCAACGTGCTCGTCCAGCGGCCGGCCGGCCCTCGTCCGGCTCCCGGCGCTCGGGCACGGGCCAGGGTCGTCTCCACGGTCGCCGGCATGCGCGGTGCCGTGTCACTCGCGATCGCGCTGTCGGTCCCCGCTGCCGTCACCGAGGGCGGGGCCATCAACGGGCGCGATGAGATCGTGTTCGTCACCGCCGGTGTCATCCTCCTGAGTCTGCTCGTGCAGGGTCCGCTCCTGCCCGCCATCGTGCGGTGGGCGCGGTTCCCCGTCGATCATGTCGAGGACGAGGAGTACGAGCTCGCGGAGCGGGCGATCTCCGGGGCGGCGCTCGCCGCGCTCGACGACCTCGCCTCCGAGCACGGCGTCGGGCAGGAGGTGCTCGACCACGTGCGGTCCGAGGGGTATCGGATGCTCGAGGTCGCGAACGCCCGCGCCCTGGCCCGCGAGCAGGCTCTGGTCGATGCGGAGGCCGATGCGCTCGACGAGATGCTCGGCGAACCCGACCCGCTCGGCGCCGGAACCGCGGGACCGACCCGCCCCGTCGCCCCAGGGGCGGATCAGGACTCCGGCGGCGGCACCGCGCAGATCGCGGCGGCCGACGCCACCGACGGCGCGGTGCTGCAGATCATCGCCACTTCGGCGGACGTCGATCTCGCCCAGCGCTCGCCGCTGATCCGCCACGACGAGCACACGCGACTCAAACTCGCCCTCATCGACCGCGAGCGCGAGGTGCTGCTGGGGCTGCGCGGCTCCGGCACCGTCGACGACATCGTCGTGCGCCGCATCTCAGCCCGCCTCGACCTCGAGCAGGTGCGCCTGCAGGGGATCGAGGAGTACGACTGAACGTCGGGTTCCGTGTCTGCTGTGACGCCGTGTGACACACGATTCCGCGTGCGCGGTGCGCGCTGCCTAACGTATTCGAGTCCCCCCCAAGAGAGGAACTCCTTCACATGTCACGCCGCACCACCTCCATCCTCGCCGCGCTCGCCGTGGTCCCGCTCTTCGTCGCACTCGCAGGCTGCGCCACGGGATCAGCCGACGCCGGCTCCGGCAGTGACGGATCGTCCGAGGACGAGGTCGTCAAGATCGGCGTCGTCGGCAAGGGCGACGAGCAGTGGCCGGCGTTCGTCGATGCCGCAGCCGAAGAGGGGATCACGGTCGAACTGGTCGACTTCGGCTCCTACGAGCAGCCCAACCCCGCGCTCACCGAGGGAGAGATCGACCTCAACCAGTTCCAGCACATCGTCTACCTCGCCGAGTACAACAACGCCTCGGGCTCCGACCTCACCCCGATCGGCTCGACCGCGATCTACCCGCTCGGTCTGTACTCGAAGAAGTACGACGACGTCGACAGCATCCCCGAGGGCGAGACGGTGGCCGTGCCCGACGACGCCTCCAACCAGGCGCGTGCGCTGAACGTGCTGCAGCAGGCCGGCCTCGTCGAGCTGAAGAGCGGCGGCACGCCGTACTCCGACCTCGCCGATGTCGACACCGACAAGTCCAAGGTCAAGGTCACCGCTCTCGAGGCCGCGCTCATCCCGACCTCGCTGCCCGACGTCGCCGGGGCGATCATCAACAACGACTTCGTGCAGGATGCCGGTCTCACCTTCGAGGACGCGATCGCGCAGGACGACCCCGAAGATGCCAGTGCCCTGCCGTACGTGAACATCTTCGCCGCCCGTGCCGAAGACGCCGACAACGAGACCTACCTCAAGCTCGTCGAGATCTTCCAGACGAACGAGGCCGTCCAGAAGGGTCTGCTCGAGTCGTCCGGCGGCACCGCGGTGGCCCTGCAGACGCCGGTGGAGGATCTGGTCGCGTCGCTCGCGAAGGTCCAGAAGGACGCCGACGCGAAGAAGTAGGACGCGGGGATTCCCACCCTGTCCGATAAAGGAGAATCGGGTGGCGCGAAACGCGTCACCCGATTCTTCGTTCCCGAAGCAGACCGGAGCAGCACATGTCGATCGTCACCCTGACGAACGTCTCCAAGACCTACCCGTCCCGCACTCGTGAGGGCGCGGAAGTCGTGGCCGTGGACGACGTCTCCCTCTCGATCGAGAAGGGCGACGTCTTCGGCATCATCGGATACTCCGGCGCGGGCAAGTCGACCCTCGTCCGCCTCATCAACGCGTTGGAGCCCGCCACGAGCGGCACCATCACGGTCGACGGCGTCGACATCACCGCGCTCAAGGAGAGCGAGCTGCGCGCGGTCCGCGGGGGGATCGGCATGATCTTCCAGCAGTTCAACCTGTTCTCCTCCCGCACCGTCAAGGCCAACATCGCCTACCCGCTCAAGCTCGCAGGCTGGTCCAAGGCGGATATCGAGACGCGGGTGGCCGAGCTGCTCAGCTTCGTCGGCCTCGCCGACAAGGCGAAGGCGTATCCCGAGCAGCTCTCCGGCGGGCAGAAGCAGCGCGTCGGCATCGCCCGCGCACTCGCCACCGGGCCCGCGATCCTGCTCGCGGACGAGGCCACCAGCGCCCTCGACCCCCAGACCACTCACGAGGTGCTCGATCTGCTCCAGCGGGTCAACAAGGAGCAGGGTGTCACGATCGTCGTCATCACGCACGAGATGGATGTGATCCAGACGATCGCCACCAAGGTGGCCGTGATGGAGAACGGCCGTGTGATCGAGCAGGGTGATGTGTTCGACGTCTTCTCGTCACCGCAGAACCCGGCGTCGCAGCGCTTCGTCGGAACGGTGGTGAAGGGCGTGCCCTCGCCGTCCGAGCGTTCCGTCCTGCGCGAGCGGCATCAGGGCCGCCTCGTCACGTTCTCCTTCCGCGACGGTGACTCCTCACAGGCGCAGGTATTCCTCGATCTCGCCGGTGCCGGGCTCGACTTCGAGCTCGTGTACGGAGGGATCAACGACATCCGCGGACGGGCCTTCGGGCACCTCACCCTCGCCATCCGCGGCGAGGACGCCGTGATCGATCGCGCTCTCGCGAACATCGCCGAACGTGTCGAAGTGACCGAGATCGCCGGAGAGGAGGCGCGCTGATGGACCGCCTGAACGAACTGTGGCCCGAGCTGTGGAAGGCCGCACTCGAGACGCTCTACATGACGACGTTCGCGCTCGTCCTCGGCGGCATCCTCGGCCTGGCGATCGGCGTCATCCTCTACGTCACCCGTCCCGGCGGGCTCGCGCAGAACAAGCCGGTCGCGTTGATCGCCAACCTCGGGGTGAACTTCTTCCGCCCGATCCCCTTCGTCCTCTTCGTGGCCGTCGCGCAGCCGTTCGCCCGTGTGGTGGTCGGCACCGGGATCGGAACCACCGCCGGAGCGTTCATGATCGCTCTCGCCGCCGCGTTCGCGATCGGTCGCATCGTCGAGCAGCACCTCGTCTCGGTCCCACCCGGCGTGATCGAAGCCGCGCGCGCGATGGGCGCCGGCCCCTGGCGCATCCTCTTCACCGTGGCCATCCCCGAGTCGCTGGGACCGCTGATCCTCGGCTACACGTTCATCGTGGTCGCGCTCATCGATATGACGGCGATGGCCGGTCTGATCGGCGGAGGCGGTCTCGGCGCGTTCGCGCAGATCTACGGATTCCGGCAGTTCGAGCCGGTCGTGATGTGGACGGCGATCGTCCTGATCGTGGTGTTCGTGCACCTCGTGCAGATGCTCGGAACGCGCCTGGCGCGCAAGGTCATGCGCCGCTGACGGGATCTTCGCTGACGGGATCCTCGCCGGCGGGCGCGTGCTGCAGCGTGCGCCGCGTGGTGAACACCCGCTCCTCGCCGCTCAGTGGATCGACGAACCGCAGCTCCCGCGCGAGCAGTTGCAGGGGGCGGTCGAAGTCGTCGGGCAGGTCCTCGAGCAGCTCGGGGTAGAACCTGTCGTTGAGGATGCCGATGCCGAGGGCGGCGAGGTGCACGCGCAGCTGGTGCATCTTGCCGCTGTGCGGTCTGAGCAGGGTGTGCACCACGCGATCGTCGCTGCTGATCAGCGCGATCAGCGTCTCGGCGTTCGGTTCCCTGGTGTCGTCGACCTGCACCCGCACCTGGGCCCGCGGCTTCTCGATGTGGTTGCGATACACGAGGGGGAACGAGGGCAACTCGCCGCCCTCGGGGAGTGCGGAGACCGCCTCGTAGACCTTCTGCACCTGCCGGTTCTCGAACATCAACTGGTAGGCACCGCGGGTCGCCGGCCGTGTCGAGAACATCAGCAGCCCGGCGGTCGCACGGTCCAGGCGGTGGATCGGCGCCAGGTCGGGATTGTCGAGGAGATTGCGCAAGCGCACCAGCGCCGAGTTCTGCAGGAACTTGCCGCCGGGAGTCGTCGGCAGGAAATGCGGCTTGTCGACGACCACGAGATGCTCGTCCTGGTGCAGGACCTCGATCTCGAAGGGGATCCGCGTCTCGACAGCGGGTTCGCGGTAGTACCAGACGAATTCGACGCTGCCCAGCGGGGCGTCGCGAGGGACGGGGGAGCCGTCGGCACGCACGATCTCGCCGCGGTCGAACCGCGCGAGCAGACGCTCGGGATCCATGTGGAAGAAGCGCTCGACCATGTAGGCCGCGGCGGTGGGCCACGGCCCGGTCAGCGGCACGTGCAGTCGTGTGGCTCCCACGCCGTCGCGCACAGGGAGGGGAGAGGGCATGCCCATCAGATGCGGCCGGTCACGAGTCGAAGCTCAGACTCAGCTTGCGCAGCAGTCCCGCGAGGCGATCCCGATCCGAGCGGGAGAGGGCCTGCAGCAGATCCGCTTCCACGTCGACCAGACGCGTGATGGCGGCATCCACACGGATGCGGCCGTCGTCGGTGAGCGTCACCAGCACACTGCGGCCGTCACCGGGGTCTGCCTCGCGACGCACGAAGCGCCGTCCGACGAGACGGTCGATCCGGTTGGTCATGGTGCCGCTGGACACCAGTGTCTGCTGCAGCAGCTGCTTGGGGGAGAGCTGGAACGGCGCGCCGGCCCTGCGCAGCGCCGACAGCACATCCCACTCCCAGTGCTCCAGATCGCTGCGACGGAACACGTCACGGCGGGCGCGGTCGAGGTGTCGCGACAGACGATCCATCCGGGACAGGACCTCGAGGGGTGAGAAGTCGAGGTCGGGGCGCTGGGTGTTCCACGCGCCCACGATCCGGTCGACCTCATCCGCCTCGCTCATCCGCCCATTATCCCGTGTGCGAGTCGGCGATCACGGACGCCGCGGGCAGATCGAGTGTCATGAAGGTGCTGTACGGGTCGGCGGCGTAGCCCCCGAACGGTCCGCATTCACGGAAGCCGACTGCGTGGTACAGGGCCCGTGCCGGGGCGAAGAAGTCGGCACTCCCGGTCTCCAGGGAGATCCGACGGATGCCGCGGGCCTCGGCATCCGTCAGGAGGAAGCCGAGCATCGCACGTCCGAGGCCGCGCCCGCGCAGAGCGGGGTCGGTGCGCATCGACTTGATCTCCTCGTGTGTGTCCTCGACCGCCGCCAGCGCTCCGGTGGCCACGGGGCGGCCGTCGAGGTGACCGGCGAACAGCCGCACACCAGGGGCGAGCAGACGCTCGAACACCAGGGCGTGACGACTCTCCGCCGGTGCCGTGTGCTCCATCTCCGCATGATGGGCGACCAGGAACTCGGCGAGGGCGGGGCTCGCGGTCTCCACCCGTTCGATCACGATGCTCATCTCGTCAGCATCCCAGAGCCGTGTTTCGGCGGGATGACGAGCGGTGGTGTCAGCGGATGCGGGGCCGGAGCATGGCAGACTTGTCCCCGCGGCGCCCTCGGGGCGGCGCGGTCCGCCGTGGTGTAATGGCAGCACGACAGCCTTTGGAGCTGTTAGGTCTAGGTTCGAGTCCTGGCGGCGGAGCATGACTGGGAACAATCTCGCCATCATCGTCCTCGCCGCAGGCCAGGGCACCCGCATGAAGTCGCGCCTGCCGAAGGTGCTGCACCCGATCAGCGGTCGTCCGCTGGTGGGTCACGTCCTCACCACGGCGGGGCGGCTGCAGGCCGCGCACGTCGAGGTGGTCGTGCGACACGAGCGCGACCAGGTGGTCGCAGCTCTCCAGGCCGACTACCCGGATGCGGTGTTCGTCGACCAGGACGACATCCCCGGAACTGGACGTGCGGTGCAGGTGGCTGTGGATGCTCTCCCCCCCGACTTCGACGGCGACGTGCTCGTACTCTCGGGCGACTGCCCTCTGGCCGATGCCGACACCCTCTCCGCCTTCCTCGCGGAGCACCGCGCCTCGGGCGCTCCGGCCACGCTGATGACGGCGCTGGTCGACGATCCGACCGGCTACGGACGCGTCGTGCGCGATGCCGACGGCGGCGTCGATCGCATCGTGGAGCAGAAGGACGCCAACGCCGAAGAGGCCGCCGTCCGCGAGATCAACGCCGGGATGTACGTGTTCCGTGCCGCGACGCTTCGGGACTACCTGCCCAGGGTCGGCGTCGACAACGCTCAGGGCGAGATGTACCTGACCGACGTCCCCGGCCTGCTGCGCCGCGACGGCGACCGGGTGGCGGCATCGGTCGTCTCCGACATCTCGGTCACCTTCGGTGTCAACGACCGTGCTCAGCTGGCCGAGGTCGGTCGTCTGCTCAACCAGCGCATCGTGCGCCGCTGGCAGCTCGAGGGCGTCACCGTGATCGACCCGACCACCACCTGGATCGATGACGACGCGACGCTCGCGCCCGACGTCACGATCCTCCCGAACACGCAGATCCTGCGGGCCACGACGGTCGCCTCCGGCGCCGTCATCGGTCCGGACACGACTCTGGTCGACTGCGAGGTCGGCGAGGATGCGATCGTCCGCCGCACCGACGCCACTCTCGCGGTGATCGGCGCCGAGGCCACGGTGGGCCCGTTCTCGTTCCTCCGCCCCGGCACGGTCCTGGGCGCCAAGGGCAAGATCGGCGCCTACGTCGAGACCAAGAACGCCGAGATCGGCGAAGGCAGCAAGGTGCCCCACCTCTCGTACGTGGGCGACGCCACGATCGGGCGCGGCGTGAACCTCGGCGCGAGCACGATCACCGCCAACTACGACGACGTGAACAAGCACCGCACCGAGATCGGCGACGAGGTGCACACCGGGTCGCACACGGTGCTCGTCGCGCCCGTTAGGCTGGGAGCCGGTGCGAAGACCGGTGCAGGCGCCGTCGTCCGCAAGGACGTCCCCGCCGGCGCTCTGGCCATGAGCGTCGCGCCCCAGCGCAACATCGAGGGCTGGGTCGAGAAGAACAGAGCAGGGACGGGCGCGGCGGATGCTGCGTCCCGCGAGAATTCGGCGGAATAGGCGGACATGGCGCGCAAGAAGAAGACGGTCGATCTGGATCGCGACAACGGCGTGGCCCCCGGGATCATCGCCAAGACCAAGAAGCGGCTCGTCGTCGCCGGCGGTCGCTCGCACCCCGAGCTCACCGCAGCCGTCGCCGAGGCTCTCGGCACCGAGATCGCACCGGTGGAGCACCGCACGTTCGCATCGGGTGAGATCTACGCCCGCTTCGAGGTGTCGATCCGTGGCGTGGATCTCTTCCTCATCCAGACGTTCGGCGAACCGGTCAACGAGTGGCTCATGGAGACGCTCATCATGATCGACGCCGCCAAGCGCGCCTCGGCCAAGCGCATCACCGTCGTCGCGCCGTACTATCCGTATTCCCGTCAGGACAAGAAGGGCCGCGGCCGTGAGCCGATCAGTGCCCGACTCGTCGCCGATCTGCTGAAGACCGCAGGCGCCGACCGTGTCATGAGCGTCGACCTGCACGCGGCGCAGATCCAGGGGTTCTTCGACGGTCCCGTCGACCACCTGTTCGCCAAGCCCGTGCTCCTGGACTACTTCGAGCGCACCCTGTCGCCGGCCGACCGGGAGATCCTCACCGTCGTGTCGCCGGACATGGGCCGCGTGCGTGTCGCCGACACGTGGTCGGACAGCCTCGGCGCTCCGCTCGCGATCATCCACAAGCGCCGCGACCCGAAGGTCGCCAACCAGGTCTCCGTGCATGAGATCGTGGGTGCCGTCGACGGCCGCACCTGCCTGCTCGTCGACGACATGATCGACACCGGCGGAACGATCGTCAAGGCGGCCCAGGCGCTCAAGGCGAACGGCGCCCACCGCGTCATCGTGGCCGCCACGCACGCGATCTTCAGCGACCCGGCATCGGAGCGGCTGCAGGACTCGTCCATCGACGAGGTCGTCATCACCGACACGATCCCGCTCACCGAATCGCGTCGCTGGGACAACCTGACCATCCTCCCGATCGCCCCGCTGCTCGCACGCGCGATCCACGAGGTGTTCGAGGACGGCTCCGTGACGAGCATGTTCGGCGGCGACGCGTAACGCATCGTCACGGCACAGCCCGCGCATAGCCGCCGTGCTTACGGTCGAATGGTCGACGAGCGCGTCGGCCGACACCGAGCCGGGAGGACCACAATGATCCGCACGACCGTACCGACCTCTGTCCGCAAGGGAACCGCACTCCTCGGAATCGCGGGACTCTTCGTCCTCGCCGGATGCTCCGGAACCGCTGACGCCGAGACGCCGAACAGCACCGGCAGCACGCCCGATGCCGGTTCTTCCTCCTCGTCGTCCGGCGGCGATTCCACGGGGACCTACGCCGACGGCACCTACACGGCCGAGGGCTCGTACCAGACGCCGGAGACGGTCGAGGAGATCTCCGTCACCCTCACGCTCGCCGACGGCGTCGTGACCGACGTCGAGGTCACGGGAGACCCGCAGGCCCCCGAGAGCAAGCAGTACCAGGGGCAGTTCATCGCCGGGATCGCGGACGAGGTCGATGGCAAGGCGCTCGACGACCTGAACGTCAGCCGCGTGGCCGGCTCGTCGCTCACCAGTGGCGGTTTCAACAAGGCCGTCGAGTCGATCAAGGAGCAGGCCGCCTCCTAGGCGCCTGACCTCCCATGGCGAGCTGGCGCTTCGAGGCCATCGGAACGCACTGGGAGATCGAGACGACGGATGCGCTTCCGGAATCCGTGACGGCAGCGGTCTCCGCGGAGATCCAGCGCTTCGACCGCGAGTGGTCCCGGTTCCGCACGGACTCAGACGTCGTGCGCCTCGGTCGGGAGGGCGGCGCTCTGGCTTCCACCGATGCCGGGCCCATGCTCGACGCGTATCGCGCGCTCTCCGCCGCGACCGGAGGAGCCGTCAACCCGCTCGGCGCTGACAGCCTCGACGCGCTCGGATATGGCGCGGACTACTCTCTGACCGCGGGAGATCCGGTGCGCGCTCCCGATACCTGGGAGCAGCGTCTGTCCTGGACCGACACCGGGGTCACCGCATCCACCCCGGCCCTGCTCGATGTCGGCGCGCTCGGCAAAGGACGCCTCGTCGACCTCGTGACGGCGGTCCTGGCGGGCGTGCCCGGAGATCTCGTGGTCGACGCCGGCGGCGACATCCGAGTCCGCGGGTCCGGTGTGCGCATCGGCCTGGAGCATCCGTTCGACCCGACGAAGGCGATCGGGGTCGTCGAGGTGCAGGATCAGGCGCTGTGCGCCTCGGCGATCAACCGACGAGCGTGGGGGAGCGGACTGCATCACGTGCTCGACGCCCGTACCGGACTCCCGGTGCGCACCTGGGCCGCGACCTGGGCGTGGGCACCGGAGACGATGACGGCCGATGCGGTGGCGACGGCGCTCTTCTTCGACGGCGGCGACGAGATCGCGGCCGCCTGGGGCGTCGAGTGGGCGCGGATGAGTACCGACGGACGCGTACAGCGTTCGCCCGGGTGCCCGGCCGAACTGTTCCTCGCCGCGGGGGAGTCGTCCCCGGCAGCCCAGAACTAGGGAAGAGTGGAAACGTGATCACCTCATTCGCCGCCGCACGTCAGCGGGTCCTCGCGGTGCTGGGCTCGCTGTCGATGTACCGCCTCGTGCTGTTCGCGCTCGTCGCTCTCGCGGTCATCGCCTTCGTGCTCTCGCTGTTCGGCGTGATCGTCTCGCCCACCCCGCTCGAGCTCGTGGCGTCGTTCCTCGTGCTCGCGGTCGTCATCTCCGCCGTCGACGCCGCGGCGCAGCGCCTGCTCCGACTGCCCTGGCGCATCGAGTCGTCGTTGGTGACGGCGCTCATCCTGCTGTTCGTGCTCCGACCGGGCGTCGAGGCCGGCGCGCTGCTCGGTCTCGCGCTCGCCGGTGCGGTCGCGAGCGTCTCGAAGTACCTGATCGCCTGGCGTGGGCGTCACATCTTCAACCCTGCCGCGTTCGGCGCCGCCGTGGTCTCGATCCTCGGAGCGTTCGGTGCCTTCGAGTGGCTGGGCACGTCGTCGTCGTGGTGGGTCGGCACGCCGGTGCTCACGATTCCCGTGGCCGTGCTGGGCCTCGCGGTGCTGTGGCGCACCGAGAAGATCCGAGTGATCCTGGTGTTCCTCGCCGTCGCCGTGGCCACATCGGTCGTGCGGCAGGCCGTGCAAGCCGTGGAGTTCGACATCGCCTTCGACGTCGCGACGGCTCTGCAGTTCGCGCTGTTGCAGTCGCCGTTCCTGTTCCTCGGAGCGTTCATGCTGTCGGAGCCGCTCACCCTTCCGCCGCGCCGCCGGCAGCAGCTCGTGGTGGCTGCCGTCGTCGGGCTGCTCGCGGGGTGGCCGATCTCGGTGGCCGGTCTCTTCACGCTCGGTCAGGAGCGCGCCCTGCTGATCGGCAACCTGGTGGCGTTCGCCTTCGCCCTGCGCGGTTCGGTGCGGCTGGTGCTCGAACGGCGCGAGTTCGTGACCCCGACCGCCCAGGAGCTGACGTTCCGCGCCAAGGGCCGGGTGCGTTTCCTGCCGGGACAGTACCTCGAGCTCGACGTCCCGCATCACCGACCCGATGCCCGAGGGACCCGTCGGGAGTTCAGCATCGTGTCGGCGCCGGCCGATCTGCCGACGCTGCGCATCGCCTACAAGAACGGCGACCAGAAGCATCCCTCGAGCTACAAGCGTGCTCTCGCCGCGGCCGAGCCCGGTGCGACCTTCGCGGTGACCGGAACCTGGGGCGACTTCATCCTGCCCCGCGGTGAGCAGCCGGTGCTCATGGTCGCCGCCGGCATCGGGGTGACGCCCTTCGTGTCGCAATTGCGTCAGCTGCAGGCGACCGGGCAGCAGCGCGACGTGGTGCTCGTGTACGTCGCCTCCGACGCCTCCGAGCTCGCCTTCCGCGAGGAGCTGGCAGCGACCGGCGTGCGCACCGCCGTGTTCACCCGTGATGAGCCCGCCGACCTCCCGGCGCACTGGTCGTGGGCGCAGGGCGCGCGTCTGGATGCGGAGACCCTCGAGCGCACCGTCGCCGACCTGGCCGCGCGCCACGCCTTCATCTCCGGCCCGCCGCGGCTCATCGCCGACCTCGCCCCCGCCCTGCAGAAGGCGCGCAGCCTCACGACCGACGCCTTCGCCGGATACTGATCCGGGTCGCGGGCGCGACCCCTCACCCCCGTGTGCACGGTGCCCCCGTGCTCTCGCGTCCTTCCTCGTCCATCTGTCGGGAGCTCGGGCGAATGTCGGGTGATCCGACGGCGATTCGTCCGACATCCGCCCGGACTCCCGACGGGTAGACGGCACCTCTGTTCCTGCACAGTCGATGCGTGAATCGAATCTGCCCGTATATCCGGATGCTCGGCCCCCGCCACGAGCACGGGAGGTGCAGGATCGACGGATGCTCAGTGCCGCTTTCGTGACCGCCCGACACGGCGGAGTCGTCCGGGGCACCCTGCTCCAGAAGTATGGGATCACTCGTCGGATGCGCGCGGACGAGGTGCGTGTCGGCGCGCTTCAGCGCGTGAGACCTGGGGTGTTCGCCGTGCCGGAGGCGAATGTGCACCTCGTGGAAGCCGCACGACACGGCGGTGCGCTCACCTGTGCACATGCGCTGCGACTGCACGGCGTATGGTGTCTCTACGACGAAGGTCCCGTTCACGTGTGGCTCGGCGGGCGAGGTCGTGCTCACCACGACGAGTGCGAATGCGTGGGGCACTACGACGCGGGTCGCGCGGGCGTCGGACTCGCACCGCTCGAAGAGGTGCTCGTCCATGTTTACCGTTGCGGTGGTGACGAGGCGTTCTTCGCCGCGCTCGAGTCGTCGCTCACGCAGCGGCTGATCTCCGAGGCCGCACGCCGACGAATCCGGAGTCGACTGCCGGCTCGGGCGCACTGGCTCGTCGATCTGGCCAGATCGGATGCCGACAGCGGGCTCGAGTCGCTGCTGCGGCTGCGGCTGCATGTGCACGGGATCAGGCTGGATTGCCAGGTGACGATCCCGACCGTGGGGAGGGTCGACTTCGTGGTCGACGACAGGCTCATCCTCGAGGCCGACGGCAAGGGCAACCACGCGGGCTCTGCGCACCGCCACCGGGATCTGGTGAGGGATGCCGCGGCGTCGGCGCTGGGGTACGAGACGCTGCGATTCGACTATGCACAGATCGTGCATGCCTGGCCCACCGTCGAGGCTGCCGTGATCGCCGCCGTCGTGCGTTTGCGCGAGCGCGGCTGACGTGGGCGCTGGTCCCGGCCCGTCCCTCCCCTCGACCTCGACGCGTGCGCTTGTCGGGAGATCGTCCGGATGTCGGGAGGAAACAGCCCCCACACGCCGGTCCACGAGCAATCTCCCGACAGATGTGCAGGGAGTGCGGGTGTGCCGGGGAGCGGGGAGCGCGGGGTGTGCGGGTGTGCGGGTGTGGGGGTGTGGGGAGCGAGGAACGAGGGCGCGAGGCCCCGCGCGACTGTGCGGGGTTCTCACGCCTCCGCGGGGGCGTCGCCGGTCGTCGCCGGGTTCATGGGGATGCGGACGGTGAAGGTCGTGTCGCCGGGCTCGCTGGTCACGGTGATGAGGCCGTGGTGGCCCTCGACGATGGCCTTCGCGATCGCGAGTCCGAGGCCCGTGCCGCCGGTCTGCCGGGCCCGCGAGCTGTCACCGCGGGCGAAGCGGGCGAAGAGCTCGTCGCGGATGGCGGGGTCGATCCCTGGACCGTCGTCGTGCACGCGCAGCACCGCCTCCTGGCCTTCCTGAGCGACGCTCAGCGTGACGGTCGTGCCGGCGGGCGTGTGGGTGCGGGCGTTCGCGAGCAGGTTCGCGACGACCTGATGCATGCGTCCGGCGTCTCCCACGATCGTGACGGGCTCGTCCGGCACCTCAATGACCCAGTGGTGATCCGCGGCCGTCGGGCGGGCGTCCGAGAGTCCTTCGAGGGCGAGCTGGGCGAGATCGACCGTGCTGTAGACGAGTTCGCGGCCCTCGTCGAGGCGGGCCAGCAGCAGCAGATCCTCGACGAGGCGGGTCATGCGCAGCGACTGGGCCTGGATGCGCTCCAGAGACGACGTCGTGCTCTCGATGACCTCCGGGGCCTCCGCCTGTGAATCCGTCCGCCGCAGCGCCCGCAACGACAGCTCGGAGTAGCCGCGGATGGAGGCGAGCGGGGTGCGCAGCTCGTGGCTGGCGTCGGCGACGAAGCGCCGCATCCGCTCCTCGTTCTTCTGCCGTGAGGCGAGCGAGGTGTTCACGTGGTCGAGGAGCTTGTTCAGCGAGGCTCCGACGAGCCCGGTCTCGGTGCGGGGATCGGCTTCGTACGCGGGAACGCGCTCGGTGATCGTCACCTCGCCGCGGTCCAACTGCTGGTTGGCCACTCTGGTCGCCGTCAGCGCGACGGCACGGAGGGGACGCAGGCTCACGCGGATGGTGATCGCCGTGGTCAACGCGAGCAGGATCAGACCGCCGATCGTCGCCAGGGCGATCACGGTGAGCAGCTGCGTGAGCTGGTTCTGGATCTCGTCACGGGGGAGCCCGGTGACCACGATCAGCCCGTTGCTCGTCGGCAGCGCCATGACGCGGTAGGAGCCGAGGTCGGTGAGGGTGACGGTCGCGACCCGGGTATCCTTCAGCGACACCGCGATCTCGGCGAGCTGGGCGCCGGTCAGCGGATCGAGCGTTCCGGCGAATTCGTCGCCGTCCTCACTCTTCGCGACCACTCCGGAGAACCCTGTGACGGGACTGGAGACGACGAAGAGAACTCCGACCGGAGGTGCGGGGCTGCTCGCGAGCACGTTCTGCGCGGTCGCCGACGATGGAGTGACAGCCTGGGAGATGCGAACGAGCTGGTGGGCGTATTCGCTCAGCTTCTGGTCGAGCTGATCTTCCATCGTCTTTCCCAGCGTCGCGCTGGTGATCACGGCGACGATGATGAGGATCAGCGATACGAACCCGATCACGGCGGTCATCAGCCGTGTCTGCAGGCTCATCGGCCTTCTCATCATCGTCGCTGAGCTCACTGCGGGGCCTTGATCATGTAGCCGACGCCGCGCACGGTGTGCAGCAGCGGCGTGCGCCCGGCATCGATCTTCTTGCGCAGGTACGAGATGTACAGCTCGACGACCGACGACTTGCCGCCGAAGTCGTAACTCCACACCCGGTCGAGGATCTGCGCCTTCGACAGCACCCGGCGCTCGTTGCGCATCAGGTAGCGCAGCAGCTCGAACTCGGTCGCGGTGAGCTCGATCTCGGTGCCGTCTCGCACGACCTCGTGGCTGTCCTCGTTGAGGGTGAGGTCGGCGACGCGCAGGATCGACTGTCCGTCGTCGGCGGTGGCGTGGCCGGTGCGGCGGATGATCGCCCGCAGCCGTGCGATCACCTCCTCCAGGCTGAACGGCTTGGTGACGTAGTCGTCGCCTCCGGCGGTGAGACCGGCGACGCGATCGCCCACGGCGTCCTTCGCGGTGAGGAACAGCACGGGGACGAGGTTGCCGGACTCCCGCAGACGCTTGAGCACGGACATCCCGTCGAGGTCGGGCATCATGATGTCGAGCACGAGCGCATCGGGTTCGAACTCGCGCGCCACCTGGAGCGCTTCCATGCCGGACGAAGCGGTCCGCACTTCCCAGCCCTCCATGCGCAGTGCCATCGCGAGCAGGTCGGTCAGCATCTGCTCGTCGTCGACGGCGAGGATGCGCAGGGGGGAGCCGTCGGGGCGGCGCAGTTCGGGCAGGTCGCTGGTCATGTGCCTATTCTGCGGAATCTCCTATGCGATTTCTATGGAGAACGCTATGCGTTGTCTGGGAGATCCGCAGGAGCGCTCAGATCACGCGCTCGTCGGGGAGCGCGAGGAAGTCCAAACCGTCCTGCAGGGCGAGGCGGTCGGACAGCTCGCCGATAGGCCCGTCGAGATGACCGCAGGCTCGCACGCCGAGGCGCTTCGGGCCCGGCAGTGCGTGATACACCGCGAACTGTCCGCGCGGGTCGACGGCGGGATCGAGCACCGCCGCGCTGACGTGCACGGGCATGCGCAGGCGCCGTGCCGCGATCCCCACGCTCATCGCCACGGAGAACGTGGACATGGCGCTCGAGCCCCTCGGTCTCGACAGGGCGCAGCGCCGCACCAGGGTGGCCGAGGCGCTCGCACACGTCGGGCTCGACGACAGGGGCGACCACCTGCCCACCGAGCTCTCCGGAGGGCAGCAGCAGCACGTCGCGATCGCACGCGCCATCGTGAAGAGGCCGCGCGTTCTCCTCGCCGACGAGCCGACGGGCAATCTCGACGAGAGCATGCGCGACGAGATCCTGACGCTGCTCGAATCGCTGTGCGCCGAGGGGATCACGATCATCGTCGTGACGCACGATTCGGCGGTCGCGCGTCATGCGACACGGCGGCTGCGTCTGACGAAGGGCGTGGTGCAGGACATCACGAAGTAGGGGAGCGCGGAATCGTGGTGCGATGCACGAAGGGCCGGGTACCTCGCGGTACCCGGCCCTTCGACGGCGAGACGTCAGTGCGTGTCTTCCGCCTCGATCTCGGTGCGGTCGCCCGACCACAGCGTGTGGAAGGTGCCCGGCTTGTCGACGCGCTTGTAGGTGTGCGCGCCGAAGAAGTCGCGCTGACCCTGCACGAGCGCTGCGGGGAGGCGGTCGGCGCGGATGCCGTCGTAGTACGACAGCGACGACGAGAACGCGGGCGCGGGGATGCCGGCCTCGGCGGCCGCGATCACGACGCGGCGCCACGGCGCCTGGGCGCGGGTGATCGCCTCGGTGAAGTACGGCGCCGTCAGCAGCACGGGCAGGTCGGGGGTCTCGGCGTAGGCGTCCGCGATGCGGTTGAGGAACTGGGCGCGGATGATGCAGCCGCCCCGCCAGATCTTCGAGATCGCGCCGAGGTCGATGTTCCAGCCGTACTCGGCCGCACCCGCGCGGATCTCGTCGAAGCCCTGCGAGTAGGCGACGATCTTCGACGCGTAGAGCGCGAGGCGCACGTCTTCGATGAACGCCTCGGTGTCCTCGACGGAGAACTCCTCCTCGGGGCCGGGGAGGTCGCGCGACACGGCGCGCTGCTCGGGGTGCGAGGAGAGCGAGCGGGCGAAGGTCGCCTCGGCGATGCCCGAGACGGGGACGCCCAGCGACAGCGCGGTCTGCACGGTCCAGGCGCCGGTGCCCTTGGCTCCTGCCTGGTCGAGGATCACGTCGACCAGAGGCTGGCCGGTGGAGGCGTCCACCTGGCGCAGCACCTCGGCGGTGATCTCGATCAGGTACGACTCGAGCTCGCCCTTGTTCCACTCGGCGAAGATCTCGGCGATCTCGGCCGGCGACTTGCCGGTGCCGCGGCGGATGAGGTCGTAGGCCTCGGCGATCAGCTGCATGTCGGCGTACTCGATGCCGTTGTGCACCATCTTGACGAAGTGACCGGCGCCGTCGTGGCCGACGTGGGTGACGCACGGCTCGCCCTCGGCGATCGCGGCGATCGACTTCAGGATCGGTCCGAGCGTGATCCAGGACTCGTCGGAGCCGCCGGGCATGATCGAGGGGCCGGTGAGGGCGCCCTCCTCGCCGCCGGAGATGCCGGCGCCGACGAAGTTGATGCCGGTCTCGCGCACGGCCTTCTCGCGACGGATGGTGTCGGGGAAGTAGGCGTTGCCACCGTCGACGATGATGTCACCGGGCTCGAAGACCTCGACCAGCGAGTCGATCACGGCGTCGGTGGGGCCGCCGGCCTTGACCATGATGATCGCGGTACGCGGCTTCTGCAGCGAGTCGGCGAACTCCTGGTAGGTGCGGGCCGGGACGAAGCCGGCCTCGGGGTGTTCGTCGAGGAGCGTCTGGGTCTTCTCGTAGCTGCGGTTGAAGATCGCCACCGTGTTCCCCTCGCGGCTGGCGAGGTTGCGGGCGAGGTTCGATCCCATGACGGCGAGTCCGACGACTCCGATGTTCGCTGATGCTTCGGGCACAGAAGGCTCCTCGATGGTGAAGAAGGTGTGGTTTCAGCGTATCGCTGTACGGCAGGTCAGTGGCCACCTGTGTCACGAGAGGCGATGAAGCGTCGTGACACGGCGATGTCGCGGTCGCCGAGACCTGCGGCGACCAGCTCGTCGAAGGCCGCGCGCAGGGCGGGCAGCAGGACGGGGGAGGTGCCGGTGGCATCGGCGATGTCGGCCGCGAAGCCGAGGTCCTTCACCATGTACCGCGCGATGCCGCTGGGGGAGTCGTCGCCGGTGATGAGCTTCTCGCGACGGCTGTCCAGCAGCCGCGATCCGGCGTATCCGCCCGACAGCAGCGACCACAACGCGTCGAGATCGAGGCCGGAGCGGTCGGCGAGCACGGTGGCCTCCCCGAGCGCCATGATCGTCGCGGAGACGACGAGCTGGTTGCAGGCCTTGGCGACCTCGCCGGCGCCGAGCGGGCCGAGCAGGACGGGTGTGCCGCAGGCGATCGCTCCCGGGTACTTCGCGACCGAGCTCACGAAGGCGCTCGTCGCGGACGAGCAGTTCTCGCAGTGGGTGCGCGGACGCACGCCCGCCGGCCGCTGGGGAGACACCCAGGACCTCGTCGGAGCCCTGCTGTTCCTCGCCAGTGGCGCGAGCGACTTCGTCAACGGGCAGACGCTGTTCGTCGACGGCGGCATGACGGCGGTGGTCTGATGCGTCTCGGGCGCATCGACACCGCCGACGGCCCCCGCTGGGTGCGCGAGACGGCGGACGGGCTGATCCCGCTGTCCGATCCCTTCGTCGCCTTCGCCGAGGGGCGCCTGCCGAGCGCTGAAGGAGACGCCGTCGACGGGGCGATGATCGCGCCGGTGGACCCCGTGGTGATCGTCGGCATCGCCCAGAACGGGCCGGAGCACGTGTCGCCGGTGCAGGCGTGGCTCAAGAGTCCGCGGACGGTGATCGGCAGCGGTGCCGAGGTCGTGATGCGCCGCGACGCCGGTGCCCAGGTCGCCGAGGGCGAGATCGCCGTCGTGATCGGGCGCCCGACTCCGGGGCTGACCGTGCACAACGCGCACGAGTACGTGCTCGGCGTCACGGCGGTGAACGACCTCTCGAGCCCGGATCGAGCGGCGTTCGACCCCCGCAACTTCGAATCGAAGTCGGGGGAGGGCTACACCCCGCTCGGCCCCTGGATCGACACCGAGGTCGGGATCGACGATGTGAGCCTCGAGGTGGAGGTGGACGGACGCCTGGTCGCCGAGACGGGAAGCAGGCAGCTGCCCATGTCGATCCGGGAATGCCTCGCCTACGTGGCCGCGTGGTCTCCGCTCGGACCGGGAGACGTCGTCATGACCGGCGCTCCGCACTCCCAGGCTCCCGTGGAGCCCGGGCAGACCGTGACCGTCAGGGTCGCGGGAATCGAGCTGGTCACGGCATTCGTGTGACCGAGGAAGGAGCGCGGTGAACAACCTCGCCGTGGTGGCGCATGCCGCCGAGGATCTGCGGATCGAAGACATCGGCGCCCCGGCGCCCCGACCGGATGAAGCCGTCGTGGACATCGCCTACGGCGGCATCTGCGGATCAGACCTCCACTACTGGCGACATGGAGCCGCCGGCGCCTCGGTGCTGCGTGAGCCGATGATCCTCGGACACGAGGTGTCCGGCGTCGTCTGCGTCGCCGCGGCCGATGGCACGGGGCCCGCCGTCGGCACTCCCGTGGCCGTCCATCCGCTCACCGCGCACGGTGACGGACGCACCCCCTGGCCGGCGGCGCATCCCAACCTCGCGCCGGCGTCGACTTATCTCGGCTCGGCGATGCACCTGCCGCACACCCAGGGGGCCTTCGCGCGCCGCGTCGCCCTGCCCGCACGCATGCTGCACGCGCTTCCCGCCGGTCTCGACCTGCAGACGGCGGCGCTCGCCGAGCCCGCAGCCGTCGCCTGGCACGGTGTGCAGCGTGCGGGTGATGTGCGCGGTCTGCGGGTCGTCGTGATCGGTGCCGGACTCATCGGCCAACTCGTCGCCGCAGTGGCGCAGCGCGCAGGGGCCTCCTCCGTGACCGTCACCGACCTGCAGCAGCAGCCGCGCGACATCGCCGAAGCGCGCGGCATCCGGTCGATCGATGCACGGGCGGAGAGTGAGATCTCCGAGCTGCACGCCGACGTCGTGATCGAATCGAGCGGCACCGTCCCCGGACTCTCGGCCGCCGTCTCCGCCGCCGCCCGCGGGGGCACGGTGGTGATGCTGGGGCTCCAGCGCGGGGGAGAGGTGCCGGCGCCGATGGCCACGGCCATCACCCGTGAGCTCACGCTGCGCGGGTCCTTCCGCTTCGGGGCGGAGTTCGACGAGGTCATCGCCGCCCTCGCCGACGGCAGCCTCGACGTGCGCGGTATCATCAGCCACGTGCTGCCGGTGGACGATGCGCTCGATGCCTTCGCACGGGCCGCCGACCCCGCGAGCTCCTGCAAGGTGCTCATCGACTTCGGCCGGGAGGCATGAGTGTGCGCATCGTCGTGATGGGCCCGAGCGGTTCGGGTAAGTCGACGGTGGGGGCGTTCCTCGCCGATGCTCTCGGTGCGCGGTTCATCGACGGCGACGACCTGCATCCGGCAGCGAACGTCCGCAAGATGGCGGCGGGAATCCCCTTGGACGACGCGGATCGGCAGCCCTGGCTCCGCCTCGTGGGCGAGACGCTCCAGGCAGAGGAGCGGATCGTCGTCGCGTGCTCGGCACTCCGACGTGCCTATCGCGAGGTCATCAGAGCCGAGGCGCCGGAGACCTTCTTCGCGGAACTCGCGATCGGTCGGGCCGTGCTCGAGGAGCGGATGCGTCTGCGGGCCGATCACTTCATGCCGGCGGCGCTCCTGGACTCGCAGCTCCAGACGCTCGAGTCCCTCGAAGCCGATGAGCACGGCATCAGGGTGGACGAGTCGGCGGACGTGCGGACCGCATCCGCCGTCATCGCCGCGGCGGCACGGCTGCCGCGCTGAGTCCGGCGGAGGTCAGTCCTTGCGGTAGCCCGAGCGGCCCATCGCGAACAGCGCGATGAAGGACGTGACGGCAGCGCACACGGTCATGGCGCCGATCAGCCAGAGGAGTGCGTGCGAGAGGAAGGCGCCGTCGAGCATGGGGGTTCTCCGTGTTCTGCAGAAAAAGGACCGGTGTCCTCAGCCTATCGGGTCATCCGGTACCATTGAGGCTGTACCTCGGCGAGGGATGCTTCTGCGCGTGCGCGAACATCCGTTATCGACGCGGCGAAGCAAGCCCGGTGGCTTTCCTCCTGCGTCAGCGAGTTCGAAAATTCCAAGACCACCGCGCGGCGCCTTCGCTGCGTGCCCCGAAGGAGAACCCCATGTCTGAAGACACCAAGGTCCAGGCCGAGCTCCGCGAGAGCTTCGGCAAGGGCTTCGCCCGCCGCCTCCGCGCCGCCGGCAAGATCCCCGCCGTCATCTACGGCCACGGCACCGAGCCGGTGCACGTCGCGCTGCCGGGCCACCAGGTCTCGCTCATCATCCGTCGCGCCAACGCTCTTCTCGAGCTCGACATCGAGGGCAAGGGCCAGCTCGCCCTCGTCAAGGACGTCCAGCGCGACCCGGTGCACCAGATCATCGAGCACATCGACCTGCTCGTCGTGAAGAAGGGCGAGAAGGTCGCCATCGACGTCCCGATCGTCGTCACGGGCGAGTCCGCTGCGGGCACCATCGTCAACCTCGACGCGACCACGCTGTCGATCGAGGCCGAGGCCACCCACATCCCCCAGAACATCGAGGTCTCGGTCGAGGGCCTGGAAGAGGGCGCGCACATCACCGGCGCCGACGTGAAGCTCCCCAAGGGCTCCACGCTGCTCTCCGACCCCGAGGTGCTCGTCGTCGCGATCTCCGTCCCGGCTGCACCCACCGAGGATGACGCCGAGGGCGAGACCGCCGCGGCGACCGAGGCAGCAGAAGAGGCCGCCGCGGAGTGATCTCCGACTGATTCATCACAGAGGGGACGCGATCCGATCGCGTCCCCTCTGTCGTATCCTGACCGAGGCTCTGCACCCCGGGTAGTGAGAGGACGAGGACATGGCATCGACCTGGCTCGTGGTCGGGCTCGGCAACCCCGGCCCCCGTTATGAGGCCACACGGCACAACATCGGCCAGATGGTGGTCGACGAGCTGGCCTCGCGACGCATCGAGGCGTTCCGCGAGCACAAGGGGGGAGCGCGCGTCGTCGAGACGTGGTTGCGCCCCGGGGCGGACAAGCTGGTGCTGGCCAAACCGAACACCTTCATGAACGTCTCCGGCACGCCCGTGGCGGCTCTGGCCCGGTTCTACTCGGTCCCTGCCGAGCAGGTGATCGTGGTGCACGACGAGCTCGACATCCCGTTCGACACGGTCAAGCTCAAGACCGGGGGCGGTCACGGCGGACACAACGGCGTGCGCGATGTCGCACGTGCCCTGGGCACCGCCGACTTCCCGCGCGTGCGGGTGGGCATCGGCCGTCCCGTCGGGCGCCAGGATCCCGCGGACTGGGTGCTCGCCCCGTTCGGCAAGGAGGAGCGGCCGAACCTGCCGATCCTCATCGCGGATGCCGCCGATGCGGTCGAGCTGCTGGTGGGCGAAGGCCTTCTCGCAGCGCAGCAGAAGCACCACGCACCGCGGTGAGCCGGGCGGCGCCGCCCGACCGCTGACGACCGATCAGGCGGTGTAGCCGGCGAGGCCGGTGGCGCTTCCCGCGCCCAGCGCGATGACCAGGACGATCGAAAAGATCACCGCGCCGAGAACGGCCACGACGAGCGCCGCGATACCGGCCCCGCGGCCCTGCTTCTTGCGGATCGCGATGATACCGAGCACGATCGCCGCGATGCCGAGGATCGTGCCCGCCCAGAAGGAGAGCTCCGTCCAGAGCACCTGATCGCGTACCGGGGAGAAGATGCGCAGATCATCGCTGTACGTCGTCATGCTCGGCGGGATGACGCGGCCGATCGCGAAGGCGTTGATGCCCGCGACGATGGGCATCACGATCGCGGCGACGAGCGCGGAGATCAGCGCGAGCATCCCCATCAGCCCGGACCGACGAGGCGTCGTCTCCGGCACGGCGTACGCGCCCGCAGGTGCGGCGTAGCCGCCGACGGGCACCTGGTACGCCCCGGGAGGGGCCGCAGGGTATCCGGGAGCAGGAGCGGACGGGAGAGAGCCGGGCGTTGCCGCATACGCCGGGTGACCGGGGGCAGGAGGTGCGGCCTGACCTGCCGGGTACGCCGGCGGAACCGGGTACGTCGGCGGAACCGGATAGGCCGGCGGGACGGAGAACGCGGGCGGCGCGGGGAAGGCCGGAGGAGATGGGACCGCACCTGCAGGCGCTGCCGGCACCGGCGGGACCGACGTCTCGGGCGGCACCTGCGATTCGGAGGGCACGGCACCGGACGGGGGAGGCAGCTGTGGATCAGTCACGCCCCCATCCTAAGGCGAGCGTCAGACGCGCCGGAGCAGACCCACCCGGTCGTACACGTCCGAAAGCGTCGCGTCGGCGACGGCATCGGCGCGGGCGGCGTTCTCGGCCAGGATGCGATCGAGCTCGGCGGGATCGTCGAGCAGCTCGAGGGCGCGGGCGCGCACCGGCTCGAACTCGTTGACGACGACCTCGGCCAGGCCCTTCTTGAAATCGCCGTAACCGCGTCCCGCGTACTCGTCCTCGATCGCGGCGACCTGGCGTCCTGTGAGCGCCGCGTAGATCGTGAGCAGGTTCGAGACGCCGGGCTTGCTTTCGCGGTCGAACCGCACGGAACCCTCGTTGTCGGTCACCGCGCGCATGACCTTCTTCGCCGACTTCGCCGGATCGTCGAGCATCCACAGCACGCCGGCGTCGCTCTCGGCAGACTTCGACATCTTCGACGTCGGGTTCTGCAGGTCGTAGATGCGCGCGGTCTCCTTCTGGATGACGGGCATCGGCACCGTGAAGGTCTCACCGAATCGCGAGTTGAAGCGCTCGGCGAGATCGCGCGTGAGCTCGACGTGCTGCTTCTGGTCATCGCCCACCGGCACCACATCGGTCTGGTAGAGCAGGATGTCTGCGGCCATGAGCACTGGGTAGGTGAACAGGCCGACACTGGTCGAGTCCGCACCGTAGCGCGAGGACTTGTCCTTGAACTGCGTCATCCGACCGGCTTCGCCGAAGCCGGTGATGGTGCTGAGAATCCACGCGAGCTCGGCGTGAGCGCGCACATGCGACTGCACGTACAGCGTCGACAGCGAGGGCTCGATACCGGCGGCGACGTACTGCGCTGCTGTACGACGCGTCTTCTCACGCAGCTCTGCCGGGTCCTGGGCGACGGTGATCGCGTGCAGATCGACGACGGAGAAATAGGCGTCGTAGGAACTCTGCAGCTCCCGCCACTGGAGCAGCGCGCCGATGTAGTTGCCGATCTGGAGGGAGTCGGCGGAGGGCTGCATTCCGGAGTAAAGGCGAGGTCTCGTCACGGGATCAATCCTATGGGGTGCGTGCTGTGCCCCTACGATGGGCGCATGGCTTCCGCTTCTCCTCTCCCACGGTCGCGAGGGGATCGGGCCCTCTACGTCGAGATCCTCATCCGCGCGCCCCTGGACGAGGTGTGGGCGCTGACCCAGGACCCGTCCTCGCACGTGCGCTGGGACGCGCGCTTCAGCGACATCGTGCCGCAGCGCACCCGGGCGGACGGCGCACAGGACTTCCGTTACGAACTCGACCTGCGGGTGCACACGATCCGCGGAACCGGCGTCTCGCTCGCCACGAAGCAGAGCCGCACGGGCGAGCGGACCTCCGCGCTCCTCTTCGACACGGACGACGTGCTCTCCCCGCTCGGATTCGGGCGTGGGTACTGGCGCTACGTGCCGACGGATGACGGCGTGCGATTCCTCACCGGCTACGACTACGTCCCGGGCTGGGGCTGGCTCGGGCGCGTGCTGGATCCGCTGATCACGCGGCGCTTCGTCTGGTGGCTCACGGCGCGGAGCTTCGATCGCCTGCGGCTCTGGGCCGAGCAGGGGATCGCGCCCGAGGAGACCAGCGGATGGCGATCGTTGCGCCGAGGTCACCGACCTCGCGCACGAAACTGCCTCTCCCGGCCTCCGCGACGCACCGGACGCACGATCATGGAGGACGCACCGGAATCTCTGGAGGAGCTCGTATGACCACAGGCGCCGGGATCTTCGAGCGCGCGTTGGGAGCCGATTTCGCGCGGCTCCACCCGCAGCTCCAGCGCCGGTTCGGGGTCGGCGTCGACGCCGGCTACGGCTGCATCGGGCGCGGAGTGATGACCGAGGTGCGCCGGGGTCCGTGGTGGACGCTGCCGTTCCTCCTCATCGGGACCTTCCGGAACATCCTCTTCCCCGAGCGGGGACAGGACGTGCCGTTCCGGATCGACAACCACGCCTACGTCGACGACTTCGGCCGTGAGACCGTGACCTTCGTGCGGACCATGGACGTGCGCCCCGGTCGCCGCCGCCGCTTCGACGCGACCATGATCTACAGCGAGGCCCGGCGGCGAGTGGTCGACTACCTGGGCACCCACCAGCACCTCGCGGTCGACCTCGACCTCGCCGTCACCGATGACGGCGGGCTCCTGCTCACCTCGGGGGCACAGCGCTTCTACGAGGGGCCTGCGGCCTTCCGCTTCCCGATGGTCTTCAGCGGACGGGCGCGGCTCGTCGAGCGCTATGACGACGAGCAGGAGTGCTACCTGATCGACCTCGAGATCCACAACGACGTCTTCGGGTTCCTGTTCGGCTATCGGGGCGCGTTCACGTGCGAGTTCGTCGACGGCCCCGCCCCGGAGACCGTGAAGCCGTACCGTGAGGAGGCTCGAGAGTGACCGCGCGTGGAGCGGCCTTCCTCGAGGCCCTGGGGGAGCAGGCGCAGCGGCTGCATCCCGAGATCCTCGCGCAGATGAGCGTCGAGGCGCCCCGCGACAGCGCCGAGGG
This sequence comes from Microbacterium sp. PAMC22086, assembly GCF_019443525.1. NCBI lineage: Bacteria > Bacillati > Actinomycetota > Actinomycetes > Micrococcales > Microbacteriaceae > Microbacterium > Microbacterium sp. PAMC22086. The sequence continues at coordinate 3,070,762 of NZ_CP080380.1, read as the reverse complement.
CGTGTTCGCGGTCGCCGGCAGCCGGTTCGGACGCGTCGCCGGTCTCGCCGCACCCGTCATCGGTCCCGGCCTGCTGGTGACGCGGTTCGCGCGTGACGTGCCGTTCCGGATCGATACCGTGTCAGGCCGATCGCGCTCGGGGCGGGCGATGCTCGACACCGTCCGCGAGTTCCGCTTCCCCGGCGCGACGCAGTACGTGACGGATCGACTCTTCGCGACCGGTCACCCCGGCATCGTCCAGAACGCCTTGGGCGCGCGAGGGCGGGTGCAGATGCTCGAGCACTGCTCGGTGACCGACGAGGGTGCGCTGCGCATGAGCACTCGCGCCGTCGCACTGCGGCTGGGGCGGTATCGGATCCCGCTCCGCGGCATCCTGCGCATCGAGGTGGAGCTCGTCGACGGCTGGGACGAGGCCCGCCGTCGACGCACCATCGACATGCGCGCGACGAGCCCCGTTCTCGGGACGGTCCTGGAGTACCGCGGGTGGTACCGCTATGCGGACCTCACAGCGCCGGACGTCACGACGTCGGGTGGCGTGCCCGTCGCGGATCAGTAGCGGTAGTCGACGACGACGGGCGCGTGGTCGCTCCAGCGCTGGTCGTAGGCCGCGGCGCGCGCGACGTGATAGCTCTCGACGCGTTCGGCGAGTGCGGGCGTCGCGAGGTGATAGTCGATGCGCCACCCGGAGTCGTTGTCGAACGCCTGTCCTCGCATCGACCACCAGGTGTACGGGCCGTCGACCTCACCGTGGAACTTTCGGCCGACGTCGATCCAGCCGAGGCCGGTGCCCACGGTGCCGTCGACCCCCGAGACCTCTGTGCCCGCCTCGCCGAGGAAGCGGTCGAAGTAGGCGCGCTCGCGGGGGAGGAAGCCGGCCTTCTTGCGGTTGCCTCGCCAGTTCTTGATATCGAGCTCACGGTGCCCGACGTTGAGGTCGCCTGTGACGAGCGCGAGGGCGCCGTCGGAGCCGAGCTCGCCCAGGCGCGTCCCGAACGCGTCGAGGAACTTCCACTTCTCGTCCTGCTTCGGGGTGTCGGCCTCGCCGGAGTGCACGTAGGCGCTCACGACGGTGAGCGGGCGATCGCCGATCAGGAAGTCGGCTTCGATCCAGCGACCCTTGGAGTCGAAGTCGTCGGGGCCGAAATCGGTGCGGGAGGCCAGCGCGGGAGTGCGGCTGGCGATGGCGACGCCGGCCCGCCCCTTCGCTGTGGCCTCGTCGTGCACGAAAGTCCAGCCGGGGAGTGCGGCCTCGAGGTGCTCGTCCTGCCCGCGGACCTCCTGGAGCGTGAGGATGTCGACGCCGGCATCGTCCAACCAGGAGCTCATCCCGTTGCGAGCCGCCGCTCGGATTCCGTTGACATTGACCGTGGCGATACGCAGATGAGGCATGGTCACAAGCCTAACGAGCGCCGCCGACATCCCGTCCCGGTCGATGCAGCTCCGTGAGCAGGCGCTGGGCCAGCGGGCCGCGCGGGTCGTCGGGTGGGGGAGGAGAGGCCTCGAGGTCCGTGAGCTCCTGCTCCGCGTCGCGCACGGCCCTCTCCGCAGCCCAGGCGCGGTACCACGGCGCACTCTCGCGGGCGGCGTGGGCTTTGCGCACCCGGATGCGCGCCGCCGTCAACAGCGCTTCATACTCGGCCACGCGGCGTTCGGCCTCCGTGAGGGTCAACAGAGGCAGATCGCGATCCTGCGCGGCGACTGCGATCCAGGAGGACGCCACCAGCATCACCACCCCGTTCACACGGAACCACAGCAGGAGCCCGATGAAGATGGCGAACGTGGCGAGCAGCGGGTTGGAGGGCGTGTAGCTCAGCAGGAATCCGGCCCCGTACTGGAGGATGGTCATCGCGCCGCCGCCGAGAAGCGCCCCCGGCCAGATCACGTGCCAGTGCAGTGACGTTCCCGTCAGGAAGCGCACCATCGCCGCCAGCGCCCCGGACATCAGGGCGAAGGACACCAGCACGGTGCCGATGCGGATGCTGATGTTGATCCCGTCGGAGCCGGAGTCCCACCCCAGCAGGCTGAGGAGCCAGCTCAGCACCGCCGCGCTGGCGGAGCTGAGCAGTGAGCCGACGACGAGAGAGACACCGAAGATCACGGCCGCCAGCAGGTCCCTGGCCTTCAGCAGCACGTAGCTGCGCCGGTCCGGCGGCAGGCCGAAGATGTCCCTCGTCGCCCGACGCGAGAACGTGACCCATCCGATGGCCGTCCAGATCACGGTGCCGAGGGCGATCAGACCGGTCACGCTCAGCAGCCCCGTGGTGTTGACCGCGATCTCCTGCACCTGTGCGGGCGTGAAGACACCGCCTTCAGGGAGGATCAGATTGGGGATGTAGCGGTTGATCATGGCGATCAGGCCATCCACCGCCTCCTCGCTGCCACCGAGCCAGAGCCCGGCGATCGCGAAGACGAGATAGATCGCCGCGAAGATCGCGAACAGCGCCTGATAGCTCACGCCCGCAGCGAGGAGGAATCCGTTGTGCTGCAGGAAATGGCGCCAGACCCGTACCGGGAACAGACCGAGGGTGCGCTGTGTCAGTGCGGTCGCGCGCTCGACGGCCGCATCGAGGCGACCGGACTCGGCCTCGGAGCCATCGGGTTCGGACACCTCCCCACCCTACCCAAGAGGTGGGGGCGAGGAGAGTGGTGGCGGATACGCGAACAGGCGGCCCCGGAAGGGACCGCCTGTTCGCATGTGACTGCAGAAGCGTCGTCAGGGACGCCCGCGGAGCACGGCCCGCTTGACCTCGGCGATGGCCTTGGTGACCTCGATGCCACGGGGGCATGCCTCGGAGCAGTTGAAGGTGGTGCGGCAGCGCCACACGCCTTCCTTGTCGTTGAGGATGTCGAGGCGGACCGCTGCGTTGTCATCGCGGGAGTCGAAGATGAAGCGGTGGGCGTTGACGATCGCGGCCGGGCCGAAGTACTGCCCGTCGGTCCAGAACACGGGGCAGGACGAGGTGCACGCGGCGCACAGGATGCACTTGGTGGTGTCGTCGAAGATCTCGCGGTCGGCGATGGACTGGATGCGCTCCTTGCCCTTCTCCGGCACGGAGCTGGCGACCAGGAACGGCTGCACCTCGCGGTACGACGCGAAGAACGGCTCCATGTCGACGACCAGGTCCTTCTCCAGCGGCAGGCCCTTGATCGCCTCGACGTAGATCGGCTTCGAGATGTCGAGGTCCTTGATCAGCGTCTTGCAGGCGAGGCGGTTGCGGCCGTTGATGCGCATGGCGTCGGAGCCGCAGATGCCGTGGGCGCAGGAGCGGCGGAACGTCAGGGAGCCGTCGACCTCCCACTTGATCTTGTGCAGGGCGTCGAGCACACGGTCGGTGGAGTAGAGCTCCACGTCGTAGTCGACCCAGTGCGGCTCGGCGTCGACCTCCGGGTTGAACCGGCGGATGTTGAACGTGACGACGAAGGACTGGATGCCGGTCTCCTCGGTCGTGTCGGCAGGTGCCTCTGCGATGGCGGTCGACATGCTCAGTACTTCCTCTCCATCGGCGGGTAGTTGAACTCGCCCTGCTCGTTCTTCGTGAAGACGACCGGCTTCCAGTCGAGCTTGATGTGATCGCTCGGCGTGGAGGAATGCGGGTCACCGGTCAGGTAGGCCATGGTGTGCTTCATGTACTTCTCGTCGTCGCGCTTCGGGAAGTCGTCGCGCATGTGTCCGCCGCGGCTCTCCTCGCGGTTCTGCGCGGCGTAGACGACGACCTCGGCGATGTCGAGGAGGAAGCCCAGCTCGACGGCTTCCAGCAGGTCGGTGTTGAACCGCTGGCCCTTGTCGTCGACGTGGACGTTCTTGTAGCGCTCACGCAGTTCGGCGATCACGCCGAGCACGTGCTGGAGGGAATCGTGCGTGCGGAAGACCTGCGCGCCCTTGTCCATCTCGTCCTGCAGGGTCTTGCGGAGCGCGGCGATGCGCTCGGTGCCCTGGTTGTTGCGCAGGTCCTCGAGCATGCCCGACACGAATGCCGCCGGGTTCTCGGGGAGCGGCACGAACTCGGCGGTCTTGACGTACTCGACGGCGTTGCGGCCGGCACGCTTTCCGAAGACGTTGATGTCCAGGAGCGAGTTGGTGCCGAGGCGGTTCGCGCCGTGCACCGAGACGCAGGCGCACTCGCCGGCGGCGTAGAGGCCGGGGACGACGGTGGTGTTGTCCGCGAGCACCTCGCCGTCGTTGTTGGTCGGGATGCCGCCCATGGCGTAGTGCGCGGTGGGCATCACGGGCACGGGCTCGACGACCGGGTCGACGCCCAGGTACGTACGGGCGAACTCGGTGATGTCGGGGAGCTTGGTCTCGAGAACCTCGGCTCCCAGGTGCGTGCAGTCCAGCAGCACGTAGTCCTTGTGGGGACCGGCGCCACGGCCGTCGAGGACCTCCTGCACCATGCAGCGGGCGACGATGTCGCGCGGGGCGAGGTCCTTGATGGTCGGGGCGTAGCGCTCCATGAAGCGCTCACCCGAGGCGTTGCGCAGGATCGCGCCCTCTCCTCGTGCGCCCTCGGTGAGGAGGATGCCGAGACCGGCGAGGCCGGTCGGGTGGAACTGGAAGAACTCCAGGTCCTCGAGGGGGAGTCCCTTGCGCCACACGATGCCGACGCCGTCGCCGGTGAGAGTGTGCGCGTTCGAGGTCGTCTTGAAGATCTTGCCGAAACCGCCGGTCGCGAAGATCACGGCCTTGGCCTGGAAGACGTGCAGCTCGCCGGTCGCGAGATCGTAGGCGACGACGCCCGAGACCTGGGTCTTGCCGTCGGTGTCCTTCACGGTGAGCAGATCCAGGACGTAGAACTCGTTGAAGAAGTTGATGCCGAGCTTGACGCAGTTCTGGAACAGCGTCTGCAGGATCATGTGACCGGTGCGGTCGGCGGCGTAGCAGGCGCGGCGGACCGGGGTCTTGCCGTGCTCTGCGGTGTGCCCGCCGAAGCGGCGCTGGTCGATCTTGCCCTCGGGCGTGCGGTTGAAGGGGAGGCCCATGTTCTCGAGGTCGATGACCGCGTCGATGGCCTCCTTCGCGAGGATCTCGGCCGCGTCCTGGTCGACGAGGTAGTCACCGCCCTTGACGGTGTCGAAGGTGTGCCACTCCCAGGAGTCCTCTTCGACGTTCGCGAGGGCCGCCGCCATACCGCCCTGCGCCGCACCGGTGTGCGAGCGCGTGGGGTAGAGCTTGGAGATCACGGCGGTCTTCGCCCCGGGGCCCGCCTCGATGGCGGCACGCATGCCCGCCCCACCGGCTCCCACGATGACGATGTCGAACTGGTGGTAGTGCACGCCGTCACGGACGACGGAATCCTGCGTCTCGGTAGTCACTTCTCGTATGCCTTCTTCTAGTTCCCGACGATCGCGGCGCATTCGGACCAGAGGACGCTGTCCTCGGTCACACCCAGGCACGGGTCGAACGTGAAGACCACGAGCGTGCCGAGGATGATGAGCAGGCCGGCGGCCAGCCCGAGCGCCCAGACCAGCGCCTTGCGCGCCGTGCTGTTCGTCACGTAGTCGTTCACGATCGTGCGCATGCCGTTGGCGCCGTGGATGAGTGCGAGCCACAGCATCAGCACGTCCCACCACTGCCAGAACGGCGTGGCGAACTTGCCGGCGATGAACGCGAAGTCGAGGGCGTGGATGCCTTCGCCCACCATGAGGTTGACGAAGAGGTGGCCGAAGATCAGCACGACGAGCACGACGCCCGAGACGCGCATGAAGATCCAGCCCCACTTCTCGAGGTTGACTCCGCGGCGGCGGCGCACCGGGGCGGTCGCCATGGTCTGTGCAGACATCAGTGTCCCCCTCCGAACCCGGCGAACGCGAGCATCAGGTGGCGGGGCACGAAGCCGGCCATGATGATGCCCCACACCAGCAGGACGCCCCAGAACAGCTGGCGCTGATACTTGGCGCCCTTCGACCAGAAGTCGACGGCGATGATGCGCAGGCCGTTCATCGCGTGGAACACGATGCCGGCGACGAGCACGACCTCACCGAGGGCCATGACCGGGTTCTTGTATGTGCCGATCACGGCGTTGTACGCCTCCGGCGACACCCTGATCAGCGCCGTGTCGAGCACGTGCACCAACAGGAAGAAGAAGATGGCGACTCCGGTGATGCGGTGAAGCACCCACGACCACATGCCTTCGCGACCCCGATAGAGGGTGCCGCGTGGGGTCTTGGACGTGGTTTCCGAAATCGACGGTGTCAAGCGGGCGCTTGTGGACACGGTCGTCCTCCCTGGATCGATGTGACTCGGTCGCGTGCACTGCTCTCGTTCAAGTGTGAGCCTGGCGAAGTCTCAGGCACGCCCGATCGCTGTCCATCTTATTCCTGTCAGATCACTGGGAGCGACGAAGGGGAGCCTAAGTCTCTCGATGTCGGCTCGTCCTCTGCGGCTACCCTGGCAGGGTGAGCGCACCCATCAAGGATTTCTACGCAGTGATTCCCGCCGGCGGCATCGGTAGCAGGCTGTGGCCGCTCTCCCGGGCGGACGCACCGAAGTTCCTGCACGACCTGACGGGGTCCGGGCACTCGCTGCTGCGCGACACCTGGGATCGGCTCGTCCCACTCGCCGGGGCGGACCGGATCGCCGTCGTCACTGGTCGGGCCCATCGCGCGGCCGTCGAGGCGGAGCTGCCCGGCATCCCCGACCTGAACGTCTTCCTGGAGTCCGAGCCGCGCGAGTCGGCGGCGGCGATCGGACTCGCCGCGGCGATTCTGCACCGCCGCAATCCCGACGTGATCATCGGCTCGTTCAGCGCGGACCACGTGATCCGCGGCACACGCGTGTTCGAGTTCGCGGTGCGCGACGCCGTCGAGGTGGCGCGGGAGGGGTACATCTGCACGATCGGCATCACGCCGACCGAGCCGGCGATCGGTTTCGGCTACATCAAGATGGGGCCCGAGCTCGTGGTCGAAGGCGCGCGCGAGGCCGCTCTCGTCGAGAGTTTCGTGGAGAAGCCCGATCTCGAGACGGCGAAGTCCTACATCGCTGATCGCGGGTACCTCTGGAACGCGGGCATGTTCATCGCCAAGGCCAGCGTGCTGCTGGAGGAGCTGGCCGTGAACGAGCCCGAACTGCACGCCGGTCTGCTCGAACTCGCCGAGGCATGGGACGACCGCGATCGTCGAGGACCGGCGGTCGATCGGATCTGGCCGCGCCTGAAGAAGATCGCGATCGACTACGCGGTCGCCGAACCCGCCGCCCGCCGCGGATGCCTCGCCGTCGTCCCCGGCCACTTCGACTGGGACGACGTGGGCGATTTCGCCTCGCTGACCAAGCTCATCACCAACGGTCGCAAGAACGATCTCGCCGTTCTCGGCCCGAACGCGCGCGTTCTCACCGACGGCGCGAGCGGAATCCTCGTCAGCCAGACCTCGCGCGTGATCAGCCTGGTGGGGGTGCAGGACATCGTCGTGGTCGACACCCCCGACGCGCTACTGGTCACCACCGTGCAGCACGCGCAGCGGGTCAAGGGCGTGGTCGAGTCGCTCAAGCTCACCGGTCGCGGAGACGTGCTCTGACGCCTGCTCCGATGAGCACGCTCTCACGCTCATCGGCTGTCTTGATTTCAGCTTGGTAACCATTGGCCAGCACATGCGGGGCGGGCGTGCACAAAGGCCGAAACAGTAGGTAACTTTGATCGATCCGCGATGGCCGCGGTTTCGTTGAGGGAGGCATCAGTTGACCATCTCCACCACCAAGAAGCTGCTCGGCGTCACCGTCGCCGCTGGCGTCGTCTTCGCACTCGCCGGTTGCGGCCAGGCACCGACAGACAAGCCCGCCGGCTCCGGCGAGCCGGTCGCCTCCGACTTCCTCCCCTGCCTCGTCTCCGACGCCGGCGGATGGAACGACAAGTCGTTCAACCAGTCCGCCAAGGAGGGCATGGACAGTGCCGCCGAGGAGCTGGACATCAAGCCCCTCGAGTTCGAGTCGGCGAATGACAACGACTACGCGCCGAACCTCGAGACCGCGGTCTCCGAGGGCTGCTCGCTCATCGTCTCTGTCGGCTTCAAGCTGTCCGCCGCCACGGTCGAGTCCGCTCTCGCGAACCCCGACATCGACTACGCGATCATCGACGACTGGGCCGACAACGACTTCGACGGCACCGTCGATGCCCCGAACATCAAGCCCCTCGTCTTCGACACGGCTCAGGCCGCATACCTCGGCGGCTACGCTGCCGCATCGTGGTCTGCCCAGAGCGGTGTGAACAAGGTCGGCACGTTCGGCGGAATGCAGATCCCGTCGGTCGCCGTGTTCATGGACGGCTACCAGCTCGGTGTCGAGAAGTACAACGAGGACAAGTCCGCTGCGGTCGAGGTCTTCGGCTGGGACGAGGCCACGCAGAAGGGCTCGTTCACGGGCGGCTTCGACGCGAACGACACCGCCAAGCAGACCGCACAGGGTGTGCTCGACCAGGGCGTCGACGTCATCCTCCCGGTCGGCGGCCCCGTCTACCAGAGCGCGGCTGCGGCGATCGCCGACAGCGGCAAGGACACCCTGATGCTCGGTGTCGACAGCGACCTCGCCGTCGCCGACCCCGAGGTGGCCGGCATCACGCTCGTCTCGATCATGAAGGCGATCGACGTCGCCGTGAAGGACGCGACCCTGGCTGCGGCCAAGGGCGAGTTCGACCCGGCCCCGTACGTGGGCACGCTCGAGAACGAGGGCGTCAAGCTCTCCGGCTTCGGTGACTTCGAGTCGAAGCTGCCGGAGGGTCTGACCGACGAGCTCAAGGCTCTGCAGGAGCAGATCATCTCCGGCGACATCAAGGTGGAGTCCCGGAACTCCCCGACCTCCAAGTAATTCCGTCGCAGTTCCCGCACGGGGCGAGTGGTGAGCAGGATGCCACTCGCCCCGTGTCGTGGACGGACGATGATTCTCCTGGAAAACTCTTCTGGATAAGGTGCAGATATGAAGCTCGAACTTCGCGGCATCACCAAGCGATTCGGCACCCTCGTTGCCAACGACCACATCGATCTCGTGGTCGAACCGGGTGAGATCCACGCGCTCCTCGGTGAGAACGGCGCAGGCAAGTCCACCCTCATGAACGTGCTCTACGGCCTGTATCAGGCCGACGAGGGCGAGATCCTCCTCGATGACGAGGTGCAGCGCTTCCGCGGTCCCGGTGACGCGATGGCTGCGGGGATCGGCATGGTCCACCAGCACTTCATGCTCGTCCCGGTGTTCACCGTGGCCGAGAACGTGATGCTCGGACACGAACAGACCAAGGCCCTCGGCACGCTCGACATCGCGAAGGCGCGAGAGCACGTGCGATCGGTCGCCGCCCGCTTCGGTTTCGACATCGACCCCGACGCCCTCGTCGGAGACCTTCCCGTCGGCGTGCAGCAGCGCGTCGAGATCATCAAGGCGCTGTCGCGCGACGCGAAGGTGCTCGTGTTCGACGAGCCCACGGCCGTGCTCACGCCGCAGGAGACCGACGAGCTGATGAGCATCATGCGTCAGCTGCGCGACGAGGGCACGGCGATCGTGTTCATCACGCACAAGCTGCGCGAGGTCCGCGAGGTCGCCGACAAGATCACCATCATCCGTCTCGGCCGCGTCGTCGGCGAGGCGTCCCCGACCGCGACCAACGGCGAGCTCGCCTCGCTCATGGTCGGCCGAGCCGTCGAGCTCACCGTGCACAAGGAACCGCCGCGCCTGGGCGAGGGCGGATTCGAAGTCAAGGGACTGCGCGTGCTGACTCCCACCGGGGCCATCGTCGTCGATGGTGTCGACTTCGCCGTCCGACCGGGAGAGGTGCTCGCGATCGCGGGTGTCCAGGGCAACGGCCAGACCGAGCTCGTGGAGGCCATCGTCGGCCTCGCCGCCCGCGTCGAAGGCAGCATCGAGCTCGACGGCAACGAGCTGGTCGGCAAGAGCGTGCGCGCGATCCTCGACGCCGGAGTCGGCTTCGTGCCGGAAGACCGCACGGAAGACGGCCTGGTGGCCGGTTTCTCCGTCGCGGAGAACCTGATCCTCGACCGTTCGGACGACCCGGCGTTCAGTCGCGCGGGAACACTGCGGCGCTCGGTGCTCGACGAGTTCGCCCGTGCGCGCATCAAGGAGTACGACATCCGCACCCAGGGTCCGGAGACGGCCGCAGGAACGCTGTCCGGCGGAAACCAGCAGAAGGTCGTCATCGCCAGGGAGATGAGCCGCGATCTGCGTCTCCTCGTCGCGGCGCAGCCCACCCGTGGTGTCGACGTCGGCTCGATCGAGTTCATCCACAAGCGGATCATCGAGACGCGCGACGCGGGTGTGCCCGTGATCGTCGTCTCCACGGAGCTCGACGAGGTCGCAGCTCTCGCCGATCGGATCGCGGTCATGTACCGCGGCACGATCGTCGGCATCGTCCCCGGCGACACGCCTCGGGAGACGCTCGGACTCATGATGGCCGGAGCGGCCGAAGGGGAGGTGGCCGCGTGAGCGGAGCGACACCCGGCGCAGGAGATGTGACCAAGGGGATTCCGCCGCAGGAGCTCAGCACGAGCACCGGCACGGTCCCGCGCGACCCCTCCGATGTGCCGCCGCCCCCGCGCGGCAACGTCATCCTCAAAGAGATCCTCCGCGGCAATGCGGTCACCACGATCCTCGCGATCGTGCTGGCACTCATCGTCGGTGGCGTCCTGATCGCCTTCACGAACGAAGATGTGCTGGAAGCATCCGTCTACTTCTTCGCACAGCCCGGTGATACGTTCGCCGCCGCGTGGAACGCCGTCTACAACGGGTACGAGGCCCTGGTCCGCGGAGCGATCTTCAACGCCCGCGGCGCGGACTTCGCGGCGCAGATCCGACCGCTGACCAACACGCTCGGCTTCGCGGCGCCGCTCATCGCGGCCGGCCTCGGCGTGGCGCTGGCATTCCGCGTCGGCCTGTTCAACATCGGTGCTCGCGGCCAGATGCTCATCGGTGTGGCCGTCGCCGCACTGCTGACGTTCTCGCTCGACCTGCCGATCTGGTTACACATCCCGGTCACGCTCATCGCCGGCATCGCGGGCGGTGCGCTCTGGGGCGCGATCGCGGGACTCATCAAGGCGCGCACGGGTGCGCACGAGGTGATCCTCACGATCATGCTGAACTACATCGCGTACTACCTGCTGCTGTGGATGATCCGCACCCCGGGTCTGCTGCAGAAGCCGGGGACGAACCAGGCGCTCGGATCGGCGACGCCGGAGAGCGCCCAGTTCCCGACGCTGCTCGGACCGCAGTTCCCGTTGCTCGACCTCGGCTTCGTGATCGTGATCGTGGCGACCCTGTTCGTCTGGTGGCTCATCGAGCGCTCGTCGCTCGGCATGCGCATGCGCGCCGTGGGGGAGAACCCGCACGCCGCGCGCGCCGCGGGCATCAGCGTCCAGCGCGTCTACGTCTACGCCATGCTCTTCGCCGGTGGCCTCGCCGGTCTCGCGGGCATGAACCAGATCCAGGGCGCGGTCACCACGGGCGTCACCGAGACCATCGATGCCGGGATCGGCTTCGACGCGATCACCGTCGCCCTCCTCGGCCGCAGTCGCGCCTGGGGCACGTTCGCCGCCGGCATCCTGTTCGGCGCGCTCAAGGCAGGGTCCTTCTCCATGCAGGCGCAGGACATCCCGGTCGACATCGTGCTCGTCGTGCAGTCGCTCGTGGTGCTGTTCATCGCCGCGCCGCCGCTGCTACGCGCGGTGTTCTTCCTCCCGAAGACCGATATCGAGAAGGCGGCCAGGCTCAGAGCCAAGGCCGCGAAGAAGGCGGTGGCGGCATGATGTCCCTCGTGCAGGCTCAGGCCGCCGACGGCACGGTCCAGCTGGCGACCGTGAAGGAACGGCACCTCAAGGCGCCGATCGTCCTCGCCGGCGCCACCGTGCTCCTCGCGCTGCTGTTCCTGTTCGTGCCGCGCGACGGCACCAGCACGTTCCGCCTCTCCGACCAGTCCTCGGCGCTCGCGCTGCCGGACGTGGCGCTGCCCACGGCTTCGACCTTCTGGGTCGTGATCGGCATCCTCGTGGTGCTGACGGTGGGGGCGTTCCTTCGGGCATGGACCTACCGTGCGCCCTCGCTGTGGCTGGTGATCGCGTTTAGCGTGCTGGCCGTGTTCGCGTTCCTCGTCTGGGCGGCCGCCGGCGGACTCGTGCCCGTCACGAGCCTGCTGTTCGGTGCGGTCTCGCTCTCGGTGCCCCTGGTCTTCGGAGCTCTCGGCGGCGTCATCGGCGAGCGTGCCGGCGTCGTGAACGTCGCGATCGAGGGGCAGCTGCTCCTGGGCGCGTTCTCCGCGGCGCTCCTGTCGAGCATCACGGGCAACCCGTTCGTCGGTCTCGTCGGCGCCATGATCGGCGGCGTCCTGGTGGCGAGTGTGCTCGCCGCATTCGCGATCAAGTACCTCGTCGAGCAGGTCATCGTCGGTGTCGTGCTCAACGTGCTCGTCACCGGTCTCACGGGCTTCCTCTACGGCGCGCTGCTCGCTCCGAACGAGGCGACGCTGAACAGGCCGGTGCGCTTCCCGCGCGTCGAGATCCCGGTGCTCAGCGACATCCCGATCATCGGACCGGTGCTGTTCAACCAGACGTTCATCGGGTACCTGATGTTCATCACCGTCGGCGTCGTGGCCTGGGGCCTCTACCGCACCCGGTGGGGTCTGCGGCTGCGTGCCGTCGGTGAGCACCCGCAGGCTGCGGACACCGTGGGCATCAAGGTGAACCCGACCCGGTTCTGGAACGTGCTGCTCGCCGGCGCGATCGCGGGCATGGGCGGCGCGTACTTCACCCTCGTCTCGGTCCCGCAGTTCGGAAAGGACATGACGGCCGGGCTCGGATTCATCGCCCTTGCCGCGGTGATCTTCGGACGCTGGGACCCGATCCGCGCCACGCTCGCGGCGCTGCTGTTCGGATTCGCCACCAACCTGCAGAACCTGCTGTCGATCCTGAAGACGCCCATCCCGGGTGAGTTCATGCTGATGCTGCCCTACGTGGTGACGCTGCTCGCGGTCGCCGGGTTCGCCGGGCAGATCAAGGCGCCTGCCGCCGACGGCAAGCCCTACATCAAGTCGTAGCCCTGCAGGGAAGAGAGAACATCGCAATGACGGACATCGACTGGGATGAGCTGCGCCAGGTCGCAACCGACGCCATGACCAAGGCGTACGCGCCGTACTCCCGCTATCGCGTGGGTGCGGCCGCCCTGGTCGGCGACGGTCGCATCGTGGCCGGCTGCAACGTCGAGAACGCCTCCTACGGCGTGACGTTGTGCGCCGAGTGCGCTCTGGTCGGCGACCTGCACATGTCCGGCGGCGGCCAGCTCGTCGCGTTCGTGTGCGTCAACAACGAGGGGCAGACCATCATGCCGTGCGGACGCTGTCGCCAGCTGCTGTTCGAGCACGCGATGCCCGGGATGCTGCTGGAGACCGTCTCCGGCGTCCGCACGATCGACGAGGTGCTGCCCGACGCATTCGGGCCGCGCGACCTGGAGGAAGCACGATGACCGCTGCACAGGCTCAGGTAGCCATCGAACCGTTCGACGCGATCGATGTGATCCGCGCCAAGCGCGACGGCGGTGCCGTGCCGGAGCCCGCGCTTCGCTGGATGGTCGACGCCTACACGCGCGGCTACGTCTCCGACGCGCAGATGGCGTCGTTCGCGATGGCCATCTTCCAGCGCGGCATGGAGCGCGATGAGATCCGCGTGCTGACCGACGCGATGATCGCCTCGGGGGAGCGGATGAGCTTCGCCTCTCTCGGCAAGCGCACCGTCGACAAGCACTCCACCGGTGGCGTGGGCGACAAGATCACGCTGCCGCTCGCCCCGCTGGTCGCCTCGTTCGGCGTGGCCGTTCCGCAGCTGAGCGGTCGTGGACTCGGCCACACCGGTGGCACGCTCGACAAGCTCGAGTCGATCCCCGGATGGCGCGCCGCTCTCAGCAACGAGGAGATGTTCGCGCAGATGCAGGGCGACGTCGGTGCGGTCATCTGCGCGGCCGGCTCCGGGCTCGCCCCCGCGGACAAGAAGCTGTACGCACTGCGCGACGTCACCGGCACGGTCGAGGCGATCCCGCTGATCGCATCGAGCATCATGTCGAAGAAGATCGCCGAGGGCACGGACGCTCTCGTGCTCGACGTGAAGTTCGGATCCGGCGCATTCATGCAGGACATCGATCGCGCCCGCGAGCTGGCACGCACGATGGTCGCGCTCGGCACCGACTCGGGTGTCGCGACGACGGCGCTGCTGACCGACATGAATGTGCCGCTCGGGCTCGCGATCGGCAACGCCAACGAGGTCAGGGAGTCCGTCGAGATCCTCGCCGGGGGCGGACCGTCGGATGTGCGCGAGCTGACGATCGCCCTGGCACGCGAGATGCTCGCCCTCGCCGGGCAGCCGGATGCCGACGTGGAGGCCGCCCTCGATGACGGACGCGCGATGGACACCTGGAAGGCGATGATCCGCGCCCAGGACGGCGACCCGGATGCTGCACTTCCGACGGCTCGCGAGACCCACCAGGTGCTCGCACCGGCCGATGGCATCGTCACGCGCATGGACGCCCTTCCGTTCGGCGTCGCCGCGTGGCGTCTGGGTGCGGGGCGCGCCAGGGCACAGGACCCGGTGATCTTCGAGGCGGGTATCGATCTGCACGCGAAGCCGGGTGACCGCGTCGTCGCCGGCCAGCCGCTCTTCACGCTCTCCGCCGCGGACGACGCCCGATTCGGCAGGGCGCTCGACGCGCTCGAGGGCTCCTGGGCGATCGGAGACGAGGCTCCGGTCACCGGTCCCATCGTCCGCGAGCGCATCACGGCGTGACCTTCGACCGCTAGCCTGAACTGAGCACATCCGCGACCGAGAGGATCCCCATGTCGATCGATGCGAACGGCGACGTCACGCTTCAGGGCGTCTCCCTGCGGAGCCTGCCCAAGGTCTCGCTGCACGACCACCTCGACGGCGCGCTGCGGCCCGCCACGATCATCGAGCTCGCGGATGCGATCGGCCTGGAGGTGCCGGAATCCGAGCCGGCTGCTCTCGGGTCGTGGTTCGCGAAGCAGAGCGACTCCGGCTCGCTGGTCGAGTACCTCAAGACGTTCGACCTCACGACCGCGGTGATGCAGACGCAGGAGGGCCTCACCCGGGTGGCGCGCGAGTTCGTGCAGGACCTCGCGGCCGACGGCGTGATCTACGGCGAGGTGCGCTGGGCTCCCGAGCAGCACCTGGCTCGCGGCCTCACCCTCGAGCAGACCGTGGAAGCCGTGCAGCAGGGCATCGAGGAAGGCGAGGATGCCGCCGACCGCGCGGGACGCAGCATCCGTGTCGGCCAGCTGATCACCGCCATGCGGCACACCGACCGTGCCCTCGAGATCGCCGAGCTCGCGGTCGACTTCCGCGGCCGCGGCGCCGTGGGCTTCGACATCGCCGGTCCCGAAGACGGCTTCCCGCCGTCGAACCACCGCAAGGCGTTCGACTTCCTCGCCGAGAACTTCTTCCCCGTCACGGTGCATGCGGGAGAGGCGGCAGGCCCCGCCTCCATCCGCTCGGCTCTGCTGGACGGACGCGCACTGCGGCTCGGACACGGTGTGCGCATCGCGGAGGACCTCGATGTCATCACGCAGGAGGGCGACGAGGTGCAGGTGCAGTTCGGCGACCTCGCGCGCTGGGTCCGCGACCGTGAGATCCCGCTCGAGCTCTCGCCGTCGTCGAACCTGCAGACCGGTGCGATCGCCGCGTGGGGCAACACCATGGTGGATCACCCCTTCGACCTGCTGTACCAGCTCGGATTCGCGGTCACCGTGAACGTCGACAACCGCACCATGAGCGCCACCTCTCTCACCCGTGAGCTCGCGCTGCTGGTGGAGGCGTTCGAGTACGATCTCGACGACCTCGAGACGTTCCAGTTCAACGCCGCAGCCGCAGCATTCCTCCCGGTCGAGGAGCGGGAGGAGCTCGTCGAGATGATCGCCGAGGGCTTCGACGCCTGATGATGGCTTCCGGGGGGAAGCGGCGCTCGCGTGCCGCGATCATCATCAGCGCCGCCGTGGCGGTCGTCGTCGTCGGAGGAGCGGCAGCCGCGTTCGTGTGGTTCACCCGCACGCCGGAGAACACGGTCCCGAAGGCGCAGTCCGAGGCTATCGAGCATCCGCTGACGCCGGCGGAGCAGATCGTGGCGGACGCGAACGACCCGCGAGCGTGTGCGGTCACGTTCACGGGCGAAGGTGCTCCTGCGGAGCCGATGCTGCAGTTCCAGGAAGCTCTGTATCAGGGACTGCCCATCCCGCAGCTCGACGGCCGGGTCTTCGCCGGCTGGTACCCGAGCGCGGCGGATGCGGGAGCTTTCGCGGTCGCAGCCCGCGTGAACGGCGCCGACCCCGTGGTGTGCGTGGATCAGCAGGTCGAGCTCTTCGCCGCCTGGAAGACGCCGGAGGAGAACGCCGCGGAAGACGTGCGGGTGCCCATCCTCATGTACCACCAGTTCACGGCCGACCCCGAGGGCGAGAAGGGCTGGCTGCGCGGCAACTACGCGTACATCGGAGACTTCGACGCGCAGATGAACCACATCGCGACCACGGGCTTCTATCTGCCGACGTGGGATGAGCTCAGCGCCTTCATCGACGGGCGGCTCTCGCTGCCGGCGAAGAGCGTGATCATCACCGACGACGACGCCGATCAGACGTGGTTCGACCTCGCGGTACCGGTCGTCGACAAATACAAGGTGCTCTCGACGTCGTTCATGATCACGGCCTATCGGCAGGATCCGGCACCGTCGATCTACGTGCAGCGCCGCTCGCACACCCACGACATGCACCAGGCCGGCGACAACGGCAAGGGCCGGATGGTCAACTGGAGCGCCGATCAGATCGCGGCCGACCTCACGACCTCGGCCGACATCCTCGGCGTGGGTCAGGTGGTCGCGTACCCCTACGGGCACTACAACGACACGACCAAGCAGGGCGTCGCTCAGGCCGGCTACGAGATGGGTCGCACCATCGAACCCGGATACGTGAAGATCGGCACGGACAAGCTCGCTCTTCCCGTGGTGCGCATCGACTACGGCATGGGGTTGGACGCGCTGGTCTCCCGCATCGGCTGAGGGGGACCGCACGGCAGGATGGTGTCATGCCTCCCGCCTCCGAACCCGCGTCCGTCTTCATCGTCGGCCCCGCGTCGTGGAACCATATCGTCGTGCTCGATCGGTTGCCGGAACCGGAGCCGCACATGCAGTTCGCCGAGGACACGTGGGAGACGGTCGGCGGGACCAGCGCCGGCAAAGCGCTCAGCCTGACCGCACTGGGCCGCACGACGCGGCTCCATGCCATCACCGGGACGGACGCGGAGGGCCGACGCGTTCGCGAAGCCCTGCATGCCTCCGGTGTGCGGACGCGGTGGAGCGACGGCACCACCGAACGGCATCTGAACCTCATGACGCGGGCGGGGGAGCGGGTGTCGCTGTACCTGTCGACGCCGCAGGAGACGCGAGGAGAGCATGACGAAGAGGTGCGCGACGAGATGACGGCGGCCGATGCCATCGTGCTCGATCTCGCGGCGGAGCCCCTGCGGCTGCTGCCGGTCGCTCGAGCGACCGGCACCCCGATCTGGGTGGACGTGCACGACTACGACGGTACTGCGCCCTTCCACCGACCGTTCCTCGACGCCGCTCACGCCGTGTTCTGCAATGCGGACCGCCTTGATGACCCGGTCGCGTTCCTGCGCTCACGCATCGCGGCGGGGGCGGGCCTCGCCGTGTGCACCCTGGGTGCCGACGGGGCGGTGGCGATCGACGGGAACGGCGAATTGCACCGGGTTCCGGCTGCGCCCGTGGAGGTCGTCGACACGAACGGCGCCGGTGATGCCTTCCTGGCCGGCGTGCTCGATGCGCGTCTCGACGGGGCGGACGTCACCGCCGCACTCGGAGCAGGGGCCCGAGCCGCGGCATCGGTTCTGCGCACACGGCACCTGCATCCGCTGCTCGACCCGATCCTCGGGACGGCGGGGGAGTGACCCTCACGGGGCGAGTGGCGCGAGGAAGCTCTCGGTGAGACGCGTGACCTCTGCGTGCATCTGCTCGCGAGAGGGAATGACCGCCGACGCTCCAGACATCGACGTCGGGGGCCGCAGCTGTGAAGGCATCGAGGCCGCGCGGATCGAAGAACGCCAGGTTCAGCCAGGGGCGGGTGATCACGACGGTGACCCCGTCCTCTGCGAGCCCCTGCAGTATCGCGGCGTATGCCAGGGGTCGACCTTGGCTCCGGGGATGAACACCAGTCCGCGCTCCGACGCGCCGTCGGCCGGGGCGAGGACGATGCCCTCGTCCGCGTCGGTCACGGTGATCGCCGGGTTCTCTCGCACGGCCGCGAGCGGTTCCGGCTCAGCGGCCATGACGCCGATCTGCGACCACGCGAGCACGCCGCCGACGGCGAGCACCAGCACGATCGCGACACTCCACAGAACACGCTTCAGGATCCGGCGTCCACGCTTCTTCTGCATGGCTCCACGCTACTGCGCCCGGCGTCTCTCCCGGGCGATCGTGGGGTGCGTGCGGAGGTACTCCTCGAAGGCCTGCCTGCTCGTGCGCAGCGGGGTGTAGCCGAACACCCTCTTGAGGTCTCCGTTGGCCAGGACCGGCCGGTACCGCAAGAAGGGGACCTTCTCCGGTCCGTGCTCCGTGAGACGCAGCATCCGCCCGATGCGCAGGGCCCCCGACAACGCCCACGCCGGGAGGACGAGTTGCGGCTTCCCCAGGCGTTCGGCGATCTCGGGAACGGTCAGGCATCCGTCTCCGGCGACGTTGAAGATGCCCGGTGGGCCGTCGGTCGCCGCGCACCATCGCCGCAGCCACGTCATCCACCCAGATGAAGACGAAGGGCGATGCGGATCCGGCTATCCGGAGTATCCGTCGTCCATCCCAGAGCGCCGTTATCTGGTTCCGCACCGTCGGCCCGAGAATCGTGCCGATGCGGAACACCACCTGCTGGAGCTCGGGGTGGGCAGCCCGGTGCTCCGCGAGCATCTCCTCGACCAGGCGCTTGTGCCGCGCGTACGGGAAGGTGTCGTTGCCGCGCAGAGGCTGTTCCTCGTCGATCCATCGGGGGTTGTCCGCATGGTAGCCGTAGGCGGCCCCGGAGCTGGAGACCACCATCCGCCGGACACCTGCCTCCACGCACGCGGCGAGCACGTTCGCGGACCCGGTGACATCGACGCGATACTCCTGCTCGACGTCGCGACCGGGATTGACGATGGCTGCCAGATGCACGACCGTGTCGATCGCGTGCCGTCGCAGGAGCGGGGCGAGGCCGGCTGAGTCCGTCACATCCAGCGTCTCGTCGATGATGCCGTCGCGAGGCACCCCGTGTCGAAGATCGCCGCAGACGACCAGCTCGACGTCGTCGCGGACCGCGAGGGCCGCGGCGACATGCGAACCGAGGAACCCGCTTCCTCCCGTGATGAGCACGCGCGGCATCAGGCAGCCTCCGCCTTCGTGCGGCCGCTCGCGTCGCCGGACGAGGAGCCAGTTCGTCGTCTGGTGTGCCGCGCCCAGAGCCCGGCGAGCACGAGGCCGGCGATGATGTCCCAGATGCCCCACCAGCCGGCGACGACGGCCATGCCTCCGAGCCCGTCGAAGAACAGGAACACCAGCCCGAGGCCGAGGCCGGCGTTGCGGATGCCGACCTCGAACGTCATGGCCTTGCGCTCGCGGGTGCCGAGCCCGCCGATCACCGCTGTGCCGTAGCCGAGGGCCAGGGCGACAGCATCGTGGACCGCGACCACGATCAGGATGATGCCGAGGACCTGCACGAACACCGCCCAGTTGCCCACGAGCGCGGCGATGATGAACCCGAGCAGCGCGATGAGGCTGAACCACTTCACGAACGGCTGCACACGGGCGCTGAACCGCGGAGCGCCGGCACGCAGCAGCAGTCCCAGCGCGAACGGGAGCCCCACGATGAGCAGGACCTCGAGCAGCATGCGTCAGGGATCGACGGCGACGTCACGCAGCAGCGTGCGTGCCGTCGGGTGCAGCGATCCCCAGAAGGTGATGCTGAGCGGCATCGCGAAGATGTAGATCAGATTCCCGACCGCCGTGAGCGAGACCGAGAGGGCGACATTGCCGCCGGCGCGGTGAGTGAGCACCTGCGAGATGTTCCCGGGTGGGCAGCACGCGACCAGGAGCATGCCCAGCGCCATCGACGGCGGCACGGGAAGCACGAGGGTGAGTGCGAAGGTGGCGATCGGCAGCAGGAGCAGCTGTGCGAGGATCGCGATCACGAACGGTTTCGGATGCTTCGCCACGACGCGGAAGTCGCTCGGCGAGGTGTCGAGGGCGATGCCGAACATGATCAGGCCGAGCACGACGTTGAGGATCGTGAGTGTGCCCGGCGTGAAGGACAGGACCACGTCGTCGAGGTTCACGCCGACACCTCCAGCGCCATCTTCTCGCGTCGCACAGCGCCCCGGTAGGCGTCCTTGTTGACGTAGTACGCCATCCGGTCCAGGCCCAGGTAGCGGTAGCCGCCGGTCACATCGGGCCAGGGTGCTCCGGTCACCCGCTCGCGGAAACGGGCGGCGCGCGCGGGATCCTCCTCGACGGCGGAGAGGTAGGCCGCGAGCAGCTCGGCCTGTTCGTAGCGGCCCTGCCAGCCGATGCCGGAGGCCTCGATCATGCCCATCACGTAGAGGCCGTTGAACGATGCGGGGAAGACGTTGAGGAACAGCCGGGGCGAGGCGCCGCGCCAGTGCAGGTGCTCCCTGTCCACGAACGGGTAGTCGAGGGTGTACCCGGTGGCGAGCAGCACCAGGTCGTAGTCGTCGACGCTGCCGTCGCGGAAGTGCACCGTCGTCCCCTCGAATCGGGCGATGTCCGGCCGGATGCGCAGGTCGCCCTGCCCGAGGTGATTCAGGATCAGGGTATTCACGATCGGGTGCGACTCGTAGATGCGGTAGTCGGGCCGGGGGAACCCGAACCGCACGGGGTCACCCGTGAAGGCCCGTAGCACGCGGCTGTCGACCGCCTGCTTGATGCGCGCCGGCAGTGGGCGTCCCTGGTTGAGGGTGTCGCTGGGCCTGCCGAACAGGTAGCGGGGTACGAAGTCGTACCCGCGCCGCACACTCATGTCGACCGAGACCGCATGGTGCACGGCATCCACCGCGATGTCGCAGCCGGAGTTGCCTGCGCCGATCAGCAGCACGCGCTTGTCCTTCAGCTGCTCGGGCGACTTTTAGGCACTCGTGTGCAGCAGCTCGCCGCTGAACTCCCCGGCGAACGTCGGCACGTTCGGCTCGGCGAGCGTCCCGTTCGCGAGGACGACTCCGGCATACCAGCGGGTCTCGTTTCCCGTGGGACCGGCACTGGTCAGGTCCCAGCCGCCGTCGCGCGGCTCGAGGAGGGTGACCCTGGTGTCGAACCGGAACAGCTCGGTGAGTCCGAAGTGCTCCGCGTGATGAGCTGTGGGTCAGGCGACCTCGAGGCCGTGCTGCCGGGCGGCGACGGCGTCGCGGACCGAGCGGAACAGCGGATGCTCGGGGTCGAGGCCCGTCGTCCTCGTGGTGAGAGCGTCAGGGTCCTCGGTCCGCAGCAACTGCTGCAGCTCGACCGACTGCTCGTCCGCCGGGTCGTCGAATTCGAGCGCCGCCGAGACGGCCGCGACCAGAGCCTCGGTGGGCAGGCCGCGCTCCGCGGCCATGGCGGCAGGACCCACGAAGCGCTCGTGCCGGGAGATCTTGCGCAGCGGTTGGCGACCGACGCGCTGGACGGTGTCGATGAGCGCGGGGTTGCGGAACCGGTCGAGGATCGTCGCACGGTAGCCGGCGAGATCGTCCGGGTCCAAGCCGTGCTCGGCGACCAGAACCGCCGACGTCTCCTCGAGAGCCGCCGAGACGCTCGCCGCGATGACGGGGTCGGCCAGAGCATCCGAGATGCGTTCGATGCCGGCGCGGGCTCCGAAGTACGCGGTAGCCGCATGGCCGGTGTTCACCGTGAACAGCTTGCGCTCGATGTACGGGGCCAGATCGTCGACGAAGTGCGCACCCGGGATGTTCGGCAGGTTCGCACCGAACGGTCCCGACTCGATGGCCCATTCGAAGTAGGGCTCGACCGTGACGTCGACGCCCGACCCCTCCGGCTGCGCCGGGACGATGCGGTCCACCGCCGTGTTCGCGAAGACCGCTCGGGCGAGCAGAGTCTCGGCATCCGGTCCTGCGGCCGTCACGATCTCACGGCGGAGCAGACCGGTGGCGCCGATCGCGTTCTCGCACGCCATCACCTGCAGAGGTGCGGCATCCGGGGAGCGGAGGGCGAGTCCCGCGACGATCGACGGAGCCACGAACCTCAGCACGGTCGGTCCGACCGCTGTGGTGACGACGTCGGCCGATGCGACCTCCTCGGCCACGACCGCGGGATCCGTCCGGCTGTTCACCGCCCGGAATCCGGTGACGACGTGATCGGTCCCTCCGGGGCCGGCCTCGTGCACGGTGTACGAGTCGACCGCGTTGATCGCATCGACCAGCGCATCGGCGACGTCAGAGAACACGACCTCGTACCCGCCCTCGCGCAGCAGCAGACCGACGAATCCGCGCCCGATGTTGCCCGCCCCGAAGTGGACCGCCTTCATCCTTCGTTCACCTCCGAGAGGAGGGCGTAGAGCTCCTCCGAGGTCTTCGCCGCGGAGAGCCGTGCCACATCGTCTTCCTCCGAGAACAGGATCGCGATCCGGGAGAGGATCTCCAGATGCTCGTCGCCCACTCCGGCGATGCCGATCACGAACGTGGCCGGGTCGCCGGACCAGTCCACACCGCCGTCATAGCGGACGACGGAGAGCGCGGAGGCGAGGATCGTATCCTTCGCATCGTTGGTGCCGTGCGGGATCGCCAGCCCGTTGCCCATGAAGGTCGAGACGGTCTCCTCCCGCTGGCGCATCGCGTCGACGTAGGCGGGGGTCACCGCACCTGCCGTGACGAGGATGTCGGTTGCCTCCTGCAGTGCCGCCTCCTGGGTGCTGCTGCCCGAGTGGATGCGGATCTGGCCGAGGGTGAGAACGCTCATGGTGTTTCCTTTCTGAGGATGTGGCGGTGGGGCGGACGCCGTGGCATCCGCCCCACCGGGTCTATCACGCGTGGATCAGCAAACCATCCGGAAGCTGTACGTGCGGGTGCCAGCAGGATTGCCGGGAAGCTTCAGCCATCGGGCACTGGAGCCCGCGGCTGCGAACGGTGCCCAGTAGTAGCCGGTCGTCGCCGACCAGGACCACGTCTGGAGCGAGCAGCCTGCCGAGATTCGAACCATATCGGTATCAGTCCAGCCGTACTTTGATTCACTGTTCTGACCCGCAGACAACGTTCCGACCACGCCGGCGCAGGTCGTCGCGGACGTTGCACTCTTACAGATGGTCAGCGTTGCTGAGCCGCTGTTCGTTACGCTCGCGCGACCTGTGTCGGCGGTTGCCGCGGTGGATGAGCCGAGCACGAGTGCGGACGCGGCCACGATCGTGAGAAGCGTCTTGATCATGCCTCGTGTTTTGAAAGTCGGCATCATTGTTTCCTTTCATTCGGTGCCGGCGCTACTCGCCGGTGCCGACATTGTTTCGCTGATCCACCAATATGGCGACGACTTCTTCGTATTTCGGAGAATTCATGAAATTGTCGACCGACACATGGATCGAGTTCGGGGACTGAGCCCTGGCTCGATCCGTCAGTTGCTGCTGGGTGATTACGAGATCAGCCGTGCCGTCGAGGTTCGCGATCGCCTGGTTGGTGACGGTCACGCCGTCAATCCCCGCCTTCTTGAACTTGTTGCGCAGCACGCTCGCGCCCATGGCGGACGAACCCATGCCGGCGTCGCAGGCGAACACCACGTTCTCGATACGACGGTCGGTGGCTGTCGTCGTTGGCGCAACCGCCTTCGCCGCAAGTCCACTGAGCGCATCAGAGGACTTCCCCTTGTTCGCTTCAGTCTGAGCGACGGCTGCTGCGAAGGTATCTTCCTTGGCCAAGTCCTTCTTGCGGCTCGCCCGGAGGATCACCATCGAGATGATGAAGGTGACCGCTGCGGACAGGACGACGGAGAGAATCACTCCCAGGTAGTCGGTGCGGAACGTCTGTCCGAGAACAGCGATGATACTGCCTGGTGCAGCTGGCGCGATCAATCCGGTTCCGAAGAGCATGTTCGTCGTGACGCCTGTCATACCGCCGGCGATCAGCGCGACGATCAGGACGGGCTTCATCAGCGCGAAGGGGAAGTAGACCTCGTGGATGCCGCCGACGAACTGGATGGCAGCGGCCCCAGGCGCCGAGGCGCGCGCAGCGCCGATGCCGAAGATGGTGAACGCGAGAAGCAGACCGAGGCCGGGGCCGGGGTTGGCTTCGAGCAGGAAGAGGATCGACTTTCCGCTCTCCGCAGCCTGCTGCGTACCCAGAGGCGTGAGCACGCCGTGGTTGATGGCGTTGTTGAGGAAGAAGACCTTGGCCGGCTCGATCAGGATGCTCGTCAGCGGAAGGAGGTTCGTCTCGACGAGCCAGTTCACCGCCGTGGATAGGATGTTCATCAATCCGTTGACGAGCCACGCAACCGGGTAGAAGCCGATGACGACGAGAACGAAGCCCCAGATGCCCGCCGAGAACATGTTCACAAGCATCTCGAAGCCCGCTTTGATCTTGCCGTCCCACAGCGAGTCGAGCCACTTCATCGTGTAGGCGGCCAGTGGCGCCATGATCATCGCACCGATGAACATGTGAATCTGCCCCAGCTGGTTATCGGCGGGCAGCGTCGCGTTCACCTGGGCGATCAGGTAGTCGGAACCCGCGATGGCACCCATGACGGCGATGGCTGCGACGACGCCGCCTCGGGTCTTGTAGACGATCGTGCCACCCGTGTAGGCGATGACGATCGGCAACAGGTAATGGATGATCGGCCCGACCAGGGTCGCGAGTTGCTCGTTCGGGGTCCAGCCGACCGGAATGAAGAACGCGGTGATGATGCCCCACGCGATCAGTGCAGGAATATTGGGCATGATCATGCCGGAGAGGAACGTGCCGAAACGCTGCACGCCCGTTCGGAGGCCGCCGGATTTCTTGGTGGCTGGTGACGTCGTCGTCATGATGTCGTCTCTTTCTGGTGGAGGGGGAGAGCTGCGGCGGCTTCGACCGCAGCCTGACGTGCACCGGCGGCGTCGTCCGCCGCCAGTGCGGACTCGGCGAGGCTCCGCGCCTCGGACGGGGTGCGCTCGGACAGCGCGTGTCGCACATCGGCCAGCGCCGACGGGGCCATCGAGAGGCTGGTCGCGCCGAGCCCGACCAGCACGACGGCCAGCAGCGGGTCGGCTGCGGCTTCGCCGCAGATGCCCACGGGCTTGCCGAGACGCGCGCCCGCATCGCCGACCTCGCGCACGAGGCGCAGGACGGCAGGATGCCAGGGGTCCTGGAAGCCGGCGACCGACCCGAGCATGCGGTCGGCCGCCATCGTGTACTGCGTGAGGTCGTTGGTGCCGATCGAGGCGAAGTCGGCGTGAGCGAGAACGCGGTCGGCGAGCAGCGCGCTCGCCGGGATCTCGACCATGACGCCGGCCGTCTTCAGCCCATACTCGCGGGCGAGGGTCGTGAAGTACACCGTCTCCTCGACGGTGGCCACCATCGGCGCCATCACCCACAGGTCGGCCTCGGTGGACGCATCGGCCTCGGCGAGAGCGGTGAGCTGCTCGCGCAGGATGTCCTCGCTCGCGCGCAGCGCCCGCAGGCCGCGAAGACCGAGGGCCGGGTTCTCCTCGTGCGCGTCGTTGAGGAACGCCAGCGGCTTGTCGGCGCCGGCATCCAGCATCCGGACCACGACCTTCTTGCCGGGGAACGCCACCAGCAGCTCGCGGTACGACTCGCGCTGCTGGGCGATCGTCGGCGCCTGCGCCGAGGAGAGGAACAGGAACTCGGTGCGGAACAGCCCGACGCCCTCGGCCCCCCGAACGACCGCATCGGCCGCGTCTGCGGGCTTCCCCAGATTCGCGAGCAGCGCGACAGGCGTGCCGTCGGCGAGGGCGCCGGGAGTCGGTGGGGCGGAATCGGCCGACCGGCGAGCAGCCGCGCGCTCCGTGGCGCGCGCCTTCTCGTCCTCCGTCGGCTCGCGCGTGACGACGCCGCTGGCCGCGTCCACGATCACGGTCTCGCCGGTGGTGAGCATCTCGCCGTCGGCGACGCCGACGATCGCGACGATGCCCTTCTCCCTCGCGAGGATCGCGGTGTGAGAGGTGGGTCCGCCGTCGGTCGTGATGAGTGCCAGCACCTGGTCCAGGTCGAGGAGCGCGGTGTCGGCGGGGGCGAGGTCGCGCGCCACCAGGACGAACGGGTGTCCCGGGTTCGGCACGCCGGGGGCTTCGACGCCACGAAGGCGGGCGAGCACACGCTGTGCGATGTCGTCGAGGTCGGCCGCGCGCTCGCCGAGGTAGCCGCCGACGGCCTCGAGCGTGGCGCGGAAGCCGGCGAACGCATCGTGCACGGCCCACTCCGCCGTCGCTCCGGCGTCGATCCGGGTGTCGACCTCGTCCTGGAGCGTCGGATCCTCGGCGATCATCGCCTGTGCCTCGAGGACCTCCTGCGCGGATCCTCCCGCGGCCTCCCCGCGCTCGTTGAGCTCGCTCGCGACGATCGAGACGGCGTCGCGCACCCTCGCGCGTTCGGCATCCGCACCCGCGGTGCTGGGAGTGTTCTCCGGGGCGGGCATCGCCTCGGCCATGCGGACGATCGGTCCCTGGGCGACCCCGAGGCCGATCCCCACCCCGCGCAGCTCGCTCATCCGGCGGCGTCCTGGTCGTGGTCGGTGGTGAGGAGCTCGGTGAGCGTGTCCAGCACGTTCTCGGCACCGTCGCCGTCGGCCGTGAGGGTGACGTAGTCACCGTGCTCGATCGCCAGCGCGATGACCCCGAGGATGCTGGCGGCGTTGACGGCCTTGCCCGAATCCTTGGCGATCGTCACGGCGATGCCGGAGTCCTTGGCCGCCTGCGCGAAGAGCTTCGCGGGGCGCGCGTGCAGTCCGTGGGAGGAGCCGATCCGGACGGTGCGAGTGGCGGTCATGATGTTCCTTTCGGGGTTTCGCCGTCAGCGGCGAGGATCGATCGGGCGAAGACGAGGGTGCGTGAGCCGTCGAGGTCGGCGAAGACGTCGTCCGGCAGCACGGCGACCGGCGCGCTCGCCTGGTCGCGGATCGCGGCGAGGCGTTCGGCCAGGTGCGGGCCGACGAGGACGAGGTCGTGAGCGGAGCCGGCGACGGAGGACTCCATGCCCGCTGCCGTCTCCCAATCGAGACCGGCAGCGGCTGCCGCGCGGCGCAGCCGCTGTGCGACGAACGTGCTCGATGCGCCCGCACCGCACACCACGAGAATCCTCATCGATGCCCACCCTTCCTGAGAACAGTCTGGGAACCGCCGAGGGGTCGGCGCCAACACGTTCCTTTCCGCCCCTGCGGAACAGGCTCTTCCGCCCGCGAACGCAGGGCACCTGACATCATGGAGAACACGTCGAGACAGTGCGGTCAGCACGCGGGAAGGGGAGGACCATGTCGCGCCAGCGCCAGGACCAGCTCCTCGCGGCGCTGCTGCGTCAGGAGGGCTGGGCGACGGCCGCGAGCCTCGCCGACCTCATGGGGGTGACGCCGCGCAGCATCCGCTCCTATGTTGCGGCGCTGAACGCCCGCGCTCCCGGGGCTGCGGTGATCGAGTCGGGCCCTGCCGGCTATCGCGCCGGATCCGGTGCCCGTGGCGCGCTGCGGATGCGTCAGAGCGGAGAGTCCGCACCGCGCGACCGCCTGCACACGCTGGTGCGCCTCCTGCTCGACGAGCACGGAGGGATCGACGTGTTCGACACCGCCGAGGATCTGCACGTCAGCGAGGCGACGCTCGAGGCCGACCTGGTGCGCGTGCGCGGTCTGCTCGACGGGACGGATCTGGTGCTCGAGCGAGAGCGCGAGACCGTGCGGCTGCGAGGCAACGAGACGGCGCAGCGTCGTCTTCTGAGCAGACTCGCCCATGACGAGATGGATGACGCCTCCTTCCATCCGGAGACATTCCGCCGCGCGCTCTCCGGTTCCGCGGTCGCTGCGAGCGCGGTCGGACCCTTCAAGTCGTCACTGGTGCGCGAGCTCGGCGAGCTCGGCTACTACGTGAACGAGCTCGCGATCTCCGACGTGCTGCTGCACATCGCCATCGCGGCGGAGCGGGTCGCGGCGGGGCACACCCTGGAGTCGACCCCGGCGGGTACTCGTGAGGAGATCCCGCGCGTCGGAACCGTCATCGCCCGCCTCGCTTTCGAGCACTTCTCCGTGGCCCTCGGCGAGGGCGACAGCGGCCATCTCGCCTCCCTGGTCCTCACCCGCATCGTCGCGCCGGGAGAGGATGCGACGCGCGAGGTCGCGCGCAGCGGTGTGGATCCGGCCGTCGAGGCGGCCGTGCGCGCGGAGATCGCACGAGCTGCGGAAGACTTCCAGGTCGACCTCGTCGATGAGACGTTCGTCCTCCGCCTCGCGGTCCATGTGCAGAACCTGCTGCGGCGAGCCGAGGAGAGCGCCCTCACCCGCAACCCGCTCACCCGGTCGCTCAAGACCACCTACCCGATGATCTTCGAGGTGGCCGTCTCGATCGCGAGCGGCCTGCACGACCGCGTCGGCACGCCCATCCACGACGATGAGATCGCGTACATCGCGATGCACGTGGGCGGGCGCCTCGAACGCAGTCGGAAGGCGGAGTCGATCCTCACCGCCACGATCGTCTGCCCGGGGTATCACGAGCTGCACGAGCTGCTCCGCTCCAGCGTCGACCGCTCGCTGGGCTCGGCGATCGAGGTCACGACCGTCGTGACGAACGTCGACCCCGACTGGTCGTCTTTCGACACCGACCTCGTGCTCAGCACGATCGAACCTGGGTCCTCCGGCGACCGTTTCGTGCGCATCCAGCCGTTCCTGACCGACGCCGACGTCGACCGTATCCAGCAGGCGGCGGCTCGGGTGCGTCGGGGACGACGTCTCACGCGCCTTCGGGGTGAGCTCGCCCGCTACTTCCTGGCCGACGCCTACGTGTTCCCGCTGCCGGACGAGGGGGAGGAGGCGATCATCCGACGCCTCGGCGGGCTCCTCGTCCAGGCGGGGCTGATCGGCGAGGACTACGTCGAGAACACCATCGTGCGCGAGCGGATGTCCTCGACCGCCTTCACGGATGCGCTCGCGGTCCCGCACGCGCTCCAGATGACCGCGAGCCGCACCGCCATCGCCATCGGCGTCGCCGACGGCTCTGCGGCGTGGGGCGGAGGACGCGTGCAGGTCGTCGCGCTCGCGGCCTTCAGCGAGAGCGATCGTGCGGCGTTCCAGACCGTGTTCGAGCAGCTGGTCGAAGTGTTCAGTGAGCGCGAGAGCGTGCAGCGGATCGTCCGGAAGGGGGCGACCTTCGAGGCGTTCCTCGACGAGCTCGTCTCCGTGATCGACGGCTGACCGCGGTCACCGTCATCCGCGGGGAGCGAGTACCTCCGCGAGCTGATCGAGAACGGCCTCAGCCGTCGCGGAGGGCGCCGTCTCGAGCACGACCGAATCCCCCGAGGCGATCCCGAGGTCCATGACCGCCAGCACACTGGTCAGGTCGACGATCGTGCCGTCGCCCGTGCGGAGGGTCACCGGAGCGGTGTGGGACTGCGCGAGTCGTACCAGCTCGGCCACCGGTCGGGCGTGCGCACCGTTGTGCGCGCTGACGACGAGGTGTCGGACGGGCATGCTCAGGAACGCTCGTCGAGCAGGGCGCGGACTCCGGCTTCGAGCTCTGCGACCGCCTCACGCGCACTCTCCGCCGACTCCGCGCGGGCGTCGATGTAGACCTTGAGCTTCGGTTCGGTGCCGCTGGGGCGCACGATCACCCGTGATCCGTCGACGAGACGGTACCGCAGCACGTCGCCGGACGGCTGGCCCGGCGCTGCCTGCAGAAGATCCTCGGCGGAGGCGATCGAACGTCCGGCGATGTGCGTCGGAGGAAGCGTGCGCAGCGCGAGCATCACGTTGCCGATGACCGCGAGGTCCTCGACGCGCACCGACACCTGGCCGCTCGCGAAATGCCCGTAGGTCTCTCCGAGCTCATCGAGCAGATCGACGAGCGTGGCTCCCCGGTCGCGTGCCTCCGCGGCGAGGCCGAGGATGGCGACCGCGGCCGACACACCGTCCTTGTCGCGCACGGTCTCCGGGTTCACGAGATAGCCCAGTGCCTCCTCGAAGCCGAAGACGATGCCGGGGGCGCGCGAGATCCACTTGAACCCGGTGAGGGTCTCGTGGAAGTCGAGTCCGTGGTGCGCCGCGACGGCACCGAGACCGGGGGAGGAGACGAGGGAGCACGCGAGCGATGCACCCGGGGTTCCTGCCGCCGCGCGGGCAGCCCGTGCGCCGAGCAGGAGACCGACCTCGTTGCCGGTGAGCCGTCGCCATCCGTCCGCTGTCGAGGCATCGGGCACGGCAACGGCCAGGCGGTCCGCATCGGGGTCGTTCGCCAGGATGAAGTCGGCCTTGACCCGGCGGGCCCTCGCGAAGGCGAGATCCATCGCTCCCGGTTCCTCGGGGTTCGGGAACGAGACGGTGCGGAACGTGGCATCGGGGGTGAGCTGTTCGTCGACGACGAAGGGCTGGGGGTAGCCTGCGTCCTTCACGATGCGCGACAGCGTCTCCCAGCCGACCCCGTGCATCGCGGTATACACCCACCGCATGCCCGTGGTGCCCGCCGGGGCCGGGGCTACGGCGACGGTCGCGGCGATGTAGGCCTCGACGACCTCTTCACCGGCGGTCTCGTAGTCCGTGGAGCGCGGGAGCGTCGCGACGGATCCCGCGTCGGCCATGCGCTGGATGTGCGCGGCGATCTCGGCGTCTGCGGGGGCGACGATCTGCGACCCGTGGTCGGCGCCGCCGAGGTAGACCTTGTAGCCGTTGTCGTTCGGCGGGTTGTGGCTCGCGGTCACCATCACGCCGGCATCGGCTCCGAAGTGGCGCACGGCGAAAGCGAGCACGGGCGTCGGGAGGAGCCGGGGGAGCAGGATCGCGCGCAGACCTGCCCCGGCGAACAGCTCGGCGGAGTCCGTCGCGAACACGCGGGAGTTGCGGCGTCCGTCGTAGCCGACGACGACTGTCGGCGTGCGTCCGTCGGACTTCTCGCGCAGGTAGGCGGCGAAGCCCGCGGCGGCCTGCGCGACGAGCACCCGGTTCATCCGGTTGCTGCCGGCACCGAGCTCGCCGCGGAGACCGGCGGTCCCGAACGCGAGCCGCGTGCGGAAACGGTCCTCCAGGTCGGCGATCGCCCCTTCGTCGCCGGCGGCGGCACGGGTGATCACACCGGCCAGCTCGTCGCGCGTCTCGTGATCCGGGTCCTGTCGCAGCCAGGCTCTGGCCTGCGCGAGCAGCTCCTCGTTCACAGGGCCTCGACCACCCTCGCCAGGAGCGCGGAGATCACGGGTTCGGCCTCACGTCCGGCTTCGATCACCTCGCCATGGCTGAGCGGGGTCTGCTGGATGCCCGCGGCGAGGTTGGTGATGAGGGAGAAGCCGAGGATCTCCATGCCGGCCTCACGGGCGGCGATCGCCTCGAGCGCGGTCGACATGCCGACGATGTGACCGCCGATATGCTTGGCCATCTGCACCTCCGCCGGGGTCTCGTAGTGCGGGCCGCGGAACTGCGTGTAGACGCCCTCGTCGAGCGTCGGATCGACGGTGCGGGCGACGTCGCGCAGGCGCTTCGAATAGAGGTCCGTGAGGTCGACGAACGTGGCGCCCTCGAGCGGGGAGTCTGCGGTGAGGTTGATGTGGTCGCTGATGAGCACGGGCTGACCGGGCGTCCACGTCTCGCGGATGCCGCCGGCGCCGTTGGTCAGCACCATGATCTTGGCGCCGGTGGCGGCGGCGGTGCGCACGCTGTGCACCACGCGACGCACGCCGTGAGCCTCGTAGTAGTGGGTGCGTGCACCGATGACGAGCACGTTCTTGCCGTCGGGGGTGCGGATGCTGCGCAGGGTGCCGACGTGGCCTTCGAGCGCGGGCTTGGAGAAGCCGGTGACCTCGGTCGCGGGGATCGTCGCGACGGTCTCGCCGATGATGTCGGCGGCCTTGCCCCAGCCGCTGCCGAGGGTGAGGGCGATGTCGTGCTTCTCGACACCGGTCAGACGTGCGATGTCGGCTGCGGCCTGCGCGGCGACCTCGAACGGGTTCGCGGTCGGGTCGTCGAGGGGGTTGCTGTGCGTTTCGGGCATGGATCCACTCTAGGAAGGTGCAGGCTCGGGTGCCAGGATTGCGCGAGAATGGATTCCATGTCTTCCACCACTTTCGAGCGCACTCAGCGCGTCGCCGTCCTCGGCGGCGGTCCCGGCGGCTACGAGGCGGCCCTCGCGGCTGCCCAGTTGGGGGCCGAGGTCACCC
This sequence comes from Microbacterium sp. PAMC22086, assembly GCF_019443525.1. Taxonomy (NCBI): domain Bacteria; kingdom Bacillati; phylum Actinomycetota; class Actinomycetes; order Micrococcales; family Microbacteriaceae; genus Microbacterium; species Microbacterium sp. PAMC22086. The sequence continues at coordinate 3,038,434 of NZ_CP080380.1, read as the reverse complement.
TGGTCGAGCGCGTGGGAGTCGGCGGATCCGCCGTCCTCACGGACGTCGTGCCCTCGAAGAGCCTGATCGCCACCGCCGATGCCGCCGTCGCCATCTCCGAGGCGAGCGACCTCGGTGTGAACTTCTACGCGAAGGGCGATCACTCCAGGCCGCTCAAGCCGGAGATCGCGATCAACCTCGCCGCGGTGAACAAGCGCCTGCTCGCACTGGCGGGTCAGCAGTCCGAGGACATGCGCGCCACGCTCCTCGAAGCCGGGGTGCGCATCCTGTCCGGACACGGCCGCCTCGAGGGGCCCACCGCGATCATCGTGTCGACGGGCCAGGGCGGCACCGACTTCGACCGGGTCGAGGCCGACACGATCGTCGTGGCCGTCGGCGCCTCGCCGCGCGAGCTCGACTCGGCCAAGCCCGACGGCAAGCGCATCCTGACCTGGACCCAGCTGTACGACATGAAGGCCCTTCCCGAGCACCTCATCGTGGTCGGATCCGGTGTCACGGGTGCGGAGTTCGCCTCCGCCTACATGAACCTGGGGGCGAAGGTCACGCTCGTCTCGAGTCGCGATCAGGTGCTCCCCGGCGAGGACAAGGATGCCGCAGCCGTTCTCGAGAAGGTGTTCAAGCGCGGGGGGATGCAGGTGCTCTCCAAGTCCCGCGCCGACCGGGTCGAGGTCACCGACGAGGGCGTCACGGTCACGCTGTCCGACGGGCGCACCGTCGACGGCAGTCACTGCCTCATGGCGGTCGGGTCGATCCCGAACACCGCGGGCATCGGTCTGGAGGAGGCCGGCGTCGAGCTCGACGAGTCGGGGCACGTCCGTGTGAACCGCGTCGCGCGCACCTCGGTCCCCAACGTCTACGCCGTCGGCGACTGCACGAACTTCTTCCCGCTGGCCTCCGTCGCCTCGATGCAGGGCCGCACGGCCGTGTTCCACGCCCTGGGCGACATCGTGATCCCGCTCGAGCAGATCAAGATCACCTCGAACATCTTCACCGCGCCCGAGATCGCCACGGTCGGCTACGGCGAGAAGGACGTCGAGGACGGCGTGGCCGACGGCCTGGTCTACAAGCTCCCGCTCGCGGCGAACCCGCGCGCGAAGATGATGGGCATCAAGGACGGCTTCGTCAAGCTCATCGCGCGCAAGGGATCGGGCACGGTGATCGGCGGCGTGATCGTCGCTCCCAAGGCCTCGGAGCTGATCTACCCGATCGCGGTCGCCGTCGAGCGCCGTCTCACGGTCGACCAGGTCTCCCGGGTCTTCGCGGCGTACCCCTCGCTGTCCAGCAGCATCACCGATGCGAGCAGGGCGATGCACCTCGTGAACATCTCCTGATCCACGGAGACATGCGAAAGGCGCCCCACCTCGGTGGGGCGCCTTTCGCGTCGATGCGGTGCGTCAGCTGATCGTGAGCAGCTGGTGTCCTGCGGAGACCGTGGCGCCGGCGTCCGCGTTGATGTTGCCGACCACGCCGTCCTTGTGCGCCTGCAGCGGCTGCTCCATCTTCATGGCCTCGAGCACGACGACCAGGTCGCCCTTGACGACCTGCTGTCCGTCGGCGACGGCGATCTTGACGACGGTGGCCTGCATGGGCGACTTGACCGCGTCACCGGATGCTCCGGCGTTGGCGGTGGTGGCGTGGCTGCGACGCGACGGCGGGACGGCGGCAGGGCGCCCGGCGGTGCCGGCCGCGACCGCGACGCGATCGGGCAGGCTCACCTCGAGACGCTTGCCGGAGACCTCGACGACGACCGTGTGACGCGATTCCGCAGGCGTCGGCGCCTCGAGCTCGCCGTCCCACGCGGGGATGTCGTTGACGAACTCCGTCTCGATCCAGCGCGTGAAGACGCCGAACTCGCCGTTCTCCGCGGTGAACGCGGGATCGCGCACGACCTTGCGGTGGAACGGGATGACGGTGGGGAGCCCCGCGACCTCGAACTCGTCGAGCGCGCGGCGCGAGCGCTCCAGCGCTTCCGCCCTGTCTTTGCCCGTCACGATGATCTTCGCCAGAAGCGAGTCGAACGCACCCGAGACCGCGTCGCCGGCGGTGACGCCCGAGTCGAGCCGGATGCCGGGACCGCCGAACGTCTTGAACACGTGGATCGGGCCGGGCTGGGGCAGGAATCCGCGACCGGGGTCTTCGCCGTTGATGCGGAACTCGATCGAGTGCCCCTGCGGCTTCGGGTCGTCGTAGTCGATGGTGCCGCCGGCCGCGATGCGGAACTGCTCGCGCACCAGGTCGATGCCGGTGACCTCTTCGGAGACCGGGTGCTCGACCTGCAGGCGGGTGTTCACCTCGAGGAACGACACCGTGCCGTCGGCGCCGATGAGGAACTCGCACGTGCCGGCGCCGACGTAGCCGACCTCCTTGAGGATGGCCTTCGACGCCGAGTAGAGGAGGTCGTTCTGCTCCTGCGTGAGGAAGGGGGCGGGGGCCTCCTCGACGAGCTTCTGGTGGCGGCGCTGCAGTGAGCAGTCGCGCGTCGAGATGACGACGACATTGCCCTCGGCGTCGGCCAGGCACTGCGTCTCGACGTGACGCGGCTTGTCGAGGTACTTCTCGACGAAGCACTCGCCGCGTCCGAAAGCGGCGACGGCCTCGCGGGTGGCGGATTCGAACAGCTCGGCGACCTCGTCGAGCTCACGCGCCACCTTGAGGCCGCGTCCGCCGCCCCCGTAGGCCGCCTTGATGGCGATCGGCAGACCGAACTCCTTCGCGAAGGCGATGACCTCGTCGGCGCCTTCCACGGGACCGGGAGTGCCGGGGGCGAGAGGTGCGCCGACCTTCTCTGCCACGTGACGCGCGGTCACCTTGTCTCCGAGCGCCTCGATGGCCTCGGGCGACGGGCCGATCCAGGTCATCCCCGCACCGATGATGGCGCGAGCGAACTCGGCGTTCTCGGCGAGGAACCCGTATCCCGGGTGCACCGCGTCGGCACCGGCGCGGCGGGCGATCGAGAGGATCTTCTCGATCTGGAGGTAGGTCTCGGCACTGGTCGAGCCGCCGAGGGCGTAGGCCTCGTCGGCGAGGCGGACGTGCAGAGCGTCGCGATCCTGGTCGGCGTAGACGGCGACCGAGGCGATTCCGGAGTCCCGGGCGGCGCGGATGATGCGGACGGCGATCTCGCCGCGGTTGGCGATGAGCACCTTGGCGATAGCAGGCATGCTTGCCAGCCTAGCGAGAACGATCCCGATCCCTTTGACGACTCCCCACAAGAAAGTCGAGAAAACGTGGAGGGGAGTCTACGACCAGAGGTCCGTCCAGCGGACACCGAGCTCGGCCGCCAGGCGGCGGACGGTCGACAGCGACATGCCGACGACCGTCGAGGGGTCGCCGTCCACCCGCGTGATGAAGGCGCCACCCAGGCTGTCGACGGTGAAGGCCCCTGCCACGTGCAGCGGCTCTTCGGAGGCGACGTACGCGGCGATCTCCGCGTCGCTCACGTCGTGCGCGAACGTCACGGCGGCTTCGGCGACGGCGGTGGCTTCGGTGGGCTCTGAGCCGGGAGCGACCCGGAACACGGAGTGCCCGGAGTGCAGGATGCCCGTCGCTCCGCGCATCTCCTGCCAGCGCCTGGTCGCCTCCTCCGGGGTGTAGGGCTTGCCGTACACCCGCCCGCCGAGGGCGAACATCGAGTCCCCGCCGATCACCAGGCCGTCGAAGGTGCCCTCGTCGGCGAGACCGTGCGCGACGGCCGCGGCCTTCGCGCGGGCGAGCAGCAGCACCAGTTCCGCTGGCGGCAGGGGTGCGCCTCGTTCCGCCTCTGCGGCGGCGGCGACGGCGTCCTCATCCACATCCGGCGACACCGTGAGCGGTTCGATGCCGGCCTGGCGGAGCAGCATGAGTCGGGCGGGGGAGGTGGAGGCGAGGCAGACGCGCATGTCCACCACCGTATCCTCGAAGAATGACTTCCTCCCCAGCCGACGTGCTCGAACTCGACATCACCGGCATCGCACACGGGGGCACCTTCGTCGCCCGCCACGAGGGACGCGTGGTCTTCGTCTCCGATGCGATCCCCGGTGAGCGCGTGCGTGCCCGCGTGATCGCCCCGCAGGAGGGCGCTGATGCGTCGACCCGCAGCTTCTGGAGGGCGGAGACCGTCGAGGTGCTCGAGGCCTCGGAGAACCGCCGCCCGCACGTGTGGGCCGAGGCCGACGTCTCCCGTGATCCGGCGGACCGCCCGGGCGGCGCCGACCTGGGCCACATCGATCTGGACCACCAACGCGAGCTCAAGCGGCGTGTTCTGACCGAATCGCTGGACCGATTCGCGGGCAGCGGCCTCGAGGCCCCCGAGATCGAGTCCGTGGAGTCGGGCGACGGCCTCGGATGGCGCACACGCGTCACCCTGCACGTCGACGACTCGGGAGTGGCCGGGCCATTCGCCGCTCGCAGCCACCGCGTCGTCCCCGTGACCTCGCACCCGCTCGCACGGCCGGCGATCGCCGAAGCGGCACTCGCACTGCAGGGCGAGGCCCCTGGCCGCATCGAACTCGTCGAGCCCGCCGACGGCACGGTGCGCATCATCCGTCGCGAGGAGACCGAGCGCGCACCGCGGGTGCAGAGGGGCTTCCGCAAGCGGCCCACTCCCGAGGTCATCCACGAGATGGTCAACGACCGGCGCTTCCAGGTCGACTCCACGGGGTTCTGGCAGGTGCACCCGCGCGCGGCCTCAGTGCTCGATGCCGCCGTCTACGGGATCCTCGACGGGCACGTCGACGAGCAGAAGTCGCACTACGACCTGTACGGAGGGGTCGGTCTGTTCGCCGCGACACTCGCCGATCTCGGCGGCACCGACATCGTGACGGTCGAGTCCAGCGCCCGCGCCACCCAGCACGCGGCCGCGAACCTCGCTCCCCTCGAGGTGAATGCGGTGACGGCGCGCGTCGATCGTTTCCTGGCCACGCAGAAGCGCGGGCGCACAGGAGCCGTGGTCCTCGATCCCCCGCGCGCCGGTGCCGGTCGTCAGGTGGTCGAGGCGATTCACGCGCTCGCGCCGGATGCCATCGCGTATGTCGCGTGCGATCCGGTGGCCCTCGCCCGCGATCTCGGCACCTTCCGGACTCTCGGATGGAACGTGGACCGCCTTCGTGGCTTCGATCTGTTCCCGCACTCGCATCACTTCGAGGTCGTCGCGCTGCTCACCCGGTGAGCGATCCTCGGCTCGTCGGGGGACTCAGTAGGCTGAGGGGATGAGCACGGTCGCACTCATCGACGATCACGAGTCCGTTCGCCTCGGTCTCGAGGCCGCGTGCGCGCGTGACTCGCAGACCGTCGTCTTCTCCGGGAGCACCGTCGTGTCGTACCTCGAATGGCGCCGCGCCACCGCGGCGGCGCCTGCCGAGGTCGTCGTGCTCGACCTCACTCTCGGCGACGGGACGACCGTGACCGAGAACGTGACCTCCCTCGTGAACGATGGTGCGAGCGTCGTGATCCACAGCGTCGCCGATCGGCCGGCAGCCGTGCGCGAGGCGCTCGCTGCCGGTGCCGCCGGAGTGGTGAGCAAGTCCTCTGCCCTCGACGACGTCCTCGATGCGATCCGTACCGTGGCGCAGGGCGAGGCCCTCAACAACGTCGAGTGGGCGAGCGCCGTCGACGGAGACCGCGCCTTCGCCGATGCGCAGCTCGCCACACGGGAGCGCGAGGTGCTCCGCCTGTATGCGACCGGCCTGCCGTTGAAGGCCGTCGCCGAGAAGCTGGGCGTCGCCTACTCCACCGCCAAGGAGAACATCACCCGCATCCGCGTGAAGTACGTCGAGGTCGGGCGCCCCGCGCCGACGAAGGTCGATCTCCTGCGCCGAGCGATGGAGGACGGGATCGTCACGGCTGACGAGGCACCCGGTGGCCGCTGAGCCGCTGAGCATCCGCGACGCCTGGAGCAAGATCCCCTCTCCCGGCAGCACGGAGACGGCGTACGAGCGCTTCACCGGCAAGCGCATGGAACGGATCCTCGCGATCGTCGTCGCGATCGGTTCGGCCGTGCTCGGAGCGCAGGCCCTGATCTCCGCGATGGGTCCCCTGTCCGCAGCGGATCCTGCGCACCTGGTGACGCTGATCGTGGTGTTCGTGCCGCTCGCCGCGATGCTGCTGGCCTGTGTGGTGGGTCGGGGCGTTCGCACCTTCTCCGGAATCTTCGCCGTGGTCTACGTCCTCGCGCTCGCCGCCTGGCCGACCGTCGTCGACCCCTCGGACAAGGGCGCGGGAGACCAGCCCTGGATCTTCTTCCTGGTCAACGTCGGTGTCGTCGCGGCCATGCTCGCGTTCCCGCTGTGGCTCCAGTTCGCGTGGGCTGCCGGGATGCCGTTCGTCTACGGCTACGTGCGCCTCGTCCAGGGGGAGTTCTCCCGTGAGTTCTGGGTAACGACCGCGTTCGATGTGTCGTTCACCCTCATCCTCGGTGTCGTCATCGTCTCGCTCGGCTGGATGTTCCGCTCCGTCGCCGCCGGCGTGGACGAGGCCAGGGGGCAGGCGGTGGCTTCGTACTCGACGGCTGCCGCAGCGGCCGCAGCGGAAGAGGAGCGGGCGGCGATGTCCGCCTTGATGCATGACAGCGTCCTCGCCGCGCTGATCGCCGCCGAGAGGGCCGAGGGTGAGCGTGCGGAGGAACTGGCCGTCGCCATGGCGCGGGAGGCTCTCACCCGCCTTGCGAACACCGAGGCCGCCGTCGCACAGGAGGGCAGCGATGAGCCCGTCGGCACGGCGCAGATCGTCGTCGAGCTGCGTCGGGCCCTGTCCGAGCTCGGTGCCGACGCGATCGTCGAGGAGCGCGGAGGAATCGGCCTCATCCCCGGGCGGGCGGCTCGTGCGCTGGTGCTCGCCGCGCGGCAGGCCATCGGCAACGCCGTGTCGCATGCCAACGGACGCGGGCTCCACATCATCGTCGAGGGGCATGCAGACGAAGGGGTCGTCGTGACGGTCTCGGACACCGGGTCGGGTTTCGACGTCGACTCGATCGGTGCCGACCGCCTCGGGATCCGCGCGTCGATCTTCGCGCGCATGGCGGGCGTCGCCGGCACGGCCGACATCGTCTCCGACGAGCACGGCACCACCGTCACGCTGGGATGGGTGCGCTCGTGAACCGCACCGTGCGCAGCGTCGCCACCTCTCTCGCCGTCGGTTTCGCACTGTACTTCGTCGCCCGAGGGATCTGGTGGATCGAGCAGCCGACGGCTCCGCTGCTGATGGTCCTCGCGATCGCCGTGTACCTGGTGGTCGTGAACATCGCGATCCTCGGCGACGGCGCCTCGGTGAAGATGCCGATGTGGTCGGCGATCCTCGCGTTGCTGGCGAGTGCGGTGATCCCCGTGCTCGTCACCTTCTCGCTCGAACCGGCGGATCGCACCGCCCCTTTCGCGACCTGGTACATCGGTGCTCTCGGCCTGCTCGGTATCGTGTGCGTCGTTCGCCGGCGGTCCCTGATCGGCTGGCTCGTGCTCGTGGTGCTCGTGGTGGCGGCGTCCGCGTCGCTGGGCTTCGTCGTGGCGCTCAACCTCGGGCTGGTCGGCTCCATCATGTGGGTGGCCGTTGCGCGACTGCTCGTGATGTTCTGGGACCGGGCGGTGCGCGACACCGAGCGTCTCGCAGAGATCCAGCAGGCGGTGTCCGCATGGCACGCCACGCAGCGGGTCCGGCAGCGTGAGCGGCGTCTTCGCACGCAGTTCGCCCTGGCCGTCGCCGGCCCGGTCCTCAGCAGGGTCGTGGCGGCGAGGGGCGCGCTGAACGATCAGGAGCGTCTGGATGCACGTCTCGCCGAGGGGCGGCTGCGCGACGAGTTGCGCGGAGCCGACCTCCTCAACGACGCGGTGCGCAACGCGATCGAGGCGGCGCGACGGCGCGGCGTGGTCGTCACCGTGTTCGATGAGGGCGGCTTCGACGGTATCGACGAGGCGCGTCGCAAAGCGATCCGAGACGAACTGGCGGTGGTGCTCAGCCGGGCGCAGACGTCTCGACTCATCATCCGCTCGTCACCGGACCCTCGTATCGCGGTGACCGTGGTCGGCCGCGCCGGTTCGCGATCGTCCGGCGACGATGATGCGGTCGACCTCTGGCACGAGATCCCGCGCTGAATGCCGGTCGTCTGACGCGGTTCGCGAACGTCCTCGGCCCCGGCCGGGGGAGGCGACCGGAGTCGAGGATGATGAGAGTGGGAGAGGGGCGGCGAATCCGCCTGCCCCTCTCCGTGCGGACAGTTACCCGAAAACCGTCCGCTGGTGGCCGATCAGCGTCTGTCTACCCTGGGACAGAGAGACCAGCCGAACGCGAAGCGTCTCCCTCAGTCTGATGGCTTGCGCAAACATTGTCTGTAGGTATTTTGGGGGACAAGAATCCGCCTCGATGGTGGATCATTGGACGATGGCAACGCGTCGTGGCACCAATCTCCCGCGTATGGGTGACTTCAACCAGTCCGTGATTCTCGAGGCCATCCGCCAGTCCGGCGAGGGGCTGAGCAGGATCGAGCTCGCGACGGCGACCCGGCTCTCGGCGCAGACCGTCACGAACATCACCCGGAGGCTCCTCGATGACGGGTTCATCAGGGAGGCCGGGCGCACGATCAACGGGCCCGGCAAGCCGCGCGTCACCCTGAGGCTCGTCGCAGACAGCCGCTTCGCGGTGGGAGTGCACCTTGACCCCGCCCTCATGACATTCGTGCTGCTCGACCTGTCGGGTGCCATCGTTCGACGCCTGAGCGTGCGCACGCCCGCCGAGGATCCGCACCGGATCGTCGAGGCCATGGCGACGACGATCGACGCCCTGATCGTGGGATCGGGTGTGGATCGCTCGCGGATCGCGGGGGTGGGGGTCGCGGCCCCCGGCCCGCTCGACGTGGAGAAGGGCACGGTCATCGATCCCCCGAAGCTCGTCGGCTGGCACCGTGTTCCGCTGCGCGAGGTGTTGGCGGACGCCACCGGGCTGCCCGTGGTGCTGGAGAAGGACACGACGTCTGCCGCGGTGGGGGAGCTGTGGACTCGACGCGAGTCGGCCGACGACTCGTTCGTCTTCGTCTACCTCGGCACCGGGATCGGCGCGGCCCTGGCCAGAGACGGGGAGGCGGTGCCTGGCAGCACGCACAACATCGGCGAGATCGGGCACATCATCGTCGACCCGGACGGGCCCTCCTGCTCGTGCGGGTCCCGCGGGTGCGTCGAGGTCGTCTGCACCCCGCAGGCGATCGTCGAACAGGCGGAGCGTTCGGGTGTCTTCGGCGACGACCGCCAGGCGAGCGACGTCGCCGCCGTCCATGAGAGATTCAGTCGGCTGTGCGAGCGAGCGGCCGAGGGCGATGAAGCGGCTGTCGGGGTGCTGAGACAGGCGGCTGCGCACATCACCGTGCTGACGGCGGCGCTGACCAACATGCTCGACGTGGATCGGGTCGTGTTCGGCGGGCCTTTCTGGGCTCGGCTCGCCGACGTTTACCTGCGGGAGATCCCCGCCAGGCTCGATCGTGCCAGTGCGACGCGCGCGGTGCGCACGCTTCCTGTCGATGGCACGGTGGTGGGGGACGACGTCGGTGCGGTGGGTGCCGGGTGCGTGGTCCTCGACTCGGTCCTCAGTCCCCGTGCCTCGGATCTGCTGCTCGACAGCTGATCCGAGACGCCGTCCCGGTCTCTGCCGTCGACGGATCAGGGCTTGCGGGTATATGTCTAATCGATGTAATATTTAGGGTTCCCTCATCGTCGGATCACGGAACTGCGCCCTCTCTCCGCATGCTCGGCACCGTGGCATGCAGGGGGGAAGCGGTCCCGGTCCGAGTCGGGGTGAACACGCCCCATCCTGCACAGGGCAGGGCGAGGCGGCGACGGGGAACGTCGCCGAGCAGGGCGCTGGGGGTCCTGCGACGATCGTCTGCGTGATTCGTGAGGCGGAGGGTTCACGGATCACGCAGACGTAGTCGGATTCCTTCGAGACGCCTGCGTCCCGCAGCTGCGCGCGGCGGTCAGCCGGAGAAGCGCCCCCAGGGGATGTCGCGACGAAGCGGGCGTCGCAGCGGTCGCTGCGTCCGCGTCCATGCCGATACGGACGGCTCGTCGGCGACGGCGGCAGCCGCCTCCGTCGCGTAGGCCTCGCTGATCACCGCGATGAGCGCGGCGAGCTCTTCCTCGGTGGCCGCCCCGCGGGTAATGTCGAGCATCGGCGCCTCCGGGGTCTCCGGGGCCGGTGTGCCGTCCTGAGCGTTCTGCGCGGTCACAGCGGGATGTTCCCGTGCTTCTTCGGAGGCAGCTCCGCACGCTTGCCGCGCAGAGCGCGCAGCGCCTTGGCGATCGAGACGCGGGTGTTCGCCGGCTCGATGATGCCGTCGAGTTCTCCGCGCTCTGCCGCCAGGAAGGGCGACGCCACGTTGTAGGTGTACTCGTTCGCGAGCCGGGTGCGCACGGCGGCGACGTCCTCACCGGCCTCCTCGGCCTTCTTGATCTCGCCGCGGTACAGGATGTTGACGGCGCCCTGGCCGCCCATGACCGCGATCTCCGCTGTCGGCCACGCGAGGTTCACATCCGCGCCCAGCTGCTTCGAGCCCATCACGATGTATGCGCCGCCGTAGGCCTTGCGCAGGATCACGGTGACGAGGGGCACGGTGGCCTCTGCGTAGGCGTAGAGCAGCTTCGCGCCACGGCGGATGACTCCGGTCCATTCCTGGTCGGTGCCGGGCAGATAGCCGGGCACATCCACGAGCGTGACGATCGGGATCGAGAAGGCGTCGCAGAAGCGCACGAACCGGCTCGCCTTCTCTCCGGCCTCGATGTTCAGGGTGCCGGCCATCTGCGAGGGCTGATTGGCGACGATGCCCACCGACCGGCCCTCGATGCGTCCGAATCCGATCACGATGTTGGGCGCGAACAGCGGCTGGACCTCGAGGAAGTCGCCCTCATCGACGACATGCTCGATGACGGTGTGGATGTCGTACGGCTGATTCGTCGAATCGGGGACGATCGTGTTGAGCGTGCGATCGGCGTCGGTGGTCTCGAACTCGAAGGCGCTCTCGTACGACGGCAGCTCCGCCATGTTGTTGTCCGGGAGGAAGCTCAGCAGCGTGCGCGCGTAGTCGATCGCGTCGTCCTCATCCTCGGCGAGGTAGTGCGCGACGCCCGAGCGGGTGTTGTGCGTGTACGCACCGCCGAGCTCTTCCATGCCCACGTCCTCGCCCGTGACGGTCTTGATCACGTCGGGGCCGGTGACGAACATCTGGCTGGTCTTGTCGACCATGATCACGAAGTCGGTGAGGGCGGGGGAGTACACCGCTCCGCCCGCAGCCGGGCCCATGATGATGGAGATCTGCGGGATGACGCCGGATGCACGGGTGTTCAGGCGGAAGATCTCGCCGTACTTGCCGAGGGCGACGACGCCCTCCTGGATGCGCGCGCCACCGGAGTCGAGGATTCCGATGCAGGGCATCCCTCCGGCGAGGGCGAACTCCATGATCTTGATGATCTTCTCGCCGGCGACCTCGCCGAGCGAACCGCCGAAGGTCGAGAAGTCCTGCGAGTACACCGCGACCGTGCGGCCGTTGATCGTGCCCACGCCGGTGACGACCGAGTCGCCGTACGGTCGCGAACGATCCATGCCGAAGGCCGTGGTGCGGTGGCGCACATACTCGTCGAACTCGACGAAGCTCCCGGGGTCGACGAGCAGCTCGATGCGCTCGCGGGCGGTCATCTTGCCCTTCGCGTGCTGCTTCTCCTTCGCCTTCGCTTCCGCGTCGACGACGGCTTCTGTATAGCGAGCGCGCAGATCCGCGATCTTGCCGGCGGTGGTAAAGAGGTCGGGCTTGTCCGTCACGGATTCCACCCTATCGTCGGCTCGCCTCCGGCTGTTGGATGCTCGCCACAACGGGTCGGCCGATCCTTTGGCGAGGTGCGCTCAACCCTCGGGCTCACCGGACTCGAGTTCCGGGTCGGTCTTGGGGCGGCGGCCGATCGAGCGGGCCTTGCGTCCCGCCCACTCCACCCCGCGGACGGTCGTACCGGCCGCTCCCGCGACCGCGTTGCCGGCGTAGCGGGCACCACGCAGCATCCGCAACTCCAGCTTCTCGGCGCCGGGTACGGGTTCCAGTTCGAGGGGAAGGTCGATCGGGGCGGCACCGAAGGCCTTGTGGGACGTCGTCAGCACGCGGCGGCCGAGGATGTTGTTCCCCGCGCCTCCGATCGCGGCACCGATCCCGAACGGGAGGGCCTTGCCGATGACCGACGCGCCGCCCTTGGCAGCGAACTGCTTCACGAACATGCTCTTGAGCTGGTCGACGAGAGGTCCGACGGCGGCGCGGGGGAGTGACTTCGTGACGAGCTCGCCCCAGTACGACGATCTGCTCCCGCCGCGCCCTGCCACCTGCCCGGCGAGCTGTCCGACCAGGTCGACGCCCTCCTTGCCGAGCATCAGCGTCATCACCAGCGCTCTGGCGCGATCCGGGTTCGCGACCGCGATCCCATGCACCTCGGCGACCGACTGCGCGAACAGAGCTGTGGACTCCACGAAGCCGACCGTCTCCACGCCGGAGAGTGCGAGCGTGACACCCGTGCCGATGCCCGGGACGACAGCGGTCGCGCCGACCGCGGCTCCACCGGTGGTCACGGCCGCCAGGTAGCGACGCTCGAGGATGCGGATGATCTCGGCCGGCGAGGCCTGCGGATTGCGCAGGCGGATGCTCCGGATGTGCGCCAGCACGAGCGGGCGCTGGATCGACAGCACGCGGTCGAGGCCGCGCACCATCATCGGATGCTCCGCCGATCCGGTGGGAGGCACCCCCTTGTCCCACGGGGCGTCGTCCGGGAGCGAATGGATCTTGTGCACCTTGGGAGCCATGCTGCGATCCTATGGAGCCAGTCCGCGAAAACGCCGAAAGCCCGGTCCCTCGGAGGGACCGGGCTTTCGTGACCGGCGATCAGACGAAGAGGTTCGCCCGCTCCAGGTCTTCGGCGAAATCGATCTCGACCGCGTACAGGTCGGAGACATCCATCGGCTCGAGCAGCAGGCCGTCTTCGGCGATCGCGAGCTCGAGACCGCGCTCGAAGTAGTCCTGGTCCTCGACGCGCTGCAGCTGACGCATGAACGCCTTCTTGTGTGCGGACGAGATGTAGTTGATGCCGACGGCCTCGCCGAGACCGCCCTTGACGGTCTTGGACAGCTCGTTGATGAAGCCCTCGGCCGTGACCGTGTACTTCACCTCTTCATCGCTGACCTTGGAGGTGTTCACCGTCACGAAGGACTGGTCGCGCTCGATGTACTCGAGCGCGCGGCCGAGGATCATCGGGTCGAAGACGACGTCTCCGTTCATCCACAGCACTCCGCTGCGACCGGTCGCACCGAGGGCCCTCAGCAGGCTCTTCGAGGTGTTGGTCTCGTCGTAGCGTTCGTTGTGGACGTAGTTCACCTGGGGGAACTCATCGATGATGGTCTCTGCGCGGTAGCCGACCACGGTGGTGATGCGGGCGTCGGAACCGAAAGCGGCGCGGATGTTGTCGTGCTGCTGGCCCATGATCGTGCGGCCGTCGCTCAGTTCGGTGAGCGGCTTCGGCAGCGCGCGGCCGAGGCGCGAGCCCATTCCGGCGGCGAGGATGACGGTCTGAAGAGTCACGAGTGCTCCTAAAGGAAGTTGTGTTCACGGTCGATTAACCGACCAGACACTTCGTCGTGCCGTTGTCATGGTATCGATTCCGCCTGGGAACCGCGGGGTGAGGAGGCCCCCGTTGTCATTTCGTGATCGACTACACACCGGATGCACAGGGTTCCGATCGCCTCGAGATCTCGGCGGATCTGCGCGATCCGAGGGCAGTTTATTGCGCGGCGGCCTTGGCGTACAGCCGCCCGTTGATACCGTAGGACGGTGACTGCCTCCCCTGACGACCGCACCGCCCAGGTGGACCAAACCGAGATCGCGCAAGAGAAGACGTCGGCGAAGCGCGCGCCGGCCAAGAAGCAGACCCCCACCGCGGCAGCGACCGCCGATGAGACCTCGTCCGCGCCCGCTGTGAAGAAGCCGGCGGCGAAAAGGCCGGCCGCGAAGCGCCCGGCGACCACGCGTACGACCACGGCCTCCGCCGCGAGGAAGCCCGCTGCGGCAAAGGCATCCGCGGCGAAGACCGGAGCCACGAAGGCTGCTGCGGAGAAGGCGGCGCCGACAGCGGAAGTGGTGGTGGAACCGCTCGTGAAGGCGATGCCCGGCCAGACGAGTGAGCCGTCGTCGACCACGAGCTCCCCCCGCAGCGCGACAGCCGCACGCTCGGCCGCCGCGAAGAACACGACCGCCGCGAAGGCCACCACCGCGGCGAAGACGACTGCGGCGAAGACGGCGGCGGCGAAGACGGCGGCAGCGAAGACCACCGCGGCGAAGGCGGCGGCAGCGAAGACCACCGCGGCGAAGACCACGGCGGCGAAGACCACCGCGGCGAAGACCACCGCCGCGAAGACGGCAGCGGCGAGGACGGCGGCGACCAAGGCAGCGGCGTCCAAGTCCACTGCGCGATCGGCCGCAGCGAAGACCACGGCGGCCAAGACCACGGCCGCGAAGGCGGCGGCTGCGAAGAAGGCCGCGGCGAAGAAGGCTGCCGATGCGGCGGCGAAGGCCGCGGCGGACACCGTCACGGCGGCGCCGGAAGCGACTCCCGTCATCGAGTCGGTGACCGTCGAGACGGCTCCCGCAGTGGAACTCACCCCGACGGCCGATTCCACTCCTGCGGCGATCGAGCAGGTCACCGTCGTCGATACCGCGGCCGTCGAGCCCGCCGTCGTCGAGCCCGCCGTCGTCGAGACCTCCGTCGTCGAGACCGCGGCCGTCGCGGAAGCGACCGTCGCCTCGGAACCGGTCGAGGCCAAACCCGTCGAGGCCAAACCCGTCGAGGCCGGACCGGCGGAGGCTGCTGCCGCAGTCGAACCCGATGGTTCCGTCGAGATCGCCGCGGCGGCGGCGGAGTCCGACGATGCGGCTTCCGGGGCCGTGGATCCCCACGATGCCGGCTCCGCCGGCGAGGCGATCAGCATTCGCGGTCTCGTCAAGCAGTTCGGTGACAACAGAGCCGTCGACGGCATCGACCTGACCGTGCCGGCCGGCTCGTTCTACGGGGTCGTCGGTCCCAACGGCGCGGGCAAGACCACGACACTCTCGATCGTCGCCGGGCTTCTGCGCGCCGACGCGGGCAGCGTCGTCATCTGCGGCATCGATCAGGCGAAGCAGCCGCTGGCGGCGAAGCGGCTGATGGGCGTGCTGCCTGATCGGCTGCGCACCTTCGACCGTCTCACCGGTCGTCAGCTGCTCTACTACTACGGGTTGCTGCGCGGTCTCGCGGCGGATGTGATCGAGAAGCGCGCCGCCGACCTCGCTCGAGCATTCGATCTCGGCGATGCCCTCAGCCGCGTCGTCTCCGACTACTCGGCCGGCATGACGAAGAAGATCATGCTCGCCGGGGCCATGATCCACTCGCCGCGCGTGCTCGTGCTCGATGAGCCGTTCGAGTCGGTGGATCCTGTCTCCTCGGCGGTCATCCTGGACATCCTCCGCGCCTACGTCTCGCACGGCGGCACCGTGATCCTGTCGAGCCACGGCATGGATCTGGTCGAGCGTGTCTGCTCACGCGTCGCGATCATCGTCGGCGGAGAGGTTCTCGCCGAAGGCACGATCGACGAGGTCCGCGCGGGTCAGACTCTCGAGGCGCGCTTCGTCGAGCTCGCCGGTTCCAGCGGAGAGGTGGAGGGGCTCGAGTGGCTGCACACGTTCTCCGACTGAGGCTCGCGCTGCTGCTGGGCTCTGTGCGCGGCGATCGTCGGATCCGGACGCTCATCTCGCTCGCGGCGGTCATCGCCGTCACCGCCGTGGTGTGCATCGCCGTGTTCAGCCTCGCGGCAGCCCCGGTACCGGTGGCACGCGCAGTCACCGTGCTCGGCGGGGCCGCCCTCCTCATCGGCTTCCTCGTCGGCCCGATCCTCGTCGGTGCCGTCGACCAGCTCGACCCCCGACGGTTCGCGGTCTTCGGTGTCGATGAGCGGCAGATGCCCTGGGTGCTCACGCTGGCCGCTTTCATCAGCGTGCCCAGCCTGGCGCTTCTCGCGGTCTACATCAGCGTCTGCATCGTGGCGATCGGAGCAGGGACTCCCTGGCCGCTGGCGGTGCTGATGACGATCATCGGTGTCATCACGACGATGCTGGTCTCGAGGATCGGTATGGCGCTCAACGCTCTGCTTCTTCCGGAGCGCCGATCCCGAGAGCTCACGGCGCTGTTCGCGCTCGCGCTGATCGTGATCGCGTTCCCCGTCGCGGTGTTCTTCGGATCGCTCCGCTGGGACGGCCTCGTGCCGCCGTCGCTCGCGACGCTCTCGAGCGTCTTCGGTTTCAGCCCGTTCGCCGCGGCGCCCGCGTTCCTCTTCGACTCCGCAGCCGGGGCGACCGCCTCGGCGTGGGTCAGCGGCGTCATCGCGGTCCTCACGGTCGTTCTGCTCGGGATCGCATGGGCCTGGCTCGTGCGGCGTCTGCTCACGACGACGGAGCGTCCGGTCACGCTGAGGGAGCGCACGGGCCTCGGCTGGTTCGGTCTGCTGCCGTCGAACGCCTTCGGTGCGATCGCGGCTCGAAGCCTCGTTTACTGGCTTCGCGACCGTCGCTACATCATGAACATCATCGTGGTGCCGGTGGCCGGTGTCCTCACCGTGCTTCCGCTCATCGTCGCCGGTGTCCCGTTGGAGGTCGCAGCGCTCGTGCCCGTGCCCGTGATGGCGCTGTTCTTCGGCTGGTTGCCGCACAACGACGTCGCCTACGACTCGACGGCGCTGTGGACCCACGTGGCCAGTGGCGTCCGGGGTCTTCCCGACCGTCTCGGACGCCTGGTGCCGGTCCTTCTCGTCGCGATTCCGGTGCTCGCGA
This sequence comes from Microbacterium sp. PAMC22086, assembly GCF_019443525.1. Taxonomy (NCBI): domain Bacteria; kingdom Bacillati; phylum Actinomycetota; class Actinomycetes; order Micrococcales; family Microbacteriaceae; genus Microbacterium; species Microbacterium sp. PAMC22086. Next base: position 3,021,600 of record NZ_CP080380.1, on the reverse strand, counting down.
TCGCGGTTCCCCTGTCGCTCCTCCTCGTCGGCAACTGGAGCCTGCTGCTGCCGATGGGCGGCGTGGCCGCGAGCCTGCTCTTCTGCGCTCTGGGTATCTCGAGCATCGTCTCGGTCGTCGCCCCGTACGCGGTCTCGCGACCCGGTGACAGCCCGTTCCAGCAGCCGCAACGGCCGACGTCCCGAGGCACATACGGTCCCGCAGCGGCGTTCCTCGGAGCGATCGTGCTGAGCGCCCCCACCATCTGGTTGTTCGCGGCCACGATGCTCGAGGGCTCCGCATACGCCCCGGCGACCTTCTGGGTCGGGCTCCTCGGCGGCCTCGCGGTGTTGGCCGCGGGGGCGGTCATCGGCGGTCGCATCTTCGAGCGCAGCGGGGAGCGCCTGATGGAGTTCGTCGAGACGGCGTGACGACCGCCCACGAGGCATTCGACGCCGCTAGACTCACGGGATGAGTACTCCGCTGGACAGCCCCGATCAGGGCGGCGTGGCAACGCTTGATCGCGAACTGGAAGAGCTCCTCCGTGAGGAGAATCTCGAACCGGGCGACCATGAGCGCTTCTCGCATTACGTGAAGAAGGACAAGATCCTCGAGTCCGCGATCACCGGCAAGCCGGTGCGGGCACTGTGCGGCAAGAAGTGGACCCCGGGCCGCGACCCGGAGAAGTTCCCCATCTGCCCCACGTGCAAGGAGATCTACGAGTCGATGATGGGCTGACCTCAGTCTGCTTCGACGTACACGGTGGGAATCGCCGGGTCGGACTTGCTGAGCGCGAGAGCGCGCACCGGGAGTTCTTCGCGCACGCGCAGATGGTGCGCCCGCGCGGCTGCCGTGCCCTCGACGCCTTCGTAGCTCGAGTCGATGTCACCAGCCTCGACGAAGGTCACCTGCAGCGGGCGGCCGTCGGGATGCTCCGCCGCGGTGCCGAGCTCTTCGAAACCATCGGAGACGACGACCGTCTCGGCGGTGGCGACGCCGTCCACCAGGGTCCGGAAAGCGGCCTTACGACCACCGTGCGACGCCTTGTCCGCCGATGCCTTCGCGACACCGATCCAGGATCCGGTGGCATCCTGTCGTGCCACGAGCTTGTAGACCATGCTCGCGGTCGGATACCCGGATCCGGTGACCACCGACGTTCCGACACCGTAGGCGTCGACCGGCGATGCGGCCAGGGCGGCGATCGCATACTCGTCGAGGTCGCTGGTCACCGTGATGCGCGTGGACGTCGCCCCGAGCTCGTCGAGCTGCGCGCGAACGTCTCCGGCGACGATGGGGAGGTCGCCGGAGTCGATCCGCACGCCGCCGAGCTCCGTGCCGGCGACCCGGATGGCGGTCTCGACGCCCGTGCGGATGTCGTACGTGTCCACGAGCAGCGTCGTTCCGATGCCCATGCTCTCGACCTGCGACCGGAACGCCTCCTCTTCGGAGTCGTGCAGCAGCGTCCAGGAGTGGGCGGCCGTGCCCATGGTGGGGATGCCCCAGCTTCGCCCGGCCTCGAGGTTGCTCGTGGCGCCGAAGCCGGCGATGTAGGCAGCCCGGGCGGCGGCGACGGCCGAGCGCTCGGCTGCGCGTCGTGATCCCATCTCTGCCAGCGGACGCTCACCGGCGGCGATGCTCATGCGAGAGGCAGCGGTCGCGACGGCGGAATCGTGATTGAGCACGCTCAGGGCGAGCGTCTCGAGTACGACGGCATCGGCGAACGTGCCCTCGACGGTGAGGATGGGGGAGCCGGGGAAGTACAGCTCACCCTCGCGATAGCCGCGGATCGTTCCCGAGAACCGGTAGTCCTCGAGGTGAGCGATCGACGACGCATCGACGACGTTCTGGTCTCTGAGGAACCGCAGCTCGTCGTCACCGAAGCGGAAGTCGCGCAGGAGACCGAGCAGGCGGCCGGTGCCGGCGACGACACCGAAGCGGCGGCCCCCGGACAGACGCCGGGAGAACAGCTCGAAGACGCTGGGGCGGAATGCCGTCCCGTCCCGGAGGGAGGCGGCGAGCATCGTCAGCTCATAGCGGTCGGTGAGCAGCGCCGTCGACGTGGTCATGCGCTCAGTTTAGTGAGCGTCCTGATGCGCGCGGCAGCTCCCGCGCAGGTAGGCTGGGGAGTCATGAACGACGCGCCGATCGGGATCTTCGACTCCGGTGTCGGCGGGCTCACGGTGGCGCGGGCCATCCGCGCCCAGCTGCCCCGTGAGTCGTTCGTCTACATCGGCGACACCGCGCACTCGCCGTACGGCCCCAAGCCCATCGCCGACGTGCGCCGCTACTCTCTCGAGGTGCTCGACACCCTCGTCGAGCAGGGCGTGAAGATGCTGGTGATCGCGTGCAACACCGCCTCGGCCGCCATGCTCCGCGACGCTCGTGAACGCTACGACATCCCGGTGGTCGAGGTGATCGGTCCCGCGGTGCGCCGCGCGGTCTCCACGACCCGCAACGGGCGCGTCGGCGTGATCGGCACGGTCGGCACCATCGGCTCACGCGCGTACCAGGACATGCTCGAGGTCAACGAGAGGCTGCAGGTCTTCACCGCCGCCTGCCCGCGCTTCGTCGAGTTCGTCGAGGCCGGGATCACCGGAACTCCGGAGGTGCTCGCTGTGGCTGAGGAGTATCTCGCCCCTCTTCGCGATGCTGACGTCGACACGCTCGTGCTCGGCTGCACGCACTATCCGTTCCTTCGCGGCGCCATCAGCTACGTCATGGGAGAGGGCGTCACGCTCGTCTCCAGCGACGACGAGACCGCCGGCGACGTCTATCGCCAGCTCGTCCGCGGAGACCTGCTCGCCTCGCCGGATGCCACCGCGAGCTACGTCTACGAGGCCACCGGAGCGTCGACCGACGACTTCACCGCTCTGGCCAACCGTCTGATGGGCCGTGAGGTCCGCGACGTGCAACTCGTCCAGACCGGCGTGATCACTCTTCCCGAGAACGCTTTCGAGTAATCCGGATCGAGTCGCTCCGACTCGATCCGCCACCCCGACCTGAGAGAAGCACATGTCCGAAATCGTCCGCGTCGACGGCCGCTCCACCGATCAGCTGCGTGAGATCACCATCGAGCGGGGCTGGAGTGCGCACGCCGAGGGATCCGCACTGATCAGCTTCGGCGGCACCAAGGTGCTGTGCACCGCCTCCTTCACCAACGGCGTTCCGCGCTGGTTGACCGGTAAGGGCAAGGGATGGGTCACGGCCGAGTACTCCATGCTCCCGCGGGCCACGAACAGCCGGAACGACCGGGAGAGCGTCAAGGGCCGCATCGGCGGTCGCACCCATGAGATCTCGCGCCTGATCGGTCGCGCCCTGCGTGCCGTCGTCGATACGAAGGCGCTCGGCGAGAACACGATCGTGATCGACTGCGACGTGCTGCAGGCTGACGGTGGCACGCGCACGGCGGCCATCACCGGTGCGTACGTGGCGCTCGCCGATGCCATCGAGTGGGGCCGGGAGAAGAAGTTCATCGGCAAGAAGTCCACGCCGCTGCTCGATTCGGTCGCCGCCGTGTCCGTGGGGATCATCGATGGCGAGCCCATGCTCGATCTGGCATATGTCGAGGATGTGCGCGCGGAGACCGACATGAATATCGTCGTCACCGGCCGCGGACTCTTCGTCGAGGTCCAGGGAACGGCCGAGGGCGCTCCGTTCGACAAGCGGGAGCTCGACGCGCTGCTCGAGCTCGGTCTGGCCGGATGCGCCGACCTGAAGGGCGCGCAGCTCGCCGCACTGGCAGGGGGGTGACCATGCGGATCGTGCTCGCGACGCATAATCCGCACAAGGTCGCGGAGCTCCAGCAGATCGTGGCGCAGGCCCGTCCCGATCTCGAGGTCGTCGGCTACGACGGTCCCGAGCCGGTCGAAGACGGCGTGACGTTCGCCGAGAACGCACTGATCAAGGCACGGGCGGCCGCCGCTCACACCGGACTCGCGGCTCTCGCCGACGACTCCGGCATCTGCGTCGACGTTCTCGGCGGCTCTCCCGGGGTGTTCTCGGCCTATTGGGCCGGTCAGAAGAAGGACGCCGCGGCGAACCTCGAGCTGCTGCTCGACCAGCTGCGTGACATCGCCGACCCGCACCGGGCCGCGCACTTCACCTCCACGATCGCCCTCGTGCTGCCGGACGGCCGTGAGCAGGTCGTGGAGGGACGCTGGCCGGGGCACCTGGCCCACGCGGCAACGGGAGCGGGCGGCTTCGGGTACGACCCGATCTTCGTCCCGGACGGTCAGCCCGCAGGGGAGGAGCGGTCGGTGGGCGAGTTCACCTCCGAGGAGAAGCAGGCGCAGTCCCACCGTGCCCGCGCCTTCGCCGAACTGGTTCCGCTGCTCGCCGCGCTCTGAGCGCGCTCGGCTCTCGGTCGCGAGAAACCGCTGCTGTAGCTGAGAATCGTTACCCTTCCCGACTAGCCGGAACAGGCCTTCCGGGCCGTCGTCCCGGTCTAGCCTGGGGGCATGCACGATCACGCACCCGCCCCCGGCGGCATCCGCTCCGCGAGCAGCAGACGCCTGCTCGCGATCTCGCTGTCCCTCACCGCGACGGTGATGCTCGTCCAGATCATCGGCGCGCTGCTCTCCGGTTCTCTCGCGCTGCTCGCCGATGCGGCACACATGTTCACGGACGCCTCCGGCCTCGTGATCGCTCTCATCGCCGCCACCGTCGCCGCGCGCCCGGCGGATGACAGGCGCACCTTCGGATATCAGCGCGCCGAGGTGTTCGGTGCGCTGATCAATGCCGTCATCCTGATCGCCCTCGCGACCTGGGTCGCGATCGAGGGCATCGGGCGACTGATCGATCCGGGAGAGGTCGAGGTCGCCGGCGGCCTCATGCTGATCGTCGCGGTGGTGGGAATGCTCGCGAATGCCGTGTCGATGTGGCTGCTGAGTCGCGCCCAGCGCACCAGCATCAACGTGCGCGGTGCCTACCTCGAGGTGATGGGCGATCTGATCGGTTCTGTGGCGGTCATCGTGGCAGCGGTGGTCATCCTCGTCACCGGATGGATGCCGGCCGATGCCATCGCGTCGCTGTTCATCGCGGCGATGATCATCCCTCGGGCCATCGCCCTGCTGCGGGAGGTGTTCTCGGTTCTCGCCGAGTCCGCGCCGAAGGGCACGGCGGTGAGCGAGATCCGTACCCACCTTCTCGGATACGAGGGCGTCGTCGGCGTGCATGATGTGCACGTCTGGCAGCTCACACGCGGAGCACCCGTGTTCACGGCCCACGTCAGCATCGAGCCGGCGCTGTACGCCGACGGCCGTTCAGCCCAACTGCTCACCGAGATGCAGGCGTGCCTCGCCGATCACTTCGACGTGGAGCATTCCACCTTCCAGATCGAGCCGGCCGAGCAGTCGGACTGCGAGCCGCACCACGCCTGATCTGCTCGATCGAGCCTCAGGCCTCGACGGAGATCTCGTCCGGGCTCTTGTCCGGGCGCAGACCTCGCCAGCGGGCATGACGGAGCACGCCGTCCGGAGTCCAGTTCGCGAACTCGACCTCGCCGACGACTTCCGCCCGCACCCAGAGGGCGTCGGAGGCATCCGGGGCGGGTACTCCGTCGAGCGGTGCGGCGTCCACCCGCAGCGGTTCGAGTCGCGTGAGCAGATCGCGCAGGATGCGGTCGGTGAATCCGGTCCCCACGCGTCCGACGTAGCGCAGGCCGCCCCCACCTCGGTTCGGGTCGGGCACGGCGAGCAGCAGTGACCCGAGCGTGCTCTCCCGGTCGCCCTTGCCGGGGCGGATCCCGACGATCACCGCCTCCTGCATCCTGGTGTGCTTGAGCTTCAGCCAGGAGGGGGAGCGCTGCCCCGGGCGGTACCGCGACACCGGATCCTTGACGACGACGCCCTCGAGCCCGAACTCCCGGCTTGCAGCGAGTGCCGCGTCGACGTCGTCGAACACGGGAGGGATCTGCACGGGGGCGTCGAGGTCGGCGATCACATCTTCGAGCAGTGTGCGACGCTCCCGCAGAGGCATGCCGGTGAGGTCGTGTCCGTCGAGACGCAGCAGGTCGAACAGCATGTAGACGATGGGCGTGCGCACCACCTCGCGCTCGATCTCTCGCGGGCGGGTGAGGTGCATCCGATTCTGGAGGAGGGAGAAGCTCGGGCGACCGTGGGAGTCGAAGGCGACGATCTCACCGTCGACGATCGCGTCTGCGACCGGCAGGAAGGGCGCTCCGTCGGCTGTGAGCTCGGGGTAGCGGGCGGTGATGTCGATTCCGCTGCGTGCGTGCAGCAGCATCCGCCCGTTTGCCCAGGTGCCCATCGCGCGGATGCCGTCCCACTTGACCTCGACCCACGAGGGGTCGCTCAGAGCGCGGGCGACCCCGCGGGAGCCGTTCTCGGCGAGCATCGGCGCCACCGATGCCGGGATCGGAGGGGAGGCGGGCGCGGGAGAGCTCTGGGGATACCGGTGGGAGCGTCGGGCCTTCGCCGGTTGCGGGAGCGGAGCGGTCTCGGGCGGGCGGAGCGTCGCGAGGGGGTCGACGCCGGCGGCCGCGCGGGCGAGCACCTGATCGAGGTCGAGCTGGGCGAGGCCCGGGTCGTCGAGTTCGTCCCAGGTGCGAGGAGCAGCCACCCAGGGCTGCGCACGGCCGCGGAGCGAGTAGGGCGAGATCGTGGTCTTCTTGCCGTTGTTCTGGCTCCAGTCGAGGAACACCTTGCCGCCACGGACCGCCTTCGCCATGACGCTGGTGGCGAGGTCGGGGTGGTCGTTCTCGATCATCCGCGCGAGCTCTCTGACGACGGTCGAGACCTCGTCGCTCGTCTGCTCGCCGGGTAGCGACGCGTACAGGTGGATGCCCTTGCTGCCGCTGGTGACCGGCAGGGGGTCGAGCCCCATGTCGGACAGGATGACGCGGGCGATGCGGGCGACCTCGGCACACTGCTCCAGCCCCACCCCCTCCCCGGGGTCGAGGTCGAGCACGAGCCGATCGGGCTTGCCGGGAAGGCCCTCGGGGGAGAAGCGCCACTGCGGCACATGCAGTTCGATGGCGGCGACCTGCGCGAGCCAGACGAGGGTCGGGACGTCCTGGACGAGGGGATACTCCTTGGGGCCGTCCGAGTGCTGGATCGCCTGACGGGGGATCCACGACGGCGCGCCCGGTTCGATCTGCTTCGTGAAGAACGAGTCAGCCGGGGCCTCCGCGCTCCCGACGCCCTCCACCCAGCGTTTGCGGGTGACGGGGCGGCCGTCGAGGAGGGGGAGCAGGAGCGGAGCGATGGCCGTGTAGTAGGCGATGATCTCGCCCTTGGTGGTGCCGGTCGCGGGATACACGACCTTGTCGAGGTTGGTCACACGCAGGCGTCGGCCGTCGACCTGCACGATCTGCCCTTCTGTGACCATGGGGCCAGCGTAGTCAAGGGTCCGCGTGGTCGAGGCGTCGGTGGTCAAGGGGCTGGTCGTGACGGCGGCGGCTGGTGTCTACTGGTGTGATGAGGACGATCTGGAAGGGCGCACTGACGTTCGGGCTCGTGAACGTCCCGGTCAAGGTGTACTCCGCGACCGAGGACCACGACGTGCCGCTGCATCAGGTGCACGAGAAGGACGGCGGACGCATCCGCTATCAGCGCACCTGCGAGGTGTGCGGCGAGACCGTGGCCTACGCGGACATCGATCGCGCCTACGTCGACGAGGGCCAGACCGTCGTGCTGACGAAAGACGACCTCGCGGCGCTTCCGGCGGAGAAGAGCCGGGAGATCGACGTGGTCGAGTTCGTGCCGTCCGACCAGGTCGATCTGCTCACACTCGACAAGCCGTACTACCTCGAACCCGATTCGAAGTCGCCGAAGGCCTACGTGCTGCTGAGGAAGACCCTCGAGCAGACCGACCGCACGGCGATCGTGCGCTTCACCCTGCGGCAGAAGACCCGCCTCGCCGCGCTCCGGGTGCGAGGGAAGGTGCTCGTGCTGCAGACGCTCCTGTGGGCAGACGAGGTGCGCGAAGCCGCTTTCCCGGCGCTGGACGAGGACGTGCGGATCTCGAAGAAGGAGTTGGAGCTCTCGGCCTCCCTCGTCGACAGCTACTCGGCGGACTTCGACCCCGAGGCGTTCGTCGACGAGTACCAGAAGGAACTGCGCACCCTCATCGACGCGAAGATCGAGGCGGGCGACACGTTCGACGTGGCCGAGACCTTCGGTGAAACCGAGAAGGCGGCAGAGGGCGGCGAGGTCATCGACCTCATGGAAGCGCTGCGCGCGAGCGTGGCGCGGTCGAAGGAAGAGCGCGCCAAGAACGCGGGGTGATCATCGGGTGCCGAGGAGTCGGCCCCCGATGCGCGATCAGTGCTTGCCGTCGCCGTCCAGGTCGGGAGAACGGTCGAAGACGTCGGCGTCGAGCACGAGCTCCTGTGCCTCCTCGGCGTCGGTGACCACGTCTTCGCCTGCCGCAGCGGACTTCTTGGCCTTGTGACGCTCGGAGAGGTAGTGCCACAGGGTGACGAGCGCGGTGCCACCGACGGCCGCAAACAGGATCAGGTCGATGTAGCTCTCCACGAACTCGGCGACCGGCGGGATGAAGCCGATGAGATAGCCGAACATGGTGAGCCCGAAGCCCCAGAGGACTGCCCCGATCAGGTTGTAGAGGGTGTACTTGCGCCATGGCATATGGCCCACACCAGCGGCGACCGGCGCGAAGGTGCGCACGATCGGCACGAAGCGCGCGAGGATCACGGTGATGCCGCCGAAGCGCTCGAAGAACGCGTTCGTGCGTTCGACGTTCTTCTTGCTGAACAGGCCCGATTCCTTGCGCTCGAAGACCGCCGGTCCACCCTTATGCCCGATGACGTATCCGACTTCACCGCCGACGAACGCCGCGAGGCCGATCAGGAGTGCGACCCACCAGACGTTGATGCCGAAGACGCCGTGCTCGGAGCCCGCGATCGGGTGCGAGAGGAGGCCGGCGATCACCAGGAGGGTGTCACCGGGAAGCAGGAACCCGACGAGCAGACCGGTCTCGGCGAAGATGATGAAGCACACCACGAGCAGTGCCCACGGCCCGGCGGTCCCGATGATCGTCGCAGGGTCGAGCCAGGGGATGAGAGCGGTCGGCGCGTGCAGCATGGTTTCGAGCACAGGGGGAGTCCCGTCGGTGGTGAATGGTCGGCGGTAGAACAGAGCGATGTCGTGGCGACCCGAGAAGGATGCCGTCGTCTCTCGTGCGGAAGGTGGGACTTGAACCCACACGCCCTGGGGCACAGGAACCTAAATCCTGCGTGTCTGCCAATTCCACCACTCCCGCGCGGTGGAAACAGTCTACTGATCGTCGAAACCGCCTGTCTGGGGATCAGCCCGCAGTCCGTCTCCCCCTGAGCGCTCGGGCGCGCCAGAGCGGCTGTGGATAACTTCGGAGGGCGGAGGGCGATTGTTGCGAGGATGCCTGGGTGAGTCATCCGTCCGCCCTTGTCGCCGACCGCGTGCGGTCGCGTCTGCGCGCCGAGGGCATCGACCCGTCGATCGATCCGGAGGCGGCCTGGCGCATCACCCACGCCGAGGTTCGCCGCCACGACGATCTCGCCCTCGCTCGCGGGGAGGCGCTGATCGACGATGAAGCGGCGTGCGTGAGAGAGGTCATGGCGTCGCTCAGCGGATTCGGCGCGCTGCAGCCGCTGCTCGACGATCCGGAGATCGAGGAGATCTGGCTCAACGGAACGGGCCACGTGCACGTCGCGCGAGAGGGCACGGCCGAGCGGACGGGCCTTCGTCTCGACGATGTCGCGGTGCGCGACCTCGTCGAGCGCATGCTGCAGTCGACCGGCCGGCGGGTGGATATCAGCCAGCCGTTCGTGGATGCCTCGTTGCCGGACGGATCCCGTCTGCACGTGGCGATCGCCGATACTGGTGGAGTTGCGTATTCGGTAGTCGACTATTTGGGGCCGCCGCCGATCTCGCTTGCGGCTCTAGCATCTGCTTCTTGGGGGCTTAATTGACGTCGTTTGCTTAGGACATGGGAAACGATGAGCCCGCGGGTTGACCGGCTAAGATGCTGGATCTTTCGCATCGGGCCGAGTGGTTCGATGTGTTGACGGGTGATGTCGGGACCGCGTCCCGACACCGAGTGTCACGAACCGCGGCAGGGTCATCGTCGAGCGACGCAGGCCTACAGGGACATCGATAGTGAACTCGAGAATGGACGAGGCGCCGCGCGAAGCAGAGAGCTATCGATTCTCGTCCACCTTCTTCACTCAAACTAATGCGGTGCGCTGCCCTCGGCCGGGTCAGTGCAATATGTAGCTGGGCACCCACCTACTTCCCCTTTAGGGCGATCAGCGGGCCTTCTCCTGGTAACCCATCACCGAAGCGCGATCGCTGTTGGGTAATACGCAACCTGCCACCTGCAGGCGCTCATGAAATTTTGGGCGGGCATCGGGCGCGTGCGTGCCGATGGCACCGTGCAACGCCCTCGTTGCGCAACGGGGGTGTCGAGCGCAGACCGTAACACGAGCGAAATCGGGCCGTGATCGCGATGCCGTTGAATCAAACCAATTGCTGTCAGACACCTTGACAGTCAGAGACCAAATGGTTCATGGTGGTGCAGTCAGAGCAGATCTGACAGCACGCCATTCAACGAGGAGTAGCGATGAGTGTTACCCGATTCACGGCACCAGTTGCCTTTGTTCTGACAGCCGGCCTGTTGCTCGCGGGGTGCAGTTCGTCCGCCCCGTCCGCCCCAACCGAGAGCTCATCCGCGATCGCGGTCAACGAGGAGCTCGCGGCGACCGTGCCCGCTGCGATCCGAGAAGCGGGGGTGATCCGGGTGGCCACCGACCCGACTTATCCGCCCTTCGAGAGCGTTGACGGTGACCAGGTGGTCGGTCTGGACGCGGATCTCGCGCATGCGATCGGGGACATCCTCGATCTTGATATCGAGTTTGTTCAGGTGTCGTTCGACGGGATCATCCCTTCCTTGCAGGCGGGGAGTGCCGACATGGCCCTCTCATCGATCGGTGATAACAAGGAACGGGAACAGGCCGTCGACTTCGCGACGGCTTACTGGAACGGGACGCTGCTTCTCGTCCCCGTCGGCAACCCGCTCGAGGGCACACCCGAGCTCTCCTGCAACATGAACGTGGGTGTCATTCGCGGCAGCCTCCAGCAGACGGAGTTCTTGCCCGCGCAGGCACAGCCGTGTGAAGACGCCGGAGAGCAGGCGCCCGTCGAGGCCGTCTACCAGAACAGCAACCAGGCTGTGCTCGCACTCACCAGCAACCGGATCGACGGCGTACTGATCGATGCCCCCGCGGTTGCGCTGGCGGTGTCGCAGAGCTCCGGAACGCTCGAAGCGGCCGGACCGATCATCCGCAATCCCAACCCGGCCGGCGCCGCATTCCCGAAGGATAGCGAACTGGTCGAGCCTGTCGCGGCGGCAATCAACGAACTGATCCAGAGCGGCGTCTATGCCGATCTCCTGACCAAGTGGGACCTGAGCGATATCGCGATCAAGGAGTCCGTGATCAACGGGGCCGTCGAATGAGCGCACCGCATCAGCTCGAAACCGCTCCGCCCGTGAGCCTGACTCCGGAGCCGATTGTCCGTCTGCGACACCCGATGAAGTGGGTGTTCACGATCGTGGTGGGCCTGCTCGCCGTCCTGATCGTGATCAGCCTGTTCACCAATGATCGGTACCAGTGGGACGTCGTCCTGAACTACTTCTTCTCCGATCAGATCCTTCGCGGACTGGTGACCACGCTGTGGCTCACCGTGGTGGCGATGATCGTGGGCATCGTTATCGGTGTGGTCGTGGCGATCATGAAACTCTCCTCGAACCGGACGCTGCAGACGGTCGCGACGGTCTACATCTGGTTCTTCCGAGGAACACCGGTCTTCGTACAGTTGTTGTTCTGGGGCTACATCTCCGCGCTGTATCCAGTGATCTCCATCGGGGTTCCGTTCGGCGACCAGTTCTTCTCGGTGCCGACGAACGTGGTGATCACACCCCTGGTGGCAGCGATCCTCGGTCTGGGGCTCAACGAGGGCGCCTATATGGCCGAGATCGTGCGGACCGGGATCATGGCTGTGCACCGAGGGCAGATTGAGGCCGCTCAAGCCTTGGGGATGAAGCAGGGCCGGATTCTGCGGAGAATCGTGCTGCCGCAGGCGATGCGCGTGATCATCCCACCCACCGCGAACGAAACCATCAACATGCTGAAGACCACGTCGCTGGTCAGCGTGCTTGCCTTCCCTGAACTGTTGTACTCGGCACAGCTGATCTACGCGCAGAACTTCCAGACGATCCCGCTGCTGATCACCGCATCGATCTGGTATCTGCTGGTCACGTCTGTGCTCACCGTGGGGCAGTTCTACCTGGAGCGGTACTACGGTCGCGGCACCTCGTCACCGGTCGGTGGAGCACGCACGAGAACGCCGGTGTTCACACGTCGGCGACCGTCCACAGGAGGCCACGATCATGACTGACATCGAACCGCGATACATGGTGCAGGCACGCGAAGTCCGAAAGTCGTTCGGCGGAAACGAGGTGCTCAAAGGCATCACGTTGGACGTCAAAGCGGGTGAGGTGATGACCTTGCTCGGTCCCTCCGGGTCGGGGAAGTCCACCTTCCTGCGGTTGATCAACCACCTCGAAACCCTGACCGCTGGAACTCTTGCCGTTGATGGAGACCTGGTCGGATACCGCCGAGCGCACGGCAAGCTCTACGAGCTCCGCGAGCACGAGATTGCCTCGAAGCGCTCAGAAATCGGGATGGTCTTCCAAAGCTTCAACCTCTTCCCGCACCTGACCGTGCTCCAGAACATCATCGAAGCCCCCATAGGTGTGCTGCGGCAACCGCGCGCAAAGGCGAAAGCACGTGCCGAGGCACTGTTGGAGCGAGTCGGACTCGCCGACAAACGGAACGCCTATCCGGCGACTCTCTCCGGTGGGCAGCAGCAGCGTGTCGCGATCGCACGCGCTCTGGCCATGGAGCCGAAGCTGATGCTATTCGACGAGCCGACCTCCGCGCTGGACCCGGAGCTGGTCGGTGAGGTCCTCGGAGTGATGAAAGATCTCGCCCAGTCCGGCATGACGATGGTTGTCGTCACCCACGAGATCGGATTCGCGCGGGAGGTCGCTGACTCTGTGGTGTTCATGGACGGCGGCGTCGTCGTCGAGTCCGGCGCCCCCGAGCAATGCCTGCTGAACCCCCAACACCCCCGAACCAAAGCGTTCCTGAGCAAAGTCCTCTGAGGGAGAATCATGAGCAGTCCACTTCGTGTCGTTGTTATCGGCGCGGGTGCCGTCGGTGTCAGCATCGCGGCAACCCTCGCCGAACGCGGTGCGCACGTGAGCTTGATCGATGCCGGTTCCCCGGGGGGCGGGACCTCGGCAGCCACGTTCGGATGGGTGAACTCGAACGGGAAAGAACCAGCCAGCTACTTCGAGATCAACCGGCTCGGCCTGGAAGCGCACCACCGGCGCGCCGGTTCAGGAGCGACATGGCTCGGAACCGCCGGTCACATCGAAATCGCCGACACCCAGGAACACTACGACCGACTGCGTGAACGCGTCGAAAGGCTGACCGCGCGCGACTACCCGGCGCACTGGCTGAACACCGCCCAGGCTGCCGAGCTTCTGCCCGGCATCCGCATCCCCTCAGGTGCTGAACTGATCGCACACTTCCCACGCGAGACGTACGCGTACCCATCTCTCTACATCGCCTCCGCGCTACACCGTGCGCGGGCGGCCGGTGCCGTAGTGATCGCAAACAACGCCGTGACCGAACTCGGCCGATCGACGCGAAGCGGCGCTGAAATTCGTCTCGCGGACGGCACCGTTGTGACCGCAGACATCGTGATCTCGGCGGCCGGGAGATGGACATCGGACCTGACGTCCCTCGCTGGCGTCCAGACGCCGATTCAGCAACATGAAGGTCCCGGCGACGTCACCGTCGGGTATCTGGTGGAGACGCTGCCAGCCCCGATCCTTCTCGAGCACATCGTGACAACCCCCTCTCTCAACCTTCGCCCCGAAGGAGGCGGTCGGCTGATGCTGCAGGCCCTAGACCTGGACGAAACAGCCGATCCGGCAGCCGCACCTCCACTTGATTCCCCCGTCGTCGACGAGTTCCTGCGTCGCCTGCGCACGGTGGCCATCGGCGGAGAATTCGCGCGGCCAGCGCGAGCCAGAGTCGGTCAACGGGTAATCCCTGCCGACGGACACACCATCGCCGGCCCGAGCCCCGACCAGCCGTGGCTGTATGTCGTGGCGACGCACAGTGGTATCACGCTGGCGCCGTTCCTGGGAGAGGCTGTGGCTGATGAGGTGAACGGCATCGAGCGAGCAGAACTGGCGAGCTTCCGCCTCGACAGGTTCACCCGTGAACCTGTCCTTGCAAACCTCACCGCGCCCCGCCGCCCCGGGGAACAGTAAGCACGCCCCGCGACAAAGGAATGATGCACATGCGAACGATTCTTCGTCGAGAAACCATCGCCGAACGCAGCGCCGAACTGCTGCGAGACCGGATCCTCAGCGGAGAGCTGCGGCCGGGAGACCTCGTCACAGAAGAGGCCATGGCCAATGAGATCGGGATCTCACGACCCACGATGCGGGAAGTGCTCAACACCATGGTCATTGAGGGACTGCTCACCCGCAGCCCCACCACGCGAGTCCTGCACGTCACCAGCGTCACCGCCAAAGAAATCCGCGAAGGATTCATCGCCCGGCGGCTGATCGAACTGGCCGCCGTCGACGCCGCCATCTCTGCCAGCCCGGACGCTATCGACACACTCGCGTCTGCGACCGCCGACGTGGTTGCAGCCGTCGAATCCGGCGACGGCCCCGCCGTGACCCGAGCGGACATCGCCTGCCACATGGCCACCGTGGCGCTGCTGGGCTCGACGGATCTCGTCGAGTTCTATGGTCGCTTACTCACCCGGCTCGAGATCGCAATGGCTGAAGGGATGCGCGCCCCCGTCGATGTCGCCAATGCGAAAGATGTGCATGTCGAGTTCCTCGACCTGCTCCGTGCCGGCCACTACCCGCAGGCGCGCGCGCAGCTTGCCGAACGGCTGGACGCGTCCGAAAAGTCACTCCTGCAGTACGTAAAGGAGGACGAGTCGTGACCCGTTTCGTTGGCGTGAGGGACATGGTCCGGTGGGTCACCGACCGCGGGCCGCAGGCCGTGATCGCCGGCATTATCGACTACCTTGAGGCGGATTTCATCCGCTGGGAGCAGTTCGACAAGACGTCTCGCATCCCCAGCCACACCCCATGGGGCGTCATCGAGCTGATGCCGACGAGCGACTTCGACCAGTACGCCTTCAAGTACGTCAACGGGCACCCCTCCAATCCTGCCCGAGGATTCCAGACGGTAACGGCGTTTGGTCTCCTTGCCGACGTGCACAACGGGTACCCCGTATTTCTCGCCGAGATGACGCTGCTGACCGCGCTACGCACCGCCGCGACATCGGCGATGGTCGCCAAACGAGTGGCGAACCCCGATTCCCAGGTGATGGGAATGATCGGGGCAGGCAGTCAGGCAGAATTCCAGGCGCTCGGAATGAAGGCCGCACTCGGGCTCACCCAGCTGCGGGTGTGGGACGTCGACTTCGCCGCAACCGCGAAACTCATCCGCAACCTCGAACTGAATCGCCCCGGGTCTCGTGGAGTGTCTGATTCCCCGAGAGGATGAGACTTATGCCAGCACCGAGGAAGTATCCGCCGGAGCTTCGTGAGCGTGCGATGCGGAGCCTCCGCGTTGGACGCGCATTCCGCGAACGTTCCCGGGGGCGCCGCGAACGGGCGGGGCAAGGCGTAGGTGACGCGATGCCTGACTCAGAGCAGCCCGATGACTGACCGGACCTCGGGGGGCGGCGCCTCGCCCCTCGAAGCGAGGGCGGAATTCCCGAACGTGCCGGGTATGTACCGGCTCCCGTGTGGCGAGTGCTACGCAGAGTTCCTCACCCTTCCCGACGGTGACGAGGTATGGCTCGTGCCCGGCGAGAACACTCCATATACCGCGCACGTCCTCGCTGCCACACGCAGCGGTCCGCACGGGTGGCAACGAATGTACACGCTCACCGACGCGGTCCACGAGCTCGACCGTCGCACCGTCCCACGAACGCGCCTATCCGAGATCGAGACGCACAAGGATTCGACAGAACTCGATGAGAGCCGTTGATGCGTGATCCAGACCACGGGATCGTCGAGCGCCTGCTAGCCCGAATCGACCCAGGCTGGCCCCCGCTCATCGATGTCAGCCCAGGCTGGCTCCCTATTCTCGGCCGGCTCGACCATCGCCTCGCCGCGATCGCCCCCCGCTACACCATCCAGCAGGTGAAGTCGAAGTTCGGTGCGCTGACCTTTTACGCGCGGCCCATATCCGATCCGTACGGCCACGTGGAGGAATTCGATGTCGCCATCGAAGAGGCACAGTGGGAAAGCACCACGACCTGCGAGAAGTGTGGAGGAGAAGGCGCCCCGTACGTCATCAACCTCTGGGTCTGGACGCTGTGTCCCCGCGATGCCGACCTCCTCAACGCCCGTGCTGACGGCTCGGGATCGGGCTAGCGGCCTGCGTCGCTAGCGTCTTCGGAGAGCCTCAATCTCGGGTAGTCGGACCAATCGTGGCTGGACAGGTTGCTCCATCGTGTGGCGGCCTCGATGGAGACGCCAACAAGGTCGCTCAGCACGGAAGGTGCGATGTCCCGAGCCAGCGTCATTAGCGCGATGGCGCGACCTGGACCGATGTGGATGCCGATCTTCTCGAGCGGGGTCTTCAAGGCGCGTGCTGACAGGTGACGCCCGGGGCGTCGGCCAGGAAAGAGCCACCGCGCGGCCGGGTCCCGATGTCGTTCTGCCGCGATCTGCCGGCGTACCAGGTCACCGAGATTGTCGGGCAGTACGAGAGCTTCGCGTCCGACGGTGAGGCGAACATTCGCGTCCGTGGCATCGACCGCGCTCAGTGGGATCATGACGATGCGTGTGCCGATCATCCCGTACACCAAGGCCAAGAGACCGCCAACGCGCCAACTGAGGCGAAGAGTCTCATCGAACATCAGACGCCTCACCCACGTCCACCGCACATCATCAGATATCTCCACTGTGGGCACGCCTCGGGGCCCGTAGGTGCTGCGAAGTCGAGTCAACCCCTGCGCGCGAGCCCATCGCACGAACCGCGTGGCACCGTACCCGCGTCGCCCGTTCAACGCCAACCATCCGTCGAAGGCTCGCTGTGGGACCGTGCTCAGGTCGTATCCGAGCTCGTCAATCCACGTCAACATATCGATGATCAGCGTGAGCTGCTGTCGCGCACGTGTAAGACGGAGACTCTCATCGCCCGAAACGCGCACCGGCTCGTCGAACTGGCGATTGATCGTCCATGACGCGAAACGATGCAGGATCTGGCGATCGTGGGGGTTTCGAAGCTTCGCAAATTCCTCTCGCTCCCAGTGCTCGAGTCGGAGGCGGTCGAAGTTGTCAGGGGGCACCGTCCCCGACTCGATCAGCAATGCAGCGAAGTAACCAGATGCGCCTGTTGCGGGAACCGCTGCGACCGTGTGGAGCGAGATCGTTATCACCCCCTGTGCCATCTGGCGGACGACGTCGGCCATGGGAGACTTGCGAATCCAGCCCACAACAGCCTCGGCGCGCCGTGCGTCCGCGAGCATGTACTTCTCGAGCGGCAACAGGTCGGGGTGAGGTGTTCCGTCAGGTCGGGAGATGAGCTGGCGGAGCATGGCGGGTGCGACGCACACCAAGCATCGACGCCCATTGAGGCGTCGATCGCTGGATCCGCACTCGACGCAACGTCCCAGGCTGGAGGTATCCGCTGCGCAGTCCGAACAGATCGCGCCGCTGGGCCGCCAATGCGGGCAGACGCGTGGCTGAGCGCACGCTGCGCACGTGCGGACTTGCTGGCGCAGGGCCGAATAGCATCCAGCGCACAACGTTGCGCCGCTCATGACAATGCACGGACGCAACTGACCGCACTTGTTACACACTTTTGGAGGCGCTTCGTAGCACCGATCACAAATCGGACGGCCACCCAGCCGCCTGCCAACAGGCCGGAGCTGGCCACACTGCGAGCAAGTGACGAATGATCGAGGGTCCTTCCGCCAACAGTTCGAGCAGTGCGGTTGGCCCTCGAGCATGCGATACCCGCTCGGCAGCGTTCGCCCGCATTTGGCGCAAGGCGGAGTCACGCGCTTGCGGTTGCACGCGTTGCACTCTCTCCCACCTTGCCCATCTCGATGGGGGATCGGGCGATCGGCATTGCAGCCAGAGCAGCGCGGGATCTCGATACCTTCGTGCCCCAAGGCCCGAAGGTATCGAATTAACTGATTCAGCGAAGGCAGCGCCAGCGAGTCGCCACGCACGAGGACTCCGGGGTCCTCCTGCAACTGCTTCGCGATTCGAGTTCGAGCCTTTGAATGAGGCACGATCTGAGCTAAAGCGCTCTCGACTTCGGCCGCTGGAATCCTTCCTGGTGTTGCTTCGAATGCTGCCAGGATGATCCGAAGTACTTCCAACTGGTCTGCACCATCGTGAGCGGGCACGGTCAGGCAGGCGGGGAAGGCGGGCGCCGAATAGACGCTGGCCTTGGCCGGATGTCGCCGATCGGCTGCCGCGTCTGCTCCACCGCAACGCGCCGTTCCTCAATGACACGAACCTCGATCAGGTCACTCGGCGTACAGCCCAGCGCCGCGCACACGGCGCCAATGACCTGCATGTTCGCCCGCTCCGGCGTGTGCGTGACGAGCCGAAAAACCTGCTCGCGCGAAAGATGCACCCCGTACTGCGCGAGAAGTGGGATCAGATCAGTCGTCTTGAACAACTGGTGCTCAAACATCACCTTGCGTAAGTTCCACACGGTCTCCACTCGGGTCATGGCAGTGCCTCCAGTTCGTCCAACCGAATTCGTTCCGCGAGGATGCCATTCTTGAAGTCGCCGCTCACCGACGTGTACAGCGCCGTAGACGACGCCACCAGATGACCGACTTGCTCCTGAACGAAACGGTCCTGGTACCCGTGCTCGATCAGGTGTGTCACATAAGAATGCCGCAAGCAATGCAACTTCAAGCTCGGATCCAGTCCGGCCTCAGATCGCAGCGCGGCAAATCGGCGATCCATGTACGGAAGAGACACACGCGTGCCGCGCTCCGTTGGCCACAGAGCAGCGAGGTCTGGCTGGCCAAAGAGCGGACGCCCTTCTTCCATCCATTGTTCCATGCACTCCACCCACCACTTCATCTGTGGGACCAACAGCACCGTACGTCGACGAGGATTCCCTCCCCGAACTGCCTTGGCATGCCGGACGAAAAGCGCGGCGTATCGACCCCACTGCGGAGCCCGCGTGTTGAAGTGCAAGTCCTGCTCGTCGAGCCCGCGCAACTCCGCACGCCGAAGACCGAACGCATATGCTGTCTTGAACATCTGAGCGTCACGAAGGGCCGCGAGCGCCCCCTTCTTGCGCGCGCGAGCCAATTCGTCAACTCTCGCGTCCGCGCAAGCGAAAAATGTCTCCATCTCGTCGTACGTCATCGCCCGGTTGGACGGGCGTCCCTCGTACTCGGCGACATGCTTCGTCGTGTTCCACGGCAGACAAATCTGCGATGGGACATCGCCGAACTCTGCCTCGCACAGTTCCACCCAGTCGTAGTCATTGCTGATGAGGTAGTCGCAGAACACGCGAATCGAGTTGTGGTATTGGCGCAACGTGGATCGCCCTCGGCCAGCAGATCTCAAGTGAGACGAGAACGCATCGAGATCAGACGCCTGCCAGCTCCATGGGTAGCGCCCAGTGAAATCGCAGAACCGTCTCACGATCCCGTCCCGACCCCTGGTTGTCTCAGGGCTGAGACCCCGGGCCAACTGCTGCTGCGACCATGACCCCAACATCGAGCGAAAAACGGCTTCCTCACGGCGGAACAGTGCCATCGGCGCGCCGGGAGCAAGTGCATCTCGCAGTTGGACGAACGACATGAATTGTTGCATTAGAAGCAACATTGTATGAACAGATGCAACTCAGGTCAACCTATAAGCTGGCGTGCCGGGGTTTGTGCAGGCGGGCGACTCGAGTGGACCCGCCGTTCAGATCCAATTGGCCACCCTTGAACAACGTGGCGAGTTGCAGTAGATGCAACAGGCAACAGTTCGTGGTGCGCGGCTCCTGGGCCGTCAACATCCGCAAGTTCCTGCCGAAGTATCGATCCCTCGACGCGCTCGCGGCGCAGGGGATGATGCCGACCGACGTCGCGGAGCTGCTGACGACCGCCATGAACGACGGCCGCAGCGTGATCGTCTCGGGTGCGACGCACGCGGGCAAGACCACCATGCTCGGCGCGCTGCTGGCCTCCTGCGCCGGTACGCAGCGCATCGTCACTGTGGAGGAGACGTTCGAACTTGCCGTGGAGGGGCCTGATCTCGTCTCGCTCCAGGGGCGCCAGGCGAGTCTCGAGGGGACGGGGGAGATCACCTTGCGTCGACTGGTGAAGGAGGCGCTGCGCATGCGCCCCGACCGTCTCGTCGTCGGCGAGGTCCGCGACGCCGAAGCCCTCGATCTCGTGCTCGCGCTCAACACCGGCGTACCCGGGGCGTGCACCGTGCACGCGAACTCGGCGACCGAAGCCATCGAGAAGCTCACGATCCTCCCGCTCTTGGCCGGACGGAACATCGATCGTGCATTCATCGCACCGGCGCTCGCCGCGTCGATCGATCTGGTCGTGCACTGCGTCCGAGATCAGGCAGGACGGCGACACGTGCAGGAGATCATCGCTCCGACAGGCGACATCGACGAGGGGAAGGTGCGCACGAGGTCGGTCTACCGGGCGCGAACCCGGCAGAGCGACGATTTCGGCAGGGAGCGCGGGGACCTGCGCCCGATCGAGGCCGCATCGTGACGGTGCTCGTGGGCGCTGTCCTCGCTGCGGGTGTGCTCCTGTGCCTCTCGCCATGGATGTGGCCCCTGTCGGACGAGGCCGAACCGCTCCCGCGACAGGGTCGGCTCGTCCATCTGATCGAGGAGGCGGGGTTCGACGGGCTCTCGCGACGTGTCTTTCTCACCGTCATCATCGCGGCCGGGCTGGTCGCGGCGTCCGTGGTGTGGCTTCTGACCGGAATCGCCGTGCTCTCCGTACTGGCAGGCCTTGCGGGGGCGGCGGCGCCGATCATGCTCCTCCGAGGGCGCCGCACGCGACTGCGACGATTGCGGCGACAGCTCTGGCCGGACGTCTGCGATCTCCTGATCGCATCGATCCGCGTGGGCTTGTCGCTCCCCGACGCGGTGGCGAGTCTGGCGGAGTCCGCACCGAAGATGCTCAGGCCGGCGTTCATCGTCTTCGCGAGAGATCTGCGGGCGAGCGGAAGGTTCGAGTCGAGCCTCGATCGGCTCAAGTCCACGTTGGCCGACCCCATCGGCGATCGCATCGCCGAGACCTTGCGGATGGCGCGTCAGGTCGGCGGCACGGAACTGATCAGTGTGCTGCGCGCCCTCTCGAGCTCGGTGCGGGCGGATGCGGCTCTCCGGGGCGAGGTCGAGGCGCGGCAGTCGTGGATCCGCGGTGCCGCGGTTCTCGGAGCCGTCGCGCCGTGGGTGATCCTCGGTCTGCTGGTGCTCCGACCTGAGGGCGCTGCGGCATACGGCACTCCCGAAGGCGTGATCGTGATCTGCCTGGGGGCGGCGGTGTCAGTCGTCGCCTTCCACGTCATGGTCCGCATCGGCCGGCTTCCCGAGCCTCGGCGGTGGTTCGGATGAGCGCGATCTCGGTCCTCGCGAGCGCCATCTTGATCGGGGGTGGCTTCGCCGCGGGAGTGATGAGCATCCTCTCCGCCCTCCCGCGGTGGAGGGCGGCATCTCTGGCCGTGCGGATCGGGCCCTACGTGCGCGACGTCGTCGCCGATGATCAGCTGCCCAGCGGGGTTCTTCCCGCTGCGGGAGCACTGCCAGCGAGCGGGCGGACGCTGTGGGAGCGCGCGCGAAGCGGGTTCGAGAGGATGCTCGGCGGGGGAGAGGCTCTCCGGCAGCGGCTGGCGCAGGCGGGTCTGCGCACGGACCCGGCTGCGTTCCGCGGGCGGCAGCTGGGGTGGGGTCTCGCCGGGATCGGTGTGGGCGCGGTCGTGCTGACCGTGCTGGCGGTGACCGGCCGGTTGTCGGTGCCGACGGGCGCGATGCCACTGCTCTGCGGCGCGGCGGCCGCCGCTGCGTACGACGTGCAACTCTCCGCGCGCGCCAGGTCCCGCCGGGCGCGGCTCACCGATGAGCTTCCGACGACGCTCGAATTCCTGGCTCTGTGTCTCTCCGCGGGTGAGGGGTTCCTCGATTCGCTGCGCCGGGTCGCCGATGTGGGGTCGGGTGAGCTCACCGCCGAGCTGCGCCAGGTGGTGCTCGCGGTCGGCACCGGATCCCCCTTGGCCGATGCGATGAACGAGATGGCGCGACGGCTGCAGCTTCCCGGACTGTCTCGCGTCGTCGACCAGGTGATCGCTGCGCTCGAGCACGGTGCCCCGCTCGCCGCCGTCCTGCATGCACAGGCGGGCGATGCACGCGAAGACGCGAAGCGCGTACTGATCGAGCAGGCGGGACGCAAAGAGATCCTGATGCTCCTCCCGACCATTATTGCGAAAAGGTACTTTGATGCATGATGATCTAGCGACCCCGAATTGTCCTGAATGCCTGGAGCCTATGCAGCCGCGTGCAGCGTGGTGGTTTTGCCAGCCGTGCCACGTCTACGTCGACGTCGAGTGACCATCTCGCGTCGCTCCCGGGCAACGACGAACGGAGGCGATAGGGTGGCCGTAACCCCGCCGAATTAGGAGCTCCGTTGACCCCGCGCAAGACGACGTCTGAGTACCGGAGCTACCCATGGATCAAAGCACAACTCGTGTCCGCGGGCTGGAACGATAAGAACCCGAACGTCGATCCTCGTGGACAGGTGTGGGAGCAAAACGAGGCCCTCTCGAACTCCGAGATCCGCAAGGGTTTGGGCAACCAGAAGCCAGAGTTTGTTGTACGCGTCACGGACAACCAATACTGGACCATCGAGGCGAAAGCGACCACGGCACAACTTGCTGTGGCGCTTACGGAGGCGACTGGCTATGCTGACGCGATCAATGCGGCTTCGCAAGTGGTGTCGGCGCGGTTCGCAACCGGGGTAGCTGGCACCGCGGAGACGGGGTACAAGGTTGCAACCCTGTTTCTCACATTGGCGGGCGAGTGGAAGCCCCTCGTGGCCGATGGTGTGAAGGTTGACACTTTTCTGGCCCCTAAGGACGCGCTTCGAGTTATCTCGGCCGACAACCCGGATGTGTCGGCCGTGCCCTTGACCGTCGCTGAGGTCGTCGAGATCGGGAAGTTCATCAACAAAACCTTGCACTCGGCCAAGGTCCCCAAGGAGCGGCGCGCTCTCCTCGTGGCGATCCTGCTCTTGGCGCTCCAGCGCGATCCAGACATCTCATACTCCGGAGACGCACAGGTGTTTTTGTCTGATGTGAATGCCAGAGCGCGGACGGTGTTCGAGGATGCAAACCGAGTGCCCCTGTGGGAATCACTGCAAATCCTGCCCGAGAACGAGAACGTCGCCGCACAAGCAACTGCCCTGAGTCAGGTGCTCCAAGTCATCCGCTCGAACAACATCCTCAACACCGCGAAAAGCACCGACATCCTCGGGGCGTTTTTCGAGAGCTTCCTCAAGTACGGCAATACCAGCAAGGACCTTGGCATCGTCCTAACGCCGCGACACTTGTGCTGGCTCGCCGCAGAGGCCGTGGGCATCGGTAAGGACGATGTCGTCTACGATCCGACTGTCGGGACAGCGGGCTTCCTGGTTGCCGCATTTAATCGGGTGCTCGCGACGGCAACTCCGGACGAAGCGGAGAAGTTCGCGACGAGAAACATCTATGGCATCGAACACTCGGGCTCAGTGGCTGCGCTCGCGTTCATCAACATGTACTTCCGCGGCGATGGCAAGCACAACCTCAAGATCGACTCTTCGCTGCCGTACAGAGTCGTATCGGTGGAGGGTAGTGAAGTCCTCAACTTCAAACATGGACTTGAACTGGTGGACGGTGAGTCCACCAGGGTCACGCGCGTGCTGATGAATCCGCCCTTCGCTCTTCCTGATGAAGAAGAAGCTGAGATTCGGTTCGTAGAGCACGGGCTCCGCCAACTCGTTAAGAACGGGATCCTCTTTTCCGTCTTGCCGTCCTCCGTGCTCTACGACAGTAATTTCGCGGCCTGGCGTAAGAACCTCCTGGAGCACAACACTTTGCTTAGCGTGGTCGCTCTTCCGACGGATGCGTTCTATCCAGTGGCTACGGAATCAGTGGGCGTGTTCTTGAAGCGTGGCTCAAAGCACAATATGACCGACGATGTCCTCTGGGTGAAACTCACGGACGACGGGCATGTCAAGCGCAAGGGTTTCCGTGTTGAACGAAAGGGGCTTCACTACAAGGAGTTCCTCAAGCCCACAGCGGATGCTTTGCGGAAGTGGATGGTATCGGGGATCGCCACACCCGCGGTTCCTGGTCAGTTAGAATTTTCTCCCTTGGCGAGCAATGAATGGCTCGCTCAAGTGCATCTAGGCACAGGCCTGCTCGACGCGGCGGACTTCGAACAGCGCGTTCGTGAGTCGTACCGTCGCATTCTGGTGCAACACGTGTCTGCTCCGATACTGGAAGGCGACCCTGACGATGTCTGAACGGCAGCTAGAGAAGATGGAATCGCTGTTCGATTTCGACGCGGCCCGATCGCGCGGCATCGCGGATTATGAACCGGGAGTAGTTCCTTTCGTCACCAGCACACTACTCAACAACGGGGTCGTGGGATACGTCACACCGATGGTTGGCGACAAGGTGTTCGACGGACCGGTTCTCTCGATATCCGGTTTAGGCGACGCCACTGTTCAGCTTGGACGATTTCTTCCGAAGGGGAATGGAGGCGACTCGCTAACGATCTGCACGCCGCTGAAGCCCATGACCGTTTACGAACTCGTGAGCGTGGCAGCTGCATTCAATTCCCTGCACGCTTGGCGGTTCAGCTACGGCCGTAAGTGCTCGCCGAGTCGACTGCGGCCTCTGGAGCTTCCGACTGAACTGCCCGATGCGAAGGTCATCTGGCAGGCTGAACGCGCTTCCGTCAATGCGCTCTCAACCGAGCTGACGACTCTCTAGACCGGCAGTCGTCCGCTGCTCGAACTAGTCGAACCCGACGAGGTGGTGGCGTTGTAGTGGCGTGAGATGTGGATGTGTAGACGCCACGGCGACGACCGAATCGTGCGCCATCTACTGACCGGCGTGCTGGTTGTCGAGGTGTGCAGTGTGCGACGATGGTGTCAGGAGAACATCTGGCCGAGCACCGCCGGGTCGCCCGAGTCCAGCGCCTTCTGAATCTGGTCGATCACTGCCGGGTCCGTGAACATGGCCCTCAGCGTGTCGTTCCAGATGCCGCGCATGGTGTCCACATTGCCCGCGTCGGCAGCACGGCCCATGGCCTCGATGGCCTCCTGGTATGGAATCTGCTGGAAGCCTTCGCCTGCCTCGTTCGGGTTGTAGTACGGCACCCACGTAACGGCGGGGTCGGGGTTGAGCCGCAGCACCTGGTCAGGGTGAATGTCCCGTGTGTGGTTGAGTGTCGCGAGCATGATGCCGTTGTAGATGCAGAGCCGTTCGCCGACCACGGTCGGCACGTCACCGGGCGCAACCGTGTACGACACGATGGTGCCCTCGTCGTCCAGGCCCACCGTGCCTGAGGCGAAGTCGCGTGCGCCCTGATCCACGACTTTCCCGGTTACTTCCGCGCTCATGCCGGTGATGTGGATGTACGCCGGGGTCTCGCATCCTTCGGGGCTGCCCGCAGGGACAGAGGTTCCATGGCCGACGTCCACGTAGCCCGATGGGAGGCCCGCCTCTGCCTCGGATTCGGCGGTGCTCGGCTTCGGCGCTTGGCTGGCAGCGGGCTTCGGGCTGGCGTCAGCCGCCTGGGGTGCCGCCGTGGTGGTGCACCCGGCAAGCGCGGTCACGGCTAGGGCCAGTGCAGCGAGCGCGGGGGCGAGCTTGGCTGTAGGGACTGCTGCACGAATAGGTGACAGGTTGTAGTCACGCCGCCAGTGCGGCGGTCGTGTTCATGATGGTCTCGAACTCGATGGGCGTCAAACGGCCCAGGCGGAGTTGGCGCCTCCGGCGGTGGTAGGTCCGCTCGATCCAGGTGACGATCGCAATCCGGAGCTGTTCCCGGGTGGTCCACGAGCGGCGGTCGAGGACGTTCTTCTGCAGCAGGGCGAAGAACGATTCCATGGCGGCGTTGTCGCCGCTGGAGCCGACTCTGCCCATCGATCCGACCATGCGGTGGCAGGCCAGGGCGCGCAGGAACTTCCTGCTCCGAAATTGAGATCCTCGGTCCGAGTGGACGATGCAGCCGGCGACATCACCGCGCATCTGGGCGGCGTTCTCGAGCGCCTGGACGGCCAAGCGGGACTTCATTCTCGAGTCGATCGAGTACCCGACGATCCGGCCCGAATACACGTCCTTGATCGCGCAGAGGTAGAGCTTGCCTTCACTCGTTTTGTGCTCCGTGATGTCCACGAGCCAGAGCTCGTTCGGCGCGTCGGCGGCGAACACGTGACGCGTTCTGCCGTCCTCGTCGATGACGGCGCAGAGGTCGTCGTGGACGGGTGGGCCGGGGCGCCGGCCCTTGCCGCGCTTCTTCCCGAACGCGCTCCACCACCCATTCGTGGACGCGATCCGCCACGCCGTCCGATCCGACATGGATTCGCCCGCATCACGGGCCTCGTCGGCGAGGAGCCGGTGCCCGAACTCGGGGTCGTCGCGGTGCGCGTCGAAGAGCGCGTTCGCGCGATACGCCTCCACCACCTCGCTGGAGGTGATGGGATCCGCCAGCCACCGGTAATAGGGCTGGCGGGAGAGCTTGAGCACCCGACACGTCACCGTCACAGGAATCCCTGCGGCGGCGAGCTCCGTCACGAGCGGGTAGAACCTTTTCCCGGGAGGTTCGCCTGCGACAGATACGCCGCCGCTCGACGCAACACCTCGTTCTCCTGCTCCAGCAGCCGGATCCGTTTCCGCGCCTCCCGCAGCTCAGCCCCTTCGACACGGGATTGGCCGGGCTTGGCACCCTCGTCGACGTCGGCGCGACGCAGCCACTTCTGCAACGTCATCGGGTGGACCCCGAAGTCTTTCGCGATCTGCTCGATCGTCACTCCGGGCTCACGGTTCCGCGCGACGCGCACGACGTCATCACGGAACTCGGTCGGGTAGGGCTTGGGCACAGCAACATCCTTCCAGGCCACCCTCGAGGGCAAGCCAGATCAGATGTCACCTATTCGTGCAGCAGTCCCGAACCCCTGTGCTTATTTAGTTATTGGAACATGTCTCAGCTTAGAGCACGCGCCACCTTCGCGGCGTCAACTTCCACCCGTCCAGCGGTGCGAACCTTGTCGAGCTCCGGGTAGAGCTGGTCGGGGGTGTAGTAGTCGTCGCGTGTGCATCGGTCGCAGGTGAGCTGGTGGTTCTGCACCACTTCACCGTCGACAAACAGCAGCGGGTCAATCGGCCCCTCGTTGCGAATGCGCGCCCAACCATCGCCGTCATGACCGAACTGCGCCACGGTGCGCGGCTTGTGGACATACGCCCCGGTGCCGTGACAGACCAGTTTGACTGTGGATTGCATGTTTGCTATAATGCCACCCCTTGCCCCGCCTCCGCTCATCAACCTTCGTCCCCAGCGAGAGAAAAGCCCCGGTCAGCGGGCTAATAAATTGGTCCCGCGTCCCGGCGTGTTGCACGGCCACCAGCGCCCCGCGCTGCTCTGCTGTGGCGTCCCACGGCCACTGCGGCCAGTGGGTTAGGGCTGCCCGGTGCTGCCAGGTCCGCAGCGGACGGCTGAGCGACAGCCGCACCGACCTCCAGCGCGCCCCCGCGCACGCCACGCCAGGGCAGCGCCCGCATATTCCCGAAGGGTGCCCTTCAGGCTTTCCGACTGCAAGCTGGCGGACGCCATCTACTCGCGCCAGGTGTGCCTAGTCCTTCGTGCACGTGAACGTTCCGCTCTGTTCCGTGAACTTGTAGGACCCGGAAGCGAGGTCGTAAAACGGGGGGTAAGCGCTTGTGAGCGTTAGCTTGGTCGTGTTTATCGTCTGCACGTTCGTGAACTCAACCGGCAAGTCTTGTCCGTTAGTCATATCAAAATAGTGCGCCGAGGTGACCGCACCGCCACTGACTGTGATGCCGGGGCCGGGCATGGTACCAAGGCCCTGTCTTCCTGGTATCTCACAGGACCAGTCGCCGTCGTATATGTCCTGGCCTATATCTCCCGCATCGGGACGGCCGAATGCCCACCAGAGAAAGACCGCAGCAGCAATCCCCCCGATCACAAGGACCCAGTTGACGAGGGTGTTCCCAGGCTGCCGTTCAGTCATGCCGTAAGGATAGTGGGACCGGTACGCTCAGCTACGCCAGATGACCCGTACCGTGTCCGGGTCGAACGTCCCCCCGCTGCCCGTTGGCAGGATCACGACAGAGACAAGGGTGTCCAGCACGGCGCGCTTGCTGTCCATGCTGAGGCCGTCCCACACCTGGCGCGCGTTGGCCCCTATCAACTCGGCAGGCACGGCAGCCGGTAGCGCGGCATCCACGGCAGCAGCAGCCTGTGCCCGGTCGGCTCTCAACCCCTCGGTGATGCGCACGAGCTGTGCGGCATCGATGCTTCCAGCGGCGAAGATGTCGGCAGCGTCGGCGAGCCTGGCATCAATCAAACCCAAGGTGTCGCGAGCAGCCTGGAGCGCGGCAGGGTCACCCTGGCTGAGCAGGCGCGCAGCGTCGGGCATTTGCAGCCTGCCGACCACGATGCCTTCCACCAGGTCGTCCACGTTGGACTGCTTGCGTCGCACGCGGTAGCACTCGCTGCACACATAGCTCGACGGCTGCTTCTTGGTGCGCCCGTTCGCCTGGCGTGTCGTCCGGCCCACACCGCGCACCATCACGCCGTCGCACAGCAGCGGCTCGCCAGCGTCGTCCAGAGCGCCGGTAGGGCGTCCACACCGGGCGATGCCGCTCAGCAGATACTTGGGCTGCCTGCCTGGGGGAGCAGTGCGGCGAGCGGGGTCGGTCAGCACGGCCTTGAGCCTTTCGTGGGTGTCCTCGTCAATGACGCGCGGGGCGTCGGCAGGGGCACGGCCTACTACCTGCCCCCGGTGGACAGTCAACCCAGCCAGGCTAGCCCGCACCAGCAATTGCTTCAGCGTGGTTGTGTTCCACAGTGAGCCGTGCCCTGGGGTAGGAACGCCCCGCGTGTTGAAGTCCTTACAGACCGACCGCAGCGACTCACCATCCAGGGCGCGCTGCACAGCCTCGCGGATGGTCGCAGCCTCATCATCGTGCAGCACCAGGCCAGCCCCCGCGCGCCGGTAGCCGTAGCCGATGCGCCCCTGGTGGACCCCGCTGGCTGCCCGCTGCACGTTGGCCGCGACCTGCCGTGTGGCTTTCTGCTCGCCCTCGTACTGCGACCATGCGGCAACGGTGCGCGCCACGGCACGGCCTGCCGGTGTGGTCAGGTCGAGCGTGCCTGCCGTCACGGTGTACACCGGCACGTTCAGGGCGATCACGCGCTCAAGGTCACGGGTCAGGCGCAGCAGCCGGTCCTGATGCCAAGCGATGACGGCCGTGGGCTTGGCCTTGAGCATGGCCTCGAACTCGGGGCGCACCTTGCCGTTCGTGGCGCTGATGTCGTTGTCCGAGTACACCTTGGTCACCGTCAGCCCCAGGCGCTCAGCCAGGACACGGCACTCCTGCTGCTGGCGGGCCACGCCCAGCCCCTCGCCAGTGCGGTCAAGGCTGATGCGGGTGTATATCACGGCGTCCATGTTGACATAGTACCTTTTCGCAATGCTTGTGCCGCTCGTCTTCCTGATCCTTCCGCTCTCGGTGCTCTTCGCCGTGTATCCGGGACTCTTCATCCTCCGGCTCGGCATCGGCTGACCGCCCGACGAAAGGACCACCATGACCGCACGAACACAGGAGCACCGGCGACGCCCTTGGCATGACGTCACGACCCGGTTCCGCGCCTTCATCGACGACGAAGCGGGTGACGTTCCCGGATGGGTGCTCGTCACGTTGATGACCGCGGGCTTGGTGGTGCTGATCTGGGCCGTCGCCGGTCCCGCTCTGACCTCGCTGTTCGAGCAGGCGATCCAGAGGGTCTCGGGGCTCTGACATGGACGACCGGAGTGGTTGCGCGGATGATCGTGGCTCCAGCCCGGTGGAGTTCGTGCTCGTCGGAACGCTCCTCACCGCCCTCACGCTCGCTGTGCTGCAGCTCGCGTTCGCGGTGTACGTGCGCAACGTGGTGCACGACGCCGCCGTCGAAGGCGCCTACCACGCGGCTCTCGCCGATACGACCCCGGAGGAGGGCATCGAACGCACCAGAGACGTCATCTCCCGCGCGGTCGGCGCGGACTACGCCGAGGACATCCAAATCGGCGTCTCCGGCGCCCCGCCCTACGAGACGGTCGACGTCCGGGTCCGCACGACGTTTCCGCTGCTCGGACTGATCGGCCTTCCCCTCGCGATGGAGGTGGAGGCTCATGCACCTGCCGAGACTTTCGGGGAAGAATGACGAGGGATCGGCCGCCCTGGAGTTCATCGTGGTGGGGGTGATCCTTCTGGTGCCGCTGATCTATCTCGTCATCGCGCTCGGAGCGATCCAGGAGCAGACCTTCGGGGCGGAAGCGGCAGCACGGCACATCGCCCGCGTGATCGCGCGAGCGCCAGACGCTGCGACCGCGGCGGACCGCAGCGACGCGGTGCTCGCAGGGATCGTGGACGAGTACGGCCTCGATGAGGACGTGGTCGATGTGATGCTCTCCTGCGCGCCGCCCGCAGCGGAGTGCCCGTCGGCCGGCACGACGATCGTCGTCACCGTCACCACGCGGGTGCGGCTGCCGCCGGTGCCGGAGGTGCTCGGACTCGATCGTTCGACGGCCGTCCCTGTGCAGGCCGAAGCGGTGCAGAAGGTGTCGCGGCTGTGGGGAACGGGATGAGGGAGCAGACCCGAACAGCGCACGGCGCTGTCGGCGACCAGGAGGAGGGGAGCGTGCTGCTGCTCACTCTCGGCTACGTACTGCTCGCTCTAGCCGTGATCTTCGTGTGCGTCTGCGCCACCGATCTCTACATCGCCCAGAAGCGGTTGGACGCACTCGCCGACTCCGCCGCGCTCGCCGGAGCGGACGGTTTCACCCTGGCGGTGTACGACGACAGCGTGCGGGCCGAGCTGACCGATGCCGGCGTCGAGGAGCAGGCCGACGCTCTCATGAGCGCGCTGCCGGGCGAGGCGTCGCTCACCGCCGCGGGCACGCCCGACGGCGTCACCGCCCGGGTGACCGTCGCCGCGGAATGGCATCCGCCGCTGGTGTCCGTGTTCGTGCCCGGAGGCGTCCCGTTGGAGTCGACCGCCACCAGCCGCACGGCCCTGCGATGACAGTTGCCTCGGCTCAGCGAGGGTCGCGCAGCTGCGTGAGCAGTCCGTCGAGCCGGGGAACGAGTTGCGGCGGCACCTCGGCGGGCAGGGCGTCGACCGGCCACCAGCGCACGTCCTCCGACTCCTCGCTCACGGTCAGCGCGGACTCACGGTCGACGACGACCGCGATGCCGATGTCGAGGTGCGAGGCGCAGGCGCCGAAGCGCGAGGAAAGCCCATGGTGGTCGAGGTCGTAAGCGAGAGGGGCGGGCGTCGGCTCCACCACGATGCCCGTCTCCTCGCGCAGCTCACGCAGCGCTCCCGCCACGACCGAATCATCGCCGTGCTCGACGTGGCCTCCCGGCTGCACCCAGAACTGCCCCTTGCGATGGAAGACGAGCAGCGTGTGCTGCAGTGATGCGTCGAACACCACGCACGACGCGGTGAGGTGATCGGGTCCTGCCTCCCGATGCACCGGGCCACCCTCTGCCGCGAAGAACGACGCGAAGTCGGCCTGCGCTGCACGGTCTCGTTCCGATCGGGGCACGAAGGTCGAGACCAGTCGGTGGGCATCCGCCTCCA
Organism: Microbacterium sp. PAMC22086; assembly: GCF_019443525.1. Lineage (NCBI taxonomy): Bacteria > Bacillati > Actinomycetota > Actinomycetes > Micrococcales > Microbacteriaceae > Microbacterium > Microbacterium sp. PAMC22086. The sequence continues at coordinate 2,989,640 of NZ_CP080380.1, read as the reverse complement.
GAGCCTGGGTCATTCCTGTTCCCCCTCGGAGGAGTCGTCGCCGGATTCCGGTCGCGCCCGCGGGACGAACTGCGGAATCCACCGCAGGAACCCCAGAGCGCCGACGAGGCCGACCACGCCCATCGCGGCCGCCGCGAACGGCAGGGCGGCGACAGCCGTGATGGCCGAGACGAGCAGCGGAGCGATCGCCCCGCCCGCATCGGTGAGCGTGCGCCAGGATCCGAGGAACGCCGCGGGTTCCCGCTTCGGGGCGACGTCGGCGCCCAGAGTCAGCAGGATGCCGCTCGAGAGGCCGTTGCCGACACCGAGGACGGCGGCGAACATGCCGAACCACAGAACCGCCGCATCCACGTCGTGCGTGAACGACAGGGCGAGGAACCCTGCGCCCATGAGAACCATCGCCGGCATCGCCGCCCACAGTCTGCCGAACCGGTCCATCACCTGGCCGCTCGCATAGAAGAGCGCGAAGTCGATGGCGCCCGAGATGCCGACCACGAGGGCGATGGTCGAGGCATCCAATCCCAGCGACAGTCCCCACAGCGGCAGCACCACCTGTCGCGCCGAGCGGACCGCGGAGAGCGACGCGGCGGCGAGCCCGAGCCGGCCGAGCACCGCGCGCTGACGCCACATGGTCTGGAGGATGCCCAGGCGCTCGATCGTCGGGATCGACCCGCTCACCGCCTCGCCGGAGTCCTCCAGATAGCGCTCGTGAGTGGTCGACGGTACCGGCGGGATCATCTTCTCGGGGTCGGGCCCGAAGAGCACCAGCACGACCATGACCATCAGGCAGCCCAGGAAGAACCAGATCGCCGCACTCTCGCTCCCGAACAGCTGCAGGAGCCCCGCAGCCACGAAGGGGCCGATGAAGATGCCGAGGCGGAAGCTGCCGCCGAGCAGCGAGAGCGAACGCGCACGGAAGGCGACCGGCACGCGAGTGGTCATGAACGCGTGGCGGGCGAGACCGAAGGCCGCCGCGCAGATCCCGAGGAGGAAGACCGAGGCCGCCAGCACGCCGAGCGAGGGCGCGAACACCATTCCGAGTCCGGCGACGATGGCGATCACGCCGGCGATGACCATCGTGTACCTCTCGCCGATCTTGCCCACGGCCCAGCCGGCAGGAAGGTTGCCGCACAACTGACCGATAACGAGGGCGGAGGCCACGAGGGCGGCGAACGCCACGTCGGCGCCCATGGATGCGGCGAGCACCGGGATGAGCGGAATCACGGCGCCTTCGCCGAGGGCGAAGAGGATCGTCGGCAGATACACCATGGGCCCGAACTGTCGAAGGACCGTCGAAGCACTGCTCACAGCTTCACGCTACTCCCGTTGCGGAAAGGTCTCCGACGACGGGGTCCCCGCGCGGGCAGGCGGCACGTTAGGCTGAGGTGTCATGCTCGAACTAGATCTCTCCGCCGAAATCCAGGCGCTCAGGCACACCTTCGGCGACATCAGCGAGGTCGTCGATGTCTCCCGTCTCCGCGACGACATCGCGCGTCTCAGCGAGGAGGCCGGTGCCCCCGACCTCTGGGACGACACCGAGAACGCGCAGAAGGTGACCAGCGCACTCAGCCACCGCCAGTCCGAGCTCGCCCGCATCACCGGCATCGCTCAGCGTCTCGATGACCTCGAGGTCCTGATCGGGCTCGCCAACGAGATGGGCGATGAGGACTCCGCGCAGGAAGCCCGCGCCGAGCTCGCCGCTCTCACCGACCTCATCAACCAGCTCGAGGTGCAGACGCTCCTCGATGGCGAGTACGACGAGCGCGCCGCGATCATCACGATCCGATCCGGCGCCGGCGGCGACGACGCCACCGACTTCGCCGAGATGCTGATGCGCATGTACCTGCGCTGGGCCGAGCGTCACAAGTACCCCGTCAAGGTCATGGACACGTCCTACGCGGAGGGTGCGGGCATCAAGTCTGCGACCTTCGAGATCGATGCGCCCTACGCCTTCGGAACCATCTCGGTCGAGGCCGGAACCCACCGCCTCGCCCGCATCAGCCCGTTCGGCTCCGCCGACAAGCGCCAGACGTCGTTCGCCGCTGTCGAGGTCATCCCGCTGATGGAAGAGGCCACCGAGGTCGACATCCCGGAGAACGACATCCGCGTCGACGTCTTCCGCTCCTCCGGCCCCGGTGGGCAGTCGGTCAACACGACCGACTCGGCCGTGCGCCTCACCCACCTCCCGACCGGCATCGTCGTGTCGATGCAGAACGAGAAGTCGCAGATCCAGAACCGCGCCGCCGCGATGCGCGTGCTGCAGACGCGACTCCTGCTCCTGCAGAAGGAGCAGGAAGCGGCGAAGAAGAAGGAGCTCGCGGGCAACATCACCGCGAGCTGGGGCGACCAGATGCGCTCGTACTTCCTCTACGGGCAGCAGCTGGTCAAAGACCTCCGCACCGGACAGGAGTCCGGCAACCCGGCGGCGGTGTTCGACGGCGACCTCGACGACTTCATCTCGGCGGGCATCCGCTGGCGCAAGCGCAAGATCGAGGACTGAGTCCTCGAAGAAGGCCCCGGAGAGATCCGGGGCCTTCTTCGTGTGCGTCGTCGGTCAGTAGTTCGCGCCCTTGAGGGTTCCGGTCACTTCCTCGTAGCTGAAGAGGATGCACTGCACGGTGCGATCCGATGCGTGGTTCCAGGATGACTTCGTCGGCTGGTAGTAGTAGTAATCGAGCTCGGAGACGTCGTAGGAGACGCCGACGTACGACTCGAACGCCGCGAGGCAGCCGTCCGACGCCGTGACGCCCAGGGCGTCGTCCCCGGGGAACTCGCCGTCTTCGACGTCGAAGATGAGGTAGATCTCGTCGGTGTGGGGCTGCTCGCACGGCACGACGGGAAGATCGAAGATCACGTCGTCGTCGGTGTATTCGACCAGGGGGAGGCAGTCGCCGACCTCGAGCTCCTCGAAGGGGACCATCTCCGCACCCTCGATGGTGGAGGGATCCTCGCGTCCGGTGGGGGAATCGCCCTCGGACGACGGGCGATCGCCGGGAGCGGCGAACGGACTGTCGCCGTTCTCCGCGATCGACGACGTCGCCAGCACGAGGAAAGAGACCGCGGCGGCGAGGACCGCGCCGATGACGGCTACGACCAGTCCGGTGATGCCGGGCCACTTCCGTCCGCGCAGGAAGAGCGAGATCAGCGACATCACGAAGCCCACGGCGAGCAGCGCCCAACCGGCGATCGCGATCACCGGGAAGCAGGCGCAGACGACGCCGATGACCACGGCGACAAGTCCGATGATCCCCACCACCGGCACTCCGGTCGCGGGCTGCGGAGACGGTGCGACCGGCCACGACGCCGCCGGGTATCCGCCGTATGCCGGATACGTCGTACCGGCAGGGGACGTGGTCGCAGCGGGCGCGGGCATCTGGCCCGCGAGCGTGTACGGCGGGACGAAGGGTGCCGGTTCGGCGTCGGCGGGCGGGGTGATGGGTACGGCCGGCACAGGAGCCTCCGGCGCCGGTTCGGAAGCCGTCGGCTCCTGCACTGTCGGTTCAGACGCTGTCGACTCGCCGCCAGGCGCCGGCCTCCCCGTGACGACATGCTCGGTCCACTGCAGACCGTCCCACCACCGTCGGTTCCCGGAGCCGTCGTCGTACCAGCCGGCAGGTGTTGTCATCAGGCTTCCCCGTGTGTCTTTCTCGGTCGGCGAATGCGTGGTGAGGTCATTCTCGCTACGCCGGCCGATCCTCAGCGGTGTGGCCGTCATGACGACGGTAGCGGCGCTGGGCGCCCTGTGTCGAATGACAGGACGACCGCGTGAAGAAGGCCTCAGGAGCGCGATGCTCCTGAGGCCTTCTTCGACATGCGTCCGGGTCAGGGGACGAGGCAGACCGGCAACGCGTCGGCGAACTTCTCGGTGAACGCGAGCGCGACATCGGGATCGCTGAACTCGGCGCTGTCGCCTGAGGCGATGATGCGCAGCGTCTCGTCGTCGAGATCTGAATTCGCGAACTCGCTGGCGAAGCAGGTGATGTGTTCGGGCGTGTAGCCCTCAGCCCCGGTGGACTGGATAATCGCCGTGATGCCGACCGCGAGTTCCTCCGCAGTGGGGCGACCCGTCCCGTCGGTTCCCTCGGTGCCGTCGGTTCCTTCGGTCTCGCTCGGCGCGGTCGCCTCGATCGACGGAGAAGAGGTGGGCATCCTGTCGATCTCTTCGCTCACTCCCTGGGCGAAGGCGAAGAGGTAGACGAACGACATCACGATGCCGATGATCGTCCCGACGACCGCGAGGATGAGCCCCGTGATGCCCGGCCACTTCTTGCCCTTGAGGAAGACCGAGACGAGGGAGACGATGAACCCGGCGGCGAGCAGGAAGAAGCCGATGAAGCCGATCACCGGGATGAAGACCAGGATCGTGCCGAGCGCCGCGAGCCCGAGTCCGACGAGTCCGAGGACCGACACCTTCTTAGGCTCCTCGGGACCGGGCTGCCCATACCCGGCGGCGGCGGGGTAGCCCGTCGTGCTGCCGGGGTAGGCCGGCGCGGCGCCCGGGTAGGAATCCGACGACGGCGCGGCTGCGCCGACCGGGTAGGCGGGAGCCGCCGGCGCGGAGTATGCGCCGAGGTCGTCGCTGAGCGGGGTCGTCGCCGCCGTCGCCCCGGGAGCATCATTCACATCCTGAGCGGTGAGACCTGCGGAAGCCGTCTGCGACGGATCCGACGACTCGGGGGAGATCGGCGTCTCGTCGGACGGACGGACGACGGTGTCATCGATCGATGGGGTCTCGACGACCTGCTCCTCGACGACGAGCTGCTCCTCGGAGACGGCCGGGGCATCGGTGGTCTCCGGGGCGAAGTGCTCGGTCCACTGCTGGCCGTCCCACCAGCGCTGTCGACCGGATCCGTCGTCGTACCATCCTGCGGGCGTAGTCATGGGTCCCCCTTGAAAGAACTCGGCGGCCACTTCCTGCAGCCGACATCTTCATGTATAGCAGTGGCAGGCGACGTGGCAGTGGGTCGTGGATGGGGAGCAATCCCCATCCGGTCGGAGGACGGAAGCGTCGTGCGGGGTGTCGCTCGCGGCCAGGGGAGAGCCCGCGCTTAGGCTCGTAGCGCCATGATTCGGTTCGAGAACGTCACGAAACGCTACCGCGGGACGTCGAAGCCCGCCCTCTCCGGTGTCGACTTCGAAGTGCAGCGCGGGGAGTTCGTCTTCCTCGTCGGCGCCTCTGGCTCCGGCAAATCCTCCTGTCTGCGCCTGATCCTGCGCGAAGACGTCCCGACGACGGGGCGGGTCGCTGTGCTCGGCAGAGACCTGCGGGCGCTCGCCAACCGCAAGGTGCCGTATTTCCGCCGCCACATCGGGTCGGTCTTCCAGGACTTCCGACTTCTGCCGTCGAAGACCGTCTACCAGAACGTCGCCTTCACGCTTCAGGTGACGGGTTCGTCGCGCGGCTTCATCCAGCAGGCTGTTCCGGAGGCCTTGGCGCTCGTGGGTCTCGACGGCAAGCAGAAGCGGATGCCGCACGAGCTCTCCGGCGGTGAGCAGCAGCGCGTCGCGATCGCGCGCGCTCTGGTCAATCGTCCTCAGGTGCTGCTCGCCGACGAGCCGACCGGAAACCTCGACCCCGCCACCTCGGTCGACATCATGCAGCTGCTCGCCCGCATCAATGCCGGCGGCACCACCGTGCTGATGGCCACCCACGAAGCCGGATTCGTCGACCAGATGCAGCGCCGCGTGATCGAGCTGAGTGACGGCGAGATGGTTCGCGATGAGGTGCACGGCGGGTACGGCGACACCTCCAACATCCCGCGCCTCGTTCCGGAGGAGGTGCGTGGGGCCGCGGCAGCGGCCGCGCTCACCGCCGTGCAGGAAGTACAGCGTCAGACCGCGGACCTCTCCATGGTGCGTGCCGCCCTGGCGGAGGAGCTCAGCACGCAGCGCAAGGCCGCGGCCGCGGTCGACCGCGACGGGGAGACCGTGGTTCCCCCGGCGCCGCGCACGGTCGAGCCCCCGGAGCCCGCACCTTCGCAGGCCGCTGATTCTGCCGCGAACGTCGTGGAGCCTCCCGCCGCCGTCGAACCTCCGGCGGTCATCCGCCCGCGAACACACCCCATCACGCTGCCGACGGTCGACGTCGCCGAGCTCGGAGTCGCCGATCGCCTCGGCCTCTCCGATGAAGACGACGAGGAAGTGGGCCCGACCTCATGAGAATCGGACTCATCCTGACCGAAGCCCTGGGCGGGCTCCGGCGGAACATCTCGATGGTGATCTCCGTCGTGCTCGTCACCTTCGTCTCCCTGACGTTCGTGGGTGCGGCGATCCTGATGCAGGGACAGATCGGCGTCATGCGCGGCTACTGGGCCGAGCGCGCCCAGGTCGCGGTGTACATGTGCTCCGCGGTCTCGGAATCCGAGACCTGCCTCGACGGCGCCGCGAGCGAGGAGCAGGTCACCGCCGTCCGTGCACAGCTCGAGGGGGACGCGCTCAAGCCGCTCATCAGCTCGATGACGTTCGACACCAAGGAAGAGACCTACGCCAAGCTCGTCGATCAGCTCGGCGCCGATCAGGCGAGCGTGCTCACGCCCGACCAGGCCTTCGAGGTGTTCTTCGTCACCATGAAGGACCCGGGCCAGTCGCAGGTGCTCGCCGAGGCGTTCAGCGGACAGGCCGGTGTGGAGCAGGTCAAGGATCAGCTCCAATACCTCGAGCCGTTGTTCTCCGCGTTGACCGTCGCGACATACATCGCGGTGGGCATCGCGGTGCTCATGCTCATCGCGGCCACCCTGCTGATCGGAACCACCATCCGGCTGTCGGCGTATGCCCGACGCAAGGAGATCGGCATCATGCGCCTGGTCGGAGCGTCCAACCGCTTCATCCAGACGCCGTTCGTCCTCGAAGGCGTGTTCGCGGCCTTCCTCGGCTCGGCCCTGGCCAGCGCCGCGGTCGTGGCCGGCGTGCACTTCGGAGTCAACGGCTACCTTCGGGGCCGGGTTCCGTTCATCACGACATGGGTGACGATGCAGGATGCCGCGCTCGTGGTTCCCGTGCTGATCGGCATCGGCGTCATCCTCGCCGCGCTCTCGGCCGGCTTCGCGATCCGACGCTGGCTGCGTACCTGATAGCCTGAAAGGCTGCTCGGTCGGATCGATCGATCGAGCTCATTACGGCAACAGGAGAGCATCATGCCCAGGGAACGCGGAGAGAAGGTCATCGCGACCAATCGTCGCGCACGTCACGACTACACGATCGAGAAGTCGTACGAAGCGGGGATGGTGCTCACCGGCACCGAGGTCAAGTCACTGCGTCAGGGGCGCGCCAACCTCAGCGACGGCTACGCGTTCGTCAAGGGGAACGAGGTCTTCCTCGACTCCGTGCACATCCCCGAGTACTCGCAGGGGCACTGGACGAACCACTCGGCCAAGCGCATCCGCAAGCTCCTGCTGCACCGCGAGGAGATCGCCAAGATCGCGCACGCGGTGTCAGCAGGCGGATACACACTGATCCCGTTGAAGCTCTACTTCTCGGACGGTCGTGCCAAGGTCGAGATCGCCCTGGCGAAGGGCAAGCGCGAATACGACAAGCGCCAGACCCTGCGCGAGCGTCAGGACACCCGAGAGGCCGACCGCGCCATGCGGCTGCGCAACCGCGTAGGGGAGTAGTCCCCGGCCCTCACAGGCGCGGCTCGAACCCGAAGACGCGGCCGAGGAACCTCAGCTCCCGTTCGAGGGCGTCGACGATCGTCTCCGCGCTGCGGAAGCCGTGCCCCTCGGCGGGGTACAGGACGTACTCGTGGTCGATGCCGCGGGTCGCGAGCGCATCGCGGATCGCCTCGGACTGCGACGGCGGAACCACGCGGTCCTCCCCACCCTGCAGGAGCAGCACGGGCACATCGATGCGATCGGTGTGGGTGAGCGGCGAACGCTCGATGTACAGATGCTCGTACTCGGGGAGCGGTCCGACCAGGCCGTCGATGTACGACGCCTCGAAGTCATGCGTCTCCGCCACCAGCATGCGCAGGTCGGCCACGCCGTAGCGGCTGATCCCGGCGGCGAAGGCACCACCGCGGACCAGCGCCGACAGCACGGTCCAACCACCTGCCGAACCGCCGCGGATCGCGATGCGGGCGGGGTCGGCGAGTCCGGCGTCGGCGAGTCCGCGGGCGGCCGCGATCACGTCGTCGACGTCGACGACGCCCCACTGGCCGTCGAGACGCTCGCGGTAGGCGCGGCCGTAGCCGGTGGATCCTCCGTAGTTCACGTCGAGCACGCCGATGCCCCGGCTCGTGTAGAAGGCGATCGCCGCGGACGCAGCGCCGGTGACGTGCGCCGTCGGTCCGCCGTGCACCAGCACGACGTAGGGTGCGCGCTCATCGTCGGGCGCCGACGCATCGGGGTTGGCCGGAGGATAGGCGAAGGCGTGCACCGCGCCGCGGGGACCCTCGATCTCGATCGGGATGGACGCGGGCATCCACTCCGGATCGACCGGCTCGCCGCCGCGCACGGCGATGAACTCGCCGGATTCGATGTCGACGCACCACAGGCCCGCCGTCGCCCGAGAGCCGTTGCCCGAGAGGAGCACCCTGGTGTCGTCGACGGCGTCGATGCTCACGTGGCCGTCACCGGGGAAGTCGATCACGCTCACGCCGCCCTCGGCATCGATCACGACGACCTCGTCGCGGCCGTTCGTGCGGACGGCGACGATGCGGCCGTCGTCGAGCGGCTGGTACCAGCGGTTGCCGAGCACCCACAGCCCGTAGCCGGTATCCGCATCGACAGGAGCGCCAGCAGGGGCGAACGGCCGCGCCGGCCCGGTGGGAGCCACCCCGTCGAGCGTGACACGCTGCAGAGCCCAGCGACCGTCGGGATCGTCGGCGAAGACTAGTTCCGCGTCGCTGAGCCACTCGGGCTGCAGCGCCGCCCGCGAGGGGATCGTGTGCGGCGTCCCGCCGGGGACCTCTGCGACCTGAACGTGCGCGTCCTCCCACGGCATCCGTCCTCGCTCCCAGCCGACCCATGCTGCGCGGGTGCCGTCGGGAGAGAGGGCGGGGTGGGCGAAGAAGCCGTCTCCCTGCACGATCACCCTGATCGCGGACGGGTCTTCGGCGGCGGATCCATCGAGCGGGATCTCGACGACCGAGCGGATGTGCGGCGTGGTCGAGAGGTCTTCGCGCACGGCCAGCAGGCGGCCGTTCTGCACGCGCAGACCGCCGTGCGAGGGGCCCGGGGCGGTGAGGGCGACGGGTTCGGCTCCGACGCTCAGGCGGCGCACCCGCTGGTCTCCTGCGTCGACGAAGAATAGCGTGCCGTGCTCATCGGCCGTCCAGGCGCCTCCGCCGTACTCGTGCACGCGAGAGCGCGCGCTCCAGGGGGCGGGGAGGATCTCGGAGCCGGAAGAACTCCGCACCGTCACGCGTCCCTTCTCGGCGGGTACCGACTCACCCCACCAGATCTCCGCACCGACGAAGCGGGCTCCGTCGATGCGCGGAGAGGAAGCCGCGACGGAGGCCGCGGAGAAGGGCGAGGGCCAGGAACCGTAGGGGGACGACGACATGCTTCGAGCCTAGGCGTCGGACGCCCGTGCGTCAGGACGGGAGCATCGCGGTCTTGATCCGTTGCCCGACGCCACGAAGCCCCTCCCGGTACCCGGGAGGGGCTTCGTCGTGCCGTCTTGTCTCAGACCGCGCGCAGTACCGCGACGATCTTCCCGAGGATCACGGACTCATCGCCGAGGATGGGCTCGAACGCAGAGTTGCGGGGGAGCAGCCAGGTGTGGCCGTCGCGGCGACGCAGCACCTTGACGGTGGCCTCGCCGTCGAGCATCGCTGCCACGATCTCGCCGTTCTCGGCGCTGTTCTGGGAGCGGACGACGACCCAGTCGCCGTCGCAGATGGCGGCATCGATCATCGACTCGCCGGAGACCTTGAGCATGAAGAGGTCGCCCTTGCCCACCAGCTGGCGGGGGAGGGGGAAGATCTCCTCGACCTGCTGGTCGGCGGTGATCGGCACGCCGGCTGCGATGCGCCCGACGAGGGGGACGAGCGCGGCGTCTCCGACCGGGGTCGCCACGTCGGCGGGGCTCTCGGTGCTGGTGCCAGGCAGATCGATGAGCACTTCCATGGCTCTCGTCTTCCCGGGGTCGCGGCGCAGATAGCCGCTGAGCTCGAGCTGTCCGAGCTGGTGGGTGACGCTGGAGAGGGACTTGAGGCCGACGGCGTCGCCGATCTCGCGCATGCTCGGGGGGTAGCCGTGGTGCGCGATCGAGTTCTGGATGACCTCGAGGATCGCCATCTGCTTCGGGCTGAGGCTCTTCCGGCGGCGCGTGCGCGGTGCCTCCGACTCGGGGGCAGAGTTCTCGCTCATGGTGCTCCTTCAGTGCGTGATCCGACGTCCCTCTTCGAATGTCGGAGGCCCGTGGTGGGGTGTCCTTATCGAAACCGTATCCGAGAATCGGGCCGATCTGGAAGATCTGTTCGAGCGTGTCGGCCTAATCGTCGGCGGGGTTTCGAAGAATACTTGACAGATGTTCGAACTCGAAGATATCTTCGGTACGTAGCTTCGCATTCACGGCTCCCGGCCGAGGCGGGAATGCGAACGCTACGCCAACTTCCCCGGTCGCCTCACGGCTCCGGGACAGGCTAAGGAGCACCACATGAGCAGCATCAGCTTCAGCACCGCAGCAGTCATTCCGGCGTCGACCCGTCCTTCGACGCGACTCCGACTGACGACGCGTGGCCGCGCCGTGCTGCTGGCCTTCGCCTCCGTGCCGCTCGCGGTCGGCATCGCGTTCGCCGCACTCAGCGGTGGCAGTGCGATCGCCTCGGGTGCAGACACCGCGGCCGTCAGCGTCGAGACCGTCACGGTCATGCCCGGCGACACGCTCTGGTCGATCGCCACCGGCGTCGCCCCCGACGCCGACCCGCGCGACGTGATCGGTGAGATCAGCCGGATGAACCTGCTGCGTGGTGGCGAGCTCCAGATCGGTCAGACACTGGCCATCCCGGCCCAGTACGTGAACTGATCCTGCCGCAGCGTCGCTGCAGCAACTTTGCGTCATCGACTCGGGGCGCCGCTTAACATGGGAAGGGTGACCCTCTCCCTCAACGATCTCCCGCTACGTGATGATCTTCGCGGACTCACGCCGTACGGCGCTCCGCAGGCGCCCCTTCCGATCGCGCTCAACGTGAACGAGAACACACATCCGATCCCGGGTGAAGTGGCCAGCGACATCCTCGACGACATCGCCGTGGCGATCCGCGACGTCAACCGCTACCCCGACCGGGAGTTCAGCACCCTTCGTGAGTCGTTCGCCGAGTATCTGGGGCACGGGCTCACCCCCGAGCAGATCTGGGCGGGCAACGGGTCCAACGAAGTGCTCCAGCACATCCTCCAGGCGTTCGGCGGGCCGGGGCGCACGGCGTTCGGCTTCGCACCCACGTACTCGATGTACCCGTTGATCGCCCAGGGGACCGGGGCGCGGTGGATCGCCGGCACCAGGCAGCCCGACTACACGATCACGCCGGAGGAGGCCTCCGAGCAGGTGCGGGCCGCCGACCCGGACGTGGTGATTCTCTGCTCGCCCAACAACCCCACCGGCACGCCGCTGGGGCTCGACGTCGTCGAAGCCGTCTACGACGCGGCTCGGGGCATCGTTATCGTCGACGAGGCCTACCAGGAGTTCGCTCCCCGCGACGCGGTGTCCGCATTGACGCTGCTCGAAGGGCGTCCGCGACTGGCCGTCTCGCGCACGATGAGCAAGGCGTTCGCGTTCGCGGGCGCTCGCGTCGGCTATCTCGCGGCGGATCCGGCCTTCATCGACGCGCTGCGGCTGGTGCGTCTGCCCTATCACCTGAGCGCCCTCACCCAGGCAGCGGCCATCGCGGCACTGCGCAACGCCGACGTCATGCTCGGGATGGTCGAGGAGATCGTCGAACAGCGCGACAGGATCACGGCCACCCTCGAGGCGCTCGGCTATCAGCCGCACGAGACGTGGTCGAACTTCGTGCTGTTCGGCGGAGTCGCCGACCCGAAGGCGACGTGGCAGCAGCTCTACGACCGCGGCGTGCTCGTGCGCGACGTCGGCATCCCCGGCCACCTGAGGGTGAGTGCCGGAACCGAGGCCGAGACCACCGCGTTCCTGGACGCCCTGGCCTCGATAGGATCGGCTTCATGAGCACCCCCGCACTGACCCCGCGCACAGCGAGCCGCGTGCGCAGCACGTCGGAGTCCACCGTCGAGCTCGAGCTGAATCTCGACGGAACCGGTGCGAGTCGCATCGACACGTCGGTGCCGTTCTTCGACCACATGCTCACCGCGTTCGCCAAGCACTCGCTCACCGACCTGACCGTGCGCGCGTCCGGCGACACGCACATCGACGCGCACCACACTGTCGAAGACGTCTCGATCGTGCTCGGCCAGGCGATTCTCGAGGCCCTCGGCGACAAGTCCGGCATCTCCCGCTACGGCGACGCGCTCGTTCCGCTCGACGAGGCGCTCGCTCAGGCCGTCGTCGACATCTCCGGTCGTCCCTACCTCGTGCACACGGGTGAGCCCGCGGGGTTCGAGCACCACCTCATCGGCGGGCACTTCACGGGTTCGCTCGTGCGTCACTCGTTCGAGGCCATCACGTTCAACGCGGCTCTGACGGTGCACGTGCGCGTACTCGGCGGACGCGACCCTCATCACATCGCCGAGGCGGAGTTCAAGGCGTTCGCCCGTGCGTTCCGTCAGGCCAAGGCGCTGGACCCTCTCGTGGATGGCGTCCCCTCCACGAAGGGTGCGCTGTGAGCGCAGCACCTCGCATCGCGGTGTTCGACTACGAGTCGGGCAACGTCCATTCGGCCGTCAAGGCGCTCGTGGCAGCGGGTGCGGATGCCGTGCTGACACGCGACCGCGCCACCGCTCTCGAGGCCGACGGTCTCGTCGTGCCCGGCGTCGGAGCGTTCCAGGCCGTGCGTGACGCCCTGCGCGCCCATGGCGGAGACGAGATCATCGACCGCCGTCTGGCCGGCGGTCGCCCTGTGCTCGGGATCTGCGTCGGGATGCAGGTGCTGTTCGAGCACGGCGTCGAGCGTGGCCACGACACCGAGGGCCTCGGCGAATGGCCGGGGGCCGTCACCCAGCTCAACGCACCGGTGCTTCCGCACATGGGCTGGAACACGGTCGAGCCCGGTGCCGACAGCGTGCTCTTCCGAGGCATCGAGCAGGAGCGCTTCTACTTCGTGCACTCCTATGCCGCGCAGTCCTGGGAGCTCGACGTCATCCCGCCGTTCCCCGAGCCCGTCCTCACCTGGACGACTTACGGGGATCCTTTCCTCGCCGCGGTCGAGAACGGTCCGCTCTCAGCGACGCAGTTCCACCCGGAGAAGTCCGGCGAGGCCGGCATCCAGCTGCTGCGCAACTGGGTCCAGAGTCTCTGACGACGCCGGCAGGCGTCATCCGTTTTGTTCCCCGCCGTCCGGCGGACTACCCTCGGTTCTCGTGCCCGCACCGGGCCGAAGAGCTTCCCGATCCAAGGACCCCATGAACGACTTCGCGCAGTCCCCCTCGCTCACGCTCCTTCCCGCGGTCGATGTCGCCGGGGGCAAGGCCGTCCGCCTGACCCAGGGCGAGGCCGGCACCGAGACCAGCTACGGCGACCCGTTGGATGCAGCGGGGCAGTGGGCCGCGCAGGGTGCCAAGTGGATCCACCTCGTCGACCTCGACGCCGCATTCGGCCGCGGCAGCAATGCGCCGATCCTGCGCAAGGTCATCAAGCAGTTCAAGGGCGTGAACATCGAGCTCTCGGGCGGTATCCGCGACGACGCGACGCTGGAGGCGGCTCTGGAGAGCGGCGCCACCCGGATCAATCTGGGCACCGCGGCGCTGGAGAACCCGGAGTGGGCTGCTGACGTGATCGGTCGTTACGGCGAGGCCATCGCAGTCGGCCTCGATGTGCGGGGCACGACTCTCGCCGCCCGCGGATGGACCAAGGAGGGCGGTGACCTCTGGGAGGTGCTCGAGCGCCTCGAGGACGCCGGCTGCAGCCGGTACGTCGTCACCGACGTCACGAAGGACGGCACGCTCCGCGGCCCGAACCTCGAACTGCTGCGTGAGGTCACCTCGCGCACCCCGAAGCCGGTCGTCGCATCCGGTGGGATCTCGAGCCTCGACGACATCGCCGCGCTCCGTGAGCTCGTGCCGCTGGGCGTCGAGGGAGCGATCGTCGGCAAGGCACTCTACGCCGGCGCGTTCACGCTGGCTGAGGCACTGGATGTCGCAGGAGACTGACGCGCACGCCTGCGGGCCCGAGTCGCACAACCACGGCGATTCGGCCGGCGTCCCCTGGGAGGGGCGCAGCTTCGAGTCGAACCCGCACGCGGGGGACGACGGCTCCGCAGACCCCGCTCTCCTGGCCGCGATCCTTCGCTTCCGTGCGGGACAGGGCAGCCAGGCTGAGGTGGTCGACGCCTTCCGGGGTGCGCGGGTGCTGGTGCCGCTCATCGCGGAGAAGGGCGACGAGGGCGTCGCGCCGAACGGACTCACCGTCGACAAGACGCAGGAGCTGTCCATCGTGACGGTGGCGGCTCCCGACGGACGCCGCGTGCAGCCGGTCTTCTCCTCCGTCCAGGCCATGCAGGCCTGGGATCCGACCGCGCGACCGATTCCGGTCGAGGCGGTCCGCGCCGCGTTGGCGGCCTCCGCGGAAGACACCGACCTGATCGTGCTCGACCCGACCTCCGAGACCGAGTTCGTCATCCGGCGCCCCGCGGTGTGGGCGATCGCTCAGGAGCACCGCTGGGAGCCGAGCTTCCTCTCCACCGAGGTGTTCACCGCGCTCCAGGAGAGCGTGGCGCACGAACTGGCCGTGATCGACGTGGCGGTGGCCGCGGGCGATCCCGACGCACGGCTCCGGGGCCCTGAGCTGATCGTGATCCTCGAGCTCGTCGACGGTCTGGAGCGTGAGGTGCTCGACGCCGTGCTCTCTCGCCTCGCTCAGCGCTGGGCGTCCGACGACCGCATCGCCGTGCTCGCGGATTCGCTCACGGTGAAGCTCCGCCGCAGCGCCTGACCGCTTTCGCTACGATCGGGGCATGTCCCGCGGTCTGATGCGAGTCCTCGCCGTGGTCGTGCTCCTGTGTGGTGCCGCGACCGGCACCACGGGCTGCTTTACCGCGTGCCCGGCAATCGGCTACGTCAACGGGGCGGTCGTCGACGTGAGCGCATTCCCCGCGGTCGCGGCCGTCCAGTTCTGCGTGGACGCGGAGTGCTCACCGGCGCCGGGGGAGGACGAGACCTCCTCGACCAACATGTTCTCCACGTCCCGTCAGGACGACGGGACGTGGAGCCTCATGTTCGACATGTCCACGCCGGAAGACGTCGACATCCGTCTCTTCGACGCGCAGGGAACCCTCATCCACGAGGCTGAAGAGGCGATTGCCTGGACCCACACCGGAGGCGCCTGCCCCGGCCCCTCCACCGCGGAACCCCTGATCCTGCAGCCCTGACTAGTTGACCGGACCGGTCCACTTCTCGCCCGGTCCCTTGCCGATCGGGTCGGGAATCGTCGATGCCTCGCGGAAGGCGAGCTGCAGCGAACGAAGACCGTCACGCAGCGAGCGGGCGTGCATGTCACTGATCTCGGGAGCGCCGGCGGTAATGAGGCCGGCGAGAGCGTTGATGAGCTTGCGCGCCTCGTCGAGGTCGATCTGCGCCGCGGCGTCGGGATCGTCGGCGAGTCCGAGCTTGACGGCTGCGGCGCTCATGAGGTGCACGGCGGCGGTGGTGATCACCTCGACAGCGGGTACATCGGCGATGTCTCGGGTGGCCGACGATGCGGCCTCCTCCTGACGTGCCCAGCGCTCTTCGCGCTCACGTGCAGCCTCGTCCGGTGCCTGGTTCGTCACTTCGCCTTGCTTTCTGTTAGACTTTGGCGGGCTCCGGAGCGTCATGCTCCGGATCGAAAGAGGATTCACTTCCCACCCGCGCTTGCCGTTCAAGGCTACCGGGTCTTGCACTCCACCGGCTCCGATCGCAAGACGGACCCGGCAGGTAGGGTGCGGAGCCGGCGTCTGAATGCCGGTGGGCGGGGACGATTCCGATTTCGCCCGTGATGCAGACAGCATCGCGGTGGCCGAATCACATCGTCTAAGGAGTTCCGCATCAGCGATCCCCGTACCAATGAGCGCATCCGCGTCCCCGAGGTCCGCCTCGTCGGCCCCGCGGGTGAGCAGATCGGCGTTGTCCGCATCGAGGCCGCGCTGCGCCTCGCGCAGGAAGCCGATCTCGACCTCGTCGAGGTCGCCCCCAACTCGAAGCCGCCCGTCGTCAAGATCATGGACTACGGCAAGTTCAAGTACGAGGCCGCCCAGAAGGAAAAGGAAGCTCGCCGCAACCAGGCGAACACGATCCTCAAGGAAGTCCGTTTCCGTCTGAAGATCGAGGCGCACGACTACACGACCAAGCTCAAGCGCGCCGAGGGCTTCCTCAAGGCCGGCGACAAGGTCAAGGCCATGATCCTGTTCCGCGGTCGCGAGCAGTCGCGTCCCGAGCAGGGCGTCCGCCTGCTGCGCAAGTTCGCCGAAGACGTCGCCGAGTTCGGCACCGTCGAGTCGAACCCGACCATCGACGGTCGCAACATGGTGATGGTCGTGGCTCCGCTCAAGAGCAAGTCCGAGGCGAAGCAGGAGCAGAACGCCGTGCGCGATGCTCAGCGTGCCGACAAGAAGCAGGCGGCGCGCGACGCGAAGAGCGATTCGCCCGCAGCCGCAGCTCCGGCGGAGTGATCCCCGCCCCCAGAACTCCCGCACCGCGGGTTGACACCGTCGCCTGAGAAGGCGCCATACGAAGGAAGAGAAGATGCCGAAGCAGAAGACCCACTCGGGTGCTAAGAAGCGCTTCAAGATCACCGGCAGCGGAAAGCTGAAGAAGCAGCAGGCCGGGATGCGCCACAACCTCGAGCACAAGTCGAGCCGTCGCACCCGTCGTCTGAACCAGGACCAGGTGCTGTCGAAGGCTGACACCAAGGTCGCGAAGAAGCTTCTCGGTCGCTGACGCGCACCGAACGCACGAATAGGAACACAGGAAAATGGCAAGAGTCAAGCGGGCAGTAAACGCCCACAAGAAGCGCCGGGTTATCCTCGAGCGCGCCTCCGGTTACCGCGGACAGCGTTCGCGCCTGTACCGGAAGGCCAAAGAGCAGGTCATCCACTCGCTGGTCTACTCGTACCGTGACCGTCGCAAGCGCAAGGGCGACTTCCGTCGTCTGTGGATCCAGCGCATCAACGCTGCGGCTCGCCAGAACGGCATGACGTACAACCGCTTCATCCAGGGCCTCGGCCTCGCGGGTGTCACCGTCGACCGTCGCATGCTCGCCGACCTCGCGGTCAACGACGCGGCGACCTTCACGACGC
Source organism: Microbacterium sp. PAMC22086 (assembly GCF_019443525.1). Lineage (NCBI taxonomy): Bacteria > Bacillati > Actinomycetota > Actinomycetes > Micrococcales > Microbacteriaceae > Microbacterium > Microbacterium sp. PAMC22086. The sequence goes on along the minus strand of NZ_CP080380.1, from coordinate 2,972,302 downwards.
TGGTCGAGACGGCGAAGAAGGCTCTGCCCTCCGACGTCAACGCACCGAAGTCGGCTGCGTAAGCATCTCTTCACACAGGGCGCTCTCCTTCGGGAGGGCGCCCTGTGGCGTTCGTCGGCTCGGAACCGGCGGATGCGCGGGTGACGACCACGTCGACGAGGGCCGCCACGGCGACCGCGCCGGCGTACACCGCGAGGTCGCGGACATCGAAGCCCGAGCCGAGGACGAGACGGATCGGCGGGAACAGGGCTGCCCACTCGCGGGGAAGCCCGGTGAGCTGGAGCAGTTCGACGGCGGCGCAGAACACGAATGCCACGACCGCGATCGCGGGACGAGGCCGGCGCGGGGCGAGGAACGCGACGAGCAGGTAGATGAGCACGGCGTACAGGGCATCGCCCACGATGTCGCCGATCATCCCGCTCACACCGAGGTGAACGACGAGACCGATCCCTACCGTGACGGCGGCGACGACGGCGAGGGTGATCCGTCGGCGAGTGCTGTTCACCGTGGGGCTGTCGCTCATCCCGGCACCCTATCCCGATGGTGCGGGAACCAGTCGCGCGTTCTCTAGACTGTGATCGTGCTGGAGAACCCCCGTTCGCCCCGAGTCCGAGCCGTCGCGAAGCTGACCAAGCGCAGCGCGAGAACCGAGACGGGCCTGTTCCTTCTGGAAGGTCCGCAGTCCGTCCGCGAGGCGCTCACCTACCGTCCCGAGGCGATCGTCGAGCTGTTCGCGACGCCGAACGGCTGGGAGAGGCACCCCGACATCCGTGCGAAGGCCGCCGAGGCCGAGGTCGATGTCGAATATGTGACCGAGTACGTCCTCAACGCGATGGCCGACACCGTCACCCCGCAGGGGCTGGTCGCGGTGGTGCAGCAGACACCGACTTCCGTGCGCGACATCTTCGACTCCTCGCCACGGCTGGTGGCCATCTGCGAGGAGGTGCGGGACCCCGGGAACCTCGGCACGATCATCCGGGCTGCCGACGCCGCCGGTGCGGATGCCGTCGTGCTCACCGGCCGCACGGTCGATCCGTACAACCCGAAGGTCGTGCGCGCCACGACAGGGTCGCTCTTCCACCTGCCGGTGTCGGTCGGGGGAGACCTGGCCGATGTCGTCACGCGCGCCCATGCCGCAGGTCTGCGCATCCTCGCGGCCGATGTGAAGGGCGACGATCTGCTGAAGGCACGCGCCGAGGGCGTGCTCGAAGAGCCCACCGCATGGCTCTTCGGCAACGAGGCGCGCGGGCTCGAAGACGAGGCGCTCGCGCTCGCGGACCAGGTGCTCAAGCTGCCCATCTTCGGCCGTGCCGAATCCCTCAACCTGGCGACGGCCGCCAGCGTGTGCCTCTACGAGAGCGCCTTCGCACAGCGGGCCACGTCCGCCGGCTGAGTTCTCGGCCCCGAAGGAAGCAGGAGACGGAGTCGATGAGGATTCTGATCGTCGAGGACGACGACCGCGTCGCCGGCGCGCTCGAGGCGTTCCTCGCTCGGTCGGGATACGCGACCGTGCGCGCGGCGGACGGAGCGGCAGCTCTGGACCTGCTGGGTGCGGACACCGAGGTCGTCCTGCTCGATCTCGGGCTTCCCGACATCGACGGTGTCGACCTGTGCCGTCGCATCCGTGGCCGCTCGGAGGTTCCGATCGTGATCGTGACCGCGCGCAATCAGGTCGCCGAGCGCATCAAAGGACTGCGGGCCGGAGCCGACGATTTCGTGGTCAAGCCCTATGACGTGCACGAGCTCCTGGCCCGGATCGAGGCCGTGACCAGAAGAACACGACCGATGCGACCCGAGGCCGATGCCCGTGTGCTGCTGCATGACGGTGATGTGGAGATCGACCTCGTCGCACGGCAGGTCCTCGTCGACGGCACACCGATCGACCTCACGCGCAAGGAGTTCGACATCGTCGCGGTCCTCGCCCGATACCCGGGGGTGGCTGTGCCGAAGGAGCGTCTGATCCGCGAGGTGTGGAACACCGACTGGCGAGGGTTCGGGCACTCCCTCGAGGTGCACGTCGGCGCGATCAGGAAGAAGACCGGAGTCCGCGGGGTCATCGAGACCGTGCGTGGGGTCGGATATCGGCTTGCGGGGTCGTGACGCATGCGGCGCCGTCTGATCATCGTCTTCCTCGTACCGCTCGTCGCCATCCTGGCCGCGCTCGGCGGGGCTGCGGGATGGAGCGCCGCCCACGGAGTGCAGCAGGCGTTCTACACCCAGCAGCTCGGCGACCTCGGGTACTTCGCCACGAGCGCGCGTCAGGCTCTGCGATCCGGCAGCGCGGCGGTGATCGACGCCGAGGTGATGCGCTTCCGTGAGGTCTACGGAATCGAGGTCACCGTCTTCGATCTCGGCGGCAGCGTGTGGGCCGCAGGCGAGCAGGACCCGGCGGTCCTTCCTGAGGAAGACGCCGAGAGGGTCAGACTGGCCCTCTCCGGGCGGCGGGCCGAGCAGCCAACGGTCGTGTTCCCCTGGACCGTCACGGACGCGGCGCTGGCCGAGCCGGTGTTCGACGACGGGGACGTGATCGGCGCCGTGCTCGTCACCGGCGACGTCGAGGCGCCGCGTGCCGCGATCCTGCAGCAGTTCCTCCTCATCTCCGCGATCGCGCTGGTGCTCATCGCGCTCGGGGTGCTCCTCGTGTTCCGCCTCGCTCGATGGGTGCTGTCGCCGGTGCGCCGGCTCGATGAGGCGATGGTCGCGATCGAGCGGGGTGAGATGGATGCGCGGGTCGCGGCGGATGACGGTCCGCCGGAGCTGCGCCGCATGGCGCAGGTGTTCAACGGGATGGCCGACGAGATCGAACGGGTGATGACACGCCAGCAGGAGTTCGCACTCAACGCCTCTCATGAGCTGCGCAACCCCCTGAACGCTCTCCTCCTGCGCGTGGAGCATCTGGCCACCGGACTCGGGACGCAGTGGCAGCACGACGTCGAGGAGACACGGGAGGAGGGGCGACGGATGACCCGTATCCTCGAGACGCTGCTGGGCCTCGCGCGCGGCGGACGCGGGGATTCGGCCATCTCCGCTGTCGACCTCGCGACCCTCGCCGCCCGGCGCCTCGACGCGTGGCGCGACGTCGCCGCACAGCGCGGAGTCGGCTTGCGCGCCACGGGGGATTCGTCGGTGATGAGCGTGACCGATCGGACGATCGTGGAGAGTGCGCTGGATGCCGTGATCGACAACGCGGTGAAGTTCTCCCCCGAGGGGGCGCAGATCGAGATCGGTGCGCGACGCGATGGCCGGCTCTGCCGGATCACCGTCCGCGATCACGGTCCCGGTCTGACCGCGGAGGAGGCGGCAGCGGCGACAGACCGGTTCTGGCGCAGCGCCGAGAGCGGAGACACTCCCGGATCCGGGCTCGGCCTCGCCATCGCGAGCGACCTGCTCGCGACGGTCGGCGGGGAACTCTCCGTGGCCTCGGCGGAGGGCGGCGGGCTCGCCGTCGCGCTCGTGCTCCACGACGGGACGACGCCGTGAGGGCCCTCGCACGGCGGCTCGTCGCCGGAGCGCTCGCGATCACGCTCCTGGCGGTGCTCACCGCGTGCAATCCTCGTGCGAGCGAGTGGACGGATGCGGAGTACGCGATCGCCAGTGGCGGGTCGACCGGCGTCTACTACGACTACGGGAGTCACCTGGCCGAAGAGCTGTCCGCATCGCTGGATATCCGGATGGGGGCGCAGGAGACGGCGGGATCCGTCGACAATCTGCTGCGGGTCAGCTCGGGGGAGGCCCTGATCGGGTTCGCGCAGGGTGATGCGGCCGCCGATGCGGTGGCCGGCACCGGGGCCTTCGACACGCCGCTGGAGGTGCAGGCCCTCGCTCGGCTCTACGACGAATACGTGCAGGTCGTGGTGAGGGGAGACTCCGAGATCGACGACGTCGGCGATCTCGCCGGCCGCACGATCTCGCTCGGCGCGGAGAACTCCGGGGTGAACGTGATCGCCGCCCGCGTGCTGGATGCGGCCGGCGTCGATCACGGGTCTGTCCGCAACCCTCAGCTCGACCTCAGCGAGTCGATCGGCGCGATGGAGCGCGGGGAGATCGACGGGTTCTTCTGGGTGGGCGGATTGCCGACCCCTGGAGTGGCGGAGCTCTCCGAGAGGTCGCCGGTTCGCCTGCTCCCGATCGAGCAGGAGTGGGTCAACGAGGTGAACGAGCGGTACTCGCACGCCTACCGTCCGGCAGATGTCCCGGCCGGGACCTACGGCCTCGTGGATTCCGCGCCGACGATGGCGGTGCCCAACTATCTCGTCACGGCAGCCGCGACCCCTGATGCCGTCGTGCGTGACGTGCTCGCCGGGCTGTTCGACGCGCGTCTGCGCATCGCGGGGGAGGTGCCCACCGCGGCGTTGCTGGACCGTCGTTCGGCGATCTTCACCGGTCCCGTCCCTCTGCACCCCGGGGCCGTGGACTACTACCGGGACCTGCGCGGCTGACTGCTCAAGAAATCCTCAAGAAGTCTGACACCGGGGTCCACCCTCTGTCATTGTGAGGTCGATCGTGAACGATCGTCGCCTGCTGCTCAACTGTTTTTGGGGTGCTGCAGCAGGACGATTCCGCGGCCCGTGGGGGCGGGCCGCGGGGTAACCATGCACAGCTGCATTGGTGCCGCGATCAGGTGATTACGAACGTGTAAATCTCACCGAGGTGCCTGGAGACCCGCGTCCGACGTGGCTAGTTTGGAGAAATGATGACCTCTGATACCCCGCTCGTCGTGGTCGAGAACGTCCAGAAGCACTACGGCGATTTCCAGGCGCTCACCGACATCGACCTGACCGTCAACTCGGGGGAGGTCGTGGTCGTGATCGGCCCGTCCGGCTCCGGCAAGTCGACGCTCTGCCGCACGATCAACCGTCTCGAGACGATCACCAGCGGCAGCATCAGCATCGACGGCAAGGAGCTCCCGGCCGAGGGCAAGGGCCTGGCGCATCTGCGGGCGGACGTCGGCATGGTCTTCCAATCCTTCAACCTCTTCGCCCACCTCACGATCCTCGAGAACGTGACACTCGGCCCGATCAAGGTCCGCGGCATCAAGAAGTCCGACGCCGAGAAGGAGGCGATGATGCTGCTCGAGCGCGTCGGCGTCGCGCAGCAGGCGAACAAGCTCCCCGCCCAGCTCTCCGGCGGCCAGCAGCAGCGCGTGGCGATCGCCCGCGCTCTCGCGATGCAGCCCAAGGTGATGCTGTTCGACGAGCCCACCAGCGCCCTCGACCCCGAGATGATCAACGAGGTCCTCGACGTCATGGTCGAGCTGGCGCACGACGGAATGACGATGATCGTCGTCACCCACGAGATGGGCTTCGCCCGCAAGGCCGCCGACCGCGTGGTCTTCATGGCCGACGGACGGATCGTGGAGGAGGCGACTCCCGAGGAGTTCTTCACGCATCCGAAGAGCGATCGCGCCAAGGACTTCCTCTCGAAGCTCCTCACGCACTGACGTCCACGCACCGACCACACAGACCCTGCACACACAGCACACGAAGGAGACGCACATGCGACGCACACGGACACTGGCAGGTATCGGAATCGCAGCGGCCGCGCTGCTGGCGCTCACCGCCTGCAACAGCGGTACGCCGTCCAGCACAGGAGCTCCGGAGGGCGGCGACGAGGGCGAGGCCTCCAGCAGCACCCCGTGGACCGTCCTGACCGACGTCAGCATCGACGGCAGCCCGACGTTCGACCGGATCGAGTCTTCCGGCACGATCAAGGTCGGCGTCAAGGAGGACCAGCCGGGCCTCGGCTACCTCGACCCGGTGACGGGCGACCGCACCGGATTCGACGTCGACATCGCCCGCTGGATGGCGGCATCGCTCGGCGTCGATCCGGAGAAGATCGAGTTCCAGGCGATCGCCTCCGCGAACCGCGAGCAGGCCATCGTGAACGGCGACATCGACTACTACGTCGGCACCTACTCGATCACCGACAAGCGCAAGGAGCAGATCTCCTTCGCCGGTCCCTACTTCGTCACCGGTCAGGGCCTCCTCGTCGGCGCCGACAGTGACATCAAGAGCGTCGACGACCTGAGTGCCGAGACGACGGTCTGCTCGGCGACCGGATCGACGCCGATCCAGAACATCAAGACGAACTACCCCGACGTGCCGACCAAGGAGTACGACACGTACTCGAAGTGCGTCGAGGACCTGAAGAACGGTCAGGTGGATGCCGTCACGACCGACGAGGCGATCCTCATCGGCTACGCGGCCCAGGACCCGGACAAGCTGAAGGTCGTCGGGGAGCCGTTCAGCGAGGAGCGCTACGGCATCGGACTCGCCAAGGGCGATGACGCGCTGGTCGAGTACTTCAACACGCAGCTCACCGACGGCGCGAAGATCTGGCAGCAGATCTTCGACAACAACCTGGGTGCCTCCGGCGTCAAGGCGACGCAGCCCGAGGTCGACCCGATCGGCTGATTCCTGCGGGGCGGTCGACAGGTTCGACCGCCCCGCTCATCGGCAGGAACATCCGAGAACTCGAATCGACAGGAGCAGCTGTGGGAGTCATCACCGACCACCTCGACCTCTGGGGAGAGGCACTGTGGGGAACCATCGTGCTGTTCCTGGGCGGTGGCATCATCGCGCTGGTTCTCGGACTCATCGTCGGGGCCGCGAGAGTATCGCCGGTTCCGATCGCACGAGCCGTCGGCGGCATCTATGTGAACTGGATCCGCAACACGCCGCTCACCCTCGTCATGTTCTTCTTCGCGTTCTGCCTCCCCATCCTGCTGGGGGAGCGGGTGAACTCCCTCCTGCTGGCCGTGATCGCCCTCGGGCTCTACACCGCGACCTACGTCGCCGAGGCGCTGCGCGCCGGCATCAACACGGTGCCGGTCGGACAGGCCGAGGCCGCGCGTGCGATCGGCCTGAACTTCGGACAGGTCATGCGCTACGTGGTGCTGCCGCAGGCGACGCGCTCGGTCGTCCCGCCCATGATGAGCGTGCTCATCGCACTCATGAAGAACACCACGGTGGCGGCGGGGTTCTCCGTCGTCAACCTCGGCACCATCCGCGCGGCGCTCAGCGAGCGCGGGGAGAACGCCCTCGTCGTCCTGCTGTGGGTCATGGTCCTGTTCGTGGTGCTGGTGCTGCTGCTCGCCTGGGTGCAGCGCGTTCTCGAGAACAAGTGGAGGATCGCGCGATGAGTTCCGTCCTTTTCGACGTCCCCGGCCCTCGTGCCGTCGTCCGCAACCGGCTCATCGGGGCCGCAACGGTCCTCGTCGTCCTCGCCGTGCTCGGCTGGGTCGTGTGGAGACTCTTCGCCACGGGACAGTTCTCTGCGGAGAAGTGGAACATCTTCACCTTCTCCGCGGTCTGGGTCCGGTTCGGCGAGGGATTGGTGGCCACGCTGGCCGCATTCGCGGTCGCCGGTGTCGGATCCATCGCCCTCGGCTTCCTGCTCGGCATCGGGCGCCTGTCGGAGCACGCCTGGGTGCGTGAGCCCGTCCGGTGGATCATCGAGGTGCTGCGAGCGGTGCCCGTGCTCATCCTGATGATGCTGCTGTACTACGGCCTCCCCGTGATCGGTGTGAAGATGCCGCCGTACTGGGCCGTCGTGATCGCCCTGATCGTCTACAACGGCTCCGTGCTCGCCGAGGTGCTGCGTGCCGGCATCGAGTCGTTGCCCCGTGGGCAGAAGGAAGCCGGCTACGCGATCGGACTGCGAAAGACCGGGGTGATGTACTTCATCCTGATCCCGCAGGCCGTGCGGGCCATGATGCCGGTGATCATCGCGCAGCTCGTCGTCGCGCTGAAGGACACCGCGCTCGGGTTCATCATCACGTACCAGGAGCTCCTCTACGTCATCAACCAGATCGGCAACCAGGCGCCCTACGGGTCGCCGCTGATCCCCGCGGCGATCGTCGGCGGATCGATGTACGTGGCCGTGTGTCTGCTGCTGTCCTACATCGCCTATCGCCTGCAGCGTCGGGCCAAGCGCTCGCCGAAGGCTGGGCCGGCGGTGCCGGATCCCCGTCAGCACGGCGGCGAGACGAACACCTCGCTCATCGTCCTGCAGGGAGACGGGTCCGAGAAGACGCGTTGATCCGCGAAAGGGACCCACGTGCCCCCGGTAGACTCGATTCTCGTGTCAGAGTCTCCTGAAATCACCCCGGAAGCGGTCGAAGCCGCTGTCGCCGACGCCCTCACGGCGATCGCCGCAGCCGCCGACACCGCCGAGCTGAAAGCGGCTCGCGCCGCACACGTCGCCGACGGATCGCCGCTCGCGGTCCTGAACGCCTCGATGCGCCAGGTCGCCCCCGAGAACAAGGCCGCGTTCGGCAAGCTCGTGGGTCAGGGGAGAGGGCAGGTGACCCAGGCGCTGGCCGCGAAGGAGGCCGAGCTCGCCGAGGCCGAGGTCGCCGCGCGACTCGAGGCCGAGCGTGTCGACATCACCGCCGTGCCCTCGCGCACGCGGGTCGGCGCGCGCCACCCGCTCACCCTCCTGCAGGACCAGGTCTGCGACATCTTCGTCGGCATGGGATGGGAGATCGCAGAGGGACCGGAGCTCGAGCACGAGTGGTTCAACTTCGACGCTCTGAACTTCGACGTCGACCACCCCGCCCGCCAGGAGCAGGACACGTTCTACGTCGACCCGCCCTCGCGCCACCTGGTGATGCGAACGCACACGAGTCCGGTGCAGGTGCGCTCCATGCTCGACCGCGAGGTGCCGATCTACGTGCTGTGCCCAGGCCGGGTGTACCGCACCGACGAGTTCGACGCCACGCACCTTCCGGTGTTCACCCAGTTCGAGGGTCTCGTGATCGACAAGGGCATCACGATGGCACACCTCAAGGGCACGCTCGACCACTTCGCCAAGCAGCTCTTCGGCCCCGAGGCAGAGACGCGCTTCCGCACCAACTACTTCCCCTTCACCGAGCCCTCCGCCGAGCTCGACCTGTGGCACCCGACCTTCAAGGGCGGCGCGCGCTGGATCGAGTGGGGTGGCTGCGGCATGGTCAACCCGAACGTGCTGCGCGCCGCCGGGATCGACCCCGAGGTGTACAGCGGCTTCGCGTTCGGCATGGGCATCGAGCGAGGACTGATGTTCCGCAGCGACGTCCAGGACATGCGCGACATGGCCGAGGGCGATGTCCGATTCAGCGAGCAGTACGGGATGGTGGTGTGATGCGCGTCCCGCTTTCGTGGTTGCGTGAGTACGTCGATCTGGCAGCCGATGCCACGCCCGAGGACGTCCTCGACGCGCTGGTGACCGTCGGCTTCGAAGAGGAGGACGTGCACCGCTTCGACATCACGGGTCCCGTGGTCGTCGGGCAGGTCGTCTCGCTCGAAGCCGAACCGCAGTCCAACGGCAAGACCATCAACTGGTGCCAGGTCGATGTCGGCGAAGAGCACGGTGGCATCCGCGGCATCGTCTGCGGCGCGCACAACTTCGTCGCCGGCGACAAGGTCGTCGTGACGCTCCCCGGTGCCGTGCTGCCCGGTCCGTTCCCGATCGCCGCGCGCAAGACCTACGGTCACGTGTCCGACGGCATGATCGCCTCGGCCCGCGAGCTCGGCCTCGGGGATGAGCACAACGGCATCGTCGTGCTCTCGGACCTCGGCATCGATGCGCCTGTCGGCACCGACGCGATCGCGCTGCTCGGTCTCGACGACGTCGCGGTGGAGATCAACGTCACACCCGACCGCGGCTACGCCTTCTCCCTGCGCGGCGTCGCCCGCGAGTACTCGCACGCCACCGGAGCGACCTTCCGCGACCCCGCTGAGCGTGATTTCGCCGAGCTGCAGCCCGGCAGTGGACACACCACCCTCGTCGAGGACGTCGCCCCCGTGCGCGGGAACATCGGCGCGAGCGAGTTCGTGACGCGCGTCGTCCGGGGCGTCGACCCCTCGCGTCCGACGCCGCCGTGGATGGTCGCGCGGCTCAGCCTCGCGGGCATGCGCTCGTTGGGCGTGCTGATCGACATCACCAACTACGTGATGCTCGAGTTGGGTCAGCCGCTGCACGGCTACGACCTCGACAAGCTCGCCGGCGGCATCACCGTTCGTCGCGCGAACCCCGGCGAGAAGATGACCACCCTCGACGGTGTCGAGCGCACGCTGCACGTCGAAGACCTCCTCATCACCGACGAGTCCGGCCCGATCGGCCTCGCCGGCGTCATGGGTGGTGGCACGACCGAGATGAGCGACACCACGCGGAGCGTGCTGATCGAGGCCGCGAACTTCGACCCGACGACCATCGCCCGGTCGGCGCGCCGGCACAAGCTGCCCAGCGAGGCGTCCAAGCGCTTCGAGCGCGGCGTCGACCCGCTGATCCCCTTCGTCGCCGCCCGCCGTGCCGCCGACCTCATGGTCGAGCTCGCCGGAGGCACGCTCACCGAAGAGGGTGGCGCACTGTTCGCCGAGGTTTTCGTCAGCGAGATCGAGCTTCCCGCCGGCTTCGTGCAGGGGCTCATCGGCGTCGACTACACCGACGACGAGATCACCGGCGCACTGACCACCATCGGCGCCGATGTCACCGCGTCGGAGGAGGGTTCCGGCTGGACCGTGATCCCGCCGACCTGGCGCCCCGACCTCACCGACAAGTGGACGCTGGCCGAGGAGGTCGCCCGCATCCACGGGCTCGACCGCATCCCCTCGGTGCTGCCGACGCCTCCGTCCGGCCGCGGACTCACGGCGCACCAGCAGGGTCGCCGCCGGGTGGCCGATGCGCTGGCCGCAGCGGGGCTCGTCGAGACGCCGTCATTCCCGTTCACCACCGATGTGCAGAACGACCTGCACGGATCCGCCTCGGGGGCGCACCTGCCCAGCATCCGCCTGGCGAACCCGCTCGACGGGCAGGCTCCGTACCTGCGTCGATCGCTCATCCCGGGCCTGCTGCAGACCGCGCACCGCAACATCTCGCGGGGTCTCACCGACCTCGCGATCTTCGAGACGGGTGTCGTCTTCCTTCCGGAGCCCGGAGTGGAGTACGGCACGGAAGACGTGCCGCCGCTGGGCGAGCGTCCGTCCGACGAGACCCTCGCGCAGTTGAACGCCTCCATCCCGCCGCAGCACCGGTTCATCTCGGCGCTGCTGACCGGTAACGTCGCCCCGCGCCAGCCCGGCCGCCCTGCCGAGGCCGCCGGTCTCGTCGAGGCGCTGGATGCCGTCCGCGTGATCGCGGCAGCGGCCGGCGTCGAGATCGACGTCGTGCAGGCCGAGCGTGCGGCACTCCACCCCGGACGCACAGGATCGCTCCTGGTCGCGGGCGAAGAGGTCGGCTACGTCGGCGAGCTGCACCCCGCCGTGGCGGAAGGGGCCGACCTCCCCGGGCGTGCGACCGTGTTCGAGCTCGATCTCGACCGCATCCTGTCGCTCGCCGGTGGTCGCGTCGTCGCCGCATCGCTGTCGACGTTCCCCGCCGCCACGCAGGACGTCTCGCTCACACTGCCCGCCGAAGTTCCGGCCGCAGATGTGCAGGCCGCCCTCGCCGAGGGAGCCGGTGCGCTGTTGGAATCGGTGCGTCTCGTGGATGACTATCGCGGAGACGGCGTGCCGGAGGGGTCCAAGAGCCTCACCTTCGCTCTGCGATTCCGCGCCGACGATCGCACCCTCACGGCGGCCGAGGCCACCGCGGCCAAGCTCGCGGGTGTCGACGTCGCCGCGCAGCGATTCGGAGCAGCGCTCCGCGACTGAGCGATGTGCTGTCCCGGAGGGGGCCCTCTGCCCTGAGGGGAGAGGGCTTCCCTCTCGCAGCGGTTGCTGGTGGCATGGAGCCATGACGAATGTTCTGATCCTCGGCGGGACGGGGTGGCTTTCCGGGCGGATCGCCCGGAGATGGCTCGAGTCCGGAGCGGCCGTGACATGTCTGGCCCGGGGCGAGCGCCTCGCGCCGGCAGGAGCGGTGCTCGTGACCGGCGACCGTGACGACCCCGAGGTATACGCCGCGCTCGCGCGGAAGGACTGGGATCACGTCGTCGACATCTCCTCTCAGGCCAGGCACGTCGTGGCAGCGGTCGAGGCTCTCGGAGACCGCACGGCGCGATGGACGTACGTGTCCTCCCTCTCGGTGTACGCCGATGACGCCACGGTCGGCGCCGATGAATCGGCGCCGCGGCATCCTGCCGCCCGCCCCGGCGACGAGTACGAGTACGGCTCGCAGAAGGCGGCGGCCGAAGACGCCCTCACGATGCTGGGGGATCGCGCGTTCATCGTGCGACCAGGACTCATCGTCGGGGACGGCGACCCGAGCGACCGCTTCGGGTACTGGGCTGCGGCATTCTCCCGAGCGGGGGAGGAGCCCGTGCTGCTGCCTCCGCTCGAGAGGCGCAGCGCGCAGGTGATCGACGTCGACGACGTGGCCGCCTACATCGTCGCCGCCACGCGGAGCGGAGCGGTCAACGCGATCGGGGACGAGCATCCCCTCGCCGAGCTGCTGCAGACCGTGCGCGAGGAGGCAGGGCACACCGGGGAGACGGTGGTCGCCGACGAGGAGTGGCTGCGAGCACACGGCGTCGCGCACTGGGCAGGTCCGCTCTCGCTTCCGCTGTGGCTTCCTCCCGAGATGTCCGGCTTCATGACCCGCTCGAACAGCGCATTCCACGACAGCGGGGGACACCTGCGCCCCCTCGCCGACACCGCTCGACGCGTCGTCGCCGACGAACGGGTGCGCGGCGTGGACAGGGAGCGCCGGGCCGGACTCACGCGGGCGCAGGAGAAGGCTCTGCTGGCCGATCGCTAGACTGCGAGCAGTGACACGGGGTGCCGCAATCCACGGCTGAGAACAGACCCGTCGAACCTGATCTAGTTCGTACTAGCGAAGGGATGTCGCGATGAGCGATCTTCTGCGTCCTGAGACCACCCACGACCTCGCCGGCGATGCCGCGACCCTGCTGGGGGTGCTGCGAGAAGCGCCCCCGTTGACGCACTGCATCACCAACGCGGTCGTCACCGGGTTCACCGCCAACGTCCTGCTGGCTCTCGGTGCCGCTCCCGCCATGGTCGACATCGTCGATGAGGCGGGGATGTTCGCCGGCATCGCCTCCGGGGTACTGATCAACCTGGGGACACCCACGCCCGAACAGCGCGCGGCCACTCTGGAGGCCGTCGCCGGTGCCGTCGCGTCCGGCACGCCCTGGGTGCTCGACCCGGTCGCGATCGGCGCGCTCCCGGTTCGCACCGCACTCGCCCATCAGCTCGTCGGGCACCGCCCCACCGCGATCCGCGGCAACGCCTCCGAGATCCTTGCCCTCGCGGGGCTGAGCGCGGGCGGTCGCGGGGTGGATGCCACCGACAGCACAGACTCCGCGGCCGATGCAGCCCTCTCGCTGGCTCGGAGCACGGGCGGCGTCGTCGCCGTCTCGGGGCCGGTCGACCTCATCACCGACGGGGAGCGGGTGCTGCGCGTGTCCAACGGTCACGAACTGCTGACCCGAGTGACCGGCGGAGGTTGCGCTCTCGGTGCGGTGATGGCCGCCTTCCTCGGAGCGGCCAGAGCGACGACGCATGACGCGCTCAGCGCCGTGGCCTCGGCGAGCCTGGTCTACACGATCGCGGCGGAACGAGCGGCAGCGGTATCGGCAGGGCCCGGCAGCTTCGCCGTCGCCCTGCTGGATGCGCTCGCCGCGGTGGGCGCCGACGACATCCGAGCCGCTGCACGCGTCGAAGGCAGTGCCCTGTGAACGCCGATCTCTCGCTCTACCTCGTCACCGACGCGACGCTCTGCGGAGACCGTGGCGTCGTCGAGACCGTCCGCCGCGCGGTCGACGGCGGCGTGCGCATCGTGCAGCTTCGCGACAAGGACGCAAGCGACGCCGAGACGGTCGATCAGCTGCTGGCACTGTCGCAGGCGATCGACGGCCGCGCTCTTCTGGTCGTGAACGATCGGTTGGATGCCGCCGTGGCCGCTCGCGAGCGCGGCGCACGGGTCGACGGCGTGCATCTCGGACAGGGCGATGCCTCGGTGCTGCGTGCGCGCGAGGTACTCGGACCGGAGGCTCTGATCGGCCTCACCGCGAACAGCCCGGCGCACCTCGACGCGGTCGAGGCTCTGCCCTCCGGCACGGTCGACTACCTGGGCGTCGGGGTGATCCGTCCGACCACCACCAAACCGGATCACCCTGCCCCTCTCGGCGTGGAGGGCTTTCGCGGCCTCGTGTCGCGAAGCGCGCTGCCGTGCGTGGCGATCGGCGGGGTCGGCATGGATGACACCGAGGCCCTTCGTGAGGCCGGTGCGGCGGGGCTCGCCGTGGTCTCGGCGCTGTGTGCCGCCGACGATCCCGCCACCACCGCCCGGCAGTTCCGGCGACGCTGGCTCAGCGGCTCCGTCCCGAGGGTGCTCAGCATCGCCGGAAGCGACCCCTCGGGAGGCGCGGGCGTCCAGGCCGACCTCAAGTCCATCGCCGCCAACGGCGGATACGGCATGGCCGTGCTCACGGCGCTGACCGCGCAGAACACGCGGGGAGTGCGAGCGGTGCACGTTCCGCCCGTGGAGTTCCTCCGCGCGCAGCTCGACGCGGTCTCGGACGACATTGTGATCGATGCCGTGAAGATCGGGATGCTGGCCGACGCCGACGTCATCCGCGCGGTGGGAGCCTGGCTCGCGACCGTGCGTCCGCCCGTCGTCGTGCTCGATCCCGTGATGGTGGCGACCTCGGGGGACCGACTGCTGGATCCGGACGCCGAACGGGCGCTGCGCGATCTCCTCGCACTGTCGACGCTCGTGACCCCGAACCTCGCCGAGCTGGCGGTGCTCGCCGGGCGCGACCTCGCCGACTGGAACGACGCGATCTCTGCGGCCGAGCAGCTCTCCGCCGAGGTGGGAGCAGCCGTGCTCGTCAAGGGTGGCCACCTTCCCGGCGACGAGGCCCCCGATGCGCTGGTCGATGCGCGGCGAGGGCTGCGCCAGGAGTTCATCGCTCCCCGGATCCCGACCCGGAACACGCACGGCACCGGCTGCTCGCTGTCGTCCGCGCTCGCGACCCTGCTCGCTCGTGGTGAAGAGCCCGGAGATGCCGTCAGCGCCGCGCGGGACTGGCTCCGCGAGTCCCTGCGCGCAGGAGACGCACTGCGCGTGGGTCGTGGACACGGGCCGATCAACCACTTCGCCGGACTCTGGGAACGTGGGGGCGCCGAGACCCGACCCGCGGCGGGCGACGTCGCCACGGAATGGTGGCGGGGCATCGCCGCGATCCGTACGGGGATCGCGGAGCTGCCGTTCATCCGTGCGCTCGCCGACGGGACGCTGGAGCGCGCGCCGTTCCTGTTCTACCTCGCACAGGACGGCCTGTATCTGCGGGAGTACGCGCGTGTGCTCGCCGAGGCGGCCCGGCTGGCACCGACATCCGACGAGCAGGCCTTCTGGGCGGACTCCGCCCGCGGCTCCATCGTGGGCGAACTCGAGCTGCACGCCTCATGGCTCACCCCCTCGCACGGCGTGAGTGCGGCCACCTTCGCCGCAGAGCCGGCGCCCGCGACGACCGCATACCTCGACCATCTGCGCTCCGTCGCGTTCGGCGGCGACTATGCGGAGATCATCGCCGCTGTCCTCCCGTGCTTCTGGCTCTACACCGATCTCGGGCGGCGCCTGCACGCGGGGGAGTTCGGGGAATACGCGCGAGATGCGGGGCATCCGTACGCCTCGTGGCTCGCGACGTACGCGGATCCGGCATTCGAGGAGGCCACACGGACGGCGATCGCCTACGTCGCCGACGCCGCGGCACAGGCGGATCCTGGAACACGGGCACGCATGCGCCGGGCGTTCGAGGCGTCGAGCGCGCACGAGCTGGCGTTCTTCGCTGCGCCGATGGAGCCGCAGCGTCTCAGATGACGGAGCGGATTTGCGGTGGCCGCCGGGGCCGCGCTACTGTCGCGACATGCCTTCGGCCGCCACCGCTTCTTCGACGCTCGCTCCGAGCGTCATCGCTGTGCGCCGACGCCGCGGCCGCCGACTGTAGGCGACCCCGCCCTCCTGCCTGTGCCCGCACGGCGGTCGAGTGCCGGTGTCGCCGCCTCCGGCCCCGTCCCCGGCCCCGATTTCCTCGCGGGCCCGACCGTTAAGGTAGAAGCATGACGTATTCCGTCGCCGTCTCCGGCGCATCCGGCTACGCAGGCGGCGAGATTCTGCGCCTCCTGGCCGATCATCCCGACATGGAGATCCGCACCGTCACGGCGCATTCGAACGCCGGACAGCCTCTCGTCGACCACCAGCCGCACCTGCGCTCCCTCGCGCACCTGACCCTGCAGGACACGACGCCGGAGATCCTCTCCGGCCACGACATCGTGTTCCTCGCGCTCCCGCATGGGCAGTCGGGGCAGTACACCGACGCTCTGGGCGATGCCCCTCTCGTGATCGATGCCGGGGCCGATCATCGGCTCACCTCGGCTTCGGCGTGGGATGCGTTCTACGGTGGCGCCTTCCACGATCCGTGGACCTATGGCGTGCCGGAACTCGTCGTGGGCGGGGTCAAGCAGCGCGAGCACCTCCGGGGAGCGACGCGCATCGCCGCCCCCGGCTGCAACGCCTCGACCGTGAGCCTCAGCCTCGCTCCGGGCGTCGCCGCCGGAGTGATCGACCCCTCGGACATCGTGTCGGTGCTCGCCGTCGGCCCGTCGGGAGCGGGGAAGAGCCTCAAGACGAACCTCCTCGGCAGCGAGATCCTCGGCACCGCCAACCCCTACGCGGTCGGCGGGACGCACCGGCATATCCCGGAGATCCGTCAGGCGCTCGCCGCGGCTTCCGGCGCGGACGCCGACGGGATCCGGATCTCGTTCACCCCCGTGCTGGTGCCGATGTCCCGGGGGATCCTCGCCACCTCGACCGCGCCGATCGTCGATGGGGCGACCGACGCGCAGATCCGCGACGCCTGGGAGAGCACCTACGCCGGCGAGACCTTCGTGCACCTGCTCCCGGAGGGACGCTTCCCGCGCACGGCCGATGTGCTCGGCGCCAACACCGCGTTGATCGGCCTCGCCATCGATCGTGCCGCGAACCGGGTGACCGTGGTCACCGCCGTCGACAACCTCGTCAAGGGCACAGCGGGAGCAGCCATCCAATCCATGAACATCGCGCTGGGGCTTCCCGAAGCCCGCGCCCTCTCAGTGAACGGAGTCGCGCCGTGAGCGTCACCGCCCCCGCAGGATTCGAAGCGGCCGGAGTCGCCGCAGGGCTCAAGTCGACCGGCAAGCCGGACGTCGCCGTGGTCGTCAACCGTGGACCGCGCAAGGTCGGCGCCGCCGTCTTCACGAGCAACCGGGCCAAGGCCAACCCGATCATCTGGTCGCAGCAGGCCGTCGCCGACCGCGTGGTGGAGGCCGTGGTGCTCAACTCCGGAGGGGCGAACTGCTTCACCGGATCCTTCGGGTTCCAGACCACGCATCAGACCGCCGAGAAGGCGGCCGAGCTCCTCGGCGTGAGCGCCGGCGACGTGCTGATCTGCTCGACCGGTCTCATCGGCACCGGGGATGAGACGTTCCGTGCCAGGGTGCTCGCCGGAACCGCGCAGGCGATCGCGGAGCTCAGCGCCGATGGTGGCGAGAGCGCAGCGCACGCCATCATGACCACCGACACGGTCGCGAAGACCGCGGTCATCAGCCGCGACGGCTGGACGATCGGCGGCATGGCGAAGGGCGCGGGGATGCTCGCGCCCGGCCTCGCCACGATGCTGGTGGTGCTCACCACCGATGCGGTCCTCGAGCCGCTTCAGGCCGACGAGGCGCTGCGCCGCGCGACGGGCCGGACGTTCGACCGCCTCGACTCCGACGGCTGCATGTCGACGAACGATCAGGTGACCCTCCTCGCCAACGGCGCATCCGACGTCGTGCCGGACCTCGACGACTTCGCCGCAGCGCTCACCGAGCTGTGCCAGGAGCTCGCGGTCAAGCTGCAGGGCGATGCCGAGGGCGCGAGCCACGACATCACGATCGAGGTGCAGCACGCGGTGTCGGAGCAGGACGCCGTCGAGGTCGGCCGGTCTGTCGCGCGCAACAACCTCTTCAAGGCCGCGATCTTCGGCAACGACCCCAACTGGGGACGTGTGCTCGCGGCGATCGGCACCACGAGCGCGCAGTTCGACCCCTACGACGTGGACGTCTGGATGAACGGCGTCCGGGTGTGCACCGAGGGCGGTCCCGACCGTCCTCGCGAAGAGGTCGACCTCACCCCGCGCGCGACGCACCTGGTGATCGACCTCAAGGTCGGCGAGGCGACGGCCACCGTCCTCACCAACGACCTCACCCATGACTACGTGCACGAGAACAGCGCGTACGCCTCATGACCGACATCCAGGACACCCCGGCCGAGGTCGCCGCGCAGAAGGCCACCACCCTCATCGAGTCGCTGCCGTGGCTGAAGAAGTTCCGCGACCAGATCGTCGTCATCAAGTACGGCGGGAACGCGATGGTGTCGGAGGAGCTGCAAGACGCCTTCGCGCAGGACATCGCCTACCTCCGCTATGTCGGAGTGATGCCGGTGGTCGTGCACGGCGGTGGTCCGCAGATCTCGAACATGCTGCAGCGTCTCGAGATCCCCAGTGAGTTCAAGGGCGGCTACCGCGTCACGAACACCGAGGCGATCAGCGTCGTGCGCATGGTCCTCACCGGCCAGGTCAACCCGCAGCTCGTCTCCAAGATCAATTCGCACGGTCCGATCGCGACAGGTCTCAGCGGTGAGGATGCCGGCCTCTTCGGCGGACGCCGCCGCGGTGTCGTGATCGACGGGGAAGAGGTCGACCTCGGACGCGTCGGCGATGTCGTCGAGGTCGATCCGACCCCCGTGCTCGACCACCTCGCAGCCGGGCGTATCCCGGTGGTGTCGAGCATCGCGCCCGACCTCGACCACCCCGGTCAGTCGCTCAACGTCAACGCGGATGCCGCAGCCGCCGCCCTCGCGGTGTCGTTGCACGCGCGCAAGCTCGTGATCCTCACGGATGTGCCGGGGCTCTACGCCGACTGGCCCCACCGTGACTCGCTCGTCTCGCATCTGACATCGGAAGCGCTCATCGAGATGCTGCCGAAGCTCGAGTCGGGGATGATCCCGAAGATGCGGGCGTGCCTCGACGCGGTCGAGGGCGGCGTCGACGCGGCAGCGATCATCGATGGACGGGTGCCGCATTCGGTGCTCGTCGAACTTTTCACCAGCAAGGGAATCGGGACCGAAGTGGTCCTGGGGAAGTCGGAGGTGACGGGATGACCGTCTGGCAGGAGGATGCGGCACGCGATCTCGTGCTCAACGCAGGGGAGCGGCTCGCACTGCTGGTCCGCGGTGAGGGCTCTTACCTGTGGGATGCCGACGGCCGACGCCACCTCGACTTCCTGGCGGGTATCGCGGTGACCTCTCTCGGACACGCGCACCCGGCCTTCGTGAAGGCGGTCTCGACCCAGGCGGCCACGCTCGCCCATGTGTCCAACTACTTCGCCACCCCGCCTCAGCTCGCCCTGGCCGCACGGCTCAAGCGTCTCGCGGGGGCCGGTATCGACGGCAGGGTGTTCTTCTCGAACTCGGGCGCCGAGGCCAACGAAGCCGCTTTCAAGCTCGCCCGGCTGCACGGCGGCACCGAGCGGCCGCGCATCCTCGCGCTCGACAACGGCTTCCACGGTCGCACCATGGGGTCGCTCGCGCTCACTGCGAAGGCGTCGATGCGTGCGCCGTTCGAGCCGATGCCGGCCGGTGTCGAGCACATCCCGGCGACCATCGAGGCGCTGCACGAGGCGATGGACGACCGCGTCGCGGCCCTCATCGTCGAACCCATCCAGGGCGAGGCCGGAGTCGTCGAGCTGCCGGAGGGGTACCTCGCCGCCGCGCGCTCGCTGTCCCTCGCTCACGGTGCACTGCTGATCGTGGACGAGATCCAGACCGGCGCCGGTCGCACGGGCGCGTGGTTCGGGTTCAGCCACGAGGGCATCACTCCCGACGCGATCACTCTCGCGAAGGGCATCGGCGGCGGCTTCCCGATCGGCGCGCTGGTCACGTTCGGCGCCGCCAGTGCCCTCTTCACGCCCGGATCGCACGGCTCCACCTTCGGGGGGAATCCGCTCGCGACCGCTGTCGCCGACGCGGTGCTCGCCGAGATCGAGAGTGCCGGACTGGTCGAGAACGCCGCGAAGCGCGGCGTCGAGCTGCGCGACATCATCCTCGGCATCGACTCGCCTCTGATCGAGGGTGTCCGCGGACGCGGTCTGCTGGTCGGTGTGGCTCTGACCGCCCCGGTCGCCGGTGCGGTCGTCGCGGCCGCCCAGGAGCGCGGCCTCATCGTCAACGCCGCCAACCCCGAGACGGTCCGCATCGCGCCGGCCCTCACGATCGGCGACACCGAGCTCGCCGAGTTCCGCGAGCTGTTCACGGCCGCTCTCGCCGACGTCCAGGCCTCTGTTGCCGGAAAGGTATCCGCATGACCCGCCACCTGCTGCGTGACGACGATCTGACCCCCGCCGAGCAGGCCGAGATCCTCGATCTCGCCATCGAGCTGAAGAAGGATCGGTGGGCCGACAAGAGCCTCGCCGGTCCCCAGACGGTCGCGGTCATCTTCGACAAGTCCTCCACGCGCACCCGCGTCTCGTTCGCGGTGGGCATCGCCGATCTCGGCGGTTCGCCGCTGATCATCTCGACCGCGAGCAGCCAGCTCGGCGGCAAGGAGACGCCGTCCGACACCGCGCGCGTGCTCGAGCGCCAGGTCGCCGCCATCGTGTGGCGCACCTACGCGCAGTCCGGGCTCGAGGAGATGGCCGAAGGCACTCGGGTGCCGGTCATCAACGCGCTCTCCGACGACTTCCACCCCTGCCAGCTGCTCGCCGACCTGCTCACCATCCGTGAGCACAAGGGCGACCTGAAGGGGCTCACGCTCACCTTCCTCGGTGATGGGCAGAGCAACATGGCGCACTCGTACGCCCTCGCCGGGGTCACGGCGGGAATGCACGTGCGGATCGCCTCACCGGAGGACTACGCCCCTCGCGCCGATGTCATCGAGGCGGCCGATCGCCGTGCCGCCGAGACCGGTGGTTCGATCACCCTCTACACCGACCCGGTCGAGGCTGCGGCCGGTGCCGACGTCGTCGTGACCGACACCTGGGTCTCGATGGGCAAGGAAGAGGAGAAGATCGCGCGCATCCGCGATCTGGGCGGCTACAAGGTCACCCCCGAGACGATGGCCCTGGCCGACCCCGAGGCGATCTTCATCCACTGCCTCCCCGCCGACCGCGGCTACGAGGTCGACTCCAGCGTGATCGACGGTCCGCAGAGCGTGGTGTGGGACGAGGCGGAGAACCGGCTGCACGCGCAGAAGGCGCTCCTGGTCTGGCTTCTCGGCAAGAAGGACGCGTGATGAGCGATTCGACGCACGAAGGAACCAACGAGGGCGCGCTCTGGGGCGCCCGCTTCGCCACGGGCCCCTCGCCCGAGCTGGTGGAGCTGAGTCGCTCCACGCATTTCGACTGGATCCTCGCGCCGTACGACATCGCCGGTTCGCATGCTCACGCCACCGCGCTCGCCGCGGCCGGGTACCTCGAACCCGATGAGGCGCAGCGGATGCACGAGGGCCTGGATGCCGTGGCGCGCAAGGTCGCCGACGGCACCCTGCGCCCTGTGCCGACGGATGAGGACGTGCACGGCGCACTCGAGCAGGCGTTGATCGCCGAGCTGGGTCCGGAGCTGGGCGGACGCCTGCGCGCCGGTCGCAGCCGCAACGACCAGATCGCCACTCTCGTGCGCATGTATCTGATCGACCACGCGCGAGTGATCGCCCGCGACATCCTGCGGGTGATCGATGCGCTGGTCGCCCAGGCCGAGGCGCACCCGGGAGCGATCCTCCCCGGACGCACGCACCTGCAGCATGCGCAGCCGGTGCTGCTCGCCCACCACCTCCAGGCACACGGTTGGCCGCTGGTGCGTGAGCTCGAGAGGCTCGTGGACTGGCGTCGCCGCGCCGGTGTCTCGCCCTACGGCGGGGGAGCGCTGGCGGGTTCCACGCTCGGTCTCGATCCCGCACTCGTGGCGACCGAGCTGGGCCTCGACCGCCCCGCCGAGAACTCGCTCGACGGCACCGCCGCCCGCGATGTGGTGGCGGAGTTCGCCTTCATCACGGCGATGACCGGCGTCGACATCTCGCGCCTGTCCGAGGAGATCATCCTCTGGAACACCCGCGAGTTCGGCTTCGTCACTCTCGACGACGGCTACTCGACCGGGTCGAGCATCATGCCGCAGAAGAAGAACCCCGATATCGCGGAGCTCGCGCGGGGCAAGTCCGGGCGCCTCATCGGCAACCTCTCGGGGTTGCTGGCCACCCTCAAGGGCCTCCCGCTCGCGTACAACCGCGATCTGCAGGAGGACAAGGAGCCGGTGTTCGATTCGGTGCAGACGCTCGAGGTCGTGCTCCCCGCTTTCGCAGGCATGATCGCGACGCTGCGTTTCGACACCGAGCGCATGGCTGCGCTGGCACCGCAGGGCTTCTCCCTCGCGACCGACGTCGCGGAGTGGCTGGTGAAGCGTCGGGTGCCGTTCCGCGACGCCCATGAGATCTCGGGCGCGCTCGTGCGTGCATGCGAGGAGCAGGGGATCGGTCTGGAGGACGCCTCCGACGAACTGCTGCTCTCGGTGTCTCCGCATCTCGTGCCCGAGGTGCGTGAAGTCCTCACGATCGAGGGATCGGTCGCGTCCCGGACCGGCGTCGGCGGTACCGCCCCGGTCCGGGTCGCGGAGCAGCGGGCAGAGCTCGTCGCGCGCGCGCAGGCAGCAGCCCACGCTCTCGGGCTCTAGCCGCGCGAGTCGGCGGCCGCCCGCACCTCAGTGCAGCTCGGTGTCGGCCGCCGACCGCTCCCATCGGGTGAACCGCACGGTGAGTCCGGTGCGGGTCGGCGCCGCGAGGAAGGGGCCGGCCGAAGCCGTGGCCTGTCCGTCGAACGGTGCCACCCTGACGAGACGCCAGGGGCCGTCGTCGGCGCGAGCGCACACGATCAGCGAGTCCGCCCAGCGACTGACGCGCACCGTGATCTCGCTCTCGAGCCACTCGTCGACGTGACCGACCGACCAGTCGGAGCCTCCGGCGGTGACCACGGCACCGAGCCCGAGATGGTCGTCGGCGTATTCGAGACCGGTCTTCATCCAGTGCTCGTCGTCGATGCGCACGAACACCCCTGCCTGGTCGAACTGGCCGTCCCACGGCGCGCGGAACGAGACCTCCATCGCCTCTCCGACGGCGAGCGGGGCGAGCAGCGCGTGTTCGGTGTCGTGCACGAAGCCGTAGGCGGTGTGCCGCCAGGCGTCGCTGCCCTCTACAGCCGTGACGTCGAGGTCTTCGGATCCGGCCGGCAGTTCGGAGGGGGAGGCGGGAGCGTTCGTCCAGGTTCCGTCGGACCAGGGGATGATGTGCGATTCAGGCATGTTCTCAACATATAGCTGAATAGAGCATAAGTCGAGATTTATTCGTGTTACGGTTATCCCATGGTCATCGCGGTACTCGCTGACATCGTGGGCTCTCGGCGGCTCGACGATCGCACTGCCGCGCAACGTGTTCTCGACGACACCATCGCCGGAGTCGAAGCCGATCTCCCGCTGGCGACGCAGCCGCTCACGCCCACCGTAGGAGACGAGCAGCAGGGTGTCTACCTCGACCTGGGTGACGCGATGGTGTCGCTCCTGATGATCCAGCTGAGGCTGCCCGACGGCATCGCCTTCCGGTTCGGCATCGGAGTGGGCGAGGTGCGGCCGGTCGAATCCGTCCACGGCGAGCTCGCCGACGGACCGGGGTGGTACGCGGCTCGGGCCGCGATCGAGACCGTGCACGCGCGCGAGGGACGTTCCGTGCCACGCACGCGGACCTGGATTGTCGGAGCCCCCCGGCAGGATGAGGTCATGGAGAGCACGATCGCCGCCTCGAACGCCTACCTCCTCGTCCGCGACGAGCTGGTCGGTGCGATGAGCGAGCGCGAACGGCGCCTGACCTACGGCCGCCTGCTCGGACGATCGCAGCAGGAACTCGCGGCCGAAGAAGGCATCACGCAGCCCAGCGTCTCGAAGTCGCTGCGCACCGCCGGCGCGGCGGCGCTCATCGAGGGCGTCGCTGCACTCCGAGGGGAACGCGCATGATCGTCGCCGGATTCATCCTCCTGGCGGTCGGCGCGGCCGACCTGGTGCGTCAGTTCGCACCGCGTCGATGGATCGGCTACCTCTCCGTCGCCGTCATCCTCCTGCTGCTGGGCAGCGTCAGCGATGCCCTCCTGCCCATGGTCCTCGCGCTCGTCGTCGGAGCGCTCTGGGTGTGGTGCATGCCCACCGAACGCACGGCGCCGCTGGGGTTCTGGCCCGCCGTGCTGCTCGCCGTCGTGAGCGTCGGCGCCGTCGTCTGGCTCGGTGCGCGCTCCGACGTCGGTCTGATCGGCGCGACCTGGCAACTCCGATCGCCGTTCGGAGAGGTCCCTTTCGATCTCGCGATGCTGGCATTGGGTGCCGGGGTGTTCCTCCTCGAGTCCTCGAACCTCGTGGTGCGTGCGGCGCTCGACGGCGAGCACACCTGGCGTCCCACCGACCCGATGTCGGCCCCGACTTCGGCGCCGACGACGGCGCCCACCACTGTGGGCGCCGAAGTCGCGGTGGCCTCCGATGCGGGCAGCGACGCCGCCACCGGGAGCGACACCGTCACCGGGGGAGACGCCGCCACCGACGTGGTGCCGGCGCCACGCGACCCGCGCAGCGGATTCAAGGGCGGGAGGCTGATCGGACCGCTGGAGCGCATCCTGATCCTGATCCTGACGCTCGCTGCGGCCTATCCGATCCTTGCCGCGATGCTCGCGGCGAAGGGCATCGTCCGCTTCCCCGAGATCTCCCGCGACGGCGAGACCGGCGCCCGTGCCGAGTACTTCCTCGTCGGCAGCCTGGTGAGCTGGGTGATCGCGCTCAGCGCGGCGTTCCTCGTGTGGTGGGCCGCGCACAGCTGAGCTGCGGTGCGCTGATAGCCTGGAACGCGTGTCAACTCCCGCTCTGACGACCGCACCCCAGGCGATCGACCCCACGTTCGAGAACGTGTGGGACGAACTCGTGTGGCGTGGCCTGGTCCATGTGTCCACCGACCAGGAGGCGCTGCGCGCCCTGCTCGCGGGAGACCCCATCACGTATTACTGCGGGTTCGATCCGACGGCGCCGAGCTTGCACCTCGGCAACCTCGTGCAGCTGCTGACTCTTCGTCGCATCCAGCTCGCCGGCCACAAGCCGCTCGGTCTCGTCGGCGGATCGACCGGACTCATCGGCGACCCACGTCCCACAGCCGAGCGCACGCTGAACACGCGGGAGACCGTCGAGGAGTGGGTCGGACGCCTGCGGGCGCAGGTCGAGCGTTACCTCAGCTTCGAGGGTGACAACGCCGCCCGCATCGTCAACAACCTCGACTGGACCGCACCGTTGAGTGCGATCGACTTCCTGCGTGAGATCGGCAAGTACTTCCGCGTCGGCACGATGCTCAAGAAGGATGCGGTCGCTGCGCGGCTGAACTCCGACGAGGGCATCAGCTACACCGAGTTCAGCTACCAGATCCTCCAGGGCATGGACTTCCTCGAGCTGTACCGGCAGTACGACTGCGTGCTGCAGACGGGCGGGTCGGATCAGTGGGGCAACCTCACCAGCGGCACCGACCTCATCCGTCGTTCCGAGGGAGTGTCGGTGCATGCCATCGGTACCCCGCTGATCACGAACAGCGACGGCACCAAGTTCGGCAAGAGTGAGGGCAACGCCATCTGGCTCGACGCCGAGATGTGCCGTCCGTACCGGATGTACCAGTTCTGGTTGAGCACGGCGGATGGCGACGTGATCGACCGCCTGAAGGTCTTCACCTTCCTCAGCAGGGCCGAGATCGAGGAGTACGCGGAGCTCGTGGCCACGGAGCCGTTCCGTCGCGCTGCCCAGAAGCGCCTTGCGCTCGAGGTGGTCGCGACGGTGCACGGTGTCGAGGCGGCTGCGGCCGTGATCGCGGCATCCGAGGCGCTGTTCGGTCAGGGAGACCTGACCGCACTGGATGCGGACACGCTCCGCACTGCGCTCGAAGAGCTCCCGCACGCCACGGTCGCCGCCGGTACTCCGGTGGTCGAGGCGCTGGTCGAGACCGGGCTCGTGGCGAGCCTCTCCGAGGCGAGGCGCGCGATCACCCAGGGCGGTGTCACGCTCGACGGCGAACGCGTCGAAGACGAGGCAGCCACGGTTCAGGGCACACTTCCCGGCGGCGTCTCCGTACTCCGCCGCGGCAAGAAGACCCTCGCCGGCGTCTTCCTCGGCTGAGTCTCCGGTCAGCGGATAGCAGAGACGGATGCCGTTCACTCCCAGCCATGCACTGGTCGCGCTGCCGTTCATCCGTACGCCGCTGGTGCCGGCGGCGATCGCGATCGGCGCGATGACACCTGATCTCCCGTTGTTCGTGCGCGGCGTGGGGCTGAACTACTCGTTCACCCACACGTTCGGCAATGTCGTGTGGACCGCACTGCTCGCGTTCGCGTTGTTCCTGATCTGGCGCGTCGTCCTGCGTCCGGCGGTTCCCGAGCTGGTTCCGCTGTGGCTGGCACGACGCCTGCCAGACGACTGGGATGACAGGGGTCTCGCCGCGGTGCGGTCGGCGGTCGGCGTCGGGCAGAAGCGCGCGTATCCGTTCCTGCTCGCCGTGTCGTTCGTGCTCGGAGTGCTCTCGCACATCGTGTGGGACCTCTTCACGCATGAGGGACGCTGGGGTGTCCAGGCGATTCCCGGACTCGAGGAGATGTGGGGCCCGCTGCCCGGGTTCAAGTGGCTCCAGCACGGGTCGAGCCTGATCGGCCTTGCGATTATCGGCATCTGGGCATTGCTGTGGCTTCGTCGACAGGCCCCGCGACCGACCGTCGTGCAGTCTTCGCCGACGTGGATGCGCGTGGCATGGTGGGCCTCGCTCCCCGTGATCCTGGTCGGCGCGTGGGTCGGCGGACTCGTCGTCTTCGGTCCGCTGGATGCGGAGTTCACCGTTCAGCACCTCGCCTACCGGGTTCTCCCACCAGCGTGTGCGATCTGGGGCGCGATCACGTTCGTGCTCTGCCTCGTTCTCTCGATGCGCGGGCGCCGTCACCAGGTGGGCTGATCCGAACTCCACTTGTGCGGCGCCCGATACTCGAAGCCCGCCAGCGCAGGACGAGCGGTGACGAGAGCCGTTCCGTCGACATCGAATCGCTCCACATGCGGCCGTGTGTCGAACTCGACCTCGGCTGCGGGTTCTCCGCTGCGGGGCATCCCGAGCAGTTCCGCCGCGACGCGACGGAGTGAGGTGCGCACGATCCACGAACCTTCCTCTGGGCGGCGGCGCAGCAAAGCGGTCACCGCCGCAGCGAGCAGGTAGCCGGCGCTGTGGTCGAGAGCCTGGGCCGGAAGCGCACCGGGGCGGTCGCCGTCCGCCGACTCGATGAACGAGATTCCGCTCGCCGC
Source organism: Microbacterium sp. PAMC22086 (assembly GCF_019443525.1). Classification (NCBI taxonomy): domain Bacteria; kingdom Bacillati; phylum Actinomycetota; class Actinomycetes; order Micrococcales; family Microbacteriaceae; genus Microbacterium; species Microbacterium sp. PAMC22086. The sequence goes on along the minus strand of NZ_CP080380.1, from coordinate 2,944,948 downwards.
CTGAACGAGGCTGTCGAACCCTGCCCGCTCGGGATTCTCCACGCCCCAAGCGCTGAGCTGCGCGACGACCAGACGCGGATATCGGCGCGCGAGCACTTCCGGCTGCAGCCCCAGCCTGTCGAGAGCAGCGGGACGGTAGCCGAGTACGACGGCATCGGCATGCGCGAGCAACTCCTGCAGCCGAGACGTGCGCGCGTCCAGCACCGCGGATCGCTTGCCGTGTCCGGTGTCGAGGTGCTGCCACTCCGGTTCGGGCCGATGTGGGGGATCGATACGCAGCACGTCGGCACCGAGCATGGCGAGCGTGCGTGAACAGACCGGACCAGCGATGACTCTCGTGAGATCGAGTACGCGCATGCCCTGGAGGGGGAGCGAAGCCGGCGGCGTCGACGCCGCCGTAGCCCGGGGCGCATGCGAAGCGGGCGTCGTGTCGATGCGAACCAGCTCGAGCAGCGGATGCTCGCGGAGTGCGCGATCGACGGCGGGCTCCTCCGCGGCGACCGCGACCGCCAGACCGCCCGCGGTCGTGATGTCGGCGACGGCGGCCGTGGTCGTCCGCTCTCCGAGCGCATCGCGAACAGCGTCGACTGCGGCATCGTGCCGAAGACGCAGCCCCGCGCGCAGGCCGGCCGCATGGTGCGGGTAGTTCCCGTGGGTGCGGATCCATCCGTCCGACGTTCGCCAGAAACCTGAGTACACGGACCAGACAGGGGGAGCCTCGCCGCTGATGGTGAGAACCCTGTCGCTCCGGTAGGCCGTGGCGATGCGCTCGGGATCGAGGGAAGCGGGGGAGCGCCCGGCAGCGAGCATCGCTGCGCTGACGCTCGCCCAGGCGAGATCAGCGGTGGCCAATCGGGACGGAAGAGGGACGGCGCGGTGCGGGGGAGAGGCCACCTCCGCGCCCGCGAGGCGGAGCTCACGCTGCACGCGGGCGAGCAGGTCGACACCCGCGCGACGCTGTCCACCTTCGTCGGATTCCCCGTTCGCGGATGCACGAGGGGAGCGACGATCATCCGTGGACGCAGGCATGGCGCGATCGTACTCCGAGGTGGGCGCGGCGCAGAAACCTCGGCTGATCCGGCGGAAACCGAGCGCGGGGTCGGAGCGACACGCCCGGGTGGTGTGGCCCGATTTGCCAGAAGCCGCGGATCCACGTAACTTATTACTTGTTCGCCCCACAGGGAAGCGGAGGAGCCAAGAGCTTCACCCCCCTCAAGCGGAGAACCACTCCCGATCCACTCTCACTTGAGAGAACAGGCGCTTGCGTCTAGGATAGGGACTCCACCTCTTCTGTGGCTGTCATCAGCCGCGCTGCGGATCTTCGATTCGCACGGCGCGCCGATTTGACAAGCGGGTCGAGGTGGGTAAGATAGAGAAGTTGCCCTTCGGGCCTGGCTGTGATGGCTGGGTCGTGGGAGCATCCGATCCTTGAGAACTCAACAGCGTGCACTTGTCAAATGCCAAATTATCCTCGTCTAGCTTCGGCTAGTTGAGAATTCCTTTGGATCAAAGACCAACTCCTTCCGGGGGGTTGGCAATGGATGAAGTCAGCAATGAATTTGTCTCTTTGGTCAGCATCAAACTCGCTGCGTCACCGTTTTCCCGGTGGGGTATGCATTTCTTTTTTACGGAGAGTTTGATCCTGGCTCAGGATGAACGCTGGCGGCGTGCTTAACACATGCAAGTCGAACGGTGAACACGGAGCTTGCTCTGTGGGATCAGTGGCGAACGGGTGAGTAACACGTGAGCAACCTGCCCCTGACTCTGGGATAAGCGCTGGAAACGGCGTCTAATACTGGATATGTGACGTGACCGCATGGTCTGCGTCTGGAAAGAATTTCGGTTGGGGATGGGCTCGCGGCCTATCAGCTTGTTGGTGAGGTAATGGCTCACCAAGGCGTCGACGGGTAGCCGGCCTGAGAGGGTGACCGGCCACACTGGGACTGAGACACGGCCCAGACTCCTACGGGAGGCAGCAGTGGGGAATATTGCACAATGGGCGCAAGCCTGATGCAGCAACGCCGCGTGAGGGACGACGGCCTTCGGGTTGTAAACCTCTTTTAGCAGGGAAGAAGCGAAAGTGACGGTACCTGCAGAAAAAGCGCCGGCTAACTACGTGCCAGCAGCCGCGGTAATACGTAGGGCGCAAGCGTTATCCGGAATTATTGGGCGTAAAGAGCTCGTAGGCGGTTTGTCGCGTCTGCTGTGAAATCCGGAGGCTCAACCTCCGGCCTGCAGTGGGTACGGGCAGACTAGAGTGCGGTAGGGGAGATTGGAATTCCTGGTGTAGCGGTGGAATGCGCAGATATCAGGAGGAACACCGATGGCGAAGGCAGATCTCTGGGCCGTAACTGACGCTGAGGAGCGAAAGGGTGGGGAGCAAACAGGCTTAGATACCCTGGTAGTCCACCCCGTAAACGTTGGGAACTAGTTGTGGGGTCCATTCCACGGATTCCGTGACGCAGCTAACGCATTAAGTTCCCCGCCTGGGGAGTACGGCCGCAAGGCTAAAACTCAAAGGAATTGACGGGGACCCGCACAAGCGGCGGAGCATGCGGATTAATTCGATGCAACGCGAAGAACCTTACCAAGGCTTGACATATACGAGAACGGGCCAGAAATGGTCAACTCTTTGGACACTCGTAAACAGGTGGTGCATGGTTGTCGTCAGCTCGTGTCGTGAGATGTTGGGTTAAGTCCCGCAACGAGCGCAACCCTCGTTCTATGTTGCCAGCACGTAATGGTGGGAACTCATGGGATACTGCCGGGGTCAACTCGGAGGAAGGTGGGGATGACGTCAAATCATCATGCCCCTTATGTCTTGGGCTTCACGCATGCTACAATGGCCGGTACAAAGGGCTGCAATACCGCGAGGTGGAGCGAATCCCAAAAAGCCGGTCCCAGTTCGGATTGAGGTCTGCAACTCGACCTCATGAAGTCGGAGTCGCTAGTAATCGCAGATCAGCAACGCTGCGGTGAATACGTTCCCGGGTCTTGTACACACCGCCCGTCAAGTCATGAAAGTCGGTAACACCTGAAGCCGGTGGCCTAACCCTTGTGGAGGGAGCCGTCGAAGGTGGGATCGGTAATTAGGACTAAGTCGTAACAAGGTAGCCGTACCGGAAGGTGCGGCTGGATCACCTCCTTTCTAAGGAGCATCTGACTCTTCGGAGTCCAGAACCCAGATCGAAGGCATACGTTCTTCGCTGGGAGCTCATGGGTGGAACATTTGACATGGCATCGAGATCTGATCTCGGAACTAGTACGCCGCTTGCGGTTGGAAGGTTCTGGGTGAGGGGACCGGTGTCTGCACGCTGTTGGGTCCTGAGGGACCGGATGCGCTTTGACCTTCGGGTTGGAAGCATTTGGTTACTCTGGGCCTTTCGTTGTTTCTCCTTGGTGGGAAGCGATGAGGGGCACCGCCCGTACTTTGAGAACTACACAGTGGACGCGAGCATCTTGCAGCTGATCTTCGGATCGGTTGCACAAGATGATCTTAAAGATCATTAGTCAATTTCATTCCAGGCTTTCGAGTCTGGAGTCGATTCTGATTCAAACTCATGTGATTTCAAGTCTTTAAGAGCAAACGGTGGATGCCTTGGCATCTGGAGCCGAAGAAGGACGTAGCAATCTGCGATAAGCCTCGGGGAACTGATAAGCAAGTTTTGATCCGAGGGTGTCCGAATGGGGAAACCCCGCTGGGCGGCGTGCCGACCTAGTGACTCCCGCCTGAATATATAGGGCGGGTAGAGGGAACGTGGGGAAGTGAAACATCTCAGTACCCACAGGAAGAGAAAGCAACCGCGATTCCGTTAGTAGTGGCGAGCGAAACCGGAACAGGCTAAACCTAGCGTGTGTGATAGCCGGCAGGCGTTGCACGTTGGGGGTTGTGGGACTTTTCAGTCATCTCTGCCGAGATGGCGGCGTTACAAGAAGGTATAGACGAACGGTCTTGAAAGGCCGGTCATAGAGGGTGCCAACCCCGTAGTCGAAATGCCTCTCTTGGCGCGAAGAGTATCCCAAGTAGCACGGGGCCCGTGAAATCCCGTGTGAATCTGTCAGGACCACCTGATAAGCCTAAATACTCCCAGATGACCGATAGCGGACAAGTACCGTGAGGGAAAGGTGAAAAGTACCCCGGGAGGGGAGTGAAATAGTACCTGAAACCGTTTGCTTACAAACCGTTGGAGCCTCCTTAGTAGGGGTGACAGCGTGCCTTTTGAAGAATGAGCCTGCGAGTTAGCGATATGTGGCGAGGTTAACCCGTGTGGGGTAGCCGTAGCGAAAGCGAGTCTGAATAGGGCGATTCAGTCGCATGTCCTAGACCCGAAGCGAAGTGATCTATCCATGGCCAGGTTGAAGCGACGGTAAGACGTCGTGGAGGACCGAACCCACTTAGGTTGAAAACTGAGGGGATGAGCTGTGGATAGGGGTGAAAGGCCAATCAAACTTCGTGATAGCTGGTTCTCTCCGAAATGCATTTAGGTGCAGCGTTGCGTGTTTCTTGCCGGAGGTAGAGCTACTGGATGGCCGATGGGCCCTACAAGGTTACTGACGTCAGCCAAACTCCGAATGCCGGTAAGTGAGAGCGCAGCAGTGAGACTGTGGGGGATAAGCTTCATAGTCGAGAGGGAAACAACCCAGACCACCAACTAAGGTCCCAAAGCGCGTGCTAAGTGGGAAAGGATGTGGAGTTGCCTTGACAACCAGGAGGTTGGCTTAGAAGCAGCCACCCTTGAAAGAGTGCGTAATAGCTCACTGGTCAAGTGATTCCGCGCCGACAATGTAACGGGGCTCAAGCACGCCACCGAAGTTGTGGCATTGACATTATTGGTAGGCCTTCGTGGTCCAGCCGTGTTGATGGGTAGGAGAGCGTCGTGTGGCCAGCGAAGCGGCGGTGTAAACCAGCCGTGGAGGCTACACGAGTGAGAATGCAGGCATGAGTAGCGAATGACGTGTGAGAAACACGTCCTCCGAAAGACCAAGGGTTCCAGGGTCAAGCTAATCTTCCCTGGGTAAGTCGGGACCTAAGGCGAGGCCGACAGGCGTAGTCGATGGACAACGGGTTGATATTCCCGTACCGGCGAAGAACCGCCCAAGCTAATCCAGTAGTGCTAAGTGTCTGAATCCCAGTGACTGATCCCTTCGGGGTGACGCTCTGGGCCTAGCGCACGACCCCATTCTGGTGCGGTTAGCGTATTAACAGGTGTGACGCAGGAAGGTAGCCCAAGCCAGGCGATGGTTGTCCTGGTGCAAGTGCGTAGGCCGAGTCGTAGGCAAATCCGCGATTCACATAGGCTGAGACACGATGCGGATAAAAAGTGGGTGATCCTATGCTGCCAAGAAAAGCATCGACGCGAGGTTCTAGCCGCCCGTACCCCAAACCGACTCAGGTGGTCAGGTAGAGAATACCAAGGAGATCGAGAGAATCGTGGTTAAGGAACTCGGCAAAATGCCCCCGTAACTTCGGGAGAAGGGGGGCCTTCGGCGTATAGGGATTTACTCCCGAAAGCGTTTGGAGGCCGCAGAGACTAGTGGGTAGCGACTGTTTACTAAAAACACAGGTCCGTGCCAAGTCGCAAGACGATGTATACGGACTGACGCCTGCCCGGTGCTGGAAGGTTAAGAGGACCGGTTAGCCGCAAGGCGAAGCTGAGAATTTAAGCCCCAGTAAACGGCGGTGGTAACTATAACCATCCTAAGGTAGCGAAATTCCTTGTCGGGTAAGTTCCGACCTGCACGAATGGCGTAACGACTTCCCAACTGTCTCAACCGCGAACTCGGCGAAATTGCATTACGAGTAAAGATGCTCGTTACGCGCAGCAGGACGGAAAGACCCCGTGACCTTTACTACAGCTTGGTATTGGTGTTCGGTGTGGCTTGTGTAGGATAGGTGGGAGACTTTGAAGCATGGACGCTAGTTCGTGTGGAGTCGTTGTTGAAATACCACTCTGGTCACTCTGGATATCTAACTTCGAACCGTAATCCGGTTCAGGGACAGTGCCTGGTGGGTAGTTTAACTGGGGCGGTTGCCTCCCAAAAAGTAACGGAGGCGCCCAAAGGTTCCCTCAACCTGGTTGGCAATCAGGTGTCGAGTGTAAGTGCACAAGGGAGCTTGACTGTGAGACTGACAGGTCGAGCAGGGACGAAAGTCGGGACTAGTGATCCGGCAGTGGCTTGTGGAAGCGCTGTCGCTCAACGGATAAAAGGTACCTCGGGGATAACAGGCTGATCTTGCCCAAGAGTCCATATCGACGGCATGGTTTGGCACCTCGATGTCGGCTCGTCGCATCCTGGGGCTGGAGTAGGTCCCAAGGGTTGGGCTGTTCGCCCATTAAAGCGGTACGCGAGCTGGGTTTAGAACGTCGTGAGACAGTTCGGTCCCTATCCGCTGCGCGCGTAGGAAATTTGAGAGGATCTGACCCTAGTACGAGAGGACCGGGTTGGACGAACCTCTGGTGTGTCAGTTGTTCCGCCAGGAGCACCGCTGATTAGCTACGTTCGGGATGGATAACCGCTGAAAGCATCTAAGCGGGAAGCCGGCCTCAAGATGAGATTTCCATACCTTCGGGTGAGAGGCTCCCAGCCAGACTACTGGGTTGATAGGCCAGATGTGGAAGTGCAGTAATGCATGCAGCTGACTGGTACTAATAAGCCGATGACTTGATAACACACCGTTTGTTGGTGCTACGCGTCCACTGAGTGGTTCTCGATGTACGGTCGAGAACCGCATAACAACAATGACTTTGTTATGTGTTTGATTGAAACATCAATAGTGTTTCGGCGGCCATAGCGTGAGGGAAACGCCCGGTTACATTCCGAACCCGGAAGCTAAGCCTCACAGCGCCGATGGTACTGCAGGGGGGACCCTGTGGGAGAGTAGGACACCGCCGGACTCCTTTTAGTCAAAATGGCCACCCATCGTTGGGTGGCCATTTTGCGTTTACACGAAGAGAGCAGGGAGCATCATGCCAGAAGAGGAAGAGCGCCGTCCGCGTCGCAACGACGACAGTGGATCGCGCGGGAACCGGGCTTCTGGCGGACGCTCCGGCAACAGTCGAGACGCCGCAGCTCCGCGCCGTGAGGGTGGCGGGTACAACCGTGATGGTGGTGCTCCGCGCCGCGAGGGCGGGTACAACCGTGATGGTGCAGCTCCGCGCCGCGAAGGCGGCTACAACCGTGACGGTGCAGCTCCGCGCCGCGAAGGCGGGTACAACCGTGATGGTGCAGCTCCCCGTCGCGAGGGTGGCGGGTACAACCGTGATGGTGCAGCTCCCCGCCGCGAGGGCGGCTACAACCGTGATGGTGCAGCTCCCCGCCGCGAAGGTGGCTACAACCGTGATGGTGCAGCTCCCCGCCGCGAAGGTGGCTACAACCGTGATGGTGCAGCTCCCCGCCGCGAAGGTGGCTACAACCGTGACGGTGCAGCTCCCCGTCGCGAGGGTGGCGGGTACAACCGTGATGGTGGTGCCCCGCGCCGCGAGGGCGGGTACAACCGTGATGGTGGTGCCCCGCGCCGCGAGGGCGGGTACAACCGTGACGGCGCGGCTCCCCGTCGCGAGGGTGGCGGCTACAACCGTGACGGTGCAGCTCCCCGCCGCGAGGGCGGGTACAACCGTGATGGTGGTGCCCCGCGCCGCGAGGGCGGGTACAACCGTGATGGTGGTGCCCCGCGCCGCGAGGGCGGGTACAACCGTGATGGTGGTGCCCCGCGCCGCGAGGGCGGGTACAACCGTGATGGTGGTGCCCCGCGCCGCGAGGGCGGGTACAACCGTGACGGTGCAGCTCCGCGCCGCGAGGGCGGGTACAACCGTGACGGTGCAGCCCCTCGCCGCGATGGCGGCGACCGCGACAAGTCCCGGTCTTTCCCGCAGCGTGGGGGAGCGGGCAGGGAGCGTCCGGCTCAGGCGGCCAACGAGCGTCCGCGGTTCGATGAGCCGCACATCCCCGATGAGGTCACGGCCCGTGATCTCAATGGGGCAGCTCGCAACGAGCTCAAGACTCTGAGCAAGGAGAACGCCGAGCACGTCGCCCGTCATCTGGCGATGGCCTCCCGCCTCATCGACGAGGATCCCGCACTGGCTCACGAGCATGCGCTGGCTGCGTCGCGACGTGCCGGCCGCATCGCGATCGTCCGGGAGACTCTCGGCATCACCGCGTATGCCACGGAGGACTTCGCCCTCGCTCTGCGCGAGCTGCGCACCTACCGCCGCATCTCGGGCAAGGACGATCAGATCGCGCTGATGGTCGACAGCGAGCGCGGCATCGGTCGTTCCGACCGTGCTCTCGAGACTGGGCGAGCCGTCGATCGCTCCGCGCTCGACACGCCTGTCCGCGTCGCGCTGGCGATCGCGATGTCGGGCGCTCGCCTCGACCAGGGCGATCTCGAACTCGCACTCGGCGAGCTCGAGATCCCCGAGCTCGACCCCGATCGCGCATTCGAATGGAGCCCGGCTCTGTTCGCCGCTCGTGCCGCTGTCCTCGAAGATCTCGGACGCGCGGACGAGGCGGAGTTCTGGGCTCATCGCGCCGAGGTGGCCGCCGAGGCGCTGGGCGTCGCTGACGCCGGCGACGAGGAGATCTTCATCGAAGACAGCCTCATCGAAGGCGAGTTCCCGGACGACGAGGGCGGCGCACAGGGCGTCGCCGCGGCGACCTCTGACGATCTCGCTCCTGAGGGTGCTGAGGAAGAGTCGGATGTCGAAGAGGAGAGCGCCTCTGACGACGACGACGCGTCTGCGGAAGTGGACCCGACGGTCGAAGACGAGGTGCGCGAGCTTCTCGGCGAAGACGAGGACGATGACTCGGACCCGGAGGCGTAGTGGCGCTGTTCTCTCGGAAGCGATCCCCGCGCACTCCGCTCGACGGGGTCGACACGGTTCTCGCTGATCTCGATGGTGTGGTGTACGCAGGGCCTCGCGCGCTGCCGTTCGCGGTGGACAGCCTCAACGAGGCGGCGAAATCGGCCCGGCTCGGCTACATCACGAACAACGCGGCACGCACGGATGCCTCGGTCGCAGCGCACCTGAGCAGTCTCGGGCTGCGCGTCCAGGCATCCGATGTCGTCACCAGCCCGCAGGCCGCGATGCGACTGATGGCGCAGATCGTCCCCGCGCCGGCGACGATCCTCGTCATCGGCGGCGACGGCCTGGTCGACGAGGTGCAGAAGGCCGGCTACACGGTCACGCGAAGCGCCGAGGACTCGCCGAGCGCTGTCGTGCAGGGGCTCGCTCCCGAGGTGGCATGGACGGATCTCGCCGAGGCGGCATACGCGCTCAAGCTTCCCGAGGACGAAGGCGGCATCCCGTGGATCGCCACCAACACGGACTGGACGATTCCGCGCGAACGCGGCGTCGCGCCGGGCAACGGGACGCTCGTCTCGGCCGTGCACACGGCCATCGGCAGGCTCGCGACGGTCGCGGGGAAGCCGGAGGAGCCGATCTTCCGTGAGGCCCTCGCGCGCTTCGGCGCGAAGAAGGCGCTCTTCATCGGGGACCGTCTCGACACCGACATCATGGGAGCGAGTCGTGTCGGTATCGACTCGGTGCTGGTGCTCACGGGCATCGATCGTCCGAAGCATGTGCTGGCCGCACCGGAGGGTTCGCGTCCCACCTACATCCTCGGCGACCTCCGTGAGCTCCATGCTCCTTATCCCGAGGTGATCGAGCAGGGCGGTGTGTTCCACGTGAACGGTGCCGCCGTGCGCGTCTCGGGAGCGGATGTCGAGATCGTCGCGGAGTCGGGCGAGCAGATCGATCTGCTGCGCGCGGGTGCCGCCGCCATCTGGGCATCCGGGACCCCGGTGTTCGTGCTGCGGGTACCCGAGCGCCTGTATGACGATCCGTTCCATCGCCCCTGAGGCGGCTCGCGTGGCTCCCTCCGGCGTCGGAGGCGCCGCGTACAGTAGAACCGTGAGCGATGAGACGACGAGCGCGCCGACCGATGGTCTGTGGAGTCGACTGCGCCTGATCGAGGGCCAGCCGCTTCCGGCGCGAGCCGATGCGTACTCAGCCCTCCACGACGAGCTTTCACGTCGCCTCGACAGCGGCGCGAAGCTCGAGCAGCGGGAGACTTCGGGATCCCGATGACGCGACTCGACGCCGCCCTCGCCGCCCGAGGACTCGCCCGTTCGCGCAGCCACGCGGCCACCCTCATCTCCGAGGGACTCGTGAGCGTGGACGGCCGCCCCGTCGTGAAGGCGTCCACCGCTGTCGACGACGCGGCGGAGATCACGATCGCCGGGGCCGACCACTACGTCGGGCGCGCCGCCCACAAGCTCATCGCCGGACTCGACGGCTTCGCGATCCCGGTCCAGGGGCGTCTCGCGCTCGACATGGGCGCATCCACCGGGGGCTTCACCCAGGTGCTGCGGGAACGCGGAGCACGCAGAGTTCTGGCCGTCGACGTCGGGCACGGGCAGCTCGCCCCGACCATCGCCGCCGACCCGGGAGTGGTGGCCGTCGAGGGCTACAACGTGCGCCACATGACTCGTGAGAACCTCACTGCTGCCACGGGAGAGGCTGAGGCGCCCGACCTCATCGTCGGAGACCTCTCGTTCATCTCCCTCGAACTCGTCCTCCCCGCCGTCGCCGCCGTGGGCACAGCGGAATCCGACATCCTGCTGCTCGTGAAGCCCCAGTTCGAGGTCGGGCGCACCGCCGTCCGCGGGGGACTGGTCACGGATCCCGCCACGCGCGCGGATGCGGTGTCGCGAACGGTCTGGAGCGCCTGGGACGCAGGGCTCGGAATGCTCGGCATCCTTCCCTCCCCGATCCTCGGAACGCACGGCAACGCCGAGTATCTCGTGCATCTCGCGCCGGGCCGGGGAAGCAATCCGACAGAATGGCTGGACAGCATCAACCGACTGGCAGGAGGACGATGAACGAGCGCAGCATCCTGGTCGTCGCCCACGCGGGCCGTGTGGACACCGTCGAGGCCGCCCGCCGGGTGATCGATGCGCTGAGAGACGCGGACGCACGGCCCGTCCTCGCCGCCGATGATCACGAGGCCCTCGTCGCCGTCGACCCGTTCTTCGCCGAGACCGAGGTGCTCGGCGTCTCCGTCGACCCGTCCGACCTCGAACTGGCCATCGTTCTGGGTGGTGACGGGACGATCCTGCGTGCGGCGGAACTCGTGCGAGACAGCGGTGCACCGGTGCTCGGTATCAACATGGGCCACGTCGGCTTCCTCGCCGAGATCGATCGCGACGACATGGACAAGGCCGTGCGTCGTGTCATCGACCGTGACTACGAGGTCGAGGAGCGACTCGCGCTGTCGGTGCGTGTGAAGGATGCCGACGGCACCGTGGTCTACGAGACCTGGGCCCTCAACGAGGCCACCGTCGAGAAGGCGAGCCGTGAGCGGATGATCGAGGTCGTGCTCGAGATCGACGGCCGACCGCTGTCGAGCTTCGGCTGCGACGGCATGGTCGTGTCCACCCCCACGGGCTCGACCGCCTACAACTTCTCGGCCGGGGGCCCGGTCATCTGGCCCAGCGTCGAGGCGATCGCCGTGGTGCCGTTGTCCGCCCACGCTCTGTTCGCCAAGCCGCTCGTCGTCAGTCCCGATGCCTCCGTCGCGATCGAGATGCTCGAGCGCACCGACGGCTCGGGCATTCTGTGGTGCGACGGCCGGCGCTCGCACGATCTGCCGCCGGGCGCTCGCGTCGTGGTGCGTCGGTCGTCGCGTCCGGTGAGGCTCGCGCGTCTGCATCCGACGGCGTTCACCGATCGCCTCGTGCGCAAGTTCCAGTTGCCCGTCGAAGGATGGCGTGGCCAAGCCCCGGGGGCATCGTCGTGATCGAGGAGACGTCATGATCGAGGAGATGCGGATGCAGGGACTCGGCGTCATCGCCGATGCCGTGTTGCCGCTCGGCCCTGGATTCACCGCGATCACCGGCGAGACGGGTGCGGGCAAGACCATGGTCGTCACCGGCCTCGGACTGCTGCTGGGTCAGCGTGCCGATTCCGGAGCGGTGCGTGCCGGCGCAGCACAGGCATCGGTGGCCGGCGTCTGGATCGTCCCCGCCGCCGGCAGCGTCGCGGAGATCGTCGCCGATGCCGGTGGCGAGCTCGAGCCCGTCGGAGCCGGGAGCGCAGAGCTCTACGTGTCGCGCACGCTGAGCGCGGAGGGCCGCAGCCGTGCGAGCGTGGGGGGACGCGCCGCGCCCGCCGGTGTGCTCTCGTCGCTCGCGGAAGAGCTCGTCGTCGTCCATGGCCAGTCCGAGCAGTTGCGTCTGCGCTCGGCCGCGGCTCAACGCGATGCCCTCGACCGCTTCGGCGGCTCTCCGATCACGGACGCCGTGGACCGTTACGCCCAGGCCTTCGCACGCTGGCGGACCCTCGACAGCGAGATCACGGAGATCACCGAGAACCGGGACCGTCGAGCCGAAGAGGCCGCGCGTCTTCGGGAGGCCATCGCCCTCATCGAGGCGACGGCGCCCGAGCCGGGGGAGGACGAGGAGCTCACTGCGCGCGCGGAGCGTCTCGCCAATGCCGAAGAGCTGCGTCTCGCGGCCTCCCTCGCCCACGGCGCGCTCTCGAACGAAGAGGGCGAGCCCGATGCCTCGGCACTCGTCGCTGAGGCGCGTCGCGTGCTGGAGAGGGCGTCCGATGCCCAGCTGATCGCGATCGGGGAGAACCTCGCCGACATCGGCTACCGGATCGCCGACACCGCCGGCCTCCTCTCCGCCTATCTCGCAGACCTCGATGAGACCGGTCCGCATGAGCTCGCCGCCGTCGAGGAACGCCGTGCCGCCCTCGGCACCCTGATCCGTGCGCACGGATCTCTCGACGAAGCCCTGGCCCTCTGGCATACCGGATCCGCTCGATTGGCCGAGCTCGATGACGACGGAGATCGCATCGAACGCCTCATCGCCGAGCGGGATGCGGCGCGGAGCGAGCTCGACGCACACGCCGACGCCCTGACGGCAGCGCGCACCGAGGCCGCGTCCCGGCTCGGTGCGGCCGTGACCGAAGAGCTGCACGCACTCGTGATGCCGGACGCGCGCCTGGAGGTCGTGGTCTCCGAAGGAGCGGAGAGCGCGCACGGTCGCGACGATGTCGCGATCCTCCTCGCTCCTCACCCCGGTGCGGAGCCGCGCTCCGTCTCGAAAGGTGCGTCCGGTGGCGAGCTCTCGCGCGTGATGCTGGCCATCGAAGTGGTGATCGCCGCGACGGACCCGGTTCCGACTTTCGTCTTCGACGAGGTCGATGCGGGCATCGGCGGAGCGGCGGCTATCGAAGTCGGGCGGCGACTCGCCCGGCTCGCCGAGAAGTCGCAGGTCATCGCGGTGACGCATCTCGCACAGGTCGCTGCCTTCGCGAACAACCATCTCTCGGTCGTCAAAGCCAATGACGGCGCGGTCACGGCCTCCAGTGTGCGGCGTCTGGAGGGGGAGGAGCGGGAAGCCGAGATGGCGCGTCTGCTGTCGGGACTCGCCGATTCCGATGCCGCTCTGACCCATGCCCGCGAACTTCTCAGCCTCCGCGTCCCCACTGCCTGATAGGATCGAAGCCCGTGATGAACTCTTCTTCTGCGGGACCCAAGAACGACACGACCAAGCACATCTTCGTGACTGGTGGTGTCGTTTCGTCTTTGGGTAAGGGACTGACGGCTGCCAGCCTCGGCAACCTCCTCACTGCTCGCGGTCTGCGCGTTGTGATGCAGAAGCTCGACCCGTACCTGAACGTCGATCCGGGCACGATGAACCCCTTCCAGCACGGCGAGGTTTTCGTGACGGATGACGGGGCCGAGACCGATCTCGACATCGGACACTACGAGCGCTTCCTCGACATCAACCTGTCCGAGGCGGCCAACGTCACCACCGGTCAGATCTACTCGCAGGTCATCGCGCGCGAGCGCCGCGGCGAGTACCTCGGCGACACCGTGCAGGTCATCCCGCACATCACCGACGAGATCAAGCGCCGCATGCGGCTGCAGGCCTCTGAGGAGCCGCGCCCCGACGTGATCATCACCGAGGTCGGCGGCACCGTCGGCGACATCGAGTCCCAGCCGTTCCTCGAGTCCGCCCGCCAGCTGCGCCACGAGCTCGGACGCGACAGCGTCTTCTTCGTGCACGTGTCGCTCGTGCCGTTCATGGGCGCGTCGGGGGAGCAGAAGACCAAGCCGACCCAGCACTCGGTCGCAGCCCTCCGCCAGGTCGGCATCCAGCCGGATGCGCTGGTGCTGCGCAGCGACCGTCCGGTGAGCGCGAGCAACCGCAATAAGATCGCGCTGATGTGCGACGTCGACGTCGAGGGTGTCATCAACACCGTCGATCTGCCGAGCATCTACGACATCCCCTCGACGCTGAACGACCAGGGTCTCGACTCGTACATCGTGCGCCGCCTGGGTCTGGACCAGAAGGCGGCCGATGTCGACTGGACCCGCTGGAACAAGGTGCTGCACGCGGTGCACAACCCCAAGCACGAGGTGACGATCGGTCTGGTCGGCAAGTACATCGATCTGCCGGACGCCTACCTCTCGGTGACCGAGGCGCTCAAGGCCGGCGGCTTCGCGCAGGAGACCAAGGTCAACATCCGCTGGATTCCGTCCGACCTCTGCGAGACGCCGGAAGGCGCCCAGGAGCAGCTGGCCGAGCTCGACGGCATCTGCGTGCCCGGCGGATTCGGTATCCGCGGCATCGAAGGCAAGCTCGGCGCGCTGAAGTTCGCGCGCGAGCAGGGCATCCCGACGCTCGGCCTCTGCCTCGGACTGCAGTGCATGGTCATCGAGTACGCCCGTGACGTGGCGGGAATCGTCGGTGCCTCGTCGAGCGAGTTCGACCCGGACACCGCAGAGCCCGTCATCGCGACGATGGCCGAGCAGGTCGACATCCTCGACGGCGGCGACCTGGGTGGCACCATGCGCCTCGGTCTGTACCAGGCCGCACTCGCCGAGGGGTCGCTCGCCCGCGACCTCTACGGCGCGCCCGAGGCATCCGAGCGCCACCGTCACCGCTACGAGGTGAACAACGCCTACCGCGACCGTCTCTCGGCAGCAGGACTGGTGTTCTCAGGCCTCAACCCTGAGCTCGACCTGGTCGAGTACGTCGAGCTGCCGCGCGACGTGCACCCGTACTACATCGCCACCCAGGCGCACCCCGAGCTGCGTTCGCGTCCGACCGCCCCGCACCCGCTGTTCCGCGGCCTGGTCGGTGCGGCGATCGAGCGGCACCGTGCAAGCGAGCTGTTCGACGTCAGCGCGGATGACTGAGTCGACGGAGAACCTCCGGGACGAGCCCTTCGAGCCGGAGGTTCTCCACAGCGACCTCGTCTACCGGGGTAGCGTCTGGGACGTGCGCTCCGACCGCGTGCGCTACGGCGAGGGCGAGATCGTTCGGCAGTACGTCGATCACACCGGCGCGGTGGCGATCGTCGCGCTCGACGACGAGGGGCGCGTGCTGCTGATCCAGCAATATCGCCATCCGATCCGGCACCGTGACTGGGAGCTTCCAGCCGGGCTGCTCGACGTGGAGGGGGAGGAGCCTCTCGCTGCCGCCCGACGCGAGCTCGCCGAGGAGGCCGACCTGGTCGCCGCGCACTGGGAGCCGCTGGTCTCCTCGTGGACGACTCCCGGCGGGAACGACGAGATCATCCACCTGTTCCTCGCGACCGGGGTCGCATCGGCCGGATCGCCACACGATCGCGAAGACGAGGAAGCGGACATCCGTGTGGAGTGGGTGCCGCTGGCCGAGGCCGTCTCCGCCGTGCTCGAGGGGCGGATGCGCAACGGCATCCTCGCGATCGGTGTGCTCGCAGCCGCACAGAGGCTCCGCGACCGGAGCTGACGATGCTGCTCGAGCGCGCCCTCGACGCCTACCTGCGTCATGTCACGGTCGAGCGCGGCCTGAGCGCGCACACGATCGCGGCGTACCGACGTGACCTCGGGACATACCGTGAGTGGCTGGTCGCCGAGGGGATCGGCGACACCGCGGAGGTGACATCCGCGGTGATCGATCGGTTCATCGGTGAGCGGGCCTCGGCGGAGCCGCCCCCGGCCTCGACGAGCCTGGCCAGACTGCAGTCCTCGGTGCGAGGGTGGCATCGCTTCCTGGCGCGGGAGGGCATCGAGGTCGATGACCCGAGCGCCCGTCTCCGTCCGCCGAAGGCGCCGCAACGGCTTCCCAAGGCGCTGACCATAGAACAGGTCGAGCGCCTTCTCTCGGCGCCCTCAGACGAAGAACCTCTCGGCATCCGTGATCGTGCTCTGCTGGAACTCCTCTACGCGACCGGCGCGCGCGTGTCGGAGGCGATCGACCTCGATGTGGACGATCTGGCTCACGGCGACGTCCTGCGGTTGAGGGGCAAAGGGTCGAAGGAGCGCATCGTGCCCCTGGGGTCTTACGCGCGCACCGCCGTGGACGCCTATCTGACGCGCGTGCGCCCGGGGCTCGCCATGAAGGGACGGGCATCGGCCCGACTCTTCCTCGGTGCTCGTGGAGCCCCGCTTTCCCGCCAGAGCGCGTGGCTGGTCATCCGGGCCGCCGCCGAGCGCGCCCAGATCACCACCGACGTCTCGCCGCACACCCTGCGGCATTCGTTCGCGACGCACCTCCTGCAGGGAGGTGCCGACGTGCGCGTGGTGCAGGAGCTGCTCGGCCATTCCTCCGTCGCGACCACGCAGATCTACACGCACGTCTCGGTCGACGCCCTCCGCGACATCTACGCGACCTCGCATCCCCGCGCGCGCTGAGGGGAGAGGTCCGTTATCGGACGCGCCAGGAGCATCGCCCGGATTCTTCACGACGCGTGATTTATCATCCCTCAGGTGGATGCGGGGCCCGCGTCTGACGATTTAGCGTGGAGGGCTCCGGCCATCTTCGGTCGTACAAAGGAGTCTTTCGCATGCGTTCCACCGTTCCTCTCGCCGCGCTCGCGGCGTCCGCCATGGTGTTCATCCTCACGGGCTGCGGAGGCGCGTCCTCCGACGACAAGCTCAGCTACGAGGACTCGCCGCTGAGCCAGTACCTCTCTGCGGCGTGGGGCGGAGACCTCTCGCAGGAGGAGCAGCAGAAGAAGATGGAAAAGGAGCAGGCCCAGGTCGAGGAACTGGTCGCGCAGTGCATGGCCGACGAAGGGTTCGAGTACACACCGAACGCCAGCAACGGCACCGTCATCTCGGATGGCGGCGAGTGGGAGCCCGAGAAGCGGGAGTGGGTCGAGAAGTACGGCTACGGGTACGTCAACAGCCCGTTCGCGGAGCAGGTCGAGGAGAACCCGTCCGAGGAGGAGAACTCCGACCCCAACGCCGACTACGTCTCCTCTCTCTCGGAGTCGGAGCAGACCGCGTTCTATGAGACGCTCTACGGCCCGAGCCCGGCGGAGGACGAGATGGCCGAGGACGGCAGCTACGAGTACAGCTGGGAGGACGCCGGCTGCCAGGGCTGGGCGCAGCATGAGGTCCAGGGCGACGACATCACGCAGTCCGAGGAGTTCAGTGCCCTCCGCACGAAGATGGAGGAGCTGACGACGGCGTCGCAGGAGTCCCCGGAGCTGGCCGACCTCAACGCGGAGTGGGCGTCGTGCATGGCAGACAAGGGTGAGCCCGGCTTCACGAAGCAGGCCGAGGTGGCGGAGTCGATCATGGAGGAGCAGAACAAGATCTATGAGACGGCCTACGGCGACGGCTCGGAGCCGGTCGACACCGAAGCTGCCGATTTCGAGGACCCGAGCAAGAGCCCGGAGATGAAGGCGCTCGGGGAGCGGGAGCTGAAGCTGGCCCTCATCGATCTCGACTGCCGTGAGAAGACCTCCTTCGCGACGAAGTCCCTGGAGATCCAGTTCGCGCTCGAG
Source organism: Microbacterium sp. PAMC22086 (assembly GCF_019443525.1). Classification (NCBI taxonomy): domain Bacteria; kingdom Bacillati; phylum Actinomycetota; class Actinomycetes; order Micrococcales; family Microbacteriaceae; genus Microbacterium; species Microbacterium sp. PAMC22086. Next base: position 2,927,153 of record NZ_CP080380.1, on the reverse strand, counting down.
GAGAAGTTCATCGCCGAGAACAAGACGGAGCTCGAGGCGTTCAAGGCCGCTGCAGAGCAGAGCAAGTGATGCGCGAGGACGATACTCCGACCACGAAGCTCCCCACCGGATCCACGCCCGCATCCGAACCCGAATCCACGGCCGCATCCACGGCGGAGACGACGGCGTTCTCCGAACTCATCGACGGCGCCGATCCTGATCCCGATGCCGAGGAGAAGGCGACGGAGGCGGACGCCTCTCGCGTGAGCGGGTGGGGACGGGTGCTGCGGGGGAATCGTGCTCTCTGGATCGTGGCGCTCATCGCCGTGGTGTGCCTGGTCGCGGGGTTGCTCGTCGGCCGCTTCCTGATGTCGCCGGACGCCTCCAGTGCCGATGCACCCGAACCCGGCCTCGTCACGGCGCCGGTCGATTTCGGCCCGCTCAGCAACGACGTGACGCTGCGTGCGGATGTCGGATACGCGGACGCGGTCGAGGTGAAGCTCGACACGTCGGCGTTCTCCGGCGCGGCGGTCGTCACAGGTCAGGTCCCTGAGGTCGGAGCCACTCTCACCCCGCTCTCGATCGCCCTCGAGGTGGTCGGGAGGCCGGTCATCGTGCTTCCGGGTGAGCTCCCCTCGTACCGCACGCTGCGGTTCGGGGTCTCCGGCCCGGACGTGCTCCAGCTGAAGCAGGCACTCACGAGCGTCGGGATCGGCGTCGGCGATGTGAACTCGAACGTGTTCGATCGGGCCACGGCTGATGCGGTCGCCCAGCTGTACGCGCAGGCGGGATATCCCGTGCCCTCGCCCGAGGACGGCGCGTCCGACGGCGTGCGGGCCGCCGAGGAGGGGGTCCGCGCGGCGCAGACCGGAGTCACGGAGGCCCAGAAGGCGCTGAACGAGGCAGGAGCCGGACCCAGCGCCGTCGAGACCTGGCAGGCCGATGTGAAGGTCGCCGCGGCCCAGCAGGCTCTCGCCAAGGCACAGGGCGGCGATGGAGACGTGCAGCAGGCGCAATGGGATCTGCAGACCGCCCAGCTCGAACGGGACGAGCTCCGCAAGGGCAGGGACACCAGCGCCCAGCGCTCGGCACTCGACTCGGCTCGCGCTCAGGTGACCTCTGCCAATCAGGTTCTCGAAGAGGCTCGTCAGAAGGCGCTTCCCTACCTGCCGGCGAGCGAGGTGCTCTACCTCACTGAGCTCCCGCGCCGGGTGGACGCGGTCGGCGTCGAGCGCGGATCGGTGCTGTCGGGCTCGGCCATGACCGTCTCGGGAGCGACGGTGCGTCTGACCGGTGCCGCAGCCGAGGCGGACGCCGCCCTTCTCACCGCGGGGGCGGAAGGGTCGTTCGAACTCCCGGACGGGACGGCGCATCGTGCCGTGATCTCGGAGCTGAAAGCGGGCAAGGACAACAAGGCGCGGTGGGAGGTGCTCCTCGATCCCGATCCGCTCACGCCTGAGCAGATCACCCAGCTGCAGGGGAAGAACGTGCGGGTGAAGCTCGCGATCGGCGCGACAGACGGAGACGTGCTCTCCGTTCCTCTCGCCGCACTCACTGCCGGACCGGGCGGCGAATCCCGCGTGGAGGTCGTCGAGTCCGATCCCCGTGAGGGCAAGGATGCGAAGACGAGGCTCGTCGTCGTCGAGACAGGACTCGCCGCGAAGGGCGCTGTCGAGGTGACGGCCGTCGATGGCGGGCTCGAGGAGAACGACCTGGTGGTGGTCGGGCGGTGACGCCTGCACCTCCGCTCGTCGAGTTCCGCGATGTCACGCGCTCGTTCCCCGGCCCGCCCGAGGTGCAGGCGCTCAAGGCCGCGACGCTCACCGTGGAAGCGGGAGACTACATCTCCATCGTCGGACCCAGTGGATCGGGCAAATCGACCATGCTCAACCTTCTCGGGCTCCTCGATCGTCCGAGTGTGGGGGAGTACCGGCTTGCGGGCTCGCTCACCGGTGACCTCACCGAGGACGAGCGGGCGGCGGTGCGCGCGCGGTTCATCGGCTTCGTGTTCCAGTCTTTCCACCTGCTCCCGCGGCGCAGCGTGCTCGACAACGTGCTGATGCCCATGCTCTACAGCGGCGTGCCGCGACAGGAGCGTGAGGCCCGTGCGCGGGCGGCGTTGACCCGCGTGGGCCTCGGACACCGCATCGACTTCTTCCCTAACTCGCTCTCGGGCGGTGAGCGCCAGCGCGTCGCCGTGGCGCGAGCGGTCGTCAGCAGCCCGCAGCTGCTGCTCGCGGACGAGCCGACGGGAAACCTCGACCAGCGCACCTCGGGCGAGGTGATGGAGCTGTTCGAGGAGCTTAACGCCGATGGACTCACGCTCATCGTCATCACCCACGACGATGCGGTGGCACGGCGTGCCGGCCGCAGCATACGCATCGCCGACGGCCGATTGACGGAACTGTGAAACGCGTGCTGCGGCGTCGCAGGAACGTCGAGGAAACGAGCGCCGAGAACCCCGGCGATGAGGTCGTGGAGCCGAAGAACTCGGCGGCCGCGCTGCTCCCGGCGGTGAAGCATGCTGATCGGTTCACGTTCCAGGACCTCGTGGCCGAGGCCACGGCCGACATCGGCTCGCGACCGGCACGGCTCGTCATGACCATCCTCGGCACGGTCCTCGGTATCGCTTCGCTGGTCGCGACGCTCGGATTCGCGCAGACCGCCGCCGCGCAGATCGCGAGGCAGTTCGACGGCGTCGCTGCGACGCAGGTGGTCGTCACCCCGGCCAAGGCGCAATCGGGCAAGGGGAACACGACGGTCGCGACCGGGCGGCTGCCGTGGGACTCTCCCGAGCGCGTGAAGCTGTTGGCCGGTGTGGACAGCGCCGCACTGATCGCCCCGGTCGAGCTCGCGGACGGCGAGACGATCACGGCAGTGCCGGTGAACGATCCCTCGGCACCGATCACGGCATCCCCGAAGCTCTTCGCCACCACGCAGGACCTTCCGGAGACGGTGGACGGCGACCTCGTGACCGGTCGCTTCTTCGATGACGGACACGACGCCCGTGGCGACCGCGTCGCGGTTCTGGGACAGCGCGCGGCCGAGCGGATGGGGATCAATCGCGTCGATTCGCAGCCCTCGATCTTCATCGCAGGTGTCTCATATTCCGTCATCGGCATCATCGAGGGCATGGATCGCCGTTCCGAGTTCGTGGACGGGGTCATCATCCCTCAAGGGTCCGCTCGTGCCGACTTCGGACTGACCGCGCCCTCCGAGCTGACGATCCACATCGCGCTGGGGGCGGGGCCGCAGGTCGCGAAGCAGGCGGTGCTGGCCCTCCAGCCCGACGACCCCGACTCGCTCGAGGCGCGGTCACCGGCGGCATCGTCCGACCTCAGCCAGAACGTGCAGGCCGACGTGAACGTCGTGTTCCTCATCCTGGGCGTCATCGCTCTGCTCGCCGGCGGTCTCGGCATCGCCAACGTCACCCTGCTCTCGGTGATGGAGCGCATCGGCGAGATCGGGCTGCGGCGTGCGCTCGGCGCGACCCGGCGACAGATCGGCGCGCAGTTCATGGTGGAGTCCATCGTCATCGGGTTCATCGGCGGCATCATCGGGTCGGCACTCGGCGTGGTCGCGGTGATCGCCGTCGCGGCGGTGCAGGGGTGGTCGCCCGTGACCGATCCTCTGGTCGCCGTCGCCGGGACCCTCCTGGGTGCGCTGGTCGGATGGGCGTCCGGATGGTACCCGGCACGTCGTGCAGCCCGCATCGAGCCGGTCGCCGCGTTGCGCGGCGTGTGAGAGGGGGCCCGGCCGGTACAATCGACCAAGCACGAAGGAGCAGGAGAACGGGTGGCTGAGAAAGTGGCGAAGTCCAGGGCGAAGGCGCAGAAGGCCGACGAGACCCCCATGGGACCCACCGGCCGCCCCTATCACGGGTTCCCGATCCCCGGGCCGTTGAAGTCGCACGGTCCTGCGCGCATCATCGCGCTGTGCAACCAGAAGGGCGGCGTCGGCAAGACGACGACCTCGATCAACCTGGCCGCGGCTCTTGCGGAGTACGGCCGGAAGGTCCTCGCCGTCGACTTCGACCCGCAGGGTGCGCTCTCGGCAGGCCTCGGCATCCCGACGCACGATGTGCCGACGATCTACGACCTGCTGCTGGACACCAAGCGCGACGCGCACGACGCGATCGTGCACTCGAGCGTCGAGGGTCTCGACGTCATGCCGGCCAACATCGATCTCTCCGCCGCCGAGGTGCACCTCGTCAACGAGGTGGCGCGTGAGACGATCCTCGCCCGTGTCCTCCGCCAGGTGGCGGGGGAGTACGACGTCATCCTCATCGACTGCCAGCCCTCGCTCGGGATCCTCACCGTCAACGCACTGACGGCCGCTCACGGCGTGATCATCCCGCTCGAGTGCGAGTTCTTCGCGCTGCGTGGTGTGGCGCTGCTGATCGAGACCATCGACAAGGTGCGCGATCGGTTGAACCCGTCGATCACGATGGACGGCCTGCTGGCGACGATGTACGACCCGCGCACGCTGCACTCTCGCGAGGTGCTCGAGCGCGTCGTCGAAGCTTTCGGCGACGACGTGCTGGAGACCGTGATCGGCCGCACCGTGAAGTTCCCGGATGCCTCGGTCTCAGGTGTGCCCATCACCGAGTTCGCGCCCGAGCACGCCGCCGCTCAGGCGTACCTGCGGCTGGCGCGGGAGCTGGTCGCCCGTGGCGCCGTCGCCTAGCGAAAGACCTGTCGACGCGTCGCCCGAGGAGGGCGCAGGCGATTCCGCGTCTGCCGACACCGCAGGCTTCCGGGTCTCGCTGTCGAACTTCGATGGCCCCTTCGACCTACTGCTGAACCTCATCTCGAAGCACGAGATGGACATCACCGAGGTGTCTCTGAGCGCGGTCACCAACGAGTTCATCGCGTACCTGGGCGCGCTCGACGACGACGATGATCTCGATCAGGCTTCCGAGTTCCTGGTCGTGGCTGCGACACTGCTCGACATGAAGGTGGCAGGGCTTCTGCCGCAGGGCGAGCTGGTGGATGCCGAGGCCGTGGCTCTTCTCGAGGCGCGCGATCTGCTGTTCGCCCGGTTGCTGCAGTACCGGGCCTTCAAGGAGGTCTCGACGTGGTTCGCCCGCTGCCTGCAGCGCGAAGACCGTCGTCATGTGCGTGCCGTCCGCCTCGAGGAGAAGCACCGCCGCCAGACACCGGAGCTCGTCTGGTCGCTGACCGCCGACGACTTCGCGGCGCTCGCGCTGCTGGCCTTCGCGCCCAAGGATATCCCGCACGTCGGGCTCGACCATCTGCACGCGCCGCTGGTCAGTATCCGCGAACAGGCGGCGATCGTGGTGACGCTGCTGCGCGGCGCCGAGTCGCTGAGCTTCCGCGAGCTCGTCGCCGGCGTGACCGAGCCGGGTATCGTCGTCGCGCGCTTCATCTCGGTGCTGGAGCTGTACCGGCATGCGGCACTGTCCTTCGAACAACTGGAACCGCTCGGCGAGCTGACGCTGCGCTGGGCAGCCGACTCCTGGTCGGATGAGACGCTGGCGACCCTGGGAGCCGACTATGACCGATGACGTGACCGACGAGAGCCTGACCCCGGAGAGCACGGACGCGGTGCCGGCGATCCCCCTCTCCGAGCGGATCGAGGCGATCCTGTTCATCGTGGACGAGCCGATCGGTCTGGTCGCACTGGCCGCGGCCGTGGGATCGCCCGTGCCCGCCGTGCGTCAGACGCTCGAGGCGCTCGTCGAGGACTACGACGGTGCGGGCACTGGTCCTCGACGCGGCTTCGAGCTGCGGGAGGTCGGCGGCGGGTGGCGACTGTACGTGCGTGAGGACCTCGACGCCGTGGTGGCCGAGTTCGTCGGCGGACAAGCCCCCGCTCGTCTTTCGCAGGCCGCTCTCGAGACTCTGGCCGTGATCGCCTACAAGCAGCCGGTGACGCGCAGCCAGGTCGCCTCCATCCGCGCGGTGAACGTCGACTCGGTCGTGCGCACTCTCCTCGCCCGAGGCCTGATCACCGAGCTGTTCGCAGACTCCGAGACGGGCGCGCTCAACTACGGCACGACCGAGGCGCTCCTCCAGCACCTGGGCATCAACTCGCTCGACGAGCTGCCCCCGATCTCCCCGCTGCTCGATGACGGGGCAGACGGATTCGACGAAGGGACCATCCGATGACCGGCTTCGACGCCTCGACAGACTCCGAGACCGCACCCGAGGGCGTGCGCCTGCAGAAGGTCCTCGCCGGCGCGGGGGTGGCCTCGCGACGCGTCGTCGAGCAGTACATCACCGAGGGGCGCATCCGCGTCAACGGCATCGTCGTCTCCGAGCTCGGCAGGCGGATCGACCCGGAGAACGACCTCGTCGATGTCGACGGCACCGCCGTGCAGCTCGACGTCTCGAAGCGCTACGTCATGCTCAACAAGCCCACCGGCGTCGTCAGCAGCATGAAGGACGAGAGCGGCCGTCCCGACCTCCGTCGCTTCACCGCCGACTACGAGGAGCGTCTGTACAACGTCGGCCGCCTCGATGCCGAGACCAGCGGACTGCTGATCCTCACCAATGACGGCGCCCTCGCGCACGTGCTGGCGCACCCCTCCTTCGGCGTGACCAAGGTGTACATCGCGAAGGTCAAGGGCACCGTGCTGCCGCAGACGATCTCGAAGCTCACCAAGGGCATCGAGCTCGAAGACGGTCCGATCGCGGCGGACAAGGCGCGGCTGCTGGACACGTCTCGCGGGTCGAGCCTGGTGGAGCTGACGCTGCATTCCGGTCGCAACCGGATCGTGCGTCGGATGCTCGCCGCGGTCGGCCACCCCGTCACAGAGCTCGTGCGTCGCCAGTTCGGTCCGCTCCACCTGGGAACCCTCCCGGCCGGGAAGACGCGGGAACTGAGTAAAATCGAACTCGGCGCGCTTTTGACCCTGTCGCGCCGTGATTCCGGTGTCGCCGAGGCGCCAGGCGAGCAGGAGAACGAATGACCGATACGACGAGTGCGCCCACGGGGCGGAGAGCGGGCTTCGTCGCGCCGCGCCTCTCCGGCACCGTCCGCATCGTCGGCGCCGGACTCCTCGGCGCGAGCATCGGGCATGCGCTCCGCACGAAGGGCGTCGACGTCGTGCTGACCGATGCCTCGCCCGCACAGCTCCGCCTCGCCGTCGACTACGGTGCAGGCCGCCTCCCTGCGGAGGACGACTCACCATCTCTGATCGTGGTCGCCGTCCCGCCCGATGTCACGGCCGACGTGATCCAGGTAGAGCTCGAACGGTTCCCGCACGCCGTCGTCACCGACGTCGCCAGCGTGAAGCTCGAGCCGTTCCGCATGCTCCGGGCCCGCGGCGTCGACCTCGCCCGCTACATCGGCTCGCACCCGCTCGCCGGTCGTGAGCGCGGTGGGGCGATCTCGGCCCGCGCAGACCTCTTCATCGGTCGGCCGTGGGTGGTGTGCCGTGACGAGGAGACCAAGGCTTCCGATCTCGCCCTCGTCGAGGCTCTGGCGCTCGATGTGGGAGCGATGCCGCTCGAGATGACTCCGGAGGAGCACGACCGTTCGGTCGCACTGACCTCGCACGTGCCCCAGGTCGTGGCGAGTCTGCTCGCGGGTCGCCTCGCCGAAGCAGAGGAGGGGGCGCTCCGTCTCGCGGGCCAGGGCGTCCGCGACACGACGAGGATCGCGGTATCCGCCCCTGAGCTCTGGGTGCAGATCCTCGGGGCGAACGCCGCGCCGGTGGTCGAGATCCTCGACGCGCTCGCGTCCGACCTCGGGGAGATCTCCGACGCCCTTCGCCAGCCCGGGGCTCCCGGCGCCCGCCGCATCGTGGCCGAGACGATCCGTCAGGGCAACGACGGCGTCGAGCGTCTTCCCGGCAAGCACGGACAGAACCAGCGCTTCGAATCGCTCGTCGTCATGGTCGACGACACCGCCGGGCAGCTCGGAAGGCTGTTCGGCGAGCTCGGCGAGCTCGGCGTCAACGTCGAGGATCTCCGTCTCGAGCACTCTCCCGGCGCGCAGTTCGGTCTCGCTGAGATCAGCGTCGATCCGGCAGCGCTGCACGGTGCGATCACCGGACTGCAGGAGCGCGGCTGGCGCATCGCAGGGAGCACCAATGACTGACATCTCGACCTCTGCCGCGGAGACGCACGTGACCGACGCCCACAAGTTCATCGCGATCGACGGCCCGGCCGGCTCCGGCAAGTCCAGTGTGTCGAAGGCCGTCGCCCGCACCCTCGGCTTCGGCTACCTCGACACCGGCTCCGCCTACCGTGCGCTGGCCTGGCATGTACTCGATCAGGGTGCCGACACCGAGGATCCCGAGACTGTTCGCGCCGCGGCATCCGCGTTCCCGCTCACGCTCGGGCTCGACCCCGACGAGCGGACGGTGCTCGTCGGCGACGTCGATGTCACCGAGGCGATCCGCGACCCGCGGGTCTCCGGGGCCGTGAGCGGCGTGGCGCGCGTGCCCGAGGTGCGGGCACAGGTCAACGAGATGTTCCGGCGACTCGTCGCCGAGTCGTCGTACCCCGCCGTCGTGGTCGAAGGGCGGGACATCACGACCGTTGTCGCCCCCGACGCCCCGGTGCGGATCCTTCTCACCGCGGCCCCCGAGGTACGGGCCGCCCGACGTGCCGGCGAACTCGCCGGCGAGAACGCGGCTGCTGTCGCCGCGGCGCTGCACGAGCGCGATGCCTCAGACAGCGCCGTCGTCGACTTCCTCAACGCCGCAGAAGGCGTCGAGGTCGTCGATTCGACGGAACTCGATTTCCCCCAGACCATCGATGCCGTCCTCACGGTGATCGAACGAATCCAAGGAGCACAACGTGGCTGACGACGAATACGAAGGCGGCCCCGACCAGCTCGCCGAGAAGATGGACCAGCTCGACGAGCATCTCGCCGAGCAGCGCGCGGAGACACTGCGCGCCGGACTCTCCGACTACGAGCTGGACGACGAGGATGCGGAACTCCTCGCGGGCATCACGCTCGGCGAGGACGGCATCCATTACAGCCCGGCGCTGCCCGTGGTGGCGATCGTCGGACGACCGAACGTGGGCAAGTCCGCGCTCGTGAACCGCATCCTCGGCCGCCGCGAGGCCGTCGTCGAGGACACCCCGGGCGTGACCCGCGACCGCGTGACGTACAAGGCCGAGTGGGCCGATCGTCGCTTCTCGCTCGTCGACACCGGCGGATGGGAGCCTGACGCCCGCGGCATCGACCGGTCGGTCGCGATGCAGGCCGAGGTCGCGATCGACCTCGCCGACATGGTGCTGTTCGTGGTCGACGCGATGGTGGGTGCGACGTCGACAGACGAGCACGTCGTGAAGCTGCTGCGCAAGAGCGGCAAGCCGGTGTTCCTCGTCGCCAACAAGATCGACGATGCCCGCCAGGAGCCGGAGACCGCGGCCCTGTGGAGCCTGGGCCTCGGTGAGCCCCACCCCGTGTCCGCCATCCACGGACGTGGCGTCGCCGACCTGCTGGACGCCGTGCTGAAGAAGCTTCCCGAGGTCTCGGCCGTCGCGAAGCAGGAGATCGGCGGCCCGCGTCGAGTGGCGATCCTCGGACGCCCGAACGTCGGCAAGTCGTCGCTGCTGAACAAGGCAGCCGGCGAGGAGCGCGTGGTCGTGAACGACCTGGCCGGCACCACCCGCGACCCGGTGGATGAGGTCGTGGAGCTCGGCGGGAAGATGTGGCGACTGGTCGACACCGCCGGCATCCGCCGCCGCGTGCACATGGCCCAGGGCGCGGACTTCTACGCCTCACTGCGCACTTCTGCCGCGCTGGAGAAGGCCGAGGTCGCGGTCGTCGTGCTCGACGTCTCCGAGACGATCAGCGAGCAGGATGTGCGCATCATCGACCTCGTGCTCGAGTCGGGCCGCGCGCTCGTGCTCGCGTTCAACAAGTGGGATCGTCTGAACGACGACGACCTCGAGAACGCCGACCGCCGTCGCTACCTCGAGCGTGAGATCGAGCAGGACCTGGCGCACGTCGCCTGGGCCCCGCGCGTGAACATCTCGGCGAAGACCGGTCGTCACCTCGACAAGCTCGTGCCGGCGCTGGAGACGGCGCTGGAGAACTGGGATCGTCGTATCCCCACGGGCAAGTTCAACGCCTTCCTGGCGGAACTCGTGGCCGAGCACCCGCACCCGCTGCGTGGTGGAAAGCAGCCGCGCATCCTGTTCGGTACCCAGGCGTCGACGCGTCCGCCGACGTTCGTGCTGTTCACGACAGGGTTCCTCGACCCGGGATACCGCCGATTCATCCAGCGGCGTCTGCGTGAGCTCTATTCGTTCGAGGGCACGCCGATCGTGATCAACATGCGGGTGCGCGAGAAGCGTCAGCGCTGATCTGTTCCGGCGCGTGTCGCGCCGTGGTGCCGTGACCCCGATGCTGTGAAAGGCTGAGGGGGTGACTGTCGTATCTCCTGCCTCCGGTGAACCGCGTCGCCCTGAGGGGCCGCGGAATCCCGGCGATGCCTGGGTGATCGCGGAGTCGGGGGAGAAGTACTGGGGCCGCTTCGGCGCTGCCGGTCTTCTCGCCTACGACCCTGCCCGGGGGATCCTGCTGCAGCATCGCGTCTCGTGGAGCCACTTCGGGGGCACCTGGGGGCTGCCGGGAGGCGCGCTGCACGAGGGGGAGAGCGCGATCGCCGGAGCCATCCGCGAAGCTCAGGAAGAGGCAGGCGTCCCGGACGGGGCGGTGCGAGCCCGGTTCACGAGCGTTCTCGACCTGGGGATCTGGGCGTACACGACCGTCGTCGCCGATGTGCGGGTTCCTTTCGAGCCGGTGATCAGCGACCCGGAGAGCGTCGCCCTGGAATGGGTGCCGGTCGATCAGGTCGATTCTCGACCGTTGCACCCCGGCTTCGGAGCGTCGTGGCCGGCGCTGCGCGCGCTGCTCACCGTGCGTCCGGCTGTCGTGGTGGATGCCGCGAACGTCGTCGGATCTGTTCCGGACGGCTGGTGGAAGGATCGCGCAGGGGCGGCGGCTCGTCTGAGGGCTCGGCTGGATGGACTGTCGGTCTCTGCGGACGACCTGGAACTCGGGGGTGACGAGTGGTTCCCCGAGGTGTCGATGGTGGTCGAAGGGCAGGCCCGAGGAATCGATGACGATGCGAGCGCAGTCGCCATCATCCGGGCGGAGGCCGCGGGCGACGACGCGATCGTCGCCGAGGTCGAGCGCCGCGTCGCCGGTGCGGAGACGGTAGTCGCAGTGACCAGCGACCGGGAACTCCGCGAACGAGTGGAGCGCGCCGGTGCCGGTCAGGTCCGATCCGCAGGATGGCTTCTCGAAACTCTCGCGGCGCACGGCTGACTTCGTCTCCCGCTCTGCGGACATCATGATTCAGACGAACATCACGCGTCGGGGTGGCGGGTCGACGTAGTCGCGACCCAGGGGGCTGTGCCACGTGACGCTGCCGTCTTTCTCCTGCTGGGCGGTCCAACGATGCGGGTCGGGCATGTGTGGATGCTTGAGCGTGTGGTGGCCACGGCAGAAGTGACCGAGGTTGTCGATTCTGGTCTTCCCGCCCTTCGCGTGATCGTGATTGTGGTCGATCTCGCAGCGGTGCACCGGCATGCGACACCCGGGGAACCGGCAATGCTGGTCGCGCGCACGGAGGAACCGTCGCATCCCCTCGGTCGGTGTGTAGGTGTCGGTCTCGACCACCATGCCGGTCGAGTCGAGGAACAGGCGGCTCCAGCCGGTGTTCCGACCCGCGAGATCGCGGGCGATGTCGGGGTGAAGTGGGCCGTGTCCGTCGAGTTCCGCAATCTTGTCGTCGGCGCCGGCGAGCGTTGTCGCCGCGACGGTGACCTGGATACGGGCCTGGATGCCGTCGAGGCCGTCGCCGTGCGCGACGCTGGGGTCTGCGGTCAGGAGGAGATCCGTGAAGAGGTCGGCTTCCGTCTGCGCCCACGTTCGCGTGTCGGTGGGGAAGTGCTCGACCTCGGGGTCGGTGGCGAACGTGTCGCCGCCGGTGCTCGGGATCACCCCGTCGTCGAGCAGGTCGAACGCGGGGTCGTCGAGCGAGAGATCTTCGGGGCTGATGCCATCGACTTCCTCGAACCACCAGGGCAGCGGCACGAGATCGCGGTCGCTTCGAGCGCGCACGACCTCGCGCGTCATACGGTTCAGCCTGTCGGAGATCGCGGTGGCGATCCACTCGGGGAGCACCGCCGTGAGCAGGGCCAGCCCGTCGTCGAGGGACTTCACCGTGACGCAGCGCTCTTCCGCAGCACGTCGGTGCCTCTGCACGACGGTCTCGCCGACGAGCGCGGCTGCGACCTGGCGCGCATGAGCCTTCGTGCGCGCTGCCGTGTCTTGTTCGGCGACCACCAACACCGCCGTCTCGAACAGGCTCATGACCGCCGAATCGACCTTGTTGTTGCGGACGGCTTCGGCGACGATCGCGCTCGCCCTGGCGATCTCGCGCACGTGCCCGGCGCTCACGGCGCCCTTCGAGAAAGCGGCGCGGACGGCGGGGAGAAAGGTGCGCAGCGCCTGGGCATCGGCGAAGGCGAACTCCACCGAGCCTTTCGACACGTGGCCGGCGGCGGAGAACTCCGCGATCATGGAACGGTAGATCGCCTCTCGATGGAAGGGGCTCACGGTTACTTCGGCATCGTGCAGGGCGATCTGCTCGGTCAGCAGCTCTGCGGCTTCCGCCTCGAGCGCGGCGATCCGACGCCTCGTCGCGACCCAGGCATCCAGGACGCGACGTCGCTCCTCGAGTTCGAGGTCGAGATCGGTCGTGTTCGCCATACCTCCAGTTTAGAACATAGTTTCGAATTAAAGAAAGTGGGAGGGGGCATGAATACCGAGATATCAGGTCAGGCGGTCGTCGTTGCGTCCACGAAGCTTGTCGATGTCGCGACGCTCTCGCTTCGTCGGACGCCCGGCCCCACGATCACGAAGGCCCAGGGCGGCTTGAGGCTCGCGCTCGGGCGTGCGGTCTTCGTAGGCGAGCGCCGCTACCGGCGCTCCGACGCGCTTGACCAAGAGCTGACGAACGATGAGGATCCGATCGAATCCCGCGATGCGGATGCGCAACTCGTCGCCCACACGAATCTGCTGCGCCGCCTTCACCTTGTCGCCGTTCACCCTTACATGCCCTGCGCGGCATGCTGTCGTCGCGGCCGAGCGCGTCTTGTAGACACGGATCGCCCAGAGCCAGCTGTCCACACGTGCGGCATCCATCAGGAACTCGTCCTCCGCAGGGATACGAGTGCGCCCGCGATGATCAGGCCCTGGCCGATCACGTAGGTGAGCATCACCGCGGGGCTGCTCCACGACGGCAGGGAATCGGGGAGGAAAAGGCGGAAGGCGAGGATCGTGTCGCTCGCGAGGAAGAAGGCCCCGCCGACCGCGACGAGGGGATGGCAGCGCGCCGAGAAGGCTGCGGTGGCGCCGAGGATGAGTCCGTAGAGGGCGACCGCCACGAGCAGGCCGCCGGTGTGCGGACCGAGGAGAGCGATCATCGCGACCCACCAGGCGGCGTACACGAGAGCCCACCAGGGCATCCGACGCGTCGACAGGTGTCGGATGAACAGAAGAATGTATGCCACGTGCGCGATGCCGAAGAACAGCAGCATCAGGGGCAGCTCGGGACCGGCGGGGAAGAATGCCCCTGCGCCGTCGCCGAGCCAGGAGAACAGCAATGCCGCGAGCAACAGGAACACCGTGATGCGCGGAGTGAGATGTCGCGCCACGACCAGCACCGGAATGGCGAGCATCGGCATCAGGAGCAGCTTGGTGGGTGCGGCGAACGAGTTGTCCGTGGCCAGCAGGACGACGTGGACGATCGAGATCACGACGAACGGCAAGAAGGCCCACGTGAGTGAGAGGGACGGGGCGCGACGCTGCATCCCCTCATCGTAGGATGACGCCCGTGACGGGCTCTCGGGGGCCGCGCTGGTCACGATTCGACGGTGACCTGAACGACGCTGTCGTCCACGCCGAGATGCACGGCGGGCCAGTATCCCTCGGGGAAGTGCTCGCCGCAGCCGTCGATGAGGTGCAGGACGACCGTGCCGTCTGCGGCGGCCTCGATCGCTTCGATGGTGAGGTCGGATGCGGCGTCGTCGAGCTCGTGGGCTTCGGGGGCGCTCGTGCTGAAGTTCGTGACGACCGCATCGGTCGCGATCCGCCTCATGACGTGCAGTCGCTTCACCGTGTCGCGCAGTCGGGGGAGGAGCGGGGCGACCCCGTCGGTCGTCGTGCCCTCGAGCATGAGTTCGAGCTCGGTGCCCTCGATGGAGATCGTGCCGACGAACCAGTCATGCGTCAGGACCGTGCCGTCCGTGAGCTCCGAACGGGCGCGCGCGAACGTGCCGAGCTCTGGATCGTCGATGGTCGAAGTCTCGTCGCTCATGCCTTCACGCTAGCGGCTTCTCGACGGTGACGATCCCGCGGCGAGGTCGAGGACCACGAGAGCGCGACCTGGCTTCATCTCTGTCTTCAGGGCGAGGCCGGCGGAGAGGAACGTACCGAGCGTGCCGTGGAACAGGTCATTGGGGCGCTGCTTCTCTCCCTTCGTGTCGACGGGGTATCCCTCGATGATGCGGGCGTCGGATTCGCGTGCGTACTCCACGGCGGCATGCAGGAGTTCGAGAGTGAGTCCGGTGCCGCGGTGCTCTCGGCGCACCACGAAGCACGTCACAGCCCACACGGAGTCGTCGTCGAACGGTTCGGTGCTCGCGGCCGCGATGGTGCGGGTACGTGGAATCCGTGCGTGGCGGATACGCGAACCGATCCGGATCCAGCCAGCGGCTTCACCATCGACGTAGGCGATGATCCCCGGGGGCGGGCCCTCCTCGATCTCGGCACGGAACAGCTCGGCGCGCTGCGGAGCTGAGGTGGCGTTCCAGTCCTTGTTGCTCAGCACCGGCCACAGGCACTGGCAACTGGCCCCATCGCCGCCGCCGGTGAGCGCATGCTGCACGTCATCCCACCGCGCGGTCGTCGCCACCTCGGTCGTGATCGTCGCCATGCCGCGACGCTACGCCGGGCATCCGACACTCGCAACGCCTCGGTTCGCGGAGGGGCCGAGGATGCGGCTAAGATAGGGGAGTTGCCTGCGCGAGAGTGCAGAACAACGGGCTGTGGCGCAGCTTGGTAGCGCACTTGACTGGGGGTCAGGTGAGTTAGTGAGGCGTGGCAACCAGAAAACTAAACAACGGGATGTGGCGCAGCTTGGTAGCGCACTTGACTGGGGGTCAAGTGCGGTAGCGGCTGTTTCAGCCTGAAAAGTGAACAACGGGATGTGGCGCAGCTTGGTAGCGCACCTGACTGGGGGTCAGGGGGTCGCAGGTTCAAATCCTGTCATCCCGACAGAAAAGCCCAGGTGAGAGCGTGTTTCTCACCTGGGCTTCGTTGTTCGCGTCCGAGGGTTTATGGGGACCTTCGTGGACTGGGTCCCGTTGCGTCACGATGTCGAGGAGTGGGTGGTTGCCAAGCGCCGGGACACAGCCGGGACACCGGCGCCCCGTTCGACGCTCGTGACAGAGATCAGCGGTGCGGTGAGGGCCGCGTCTCGCCGGAGGTCCGGGAGGGCGCCTGCCGCTGTTCTTGGGCGTCGAGGAATGCGTTGGCCTGCTCGGCGGCGGACACGAGATGGCGGGTGTCGGGGTGCAGGTAGCCGCGGGTGGTCTCGATGGATTTGTGGCCGAGGATGCGTTGCAGCACGTGCAGTGGGATGCCCGCGTCGGCCATCCAGGTCGCGCCGGTGTGGCGGAGCCCGTGCCGAGTCAGTGAGGGCAGTCCGAGCCCGGTGACGAGGTCGTCCCACTTGGTCGCGTCGCGCACGCTCGCTGTGGTCAGGACGCCGCCGCGGGGACCGCGCAGCAACCGCTCGTCGGGCTCACGATCCGCCGTCAAACGGTCCAGCACCGGCTTGAGCGCGTTCAGGATCGGAACCGGACGCGCTGCCCGTCCTTTGGTCTGCTTGGTGACGAGGCCGCCGGAGCCGGGATAGGTCTGCCGTTCGATGGTCACGATGTTCGTCTCGGAGTTGACGTCACCCACGCGGAGCCCTGCGACCTCGGAGCCCCGGGCGGCGAGGAGCGCGCTGAGCATGACGAAGTCCGAGTAGCTCTGGTGCACCTGCCCGCACGCTTCGGCGAGCCGGTTCAGCGTGGCCAGATCCGGCAGGGCGTGAGCGCGTGGCGAGGTCTGTTCGACGGGGATGATGAGAGCGGATTTGCCGAGGCTGCGCCGGGATCTGTTGCGGGCGGGGTTGCTGGTGAGGACGTCGTCGCGTACGGCCTCGTCGAGTACGCGTACGAGCGGCGCGATGCTGTTCTTGATCGTTGAGGCGGAATGCACCTTCTCCCAGTCGTCGATGGTGCGGTCGATCATCCCAGCCGTGATTTGCGACAGCGGCACGTGCCCGAGCGCGGGGAGCACGCGCAGACGTAGACCGAGTTTGTAGCCATCGGCGGTCGAGGTCGGGTCCAGGCCGCGCGTCCACCGCTCTCCGATGGTCGCCAAGTAGTCGCCGAAGGTGATGCGCCGGTCGATGCCGATCTCAGACGATTTCAGCAGATCGTTGAAGAACGCCTCGGCGGCTTCCTCGTCGGGTACGACGAGTGCGCGCACGACGCGCCGTCTGGTTTGTGGGTCGATCCAGCGTGCTCGTGCCCGGATGCCGGATGGACGGTGTTCGAGGTCGGTGGTGACCTTCACCCCGAAGGGAGGGACGGCCGGGGCGCTTTCAGCTGTGCTCATCAGCGGAGAGTGACGCGAGCCACGCCTCGACAGCGTCGAGGCGGTACCGGGTGATCCCGCCCATCCGCAGGAACGGCGGCCCCTTCTTGTCGGTGCGCCACCGCGACAACGTCGCCTCAGAGACCTTCAGGTAGGCGGCGACTTCCCGGCTGTCCAGCAGCGGCGACACCAGTGGCGTCTCAGTGATCGTCTCGCTCATGGCCGGTCGCTCCAGTCCGTGTTCACGATCTCCTGGATCGTCGCGTCCTGCTCCTGCTGGCGGGCGCGGATCTGCTCCTCTACGAAGGCGAGGAAGTCCTCGGTCCGGGCGGTCACGGACCGCTCGGTGGTGTCGGGCTCCGCCCAGTGCTCGGCTTCACCGCCGGGCCACGGGGTGATGCGGGTGGGTCGGTCGCGGTCGAGCCGGGTGCCGGAGATGGTGACCCAGTCTCGGAGCCGTTCGCGGGCAAGGCCGAAATCGTGGTGCCAGGCGAGGGCCTGATTCCCCTTGGCTTGCGGGTCGTAGCTGAACAGCCAGTGTTGCCGCAGCGCGGACAGCTCCCAGAGCAGCTCGGGGTGGCGGTGCCACATCGGCGGGATGATCTGGGCGGGGAGCCCGTACTCGTGTCGGAGCCAGTCGACCCACGCGTTCAGCTCGAGCAGTTCGTGTTCGAGATCTTCGGGGGGCAGGGTTCGCCAGTTGATCGGCCGGGGCACATCGCCGAGGACGTCGTTGATGTGCTGGGCGTACTGCTGCTCGACGATCCGGCGCACCTCGTCGCCGGGGTCGTCTGGAAGCGGAGCCTCCGGGTCAGTCACGTCGGGCATGTCGTTCCTTCACGTCCATTGGGCGGAAACGGGAAGGGTGCCGCCGGCGGGTGGCTGCGGGGCCGCCGGCGGCACCCAACTCATCGGGCGACCGCTGCGCGATCGGCCGGAACGGCGCCGCTCGCGGCGGCTGTCTCGGCCTGGAGGGCCCGCTCGCGCTGGGCGAGCGCAACGGCGGCTGGGTCTCGTTCCCCGACCGCCCGCTCCGGTGCCTCACGGTCCGTGCTCGAGCGCTCCTGGCGGGATCGGTCGACGGTGTAGGTGGTGCGGTTGTTGTCGTGGCCGATGCGGGAGGCAATGAACTGCTCGCGCTGCTCGCCCTGGTACTCCTGGACGTTGCTGCGGCCCTCGGCGATGAAGTTGTCGCCCTTCTGGAACTTCTCCGCCGCGCGCTCGGCGGCCTTATCGAACATGACCAGGTTGGTGAACTCGCTCTCCAGCTGCGTGAACGAGCCGTCCTCGTTGCGCTGGAACTGCTCGATGCCAACGCGGGCGTAGAAGCGGTGCCCGCCGTTGCTGGTCTCGGTCAGCTGCGGATCGGTGGCGATGAACCCCGACAGGGCCTCGCGGGTGGGAATGGCCATGAACCCTCCTTCAGGGTCTTGATCGGTTCGCCCGCTGCTGCGGGTCACAGGTCAGGTACGGCCGGCGACCTGCCGGTCACGCGCCCGGTCGCAGGAGGCGTTCGACGTGGGCGCGGTCCTCGCGCAGCTGGGCGGCGTCGGCCCGCTTCGGCCAGGGACGCAGCGTGGTGATGATCGGGCGGGCGGTGCGGAGCATGACGACGCCGGTGCCGAACGGCAGAGTGCGCAGCACGTCTGGCGGAAGGATCGGGACCCGCCGCACGGAGCGCTGGGTCGAGTGCGAGCCGTAGCCGTCGGTGGTGACGCTGTCGGTGGTCTCGTCGCGGTCGCCGATGAGCGTGGACAGGTCCTGCAGGTCGCGGCTGTTGGATGCACCGCCGAGGATGACCTTCACGATGGAGGCGTCCCAGATCGCGTTGGCGTTGTTCTCGCCCCACTTCTCCCGCGCCTGCGCGAGCGATTGGAGCACGGGCAGAGTCGTGATCCCGGTGCCGCCGCCTTCTGCCATCAGCGTGGGCAGCGACGGCAACGGCGAGAGGTTCCCGATCTCGTCCAAGGCGAGCAACAGCGGCGGGTCCATCCGCGCGCCGGGCGAACGCGCGGCGATCTTCCGCGCTTCCTCGACGAGGTCCTCGATGAACGCCGCCACGAGCGCAGCCGACGCCCCAGCCCCCGCACCCGTCGCGAGCAAGTACAGCGTGCCACCGTCGCGCAGGAACGACTCCGGATCGAACTCCTCACCGACCGCCGGAGACACGGCGTCCAGCACGCGAGGATCGGCGAGGGCAGCGAGGGCGAGGGACACGCCCTGCCAGATCGAGTCGCGGGTGCGGGGGTCGGCTTGCACCATCGCGTCAAGCGAGTCCGCCCACCCGTCGGCCGCACCGGGGTGGGTGGACAGGATGCGGACGGCGTCACCGGCGAGGGTCGGGTTCAGCGCCCACTGGTACAGGGTTCTCGCGTCGCGGCCGTCGAGCGCGGCCGCGTGCAGCAGCGCCTGGATGGCGGCAGTGGTCTTGCCTTCCCAGAACCCGGCGTCCTGCACCCCGCCGAACCCCGTAGCCGTCGCGAGCCCCTTGGCGCGGATCATCGCGGTGAGCGGGTCCTGGCAGCCGCGGACCGGCGACCACCGCATCCCGGCAGACAGGCCGGGAGCGAGCTGCTGCGGGTCGAACACCGCGACCGGCCCCTTGCGTTCCCGGGCGCGGAGGGTCGCGGTGAGGTTGTCGGGCCGGGTGGAAGTGGTGATCACGGCGCCGGGCGCGTCGAGCACGCTGTTGATGACGACGTGCAGGCCCTTGCCGGAGCGGGGCGGTCCGATCAGGAGGATGCTGTCCTCGACAGTTGCCCACACCTGACCGCCCTTGCTCGTCCCGAGCAGGTAGCCGACATCGCCCGGCTCGGGCTTGCCGGTCAGGGACGGGCGGAGCGTGCCGGCCTGCTTGACGAGCGCTTTCGGGGACGCGACGCGGGCGACCTCGGCGCCGCTGGCTGTGCCGGCAAGGTGGTGCGGGTTCGTCGCGGCGCGTGCGCGGCTGATCGTCCGCCACACGAACACGCCCGCGGTCGCGAGGATTCCCAGCAGCAGGACCACGAGCGCCCAGTACGCGAAGGGGTTCAGTCCTGGTGCTCCCAGGGCGGTGCCGGGGTCGGCGGGCCTCGCGAGCACGCCGAGGCCGTCGGTGATGCCTGCGGTGGGTTGCGGGTGGCCGGTGAGGAACGCGGCGATGCTGCCGGCCAGACCGAGCACGCCGCCGAACGCGACGACGGCGACCAGGCCGCCGAGTGCGATGTTCAAGAAGGCGTCGTTCGCGGGCCTGGGGTGAGCGGACGGCATGGGCGGGTCCTTCCTGACCTCGCCGCGTGTCGGCGAGCTCAGGTGGCAGGTGCGGAGTTCAGTCGATGCGGCGCACCGTGGTGGTTCCGGAGATCCGACCCAGCAGGATCAGCTCCCCGGTCACGGTCGCGTGTTCGGCACGGTCCAGCAGCGCCCGGGCGGTGCCGTTGCCTGCGGCGGAGGTATGGCGGAGCACGAGCGCGATCGCGACGTCCTCACCGGGCACGAACCCGTCCGCGGTGAACTCCACCAGCTCAGGCCGCGGCCGCTCCGGCGACTCGTCGACGGGTGCCGTGCCGTCGGGGTCGGGGGTGAGGATGTCGGCGTAGACGCTACCGTCGAGCTCGCGGACCTCGACCCGGGTCGGGCTGGCGAACCGGGCGATGAGTTCGGCGATCGCCGGCCCGAGCTCATCGCGGCGGGTCGGCGTCGCGGGCAGCCGTTTGCCGTTCACGGTGAGCACGACGTGCTCCGCTGAGACGACCTCGGCGATGATCTGCGGCAGCACTGGCGGCACCGACCCGGTCGTCTCGGCCCGTCGTCCGCGGCCGATCACAGAGCCTCTCCCGCGCCGTCACCGAGGCCTCGCCCGGCGGTGGGATCGAGCATCCGAGACCGAGTATCGAAGGCCTGCAACTCAGCAGGGTGCAACTGATGTTGCACGACGTAGGAGGATTCTTTGATGCGCCAGAGCCCCTGTCCGGTGCCCAGAGCGGGCAGCAGTTTCCGCTCCGTGCCGGTCAGCCCGAGCGCCTGCGCGGTGGCGCCGAGCTGATCGGATTCTTGCCGGTAGATGATCCTGGTCTCCGCGTTCGCGAGCAGCGAGGACGCCAGCGCGCGCATTGCCGATCCCTGGTCTCCGACGTTCTCGAGGTCGCTGAGCTTGTGGAAGATGAGCAGGTTCGCGAGGCCGTAATGCCGCGCGAGACGCCAGTGGGCGTCCATGCGGCGCAGCAGTGACGGGTGCGACATCAGCCGCCACGCTTCGTCGTAGACGACCCACCGTTGCCCGCCGTTTGGGTCCAGCAGTGCGGATTCCATCCACGCCGACGAGCATGTCATCAGCACGGAGATGAGGGTGCTGTTCTCCACGACGCGGGACAGGTCCAGGGAGAGCATCGGCAGCGAAGGGTCGAACCGGACCGTAGACGGGCCGTCGAACAGGCCCTGCAGATCCCCGGCGACCAGGCGCCGCAGCGCGTGCCCGACCAGTCGCCCGTCCTCGGCCAACCGGCCGTCGGTGTCCTCGGTACGGTCGGGGGCGAGGATGCGGTCGACCACCATCGGCAGGATCGGCACCGAGCTCTGCGAGACCGTGGCGCGCAGGGCGACGTCGATCGCGGTGTGCTCCAACGGCGTCAACGACCGCTCCAGCACGGTTTCCGCGAGTGCGCCGATCAGATCCCGCCGGCGGGCAGCGACAGTAGTGGCCCACTCGTCGTCGGCGACCCCTCCCGGGCGGTAGCCCTCGTCCAGCGGGTTCAGGCGGGCGCCGAGCCCGTGGCCGAGGATGATCGCCTTCCCGCCCACGGCGCGGGCGACCGGGGTGTGCTCGCCCTTCGGGTCGCCGGGAACGTACACGCGGCGGCCGAACGCGATCGACCGTGTGTAGAGCGACTTCGCCAGGCTGGACTTGCCGCTGCCAACGATCCCGGCCAACACCAGGTTGGGGGCGGTGATGATGCCGCGCTGGTAGAGCACCCACGGGTCGTAGACGAACGACCCGGAGCTGTAGAGGTCCTGGCCGACGAACACCCCGTTCGAGCCGAGCCCGCCCTCGGCGAGGAACGGGTACGCGCCCTGCAACGCCGCGGAGGTGTCCTGGTGGGCCGGGACCCGGAACCGTCGCGGTGAGCGCAGCGCCGCCGGACCCGGCTCACCACCACGCGGCAGGTATGTGGTCGCGCGGGTCTCGGCCCGCTCCGCCTCGTATCGCGCCTTCGCTTCGGCGCGTGTGGTGGCCTGGTCCTGCGCGAGGACCTGACGGGCGGCGCGCTGCCGCTGCCGCCTTGCCTTCCGGTCGCCCTTTCCGGTCTCGACCAGGACGGTCGAGTACAGCTTCCTGCGTGTGTCGTCCGCGCCCATCGCGCACCCCGTTCCCTTCGCCTGTGATTTCCGGTGGTCAGGTGCGGGTCACAGGCCGCGGCCCAGCGGCAGGGCGGCGGCGACGAACGCCTGCGCCTGCTGCCCGACCAGCAGGCGGGTTTCGCAGGAGGCTTGGATCGCGGCCTGCTCGATCGCGGCGACCGCCGCGTCGAGCTCGTCGATGCTCGGGGCGGAGATGGCGATCAGCCCGGTGTAGCGCAGCACGCCGTGCCCGGCGGTGAGGTCCGCCTCCTGCTGCAGCACGTCGGCGTACTCGGCGGACTGTGAGGCGTCCTCGATCTGCCCGATCCGCTGCCGCTGGCTCTGGTCGCTGATGTACTCGGTCTTCTTCTTGCGGATGTCGCGGGCGGCCTGGTCCGAGCGGATCGGGTCGTACAGCAGTGTCACGGCCCGGCGGATGCCGCTGGAGAGCAGGATCGGGGCGAGGAATCCCGGGTAGACCTGGGAGCGGGGCCATTGTGATACCCACAGCACCGCGTGGTGCGCGGAGTCCGACCGCAGCCGGCTCCAGGTCTCCTCGACCGCGACTGGGCCGGCGGTGGCGAGGTCGCGGCCGATGTCCCCGGCCCGGTCGAGGGTGGCGGCGATCTGCGGGTCGTACGCGGTGCGGAGCATCACCGCGAGATCTCCGGGCGTGTACCAGTCGGAGGGCTTCAGGTCCGCAGCGCGCAGCGCGGTGGTCAGGGTGTGCATCTCCTGCCGCAGCACTTCCGCGGCGCCCTTGATCCCACCACCGGCAGAGCGGATCTGCCGCGAGGCTGCGCGCATGTCCAATGCGAGGGACAGGGTGGTGATGTGGCGTTCCCCGGCGGGGCCGGCGCGTTCGATGAGCTCGGCGTAGGTCTTCGCGACCCACGACGCGTCGTCGTGGCCGTGCTCGGTCCACCACTGCGATAGGCCGGATCCGGAGTCCGGGACCGAGCGCTCGAGGACCTGCACGCGGGCGATCCGCCCGGAGCGGCACACGGTGGACAGTACCCGGCCCCAGCCGTGCACGCGCCGCTCCTGCTCACCGGGGTCCATCAGCACGAACGCGGAGTGGGTCACCTCCAGGATCGCGGTCAGGGTCTGCGCGTGCGGGTCGTGCACCATCACCGCCCCGGACTCGGGATCCTCGTACTCGCGTAGCGCGGCCGCGTCGCCCGGCAGCGCGAGAGTGCCGGCGGGGCGGGGCTTGACGATCCGGCGCCGGTACGCGGTCTGCCGGGCGGCCTTGCGCCAGACCCAGTGCCCCGTGATCGGGACCCACTCGATGAGCTTGCGCCCGCCGACTCCGACGACCGCGAGCGCCGCCATGCTCAGCCACACCGGGGCGGTGTAGAGAGCTGCGGGGCCGCCGGAGTACAGCGCGGCGATGAAGATGACCGCGCCGGTGGCGAGGGCGATCACCTGCGGCAGCGACAGGCCCAGGATGATGCCGCGGGTGGTGAGCCGGGAGAACTTCACCGGGCTCAGCTCGTAGTCGGTGGTGGCCATGACGCTCCTTCGGACGACGCATACGGGGTGGTCGTCTGCCAGGTACGCATCGCGCCCCTGGACGTGCGGAAGCGGCGACGCTCCGTGGCTGGGTCAGGTCGCTACAGCTGACCGAGCCGGGTGCGCCGCCGCTTCCGGGGCGGGCGGTTCACCTCCTCTCGACGTGTGCGGTGGGGTCGGTTACCGCTTGCCCGGATCCGTCGGGGGCGGCGCCGCTGGTGGTGGTGAGGTGCGTGGCTCCGCCGGCGCCTGCGGGGGCTGCGACGCCGGTTGCGACTGCGGCGGCTGGGACGGCGAGGTCGGCCGGGGCTGGAAGCGTCGCTGGGACGTGGCGTTCGCCGGAGGCGGCCCAGCCTGCGGGTCGTTCGCCGGCGGCATGGCCGGCTGGGTGGGGGCCCCGCTCTGCGACGGTGCGGGGCGCGGGGTGTCTTGACGCTGCTGCGCCCCGGTGGGAGGGGCGCTCTGGCCCTCCTGCGCCGCGGAGGCATGTCCTTCGGCACTGCGGCCGATCGCGCCGCCGAGCTTGGGCCCGGCTTCCGCGGCGCCCTTGGCGATCTTCGCGCCGGCCACCGCGGCGATTCCGATCGGCCCGGCGGCTGCGCCTGCGCCAGCGCCTGCTGCGGCACCGCCACCGCCGGCAGCTGCACCACCGCCCTCGGCCGCACCACCGCCCCCGGCCGCGCCGGCACTGCTTCCACCCGCCGCACCGCCGGCACTCGCGCCTGCCCCGGCCGTCTGCCCGGCGGGGGCCGCCTGGCCGCCTCCGGGCGGCGGTGGCGGTGGTCCACCAGGCCCGCCACCACCCCCGGTGCCGCCGGGTCCGTCGTCGCCGGCGCCGTCGAGGACCTGCTTGGGGGCGGGTCCGTCGGGCTTGCCGGACATCGGCAGCGGCCGGTTCATGGACTGCTTCGCCTCTTGTTCGGCGGACATAACGTGGTACATGTCGAAGCCGACGAACGAGATGAACTTGTACACCATGTACGGGGCGAACGCGGCGACGAACATCAGCACGATTCCCGCGACCGGGTCGGCGATCGAGGCGAGGTCGAAGTCGATCGGCGCGTTGGTCTGGTTGATCGCGACGAGGAACACCACCGCGATGACGAGCTTGGAGAAGATCAGTGCGAGCACGAAGCTCGCCCACTTCCCGAACCATCCCCGGGTGGCGTCCCAGGATCCGCCCGACAGGGCGATCGGGGCGAGCACGACCCCGACGAGGATGAGCGCCTTGCGGATCAGCAGGCTGAACCACACGATCGCCGCGGCGGTGAGCGCGAGGAACGACAAGAAGATCGTGATGATCGCCCCAGCGCCGGGGGCGGTCAGGTTGATCGCGGTGAGCCCGGCGACGAGGAGCCCGATCTTCGCTCCCATCTCCTCCAACGTGGTGCCGGTGGCCTGGATGACTCCGATGGTGAGCTGGTCGACGACTTCCAGCAGCGTGGTGGTGAGGGTGAGCACCAGGAACGAGCCGAGCACGCTGCGTGCGAGCCCGAGGGCGGCGCGGGACAGCGCGGACGGGTCGCGGCGGATGAGGCCGGTGATCAGCTGCAGGCAGAAGAAGATCAGCATGATGAAGATCGCGATCCCGAACATCACGTTGTAGACGGTGGTGTAGCCGGGTGCGGTCAGGTCGACCAGGGTGGTGGTGTCGAACAGCCACCACACGCCCTGGAACATCCAGGACGCGGCCTGCCCGACGGCCTGGGCGAGCCAGTCGAACGGGGCGCTGATCAGCGTCGCGGCGGTCTCGCCGGCGACGTCGCAGACGTTGCTGATGATGGGGACGTCACAGATCCCGTCCATACCGTTCCCCTCCTCTCATGAGTCGAAGGGGGCGGGTCAGGAGACGGTCTGGCCGACGTTCCAGAAGAAGTTGATGAGCGTGACGGCAGCGCCGGTGATGATCGCGGCACCGCAGGAGATCAGCACGCCGAGCTTCCCGCGGGAGGCGAGGTGCGGGTTGGAGCTGTTGGCGCCGAAGCCCCAGACCACGGCAGAGATGATCAGGGCGAGGACGGAAAGGATGAGTCCGACGGTCATCACGGCGCCGACGATGGTGCGGAGAGCTGCGATGCCCGGCAGTCCGGAATCGTTGGGGTTGATGTCGATCTGCGCCGGCAGCACGGTCGCCGTCTGGGCGAGGGCGTCGAGGATGAGGGTCATGCGGGGCTCCTTCACGAATGTGTGAGCCCTGCCCGGTGCGGGGCTCATCGCGACAGGTGCGGACCCCGCCCTTCCCTCTGGTTACAAGTCGAGCCGGCGTGCCGCGGGTGAGGTGCGCGAGACGCCTGCCCGCAGGCCGTTCGCGCCGGCGGAGTCTGGGTCGAGTTCTTCGGCGCGTGCGGCGAGCTGTTCGGTGAGCCGGGTCGCTCGGTGTGAGGCGTGCACGGCATCGCGGGCCAGTGTCCGTGCCGTCGGTTCGCCGCCGCCCCGGAGCACGGCTCGTTCGTCGGCGAGGTCGCGTTCGTTCTCGTCATGGAAGGTGCTGATGACCTCACGCAGCTCGGTGATGGAGAGGACGTCGCTGAACGGTTCGACCTCGACCCAGTTCTGCTGACGGGTCGACCAGACCTCCATCACCCAGGTGTACCCGTCGATGGAGCCCATGAAGTTCGCGTCGTCCCAGAACGTCAGCCGTTGCCGTTCGGGGTACTCGAGCACGTTGCCGTAGGCGTTGTTGACGTAGGAGCGCCAGTGCGCGTGCGGGTAGCCGGCGGTGATGCGTTCGGCCAGCTCTTCGGCCAGCGGGTACGTGGTCAGCGGGAGAGGTTCGCCGATGTTCTCCTCGTCGATGAACGTCGCAGCGATCCCGATCATCGCCTCTGGGGTGGCCGCTGAACCGGCACCGCCCGGGACGGGCCGGTAGGTCTCATCCCGTCCGTCCCACTCCTCGACGCCCCACACGTAGCCGGCATCGCCTGCCGCTGTGGTGATGCGCAGCAGGATCCGTTCGGGGAACACGATCGCCGCGCTGGGTGACCAGTCCGGGTCGGTGTGGTAGATCCACGCTCCGCCGGGACGGTGCTCCTCTTCGAGGACCTGGAGGAGCTGGTGACTGGTGGGCTGGGTCTGCGTATCGGCCATGGCGTCCTCAGAGAGTGGTGCCCACGCGCAGCAGGAAGTTCAGCCACGCCACTCCGGCACCGGCGAGCGCGGCCGCGCCGATGGAGACGAACACGCCGACCCGGCCTCTGGCGGCGGAGGTGGCGTTGCCGGTGGAGGACGACACGGCCCACACGATGGCGCAGATGATCAGCATCAGCACCGCGATGATGAGGGTGATCGTCAGCAGGGCGCCGACGATGCCGATCAGGGTCGAGCGGCCGCCGACGGCATCGAAGTCCGGGTACACATCCACAGCGGTTCCTCTCCGTCACAGCACGCTGGTCACCGCACAGGTGCGCTCCCGGCCCCGGTGGTGCGGTCCTAGAAGGCGCAGCCTGGGCCGCCACTGGTGGGGGCGTCGAGGCCTTCGACGCCGTGGTCGGTCAGCCACGGGATCGCATCCACCGGGGAGGCGCCGGCGCCGCCGGGGTGTAGCTGGAAGTGCAGGTGCGGGCCGGTGGACCGGCCGGAGGAGCCGACGTCGCCGATGTGCTGCCCGGCGATGACCCGGTCGCCGGCTTGGACGTGGATGCCGTGCGCCCACATGTGGATGTAGACGCTCGCGATGCGTTCACCGTCGATGGTGTGCTCGATGGTGATCTGCCCGGACGTGCCTCCGACCATCCCGGCGTAGGTGACGACGCCGTCGGCGAGGGCGAAGATCGGTGTGCCGTCGGCGGCGGCCCAGTCGATGCCGGCGTGGAAGCTCCGCTCGCCGGTGAACGGGTCGCTGCGCCATCCGAAGTCCGAGGTGTGCGTGTAGGTGCCGTTGGGCAGCGGGAACACCAGCGCCGTGGTCTCCGGGATGTCCGTGTCGCCGGGAGCCCCCGACCCGCCTCCGCTGCCCCCGCCGGTCGTGAGGGCTTGCAGGATCGTCCGGGCGGTGGGCTCGTAGTTGCGGTACCGGTCCGGGTAGGCCGAGACCTCGACCGCCTGCGCCGCTTCGCCCTTGTCCATCTGCTGCCACCCGGGGATATCCAGCAGCCCCCGCGGCGACGGATAGTTCGGGCCATCCGGTCCGCCGTAGAACGCGCGCGCCTGGTAGCCGGTGTCCATCAGCTCGGCGACCGTGCCCCACCCGGATGCGGGGCGCATCTGGAACAGCCCGAGCGAGTCATGGTCTGACCCGTTGCCGTCGTTGGGGTACTCGCCCGACTCGGGGTACGCGCCGGTGTTGGCGAGCTGCCGCAGCGTGGACTCGGTGAGGGCGGCCATCAGCGCGATGAGGATCCCGTCGCGTCCGACCCCGAGCGTGCGGGCGCCGGTCTCGATGATCGTGGCCGCGTGGGTGAGCTGCTGACGGTTCAGGGTGAACGTCGCCCCGTCCGCGGTGGAGACCTCCAGCTCGTCGGGGACGGGTCCGAGCACGACGCCGCTGGCAATGCACATCGCCTGGTTCGTCACCGCCGGGTTGACCAGCACCCCCACGCCGACGAGGGCCAGCATCGGTGCCAGCATCACCCACGCCGCGAGGGCGACCAAGGCCTTCTTCATCACGCCGCCCCGGTTTCAACGCAGCGGGTTGCCCAGCTGCGACAGGCGCAGCAGGACGCACCGGTCGGTGGCCGGCGGGCAGGACAGGAACATCGTGAACGCCACCGGATGCTCCGAGGTCACTTGCTCGTCGAACCAGACCCCGGTGCGGTGCCGGGTGCCCTCGACGGTGTAGGCGACCAGGCCGTCGGCGAGCTGTCCGTCGGCGGCGGCGACCGCTTTGTACCACTGGTCGGGGACGTAGAGCCGGTCGATGTCGATCCACTGCGCGGTGCGGTACTCCTGCAGGTCCCGCCACGTCGCATCCGACGGCAGGTAGCGGGACAGGTCGCTGATCAGTCCCGGCGTCTCCGCGCCGGACGGGTCCGCTGCGTCCAACAGCACCGCCCGGTGATCATCGGGGCCGAATGTGGTGAACGTGTCCCACACGAACAGTGCCTCCGCCACGGCCTCGGCGAACCGTTCCGGACTCCTCGTCTCCGGCAGCGCCTCCAGCTCTATCGGTCCGGGGGTCGGAGACGTCGGCGCGACGGTGCCTGGCGTCGACGGCCCCGTCGGGTCAGCCGGTGCCGGGCGCGGGCTGGGCGGGCCGGCGACCAGGCCGTAGATCCCGACGCCGGTCAGCACGGCCAGGATGATGCCGGCGGCGGCGAGGGAGATGATCAGCCGAGGCCGGCGGGTCCGGTCCGGGCCGGTGCGGGCGGGGTCGGTCATGACGGGGTGCCTCCTGTCCGAGTCGTCTGGCACCTCACAGGTGCGCACCCGCGCAGGTCACTCCAACCGGCGCCCCATGTCCTCACGCGCCTGCTCGGTTGCCGGAGCGTCCGCGTCGAGGGCTGCGGAACGCTCCTGAAGGGCCTGATCGAGCGGTCTGGGCTCGGGGTGCCAGGCGATCCGGCCGTTCTCGCTCTGCGCGGTCATGACGAGCTGGACGACCTGGTCCAGCGACGCGGCGGCGATCGTCAGCCAACCCGACGCCTTGGCCGCCTGCTCCTGGCCCGCAGCTCGGTCTCCATCATCGGTCGCCGCGAACGGGCTGTGCCGTTCGTGCCAGTCCGCCAGCTGCCGAAGGGACTGCTGCAGGCTCGTGAGCGCGGAGTGCATCGAGCCCAGCACCCGGTAGGTGTCATCCGGCACAGAGATGCGGCGGGTGGCGTAGGCCAGCCCGCGGGCGGCCTCGCCGAGCTCGTCGGCATCCCGCGCTGGGTCCTCAAACGTCGGCATCGGCCGTCTCCTCCCGTGCCGTGCGCGCGGCGTCCAGGAATGCCGCGGCCGCCGTGATGTAGGTGTCCACGAGCTCCCACTGGTCCGGTTCGGCGTGGCGGCCGAAGTCGGTCGGGTCGAACCTGTCCCACCAGCCGTGCTCACGGCGCAGCAAGTCGACGAGCTTGCGGATCTGATGCTTCTCCCGCAGCAGCGGGTCGGCGTCCTTCCATCCCACCCGCTCCACGCCAGCGGCACTCTCGCGCAACTGGGTGAGGCGGGCCAGAGCCAGCCCGGACTCTTTCGCGACCTCGGCAGGTCGCTCCAGCTTCTCCAGGGTCTGCAGCTCCTGCCGCGCCGACGTACGCACGGTCTCGGGCGCGTCGGGGTCGTCGGCGGCACGGCGGATGCCGGCGAGGTTCTGCGCGGTCTTGACAGCGAGGTAGCGGCCGTTGACCTTCCCGTCGGTGTTCAGCTCGATGAGCGCCTCGGCCGCTTCCTGCCGCACGTACGGGTCCTCCGTGTCGTCGGCTGCGATGCGGCGCAGTTCGTTGATCTGCTCGAGCATGGTCCGCGAGTCCCGCCCGGTGACCGCGCGGGCCGCCTGCACGCGTGCTTTGCCGCCACCTGACGGGGGTGCCGATTCGGCACCCCCGTCCCGTGCTTCGGCGACGCGGGCGTCACGGTCCGGGGAACCGAACCGGGTGGCGGCGTCGCGACGCTGCGCGTCCTCCGCGTACAGGGCTTTCAGTTCCTCGTACAGCTCCGCCTGCTCCAGCGGTTTCAGGGCCTTCTGTAAGGTCTGCTCGTCGCGGATCGCGAGGACGTAGGAGAGCTTGTCGGACACATCCGGCACGACCCACACGGGGGTGGACCGCCAGCCGAGGCGTTCCATCGCGGCCAGGCGCCGGTTCCCGGTGATCAGCACCGCGTCCTCGGTGATCGCCGGCGGGTTGAGGATCCCGACCCGCTCCAGCGACCCGCATAGCTCGTCGAGGTCCTCGTCCGGGTCGCGCCGGTACTGCGAGCCGCGACGGATCTGATCGATCGCCTGCTCCAGCACCAGATGCCCGCGTGCCACCTCGGCTCACCGTCCTTCCCGCACGTCAGGTACGGGAGCCATCCGACGCACCACGTCGACTAGCGCCGTATCGGAGAGCAGGTCCGCGACGTCGTCGCCGAGCAGCACCCGGGCCAGCAGCCCGTACCGCCCGGCCCGGCGCCGCCCGGCGGGGATCCCGACGAGCAGGCGAACGAGCTCTGCCCACTCCTCCCGCCGGTAGCCGAAGCGCACCGCGATGCTGAGGTCCTTCGAGACGATCTCCACGGCAGACCCGCCCGAGGACAGGGATGCGACGCGGTGGGCGATGTAGTCCACGGCCTGCTCGACCTGCCGGGCGGGCCACCCGGCGACGACGAGGAACACGCACACGGTGCGGATCACCGGGTCCGCGGAACCGTCATCGTCACGGCCGGCGCCGCCGACGAGCTCGGTGGCGTGCGGGTGGACGTCGTAGAAGAACTCCTCGTAGTGCCCCGCACGTACCGGCTCTTCGCTCGGGCGCTTGGAGGGGCGGCGGGCCTTGTCCTGGCTGGTCATGTCCCGGTCGGCGTGGGCCTCGGCGGCGATGCCGAGCGCGACCGCGCGGGTCACCACCGCCCACGGATCGTCGGCCTTCACCGTGGTGGACTGCCGCATGGCGATGAAAGCCTCATAGGCGGCGTCGGCCGGGTCGCGGTGCCAGGCGCGGGCGACCGGGGTGTACTTCGCGGTGGCGTAGACCATGAGCTCGGCGGCCACCGAGCTGGTCGCCCACGCATTGTGCGTGT
Organism: Microbacterium sp. PAMC22086; assembly: GCF_019443525.1. NCBI lineage: Bacteria > Bacillati > Actinomycetota > Actinomycetes > Micrococcales > Microbacteriaceae > Microbacterium > Microbacterium sp. PAMC22086. The sequence goes on along the minus strand of NZ_CP080380.1, from coordinate 2,896,058 downwards.
TCAGGTCGATGAGGACCTGGCGCAGCCCCTCCGGGGTAGTGAATTCCGGACTCGTCTGGTCCGGGACGGATGGATCATGCATAGCGACTCCCTCAACGGATCTGGGTACAAGCGAGGTATGAACCCGCATCCGCGAAAGACCCGCCGCGCCCTCACCGGTGGCACGTGCCTCCCGGCGGGGCGCTCGTTTCAGGCGTCACTGAGCCGCGCCGCGACGCACCAGGTGCTGTCGCGGTGCACTGGGCCGCCGCAGTGTCGCGGCGGCAGTGTGGTCGGTCAGGTGGTGGATGCGGGGCCGGGCGTCGGGTGGCTGCCCGGGCAGGCAGAGGTCACCGGCTCACCCCCTGCCTGCCCAGCACGGGCTGCGCGGGGCTGGTCGATGCATCAGGGACGAGATCCGCCTCGCGGTGTGACAGCGCGCGGCGGATGCGGGCGGCGCCGTCGCGGGATGCTTGGCGGACGAGCTCGTGGACGTCCTGGTTCACGTCCGCGGTCTTCTCCATCACGCGCGCGCCGGCGCGGGCGGCCATGTCGGTGGGACGCACCCACTCCACATGGGTCTCCGGGTGTCCGGCCGGTGCGGGCGTGCGGCCCACGCTCGGGTCGCCGTGGCGGGCGATCACGTGCGCGTCCTCCGTATCAGGGCGCTCCGTATCGGGGCGCTCGGTGTCGGCACGCTCCGTACCTGGGCGCTCCGCCTCGGGCGGGTTCCCGCTGCCTGCGGGATCAGAGGGTGCGGGGTCGGTCATGACGGGTCTCCTTCCGTGTCCTCGTCAGGTACGGCCAGCCACCGGCCGATCGTGGTCGGATGCTTGCCCAGCTGCGCCGCGATCTGCCGTTGCGAGATCCCGTCGGCTGCGAGCCGCGCTGCCTGCTCCCGCGTCTCCCGATCGCCGCGCGCTCGCTCCCGCCCCGCGGACACCGGGCGCATCCGTTCGGCCCGCGGCTTGGCGCGCTCATCCTCACGAGCCGGCGGTGTCGCGTCGCTGCGTGTGGGGGCGGCGTTGCGGGTGAGCTCGACGGTCAGGTGGGTCATCGCTAGCAGTACCAGCGGCGGCACTGAGGCGACCAGTGCCGCGACCACCGTGGGCACGCGAGCGTCGGCGGCGACGATCGCGTGGGTGATGTTCGCCGCGACGGACACGCCGGCGCCGGAGGCCAGCAGTAGCCACGCGTAGCGGCGCGCGGCCGGTGCTTGGTTGCGCAGGGCGACGACGGAGATGGTGGCCTCGAGGATCACGCCGTCCACGATCAGTGGCCACACCCACGCCTGCCCGGCGGGAATGCCGGCCATGATCGCCAGGTCCTGCAGCGTGGTGAAGGACAGCCAGAACGCGCCCAGCGCGAGCACCAGGGTGCCGGTGACGCTGCTGGCGATCACCAGGCGCGGCACCCCGCTGGCGGGCCCGGCCACGCCTGCATCCGCCGGCGGGGCGGTGCGGGGCGCGGCGGGCGTGCTCATCGCCGCACGGCTCCCCGGATCGCACTGGACGATCGGCCCCCGTCGTCGGCAGCGGGTGTGAGCTGGATGGTGCGCCAGGCGGATCGGATGGTCGCCTTGATCTCCCGGGCACCCAGCCCGACGGCGAGCGCGGGTCGGTCGAGCAGATCGTGGATGCCCTGCTCGTCGAAGCCCTGCTCGGCCAGGCGGCACGATGCCCAGAACAGGCTGGCGTTCCGGTTACCCTCGGCCGCGCCGAAGAGCCAGCGGGTCAGTTCTTCGCCGCCCCGTGACGTTGCGTCGCGTCGTGGTGTGGTGACGCGGGGGCGGATGGGGGTGAGTAGGTCGTGGATCCGGTCGCCGTCGACCGGACGCGCCTGGATGTTGAGCGAAAGGATCGTGTAGCCCGCTCGTCTGCTCTGATCGATCACGCTCGACGGTGGGGCGAGGACGTAGCCGCCGGTGCCGCGGAAGTCGACGTGCCGCGTGCCGCGGGACCACGTCTGTTGTGGCCGGTCGGGATCGGAGGGGAAGTACAGATGCGTGCCGCCGGACGGTGTGCGCACGGCGGCGAGCGCTCCGGGGACCATACCCGCGCGGTGGAGGCGTTCGAGGGTGCGGTAGCCGTCGCCGCCGGCATGCACGTCGATGTCGAGCACGTCCAGGCCGTGTCCCGTGGCGATGCCGATGTTCGCCTCGGGCTTCCATGCCCACCATCCTCTGATGCGGCGTGCGCCGGTGGTCGCGTCCCGGTATCCGCGCGTGGTCAGCGGCTGCTTGCCGCCCGGGACGCAGGGGAACACGTCCAGGCCGGCAGCCGCATACATCAGGGCGGCTTCACGCAGGGTGCCGTCATGCGCACGCACGGCGCTCAGGGTCTCGTGCAGCGTCTCGATCATGTTCGCCTCCTCCCGCGGCTCAGGCGACGAGCGCTGAACTGCAAGCGTCAGGTGCGCGTCACTAGCCGGTAACCCGGAGCCGCGAACCTGGCCTCGACGCAGGGCCTTGGTTGCCTCGAGCACGCAGGTGCGGCGTCTACCGATCCGAACGTGACGGTCAAGTTCCGTCCAGCGATTCGATGCAACATGCGCGTTTGAGCAACGAAGATGCGCGAGTCGAGCACCACTCGCGTCCGATGCGCCGGGGGAGCAGGCGATCGCAGCGCTGCCGATGGTGCTGAGCGCAGGCGGGAGGCTCGAGACCTCAAGCCAGATAGATTATGCCGGATATTTCTGGCTGACGATAGAGGTGGATCTCGTCAGCGTAGAGGGGATGCCTTCCTCTCCCGCGCCTTCGTCTTGGGAGGAGTACGCCAAGAACCTCGGAATCGAACTGCAACGTCGGCGGATCGCGCTGGATATCACGCAGGAGAACCTTGCCCACCGTGCCGGTCTCACCCGCACGCACTACCAGCAGCTCGAGCGCGGGTTCTGGAAGCCGGGGTCACCGGCCAACCCCTCGCTGAAGATGCTCGTGCGCCTGGGACAGGCACTCCAGCTCGAGGTTGCCGAGCTGCTCCCGTCCGGACGGGACGTCGAGTGGCCGGACGCCTAGCGGGGTCACCGGCCGGGCAGATCCGGGCGCAGCCCGCGCCGATCTGCCTCCGGGTCACCGGTGACCTCGTGCCCGGTGAGCCGGTGACTGCGATCGCGCAGCAGGTCTGACAGCAGTGCTCCCCGCTCGAGGCGTGAGGAGGGCGCCGGGGGTGTGTCGTGGTTTCCGAGGTGGCGCCAGCCGAGCACTCCGTGCACGTCGCCATCCGCCAGTACCTGTTGCCGCCGCTGGACGGCCGCCGGTGTTCCTGCGGCAGCGTCGCCAGTCAGGCCGTCGTCGACCAGGATGCGGGCCTCGTCTGCGGTGTGCGCGGAGACCTCGAACTCAACCGGAACGCGGTAGGTCCACAGCTCTTTCGTTGCGGATGGGCGGGCAGGCGCAGGCGAGGCGTCGACGGCCGGTGTGGTCGATCGAGCAGACCGCGTCGTCGCGTTCGTCTCTGGCTCGGCTCCCTCGCCCTGCTGAGCTGGCGCCACGCGATGGTTGGGCGGTGAGGAGGTCGCGTTCACGGTGTCGGTGTTGATGAGGCGGCGCAGCCGCTGCTCGCGGGCCTCAGCGATCCGGTTGAAGTCTGCCTGCCACTGCGTGTGGTCCCAGGCGTAGCGGGCTCCTTCGATCTCGCCCTCGTAGCCGGGTGCGATCGTGACCAGGTAGTCCTGGCGGCGCGGTTCCGCCGGCAACGGGTGTTCCTGGAGCAGTCCCGCGATGCCCTCGCGTAGCCGCTGGACCTCCTCGACGCGCGCGAGGAGGTAGGTGGGACGCCGCAGGTACATGGCGATATCCAGTGCCTGCTCGGTGAACTCGTCGAACGCCGCCCCGTACGCGTTCTCATCGACCTCACCGTGCTCATCACGGAACGCATCCGGGTCCGGCTCCTCGGGGAAGATCTTGGCGAGCATGTCGAACACAGGGGTTTCCGTATAGGTGTCGGCGAACGCGTGCGGTTCTCGCAGCCGCAGGTCGGCGTGGCTGTTCCCGTCGATGTGCTTCAGCCCGGCCTCGGGGAACCATCGATCCTCCAGCGGGGAGAAGACGTCGCCGAGCTCGCGCAGGGGTGCAGCGTCGGTCAACAGGCGGTCCGCTCGGGACAGCAGCGTGTGCAGCCCCTGGGCCGCCTGCTCCCGCGTCGTCCCGGCGACCTCGAAGACGACCGGGATGGTGAACTTCTGCTCTGCGTCGGTCATGGTGTGCTCCTCGTCCTGCCGTGGGTGCTGAGGGTCAGGTAGGTCACAGCTCGCGTGCCGGCCCGGCGCCTGATCGGGACGGCGCTGCCTCTCCCGCGGCGAGCTGCGAGGCACGGCGGGCGAGCGCGTAGGACAGGTCCCGCTCGTACTGCCCCGCGGGACCGGTCAGGTCGGCGACGGGCAGTTGGGTGATGGTCGCCCGCGGCATCGGGGTCTCGTCGGCGAGAGCCTCGAGCCACTGATCGACATCCTCGGGGGTGTTCCACTGCTGGATCGGTGTGTGTTTGTCGATGAACTCGCGGCCGCCGGCGAAGGCTTCGGACTCTGCGAGCTCCTCGTACAGCTGGGTCGCGACGCGGCGGGCGAGATCGGTGCTGCGGGAGCCGATGAGGATCGAGGGCTCGACGTCGGGGTCGTCGGACCACGTGATCACCCCGACCGTGACGAACTGTGGCCGTGTCCTCGCCGTGCGGTTGGCGAGGAGCTCCCGGGAGTCCAGGCCGTCGTGACCTGCGGCCCGCACCAGGTGGGAGATCTGCTCCAGTGCGGCGGACGGGTGCTGGGTGCGGTCGTAGTCCTGCAGCGCCTCGGCGATCTGGGCCAAGCACGGGAGTCCACGTTGCCCGCTGGCAGGGTTGCAGCTGTGCGCCCGAGCGGGCTCAGGCGGGACGGGCCCACGGCGAGTCGGACCGGCCGCCCGCTGAAGTCCGTGCCCTCGTACAACCCTTCGGGCAACTCGGGTGCCGCCTCGCTGGCGTGGCCGGCGAACAGCGGATCGGACTCGGGGTACTCCGGGTTCGGGATTTCCAAGTACCGGTCCGCCGCCGCCAAAGTGATGCGCAGCCGCTGCAGCTCCGCGTCGGTCAGAACGCGCAGTGTGCCCGGCTCCTGCGCCTCGGTTTCCACGAGCGTGCGGAGCACCTCGATCGTTGTCAGGTCTGCGAGGAACGTCTGCTGCGTGGACGCCGACGTGTTGAGGCCCGGGTAGGAGTCCTCCTGATGCGACCAGCCGCGGATGCCTTCGCGTCCCTCGGGCGCGGATAGGGCTCCGACAGACCGTGAGGTGAGCGTCTGATCGACGATCCCGCGAGCCTGCGCCCATGAGCGTGCGGCGATCTCGAACACGACCGGTACACGCACGTGCCACAGCTCGCCGTGGTCGCCGTCGTCGGGAAGCTCGGCCATGATGATCCCTCCTGCCTCTCGGGTGCGCACGCCTCGCGCACATCACAGAGGTAGGCGGCGCTCACGAGCGTTCGATGGTCGCTTCCTTCCGCGGTCTTCTCAACCCGCTCCGGGTGAACGCCCGGCCGGCGGGTCAGGGGTCGGCGTGCCGCATCGCGACGCGGTCGATGCGTGAGGCGATCAGCGGGACGAAGCTGGGGTCCTTCTCCATCGCGACCACCCGCATCCCTTCCTCCAGCGCCGCCTCCACCGTCGCACCCGAGCCGGCGAACGGCTCCAACACGAGCCCGCCGCGCGGGGTGAGCAGGCGCACCAGCCACCGCATCAACGACAGCGGCTTCACCGTCGAATGCGAGACCCCGAACGCGCGCGGCCGCTCCGATCCCGGCGCCTTGTGCTCGTAACGGAAGATCGGGAACCGGGTCGAGGCCGGAGTTCCTCGCCAAGAGCCGGTCAGCAGATCCAGCGTCTCGGCCTGCGCGCCATCCAACGCCACATTGGCCGGCCACCGGCCCTCACCGAACCGTGCCGCGTCGATGTGCAACGCCCCGGTGCCATGCGTCAGCACGCTGTCGACCACCGTGCCCGGGACGGGCTTGCGGGCGATGATGATCGGTTCGAAGGATGGCCGCAACCCGGTGCCCCAGCCCGCCCACTGCTTCGCATCCTCGCTGACCGGTGCGCCCTGCTGCACGACACGACGTGTCGCGCCGAGCACTCCTTCCCGCTCCGACTCCTGCACCACCCGGTCCGGGCGCAGCACCCCGTTGCGCTTGTCCAGTGCATAGGAGAGATCCATGCTCTTGGGCATCCCCGAGGAGTACAGCCAGGCAATCTGATCGCGCACCTCGAATCCCGCGTCCTCGATCCCGCGCACCATCCGATGCCACGTGCGGGTGCCGCCGAACGCAGCCAGGTGCGCGCCAGGCTTCAACGCGTGCAATGCGCCGCGCGCCCACGCCGCGCACCACGCCTCGAAGACCTCCGGCCCGGTCATTGTCGACAGGTCGATGTCCGGCAGTGATTCTGCGAACCCCGCGGCGCCGTCCCACGCGTGCCCGTTGAACTCCAGGCCGTAGGGCGGGTCTGTCACCAGCGCGTCCGCCACTCCGGCGGCCAGTCGGGGAAGGACCGCGACAGAGTCCCCACCCAGGATGACCGCTCCGTCCCGGTCGATCTCGACAGGAAGATCACCGGTCCCGTAGGCATGCGGAACCTCGTGCGGCATGGAGTACCTGCTCTCAGAGCATGTTCGCCGCCGTTGCCCGACGAAACCCGTGCCAGCCAGGTACGCCCACCCGATCGCCCGCCAAGCACCCATGCCGCCGCTTCCCGATCGCCCCTTCTGTCGTCGACCCAGCGGACGCCCGGGCCCCACTCCAAGTGCTCCACACGATCGGCAATCGACGAATACGAGCCCTCTGAGTCAAATGCGACAGCCAGACCAGGGCATGGTGAGCTGGCTGGGCGGCGCCTACGACCTCGCTTTCGAGCTCGCGCCAGCCTGTCACCACTAGATCGCGACGACGGTCGGGTGGGCACTCGTCCGTGCCCAGCCGTGCTCGGGTCTACATTCGGTCCGGCGCACTGACCCCAAGGAGGTCCAGTGCGTTTCGAATCACTTGGCCGGTCGCGTCGTTGAGCCACAGTCTTGATCGATGTACCGTCAGGATCGGAGCTTGGTCGAGTGGAATGACCCGACAAGTGTTGTACCAGCGATGGTATAGGCCCGCCAACTCCTCGAGGTACCGGGCGACACGGTGCGGCTCGCGCACCTCGGCGGCGAACGCGACTATGCCTGGGAACCCCTGCAGCGCGCCAAGGAGTGCCGACTCCGTCTCATGCGTCAGCAACTCTGGCGCGAACTCATCGCGTGTGACCCCGGATGCCATGGCATTGCGCGCGACGTTACGCGTGCGGGCGTGGGCATACTGCACGTAGAAGACGGGGTTGTCGTTCGTGTGCTTGCGGAGGACATCGGGGTCGAGGGCAAGCGGGGAGTCGGCGGGGTAGCGCGCGAGCCAATAGCGCAGGGTGTCGGTGCCGAGCCAGTCACGCAGGTCGTCGAGTTCGATGATGTTGCCCGCACGTTTGCTCAGGCGCGCGCCGTTGATCGAGACGAGTTGCCCGATGAGCACCTCGATGTCTTCGTCTGGGTCGTCACCAGCGGCACCCGCGAGGGCCCTAAGCCGGTGCACATAGCCGTGATGGTCGGCGCCGAGGAGATAGATCTTGCGCGCATAGCCTCGGTCGCTTTTATCGAGGTAGTACGCGGCGTCCGACGCGAAGTAGGTGTATTCGCCGTTGGCGCGGCGAATGACCCGGTCCTTGTCGTCGCCGAACTCCGTGGTGCGCACCCACACAGCGTCGTCTTCGTCGAAGACGTGTCCCTGCTCACGCAGCCGGTCCACCGCCTCATCGACGAGGCTCGGCCGACCCTCCACACGCGCGTGCAGCAGGCGCTCCGAGAACCACACATCGAAACTCACGTTCAACGCAGCGAGGGATGCCTGGATCTCCCCGAGCTGGAACCCGTACGCCAGATCACGGGCTACCGCCAGACCCTCCGCCTCATCGAGGTCCAGCAGATCGGGGCGCGCTGCAACCACGCGACGGGCGAGATCTTCGATGTAAGAACCGACGTAGCCGGCTTCAGGGGTCGGCGCACCCGTCGCCGCAGCAAGCACCGACCGCCCAAAGCGCTCCATCTGGACCCCGGCATCATTGATGTAGAACTCGCGCACGAGCGAGGCCCCGCTGGCAATTAGGAGGCGCGCGATAGCATCACCGAGCGCCGCCCACCGGGTGTGGCCAATGTGTAGAGGGCCGGTGGGGTTCGCGCTTACGAACTCAAGACTGATCGTGCTCCCGCGCTGTTGATCGTTCGACCCGAACGCGACCCCAGCCTCCACGATCGTCTTGGCGACGGTTCCCGAGACAGCGTTGTCCAGCCGCACGTTAATGAAGCCCGGACCGGCGACCTCCACGCTCGTGATGCTGGGTGTCTTCGCGAGGCGTTCCGCAATCTCCATCGCGAGCTCACGAGGTTCGGCCTCGAAGTATTTGGCTAGCTTGAGCGCAACGCTAGACGCCCAATCTCCATGATCACGGCTCCGAGGCCGCTCGACAGAGACGTCACCGACAGGTAGTTCCCTCGACGAGTCCAGGCGCCGCTCTTCCGCAAGCTCGGCGACAACACCAAGCAGGGCAGCGATCAAGTCCCGGGTCATGCTGGCGTCCACGCCCGGAGGAATGCGAGCACCTTGGACGTGGGTATCTCACAAGCTCGTAAGTGATCCGCCGTGACGGTGCGATACACATTTGCGCTGATCAGGTCGGCACCGCCGAGCTCTCGGGCGGAGATCGTGATGATTCGCCCGCCTGCCCGAGTGGTGCGTGCCAATCCATAGGTGCGCCCGTTGTACATCGCACGCGTCCACCCCTCCGGCACTCGTTCAACGAGGACAGACAATCTCATAGATCCAACCTCCGTCGACCCGCAACCGGAAGGGGGCCGGTTCAACGCTCGGTCCCGTGTGTCTCGCCGCTCTCCTGTGCTATCACGGCGCGGAAGGAAACGTCGTCTCTGCGAATCTGGTGCGCGGTTTCCAGCACGGCGTCGACGTGTGCTTCCGGAATGAATACCGCTCCGGAGGAGTCGCAGAAGACATACTGTCCGGGATACACACCGACTCCTCCGATCACGACGGGGACGTTTGCTTGGAATGGCGTGATCTCGCCCCCGCCCCAAGCGACGGCTTCTCCCGAGCACCAGGCAGCGTAAGGCTCCCCGGCGAGTTCGTCGAAGTCGCGGAGACGACCGTCGGTTAGCACTCCCGCAAGGCCGGCCTTGGCCAGCCGCGAGAGCTTGGTCCCGCCACCGAGGGATGTCTCCGTGTACCCATTGCTGGCCATCACAAGGGCAGTGTGCGCAGGGTCAGCCGAAGCGCCTTGCACCGCCCGATGAAAAAGCTGCCCGAAGTTGAACTCCTCGGCCCCAAGTTTCTCGGAGCACGAAGGGAAGAACGAGATGGTTATGATCCGGCCAAACAGCGGGCGTGCTGGTACGGGGCTCACAAGCCCGGTTGTGTGCGCTCGGTGCCGATGCATCCGTCCCAACGCATCCGTCACATCAGCGCAGGTGAGGGTCGCGGCAGAGAGCGCCCGACGCTCATCCGCCTCGCTTGACGATCGGTTCGACGGGCTTACTACCACCAGTTGTCCTCCTCTTCCATTGGTCACCACTACCGACGGTGCCCCAGCTATCGATGCTGCAGGTCAACCCTAGACAAAGTGGACCCTTGGGACCACACTCGAGATAATGGTTAGAGACTGCCATGGCTGGAGGCCCATCGAAATGTCCGAGACTCAGATGATTCTTGAGAGCGCGACCGACGCGATGACTGCGTCTCACGTCCTGACGCCGATGGTTCTCGGGCTCCAGGCCCTTGCCGTGAATGGTAAGCAGGCGCATTGGAACGTTCGCGGCGAAAACTTCGTCGCGATCCACGAGCTGCTCGACACGATCGTCGGCAACGCCCAAACGAGCGCTGACCAAGCCGCTGAGCGGATCGTCGCGCTGGGGCTGCCGGTCGACGCGCGTGTGTGTACGGTCGCCGCGGGAACATCGACGCGGGTTGCCGCGGGGTTCAGCCAGTGGGACGACAGCGTGAGAGATCTCGTCGCGGACATCGACGTCGTGATCAGCGCGACCAGGGTTGCAATCGAAGCTCTCGACGGAGTCGACCTTCCGAGCCAGGACGTGGCGATCGCCGTCATGCAAACGCTCGAGAAGGATCGCTGGTTCCTTTCCGCGCACGTGGCCGACTAAGTCGCGGGCACATAGTCAAAAGGGGGGACATGTGGATCCGGAGCGTCTTGGCTCGTCCGAGGAGTCGTTTGTCGGCTTGTGTTTTGCGGACTACCGATCGGCCCTCCTCGGGGCGGAGCTGGCCTATAGCGACGGAGCAACCCACCGATTCGACACCGAGGGTGGCGCCGTCTACACCCGAGGAGGGTCTGTCACCACAGGAAAATGGCGCCTTGAACATGATGGGAAGCTCACCCTGTTCTGGTCTCGGCGAGAGCGGAAGTCTTTCGACATCGGCTGGGCGAGAGACGGCACCGTTGTCGTCGGCCTCTCGCTTACCGACCGAGCGTCTGGCGAAACCACGATCGGGCGGTTCCGCTTCGCCAGCGAGCGTCCGGGCACACCGTCGCCTGAGTAGGTGAATGCGGGCAAGTATTCGGCGCCGCCTCCACAGTGTATTCGGCAGAGAAACTGACTCCATTCTTCGCGTGAGTCGAGCCGACTCCGAGGACCGGCCGATCGCCGGAGTCAGCGCGGAGTCAGCAATCTCTCAGCACGTTCGCGCGCGAAGTTGCTTGGGCTGACTCCGTAGCGTCTCTTGAACGCGCGACTGGCGGCAGACCGACTCGACCATCCAGTCGCACGCGATGCCTCCGCGACTGACATATCGTTCTCCACCAAGTGGCCGGCCATGCGATCTATCCGTACGTTCCGGAGAAAAGCTGCGGGGCCGATTCCGAGCTCCTCCTGGAAAAGACGTGTCAACTGCGAAGCCGATAAGGAAACTTCAGCTGCAAGAGTGCTAGTGGACCAGGGCTTAGCCGGATGTTGGCGCAATACCCACGCGGCGCGCGCAACTTCGAGACGGAGAGTCCGCAGTGACGCTTCCGCAGAGGCGGTCACGGGCGAGCCGTTCCCTGCCACGCGGCCGATGTCGGAGAACAAACTCGCGAGGTCCGCATACACGGCGAACTCGTCGGCGACTTTCAATTCGTGCGCGGAGAGAGTGACGAGTCTAGGCCGCAGCGAGGCCATCGCGGCTTCACTCAGATGTAGCGTGCTGGCATCTTCGTCCCCGGAAGTCGCCCTCAGCATATGGTGCGTCAGCGGGTGCGTAGAAGGCATCCAACTGACCAGAGACTCTGCGAAAAGAGGGTGAAGGTAAAGGGCCACCATCTCGAAGGGGTGCCACGGTTCGGCAGCGCACCATGTGCCGGTGGGTAGAACTACGACGGAGCCCACTCTTAGGTCGATCGCGCCTGAGCCCGTGCGGAGCTGCCCCTGCCCTTCGGTGACGAAGATCAATTTGACGCCTTCTTCGATGGCAGAAGTTGATGGCATCGAACAGACGATGGTTCGAGTTGCGATCGGGAACGATGTAGGAAAAAGCGTCTCGCTTGAGAGTCTGATCACCTCGACCTCCCGCCTGCTCGCCCGACTCAGCCTGATTGATCGCCTTCAGTCATCGCAGGACACAGGTCGGTATGTCGAAGCCTGATTGGACCTCATGGTCCAGTATAGTGATCTTGCGTTAGAACCGGCCGCAGGGTCAAGTAGACACTGACTCGCCTGTGATGCGCGCATGGAATGAGAGTCACGCGCGTGCGTGGCTAAGGTTGCACGCACGGTGTGTCGACAGCGCACCGGGAATGAGGTCGGGATGCAGGCAGTCGATCAGGCGTTCTTGCTTGCCTTTGCCGGGGTGGCGGGAACGCTTCTTGGAACGTTCGTCGTCGGTGTGTTCTTCTACATCGACTCAGAGATGCACATGCGTCTAGAGGTTTCGGAGGCGGCCGATCGATACCAAAGGTCCTCGATCCGGTGGGTCTTCACGGCGTATTCGATCGCGCTATTCGTACCACTTGTGTTCGCTGCGCTTCATCCGCTATGGGGTTCCCTCGCGTTCGGACTCTTCGCGGTTGTCCTACTGGTGATGACTGTAGATTGTGTGCGCCGGATTCTTGCCAAGGGAGCCTCGGGGTCATCGCGAGCTCTCGTAGCCAATCAGTGGATCTCCAGCGTCGTCCTTGTGCTGGCGATCATCCTCCCGTGGGCACTTGGCGGATGGGTCCCGCCGCCGGGTGCGTTCGTTCCTTCCCTCCTGCTTCTCCTGGCGACCGGGTTCTCGAGCACTGCGGCTCTTATCATGGCGCAGTTCGACGCCACTATGGGCATGGTCGATGAGGCCATCGCGAACACGTCTCCCGCTAGAACTGGCTCGGATCGACCAAAGCGATAGGTGGAGCCTGTCCGTCGTGTGGGCACAATAATTCACCGGCCTTGTCGTAACGCCGACAGACGTTTACCGCGCCGGGGAGCCGTGACCAAAGGGCGCTTCAGTCGTGGGTGTCCGGATTAACAATTCACGCACGACCTCGTCCAGGTCGGTGGCGACGATGGCTGGCTGCGGACCGAGGGGCGAGGGGACTTCTCCGGAGCGCGCGACGAAGGCGGCGGAGCAGCCCGCCGCGAGTGCGCCACTGACGTCCCAGGAGTGTGCGGCCACCAGCCAGATGTCGGCCATCGATGCTCCGAGATTCTTTGCGACCATCGCATACGCGGCCGGGGCAGGCTTGAGCTGCCGGATGGAGTCGGCTGAGTAGACCGCGTCGAAGTACTGGCGAAGGCCTGCGAAGTCGAGTTGTGCTTCGACGACCTGCTGCGTGGAGTTAGCGAGTGCCACGATCGTCGTGCCCGCCTGCTTCAGGCGTCGCAGCGCAGCGGGCACCTCTGGATGGCTGGGAAGGCGAGTCATCCGGTCGACCATCGCATCGGCGTCCGCGAAGGTGAGGTCAAGTCCCTGCCTGGAGGCGAGCATAAGGAAGGCGGCCTCCTGCGCTTCGGTGAAGCTCACATAAGCTCCGGTGAGGCCACCGACGAACGACAATTGGAGCATCTGGGTGAACCAAGCGCGTCGCGCCGAGTCGGAGCCGAAAACTTCTCTGAATGGTTCATCCAGTGCGCTGAGATCGAGCAGCGTCTCATTGATGTCGAGAGCAATGATCACTGAATTCCTCCTTCGCTGTGCCTGGAGTCGTGCCTGAGGGACCTGAGCCAGACGGTCGCGTGGATCAGCCCTGAGTGTCTAATTCGGTGGAGAATGCACGTACCTGTGCAATCGCCATGTCTACCGCGACCCTCATGAGATTTACATCACGGGCTGTTTTCGCGAGCAGGTATCCCCCCTGCAGCGCCGCCAGTAGCCCGCCGGCAAGTGAGCGAGCGTCTGCGTCTTCCCGGAGAACGCGATTTGTCTTCAAGCGGTCGATTGCATCGATGATCATCTGTAGCCACTCGTCGAAGTGGCTGGCGATGATCCGACGGGTGTCCTCGTCGTGGTCGGCGATCTCGTTCGCAATCGACCCGAGCGGGCATCCATACGCGCCGTCTCGGAGCGCGTTGCGCTCGACCATCTCGTCGCGCCACAGTTCAAGCCCTCGAAGAGAATCCACCTTCTCCAGGCGACGGCGCTGCTGGGTGAGCAGTGCCTCGGCTCGAAATTCGATGACTTCCCTCACTAGTGCGTTCTTATCAGCGAAGTGCTGGTAGAGCTGGGACTTCGACGTCGCGCTCGCGGTGCGTACATCAGCGAGGGTCGTCAAAGCGACGCCTCGTTCGAACATCAATTGGTTGGCTGCCTCGACGATCCTTGCCTTCGTGGCGGCGCCACGTGACGTCAAACGGCGCGCGCTTGTGCCGTCGCCGCTGTTACTCACGTCTCCAGGTTAGCCTTCCCGACTTGCCGAGCAGCACAGCTCTTGTGCTGTGATCGGCCTGTCCCCGAAACATGGCTCGCGTACGGGCTCGCGGGGACTCGTCTTCTGGGGTCGCCTGCGATCCGCCCCGACCGGCTCCTCCTTGCTCTGACTTGGTGCTCCTAATTGGACCAAAGAGTCCGCTTGTTAATCGATCGTACACGCTTCAGAGCGTCCTGATGCAACGTCCTGACAAGGCGAGATGCGAAGATGCCCTCAATCAGCGTTCTATTCGCAGCTTGCAGTATTGGACTACAAGGTCCGTGAAGCTGGGCGTAGGGTGAGGGTGTGACTCGTGACCAACGTCTCGTCCTCTCGATCGCCGTAGGCGCGTCCTTCGTGGCGTTCATGAACAACACCGTCATCACCGTCGCACTGCCTAGAATCACGGCAGACCTTGGTGGGGGACTGGCCGGGCAGCAATGGATGATCAACGCCTACTTGGTCACCCTCGGCTCGTTGATCCTGGTCGCAGGGTCCGTCAGTGACGCGTTCGGCAGAGGTCTCGTGCTTCGCGTCGGTCTTGTCGGGTTTGCGCTCGCTTCCGCAGCCATCTCGCTCGCGCCGACCGTGGAGCTCATGATCGCCTTCCGGGCCTTGCAGGGTGCGGCGGGAGCGTTCCTCGTGCCGAGCTCGCTGGCGTTGATCACGTCGACTTTTCACGACGCTGCCCAGGCTCGCGCGATCGGCATCTGGACCGCGACCACGAGCGCTGCGTCTATCGTCGGTCCCGTTCTAGGCGGACTACTCTCGGACTTCCTGTCGTGGCGCTGGGCATTCGTAGCCAATCTGTTGCCGATCGCAATCGTGCTACTTCTGATCGGACTGTTGAAACTGCGTGACGTGCCGAAGGGGGGTCGAGTCGACCTCCTCGGTGCACTCCTCTGCGCTCTCGGCCTCGGCGGACTCGTGACCGCCCTGATCGAGGGCTCCAACCAGGGCTGGAACACGCCGCTCGTTCTCGGTTGCCTGTTCGGGGGCGGAGCGATGTTCTTCGCGTTCATCGCGCGACAGCGATACGGGTCATCTCCGATCGTGCCGCTGGAGTTGTTCAGAAGGCGGAACTTCTGGAGCGGAAATCTGGCGACGGTGTTCGTCTACGCGGCCCTGTCCCTGAACGGGTTCGCCCTCGCCATCTTCCTCCAGCAGTCGGTCGGTTTGTCTGCGACCGCCGCTGGGCTAGCTTCGCTGCCGATGACGATCGTCATGATTCTTGGAAGCTTCAGCATCGGTTCGCTAAGCGGTCGCTTCGGGGCTCGAGTGTTCATGACGGTTGGACCCGTCATGATGGCGGTTGGCTCTCTTCTGTTTCTCACGGTGTCAGCAGACTTCAACTACTGGCAGCAGGTTCTCCCCGGCGTCGTTGTGTTCGGAGTCGGCCTGACCATGACCGTCTCGCCGTTGACCAGCGCTGTGCTCGGATCCGTACCCAGTGAGCGGGCCGGAACCGCGTCAGCGATCAACAACGCCGTCGCCCGCCTCTCCAGTCTTGTCATCGTCGCTGCGCTCGCCGTGATCGTCGGAGGACAGATCGATCTATCGGGGTTTCACCGCGCCGCCGTCGTCACAGCAGCGTTGCTCGCTGCCGGTGCGCTTGCGTCATGGGTTGGGATTCGTGCGGCAGTCGCGCCGAGCTCCCGCAGCTTGACCTCCGTGACGGTGGAGCCCTGCACGGCCTCGGACGTCCCCATGCCCGTCGGCGTCGCGCGAACAGACCCAAAACACGCATGACTAACGAAGGAGTTCTACATGGCAGTGATCAATAGCGGGTTCGGCGGTCGTCGTGGCGTCAACGACGCGCGGTTGCCGCCGGGCCAGACGCTCGTTGACGATTGGCCCGTGCTCACCGCTGGTCTTACGCCTGACGTTGGGTGGCACGAATGGACGTTCACCATCACGGCGGAGACTGGCGTCGAGCACAGCTGGGACTGGAACGCCCTACAGGACGTGGGCGTTGAGGACATCGTCACCGACATCCACTGCGTCACGCACTGGTCGAAGCTGGACATGGCGTGGCGCGGAGTGTCTCTGGACCGGTTGTTCGATGATGTCGAGACCTCGTACGACTACGTGATGGTTCGAAGCCATGGCGGGTATACGACCAACCTTCCGCTCGAAGACTTGCTCGACGGACGGGCTTGGATCGCCACCGAGGCTGAGGGTGAGCCCCTGACTCCGGAGCATGGTGGTCCGGCGCGTCTGCTCGTGCCGCACCTGTACTTCTGGAAGAGCGCGAAGTGGGTCCGCGAGCTACGGATGATGCCCGCTGACGAGCCCGGCTTCTGGGAACAGAACGGATACCATCTCCGCGGTGATCCGTGGCGAGAGGAACGCTACTGGTGACGGCTCCGATTCGCGCCAGTTGGCACGTCGGACGGGTCGCCAACAGACGTCCGGAGACCCCGTCGGCGGTACGCCTCGAACTCGACGTGTCAACCTGGCCGGGAAATCACGCCGGATCCCACCTCGATATCCGGCTCACCGCCCCGGATGGTTATCAGGCGTCCCGGTCCTACTCGATAGCGTCGTCGGGTCAGTCGACCCGTGTCATGCTCGTCGTAGAGGAACTCCCCGCGGGCGAAGTCTCGCCCTACCTCGTCCAACAGCTCGACGAGGGCGACCAGCTCGAGGTGCACGGCCCCCTCGGAAGGTACTTCGTCTGGAGTCCCACAGAATCCGACCGCTCCCCGGTCCAGCTCATCGCTGGTGGCTCCGGGGTGGTGCCGCTGTTCGCGATGGCCATGGCCCGTGAGTACGAATCAGAGAACGCCGACTTCAGACTGCTCTACTCGGTCCGGACGCCCGAGGACGTCTTTTTCGCCAACGAACTCGCGTCGCTCACTCAGACCGCCGTCGACATCGTGCACACGCGCCGAGCTCCCCCCGAATCGTCGCGCGCTCCCGGACGACTGACACAGGGGTCTCTCGGCGGCTTCGTCTTCCCCGCCTCGGCAACACCGCGCATCTTCCTGTGCGGACCAACACCATTCGTGGAGACGATCGCCGGCTGGCTGCTCCAACTCGGCCACGACCCCACACGAATACGCACGGAACGCTTCGGAGGCATTAGATGACTCACCTCGACGGAAACGCGCTCGCAGGAACCGTTGCCGACATCCTCGGCATCGAGATCACCACCGCCATCGGGCGATGCGGAAGCTGCCACCACCGCTTCGAACTTGCCCGAGCCCACGCTTTCATCACGGCCATCGGCGCCGTCCTGCGATGCGAACGCTGCCAAGGCGTGCTCGCCGTCATCGTCCGCAAACCGAGGGAGGTGCTCATCAACCTCTCCGGCCTGCCCCACGTGACGATGGCACGGTCGACCTCTCCCGACGACATGAGTCGGAAACCAATTAGGACAGATGAAGAAGCATGGTGATCCAGATCTACGACAGCCGTGTGCGTGCTGTGCGTGACTTCATCCCTTCGCGAGACGGGAAGGTCAGCATCTATGTCTGCGGGCCGACCGTTCAATCCACCCCACACATCGGACACCTGCGCAGCGCCCTCATCTACGATCTGTGGACACGATGGTTCACCCATCGGGGTTACCAGGTCACACTGATCCGCAACGTCACAGACATCGACGACAAGGTTCTCGCCTTCGCCACCGAGGACGAGCCGTGGTGGGCGCGTGCCTACCGCATCGAGACCGAGTTCAGCCGCCTCTACACGACCATGGGAGTCCTACCGCCCGCCTATGAACCACGCACCTCCGGTCATATCCAACACAGCCAGCTCCTCATCAAGCGCCTGATCCATCGCGGGCATGCGTACGTCGCGACTGACGGATCAGGCGATGTCTACTTCGATGTCGCCAGCTGGCGCGACTACGGCTCGCTCACCCGGCAAGGGCCCAACGACGTTCTCGGCATTGATGAGAGCTCAAGCGTAGCCAAGCGAGACAGCCGAGATTTCGCGCTTTGGAAGGGAGCCAAGACGGCTGAGCCGGACTCCGCATCCTGGCCGTCGCCATGGGGTGCAGGCAGACCGGGATGGCACATCCAATGTTCCGCGATGTCCCGCCGCTACCTCGGCCCGGTGTTCGACATCCACGGCGGCGGCCTCGATCTACGATTCCCTCATCACGAGAACGAGTTGGCGCAGTCCGTCGCGGCCGGCGACCAGTTCGCCAGATACTGGGTCCACAACGGCCTGGTCACGACAAGCGGGCAGAAGATGTCTAAGTCGCTCGACAACTCCATCTCCGCCGACGCCCTCCTCCAGCAGGTCGGCCCGGCAGCCCTCCGCTACTACCTGCTGAGCGCGCATTACCGCTCAGCACTGGATTACCACCCGCAAGCCCTCACAGACGCCGCAGCCGCCCTTGCCCGCGTAGCCGCGTTCCAGCGCCGAGCTCGGCCGCATGTCGCGACCATGCATACGGCAGCTGGTCTTCCCGAGGGTTTCGCGAACGCGCTCGACGATGACCTGAACGCTCCCGCCGCGCTAGCCTTCCTGCACGACCACACACGTGCGGGCAACGCCGCCCTCGACCACGGTGACCTCTCATCAGCCGCAGACGAGCACCGGTTTGTGTCGGCCATGCTCAGCGTGCTCGGACTCGCCGACGATGCGCTGGACGCGACCACCCACGACAGTATCGGGTCGACGGTTGCGGCGGTGGTCGACATTCTGCTCACGCACCGCGCGAACGCCCGAGACGCTCGCGACTTCGATACTGCCGACCGCATTCGCGACGAACTCGCCACGGTCGGGATCGCCATCGACGACACCGCTTCCGGCACCTCCTGGAGAAAGTCATGAACAAATCGAACCGGATCGGCGATCAGCCCCCCTACGAGGGATCGTCGGTAGGAAGGATCGGGCTCGGACTGGCAGCGCTCGGACGACCGATCTACCTCACTGCAGGCAGGTCCGATGCTCTCGGCGCCCCTAACGATCGAACCGTCGAGACAATGCGGGCCCGAACATTCGAGGTACTGGACGCCGCGTGGCAGCTCGGAATCCGGTTCTTCGACCTCGCGCCCTCCTACGGGCACGCGGAGGACTTCCTCGGTGCATGGCTCGCCGCCCACCCGACACGTCGCGCGCAACTGACCATCAGCTCGAAGTGGGGATATGAGTACGTCGCCCACTGGGACCCGAAAGCCAGAGTCCACGAGCGCAAAGAGCACAGCCTTGCGATGCTCGAGAAGCAGTGGCCCAAGACGCAGTCCGCCCTCGGAGGCGCCCCGGACGTTCACCTCGTCCACTCAGTCACCCCCGACAGCCCCGCTCTCAGCGACCCCGCCCTGCTTGCACGCCTCAGGAAGGTGGCCGACGAAGGTACGCGCGTCGGAATCACCACCAGCGGGCCGCATCAAGCCGACACCATCGAGACGGCTCTTACCATTCCGTCGTCGCCGTTCTCCGCAGTGCAAACCACATGGAACATCCTCGAACGATCCGCCCAAGACTCACTCGCAGTCGCTGCCGAAAATGGATGGTTGGTCATCGTGAAGGAAGCGATGGCCAACGGCCGTCTCGCAGCAGGCGGTGTCCAGGAGGTGGACCGTCTCGCACGCATCGCCGGGATCACGAGTGACGCGCTTGCCATCGGCGCCGTCCTCGAGCACGACTGGGCTGACGTTGTCCTCAGCGGGGCGGTCACAGTCGCTCAGTTGGAGAGCAACGCCAACGCGGGAACGCCCAGCGTGGACACCAGCGTGCTCGACCACCTGACGATCCCCGCAGACAGATATTGGGCCGAGCGGGCCGAGCGAGAGTGGAGCTGAAAGACGAACGCGCTCGTCGGTCCAGAGGTCTGAACGGTCCGGCGGCTCGCGGCATTTGACCAGCTACCTCAGCGCTCGCAGGTCGCAAAATTGGTCTTCATGGTCCGAAATCGTACTCGTAACCGCTTGCATGTCGGATACTGAACTCATGACAACGTCTGAGAATGTCGCCATCTTCGATGATCTTGTCAGCGAGATCACGCAGCACTACTACCGGGCCCGCATCCTCATCGCGATAGACGGTGCAGACGAGCAAGCCTCCCGCGGATTCGCCGACTCGCTTGCTGATGCGATGACGACCAAGTCTTGGCGCGTATTTCGATCCACGAGCACACCTCGTGGAGCCGCAAGAGACGTCGACCTCTCGTTTCCCCGGCACGACAGATACGGCGGGAACGAGGACTACAGTCGCCTCCGGGACATCGTGTCGCGCTTTCGTGAGGGGAGGCTGGCCGCGGAGACTCCGGATTCTGACGTCCCAGCTGATGCGATGCTGATCGTCGACGGTCGGTTTCTCCTGCGCCCCGAGCTTCGAGGAATTTGGCACTTCCGGGTCTGGCTCGAGAGCGACATGCGGCTCAGCGACGAGTCGCTTGAGGCGCAGCTCCGATACACCCGAGACGGGGCGCCGAGGGCCACCGCAGACGCGATCTTCGATGTCACGAATGCTCAGGTGCCGGTTCGTGTATGGGCTGACAGTTGTTGACGCTTGTGCAACCCACGACCAGCTCACTAGGTGTTGTTCCCCGCGACGTTGCGAACGCGAGACGCCGGTACCATTCCGTCGATACCTGAATGCGGGCGGTGGTGGTTGTAGTGATGGAGCCACCGCGGGTAGTGATCGGCACGCTCTTTCTCCGAGGCGTACGGGACTGCGTATGCCCATTCGCTCGCGAGGGTTCGGTTGAACCGCTCGACTTTGCCATTGGTCTGAGGACGGTAAGCCCGCGTTCGCCCGTGTTTGATGTCTCCGAGCGCATCAGCGAACGCGCGTGATCGATAGCACGAACCGTTGTCAGTCATGACGGCGGCGACCTGGATTCCGGACACGAGGAAGAACGCTCGCGCTCGAGTCCAGAAGGCCGCGGCTGTCTCTTTGCGTTCATCCGCGAGAATCTCCGAGTACGCGAGGCGCGAGTGGTCGTCGACCGCATGGTGGCGGTAGGAGTAGCCCCGACCGCTTCTCTTGTTGTTTCGAGCGCCAGCCTGTCGTCCAAGCACGCGGTGCCCTCCGCCGTCGGGGATGCGGCCAAGCTTCTTGATATCGACGTGGATGAGTTCGCCCGGCGCTTTCATCTCGTAGCGGCGCGGCTTTGGCTGACGCACGGGCAAGCCTGTGGAGCGATCGACGTGTTGCAGCGCCGGCATGCGGTATCGGTTCAGCACGCGACCGACGGTGGAACGGGGCACGCCGAGGTGGTAGCCGATCCGGTGGGGTCCCCAGAGGCGATGGAACCGCAGCGAAACGATCCGTCGCTCCATTCGGGTGGACGTGCGATGTGGTGATCGATGCGGTCGCGAACTTCGGTCGGTGAGCGGCAGGCCCGCACGGTATCTGCGTGCCCACCTAGACGCTGTCGATGGCGAGCATTGGAAGCGCTCCGCGGCGCGGCGGACCGTCCATCCTTGGTCCACGATCAGGACAGCGAGTCGTCGCCGCCCCTCGGGAGTGAGCGGAGCGTTAGAGTGCGTCACGATCCGCGCTTCGCTTCGTGCTCGAGACCGTGGCGGTAAGCCCTCCGCCGATGAGCCCGACCAGCCAGATCGCCCACCCGAGGCTCGCGAGACCGCTGCCAGACATGGCGGCGAATCCGAGCATGCTCGCCACCGCGCAGCAGGGCACAACAACCCACCGCGCCCGGCGATGGGCGCGGACCCACGTTCGTTGATCACGGTGAATCCCCGGCACATGGAGACCGATCGTGCGCGCGTGTGAGCCAGCGCCAGACGCCGCGATGAGAACAACGAGACCGAGAGTCACTGAAGCGACGACAAGCAGCAGACCGTTCATGAGGCATCACCGCTTTCGGCAAGCTGGTCCCGCAGGACAGACCGCGCACGCGAGAGCCTGCTGCGAATCGTCGCAGACGGCTTTCCGAGGATCGTCGCGACTTCTTCTTGGGTGAATCCCTCCCAGTAGACGAGCTCGATGATCTCCCTATCAAGCGGTGAGAGACACCTGACGAGCTCGCGCACATGCTCGACGAGATCTGGATCAAGTTCGTCTGACGGAGGGATGCTGCTCGCAGCGAGATCGGCCCCCATCGACACGCGAACCCGTTCCGAAAGCGCCGTGCGTCGACGTCTGCCGCGCCGGTACTGAGATAGCACCTTGCGTGCGATGCCGAACAGCCACGCCCTCCGCAGATCCGGTGCAACCGCGTCCCGCTTCTTCGACTTCCAGGCGGCCAGGAACGTCTCGCTCACCAGATCGGCGGCATCCT
Organism: Microbacterium sp. PAMC22086; assembly: GCF_019443525.1. Classification (NCBI taxonomy): domain Bacteria; kingdom Bacillati; phylum Actinomycetota; class Actinomycetes; order Micrococcales; family Microbacteriaceae; genus Microbacterium; species Microbacterium sp. PAMC22086. The sequence continues at coordinate 2,873,944 of NZ_CP080380.1, read as the reverse complement.
CCGGCGGCGACACGCGCCGCACGAAGAACCCGAGGAGTCCAGGGGCCTCCTGGCGGAACGCGTCGGCCAGGTCGCCGGGCACGAGGGCGTTGTCGCGCACCTGCGCGCTCAATGCAACTGTCCCGTGCAGTCAGACGTGCCGCCGATCTCGTCACCAAGCTTCGCGAGACCGTCGGGGGCAGCAGTCTGCCGTGTCATCGCGTTGAAGAATGACACGGAGTCGACGATCTCGGCGGTCCATTCGCCCTCGTCGTTCTCGCCTGGAATGAACGGGTTCGCGAGGGCATCGTCGTAGATGCGCTGGCCGACTCCGCTCCAGTCCTGCGTTGTCAGCCATTCGCGAAGCTCCGGGTTCTCTCCGCCGACCACAGAACCCACTCTCAGCGCATATGTGCAGGTGACCTCCACCCCGGTGTCGGTGACGTACTCGATGGGGATCCGCACGTCGGGATCGAAGTAGGGGGCGAACACGGCCGCACCCGCGGTCAACGCGCCCGCAGCGACCACGGCTCCCGGGATGAGCCAAAGGCTCCGACGACGCCGCTTCGCTCGGCTACGCACAGCTTCCGCGCGGGACGCATCGACGAGCGACTCCAACGCGGCTCTCGTGGCAATCGAGGGCTCGTACGACTTCACGCTGCCGCGCAGCAGCTCATCCACACTCGGCTTGCTCATGACACCCCCATTCCACCAGGGACGGGAGCTCTTCCCCCGTCACCGATGTAATGGCCGGATCAATCGAAAGTGATGCATCGGGCTACCCCCTCGTGTTCGCAACCTCCTGGGGAAGTACAACTAGGCGCGAAGCATCGCTGTCGAATCGCTCGGACCCGCGACTTTTCTTCGCGGTACCGGCGCATCGGCGAGACTGGCACTGCCGCACACGCGTGGGCTCATCGAACCCCGGCGACGTTCGTCGGTGACTCGATCACAAGCAGCAGGTTCACCTCGTCGATTGACGCACGCATGCATCAACTCCCGTGGCAGGTCATAACTGGAGCATCTGTGTCTCGCAGATCGCGCCCAACCCCATAACCCCAACGGTTCAGCATCGCCGGCATCTGGATCTCGCGAGGTTGCACCACACCACCCGCCGGATGAGATGCGTCAACGTCGATTCCGACGCCGGCGTCCGAGTGTCGACTTCGACGCCGGCGTCGCCTCGGACGTACGGGGCGACAGCCCGGTCCGGAGTGGCGTAACACCGCCTTGAGGTAGTGCCCGCTTTGCGATCGACGGTGCTACGCGGGCTCATCGGCGTCGGTCGTCGCTACCTCATCCGTGCTGGGCGCGATCGAGTCGAACGGCACCGCACCCTGGGCAAGCTTGAGGCGCGTCCACAGGTTCATATTGATGATGACCGCCGCCATCTCCGCAACATCACGTTCACTGAAGTGGGTGCGCAATTCCTCGTGTGCTACCGCAAACCTCTCCTGGTTGAAGATGGTGAGGGCTTCACAGTATGCAAGCGCGGCGCGCTCCTGACCGGAAAACATCGCGCTCTCCCGCCACGACGGCAGGTGAGCGATGACCACCGAAGGGATCCCAATCTTCGTTGCGACCTCGGTGTGCAAGATCAGGCAGTAAGAGCATGGGTTCAGCTGCGCGACCCGTAGCCGAAGAAGTTGCAACAGCCGTGGATCACCCAGGAGATCGGCCGAGTATCCGAACTCGGCGGCCAACTTGCCCGCCAGGCTGCCGAAACGGGTCTGGCTGGGGTCGAATCTCGTGTTGCGGAAGCTGACGGCCTCGAGAACCGGGCCGGGGATTCTCGTGTCACGCCGAGGCATCAGCATCCCCTGTCCCGCCCGGACTTGCGGTCCAACCGGGCTGCGTAGTCGGGGTGCTGCTGCACGAATGATCGGAAGACTGGACATCGCACAGTCACGCGCTTGCCCTCGGCATGGAGTAAGTCGAGCACCCTCCGCGTAAGCGCGGCGGCCAGCCCCATCCCTCGGTACTCAGGCAGGATCGACGTCGCAAGGAGCAACACGCGGTCGTCCTTCTCATCGAACAGAACGCCGCCGAACTCGACGCCATCCTTTGTAGCTACATAGACGGTAGCTGAGTCGTCCAGCGAGATCGAGAACGGCGCCTCTTCCGGTGACGCCGGCGTCTGCATCTCATCCATAAGAGCTCGCTGGTCGGCGGATATGGGAGACCCGCCGTGGCCCGTGGAGTCCGGATCTTCGAGTGAGAGCTGAGGCGGGAAGCGTAAGTCGGCCATGTGGATCTTCCGTACAAAGGAATGAGGTGGTCTGAACTTCTGACTTGAGCTTAGCGAAATATGGACTCAAGAGTCCACTATCGCTATCGTGGGGGCGTACTGCCACATCCAGGAGGAAACCATGAGCGCGAAGGACTACGCCAAGACCGAGGAGGCTCTCAGCAGCCTCACCGAGCACCAGCGCTACGTCACGCAGGAAGAGGGCACCGAGCCCGCCTACGACAACGAGTACTGGGCGAACGACGAGCCCGGCATCTACGTTGATGTCGTCTCAGGGCAGCCGTTGTTCTCCTCGACCGACAAGTACGACAGCGGCACGGGCTGGCCGAGCTTCACCAAGCCCATCGATGAAGAAGCTCTGGACACCAGAACCGACCACCAGCTCATCACCCCCCGTATCGAAGTGCGGTCGACCGGGGCGGACAGCCACCTCGGCCACGTCTTCACCGATGGACCGCAGGACACGGGTGGACTCCGGTACTGCATGAACTCCGCCGCGATGCGTTTCGTCCCGGCCGCGGAACTCGAGGAAGAGGGGTACGGCCAGTACCGCTCCCTGTTTGATGCGGATGCCGAGTCGACAGGAGTTGTGGCATGAGCGACGGCGTTGACGACACCGGCAAGATCACCCGAAATCCCGACACCGAGACTGCCGTCCTCGCCGGCGGCTGCTTCTGGGGCATGGAGGACCTGTTCCGTCGCCAGCCGGGTGTAGTCGACACACGGGTCGGCTACACCGGCGGCGAGAACGATCACGCAACCTACCGCAATCACCCCGGGCATGCCGAGGCGATCGAGATCGTCTTCGACCCGACCCAGACGACGTATCGCGACATCCTGGCCTACTTCTTCCAAGTTCACGACCCCACGACCCTCAACAGCCAGGGCAACGACTACGGCACGAGCTACCGCTCCGCGATCTTCCCCACCACCATGCAACAGGCGCAGGTCGCCCGCGAGACTATCGCGGATGTCGACGCATCCGGCCTGTGGCCGGGAAAGGCCGTCACTGCGATCGAGCCCGCAGGCTCGTTCTGGGAAGCCGAGCCCGAGCACCAGGACTATCTGATCACGTACCCGAACGGCTACACCTGCCACTTCGAACGCCCCGACTGGGTGCTGCCAAACCGGACCGAGGGGGCCGCATCGGCATAGCGACGCCCTGCCTCAGCGAAGCCCGAACCAACACGCCAGAAAGGATCAGGACGCACATGGACAACAGTCAGGAGGCCATGGTCACGCTGAGAGGTACCGATCAGGTGCTCCGAGAACTGGGCACGTCCGGAACCGCCGACTCGCTCGTCGAGCTCACGAACATCACGAAAAACGAGGACGTATCGGTCTACGAACTCCACATCGAGGACCATACCGTTGCGGGGCTTCTGTACACCGAGGCCGGCAACCGAGTCACTTTGCTCGCGACCTCCGTGTTTCCCGAGTTTCGCGGCAAGGGGCTTGCCGGCAAGCTCCTCGGCGGTGTGCTCGACATGCTTCGCACGGAAGGTCGCACCGTGACCCTGACGTGCCCGTTCGCTACCGCATTCGTCCATTCCCATCCCGACTATGCGGATGTCGTTGACCCCAGCTTCCCGGGCAACGTGCACTCACGTAGGCACGGGCGGCACTGAGCCGCATGAGAGGCAGTCATGACGTTTATCGAAGAACACTCACTCCCGTACATGGACAAAGCACTGCCTGATGCGTGGAAGGCAGCGACGACCTTCGCGACCGCAATCTCTAAAGAGGCCGCTCAGCACGGGTTGTCACTCGCCGAGGGTGAGATCATCAAGATCCGCGTCTCGCAGCTCAACGGGTGCGTATTCTGCCTCGACCTCCACTCTCGGCAAGCCCGGAAGCTGGGCGTACCGCAGCAGAAGCTGGACTTGCTCCCGGCATGGCGAGAGTCCACCATCTTCAGCGATCGCGAAACGGCGCTGCTCGCAGTCGCCGAGACAGCGACCACGCTCCCGTTGAGCGAAGGCAGCAAGGCCGACCTCGTCGCCGCCCGCAGCGCCCTCGGCGAGGAGGCATTCGTCAGCGCGGAATGGGTGGCCACCACGATCAACATCTTCAATCGAATCTCCATCCTTAGCGAGCATCCCGTGCGTGTGCGAGATGCCGAAGGGAACCTCTCTCAGGACTGAGGGCAGACACGTGGCAGGGCCCAAAAAGTCACAGCTGGCTCCCAGGAAATCGGGACCAAACGGTCCACTTCTGGCGTTATCTCCAATGACGCCGCAAGCCAGCGGCGGAAATGGAGGAATCGTGCCCAGTAGTAACTACCCCAAGACTCCCGAGGCGCTCAGCCGACTCACCCCGATGCAGCATCGCGTGACCCAGGAGGATGGCACCGAGCCGTCTTTCCGCAACGAGTACTGGAGTAACCACGAGCCCGGCATCTACGTCGACGTCGTGTCTGGTCAGCCGCTGTTCTCATCCACCGACAAGTACGAGAGTGGCACCGGATGGCCGAGCTTCACCCGACCGATCGAGTCGGACGCCGTCCGCACCAAGACCGACCGAAAGCTCTGGATGGAGCGCACCGAGGTCCGTTCGACGGGAGCCGACAGCCATCTTGGGCACGTCTTCGATGACGGTCCCGCCGATGCCGGCGGACTGCGCTACTGCATGAACTCGGCCGCGCTCCGCTTCATCCCCGCGGATGAGCTCGAGGCGCAGGGATACCCCGAGTACCGCTCCCTGTTCGGCACCACCGACGCCTCAAAGGAGAACGCATCATGACCAGTGGCATCCACGACACCGGCCAGATCACCCACACCCCCGGCACTGAGACAGCGGTACTCGCCGGAGGCTGCTTCTGGGGCATGGAAGACCTGATCCGTAGACAGCCAGGCGTGCTGCAGACCCGGGTCGGATACACGGGTGGTCGAAACAGCAACGCCACCTACTATCGTCATCCAGGTCACGCAGAGGCGCTGGAGGTCGTCTTCGACCCCGCGAAGACCACCTATCGTGACATCCTGGCGTTCTTCTTCCAGATCCACGACCCAACCACCGTCAACCGCCAGGGTAACGACATCGGCTCGAGCTACCGCTCGGCGATCTTCCCCGTCACCCCGGAGCAGGAGCAGATCGCCCGCAACACCATCGCTGACGTGGACGCTTCCGGCTTGTGGCCCGGCAGTGTGGCGACGACGATCGAACCGGCAGGCCCATTCTGGGAGGCAGAGCCTGAGCATCAGGACTACCTGGAGCGGTATCCGAACGGCTACACCTGTCACTTCCCCCGCGAAGGCTGGGTACTGCCGCCCCGCGCGGCGCACCCGGCAGCCTGATCAAGAACGCGAGGGTGTGCTCACCACCGTGAACACACCCTCGCGGTCGATCCTTGGCAGCTAGTGAGCTCCGCCGTCGTCAGCCCACACCTGCAATTCCTGCATGACAAGGTCGTCGAGCATGGGCGCCTCGTATCGTCCTTCGGCGGCATACGACCCCTTGCGGAAGCTGAGCCCGACAACAAGGTGGTCTTCGACGATCCATCGAACCTCATAGCAGGCCCGGTAGCTCGGAGGCCAGAAAGAGCAGAAGCGTCCCGTTGCATCGACATACCATTCGCCGCGAACAGGCCGCCCGTTCTCGACGTAGACGGTGCCGCCGGCAGCGTCGAACGTCTGTGTCGCGCCGTCGGCGTAGTGCAGAGGTGCTCTGGTCACCGCATAGGGAATCTCTTCGGCGAGCACGATGTCGTCCTGCTTCATGATCAGCTTCTCCACCCATGTGCGGTATCTGCCGTCGCCGTCGTGCTTGACGCGGTCATCATCAGACGACGGCCTCCTCGATGAGCTCGTAGATGTTCGCGCGCCGAAGGTCGGCGGCATGGAAGACGAGTCCGTCGCCGCGCTCCGGCGGTTCCACGGCGACGTGCCGTACACAGGTCGCGGCGAGGTCTCGCTCCTGCCCCGACATAACGACGAGCCCTATGACCGTGGTGTCGGAGCCGACCGCGTTAGTCGCTGCCACACTGATGTCGCGGGTGACATGTCGCGCGATGCGGTCGACGCGTCGTCGAGTGGCGCCATCAACGGCTTCGAAAACCATGACAACTGTCCGTGGCTGCACCGTGTGCACCGCGTCAGTAACCTCGCGGCGGATCCGCGCGACCTCCGCCCGTCGGGACCGAAAACTGAGCATTCCCCTAACCCTGTATGCGGCCAGTACCATGCGGAGGTCTCCAGCGGTGGGCATGTCCGAGATCAAGGGGACGAGATCGAGGACGGCGGGGTCATCGCCGATCCGGACGGGTGCGTTCATCTCAGTCATCGCGTGAACCGGCCATAGACCTCGGTCGAGGCGTCATGCTGCGCCCGGTTCGATGACGATTTTCGTGTTTCATTGAGGCCTCTCGCCTAGGTGGTTGCCCTCCGGCTGCCACAATGGCACGGCGACAGCCGGATGAGGCTGAACCGTCGCTGATTCTCGTGACACCGCGGCGGCTACGCGTGAACGTGCCCGGGTTCGTGCCGGTGGTTGTCGAGCTCGGCACGGACTTGCTCCATATCGAGCGCCCGCACCTGAGCAATGAGGTCCTCGAGCGCTGGCTTCGGCAGTGCGCCAGCCTGGAAGAACACTCTGATCGAGTCCCGATAGATAGCCACAGTAGGCAGCGCACGGACGCCGATCTGCGTCGTCAGGTGACCAGCTGCTTCCGTATCGATTTTGCCGAAGACGATGTCCGGGTGCTCCTCGGAAGTGGCCTCGTACACCGGCGCGAATGCCCTGCATGCCCCGCACCATGTTGCCCAGAAGTCGAGGATCACGATACCGTCGCGCCCCGTGACCTCCTGAAAATTCTCGTCGGTTACCTCAATCGTTGCCATTCTCGATCCTCTCTCAACGGTGCTCATACTGGACTTTTGGGTCCAAATCGATGATCCCGAATCATCGATGCTTGCGCAAGAGCAGGTGGCCATTCGCTTCGCAGCATGCCTGTCGGGCTGCCAACGGATGGGCGCGTCAGGTCGCTAGGACTCGGCCTATGTGAACGCGGGGCGAGACACGCGCTCGCTATAGCGCTGGCTACATTGAGTCGCCACATCTACGGGACGGTCAGACACCGGTTTGCACCTTTCGGATGAGCCTGTTCAGTGGCATCCCGCGGACGTAGAGACGGCGTCACAACGGTTCGTAGCGTCGAAGACATGACGACACCGCATCGCATTTCTCACGCCCAACGCGTTCTTCCCGTCACGCAGTCTCCTCGACCCCGCGGAGTCCGCGATCTGATCCGGTCGCGTCCTCTCATCTCCTTCTTCGTGTTCGCGAATGCGCTCAGTTGGGCGGCGTGGCTGCCTTACGTCCTCTCGGAACACGGGCTCGGCCTTTGGGCGTTCCGGTTCCCCGATGTGCTGGGCAGCAGCCAGATCCTCGGGGTACTTCCCGGTGCGTATCTCGGGCCCATCTTCTCGGCGTTCCTGGTCACCGCGGTCGTGGACGGCGGCAAGGGATTGCGCACCTGGGTGCGCCGCCTCTGGCGCTGGAAGGTGGCACCTCGCTGGTATGCGATCACCCTGCTGGGCGTGCCGGTGGGGATGCTGCTGACCGGCCTGGCGTTCTCGGGCGGGCAGATCGCGGCGCCGTCCGTGTCGGCACTCATCGCGTTCGTGCCGATCCTGCTGTTCCAGATGGTGACCACGGGTCTGGCGGAGGAACCGGGATGGCGCGATTTCGCTCTTCCGCGCCTGCAGTTCCGCTTCTCGCCCCTGAAGGCCGCGTTCATCCTCGGCCCGCTGTGGGGCGCGTGGCACCTGCCGCTGTTCCTCACCGACTGGGGCGGCTACCCCGATGCGTCGTGGACCCGCCCGCTGGTGTTCCTCGCGTTCTGCGTCGCGTTCAACATCGTGATGTCGTGGGTGTTCAACCGCACCGGCCAGTCCCTGCCGCTGTCGATGCTTATGCACGTCGGTGTCAACACTTTCGCCTCGGTGCTGTGGGTCGAGGTGTTCCCCTCGCTCGACGGCGAGCTGGCACTGGTCGCGATGGCCGCGGGCGCCGCGGTCGCCGCCGCCGCTCTCCTCATCGCGACCAGGGGCCGTCTCGGCTATGCCGCACCGAAGACCGACCGGACGTCTGCGGAGGGATCGATCTCCGCCGGAACCACGTGATCCGGCGCCCCCCGCAAGCCGGACCGGCCGGTGTCGGGCCCTACCATGGGGGTGTGGCACCGGCCGGACGCTCGTTCTCAGCGGTGCTCGTCTCCGCGAGCACGGCCGCGGTCGCCCTGGGCGTCCTCGGCGTCGTCAGGGCGCTCGTCGCCGCGGACCCATCCGAGCATGCTCTTCCCGCGCCGATCTCGTGGTGGCTGACGACAGCAGCCCTCGTCCTGCAGGCCGCGGCCCAGTTGCTGCCGAGCGCGCGCCGCCTGCCCCTTCTCGTCACGTCGGCGCTGGCGCTCGCGCTCGCGCTCGTGGCACCCGGCTCGCTGTTCAGCGTCACGGCTTTTCCGATCCTCGTCTGTGCCTTCCTCACCGGGTTGTCCGTCCCGCTCCGGCGCCTGCGATGGACGGCCGCGGCGGCCTGCGTGCTCGTCTTCGCGGGTCAGCTGATCAACTCGATCGGGTCCGGCCGCGCGGACTACGTGGGCGCGGGCTTTGAGGCGGCAGTGCAGGCGGTGCTGGTGGTCGGATTGCCGCTCCTGCCGGCGACGGCGATCGCGGCGCAGAAGTCCGCGCGCCGGGCGCAGGAGCAGATGTTGGACGCGCTGGCTCGGGAGCGCGACGCGCAGATCCGCGAGGCAATAGCTATGGAGCGCAGCGCGATGGCTCGGGAGCTGCACGACATCGCCGCTCATCATCTGTCCGGGATCTCGGTCATGGCCTCCGCAGTGGAGCGTCAGGTCGGCAGCGATCCAGATGCCGCGCGCGCGGGCGCCGCTGCGGTGCGGGAGCAGAGCAGAGCCGTACTCGATGACCTGCGCCGTCTGGTGGGCCTTCTCCGCGATGCCGACAGTGATGACGACTCCGTGAAGACGCTCGCGACCGTCCCGGCGCTCGTCGCTGCCGTCGCGGCAACGGGCGTCGAGGTCGACCTCCGCGTCCTTCGGCCGGCGGTCGGCGAACTGGGGGAGGGGATCGGGCCTTTGGCGCAGCTGGCCGTGTTCCGGATGGTGCAGGAGTCCCTCAGCAACGTGTCCCGGCATGCCCCGGACGCGGCCTGCATCGTCACGATCGACGACGACGACCCCGCCCGCATGCGCGTGAGCGTGCGCAACGCCCCGCCCCCGCGAGGGGCGGCGCTGGCGGCCACGGGCGGGTCCGGGTTCGGGATCCTGGGGATGCGCGAGCGCGCCGCCCTCATCGGCGGCTCATTCGACGCCGGCCCGACCGGCGACGACGGATGGGAGGCTCGGATGGGCATCCCCCGCGAACCCCGCCCCACCGACCGAAAGCAGACCCCGTGATCCGCGTTCTTGTCGCCGACGACCAGCCCCTCGTTCGCGTCGGCCTCGCCGCCCTCCTGTCCGCGGAGGACGACATCGACGTCGTCGCAGCCGCCGCCGACGGAGACGAGGCCCTGCGGCTCGCGCTCGAACTGATCCCCGACGTCGCCTGCCTCGACATCCGGATGCCGGGACGCGACGGCATCGACGTCGCCGAGCGGCTGTGTGGACCCGACGCCGACCCACGGGTGCCGGTGCTGATCCTGACCACCTTCGACATCGACGACTACGTCTTCCGCGCCCTCGAGGCGGGGGTCTCCGGGTTCCTACTGAAGGACTCCGACCCGGATGAGATCCTCCGTGCCGTCCGCCACATCGCCGACGGACACGGCACCCTCGACCACACTCTCACCCGTCGCATCGTCGACGAGTACGTCCAGCGCCGCCGCCTGCAACCGGTCACCGCGACACGGGCGACCGAGACGCTCACGGCGCGGGAGCGCGACATCCTGCTCCTGCTCGCGCAGGGGATGTCGAACGAGCAGATCGCGGGGGAGCTGTTCGTCGAGGTCGCGACCGTGAAGTCGCACCTGGCCCGTCTGCTGCCCAAGCTCGGCGTGCAGTCCCGCCTGCAGGCGGCGGTGTGGGCCTACCAGAACCGTGTGGTTGCCGTCGACCCGCCCCCATCGCACTGAACAGCCCTTCCGGTCCTCGGGACCGCCCGCGGTTGCATCGAAGGATGCAAGAGATCGGATGCGTTCCGAAGCATCTAGGGCGCGGGGGACACGCTTCCTAGCGTGGAGACATCACCGTCCCCGACCTGGAGCTTGCGATGTCCCACTCTGCGCCCCCGAACCACCCGCCCACCATCGTTCCCACTGCGGTGCAATTCACCAATGTGCGCAAAGGCTTCCTCGACGGTGAGCGCACCGTCGAGGTGCTCCGCGGCGTCACCGTCCGCATCGCCGCGGGCTCGTTCACCGCGGTCATGGGACCCTCCGGATCGGGCAAGTCGACCCTCCTCAACTGCGCAGCCGGCCTCGACACACCCACCTCCGGGACGGTGAGCGTGGGCGGCCAGGACCTCACCGCGATACACGGGGACGCGCTGACCCGATTCCGCCGCGACCGGCTCGGGTTCGTGTTCCAGGCCTACAACCTCCTCCCGCACCTCACCGTCGCCGAGAACGTCGCTCTGCCGGCCTTGTTGGGCGGTCCCGCCGTCGACCCCGCGTGGCAGCGCGAGGTGCTCGACCTGGTAGGCCTGGCCGACAAGGCGGATCGGCTCCCCGGAGAGCTGTCCGGCGGGCAGGCGCAGCGCGTCGCGATCGCCCGGGCCATGGCGACGCGCCCCGAGGTGGTCTTCGCCGACGAGCCCACCGGCGCCCTGGACCCGCACACGGCCCATCACGTCATGGAGGTGTTGCAGCGCACCGCAGCACGAGTGTCCCAGACTCTCGTGCTGGTGACTCACGACCCCGCCGTGGCCGCTGGCGCGGATCGGGTGCTGTTCCTCGACGGCGGGGTCATCGCCGCCGATCTGGCCGAGCCGACGGTGGCGCAGATCTCCGCGCAGCTGACGAGCCTGAGCGAGGCCCGCTGATGTGGGCCCTTCTCCGGCGCAGCAGCCGCGTCAACGCCCCTCAGCTCATTGGCGCCACGGTCGCTATCACCGCCGCGATCGGCATCCTCGCCGCTGCCGCGGCGTGGCTGGCCGCCGGCCTCACCGACCCAGCCCTCGCCGCGACCGGCGGGCAGCTGGTCACCCTCTCGTCGTCGTTCATCGGAGTCGCCGCACTCATCGCAGGCCTCACGGTCTCGACCACGATCGCCACCGGGTTACGCGAACGGCGGCGTCAGTACGCACTCCTGTCGGCGGTCGGCGCCACCGCCGGCCGGGTACGATCGCTCATCCTGCTCGAGACACTGCTGCTGTTCGTTCCGGCCGCACCGCTTGGCGCTCTGCTCGGTTTCGCCCTCGCCGCAGCCACAGTTCCGCTCCTGCAGAACACCGGCCTCGCCCCCGACGGATACGCGCTGCCCATCGGTGCGACGCCGGCCGCGACGGCCACGGGTGTGATGTTCCTCGTCGCGGTGGCGGCCGCGTGGTCTGCGTCGCGGCACGCCCTGCGCGTGCAAGCCGCCGAAGCCGTCCGTGCCTCCGGCGTCGAGTCGTCCCGCCTCGGTGCCGGACGCCGCATCGCCGCGCTCGTCGTCGTTCTCGCCGGGGGGATCTCCGCGGCGATGCCGCTCGTGCTGCCCGGGATGATCGGCGTCGCCTTCGCCGCTGTCTCCACCTTCCTCCTCATCACCGCCCTCGCCCTCGTCGGCCCCACGATCGCCGCCGCCACCGCGAGCCGCATCCGACGGACACTGCCGCCGAACTCGTCGCTGGAGCTGCCTCTGGCGAACGTCCGCGGATTCTCACGGCGCCTCACCGCGGTACTCGTCCCGTTCGCGCTCGTCGCCGCCCTCGGCGCCGTCCAGCTGAGCACCGACGCGATCGTGGACACCGCCGCCCGCGAACAACTCGCCGGCGGCCTCGTCGCAGACCTCGCCGGAGCCGTCTCGAGCGCGCAGGACGCCGACGCCGTGCGTCGACTCGAGGGGACCGACGAGGTCGTGGTGCTCGGTTCGGTGACGGGCGAGGTACTCGCGGACCAGGACGACGACCTGCCCTTCGAGATCTGGGAGCCGGCTACGCTCGGCACCCTCTCCGGCGCGGATGGCATCACCGGCGTCCTCGACCCGGGCGTCACTGCCGGATCCCTCGCGGATCTCCGCGGCGAGGACACCATCGCCGTCTCCGCCGATGCCCTGTTCGGATCCACGAGCACGGTCGGCGACTCCGTCGCCGTGCGCACGGACGGCACCGTGAGCGACCGCACGATCGTCGCCGTCTACACTTCCTCGCTCGGCTTCGGCGACTACCTCGTCACGCGGCCGGACGCTTCCGCCTCGGGCACGCTCCTGGTGAGCACCACACCCGACCGGAGCACGAGCGTCCGCACCGAGGCCGCCGCGCTCGGCATCGAGCTGCAGGACTCCGACGGGTACGCCGCACGCCTGCCGGACAGCGGCGAGTCGTCGACATCCAGCGTGCTCCTGTTCGCACTTCTCGCCTTCGGGCTCCTCGCCGCTGTCAACACCCTCGTCAGCCTGATCCGCGGCCGCCGCGACGAGCTCGACCTGCTCACCCGCATCGGCGCGACCCGTACGATCCTGATCCGCACCATCGTGATCGAGACCCTCATTGCCGCCATTTTGGCGATCGTCCTCGGGCTCGCCGCCGCGCTCCCCGCCGCGTTCGGCGCAGGCATCGCCCTCCTGCACGGCTGGCCCACTTTGCCGTGGGCAACGATCCTCACCCTGCCCGTCGTCCTCCTGGGCTGCGCGACTGTGACCGCGACGATAACTAGCATCTGGCTGTCCCGAAAGCTGGCGCTGGCATCCAGTCGCTGACATGCGTCCCAAGCATCAGGGACGTCGTGCGGCCCCCGTGTCGCACCGTTCCCATGTCCGGCACTGCTGTGACGCGGAGTGCGAACCGCATGTGGAGCCTTCGGCCGCGAAGACGGGCGGGCTCTCCTGCCGTACCTGAAGTGCGTGACGGTCTCGATCCGAGTGATGAGTGCGGGCCAGGGATACCGCTACCTGCTCAGCTCAGTCGTCGTCGGAGACGGCCACCGGGATGCCGCGTCGGCGTTGACTGGCTACTACGCGGAAGCGGGAACCCCGCCGGGCACCTGGATCGGTACTGGCGTGGGTGCGCTCCCGGAGCTTGTTGAAGGCGAGGAGGTCTCCGAGGAACAGCTGCGCCGACTGATGGGTCACGGGCAGGACCCCAGCACGGGAGAACTCCTTGGTCGCCCCTACCGCCACTTCGCCAACGCAGATCAACGAACCATGCGTAGGGTCGACCGGCTCCCCAAGGACCTCGATCACGGGGAGCGAGACGCCCAGACCGCTGCCATCCGCGCCGAGGAGAACGCGAAACCGACCGCGGCACCGGTCGCGGGATTTGACCTGACGTTCTCAGCACCCAAGTCGGTCTCGACCCTTTGGGCTGTCGCCGATGCGGGGACACAGGCGCTGATCGCGAAGGCACATCACGAGGCAATGAAAGACGTGCTCGATCTGCTCGAGCGTGATGTGGCGATGACCAGGGTCGGCACGGAGGGCCCGCGCGGGGCGGTCGCTCAGGTCGAAGTCCGCGGTGTGGTCGCCGCTGCGTACGACCACTACGACTCACGCGCCTCCGACCCGCAGCTGCATACCCACGTCGTAGTCGCGAACCGGGTACAGGGTGTCCATGATGGAAAGTGGCGCACCTTGGATTCGCGCGCGCTACACGCTGCCGTCACCGGCCTGTCGGAGCACTACAACGCGGTCCTCTCAGACCACCTCTCACGCCTGTTGTCGATCTCGTGGGAGGTCCGCGGACGTGGCACGGGCCGGATGGACAGGTGGGAGATCACTGGAGTCCCGCAAGGGCTGATGGATGAGTTCTCCTCGCGTACAAAGGACATCGAGCGGGTCAAGGAGCGGCTCGTCGAGGAGTATGTGTCCAAGCAGGGGCGTCAACCGTCTCGCGCGCGGCTGTGGCAGATCCGTCAGCAGGCCACGCTCGATACGCGACCGCCCAAAGAGCTGCGCTCTCTGCGGGAGCTGACAGAGCGGTGGCGTGCCCGAGCGTCGGATGTGCTCGGCCGTGACGCGGTGAGTTGGGCGCGCGAGCTTGCCACGGCCGGAGCTGGTGAGGCGCTGCTGCGTGCGGACGACATCCCGCTGCAGAACATAGAGCGGCTGGCATCGGTGGTGGTGCAACAGGTTGCGGAACGCCGGTCGACGTGGCGCCGGTGGAACCTGCATGCGGAGGCCGTGCGGCAGACGATGCCGTACCGGTTCGCGTCGGCAACCGACCGGGATGCGATTGTGGGGCTGATCGTCGATGCCGCGGAGGCCGGGTCGCTGCGATTGACACCGCCGGAATTGGCGAGCAGTCCACCTGTGTTCCAGCGTCCCGATCGCTCGAGCGTGTTCCGACCCAAGGCTTCCACCGTGTACTCGTCCGAGGCGGTGCTCGCGGCCGAGGACCGGCTGCGGGAGGCGGCTGGCCGTCGTGATGCGCCGACGGTGGATCTGGACCTGATCGCCCGGGCTGCTCGCCCGCACGGACCGGGTCAGCGCGCGCTCGGCGCGGACCAGCAGGATGCGATCGGGAAGATCGTCGTTTCGGGACGGGTGCTGGATGTGCTGGTCGGACCGGCGGGCGCGGGCAAGACCACCACGATGCTGGCGTTACGACGCGCCTGGGAAGCGCGGTACGGCAAGGGGTCGGTGGTGGGGCTTGCCCCGTCGGCGGCGGCAGCAGCGGTCCTGGGTGAGGAGCTCGACGTGCAGACGGAGAACACGGCGAAGTGGTTGTACGAGCACGACCGGGGCCGATGGGATCTGCGCGCCGGGCAACTGGTGATCATCGACGAGGCGTCGTTGGCCGGCACGTTCGCGCTGGACCGCATCACCGCTCACGCCGCCGAGGCTGGGGCGAAGGTGCTGCTGGTTGGCGATCACGCTCAACTGCAGGCCGTGGACGCAGGCGGAGCGTTCGGGATGCTTGTCCGAGATCGAGATGACGCACCGGAGCTCGTCGACGTCCGCAGGTTCCGCCACGATTGGGAGAAGCACGCCTCCCTGCAGCTGCGCCTGGGCGACACCGCGGTGATCGACGCCTACATGGACCACGAACGCGTCGCCGGCGGGGACCATGACCAGATGCTCGACGCCGCCTACCAGGCATGGATGCAGGATCAGACGGCCGGGAAGGTGTCAGTGCTGATCGCCGAGACGATCGAGACGGTCACCGACCTCAACGAACGGGCACGATCGGACCGGATCCTCGCCGGGCTCGTCAGCGACGGGGGAGTGGGCCTGCACGACGGCGCCCGTGCCTCGGCCGGTGATGTCGTGATCACCAGACAGAACGACCGCCGCCTTGCCCTCGGCCGGGGCTGGGTGAAGAATAACGACCGGTGGCTCGTCACAGGCGCGCACGAGGACGGGTCGCTCACCGTCCGGCGGGAGACGTCGCGCTGGCGCAGCACGATCACCCTGCCCGCGGCCTACGTCGCCAATCACGTCGATCTCGGCTACGCGATCACCGCGCACCGCGCGCAAGGGGCGACCGTCGACACCGCTCACGCGGTCGTCGCCAGCCCCGAGATGACCCGCGAGGCGCTCTACGTCGCCATGACCCGAGGGCGCGAAGCGAACACGGCATACGTCGTGACCGACCAGCACCACCTCGAACAGCACCAGCACCGCGACGACCTGCAGAACACCGCACGGTCCATCCTGTACGGGATCCTCCAGCACACCGGCGCCGAACTGTCCGCCCGCGAGACAATCACCGCGGAGCAGGACGAATGGACATCGATCCGACAGCTCGCCGCCGAGTACGAGACCATCGCACAATCCGCGCAACACGACCGATGGCTCGGACTCCTCCGCGCAGGCGGACTCGACGAGACCACCATCGATGAGCTCGTCACCACCGACGCGTACGGCATCCTCAGCACCGAACTGCGCCGCCTCGACGCCGAGGGGCACGATGTCGACGCCCTGTTGCCCCGAGTCGTCTCAGCCGGAAACCTGGAGGACATCGACGATCTCGGCTCGCTTCTGCGCTACCGAATCCAGAGAGTCGCAACCCGGTTCACTCCGGCCGCCCGGCGTCGCCAGCTCATCGCCGGCATCATCCCTAAAGCAAGCGGAGACATGGAACCCGAGATGGCACGAGCGCTCGCCGAGCGCGAGCAGCTCATCACGCAACGCGCGGTCGCGCTCGCTCGCCGGGCCGCGGAGGAGAGCGACTCCTGGGCGACGCTCACACTTCCGTCCAGCGTCAACCCGCTGCCGGATGACGCCCTCCAGCAGTTGACGGTCGCCGCCGCCTACCGCGACCGGTACGCGGTCACCGGCCAAGACCCACTCGGCGCCGTCCCGGACGCCGACGCGCAACGCGTGGACTACGAACGCGCCCGCACCGCACTCGCGGCTCTCCGCAACGCGCGAGACGCACAGCCCGACGCTGCAGAGCAGTCCCTCCACCGGGGTGTCTCCCGCGACGCCCGCTGACGGTCTGCGCTCCCTTCCGCTCGACGACTGAGGAGCGTAACCTGGGCGCAGCGGCAGGACAATCGTTGGCCGACCCCGTTCCGGCGGGCGACGCAGACCCCTCGGGGACCTCAAAGCTCAGGACCACGCCGCACCAACCGTGTTGGCCTGAAAGCGAGGACCCCTGATGCTCATCCGCACCCTCTGGACCCTCAGCGTCCGCACCCGCACCTTCCTGCGCCGATGGATGCCCACCAACATCCTGCTCGACAAGCTCCGCACCCGACGCGGCCTCAAATGGGGAGTGCCAGCGATGGGGCTCGGTCTCGTCTACCTGCTCATCGCCGCGGCAAGCATCACGCTCATCAACGCAGGCTGGTCGCAGGGGCTCTACATCGTCTTCGCCCTGTGTCTGTGGAACGCGCTGAAGTTCCTTCTCTTCGGCCCGATCAGCCTGCTGCTTCTTGCGAGGGCACGCGTCGACGAACACCGTGCGAAGCGTGATCTTCAACCCTCTTCCGCGGATGCAGTGGCCGCGTAGCTCGCGCGGAGCATCGAGTGCATGAGTCGCGAGCGTCGATGATCGGCAGACTGGAGGGATGCCTTCTCAACAGCGCAGCCGCTGCCACAGCCTCGTAGCCCCGCCGAACCTGACCCGCGTTCTCGCCGAAACGGGGGAGCGAACGCTTCGTGGCTAGACCTCGCACTCCGATCGGCACGTACGGCACCATCTCCATCCGACGCCAGCCCAGCGGCCGGTACGCGGCGCGCACCCGCTACCGCGACTGGGACGGAAAGAGCCGAGAGGTCCAATGCACCGCCGCCACGAGGCCAGCGGCGGAGCGTGAGCTGAAGAAGAAGCTCGCCGAGCGTTCGCTGTTCCACCCCGGGTTCACCGGGATGAGCGCCGACAGCGCGTTCACCGCCTTGGTCGACTACTGGCTGGAGGACATGGAACTCGAAGACCGCCTCTCCCGCACGACCCGGCAACTGTACGAGCGGAACATGCGCACCCTCGTGCTGCCGTTCTTCCAGGACGTCACGCTCCGGGAGATCAGCGTGGCTCGCTGCGACTACTTCCTCAAGCAACTGGCGAAGCAGAGCTACAACCGTGCCCGCCAAGCCCGCGTCGTTCTCCGCCTCGCCCTCGGACTCGCCGTCCGGCACGAGATTCTCCCGCGCAACCCCATGGACCACGTATCGCGTCTGCGCAGACCCACGCGCAGTCCCGACGTGTTCACCTGGGACGAGATCACAGCCATTCGCACCGCGATCCGGGATTGGGAGAAGCGGCCCATCCTCGCCGGTCCCCGCCCCGACGGGCAGCTCGGTCAAATCGTCGAGGTCATGCTCGGCACCTCCGGCCGCATCGGCGAAGTCCTCGCGATCCGCGTCGCCGATCTCGATCTCGATGCACCCGTGCCAATGGTCCGTATCGCAGGGACGATCGTCAGCCGCAAGGGCGAGCCCACGCACCGACAGGACCATCCGAAGACCGCACGCTCGGTCCGCCGCGTCGCGCTCCCTGGATTCGCGCTGCGCGCGGTCCGCGCTCGGGTCCGCGTGTTGCGTTTTGTCGGCCCGGAGACGCTGTTGTTCGCCACCCGCGTCGGAACACCGCACACGACGAATAACGTCCGCCGCCAGCTCCGTGACGTCATGGACCAAGCCGGCATCGAAGACGTCACCCCGCACCGGTTCCGCCGCACCGCCGCCACCGCGATCAACGACATCGGGGGACTCCAGCTCGCCTCCGAGCTCCTCGGCCACAGCGACCCCGCGATCACCCGTGAGCATTACATCCGCCGCAATGAAACCGTGAATCCCGCTACCGCCGATTTCCTCGAAGAGGCGTTCGGGAGAGCGAGCTGAAAGCCCAGTCGCCGGAATCCGCGGCGTGCGCGTGGGTGCGGGGTTCTGGCTCACGCTGCGTCGAGTCTCCCGTACATCTTCGAACAACGGGCTTCGACAACTCCCACAGTGAGCCATCGTAGGCTGGCCCGATCAGGCAAGGCGAGAGATCCGACTCGGACGTGGAAATGCTTCTCAATCCTGGCCTCTGGTGCGTCGAAATCCAGGCCGCCAACGTGCCGATCTGGTCACCGAGACTAGATGACCGACCCGAGCTGCTGGGACACTCGTCTATGCGATGCTCGCCGTCGAGCGCTGGAACCAGCGATCGACGTGCCAGGGGCCGTCCAGGAGATGAAGTTGTTGGACAATCACCCGGAAACCCGAGACTCTGTAACCTGTCGTACGGCGACGAACACCGACCTGAGCACTTCGGCGGGAGTCTCGGATGGTGGCCGCCGCCTATCTTGCTCGCAGTCCTTGCTCTCGACGTGATCGCCCCAAACTAATAGACATCTATCCGCCCGTGCTCTCTCAACTCCCCGATGAGAATCCCAACCCACTGATGCGTGCGCAGCCGCGGCACCTCGTCCAAGAGGCTGAGTACATCGGCCAATGGCTCATCCGCCATCCATTGGTAACAGATCAGCAAACGCGCTGCCGCGTCGAGTTTCTCCTCGTCGACGGCAAACTTGGTCGCGAGGCGTAACTTTCTGAGGATCTCAGGATCCATCGCCATGAGCGACCAGAGACTCTGGCCCACACCGCCACGCTCCCACCCCAAGATCTCGCTGTCCAGTTGCTCCACTTCGTGGACGAGACTCACCAACTCACTCGGTGACCATCTCATGCTCGCGGCTATCTCTTGCTCCACGGGCTTTGAGATCCAATTGCGAGAGTTCCACCCGATGTCGGGATGAGGGGTGGCGTGCGCAAGGGCCGTGATCCCGTCCCACAAGCTGAGGCCTTTCAGGCCAGGGAGTATGCGCCTCAGCAAGATGAGTGGGGCCGGGTCCGCGCGCCCCAGTGTCCAGCACGCGTATACGCCGCGACGTCGAACGATGTCGTCTGCCGAGAGAAGTTCCAAGAACGCAGATGAGCTCGTGGCCTCGAGGTAGCGCTCGATCGTTTCAATGAAGCTGGAGAACGTCGAACTGTCCAGGACTCTATCCGTGGTCACTTCTGAGACGCCGTCGTCTTGAAGCTCGTAATCGTAGGTCTCTTCTACGACGTGTACTCGTGACCTGGCGTGCTCCGTAAGGTTCACCCAACGGATGCTATTCGTCGCCGGATCCCATGTCATTCCGATGATTGGCAATGTCGACGCACGCCAGTACTCCCAGTCCGTCGGGGTAGCAGGGATCACCCAGCGGCCTCGCCGATGGAAGCTAGTTCCACCTTTCACCTGTACGCCGACAATGCCCCCAGTGATTCGGGAGGCAGCCGTGATGTCTACGTTCAAGTCACGTCCGTAGTCCGCGCGACCATCGACCTCATCCACGACAAGCCCCTGGGACTCAAGAAGCGTCCGGACCGCATTGATGCCACCCCTTTCAGAGACGTGGCCCACTCGAAGGCGCTTGCGCGCCACCTCTTCAAATTCCATGATGGATGCAAACGTACGGCATGCCGTCGGCTTCATCGAGGTCCCAGAAGAGCCAATGCGCACCCACAGTCGCGCGTCATCGCATCGAAGATGTGTTCGAGTCGGCGTGCCGCTTGGATAACGTCAGAGGCAGCACGTACTGTGGCTATCGTGGATCTTCTGCCGGGTGATAGCGCTACTCTGCGCAAGGCTCGTGGGGCGTTCTTCACCCCGGAGCCGATCGCCGAGCACCTCGCGGCATGGGCGATTCAGGACGACCCTAACGCGCTCGTCATGGACCCCACGTGCGGCGACGGCGTGTTTCTACTTGCTGCCGGGCGGAGACTTCGTGCTCTCGGTCAGGCCGAGGACCTGGATAGCCAGCTATTTGGCGTCGATCTGCATGCAGCGTCTCTGGGGGAGGCTGAACGTCTGCTCGCCGAGGAGTCGCTCGACGCACACCTCATCGCCTCGGACTTCTTCGAGCTGCAGACCCCCGATGTCTTGGACGCACCAGTGCCGTACCTTGACGCCGTGATTGGGAACCCACCTTTTATTCGGTACCAGGAACACACCGGAGCTTCGCGACGCCTCAGCGCTGAAGCAGCACTCAAGCAGGGTGTGCGCCTCAATGGATTGGCGTCGTCTTGGGCTGCGAGCCTGGCGCACGCCGCTGGCTTCCTGAAGCCCGAGGGGCGCATCGCGATGGTGCTACCTGCGGAGCTGCTCACCGTCGGATACGCCGAGCCAATTCGCGCGTGGCTGCGCTCCCGCTTTGAGCGCGTCAACCTTGTCCTCTTTGAGCGGTTGCAGTTCCAGGGCGCGCTCGCGGATGTGGTGCTTCTGCTCGCAGAAGGGCGCGGAGGATGTGACTCCTTCTCGCTCTGGCATGTCGAGACGGCAGAGGATCTTGCGAAGATCCGACCCTACATGCAGCTCAATGTCACCCCGCCCGAGTCAGGCAAGTGGACCGACATTCTCGTCCCCAAGGCTGCCCGCGGCCTCTACCGCGAGGTGCTGGCCCGCTCATTTAGCCCACTAAATCGCTACGGGACGTCGGAACTCGGTGCCGTAACTGGGGCGAACAAGTTCTTCGTTATCTCGGAGTCCACCCGCAAGAAGTACAAGCTGGAGGAGTCGCAGCTGGTTGCAGTCAGCCCGCCAGGCACGCGGCACCTCAAGAGCCCTGCATTCTCACGCGCGCAGTGGAATCGGCTCCTCGTTGCGGATGAACCGGTCTGGCTTTTTCGACCCGAGGCGAATGACATGTCTGACGGGCGAATCGCGTACACCGACTACGGTGAGTCAATTTCGGTCGACCAGGGTTACAAGTGTCAGATTCGCACGCCCTGGTGGAGGCCGCCGGCGCCTTCGACGCCGGATCTCTTCTTTACCTACATGAGCCACAACTACCCGCGGCTGATCACGAACACCGCCAAGGTTGGCTTCCTTAACTCCATGCACGGCGTCCGTCTGCACGATTCCGCGCCGAGTATTGCCGCCGTGGCGCTGCCGTACATGTGTCTCAACTCGGTCACCATGCTTGGCGCTGAGATTAACGGGCGTTCGTACGGTGGTGGCATCCTGAAGATGGAGCCGCGGGAGGCGGCGCTGCTCCCGCTCCCGTCCCCGGAGGTGATGGCGAAAGCGTGGGAAGCGCTCGAGCCGCAGCGACGCTCACTCGATACACAGCTGCGCAACGGCCAATGGACGGAGGTGGCGAAGCGCGTCGATGAAGCGGTGCTCGGAGTCGGGGCTGGTCTGTCCGCCGACGAGATTGCCCTGTTGCTCGGCGCGGCACGTCAACGAAGGGAACGGCGACTCCGTCGGGCAGAATGAGCCTATGGCCTCATCTGTTGACCCCGCTGATCAAGCGCGTGTAGAAGCCCTCGTTGGTAACCCATGGGACAAGGTCGAGGCCCTCCGCGATCGCATTCAGAATCAGATGATCAAGAGTTTTAGAGAGGTCGAGGCGGACTTCTTGGATCTGCTCTGGACTATCGATACCTACCGCGTCGAGCAGGTCACTCCTCGGGCGCAGTCTGGTAGCAAGCTCAAGAAGGGTTCCGAAGGCGGCGAAGGTATCTACCGCAGCAAGGGCAACTTCTTTTCGGAGATCATCACGCTCATCCTGAGCAACAAGACCTCGAGTCCGCTCGCCTCCCGGAGTAATGTGCAGGGCTTCTCGCAGTTGCACCAGATCGACATCGCCTGGCCAGCACGCCCCGGCAAGGCTCTGCAAGATCCGCTGATCTGTTGCGAGGCGAAGCTGACCGGCGCTCCGGGCTTTGGGACCACGCCAGATCGAAAGGGACGTGCCGACTGGAGCAACCGTCGTAAGGAGCTGAAGTTCCAGGCCACGGACCTGAAGCTGTATCGGCAGCAAGAGAACACCCGAATTCAGCACTGGGACCAGTGGCGCCGTAAGGCTCCGCCGCTTGTGTATACGCTATGGGCAGCTCGACTGTCGACGCCCGATGAATTCGGCAGAATGATCCAGGATGCCCAAGCCTTAACCGCGACTTACCTCGACGGCGTTGGGATTTACGGATTCATGAAGAACGCCGCAGGGGACGGCTACGTGGCTGCATCGATCTCGCGAGGGGTCTCGGAGCGTGTGACAAGCCTCGACAACGTGCTTGACCTGATCGCCGCGGAGATCTCGGATGTCATGGAATCGCACAACAACCGGGTGCCGGAGCCGGTCATTCCGAGTTCGTTTGCCGCCGAAGCTTCCAAGATTGATGACATCGACGCGTCGGCACTCTTCTAAGGAGACCTGTGAGGCTTACAAAGTCAGACCCTGACCTTGAGTCGCTGGTGCGACGCATTCGGGATGGTGAGCTTGATCTCCAGCCGGACTTTCAGCGCGACGAGATTTGGGATACCCCGCGGCGTCAACGGTTGATCGACACCGTCCTGCGCGATTGGTACGTGCCCGCCATCCACATTGTTGTGGATTCAGAGGGCGAAGACGTGGTGCTGGACGGACAGCAGAGGCTGGCCGCGATCCGTGACTTCTTCGCGAACAAGATCAAGGTGAACGGCTCTACGGAGCCTCCTGATGAGCGAATACAGCGTCTCGACGGCCTGACGTACGAAAAGCTCCCGGCCGACGTTCGTCGCGCGGTGAACAGCTTCTCGATCTCCGTGATCAAGTTGGATGACTATGAGCCGCAGGAACCGAACGAGCTCTTCTTCAGGCTAAATCAGTCGTACAACCTCACCCCGCCTGAGAAGCGGAACGCCCTGCACGGCGAAGCGCGAGATCAAGTCAAGGAGCTGGTCGAAGAACTCAAGGTGAGCGGCCTCCTGACGAAGGAGCGCATCGGCTTCAGTAACAGTCGGCTCGCCTACGACGACGTGATCGCGCGAGCATGCGTGGCGCTGGAGCTTGACGACATGCGGCGGCACATCAATAACAACGTGGTCGAAGCGCAATACCGAAGTGGTGCGTTCGCCGAGACAACGATCTCAGGTGTCCGATCCGCTGCTGCTCGACTGCTTGAACTTATCGATCGGACACCGATACGAGTCCGATTCAACAAGGGGACTTTGCAGACGTGGCTGGTGTACTGCGCGTGGGCTCCCGCTGATACCGGGCCGATACCCGACGACCTTCTTGCGCGATTTGAGGAACTGCGTCTTGAGGCGCGCGAGGATCACAGCACCGACTTCCTGGGCCCGCTCGCGGCGCTCTATGACGATCGCGCGTCGTACCGCGTGACCGACGTGTCGTCTGTTCTGATTCGTGACCTCGTGATTCACCTGGTGTCGGAACACGAGTTCGGCACGTTGCCCAAGCGCGACTCGAACAGCCTGCTCCGCCAACTTCAGGAGAGTCCGACCAATTACGTCCAGGGCTCCGTTTCGGCGTTCATCGAGCAGTCCGACTGGGGGAACCCGATCGTTGATCGGGACGCGTCCGCATGAGACGAGCGAAGGAGCTGCTCGTCTGGCGCGAACTCCAGGCGGCTCATGGTGGAGCGACGCCGAACCTGTTCACCATTGGCGCCGTAGGTGCCATCGACCTTTCCCGCCCATGCACCGTTCTTGGTGGACGAAACGGATCGGGCAAGTCGCGATTGCTCCGCTCAATTGCCTTGAACCTCGGAGACGACGGGCTCTACCTGGATCTTCATCATCTCTGCGAACAAGCGCTCATCGTTCTCAGATCGCTCAAGAATCTGGAGGAAATGAAGGACGAGCTTGGCAGACTCGGCCCTGACGACAAGAGGCTCGACGACGTGCGAAGGGTGGTCGGTCGCGATTACGAGTCGGTCGACTGGTACGCGCTCGACGTTGGTCCGGAGGGTGACGAGATCGCGGCGAAGTTCCGGTGGGGCGGCGATACCGGCGATGATCCGCTGACTCCGTACTTCACGGTGAGGTATGCAGGGATCGAGTACGACGCGCTCGAGATGGGTCTCGGCGAGTTTTCGGTCCACTTCCTGCTCTGGATCCTCGAGCAGTTCAAGGACCGCAAGAACCTCGTCTTGCTTCTCGACGAGCCAGACGCATACCTACCACCGGTCGGTGTCGAACGCCTTCTCTCACGGCTACTGGCAATCTGCCAGAAGCGCAGCTGGCGTATGGTCATTTCGACGCATTCGGAGGAGATGATCGCGTCGGCGGTAGATCATGGCGCGTTTCTGCTTCTGCGCATGGGTGCTGGCGGTTCGACAGACGCGTTCCATTCTCAAGACGACCCGACTATCGCCGACACTTTGCTGGCGAGACCGCCGATAGAGCGAGTTCTGTTTGTCGAGGATGAGTCGGCCTGGTACCTCTGTCGTGCCTTGCTCGATCATGGCGATCGTGGGCTCTCCAAGGCCACTTCGCTCGTTTGGGGGGACGGCAATGGTTACATGACTCCCCTCCGCAGCAGCCTGCCTCGGCCTCCCGAGCCCGAGCTGGCGTTCGCCGTCGTGCCCGATGGTGATCAAAGGGGAGAGATGTCCGACGCGCCAATTGCGGGTCGCTGGCCGCTTCATTTTCTGCCAGGCAGCGTCGATCCGGACGAGCTCTTCCGAACGCTAAAGGATGATCCGGCCGCGCTTGCCGACGCCCTACGCGTCGATGTTGCGGAGCTTCAGCGCAAGCTCGACGATCTTGAGGGAGAGGACGCCCATGACTGGGTGAATCGGCTGGGTGAGGCGTACGGCAGACCGCACGTTCTGACGGTGCTCGCTACATCTTGGGCGCAGACGCATGGAGACGAGTCGGCTACTTTTGCCGCGCTGGTCCGAGCTGGCGTGTAACCCGGCCGAGCAGAGCTACGTGTTGCGCCTATCCCCGGCGAGGTGCGAGTCCGCCCCGAACCCGCCGTCGTGGTCCCCCGGGCCGGAGCCGTCTCCAGCATCGGCGACGCGGTTATCGAACGCCCGGAACGACGTAGGCTGATCCACCATCCCGAGTGCCGTCTGGGCCTCGGCAGCACGGCGCAGGGGAAAGCGCCGAATCCGGTTCATCGTTCTACGCTGATCATGCGGTTCGTCTCGTAGATGAACGGATCGTCCCATCCGGACATGGCTGCGACGTCGTAAATTGCCAAGGTGGGCAGGTGCATCTTTACGCGTCTGCCGAAGGCGTCGACATGCCACGCATGCTTGTAAGGGGTGGACCAGATAACGAAGTCCGCCTTTGACGTCGCGATGATCCGTGTGAAGTACGCGTCAAGAAACCAGTAATGAGGCTGTCCGACGATCGTCTCACCTTCCGCAGGGGCTCCCGCGGGGCGCTCTGCCTGCGCATAAGCAGAAGACTCGTCGCGGATGAGCATGGCCAAAGCGTATTCGGGATGATGTTCTCGATATGCCTCGACCTTTTGGGAGTGCCCGACCACGATCCGAGAGAAGGCTTGACGGTACGCGTCGAAGTTGTGGTCTTCCTCACTCGATAGCCCGGTGTCCGCGGTGACAACGACTCTCACGTCGTGCCCGATTGATGGGACTGCCTCTCGGACCTCGCGCTCGATCTTTCTCTCTCGTGCAAGTGTCGGGTTGGTGACCTTGCCGACTCTCGGATGATCGTCGACACGCATCACCTCTATCGCCAGCTCGTGCGCCTCCGAGTGGAAGTCCGGACGGTCGCTTCCAACCCACGAACCAGAGTCGCGGATGGCGCCGAGGAGCGCGACTGCGTCAGCCGTTGCGGTGGGCAAGAAGCAGACCTCTTTGTCGCTCGCCAGAGAGACCTCATCCAGAAACGCACGCTCGTCGTCGCTGGTGCCCATGTCCTTCTCCTGCCTTGGCTATCTCCGCTCACACGAAGAGTAGCGAAGGCTCGGTCAGAGTAGCGGCGTCACCAAGTCCAGTCGCGCGGTCTTGGCGGGAGCATGGTGTCGAGGATCGTGGGCTTCTTGATCCCGATCTGGTTGAGGGCCGACGTTGCGATGTCGACGGCGGCGCGGATGAAGGTGGTGTCGTTTGCTGAGGGGTCAACGATGGTGTGCAGGGGTCGGAATCGGCCGCTGATCGTGCGGTGTACGCCCGCCGGCGGTGCTGCGTTCCGCTCGAGAAACTCGGGCCGTTTGCCATCTGCGCTGTTGAGTTCGACGCCGAGGAAAATCTCGTAGTCGCCAACGGAGGTCTCGGAGGCGACGGCATGTACGAGCGCGATGAGCGCGGCCGCGAAGCCCTCGATCGCGATGGTTGGGATCTGGTGGGGCCCATACGGTTTGCCGGTGTGCTCGTGCATGTGGCCGCCTGCGCGCCAGGACAACCCTATTGAGCCGTTGTCGTAGATCGCCGCGTGGGCCTCACGGTAGTCGCCGGGGTCCTTGGGTGGGAGGTAGTGCCCGTCCATTGCCGGTCGAGCTTGATACAGATTCACGTCTTCGAGGGGCCCGTAGGGGGAGTTCCCGGAAAGCCACCATCGGGCCACCATAGACGCTTGGTAGAAGACACTGGTTACCTCGTGCCTGGGCTCAACGCGGGGTCGTCGAGTGCGGGGTCGTGCAGCGCCGACGAGGACGGCGTGCTCGTCGGCGCCGACCGCGGCCGCCATATCCTCGTAGAGTTGCTGCAGCGCTTCCTCCCCGCGTCGTGCCCCGTCGAAGCGCGAGCGGTATGCCATTTCGAGTTGTCGCTCGTTCATCCAGAGGGTGTCCGCGCCGGTCCGAAGCGGTGCCCCAAACGTGTCGTTGCGGAACACCAGGTGAGGGGCATCCGGACTCGCGGGGATTACGAGCGCGACAGCTCGGGTGCCCGTCGTCGATGGGATGACGAAGGCCTGGACACCGAATACCGGGGGAGTGATCGCGGCCATACTCACCTTCCGGATGGTGCGCTCATAGCCCTCACTAAGCTCGCCCGCGTCGTTCCGACCGGTCGCGGCCCTATTGGTCTCTGTGACACCAAAGACGATGACGCCACCGCCGGCGTTGGCGAACGCTGCGATGTCCTTGACGATGTCGGAATCCCGGAAATCCTTCTCCGCGGGGAGGGTCTTCTTCCAGTCCAGATCGTCAGCTTCCTCGATGCCTTGGGCGACAGCATCGTCGATCATTTGGTCGGTGAGGTCACCAGGATTCTCACCAAGGGCGCGGTGCAGCGACGTATGCAGCATGAGCCTCAGCATAGGGATCCGTGGAGACGCGAGCTTCGGGGCTGCGACGAAATACGGAACGTGTGGGACGAGCTCCGGCGTTGGGAGCATCCACGACGCGGGAGTCCCATGAAACCGAGCTCGCGACATCACACCTCGCCGTGAGCGGAGCCTGCGTGCAAAGCTCCTCGCAAACTCCACGGAAATCCTCGCTGAAGACGCGAAAGGCTACCAAGAGCCGGGACCTAGCTGGGACCTGATGCATGCAAATCATGCAATCCATGACGTGAAATGAGGCCTTCGGTGGGGCAGGAAGGTCCGGAAAATCAAGGGATCTGGCCAAACCGTCTACCTGGGGGTTAAGTGGTTTACCACTCTTCGGTCGGCCCGAACAACTGAAAAACAATGCCACGGGCTGTGGCGCAGCTTGGTAGCGCACTTGACTGGGGGTCAAGGGGTCGCAGGTTCAAATCCTGTCAGCCCGACCACAAGGGCTGTTGGCAATACTGATTGCAGAACAGCTAGAGAAAAGGGAAGGGCACCTGCATCGAGCAGGTGCCCTTCCCTTTTTCATGTCTGCGGCGCTGGATTCCGGTTCAGATAGTTGGATCTGAATCGGCCTGACTTTCGTTCCGTTCTTCAAGCAAGGATGGAACACGATGAACAGGAAGTATTCGCCGGAGATGCGTGAGCGGGCGTTGCGGATGCTTGATGGCGCTCAGCGAATTTCCCCAGAGTTGCTCATCGGAATTCCTCGGGTCGCGGGGCAAGGTTAGCGCAGGTTGGTGCCGGTGGTGATGCGGCGGAGTTCGTCTGCTGCTGCGTGGTGGTTGCGGAGGCGGTAGGACGCTCCGTCGAGGGTGATGACGACGGATCGGTGTAGGAGTCGGTCGAGCATCGCGGCGGCGACGGTGGTGTCGCCGAGGATCTCGCCCCAGGCTCCGACGGGCCGGTTCGTGGTGATCACGATGGAGGTTTTCAGGTAGCGCTGGTTGATGACCTGGAACAGGGCGGACGCGGCCTCGCCGGGCAGTGGCAGGTAGCCGAGCTCGTCGATGATGAGCAGGGTGGGGCCGGCGAAGAATCGCATCATCGTGGACCATTTGCCCTCGATTGCGGCGCGGTGGCAACGGGCGGCGAGATCGGCTGCGGAGGTGAAGTAGACCCGGTAGCCGGCCGTGACGGCGGCGTGGCCGAGGCCGGTTGCGATGTGTGTCTTGCCGACGCCGGGCGGGCCGATCAGGAGCACGTTGGTGGCGGTGTCGACGAATCGGCAGGTGCCCAGCTCTGCAAGCAGGGACTGGTCGATGCCGCCGGCAGCATCGAGGTCGAAGTCGTCGAGGGTCTGCCCGGTGGGAAGGTTCGCGAACCGGAACCGGCCGGCCAGGCGCCGCGCGTCGGTCGCGGTGACCTCGACTCGCAGCAGATGCTCGAGGGCTTGTGTCAGCGACCAGCCCCCGGCTTGGGCCTGGTCGAGGACGGACGGGAGCGCGTCTGCGGCGTCGGCGAGCTTGAGGTCGGTGAGGTGGCCGCGCAGCTGCTGATAGATGCTGGCCGAGGTTGCCGGGGCGGCCGTGGTGGTGGTCATCGGAGGGTGTTCCTGTTCTTCGCGGCCTGCTCGTAAGCGGCCAGGCTGATCACGGTCGTGGAGGGTGCTGCGGTGCCGGTGAGAACGGCGGCGGCCTGCCGGGCGGCAGCACCAGGTGGGATGCGTTCCTTGCGGCGGTGCGGACGTCCTGGCGGGGCGGAGGCCATTGCGATGGCTTCGAGCGCGGTGACATGTCCGGTGTCGCGGACCGTGATCCCGAGCCCGGGTTGCGCGAGGCGGTGACGGGCGATCACCGCGCCTGAGAGGGTGGCGATATCGATGCTGTCGGCGCCGAGCCGCTGGGACACGGTGACCTTCGCGGCGGCCAGTTCGGGCGGGACGGAGTAGCGGTTCCCGCGCCAGTCGATCAGCGCCTGCCGGGTCGCAGTGCGTTCCTCGGTCACGATCACCGGGAACACCATCGTGGGTAGCGGTCTGAGCCGCTCGTTCATGAACAGCGCGGACGCGGTCGTTGCCCCGAGCTCGCCCTCCCGCCGCCGGTCGTCCTGACCTGCGGCGAAGGTGTTCAAGCTGCCCTGCGCCTGCTCGAGCGTGAGTTCGTCGGGCAGGGTGCGCCACCAGCGTTGCGCGGCGGTGTGGTTGTTCTTCTCGACCACGCCTTTCCGGTTGCCTGAGCGGGGCCGGCAGACCACTGTGGTCACGCCGTGATGCTTCGCGAACGCGGCGAACTGCGGGACCAGATCGCCGGTGCGGTGGTCCAGGACGGTCCGCATCCGGTCGAACCGCCAGACCCTCGTGAGCCCGCCCAGCAGGGCCAGTAGAGTCGTCATCGCGGCCAGCAAGTGAGGGGTGTCCATCGATGGGGAGATCACGCCCCGCCAGACCCCGGAGTGCGCAAGAGAGCCGACCAGGACATAGGCGGTCTTGCGTCCGAAGCCCCACTGCTCTGGCGGGTCGGGCATCTCGACCCAGTCGAACTGGGTCTCCTCCCCAGGCGGGTGCTCGATGACCGCGTTCGCCCGTTTGGTCACGTGCGCGCACGCGGTGCAGACCGGCCTCAGCCCGCGGGCGCGGATCTGACGCGTCAGCGTCGGATACGACCCCTCGAACCCGAGCGGATGCAACTCGTCGAGCAGCGTCACCGCCCACAGGTGCGGGTCCTCAGCCAGCCTTGCGGTGACGTAGTCGACGAACTCGTCGAACGGATCCGGGACGGCGCGCGCACGCACGCCCGGCTCGCGTTCGCCGTTCAAATACGCGCGGATGGTCTTGCGGTCATGGTTCGTGCGGCGGGCGATCTCGCTGATCGTGAACCCCTGCCGTTTCAGAGCGTGGATGTCCACGCTGCTCCTCTCTGAGAGCATGAGAAACAGGGCCTTCCTCGGGCTGGTGTGTGGTCAGAGACCACCAGCATCGAGGAAGGCCCGCCTCATGCGGCGGAGCGACCCAGGGTGAGGAATCTCGATGAGCAGAACTGAGGAATTTCAGTGAGCGCCGTCACAGGCAGGAACGATACCTTCAGCTTGCGCTTCTGGATGACGGCGACGGCGCGCCGAAATCCTGCGGGGCCCTCAATATCGATCTGCATAAACAGAGAGTACTGGGCCTTGTTCCGGTCGAACGCGGGTTACCGTCGATCATCTGGTGACTGCGGCTCGTTAACTACCGCCAGTACGTAACGCGCCTCGGTGAGTACTGCGTGCCTAGATTGGGTACATCTTCGGCCCGCTCAGATCCCAGTCATTGCCCCGGGGTGCCGCGGGGTACACCCCTGCCGTTCTGCAGTCGTCGGCGGCGCGAGCGGCGACCGAAGCCGATGAGTACCGCGCGCCTGCATCAGGTGAGCGGATCCGGCAACATTCGACCGGAAGCCGGCCAGCGCCGGCCGCTCGACGGGGCTATCCGCTGGTGTCCGTCGGTTCACCGTTCCACACTCCGGGAAGAGACATCGCCCGTGCCCGCTACTATCAGCCCATGAGCTTCGGCAGTGACCTTGACATGGAGGGCTTCACTCGCGCGTTCGCGGACCACGACATCCGCCCGCTGCTGGGCCTGAGTGTCCCTAACGCGGCCGCCGAAAAGATCGCGGGGGACAGCGCGCTGCTCCGCAACGTCTACGAGCAGTGGAAACGGAAGAACGCGGAGCGATCAGCGCCACCGGCACGAAGCGCGCCACAGAGATCCACGCTGCCGTCGGCGCCACCTCAGGCGACAGCTGCCCCGCCGAAGGGCACAGTCACGAAGGAATCGCTGCAAACAATGTCCACGCGCGAGGTGGAGGACATCGCCATTGGCGGCGGCTGGCCCCACGTCATCGCGGCCTACGTGTTGCTGCTGAGCGCCTGGGTGGCAATGTCGATAGGGTTCTTCATCGCTGACGACCGATCCAGGGGGTCCGGGGTGTACGGCCAGTCGTCGATGGCAGCGGTGATCCCTTCCCTGTGGTGGGCGGCACTGTTCACCGCCGCTGCTTTCGCGCTCGCCGTAGTCGGAACGACTCGCAGCAACCGGTTGAGGGCCACCGTCTCGTTTGTCGCTGGCGTCATTGCGTTGGTCGCGACCGTCTTGATGATTGTCGTCATCATCTTGAGCGGAGTAGCAGTATCTACCCTGCAGTAGCTTTTAGCGATACAGATCCTCACCAACCACGAGCCGTGGGCGAGGCTAAGCTCAGCCGCAGAAGTCGCAGACGCCGGACATTGGCATGAGTGTCGCACACTCCGGGCACGCTAGTCGGCGATCCTGGCGTCCTGCGTTCCACTCGATATTCGGAACATGGCTCGGACAGTAGAACCGATAGTGCCCATCCGTTCCAGTCACGGGGTGAATGACGAGGGTGAGCTCGCTCATCGGCTGCCACCGGGAGCCGACACCGCATGAGGAGCAGTAGCGCTCTCCCAGCGACGGGTAGATCTGGTCCGCTGAGTACGGGAAGTTGTACGACAGCTCCTTCATCGTCCAGATGCCTACGCCGGAGTCTGGGGCTTCCTCGTACCCGGCGGGGAGAAAAGGGAGCTGGTGGCCCTCGAACGGACCACCAGTCAGTGTGTACACGGGCCCGTCGAGCCAGCGAAGCGTGGGGACGCCAGCCCTCGTGTCGACCTCGTATCCGGGCATGCGCGACAGCGAGACGGTTCGGCCGTCGAAAGGGCCGCCTACGAAGAGATACTCCATGCCCAGAGAGTAGCGACACGTAGCTACGAGGTGCGCCGCACGGTGGCCGCGGCGACCCTCTCGTCATCGACGACCGCGGTGGCGAGCGGCTGCGCTCGTACCCATGTGAGAAGTGATGGGCCTTTTATGAGGTACTTCTTCGGCCCGCTCAAGTCCCAGTCCTTGCCCAAGGGCTCGGATACATGTGCTGAGTGCGTCGTTCGACGGCAAGGTCACGTCACAGGAAAACGGAAGCACCCGCGCAGGAAAGGCTAGCGGAGTGCTCCATGCTCTACGGCGCCACAGCAAGTTGTGCCAACAGCCCACCATATAGAGGCTCGGAATCACGCGGAAGCCGCGAGGTTCCGAGCCTCTGTCGTATCCGCCTTCATGCCGTGGTTGTGCACTCGTTGTGCAGTTGCTCGCGGAACGAGCGCTGAGGCGCTCTCCGCAGCACGTCGAGCGGCGTCGCCAATCAGGTGCGTGTAGATGTCGCTCGTGACCGAGATCGACGAGTGACCGAGCCGCTTCGACACGAGTGCGATGTCGGCACCGCTCGCGAGCAGCAGCGACGCGTGCATGTGTCGCAGCCCGTGCAGCGTCATCGCGGGCAGCGCGACGTCACGACGTAGCGAGTCGAACAGGCGCGTCACGTACTGAGGGCGCAGCGGCTCGCCGTTCTCGTACGTGAAGACGTAGCCCGAGCCGAGCCAGGCGGCATCCCAGTCTGAGCGCTCTCCATCCTGCGTGATCTGCCAGGCGACGAGTGCGCCGACAGCGGCGTCGTCGAGTTGCACGACGCGACGCCCGGCGCTCGTCTTCGGCGAGTTCTCGACGATCTCACCGCTCGCCTGGACGCGCGTGCTGCGCACCGTGAGTTCACGTCGCGCGAGATCGAGGTCGCCCCAGCGCAGCCCGACGAGTTCGGCACGTCGCAGCCCGGTCATCATGGCGACTTCGAACAGCGCGCCGAGACGGCGCTGCGCTGCTCGATCGAGAAACGCCCCGACCTGCACGGGCGTCCAAGGCTCGAACTCGTGCGCGTCTACGGTCGGCAGACGCACGCCGCGAGCAGGGTTCGCCGCGATAATGTCGTCGCGCATCGCAGCGGTAAGCGCGCCCTGCACGACGGCGATGATGCGTCGCACCGTAGTCGCGCCGCGCCCAGCGGCGACGAGCGTGTCGACGAACCGCCGCACGTCGGGTCGCTTGATGTCGGTCAGCCGCAGCCGCCCGAGCGCGCTCGGCGCGATGTCCTGAGCGACGTAGCGCCGGTAGTTGTCGAGCGTCGACCGCTTGATATCGCCGCGCTGCTCGCGTCCGGCCAGCCACTCGTCGAGCCACTGCGCGAACCGCACGCGACTCGTCTCGACGAACTCGCCCTGATCGTGCTGCGTCTTCGCCGCGAGTCCATGATCGAGATGCTCCGCCTCCGTCGCGAGTTCGGCGACGATGCCGACCACGACGCCCATGCCGAGCAGGTGGAAGCGATCGCCGACCGTGATGAATCAGCTGCATCAGCGCGCAGCCGCGCTCATCTCCTTGCCCTGCGTGACGCGCTGGCGTAACGCGCCGCCGGAGTGTGAGGGGCTGCCGAGCGCTAGGCCTCGTGCACCGTACGGCCCGCGATCACGGTCCGGACCACTCGGGTCGTGAGCAGGGTCGCCGGTTCCGCCGCGAACGGGTCGACGTCGAGAACGGCGAAGTCTGCCGCGTGGCCGACCGCGATGCGACCGCGCCAGCTCCCATCGCCGATCGACGCCGCCGCATCCCGAGTGGCGTGCGCGATGGCTCGCTCGAGAGGGAGGGCCTGTTCCGGGTGAACCGCCGGTGTACCCGGAGCCAGAGCCGAGGCACGGGTGGCCGCGACGTACATGTTGGCGAGGGCCTCGTGCGGCGCTGTCGGTGCATCGGTCGAGAAGGCGAGAAGCGCACCGGCCTCCTCGTATTCCGACCAGGCGAATGCGCGGTCAGCGCGCTCGTCGCCGACCTGTGCCGCCCAGTTGGCGAAGATCGCGGGGTCGGCGTGCACGGGTTGCATGGATGCCGTCACCCCCAGCCGCGCCATCCGCTCCGCCGTCCCTGCCGCCGCGAACTCGAGGTGCTCGATCCGGTGACGGCGCGCGCGCTCGCCGTTCACGGAGATGGCATGCTCGATCGCATCGAGGGCGAGCGCGCTCGCCGCGTCGCCGATCGCGTGCATCGCGATCTGCAGTCCCGCGGCATCGGCCGCCGCGACGACCGGCAGCAGTCGTTCGGCAGGCCAGATCGGCTCGGCGTTGGTGCCATCGGCATAGGGGGCGCACATGGCCGCCGTGCACGCGTCGATCGTGCCGTCGAGCACGAGCTTGATCCCGAGCACCCGTACCCCCGCCGTCGTTCCCGAAGCGTGGGCTGATGCCTGTCTGACCTGTGCGAGGTTCGCGGCGTCGTCTCCGGTGTTCGCGACGAACCAGTGCGCGGCGATGCGCAGTGGGAGCCGATCGCGCTCGGCCGCTCGACCGAGCGCGGCGAGCCCGAGCTCGTCGAAAGCCATGTCCACAACGCCGGTCACACCGGCGGCGAGATAGGCGGACACGACCCGCTCGACCGCCGCGTCCCGCTGGGCATCGGTCGTGGTCGCGTCACGATGAGCCCACGCGTGCAGCTGCGCGGCCGTCTCGTACAGCATCCCCGTCGGCTCGCCGAGCGCGTCGCGCGCGATGCGTCCACCGATCGGGTCGGGGGTGTCTCTTGTGATTCCCAGCTCGGCGAGGGCCGCCGTGTTCACCCAGCAGGAGTGGTAGTCGTTCGCATCGAGGTAGACCGGGATGTCGGCGACGACCTCATCGATCATGGCCGCGGTCGGCTCACCCCCGGGGATCGCGTCGAACAGCCAGCCGCGTCCGCGCAGCATGCCGGGCGCTGTGCGTCGCGCGGCGAGCAGTCGGCGCTGGATCTCTTCGAGCGAGTGCGCATCGGTGAGTCCGACCTGTCCGAGCGCCTCGCCCATCATGAGCAGGTGGGTGTGCGCGTCGGTGAAGCCGGGAAGGACGATGCGACCTCCCAGGTCGATCGCGGCGTCGGCGGGCGGCGCGGAGTCCTCGGTGCCGACGTGGATGAACTCCTCGCCGTCGACGACGAGGGAGTCCGCCCAGCGCGACTCGTCGCCGGTGAAGATGCGGCCGTTGCGGTAAAGGGTGCGGGTCATGCGTCGATCTCCTGTGCGGTCATGCGTTCCAGACGCGTCGATACGAGGGCGATCGCCCCGGCGGGCACGGCCAGGACGAAACTCGCGACGCCGAGAGCGATCGCGAAGCCCTGGTATCCGAGAGCGCCGACGAGCGCGGCGCCGATGACGGGAGTGAGTGCCGAACCGACGAGGTAGACGGCGAGCAGAGGGCCCGACCAGCGGCCGTCGGCGTCGAGCGCCGCCGATGTCGACACGAAGTACATGAACGCGATCGCATACACGGAGTTCCAGACGATGAACACCACGATGAAGGTGGTGGGGTCGGTGACGAACCCTTCCACGATCTTGAGGGCGCCGCCGGCGATCAGCAGGATCACGAGGGGGACGGCACGCCCGAAGCGCGCTCCGACGATCATCAGCAGCAGTGAGCCGAGCAGTCCGCCGGCCGTGGCGCCGCTGAGCGCGATGCCGAGTCCCTCGGGTGTCAAACCGGCCTGCTCCGCGCCCATGATGCCTGCCATCGCCCAGAGCGAATCCTCGCTGGCCGCCCAGAGTGCGAACACGAGGAGGAGCCCGAAGCCGGCGAGGGTGACGGTGCGCGAACGGGCGGGAGAGGTGCGGATCGTCCCGGTCGGGGGGATCTCGATCGGCATCGCCTCGGCGACGGCCGCTCCCGCCTGTGGAGCGACGACCGGCGCGGCGGGGAGCCACGCCGAGGCGACGAGTCCGATCAGGTTGAACAGCGCGAGGGCGCCGAAGACATCGATCGGAGCGAGGCCGATCAGGGGGATCACGGCGAGTACCACCGTGATGATGCCGCGGTTCGCGAGCCCGTTGAAGCCGGCGACCCTGTCCGGGTTGCGGAAGGCGGCGAGCGCCGCGCCGGACGCGGCGACCGCGCCACCGGCTCCGGCCCCGCCGAGGAGGAGTCCCGGAAGCATGGCGGCGGGCGCGAGGGCCGCGATCGTGAAACCCACCACGGCGAGACCGAGGCCCGCGCGTGCGACGGCCCGGCGATGCACGCCGGCGCACAGGGGGGCGATCGCCAGGCCCGTCACCGCCGTGAGCAGGAGCGTCGCGGTGACGAGCCAGCTGGCGGCGAGGATGTCGAGGCCCAGCCCCGTCTGCGCGGCGGTGATCATGTAGGGCGACAGGTTGACGCCGAGGTATCCCGCGATCCCGACGGCGAAGGTCGCCGTCGCTGTCGGGAATCGGAGGGGGATTCGCGTGCGGAGATCGAGAGTTGTCATGGGGCTCCAGGGAGTCGGCACGGCATTGTGCGCGGAGGGGAAGTCGGCGAACGTGCATCGGATGGGGCACGACGTCGTAAACGAATGGTGTTCGTAAACGAATGGTGTTCATTATTATGCACAGGAGAGGGTTTCCGCGGAACCCCGAATTTCACGATCCGGTCATCCGGAGAAAGCGAGCTTCCGATGCCGAGGCCCTCCTCACCGCTTCTTTCCCCGGAGATCATCGGTTCCGCGGGCCTCGCGCTGGCCAGAGCAGGCGAGCCGTTCGGGGTCAACGCCATCGCTCGCGAGCTCGGAGTGCGGCCGTCGTCGCTCTACAACCATGTCGACGGCATGGAGGGGATCCTCGAACTCATGCGCGGACAGCTCATGGAGGGCTACCGCATCCAATGGCAGGGGGAGCACTGGGAGGAGTTCGTGCTCACCGTGCTGCGCACCCAGCGTCGAATGTACGCGGATCATCCGCAGCTCGTGCCGCTGCTCGTGGGCAAGACGATCACGCACCCGGCGGTCATCGCCGCATACGACGACCTCGCCTCCGTGCTCGTCGACGGAGGATTCCCCGATGACGAGGTGCTCTCGGTCATCGCGGTGATCGACGCCTTCGCGATCGGATTCGGTCTCGATCTCGCATCTCCCGACGAGGTCTGGCAGCCCGGCGGCCCGACCCGCACGCTCGGTTGCCTCATCGACGGCGCGGAACGGGGGACCGCCCGGTCGGATCGCACGTTCGAACTCGGCGTCGGTCTTCTCCTCGATTCGCTGCGCATGCGTCTCATCGATGCCCCACCCGCGGTCGATCGTGAGGCCGGGCGCGATCTGACGTAGCATGCACTCTGCCGTATCGACCGAGAAGGACTCATGACGACCTGGAACACTGAGGAGCTCGCGCGCATCGCCGAGCCGGAGATGTTCGATCTCTCCGCGCAGCTCGAAGACGGGACGACGCCGAAGACGGTGGGGATCTGGGCGGTCGCGGTCGACGGGCGACTCTTCGTCCGCTCCTACACGGGGCTCGAGGGAAAGTGGTACGCCCCGGCTCTCGCCAGTCTGCGCGGCCGCGTCTCGGCGGGTGGCGTCACCAAGGACGTCCGCTTCGAGCGGATCACCGACGAGGCGATCAACTCCGCGATCGATGCCGAGTATCTCCGCAAGTACACGCCCAGCCCGTACGCTCCCGAGATGGGTCAGGAGCCGGTGCGGTCCAACACGCTCGAGGTCATCCCGCTCGACTGAATCGGAACTCTGCTCGACAGGGCTCTGCTCGGCGGGTCGTGGCCCGACAGGCCCACCGGGGAGAATGGCCCTCTCGATGACCCGCCCCAGACGGTGCCGTCGAGAGGGCCCACCGTCCTTCCCGGACGGTAGGGGAGGCGGCGAAGATCTCGCTGCGCTCACGGCTGATTCCCCAGTGTTGTCTTCCTGACGGGCGTGCCTAGGGTGGACTCATGGACAGACTGCTCGTGCTCTCCGCTCAGGTCGCCATCGCTCACGGCCACCGCATCGAGGTGACGGAGCAGGCCGATCCGCTCACCGATGAACCGGTGGTCCTCACCCTCGTCGACCTCGACACGGGGATCCGCTACCGACGTGCAGAAGACCCGAGCGGCGACTTCTCCCGCTGGATCGGGCGAGTCCTGCGGTGCACCGTGACGATGGGGGACGCAGGCGCGCACACCACGCTGCTCGTCGATCCCCTCGGGCCCGGCCCGACCGGCGCCAAGGTCGCTCTGCGCGAAGCCGACGCGGCTGCCGATGCTGCGAAGGCCGAAGCCGACAGATGGGGTGGAGTCGACCGTCCTCCGATGGAGGAGTCAGAGCGCTTCTGGTGAGTCGTGGGTCCTCCTCAACGGAAGTCCCTGGAGCGGTGCGTGAGACCAGTGCGCAGGTCTTCGAAGCCATCGGCGAGCACATTGATCACGCCCTCGGCGGATCGCTCCAGGATGCCGCGGATGATGAGCGCCGGTGAATCCCTGGCGACGCGGCGGT
Source organism: Microbacterium sp. PAMC22086 (assembly GCF_019443525.1). NCBI lineage: Bacteria > Bacillati > Actinomycetota > Actinomycetes > Micrococcales > Microbacteriaceae > Microbacterium > Microbacterium sp. PAMC22086. Next base: position 2,835,105 of record NZ_CP080380.1, on the reverse strand, counting down.
AGCGGTTCCACACCCCGGCGGAGCAGACGATGTTCACCAGGCCGCTCTCGTCCTCGAGGTTCACGAAGGTGATCCCGGCGGCCGTCGCCGGTCGCTGACGATGGGTGACGAGACCGGCGACCTCGATGCGTCGACCCACCTCGTGCCCGCGCAGGTCGACTGCCGTCAGCACACCGCGGGCGCGCAGCTGTTCGCGGAAGTGCGCCATCGGATGATCGTCGGTCGACACACCGGTCGCCCACAGGTCGGCGGAGAGGCGCTCGTAGCTGGTCTGGTCGGCGAACAGCGGAGGCTGCACGGCGACCGTCGTCCCCGGCAGGAACCGGGAGCGGTCGTCTGCCGCCGCACCGGCCAGCCAGATGGCCTCGCGACGCTCCAGGCCCAGACAGTCGAAAGCGCCGGCGGTGGCCAGAGCCTCCACGTGTGCGGCGGTGGCATCCGTTCGCCGCACCAGGTCGTTCAGATCCCGGTACCGGCCGTTCGCATCCCGTTCGGCGACGATCCTCTCCGCCATCGGCACACCGATCCCACGGATGCCGCTGAGCCCCAGCCGTACCGCGGAGTTCCCGTCCCTGCGGTGCGCGGCCGATTCGTCCGGCGCATCCCGATCGAAGCGGAGCGCGGGCGGCTGCAGGTCGGCGGTGCACCCGTCCCGACCCGTCGGCCTTCGCGGGGCGCCGTCGACGAGCGGCTCCAGGGTCTCCGTCGCCCCCGAGACGTGCAGATCGGGACGTCGGACCTCGACCCCATGCCGCCGCGCATCCGCGGTGAGGGTCGCTGCGGAGTAGAAGCCCATCGGCTGTGAGCGCAGGAGGCCGGCGAGGAACGCTGCGGGGTAGTGCAGCTTCACCCAGGAGCTGGCGTAGACGAGGAGAGCGAACGACAGGGAGTGCGATTCGGCGAATCCGAAATTGGAGAACGCCTGGATCTGCGCGTAGATGCGATCGGCGGCCTCATCCACCAGGCCGCGCCTGGCCATCCCCGCGTACAGCTTGTCCCTGACTTTCTCGATCTTCTCCAGGCCGCGTTTGGATCCCATGGCACGACGCAGCAGGTCGGCCTCATCGGCCGTGCAATCGCCGATCGCCGTCGCCATCTGGATGAGCTGCTCCTGGAAGATCGGAATGCCCAGCGTGCGCTTGAGGATGTCCTCCAGATCGCTGTGCGGGTAGGGGATCGCGAACTCCACCGGCGCCTCACCGCGAGTCGCCCGTTCCCGGTTCTCCTCGTCGATGCGATCCTTGGCCATCTTCCGCCGCACGAACGGATGCACCGCGCCGCCCTGGATGGGGCCGGGGCGGATGAGGGCGATCTGGATGGCGAGGTCGTAGAAGGCCCGGGGCTGCAGGCGGGGGAGCAGCCCGATCTGCGCGCGCGACTCCACCTGGAAGACCCCGATCGAATCCGCACGGCAGAGCATGTCGTAGACCGCCGGCTCCTCCTTGGGGATGGTCTCGAGCGTCCACTCCTCGCCCGTGCTCTCCCGGATCAGATCGAAGCAGTGCTGAAGGGCGGCGAGCATCCCGAGCCCCAGCAGATCGAACTTCACCAGGCCCATGAAGGCCGAGTCGTCCTTGTCCCACTGGATGACCGTGCGGTTCTCCATACGGGCGTGCTCCACAGGCACGACCTCGCCGACGGGACGGGCGGTGAGCACCATGCCGCCGGAGTGGATGCCGAGATGCCGGGGGGCCTTCAACAGTTCACCGGCATAGGCGAGCACCTTCTCGGGGATGTCGTGCCCCTCGACGGGTTCCAGTCCGGCGCCCCAGCCATCGACCTGACGGGACCAGGCGTCCTGCTGACCGGGGGAGTGGCCGAGCGCTCTTGCCATGTCGCGCACCGCGTTCTTCGGACGGTACTGGATGACGTTGGCTACCTGGGCCGCACGTTCCCTGCCGTACTCGGCATACACCCACTGGATGATCTCCTCGCGGCGATCGGAGTCGAAGTCGACGTCGATGTCGGGCTCCTCGGTCCGCGTGGTCGCGAGGAACCTCTCGAACGGCAGGCGGTAGAGGATCGGGTCGACCGCGGTGATCCCCAGCAGGTAGCAGACCGCGCTCGCCGCAGCTGACCCCCGCCCCTGGCAGAGGATGCCGCGTCTGCGCGCCTCGGTGACGATGCCGTGCACGATGAGGAAGTACCCGGGGAAATCCTTCTCCTCGATCACGTCGAGCTCGCGGGCGATCCGGTGGCGACCGTCGTCGTCCAGTCGCGGGTACTTCGACGGCACGGCCTCCCAGACCAGGTGGCGCAGCCACGTCATCGGTGTGTGCCCCGCCGGCACCTTCTGCTGAGGCAGTGCCGGTCGCGCCAGGCGCAGGGGGAAGGCGGACGCCGCGGCCAGCTCGAGCCCGTACGAGATCGCTCCGGGGTGGCGTGAGAAGCGCGCCGACATCTCGGCACCGCTGCGCAGATGCGCGCCCCCGTGCGCAGGCAGCCAGCCGTCGAGCTCGTCCATGCTGCGCACCGCGCGGACCGCGGCCACGGCTTCGGCGAGCGACGCCTGCGCAGGGGTGGCGTAATGGACGTTGTTGGTCGCGACCACCGGCAGTCGCATCCGTCCGGCGAGCTCGGCGAGGGCGTCGTTGCGACGGGTGTCCAGGGGATCACCATGGTCGAAGAGCTCGACGACGACGTGGTCGCTCCCGAACAGATCGACGAGCGACCGCAACGGGGCGCGCGCGTCTCCCGCCTCGAGCCCGCGGCGCACGGCACCTTTGCGGCATCCGGTCAGGATCGTCCAGTGCCCGTCTGCACGCGCGGCGAGATCGTCGAGGTCGTACACCGGGCGTCCCTTCTCACCGCCGCGCAGCTGTGCCGCGGTGATGGCCCCCGAGAGCCGGTGATAGCCCTCCATGCCTCGGGCGAGGACCAGCAGATGCTCGCCGGCGGGGTCGGCGGAGCCTCGTTGCGGCGCGGGCAGGTCGAGCGACAGCTCTGCCCCGAACACCGTCTGCAGCGGGCTCTCCATGAGATCAGCCACCTCGGCGAAGCGCGCGGCGCCGTAGAAGCCGTCGTGATCGGTGAGGGCGAGAGCGGTCAGCCCGAGGCGATCGGCCTCGGCGAGGAGGTCTTCGGGGGACGATGCGCCGTCGAGGAACGAGTACGACGAATGAGCGTGCAGCTCGGCATAGGGGACCGCGCTCTCGGGACGGGGGACGGCGACGGGAGGGGTGCGCTTGCGGCGATGGCTCACCGGCCCTGCGTCTGTCCGCTGCCCCCGGGGCTCGGCGGCGGGAGGAGGCGACGGGGGTGACTCCTCGCCACTGAGGGTGCGCTCCAGGTCGTTCCAGGACAGGGGCGGATTGTGCCAGCCCATCAGCGATACCTCCCCTCGGCCCACCAGCGCTCGCCGGTGTGGAAGACCAGCCATGCGCGGTCGTGGGCGTCGATGATCTGGAGGCGATGCCCTCGCTTCCCGCCGCCGGAGGTCCAGCGCCTTTCATGCACAGGCCAGGGTCCGGCCCAGGCCTGTACGGCGGCCCCGTCGATGCGGGCGGGCTCGCCCGAGAGAGCCCCGCGCTCATCGACGCTGATGGTGCTCTCATCCGCGGCGAGCACCCCGATGGGGCGCGGGGGCAGGAACACCTCGGCGGGCAGCGGGTCGGGAAGGCTCCCGGGCCATGGGGATCCGGGGTCGCGCGGGGGTACCGTGCGCTCTCCCCAGGGCGTGAGCACCTGGCGATCGGCGAGCCAGCGGCCGCCCGCCACAGCGGCTGTGACCACGCCCTGGTGACCGAGCATGGTCTGCACGCGCGAGACCGCATGGTGCAGGCGTTCATCGGTGCCGGATCCGAAGAGGCCGGGCTGGTGGTGCGCGGCATCGTCGACGGCGGCCGGGACGATGCGCACCGCCACGATGCCGCCGAACGCTCGTGCCTCGTCGACCGGATCCTTCGCGGACTGCGCGGCCAGCGCCTCCAACTGCCAGCGCACCCGGTCGACGAGGTCGGAGGCGTCGAAGCAGGTCGGATGCAGCCAGGACCGCGAGAAGACCGCCCCGTTGTCGTCGGTCAGGTCGATCCGCACCTCCGTGCAGACGAGCGAGGCGTCACCGAGAGCGAGCAGCACCGCATCCGCCGTCTGACGCACGGCGAACGCCACCTGATCGGTTCCGCCCAGCGGGGAGTCGAACTCGATACTGCGCACCAGCTCAGGGTCGGGAGGGCGCGGTGTCAGCGGCCGGGAGTCGGCGCCGGCGGCGAGTGCCTGCAGACGCGCACCGTGCTCGCCGAAACGATCGCGCACATCGAGCGGTGCGAGAGCGGTGAACTCGCCGAGAGTGCGCACTCCGAGCCGCACGAGGAGGCCGGTGACCTGCTCGTCGCGCAGCACCTGCACGGGGTACGGTGCCAGGAACTCCCGTGAGCCCCCTGGCGGCACGACCGTGCAGGGCACGGGGCCCCGTGCGGCGATCTCGGCCGTGAACGGGCCATCGGCCACACCCACGCGCACCTCGGGGAAGCCGGCCTCCGTCAGAACGGCGGTGAGTGCTTCCGCGGCCTCCGCCTCTCCTCCGTGATAGCGGGAGATGCCCCTGGCGCGGAGGATCGCGAGCCCGGGGCGCAGCAGCGTGACCCCGGGGGCGTGCTTCTCGATCAGGTGCAGCACCGGCAGGAAGGCGCGTTCGTCTCGTTCGGGGTCGTGGGAGAGCACACGCAGCGAGGAGAGGTGGCCCTGCGCGACCCGGCGGCGCTGACCGGTGCGCACACCATGCTCTCTGGCGGAGGCGGTGCAGGCGACGATCGTGTTGGCCTGCACCAGGGCGGTGGGCGGATGCGGGGGCGCGCTGCCGAGGACGGCCCGCATCGGCCAATCCGGGAACCACAGCACGAGCACGCGGAGCGGGCTGCTCATCCGGCTTCCGCCCATCGCAGGAGCTCCGGTGGTGCGGATTCGCGTGAGGCGACGGACTCCGCCGGTCGTGCGGGCAGTGCAGCGAGCTCGACCCCGACGGCCTCGACGGCCCCGTGTCCTCCCGGCAGCTGCACCCGCACGCTCGACGGGCGGGGGCTGTGCCGCGTCTGCGCCGTCACCGTCACCGTGCAGTCGGAGAGCAGCCCCCAGCCGGCGCCGAGGCCGTGCCAGTGCGGATCGTGCAGGCGTATCGTCCCCTCGCTCTGCGGCCAGCGTTCGGTGACGGGAGACTCGGTGACCAGGAGCGTGCACCCGCGGTCGCGCAGGCGCGCGCTCAGCCGAGCGACATCCGCGTCTCGTGCGCGGGCGCCGGGGGCCACGACGATCAGGGGCACGACCTCGGCCAGGGCGGAGGTCGCCGCCAACCAGCGGTCTCCGGGGGTGGGGACGAGGATCAGGCGTGCGAGGTCGATGCCGAAAGCGGCGGCGGCTTCGACGCCGAGGGTCGGCATGCCCACCACGGCGCACCACAGCCCCTTCTGCGATGCGGCGCTGAGCAGTGCGAGGACGAGGCTCGGCGAGGGGGAGACGGTGTAGGAGGTGCCGGTCTGCAGTCCCTCCTCCGGAAGGAGCGCGGTGAAGGCGGGGTCGAGGGGGAGCAGCGCATGTTCGCTGCGCCGTCGTTGCATCCGGTTGATCTCGCGACGCAGGCGCAGCACTTCTCCCGCGCGGGAGTCGCCCGCCGGAGAGAGCGAGGCGATTGCATCGAGCCCGATCACCTGCATCCTTTCTCGAAGATATATTCTAATATAACAACCCGTGTGAATGACGATAGTTCGGACATCGGACATCGGCCAGGGGTTCTCCACAGGGAGTCGGAGCGAGGTCCGCCGATCTCCTAACCTGCGGGGATGGACATCCGGCTCGCCCTCATCGCCCTCGTGCACGCCGCACTGATCGGCGTCGGCGCGTGGCTCATCGTGATCGACGCCCGCACGCATCGCCTCCCAAACAGGATCGTGCTGTCGACGCTCGGCTGCCTGCTCGCGCTCGTCGCCGTCGACACCCTGGCCACGGGGCAGGGGGCGCCGCTCGTTCGTGCCCTGCTGGGAATGGTGATCCTCGGGAGCTTCTATGCGGTGCTGCGGGCGCTCAGCCGTGCGGGGATGGGAGGCGGAGACGTGAAGCTCGCCGCCGTCATCGGGCTGGTGCTGGCCTGGCACGGCTGGCAGGCACTCGCGATCGGGGCGGCCGCGGCCTTCGTGCTGGGAGCGCTCTACGCGCTCGTGCTCATCCTGCTGCGGAGAGCGAATGGCTCCACCCGCATCGCCTTCGGTCCCTGGATGATCGCCGGCGCCCTTCTCGGTGTCGTCCTCGGTTGATTCCGCCTGCCTCGCACCGATACCGCGACGACGGCGCTACCCTGAGCACATGGCACTCGCACGACTTCACGGCGGCCCGCTCGACGGGCAGATCATCCCCCTCGGCGACGCGGACGACAAGCTGATCGTTCCCTACAGCGAGACGCAGGTGGTGTACAACCGCCGCGGCGAGCCGCAGAACACCGGCCCCGCCGACGGCCCCACGGAGATCGACTACTGGTTTGAAGAGTCTCTCGAGGACCTCACGCTCGACGATGACTGAGCCCTCCCGCACGGTCGAGGTCGAGCGCAAGTACGACGTCGATCCGGAGACCCCGTTGCCGCGATGGGAGGCGCTCCCGGGCGTCGACACGGTCAGCCCCGGTGTGCTGCGCACGCTGGACGCCCAGTACTTCGACACCGCTGACGGCACGCTCTCGCGCGCCGGCGTGGCATTGCGTCGTCGCACCGGCGGGCCCGACGAGGGCTGGCATGTGAAAGGTCCCCGACAGGGAGACGGTCGACTCGAGCTCGGCTGGCCTCTAGGGGAGGGCGACGCGCTCCCCTCTGCGGTCGCCACGACCGTGTCGGAGTGGACGAGCGCACCGCTCACCCCACTCGCCCGCATCGAGAACGACCGCACCGCCTATCTGCTCACCGGCCCGGACGGCGTCGTCGCCGAGTTCGTCGACGACCGGGTGCGAGCGAGCGACCTGCGCCAGAACGTGAAACGCGAATGGCGTGAGTGGGAGATGGAGCTGGGGCCCGCGGCGCCGGCTGATGAGGCGGGACGCACCGCGTTCTTCGTGGCGGTGGAGCAGGCGGTGCTGGCTGCCGGAGGCCGCGAATCGGCATCCGACTCCAAGCTCGCCAGGGCGCTCGGCTTCTAGGGCAGACCGCGGTCGCGCGCAACCCCTTCCCCCCGGGGCGGTGCGCAGTGCTTGAGTGGCACCATGAGCCGACCGCCTGTGCTTCGATCGCTGCAGACGATCGTCCCCGATACCGTTCTCGTCCAGGATCAGGTGCGTGACGTCTTCGCGCAGCAGCCCGGCCTCGGGCGGCTGGCGCAGCGCATCGTCACGACGTCGTTCAACGTCTCGGGCATCGACACCCGGCACACCGTGATCGACGAGCTGTCGCTGGATTCCGAAGCGACAGACCCCGTGTTCTTCGACCGCGGATCGGGGATGCTGCTCGCCCCCGGCACCAAGGCGCGCAACGACTTCTACGCCCGAGAGGCCACGAAGCTCTTCGTCGAGGCCGCCCGGCGGGCGATCGACTCCGACCCTGACCTCGAGCCGGCCGATGTGACCCACGTCATCACGGTCTCCTGCACCGGGTTCCATGCCCCGGGGCCGGAGTACGAGATCGTGCGTGCGCTCGGGCTGTCCGACGCGGTGCAGCGTTTCCACCTCGGCTTCATGGGCTGCTACGCCTCGATACCTGCGCTCAGGGCCGCGAGTCAGTTCTGCGCCGCGGATGAGAACGCCGTGGTCCTCGTCGTGAGCGTCGAGCTGTGCACTCTGCACCTGCGTTCCTCGGAGAATCCCGACACGATCGTCGCGTCGTCCCTGTTCGCCGACGGTGCGGCCGCCGGGATCGTCACCGCGCGCGATCTCCCGTCCGCGTCGACCGGGTTGCGCCTTGACCGCTTCCACACGGCCATCGCGCCGGAGGGGGAGAAGGACATGGCCTGGACGATCGGCGACACCGGTTTCGAGATGATCCTCTCCACGGCCGTCCCGCAGATCATCGGCGAGACGATCATCGGTGCGCTCCGGCCGTTGTACGGCGCCGAGGAGGGTCTCGGCGAGGCTTTCGAGGCCGGAAGCGTGGGGGATGCGGTCCAGCACTGGGCCATCCATCCCGGCGGGCGGAGCATCCTCGACAAGGTGCAGGAGCGGCTACGCCTCAGCGATGCGCAGCTGCGCCCGGCCAGGGACGTGCTGCGGGAGAACGGCAACATGTCCAGTGCGACCGTGCTGTTCGTCCTCAAGCGCATCCTGGAGGTGGAGGGGGCGAGCGCCGGCGACCGGGTCTCCGCGATGGCGTTCGGTCCCGGTCTGACGGCGGAGAGCGCGCTGATGACCGTCGTCGCCTCGCCCGGGTCATGAGGCCGGACCTCACGACGCGGGACGCCGAGGCTCGCGAGCTGATGGACGATCCGCACGCCGACGCACGGATGCTGGCGCGGACCTACGGACGGTTCGGGTTCGTGAACGCCCTGGTCTCCCGGCCGGGGGCCCTGTACCGACGCGACATCCGACCGCGCGCGCAGCGCTCCCGGCCGTTGCGGATCCTCGACGTCGGGGCGGGCGGGGGAGACCTCTGCCGGCTGCTCGCCTGGCGGTTGCGTCAGGACGGTCTCGACGCGGAGATCACCGCTCTCGACGCGGACGAGCGGGCGATCCGCTGGGCGTCGGCGCACGACGGCGGCGCGGGCATCCGGTATCGCCGCGCCCTGACGACCGAACTCGTGGCCGCGGGCGAGACCTACGACGTGGTGCTGTCCAATCACGTGCTGCACCATCTCGATGACGCCGAACTCACGACCGTGCTCAGCGATTCCGTGCAGCTCGTCGCTCCGGGCGGTTTGGTGTCGCATCATGACATCGCACGCAGCCGCACCGCCTACGCGCTGTTCGCCGCGGCCACCTGGACCATCTCGACCATGCTGCTGGCGGACTCGTTCATACGCGAGGACGGCCTCCTCAGCATCCGCCGCTCGTACACAGCCGCCGAGCTCGCCGCGATCGCCCCTGCCGGGTGGACCGTCCGCGGGGGTGTGCCCTCTCGCCTGGAACTGCGGTGGGAGGGTGATCATGCCCGACCATGACGTGCTGATCGTCGGCGCGGGGCCGGTCGGCCTGCTGCTGGCCTGTCTGCTGGTGCAGGACGGGGTGCGGGTCGCGGTCTACGAACGCCGGACGCACGCCGACGATCGGACCAGGGCCATCGGCATCCACCGCCCGGGGCTCGAAGCGTTGGATGCCGCAGGCATCGGCACCGCGGTGCGGGCGGAGGTGCTGCGGCTCGAGGGCGGCGAGGTGCGCAGCCGTCGACGGAGTCTGGCGTCGCTGACCTTCGCCCCTGATCGCCCGGTCCTGATCCTTCCGCAGCCGCGAACGGACGCCCTGCTGCGCGCCCGGCTGCACTCGCTCTCCGCGGACGCATTGATCTGCGGATGCACCGTGCGCAGCATCTGCCAGAGCGCGGATGCCGTGCGGGTCACGGCCGACTCCGCCGAGGGGCCGCACGAGATCTCGGCCAGCGTCGTCGTCGTCGCGGACGGCGTGCGCAGTCGATTCCGCGACGAGGTGGGTGCCGGGTGGCGCCCCCGCGCAGGACGCGCCTCCTATGCCATGGCAGACGCGGTCGATGCGACACCGGACGCACGTGCCGTGCTGCACTGCGAACCGGAGGGTCTCGTCGAGTCGTTCCCCCTCCCGGGTGGGCGCCGGCGATGGGTGGTGCGGGATACGGGGAGCGGTATCCTCGGCAGCATCGAGGACTTCCGGGCGGCGATCCGGATGCGCACGGGAATCGACCTCGAACTCGCGCCCGACCTGAAGCCCGCGTCGTTCGTCGCCGCGCAGCACACGGCGACGAGGCTGCATCGGGGGAGGATCGTGCTCCTGGGCGACGCCGCGCACGAGGTCAGCCCGATCGGCGGGCAGGGGATGAACCTCGGATGGATGGATGCCGTCCGTCTCGCCGCAGAGCTCGCACAGGGGCTGCCGAGCCGGACCCCCGACTTCTCGGCGTTCGCGCGAGAGGCGCACCGATCGGCGGCGCGGGCGCAGCGCCGCTCGTCGTTCTACATGTCGATGGGTGCTCCGGCATCCACCGCGGTCGTGCGCGGCAGGGAGCTGCTGATGCGGGCGCTCGGATCCGCGCCGCTGCGCGGGTGGACGGCAGGGCTGCTCACGATGCGCGGTCTCTGACCCACGCTCCGGGACGCACGAAGGCCCGGTTCGCGTATCGCGGACCGGGCCTTCATGAGGAAGCGATCAGAAGTTGATCATGTGGCCGGCGAGGCCGTGGAAGCCCTCCTGCAGCGCCTCCGACAGCGTCGGGTGCGTGTGCACGTTGCGGGCCAGCTCCAGCGCCGTCAGATCCCACTTCTGAGCCAGCGTCAGCTCGGGCAGGAGCTCCGACACGTCCGGGCCGATCATGTGGGCGCCGATGAGCTCGAGGTGCTCGGCGTCGGCGATCAGCTTGACGAAGCCGACCGGCTCGCCGAGGCCGTGCGCCTTGCCGTTCGCCATGAACGGGAAGGTGGCGACCTTGATCTCGCGCCCCTCGTCCTTGGCCTGCTGCTCGGTGAGACCGAACGACGCGACCTGCGGAGAGCAGAACGTCGCACGCGGCATCATGCGGTAGTCGCCCAGCGTCTGGGTCTCCGCGCCGCCGATCGTCTCGGCAGCGACGACGCCCTGAGCCTCGGCCACGTGGGCGAGCTGCAGCTTGGCGGTCACGTCGCCGATGGCGTAGATGCCCTCGACATTGGTGCGCATGTGGTCGTCGATGTCGATGGCGCCGCGCTCGGTCAGCTTCACTCCGGTGTTCTCGAGGCCGAAGCCCTCGATGTTCGGGGCGAATCCGACCGACATGAGCACCTTGTCGGCCTCGATCGAGCTCTGCTGCCCGTCCTTGCCGGTGTAGGTGACGGTGACGGAGGAGCCGTTGTCGACGACCGACTCGACCTTGGTCGACGTGAGGATGTCGACGCCGTAGTTCTTGTACTGCTTCGTGATCTCCTTCGACACATCGGCGTCCTCGTTGGGCAGCGCACGGTCGAGGAACTCGATGATCGTGACCTTGACGCCGTAGTTCGTCAGGACGTAGGCGAACTCCATGCCGATGGCGCCGGCGCCGACGATGACGATCGACTCGGGCAGGTCACGGGTCATGATCTGCTCTTCGTACGTCACGACGTTCTCGCTGAGCGTGACACCCGGCAGCAGACGGACCTTGGAGCCGGTGGCGATGATGACGTTGTCGAAGGTGACCTCTTCGACCTGGCCGTCGGCCTTGGCGACCGAGATCGCCTTGGGACCGGTGAAGGTGCCGCGACCGTTGTACTCGGTCACCTTGTTCTTCTTCATCAGGAAGTGGATGCCCTTGACGCGACCCTCTGCGACCTCACGGCTGCGGTCGAAGGCCTTGCCGAAGTCGATCGTGAACTCGCCGGAGATACCGAAGAACTCCGCTTTGTGGTTCAGGGTGTGTGCGAGCTCCGCGTTCTTCAGGAGCGCCTTGGAGGGGATGCAGCCGACGTTGAGGCAGACACCGCCCCAGTACTTCTCCTCGATGATGGCGGTGGAGAGACCGAGCTGCGCGCTGCGAACCGCAGCGACGTATCCGCCAGGACCTGCACCAAGGATGACGACGTCGTAGTGTGGCATGCCTTAAGCCTATCGCTCGGAGGACGGGTCGGAATCGGTCGGAGTCGTGCCGCGACGGCGGCTCATGACGATCCAGACGACCACGCCGGCGACGACAAGGACGGCGACGATCGAGACGATCGAGATCGCCGCGGAGGTGCCGGCGGAGTCGTCTGCGTCCGTGCTCGGCGCGCTGGTGACCTCGGGAGCGGCGGTCTGCTCCGCGGTGGGCGCGGCCGTCGTCGGTGCTGCGGTGGGTTCATCCGTGGTCGCTGCGTCGCCGACCGTCACCGTGAAGAAGTACTCGCCCGACGTGGGGTGCCCGTCGCTGGAGACGACCTTCCAGATCACGTGGTAGGCGCCGGCCGGTCCCGATCCCTTCAGCGGCTGGGTGACGATCGCGCCGTCGACGGCCGCCGGGCCGTCGGTGACCTGGTTGCCGTCGGGGTCGGTCACGACCACCTCGGTGGAGCCTTCACCGCCGATCAGCTTCGCGCTGAAGGTGAGCGTCAGCGTGGCGGGCACGACGTCGACCGACTCATCAGCCGCCGGCGACGACGAGACGAGCGCGTCGTGCGCCGAAGCCGAAACCGGGGAGAGGAGAACGAGAAAGGCGGCGAGCAGTGTCGCGGCGAGGGCGATCGGGGCAGCCGAGCGGCTCAGAGCTTTGGTCTTCACGAGTACAGCCTATGAATCCTCGGTATGGGACCGCTGAGTGTGAAAGCGGCCTCCCGCGAGCGGCTCGGCATCCGTTAGTCTGGACAATCAGGAGGGCACAGTGACTGACAGCGACAGCGACAGCCGACCGGCCAGAGAAGCCGCGATCCACCGTTCCGGTGAGCAGAGACACGACGTTACGCAGACGTTCGGACATGATTCCGATCTGTCGTTCGTGCCGTTCGGAGTGGAACTCACCGACGTCGAGCAGACGGCGATCGCCGCTCTGCCCGCGGGATCGGCGCTTCTGCTGGTTCGCTCCGGCGCTCTCGCCGGAGCGCGATACCTTCTCGACACCGACGTGACGACCGTCGGCCGTCACCCCGAGGCCGACATCTTCTTCGACGACGTGACGGTCTCGCGTCGTCACGCGGAGATCACTCGCACCGGGTCGACGTTCGAGATCATCGATCAGCGTTCGCTCAACGGCACGTACGTCAACGGTGAGCGCGTCGACCGCAGCGCGCTGGTGGACGGTTCCGAACTCCGTGTCGGCAAGTTCCGCCTGAACTTCTTCGCCTCTCCGCACGACCGCCTGGCGGCGAACGCCTGATGGCGGCCTCTCCCGCCCGCGAACGCTCTGCGTCCGCGGGCCTGCTGAGTATCGGCCAGGTGCTCGCACGGCTCACCCCGGAGTTTCCCGACCTGACCTCCAGCAAGCTGCGCTTCCTCGAGGTGCAGGGGATCGTCACCCCGTCTCGCACGGAGTCCGGCTACCGCAAGTTCTCGGCCTCCGACATCGAGCGGCTGCGTCTCGGGCTCACGCTGCAGCGCGACCACTACCTGCCGCTGAGCGTGATCCGCGAACAGCTCGATGAAGCCGACGCCGGCGGGGGTGCGACCGCGCTCGTGCCGCCGCCGTCTATCGCTCCGACCCCGCGCCGCTATCGCCGCGACGAGCTCCTGGCTGCTGCCGGAGCCGGGCCCCAGCTTCTCAACGACGCGATCAGCACCGGCGTCATCACCGCTCAGGAGAGCTACCCCGAGGCGACGGTCACGCTGCTGCGCGGTCTCGTCGGACTGGATCGTCACGGCATCGAGCCGCGGCACCTCCGCTCGCTGCGCCAGGGCGCCGAACGCGAGGTCGCCCTCATCGAATCGGCCATGTCCGCGCTGCTGCGCAGGACCGACGCCGCCTCCCGTGCGAAGGCCAGCGAGCTCGCCCCCGAGCTCGCCTCGCGCATCGATGAAGTGCGCTCGCTCTTCGTCAAGGACGCGCTCTCGCGAGTGCTTTCGTAACGAACTGATTGCGACACACCTTCGCCGTCCCACGGATGTGATTGCCGGCGCCCAGGCACTGCTCTACCGTGGAAGATAACCGTTCCAGGGAGGATTTCAGATGAATGCGGATGAGCTCACAGGCGACCCGCGGTTCGTACCCGAACTCCTCTTCACCGACGGTCTTCCCGCGATGGATGATGAGGTCGGATACCGCGGCGCTGTCGCTGCTCGTGCCGCCGGCATCACCTACCGACAGCTGGACTACTGGGCACGCACCGAGCTGGTGGAGCCCACGGTCCGCGGAGCGAGCGGGTCCGGTTCGCAGCGGCTCTACGGCTTCCGGGACATCCTCGTCCTCAAGCTCGTGAAGAGCCTTCTCGACACCGGCATCTCGCTGCAGCAGATCCGCACGGCCGTGGACGAGCTCCGCCGCGCCGGCATCCGTGACCTCGCAGGCACCACGCTCATGAGCGATGGCGCCTCGGTCTACCTGTGCACCTCGAACGACGAGGTCATCGACCTCGTCAGCCGTGGTCAGGGAGTGTTCGGCATCGCCGTCGGCAAGGTGCTCCGCGAGGTCGAGTCGACGCTCGTCGCCTTCGATGCGACCGCTCCCGACCCCGTCGACGAACTGTCGGCGCGTCGCACCAAGCGCACCGCCTGACCTCTCGCGTCATACAGAAAACGGCCGTCCTCGAAGAGGATGGCCGTTTCGCTGTGTGCGCCCGGGAGGGTCAGCTCTGCTGACCGCTCTCGGGGACGGCGATGCGTCCGGTGCGGATGATCCGGTCGAGCAACTGGTCGAAGTCGGCCGCGAGCTCCTGCGCGGAATCTCCCGGCCAGATGTGCAGCGGCTTGGCGGCACCCTGCGCCTGCTGCAGCGAGGTGCGCTCCGGCAGCTGCGGGGAGAGCACGAGGGGCCCGAACATGTCGCGCAGCTCCTTGATGCGGAACTGGTGCTCGATGGACTGGGGGCGCACGCGGTTCACGACGATGCCGAGAGGCTGCAGACGAGGCGAGAGGCCGCGGCGGATCTCCTCGATCGCGCGAAGGGCACGGTCGGCCGCGGCGACGGAGAACAGGCCGGGCTCGGTGACGACCATGACGCGGTCACTCGCCGCCCATGCCGTGCGGGTCAACGCGTTCAGAGACGGTGCGCAGTCGACGAGCACGAGGTCGTAGTCGGCCTCGACGGATGCGAGCGCCTCTTCGAGCTTCCACACGTCGCGCACGCTCGGGTGCGGACCGTCGAAGTTGATCGCCGAGGGGCTGCCGATGAGGACATCGATCGTTCCGGGGTGCACCTTCGCCCAGCCGCTGGAGGTGATCGCCTGACGGACGACCTTCTCCTTCGGGTTCGCCAGGACGTCGGCGATGTTGAGTCGTCCGGCCACCTGGATGTCCATCCCGGTGGAGACGTCGGACTGCGGGTCGAGGTCGACGACGAGAGTCCGGACTCCTCGGGCGAAAGCCGCTGAGGCCAGCCCGAGTGTCACGGTCGTCTTGCCGACGCCTCCCTTGAGAGAGCTGACGCTGAGTACGTGCACGGACACCACGTTACCTTCCCCTAGGCTGGGTGAACACTCAGCCCCGCCCCATGCGCATCGAAAACGCTGCGCATCGAGCTCCCAGAGGTGTGCATGTTCCAGAAGATCCTTGTGGCGAATCGCGGCGAGATCGCGATCCGTGCCTTCCGTGCGGCGGTCGAGGTGGGGGCGCGCACCGTCGCGGTGTTCGCGCATGAAGACCGCGGCTCCGTGCACCGGCTCAAGGCCGATGAGGCCTACGAGATCGGCGAGCGCGGGCATCCTGTGCGCGCATACCTGAACGTCGACGAGATCATCCGCGTCGCGCTCGAGTCTGGTGCGGATGCGATCTACCCCGGTTACGGGTTCCTCTCCGAGAACCCGGAGCTCGCGGAGAAGGCCGCGGCGAACGGCATCGTGTTCATCGGACCTCCTGCCCACGTTCTCGAAATGGCCGGCAACAAGGTCGAGGCGAAGCGTCACGCGATCGAGGCCGGGGTCCCCGTCCTCCGCTCCACCGAGGCATCGGACGACGTCGAGGCTCTGGTGGCGCAGGCCGAGGACATCGGATTCCCGCTGTTCGCCAAGGCCGTGGCCGGCGGCGGAGGGCGCGGGATGCGTCGGGTCGAGACCGCAGGCGACCTCGCTCCCGCTCTCGCAGAGGCGATGCGGGAAGCCGCGAGCGCCTTCGGCGACGCACGGATGTTCCTCGAGCAGGCGGTCGTTCGCCCTCGGCACATCGAGGTGCAGATCCTCGCCGACAAGACCGGCGAGACCGTGCACCTCTTCGAGCGTGACTGCTCGGTGCAGCGACGCCACCAGAAGGTGGTGGAGATCGCTCCGGCGCCGAACCTCGACGACAGCGTGCGCACTGCCCTGCACGGGTACGCCGTCGCCTTCGCCCGCTCCATCGGCTACGAGAACGCCGGAACAGTCGAGTTCCTGCTCGAGACGGCGGGGGAGCGCACCGGCGAGGTCGTCTTCATCGAGATGAATCCGCGCATCCAGGTCGAGCACACGGTCACGGAAGAGGTGACCGATGTCGACCTGGTGCAGAGCCAGATGCGGATCGCCTCCGGCCAGAGCCTCGCCGACCTCGGCCTGCAGCAGGAGAACCTGCATCTGCGCGGCGCCGCACTGCAGTGCCGCATCACCACGGAGGACCCGACGCAGGGATTCCGCCCCGACACCGGCAAGATCACCACGTACCGTTCCCCCGGCGGTGCCGGCATCCGCCTCGACGGCGGCACGGTCCACCAGGGGGCCCAGATCAGTCCCCACTTCGACTCCATGCTGGCCAAGCTCACCTGCCGTGGGCGCGACTTCCCCGCCGCGGTCGCCCGCGCACGTCGTGCTCTCGCGGAGTTCCGCATCCGCGGCGTCTCGACCAACATCCCGTTCCTGCAGGCGCTCCTGGAAGATGAGGCCTTCATCGCGGGCGATGTCAGCACGTCGTTCATCGACGAACGCCCCGAGCTGCTGCGCGGCCGTGTCTCCAAGGACCGCGGGACGAAGCTCCTCAACTGGCTGGTCGACGTCACGGTGAACAAGCCGCATGGCGTCCACCCCGGCGTCGTCGACGCGGTCACCAAGCTGCCTGCCGTCGACCTGACTTCCGAGCCGGCGCCGGGTTCGCGCCAGCGCCTGCTCGAACTGGGACCTGAGGGCTTCGCCCGCAGCCTCCGTGCGCAGACGGCCCTGGCGGTCACCGACACCACGTTCCGCGACGCGCACCAGTCGCTCCTGGCCACGCGTGTGCGCACGAAGGACCTGGTCGCCGCGGCGCCGTACCTGGCGAGGCTCACTCCCGGTCTGCTCTCGGTCGAGGCATGGGGCGGTGCCACCTACGACGTCGCGCTGCGCTTCCTCGGCGAGGACCCCTGGGAGCGCCTCGACAAACTCCGTGCGGCGCTGCCCAACGTGGCGATCCAGATGCTGCTGCGCGGTCGCAACACGGTCGGCTACACGCCGTACCCCACGGCCGTGACCGAGGCATTCGTCGCGGAGGCCGCTGCCAGTGGCGTCGACATCTTCCGTATCTTCGACGCGCTCAACGACGTGGAGCAGATGCGTCCAGCGATCGCGGCGGTCCGCAACACGGGGACCGCCGTCGCCGAAGTGGCGCTCTGCTACACCGGCGATCTGCTGGATCCGGCGGAAGACCTCTACACCCTCGACTACTACCTGGGCCTCGCGGACCAGATCGTCGACGCGGGCGCGCATATCATCGCGATCAAGGACATGGCGGGTCTGCTGCGTCCGGCGGCCGCCGCCAAGCTGGTCACGGCACTGCGCGAGCGATTCGACCTTCCTGTCCATCTGCACACGCATGACACCCCCGGCGGTCAGCTCGCGACGCTCCTCGCGGCCAGTGCCGCCGGCGTCGATGCCGTGGACGCCGCGTCTGCGCCGCTCTCGGGAACCACGAGCCAGCCGTCGCTGTCGTCTCTCGTCGCCGCGCTCGCGCACACCGAGCGCGACAGCGGGATCTCGCTCGACGCCGTCTCGGATCTCGAGCCCTACTGGGAGGCGGTCCGTCGCCAGTACGCGCCGTTCGAGTCGGGTCTTCCCGGCCCCACCGGGCGCGTCTACCACCACGAGATCCCCGGCGGTCAGCTGTCGAACCTGCGACAGCAGGCGAAGGCGCTCGGCCTCGCCGACGACTTCGAACTCATCGAGGACATGTACGCCGCGGCCGACCGCATCCTCGGTCGCGTGCCCAAGGTGACGCCGTCGTCGAAGGTCGTCGGCGATCTCGCCCTCCACCTCGCGGCCGTGAAGGCCGACCCTGCCGACTTCGAGGCGAACCCCGAGAAGTACGACGTTCCGGACTCCGTCGTCGGCTTCATGGCGGGCGAGCTCGGCGACCTGCCCGGGGGATGGCCGGAGCCTTTCCGCACCAAGGTCCTCGCCGGGCGCTCCGTGCGCACCGGCCTCACCGCGATCACGGCAGACGACGAAGCAGCACTCGCCGGAACCAGCGCCGAGCGGCGGACACGCCTCAACACGCTGCTGTTCCCCGCGCCCACCGCGGAGTTCGCCGAGCGTCGGGAACTGTTCGGCGACCTCTCGGTGCTCGACACCAGTGACTACCTCTACGGTCTCGTCGCGGGACAGGAGCACCAGATCGAGATCGATCGCGGTGTGCGCCTGTACGTCGGGCTCGAAGCCATCGGCGATGCCGACGACAAGGGTATGCGCACCGTCATGACGACTCTGAACGGGCAGCTGCGTCCGGTGTTCGTCCGCGACCGTTCGATCAAGGTCGACGCTCTCGAGGTCGAGAAGGCCGACACGTCCGTTCCGGGTCAGGTGGCCGCTCCGTTTTCCGGTGTCGTCACACTGAAGGCCGAGGTCGGGGCCACTGTCCGGGCCGGTGAACCCGTCGCATCCATCGAGGCGATGAAGATGGAGGCGGCCATCACCGCCCCCGTCGACGGCGTCATCGAGCGGCACGCGATCGCCGAGACCCAGCAGGTGGATGCAGGAGATCTTTTGGTCGTGATCCGCCCGGCGCACTAATCTTGTGCGGGCGAGGGCCGCGCATTCGTGTGCACCCGAGGCCCGCGCAGGCTTGGAGCGACATCGTGACACCGAAGAACACCACTGACCCCGAGGAGAACTCGCTGGGGGTGCTCGACGAAGCCGCGTCTCTCGACACGGCAGTGATCGGCATCCTCGGCGGGACGGCCCAGGTCAGCGTGGCCCTGCCCAGGAGCGACGACGACGATGACCTCGCCGACGACGGTGTGGTCGACGGCGAGGTCATCGGCGACCTCGTGATCGATCCGCCCCCCGCCGTGGGATCGACGACGAAGACGAAGTCGCTTCCGAAAGCACCCCGTCCCGACCCCGTGCCCGCAGCCGCAGCCGCAGACGCAGCCGCGCAGGACGCGGAGCCCGACGAAGCGCCGGTCGTCGAAGCGGCGTCAGAGGTCGAGCCTCCTGCGGAACCGGCTGTCGTCACGGGTATGATCGACGAGCCGCTCGTCATCGAACCGATCGTGATCGAGGTGACGGCACTCGAATCGGCCCCCGTCGCGGATGCCGTCGTCGATGCGGTCGTCGTCGATGACCAGGTGTCCGAGACGATCGCCGACGATCGAGACACCGCCGACCAGCACGCAGCGGAGGAAGTCGCCGCCGCCCAGTTCCTCGCCAAAGCTCTGTCCGAGATCGAGACGGCGACGCCGGCACCGGCATCCGCCGTGCAGGCGGCCACCGAGAAGGAGACCACCGTGTCCACTCCTGAAGAGAGGTCCGTCGTGCCGCAGCCCGCTCGGGCGGCAGCGCGAGCGGATGTGACGCTGACCTCGAAGCGCCTGGACGATCTGGGCGAGTCCTCGCGCGAGTCCGCCGATCTGCTCACCGCCGACCGGCTGCTCGACCCGCACCGCATCACGAAGCCGGAGCCCGAGGGGGCATGGAGTCATTTCCTCTACGCCGTCTCCGGTCGGCGCATCAACATCGGCGACGGTCGCCGTGCGCGGGAGCGGAAGGCGCTCTCGGCGAGGATCGCGGCGCCACTGGCCGGGGGAGCGCGGTTCGTCCCCGTGCTGTCCCGCAAGGGCGGGGTGGGCAAGACGACGATCACCGCGCTGCTGGGCATGGCTCTCGCCGACGCCCGCGAGGATCGTGTGATCGCGGTCGACGCCAACCCCGACCGCGGAACGCTCGCGGAGCGCATCGTGCGCCCGCACCACAGCAAGTCCGTGCGCGATCTCGTCCGGATCCACGACGACGTCAAGGGATACCACGACATCTCCGCGATCGTGGCCCGGGATGCGACCCGCCTCGACGTCCTCGCCTCCGATGCCGACCCTCGCATCGCCGAGGCCTTCAGCGACAGCGACTACCGGGATGTTGCCGGCGTCGCCGCACACTACTACTCGCTCGTCCTCACCGACACGGGCACGGGCATCGTGCACTCGGTGATGTCGGCGACTCTCGATCTCGCCGATCAGATCGTCATCGTCTCCGGTCTCAGCGTCGACGAGGCCCGGCTCGCCTCCGAGACGCTCACGTGGTTGGAGACCAACGGGTATGAGGAGCAGGCGCGCGAGGCGATCGTCGTCCTCAACCAGTCGACGCCGGGGACGCCGCTCGTGCGCCTGAACGAGTTGCAGGCGCACTTCGCCACTCGGGCGCGGAGCGTCGTCCGCGTGCCCTACGACCCGCAGATCGCCGGGGGAGGGACCATCGTGTTCGCGAATCTCCTGCCGGAGACGCGGATCGCAGCCCGTGAACTCGCCGCGCTGCTCGTCGAGGGCCTGCGGGCCAAGGCCGCCTGATGGCCGTCCGCGAGATCCGCATCTTCGGAGACCCCGTCCTGCGGGCGGTCTGTGCGCCGGTCGAGGAGATCGATGACGGAGTGCGTGCGCTGGTGGCAGACCTGGTAGACACCGTGGAGCTGCCCGGTCGCGCCGGAGTCGCTGCGCCCCAGATCGGTGTCGCTCTGCGCGCCTTCAGCTACAACATCGACGGCGACATCGGCTACGTGATCAACCCAGTCCTGACCGAGGTGCGCGGAGAGCCCGAGCCGACGGGGGAGGGCTGCCTCTCGGTCCCCGGACTCTGGCACGACGCGCAGCGTCATCCCTGGGCTCGTGTCGAGGGGATCGACCTCGATGGCAACCCCGTCGTCCTCGAGGGCGACGGCCTGCTCGCACAGGCGCTGCAGCACGAGACCGATCACCTCGACGGCAAGCTCTTCCTGACCCGTCTCGATCCGCAGACGCGCAAGGTCGCCATGCGTGAGGTGCGCGAAAGCGCCTGGTTCTGATCCTCAGAGCATGAAGAAGGGCCCCGCAGCTTGCGGGGCCCTTCTTCGATCTCGGCGCGTCAGCCGCCGATCGGGACGTTCGTCGTCGCGACGGGCTCGTCGTAGATCGCGGCGATCTCGTCGGCGAAGTCGTTCATGATGATGTTCCGCTTGATCGAGAGCTTCGGGGTCAGATGTCCGGAGGCCTCTGTCCATTCGGAGTCGAGGATCGTGAACTTGCGGATCGACTCCGCACGCGAGACGCGAGCATTCGCGGCATCGACAGCACGCTGCACTTCGGCGCGCACACCCTCGTTCTTGGAGGCGTCGACGAGCGACATCTTCGCGTCGAGGCCATTGTTCGCCAGCCACGTCGGGAGCATCTCGGGGTCGAGCGTCACGAGCGCCGAGATGAACGGACGCTGATCGCCGACGACGACCACCTGGCCGATGATCGGGTTCGCGCGGATCGGGTCCTCGAGCGCCGCGGGGGCGACGTTCTTGCCGCCGGCCGTGACGATGATCTCCTTCTTGCGCCCCGTGATCGTCAGGAAGCCCTCGGAGTCGAAGCTGCCGATGTCGCCGGTGTGGAACCAGCCGCCTTCGCTGAAGGCCTCAGCTGTCGCCTCGGGGTTGTTCCAGTACTCCTTGAACACGTTGATGCCGCGGACCTCGATCTCGCCATCGTCTGCGAGACGCACGCCGACGCCGGGGAGCGCGGGACCGACGGTGCCGATCTTCGACTTGTCGGCCAGGTTCACGGTGGCGGGAGCGGTGGTCTCGGTCAGGCCGTAGCCCTCAAGGATCACCACGCCGAGGCTGTGGAAGAAGTGCCCGAGCCGCGAGCCGAGGGGAGCGGAGCCCGAGACGGCGTAGACGACGTTGCCGCCCATGGCCTCGCGGAGCTTGCTGTAGACGAGCTTGTTGAACAGGGCGAACTTGAGCTTCATCCCGAAGGGGATCGGCTTGCCCGCCTCGAGCAGCTTGGAATGCTCGATGGCGACATCGGCCGCGGCGCGGAAGATCTTGCCCTTGCCGCCGGCCTCGGCCTTCTGCTCCGCGGAGTTGTAGACCTTCTCGAACACGCGGGGGACCGCGAGGAGGAAGGTGGGCTTGAACGATCCGAGTGCCGGCAGGAGCTGGCGGGTGTCGGGCTGGTGGCCCGTGCGCACTCCCGCGTGGACGTCGAGGATCGAGATGAACCGGGCGAACACGTGCGCGGTCGTGATGAAGAGGAGAGTGGATGCTCCGGGTGTCTGGACGACCTCATCAAGGGCCTTGGCCGAGTTGCGGGACAACTCGACGAAGTTGCTGTGCGTGAGCACGCATCCCTTCGGGCGCCCGGTGGAGCCCGACGTGTAGATGAGGGTCGCGATGTCGGATCCGACCGCCAGACTGCGCCGGCGCTCGATCTCGGCGTCGGTCACCGAGGCGCCCTGTGCGGTCAGGGTGTCGATGGCTCCGAGGTGCAGCTGCCACACCTCACGGATCAGGGGAAGGTCGCCGCGGACCTCGTCGACACGGGCGAAATGCTCCGGCGACTCCACCATGAGCGCGATCGCTCCGGAATCCTCGAGGATCCACTGGATCTGCGAGGGCGAACTGGTCTCGTAGATCGGCACCATCACGGCACCTGCGTAGAAGAGCGCGAAGTCGACGAGCGTCCATTCGTACGTGGTGCGTGCGAGGAAGCCGACCTTCTCGCCCGGCCGGATGCCCGCAGCGGCGAAGCCCTTCGCGAGCGCGATCACGGCCGTCTGGAAGTCCGCGGCGGAGATGTCGCGCCAGCCGTCTCCCTCGGGGACCGAGAACAACGCACGATCAGGGGTGGCTTCGACACGCTTCACCAGAAGGTCGGCGACGTTCGCGTCGGGATCGGCGGGGACGATCGCAGGGACTTCAAACTGGACCACGGCAGCTCCTTCGGTACCGGTCGGGCACGGACTTGGCTACGAGTCTAGGGCATGGAACCGAGTCGCGCCTTGGGTGAAACTGGGTCGCTCGCGGGCTCGACGCCGGAAGAGGCTTCCGACAGACGCCGGGCGCGGCGCTAGACTTCACCACGATGTTCTACTGGCTGATGAAGTACGTGGTGATCGGCCCCGTGGTCAAGGCGGTATTCCGCCCCTGGATCGTGGGGCGGAACAACGTGCCCGCGAACGGCGCGGCGATCCTCGCGAGCAATCACCTCTCCTTCGCCGATTCGATCTTCCTTCCCCTGGTGATCGACCGGTCGATGTCCTTCCTCGCGAAGAGCGACTACTTCACCGGCCGCGGCATCAAAGGCTGGGCGACGAAGTTCTTCATGAAGGCCACAGGGCAGATCCCCATCGACAGATCGGGTGGCAAGGCCTCCGAGGCCTCGCTGAACACGGGGCTCCAGGTTCTCGGCGGAGGCGACCTGCTCGGGATCTACCCCGAGGGCACGCGCAGCCCGGACGGCAAGCTCTACCGAGGGCGCACCGGCATCGCCAGGATGGCGCTCGAGGCGAAGGTCCCTGTCGTGCCGGTGATCATGGTCGACACCGACACGGCGATGCCCATCGGTCGGCGGCTGCCGCGCATCGTGCGCGTCGGCATCGTGATCGGGGAGCCTCTCGACTTCTCCCGTTACGCGGGGATGGAGAACGATCGCTACATCCTGCGATCGGTCACCGATGAGATCATGGTGGCCCTGCAGAGGCTCGGTGAGCAGAAGTACGAAGACGTCTACGCCTCGACGGTCAAGGAGCGGCTCCCGAGTCGCGTCACATAGGCCTCGCGCGGATCTGGGCGGCACCAGTGACCACTAGGCTGGAACGCATGCTCCCGCACCACATCGAAGCCCTTGATGCATGGCGCTCGCTTCCCATCAAGCAGCAGCCGCAGTGGCCCGACGC
Source organism: Microbacterium sp. PAMC22086 (assembly GCF_019443525.1). Lineage (NCBI taxonomy): Bacteria > Bacillati > Actinomycetota > Actinomycetes > Micrococcales > Microbacteriaceae > Microbacterium > Microbacterium sp. PAMC22086. The sequence goes on along the minus strand of NZ_CP080380.1, from coordinate 2,811,390 downwards.
GGACCGCGTCGCCGACGTCTCCCAGCAGATCGCGACCCTTCCGCCTCTGGTCTTCGCCGGCGAGGTCGACAACCTTCGCGACCGGCTCGCGCGCGCCGCATCCGGTCAGGCATTCCTGCTCCAGGGTGGCGACTGTGCCGAGACCTTCGCAGGGGCGACCGCCGAACAGATCCGCAACCGCATCAAGACGGTGCTGCAGATGGCCGTCGTGCTGACCTACGGCGCCTCGATGCCCATCGTCAAGATGGGCCGCATGGCGGGACAGTTCGCGAAGCCGCGTTCGAGCGACTCCGAGACCCGTGGCGATGTCACGCTGCCGGCTTACCGCGGCGACATCGTGAACGGCTACGACTTCACCGAGGGGTCCCGCACGGCCGACCCCGGTCGCCTGCTCCAGGGCTACCACACGGCGGCGTCCACGCTGAACCTGATCCGCGCGTTCACGCAGGGTGGTTTCGCCGACCTCCGCGAGGTGCACTCGTGGAACAAGGGCTTCGCGCAGAACCCGGCCAATCAGCGCTACGAGCGCATGGCCGCCGAGATCGACCGCGCGATCAAGTTCATGGAGGCCGCGGGCGCGGACTTCGACGAGCTGAAGCGCGTCGAGTTCTTCACCGGGCACGAGGGCCTGCTCATGGACTACGAGCGCCCGATGACGCGTATCGACTCGCGAACGGACACCCCGTACAACACGTCTGCGCACTTCCTCTGGATCGGAGAGCGCACGCGCGAGCTCGACGGCGCGCACGTCGACTACTTCTCCAAGATCCGCAATCCCATCGGCGTGAAGCTCGGACCGACCACGTCGCCGGACACCGCCCTCGCTCTGATCGACAAGCTGGATCCCGAGCGCGAGCCCGGCCGACTGACGTTCATCACCCGCATGGGAGCGGGCAAGATCCGCGATGCTCTTCCGCCCCTGCTCGAAGCAGTTCGCGACTCCGGCGCGCAGCCCCTGTGGGTCACCGACCCGATGCACGGCAACGGCATCACCACGCCGACCGGCTACAAGACTCGTCGCTTCGACGACGTGGTCGACGAGGTGCGAGGCTTCTTCGAAGCGCACCGTGCCGTGGGTACGTTCCCCGGCGGCATCCACGTCGAGCTCACCGGTGACGACGTCACCGAGTGCCTCGGTGGTTCGGAGCGGATCGACGAAGCGGCCCTGGCCACGCGCTACGAGAGCCTGTGCGACCCGCGACTGAACCACATGCAGTCTCTGGAGCTCGCCTTCCTCGTCGCTGAGGAGCTTGAGAAGCGCTGACGCTCCCGTCGCGAAGACGAAAGAAGCCGCCCTCCCGGAATCATCGGGGAGGGCGGCTTCCTTCGTCGGTGGGTTCGTGCTCTTGCAGCAACCGACGCGGGAGCGCTCAGCCGCTCAGTTGGATCGAGAGGTTCACGGTGCCGCCGCGGGGGAGGGACTTGTCCGTACCAGGATCCTGGCCGGTGACTCTCGCCATCTCGGCGAAGCCCGGCAGATCGCCCCAGGCGGCGTAGGTCGATTTGAACCCCTTGTCGGCGAGGATCTTCTTGGCCTCGTTCAGGGTCTTCCCCGAGACGTCGGGCACGGGGAATAGCTCCGGCCCCTTCGAGACGATGAGCTGCACGTTGTCGCCGGGCCGCCAGTTGCCTTCTTCCGCACGGTCGGCCACACCGATGACGACATCCTTGGCGACGCTGTCGCTGAACGTGTACTGCGGCTCGGCGGTGACGGTGAGGCCCTTGTCCGAGAGGGTGGAGGTCGCCTCGCCGATCGACATGCCCGCGACATCGGGGAACTCGCCGGACGAGACGTACAGCTCCACCGTGTCGTCTTCGAAGACCTCGCAGCCGTCGCCGCAGATGTATGCCTCTCCGCCGGCTCTCGGGGTGACATAGGCGTTGATGACGATGCCGGCGTCGGCGTCGGAGAACAGCATCAGCGACGTGTCCGTGACGTTGACGTTGAGGCCGTCGAGGTAGTCGCGGGCGTCTTGCTCGGCGCGTCCGTTCAGGGGGTCGAGAGTGTGCGCGGCGGGTCCTGCAGAGACGATCACCGTGACCGAGGCGCCCTTGTCGAGTCGCGAACCCTCGGCAGGGTCGGTCTCGATCACGGTCCCGGCGGGGATGTCGATGGAGAACTCGTCCTTCTGCGCGGGGACGAAGCCGGCCTCGGTCAGCGTGGAGGCGGCCGCGTCGTAGGTGCCTCCTGCAACGGCAGGCACCGCGATCAGCGAGCCGGGGCCGGAACCGAACCACCAGCCCACACCACCGGCGAGCACCGCCAGCAGGAGCACGAGAGTGAGGAGGAACGCTCCGCGCGCGCGGCGCTTGGACGCGCGTCGCCGCAGGAGGGTCGCATTGTCGAGCGCGGCGGGGACGGGAGCCGTGGGGTCGGCGATCACCATGGTTCCCGGCATCACCTTGGTGAGGTCGCCGGAGTCGCCGTGGCTGTGCTGCGCAGCCGTGGCTCTGGCCGCCGTCGGGGTGACGCCGAGGTCGCGTTCGATCTCCCGCAGGCGCTCGAGCATCTGCTGAGCGTCGTCCGGTCGGTCGTCCGGGGACTTCTCCGTGGCCCAGAGCACGAGCTCGTCGAGCTGCTCCGGCACGGCGGGATTGCGAACGCTCGGGCGCGGGACAGACTCCGTGGCGTGCTGGAAGGCGATCTGCATCGGCTGCTCGCCCTTGTAGGGCTGCTCGCCGACCAGCATCTCGTACAGCATGATGCCGAGCGCGTAGATGTCGCTGCGGGCGTCGGCGGTGCCTCGGGTGACGAGTTCGGGGGCGAGGTAGGCGATCGTCCCCAGCAGCTGCTGTCCGGTCGCGGTGTTCGCGGTCGTCGCTCGTGCGAGTCCGAAATCGCCGATCTTGATGCGGCCGTCCTCCGCGAGGAGGACGTTCTCCGGCTTCACGTCGCGATGCACGATTCCGGCGCGGTGTGCGGCCGAAAGACCGGCCAGGATCGCGTCCATGATCGTGATGGTCTGCGGGAGCGTGAGGCGCTTCTGCTCGCGGAGGAGCTCGCGCAGCGTGATTCCGGGCAGGTACTCCATGACGAGGTACGCCAGCTCGCCGTCCTGCCCCTGGTCGAACACGTTGACGACGTGCGGATCCGCCAGGCGGGCCGCGGCCCTCGCCTCCTGGATGAAGCGGCTCTGGAAGGCCGAGTCGTCGCTGAGGTGCGCGTGCATCACCTTGAGGGCGATGCGCCGTTCGAGACGGAGGTCGGTCGCGACATAGACCGTCGCCATGCCTCCGCGGGCGATGCGGGCGCGCACACGATAGCGGCCGTCGACAAGCCGCCCGATGAGGGGGTCGGCTTGCTGATTGGTCGTCACGTCAGAATTCTATGGAGAACTGCCTGAAAGACAGGGGAGCGCCTCACCCCTCGGGCCTGCGGGTTTTCCCGGATGTCGTCAGCTGTAGAGAGCGAGCCAGGCATATGCTTGGGCCTCCCACTGGCCGTACCTGTCCGGATACGCCGAGATCTGCACCGCCTGCGCCGCCGCTGTGAACGGCATGCTGTCCCAGCCGGGGATGTCCAGGAGCCCGCGGGTCGCCTGTCCGTTCGGGTCGCTCTGACCGCCGTAGAACACGCGTGTGCTCCGGTCCGCGTCCATGATCTGCGCCGGGGTTCCCCACCCTGTGCTCGGACGCTGCTGGAAGATGCCGAGCGAATCGCGGTCGCCCCAGTCGAGGTTGCGCAGCCCCGACTCGACCATCCCGGTCGCGAGGGCGATGGCGATGGCCCGGTCGTTGACGCCGATCTCGCGACCGATGCGGATGATGAGCGCCGCGTTCGCCCCTTGCTCCGCGGAGAGCGTCGTCGCCTGCTGTCCGCCCGTGGAGGCGGGAGCAGTCGTCGCGGGGGCGGGGGTCGGCGCCCCCTGCAGGGACAGGGTCTGGCCGGGATAGATGATCGACGAGGGGCCGAGCCCGTTGGCGGCATACAGCGTCTGGGTCGTCGTGCCGTATCTCTGCGCGATGCCGAACAGGGTGTCTCCTGCGGCGACGGTGTGCGTGGCGGCGGATGCCGGAGCGGGGGTCTGAGCCGGAGCAACTGCCGGTGCGGCCGCCGCACTGCTCCCGGAGACGACGAGGCTCTGACCGGGGAAGATGATCGACGCGCGGTCGAGGCCGTTCGCCGAGAGCACGGCGTCGACGGTCGTGCCGTATCTCTGAGCGATGGCGTACACGGTGTCGCCGGCGACGACCTGGTGCGTGGCCGCGGCGGCGGGTGCTGGAGCGGCGGCGGGGGCTGCGACCGCTCCGGGCTGGAGCGTCAGACTCTGGCCGGGGTGGATCACGGAGCGCCAGGAGAGGCCGTTCGAGGTGAGGACGTCGACGGTGCGCAGCCCGAAGCGCGTCGCGATCGCCGAGACCGTGTCACCTGGCTGGACGACGTAGCTCGGTGGTGCCGCTTCGGTGGGAGCCACCCGTACGGGGAGGAGGCGCTCGCGTTCGACGGTGGCGGTGCCCACGGGGGAAGCCGCGCTGGCCGGTGCGGCGGTGAGCGTGGTCGCGAGGGCGCCGAGCACGGCCGCAGGCACTCCGATCTGCAGATGTCGCGTTCGACGCGTGGCGGTCTTGAATGTCAAGGCTTGCCCCCTTTTCGAGTTTTTCACGCTGACACGGATGTAAACAGAAGTCAACTGAAGTGACGCAAGTGAAGGATGTGACTGGAGGGTCGACATGCGACGGTCACGCAGAGGTGAGATAGTGGGCAACGTGTCTGAGAACGTTGCTGGAACCCCTGCCGCTGCCGCCATCGAGTGGTTGACGATGCCCGACCTCGTCGAGGTGCTCGACGAGCCCCTCGGCCGTGTGCGCCGTCTGATCGACGAGCACTACCTGGTCGGATCCACTCGCAGCGGAGTCTTCGCGGTGCCGTCGGTGTTCATCGTCGATGGACACCCGCTGAGTTCTCTGCGGGGAACGGTGATCGTCCTGCAGGATGCCGGCTTCACGGACGACGAGCTGATCGACTGGCTCCTCGCCGACGAGGAGAGCCTCGGTCGCTCGCCGATCGACGCCCTGCTGGCCGGGCACAAGAGCGCGGTCCGACGCCTCGCTCGTACCCTCGCCTGACCGCAGGATCGCTCAGGAGGAACGCACCGTCGCCGCCCGCGCGAGCTCGCGCAGTTCGCCGACGGCCGCGTTGTCGAGCCGGGCGCCCGATAGTGCGCGATCAGCCTCGCGCGCATAGTCGGCGATCATCGCCTCGACCTGTTCCAGCGCGCCTGAATCGGTGATGGTCGCCTGCAGGAACGACACCTGCTGCGGCGTCAGTTCCGTGTCTCCGAGCATCTCGTCCAGGAGATTGCGCGCGGAAGCGTCGAGGGTCTGCCGGGTGAGGGCGATCAGCACTGTGCGCTTGCCCTCGCGCAGATCGTCTCCGGCCGGTTTCCCCGTGACGGATGCGTCGCCGAACACGCCGAGCACGTCGTCCCGGAGCTGGAAGGCCATGCCGACCGGGTGCCCGAAGCGGCGCAGCGCCGCCATCTGATCCGCGTCGGCCCCGCCGAAGGCTCCTCCGAGGACCAGCGGCTGCTCGATGCTGTACCTGGCGGACTTGAGCGATGCCACACGAAGAGCCCGTTCCGCATGGAGGCCGCCGTCGTTGACGCTCCACGCCGATTCCTCGGCGATGTCGAGGAACTGGCCAGTGGTGACGTCTCTTCGCATCCTGGCGTACTCGGAACGCACGGTGAGTGCCTGAGGCTGCCCCTCCAGCGCCGACTCCAGCAGGTCATCGCTCCAGGCGACCAGGAGATCTCCCAGGAGGATGGCGGATGCCCGACCGAACGCCTCCGCATCTCCCGACCATCCGGCGGCGCGGTGCGATGCCTCGAGCGCACGGTGCGCTGCGGGGCGACCGCGGCGGGTGTCGGAGTTGTCGATCAGATCGTCGTGGACGAGCGCGGCCGACTGGAAGATCTCCAGTGCGGTGCAGATGTCCCACAGAGCATCGGACTCCGTCGCATCTCGGTCGTGGAACCTGGCCACGGCGCGCCAACCTGCATGGCAGAACCGCGCACGAAGCCGCTTGCCTCCGTCCAGCGTGGCGGCGGCGACGGAGAGGAAGGATGCCGCATCGGGGCCGTACTCCATCGATTCGTCGCGCATCCGCGCGAGGAAGCGGTCGAGATGTGCGGCGACGGCGTCGGGTACAGGGGAGGAGGACGACACGACTCCCAGCATACGTAAAGCAAGGGGACGCCGAACTGCTAGCCCCGGACGTCTCGTCGCGCGTAGAATGGAAGGCACGATACCCGAGGGGGACGAAATGCCACTCTCCGAACAGGAGCAGCGTCTGCTCGACGAGATGGAACGCCATCTCCTTCACAACGATGCCGACGTGGTGACCGCGCCGTCCGGCGATCGAGCATTGAGCTACCGAAATCTCGTCTACGGTGCACTCCTCCTGCTCGCCGGCGTCGGCGGTCTGGTCGCCGGAGTCATCCTCAGCGGCGTCTGGGGCATCGTCGTCGGCGTCGTCGGTTTCGCCGCGATGCTCGCCGGCGTCATGGTCGCCGTCACTCCCGTGAGGCGAACGAGCGCGGCTGAGCCCCGAGAGCGTTCCGCTCCCAAGCGGCAGGAGTCCGCCTCGTTCATGGATCGAATGAACGACCGGTGGGATCGCCGCCAGGACGGGCACTGACCGACCTCGATACTTCACGACAGAAGCCCGGATGCTGAGCATCCGGGCTTCTGCCGTTAACCCCCGCGGGGAACGGGCCATCTCGATGGGTGGGAAAACCCTCCACTAGCCCTCCACCTTCCTCCACCGCGTAATTCCGCGGCTCTTCAGCGCGCCGATCGTCGTCGGCATGCGTTGCCTGCGGATTGGTCGTAGGTATGTGGAGGAAAGTGGAGTAAAGTGGGGCGCACCTCGAGTTGGCCGGACGCAGAGGGGGTGATGGCCGATGTTGCTGGGTACGCACTCACCGAAGCTGGACGACAAAGGACGGGTCATCCTTCCTGCGAAGTTCCGCGAAGACCTCGGCGGCGGCATCGTCGTCACCCGAGGCCAGGAGCGGTGCCTCTACGTGTTCAGCACGGCCGAGTTCGAGGCGATGCACGAGCGGATCCGTCAGGCCCCGCTCGCCAACAAGCAGGCGCGTGACTTCATGCGACTGTTCCTCTCCGGAGCCAGCGCGGAGATGCCAGACAGCCAGAACCGCATCACCATCCCGGCGCACCTGCGTCAGTACGCAGGCCTGCAGAAGGAACTCATCGTCACCGGAGTCGGCGCCCACGCCGAGATCTGGGATGCCGAGAGCTGGAACGCCTACCTCGCCGCCGGCGAGGAGACCTACTCCGACCTCGAGCAGGAGGTGATTCCGGGACTCTTCTGACCACGGCTGTGATGCCCCGCCGCTCCCGCCCCGACACACTTCCCCGGTGCCGGGTCGAGAAGCGGAGGGGGATCAGAGCCGAAGGTCACCCCGAGAAAGATCATGAACCTCCGAGACATACACACCCCCGTCCTGCTCGACCGCTGTGTCGAGCTGCTCGCTCCCGCCCTCCAGGCGGACGGAGCGGTGCTCGTCGATGCCACCCTCGGCATGGGAGGCCACTCCGAGGCACTGCTCGAACGCTTCCCGAACATCCGTCTGGTCGGACTCGACCGCGACACCGACGCGCTGCGCATCGCGGGGGAGAGGCTCGCTCGCTTCCGTGATCGCGTCACTCTCGTGCACACGGTGTACGACGAGATCGGGCTGCACGCGCAGGGCGCTTCGGGGATCCTGTTCGATCTCGGCGTCTCGTCCCTGCAACTCGACGAGGCCGAGCGCGGGTTCGCGTATTCGAAGGACGCCCCGCTCGACATGCGGATGGATCAGACGAAGGGTGTCACCGCCGCTGACGTGATCGCCACCTACAGCGAGGGCAACCTCCGCCGCATCTTCGAACGCTACGGCGAGGAGAAGCTCGCCGGCCGCTACGCCCGCTTCATCATCGACGCGCGTCAGAAGCAGCCGATCACGCGCTCCGGCGAGCTCGTCGAGATCCTGATCGCGGCGACGCCCGCAGCGGCGCAACGCGCCGGTCACCCGGCCAAGCGCGTGTTCCAGGCGCTGCGCATCGAGGTGAATGCGGAGCTCAACGTGCTCGCAGACGCGATTCCGTCGGCCATGGACGCGCTCGGCGTCGGAGGACGCATCGTCGTGATGTCGTACCAGTCGCTCGAAGATCGCCTCGTGAAGCAGGCGTTCGCCGCCGCTTCCTCCTCGACCGCACCCGCCGGGCTCCCGGTCGAGCTCCCCGAACATGCTCCGCGCTTCCGCATCCTGACCAAGGGCGCAGAACTCGCAGACGATGACGAGCGCGCGCGCAACCCGCGCGCGATCCCGGTGCGCCTGCGCGCCGCCGAGAAGCTGCGGGAGAGCGTATGAGCCTGAATGCCGTCGTCCGCAAACCGGTGCAGCCGGTCGCACCGGAGCGGACCCCGCAGCGGAAGCTGCAGCCGGTCACCCAGCCGGCCGTCCGTCGCAAGCCGAAGCTCGCCTACGCCCTCGTCGCACTCGGTGGAGCGCTCGCGATCGGTGCCGCGCAGATCGCACTGTCGCTCGCCATCACCCAGGACTCGTTCACCCTTGCCAGCCTCTCGTCGCAGCAGCGCGAATTGAACCTCAAGACCCAGGCGCTCCAGGAGGAGCTCACCGGCGTCAGTTCGCCGCAGGTACTGGCGGGCAATGCCGCCGGACTCGGCATGGTCGTGGCGGGCTCGCCGTCCTACCTGCGCCTCAGCGACGGAGCCGTCTTCGGCATCGGGGTCGGCGCCGACTGGACATCCACGGTCAACCCCGCCGGCGTCGGAGCCGTGAGCAACTCGCTCATCGTGGAGCCGCCGCCTCCTCCTCCTGCGGAGGCTGAGGACGGGACGGCCACGACCGAGCAGCCGGCGCAGGAACTCCCGCCGTCGATCACCGACGGCCTCCCCAGCCCCACGACGCACTGACACCCACGATCGACGGAGAGATCCCATGACGACACGAGCCACCCGCGGACCGCGGCGACGCACCGTCGTCGCCCTCGCCGTGATCCTCTCGGTGCTGGTCGCCTTCGTGGTGCGGCTGGTCGATATCCAGGTGGTCAGCGCCGACGAGCACGTCTCCGAGTCGCTCGAGCACCTGGGCGCGAGCTCGGCCATCCCCGGGCAGCGCGGTTCGATCCTCGACGCCGACGGCACGGTCCTGGCGTCGAGCGTGATGGTCTACGACGCGCAGCTCAGCCCGCAGGTCATCATGCTGGTGGAGGAGAAGGACCCGAAGCTGCCCTGGGCCGAGGCCTCGGACAAGATCGCGGCCATCACCGGACAGACCGGCGAGGAGGTTCGCGCGTTGGTGTCGAACGCTCTCGCCGAGAACCCCAACAGCCAGTACGTGGCCCTCAAGCGCGGACTCAACACCGACCAGTTCATGAAGCTCAAGGCGCTGGGCGTTTCCTCCTACTTGAGCATGCCGCCACGCGAGACGCGGGTATACCCGAACGGCGCGGTCGCCGGCAATCTCCTCGGCTTCCTCGACAACTCGGGCGAAGCGCAGGCCGGCGTCGAGAAGCTGGACGACTCGTGCCTGGCTCCCATCGACGGGGAGGAGACGTACCGCAAGGGCAAGGACGGCGTCGTGATCCCCGGGAGCGAGCGCACCATCGACGCCGTGAACGGCGGTTCCGTGCAACTGACCATCAACAGCGACCTCAACTGGTACCTGCAGCAGATGATCGCCGAAGAGGCCCAGACCCAGGGCGCCAAGGGCGGCACGGTGACGGTCGTCGAGGTCAAGACGGGCAAGATCCGCGCTGCGGCCGAGTGGCCGGCGCTGGACCCGAACGACCTCGACGCCTCGACACCGGCGACCAGGGCGAGTCAGATCTTCCACCGCGACTTCGAGCCCGGATCGACCTTCAAGGCCGTCACCGCGGCTGCAGCCATCGAGGGCGCTGGACTGACGCCCCTCAGCACGGTGAGCGCTTCCTCTCGCGAGAAGTTCCCGAACGGCGCCGTCGTCAACGACGCGTTCAGCCACCCCGCCTACAACTACACCCTCGCCGGTGGACTCATCGACTCGTCGAACGTCGCGCTGTCGAAGTTCGGCACCATGGTGAGCCCCGAGGTGCGGTACGACTACCTCGAGCGGTTCGGCGTCGGCGAGAAGACGCTCGACTTCCCGTCCGAGGTCGGGGGGATCCTGCACCCGGTCAGCGACTGGGACAACCAGTCGCTCTACACGACGACATTCGGGCAGTACTTCACCGTGACGGCCGCCCAGCTCGCCGGCGCCTACCAGGCGATCGCGAACGGCGGCGAGAAGATCGATCTCTCGCTCGTCGAGTCGTGCACCGGAGCCGACGGCACCGTCACCGAGGCGGCGGATCCGACGCACGAGCAGATCATCCAGGAGCAGACGGCCGCCGAGCTCACCCGGATGCTCGAGAACGTCGCGGTGCAGGGCGGCAACGCCGAGCGCATCCAGGTTCCCGGCTACCGTGTGACCAGCAAGACCGGTACCGCGCAGGTCTCCGACGGGAACGGCGGCTACAAGGCCGGGGTCTACTACACCAGCATGGTGGGCTTCGCGCCGGTCGACGATCCGCAGTACGTCGTCGTGGTCACCCTGGACGAGCCGACTAAGGTTGTATCGTCCGCGGCCACCGCATCCGCCTTCCAGAAGGCGATGACGCAGGTGATGAAGACCTATCGCGTGATGCCGTCCTCTGCCCCGATGGACGAGCTCCTTCCCAAGTTCGGATAGTCGGCGAGAGCCGCGCATGGAGATGACATGATCGCCCTGACGCTCGCTGAGATCACCGCTGCTGTCGGCGGTGATCTGCGCGTGGCCGGAGAAGACACGACCGAGACCGTGGTCGACGGACTCGTCGACACCGATTCACGCACGATGGGCCCCGGGTCGATCTTCGTGGCCAAGCCCGGAGCCGAGACCGACGGCCACCGCTTCGTCGGTGCCGCCGCCGAGGCAGGCGCCGTGCTGGCGATCGTCGAGCACCCCGTCGACGTCGCCGTCAGCCAGATCGTCGTACCGGATGCGGTCGCAGCTCTCGGCGCCCTCGCGAAGGAGGTCGTCGCGCGCGTCCGTGCCGGCGGAGGCCTTCGCATCGTCGGCATCACCGGATCGAACGGCAAGACCACCACCAAGAACTTCCTCGCGCGCATCCTCGAAGCCGAGGGCGAGACCGTCGCCCCCGTGAAGTCGTTCAACAACGAGGTCGGCGCTCCCGTCACCATGCTCCGGGTCACCGAGAGTACCCGATTCCTCGTGAGCGAGTTCGGAGCCGCGGCACCGGGGAGCATCGCTCACCTCGCAGGCCTCGTGGAGCCCGATGTCGCCGTCGTGCTGATGGTCGGTATGGCGCATGCTGGGGGATTCGGCGGGATCGAGGCGACGGCGAAGGCGAAGGCCGAACTGGTCGCCGCCGCCCGCGTGCCCGGAACCGCAGTGCTCAACGTCGACGACGCCAGGGTCGCCGCCATGCGCGACCTCGCGGACTCCCGCGGGCTGCGCACGGTCGGCTTCGGCCAGGGCCCCGCAGCCGACGTGCGCGCGCACGACATCCAGGTGTCTGCCGCCGGGACCGCATGCGTCGTCGAGGTCGACGGCGACCGACTGCCCCTGCGGCTCCGCGTGCTCGGTGCGCATCACGTCTCCAACGCCCTGGCCGCGATCGCCGCCGCGCACGTGCTCGGTGTCGCCCCCGCCGACGCGGTCGCCCGCCTCGAGACGGTCGAGATCGCCGAGCGGTGGCGCATGCAGCCCCTGGGCAGCGACCGGGTGCGGATCATCAACGATGCCTACAACGCCAGCCCCGACTCCATGGCGGCCGCCCTGCGCACACTCGCGCAGATCACCGGCCCCGAGGAGCGCACGGTCGCGGTGCTCGGTGCCATGAGCGAGCTCGGCGAGAGCGCAGGGGAGGAGCACGACCGCATCGGGCTGCTCGCGGTGCGCCTCAACATCCGCCGGATCGTGGTCGTCGGACCCGAGGCGCGGCGGCTGTACCTCGCCGCGGTCGGTGAGGGTTCCTGGGACAGCGAGGCCGTGCATCTACCCGACCAGGACGCGGCGTTCGAATACCTCCGCACCGAGCTCCGCGACGGCGACCGCGTGCTCGTGAAGTCATCCAACTCCGTGGGCCTCCGGCATCTCGGCGATCGTCTGGGAGAATTGTTCTCGTGAGGTCTCTCATCATGTCGGCGGCGATCTCGCTCGCCTTCACCCTGTTCTTGACTCCCGTCTTCCTCCGGCTCTTCCGGAAGTGGGGCTGGGGGCAGGTCATCCGTACCCCGGAGTCCGTCCACAACCCCAGCCATGAGGCCAAGCGCGGCACCCCCACGATGGGCGGTGTCATCTTCATCGTCGGCTCGATGGTCGGCTACTTCACCGGCGTGCTGGTGAGCGGTGAAGTCCCCGCCCTCTCCGCGCTGCTGGTGATCTGGCTGATGGTCGGATTCGGTGCCGTCGGATTCATCGACGACTACATGAAGGTGCGCAGCCAGCGCAGTCTCGGGCTCTCGGGCTGGCGCAAGGTGATCGGCCAGCTGCTGGTCATCATCCCCTTCGGCATCGTCGCGCTGAACTTCCCGAACAAGTGGGGTCAGACACCGGCGAGCTCTGCCATCTCGCTGTTCCGCGACATCACCTGGCTCAATCTCTTCGCGTTCGGCGTGGTGCTCGGCTGGATCCTCTACCTCGTGTGGATCTCGATCATCGGCGTCGCGACCTCGAACAGCGTGAACCTGACGGACGGTCTCGACGGGCTCGCCGCAGGCGCCGGCGTCATCGTCGTCGGCGCTTACAGCGTCATCGCCTTCTGGCAGTTCAAGCAGCCCTGCATCGGCGGCGATCCCGATGCCCTCGGCGGGTGCTACGAGGTGCGCGACCCGTTCAACCTGGCGATCATCGCCGCCTCGTTCGCCGCGAGCCTCATCGGATTCCTCTGGTGGAACGCGCCCAAGGCGAAGGTCTTCATGGGCGACGTCGGCTCGATGGCGATCGGCGGCGTCATCACCGCGATGGCGATCCTGACCCGCACCGAGCTCCTCCTGCTCGTGATCGCCGGCGTCTTCGTCCTGTCCTCCGGGTCCGTGATCCTGCAGCGCACATACTTCAAGCTCACCCGCGGCAAGCGCCTCTTCCTGATGAGTCCGTTCCATCACCACCTCGAGATGCGCGGGTGGTCCGAGGTCACGATCGTGGTGCGGATGTGGATCATCGCCGGGCTGCTCGCCGTCTCGGCCGTCGGACTCTTCTATGTCGAATGGCTGACGCGTGTCGACTGACCGTCTGGCAGGGCTGACGAGCTGGAACGCCGACTGGCGCGCTCTGCGCGTCGCCGTGCTCGGTCTCTCCATGACGGGCTTCTCGGTGGCGGACACGTTGGCCGAGCTCGGCGCCGACGTGCTCGTGCTGAGCGAGTCCGCCGAGGAGGAGTACGAGCGTCTGCTCCCGGTCATCGGCGCGAGGCTCGAGCTGGGTCCGCTCGATGAGGTTCCCAGCGTCCTCGTCGACTTCGACCCCGAGGTGATCATCGCGTCGCCCGGCTTCTCTCCCGCTCACCCGCTCATCCGTTGGGCGCAGGAATCCGGCATCGCGATCTGGGGTGACGTCGAACTCGCCTGGCGCGTGCGGGACAAGGTCGTCCGGCCCGACGGCACACCGGCGGACTGGGTGCTCATCACCGGGACCAACGGCAAGACGACGACGACCCAGCTGACGGCCACGCTGCTCGTCGCGGGCGGGCTGCGAGCGGCTCCGTGCGGCAACATCGGCGTACCGGTGCTCGACGCCGTGCGCGACCCTGCCGGCTTCGACGTGCTCGTGGTCGAGCTCTCCAGCCACCAGCTCTGGTATCTGGGGCAGTCGAGTCCCGAGGGAGAGCTGTTCCCCTACGCATCGGTGTGCCTCAACCTCGCAGACGACCACCTCGTCTGGCACGGGAGCGCAGAGGCCTACCGCGACGCGAAAGCTGTGGTGTATCGCAACACCAGGATCGCGTGCGTCTACAACAAGGCCGACGAGGCCACCCGGCGGATGGTCGAGGAGGCGGAGGTCGTCGAAGGCGCTCGGGCGATCGGTTTCGATCTGGGCATCCCCGGACCGAGCGATCTCGGCGTGGTGGAGGGACTGCTCGTCGACAGAGCGTTCCTGGACGATCGCTCGCGCAGCGCCCTCGAGCTGACGACCGTCGCCGATCTCGACGCCGCGGGTCTCGCCGCCCCCCACGTCGTGCAGAACATCCTCGCCGCGAGCGCCCTGGCGCGTTCACTCGGCGTCGAGCCGGAGGCCATCCACACCGCGCTTCAGTCCTTCCGGCTCGATGCGCACCGCATCCAGGTGATCGCCCGGCACCGTGGCATCACCTGGATCGATGACTCCAAGGCGACGAACCCGCACGCCGCGGCGTCGTCGCTGCGCGCGTACCCCGGATCTGTGTGGGTGCTCGGCGGAGATCTGAAGGGCGTCGACATCTCCGACCTCGTCTCCGAGGTCGGAGCGACGGCACGTGCTGCCGTCGTGATCGGGGTCGAGCGCTCCGCCGTGGTCACGGCATTCCGGCGACACGCGCCCGGGGTGCCGGTGTTCGAGGTGGATGCTGGCGAGACTGGACAGGTCATGAACCGTGTCGTGGAGATCGCCGCGGGAATCGTCGACGACGAGGGAACAGTCCTGCTGGCCCCGGCGGCGGCATCCTTCGATCAGTTCTCCGGCTACGCGGAACGAGGCCATCGCTTCGCCGAGGCGGTGCGGGACTGGATCGACCGGGGGAGCGCCGATGACACAGGTATCTCGCCCTCCGCGCTCTGAGTCGGGCGGACTCGCAGCCCGGGTGTCGCTCGGACGCCGGTTCACCCCGGTGTCCACCGAGTTCCTGCTCATCGCTTCGACCGCACTTCTCCTCACGCTCTTCGGTCTCGTCATGGTGCTCTCGGCGACGAGTGCGACCGCCGTCTCCAAGGGTGTCAACCCCATGGACGGCGTGCTGCGCCAGGGAGTGTTCGCGCTCCTCGGCATCCCGCTGATGTTCCTGATCAGTCGCCTGCCCGTCGACTTCCTCAAGAGGATGGCATGGCCGGCGCTGTTCGGTGCCGTGGCGCTGCAGATGCTGGTGTTCACGCCGCTGGGCATCGAAGACGGTGGAAACCGGAACTGGGTGAAGATCGCGGGCTTCACGCTGCAGCCCTCCGAGTTCCTCAAACTCGCCCTGGTCCTGTGGATCGCGGCCGTCCTCCTGCGTAAACGCACGATGCTCGGCACCTGGCATCACGTGTTCATCCCGGTGATCCCGGTCGGTGCGCTCGCGATCGGCACGGTGCTCGCGGGTAAGGACCTCGGTACCGCCATGGTGCTGGTGCTCATCCTGCTCGGGTGCCTCTTCTTCTCCGGGGTCAAGCTCCGGCTGTTCATCATTCCGTTGATCCTCGGCATCATCGCCGTGCTCGCCTACGCGCTGTCGAGCGAAGACCGCATGCGGCGCATCACGGCGACCTGCGACAACATGGCGCTCTACTACACTGACTGCTACCAGTCGATCCATGGGATCTGGGGGATGGCCACCGGTGGCATCTTCGGTCTCGGACTCGGGAACTCGCAGGAGAAGTACGGGTGGCTCCCGGCCGCGGGCAACGACTTCATCTTCGCCATCGTCGGTGAGGAGCTCGGCCTGATCGGCTGCATCGTCGTGCTCGCCCTGTTCACGTTCTTCACGATCGGCGCCTTCCACATCATCCGCAAGACCCCGGACCCGTTCATCCGGGTGGCGGCCGGCGGCATCACGGTGTGGATCGTCGGCCAGGCCGTCATGAACATCGGTGTCGTCATCGGCGTCTTCCCGGTGATGGGCGTCCCGCTCCCGTTCATGTCCCAGGGCGGCACGGCCCTGCTCGCGGTGCTGATCGCGTGCGGTGTGCTGCTCGCGTTCGCGCGCACGATCCCCGTGACCGAGAAGCAGTCAGCCGAGCGGGGTAGGGTCACCAGGTGACTTCGTATCTCCTCGCCGGCGGTGGCACCGCCGGTCATGTCAATCCCCTGCTCGCGGTCGCGGATGGTCTTCGCGCGCGCGATGCCGACGCGTCCGTCCTCGTGCTCGGCACGGCCGAGGGGCTGGAGTCCCGTCTCGTCCCTGCCCGCGGCTACGAGCTCCTGATCGTCGACAAGGTCCCGTTTCCCCGGCGCCCCAACCGGCAGGCCTTGTTCTTCCCTGGGCGCTTCCGCCGGGCCATCGCCCAGGTGCGCGCCCACATCCGTCGGCACGGCATCGACGTGGTGGTCGGCTTCGGCGGGTACGCCTCAGCCCCGGCGTACGTCGCCGCCCGTCGGGAGGGTGTGCCCTTCGTGGTGCACGAGGCCAATGCCAAGCCGGGGCTGGCGAACGTGCTCGGTGCCCGCCGCGCGGCCGCAGTGGGCGTCGCCTTCGAAGGCACCCCGCTGCGCGGCGGCGAGGTCGTCGGCATGCCGCTACGCCAGGAAGTGATCGCCCTCGACCGCGCGGCTTCCCGCGCGGAGGCCGCGGAGTACTTCGGCCTCGACGTCGAGCGGCCCGTGCTCCTCGTCTTCGGGGGGTCGCTGGGCGCCCAGCGTCTCAACGAGGCGCTCGAGGACTCGTGGCGCGACATCCTGGACACCGGGTGGCAGCTGCTGCACGTCACGGGAGAGCGCAGCGACCTCCCCGACCCCGGCGTCACCGGCTACGCCCTGCGCCGTTACGTCGACCGCATGGATCTCGCCTTCGCGCTGGCCGATCTGATCGTCTCCCGGTCCGGGGCGGCGACCGTGAGCGAGATCAGCGCCCTGGGTATCCCCGCACTCTACGTGCCCTATTCCGTGGGCAACGGCGAGCAGCGTCTGAACGCCGCCTCCGCTGTCGCGGCCGGGGCCGCCGAACTCCTCGACGATGCCACGTTCGACGGTGACGCGGTTCGGCGCATCGTGGTCCCGCTGCTCGGGGACTCGGCGCGGATCGCGCGGATGGCGGCGGCCGCGGAATCGGCCGGCACCCGCACGGGCACCGAGAACGTCATCACTCTCATCGATCGCGCACTCGTCGCCGCCTGACGCGGTCGGTGAGACCGAAGAAAAGTAGACTGAAGCGGACATGATCAGACCCGACCTCTCCCTCCCCATTCCCGACACGATCACCGCCGCGCACTTCATCGGCATCGGCGGTTCCGGCATGAGCGGTCTCGCGAAGATGTTCCTCGACGCCGGTATCCGGGTCTCCGGCAGCGACCGTGCCGACAGCGACAACCTGCGGGCACTGGCCGCCGCGGGAGCGACTGTTCACGTCGGTCACGACGCCGCCCATCTCGGCGACGCCGACACGGTCGTGCACACGGGCGCGATCTGGCCCGAGAATCCCGAGTTCGTGACGGCGAAGGCCCGCGGACTCCACGTGATCCATCGTTCGCAGGCACTGCACTGGCTGGTCGGCTCCCGTCGCCTCGTCTCGGTCGCAGGTGCGCACGGAAAGACGACGTCGACGGGCATGATCGTCACGGCGCTGCGTGAGCTCGGCGCCGACCCGCACTTCGTCAACGGCGGTGTGATCGAGCAGCTCGGTGCGTCGAGCGCGACGGGTTCCGGCGAGCTCTTCGTCATCGAGGCCGACGAATCCGATGGCACGTTCCTGCTGTACGACACCGCGGTCGCGCTGATCACCAACGTGGATCCCGACCACCTGGATCACTACGGTTCGGACGAGGCGTTCCACCAGGCGTTCGTGCAGTTCGCTGACGCCGCCACCGAGGCTGTCGTGATCTCCAGCGACGATGCCGGGGCGCTGCGGGTCGGCGCCGGGCTCTCGCATCCGAACATCCTCACCTTCGGTCAGGCCGAGGGTGCGAATGTGCGGGTCACCGACATCGTCGCCGCAGGTCCCGTCGCTGCGACGCTGACGCATGGCGAGGAGCAGGCGCGTATGCAGCTCGCCGTTCCCGGTGTGCACAACGCCATCAACGCGGCGGGAGCGGTCACGGTTCTGCGCGCGCTCGGCTACCCGCTCGCCGACGCCGTGCGCGCCGTCGAGGGGTTCGCGGGCACCGTGCGTCGCCTGGAGCAGCACGGCGTCGAGCGCGGCGTCACGGTGTACGACGACTACTCGCACCATCCCACCGAGGTCCGCGCGGCTCTCGAGGCGATGCGCAGCATCGCCGGGGAGGGGCGGATCATCGCGATCCAGCAGCCCCACACGTACTCCCGCACGCAGCACATGTACCAGGAGTTCGCCGACGTGCTCGAGGAGTTCGCCGATCACACGGTGATGCTCGACGTGTACGGAGCCAGGGAAGACCCTGTGCCCGGAGTCACCGGTGAGCTGGTGAGCGGAGCCTTCCGCGACCCGTCGCACGTGCACTACGTCGCGGACTGGCAGCAGGCGGCCGACTACACGGCGACGGTCGCACGAGACGGCGACTTCGTCGTCACGCTCGGCTGCGGAAACGTCTACCAGATCATTCCGCAGGTCCTGGATTCGCTGCGTCGGACCCACGAGGCGTAGCCGATGCGTCGGCCCGCACCGCTTCCGACCACCCCGGGGCGCCCGGGGGAGGAGGCCGCCGCGCCGGCGGCGACGTCTCGCCGACGACGTCGCGACGCCGGAGTGGAGGAAGAGCTCGCCTCGATCGACGCGATGACTCCCGGCGACAGCGCGCACGACGACTCGGGCGATGACCCGCAGCCGACATCGACGCGAGATGTCTGGCGTGCGGCGCGTGCGCGACGCAAGGCGCTTCGCGCCGAGATCCGACGCTTCACCCAGCGATCCCGACGGCGCAGGATCATCTGGTTGAGCAGCATCGGCGCCGCGCTCCTGCTCGTCGGGGGCAGCGTCGCGGCGGCCTACAGTCCGCTCTTCGCCGTGCAGAAGATCACCGTCGACGGTGCCACGAGCCTCGACCCCGCAGTGATCGAGGCCGCCCTCGGCGACCAGCTCGGAACCCCCCTCGCGCTCGTCGATTCGAGCAAGGTGAAAGCGGCGCTGCTCGCCTTCCCGCTCATCGAGACGTATGCCCTCGAAGCGCGCCCGCCGCACGACCTCACGGTGCGCATCGTGGAACGCACCCCGGTGGGCGTCGTCCGTTCGGAGGCCGGCTACACGCTGGTGGATGCCGCCGGTGTCGCCCTCTCCACCACCTCGGATCAGCCGGCGGGGCAGCCGGTGATCGACGTGGAGGGTGGTGTGGATTCCGCGGCTTTCCGCAGCGCCGGTCTCGTCGTCCGCTCTCTGCCTTCCGACGTGCGCGCCGCCTTGACCGGCATCAGGGCCACGACGGCCGATGACGTGACCCTGACTCTCAGCAGCGGGCTGACGGTCGTCTGGGGGAGCGCCGAGAAGTCCGCGCTGAAGGCCATCGTCCTCTCGAAGACCATGGCGGCGAAACCGGATGCCGCCTCGATCGATGTCACTTCTCCCGAGGTCGCGGTCGCGGGCTGATCGCTTTCGCGGGGCAATGGCGCGACACGCCCGTGTCTTCGCGCGCACGCGGCCGGGCGGCGCTTACCTTCGATCAAAGAGAACGCAATACCGGGAAATACTTTACACCTCTACTTGAGGTTTAAGGTTCACCCACTTCCAGGCTCGAATAATCGGAGGCCGGCCATGAGCCAGAACCAGAACTACCTCGCCGTGATCAAGGTCGTCGGCGTCGGCGGTGGCGGCGTCAACGCCGTCAACCGCATGATCGATCTCGGCCTCCGCGGAGTCGAGTTCATCGCCGTGAACACCGACGCCCAGGCGCTGCTGATGAGCGACGCCGACGTCAAGCTCGACGTGGGCCGCGAACTCACCCGCGGCCTCGGTGCCGGTGCCGACCCCGAGGTGGGGCGTCGTGCCGCCGAGGACCACGCCGAAGAGATCGAGCAGGCGCTGACCGGCGCCGACATGGTCTTCGTCACGGCCGGCGAGGGCGGTGGCACCGGAACCGGCGGCGCGCCCGTCGTGGCTCGCATCGCGAAGTCCATCGGTGCCCTCACCATCGGTGTCGTGACCAAGCCGTTCTCGTTCGAGGGTCGTCGTCGCCAGAGCCAGGCCGAGGCCGGCGTGTCCAAGCTCAAGGAAGAGGTCGACACCCTCATCGTGGTGCCGAACGATCGTCTCCTCGAGATCAGCGACCGCGGCATCTCGATGATCGAGGCCTTCGCCACCGCTGACCAGGTTCTCCTCGCCGGTGTGCAGGGAATCACCGACCTCATCACGACCCCGGGTCTCATCAACCTCGACTTCGCCGACGTGAAGTCGGTCATGCAGGGCGCGGGATCCGCGCTCATGGGCATCGGATCCGCACGCGGCGCCGACCGTGCGATCAAGGCCGCCGAGCTGGCCGTGGAGTCTCCGCTCCTGGAAGCGAGCATCGAGGGCGCGCACGGCGTGCTCCTCTCGATCCAGGGTGGCTCGAACCTCGGCATCTTCGAGATCCACGATGCGGCCGACCTCGTCAAGGAAGCCGCTCACCCGGAGGCGAACATCATCTTCGGTACCGTCATCGACGACACGCTCGGCGACGAGGTGCGGGTGACGGTCATCGCGGCAGGCTTCGACGGCGGCGAGCCCTCTCTGCGTCTGGACCCGATGGTCGTGTCTCGGCCGGCCGCGACGACGCTTCCCGAGGTCGCGCTCACCGAAGAGACCGAGAGCAAGACCGAGACGGTCAAGCCCGAGCCCGTGCAGCAGCGTGTGCCGGCGACCAGCATCGAGCCGGCCTTCGCGGATGACGACATCGACATCCCCGAATTCCTGAAGTGACCCCGCCGGTCGACGCCTCGGGGTCGTCCCTCCTGGCGGCGCGGCTGTCGGCGATCGACGAGAAGATCGCCGTGGCCGCGCACGCTGCAGGGCGTAGCGCCGAGGAGATCACCCGCATCGTGGTGACGAAGTTCCACCCGGCATCCCTGGTGCGCGACCTGTACGAGCTCGGTGTGCACGACGTCGGCGAGAACCGCCAGCAGGAGCTGTCGGCCAAGCAGGGCGAACTCGCGGCTCTGGATCTGCGCTGGCATTTCATCGGGCAGGGGCAGACGAACAAGGCTGCCGCGATCCGCTGGAGTGCGGGCGTCGTGCATTCGGTCGATCGCGATCGATTCGCCGATGCCCTCCACCGGGCGGCGGACGGCGACGATCGGCTCGACGTGCTCGTGCAGATCAACCTCACCGATGATCCCGGTCGCGGGGGAGCCACGCCCGCTCAGGCGGTCGCACTCGCCGAGCACGTCCTGGCGCTGCCGTCGTTGCGTCTGCGCGGCGTCATGGCCGTGGCGCCCCTCGACGAGGAGCCCGCATCGGCCTTCGCCCGTCTGCGTGATGTCGCCGACGGCGTCCGCGCAGTGGAACCCTCAGCCTCCTGGATCTCTGCCGGGATGACCGGAGACTTCGTCGAGGCGATCGCCGCCGGCGCGACACACCTGCGGATCGGCTCCGCAATCACCGGCCCCCGACCAGACCGGGGTTAACCTGTGAAAAGACCAGCCCGACACGTTCGAACCGGAGGACACGATGGGTAACCCGCTGAAGAAGACCATGGTGTATCTCGGCCTCGCCGATGAAGAAGAGGTCTACGAGGAGGAGACGCAGGCACCCGCCCGCGCTCACCGCGAACGTGACCGTGACCGCGAGGAGCCGGCACCGGCCCCCGTCACGCCGCTTCGTCGCCCCGTCGCCGTCCGCCAGCCGTCTGCAGGAGCCGTGAACGAGATTCTCACCGTCCACCCGAAGCAGTACCGCGACGCCCAGCTGATCGCGGAGAGCTTCCGCGAGGGCGTCCCGGTCATCATCAACCTCTCCCAGATGAGCGACGCCGACGCGCGTCGCCTCATCGATTTCGCGAGCGGGCTCTCTCTCGGTCTCTACGGCCGTATCGAACGCGTGACCTCGAAGGTGTTCCTGCTGTCGCCGGAGAACATCGCCGTCTCGGGTCACGGGGGCATCGCACACGCAGACGCCGAGTCTGCGGGCTTCGACCAGTCGTAGCCCGTGCAGCTGGTCTCCGTTTTTGCGAGCATCGTCCATCTGGTGCTCCTCCTGTACGTCTTCGTGCTTTTCGCGCGCCTGATCCTGGACTACATCCCGATGTTCAATCGGGAGTGGCGTCCCAAGGGTTTCGGATTGGTGGCTGCCGAGGCGGTCTACACGCTCACCGATCCGCCCATCCGGTTCTTCCGGCGGATCATCCCGCCGCTGCGGATCGGTTCGCTCTCTCTTGATTTCGGGTTCACGCTCACCCTTCTGATCGTTCTGATTCTGATGAACGTCGTCGGGCTGTTCATCCGCTGAAATCCAGGCGTGTCTCCCGATCGGACCTCGACCACTTCGCCCACTCTGGGTGTCGTGACATCGCGGCGCCAATGCGCGGGGGCTATGCTGGCACCCAGGTGCGCGCCCCGGGTTCGCGCCACATCACGACCACGCCATACATCGATACTGGCAATCGAACTCATCGAAAGAGGAGCCACCCATGGCACTTACCCCGGATGACGTCGTCACCAAGCAGTTCCAGCACGTCCGCTTCAAGGACGGCTTCGACCCGGACGAGGTCGACGACTTCCTCGACGAGATCGTCATCGAGTGGCGCAAGGCCCTCGAGGAGAACGTCGAGCTGAAGGCCAAGCTGGCCGCATACGAGTCCGGTGCTGCTCCTGAAGCCGCCGCTCCCGCTGCCGCCGCCCCTGTCGCCGAGGTTCCTGCGGAGCCCGCTCCGACCGGCTCCGCCACCGCGACCGCCGGCATCATCGAACTCGCACAGCGTCTGCACGACGAGCACGTCGCCGAGGGTGAGGCGAAGCGCAACGCGCTCATCGCCGAGGCCGAGACCGAGGTCGCCCGCATCCGCACCGAGGCCGAGGCCAAGCAGCGCGAGGAGTCGGCCCGACTCGAGCGCGAGCGCAACACGCTCGAGGCTCGTATCACCGAACTCCGCAACTTCGAGCGCGACTACCGTTCGCAGCTGCGCGGCTACATCGAGGGTCAGCTCCGCGAGCTCGACGAGAAGTCGACCTCCACGGACTCGACGCCCGTTTCCGCGATCGGTCTGTAAGGCGCCCTCTTGTCAGGACGCCGTCCCCTTCGTCGGTCGGCGGCCGGTGCGGTCGTTGCGATTCTCGCAGCGCTCGTACTGGCCGCCGATCAGTTTGTGAAGCACCTCACGATCGAGAACCTTCCGTATCAGGAGCCGGTTCCGGTCCTGGGGGAGTTCCTTCAGCTGTACTACGTCCGCAATCCCGGAGCGGCGTTCTCCCTCGGGTCCGGGGTCACCTGGATCTTCACGATCGCCCTCGCCGTCGTAGCCTGCGTGATCGTCTGGAAGGCGTTCGGACTCAAGTCGCGGCTGTGGGCGGTCGTCCTCGGCTGTCTTCTGGGCGGGGTGCTCGGCAATCTGAGCGACCGTCTCCTCCGTGAGCCCGGCTTCCCGGTGGGGCATGTGGTCGACATGATCTCGATGCCGTGGATGATGCCGGCGATCTTCAATGTCGCCGACATCTTCATCGTCACGGGCATGATCTCCGTGGCTTTGCTGGTCGTCTTCGGCCTCCGTTTCGACGGCACGCGGGAGCGCGATCACGAGATCGTGGAGACCGAGGCAGAAGCCGAGGCGGCTGCCGCGGCCGCTGTCACGGGAACCGAGACCGACGACGAGATGGTCGACGCAGGCGATTCCGTGACGCTGCGTGCGTCCGATGACGATGCGCCTTCGGAGGGTGCGACTCCCGCACCCGAAGGGCGCTGACCGTGGATTCGCGGTCGCTTCCCGTCCCCGACGGTTTGGACGGTGCGCGCGTCGACGCGGCGCTGGCGAAGCTGATGGGGTTCTCCCGCACCTTCGCCGCTGACGTCGCCGCGGCCGGCGGAGTCAGACTCGACGGCGTGACGCTCGACAAGTCGGACCGTCTACGCGGTGGCGGCTGGCTCGACATCGAGTGGCAGCCGAAGGAGGCGCCGAAGATCGTTCCCATCGCGGTGCCCGAACTCGGCATCGTCTACGACGACGACGACATCATCGTGGTCGACAAGCCGACGGGCGTCGCCGCCCATCCCTCAGTCGGATGGGAAGGTCCCACGGTCGTCGGCGCTCTGGCCGCCGCAGGCTTCCGCGTCGCGACCAGCGGTGCCCAGGAACGTCAGGGTGTCGTGCACCGACTCGATGTGGGCACCAGCGGTCTGATGGTCGTGGCGAAGTCCGAGCACGCGTACACCGTCTTGAAGCAGGCCTTCAAGGACCGCACCGTCGAGAAGATCTACCACGCAGTCGTCCAGGGGCATCCCGACCCGCTCGCGGGGACGATCGATGCACCCATCGGACGTCACCCGAATCACTCCTGGAAGTTCGCGGTGGTCCCTGAAGGCAAACCCTCGGTCACGCACTACGAGACGCTGGAGGCTTTTCCCGGCGCTTCGCTGCTCGAGATCCACCTCGAGACAGGACGCACCCACCAGATCCGCGTGCACATGGCGGCGCACCGTCACCCCTGCGTCGGCGACCCGCTCTACGGAGCCGACCCGACGATGTCGGCGCGGCTGGGGCTCACCCGTCAATGGCTGCACGCGCACCAGCTCGCCTTCGCCCACCCGACGACGGGGGACTGGGTGCAGTTCGAATCCCCGTACCCCGGGGACTTCCGCCACGCATTGGATGTGCTTCGAGGCGAGTAGACCGCGCTGCGCCGACAGATGTCCGTGATGTGCGCAACACTGGGCGCATGAGCATCGAGGTTCGACCGGCGACGGTGTTCGACGACGTCGCCACGCTCGTCGGACCGAAGAACCCGTCATCGAATGTCTGCTTCTGCCTCAGCTATCGCATCGGCAGCAAAGAGAACGTGGCGCTGAAGGGGAGCGCTCGCGCCGACCGCGTGCGCGAGCTGTGCCGTCAGGACCCTCCGCCCGGTGTGGTCGCGTATCTCGACGACGAACCGGTCGGGTGGGCCGCCGTGCATCCCCGACGGGAGACGAGCTTCGCTCGAAATCGGCTGATCCCGCACATCGATGATCTCGATGTGTGGTCGCTGTGGTGCTTCCGCGTGCGCCCGGGGTACCGCAAGCAGGGCATCTCCCACGCATTGATCGACGGCGCCGTCGCGTACGCGAGGGAGCGCGGTGCGTCCGCCATCGAGGGGTATCCGGTCGACAACGGTGGGGAGAAGGTGAACCCGACCATGGCCTACGTAGGTACGCGCGCGCTTTTCGAGAGCGCAGGCTTCGTGAAGGCGGCGGATACGGGGTCGGTCCTCGACGGGTTCCCCCGGGTATTGATGAGGCTCGATCTGGGCGCCTCCACGATGTCGTCGAAGAAAGCGTGAACCGATCGACGGCGCACGGCCAATACATAGCGTGACCACAGACAGCGAGATCATCCAGCGATCTCTCCAGCAGCCGGCGGCGTTCGCCGAGCTCTTCGACAGACATGCGCGCGCGGTCAACGCGTTCGCGACATATCGGATAGGTCGGCATGCGGCCGAGCACGTCTTGAGCGAGACGTTCCTCGTCGCGTTCCGCAGACGCGCCGACTTCGACACGGACGTCGAGTCGGCGGGTCCGTGGCTTCTCGGCATCGCCTCGCGCCTTATCCGCCGGCACCGCGCGGTGGAAGCCAGGCAGTGGAGGTCCTTCGCGGCATCCATCTCTCAGCATGAGCACTCATCGCTCGGAGGTCTGGAGGATGCCTTGACGCGTGTCGATGCCGAGCGCGAGGTCGAGACGCTGAAAGCGCGTATCGCGGCCCTCGCGCCGAAGGACCGCGAGACACTGCTGCTGTACGCCTGGCAGGGGATGAGCTACGACGAGGTCGCGGCGGCACTCGGGGTTCCCGTCGGAACCGTGCGATCGCGCCTTAACCGGGTTCGCAGACGATTGGACTCCGCCCGGAGGATTCAGGCATTCGAGCAGCTCCAGCAGAAGGGAGAGACCCTTGGACGTATTTGAGAAGGTTCAGCAGACCAGGCCCGCGATCGAGGGCGAGGAGGAGAATCTCGCCGCGGCGCGTGCGCTCCTCCTGATGGAGATCCAGAGACAACGCGAGCCCGCGTCCTCGCGGGCGGCGCGGCGGCCGTGGTTCATCGCCGCCGGTGCCCTCGGCGCAGCGGCTTCGGTCACCGCGGGAGTGCTCGTGGTGAGCAGCATCACGGCTCCGGCGCCGACAGTGGAGGCCGTGCCGACCCGCGTGCCGGGGCCGGTGCTCGTGCCGAGCCCGGTTCCGTCGCCTGCCCCCACACCGATGACGGGGCCTGAGGTCCTGCTCGGGGCGGCGAATGCGGCTGCCGGCTTCACTCCTCCTGTGCTCGCTCCTGGACAGTATCTGCGACGAGCGTGGACGACCTCTACGTTGGGCCTGTTCGACCCTGAACTCGGCGTGCCAGGAATGCCCGGCTACGGTGCCTCGCGTGCGACAGCGTCGAGTGGATGGGTGATCAGTCGCAGTGGCGCCGACTATGCCCCTGCCGACCTTCGCTCCCAGTGGTACCAGGAGTGGGGATCTCCGGTTGCGGGCGGCGTCTACGGAGACCAGGCGCAGGGGCGTGCAGGGCAGGATGCGGGGATGCAGGCATACGGGCCGGCGGTCACGCTGTTCCCGTCGGATGCTCCATATCTTCCCGAGAGCGGCGCCGAAGACGTTCTATGGTTCTTCGAATCGCTGCCGCGGGATCCGGCCGCCATGGTCGTGTGGATTGACGACTACCTGGGCCCCGATACGCAGGATTGGGCTGAGGGGAAGGTCGGGTGGCTGCTCATCGGTCTGCTGTCGCAGAACGTCGGTGACCCGGAGATGCGTGCTGCGATGTATCGCGCGCTGAGCACGCTCCCGGGATCGACGGTGGGGGTGGAGCATGACGGACGACGCACCGTCACCTTCGACTCGCATCTCGCCTTCTCCGAGGTCGGGGAGAGGTCGCTACGGCGGTCCACGATGACGATCGACATGGCGACAGGGCTCGTGACGGAAACCACGGACACCAGCGAAGTGGGCGAGGGGACGATCCCGAGCGATGTTCCCGACTCCTGGATGACCTTCGAGATGAGCGTGGTCGACAGTCTGCCGTGACGGGTTTCGAACTCTCCTCGCCCTCCGGGGCAATACGTAGTGTGAGCACAGACAGCGAGATCATTCAGCGGTCGCTCGGTCAATCCCGCGCCTTCGCCGAGCTGTTCGATCGGCACGCCAGGACGGTGGGCGGCTATGCCGCTCGCCGTCTTGGTCCCGACGCGGGCGAGGACATCCTCAGTGAGACGTTCCTGGTCGCATTCGCACGACGCAAGTCGTTCGACACCGCGTGGGAGTCGGCGCTTCCGTGGCTGTACGGGATCGCGTCCCGTCTGATCAAGAAGCACCGGACCCGAGAGGCCAAGCATCTGCGATCGAGCGCGGCGGCAGCCGCGAGAGAAGGGCACATCTCGCACGGGGACCTCGACGTGACGGTCGCCCGCCTCGACGCCGAGATCTCCACCCACGAACTGGCTCCGATGATCGCGTCGCTCTCTGCCAAAGATCGCGAGACCATGCTGCTGTATGCCTGGGGGGATCTCACCTATGAAGAGTTCGCCATCGCCCTCGGGGTCCCGGTGGGGACCGTCCGATCGCGCATCAACCGAGTGCGGACGCGATTGAATCCGAGTCGTGGGAGCGGTCAGGAACGACTCGCGAACGAGAAGGAAGGAGAAGCCGATGGACGTCTTCGAGCGCGTGCGTGAGGTCAACCGGGGGGCTGGCCTGACGGAGGAGCGGATCACCGGGGCTCGTGCCAGGCTCCTGGTGGGTATCGACGCGTCCCGGAAGGCTGGCGGTTCCGCTCCGACGGCGCTGGCGAATGAGGGCTCGAGCGTGGCGTCAGAACTCGCGCATCGTGCCCGACGGCGGGCTTGGGCCGGCCTCGGTATCGGGGGTCTCGTGGCCGTAGCGGCTGCGTTCGCGATCGTGGCCGGTTCGGTTCTCGCACCGACGGTCACGCCCGATGCTGCGGCGGCCGAGGTGCTGGAGCGCGCCTCCGCGGTGACTTTCGACGCGCAGGACACGACTCTCGTTCCGGGTGAGTATCTGCGGATCGAGACCGTCGGTGAGCACCTGCAGTTCTGGAAGGCCGAGTGGGCAGATGACGACGACGAGAACACGCTCTCGTTCAACGCCTCTCGAGAGGGGAGCGACGCCGCCGTGCTGGTGCGCGATACTCGGGTGCTGTACATCCCGGCGGACCGGGATGGCGACTGGTTCTACGACTGGGGTCACTCCGAGGTCGTCGAGTCCTTCGGGGAACGGGGACCGGAGGCGGCGCGAGAATGGTCCTCCTGGCCCGGTTCCCAGGTGATCGAACATGGCACGATCGAGACACTCCCGGCCGGAGAGTACCTCGCCATCGGGGGAGACGAACCTCCGATGCCGTACCTGGCGGACCGCTACCGCCCCTTCTACGCGGAAATGCCCCGCGAGCCACAGGAATTGCTCGACTGGCTCCGCGGGCAGTCGGGGATGACGGGCGAAGACGCGGACCGCTGGCTCGTTGCGAGTCTGTCCGACCCGTCGGCGATCAATCTGATGCCGGCGGACCTGCGTTCGACGTTCTTCCTCGCGATCGCCCTGATCCCGGGATTCGAAGTGCTGGCAGACGATGGCTCGACAGCGACGCTGCGGTACGTCGTTCCCGGTCACCGGACGACGACGATGGTGATCGACACCGACCAGGGGCTCATCGACTCGATCGCGGAGGACTACGGAAGCGGCGGGCCCGCAGGTGACACCGTCGACTCCATCACGGCGGTGCACACGTCCGTCGTGGACTCCGCGCCCCGGGGGTAGCGACCTGGCAGGGAGCCCTGACACCGACCTCCGGTGTCGGGGCCCCGCCGTAGAATCGAAGGCATGGCATCCGACTCTTTCGTCCACCTGCACGTGCACAGCGAGTACTCGATGCTCGACGGTGCGGCGAAGATCAACGCGATGACCCAGGCAGCCGCCGACTACAAGATGCCGGCCATCGCGGTGACCGATCACGGCAACACCTTCGCGGCTTTCGAGTTCTACAACGCGGCGCGCAACGCGGGCATCAAGCCGATCATCGGGCTTGAGGCGTACATGACCCCCGGCACGCACCGCAGCGACAAGACGCGTGTGCAGTGGGGCTCGCCCGACCAGAAGAGCGACGACGTCTCGGGCTCCGGCGCCTACACCCACATGACCATGTGGAGCCAGAGCACCGAGGGCATGCACAACCTCTTCCGCATCAGTTCCCGGTCGAGTATGGAGGGCTACTACTTCAAGCCCCGCATGGACCGCGAACTGCTCCAGACTTATGGCAAGGGGATCATCGCGACGACGGGGTGCCCGTCGGGTGAGGTGCAGACGAGGCTCCGGCTGGGCCAGTACGACGCGGCGCGGGCGGCAGCGGCGGAGTTCCAGGACATCTTCGGCAAGGAGAACTACTTCGCCGAGATCATGGATCACGGGCTGTCGATCGAGCGGCGCGTGATGACCGATCTGCTGCGGCTCTCGAAAGACCTCAACATCCCGTTGGTCGCCACCAACGACTCGCACTACACGCATCAGCACGAGGCAGACGCGCACGAGGCGCTGCTGTGCGTGCAGTCGGGCTCGACGATGGACGACCCGAACCGGTTCAAGTTCGACGGCGACGGGTACTACATCAAGACCGCGGCCGAGATGCGCCAGCTGTTCCGCGACCACCCCGAGGCCTGCGACAACACGCTGCTGATCGCCGAGCGCTGCGAGGTCGAGTTCAACACCTCGGCCAACTACATGCCGCGCTTCCCGGTTCCCGACGGCGAGACCGAGGACAGCTGGCTCATCAAGGAGGTCGAGGCGGGCCTGCACTACCGGTATCCCGGCGGCATCCCCGACAAGGTGCGCAAGCAGGCCGAGTACGAGACCGGCATCATCCTGCAGATGGGCTTCCCCGGGTACTTCCTCGTCGTCGCCGACTTCATCAACTGGGCGAAGGACAACGGCATCCGCGTGGGGCCGGGTCGTGGCTCCGGTGCCGGCTCGATGGTCGCTTACGCGATGAAGATCACCGACCTCGACCCGCTCGAGCACGGACTCATCTTCGAGCGCTTCCTCAACCCCGACCGTGTCTCCATGCCCGACTTCGACGTCGACTTCGATGACCGGCGCCGCGGCGAGGTCATCGACTACGTCACGGAGAGGTACGGATCCGAGCGCGTCGCGCAGATCGTCACGTACGGAACGATCAAGTCAAAGCAGGCGTTGAAGGATGCCGGTCGTGTGCTCGGCTTCCCGTTCAGCATGGGGGAGCGGCTCACGAAGGCGATGCCGCCGCCCGTGATGGGCAAGGACATGCCCCTCGACGGCATGTTCGACTCGGCACACCCCCGGTACAAGGAGGCGAGCGAATTCCGCACGCTGATCGATACCGATCCCGAGGCGAAGACGGTCTTCGACCGCGCGCTGGGGCTCGAGGGTCTGAAGCGCCAGTGGGGCGTGCATGCCGCCGGCGTGATCATGTCGTCGGATCCGCTGCTCGACATCATCCCGATCATGCGACGCGAGCAGGACGGGCAGATCGTCACGCAGTTCGACTACCCGTCGTGCGAATCTCTCGGCCTGATCAAGATGGACTTCCTGGGGCTCCGCAACCTCACGATCATCTCGGATGCCCTCGACAACATCCGCACGAACCGTGGCGAAGAGCTAGATCTCGAACATCTCGGCCTCGACGACCCCGGCGTGTATCAGCTGCTCGCCCGTGGTGACACCCTGGGTGTCTTCCAGCTCGACAGTCCGCCACTGCGTTCTCTCATGCGCCTGATGAAGCCTGACAACTTCGGTGACATCTCGGCACTCATCGCCCTGTATCGACCAGGCCCCATGGGTGCCAACTCGCACACGAACTACGCGCTGCGTAAGAACGGGGTGCAGGAGATCACCCCGATCCACCCCGAGCTGGAAGCGCCGCTCGCCGAGATCCTGGAGGAGTCCTACGGGCTCATCATCTACCAGGAGCAGGTCATGGCGATCGCCCAGGCGGTCGCCGGGTTCAGCCTCGGACAGGCAGACATCCTGCGCCGCGCGATGGGCAAGAAGAAGAAGTCCGAGCTCGACAAGCAGTACGAGGGCTTCGCGGGCGGCATGACGGAGCGCGGCTTCGGTGAGGCGGCCATCAAGGCGCTGTGGGACATCCTGCTGCCGTTCTCGGACTACGCCTTCAACAAAGCGCACTCCGCCGCATACGGCCTCGTGTCGTATTGGACGGCCTACCTCAAGGCGCACTATCCCGCCGAGTACATGGCAGCGCTGCTCACCAGCGTCGGCGACTCCAAGGACAAGATGGCGCTGTACCTGAACGAGTGCCGCCGAATGGGCATCAAGGTGCTCCCGCCGGATGTGTCCGACTCGATCAACTTCTTCGCCGCCGTCGGCGACGACATCCGCTTCGGCCTGGGGGCCGTGCGCAACGTCGGCAGCAACGTCGTCGAAGGCATCGTGCAGGCCCGCAAGGATGAGCGCTTCACCTCGTTCCATCACTTCCTCGACAAAGTGCCGCTGCACGTGTCGAACAAGCGCACCATCGAATCGCTGATCAAGGCCGGAGCCTTCGACTCGATGGGCGACTCTCGTCGCGCGCTCATGGAGGTGCACGAAGATGCGGTGGAGGCGGCCGTCGACCGCAAGCGCAACGAAGCACAGGGCGCGATCGGATTCGACTTCGACAGTCTCTATGACGGCATGGACGAGGCCGCCCCGGCGAAGGTCCCCGCGCGTCCCGAGTGGGTCAAGAAGGACAAGCTCGCCTTCGAGCGCGAGATGCTCGGCCTCTATGTGTCGGACCACCCTCTGGCGGGCCTCGAGGTCCCGCTCGCGAAGCACGCATCGATCTCGATCCATGACCTCAACAACTCCGAAGACCTGCAGGACGGCGACCAGGTGACGGTGGCGGGCCTCGTGACCAGCGTGCAGCATCGTGTCGCCAAGGCGAGTGGAAACCCCTACGGCATGATCACCGTCGAGGACTTCAACGGCGAGGTCACCGTGATGTTCATGGGGAAGACCTATACCGAGTTCCAGCACACGCTGCAGCAGGACGCGATCCTCGCTGTCCGCGGGCGGGTGTCCCGGCGCGACGACGGGCTCAACCTCCATGCGCAGTCCGCATTCGCACCCGATGTGGGCTCCTTCGATGCTGCCGGCCCTCTGGCATTGGTCCTGGCCGAGCAGAGAGCAACCGAGCGCGTGATGATGGAGCTCGCGGAAGTGCTGCGACGACACAACGGCGACACCGAGGTACTGCTTCGCGTGCACCGTGGCGGCACGGCGAAGGTCTTCGAAGTGCCCATGCCGGTCAAGGTGTCCGCGGATCTGTTCGGTGACCTCAAGTCACTGCTCGGACCCACCTGCCTCGGGTGAGCGGGGTAGGATCGTGAGCCGTCGGCAGCACGACGAATCACCCCGTCGAGCCCTGTGACGAAAGGACCACGCATGAGCACGGATCTCCCCGAAGCAGAACCAGAGGACGAGGTTTTCGGCGACGATGACGGTGTCCTGTACGACGAAGAGGTCACCCCTGAGTTCGGCATCCTCGGATTCACGCTGCGGGAGCTGCTCATCGTCGGCGTCTGGCTGCTGTCGTTCGTGTTCTCGTTCTTCCCGCTGATCGGCGACCTCTCGCTGTGGAGTGTCGGCATCCAATGGGTGCTCCCGGTCGCGCTCCCGACGGTCGCGGTCTTCCTGCTGGTGCTGCGCCGATTCTCGCCCGAGGGCATCCGCCGGGTCGGTTCGCTCGGCATCGATCAGTTCGCCTCGGTCGCCTTCTCCGTGTCGGCGACGGTCTGGGCCGGCAGCCTCTGGCTCGCGATCTCCGCTGTGGTGTCCACCGGGAACTGGAGCCTCCCGTGGAACGGGGTGGCCATGGTCATCACCTCCCTGGCTCTCGTCGTCCTCACGGTCTTCGCCCCGATCATCCCGGGATTGAAGGAAGACTTCCACGGTCGCCTGGTGACTCTCGCCCACCGCAACGCGAATCCGGTGCGCCCCGTCATTGCGAGACCGCGTCCTGAACCCGTGCCGGTCCCGGAAGGCTCCGAAGAATCCGTCGACACATCCGCCTCGGCGGCATCCTCCGCCGCACCCGAGGCGCACGCCGAGAGCCCGACCGACGTCATCGCGGACGGCTCCGCGTCCCCCCTCGTCGTCGCGCTCGACGACGAGGCATCGGGTCAGCAGGCGACCGACGAGATCGCTCGTTTCGACCTGGCTGCACAGGTGCCGCTGACGGCGCACGCCTCGGGCGGCGGCATCGGCACCGAGCAGGAGAGCACCGACGAGGAGTATGTGCCGGCCTATTCGCGCCGTTCGCGTGGACAGGAGCCGGAGATCGTCTCGGACACCGGAAGCATCGAGTCCCTGCTGGAGACGGCCGCGACCTACGAGACGGGCGCGGTCGAGGAAGAGCCTGCGCCGCTGCTGCTCGAGGGCGTGACCGATGCCGATCTCGAGGCGACGAACCCGCGTGAGACCGCCGCGGTGGCACAGCCGTTCTGGATCCTCGCGCCCTCTGAGCGCGACGTCCACGACGAGCGGGGCGAACCGCTTTTCCGTATCGGTCCGAACGCCTGGGCTCTCGTGATCGAGGACCGTGGGGGTGCGTTTGTTGTCCGACATGACGACGGACGGATCGGCTACCTCCACGACATCTCCGACATCACGAAGGGCTGAAATGCGCACCATCGATCTGCGAGGGCGCGAGCTCTCGCCCGCAGGCATGCTCGCCGCAGTACCCCGGGCGACCCAGGCACGTGCCGAAGCACTCGACACCGCCGCACGCATCGTCGAGGACGTGCGTGACCGCGGCGAGGCCGCTCTTCGCGAGCAGGCCGAGCGTTTCGACGCGGTCACGGACCACGCCGTGCGGGTGCCCGCCGAGCACATCACCACGGCTCTCGCGGAGCTCGCTCCCGAGGTGCGCAGCGCGCTCGAGGAGGCCATCCGCCGAGTCCGTCTCGCGTCCGCCGCGCAGGTCCCCGCCACACAGGTCACCAGGATCGGCGAGGGAGCAGTCATCACGCAGCGTTGGCAACCGGTCCACCGTGTGGGCGTGTACATTCCCGGCGGCAAGGCCGTCTACCCGTCGAGCGTGATCATGAACGTCGTCCCCGCGCAGGTCGCCGGCGTCCAGGAGATCGCCCTGGCTTCGCCGCCGCAGGCAGATCAGGGTGGAAGAATCCACCCGACCATCCTCGCGGCAGCAGCGCTGCTGGGTGTGACCGAGGTGTACGCGATGGGCGGCGCCGGCGCGATCGGCGCCCTGGCGTACGGCGTGCCGTCGCTCGGCCTCGATCCGGTCGATGTCGTGTCCGGGCCGGGCAACAACTATGTCGCGTCGGCCAAACGTGCCGTCGCCGGCGTCGTCGGCACGGACTCGGAAGCCGGGGCGACGGAGATCCTCGTGGTCGCCGATGCACACGCGGATCCGCGTCTCATCGCCGCCGACCTCGTGAGCCAGGCCGAGCACGATGAGCAGGCGTCCGCCGTGCTTGTCACCGACGCGGCCGAGCTCGCAGAACAGGTCGCCGTCGAGGTGCAGCGGATCGCCGCGATCACCCGGCACAGCGAACGCGTCGCCGCCGCGCTGTCGGGGCCTCAGTCCGCCATCGTCCTCGTCGACGACAGGGCCATGGCCACGGCGTTCAGCAACGCCTATGCGCCGGAGCACCTCGAACTGCACCGCGTGGATGCCGAAGAGGCGGCCGCCGACTTCACCAGCGCCGGAGCCGTCTTCGTCGGCGACCAGACGCCGGTGAGCCTCGGTGACTACATGGCGGGCAGCAATCACGTGCTGCCGACCGGGGGACAGGCTCGCTATGCTCCCGGGCTCGGCTCGTACACCTTCCTTCGACCGCAGCAGGTGATCTCCTACGACAGGGCTGCGCTGGCGGCCGTGCGCGCCGGGGTCGTCGCCCTCGCCGACACCGAGGTGCTTCCCGCGCACGGTGAAGCGATCGAGGCCCGTTTCACCGCGTAGGATCGGTCAGATGCACTGCCCCTTCTGTCGACACCCCGACTCCCGCGTCATCGATTCACGCACGAGCGACGACGGGCTCTCGATCAGGCGTCGTCGACAGTGCCCGGAGTGCGGCGGCCGTTTCACGACGACCGAGACCGCGAGTCTCAACGTGATCAAGCGTTCCGGTGTGATGGAGCCGTTCAGTCGGGAGAAGGTCATCACGGGTGTGCGGAAGGCCTGCCAAGGACGCCCGGTGACGGAGGGCGACCTCGCGGTGCTCGCACAGCGCGTGGAGGAGGCCGTCCGACAGACAGGGGTGTCGCAGCTCGACACCAACGAGATCGGTCTCGCCATCCTCGGTCCGCTGCGTGACCTCGATGAGGTCGCGTTCCTGCGCTTCGCCAGTGTCTACCAGGCCTTCGACTCGCTCGAGGATTTCGAGGCCGCGATCACAGATCTGCGCGCCGACCACACGAAGCGGGAGTCCGAGGAGCGGTAATCTGGCAGGGATGTATCCGCTGCTCTTCCGCGCTGTCCTCTCGCGCTTCGATCCCGAGTTCGCCCACCACGCCGGTATGGCGGTGATCCGCGTGCTCGGTGTGCCTCCGTTCTCGTGGGCCACGCGCGCGATCACGCGCCCTAACCCGTCGCTGCGCGTCGAGGCGCTCGGTCTCACCTTCCCCTCGCCGTTCGGCGTCGCCGCGGGCTTCGACAAGAACGCGGTCGGCGTGCGAGGACTCGCCGCTCTCGGCTTCGGACATGTGGAAGTCGGCACCGTGACCGCGATCGCGCAGGAGGGGAACCCGAGGCCGCGGCTTTTCCGTCTCATCGCGGATCGCGCCGTGATCAATCGGATGGGCTTCAACAACGCCGGAGCGGATGCGGCGGCGCGCAGGCTCGCCCGCCTGCGGCGCGGCGCGCCTGACACGATCATCGGGGTCAACATCGGCAAGAGCCGCGTGGTCGAGGTCGAGGATGCGACAGCGGACTACGTGGCCTCGGCGACGCGGCTCGCTCCGCTCGCCGACTACCTGGCCGTGAACGTGTCGTCGCCGAACACTCCGGGTCTGCGAGGACTGCAAGCGGTGGAGACGCTGGCTCCGCTGCTGCGCGCCGTTCGAGAGGCTTCCGGCGCCACACCGCTGCTCGTCAAGATCGCACCGGATCTTTCCGACGAGGAGATCACGGCGATCGCCCAGATGTCCGTCGCTGAGGGACTCGCGGGAATCATCGCGCACAACACCACCATCAGCCGAGACGGTCTGCTCACGGATCCCGCGACGGTCGAGGCTGCAGGCGCGGGAGGACTGTCCGGTGCACCGCTGAAGAAGCGCTCGCTCGAAGTCCTTCGCGTCGTGCGCGAAGCCGTTCCCGCCGACTTCTGCGTGATCGCCGTCGGGGGAGTGGAGACGCCATCCGACGTGCAGGAGCGCCTTGCGGCCGGTGCGACCCTCGTGCAGGGCTACACCGCTTTCCTGTACCGCGGCCCGTTCTGGGGCCGGGAGATCAACAGGGGACTGATCAGTCGGGGTACTGGCCGCGCTTGACCTGCGGCTTCGGCAGACGCATGAATCGCATCTGCAGGGCGCGCATCGCGGCGTACCAGCCCAGACCGCGCTCGAGACGCTCCTTGCCGAACTTCGCCGCGGCCTTGCGCTTGACGCGCATGCCGAGCAGGATCATGCCGCCGATCGCGATGACGAGGTAACCCATCATCACGATGTACGCGTAGAACGAGATGACCGTGTTCGCCGGCACCAGCGAGGCGAGGATGACCAGGACCATCACTCCCATCACGAACTCGGCCGGGTGCCAGCCCGCATCCACGTAGTCGCGGACCCAGCGGCGCTGCGGGCCCTTGTCGCGGACCGGGAGGTACTTCTCCTCGCCGGCGGCCATGCCGGCCTGCGCTCGTGCGCGACGCTCGTTGAGCTCCGCCTTCGCGGCCGCCTTCGCCTCCTTGGTGTTGGCGACCAGGGGGCGGCGACGAGCTGCCTCCTGCTCCGCACGGGTCGGCGTCGCGCGCCCCTTGCCGACGGCAGTCGTCTCGGGGGTGTCGTCGTTCGTGGAAGGGGAGGTAGGGGTAGTGGACACGGAGTTCCTCGGTTCGCCGGCGGGGGATCACCTTAAGATTACTCGCATGACCTCTCCTGTTCCTCCCCGTGAGTCCGATGCCGCCGTCCTCGAGGCGGTGGCGACCGGGATCCCGTCATCGCTGTCGGGCCTCGGCCACCTCGTGCGCATTCCGGGGATGGCCTGGCCCGCGTTCGATCAGACCCAGCTGGAGCGCAGCGCGGAAGCCGTGGCCGCGCTGGCGTCGGGCACCGGAGTCTTCGACGAGGTGCGCGTCCTCCGCGCCGCGATTCCCGGCACCGACGAGCAGGGGCAGCCGGCCGTCCTCGCCACGCGCGCGGCCCGCAACGGCAAGCCCACGATCCTTCTGTACGCGCACCACGACGTGCAGCCTCCGGGAGACGATGCCCTCTGGGAGACCCCGCCGTTCGAGCCGACGGTGCGCGACGGGCGTCTCTACGGGCGCGGTGCGGCCGACGACAAGGCCGGCATCATGTCGCATATCGCCTCGATCCGCGCGGTGAGCGAGGTGCTCGGCGATGACCTCGACCTCGGCATCGCGATGTTCATCGAAGGGGAGGAGGAGTACGGGTCCCGTTCGTTCGCCCAGTTCCTCTCCGACAACAAGGATGCTCTCCGCGCCGACGCCATCGTCGTGGCCGACTCGGGCAACTGGGACTCCGTGACTCCCGGTCTCACCGTCTCCCTCCGCGGCAACGCCCGGTTCACGATGCGCGTGCGCACCCTGGACCACGCCTCGCACTCCGGAATGTTCGGCGGCGCCGTGCCCGACGCGATGATGGCGACCGTCACGCTGCTGTCCACGCTGTGGAACGCCGACGGCTCGGTGGCGGTCGAGGGTATGACCGAGCGCGACGCCCCCACCCCCGACTACACCGAGGAGACGCTGCGGGACGAAGCAGGACTCCTTCCCGGCACTACTCCCATCGGGGACGGCAGCATCCTCAGCCGGATCTGGAACAAGCCGTCGGTCACGGTGATCGGGATCGACGCCACCAGCGTGGCGGCAGCCTCCAATACGCTGCTCCCCGAAGTCACCGTCGTGATCAGTGCTCGCGTGGCTCCTGGCCAGAGCGGCCAGGACGCATACGAGGCCTTGGAGCGCCACCTCCGCGCGCACGCACCTTTCGGTGCCCAGCTCACCTTCTCGGATGTCGACCTCGGCGACGGTTTCCTCGTGGACACCAGCGGCTGGGCGGTCGCGCTGACCCGGGACGCGATGCGCGACGGGTACGGGGTGCCTCCGGTGGACCTGGGCGTGGGTGGATCGATCCCGTTCATCGCCGACCTGGTGCGGGAATTCCCCGCTGCACAGATCCTCGTCACTGGTGTCGAGGACCCGCATTCGCGCGCGCACAGCCCGAATGAGTCGCTGCACCTCGACACCTTCCGCCACGCGGTCGCGACCGAGGCGCTGCTGCTCGCTCGCATGAATGCCGCAGAACTCTGAGCCTCACAGCATCTGCGGCGGTAGAATCATCCGAGAAGCCGTGCACCTGCGGCCCGTCACAAGGAGCGACATGAGCGACACCACACTCTCCCCAGAGACCACCCGCGCACACGGCGTCACCCTGACCGACGCTGCTGCCACGAAGGTGAAGAACCTCCTCGAGCAGGAAGGCCGCGACGACCTGCGTCTGCGTGTCGCCGTGCAGCCGGGCGGATGCTCGGGCCTGATCTACCAGCTGTACTTCGACGAGCGCTATCTCGAGGGCGACGAGACGGTCGACTTCGACGGCGTCGAGGTGATCATCGACAACATGAGCGTCCCGTACCTCGACGGTGCGGCGATCGACTTCAAGGACACGATCTCCGAGCAGGGGTTCACGATCGACAACCCCAATGCAGCGGGCAGCTGCGCCTGCGGCGACAGCTTCCACTGATCCTCGCTCTGCCGACTCGGCCGCCGTCACCATCGGTGACGGCGGCCGTTCTGGTTCCACAACCTGCGTGGATGGCATGAATCAGGTGTGAGGTTGCCCTAGACTTGGGTGTGCTCTGTTCGCGATCTGAAAGGTGCATCGTGCCCTCGAAACGCAGCCTTCGTTGGGCCGCCCTCCCTGTGGGAGTTGCGGCAGCCTTGGCCCTGGCGGGATGCTCTCCCACCGAGCTGAACGGCTTTCTTCCGGGCTTCGTGGAGGGTGGACCCGCGGCCACCAACCAGACCGAGCGTGTCTCGTCGCTCTGGGTCAACTCGTGGATCGTGCTTCTCGCCGTCGGCATCATCACCTGGGGCCTGATGGCCTGGGCGGCGATCGCCTACCGCCGTCGCAAGGGCCAGACCGGTCTCCCGGTGCAGATGCGCTACAACATGCCGATCGAGATCTTCTACACGATCGTGCCGCTCATCCTGGTTCTGGGCATGTTCTTCTTCACCGCTCGCGATCAGACGGAGATCGAGGCCAAGTGGGACGAGCCCGACGTCGAGATCACCGCCATCGCGAAGCAGTGGGCGTGGGACTTCCAGTACGACGGAGACGAGAAGGACAACTCCGACGCTGTGTGGACCATGGGCATCCAGGCCCAGCCCGACAAGGACGGCAACATCGATCAGGCGCAGCTGCCGACGCTGGTGCTGCCGGTCGACAAGAAGGTCACGATCAACCTTCAGTCGCGCGACGTCATCCACTCCTTCTGGATCATCGACTTCCTGTACAAGAAGGACATGTTCATCGGGAAGGACAACTCCTGGTCGTTCATCCCCACCCGTGAGGGCGAGTACGCCGGCAAGTGCGCCGAGCTCTGCGGTGAGTACCACTCGATGATGCTCTTCAACGTGAAGGTCGTCTCGCAGAGCGAGTACGACTCCTACCTCGCGTCGCTCGAGGAGCAGGGCAACACCGGTGACATCACCGGCGCCTACGACCGTCTCTCGAACCTTCCGGGGACCACCCCGAAGACCGACACCGAGGAAGGAGGGGAGTAAGCCATGTCGACCACAGAAGCTCCCCGTACCGACGAGTCTCCCCGCTCGCGTCCCCAGACTCTGCCCGCACGCCAGGCCGCTCTCATGAGCTCCTCGCGCGTCGAGCAGAAGGGCAACATCGTCGTCAAGTGGATCACCTCCACCGACCACAAGACCATCGGGTACATGTACCTGATCGCGTCGGTGATGTTCTTCCTCCTCGGCGGTGTGATGGCACTCGTCATCCGTGCCGAGCTGTTCGCGCCGGGTATGCAGATCATCCCGACCAAGGAGCAGTACAACCAGCTGTTCACGATGCACGGCACGATCATGCTGCTGATGTTCGCGACGCCGCTGTTCGCCGGCTTCGCCAACGCGATCCTGCCCCTGCAGATCGGCGCCCCTGACGTCGCCTTCCCGCGTCTGAACGCCTTCGCCTTCTGGCTCTTCCTGTTCGGTTCCACGATCGCGGTGGCCGGCTTCCTCACCCCGCAGGGCGCGGCATCCTTCGGGTGGTTCGCCTATCAGCCGTTGGCAGGGGCATCGTTCTCGCCGGGTGCGGGTGGAAACCTCTGGATGGTGGGTCTCGGCATCTCCGGATTCGGAACGATCCTCGGTGCCGTCAACTTCATCACCACGATCATCACGATGCGTGCCCCCGGTATGACGATGTGGCGCATGCCGATCTTCTCGTGGAACACGCTCATCACGAGCCTCCTGATCCTGATGGCGTTCCCGGTGCTTGCCGCAGCCATCTTCGCCGCGGCGGCCGACCGCATCCTCGGTGCTCACATCTACGACCCGGCCAACGGCGGCGTTCTGCTCTGGCAGCACCTGTTCTGGTTCTTCGGTCACCCCGAGGTGTACATCATCGCGCTGCCGTTCTTCGGTATCGTCTCCGAGATCTTCCCGGTCTTCAGCCGCAAGCCGATCTTCGGATACAAGACCCTCGTCTACGCGACGATCGCCATCGCCGCTCTCTCGGTCGCGGTGTGGGCTCACCACATGTATGTGACGGGCTCGGTCCTGCTGCCGTTCTTCGCGCTCATGACGATGCTGATCGCCGTGCCGACGGGTGTGAAGATCTTCAACTGGATCGGTACCCTCTGGCGAGGGTCGGTCACCTTCGAGACTCCGATGGTCTTCGCTCTCGGGTTCCTCGTGTCGTTCGTCTTCGGTGGTCTGACCGGTGTCATCCTCGCGGCTCCGCCGCTGGACTTCGCCCTCTCCGACTCGTACTTCGTGGTCGCCCACTTCCACTACGTGGTGTTCGGAACCGTGGTGTTCGCCATGTTCGCCGGCTTCTACTTCTGGTGGCCGAAGTGGACCGGACGCATGCTGAACGAGCGTCTCGGCTACGTGCACTTCTGGCTTCTGTTCATCGGCTTCCACATGACCTTCCTCATCCAGCACTGGCTGGGCGTCGACGGCATGGTGCGTCGTTACGCCGACTACTCGGAGGCCGACGGATGGACCTGGCAGAACCAGGTCTCGACGATCGGTGCCATCATCCTGGGCGCTTCGATGCTGCCGTTCTTCCTGAACGTCTGGATCACCGCCCGCAAGGCGCCGAAGGTCACGGTCAACGACCCGTGGGGCTACGGCGGATCGCTCGAGTGGGCGACGTCCTGCCCGCCCCCGCGTCACAACTTCACGTCGATCCCGCGCATCCGCAGCGAGCGGCCTGCGTTCGACCTGAATCACCCGGAGGCTGCGGAGTTCGCCACGACGGCTCCCGGCGAGCGAGAGGCCCACTAAGTCATGCGCGACAACGTCATTCTCTGGTGGATCCTGACGGCGTTCTTCGCTCTCGTCGGAGTCGTCTACACCGGTTGGCACATCCTGGCCACACCGAACGACAACTTCGCGATGCGAATCGAGTGGGTCGGTACGGTCGCCCTGTTCTTCGCCGCCTTCATGGCAGCGATGATCGCGTTCTATCTCGATCGCACTCACAAGGCGCAGCGTGGTGAGCTGCCCGAAGACATCCTGACCTCCGACATCGACGACGGTGACCCGGAGCTCGGCGAGTTCAGCCCGTGGTCCTGGTGGCCCATCGTCCTCGCTGCCTCGGCGGGAGTCTTCGTCGTGGGGCTCGCGGTCGGGCACTTCCTCCTGCCGATCGGCCTCGCGATCTTCGTCGTCGCGATCGTCGGCTGGGTGTACGAGTACTACCGCGGCAACTTCGCCCGCTGACCCAGCTGCACTGAAGAAGGCCCCCGGAGGAATCCGGGGGCCTTCTTCGTGCGCCGGGGCCGTGATCAGGCGTGGGCGCGGATGCGTGCGATGCCGGTCAACGGATCCACGGGGCGGTGGTGGACGCCATCGCTGTCTTCGACCGCGTAACCCTCCCGGACCCAGTACTCGAAACCGCCGATCATCTCGCGTACGGCGTATCCGAGGCGGGCGAACTCGAGCGCGCCCTTGGCGCCGGCGTTGCAGCCGGGGCTCCAGCAGTAGACGACCACGTCCGTACCCTCGGGGATCTCGGTGGCAGCACGCGAGGCGATCTCGCTGTAGTGCATGTGCACGGCACCGGCGATCCGCCCCTGGGCCCACGCCTCGTCGGAGCGGACGTCGACGACGACGATGTTCTCGCCGGCCTTGAGCGCCGTGTGCACATCGCTGGGGTCTGTCTCATAGGTCAACTTGGCTGCGTAGAACTCGGCACGATCGATCATGATTCCAGCCTACGGAGACACGCGAGAACCATCCGGTGGAATCCAGTCGCTCAGCGACGGATTGCGGTCAATGCCGGAGCCGGGGGTATACGCCAGCCAGTGCGGCCGGGCGAGGTCAGCGGCAGAGGTGCCGTCGTCGATCGCGGCGCGTTCGACGATCGACGTACTGCTACCGATCGGAGCACATCCGTGGATCAGAGCACAGCCGTGAATCAGAGCACAGCCGTGAATCAGAGCACAGCCGTGAATCAGAGCACAGCCGTCATCTGCGTGCGCGGTCCGTGCTCGAAGAGGCCCAGCGCGGATTCGACCTGGACCAGATCTCGGAGCAGTGGGGTGTCCGGCTCGCTCACGACGAAGCCGCAGGACGTGTAGAAGGGGGCGTTCCAGGGCACGTCGATGTAGGTGCGAAGGGTGATCTCGGTATGACCCCGGAGGCGCGATTCCGTGAGCGCGGCCGTGACGAGCTCACGACCGATACCCTGGCGTCCGTAAGAGGGAAGCACCGAGAGCTGCTCGAGATGCGCGTGGCCGTCGAGCTCCAGCACGTGCACGAAGCCCACGACGACCGGCGTCGTGGTGGTCCCGTCGTGGTGTTCGGCGACGAGGACGAAGCCCGGCATCGACGCGCGTTCCTGCGGGGGCGTCGGGGGAGGCCAGTCGACGGCTCCGAACCGTTCGATGAGGAGGGCATCGGCGGCCACTTCGATCTGTTCCGTCGCCGCGTCATCGTCGGGCGCGGCCGGGCGGACGACGACGTTGATGCTCATTCGGAGACAGCCGCGATCGCTTCGATCTCGACCAGCTGGTCGTCGTAGCCGAGCACCGTCACGCCCAGGAGCGTGCTGGGCACGTCGTGCGCGCCGAAAGCCGCATGGATGACATCCCAGGCCGCGACGAGGTCGGCCTGCGATGAGGAGGCCACGAGTACCCGCGTGCTGATGACGTCCGTCATGGTCGCGCCGGCGATCTCGAGCGCCCCCTGGAGGGTCTCTACGCACTTGGCCGCCTGAGCGGCGTAGTCGCCGGGTGCAGCAGTCGTGCCATCGTCGTTCAGCGGGCACGCGCCGGCGAGGAAGATCAGGCGTGAGCCGGCCGGTGCGGTCGCGGCGTAGGCGTAGGGGACTTCGGCGAGGGCGGTGCCGCGGATCAGCTGGACGACGGACGACATGGATCGATCCTCTCATTAGGGGATTAACGATGAAGGCCCCGTCCGCAGGGACGAGGCCTTCATCAGTGGGGGAGTGGCGACTACTCGCCATCCTCCGACTTCTTGCGAGGCTTCTTCACCGGCTCGGTCGCGATGACCGTGCTCGGCGTGTTCGGCGTCTCGTCGACGTGGGTCTCATCGACCGTGAGCGGGGCGTCAGGGAATCCTGCGCGCTCGTGGGCGCCCTGGATCTCTGCAGCCTCGGTCTCGTCGTTGTGGGCCGTGACGTGGTGCTGGTGAGCATCCGCCGCCTCGACCTCGGCCTGCGTGAGCGGGGCGAGACGGTCCTCGAAGAACCAACGGGAGATCGAGGAACGGAGGTTCTCGGTCCACGGGATGCGGCCCTTGTCATTGGGGCGCACCACGAGGGGCTCGTAAGTGTCGACGTCGATCAGCTTCCAGCGGTCGTACTTGTCGACCGGCTGGTGCACCTCGATGAACTCGCCACCGGGGAGGCGG
This sequence comes from Microbacterium sp. PAMC22086, assembly GCF_019443525.1. NCBI lineage: Bacteria > Bacillati > Actinomycetota > Actinomycetes > Micrococcales > Microbacteriaceae > Microbacterium > Microbacterium sp. PAMC22086. The sequence continues at coordinate 2,767,095 of NZ_CP080380.1, read as the reverse complement.
ACGATGCGGCCGGACTCGAAACCGTGCAGCACGATCTCGCGGTCCTTCTTCTGCAGCGCGATGCAGATGCGCTTCGTGACGAAGTAACCCAGGATCGGCCCGAGGAAGAGCAGGGCCTGCAGCGTGTGGATCACGCCCTCCATCGTGAGCATGAAGTGCGTCGCGATGAGGTCGGACGATGCCGCGGCCCAGAGGACGGCGTAGAAGATGACGCCGGCCACACCGATCGCCGTGCGCGTCGCGGCGTTGCGCGGGCGCTGTGCGATGTGGTGCTCGCGCTTGTCTCCGGTGACCCACGCCTCGATGAAGGGGTAGATCGCCACCGCCACGATGAACAGGCCGAGGACCAGAACCGGGGCGATGATGCCGAACGACCAGGTGTGGTCGAGGAAGACGATGTCCCAGTTCGACGGTGCCAGACGCAGGGCGCCGTCGGCGAAGCCGATGTACCAGTCGGGCTGGGTGCCGGCAGAGACAGGGGACGGGTCGTACGGACCGTAGTTCCAGATCGGGTTGATCTGGAAGAACGTCGCGATCAACACGATGGTGCCGAAGACGATGAACAGGTATCCGCCCATCTTGGACATGTACACCGGCATCATCGGGTAGCCCACGACGTTGTCGTTCGTGCGGCCCGGGCCGGCGAACTGCGTGTGCTTGTTGATGATCATGAGCATCAGGTGCACCACGATCAGCGCGATGACGAGCATCGGCAGCAGCAGGATGTGCAGCGTGTACAGGCGTCCGACGATGTCGGTACCCGGGAACTCGCCACCGAAGAGGAGGAACGAGGTCCAGGTGCCGATCAGGGGGAGACCCTTGATCATGCCGTCGATGATGCGGAGGCCGTTGCCCGAGAGCAGGTCGTCGGGAAGCGAGTATCCGGTGAAGCCCTCGGCCATCGCGAGGATGAAGAGGATGAAGCCGATCACCCAGTTGAGCTCACGCGGCTTGCGGAAGGCACCGGTGAAGAACACGCGGAGCATGTGCACGCCGATGCCGGCGATGAACACGAGGGCGGCCCAGTGGTGGATCTGCCGGACCAGGAGTCCACCGCGCAGATCGAAGGAGATGTGCAGCGACGACTCGAGCGCCGCGGACATCTCGATACCCCGCATCGGAGCGTAGGCGCCGGTGTAGTGGGTCTCGACCATGGACGCCTGGAAGAAGAACGTCAGGAAGGTTCCGGAGAGGAACACCACGACGAAGCTCCAGAGCGCGATCTCGCCGAGCATGAACGACCAGTGGTCGGGGAAGATCTTGCGTCCGAGCTCCTTGACGAAGCCGGAGAGGCTGGTGCGCTCATCGATGTAGTTCGACGCGGCACCGACGAAGCGACCGCCGAGGGGCGCCTTGGTGTCCTTGTCCTCTTTGGACAGCGTTGCGGTGCTCAATGGCGCTCCCAGAAGCTCGGGCCGACGGGTTCCTTGAAGTCGCTGCGTGCGACCAGGTAGCCCTCGTCATCGACGGTGATGGGCAGCTGCGGCAGCGGACGAGCCGCCGGGCCGAAGATGACCTTTGCATGGTCCGTGACGTCGAACTGCGACTGGTGGCACGGGCACAGCAGGTGGTGGGTCTGCTGCTCGTACAGAGCCACAGGGCATCCGACGTGCGTGCAGACCTTGGAGTACGCGACGATGCCGTCGTAGGACCAGTCCTTGCGGTCCTCGGCCTCGATCAGCTGCTCGGGGCGCAGGCGCATCATCAGCACGATGGCCTTGGCCTTCTCTTCGAGGTAGCCGTCGCTGTGGCTGAGGGTGGCGAGTTCCTCCGGGATCACGTGGAACGCCGAACCCAGGGTGACGTCAGCCGCGCGGATCGGGGTGCCGTCGGGATCGCGCACCAGGCGCGCGCCCTCTTCCCACATGGTGTGCTTGAGCAGCACGACCGGGTCGCCCGCGGTGGGGTCTTCCGGAGTGGAGTGCGGCGCCAGGCCACGGAACAGCGTCACGCCGGGGATGATCGAGGCGACGATCGCGGCGAAAAGCGAGTTGCGGATCATCGAGCGACGGCCGAAGCCCGACTCCTCATTCGCGTCGGAGAAGGCCTTGATGGCCGCTTCGCGCGTGGAGTCCTTGCCACGGGTGGGGTGGCGGTGCTCGATGAACTCCTTGTCGGACATGAGGGCCTTGGACCAGTGGATGGCACCGATGCCGAGGGCCAGCAGCGCGAGCGCGATGCCGAGACCGATGAAGAGGTTGTTCTGCCGGATGTCGATGAGCGCGCCGCTCTCGATCGGGAACAGCATGTAGGCGGCGACCGCCCAGATGCTGCCGGCGAGCGAGAGATAGAACAGCGTGTAGACAGTGCGGACAGCGGCCTTCTCGGCGCGCGGGTCCTTATCGGTCATCCGCTCGCGGTGCGGCGGAAGCCCGGGGTTCTGCACGGGATCGCTGACTGCGACACCCAGCCCCGGAGAGGGCTGGTAGGCCCTGTCAAGAGCCTGCGAGTCGTCGTCGTGTGCCATGGTGCTCCTCGTACGTTCCTCTTCGATGATTAAGCGTCAGTTGGACTTCGCCGTGATCCACACGGTGACGGCGACGAGCGCGCCGATACCGAAGATCCACACGAACAGGCCTTCGGAGACCGGACCGAGCGAGCCCAGCGAGAAGCCACCGATCTGCACGGACTGCTGCTGGAAGAGCAGCGCCGAGATGATGTCGCGCTTGTCTTCGTCGGACAGGTTCATGTCGCCGAAGACCGGCATGTTCTGGGGGCCGGTGACCATGGCGGCATACATGTGCAGCGCGCTGGTCTCGCTGAGTCCGGGGGCGTACTTGCCCTCGGTGAGCGCTCCACCCGCGGCGGCCACGTTGTGGCACATCGCGCAGTTGACGCGGAACAGCTCGGCGCCGTTGGAGACATCGCCCTTGCCGTCGAGGATGTGGTCCGACGGGAACGTCGGGCCGGGAGCCTCGGACTGGACGAAGGACGAGATCGCGAGGATCTGGTCCTCGGTGAACTGCGGGGCCTTCTGCGGCGCCTGGGGGCCCTGCATCTGCAGAGGCATGCGGCCGGTCGAGAGCTGGAACTCGGTCGCCAGCTCACCCACGCCGTAGAGGCTGGGGCCGTTGGCGGTTCCCTGCAGGTCGAGACCGTGGCAGGTGGCGCAGTTGGCCGTGAACAGCTTCTTGCCGTCCTCCACGGTCAACTGCGAGGTCGCCGCCGACTGGGTGTCGGTCGCGGCGAACGCAGCGGTCGCGCCGGCGTACACGGCGCCGGTGATCATGAGGCCTGCGCCGATGAGCGCGGCCGCCGCCAAAGGGCTGCGACGACCGCTGGAACGGCGCTTCTTCTCTCGTGCCATCTCGGGGATCAGCTCCGCTCTTATTTCAGGAAGTAGATAACGAGGAACAGCACGATCCAGACGACGTCGACGAAGTGCCAGTAGTAGGACACCACGATCGAGGAGGTCGCCTCCTTGTGCCGGAAGTTCTTGACGGCGTAAGCGCGTCCGATGACGAGCAGGAACGCGACCAGTCCGCCGGTGACGTGCAGGGCGTGGAAGCCCGTCGTCAGGTAGAACGCGGAAGCGTACGAGTCAGCGCTGATGGGCATGCCCTCAGCAACGAGCTGGGCATACTCCCAGACCTGGCCGGAGACGAAGATCGCGCCGAGGGCGAAGGTGAGGAAGAACCACTCGACCATTCCCCATCCGAACAGGCGACGGCGTCCGGCGCCGTTCTTCTGTCCCTTGCCGATCTTGTAGGGCTGCAGGTCCTCTGCCGCGAACACGCCCATCTGGCACGTGAACGAGGAGAGTACGAGGATCGCAGTGTTCACTGCGGCGAACGGGACGTTCAGCAGCTCGGTCCGGGCCGCCCACAGCTCCGGAGAGGTGCTGCGGAGGGTGAAGTAGATCGCGAAGAGTCCCGCGAAGAACATCACCTCACTGCCGAGCCACACAATGGTGCCGACAGCTACCGGGTTGGGCCGCTTAATCGTTCTCGCCGCCGGGGCATACGTCGCTGAGGTCGTCACCCCTCCATTATGGCCGATCCGCGGGCGTGATTCTTGCACCGACGGCCCTCGAATAGCCTGCCTTGGACTTAGGGGACCCTAAGAAAACACTGCGAATACCCGGTGAATCCGCGGGAAACAAGGGGTGAGGCCCCTGTGCACGTGTGTTCGGAAGCATCTGCATGTTTTCTCTGCGCCGATAGGATCGCACACATGGCTGATTCCCTGACCTGGTCCGACGTGCTCTCCTCTCTGTTGGAGCGCCGTGATCTCAGCGTGTGGGAGTCCACGTGGGCCATGCGTCAGATCATGCAGGGAGGCGTCACCGAAGCGCAGTTGGCGGGCTTCCTCGTAGCCCTCCGTGCGAAGGGGGAGACGATCGACGAGATCGTCGGCTTCCGCGATGCGATCCTCGAGGCTGCGGTTCCCCTTCCCGTCTCACCCGACGTGCTGGACATCGTCGGAACCGGCGGTGACCGAGTCGGCACGGTGAACGTCTCGACCACGGCGGCGATCATCATCGGCGCGACGGGTGTGCCCGTGGTCAAGCACGGCAATCGCGCGGCGAGCTCCGCCTCCGGGTCTTCCGACGTGCTGGGGGCCCTCGGGCTCGAGCTGTCCCTCGACCCTGCCGCCGTCGCATCCATCCTCGACCGCACCGGCATCACCTTCGCCTGGGCCGGAGCCTTCCACCCGGGCTTCAAGCACGCCGGTCCCGTGCGGGCGGAGCTGGGAGTGCCGACCGTCTTCAACATGCTCGGACCGCTGTGCAACCCCGCTCGTGCCGAGGCCAACGCGGTCGGCGTCGCGCAGATCGAGCGCGTCCCGCTGATCACGGGTGTGTTCCGTACCCGTGGTGCGACGGCGCTCGTCTTCCGTGGCGATGACGGACTCGACGAGCTCACCACCACCGGACACAGTCGCATCTGGGAGGTCACCCGCGGGGACATCCACGAGCACGACCTCGACCCCCGCGACCTCGGCATCCCGATCGCCGATCTCGCCGACCTCATCGGCGGCTCGCCCCAGCACAATGCGGAGGTGCTCCGGCGCACCTTGGCGGGGGAGACCGGCGCCGTGCGTGACATTGTGCTGCTCAACGCCGCGGCGGGCATCGTCGCCTTCGAGCTCTCGCAGGACGCCACTCAGGTGCAGCGGCCGATCCTGGAGCGCCTGCGTGAAGGCTACGACAAGGCGTCGGCGGCGGTCGACGACGGTCGCGCCCTAGCGAAGCTCGACCAGTGGATCTCGGTGAGTCGCGAACTGGCTGCTCCGAAGGAGTGACCGTGGACCCCGTCGACGCGCTGCTGGAGATCGCCTCTCTGCTGGAGCGCGAGCGGGCGTCGCGCTATCGAGCGAAGGCGTTTCGTCAGGCCGCGGCGACACTGCAGGACCTTCCCGACGACGTCCGCGCCGATCCCACCCGACTGCGTGCGGCGAGGGGCATCGGCGAGTCGACGTTCGCGGTGATCCGTCAGGCCCAGGCGGGGCAGGTTCCCGACTACCTCGTCGAGCTGCGGGGAGATGTCGAACCCGAGCGCGTCTCCGAGCTTCGCGCGAAGCTCCGCGGCGACCTGCACGCGCATACCGACTGGTCCGATGGAACGACTCCGCTCTCGGTGATGGCTGCTGCTGCACGCGCCCTCGGGCACGAGTATCAAGCGATCACGGATCACTCGCCACGCCTTCGGGTGGCCAGAGGGCTCTCTGCGGAGCGGCTGCGCGAGCAGATGCCCCTCGTGCGTGCGGAATCCGGCGACGGTTTCACCCTTCTCACCGGCATCGAGGTCGACATCCTCGAAGACGGGGCGCTCGATCAGGAAGACAACCTGCTCGCCGAGCTCGACATCGTCGTGGCATCGGTCCACTCCAAGCTGCGCATGCACTCGCGTCCGATGACCGCGCGGATGATCGCCGCGGTGTCGCACCCGAGGGTGAACGTGCTCGGACACTGCACAGGTCGACTCGTACAGGGCGAGCGGGGCGCGCGCCCGCAGTCGGCGTTCGATGCGGCAGCGGTCTTCTCCGCCTGCGCCGACAACGGAGTGGCCGTCGAAATCAATTCCCGGCCTGAGCGTCAGGATCCGCCGGATGAGCTGATCGCGATCGCCCTGGAGGCGGGATGCCTGTTCTCCATCGATTCGGATGCTCATGCTCCCGGCCAGCTCTCACTGCTGGACCACGGCGCCGAGCGCGCGGAGCGGGCGGGGATCCCCGCGTCGCGGATCGTGACGACCTGGGGGCTCTCGCGTCTGCTCGCCTGGGCGGAGTAGACCCGCTCCGTCGCCCTGTCAGCCGGCTTTGAGTGCGGCGTTGGACACCGCGGCGACCGCACGCGTCATGGAGCCGCCGAGGTTCCACTTCTCCGCGAGTGCCGTGGCCGCGTCCACCTCTGCGGGGTCGAGCACTCGAAGCGGAACGTCGGGTGCGGTGAGGGGGAGGGAGGTGGCGACGGCCACCACCGTCGGCGCGACATCGAGGTAGGCGGATGCCGCGAGCAGCTTCGCACGCACTCCGGCGCTCATGCCCTCGCCTGCCTCCGCGGCGGCACGGATGCCCTCGAGATCGGCGTGCGCCTGGAGCAGGGTCGCCGCGGTCTTCTCGCCGACGCCGGCCACCCCGGGGAGTCCGTCTGAGGCATCGCCGCGCATGGTGGCGAAGTCGGCGTACTGCGAGGGGAGCACGCCGTACTTCGCGACCACCGTCGCATCGGTCACGATCTCGAGGTTGCTCATGCCGCGTGCGGTGTAGATTACCCGCACGTCGCGGGCGTCGTCGACGAGCTGGAACAGGTCACGGTCGCCCGTGACGATGTCGACCGGCATCGTCGCGGTGGTCGCGAGCGTGCCGATCACGTCGTCGGCCTCGTGCTCCGCGACCCCGACGATGGGGATCCCGATCGCCGCGAGCGTCTCGCGGATGAGGGGGATCTGGGCTTCGAGAGGGTCGGGAACCTCTTCGACGTCTGGCCCGCTCTCGACGACTTCGACGACGCGGTGCGTCTTGTAGCTGGGGATGAGGTCGACGCGCCACTGCGGGCGCCAGTCGTCGTCCCAGCAGGCGACCACATGAGTGGGCTCGTAGAGCGTGACGAGCTTAGCGATGATGTCGAGCAGACCGCGTGCTGCGTTGATCGGCGAGCCGTCCGGTGCGGTCACCTTGTCGGGGACGCCGTAGAAGGCACGGAAGTAGAGGCTGGCGGTGTCGAGCAGCATGAGGCGATCGGTCACGAACGACAGTCTGACACGGGCACGTGGCGCGGGCCGGCGCTTGTCGGTCGCAGACTGAGACGATCCGCTCGGTGGGGACACTCACGGGTATGAAAGCTCCTCTTCGCACGTTCTCGTCCCTCGTCCTGGGCGGGGTGGTGCTCGCCGCGGCACTGGCCGGATGCGCGACGTCGGCGGGAACTTCTCCGGTTCCGGAGTCGACGTCCGATCCGAACACCTCTGACACGTCATATGCCCCGAAGGCGGCGTGGCTCGATGGAACGTCATTCGTGTTGAAGACATGGGGCGATGCGTGCGTGCCGCAGATCGGGGACATCGTCGCGGGGGATCAGTCCCTCGAGATCGTGCACGTCGACGGGGAGGACGAGGCGTGTGCGGACGTGCAGACCGCGCACGGAACCTACATGGGCTTGCCGGCCGGGTTCGATTCCTCACGCCCGGTGGAGCTGACGGTGACCGACGCGGCAGGCGTGAAGAGCGAGCTCACTCTGCCCGGGCTCGCGGACGGGGAGATCATCCCTGCGGACAGGATGTCTCCGCAGGCACCGGCGGCGACGTGGATCGATGAGCGCGAGCTCGCGATCCTGACATGGGGGTCGTCGACGTGTACGCCGGCCGCCGGAACCGTCGAAGTCGTCAGCGAGACGGAGGGGATCGTCCGGCTGGAGCCGAGCGCGAACCAGGTCTGCACGATGGATCTGGTTCCGCAGGTCACGTTCGTGCCGGCGGAGGGCGTCGCCGCGGATGCGAAGCTGACGCTGGAAGGCTATGTGGATGCGGACGGTGCTCCGGTCGTCGTGACCGCCGTGCGCTAGTCCGGGTGCGTCGTCTCAGCAGCCGGGTGCCGACGGTCGCTGCGCGCAGGTGAACGCCACGAGCGCGGTGTGCGCCTCGAAGATGCGTATCTCCCGCGCGGGGCCGCGGATCGTGAGGTCGCCGGCCACTGGGAACCAGCCGCCGCCGAGGTCGACTTCGGCGGCGTAACGGACCGTGACGTGCGCCTGGTACGTGCCCCGTTCGCTGTACACATGGCTGGTGGAAGTGGGGGTGAACGGTGATTGACCGAGCGCCGACCACGTCTGTCCGCCTGTGCTCGAAGTGGCGGACGTGCCGTCGCCGTGCACGAACTCATAGCCGACAGGCGTGAAGCGCACGCTGAGCGGTGCGCCGAAAAGCGTGCCAGAGCGCGTGTGCACGGATGCCGCTGCGATGAAGTTCGTCGGCATCCCGGCCACGCCGACGTTGTCGGGCTCGCCCTCGTTCGCGACCGGATCCGGAGCGAACTGCGCCAGGTCGTCGATCGTGATCGCCGGGGCTGCAGGAGAGTCGGTGCCCGGTGACGACGGTTCCTCATCGATGACGGTGCGGAAGCAGCCGCGGGAGCTGTTCCAGTCGTCGAGACATGAGTCGAAGTCGAACTCGTGCACGGGGAAGGCGGGAAAGGACGGGGAGTCGGGGCGCGGCGCGCTGTCGCGGGGGCCGTCGGACGAGGTCTGGGTTTGCGTGCCGGAGATGGTCAAGGAGTTGCCATTATTGCTGCAGCCAGCTACCCAAGCGACGGCCACGTTGCAGGAGCTAGTTGCCGACGCCGACAACAAAGGCACCTGGACGAGAAGCAACAAGGAGGCGATTACGACGCGCACGTGAATGTGTCTGTCGGATCTTGGGCTGAGATCGTGACGAGTCCACTGCCATGCGCTCCGTCAAAGGTGACCAGCATGGGTTGTCGGGCGGGTCGATCGGGAGAGACTACGGATGAGCCGGATTCGTCGACAACGTCGACCTCGGTTACATCAATGCAGACATTCGCTGAGATGGTTCCGCTAGCGAGATCCGCGGAGGCTCCGGCGAACGAGTCGTACTTTGTGATCCCGATCGTGCGAGCCTTCGCAGCATAGAACTCGCTAAAGACCTTCCTCGTTGACGCTTCACTTGCGCCGGACAGCAGCACGTACACGGCGTCGAATGTCGAAGGGTCGCTGAAGTCGACCTGGTTTACCGCATCCGTGTAGGCCCGATACGTCTCTTCTGCGGCGGCGAAGGCTTCTTCCTCCGAGGCGAAGGCCGCGGTGGGAGTGGGTGTCGGCTCGGGCGTCGGCGCGCAGCCCGCGAGCATCAGGACGATCGAGACCATCATGAGCGCACCGGAACGACGGGGAATGGCGGAGGAAGCTGTCGGCGGGATCACCCAGACACGGTAACCCGGAGGGTCGACGGCCCGTGTGAGTTATCCACAGCGCGATGCTCGGGGGAATCCGACTCCTGCAGTGTCGGAACTTCTGATAGCGTTAACTGTCACTCGTGGCGTGCATACGCGTGCCCTCGTGGCGAGAAAACCAAAATCCAACTGCTGTAAAGCATGCAGTCGGCCGTGCGCGGCCGTTGCCTCCCAGCCCGAGTCTCCATTCAACAAGGACAACCCACTACATGACTACCGCAACGACCGCCCCGGCCACCAAGCAGGTCGCCATCAACGACATCGGATCTGCTGAGGACTTCCTGGCCGCGGTCGAGAAGACCCTGAAGTTCTTCAACGACGGCGACATCATCGAAGGCACGATCGTCAAGATCGACCGCGATGAGGTCCTCCTCGATGTCGGCTACAAGACCGAGGGTGTCATCCCCTCGCGTGAGCTCTCGATCAAGCACGACGTCGACCCCAACGAGGTCGTCGCTGTCGGCGATCTGGTCGAGGCCCTCGTTCTCCAGAAGGAGGACAAGGAAGGCCGTCTGATCCTCTCCAAGAAGCGCGCACAGTACGAGCGTGCCTGGGGAGACGTCGAGAAGATCAAGGAGAACGACGGCGTCGTCACCGGTACGGTCATCGAGGTCGTCAAGGGTGGACTCATCGTCGACATCGGCCTCCGTGGCTTCCTCCCGGCTTCGCTCATCGAGCTGCGCCGCGTCCGCGACCTCACGCCGTACCTCGGCCAGGAGATCGAAGCCAAGATCCTCGAGCTCGACAAGAACCGCAACAACGTCGTCCTGAGCCGCCGTGCGCTGCTCGAGCAGACGCAGTCGGAGTCGCGCACCACGTTCCTGAACAACCTGCACAAGGGTCAGGTCCGCAAGGGTGTCGTCTCGTCGATCGTCAACTTCGGTGCGTTCGTCGACCTGGGCGGCGTGGACGGCCTCGTGCACGTCTCCGAGCTGTCCTGGAAGCACATCGAGCACGCCTCCGAGGTCGTCGAGGTGGGCCAGGAGGTCACCGTCGAGATCCTCGAGGTCGACCTCGACCGCGAGCGCGTCTCCCTGTCGCTGAAGGCGACGCAGGAGGACCCGTGGCAGGTCTTCGCCCGTACCCACGCGATCGGACAGGTCACGCCGGGTAAGGTCACCAAGCTCGTCCCGTTCGGTGCGTTCGTCCGCGTCGCAGACGGCATCGAGGGCCTCGTCCACATCTCCGAGCTCTCCAGCAAGCACGTCGAGCTGGCTGAGCAGGTCGTGTCGGTCGGCGAAGAGGTCTTCGTCAAGGTCATCGACATCGACCTCGAGCGTCGTCGCATCTCGCTGTCGCTGAAGCAGGCCAACGAGTCGGTCGACCCCAACGGCACCGAGTTCGACCCGGCCCTGTACGGCATGCTCGCCGAGTACGACGAGAACGGCGAGTACAAGTACCCGGAGGGCTTCGACGCCGAGACCGGTGCGTGGAAGGAAGGCTTCGACGCCCAGCGCGAGGCATGGGAGCAGGAGTACGCTGCAGCCCAGGCTCGCTGGGAGGCGCACAAGGCTCAGGTCGTCAAGGCGGCCGAGGCCGAGGCTGCGGCCGGAGACGACTTCGGTGGCCAGTCCTTCACCAGCGAGGCTGCCGGCGCCGGTACCCTCGCGGACGACGAGGCTCTCGCCGCTCTGCGCGAGAAGCTCTCGGGCGGCAACGCGTAAGCAGCATTCTGAAACGGGTCGTCACCTCGCCTTCGGGCGGGTGTGGCGGCCCGTTTCGCATGTCCGCGTGGAGGATTCCCGTGCGTGACGCAGCATTACGCCGGTATTCGTAGCAATCGATCCACTCGGCCAGCATGGGCACATGACCGCCTTGCTGCCCGCGCCGCGCACCACAGCCGTGCCGACGGCGTGGGGGACCGCGCAGGCGGTCCGGCTCGACGGAATCGAACGATCGTTTCCGCTGGCGAGCGGACGCCGCGACGTGCTGCGCACTGTAGATCTCGACATCTCCGCGGGCGAGATCGTCGCCGTGGTCGGACCCTCCGGGTGCGGAAAGTCGACCCTGCTTCGCCTCGTCGGCGGCCTGGACGCACCGACACGGGGCAGCATCCGCCTCGATGACACGCTCGTCGCCGACGTCGACGAACGCACGGCCGTCGCATTCCAGGAGCCCCGACTGCTCCCGTGGCGCACGATCGCCCAGAACGTCGAGCTCGGCCTGCCACGCGGTACCGCCCGTCGTGCCGGTCGTGAACGCGTGCGCGAGCTGCTGCACCTGGTCGGCCTCGACCATGCCGCCGACCAGCGCCCGCGCGAGGTGTCCGGCGGCATGGCGCAGCGCGCATCCCTCGCGAGAGCCCTCGCCCGCAACCCCGGCGTCCTCCTGCTCGACGAGCCGTTCGGAGCGCTCGACGCACTCACCCGCCTGCGCATGCACGACTTGCTGCTGAAGATCCATGCCGCGGAGCCGACCACGGTTCTCCTCGTCACCCACGACGTGGAAGAGGCCCTCTACCTCGCCGACCGTGTGCTGCTGCTGCGCACGCTGGACGGAACCGGCACCGACGAGTCCTCCATCGCCCGCACGATCACCGTGCCGGGCCTCCGCCCCCGAGACCGCGCCGATCGCGGCCTCGCCGACCTGCGCGCCGAGCTTCTCGAAGGCCTCGGCGTCGACACCCACCACCGCACCGCCGAGGAGAACCGATGAGCATCACCACCCGCAGAATCATCCCCGCGATCGCGATCGCCGGGGCGATGATGCTCGTCGCCACCGGCTGCGTCGCCGGAGAGAACGCCGCAGCCACCGACACGAAGCCCACGTCCGGCGCAACCGAATGGTCATCCGACACGCTCTCGATCGACTTCGCCACCTACAACCCGCTGAGCCTCGTGATCCGCGACCAGGGCATCCTCGAAGACATCCTCGGCGACGACGTCACCGTCGAGTGGGTGCAGTCCGCCGGCTCGAACAAGGCCAACGAGCTGCTGCGCTCCGGGTCGGTCGATGTCGGATCGACGGCGGGATCGGCTGCGCTCCTGGCCCGGGCGAACGGCTCGCCGATCCAGGTCATCGACATCTTCTCGCAGCCGGAGTGGGCGGCGATCGTCGTCGGACCCGACAGCGACATCACCTCGATCGAAGACCTCAAGGGCGCCTCCGTCGCAGCCACCAAGGGCACCGACCCCTACTTCTTCCTGCTGCAGGCGCTCGAAGAGGGCGGTCTGTCTCTGTCCGACGTCGAGGTGCAGAACCTTCAGCACGCCGACGGCCGTGCCGCTCTCGACGGTGGTTCGGTCGACGCGTGGTCGGGTCTCGATCCGATCATGGCCGCGGCCGAGGCGGAGTCCGGCGACAAGCTCATCTACCGCAACGTCGACTTCAACACGTACGGCTTCCTCAATGCGACCGAGGAGTTCATCACGAACCACCCCGACCTGGCGCAGGCCGTCGTCGACGCGTACGAGCAGGCCCGTGAGTGGGCGCTCGAGAACCCCGACAAGACCGCGGCGCTTCTCGCCGAGGTCGCCGGCATCGACATCGGGGTCGCCACCACCGTGATCGAGGAGCGCTCGAATCTCGACGTGAGCGGGATCCCCGGAGACGACCAGGTCGCCGTGCTCGAGAAGATCGCTCCCGTGCTCGTGGAGTCCGGCGACGTGCAGGGCGGCAAGGAATCCGTCGACAAGGCACTGTCGTCTCTCGTGAACGACACGTTCGCCAAGAAGGCGGTCGACGGCGAGTGAGCGATCTCGACCAGCGGGTGATCGTCCCTGCGGACTCGCAAGACGCCCTCGACTTCGCCAGGGGAGAGCTCCGGCGCCCTGATCCCGTCGTTCGGCGCACGTGGGATCGACCCGCGGCGCGGATCATCGCCGGGCTCGTACTGCCGGCGATCATCGTGATCGTCTGGCAGGTCGTGACGACGAACGGAGCGATTCCGTCGTACCGTCTTCCCACACCCGCCTCTGTCTTCCAGGCCGGTGTCGAGCTGGCGCAGAGCGGGCAGCTCTGGACGCACATCGCCATCTCCGTGCAGCGCGTGCTGCTCGGATTCGCGATCGGATCCGTGATCGGGCTCGCCGTGGCCGGCGTGGTGGGGCTGTCGCGGCTGGGAGACGTGCTGCTCAGCCCGACGCTCGCCGCCGTCCGTGCGGTGCCCTCGCTCGCCTGGGTGCCGCTGCTGATCCTCTGGATGCAGATCGGCGAGGAGTCCAAGGTCACGCTCATCGTGATCGGGGCGTTCTTCCCCGTCTACACCACGGTCGCCTCGGCGCTGCGTCACGTCGATCCGCAGCTCGTCGAGGCCGGACGATCGTTCAGCCTGCGCGGATGGTCGCTGTTCCGCATCGTGCAACTGCCCGCCGTCGTGCCCTCCGTCATCTCCGGCCTTCGCCTCGCGCTCGCCCAGGCGTGGCTGTTCCTCGTCGCCGCCGAGCTCATCGCGTCGTCCATGGGCCTCGGCTTCCTGCTGACCGATTCCCAGAACAGCGGCCGGGTCGACCGCATCCTGCTCTCGATCGTTCTGCTGGCACTGCTGGGCACCCTCACCAACGGCATCCTCGTGCTGGTGGAGAAGTACCTGCTCCGACGATGGGTGTGAGCGTGACGGAGGCCCGGCTGCACGAGACACGCGTCTACGAGCCCTCGAACGAGTTCCCGCATGCGAACGTCACGGGGGAGGCCTATGCGCGCGCGGCAGCAGATCCCGTCGCGTTCTGGGAGGATGCTGCCCGCCGCCTCGACTGGTCGGAGCCGTGGCATACCGCCCATGAGTGGGAGCCGCCGATCGGCGACGCGGTTCCTGCGGCACGCTGGTTCGTCGGCGGCAGGCTCAACGTGGCCGCGAACTGCGTCGATCGACACGTCGATGCCGGCCACGGAGACAGGGTGGCCCTGCACTTCGAGGGCGAGCAGGGCGACCGCGTCGCGGTGACCTATTCCGACCTGCAGCAGCGGGTCTCCCGCGCCGCCAACGCCCTCGTCGCGCTCGGCATCCAGTCGGGCGACCGCGTCGTGATCTACCTCCCCGTTCTCGTGGAGACGATCGTCGTCACGCTCGCCTGCGCCCGGATCGGTGCCGTGCATTCGCTGGTGTTCGGCGGATTCTCGGCCGAGGCCGTACGCTTCCGCCTCGAAGACACCGGCGCGAAGCTGCTGGTGACGAGCGACGGGCAGTATCGTCGCGGCGTCGCCACCGTGGTCAAGACCACGGCCGACGTCGCGGCGGCCGGTCTTCCCGACCTCGAGCACGTGCTCGTGCTTCGGCGCACCGGTCAGGACGTGCCGTGGACCGACGGGCGCGATCTCTGGTGGCACGACGTGGTCGACACCGCGCCGTCTACCCACGAGGCCCAGGCGTTCGACGCCGAGCATCCCCTCTTCATCATCTACACCTCCGGCACCACCGGGAAGCCGAAGGGGCTCGTGCACACCTCGGGAGGGTATCTCACGCAGGCGAGCTGGGCGCACTGGGCGCACTTCGACGCGAAGCCGGACGACGTGCACTGGTGCACGGCGGACCTCGCCTGGGTCACCGCGCACACCTACGAGATCTACGGCCCGCTCTCGAACGGGCTCACCCAGGTCATCTACGAGGGGACGCCGGATTCGCCGCATCGGGAGCGCCATCTCGAGATCATCGAACGGTACGGGGTCACCGTGTATTACACGGCACCCACGCTGATCCGCACCTTCATGACGTGGTTCGGCGCCGAGCTGCCGGGCGGCCACGACCTGTCGACCCTTCGACTGCTCGGAACGGTCGGCGAGGCCATCAACCCCGAGGCCTGGATCTGGTTCCGGCAGAACTTCGGCCGTGACGAGCTGCCGGTGATCGATACGTGGTGGCAGTCGGAGACCGGCGCCGCGATGATCGCCCCGCTGCCGGGCGTCACGCGGCTCAAGCCCGGTTCGGCCTCGGTGCCGCTGCCGGGGATCGACGCCGCGGTGGTCGACGCCGACGGGATCGAGGTGGGCCCGGGGCGCTCGGGGACACTCGTCGTCCGCCGCCCGTGGCCCGGGATGGCCCGCACCGTCTGGGGCGACCCGGTGCGCTATCGCGACGCGTACTGGTCGGCATTCTCCGGTCACGGACGCTTCGGCGGCTTCTACGTCGCCGGTGATGGCGCGACCAGGGACGCCGACGGGCACATCTGGATCCTCGGTCGCCTTGACGACGTCGTCAACGTCTCGGGGCACCGACTGTCCACGATCGAGATCGAGTCGGCCCTCGTCGCACACGACACGGTCGGCGAGGCGGGCTCCTCCGGGGTCTCCGACCCCGTCACCGGTCAGGCCGTCGTGGCTTTCGTGACGCCTTCCGGTCGTGCCGACGTGAATCCGGCCGACCTGCGCGCTCAGGTCGCGCAGTCGATCGGTCCCGTTGCAAAGCCCCAGCACATCGTGGTCGTCCCCGATCTGCCCAAGACCCGGTCGGGCAAGATCATGCGACGACTCCTGGCGCAGTTGTGGGAAGCCGAGCAGGATCGACGGGCCGGTCGCGAAGCCCAGCCGCTGGGAGACACGACGTCGCTGCAGAACCCCTGGGCCGTCGATGAGATCGCCGATGTGCTCGCCGCCGCTGAACTGAGGACATCATGACGGAAGAACATCGCTTCGGATTTCGCACCAGAGCACTTCACGCCGGTGGAACCCCCGACGCCTCGACCGGGGCGAGGGCTGTGCCGATCTACCAGACGACGTCGTTCGTCTTCGACGACGCGGCGGACGCCGGCAACCTCTTCGCCCTGCAGAAGTACGGCAACATCTACTCCCGGATCGGGAACCCCACGGTCGCCGCTCTGGAGGAGCGCCTCGCGTCGCTCGAAGGCGGCATCGGCGCCGTCGCCACGGCCTCGGGCATGAGCGCGGAATTCATCACGTTCGCCGCTCTGGTCGGCGCGGGCGATCACGTCGTCGCCGCTGCGCAGCTGTACGGCGGAACGATCACTCAGCTGGACGTCACGCTGCGCCGCTTCGGCGTGGAGACCACGTTCGTCGCCTCGACGGACCCGGCCGATTTCGCCGCCGCGATCCGCCCGGAGACGAAGGTCGTCTACGTCGAGATGATCGGCAATCCGTCGGGTGAGATCGCCGACATCGAGGGGCTCGCCGCCGTCGCCCACGCGGCGGGTGTGCCGCTCGTGGTCGATGCGACGCTGGCGACCCCCTACCTCGCACGTCCTCTCGAACACGGCGCCGACATCGTCATCCATTCCGTGACGAAGTTCCTCGGCGGGCACGGCACCACGCTCGGCGGCGTCGTCATCGAGAAGGGCACGTTCGACTGGGGCAACGGCAAGTTCCCGCAGATGACCGAACCCGTCGACTCGTACGGCGGCATCAAATGGTGGGACAACTTCGGCGAGTACGGGTTCCTCACCAAGCTCCGCTCCGAACAGCTGCGTGACATCGGTCCCGCGCTCAGTCCGCAGTCGGCGTTCAATCTGCTCCAGGGGATCGAGACCCTTCCGCAGCGCATCGACGCGCACCTCGCGAACGCTCGCATCGTCGCCGATTGGCTCGCCTCCGACCCGCGCGTGGCGTACGTGACCTGGGCAGGGCTCGAAGGGCATCCGCATCATGACCGCGCGGCCAAGTACCTGCCGCTCGGACCCGGTTCCGTCTTCGCTTTCGGCGTCGCGTCGCCGGAGGGTCGAGCGGCGGGGGAGAGCCTGATCGAGAACCTGCAGCTCGCCTCGCACCTCGCGAACATCGGCGATGCCCGCACCCTGGTGATCCACCCGGCCTCGACGACGCACCGCCAGCTCACCGAGGAGCAGCTCGTCGCCGCGGGTGTGCGTCCGGACCTGATCCGCATCTCGGTCGGACTGGAAGATGCCGAGGACATCGTCTGGGACCTCGATCAGGCCCTCACCGCGGCGACAGGAGCGAACCGATGAGCGCGACCACCTCGGGCGATGCGTGCGCGCTGCCCTCCGTGACGGATGATGCTGCGGCCTGCACCCTCCCCGGTGCGGTGCCGACGATGCCGGGGCGGACCTGGATCGGGCCGACCCAGCAGGAGCGCTTCGGACTGCTGCGACGCGCGAAGTCGATCGCGATCGTCGGAGCGTCCAACAACCCCGCACGCGCGTCGTACTTCGTGGCGACGTATCTGCTCTCCAGCACGGCCTACGACGTGTACCTGGTGAACCCGCGCGAGACCGAGATCCTCGGACAGCCCGTCTACGCGACCTTGCGCGACCTGCCAGTGGTGCCCGACATCGTCGACGTGTTCCGTCGTCATGACGACCTTCCCGGCGTCGCCCAGGAAACCATCGAGGTGGGGGCGCAGACGCTGTGGCTGCAGCTCGGATCGTGGAACGAGGACGCGGCAGCGATCGCCGAGGGTGCCGGTCTCTCGGTGGTCATGGACCGCTGCATCAAGATCGAGCACGCGCGATTCCACGGCGGACTGCATCTGGCTGGCTTCGACACCGGCGTGATCAGCTCGCGCCGTCAGCTGCTCGCCCGATGAGACACGATCTCGACGACGCCTAGACTGGCGGCATGCCCCTCATCGCCCTCACCGGCGGCATCGCCTCCGGGAAGTCGACCATCGCCCGGCGCCTGGCAGAGCACGGTGCCGTGATCGTCGATGCAGATCAGATCGTTCGGGACGTGCAGTCGCCAGGCTCACCGGTTCTCGAGCGGATCGCGGAGGCCTTCGGCACTGCCGTCATCGCACCGGACGGCTCCCTCGACAGAGCCGCGCTGGGGGCGAAGGTGTTCGGCGATGCCGACCTCCTCACGCGGCTGAACGCGATCGTGCATCCTGCGGTGCGCGAGGAATCGCAGCGACGTTTCGATGCCGCCCTCGCCGACGACGCGGAAGCCGTCGTCATCTACGACGTGCCCCTTCTCGTCGAGGCGCGAGTGGACGACCCGTGGGATCTCATCGTGGTCGCGCATGCGCCTGCAGAGGTGCGTCGGCAGCGGCTCGTCGACCTGCGCGGGATGGATGAGAACGCGGCGCAGGACCGGATCGACGCCCAGGTCTCCGATGACCGCCGCCTCGCGATCGCCGACGTCGTGATCGATACCTCCGACACCCTGGAGCGCACGCTCGAGCAGACGGACGCCCTCTGGGAGCGGATCAGCGAACAGTGACCTTCTCCGGTCACGCGCCGGGTTCGCGCGAGTATCGGCGTCTGATCGTCGGCCTCTTCTTCGCAGGCATCGCGACGTTCGCGCAGCTGTACTCCGCCCAGGCCGTCCTGCCGCAGATCTCGTCCGACCTCTCCGTCAGCCCGGCCACGGCGGCCCTGAGCGTGTCGGCGGCCACCCTCGGTCTGGCACTGGCCGTCATCCCCTGGTCGGTCGTGGCCGATCGCATCGGTCGGGTGCCGGCGATGGCCACGGGCGTTCTCACGGCGACGGTGCTGGGGCTCTCCGCGCCGTTGAGCGGCGAGATCATCACGCTGCTGTCCCTCCGATTCGCGGAGGGAGTGGCACTGGGCGCCGTGCCGGCTGTGGCCCTGGCCTACCTCAGCGAGGAGGTCGAGGCACGCCACGCCGCCGCAGCCGCAGGGAGCTACATCGCCGGAACCACAGTAGGCGGACTCCTCGGCCGCATCGCGTCGGGGATCGTCGGGGAAGTGGGCGGATGGCGTGCCGGAATCCTCTCCGTCGCGCTGATGTGCGCGCTGGCTGCTGCACTGTTCCTCTGGCTCACGCCCCGCGCCAGAGGGTTCGTCCCCGGACGCCTGCGGGTGGACCGCGATCCCGGCATCCTGGAGAAGCTCCGCGCGCCGTTGCGCTCGTCGCTGCAATGGGCGCTGTATGCACAGGGCTTCCTGCTCATGGGGGCCTTCGTCGCGGTGTACAACTACCTCGGCTTCCATCTCTCGGCCGAGCCGTTCGCCCTGCCGGCCTGGTTGGTGCCGCTGCTCTTCCTGGCCTATCTGGCAGGCACCGCCTCCTCTCCGTGGGCCGGCGCGCTCGCCTCGCGGATCGGACGCTTCCCCGTACTCCTTTCCTCGATCGGTGTGATGGCCGCGGGTGCGGTTCTGCTGCTGGTGCCGATGGTGGCGATCGCGCTGCCGGGGCTCGTGCTCTTCACCGCAGGATTCTTCGGAGCCCATGCCATCGCCTCCGGGTGGACACCTGTCGCCGCCGGTCCTGCCAGCAGGGCGCAGGCTTCGTCCCTCTACTACTTCGCCTACTACGCGGGATCGAGTCTGTTCGGCTGGATGCTCGGTCTCGTGTTCGGGGCCGCGAGCTGGGGGTGGTTCGTCGCCGTCATCGTCGGGATGTGCGCGGCCGCCGCTCTCGCGGCCTTCTCGGCACTGCGTCGTGCGTCGAGCGGCCAGTCATCTGCCTGAGCACATCTCGTCATCGGGCGGCGGCCTCGATGTCGGAGGGGCGGCATACGCTGGAGGTATGCAACCCACGCGCAGTGTCCGACCCTTCGAGGTCATCAGCGAGTACGAGCCTGCAGGCGACCAGCCCAAGGCCATCGCCGACCTGGCGGCACGCATCAACGCGGGCGAGACCGACGTCGTCCTGCTCGGCGCGACCGGTACCGGAAAATCCGCGACGACGGCCTGGCTGGTCGAGCAGGTCCAGCGCCCGACGCTCGTGCTCGCGCACAACAAGACGCTGGCCGCTCAGCTCGCGAACGAGTTCCGCGAACTCATGCCGAACAACGCGGTCGAGTACTTCGTGTCGTACTACGACTACTACCAGCCCGAGGCCTACGTGCCCCAGACCGACACCTTCATCGAGAAGGACTCGTCGATCAACTCCGAGGTCGAGCGACTGCGCCACTCCACGACGAACTCCCTGCTGAGCCGCCGCGACGTCATCGTCGTCTCGACAGTGTCGTGCATCTACGGGCTCGGGGCGCCGGAGGAGTACCTGCGTGCCATGGTCGCGCTGCAGGTGGGGGAGCGCTACGACCGTGACGCGCTCATCCGGCAGTTCATCGCGATGCAGTACAACCGCAACGACGTCGACTTCTCGCGCGGCAACTTCCGTGTGCGCGGCGACACCATCGAGATCATCCCCGTCTACGAAGAGCACGCCATCCGCATCGAGCTGTTCGGCGACGAGATCGAGGCGCTGTACTCGCTCCACCCGCTGACCGGAGAGGTGATCGAGAAGCTCGACGCCGTACCGATCTTCCCGGCTTCGCACTACGTGGCCGGCACCGACGTCATCCAGCGTTCGATCGGCACGATCGAGGCGGAGCTGGAAGAGCGTCTGGCCGAGTTCGAGCGGCAGGGCAAGCTCCTCGAGGCGCAGCGTCTGCGTATGCGCACCACCTTCGACCTCGAGATGCTTCAGCAGCTGGGCTTCTGCTCCGGCATCGAGAACTATTCGCGGCATATGGATGGACGTGCGCCCGGCGAGCCGCCGCACACCCTGCTCGACTTCTTCCCGGATGACTTCCTGCTGGTGATCGACGAGTCGCACGTGACCGTGCCGCAGATCGGCGCCATGTACGAGGGCGATGCTTCTCGCAAGCGCACGCTCGTCGACCACGGCTTCCGCCTGCCGAGCGCGATGGACAACCGGCCGCTGCGATGGGACGAGTTCAAGAACCGCATCGGGCAGACGGTCTACCTCTCGGCTACCCCCGGGAAGTACGAGATGGGGATCGCCGACGGCATCGTGGAGCAGATCATCCGCCCGACGGGCCTTGTCGATCCGGAGATCGTGGTGAAGCCGTCGAAGGGGCAGATCGACGATCTGCTTGAGGAGATCCGCCTGCGAGTCGAGCGTGACGAGCGCGTGCTCGTCACGACTCTCACGAAGAAGATGGCAGAAGAGCTCACCGACTTCCTCGGCGAGCACGGGGTGCGGGTACGCTACCTGCATTCCGATGTCGACACGCTGCGTCGCGTCGAGCTGCTCAGCGAGCTGCGCGCCGGGGTGTACGACGTCCTCGTGGGCATCAACCTCCTGCGTGAGGGTCTCGACCTGCCAGAGGTGTCCCTTGTCGCGATCCTCGACGCCGACAAGGAGGGCTTCCTGCGTTCGGGCACCTCCCTCATCCAGACCATCGGTCGTGCCGCTCGAAACGTGTCCGGCGAGGTGCACATGTACGCCGACAAGATGACCGACTCGATGACGAAGGCCATCGAGGAGACCGACCGGCGACGCGAGAAGCAGGTCGCGTACAACAAGGAGCACGGCATCGACCCGCAGCCGCTCCGCAAGCGCATCGCCGACATCACCGAGGTGCTCGCCCGTGAGGGTGCAGACACGGCGGAGATGCTGTCGGGTCGAGGCCGCGCGACGGGCAAGGGCAAATCGCCGACGCCCAACCTGCGGCGCACGGGTATCGCAGCCGAGGGTGCGCAGCAGCTCGAGGCGACGATCCAGGACCTGTCCGACCAGATGCTCGCCGCGGCCGCCGAGCTGAAGTTCGAACTCGCCGGGCGTCTGCGTGACGAGGTGCAGGATCTCAAGAAGGAGCTCCGCGCCATGGAGCGCGCTGGACACGCGTAGACGGGGGCTGGTCGATGGACGCTGCGGGGAACGAGCTGGCCGACCGGGTGCGTGCCTTGTTGGGGGCCGACACCTGGATCGAAGAGCGGCGCATGTTCGGCACCAGGGCGTTCCTCGATGACGGCCACATCCTCGTCGGAGCGCGTCCCGGTGGAGTCCTCCTGGTGCGCGTCGACGACGAGAACGGCGCGGCGCTGCTCACGCACCCCGGAGCCGCACGTGCGGTGATGGGTTCGCGCACGATGGGTTCGGGGTGGATCGACGTGGTGCCCGGTGCCATCGAAGACGACACGGAGCTCATATTCTGGCTCGATGTCGCCCGCGAGTCGACGGGCTCGGCGGTCGAGACGCCGGAGCAGGACTGACGCTATGGGCAGTGCACCAGGGTCTTGGGCCCGGTGCGGTCGATCTCGTGCTTCGTCATCGGAGCGCCGCAGAGCGGGCAGGCGCGCTCTGCGCGTTCGGCAGCGCTGGGCGGCGGGGTCTTCTCGTACGGACCGACGGATGCGGGACCCGCGAACCGGATGAGGTTCGTGTTCACCCAGGCGTACAACCCTCCTGCGTCGCGGATGCGAGTGCGGAGGGGTGGGCGATCGGAATCCTTTGCCATGTTCGTTAGTGTACTAACTATTAGTGCAGATGTATAGTCTCCCTTGTGACGGCATCCGACGACCTGCTCCGGCTCGAGAACCAGCTCTGCTTCGCCCTGGTGACAGCGGCGCGCAACGTCGTCGCCCTGTATCGCCCGATCCTCGAGCCGCTGGGCCTCACGCATCCGCAGTACCTCGTCATGCTGGCGCTGTGGGAGAGCGCCCCGCGCACGCTCAACGATCTGGCAGTCGACCTCGCCATGGAGCCGGCGACCGCATCGCCGCTGGTGAAACGGCTCGAAGCCGAGGGGCTGGTCGCACGTCAGCGCAGCAGCGAGGATGAGCGACGTCTGGAGATCACACTCACCGCAGCGGGGTCGGCCCTCCGTGATCGGGCGATCGACGTTCCGCACCAGGTCATGGCGGCGGTGGGCATGGGCGTCGACGAGATCGCGGCCCTTCGGGACGGTCTCGGCCCTTTCGCCGGTCGGCGCCCTGACCTCGACTGACGAGTCGTCTCACGGCGCGGTCGGGCCCGTGGCGGGGGAGCAGCCCCCTAGGGGTGGAGGCATGTCGCGCTCCGAGCCCTCGGTTCCGGAGGGGCAGCGTGCCGGTGAAGAACGGCATCGAACGAGGCTTCTGCTCCCGCTGCTCGCGATAACAGGTTTCTTCGCGACGATCATGTTCGCGGCGGCCACGCAGGGGATTCCGCAGTTCGGCGGGGGGCTGGACGACACCGAGGGGCGCACTGGCGAGGATGTCCTGCTGACCGCGCCGACGGAGACCGCACCCCCGCCGTTGGAGCCTCCGGAGGATTCGCCGCTGCTCGCGATCATCGGCACCATCCTCGCCGCGGTCGTCGTCGCCGCTGTGCTCGCGATGGCCTATCTCGGTATGCGGCTCCTGATCCGCTACCTCGTGGGGCTGTGGCGTGACCGCCCGCTCGCGCGCCGAGAGGCGGCGCAGGTCGCCATCCAGGTCGTGGCCGCGCCCGTGACGGATGTCGAGCCGGACGAGGCGACGATCCGACGAGGAATCGCGGAAGCCCTGCGGACGATCGACGACCGCCCCGTGCCCGGCGACAGCATCGTGGCAGCGTGGGTGGGCCTGGAGGAGTCGGCGGCGGACGCCGGTGCCGGGCGAGGACGCAATGAGACCCCGTCGGAGTTCACTGTGCGCATCATCGGTCGGCGCGCCGGAATCGCCGCCGACGTGGTCACCCTGCTTGCCCTCTACGAGCAGGTCCGCTTCGGTGGTCATGACGCCGACGAGAGCGATCGAGCCCGCGCCTCCCAGTGCCTCCGAGGCATCCAGGAGGGGTGGCGATGAAGCGACGGGTGCTGATCCTGGGGATCGGCGGCGTTCTCGCCCTGGCCGTGCTCCTGCTGCTCGCGCAGCTGGGCTTCCCCGTGCCGTTCGTGCTCGCGTGGATGATCCTCGTCGTCGCAGTGGTCGTCGCCTGCCGCCAGGAGTTCATCGAGGTCGGACCTGCGTGGCCTCCCGAGAAGCCCGGCCGCGACTCGCGCGGCTCCGAGGTGTCGCGCATGGCCTGGGCGATCAACACGCGTACGGGTGTGGCCGGCCACGTCGTCGTGCGCCGGGTGCAGGGCGTGCTGAGAAGACGCCTCGCCCTGCGTGGACTCGACCTCGACGACCCCACGCAGCACGCTCGCATCGACGCCCTCCTCGGTGAGGGGGTGCGCGACGCCCTGCACCGTCGCGAAGTGCAGCGCACCGACATCGAGATCGTGCTCGACGCGATCGAACGAATCCCGAACGACACGGAGGAGACCGGATGAGCAGCCAGGAGACCACCCAGATCGCCGAGACCGGGCGTCGAGTGCTCAACAGCGTCCGCGGCGCCGTCGTCGGGATGGACGAGCCCCTCACGATCGCCCTCGCTGCGATCCTCGCGGGTGGCCATGTGCTCTTCGAGGATGTTCCGGGGTTGGGGAAGACGCTCGCCGCACGGAGTCTGGCGTCGGCGCTCGGCCCCGACTTCCGTCGCCTGCAGTGCACTCCGGACATACTCCCCGGGGATGTCACCGGCTCGTACG
The DNA here is from genome assembly GCF_019443525.1 of Microbacterium sp. PAMC22086. NCBI lineage: Bacteria > Bacillati > Actinomycetota > Actinomycetes > Micrococcales > Microbacteriaceae > Microbacterium > Microbacterium sp. PAMC22086. The sequence continues at coordinate 2,742,635 of NZ_CP080380.1, read as the reverse complement.
TCTACGCGCCGGCCACCGGCGACTTCGTGTTCCGGCCCGGGCCGATCTTCACCGGGCTGCTCCTCGCCGACGAGGTGAACCGCACGACACCCAAGACCCAGTCGGCGATGCTGGAGGCCATGGCGGAGCATCAGGTCACCGTCGAGGGGAACAGCTTCCCGCTCCCACTGCCGTTCCACGTGATCGCGACGTCGAACCCCATCGAGTACGAGGGGACGTACGCGCTTCCCGAGGCGCAACTCGACCGCTTCATGGTGCGCCTCGCCGTCGGCTACCCCGCACCGGAGGACGAGACGCGCATCATCCTCGACCGCGTCCGCCGACAGAGTCCCGATGCGTCCGTCGATTCCGTCGTCGACGCGGCAGGTCTCCTTGCTATCCAAGCAGCCGTCGAGAGGATCCATGTCGACGCCGATGTCGCCAGGTACTGCGTGGAGCTGACGAAGTCCACGCGGGAGGCGACGCATGTCGCCGTCGGAGCCTCGCCGCGCGGATCGCAGTCTCTCGTGCTGCTCGGTCGCGCACTCGCGGCGCTGGACGGACGAGACTTCGTCCGTCCAGACGACATCAAACGCATCGCGGAGGCGGTGCTCGCGCACCGCCTCACGCTCACGCCTCAGGCGTGGGCACAGGGAATCGACCCCCGGACTGTCGTGGCCGCGGTGGTCGAGAGCACGCCCGTGCCGCCGACCGTGGCCGCGGTGCGGTGACCGAGCCGGTCCGCGTCACGGCGCGCTCCTCTGCGCGCTGGAGCCGGACGCCCGTGATCGCGATCGGCGTTGCCGGCTCGGCGCTCCTGGCTGCCGTGGGGCTCGTGTTCTCGCGGCCCGATGTCGTCGGCATCGGACTTCCGCTCGCCCTCGGGACAGCATGGATGCTGATGCGTCGGCCTCGGGATTCCACGATGTCGATCGAACTGCGTGCGCACGTCGAGGGTTCGGGAGACTCGTCGGAGGTACTGGCGGAAGTCGATGCGATCCTCGACAGCGACTGGGTCCAGGTGGCGATCGATCAGGAGGCGCGGCGGTCCGGGCTCGCCGATGCGCGACCGGGGCACTCCATCCTCCTCACCCGCAACCGCCTGCAGCACTCCGGTCCTGTGGAGCTCCTCGGAGTGACCGTGCGCGGCGTCGCGCTCGACGGCGCATGGGTCTCGGAAGCCGGCCCCCGCGTCGTGCTGGAATGGAACACCCCGCCCAGGCAGGTCCGGATCGGGCTGCTTCCGGTCGCTCCCCGGCTGACGGGTCTGCACGGCGCCCACGAAGGTGTCCGCCCCGGTCAGGGCGGTGACTTCCGCGACATCCATCCGTTCGTCCCCGGCGACGAGCTGCGCCGCGTCGACTGGCGGGCGACGGCTCGCGCGGCCCGTCGACCTGGCGAACTCCTCGTTCGACGCAGCACGACCCTCAGCGATTCCTCGGTGGTGATCGCCGTGGACACCGCGGAGGATCTGGGGACCGTGGTCGCCTCCTGGGGAGCGGACGACGCCGACCGGTCAGGAGTCACCTCGCTGGATCTCGCGCGTGAGGCTGCCCTCTCCATCGCCACAGCGGCGGTCGGTGTCGGTGATCGGGTCGCGTACCACGCGTTGTCGCCCGGCGGCCGCAGTCTTCCCTCGGGTGGCGGCCCGCGCCACCTCGCACGCGTGCGGGACATGATCGCGGCGACCGGACAGAGCGCGGAGGTGTCCCGGTACCGGCGGTCGCCGGTCGTGCCGTCGGGATCCATCGTCTTCGTGCTCTCGACGTTCTTCGACGGCGTCGCCGCTCAGCTGGCCACCCGGTGGCGGGCGGCGGGTCATGTCGTGGTCGCGGTCGATGTGCTCCCGATTCCCGACCGGAGTCGGCTCACTCGTGAGCAGCGCATCGCACTGCGCACGCTGCTCGCTGAACGCTCCGACATCCTCGTCGAGCTCCGACATGCCGGGGTCGAGGTCGTCGCATGGACGGATCCCGACATCGACGTCGCGATGCGGCTCGCTGCCCTTCGCCAGCGACGGATGCGGACGGTGCGGCGATGACGCGCGGTCTCCGTTCGTTCCGGGTGCGGGCCGCTGTTCCCGGGATCACCGTCCGCCTCCTGATCCTCGCGATCGTGTGGGGCGGCGCTGTCGTGCTCGTTCCCTTCCCCCTGTGGCAGGGGGTGGCGGTCGTCGCCGCTCTCGTCGCGGTGGCGCTCCCGCGATCACTGGCGGCGTGGTTCGGGGCCGCCTGCCTCGTTCTGGGCGTCCTCCTCACCGAATCGGATCCGGGACGCACAGCCCTCGCCGTGCTGCTCGTTCCCGCGATCCACGTCCTCGCATCGGTGAGTCTCGAGATCCCGATCTCCTCGCGCGTCGCCCTCGCCGTGCTGTGGCCGAGCCTTGCGCGCTTCCTCGTCGTGCAGCTGCTGGCGCAACCTGTCGTCTTCGGCGTGTGGGTGCTCGCGCCCTCGAACCTCGACCATGGGATCGCGGCGCTCGCCCCGCTCGCCGCCGTGGCGCTCGTGCTCGGGGTGCTGCTCGCGGTGCGAGCCGTGCGGAGGTCGGATGCTCCGCGGAAGGTGCCTCAGGTACAGGACTGAGGTGTGGGTCAGCGTCCTCGCGGAGCCAATGTCCGTGGCCCCTCGTAGACTTGTTCGGTGCCCATCGTCCCCGTTGCCCCCTCCGGAAAACTCAGTGTCCGCGGTGCCCGCGTCCACAACCTCAAGAACGTCGACATCGATATCCCGCGCGACTCGCTCGTCGTGTTCACCGGCTTGTCCGGATCGGGGAAGTCCAGCCTGGCGTTCGACACGATCTTCGCCGAGGGGCAGCGTCGCTACGTCGAATCGCTGAGCGCGTACGCGCGCCAGTTCCTCGGTCAGGTCGATCGACCGGACGTCGATTTCATCGAGGGACTGAGCCCCGCCGTCTCGATCGATCAGAAGTCGACGAACCGCAACCCGCGGTCGACCGTCGGCACGATCACCGAGATCTACGACTACATGCGTCTGCTCTGGGCGCGAATCGGCATCCCGCACTGCCCCGAATGCGGTGAGCGGATCCAGCGTCAGACCGTGCAGCAGATCGCCGATCAGCTCATGGAGCTTCCCGAGCGCACCCGCTACCAGGTCGTCGCGCCGATCGTGTCGCAGAAGAAGGGCGAGTTCGTCGACCTCTTCCGTGAACTCGGCGCGAAGGGATACTCCCGCGCGATCGTCGACGGCGAGCTCATCCAGCTGGCCGAGCCGCCCACGCTGAAGAAGAGCTACAAGCACGACATCGCGGTGGTCGTCGACCGTCTCGTCGCCTCCGACGACATCCTCGGACGCGTCACCGACTCGGTCGAGACCGCTCTGGGCCTCGCCGGCGGCGTGGTGCAGATCAACTACGTCGACGGCGAAGGCGACGACGCCTGGCAGACCTTCTCCGAGAAGCTGGCGTGCCCGAACGGGCACGCGCTCACGCTCACCGAGATCGAACCGCGCACGTTCTCGTTCAACGCGCCTTTCGGCGCCTGCCCCGCCTGCTCCGGACTCGGCACGCGCATGTCTGTCGACGTCGACCTGATGCTCGGCGATGAAGACCTCTCGATCCGCGAAGGTGTCATCATCCCGTGGACCACTCAGGGCAAGGGACTGTTCCAGTACTACGAACGCCTGCTGGAGGGGCTCTCGAACGACCTCGATTTCTCGCTGGACACCCCCTGGCGCAAACTCCACTCCGATGTGCAGAACGCGGTGCTGCGCGGCGAGAACTACAAGGTCTCCGTCAAGTGGAAGAACCGCTACGGCCGAGAGATGCGGTACACATCCGGGTTCGAGGGCGTGGTGCCGTACATCGAGCGGCAGTACCTGCAGGCCGAGTCCGACAACCAGCGCAATCGCTGGGGCGAGTACCTCCGCGAGGTGCCGTGCCCGGTGTGCGACGGCAACCGTCTCAAGCCGGAGGTCCTCGCCGTGCAGGTGCACGGTCACTCGATCGCCGAGGTCTCGCATCTCAGCCTGGCCGACGCGCGCGCCTTCATGGAGACCCTCACGCTCACCGACCGTGAGGCGAAGATCGCCGCGCAGGTGCTTCGCGAGATCCGTCTCCGTCTCGACTTCCTGCTGCAGGTCGGTCTGTCCTACCTCAACCTCAGTCGCTCGGCGGGCTCGCTCTCGGGCGGAGAGGCCCAGCGCATCCGCCTGGCGACGCAGATCGGCTCCGGCCTGACCGGGGTGCTCTACGTGCTCGATGAACCGTCGATCGGTCTGCATCAGCGTGACAACCGCCGTCTGATCGAGACGCTGCTCGCGCTGCGCGACCTCGGCAACACGCTGATCGTGGTCGAGCACGACGAAGAGACCATCGAAGCGGCGGACTGGGTCGTCGACATCGGCCCCGGCGCCGGCGTCAACGGCGGCGAGGTCGTGCATTCCGGGCCCTATTCGGCCCTGCTCGAGGACCGTGCGTCGATGACGGGGGAGTACCTCTCCGGTCGCCGCGAGATCCCCATGCCGGCGAAGCGGCGCAAGATCGACAAGAAGCGGATGCTGAGCGTCGTGGGCGCTCGTGCGAACAACCTGCGCAACGTCACGGCCGACTTCCCGCTCGGCGTGCTCACCGCGGTCACCGGGGTCAGCGGCTCCGGCAAGTCCTCGCTCGTCAACGACATCCTCTACCAGGTGCTGGCATCGCGGCTCAACGGTGCGCGCACCGTTCCCGGCAAGCACACACGGGTGACCGGACTCGACAACCTCGACAAGGTCGTGCATGTCGACCAGGCGCCGATCGGCCGTACGCCGAGGTCGAACCCGGCCACCTACACGGGTGTGTTCGACCGCATCCGCACACTGTTCAGCGAGACGCCGGAGGCGAAGGTCCGTGGCTACCAGCCCGGCCGGTTCAGCTTCAACGTCAAGGGCGGCCGCTGCGAGGCATGCTCCGGCGACGGCACCATCAAGATCGAGATGAACTTCCTGCCCGACGTGTACGTCGACTGCGAGGTCTGCCACGGCAAGCGCTACAACCGCGACACGCTCGCCGTGCACTACAAGGGCAAGAACATCGCCGAGGTGCTCGAGATGCCGATCGAGGAGGCAGCCGACTTCTTCGAGCCCATCCAGGCGATCCACCGCTACATGAAGACGCTCGTCGACGTCGGGCTCGGCTACGTGCGGCTCGGCCAGTCGGCGACGACGCTCTCGGGCGGTGAGGCGCAGCGCGTCAAGCTGGCGACCGAGCTTCAGCGCCGCAGCAACGGGCGCAGCATCTACGTGCTCGACGAGCCGACGACGGGTCTGCACTTCGAAGACGTCCGCAAGCTCCTCGAGGTGCTGGGCGGTCTGGTCGACAAGGGCAACACGGTCATCGTCATCGAGCACAACCTCGATGTGATCAAGTCGGCCGACTGGGTGATCGACCTCGGACCCGAGGGCGGTTCCGGCGGCGGACAGATCATCGCCACGGGCACACCGGAGCAGATCGCGCGCATCGAGGAGAGTCACACCGGTCTGTTCCTCTCCGAGATCCTGGGTGAGGGGCGCTCCGCGCGGAAGGCCAGCTGATGGCCGACGTCCTGTCGTACAAGCCGAGGCCGGGGGAGATCCCCACCGACCCCGGCGTGTACCGCTTCCGCGACGCCGCCGGTCGGGTGCTCTACGTCGGCAAGGCGAAGAACCTTCGTCAGCGCCTCTCGAACTACTTCGCGCCGCTGCGCACGCTGCACGAGCGCACGCGGCGCATGGTGACCACCGCGGCCTCCGTCGAGTGGACCGTCGTGCCGACCGACGTCGATTCGCTGCAGCTCGAGTACATGTGGATCAAGGAGTTCGATCCGCCCTTCAACGTGCGCTACAAAGACGACAAGTCGTACCCGTTCATGGCGGTGACGCTCGCGGACGAAGCGCCCCGCGTGATCGTGACCCGCAACCGGAAGATCCCGGGGGCGCGGTACTTCGGCCCGTTCCCGAAGGTGTGGGCGGTGCACGAGACCATCGATCTGATGGTCAAGGCGTTCCCGATCCGTACGTGCAGCGACTCCAGCTACCGGCGCGCCATGCAGACGGGCAGGCCGTGCTTCCCCGGACAGATCGGCAAGTGCGGTGGTCCGTGCTCGATGACGGTGAGCATCGAGGAGCACCGCGCCATGGTCGACGACTTCGTCGCGTTCATGGCCGGTGGCGACGAGCGCTTCACCCGTGAACTCACCAAGCGGATGCTGGCGGCCTCCGCAGCGATGGACTACGAAGCGGCGGCGAAGTATCGCGACAAGCTCTCCGCGATCGAGGCGGTACTCGGCAAGAGCGCACTCGTGCTCCCCAGTGACGAGGATGCCGACCTGTTCGGCATCGCCGAGGACGAGCTGGCCGCTGCGGTGCAGCACTTCGTGATCCGCGGTGGCAGAGTGCGCGGTGTGCGCGCGCTGACGATCGAGAAGGAGATCGACATCTCCAGCGGCGAGCTCGTCGAGCAGGTGCTGCAGCAGGCCTACGGCGAGGCACAGGACGTTCCGCGGCGCATCCTGGTCCCCACCCTGCCCGACGACGCCGCGGAGCTCGAGGAGTGGCTGCGCGAGCGTCGGGGCAAGAAGGTCGAGATCGCGGTCGCACAGCGCGGTCAGCGTGCCGACCTCATGCGCACCGCGACTCTGAACGCGCAGCAGGCGCTCATCCGGCACAAGACCCGTCGCACCACCGACTATGTCGCGCGCACCCAGGCACTCACAGACCTGCAGGAGGCGCTCGGCATGGACGAGGCGCCCCTGCGCATCGAGTGCTTCGACATCTCGCACCTGGGCGGCACGAATGTCGTGGCGTCGATGGTGGTCTTCGAAGACGGGCTGCCCCGCAAAGATCAGTACCGATCGTTCAACATCGCCGAGACCACGGACGACACGGACTCGATGTACCAGGTGCTCCGTCGTCGGCTCGCCTACCTCGATCGTCCTGACGAGTCGGAGACGATCGACCCGACGACCGACGAGGTCGTCGCGGAAGACGTCGGCGAGGCGACGGTGCGCCGCAAGCCCCGTTTCGCCTACCCGCCTCAGCTGCTCCTGGTCGACGGCGGCCAACCGCAGGTCGAAGCTGCGGCGCGAGCGCTGCGCGATGCCGGACACACCGAGATCGCGGTCTGCGGCATCGCCAAGCGACTCGAAGAGGTCTGGCTCCCCGGAGACGACTTCCCCGTGATCCTGCCCCGCACGAGTGAGGCGCTCTACCTGCTGCAGCGTCTGCGCGACGAGGCGCACCGGTTCGCGATCACACATCAGCGCAAGAAGCGGCGAAACGACATCGGTTCGGTGCTCGCCGAGGTGCCGGGGCTCGGCGCCGCGCGCATCAAGGTGCTGCTCAAGCACTTCGGCTCGGTCACCGCTCTGCGTGCGGCCGAGCCGGGGCAGATCGAAGAAGTCCAGGGAATCGGTCCCGTGCTCGCTCAGAACATCCACACGCACCTGTCCACTCGCTAGGCTGGAGGCCGAGGGGGAGAGGGAGCACTGAGCAATGGCTGACGGGGAAAAGGGCGAGTTCCTCATCGTCACGGGAATGTCCGGCGCGGGTCGGACGACGGTGGCGAACGCACTCGAGGATCTCGGCTGGTACGTGGTCGACAACCTGCCCCCGCAGATCCTGCGTCCGCTGCTGGATCTGACCGACATGGGCGGCACCGCCCTTCCGAAGGTCGCGGCCGTGGTCGATGTGCGCGGCCGCAATCTCTTCGATGACTTCCCCGGGGTGGCGCGTGCGCTGCGTTCGCGGGGTTCCGTGCGGGTGCTCTTCCTCGACGCGTCCGACGACGTGCTGGTGCGTCGATTCGAGTCCGTGCGCAGACCGCATCCGCTGCAGGGCGAAGGCACCCTGCTGGACGGCATCCGCATCGAGCGTGCCCGGCTCGCGCCGATTCGCGAAGCGGCCGACCTCGTCATCGACACCTCGACCCTCAACATCCACCAGCTCGCGACCCAGGTCTCCGACATCTTCTCGGAGGAGGGCCAGGCGCGCCATCGCGTCACCCTGCTGAGCTTCGGGTTCAAGTACGGGCTGCCGACCGATGTCGACATCGTCGCCGACATGCGGTTCCTGCCGAACCCGTTCTGGAACGAGGAGCTTCGAGGCTTGACGGGCCAGGACGAGGAGGTCCGGGACTACGTGCTCTCCCGCGACGGCGCGATGGAATTCCTGGATGCGTACTCCGCGGCTTTGGCGCCGGTGCTCGAGGGATATCAGCGCGAGAACAAGAGCCACTCGACGATCGCGATCGGCTGCACGGGGGGAAAGCACCGCTCCGTGGCGATGTCGGAGGAGTTGGGCCGCCGTCTGGCCGCGATCCCCGGCGTCGCCGTGAACGTCCGTCACCGGGACCTCGGCCGAGAGTAGTGGGCCGCCCGGCCGAGTAAGCTGGAGGTTTGCGTCGCGATCCGGCGCGTGAACGTGAAGGAGTGTCGTGGCACTAACCACCGACGTCAAGGCCGAGCTGGTCAGCATCCGCAATGCACCCCCGACGGTGCGAGTCGCGGAAGTGACCGCCATCCTCCGGTTCGCCGGCGGTCTGCATTCGATCGCCGGTCGTGTGGCCGTGGAGGCCGAGGTGGATGCCGAGACTCTCGCGCGCCGCGTCGCGCGTGACCTCGCCGAGATCTACGGTGTGCGACCCGAGATCGCCCAGGTGCAGTCGAGCACAGCGAACGACGGCGCCCGCTGGGCGGTGCGTGTGATCGCGCAGGGGGAGACCCTCGCCCGTCAGACCGGCTTGCTCGACCAGCGTCGGCGTCCTGTGCGGGGGCTGCCCAACCGGCTCACCACCGGCTCGCGCGCCGAGGTCGCGGGTCTCTGGCGCGGTGCGTTCCTCGCCGCGGGCATTCTGAGCGAGCCCGGACGCTCGGCGATGCTGGAAGTCGTCTGCCCGTCCTCGGAGGCGGCGATGGCGCTCGTCGGCGCCGCTCACCGACTCGGCGTCGCCGCCAAGGCGCGCGAGGTGCGGGGCATGCCGCGCGTGGTCGTGCGCGAGGGGGAGGCCATCCGCACCATCCTCAACGAGATGGGCGCCCAGAAGACCGCGATCGCGTGGGAAGAGCTCCGTCAGCGCCGTGAGGTGAGGGCCGGCGTCAACCGTCTGGTGAACTTCGACGACGCGAACCTGCGCCGTTCCGCGCAGGCTGCCGTCGCCGCGTGCGCGCGCGTCGAGCGTGCGCTGGAGATTCTGGCCGACGAGGTGCCCGATCATCTGAAGGTGGCCGGCGAGCTGCGTCTCGCGCACCGCGATGCCAGCCTCGACGAGCTCGGCCACCACGCCGACCCGCCCCTGACGAAGGACGCCGTCGCCGGCCGCATCCGCCGCCTGCTCGCGATGGCCGACAAGCGCGCCCAGCAGGAGGGCATCCCCGGAACGGAAGCCGCGGTTCCCGTCGGACTCGACGTCTGACCCCCGCACCCTTCGACGAAGACCCGCCGCCCGACATGAGGGCGGCGGGTCTTCGTCATACGGCGGAAGGATCGGGGACGCAGCCGTGTTGTCGTCAGTAGGATGGATCACGTCCGCTCTACGCCGCACATCGGCGGCGCGGAGGATCGGCAAGCGCCGCGGCGCGGCGCGGATTGGATGAAAGCGATATGGCGACCTACACGCTCCCCGACCTTCCCTACGACTTCGCAGCTCTCGAGCCGCACATCAGCGGCAAGATCATGGAACTGCACCATGACAAGCACCACGCGGCCTACGTCGCCGGCGCGAACACGGCGCTCGACCAGCTCGCCGAGGCCCGCGAGAGCGGCAACCTCGCGAACGTCAACAAGCTCGAGAAGGACCTCGCCTTCAACCTCGGCGGTCACGTCAACCACTCGATCTTCTGGACGAACCTCTCGCCGAACGGCGGAGGCCAGCCCGAGGGTGAGCTGAAGGCGGCGATCGATGAGTACTTCGGCTCGTTCGAGAAGTTCCAGGCCCACTTCACGGCTGCAGCGACCGGCATCCAGGGCTCCGGCTGGGCGGTGCTCAGCTGGGACTCGATCGGCTCGCGCCTGATCATCCAGCAGCTGTTCGACCAGCAGTCGAACACCGCGCAGGGCACGATCCCGCTGTTCCAGCTCGACATGTGGGAGCACGCCTTCTACCTCGACTACCTCAACGTCAAGGCCGACTACGTCAAGGCCGCGTGGAACATCGCGAACTGGGAGAACGTCGCCCAGCGTCTCGAGGTCGCCCGTAAGCAGACGAACGGCCTGCTGGTACTGTCGTAATCGGGTCGCGTCCCGACGGGCCACGGCTCGTCGGGACGCCCTCTTAGCCAAAAAACCCCGCGCTTCACGCTTGCTGGAAAGCTGCGTGCAGCGCACGAGAAACAGGGAGACCTGAGTGTCTGTCAAGATCGGTATCAACGGCTTCGGCCGCATCGGACGCAACTACTTCCGCGCGGCTCTCGCGCAGGGAGCGGACCTTGAGATCGTCGCCGTCAACGACCTCACCGACAACAAGACCCTGGCGCACCTGCTGAAGTACGACTCGGTGGGCGGCGTCCTCGACGCCGAGATCAGCTACGACGAGGACAGCATTACCGTCAACGGCAAGACGATCAAGACGTTCGCCGAGCGCGACCCCGCAGGCCTCCCGTGGGGCGAGCTGGGAGTCGACATCGTGATCGAGTCGACCGGCTTCTTCACCAAGGCCGAGCTGGCCAAGAAGCACATCGAGGCCGGCGCGAAGAAGGTCCTCATCTCGGCACCGGGCACCGGCGTCGACGGCACGTTCGTCATGGGCGTGAACGAGGACACGTACAACCCGGAGACGGATCACATCATCTCCAACGCGTCTTGCACCACGAACTGCCTCGCACCGCTGGCACAGGTCTTCAACGACGCCTTCGGTATCGACCGCGGCTTCATGATGACCGCGCACGCGTACACCGCCGACCAGAACCTGCAGGACGGCCCGCACAGCGACCTCCGCCGTGCACGCGCCGCCGCGATCAACATCACTCCCGCCTCCACCGGTGCCGCCAAGGCCATCGGAGAGGTGCTGCCGGAGCTCCAGGGCAAGCTGAGCGGCTCCTCGTACCGCGTCCCGGTTCCCACCGGCTCGATCGTCGACCTCACCCTCATCACGGACCGCGAGAACCTGACGGTCGACGAGGTCAACGAGGCGTACAAGAAGGCTGCTGCCGAGGGTCGCCTCGCCGGTTTCCTCCAGTACAACGAGGACCCGATCGTCTCGAGCGACATCGTGCACAACCCGCACTCGTCGATCTTCGACTCGACGCTCACCAACGTCAGCGGCAACCTGATCAAGGTCTCCAGCTGGTACGACAACGAGTGGGGCTACTCCAACCGTCTCGTCGACCTGACCGAGTACGTGGCCGAGCGCCTCTAAGCTCAGACACATGACTCTGCGCACCCTGGACACACTGGGGTCGCTCGAGGGCAAGCGCGTCATCGTCCGTTGTGATCTCAACGTCCCCCTGCGGGATGGGATCATCACGGACGATGGCCGTGTCCGCGCCTCGTTGCCGACCCTCAATGCACTGATCAACGCGGGTGCCCGCGTGGTCGTGTGCTCCCACCTCGGCCGTCCGGATGGCGCGCCCGATCCTCAGTACAGCCTGGAGCCGGTGGCCCAGCGGCTCTCCGAGCTGCTCGGCGCTCCTGTCGCCTTCGCACGCGACACCGTCGGCGAGTCGGCTCAGGAGGCCGTCGCCTCGCTCGAGGACGGCGGGGTCGTCGTCATCGAGAACCTGCGGTTCAACGCGGGGGAGACGGCGAAGGATGACGCCACCCGCGCCGCGTTCGCCGCGGAGCTGGCCACGCTCGGGGACGTTCTCGTCTCCGACGGGTTCGGGGTCGTTCACCGCAAGCAGGCGAGCGTCTACGAGCTCGCCGAGCTGCTCCCGTCGGCGGCAGGCCTGCTGATCGCCGCCGAGCTCGATGTGCTCGATCGTCTGACCGAGAACCCGGAGCGCCCGTACGCGGTCGTTCTCGGCGGATCGAAGGTCAGCGACAAGCTGGGCGTCATCTCGCATCTGCTTCCGCGGGTGGACAGGATCCTCGTCGGCGGCGGCATGCTGTTCACCTTCCTGAAGGCACAGGGCCACGCCGTGGCGTCGAGCCTGCTGGAAGAGGACCAGCTCGAGACGGTTCGCGGCTACATCGCGGAGGCCGCCGAGCGTGGCGTGGAGCTCGTGCTCCCCACCGATGTCGTGGTCGCCGCATCCTTCGCCGCGGACGCCGCGCACGAAGTCGCCGCAGCCGACGCGATCGAGTCGACGCCGTTCGGTGCCTCCGGCATCGGACTGGACATCGGCCCTGCGACGGCGGAGCGTTTCGCGGAGGTCATCCGCGAGTCGAAGACGGTGTTCTGGAACGGCCCGATGGGCGTGTTCGAGTTCCCCGCGTTCGCGGCCGGCACCAAGACCGTGGCGCAGGCGCTCACCGAGGTCGACGGCCTCAGCGTGGTGGGCGGCGGTGACTCCGCGGCGGCCGTGCGTCAGCTCGGATTCTCCGACGACCAGTTCGGTCACATCTCGACCGGCGGCGGCGCGAGCCTCGAATTCCTCGAGGGCAAGAAACTACCTGGGCTGGAGGTCCTCGGATGGGCGTGAACTCCCGTACCCCGCTGATCGCGGGAAACTGGAAGATGAATCTCGACCACCTTCAGGCGGTCGCGTTCGTGCAGAAGCTGCACTGGACGTTGAAGGATGCCAAGCACGAGGACGGGTCCGTCGAGGTGGCGGTCTTCCCGCCCTTCACCGACATCCGCAGCGTGCAGACGCTCATCGATGCGGACAAGATCCCGTTCGCGCTCGGTGCGCAGGATGTGTCGGCGCACGACTTCGGTGCGTACACCGGCGAGGTCTCCGGGGCGTTCCTGGCGAAGCTCGACGCGAAGTACGTCATCATCGGACACTCCGAGCGTCGTGAGTACCACTGCGAAGGCGACGACATCGTGGCCGCCAAGGTGAAGGCGTCGCTCAGGCACGGCCTCGTGCCCGTGATCTGCGTCGGTGAGACCGCTGGCGACCTCGAGAAGTTCGGCGCCAGTGCGGTTCCGGTGTCCCAGCTCGAAGCCGCGCTCGAGGGTGTCTCGCCGAAGGCGGACATCGTCGTGGCCTACGAGCCCGTATGGGCGATCGGCTCCGGCCAGGCGGCGACCCCGCAGCAGGCGCAGGATGTCTGCGCCGCACTGCGCGCCGTCATCGCGAAGGTTTTGGGCGACGAAGCGGCCGCGCGCACGCGCATCCTCTACGGCGGTTCGGTGAAGTCGGGCAACATCGCCAGCTTCATGCGCGAACCCGATGTGGACGGCGCTCTGGTCGGCGGGGCGAGCCTCGTCGTGGACGAGTTCGCCGCGATCATCCGCTTCGAGAAGCACGTCGGCGTGTGAGTGCAGCGGGGCTTCGGCCCCGCTGCACCGTATACTTGACCGTTACGGGGGCGCTCCGGCCCCAGCGAAAGGCTCTTTCTCGTGGCAATTCTCGAGTTCGTCCTGCAGGTCGTGCTGGGTATCACCAGCGTTCTGCTGACCCTCCTCATCCTCTTGCACAAAGGTCGCGGCGGTGGCCTGTCCGACATGTTCGGTGGAGGCATGACCTCCGCGGTCGGCTCTTCCGGACTCGCGGAGCGGAACCTGAACCGCTTCACCGTCGTCCTGGCTCTGACGTGGTTCGTCTCCATCGTCGCGCTGGGCCTCATCACGAAATTCGAGGTCATCTGATGGCAACCGGTGGAAACGCGATCCGCGGAACCCGAGTGGGCTCCGGCCCCATGGGCGAGCAGGACCACGGCTATCACGCCGACCGCATCGCGGTCTCGTACTGGGACGGCCTCGGCAACGAGACCGTGCGGTACTTCGCCGCCGGTCTCCCGGAAGAGGAGATCCCGGAGACGATCGATCACCCGCAGTCCGGTCTTCCCGCCGGTCGCGACAAGGAGAATCCTCCTGCACTCGCGAAGGCGGAACCGTACAAGACTCACCTCGCCTACGTGAAGGAGCGTCGTACCGACGAGGAAGCCGTCCAGCTTCTCGACGATGCGCTCACGCAGTTGCGTGAGCGCCGGGGACAGTGACCTCGGTCTGACCTAGAAGAAGCCGCCGCGAGTGATCGCGGCGGCTTCTTCCGTATCCGGAGACCGTGCTCAGCGGCAGCCCGCCGCTGCGTCGATGTAGTTCTGCGGAGGGTATCCGTATGCCCAGACCCCGTTGGCATCGTCGGTGTAGCCCATGCTGATGGCCCAGGCGGTCGCCCACTTCTCGATGCTGTCCTGCGTTGAGGAGTCGTACATGCTCTGACACTTGACACTGATCGCATGCCCGACCTCGTGTGCGACGAGCGCCTTGCTCCGGACGCCCGGCCACTGCTCGGCAACCGAGTTCGAGAGTGCGATGGTCGCCCGCCCCTTCTCTCCCCACCACCAGGTCGTATAGCCGCCCATGCTGCCGTCGTAGCCGGCGCCGCTGACCACCGGCGCCCAGTCGAAGTCGAGAAGCACGCCGGGAGCGAGGGACCGCGCGAACGCCTCGATCTCGAGCCGGGTGTCCAGAAGCGGCCCTGCCTTCTCCGCCAGCTCTTCGTGCTCGGTCGCGATGACCTGCGCAGCCGCGTCCTGCAGGGCGAGGTAGGCCGTGGCCGCATCTTCATCCACCGCCGTCGCGGCCGTCGCCTCCGCGGCCGCGTCGCGCAGAGCGATCACGGTCTCGGTGCGTGCCGAGAGATGAGCGCCTTCGAACCCGGGCGCGGCCTCGCCCGCGGTGGTGATCACAGCCAGACCGCTCTCGGTCATCGTCGCCCGTGCGTCTTCGATATCGGTCGAGGCGTCCACGAGCTCGTCGGCGAGGGCATCGACGTCGCGGAGTCGCTCGTCCAGTTCCGACGTGGCGCCGAACAGCTCCCAGAACCAGCCGGGCTTCGTACCAACGGCAGGGATGTCCGTCGCGACGACGCCATCCGCGTCCGAGGCCGTGGCGGTGCTGTCTTCGACCGCCGAGGCGAGTCCGGCATGCACATCGTCGGGCACGGCGATCGGCTGGTTCCCTCCCGAGATGACCCGTCCGGCCGCATCGGTTGCGGCACGCAGGCCGGCGATCTCGTCGCGCACCTGCGCCTTCGCGCTCGACGTCGTCTCGGCGGCGCTCTCGTACTGCGACGCGGCGCTGTCGTATCCGAGATTCGAGGTCACCTGAGTGATGGCCAAGGCCGCGATCACGGCGGCTCCACCGAGCAGGCCGAGGAGGAGTCCGGTGCGCGTGCTTCGGCGTGGCGGCGTCGGTACAGGGGCGGAGGATGCCGCGGAGAACTGGACGGGCAGCTGGTGCCCGCCGTCGCGAAGCGTCTGACCCATTCGATGGTGCCTTCCGGTCGGAGACTGCGTGCAGCGGTGCTGTCAGCGTATTCGACGGGAGGGACAGGAATGCGAGAAGGCCCCCACCGATGGTGGGGGCCTTCTGGAGTGGAGGGGCTGACGAGAATCGAACTCGCATCATCTGTTTGGAAGACAGAGGCTTTACCACTAAGCTACAGCCCCGGATCCGCACCTTCGGAAAGGTTGGGTACCGACTCATCGACTATACCGGACTCTGACGCATGCTCCTGTCCGTTAGACTCGGTGGGGCTGAATCCGCGTGCGGATTCCCCGGGGCGTAGCTCAGTTTGGTAGAGCGCCCGCTTTGGGAGCGGGAGGTCGCAGGTTCAACTCCTGTCGCCCCGACACGGCCCCCACGGACCTTACAGCCGCGATTCGAAGCGGAAATCACAAGGAGAACACACCAGCATGGCGAACAGCACCGTCGAGAAGCTGACCCCGACCCGGGTCAAGCTCACCATCACGGTCACCCCGGACGACCTCAAGCCCAGCATCGCTCACGCGTACGAGCACATCGCTCAGGACGTGCAGATCCCCGGCTTCCGCAAGGGCAAGGTCCCGGCTCCGATCATCGACCAGCGCATCGGTCGTGGCGCCGTCATCGAGCACGCCGTCAACGAGGGCCTGGACAAGTTCTTCCGCGACGCGACGGTCGAGCACAAGCTGCGCGTCGTCGGCCGCCCGGCCGCCGACATCACGCAGTGGCCGAACGAGAAGGACTTCTCGGGTGACCTGCTCGTCGACATCGAGGTGGACGTCCGCCCCGAGATCGAGCTGCCCTCCTACGACGGCATCACGGTGACGGTCGACGCCGTCGAGGCCGATGACGCCGCGCTCGACGCAGAGCTCGACAACATGCGCGCCCGCTTCGGCACGCTTGTCCCGGTCGACCGTCCCGCCGCGAAGGGTGACTTCGTCGAGCTCGACCTCGTCGCCACGATCGACGGCGCCGAGATCGACCGCGCCGAGGGCGTCTCCTACGAGGTCGGCTCCGGCGAGCTGCTCGAGGGCATCGACGACGCGATCGAGTCGCTCACCGCCGGTGAGGACACCACGTTCCGCTCGGCTCTGGTCGGCGGCGACCACGCCGGTTCCGAGGCCGAGGTCTCCGTGACGGTCAAGGCGGTCAAGGAGCGCGAGCTCCCCGAGGCCGACGACGACTTCGCGCAGATCGCGAGCGAGTTCGACACGATCGCCGAGCTCCGCGAGAGCCTCGCCGAGCGCGTCGCTCAGCAGGGCGTCTTCACGCAGGGCTCCGCCGCGCGCGACAAGCTCGTCGAGGTGCTGCTCGAGCAGATCGAGATCCCGGTCCCGCCGCAGCTCATCGAAGACGAGGTGCACAACCACCTCGAGGGCGAGGGCCGTCTCGAGGACGAGGTGCACCGCGCCGAGGTCACCGAGGCCAGCGAGAAGCAGTTCCGCACGCAGGTTCTCCTCGACACGATCGCCGAGCAGGCCGATGTTCAGGTGTCGCAGGAAGAGCTCAGCCAGTACCTCATCCAGTCGGCTGCGCAGTACGGCATGGCTCCGCAGGAGTTCGTCGAGGCGCTGCAGTCCTCGAACCAGCTGCCGGCGCTCGTCGGTGAGGTCGCCCGCAACAAGGCCCTCGCGATCGCCCTGGGCAAGGTGAAGGTCGTCGACAGCAACGGCAAGCCCGTCGATCTGTCCGACTTCATCGTCACCGACGACGAGGCCGCCGAGGCCGAGTCCGCCGAGGTCGAGGAGAAGCCGGCCAAGAAGGCCCCTGCCAAGAAGTCTGCTGCCAAGAAGGCTCCGGCCAAGAAGGCCGACGCGGCTGACGAGGCCGAGAAGCCGGCTGCCAAGAAGCCCGCCGCCAAGAAGGCTCCGGCCAAGAAGGCGGCCGACAAGGCCGAGTGATCGGACACGATCCAGTGAAGAGGGCGGATGCTGCGGCATCCGCCCTCTTTTCCATACAGGGAGCGGACAGTGATGAAGACGTGGGATGAGCGCATCGACGAGGTGTGGGATGACGCGACAGGCGAAGAGGTCGGCGACGACACGATCGCCCGCATCGACGCCCTCGCCGCCGAACGCGGACCGGATGACGCTCGTGCGGAGTTCGAGCGCGGTGGTGCGCGGGATTCCGCGGGGAGACCGGCGGAGGCCGTCGTGCTGTATCGGCGCGCCCTGGCGCTGGGCTTGGACGAGGAGCATCGCCCGCAGTGCGTGATCCAGATGGCCAGCTCTCTGCGGAACCTCGGCGAGTACGACGACGCCCTCGCCGTGATCCGCGCCGAGGAGGAGCTGTTGGCGGACGGTCCGTATCGCGACGCCATCGCGTGCGTCCATGCCCTCATCCTCGCGAGCGCGGGACGGCCGGCGCAGGGTCTGTCGGTGGCTCTGCTCGCCCTGGTGCCGCATCTGCCGCGCTACCACCGGTCGATGACGGCATATGCCCGCGAGATCGCGGACGCCGACACCTGATATGCCGACGGCGAACACGGCCTGGGTGCTGCGTTGACGCCGGTAGATTCGAATCACTGAAACACGGAATCAGGAGCTGACATGGCTGCAGAACCCCTCCTCGCAACGAGCGTCTTCGACAGGTTGCTGAAGGACCGCATCATCTGGCTGGGGTCGGAGGTGCGCGACGAGAACGCGAACGAGATCTGCGCGAAGATCCTTCTTCTCGCCGCAGAGGACTCCGAGCGAGACATCTACCTCTACGTGAACTCGCCCGGTGGCTCCATCACCGCCGGCATGGCGATCTACGACACGATGCAGTTCGTGCCGAACGACATCGTCACGGTCGGCATCGGTATGGCCGCCTCGATGGGCCAGCTGCTGCTCACCGCGGGCACCAAGGGCAAGCGGTACATCACGCCCAACGCGCGAGTGCTGCTGCACCAGCCGCACGGTGGCTTCGGCGGAACGTCGAGCGACATCCAGACCCAGGCGCAGCTCATCATGTCGATGAAGAACCGCCTTGCCGAGATCACGGCGGCCCAGACCGGGAAGTCCGTCGAGCAGATCAACGCCGACGGTGACCGCGACCGCTGGTTCACGGCCGAGGAAGCGCTCGAGTACGGCTTCGTCGACCACATCCGCGAATCGGCCTCCGACGTCATCGGCGGCGGCGGAACCGACCAGGACACCGAGTAACGGAAAGCGAAAGGACGCTCATGTACACACCCACCTTCCGCTCAGCCGGTGACCTGCCCTCCAGCCGCTACGTGCTCCCGCAGTTCGAGGAGCGCACGGCCTACGGCTTCAAGCGTCAGGACCCGTACAACAAGCTGTTCGAAGACCGCGTGATCTTCCTCGGCGTGCAGGTCGACGACGCCTCGGCCGACGACGTGATGGCGCAGCTCCTCGTCCTGGAGAGCCAGGATGCCGAGCGTGACATCACGATGTACATCAACTCGCCCGGTGGCTCGTTCACCGCGATGACGGCGATCTACGACACGATGCAGTACGTCGCGCCGCAGATCCAGACCGTGGTGCTCGGCCAGGCGGCCTCTGCTGCGGCCGTGCTGCTCGCGGCCGGCGCGCCGGGCAAGCGCCTCGCGCTCCCGAACGCCCGGGTGCTCATCCACCAGCCCGCGATGGGGGAGGCCGGGCACGGCCAGGCCTCCGACATCGAGATCCAGGCCGCGGAGATCCTCCGCATGCGCACGTGGCTCGAGGAGACCCTCGCCGGGCACACCAAGCGCACCCCGGAGCAGGTGAACCGCGACATCGACCGCGACAACATCCTCTCCGCATCGCAGGCGCTGGAGTACGGCATCGTCGACCAGGTGCTCACGACGCGCAAGCGCGCCTGATCCCGATCGACTCGAAGGGCGTCCGTCATCACGACGGGCGCCCTTTCGTCGTCCCGGCGGATGTGCACTCGCCCTGGCGGAGAATGCGCATATGAGCAAGATGGTGCGCGAACGCTGTCAAAGGCCTACTCTGGAGGAGGAAGGAGGAAGCCGTGGAAGAAGATCTGCTCATGGTTCGCGTCGCCGAGCTGTACTACGACGAGGACAAGACCCAGGACGAGATCGGCGGACTCCTCAAGATCTCCCGGTGGAAGGTCGGTCGGCTGCTCACCCAGGCCCGTGAACGAGGCATCGTGCGCATCGAGATCGTGCACCCGCGCGCCCGCAGGCTCGGCCTCGAGCGGCTTCTGGTCGACCGGTTCGGACTGACGGATGCCGTCGTCGTGCCGGCGCCCGACGGCGATGACGGCACACTCGAGCGCGTCGCGCAGGCCGCCGCAGACTTCCTGACCGCCCTCCGGCCGGTGCCCCGCACTCTCGGGGTGAGCTGGGGACGCACGCTCCGCGCAGTCGCCGAAGCGCTCCCCGACGGGTGGGCGAACGGCGTGACCGTCGTGCAGCTCAACGGGGGAGTGAGCCTGAACCGGCGCTCCGGCGGTGCTGCCGGCCTCGCTGTCACGATCGCGCAGCGCGCCTCGGGACAGGTCTCCCTGCTTCCGAGCCCCGCGATCCTCGAGCGCGTGGAGACGAAGCAGGCGATCGAGTCCGACCGCACGGTCGCCGCGGTGCTCGAAGAAGCCGCGGAGGCGCAGGCGTTCCTGTTTACCGCCGGACCCTGCGATGCCTCTTCCGCTCACGTCGAGAACGGATACCTCAGCGCCGAGGACGTGGAAGAGCTCGCGCGTCGTGGCGCGGTCGGAGACGTTCTCGGGCGCTATGTCGACGCCGAGGGCAACATCGTCGACTCACAGCTCGATGCGCGAACGGTCGGCGTCTCGCTCGACCGCCTGCGCGGAGCCGCCCGCGCGATCTTCGTCACGGCGGGACCCGCCAAGCACGACATCGCGCGCACTGTCGTGACCAGCGGCCTGTGCGGCGTTCTGGTGACCGATGAGACCACAGCACGAGCATTGTTGGAGGAACAGTGACGACCAAAGAACTCAACCGCAGGACGGCGGTGGACGTTCTGGGCGGAGAGCCCGACGACGCCACGCTCCGGCGTTTCCTGCACGGACTTCCCGGAGTGGACGCCGTCGGTCTGGAGCAGCGCGCTGCCGGGCTCGGCACCCGCTCGATCAAGACCACCTCGAAGGCGTGGGCGCTCGACACGATCATCAAGCTGATCGACCTGACGACGCTCGAGGGCGCGGACACCCCCGGCAAGGTGCGCTCCCTGGTCGCCAAGGCGAAGAACCCGGATGCCGCCGATGCGTCGACCCCGCGGGTTGCCGCCGTCTGCGTCTACGGCGACATGGTCGCCGACGCGGTCACGGCGCTGGGGAGCCTGCACGGCGACCCCGACGACGGTCTGATCTCCGTCGCGGCGGTGGCCACGGCATTCCCGAGCGGGCGCTCGTCGCTCGCGATCAAGCTCGCCGACACCGCTGAGGCGGTCGCCGCCGGAGCCGACGAGATCGACATGGTCATCGACCGTGGGGCGTTCCTGTCGGGCCGCTACGGTCTCGTGTTCGACCAGATCGCCCAGGTCAAGGAAGCGTGCCGTCGCGAAGACGGCTCCTACGCCTCGCTCAAGGTGATCCTGGAGACCGGTGAGCTGAACACCTACGACAACATCAAGCGTGCCTCGTGGCTCGGCATCCTGGCCGGGGGCGACTTCATCAAAACCTCGACCGGCAAGGTCCAGCCCGCCGCGACGCTCCCGACCACCCTGCTGATGCTGGAGACCGTGCGCGACTGGCACCGTGGCACCGGAGAGAAGATCGGCGTCAAGCCGGCCGGTGGCATCCGTTCCTCGAAGGACGCGGTGAAGTATCTCGTGACCGTCGCCGAGACCGTGGGCGAGGAGTGGCTCCAGCCGCACCTCTTCCGCTTCGGCGCATCCAGCCTCCTCAACGATGTGCTCCTGCAGCGTCAGAAGCTCAGCTCCGGCCACTACTCGGGCCCCGACTACGTCACGATCGACTGACGGGAAGACGAACATGTCATTTCTGGAATACGCTCCCGCACCGGAGTCCACCGCGATCCTGAACCTCAAGGACAGCTACGGCCTGTTCATCGACGGCGAGTTCGTCGACGGCTCGGGCACCCCGTTCCACACCATCTCGCCGGCGACGGAGAAGCACATCGCCGAGATCGCCTCGGCCAGTGACGAGGATGTCGACCGCGCGGTCGCCGCTGCTCGTCGCGCCTACGAGAAGACCTGGTCGAAGATGAGCGGCCGCGATCGCGGCAAGTACCTCTTCCGCATCGCGCGCCTCGTGCAGGAGCGCGCCCGCGAGCTCGCCGTCGCCGAGAGCCTCGACAACGGCAAGCCGATCAAGGAGAGTCGCGACGTCGACGTGCCGCTGGTCGCCTCGTGGTTCTTCTACTACGCGGGCTGGGCGGACAAGCTCGATCACGCCGGACTCGGCGCGAACCCCCGCGCTCTCGGCGTCGCCGGGCAGATCATCCCGTGGAACTTCCCACTGTTGATGCTCGCCTGGAAGATCGCGCCTGCACTCGCCGCCGGCAACACGGTCGTGCTCAAGCCTGCGGAGACCACGCCGCTCACGGCGCTGATCTTCGCGGAGATCCTTCAGCAGGCCGACCTTCCGGCCGGTGTCGTGAACATCGTGACGGGTGCCGGTGCCACCGGCTCCACTCTCGTCCGCCACCCGGATGTGGACAAGGTGGCCTTCACCGGTTCGACCGGTGTCGGCCGCGACATCGCACGGGCCGTGGCAGGCACCCACAAGAAGCTGACGCTGGAGCTCGGCGGCAAGGCCGCGAACATCGTGTTCGACGACGCCCCCATCGATCAGGCCATCGAAGGCATCGTGAACGGGATCTTCTTCAACCAGGGTCACGTGTGCTGCGCGGGAAGCCGCCTGCTGGTGCAGGAGTCGATCCACGATGAGGTCGTCGACCGGCTCAAGACGCGCCTGTCGACGCTGCGCCTCGGCGACCCGCTCGACAAGAACACCGACATCGGTGCGATCAACTCCGCAGCCCAGCTGGCGCGCATCCGTGAGCTCAGCGACATCGGGGAAGCCGAGGGCGCAGAGCGCTGGAGTGCGGACTGCGCGATCCCGGAGCAGGGCTTCTGGTTCGCCCCGACGATCTTCACCGGTGTCGAGGCGTCGCATCGCATCGCCCGTGATGAGGTCTTCGGCCCCGTGCTCTCGGTGCTCACCTTCCGCACACCCGCCGAGGCCATCGCGAAGGCGAACAACACGCCTTACGGCCTGTCCGCAGGCATCTGGTCCGACAAGGGATCGCGCATCCTCGCTGTGGCCGACCGCCTGCGTGCCGGTGTCATCTGGGCCAACACCTTCAACCGCTTCGACCCGTCGAGCCCGTTCGGCGGTTACAAGGAGTCCGGGTTCGGCCGCGAGGGCGGCCGCCAGGGTCTCACCGCCTACCTCAAGGGAGCCGCAGCATGAGCAAGCGACTGACCGTGCCTAAGACGTACAAGCTGGCGATCGGCGGGGCCTTCCCGCGGAGCGAATCCGGCCGCACGTACGAGGTGCTCACCCCCAAGGGTGCCTTCCTCGCGAATGCGGCGAAGGGTTCCCGCAAGGACGCTCGCGACGCCGTCGTGGCCGCTCGTGCTGCGGTCAAGGGCTGGTCCGGTGCGACCGCCTACAACCGCGGACAGGTCCTGTACCGCGTCGCGGAGGTGCTCGAAGGCCGTCGTGCGCAGTTCGTCGAGGAGATCTCGGCGCAGGAGGGCGTCTCGGCTGCGGCCGCGGCCTCGCAGGTCGACGAAGCCATCGATCTCTGGGTCTGGTACGCCGGATGGTGCGACAAGTACGCCCAGGTGGCGGGTAACGCGAACCCCGTCTCGGGTCCGTACTTCAACATCTCCGTGCCGGAGCCGACCGGGGTCGTCGCGATCGTCGCACCCCAGGACTCGGCGCTGCTCGGTCTGGTGTCGGTCGTGGCTCCGGCTCTGGTCGCCGGGAACACGGTGGTCGTCGTCGCGAGCGAGCAGCACCCGCTCTCGGCCATCAGCCTCGCCGAGGTGCTGGCCACCAGCGACGTCCCCGGTGGCGTCGTCAACGTGCTGACGGGCTCGCCGGCGGAGATCGCCCCGTGGTTGGCCTCGCACCAGGACGTGAACGCGCTCGACCTGGCGGGTGCGGGTGCTCTCGACTGGGTCGACATGCAGATCGCTGCGGCCGAGACGCTCAAGCGCGTGCTGACTCCGGGTGAGGTCGTGGCCTCTCCGGAGCGGATCGGCGCGTTCACGGAGATCAAGACCGTCTGGCACACCAAGAGCATGGTCTGACGGACGTCGGAACGACGGAGGGCCCTGCCGCGCATCGCGCCGCAGGGCCTTCTCTCTCGAAAGGGCGTTGCGGGAGCATCACTGTGGTTTCATGACGGCATGACGATCACGCCACGTCGGAATCCCTCCGCGGTCTTGTCGCTCCTGCTCGCCGGGACACTCTTGCTCGGGGGATGCGCCGTGGTGCCGGCCGAGACGGGCGGTGCGGGGAGTCCGGCCCCGCCCACGCCCACCGTGGCGTGCCCCCAGAACGACGGTGCGGTGCTTCCCCCGGAATGCGCGCCGTACGATCCAGATCACGCCATGGCGCAGAACGATCGATATCGGGATCGCATGGAGCTCTCTGACGAGGCTGCGGCAGCAGCGGTGCAGCCGGTGGCCGACCTGCGTGTGCGTCTGGAAGCACTGCGGACGGAAGGCGAGATCTCGATCCGGGCCGTCGAGCAGGCGTTGCAGGAGATCGGCCTCCCGGGCGCCGTGGTCCGCGGTGACGAGGCTGCCGTGGAGTTCGGAGCCGGCGCGCCGGAGGGCGGGTGCGTGTTCGGCGAGGTGCGTCAGGATGCGGTCCGCGTCGAGGCGGGCGGATACATCATGGACGGAGGGTGCCTGCCCGCGCAGTGAGTCCGGATCCGACTCGCCGCAGACCAGAGCTCGCCGGTATGCGCAAAGCACTACGCGCCAATGCGGCCCGGTGTCGTATGCAGCGGTTAGGCTCGAAGGACGATCTCTGATCCCCCTAGGAGGACGCGCATGGCACGCATCGGTGAAAGCGCTGACCTGTTCAAATGCTCTTTCTGCGGAAAGAGTCAGAAGCAGGTCCAGCAGCTCATCGCGGGCCCCGGCGTGTACATCTGCGACGAGTGCGTCGAACTGTGCAACGAGATCATCGAAGAGCGCATGGCCGAGTCGTCAGCCGATGGGGTCGCCGAGTTCGAGCTTCCCAAGCCGCGTGAGATCTTCGCGTTCCTCGAGGAGTACGTCGTCGGCCAGGAGCCTGCGAAGCGTGCCCTCGCCGTCGCCGTCTACAACCACTACAAGCGCGTGCGTGCGCACGGCACCCTGCAGACCGCCGAGCAGAAGGCGGAAGAGGTCGAGATCGCCAAGAGCAACATCCTGCTCATCGGCCCGACCGGATGCGGCAAGACCTACCTCGCACAGACGCTCGCGAAGCGCCTCAACGTCCCGTTCGCCGTGGCCGATGCCACCGCGCTGACCGAGGCCGGCTACGTCGGCGAAGACGTCGAGAACATCCTCCTCAAGCTCATCCAGGCTGCGGACTACGACGTCAAGCGCGCGGAGCAGGGCATCATCTACATCGACGAGGTAGACAAGATCGCCCGCAAGGCCGAGAACCCGTCGATCACCCGCGACGTCTCGGGGGAGGGCGTGCAGCAGGCTCTCCTGAAGATCATCGAGGGCACGGTCGCCTCGGTTCCGCCGCAGGGCGGCCGCAAGCACCCGCATCAGGAGTTCCTGCAGATCGACACCTCGAACGTGCTGTTCATCGTCGCCGGAGCCTTCGCAGGCCTGGAAGACATCGTGTCGGCGCGTGTCGGCAAGCACGGCATCGGCTTCGGCGCCCCGCTGCATGACAAGGGCAAAGACCTCGATCTCTTCAGCGAGGTGCTCCCCGAAGACCTGCACAAGTTCGGACTCATCCCCGAGTTCATCGGGCGTCTTCCGGTCGTCACCTCGGTGTCGCCTCTCGACCAGTCCGCGCTCATCGACATCCTCACCGGCCCGCGCAACGCTCTGGTGAAGCAGTACCAGCGCATGTTCGAGATCGACGGCGTGCAGCTCGAGTTCGAAGAGGATGCACTGCGATCGATCGCCGACCTCGCTGTCGAGCGCAAGACCGGTGCCCGCGGACTCCGCGCGATCCTGGAAGACGTGCTGGGACCGATCATGTTCGAGATCCCGTCGGCGGAAGACGTCGCGAAGGTCATCGTCACGCGCGCGGCCGTCGACGAAGGCGCACCGCCCACCATCGTGATGGAGCGCAAGCGCAAGAGCGCGTGAGCGCTGAGCCGGCCGCCTGGACGACGATCGCCCGCAGGACGGTCGTCGAAGACCAGTGGATCCGTCTCCGTGCGGACGACTGCGAAGACACCAGCGGCCGGTCGATAGCGCCGTACTACGTGCTGGAGTACGGCGACTGGATCTCGGTACTGGCCCTCGACGGGAACGACGACGCGATCGTCGTCGAGGAGTACCGTCACGGCGCCGCCATCGTGGCCATCGGCACGATCGGCGGGGGAGTGGAGCCCGGGGAGTCGCCGGAAGACGCGGCCGCCCGGGAACTCCTCGAGGAAACGGGCTTCGAGTCCGACGACCTCATCGGGCTCGGTGCGACGTGGGCCAACTTCGGCAACCACACCAACCGCGTGCACCACTTCCTCGCGCGAGGATGCCGGCGCGTCGCGGAGCAGTCGCTCGACGACGGCGAGTCGATCGCCGTGCACGTGCTGTCGCTCGACGGGCTCGGTGACCGCCTCTCGCAGAGCTACCACCAGCTCACCTGGTACAAGGCGATGGACTGGCTCGGACGATGACCGGTGCCGCGGCGTGGGGCGGGGATCGCCACTCCGCACCGCCGCAGTAGGCGGCGCTGCCTGGTCCCGGGTCAGGCGGTCTGCATGAGCAGATCGGTGCGCAGCTCCGCCGGCGCGGTGCTCGGGTCGGAGACGTAGACCTCGATCCAGACGCCTCCGGGACGGAGGCCTTCTGCCGCTGCGCGCTCGACCAGCCCTGCCCACGCGGCGCCGAGCTCTTCGTAGGAACCCAATAGGGTCGTCGCGACCGCTGGGCCTTCGGGCAGGGTCGAGGCGACGATGACACTCCCGCTGGCGGTCGGGATGGGATGATCGGGCGGCGACTGCACGGGGTAACCGATCTCGAGGTCGAACACGCCCATCGGATCACCGTGGTAGATCGCCAGCGCAGGGCCGGTCGGGATCAACACGTCGCCCGCGAACGTCAGTGCGATCGCCGAGTAGCTCGCGTCGAACGCGGCCGGGAGGTCGGCGATGCGGATGCCTTTGTGTCGGATGACGGCGAGGGGGACGGCGTCGAGGTCGAGCCGGTCGGCAGGACCGAAGGGGGCGTCGGGGAATGCACTCATGCGCTCAGGGTCTCACGACTCACGAGCCCAGTCCACGGCGCTTCAGGAGGGGTTCGATGTCGGCATCGCGGCCGCGGAAGTCGCGGTAGGCCTCGAGCGGATCCTTCGAGCCGCCCACTCCGAGCAGGCGCTGGCGGAATCGGTCGCCGTTGCCTCGCGTCAGACCGCCGCTCTCACGGAACCACTCGACCGTGTCGGCGTCGAGCACTTCGCTCCAGATGTACGAGTAGTAGCCGGCACTGTAGCCGCCGGAGAACACATGGGCGAAGTAGGTGGATGAGTATCGGGTCGGGACGGCCGGATCGTCGAGTCCGATGTCGGTCAGCGCTGCAGCCTCGAAAGCGGCGACGTCGTCGACGTGTGCGTCTGTGCCCAGCCGATGCCATGCCTGATCCAGCCATGCCGCCGCCAGATACTCGCTGGTGGCATGCCCCTGGTCGAACGTCTCGGTCGCTTGCAGGCGCTCCACGATCGCGGAGTCGAGCGGTGCACCGGTCTCGTGGTGCCGGGCGTAGTTGTCGAGCACCTCGGGCCACAGGATCCACATCTCGTTCACCTGGCTCGGGAACTCGACGAAGTCGCGGAACACGTTCGTCCCGGCGAAGTGCGGGTAGGTCACGGTCGCGAAGAGTCCGTGCAGCGCATGCCCGAACTCATGGAACAGCGTGGTCACCTCGTCGAGGGTAAGCAGCGTCGGCTCGCCGTCTCCGGGGAGGGGCACGTTCAGGTTGTTGACGACGACGGGTGCCGTGCCGCGCAGTCGGGACTGGTTCACGATGGCGTTCATCCAGGCGCCGCCGCGCTTCGAGTCGCGGGTGTACAGATCGAGCACGTAGAGACCGACTGCGGTTCCGTCGGCGTCGCGCACCTCGAAGACTCGTGCGCCGGGGTGGTACGCGGCGAGGTCTTCGCGCTCGGAGAAGGTCACCCCGTAGAGCCGGTTCGCCGCGAAGAAGACACCGTCCTGGAGGACGCGCTCTGCCTCGAACCAGGGGCGCAGCGCACTGGAGTCGATGTCGTACCTGGCTGTGCGCACGCGTTCCGTGTAGAAGGCCCAGTCGTGTGCCTCGACCGGGAAGGGCGACGCCTCGGTCTCGTCGACGATCGCCCGGAGTGCGGCACGCTCGGCGCGGGCGTTGCGCGCGGACGGGGCGGCGAGGCGGCGGAGCATCTTCTCCACGGCATCCGGCGTCCCCGCGGTCTCATCGGCGGTGACATAGGCCGCGTGCGAGTCGTAGCCGAGCAGCTTCGCGCGTTCGGCGCGCAACCGCACGATCTCCCGCAGGACCGGTCGGTTGTCGTTGGCGTTGTCCCGAGAGGCCCGCATGAGCGAGGCCGCCATGATGCGCCGCCTCGACTCCCGCACGCGCAGCTGAGCCAGTGCGGGATGCCCGCTGAACAGCGGCAGCGTGATGAGGTACTTGCCGTCGAGCCCCCGATCCGCCGCCGCGCGCGCGGCAGCGGACAGCTCGCCCGCGCTCAGCCCGTCGAGTTCATCGGCGGCATCGAACACCACGGCGAGGGCGTTGGTGTCGTTCAGCAGGTTGCGCTCGAAGGTGTTGGTGAGCGTCGACAGCTTCTGGTTCAGCGCCGTCAGCTGTGCCTTGTCCTCGTCGTCGAGACTCGCACCCGCGTGCATCATCTCGCGGTGATGGCGCTCCACGAGGTAGCGCTGCTCGGGGTCGAGGTCCAGGGCATCGCGCTGCTCGTACACCCGCTGCACCCGCCAGTAGAGCTGACCGTCGAGCGTGATCGCGTCCTGGTGTGCGGCCATGAGCGGTGCGAGCTGCTCATCGATCTCCTGGATCTCGGGCGTCGCATCGGCCGAGCTCACCGTGTAGAAGGTGTGCGCGACGCGGTCGAGCAGTTCGCCTGATCTCTCCAGCGCCTCGATCGTGTTCTCGAACGTCGGCATCGAGCGCACCATCGTGATGCGGGCGATCTCGCGAAGCTGCTCCTGGAAACCCGCCTGGAACGCGGGGAGATAGTGCTCGGGCCGGATCGCGCCGTAGTCGGGGAGCCCGTAGGGGAGCGTCGACGGCTGCATCAGCGGATTCGTGGCGTCGGTCATGCCCACGAGCCTATCCACCGTGACCCGGCGTGCTCAGGATCCGTCCTCGCTCAGGCGCGTCATCACCCCGCGGAGGGCTTCGACGACCACGCGGACCGATCGGCGACGCAGAGTCTCGGGACGGGCGAGCAGGTCGATCATCCGATGAGTGCTCACCCCCTCGAGCGGGATGCGCACGATGTCGCGGTCGTCGACGCTGCGTGACGTGAATCGGGGCAGCATCCCGATCACCCCGCCCGCGGCCACGACCGCGGACACCGCGCCGTAGTCGTTGATGCGGTGCTGGATGTCGACGGGGTGACGAGCAACCGCCGACACGGCACGGAGCACGTCATCGGGGGAGTATCCGATGCGACTGGTGACCCACCTCTCGCCCGCGACGTCGGCCGGTGTGAGGTTCGCGCGATCGGCGAGGCGATGGGCCGTCGAGACGGCGACGTCGAGCGGCTCGCGGATCAGCGTGAGGCTGCGCACGCCCTGATCGGGCCAGGGCTCGGAATGCTCCATGCGGTGCGCGAGCACGAGGTCGTAGCGTGCGGTGAGCGCGGGGAACTCGCTCTGGGCGACGTCCTCGTCGGTGAGCTGCACCGTCGGCGCGTTCTCGGAAGACGACAGCTCCCTCACCAAGGGGCCGAACAGGGCCTGTCCGACACTGTGGAATCCGCTGACGCTCACGACCCCCGGTGGCGGCACCTTCGAAGTCGTCGAGGGCGTGCCGCGCCGAGGCCATCGCGTCGATGACCTCGGCACCCGCCGCTGCCAGCACCTCGCCGGCAGGTGTGAGAGCGAGTGTGCGACCGAGCCTGCGGGTCAGCGGGGTCGGAACGCCTCTCTGCAGGGCGGCGAGCTGTTGGGATACGGCGGAGGGGGTGACCCGGAGCGCGTCGGCCACCGCCGTCACGCTCCCGAGAGCACCAAGCTCTCGCAGGATCTGCAGCTGATGGAGTTCCACGTTCTCAGTGTGGGTGCGGCTACATCGATGATGCAGACGATGCCGATTGTTCTACATCGTCTGATGCGATGGGATCGAACACACGAAGGCACTGTACAAAGGCGCACCCGGCACCGGACTCGAGCTCGTCGAGCGTCCTGATCGGATCGCCGGCACCGACGACGTCGTCATCCGGGTGTTGCGCACGGGGATCTGCGGCACCGATCTGCACATCCTCCGTTGGGATGACTGGGCGGCGTCCGCGATCGCCGCTCCGCTCATCCCCGGCCACGAGTTCTACGGGGAGGTCGTCGAGGTCGGCCCCGGTGTGCACGACATCGCCGTCGGCGACCGGGTGTCTGGCGAAGGACACATCGTGTGCGGCACGTGTCGCAACTGCCGGGCGGGTCGCCGCCAGATGTGCATCCGCACGATCGGCCTCGGTCTGCAGCGCGACGGCGCCTTCGCGGAGTACCTCGCTCTTCCCGCGACGAATGTGTGGGTGCACCACTCCGAGGTGACGCCCGAACTCGGTGCGATCTTCGATCCCCTCGGCAACGCCGTCCACACCGCCCTCACGTACCCGCTCGTCGGTGAGGACGTGCTCGTCACCGGCTGCGGACCCATCGGGCTGATGGCGATCGCGGTGGCCCGGCACGCGGGTGCACGGTTCATCACGGCGACCGACGTCAGCGCACCCCGCCTGGAGATGGCCCGCCGGATGGGCGCCGACGAGGTGGTCGACGTCTCGGTCCGCGACATCCGCGATGCGCAGCAGGCGCTCGGAATGCGGGAGGGGTTCGACATCGGATTCGAGATGAGCGGTGCGCCCTCGGCTCTCCCGGCCATGATCGACAACATGAACCACGGCGGCCGCATTGCGATGCTGGGTCTGCCTAGCGCGGGGTTCGGAGTCGACTGGGGCAAGCTCGTCACCCACATGCTCACGATCAAGGGCATCTACGGACGCGAGATGTTCGAGACATGGAACGCGATGGGGGCGATGCTGCAGACCAGCGCGACCCTGCGGGACGCCATCGGCCGGGTGATCGCCGAGGTCGTCCCCGCTCGCGACGGGGAGCGCGGCTTCGCTGCGGCCGAGTCTGCGGGAACGGGCAAGATCATCCTCGACTGGACGGAGCTGTGATGTACGGGACTTTTCAGAAGCATGTGGCGGGAGAGCTGGCGGGGATCGAGGAGGCCGGACTCACCAAGCATGAGCGCGGCATCCGCGGACCGCAGAACGCCTCGATCACCGCGAACGGCACGGAGGTGCTGAACTTCTGTGCCAACAACTACCTCGGCCTCGCCGACGACCCGCGCATCCTCGACGCCGCGACCACGGCCCTGCAGGAATGGGGCTACGGTCTGGCCAGCTTGCGCTTCATCTGCGGTACTCAGGAGCAGCACCTCGAGCTCGAGCGTCGGCTCGCCGACTTCCTCGGCACGGACGAGGCCATCCTGTACTCGTCGTGCTTCGACGCGAACGGGGGCGTGTTCGAGACGCTCTTCTCCGCCGAGGATGCGATCATCTCGGACGAGCTCAACCATGCGTCGATCATCGACGGTATCCGGCTCTCGAAAGCGCGCAGGCTCCGCTACCGGAACCGAGACATGGCCGATCTCGAAGCGCAGCTGCAGGCCGCCTCGGACGCCCGTTTCCGCGTGGTGGTGACGGAGGGCGTGTTCTCGATGGACGGCTACATCGCACCGCTCGCGGCGCGCCGAACGGCGTGAGCTCTCCCTGGATCTGCTGCGCGAACAGCAGACCCGCAGGCAGGATCCGCGCGCCGTCGACCACGCTCTCGCCCAGCTCGGGCTGACCCGACGCTGAGACCCGGTGTCGTCCTGGCGAGGAGGTTCAGTCCTCGAAGGGGCGGGCGACGATCTCGCCGGAGGCGGTCTGGAAGACCTCCCACCCCGCGTCGAGCTCAGCGATCGCGCGGCCTTCCAGCCAGGTGAGCGTCCAGTGACCGGTCAGCCCCTTGGCCTCGACCTCGGCGATCGCCGGTCGCAGGGAGGCGGGGACGGAAGCCGGAGCCTCGGACCCCGCCGCCCAGCGCGTGCCCAGCTGCATCAGGACGCCTCGACCGGAGCGAGCTCGATCGCGGTGACCGCGAACGCCTCCGCCTCGGTGAACTCGAGCTCGGCGATGCGGCCGACGGCGCGGAGGTCGTCGGCGGCTGCGCGGAGGGCGTCGAGCTTCGCGGCGGGGGCGGCGATCGCCGCGCGCGAGACCGGAGTCTTCTGCGAGGCCTTCGCC
Source organism: Microbacterium sp. PAMC22086 (assembly GCF_019443525.1). Classification (NCBI taxonomy): domain Bacteria; kingdom Bacillati; phylum Actinomycetota; class Actinomycetes; order Micrococcales; family Microbacteriaceae; genus Microbacterium; species Microbacterium sp. PAMC22086. The sequence continues at coordinate 2,710,786 of NZ_CP080380.1, read as the reverse complement.
TCGGTCTTCGCGCGGCGGATGCCGATCAGCGCTTCACTGGCTGCAGCCAGCACCGCCGGGTCGCCGTCGATGCCGAGCGGCGTCGGCCACGCGGCCGTGTGCACGGAGCCCTCTTCGAACCAGGACCACGATTCCTCTGCCGCGAAGGACAGCACCGGAGCCAGCAGGCGGAGCAGCGTCGACAGGGCCAGACGCAGCGAGAGCGCCGCGGAGGCCTGTCCCACATCGGCCTGGTTGTAGGCGCGCTCCTTCACGAGCTCGAGGTAGTCGTCGCAGAACGTCCAGAAGAAGGCCTCGGTGAGCTCCAGCGCACGAGCGGCGTCGTACCGCTCGAACGCCTTGGTGGCCTCGACGACGACGCTGTCGAGCGCGGTCAGCATCGACGCGTCGAGGGCATGAGTCACCTGCGCACCCTCGGGCACGGGGAACGACAGCACGAACTTCGCCGCGTTCAGTACCTTGATGGCCAGACGGCGACCGATCTTCACCTGCGTCGGGTTCTGCGGGTCGAACGCCGCGTCCATGCCGAGGCGGCTCGAGGCGGCCCAATAGCGCACCGCGTCGGAGCCGTGGGCCTCGAGCACGTCGGCCGGGGTGACCACGTTGCCCTTCGACTTCGACATCTTCTTGCGGTCGGGGTCGACGATGAATCCGGAGATCGCGGCGTTGCGCCACGGCGTCCTGCCGTCTTCGAGCGTCGAGCGCAGCATCGTCGAGAACAGCCAGGTGCGGATGATGTCCTGACCCTGGGGGCGCAGGTCGAACGGAGCAGTGAGCTGCCAGAGCTCCTCGTCGCGCTGCCAGCCACCCGCGAGCTGCGGGGTGAGGGACGAGGTCGCCCAGGTGTCGAGGATGTCAGCCTCGGCGTCGAAGCCGCCCGCCACGCCGCGCTGGTCCTCGGTGTATCCGGCGGGCACATCGGTGGTCGGGTCGATCGGGAGCGTCGCCGCATCCGGGGTGAGCACGCGGTCGTAGTCGCGCTCGCCGTTCTCGTCCAGGGCGTACCAGAGGGGGATCGGCACACCGAAGAAGCGCTGACGCGACACCAGCCAGTCGCCGGTCAGGCCGCCGACCCAGTTCTCGTAGCGCACACGCATGAACTCGGGGTGCCAGGCGAGCTCCTCGCCGTGGGCGATGAGCTTGTCGCGCAGCTCGCCGTCGCGGGCGCCGTTGCGGATGTACCACTGCCGCGTGGAGACGATCTCGAGCGGACGGTCGCCCTTCTCGAAGAACTTCACCGCGTGGTTGAACGGCTTGCCGACAGCGGTCATGTCGCCCGTCGCCTGCAGCTTCTCCACGATCGCCTTGCGCGCGCTGAAGACGGTCTTGCCCGCGATCTCCTCGCCGTACCAGGTCGCCGCCTCGGGGTTCGAGACGGAGGCGGGGGCATCGGGCAGGAATCGCCCGTCCAGGCCGATCGTGGTCATGTTCGGCAGCGACTCGTTGTCGGTGGTGCGCAGCTCGCGCCACCAGATGATGTCGGTCACATCGCCGAAGGTGCAGACCATGGCAGCGCCGGTGCCCTTGTCGGGCTGGGCGAGGTGGTGCCCGTGGATCTCGATCTCGGCGCCGAAGAAGGGGGTCTTCACCTTGGTGCCGATGAGGTGCTTGTGCGGGCCCTCCGGGTGCGTCACGATCGCGATGCACGCGGGGAGCAACTCCGGGCGGGTGGTGTCGATCGCAATCGATCCCGAGCCGTCCGCGAAGGGGAACTCGATCGTGTGATAGGCCGCCTGCTGGTCGCGGTCCTCGAGCTCGGCCTGCGCGATGGCGGAGCGGAAGTCGATGTCCCACAGCGTCGGGGCCAGCGCCTGATACGCCTCACCGCGCTCGATGTTGCGCAGGAACGCGAGCTGGCTCTGACGGATGGTGTCGTCGGAGATCGTGCGGTAGGTCTGTGTCCAGTCCACGCTCAGTCCGAGCTGGCGGAACAGTGCTTCGAACTGCTTCTCGTCCTCGATCGTGAGGCGCTCGCAGAGTTCGATGAAGTTGCGGCGGCTGATCGGCTGCTGATCGGCTGCACGGCTGGACTTGTTGTCGCCACCCTCGAACGGGGGTGTGAAGTCGGGCGTGTAGGGGAGCGAGGGGTCGCACCGCACACCGTAGTAGTTCTGCACGCGGCGCTCGGTGGGCAGGCCGTTGTCGTCCCATCCCATCGGGTAGAACACGGTCTTGCCGCGCATACGCTCGAAGCGCGCCTTCACGTCGGTGTGCGTGTACGAGAACACGTGTCCGATGTGCAGGCTGCCCGATGCCGTGGGAGGAGGGGTGTCGATCGAGTACACGCCGTCACGGCCGGCCTGTGCCGCGCGTAGACGATCGAACAGGTAGGTGCCCTGCTCGGCCCATGCGGCATCCCACTTCGCTTCGAGGCCTTCGAGTACGGGCTTGTCGGGAATCTGGTTCTGCGACGATTCGGAAGCAGGCATGAAGGTCTCCTCGAGCGATGTATGCGGCACTGTGTGAGCGTGCCTGAGTGTGGGTGGTGCCGAACAGTCTACCGAGCATCGCGGGCCCGGCAGGTCGTTGCAGATCGACCCGGTCCAACAATCCGCCGTAGGATGGAGGGATCCCGACCCGCTCGTCCAGAGGAATCGTCATGCCCGCAAAATCAGTGCGTCGTCTCCTGCCCTTCGCGGCGCTCGCCGCTGCCACCGCCCTGGTGCTCAGCGCCTGCGCGGCCCCCGGTTCCGAGGGAGAAGGCGGAGGAGAGCTGGTGTGGTCCATCGAGGGCGCGAACCTCTCGGCCGGGCACATGGACCCGCAGGTGAGCCAGCTCGACGTCTCCGGGATGGTGCAGCGGGCCGTGCTCGACTCGCTGGTGTTCCAGGAGGCGGACGGAACGTTCAGCCCGTGGCTTGCGAAGAGCTGGGAAGTCTCGCCGGACAGCACGGAGTACACCTTCGTGCTCCGGGACGACGTGACCTTCACCGATGGTGAGAAGTTCGACGCCGCCGCGGTCAAGGCGAACTTCGACCGCATCGTCGACCCCGAGACGGCTTCCGCTCAGGCTGCCAGCATGCTCGGCGCCGATTTCTACAAGGGCACGGAGGTCGTCGACGACTACACGGTCACGGTGACCTTCACCCAGCCGTACGCCCCGTTCCTGCAGGCGGCGAGCACGCCGCAGCTGGGCTTCTACTCGCCGGCCGTGCTCGCGAAGTCCGCAGACAAGCTCAAGGCCGGCGGACCCGACATCACCGTGGGCACCGGGCCGTTCGAGCTCACCGAGTACACGCCAGACCAGGAGATCGTCTACACCCGCAACGACGACTACGCGTGGGGTCCGCACGACACCGAGGCTCCGAAGTTCGAGACCCTGCGCGTCGAGATCCAGCCGGAGGCCTCGGTCCGCACCGGTGTCGTCACCAGCGGCGAGGCCGACCTCGCCAGCAACATCCCGCCGAACCTCGCGAAGGACCTCGGCGACGGCGTCACGGTCGACTCGATCGAGTACCCGGGGCTGCCGTACTCGCTGTACCTGAACGAGAAGTACGGGGTGTTCGCCGACGAGAAGGTGCGCCAGGCCTTCGCCCGCGGCATCGACATCGACGCCGCTGTCGAGGAGATCTACTTCGGACAGTTCCCGCGGGCATGGAGCATCCTCGGCTCGACGACTCCGGGCTACGACGCGTCGCTCGAGGGCAGCTGGCCGTTCGATCAGGCTGCGGCCGATGCGCTGCTCGACGAGGCCGGATGGACGGATCGCGACGCCGACGGCATCCGCATGAAGGACGGCAAGCGACTCTCCGTGCGCTGGATCGCCTGGACGCCGGTTCCCGACGACCGCGCCGCGCTGGGCAACGCCATCCAGTCGGACCTGAAGAGCATCGGCTTCGAGGTTCAGCGTGAGGAGCTCGAGCCCGGCGCCTACAACGAGCAGTACGAGCCGAAGACCTTCGATCTGACCGACTGGGGCTTCTCGGGCGTCGATCCCGATCTGCTGCGCAGTCACCTGCACACCGACGGATTCCAGAACGCCTCGCAGGTGAGCGACCCGCAGATCGATGCCTTGCTCGAGCAGGCCGTCGCCTCGAGCGATCAGGACAAGCGCAACGAGCTGTACACCCAGCTGCAGCAGTGGAATGCCACGTACACGGCCATCGTGCCGCTGTACAGCCCGTCGGCGATCACGGCCGTCGGCGACCGCGTCGAGGGACTCGAGTACGACCTGTACGGTCGGCCGCTGTTCTACGATGTGACCGTCGGCTGAACCGTCGACGGAGCGGAGGGCACGGGTGGTGAAGGCTGCTCTCGCCCGTATCGCCGGTCTGGTCGCATCCGTCGTCATCGTCCTGTGGGGCGCGGCGACCGTCGCCTTCCTCGCGTTCCGGGTGATCCCCGGTGACCCCGTCTCGGTGATGCTGGGGCCCCAGGCGCAGGTGAGTGAGGCCGTCAAGGACGGGATCCGCGCCGACCTGGGGCTCGACCGTCCGCCGTTCGAGCAGTACCTCGGCTTCATCGGCCAGCTCGCTCGGGGAGATCTGGGGGAGTCGTACCAGCTGCGGATGCCGGTGACGGAGGTGATCGGACGTCAGCTCGGAGCGACGGTGCAGCTCTCGGTGCTCGCGCTCGTGATCGCCCTCGTGCTCGCGCTCGCGGTGGCGGTCCTCGTGCGGGGCAGGGCAGCGCGCACGATCGCGGCCGCTGTGGAGCTCGTGGTGCTCTCCTCCCCGGTGTTCTGGATCGGGCTCGTCCTGCTCAGCGTCTTCGCGTTCGGACTGGGCTGGTTCCCGGTGTCGGGAGCCCGCAACCCCGCCACGCTCGTCCTGCCGGCGATCACTCTCGCGCTCCCGGTCGCCGCGCTGCTCAGCCAGGTGCTGCGTGACGGCCTGATGCAGGCGGAGCGCATGCCGTTCGCCGAGACGGTGCGTGCCCGGGGTGCGAGCCCCTCGTGGTTCACCCTGCGGCACGGACTGCGGCATGGCGCCGCATCGGCCGTGACGCTCGCGGCCTACCTGACCGGATCCGTGCTCGGTGGTGCGGTGCTGGTGGAGACCGTGTTCGCGCGTCCGGGCCTGGGCCGCGTGACCCTCGCCGCGATCAGCGACCGCGACCTGCCGGTGATCACCGGGATCATCCTGCTGAGCGCCCTGGTCTTCGTCGCGGTGAACCTCGTGGTCGAACTCGTGCATCCCCTGATCGATCCGCGTGTCAGGGCCTCGCGAGCCGGAGGCGTCCGATGAGGCGCGCGCAGCGGGTGCTGCTGTGGGTCGCGATCGTGGTGCTCGCGGTGATCGTGTTCGCGGCGCTCTGGCCCGGCGTGCTCGCCACTCACGATCCGCTGCAGACCGCCGTTCGCTCCGCCCTGCTTCCGCCGAGTGCCGAGCACCTGTTCGGCACCGACCAGAGCGGGCGCGACGTGTACTCGCGAGTCATCTACGGCGCAGGGCGTTCGCTGGGCATCGGACTCCTCGCCACCGGGGTGGCGCTCGTCGTCGGGCTCGTCATCGGCGCGCTCGCCGGAGTCGCACCGAAGGGCATCGATACCACCGTGATGCGGGTGAACGACGTGCTGATGGCCTTCCCCGAGTTCCTCGTCGCGCTGGTCGTGGTCGCGGTCCTGGGTCCGGGGCCGGTGAACATCGCGATCGCGGTGACCCTGGCCGCTGTGCCCGTCTACATCCGGCTGGCGCGCGTGCAGACGCAGACGCTGCGCGTCGCCGAGCACGTCGAGGCGGCCCGCATCCTCGGCGTCCCGCGGGTGCGCGCGTTCACCCGGCACGTGGTGCCCGGCGTCCTCGGCGCACTGAGCGTGCTCGCGACCATCGGCATCGGTTCGAGCATCCTGGCCGCGGCCGGGCTCAGCTTCCTGGGTCTCGGCCCCTCGGAGCCGACACCGGAGTGGGGGCTCATGCTCGCCGGTGGTCGCAACGTGCTGGGACAGGCGTGGTGGATCTCGCTCTTCCCCGGCATCGCGATCACGCTCACCGTGGTGTCGGCGACGGTCGTCGGACGGATCCTGCGGGCGCGCGCAGACGGGAGGGCGGCATGAACGCTGCACTGCAGGTGCGGGGGCTGCGGATCGCCTTCGACGGGAAGCGCGTGGTGGACGACGTCTCCTTCACGGTCGAACGCGGGGAGTGCGTCGCGATCGTCGGGGAGTCCGGCGCGGGGAAGTCGCTCACGGCCCGCGCACTGCTGGGGTTGACGCCGGCAGAGGCCACCGTCTCCCTGGAGGGCCTCCTCATCGACGGGAGGGATGCCGCCGGGCTCTCCGAACGTGCGTGGCGCGACCTTCGCGGAGCCGGGATCGCGCTCGTCTCCCAGGACGCTCTGGTCTCGCTCGACCCCCTTCGCCGGGTCGGGGCGGAGGTCGCCGAGCCGCTGTTGCTGCATCGGCTCGTCCGCGGACGTGCGGCGCTGGCGCGGCGGGTGCAGGAGCTTCTGGCGCGGGTATGGATGCCCGACCCCGAACGTCGCTCCCGACAGCACCCGCACGAGCTCTCCGGAGGCCTCCGACAGCGGGCGCTCATCGCCTCCGCACTCGCCGCGGGCCCCGCCGTGCTGGTGGCGGACGAGCCGACGACCGCACTCGATGCCACCGTGCAGGCCCGGATCCTCGGACTGCTGCGCGAGATCACCGATGCAGGTACCGCGCTCGTCTTCATCAGTCATGACTTCGCCGCGGTTCGCCGGATCGCCGACCGAGTCCTCGTGATGAAGGATGGCATCGTGGTCGAATCCGGCACGGTCTCCGAGGTGCTCGAGAACCCCCGGCACGAGTACACGAAGCAGCTCATCGCCGCGACGATGCACGAGACCAGAGCTGCAGCCCCCACGGAGGCCTCGCCGGTGCTGATCGCCCGCGACCTCTCGCGCAGCTTCGCCACGGTGCCCGCCGTCATCGACGCGACGTTCACGGTGAAGGACGGACAGACGCTCGGCATCGTGGGGGAGTCGGGGTCGGGCAAGACGACACTCGCGCGCATGATCGTCGGGGTCGACGCGCCGGACACCGGCACCCTGCGGTGGACGGCGGAGCGTCGGGTGCAACTCGTGCACCAGAACCCGCTCGGCGCCTTCGATCCACGGTGGACGATCGGCCGATCGCTGCGGGAGGGACTGGAGGCGGGCGGCGTGCCTCGCGCGCGACGTGTCGCCCGCGTCGGGGAGCTCCTCGCCGAGGTCGGTCTTTCGCCGGAGATCGCCGACAGGCATCCGAGCGCCCTCTCCGGGGGTCAGCGACAGCGGGCTGCGATCGCCCGCGCGCTCGCCGCCGACCCGGAGGTGCTGGTGCTGGACGAACCCGTCTCGGCGCTCGACCCCTCGGTGCGGGAGCGGGTGCTGCGGTTTCTCGGCCGGTTGCAGCAGGAGCGGCAGCTGACGATGATCCTCGTCTCCCACGATCTCGACGTGGTCGGCGCGGTCGCCGACGAGGTGCTCGTGATGCAGGAGGGACGGATCGTCGAGCAGGGGGCGACCGTCGACGTGTTCGCCTCGCCCCAGCATCCGTTCACGCGGGAACTGCTCGACGCGAGTGGCCCCGCCGGCTTCTGATCTGCCGTCAGTCCTTGATCTGCCGTCAGTCCTTGAGCTGGATGCCGATGCCCGCCGCCAGCGCCGGGGCGAGCTGCTGCACCTGGAACGAGGTGAGGGTGGCCCCGCGGAGGCTGTGGGCGTCGAGATAGGCGACGGCGTCGAGCCCACGCAGATCCACGTCTTTCGCACGCATGCCCCGTGGGTCGACCTCGTCGCTCGATGTGGCTGTGAAGCGCACACGGGAGAGCTCGGCCTGCGGCATGTCGATGGTGCGGATGCTGCACCCCGAGATCTCGAGATCGGTGATCTTGGCCGCCCCCAGATTCAGATAGTCGATGCGCACATCCCGCAGATCGAGCTCCGAGATGAGCGCCTCGCTGAGGTCGAGAGTGCCGATACGCCCGCCGCTGATCCGCACCCGCCGCACACCGGCATCGCGCATGCGGAGCGAGGCGATGCGCACACCGGACATGTCGACGTCGACGACCGTCGCGCCGGTGAGGTCGATGGCGTCCGCGTCGGCGCTCAGGATGCACTGCTCGAGCGTCGAGTAGGCGAGATCGACGGTGCCGTTCAGGTCGAGCCGGGCGGCGATGAGGTCGGCGCTGCGCGCGGGAAATGCAGGCTCGAGCACGGGCGGCAGGTCGGGAGCGGTGATGCGGGGAGGGGCGGGGGACTCGGGGGTGCGGGCCATGCTTCGAGCGTAGGGTGCGCCGGCGACATCGCTCCCGGCGCGCGGGAGGCCGGGGCCAGGAGAGCAGAGGAGCGTCCTGAGGGTGTACGCACGCGTACACTGGACACACGAGTATCGATCCGGCCATCACCGGGGAGCTCTCGGAAGAACGGCGTCGCCTTCGGGAAGCGCTCAGTAGAACCGAGCGGGGCAGGCCCGTCACAGCCGCAGTGAGAGTGGTCGCGTCGTAAGGCGTGGCACGCGAGGTGGTACCGCGGTCCGCGAGGATCGTCCTCGCAGGAGCATCCGCCACGACGACCACTGCGAGACACGATGACCTACCCCCGTTCCTCCTTCGGCCCCGCCGCCGATTCCGTCGCGCCCAGCCCCCGCTTCCCGCAGATCGAGGAGGAGGTGCTCGCGTTCTGGAAGACGGACGACACCTTCCGCGCCTCGATCGCGCAGCGTGAGGGCTCACCCGAATGGGTGTTCTACGACGGGCCTCCGTTCGCGAACGGCCTGCCGCACTACGGCCACCTGCTCACCGGGTACGCGAAGGACGTGTTCCCGCGCTTCCAGACCATGACCGGCCACAAGGTCGATCGTGTCTTCGGGTGGGACACGCACGGGCTGCCGGCCGAGCTCGAGGCCATGAAGCAGCTCGGGATCACCGAGAAGGCCGAGATCGAGGAGATGGGCATCGACGTCTTCAACGCGAAGGCGAAGAGCTCGGTCCTGACCTACACGCACGAGTGGCAGGACTACGTCACCCGTCAGGCGCGCTGGGTCGACTTCGAGCGCGGGTACAAGACACTCGACCTCGGCTACATGGAGAGCGTGCTGTGGGCGTTCAAGACCCTCTACGACAAGGGCCTCGCCTACGAGGGATACCGCGTGCTGCCGTACTGCTGGCGCGATGAGACTCCGCTCAGCGCCCACGAGCTGCGCATGGACGACGACGTCTACCAGATGCGTCAGGACCCGTCCGTCACGGTCACCTTCCCGCTGACGGGAGCCAAGGCGGAAGCGCTCGGTCTCACCGGCGTCCGCGCCCTCGCCTGGACGACCACGCCCTGGACCCTGCCGACCAACCTCGCGCTCGCCGTGGGCCCGGAGATCGAGTACGTCGTGCTCCCCGCCGGTCCGAACGGTGCGGCCGACGTGCACCAGGCCGCAGGGACCACGGATGCCGCTATCGAGTCCTCCGCGCACCGCTACCTGCTCGCCCGTCAGCTCGTCGGCGGATACGCCAAGGACCTCGGCTACGAGAGCACCGAAGAGGCTCTCGCGGCCGTCGACGCCACGGTCCGCGGCGCCGAGCTGCAGGATGTGACGTACGACCGGCTGTTCGACTACTACGCCGACACCGAGACCTACGGGACCGAGAACGCCTGGCGCATCCTGGTCGACGACTACGTCACCGTCAGCGACGGCACCGGCATCGTCCACCAGGCCCCGGCCTACGGTGAGGACGACCAGCGGGTCGCCGGCGCCGCCGGGATCCCCACGATCCTGTCCCTCGACGACGGCGGACGCTTCCTCCCGAACGTCACCGATGTGGCGGGCGAGCTGTGGATGGAGGCGAACACGCCGCTCGTGCGCCTGATCCGCGACAACGGTCGTCTGATCCGCCTGCAGAGCTACGAGCACTCCTACCCGCACTGCTGGCGCTGCCGGAACCCCCTGATCTACAAGGCCGTCTCGAGCTGGTTCATCCGCGTGACGGACATCAAGGACGACCTGCTCGCGAACAACGAGCAGATCACGTGGGTGCCGGAGAACGTCAAGCACGGGCAGTTCGGCAAGTGGCTCGAGGGCGCGCGCGACTGGTCGATCAGCCGCAACCGCTACTGGGGTTCACCGATCCCGATCTGGAAGAGCGACGACCCGGAGTACCCGCGTGTCGACGCCTACGGCTCGCTGGAGGAGCTCGAGCGCGACTTCGGCACGTTGCCGCGCAACCCCGAGGGCGAGATCGACCTGCACCGGCCGTACATCGACGACCTCACGCGCCCGAACCCCGACGACCCCACCGGCAAGAGCACGATGCGCCGCATCGAAGACGTCTTCGACGTGTGGTTCGACTCGGGCTCGATGCCCTATGCGCAGGTGCACTACCCGTTCGAGAACCAGGAGTGGTTCGACTCGCACTCGCCGGCCGACTTCATCGTCGAGTACATCGGGCAGACCCGCGGATGGTTCTACGTCATGCACGTGCTGTCGACCGCGCTGTTCGATCGCCCCGCGTTCACGGGTGTCAGCTGCCACGGCATCGTGCTCGGCAGCGACGGCTACAAGATGTCGAAGTCGCTGCGCAACTACCCCGACGTCTCCGAGGTGCTCGACCGCGACGGCTCCGACGCGATGCGCTGGTTCCTGATGTCGAGCTCGGTGCTGCGCGGAGGCAACCTCGCTGTCACCGAGGAGGGCATCCGCTCGGGCGTCCGCGAATTCCTGCTGCCGCTGTGGAACTCGTGGTACTTCTTCGCGACCTACGCCAATGCATCCGGCACCGACGGATATGAGGCCTCCTGGCGTACCGACTCCACCGATGTGCTCGACCGCTACATCCTGGCGCGTCTGGGCGACCTCGTCCGCGAGGTGCGCGCCGACCTCGAGGGCCTCGACTCCACCACCGCGTCCGCGCGTCTGCGTGACTTCGCCGAGGTGCTCACCAACTGGTACATCCGGCGCTCGCGCGACCGCTTCTGGACCGGCGTGACGGAAGACCCGAAGAGCCGCGAGGCCTTCGACACGCTCTACACCGTGCTCGAGACGCTCACCCGTGTCGCGGCGCCTCTCGTACCGCTCGTCAGCGAGCGCGTGTGGCAGGGCCTCACCGGCGGACGCAGCGTGCACCTGACCGACTGGCCCGACGCGGCGCAGTTCCCGGCGGCGGACGAGATCCGCGACGCGATGGACGCAGTACGCGAGCTGTCGAGCGTCGGCAATGCTCTGCGCAAGAAGGAGAAGCTGCGCGTGCGCCTCCCGCTCGCCCGCTTCACCGTGGTGTCGCCGCTGGCGGCGTCGCTCGGCCAGTTCGAGGACATCCTCCGCGAGGAGCTGAACGTGAAGTCGGTGGAGCTCGTCCCGCTCGCCGATGACACGGCGACGGAGTACGGCATCGCCCACCGCCTCAGCGTCAACGCCCGCGCGGCGGGGCCGCGTCTGGGCAAGGACGTGCAGAAGGCCATCCAGGCTGCGCGTTCGGGAGACTGGAGCGAGGTCTCCGGCGTCGTGACCGCGGGCGGCATCGTGCTCGAACCCTCGGAGTACGAGCTCGTGCTCGAGACCACGGGCCGCCCGGAGGGAGAGGCTCTCGCCATCGTCCCCACCGGCGGCTTCGTGCTGCTCGACACGACGACGACCCCGGAGCTGGAAGCCGAGGGTCTCGCCCGCGATGTGATCCGCGCCGTGCAGGAGACCCGCAAGAACGCCGACTTCGACGTCAGCGATCGCATCCAGCTGGTGCTCCGGTTCCAGGACGACGTGGACACCGCGGCTGTCGTCTCCGCCTTCGACCTCGCCGGGATCGCGGCGGAGACCCTGGCCGAGGAGTACTTCGTGATCGACGCGCAGGGCGACTCGATCTTCGGACACGGGACGGTGCTCGCCGCCGCCGCGGCAGTGACGCCCGAGTTCTCCGCCGTCATCCCCGCCGGTACCTATGCGAACGCCGGTGACTTCACGATCGCCGTCACCAGGATGGGAGCAGCAGCATGAGCGCCGCCGACCGGGCCGATGCCGTCTACGAAGCCCTTCTGAGCCGCGCGGGAGAGCGCTGGGTGCAGCCCCGCAAGGAGCGCACCGCCCGCATCCTCGCCTTCCTCGACGACCCGCAGCGCACCTACCGCGTTGTGCACATCACGGGCACGAACGGCAAGACGTCGACCGCGCGGATGATCGACAGCCTGTTGCGGGCGCATGATCTGCGCACCGGACTGTTCACGAGTCCCCACCTGGAGCGCTTCACCGAGCGCATCATGATCGACGGCGAGCCGATCGCGGACGAGGCCGTCGCCGACGCCTGGGATGAGATCGAGCCGTTCGTCGGGATCGTGGACGCCGAGCTCGAAGCGGCGGGAGAGGCCCCGCTGACCTTCTTCGAACTGCTGACCGTGCTCGCCTTCGTGGCCGTCGCGGACGCCCCTGTCGACGTGCTCGTCCTCGAGGTCGGCATGGGTGGCGAGTGGGATTCCACGAACACGGCCGATGGCGACGTGGCGGTGTTCGCCCCGATCGACATCGACCACGCTGACCGTCTCGGCAGCACGATCGCCGAGATCGCCGAGGTCAAGGCCGGCATCATCAAGGAGGGCGCGGCCGCGGTGTCGGCCCAGCAGCCCGCCGAGGCGGCCGAGGTGCTGCGTCGGGTGGCGGCGGAGCGCAACGCGACCATCGCCTTCGAGGGCGAGGAGTTCGGTCTCACCGAGCAGAAGCTCGCGGTCGGTGGGCAGCTGCTCACGATCCGCGGCCTGGCGGGGGAGTACGCCGAGGAGTACCTCCCGCTCTACGGTGCGCACCAGGGGCACAACGCCGCTCTCGCCGTCGCCGCCGTCGAGTCGCTCATCGGCGGGGCCACCCAGCGCATCGCCGCGGACATCGTCACGGCAGGCCTGCAGGAGAGCACCTCGCCCGGAAGGCTGCAGCTGCTCGGCATCGCCCCGACCGTGATCGTCGACGCCGCGCACAACCCGCACGGCGCCAAGGCGCTCGCTCAGGCGCTGGACGACAGCTTCGACTTCGACGAGTGGGGTCTGGTGCTCGGTGTGCTCGCCGACAAGGACGCCGCCGGTATCGTCGCTGAGCTGGCTCCCACCGCGGCGCACGTGTTCGCCACCGCTCCGGATTCCGACCGCGCGAGCGACGCGGACGCGATCGCCGACCTCGTCGAGCAGAACGGACAGCGCGCGACCGTGCACCACTCGCTCGCCGATGCCGCCGACGCCGCGCGTGAGTGGGCCGCATCCTCCGACCGGCGCGCGGTGATCATCGCGGGGTCGGTCGTGCTCGCCGGTGAGGCGATCGCGCTGGCGCAGGACGAGGACTGGAAGGCGGGGTGGCGCGCATGAGTGCCGAGGCGACACCTGCTCGCCGGCCACGTCCGCCGCGCACCCTCGTGCAGAAGCTCGCACCGGTCGTGCTGGGCTTCGAGGCCATCGTGGTTTTCCTCGTCGGCCTCACGATCTTCGGGCTGCGCCAGCTTCCCGAGGGGATCGAGCAGTGGTGGGCGATCGTCGCCGGCGCCGTGCTCGCGCTCGCCTGCATCCTGATCGCCGGGATGATCACGAAGCCCTGGGCGCTCACCGCAGGATGGGTCATCCAGGCCGTCGTCGCCCTTTCGGCGTTCTTCGTCCCGTCGATCCTGCTCGTCGTCCTGATTTTCGGCGGCATGTGGGCGTATGCGACCATCGGAGGGGCCCGATTGGACGCACGACGCCCCGCCGAGCCCACGACCGAGACTCAGACAGAGAGTGAATGACATGGCCACCGAAGAAACCCTCGTCCTCGTCAAGCCCGATGGTGTCGCTCGCGGCCTCACCGGCGCGATCCTCGCCCGCATCGAGGCGAAGGGCTACGCCCTCGTCGACATCCGCCTGGTCGAGCCCGACCGCGACCTGCTCGCCGAGCACTACGCAGAGCACGAGGGCAAGCCGTTCTATGAGCCGCTGCTCGAGTTCATGCTCTCCGGCCCCTCGGTCGCCATCCGTCTCGCGGGCAACCGCGTGATCGAGGGCTTCCGCTCGCTCGCGGGCACCACCGACCCGACGACCGCGGCCCCCGGCACGATCCGTGGCGACTTCGGTCGCGACTGGGGACTCAAGGTGCAGCAGAACCTCGTGCACGGCTCGGACAGCCCCGAGTCGGCAGCTCGCGAGCTCGGCATCTGGTTCGACTGAGCGCCCGTCACGCTGAAGAAGCCCGCCCGTCGATCCGAGGATCGACGGGCGGGCTTCTTCTGTATCCGTGCGGTATCAGCCGAGGGTCAGAAGACCATGCCGATGACCTCTCCGAGGAGGTCGAGGCCGCGCAGCTGCGCGAGCAGGATGATCACGGCGTAGGCGAGGATCGTCGCAAGGGGGACCCAGACCATCAGCCGGTTCGCCCGGTCCTTCAGCTTCTCGTTGCTCGTGAACGTGCCGTTGCGGGTCAGATGCAGCATCGTCGCGAAGAAGGTGGGGATGGTGACCGACCAGGTCAGCATGCACCAGGGGCAGAGCACGCCGAGGTTGGGCGCGTAGATGCTCTGCCAGATCAGCCAGCACACGAGGCCGAAGGCGAACGTGACGCCCGCACCGAACGTCATCCAGAACCATCGAGGGAAGCGCGAGCCTGCGAGCAGTGCGACGCCGATGAACAGGGGAGCCATCCAACCGGCGATGCCGAGCAGGGGGTTGGGGAAGCCGAACACCTCGCCCTGCCACGAGTCGAGATTCTTGCCGCACTGGATCATGACGCTGACGTTGCAGCTCAGCACGGCGTCCGGATTCGCCGCCAGCACGAACTTCTCGATCGTGAGCTGGAAGGCGGCGAACCAGCCCACCACACTCGCGATGATCAGCCAGACGGCATAGATGACGGGGCGGGTGCGCTGCTCGCTCATACTGGGGATTATCCCAGCGACTGCTATGGATGCGGCGAGAACAGGCCGGAGAAAACTCGCTGCGCGTGATGGGATGCCGCGAACGGAGCCACTTGGTGCGATAATGGCCTGTGATGCGATGAACGGCGTTGCCGCGACACGCATCGAGCAGACTTCGGGGTCCAATGCCCCACGCGATCAGAGCCATGAGCCGGTCGCAAACCGAGTGAGTTCGCGGAACCCGCGGGTACCGCATGAGATTTCACAGGACACCGAGTGTCCCGTGCAGGGAGTAAGCCAGAGATGGCCGATGACAACAATGACAACAACGCCCCTACCCTCGACTTCCCGGCTGACGCCGCGGGAGAGCTGACGGAGCCCACTGCTCCCGAGGCGGACGACCTCACAGGGTCGTCGGACGAGGGCGATGAGCTCTCCGAAGCGGCAGAGGTGGCAGAGGACGCCGCCGCCGATGACGTCGCCGCCGGCTATGCCGCTGCGGATGACGCCGCGGCCGCTGCCGACGACGCTGCTGCTGCCGCCGAGTCGGTCGCGGATGCACAGGCGGAAGCAGAAGCTGACGCGGAAGCCGCTGCAGGAGCGAGCGCTGAGGCAGAGGAGACCACCGAGACGGTGAGCACCGACACCGAGACGCTGCCGGCTGCCTCTTCAGAGGCAGACGCAGAGCCCGTGGCCGAGCTGGTCGTCGAGGAGACTACCGCCTCGGAGACCACCGCCGCGGAGACCACCGTCGAGGAGGCTCCGGAGGCTCCGGCTCCTGTGACCGCCGTGTCGCTCGGCCTGCTTCCCGAGGTGTTCGTCTCCCAGGTCTCCACGCAGCTGCACTTCTACGCGCCGGAGGTCGTCCCTCTTCCCGCACGCCCGGGTCGCGAGCGCATCTTCGACCGCATCGCCGAGCGCGAGCAGCCCCAGGAAGACGCGGCGGGCCGTGGTCGTGGCCGTCGTCGCCGCGGTGGCTCCGAGGGCGAGGATCAGCGTGAAGAGCCGCGTCAGCGTCAGCGCGTCGTGGAGTACATCACCGAGCCGAAGGCCATCAAGGGGTCGACACGTCTCGAGGCGAAGAAGCAGCGTCGCCGCGACGGCCGCGACGCCGGACGCCGTCGCCCCGTCGTGACCGAAGCAGAGTTCCTCGCGCGCCGTGAGTCGGTCGACCGCAAGATGGTCGTCCGGTCCAAGAACGGCCGTACCCAGATCGGCGTCCTCGAGGACGGCGTGCTCGTCGAGCACTATGTCGCCCGCAACCAGGACGCGTCGCTCATCGGGAACGTCTACCTGGGCCGTGTCCAGAACGTCCTCCCCAGCATGGAGGCCGCCTTCGTCGACATCGGTCGCGGGCGCAACGCCGTGCTGTACTCCGGCGAGGTCGACTGGGACGGTGTCGAGACCGGCAACCAGCCGCGTCGCATCGAGCTGGCGCTCAAGCCCGGCGACCGCGTTCTCGTGCAGGTGACGAAGGACCCGGTCGGACACAAGGGCGCGCGTCTCACGAGCCAGATCTCGCTCCCCGGCCGCTACCTGGTCTACGTGCCGGGCGGGTCGATGAACGGCATCAGCCGCAAGCTCCCCGACAACGAGCGTGCGCGCCTCAAGCGCATCCTCAAGGAGGTGCTGCCGGAGTCCTCCGGCGTGATCGTCCGCACTGCGGCCGAGGGTGCCACCGAAGACCAGCTGACCCGTGACGTACAGCGACTCACCTCGCAGTGGGAGCACATCCAGAAGCAGGTCGAGAACCAGCAGGCGCCCGCGCTCCTGCACGCTGAGCCCGACCTTCTCGTGAAGATCGTCCGCGACGTCTTCAACGAGGACTTCACGAAGATGCTGATCCAGGGCGAAGATGCGCAGCAGACCATCCGTGCGTACCTGGAGAGCGTCGCCCCCGACCTGCTGGAGCGCGTCGAGGCCTACGAGGACGAGACCGACCCCTTCGATGCTTTCCGCATCACGGAGCAGATCGAGAAGGCGCTCGACCGCAAGGTGTGGCTGCCCTCCGGCGGCTCGCTCGTGATCGACCGCACCGAGGCCATGACGGTCGTCGACGTCAACACCGGCAAGTTCGTCGGCTCCGGCGGAAACCTCGAGGAGACGGTCACCAAGAACAACCTCGAGGCTGCGGAGGAGATCGTCCGCCAGCTGCGTCTGCGTGACATCGGCGGCATCATCGTCGTCGACTTCATCGACATGGTGCTCGAATCCAACCGCGACCTCGTGCTGCGTCGACTGATCGAATGCCTGAGCCGCGACCGCACGAAGCACCAGGTCGCCGAGGTCACCTCACTCGGCCTCGTGCAGATGACGAGAAAGAAGCTCGGCCTCGGCCTGCTGGAGACCTTCAGCGAGGCGTGCGAGGTGTGTGCCGGTCGTGGCGTGATCGTGCACCACGACCCGGTCGTGAAGCACCGCTCCAGCAACAGCAATGGGGGCGGCAACAGCAACGGCAACGGGCAGAGCGGTCGTCGCCAGCGCGGCAACGGCGGCAACAGCAACGGCAACGGGCAGAGCCAGAGCGCTCCTGCGGCGCCGGCCGTCACCCACAGCATCACAGAGGGCGCCAAGTCGGCTCTCGCGCAGATCGCGGCCTCGACCATCGCTCCGACGGTCGAGGGGGCGGCGCACGAAGCCGAGACGGTCGACGTCGCGGCGGAGGCGCCCGCAGCTGCCGAGCGTCCGAAGAAGGCCCGCAAGAAGCGCGGCGGCGACCGCAAGGGCCCGAAGACTCCCGCTGAGCAGCTGCTCGACTCGGTTCTCGATGCCCTTCCGGAGCCGAAGGCACCCGGTCAGGGGCGAGGGCGTCGTCGGGTGAGCACGGCAGCGCTCACCGGCACTCCCGTCTCGGTGAACAACGAGCCGTCAGCGCCGGTCGCGGCTGCGGACTCGGAGTCCTGAGGCGATCAGGCGACGCACCAACTCTTTGCCTTTCACATGCTGAGCGCCGGCGGCGACGAGCCGGGGGATGATCTCCTCCGGCACGTCGTAGTGGTCGACGTCGAACGCGCGCGGAGCGATGCCGTTCGCCCGCGCGAACGCGTGCAGCTCATCGAGGCTCTCGTCGCTGACCAGGTGTGCCCACAGGCGTCCGTGGGCGGGCCAGAGCGGGTCGTCGACGAGTACGGTCACCTCGTCAGCCTACGTCCGCAGCGATGGGGTGGGGCTCGAGCGTGCGCCCAGACAGATCGGAGGCGGCCCGCTTTGCGACACAGACCCGCATCCGGTAAAGTAGTCCCTTGGTGCGTATGCCGCGTCGTCCTCGTCGGCCGAAGCGGAGAGTCTTGCGTTCGCACCCGCCGTTCTGCGGTGCATGCAAGCAACAGTCTTCCCGTGAGATCTCGGAGCCGCGAGCTCCCCAACGAAACAGGTATGAAGTGGTTTACGCAGTAGTGCGCGCCGGTGGGCGGCAGGAGAAGGTCGAGGTCGGCACGATCGTTCAGCTCGATCGTGTCAAGGCTGCCCAGGGCGAGAAGATCGAGCTGGCTGCAGTGCTGCTCGTCGACGGCGCCACGGTGACCACCGACGCTGACTCGCTCGCGAAGGTCAAGGTCACGGCTGAGGTCATCGGCAACCTCCGCGGCCCGAAGATCATCATCCAGAAGTACAAGAACAAGACCGGCTACAAGAAGCGTCAGGGCCACCGCCAGGAGCTCACGCGCGTCAAGATCACCGGCATCAAGTAAGCCCGAGGGGATTAGGACATGGCACATAAAAAGGGCGCAAGCTCAACCCGTAACGGTCGTGACTCCAACGCTCAGCGCCTCGGCGTGAAGCGCTTCGGCGGTCAGCAGGTCCTCGCCGGCGAGATCATCGTCCGCCAGCGCGGCACGCACTTCCACCCCGGCGTCAACGTCGGCCGTGGCGGCGACGACACGCTGTTCGCTCTGGCCGCCGGTGCGGTCCAGTTCGGCGCGAAGGGCGGCCGCAAGGTCGTCAACATCGTCGCCGCAGCTGAGTGATCACAGCGCGACACTAGATATCCGGTTCGGGGCGGGCTTCGGCTCGCCCCGTCCGTGTATCTGCCCTCCGAAAACGCACAGCAACCCAGAGGACTAGCAAATGGTCACGTTCGTCGACACCGTCACACTGCACCTGCGTGCGGGTAAGGGCGGCAACGGCTGCGTCTCCGTGCACCGCGAGAAGTTCAAGCCGCTCGGCGGCCCGGACGGAGGCAACGGCGGTGACGGCGGCGACGTCGTGCTCGTCGCCGATCCTCAAACCGGCACGTTGCTGTCGTATCACCACTCGCCGCACCGTTCCTCCGGCAACGGCGGTCCGGGCATGGGCGACCACCGCTCCGGGTTCCTCGGTGAGACGCTCGAGCTGCCCGTCCCGGTCGGCACCGTGGTGAAGAACACCGCCGGCGAAGTCCTCATCGACATGATCATCCCCGGTGAGCGGTTCGTCGTCGCCAAGGGCGGGATGGGTGGGCTCGGCAACGCCGCCCTCGCCACCCCGAAGCGCAAGGCCCCCGGCTTCGCTCTCCTGGGCACCCCTGGGCACGAGGGCGACATCATCCTCGAGCTGAAGACGGTCGCCGACATCGCCCTCGTGGGCTACCCGTCCGCCGGCAAGTCGAGCCTGATCGGTGCGATCTCCGCCGCCCGGCCCAAGATCGCCGATTACCCGTTCACGACCCTCCACCCGAACCTCGGCGTGGTGCAGGTCGGTGACTTCCGCTACACGGTCGCCGATGTGCCCGGCCTGATCGAGGGCGCCAGCGAGGGCCGAGGACTCGGTCTCGAGTTCCTCCGCCACGTCGAGCGCTGCTCGGCGCTGCTGCACGTGCTCGACTGCGCGACTCTGGAGCCCGGTCGTGACCCGATCTCCGACCTCGACGTCATCCTCGCCGAGCTCGGTGCCTACGAGGTCCCCGAGGGACAGACGCCGCTCCTCGAGCGCCCGCAGTTCATCGCTCTGAACAAGATCGACGTCCCCGAGGCGCGCGACCTCGCCGAGCTCGTGCGCCCTGATCTCGAGGCCCGCGGGTTCCGCGTGTTCGAGATCTCCACGGTCTCCCATGAGGGGCTGCGTCCGCTCACCTTCGCGTTGGGCGAGCTCGTCGAGAAGGCGCGTGCCGAAGCCGCGCTCGAGACGCCGCCGGAGCGCGTCATCATCCGTCCTCGCGGCTCCAAGAAGGAATTCACCATCCGTGTCGAGGGTGGCACCTACGGCAACGTGTACCGCATCCTGGGTGAGAAGCCGGTTCGATGGGTGCAGCAGACCGACTTCCAGAACGAAGAGGCCGTCGGCTATCTCGCCGATCGACTCGAGAAGCTCGGTGTCGAGGACGAGCTCTTCCGTCTCGGCGCCGTTCAGGGCTCGACCGTCGTCATCGGCGAGGGCGACAGCATCGTCTTCGACTGGGAGCCCACCATGACATCGGCCGCGGAGCTGATGAGTGCGCCGCGTGGAACCGACCCCCGTCTGGCCCCGAACGCGCGACGGACGACGTCGGAGCGACGCGAGCAGTACTACGAGCGCATGGATGCCAAGGCCGAAGCCCGCGCCGAGGTCGAGACGCAGCGTCTCGCCGCGTACCGCGAGGACGGCGAGTGACAGCACGAACCCGCGCAGAACTCGCCACTGCGTCCCGCATCGTCGTCAAGGTCGGATCCTCCTCGATCAGCGGTGAGTCGTCCTGGCGCATACCCGTCATCGTCGAGGCCCTCGCTGCCGCGCATGCACGCGGAGCCGAGGTCGTGCTGGTGTCATCGGGTGCGATCGCGTCGGGCATCCCGTTCCTGCGGCTGGACGCCCGACCGACTGACCTCGCGACCCAGCAGGCTGCGGCGGCCGTCGGCCAGAACATCCTGATGTATCGCTACCAGGAGTCGCTGCGTCCGTTCGACATCGTCGCAGGGCAGGTGCTCCTCACCACCGGTGACCTCGAGAACCCGACGTCGCGCTCCAACGCCCGTCGCGCCATGGAGCGACTGCTCGGGCTGCGCACCCTGCCGATCGTGAACGAGAACGACACGGTCGCAACACAGGAGATCCGCTTCGGCGACAACGACAGGCTCGGTGCGCTCGTCGCCCAGCTGATCGAAGCCGATGCGCTCATCCTGCTCAGCGACATCGAGTCGCTCTACACGAAGCCTCCGACCGATCCCGACGCCGAGCCGATCGACATCGTGGCCCCGGACGCCGACCTGACCGGCCTCGAGTTCGGAGCGACGGTCGTCAACAGCGTCGGCACCGGGGGAGCGGCCACCAAGGTCTCGGCGGCGCGCCTCGCGGCGGCGTCGGGGATCGGGGTGCTGGTCACCAGTGCCGACCTCGTCGAGCAGGCTCTCGCCGGCGCCGAAATAGGGACCTGGTTCGAGCCGGCCACCTCATAAACTGGGCGGATGACCGACCAGACCCCGCAGGCACGCCTCGAGCGCGCCAAAGAGGCCTCCCGCGCCACGGCAGCGCTCACGAGCGATGACAAGGCCCGTGTGCTCGAATCCATCGCCGTGTCGCTTCTGGATGCGGCGCCGCGCATCATCGAGGCGAACGGTCGCGACATCGCCCGCGGACGCGAGGAAGGCATCGGGGAGTCGCTCATCGACCGGCTGCGTCTCGACGACAAGCGCGTGGCGGCCCTCGCCGCGGCTGTGCGCGAGGTGGCCGCTCTCGCAGATCCCGTCGGTCGCGTGGTCGGCGGACACCGGATGCCCAACGGCGTCGCGCTCGAGCAGGTGCGCGTGCCGTTCGGTGTGGTCGGCGCGATCTACGAGGCCCGCCCCAACGTGACGGTCGACATCGCCGCGCTCGCGCTGCGTTCCGGCAACGCCGTGGTGCTGCGCGGCGGGAGTGCCGCCCGCGACTCCAACACCGTCCTCGTCGACGTCATGCGCAGCGCCGTGCAGAACGCTGGACTCACGCCCGAGGCGATCCAGACCGTGGATGACTTCGGTCGTGACGGCGCGAAGGCGCTCATGCACGGTCGTGGCTTCATCGATGTCCTGATCCCGCGGGGGAGTGCGGGCCTCATCGAGGCGGTCGTCACGGAGTCGACCGTGCCCGTCATCGAGACCGGAGCGGGCAACGTCCACATCTTCCTCGACGAAACGGCGCCGGACGACTGGGCGAGTGACATCGTCGTGAACGCCAAGGTCCAGCGCCCGAGCGTGTGCAACGCGGTGGAGACCGTTCTGGTGCATCGTCAGGCGGCTCCGCGTCTGATCCCCCTGGTGGCCAGCGCGCTGCAGAGCGAAGGGGTCGCGATCCACGGCGACGACATGGTCGCCGGTCTCGTCTCCAACGTGATCCCCGCGGTCGAGGACGACTGGGAGACCGAGTACCTGAGCCTCGACATCGCGATGAAGGTCGTCGACTCCCTCGATGAGGCGCTCGATCACATCCGCCGATACAGCACAGGTCACACGGAATCGATCATCACGACCGACTCGCGCAATGCGGAGCGCTTCCTCGCCGAGGTGGACTCAGCCGTCGTGATGGTGAACACCTCGACCCGCTTCACCGACGGCGGCGAGTTCGGCTTCGGAGCGGAGGTCGGCATCTCCACCCAGAAGCTGCATGCGCGGGGGCCGATGGGGCTGTCGGAGCTGACCAGCACGAAATGGCTCGCGCGTGGGGCGGGGCAGACCCGCGGCTGAGGGCTAGACTGGGGGACGCTGTACATCACAGGATCCCGAACAGCACGCCACGAAACGGAGTCAGGATGAACCTCGTCGCACAGATCGCGATGGCCGCTGCCGAAACCGAGCACCACGGCAACGTCGCGCTCGAAACGGTGATCTTCGGAGCCATCGCTGCGGTCGTGTTCGCCTTCCTCGGACTGGTGACCTTCTCCTACAAGAACGTCGCCAACCGTCACTCGGCGAAGGCCGAGGCCTGGGCTGCGCAGCACGGCAAGGACGGTCACGAGGCGGGACACGGCCACTAGGCCCCCATGAACGACGCTGCGACCACGCGCACCCCGCGCATCGGCGTGATGGGCGGCACGTTCGACCCCATCCATCACGGCCACCTGGTCGCAGCCAGCGAAGTCGCGAACTCCCTCGGTCTCGACGAGGTCGTATTCGTGCCGACCGGACACCCGTGGCAGAAGTCGGGCGTCTCGCCGAGCGAGCATCGCTATCTCATGACGGTGATCGCCACCGCCTCGAACCCGCAGTTCACGGTCAGCCGCGTCGACATCGACCGCGAGGGCCCCACCTACACGATCGACACGCTGCGCGATCTGAAGCGCGATCGTCCGGATGCGGAGCTCTTCTTCATCACCGGTGCCGACGCCGTGGCGCAAATTCTCAGTTGGAGGGACCATGATGAGTTGTGGGAGTTGGCCCACTTCGTCGCGGTCTCACGCCCCGGACATGTCCTGAGCACCGACGGCCTCCCGAGCGACAACGTCAGCCAACTCGAAGTGCCGGCGCTGTCGATCTCGTCGACGGACTGCCGTGAACGCGTTCGCGACGATCAGCCGGTCTGGTATCTGGTCCCTGATGGGGTCGTTCAGTACATCGCGAAGCATCATCTGTATCGGAGCAAGGCATGAGTACATCGGATCAGCAGGAGCAGGGTCCGCTGACGCGAAAGCAGCTGCGGGAGATCCGGCTGACGGGATCGACCCCGGTCATCTCCAGCGAAGAGGCCGCTGCGGCGGCTGAGGCGGCACCCCCCGTGCCGCCGCTGCCCCGTGCTGTGGAACCCGTCGAGGTCGCGCCGGCACCGACGTCGAACGCCGACGAGGCGAACGGCGATGCACCCCTGACGCGTCGTCAGGCACGTGAGCTGGAGAAGGTCCGCACCGCCTCGGTTCCGGTCATCGCCGACGACGATGCTGCAGAGGATTCCGACGACACGGAGTCGGAGCAGCCTGCCGACCACGCGCCGGAGGAGAACCCCGTCGAGTCGACCGCCGCCATCGCGGACGATGCTGACGCTCCTGCGGAGATCGTGTCGGGTGTCCCGGACTTCACCAGGAACGAAGAGCCCGGCGACGACGACGACATCGACGACGAGGTCGCCATCGCACCCGTGAGCGCATCCGTCGCCGCGGACTCGGTGGGCGAAGTTCCGCTCGAGGTCGCTGATGAGCAGGCTGAGGAGTCGGCGCACGACGAGGACGTGGCTTCGGCTCTCGGCCTCGTGACGGAGGGCGCCGACGGTTCCGACGAAGATGCCGACGACGTGCTCGCCGACGTCGACGATGCCGATGACGACGACGACGATGACGCCGAGGTTCGCCCCACGGTCAACCCCGCCTTCGGTGAGGGGCTCCTCGCCGATGCTCCGGACCCGCATGCGCCGTTCCGCCCGTCGTTCGACGAACTGCTCACCGTGGGCGACTCGACCGGTTCGCAGCACTCCGCGCCGAACGCCCTGATCTTCACCCCGTCTCCGGGCGAAGGATCGCTCTCCGGCCCCGTCGCCTCCACCGGCGAGATCCTCGTCACCGGGTCATACGAACTGCCGCAGGGCATGGGCTCGCAGGGCCATGCTCTCGGAACCACCGACGGCAAGGACGTCGACGCTGTTCTCATCGACGGCGAGCTTCCTCCCGCGTCGTCCCCCACGCCGATCGCCGCCAGCTCGGCGGTCAGCACCATCAAGCCCGCCGGCGAGGTGATCCGTCCGCCGGCGCCTGAGAAGGGCAACCGGCTGATGATCACCCTGGCGATCGTCGCCGGAGGCCTCGCCCTCGCTGTCGGTGTCGTCGTCATCATCGCCATCACCACGAATGTGTTCTGATGCAATCACCTGAAACCGCCGAAGAGATGCTGCGCCTCGCGGCACAAGCCGCCATCGACAAGGGTGGAGAGGATCTCGTTGCGCTCAACGTCTCCGAGCCGCTTCCGCTCGTGGACATCTTCCTGCTCGTCACCGGAAACAGCGAGCGCAACGTCGCCGCGATCGCCGATGAGATCGAGGACCGACTGATCGAGTCGGGCCACAAGCGGGTACGACGCGAGGGACGTGCAGAATCCCGGTGGGTGCTGCTCGATTTCGGCGACCTGATCGTGCACGTCTTCCACCAGGAGGAGCGCGTCTACTACGGTCTCGAGCGTCTCTGGAAGGACTGCCCCGTCGTTCCGATCGACGTGGCCGAGCCCGCCGCAGACCCCAGCTGACATGTCGACGCACCTGATCACGGGTGCGGGCTCCGGCATCGGCGCGGTTCTCGCCCGTCGACTGCTGTCCCGTGGCGACGCCGTGGTGGCGCTGGTCCGTGATGCCGGGCGTGCCCGGCAGATCGCGGAAGAGCTCCCCGGCGCATCCGTCCTCGTCGGCGACCTCGCACAGCCCGGCCGTCTGTCGTGGGCGCTGTCGAAGCAGCATCTGCCCGACCGCATCGACTCGCTGGTGCACGTCGCCGGCGTCGTCGATCTCGGTGACGTCGCCGACCTCGCCCCCTCACTCTGGGAGCAGCAGCTCGCGGTCAACCTCATCGCGCCCGCGGAGCTCACGCGCCTCCTGCTGCCGGTGCTGCGCGTGTCTCAGGGTCAGGTCGTGTTCGTGAACTCGGGCGCCGGGCTCCGTGCCAACGCCGGATGGTCGGCGTATGCGGCATCGAAGCACGGGCTCAGGGCCCTCGCCGATGCGCTGCGGGCGGAAGAGGCCCAGCACGGCGTGCGGGTGACCTCGATCTACCCCGGGCGCACCGCCACTCCGATGCAGGAGCGCGTGCATCAGCAGGAGGGGCAGGAGTACGACGCCGGCCGCTTCATCACCCCGGAGGCCGTCGTCACGACGATCCTCACTGCGCTCGACCTCCCTCGCGACGCGGAGATCACCGACCTCACGGTGCGACCGGGCCGCTGAGTCGTCGCTGTTCTCCGCGCCCGTGCCGCGACCGAATCCACCGACGGCACCGTCCTCGTGTGGTGTCAAGGGGCTTCCCTGGCAGCGGTTCGTGGCGCACTCTCTAGGGAGAGAGTCCTGGAGGGCCCCCACATGTCTGAACTTCCGGATCCGCGTTTCATGCTGAATCGCATCACGGCATCGGAGTGGGTGATCAACGACCTTCGTTACTCGCCCAACGATCCACGCCACGTGGTCGCGTGCGTGTACGAGCTCGCCGAAACAGAAGTCGAAGTGACATGGTTGCGCGACCTGCCTCTCGCCACCCGATACGGGACCGTTTTCGAGGTGCTCGAGGACGTCGAGCGGATGCGTGGTTCGAGCACGGCCACACGTCCGATCTCCATTCCCCATCGGCCGCCGCTGCTGGCGACGTAGTCGACCGCACGAGGCGCTGGCCGCCGCGAAGAGGCGCACCCCTCGATCAACGAGGGGTGCGCTTCGTCGTTCGCCTGTGGAGTGCTCCATCGACCGAGGCGCTCGGGGAAACCGCGTGCGACGGGCCGCACGGACACGCTCACACGCGACCTATGCGTCGCGTCGAAGGCTCTGCCGGTTCGAGATGAGACCGGCAGTGATCACGCATCCGACGGAGACGGCTGCCGCCGAGAGCAGCGGCGCCGCGAGATCCGCGAGTCCGACGCCTGATGCAGTGAGCAGCGTCGTCGGAGCCCAGGTAGCCAGTGCGTCGACGCTGCTCAGCAGCGGCAGTACCAGCATCAGCAGGGTCGCGGCGGCGATCGCGGGGGCGGTGCGCCTGGTCAGCGCCATGATGAGGTATCCGATACTCATCGCCATGACGAGGTAGAGCGCCGAAGCCACGCCGATAGTGATGATCAGCCCGCTGTCGATCGGACCGAGGAACACCGTGGTGAGTGCGGCAGCGAGCAGCAGGGCCCCGGCGTAGCTCCCGACGGCCGCGATCCAGTTGATGACGAGGCGGGGCAGCATCAGCAGCGGGGCGAGGTGTCTGACCCTGGTGCGGTAGAAGATCGAAGAGCCGGGGCGGGTGTCCCAACTCATGGAGGTGATCGCGAGGGCGACAGCCAGAATGAGACCGAGTTGCATGGCGCTCTGGTTGAACAATGCGATCCCGTCCATCGGGGTGGCGTCGGCAGCTTCGATGGTGAGTTGCTCGGTGCCGGCGGCAGCGGCCAGTAACTCGGGCATGTAGAGCGCGAGGGCGGGGCCGGAGAGTCCGAAGAACGCGAACACGGCAAGCAGACCGATCAGCGCTCCGGAACGGATGAGGCGTCGCGTCTCGACGCGGGCCGAGGCGAGGATGAGGGTCATCGGTGTTCCTGGTTCTGGACGATGCGGGCGAATGACGCGTCGAGGTCGCGATCGCGCAGAGTGACCTCGATGATGGGCGTGCGGAGGGTCTGCAGGGCGGTCACCAGGTGTTCGGCGGCTGATTCGAAGGTGGGGAAGCGGACCGTGCACAGCATGTCCGCTTCGAACTCGAAGCGCGCTTCAGGGACAGCAACCGCAAGGTCGGCAGCGCTGATCTGTGCGGGGGCGCCGAGGCGGATCGTCCAGACGGGCGCGATGCCCTCAGTGAGGATCGACGCCGTCGTTCCCTGGGTGATGACGCGCCCTTGGTCGATGACGACGATGTGGTCGGCAAGCTCTTCGACTTCGCTGAGCATGTGGCTGGAGAGCAGGATGCAGCGGTGACGCTTCTGCGCGGTGATGATCCCGCGCACGTCGGCGCGGCCGATGGGGTCGAGCGCGCTGTTCGGCTCATCGAGGATCAGGATCTCCGGATCCGTGACCAGCGCTGCCGCCATGCCAAGGCGTTGGACTCGGGCCGGGCGAGGCCTGCGATGATGCTGAACAGGACCGTCTTTCCGGCTCCGTTGGGCCCGATGACGGCCGTCACGGCGCGTTCGTCAGCGGTGAAGTCGATGCCACGGATGCCGCCACCGCCCGGGTAGATACGGGTGAGGTCTCCGACCTTCAGCGCCGCGGTCACCGCAGGTCCTCGTCTCTGAGTCTCTCGCCCCGGGCTCGGCCGATGATGATGTAGATGACCGCGCCGACCGGGACGGCGAACAGCACGATCTATACCCACGCCCACTTGGGGAGATGCTCGACGGGCCGGCGGATGATGTCGACGAGTGACCATCCGATGAGCACGGCCACGAGGACGAGAACAGGCATGAGGGGGAGGAGCATCGACGTGTCGAAGTTCACGGGGTTCACAAGGACTTCCCTTTCTTTCAGAGGATTGCCGTGGCAGAGTGCGCGGGTGCTGCACGAGCCACGCACGGCGAGCTGAATCAGTGGTGGGCACCAAACCACCACTGACTCGCCGCCTTCGCGACGTCGATATCGCTCAGCCGTTCGGCTCCGAGCTCTTCGGGGTGCTGCCCGGACGCGCATCGCCTCCGAGGGCGGTTTCGCGCGGCATCAGAACCGTGCTGAGAGTGCGACGACGGCGACCCGCGGACGGTTCGTTGGTCAGCACGCCTTCGAGTGCCGTCATGAGGGTGCGCCCGAACTCATCGACCTCCTCGTCGCTGGCCCAGAAGGACGCCTGAGCGAAACTGACCTGGTCGGCGCGCAGGTCCGGGTCTCCGGCGTGCAGATAGTCGCTGAAGTCGCGGATCAGTCCGGAGGTGAAGACCGTGAACGCCGCCAGCAGCTCCTCGTTGCTCAGGGAGTTCAGTTCCTCCGCTGAGGGGTTGGCGAAACTCGGGGAGAGGCGGTAGGTCCTCTCGCTCGCTCCTCGAACCTGCTGTTCATCTGCCACCTCGATCAGCTCGTGCGTGACCAAGTGGCCGACGTGCCGGTAGAGGGTGGCGATCGGGATGTCGGCCAAGCGCTCATGAAGCTGGTGCGTCGTGAGTTCCTCCTCGCCCAGCAGCGTCTGGACGATACGAAGGCGAACCGGATGCAGAAGTGCCGAAGAAGTAGCCACATCGATACGGTATCAGTATTGATATTGATAATGGTAAACAGCGTGGCCTCGCTGCCTCACGGTCGACAGGTCAGTCGACGGCGGGGCGGGGGTGATAGACCGATTGAGCCTCTACGGCTGCGGTGGCGAAATCACCGTCTGCATTGACGACGTGGCCGCGAGCCAGCGTGAGTCCGGTGGCGCGGCCCCGTCCCTTGAGCACGGCGCCGCGCAGGTCAGGGTTGGGGTCGCGGTGGCTCCCGCCGGCGACGAGCGAGACGTTCACCGCGGTGACGTCGCCGAGGATCTGCGATCCATCGCCCAGCGTGGAAGCGGCTGCGAGGTCGATCCTCCCGATGAGACGCACTCGACTGCCGACGGTGATCACGGCATCGTGACGATTCGCGAGGAGGGCAACGGCGTGCGGGCCGAACTCGTTGTCGGCACCGATGCTCACGCGCCCGCCGTCGGTCGCCTCGATGCGGGTGCCCTCGAAGAACCTGTTGCCGTCTCCGATACGGAGAGCGTCGGATTCAGCGTCGATACGGACGTTCGGTGAGAACACGTTTCCTGTCCCGATCCGAGCGTGCACGGAGAGGAGGGCGGAGTAGGGGTCGATGAAGACGTTGTGATCGTCCGCGATGAGCTCGCTCACCGTCCGATAACCCAGGAGCGTGCGCACGCGGTCCGCGTAGGCGAGGGGTGTCTCCGTCATGGCGCCTCCTGATCGCGTCCTCGTCCACTGGGGCGACCCCCATGAGACGAAGAAAGCCCCCGGAGAACCGGGGGCTTTTTCTGTGGACCTGAGGGGACTCGAACCCCTGACCCCCTGCATGCCATGCAGGTGCGCTACCAGCTGCGCCACAGGCCCAGACGCTGTTCCGGACCAGCCGGAGCAACTTGAAAAGAGTACTACACGAATCGACACGAGCACCAATCGGGGTGGGTATCCCGGGCGCGTCACGGCGTGGACGACGGCGGAGAGGAACAAGCGCGTGGAGCGGGGCGTTGAACCCGGCGTGAGCATCCTCGACAGTCTGGTGATCGGCGCAGGGCAGGCCGGCCTCTCGGCATCCTTCCACCTCGCGCGGCTGGGCATCTCGCACGTGGTCCTCGACGCGGATACGCGGCCCGGGGGTGCCTGGCAGCACCGGTGGGACGCGCTGACCATGCGTGACGTGCACGGTGTCGCAGAGCTGCTGGGAGACACACCCCCACCACGCGACCGCGCACGCGCGAACGAGGCAGTGCCCGCCTACTTCGCCGCCTACGAGCACCGGCATGCCCTCCCGGTGCTCCGTCCCGTGCACGTGGAACGGGTGGACGACCAGGACGGCGTGCTCGTCGTGCGCGCCCGCGAGGGGGAGTGGACGACCCGCACCCTCGTGAATGCGACCGGCACCTGGTCGCATCCCTTCCTGCCGCACTTCCCGGGTATGGAGACCTTCGTCGGCGAACAGCTGCACACCGTCGACTACCCGGGGCCGGAGCACTTCATCGGCACGCGGGTGCTCGTCGTGGGCGGGGGAGCGTCCGCCGTACAGTTCCTCGGCGCACTCGCTCCGATCACCGACACGCTGTGGGTCACCCGTCGAGAACCGGTGTGGCGCAACGACGACTTCACCCCGGAGGCAGGAGCTGCAGCCGTCGCGCTCGTGGAGCAGCGCGTCGCCGCCGGTCTCCCTCCTGAGAGCGTGGTCAGCGTCACCGGGCTCATGCTCCGCCCGCAGGAGCGGGAGGCCGAGCGTCTGGGCGCCTACGCCGACCGGCGCCCCCTGTTCGAGCGGATCGAACCCGACGGGGTGCGCTGGGCCGACGGCAGCTTCGAGCAGGTCGACGTGATCCTGTGGGCCACCGGGTTCCGCCCTGCGGTCACGCACCTGGCTCCTCTTCACCTGCGCAGTGCGGCCGGGGGCATCCAGTTGGACCGGAACGGCCGCGGTACGACGGCTGTCGCAGACCCCCGCGTGCAGCTGGTCGGCTACGGTCCGTCGGCGAGCACGATCGGTGCCAATCGTGCCGGTCGCTCGGCGGCGAAGGGAGTGCAGCGGGCGCTGCAGTCCACGAACGCGCGCGTCACCAGCGGTTGAGCACCTCTTCCGCGAATCCTTCGATGCCGTCGACATGCACCTGCGTTCCGGTGTCGTCCCGTACCCAGCCCGACCAGACGCCGAAGAGCTGATCCGTCCTGCTCGAGATCACCAGGGCATTCGTGCGCGAGTGCTTGTCATAGAACGGGGTGAAGGTGAGGTCGGCGCTCGTCCCGTGCACACGCCACGGGCGCAGGAACTGCTCGGGGTCGTAGTCCCAGACGAGCTCCTCGCTGATCTTCGACAGGCGTCCGTCGACCAGCAGCGCGTTCTCGGTCGCCCCGGAGCCGTCGGTCCATTTCGAGCCCAGCTGCAGCCCTATGACGCGACCGTCGACGGTACCGCTCCCCGCCGCCCAGTTCCAACGCACACGGTAGGGCCAGCGTCCGCGCCCGTGGTCGAGCACCGCCCAGCTGCCCGCGGACACGTCGTGGGTGACGCCGTCCACCGTCACCGTCCCTGTCGTCGGGCGTGCCACATCCTTCACCGTGTACTGGAAACGGGAGATGTCCTCTCCTCGGCGCCAGGGGACGACGACACCGAGGGACTCGTGACCGGGAGGACGGCCCGCCAGCAGGTCGAAGGACACCCGTGGAGCGGTGCCACGCAGACGGGTCCCGTCGAACGTCTCGTCGACGTCGATGGTGATGCGACGGGTGCGCGCTCGGGCGGGCCCTGCACCGAGAGACGCCGGTAGCGTCGCGCTGCGGCCTCCCGGCGATATCACCGTCGTGCCGATGTCGTCACCGGTCGCTCGGTCGAGCACCCACACCTCATGCAGCGACATGTAGTCGACGCACGACACCGTGAAGGCGATGATGTGCGACGCCGTCATCACGTTCCAGTACTCCCAGCGCTTGTTGCGCCCCCAATGACCGCGGCCCGGGATCCCCGAGGTGTCGTGCACCGGTACGCGCGACCAGCCCAGCGCATCGTGGTTCAAGGCCCCGTCGGGGGTGGTGAGTGACACGTGCGCGGTGATCTCGCGCTCGATCAGCGGTGTGGGCATCGTCGTCCTGCTGTCGGGAGGGACACCGTCTCGGGTCGGCGTCGTTGACCCGAGTGTAGAGGACCGAGTGTCGGGTTCGGGATCGACAGCGACCAGACCCCCGCCGAGGTCGGGGAGGGGAGCGTAGGGTGAAGACATGTCGCGAATCATCGTCTTCGGCGGCCATGGCCGCATCGCCCTCCTGCTCGCGCCGCTCCTGGTCGCTCGAGGGGATGAGGTGACGGGAGTGATCCGCAACCCGGATCATTCCTCCGATGTGGAAGCCGGCGGGGCGAAAGCGCTGGTCGCCGACGTCGAGAGCATGGATGTCGAGGCGCTCGCCGAGATCATCCGAGGTCACGACGCCGTCGTCTGGTCGGCAGGTGCCGGCGGCGGGTCTGCCGAGCGCACCTACGCGGTCGACCGCCACGCGGCGCAGCGCTCCATGGACGCGGCCGAACGCGCCGGCATCCGACGGTACGTGATGGTGTCCTGGCTCGGCTCCACCGCCGATCATGGCGTGCCGCAGGACGATTCCTTCTTCCCGTACGCGGACGCGAAGTGGGCCGCTGACGAGCACCTGCGAGGAACCGGCCTCGAGGGCACGATCCTCGCACCGGGAACGCTCACCTTCGACGAGCCCACCGGCCGGATCCAGATCGACCCCGACGGTCGAGGAGCGGTATCACGCGCCGACGTCGCGGCCGTGATCGCAGCCACCCTCCACGAGCCGTGCACGGTCGGCCGGACGATCCGGTTCGGGAACGGCGACACCGACGGCGCGGTGCCGATCGCCGAGGCCCTCTCCTGCTGACGATCCCTGCACCGCACCGATGCGCGTGAACTCTCGACACCGGGGACGGGCGGCAGGCGCACTCGCGCTCGCCGCAGCGGTGGGGCTCTGCGCCTCGTCGGCGGCGTCGGCCTCGATCACGGCGACCATGGCTCCGCGCACTCCCTCGGCCACGGTGCCGAGCACCGGAGCCGAGAGGTTCGTCGACCGCGCGACCGCTCTGGTGAAGGCGATGCCTGTCGGGGAACAGGCATCGACCGTGGTGATGGGACACGTGGCGGGGACCGATCCGGGCGCGCTCCGGGCGTACATGGAATCGGGCCTGGGCGGATTCATCCTGATGGGGGCCAACATCCCGGCATCCGAAGCCGAGCTGCAGGCGCTCACCGCCGCGCTCACGGTGGATCCGACGCTGCCGCCGCTCATCGCCGTCGATCAGGAGGGCGGTCTGGTCTCGCGTCTGAACGGCGACGACCATGCCGCTTCCACCTCGCTGAAGGGTCTTCCGGTGTCTGAGACTTCCGCGGCGTTCGCCGCGCGGGGCTCGTTGGTGGCACGCGCGGGGATCACCGTGAACTTCGGCACCGTGGCCGACTACACGGCCGATCCCGGCTCGTTCATCCATGGCCGTGCACTCGGCACCGATCCGGCCGGTGCGGCTGAGCGCGTGGCGGCTGCGACCGGTGCGCAGGAGCAGTTCCTCGCTTCGACGCTCAAGCACTTCCCCGGGCACGGTGCGGCGCCCGGCGACTCGCATCATGCGATCCCGAGCACGACGATGGGGCTCGAGGAGTGGCGTGCCACCGCCGCTGTTCCGTTCGCTGCAGGGATCGACGCGGGGGCCTCGCTGCTGATGTACGGGCATCTGGCCTACACGGCCGTCGACACCCTGCCGGCATCCCTCTCGCCGACCTGGCATGAGATCGCCAGGGACGAGCTCGGCTTCACGGGTGTCGCGGTCACCGACGACCTCGGGATGCTGCTCTCGTCGGGAGACCCGGCCTATGCGGACCCGGTCGCGAACGGAGTGGCGGCGATCGCCGCGGGGAACGACCTGGTGCTGATGGTCGCGGGCTCCGATGCGCAGACGGCGGGATCGATGGTGCACGGCATCACCGCGGCGGTCGAGACGGGCACACTGTCGCCCGAGCGCCTCGAAGAAGCGGCGACGCGCGTGGTCGCGCTGCGGTTGCAGCTCTCCGCCGCGACGGCCTCCTGGGCGGTCTGCGAAGACTGCGACCGGGTGGACTGAGCGCTCAGGCCGCGTCGCGGGCCCCGGCGCCGAGCCAGGCGTTCAGCAGTGCGGTGCGCAGGGCGGCCCCGCGGTCCGCGAACCCTCGCTGCCGACGCACGTACTCGGCCTTGCCTTCGGGCGTCTCGATGGGAACGGGAACCACGTCCCACGCCGAGAGGTCGTACGGTGCCGCCTGCATGTCGAGAAGGCGTATGTCGCGAGCGAGTTCGAACGAATCCAGGAGGAGGTCGCCCGGGATGAGGGGCCCGAGCTTCGTCGCCCACCTGTACAGGTCCATGCCCGCGTGCAGGCACCCCGGCTGCTCGAATAGCGGCTGCTCGTCGCGACTCAACGAGGTGCGGTTGCGGGGGACCGCCTCGGGGGTGAAGAAGCGGAAGGCGTCGAAATGAGTGCAGCGCAGGTCGTGATTCTCGACGACGGCATCCGTGCCCGCCTGCCCCAGTCGCAGCGGAACCGCATGTCGGTGCTCGTCGGCGCGGTACACCATCGCCCACTCGTGCAGACCGAAGCAGCCGAACTGCCCTGGCCGCGATGCCGTGCGGCGGAGCATCTTCTCGATGAGCGATGCCAGCTCCGCCTTCTCTCGGCCGAAAGCTGCCGCATCGGGAACCGCGCTGTCAGCGGATCGTCCTGCGCGGTACCAGCGCCAGTCGAGGCGTTCGCCGGCATCGGCGAGCTCGACGCCGGCGCCCGGGTGCCAGCGGCGCAGCTGTGCGGGCTTGTAGGAGTAGTACGTGAAGAGGAAGTCCCACACCGGGTGCTTCTCCGCCCGGGTCGCCCGGTCACGGTGCGCAGCAGTGAGAGCATCGGCACGTTCACGATGCGCTTCTTCGAGGACCAGCCAGTCCTGGCGGGAGAGGGACATGTCAGTGCAGGATGCCGGCTTCGCCCAGCAGATCGCGAAGACCGGCACCGTCTTCGGCACTCACCCACGGGGCGACATCCTCGGAGTGCGGCTCATGGCCTGCCCGACCACCCGCGAGGACGGCCTCGGCAGGGAGGAGACGACGGATCGCGACGCCCGCGACGGAGTCGGGGTACTCCTCCATGAACTGACTGTAGATCGACTCGTCGTGCTGGCCGTCGTCACCGATCAGCAGCCACTTCACATCGGGGAACTCGGTCGCGAGTCGCCGCAGGTTCGTCAGCTTGTGCTCGCGCCCGCTGCGGAACCAGCGCTCATGCGTGGGCCCCCAGTCGGTCAGGAGCATGGAACCGGCGGGGAACAGATGACGGCCGAGGAAGCGCCACAGGGTGGGGGCGACGTTCCACGCCCCCGTGGAGAGGTAGACCATCGGCGCGCCGGGGTGCTGCCGCAGCAGCTGGTCGAGGAGCACGGCCATCCCCGGTACGGGAAGACGTGCATGCTCGTCGAGCACGAAGGAGTTCCAGAAGGCGATGAAGGGACGAGGGAGAGCCGTGACCATCACGGTGTCGTCGACATCCGACACCACACCGAACGACGTGCCCTCAGCGACGATGAACGCTCGTGCCTCCACCGGAGGCTGTCCCTCGACGGAGAACGTGAACGTCTGCCAGCCGGGCTCCAGATCGACGCGGATCATGGCGTCGACCACACCGCCGCGGTCGGCGGCGACCTGATGCGTGGTGCCGCCGAAATGCACGCTCACGGCGGCGAAGCCCACAGGGATGCCGACGAAGCTGCGCCAGCCACGAACGCTCGCGGGTTCACCCTCGCGGGTACGACGCTGCGGCGGCACGATCAGAACACGGCCGACGACGCGGACCCAGCCGGGACCGCCGTAGCCGGGGAAGGGAAGGATCGTCGCGGCGCGGCCTCGACGGCGCGCGCGACCCTCTCGCCAGACGTGGAGGCGATGTTCGAGTCGGGCGAACCAGTGGATCCGGGGGGCCGGGGGAGCCGATGCCATTGCCTCAGTCTTTCACGTCGGCGTCGGCCTCTGCCTCCGGGCCCTTCAGATGACGGGCCTCGACGCGCTGCAGGAGCTTCTTGCCGAGGAACGCCAGGAGCAGGAAGAGCGCGATCACGCCGACGAAGATGTATCCCGCGAAGTGCACGCGATCGACCAGTTCGCGGAAGCTGCCCGCAGCGAGCGAGGTCACGCTCACGTAGGCGGTGGCCCAGAGGACGCACGCGGGAGCCGTCCACGCCAGGAACCTGCGGTACGGGTACTCGCTCATGCCCACGGTGAGCGGCACGAGGGAATGCAGCACCGGGAGGAAGCGGGACAGGAAGATCGCGATGCCGCCGCGGCGCTCGAGATAGTTCTCGGCGCGAACCCAGTTGTGCTCACCGATTCTGCGCCCCAACCACGACACTCGGATGTGCGGGCCCAGCCAGCGCCCCAGCCAGAAGCCGATGCTCTCGCCGATCAGGGCCCCGATCACGACCGCGACGCCCATCGCGACGCCCTCCAGCGAAGTGGCGACCCCCATCGAGGCGATGATCACGATCGTGTCACCGGGAACGACGAGACCGATCAGGATGCTCGTCTCCAGCATCACGGCGAGCCCGGCGATCAGCGTGCGGGCGACCGGATCGATCGACTGCACGGTGTCGAGGAGCCAGATCAGGAGGTCGTCCACCCCATGAGGATACGGGAGCCGCCCGGTCCTAGGCTGGAAAGGTGCCCGAACAGCTGAGTGCTCGCCCGCTTCCCGCCTGGGTGGAGCCGTCGTCGGTGTTCGGGATGCTGGAAGCCGGAGCCGCGGATGTGTTCTGGCTCGATGCCGGGGCAGCCGCCACGACGGGGTGGAGTTTCGTCGGTACGGGGGAACCCTCGACACTTCCGCGCGAAGTGCGCCTCGACAGGGGCGCCGCCGATCCCGCGCTGCCGCCGTTCACCGGGGGGTGGGTCGGCTGGCTCGACTATGAGAGCGGCGCCCGTGTCGCCGGGGCGCCCGTGGCCGGCGCCGTCGAGGAGAGCGGCGGCTCCTGGCTTCGCGCCACCCGTGTCGTCGCCTTCGACCACTCCCTCGGCCGCGCGTGGACCCTCAGTGCGGATCACGACGCCGAAGCCTGGGCAGCCGCTGTCTCCGCGTTGGTCGGGGCGCGGGAACCCGTGCCCATGCCCGTGCGGGCCGACGAGACCCGCGTCGCCCAGGCGCGCCACGACCCGCAGGAGTATGCGGCCCTCATCGAACGCTGCCGCGATCTCATCCGTGCGGGTATCGCCTACCAGCTGTGCCTGACCACGCGCTTCACCGTCAGGGGAGCGCATGACGCCGTGGACGTCTACCACCGGCTCCGCACCGCCACGCCCGCCCACCACGGCGGGTTCGTGCGGATCGGCGACCGCACGCTGCTGAGCGCGAGCCCGGAGCAGTTCCTCCATGCGGACGGAGGCATCATCCGCACGCGTCCCATCAAGGGCACCAGGCCCAGAAGCTCAGATCCCGTCGCAGACGCCGCGCTCGCCGCAGAGCTCGCGACGGATCGCAAGGAGCGCGCCGAGAATGTCATGATCGTCGACCTGATGCGCAACGATCTCTCGCGGGTGTGCGAGCCGGGGAGCATCCGTGTCGAGGGGCTGTGGGTGGTGGAGAGCTATCCGGCCGTGCACCAGCTCGTGAGCACGGTGAGCGGCGTCGCGGCCGTAGGGACGACGGTCGGTGCTCTGCTGGAGGCGGCCTTCCCCGCCGGCAGCATGACCGGCGCTCCGAAGCTGTCGGCGATGACCAGGCTCCACGAGTTGGAGGGCGGGCCCCGCGGTGTGTACGCGGGCTGCTTCGGCTACATCGGCGTCGACGGCACGCTGGATCTGGCCATGGTGATCCGCAGCATCCTGATCGAGGGTGAGCTGGCCGTCGTCGGCGCCGGGGGAGGCATCACCTGGGGCTCTGTCGCGGCGTCCGAGGTGGCGGAGGTGGCGACCAAGGCGCGCGCACCGCTCGCCGCGCTCGGCGCCGGAATGCCTGTGCTCTGGCGTTCCGATATCCTGAACTGATCCCGCTTTTTCCTTCAGATTGGTCGTGCGTTCGTTGTCTGAGAACCTGTCCACCGCTCCTGCCGACGACGAGGCCCCGTCGGCGCACGCCATCCAGAACAAGTGGCAGAAGTACTGGGCGGACAACGGCACGTTCCTCACGGGCGGCGACGACGACACGCGTCCGCGGCGGTACGTGCTGGCGATGTTCCCCTATCCCTCGGGCGACCTGCACATGGGACACGCCGAGAACTACCTCTACTCCGACATCGTGGCCCGTTTCTGGCGTCACCGCGGGCACAACGTGCTCAACCCGATCGGCTGGGACTCCTTCGGTCTGCCCGCCGAGAACGCGGCGATCCGTCAGGGTACCGACCCGCGGGAGTGGACCTACCAGAACATCGCGCAGCAGAAGGTCGGTTTCGAGGCATACGGCGTCTCGTTCGACTGGAGCCGGGTGCTGCACACCTCCGACCCCGAGTACTACCGCTGGAACCAGTGGCTGTTCCTGAAGCTGTATGAGCGCGGTCTGGCCTATCGCAAGAAGAGTCCGGTCAACTGGTGCCCCAACGACCAGACGGTCCTGGCGAACGAGCAGGTGGTCGACGGACGCTGCGATCGTTGCGGCGCCGAGGTGATCAAGAAGAAGCTCACCCAGTGGTACTTCCGCATCACCGACTACGCCGACCGTCTGCTGGATGACCTGAACCAGCTCGAGGGCTTCTGGCCGCACAAGGTGCTGCAGATGCAGCGCAACTGGATCGGTCGCTCGGTGGGTGCCGACGTCGACTTCCTCATCGAGGGTCGCGAGGAGCCGGTCACGGTGTTCTCGACGCGTCCTGACACCCTGCACGGGGCGACGTTCTTCGTGGTCGCCCCCGACTCCGACCTGGCGTCGGAACTCGCAGCCGATGCTCCGGACGAGGTGCGCCAGCGCTTCCAGACGTATCTGGAGCAGGTGCAGAAGGAGACCGACATCGATCGGCAGTCCACGGACCGTCCGAAGACCGGCGTCTTCCTCGAGCGCTACGCGATCAACCCCGTCAACGGCGAGAAGCTGCCCGTGTGGGCAGCCGACTACGTGCTGGCCGACTACGGTCACGGCGCGGTCATGGCCGTCCCGGCACACGACCAGCGCGACTTGGACTTCGCCCGCGCGTTCGACCTGCCCGTCAAGGTGGTCGTCGACACGACGGCCCCCGTCACCGGTGCCATGCCGGTCATCGAGGTCGACGAGGAGGGCGTGCCGATCGACACCGGTGCCGCGCTCGAGGAGCAGAACCCCGCGACCACCGGCATCGCGCTCACGGGCGAGGGTCGCATGATCAATTCCGGGGCGCTGAACGGACTCTCCAAGCGCAACGCCATCGCGCGGGCGATCGAGCAGCTGGCGGCCACCGGTACCGGTCGTGCCGCCAAGAACTACCGTCTGCGCGACTGGCTCATCTCGCGTCAGCGGTTCTGGGGCACGCCGATCCCGATGCTGCACGCTGAGGACGGAAGCATCATCCCGGTTTCCGAGGACAAGCTCCCCGTCAAGCTGCCGAGCGTCGAGGGACTCGACCTCAAGCCCAAGGGCACGTCGCCGCTGGGTGGCGCCGAGAGCTGGGTGCGCACGACCGACCCGCACACGGGTGACCCCGTGCTGCGTGACCCCGACACGATGGACACGTTCGTCGACAGTTCGTGGTACTTCCTGCGCTTCCTCTCGCCGAACAGCGACACGGTGGCGTTCGATCCGGCCCAGGCTTCCCGCTGGGCGCCGGTCGACTCGTACATCGGCGGTGTCGAGCACGCGATCCTGCACCTGCTGTACGCGCGCTTCATCACGAAGGTGCTGTTCGACATGGGGCTGATCGACTTCACCGAGCCCTTCTCGAACCTCATCAACCAGGGCATGGTGCTGCTCGACGGGCAGAAGATGTCCAAGAGCAAGGGCAACCTGGTTCTCTTCCAGGAGGAGCTCGACGCCCACGGTGCCGACGCCCTGCGCGTGGGGCTGGCGTTCGCCGGTCCTGTGGAGGACGACAAGGACTGGGCTGACGTCTCGACGACCGGCGCTCAGAAGTTCCTGGCGCGCGCGATGCGCATCGCCGGCGAGGTATCGAGCCCGGTCGATGTGGTGTTCGACGGTGGCGACGCCGCTCTTCGGCGTGCGACGCACAAGCTCCTTTCCGAGGCGCCGGGCCTGGTCGAGCAGACCAAGTTCAACGTCTTGGTCGCCCGCCTGATGGAGCTCGTGAACACCACCCGCAAGACGATCGACGGCGCAGCGGGCGCAGCCGACCCCGCTGTGCGCGAGGCCGCTGAGACGATCGCCGTGATGCTCGACCTCATCGCTCCGCACACCGCAGAGGAGATGTGGGAGATCCTCGGTCACGAGCCTTCCGTCGGCCTGGTGACGTGGCGTTCCGCCGACCCGGCGCTGCTGATCGAGGACAAGATCACCGCCGTCGTGCAGGTGGGTGGCAAGGTGCGCGCCCAGCTCGAGGTCTCCGCCCGCATCGGCGAGTCGGAGCTCGAGGCTTTGGCACGCGCGGACGAGCGCGTGATCCGGTCGATCGGCGACCGCGAGATCGTGAAGGTCGTCGTGCGTGCCCCGAAGATCGTGAGCTTCGTCGTCAAAGGCTGATCACCTCTTCCTCCACGGAGGACGATGATCCGGTCGGGGGCCCCGCGGTACGCCGCGAGGTCCCTGATCTCATT
The DNA here is from genome assembly GCF_019443525.1 of Microbacterium sp. PAMC22086. NCBI lineage: Bacteria > Bacillati > Actinomycetota > Actinomycetes > Micrococcales > Microbacteriaceae > Microbacterium > Microbacterium sp. PAMC22086. The sequence goes on along the minus strand of NZ_CP080380.1, from coordinate 2,670,588 downwards.
CGGGGCGTGCTGGCGATCCGGTGCGCAGAGATTCTCGAAGTCTCTCCGACAACGCGACGACGATGATCGGCACGGCGATGCCGAGCAGTGCACCGAACGCGATGTCGTGGAGATAGTGGACGCCCTGGGCGACCCGTGCGACCGCGACCACCGTGGCGAGCGCCATCGCCGACCAGGTGAGCCAGGAACGCGCGACCGTCAGAGCGATGGCGGCAGCAGCACCGAACGCGAGCGTCGCGTGATTCGACGGCAGAGACCAGTCTCCCGGAGGCGGGCATTCGGCGGCGATCAGCCACACGGTGCACGGGCGCTCCTGGGCGAAGACGAGCTTCCCACCCTCGCTCAGGACGTATGCGAGAGCGACACCCGCGGCGGCCATCACGATCCGTGGTCGGCGTTCCGGATGACTCCACCACGTGCGTCCCAGAGACACGGCCGTCGTGGCTGCGAGCAGCATCAGTCCCGCGTCGGAGATCAGCTCGAGTCCGGGCATTCCGGCGGCGGTGGAATGGAGCCACCGCGTGCCGAGCACGCTCACGCTGCCGGGCATCGGAATCGTCAGCAGGAGGGCCGCGGTGCAGATCGTGAGGACCACGGGCAGGAGACTGCGCGCGGGCAGACGTGTCGAAGGCATGCCTACGAACGTACGGAAAGGGCATCCGAAGAACATCCGTCCGGAGAAGTAGCCGCATCGGTCGGGCGGAGGACACACTGCGTGCAGTTGGGCGATCTCCTGCACGGGGCGCCGTCTCAGACACTTGTCCACGGCTGATGTCCGAGGCGCCGATCGGGGACACGCCGCCCGCCTAACGTGGCCGGATGGCATCCCCGCAGGCACCCCTTCCGCCCCGTCATCGCCTGCGACTGAGCATAGGCGCGGCGGTGGTGCTGGCGCTCGTCGTGCTGTCGGCTGCTGTCGGGCTCGGCATCATGCGAGGGCAGGCGGCCCCGGTCGAATCGGTGCCGCTGACCGATGCCGGATCGGGGAACGGATCCGGCGCCGAGCCGTCCGGCGATCTCTACGTGCACGTTCTGGGCGCCGTCGAGAAGCCGGGGCTCTACGTGCTCGATCTCGACGCGCGACTCGTCGATGCGCTGGCGGCCGCGGGCGGGACGACCCCCGATGCCGACCTGGCTGCGGTCAATCTCGCACGTGTGCTCGAAGACGGGGAGCAGGTCGTGGTGCCGGCAGCCGGTGCGGCGGGCGGTGCGCCCGGCAGCGCAGCACCGCCACCGGGCGATGACCGCATCGACCTCAACGCTGCGGATCAGGCCGCGTTGGAGACGCTGCCGCGTATCGGACCGGCACTCGCGGAGCGGATCATCGCCTGGCGGGAGGAGAACGGCAGGTTCACGTCGGTCGATGATCTGCTCGCCGTGCCCGGAATCGGCGAGAAGCTGCTCGCGGGACTCCGCGACGGGGTCAGAGTGTGAGGGCGCGTGATCTTCGGCTGGTGCCGCTCGCAGTGGCGGTGTGGGGCGTGGTGCTGCTGTGCGTGCTGCTCCCGGCGGTCGCGTGGGCGTGTGCTGGCGCGTGCATGACAGCTGCCGCGGGAGTGCTGGCCTTCGTGAGGCGCCGGCCGCACGGCGCGCGTGGTCAGCGCGACCACGGGGGTTTCGTGGTCGTGGTGCTGGCCACGATGGCAGCGGCGGCGGCCTGCGTCGGGTTCGCCCTCCCCGCGCGGGAGGCGGCCATGCGATGGGACGGGCGGGTCGTCGAGATCACTGCCGAGGTGACATCCTCCGCCTCGGTCGGACGAGACGGGCGGCTGTGGTTCGAAGCGGCGACGACCACGCTCGGTCCGCCGGGGCATCCGGCCGACTCCAGCGCGCCGGTGCGCCTCGGCGTCGATCCAGCCGAAGGCTTCGACCTCGGAGCGCGGATCCGGGTGGTGGGAGAGTCTTCGGTGACCGATGCGGGGGAGCATTCGGCGCTGGTCGTCTTCGCGAGTGACGCGGAGGTCATCTCACCCGCGTCCGGTGCCTTCGGAGTCGCGGCAGCTCTCAAGAGCGCGTTCGTCGAACGGTCGCTGCGCCTGCCGGAGCCAGGATCCGGCCTTCTACCCGGCCTCGCGGTCGGCGACACCCGTGCGGTGACGCCTGCTTTGAACGAAGACATGCGCATCAGCGGCCTCAGCCACCTCACCGCCGTCAGCGGTGCGAACTGCGCGATCGTCGTCGGTGCACTCTTCTGGCTCGCGGCAGTGTGCGGCGGCGGGCGAGGGATGCGCGTCGGGCTCTCCCTCGCAGGGCTTGCCGGATTCGTCGTCCTGGTCACTCCTGAGCCGAGCGTGATCCGGGCAGGCGTGATGGCGGCTGTGGGCATGCTCACGGTGCTCCTGGGCAGGCCGAGCGCCGGCGCCGGCATGCTGTCCCTGTGCGCGACCGGGATTCTGCTGGCGGATCCATGGCTGGCGGCGACACCCGGGTTCGCTCTGTCGGTGGTCGCCTCCGGCGCGTTGATCCTCCTCGCTCCACCGCTAGCGCGGGGCATGAGCCGGGGCATGCCCCATCCCGTCGCCCTGGCCGTCGCTGTGCCGCTGGCGGCACAGCTCGCGTGCGGGCCGATCATCGCACTGTTCGCGCCGCAGCAGTCTCTGATCGGCGTCGCCGCGAACCTGATCGCCGCTCCGGCGGCTCCGTTGGCGACAGTGATCGGGCTCCTCGCCTGCGTCGCGGCGCCCCTGCCGGCGCTCGCTGATCTGCTCGCGTCCTCGGCGTGGCTGCCGGCAGCCTGGATCGCGACGACTGCCGCCACAACCGCGCGGCTGCCGGGCGCGCAGGTCCTGGTGCCTGCTGGGCCCGGCAGTGCCCTGCTGGTGGCCGTGGTGAGTGCGGCGGTCGCCATCGTGCTGATTCGGGCACCCTCCCGTGACCTGGGATCGAGCGTCGCGCGCGCGAGCGTGTGGGTGAGGCGAGGAGCGGCGGCGATCCTCGTGGTCGTTCTTTCGCTGGCCGGATCCTGTGTGCTCCTCGACGGTCCCCTGGCCACGGCGACCGCTCCGGAGGGGTGGGCCATCGCGGTATGCGATGTCGGACAGGGAGACGCAGTGCTCGTGCGCTCGGCGACCGAGGTCGCGCTCATCGACGTAGGGCCCGATCCTGAGCCTCTCTCCGCGTGCCTGCGATCGCTCGGCATCGAGCGCATCGACCTTCTCGTGCTCACCCACTTCGACCTTGATCACGTCGGCGGGATAGGCGCTGTCCAGGGGCGAGTCTCCACGGCTCTGCACGGTCCGGTCGCCGAGGAGTCGGATCGACGTCTTCTCGAAGACCTCGTCGCGGGAGGCGCGCGCGTCGATGAGGCTTCGGCGGGCCAGCACGGCATGCTCGGCGAGGCGGCATGGCGAGTGCTCTGGCCGCTGCGGAAGTCCGTCGCGTTCCCCGAAGGCAACGACGCGAGTGTCGTGATGGAGTTCGACGGGGGAGGAGTGCCGCGCTCGATCTTCCTCGGCGACCTCTCCGCAGCCCCTCAGCGCATGCTGCAGCGCTCAGCGAGGCTGACGCCGTATGCGGTGGTCAAGGTGGCTCATCACGGCAGTGCGGATCAGGAGCCAGGGCTGTACGAGATGATCCGGCCGCGGGTGGCCCTGTTCAGCGTCGGAGCGGACAACGACTACGGCCATCCACGCTCCGAGACCCTCGACCTTTTGGCCGCGACCGGCGCGCATGTGCTGCGCACCGACGAGCAGGGACGCGTCCTGCTCGGCCTCCGGGACGGCGAGCTACAGGTCTGGACGGAGCAGGTGGGGCGGTGACAGTCCGAGCCATGTCGGCCACCGCCGGTAGGCTGGATCCATGGCAGCTTCGCGAACCCCCTCCCGCGGCGGCGCGAAGCCCACCAAGATTCCTCAGGTCTCCTGGCGCGAGCCGCACCCCGCCCCGATCGTGCTCGTGTCGGGCCCGGAAGAGGTCTGTGCCGAGAGAGCGATCGCCGGTGTCCGCGACTACCTCCGGGCCGAAGACCCTGCACTCGAAGTGAGCGACGTCCGCGCCGATGACTACGCTCCTGGAACGCTGCTCTCTCTCACCTCACCGTCGCTTTTCGGAGAACCCCGCCTGGTACGTGTCTCGGGTGTGGAGAAATGCTCCGATGCGTTCATCCAGGAGGCGGTGTCCTACCTCGACAATCCGCAAGAGGGGGCGACGGTCATCCTTCGCCACACCGGCGCCAGCGTGCGCGGCAAGAAGCTTCTCGACGCGCTTCGCGCCGGGAACGGCGGCGGTATCGAGATCGCCTGCCCAGCCATCAAGCGCGACAGCGACCGGGTCGACTTCGCCGCCGGCGAGTTCCGTGCGGCGAAGAAGCGCATCGCGCCTCCCGCTCTGCGCGCGCTGGTCTCTGCATTCGCCGACGATCTCACCGAGCTCGCTGCGGCCTGTCAGCAGCTCATCGGCGACGTCGAGGGCGATATCTCCGAAGAGATCGTCACCAAGTACTACGGTGGCCGTGTCGAGGTCTCGGCCTTCGTCGTCGCAGACACGGCGATCGCCGGTCGGTACGGTGAGGCTCTCATCGCCCTCCGCCATGCGCTCTCATCGGGTGCCGACCCCGTGCCGATGGTCGCGGCGTTCGCGATGAAGCTGCGCACCATGGCGCGTGTCGCCGGCAACCGCGAGCCGAGCCGCCAGCTCGCTCAGCGCCTGGGCATGAAGGACTGGCAGGTGGATCGTGCCCGCCGCGACCTCGCAGGCTGGAACGAGCGCTCGCTCGGGATGGCGATCCAGGCCACGGCGAGGGCCGACGGCGAGGTCAAGGGTGCCGCTCGTGACCCGATCTTCGCGCTCGAGCGCATGGTCACCGTGATCGCCACGCGTCAGCCGTTCGGGGAGTAGCCGATCGCCTCAGGACCCGGCCCGCTCGCCGAGGCGATGACCTTTCCGAGGCAATGAAGAAGGCCCGCCCCGATGACGGGACGGGCCTTTCTCAGAAGCTTCGGCTCAGAGGGAAGCGACCTGCTTGGCGAGAGCCGACTTGCGGTTCGACGCCTGGTTCTTGTGCAGGACACCCTTGCTGACGGCCTTGTCGAGCTTGACGGCGGCCTTCTTCAGGGCAGCCTCTGCTGCTGCCTTGTCGCCGGCGGAGACGGCCGTGCGAGTGGTGCGGATGACCGTCTTGAGCTCGCTCTTCACGGCCTTGTTGCGCTCGCGCGCCTTCTCGTTGGTCTTGTTGCGCTTGATCTGCGACTTGATGTTTGCCACGTGTGGACGCTTTCTGTACAGGAGTGTTCGGAATGCCGGCAGCAGAAGAGGGCTGCTGCACAGCGGTCGTGAGGGAAGAACCCACACGCAAGCCAAGAGTCGAGTCTACCAGCAGACGGGCTGTTGACGCGAAACGGCGACGGGAACACGAGACGCCGTCGCACTTTCGATGGTACCGGGTGCAGAATCATCACTATCCCGACACTGATGTCAACGAGCCCACATGACCCCCGAGTCCTCTCGTTCGTCCCTGCCCTCAGGGCTCCGCTGGTCCGCGGCGACCTCGGCCTTCCAGATCGAGGGGTCGCGCCCCACCGGGATATCAGGACGATCGATCTGGGACGACTTCCTCGAGAGGCCGGGAGCTATCCTCGACGGTTCGGTCGCAGACCCGGCCTGTGACAGCTATCGACACCCCGAGGCCGACGTCGCTCTCGCAGCCGGGCTCGGGCTCGATCGCTACAGGTTCTCGATCCCCTGGGCCCGCGTCCAGCCGGACGGCCTCGGACGCGGCGACGGGGTGGCGCTCGATCACTACTCCCGTCTGGTCGATCTTCTCCTCGACGTGGGAGTCGTGCCGTTTCCCACCCTGTTCCACTGGGAGATGCCGAGCAGAATCGAAGCGGGCGGCGGCTGGCTCGAGAGGGACACGGCGGACCGCTTCGCCGACTACGCAGCGATCGTGGCGGATCGTCTCGGCGACCGTGTGCAGCACTGGTACACCCTGAACGAGCCCGCCATGACGACGCTCCAAGGCTATGCGGTCGGTGCGCTGGCACCCGGGAAGCAGCTCCTCTTCGGCGCGCTGCCGACCGCGCACCATCAGCTGCTCGCCCACGCTCGGGCGGCGGCCGCTCTGCGCGAGCATGGTGCCGCATCGGTCGGATTGGTCAACAACCACACCTGGGTCCTGCCGCTGCGCGACACCGCCGAGGACCACCAAGCGGCGGCGATCTACGACCTGATCTACAACCGCGTCTTCAGCGAGCCGCTCCTCGCCGGTTCGTACCCCGACCTGGAAGCACTCGGCCTGCCTCCGATGCCTGTGCAGGACGATGACCTCGAAGCCATCGGCCGCTCGATCGACTTCTACGGCATCAACTTCTACAACCCGACCACGGTGACCGCAGCAGCGGAGGAGAGTCCGATCCCGTTCGACATCGTGCCCACACCCGGAGTGCCGGTGACCGGGTTCGGTCCGGAATGGCCGATCATGCCGAGCGCTCTGCACGATCTTCTGATCGACCTGCACGCCCGGCATCCGCAGCTGCCGCCCGTGATCATCGGTGAGAACGGGGCCTCGTTCCCCGAGCCCGACCGTGCCGCCCGCGTCGACGATGCCGACCGGATCTCTTACCTCGCCGACCACATCGCGGCCGTCGGCGATGCGATCGATGCGGGGGTGCCGGTGGAGGAGTACACGGTGTGGTCCCTGCTGGACAACTGGGAGTGGGCCGACGGCTACACTCAGCGCTTCGGCCTCGTCCACGTCGACTTCGATACGGGCGAGCGCACGCCCAAGGCGTCGTACGACTGGTATCGAGAGGTCATCGCGAGCTCGCGTGCAGCGACCCCGCTGGCGGCGGGGACGGGAGAGAAGCGGTGACCGAGGTCGCCGGCGCTCGCACGGTGCGGGCGGGGGCGCGATGGATGTCGCTGTTCACGCTGGCGTGGCTGGCGATCTGGACCGTGCAGCTCACGCCCGTCCAGCTGCTGCTGCCGCTGCAGCTCGATACCCCGGAGGACGATTGGATCCGTGGTGTCGTCTCGTCCGGACTGGTTCTCGGCATCGGCGGGCTTGCAGGGATCATCGCGGGCCCCGCCGCCGGTGCGCTCTCGGATCGTGCGGCGGCCGGACGCCACCGTCGTCGCCCGTGGGCCGTGGGCGGCGCACTGTTCACCGCGGCCTGTCTCGCGCTGACGGGCTACGCCGAAAACCCGTGGACCGTGGGCGCCGGCTGGGTGGGAGTGTCGATCGGCGTCGCCGTGTCGTCGGCGGCCTTCACCGCGCTCATCGCCGACCAGCTGCCGACGACACAGCGTGGGGCCGCTTCTGCTGCCGTCGGCTCCAGCCAGGCCGTCGGCATCGTGGTCGGGGCGGGGCTCGTCGTCCTTCTCGGCCTCGGGATCCACGAGGGGTATCTCCTGCTCGCGGGGGTCATCGCGGTGGTCGGCACGACCACCGCTCTGCTGTTGCCGGATCCCCCGACCACGGAGGCGTTGCGACCGAAGCAGATCGGACGACGCCGTCTGGCCTCGCTGCGAGATCGGGACTTCGCCTGGATGCTCTCTGGGCGCCTCATGACGAATGTCGGCAACGCGCTCGGAACCGCGCTGTTCCTGTTCTTCCTGCTGCACGGCCTCGGCCAGCCGAGTGCGGTGGCGCAGGACAACCTGCTGCTGCTCATCGTCGTCTACACGGTGTTCGTGGTCATCGCCTCGGTGGTCACGGGAATCGTCTCCGACCGCACCGGGAATCGGCGGACGCTCACGGTGGCCGCGACCGTCGTCCAGGCGGCCTCGGGTGTGGCGATAGCGCTCGTGCCGACCTTCGAGATGACGATGGTCGCTGCCGCCCTGATGGGGCTCGGCTACGGAGCGTTCTCCACGGTGGGCCTCGCGTTCGTCGCCGACCTGCTGCCGGACGAGCAGGACCATGCGAGGGATCTCGGGATCCTGAACGTGACAGCCGCTCTCGGGCAGCTCATCGGACCGGTGCTGGGGGCGGGGCTGGTCGCGCTCGTGGGCGGCTTCTGGCTGGTGTTCGTCGCGGCCGCAGTGCTGTCCCTCGTCGGCGGGCTGCTCACGGCCTTCGCGCGCCAGCCGGTCAGGACGTCATGAGGTCGAGGAGTCCCGCTCCAGGTCACCCTCGACATCCCGCTCCACTGTGGCGATGGCGACCTGCAGCACAGCGTTGAAGATCTGCGGTCGCATCGCGGTGACGAGGTGCGTCGTCCGCGGCACGATGATGAGCTCGGCGTGCGGTGCGAGCCGTCGGAACAGCGACTCGTTGAGCCGCAGCTGATCGTACTGCCCGTTCACGAACCAGAGCGGAACCGTGACGCGGGGGATCGCAGCGGCGATGTCGAGGGCCGCCAGGCTGCGAAGCGCGGCGTCCTGGGTGTCCAGTGCGTACCCGCCTGCGGCGAAGTCGGATCGGCTCTCGAGGGGGATGGTGGCCTCGAGCATCCGTCTGGTGAGCCACATCCCACGGTCGGGGAGGGAATCGACGGCCCGGGCGAACAGGCGATAGGCGCGAAGACCGGCGCCGCGGGGGAGCGACGTGCAGGCGGCGGCGATGAGCCCGGCGACCGGCGGACGCTCTGCCCCGCCGGCATAGGCGAGACACAGCAGGCCGCCCAAGGAATGCCCCACCAGGAGCACCGGACCCCTCTCGGCTGCGGTGCGCACCGCGACGTCGATCGTGTGCAGCGCCTCGTGAAGGGTGAAGTCCTCCTGCATGCGGGTGCCGTGACCCGGCAGATCCACGGCGGTGAATGTGGCGCCGCGCTCTTCGAGGTGGGCAGCCTGAGATCGCCACATGGTGGCCGAGGTGCGGATGCCGTGCACGAAGACGATCTGGGCGCTCACGGGTTCAGCATAAGGAAAGCGGGGCCGGTGGATGAACCACCGACCCCGCTTCGACACGATGTGTGTCAGAGAGTGTTACTTCTCCCAGCCGACGTTCTCGACCGGGGTAATGCCGAACAGGTCGAGACCGACGTAGGGCTCGGGCGTGAGGTTCGCCAGGCCTTCCTTGACGGTGTAGATCTGCGGGCCGTTGTACAGCGGGATGAGGCCCCAGCGCTTGTAGATCTCGGGCTCGAGCTTCATCGCGGCAGCGGTCTGCGCCTCGGGGTCGCTCTGCGACTCGACCTTGTCCTTGATCTCGGCGTCGAGTTCGGCGTCACCGACACCCGACAGGTTGAGACCAGAGTCCGAGCAGTACAGCTGGCAGAACCACGCGGCACCGAACGGGTCGGAGGAGGTGAAGCGGAGTCCGGAGACATCCCAGTTCTTCGAGGTGTAGTCCTCGGAGAACTGGCTGGCCGGGCGGACCTCGACCTTGACGTCGATGCCGATCGCCTTCTGCTGAGCCTGCAGCGACTGCGCGAGGGCCTTCTGCGTCGCGGAGTCAGCCCAGATCGGGTACACGACGGAGAGCTTGACGCCGTCCTTCTCGCGGATTCCGTCGGAGCCTTCCGTCCAGCCTGCCTCGTCGAGGAGCTTCTTGGCGCCCTCGACATCGAACTTCCAGCCGGCGGCCTTCATCGAGTCGGAGTAGCCGGGCTGGAACGAGAACAGGGTCAGCGAGCCGGCCGGGTCCTCTTCGTATCCGAGGCCGTTCCAAGCGATCTGCTTCTGCTGATCGATGTTGATCGCCTTGAAGAACGCCTCGCGAACCTTGACGTCCTCGAACTGCGGCTTGGTCGAGTCGACCTGCAGGATGGTGTTGGCGGTCTGCTGCGCGCGGTAGACCACGGCGCCGTCGACGTCCTTGACCTGATCGATGAGCTCCTGGGAGCCCGTCTCGACCATGTCGACCTCGCCGTTCTTGAAGGCATTGACGCCGGCCTGGGCGTCCATGCCGGTCATGGTGACCTCGTCGAGCAGGGGAGCGTCGCCCCACCACTCGGGGTTCGGCTTGAACGAGACGTAGCCCTTGTTGGCGTCGAACTCGTTGATCGTGTACGGACCTGCGCCCCACTCGGGGTGCGGGTTCTCGATCATCGCCTCGTTGAAGGTGGTCGGGTCAGCGAGCGCGGGGTGCATGACGCCGCTGTTGAACGGCATCTGCGGCCATGCGAACTCGCCCTTGAAGGTGACGATGGCGGTCTTGGCCGTGTCGCCCTGCTCGACGGACTCGATGTCCTTGTAGCCGTCGGTCGCGTTCGGGTTGAAGCCCTCGTCGTAGGAACGGTTGGCCTTCCACGTGGCGTCGATGGCCGTCCAGTCCATGTCGGTGCCATCGTTCCAGTGCGCCTCGTCGGTGAACGTGAAGGTCAGGACCGTCTTGCCGTCCTTCACCTCGTTCTTCCACTCGGAGAGGTAGTTGTCGTTCTTGTACTGCGTGCCATCCGGCTTCATGAGGATGATCTGCGGCATGTACCACGCGGCGATGCGCGCGGTGTCGGCGCTGCCGTCGCTGTTGAACGAGTTCAGCTGCGGCGGGACCTCGCGGATGGCGAAGTTGACCGTGCCACCCTCCTTGAGGTTCTCGCGCGGCTGCGGGTTGTAGTTCGCCATCTCGACACCGGCTGCTTCGCCGCTGTCGCCCTTGTCGCTACCACCGGTGGTGCCGGTAGCGCACCCGCTGAGCGCGAGTGCGAAAGCGCCGGTGAGTGCCAGCGCTCCCATCAGCTTGTACTGCTTCATGGTGCTCCTTTCGCCTTGCGGCGTGTCATAAGGGGAGAATAGTTCGCCGAATCCCCGATTGCCCGGGCGGCGAGTGAATCTGGGCTAACCGTTATCGGACGGTGATGCGCTCCTCATCAGGAGGCAGCGGGGTGGGCCGACATGGTCGCCGGATCGAACACGATCCGCTCGCGGGTGCGCTCGATGTCGGGATCCGGCACAGGGATCGCCGACAGCAGCGCCTTGGTGTACGGGTGCTGCGGGTTGTCGAAGACATCGTCCACGTCGCCGTGCTCGACGAAGTCGCCGAGATACATCACGGCGACCCGGTCGGCGATGTGTCGGACGACCGACAGGTCGTGGGCCACGAACAGATACGACAGTCCGAGCTTGACCTTGAGGTCGTCCAGCAGATTGATGACGCCGGCCTGGATCGACACGTCGAGCGCGGAGACCGGCTCATCGAGCACCAGGATCTTCGGGTTGGTCGACAGCGCCCTGGCGATGCCGATGCGCTGACGCTGTCCACCGGAGAACGCCTGCGGGAAGCGGTCGCTGTGCGCGGGGTTGAGCCCGACGAGGTCCATCAGCTCCTTGACACGCCGGTGCGCCTCGGCCTTCGGCGTACCGATGGCCGACAGCGGCTCCGAGATGATGTCCGCGACCGTCATGCGAGGGTCGAGGGCGCCCATCGGATCCTGGAACACGATCTGGATGTCGCGGCGCAGAGCCCGCTCCACCTTGTGGCTGCGGATGTCGTTGACGCTGGTTCCCGCGATCACGATGTCGCCCTCGGTCTGCTTGACCATGTCCATGATCTGGAGGAGCGTCGTGGTCTTCCCACTGCCGGACTCGCCGACGATGGCCAGGGTCTCTCCCTCGCGCACGTCGAAGCTGATGCCCTTGATCGCGTGCACCTCGCCGACCTTGCGCTTCAGGAACGCACCCTTGAGCAGGGGGAAGGTCTTGGTGAGGTTCTTCACCTCGAGGGTGATCGGTCGCTGTTCGCGGGGCACCCGGGTCAGCGGGCTCTCGGGTGCCTCACGCACGGGGTACACGGGCAGACCTCCGAGCAGGCCGCCGTCGGTGATCTCGTTCGCGCGGATGCAGGCTGCGCGGTGCTCCTCGCCGCCGCCGGTGAGGACCGGCAGGAGCTCGGGCTCGCTGGTGCGGCACGCGTCCATGACGATGGGGCAGCGGTCAGCGAACGGGCAGGCATCCGGCAGGTCGATCAGCAGGGGAGGGTTGCCCTTGATCGGGGTGAGAGGCTCCTTCTCCGCCTTGTCCACACGAGGGATGGCACCGAGGAGACCGATCGAGTACGGCATGCGGGTCTGGTGGAACAGCTCGCGCACCGGCGCCTGCTCGACCGGCTTGCCGGCGTACATGACCATCACATCGTCGGCCGTGCGGGCGACGACCCCCATGTCGTGGGTGATCATCATCACGGCGGCACCGGTCTCGGCCTGGGCCTTCTCGATCAGGTCGAGGATCTGCGCCTGGATCGTGACGTCGAGAGCCGTGGTGGGCTCGTCGGCGATGATCAGCTTCGGGTTGTTGGCCATCGCGATGGCGATGACGACGCGCTGCCGCATGCCGCCCGAGAACTCGTGCGGGAAGGACTTCATCCGCTTCTCGGGCTCGGTGATGCCGACCAGCTTGAGGAGGTCGATCGAGCGCGCCGTCGCCTCCTTGATGCTGAGGTTGCGGTGCACCGTCAGCGCCTCGATCAGCTGCGCGCCGATCGTGTACACCGGGGTGAGAGAGGTCAGCGGGTCCTGGAAGATCATCGAGATCCCGTTGCCGCGGATGGTGGAGAGCTGCGCGTCGGTCTTGCCCAGGAGCTCCTGGCCGTCGAACACGATCGACCCTGAGACCTTGGCGTTCTCATCGAGCAGGCCCATCACCGCGAGAGAGGTGACGGACTTGCCGGAACCGGACTCGCCGACGATGCCGAGGGTCTTTCCCGCTTCGAGGTCGAAGGAGACGCCGCGCACGGCGTCGACGCGTCCCGCCTCGGAAGCGAAGCTGACCTTGAGGTCGCGGACCGAGAGTACGGGGCTCATGCGCGGCCTCCTGCAGCCGAAGTGGGATCGAGGGCATCGCGCAGTCCATCGGCGATGAGCGCCATGGACACGGTCAGCATGGTGAGGACCAACGCGGGGAAGTAGAACAGCCACGGCGAGCTGGTGATCGAGGAGCTGCCCTCACCGATCAGCGAGCCGAGCGAGACATCGGGGATCTTCACACCGAAGCCGATGAAGGACAGGCCGGTCTCGGTCGTCACCGCCGCGACGATGCCGAGGGTGAAGTTGATGACCAGCAGGGATCCGATGTTCGGGATCAGGTGACGCGTCACGATGCGCAGGCCGCGGACGCCCATGTAGCGCGCGGCTTGGACGTACTCGCGCTCACGCAGCGAGAGCGTCATCGTCCAGATGATGCGAGCGGGGAAGAACCAGCTGACGAAGATCATCACGAACGCGATGACCCACCACACGCCGCCGGAGTCGTTCGAGATGATCGACAGCAGGAGGAAGGTCGGCACGACCATCATGAAGTGGATGACGAGCAGCGCGATTCGCTCGAACCAGCCGCCGAAGTACGCGGCGGCGGTACCGACGAGCGCGGAGAGGATCGTCGTTCCCACCGAGACCGTGATCGCGATCATGAGGGATCGCTGCAGGCCGATGGCCGTCTGCGTGTAGGTGTCGTTGCCGGCGCCGTTGGTACCGAACCAGTGCGCCGCGGACGGCGGCTGGCTCAGCGCGAGGAAGTCCATGCTGTCGACGGCGTACGGCGAGAGCACCGGACCCAGCGTGGAGAAGAGGACCAGCACGAGCAGGACGACGACGCCGCCGACGGCCGGCTTGTTGCGCATGAACCGGCGCGTGTAGAGCGTCCACTTGGACAGCGACTTGTCCGCGGCGCGGTCGGCGCTGGGCGGCGCTGCCGGCGGCTCGACGAGGGGGTCGATCATATCGGTGGTCATAATCAGCTCACCCTCACTCGCGGGTCGAGAACGACGACGATGATGTCGGCGAGCACCGCACCGATCGCTGTCAGCACGGCGCCGAAGGCGGCGACGGCGACGACGCCGTTGATGTCGTTGTTGTTGATGGTGTCGAGGAAGTACCGCCCCATGCCCTGCCAGGCGAAGATGCGCTCGGTCAGGATCGCGCCGGTGAAGATCGTCGGGATCGTGAACGCGACCTGCGTCGCGACCGGGATGAGCGACGTGCGCAGGGCGTGCTTGCGGACCGCCTGCGCCTTGGTCAGCCCCTTGGCCCGGGCGGTGCGCACGTAGTCGGCGTTGATGTTGTCCAGCAGCAGCGACCGCTGCAGGAAGTGGTACTGGGCGTAGCCGACGATCACGAGCGCGATCGTGGGCAGCGTGAGGTGCTGCAGGGTGTCGACCAGCACGGGGAAGAAGCCGGTGACGCCGGGGCTCGAGGAGCCGGTGACGTAGAAGATGCGGACGCCGGTCCACTCGTTGAGGGAGATCGCGAGGAGCACCACGGCGAGTCCGGCGACGATGATGTTCACGTTCATCGTGATGATCGAGGTCGCCTGGCCGATGCGGTCGGCGAGCTTGTACTGACGCGAGGCGGTGTAGACACCGAGCCAGATGCCGAGCACCGCCGCGATGATCGTGGCCCCGAGAACGAGCTCGGCGCTGACCCACATGCGGTACGAGACCTGCTCGTTCACCGACTGACCGGTGGGACTCACACCCCAGTCCCAGCGGATCAGGATGCCGCTGAACCAGTTCCACCACCGCTCGATCAGCGGAACCGTGTCGCTGAGGTTGCGGGGGATGAGGACGTTGTCGATCTGCTCCGGAGAAAGCGGAGGTCGGCGCCCGACGTAGTTGCTGCGCGGATCCAGGAAGCCCCACGCCAGGAAGAACGTGAGATTCGTGGCGACCACGATCATGAGCAGCCAGCCGAGTGCTCGGCGCAGGAGGTACTTGATCAAGGGGGGGTCAGTCTTTCTCTTCTACAGACGCGCTCGGGATCTGCCGACGCAACGCTGAGTCAGTTGGATACACAATCGCCATCCACCGAACTCTGCGACGCGACGACCATCACGGGGTGTATGACGGAGTCTTATCGCTTGCGGGATCCGGTGTCACGGATTTTCCCTGGCAACTTCGGGAGACTATCACCGGTATGGCCGAATCGGGGATTAGCCTCCCCTGACCGTAGAATCGAGTGGACATGTCCCCACGCGCTCTCACTCCTCTTCAGCCTGCTGCGACGCCGGCTGCGCAGATCCGTAACTTCTGCATCATCGCCCACATCGATCACGGCAAGTCGACGCTCGCCGACCGCATGCTCCAGATCACCGGAGTCGTCTCCGATCGCGACATGCGTGCGCAGTACCTCGACCGCATGGACATCGAGCGCGAGCGCGGCATCACCATCAAGAGCCAGGCGGTCAGGATGCCGTGGGAGCTCGATGGTCAGACCGTCGCTCTGAACATGATCGACACGCCCGGTCACGTCGACTTCACCTACGAGGTCTCGCGTTCGCTCGCGGCCTGCGAGGGAGCGATCCTGCTCGTCGACGCCGCACAGGGCATCGAGGCGCAGACTCTCGCGAACCTCTACCTGGCGCTCGAGAACGACCTGCACATCATCCCGGTGCTCAACAAGATCGACCTGCCGGCCGCCGACCCGGAGAAGTACGCCAAGGAGCTGGCTTCACTCATCGGCGGCAAGCCGGAGGACGTGCTGCGCGTCTCGGGCAAGACCGGTGTCGGCGTCGAAGAGCTGCTCGACCGGTTGGTCCAGGAGATCCCCGCGCCGACCGGCGACGCGGATGCTCCGGCCCGCGCGATGATCTTCGACTCGGTGTACGACGCCTACCGCGGTGTGGTCACCTACGTGCGCATGGTCGACGGAAGCCTGTCACCGCGCGAGCGCATCCAGATGATGTCCACCGGAGCGAACCACGAAGCCCTCGAGGTCGGCGTGTCGAGCCCGGAGCCGACTCCCACCAAGGGGCTCGGCGTCGGCGAGGTGGGCTACCTCATCACCGGCGTGAAGGATGTGCGCCAGTCGAAGGTCGGCGACACCATCACCACGTCGCGGAAGCCGGCATCCGAGGCCCTGCCGGGATACACCGACCCGAAGCCGATGGTCTTCTCCGGGCTGTATCCGATCGACGGCAGCGACTACGCCGAGCTTCGCGAGGCCCTCGACAAGCTCAAGCTCTCCGACGCTTCCCTCGTGTACGAGCCGGAGACCTCGGTCGCGCTCGGTTTCGGTTTCCGCTGCGGCTTCCTCGGACTGCTGCACCTCGAGATCATCACCGAGCGTCTGGCCCGCGAGTTCAACCTCGACCTCATCACGACCGCGCCCAGCGTGATCTACGAAGTACTGACGAGCGACACCGGCGAGACCGTCACCGTGACCAACCCGAGCGAGTATCCCGACGGGCGCATCGGCTCGGTGTCGGAGCCGATGGTCAAAGCGGCGATCCTGCTGCCCAAGGACTACGTCGGCACGGTCATGGAGCTGTGCCAGTCGCGTCGTGGAACGCTGCTCGGCATGGAGTACTTCTCCGAGGAGCGCGTCGAGCTGCGCTACAACATGCCGCTCGGCGAGATCGTCTTCGACTTCTTCGATCAGCTGAAGTCGAAGACCCAGGGGTATGCGTCGCTCGACTACGAGCCCTCAGGGCAGCAGGAAGCCGACCTGGTGAAGGTCGACATCCTCCTGCAGGGGGAGAAGGTCGATGCCTTCAGTTCGATCGTGCACCGCGACAAGGCCTACGCCTACGGCACGATGATGGCCGAGCGTCTGCGCAAGCTCATCCCTCGCCAGCAGTTCGAGGTGCCGATCCAGGCCGCGATCGGTGCCCGCATCATCGCGCGCGAGACGATCCGCGCTATTCGCAAGGACGTGCTCGCCAAGTGCTACGGCGGTGATATCACCCGCAAGCGCAAGCTCCTCGAGAAGCAGAAGGAGGGCAAGAAGCGCATGAAGATGGTCGGCCGCGTCGAGGTCCCCCAGGAGGCGTTCATCGCCGCGCTCTCGGGCGACGTCGAAGGCAAGGACAAGAAGTAGCGAGCCTCGATCGCGCCCGCGGGATATGACGCCCCGCGGCGCGTGGGGGTGTTCGCTCAGGTAACGCGAAGTAGGGTGGAAGTCATGCGGCGCGGGACTTTCCGAGACGACACGGTGGACTATGCGGCCGTGGGTGCGACCCATGCGCCCGACCTGATGCAGTACCCGCCGGAGCGCAGCATCCCGGCCGAGGAGTCTTGGCGCATCGGCAGCGGTGTCGAACGTTTCCAGACCGCCGGTGAAGCCCTTCTGTCGTGGACCGCGCAGCGTGCGGCCGGACTGTCGGTGGAAGACGTGCGTCCTGCGCCAGGGCCCGCCTATGCGGGCGTGAGCTTCGATGCCGAAGGCAATCCGATCGCGCCGAGCAAGCGCGACGTCGAGCCCCGCTACGACGCGGAGGGCATGCCCTTCGTCGGGGCGGGGATGACGCTGCACCTTCGAGGACGCGTCGCCGGCATGCGCGCCGATTCCGAGCTGCGAGTGATCTCCGTCACGGAGGAGACCCGATGCGTCGGCTTCGTCCTCGGGACGGTCGGCGGATCGGTGGTCAGCGGCGAGGAGTCCTTCGATGTGGACTGGCGCGAGGACAACGACGAGGTGTGGTTCACCGTCCGTGCGTTCGACGCGCCGAACGGTCTTCTCTACCGCACGATTCCGGCGCTCGTGAAGCGTCGCCGCCGTGAGCTCTTCGCACGCTACCTCCGGGCGATCTCCCCGCTGTACGCGACCCCGCTCTGATGGCGGGACCGCTTCCTCTCGGAGACCCCGCGCCCGCGGACGGGCACCTGCCGGCCGATCTTCCGATCGATACGACGGTGCCGTTCTCCGCGTATCTGCACATTCCGTTCTGCACTGTGCGCTGCGGGTACTGCGACTTCAACACCTACACGTCGACCGAACTGCGCGGGGCGAAGCAGGAGGACTACGCGTCGACTCTGATCTCCGAGGTCGCGCTCGCCCGTCGAGCGCTGGGCGACGCGGGAGCGCTGCGGCCGATGGACACGGTCTTCTTCGGCGGCGGTACACCGACGCTTCTTCCCGCAGGCGACCTCGCGCGCATGCTCGAAGCGGTGACCGGTGCCTTCGGCCTCGCCGATGGGGCGGAGGTCACAGTCGAGGCGAATCCCGACACCGTGACGCCCGAGGTGGCCCGCACTCTGGCGCGGGCCGGAGTCACGAGGATGTCGGTCGGCATGCAGTCGGCTGTTCCGCACGTGCTCGCCGCGCTCGATCGCACCCATCGCCCGGAGAACGTGCGCACCGCCGTCGCCGCAGCGAAGGACGCGGGGCTCGCGGTGAGCGTCGACCTGATCTACGGGGCCCCGGGGGAGTCGCTGTCCGACTGGGAGGCCTCCCTCGATGCCGCGCTGGTGCTCGAACCCGACCACATCTCCGCCTACGCGCTCATCATCGAAGACGGCACGAAGCTCGCCCGCCAGATCCGCCGCGGCGAGGTTCCGACTCCGGATGACGACCTCCAGGCCGACATGTACGAGCTCGCCGATGCCCGTCTCGCAGACGGCGGCTTCGACTGGTATGAGGTGAGCAACTGGGCGCGCACGCCCGATCGCCGTTCCCGCCACAACCTCGCGTACTGGCGGGGGAGCGACTGGTGGGGCTTCGGTCCCGGTGCGCACAGCCACGTCGCCGGTCTGCGCTGGTGGAACGTGAAGCACCCGGCCGCCTACGCGCAGCGTCTGGCGGCAGCCGAATCGCCGGCGGCCGGAACCGAGCGCCCGGACGACGAGTCGCGCACGCTCGAGCGCATCCTGCTGCTCAGCCGCATCCGCGAGGGGATCGCCGTCGATGACGTGCCGAGCGCGAACCGGAGCAGAGTCGCCGGGCTCATGGCCGACGGGCTCATCGACCCGGTCGCGGCGCTCCAGGGACGCATCCGGCTGACCCTGCGCGGTCGCCTTCTCGCCGACGCCGTGGTTCGCGAACTGACCGACTGACCGACGGCCGCCGTCAGCCGGGGAGCAGATCCATCGCGGCTGTTCGTCGCTGCGCCACCGTCGTACTGTCCGCATCGAAGAGTCGCGTCCGGCGACCCGATCCGTACGCGGGCCAGCCGGGGTCGCCCGTGGTCACGAACGCGACCCACGCGGCGTTCATCTCGGCGGCGAGTCCACGGGGAGCGTCAGGGCCGGCCATGCGCTGGGCCTCGGCATCCTCGAGCCGGTCGAACACGAAGCCGAGTTCCAGCGCGTGGGCCGCACGCAGGTCTCGGACCGGACTCGGCCATGCGAACTCGTAGACGTGCGTCGCGTCTGGGCGAGCGGCCGCCAACCGACTCAGGGGCGCCCGCAGCATCATGTCGGTGACGAGCTGCCCGAAGATCTCTCCGGTGATCGCTCCGGGGAAGGCCGAGCGGTACTCGACGACCGCGCGCCGGGGAATCCGGGAGACGATCCGGGCGGCTTGCATCTTGAACTCGCTGATGCTCGCGAGCGCCTCGGGTGGGAACCAGAGCCGATACTCGTCGGTGTTGCTGCCGATGAGCAGAGGGGTGTCGATCTCTGCGAGAACCTCGTGCGGCGACCGGGGAAGACTGTCGGGGTCGATCGCGAACTGGAAGCCCGGTGCTCCGCCGAGCGGCGACGAGCCCGCGGCCTGCGCCCTGCGTGCTTCCAGGAGCTGCTCGGGTGTCAGCGCCGCGAAGGACTCGCGGTCCGCTCGTACCCCGAGCCGCTTCGCGAGCTGTGCGGTCACCCGTCCCGCCTTCCGCGCCGTCTGCGCCTGGAGCGGCCCGGATTCGATGATGGCCCTGCCGATCAGCTCGCGGGAGCTGTCGCGAGCGAGGAGGCCGGCGACGATCGCTCCGCCGGCCGACTCACCCATCGTGGTGATCCGCGCCGGATCACTACCGAACGCGCTGATCTCGCGGTGCACCCACTCCAGCGCGGCCGCGGCATCGCGCAGACCGAGGTTTCGGGGCGCGCCTTCCAACACCGAGAAACCCTCCGAACCCAGTCGGTAGTTGATCGAGACGAAGACGATGCCCGCTGTGGCGAAGAGCGCGCCGTCGTAGAGTAGAGGGGCAGCGCAGCGGTGCCTCGTTCCAGGGCGCCGCCGTGGATCCACAGCAGCACCGGCGCACCGGAAGCGTCCGACGGCGCCCACACGTTCGCGGTGAGGATGTCGTCGCCGTCGATGCGCACGGAACCCAGCAGCTCGCCGATGGCGCCGGCGTAGGGAACCTGGGGAGGGGTCGGACCGAACCGCGTCGCATCTCTCACCCCTTCCCAGCCCACGGCCGGACGCGGCGCGCGGAAGCTGTTCTCCCCGAACGGCGCCTGCGCGTAGGGAATGCCGAGGTAGCGGACGATCCCGGCCTCCTCGGTGCCGCGGACGATGCCGCTCGACAAGGTGGCCTGGGGCGAGGTGGGCATGAGCGTCATCCTAGGGTCGTGCGCCCGAGGTACGGAGAATCCCGAGCTGCACGGGGTAGGATTGGCACTCTGAACGTCCGAGTGCCAGCGGAAGGGAAGGGTGATGGTCACAGAGCGAGGACTCCAGGTTCTCCGCGCGATCGTGCAGGACTACGTCGAGACCCACGAGCCCGTCGGCAGCCGATCCATCGTCGACCGGCACTCCTTCGGCGTCTCCGCGGCGACGATCCGCAACGACATGGCGCTGCTCGAGGACGAAGAGCTCATCACGGCTCCGCACACCTCGTCAGGGCGCGTGCCCACCGACAAGGGCTATCGGGTGTTCGTGAATCACCTCGCCCAGCTGCGACCGCTCTCGTCGGCTCAGCGCTCGGCGATCGAGTCGTTCCTCGGCGAGCCTGCCGACCTCGATGACCTGATGGTCCGCACGGTGCGGGTGCTCACGCAGCTGACAGGACAGGTCGCGCTCGCACAGTATCCGTCGTTCGCGCGTGCGCACGTGACGCATGTCGAACTGGTGGCCCTGGCACCGAACCGGTTGCTGATCGTGCTGGTCACCGATGCCGGCGGCGTGTCACAGCGGATCGCCCCCCTGCCGGAGATCATCGACGAGTCCGACCTCGCGGTGCTTCGCGCCCGACTGTCCGCGTTGATCACCGGTCAGGGCATCGGCGAGGCCTCCGACCGTCTGCAGGCGTTGCTGGCCGCCGAGGAGAAGCCCCAGGATGCGGTGCTGCGCACGCTCGCCGGTGTCGTCGTGGACGAGCTCGGCGGATTCCGCCAGGAGCGTCTGGTGATGGCGGGAGCGGCGACCCTCGCGCGCCGGGAGCAGGACTTCCGCGGCAGCATCCACCCCCTCCTCGAAGCCATCGAGGAGCAGGTCACGCTGCTGCGTCTGATGAGTGAGATGGTGACGGACGAGCACGGGCTCGCCGCCAGCATCGGCACCGAGAACGCCCCGTTCGGGCTCGGTGAGGCGTCGATCGTCGCCAGCAACTACGCCGCGCCCAGTGGCACGGCGCGCGTCGGCGTGATGGGGCCGACGCGCATGGACTACCCGAGCAACCTCGCCGCAGCGCGGGCCGTGGCCCGCTACCTGTCGCGGATGCTCGATGAAGACGAGGCCGGCCGCTGACGCGGTCGCCGACAGTACACACGCAGAAAGGCGATCGTGGCGGACCACTATGAGGTTCTCGGGGTGTCCCGAGACGCTTCCACCGACGAGATCAAGAAGGCGTACCGACGTCTCGCACGGCAGTTGCACCCGGATGTGAACCCGGGAGAAGACGCTGCGGAGAAGTTCAAGCTCGTCACGCACGCGTACGACGTGCTCAGCGACGACGACTCCCGCCGACGCTATGACATGGGCGGCGGAGACGGCGCTGCGGGGAACTTCGGCGGGTTCGGCGACATCTTCGAGACGTTCTTCGGCGCCTCGCAGGGCGGCGGACGCGGTGCGCGTCCGCGTTCGCGCCGCGAGCGGGGCCAGGACGCCCTCGTCCGCGTGACGCTCGATCTCGGCGACGTCGTGTTCGGAGCGCACCGTGACATCGACGTCGACACGGCGGTGCTGTGCGAGACGTGTCAGGGTTCGTGCTGCCAGGAGGGCACCTCCCCGGTCACCTGCGACATCTGCGGCGGCTCCGGTCACGTGCAGCGTCAGGTTCGCAGCCTGCTCGGCAACGTCGTCACCTCCCAGCCCTGCGGCACCTGTGAGGGCTACGGCACGACGATCCCGTACCCCTGTGGCACCTGCGGCGGCCAGGGCCGTGTGCGTTCGCGCCGTACGGTGTCGCTCGACATCCCGGCCGGCGTCGAGACCGGGCTCCGTCTGCAGCTGCCCGGCTCCGGCGAGGTCGGCAAGGCGGGCGGACCGAACGGAGACCTCTACGTGGAGGTGACGGTCAACCCGCACGCGGCCTTCAGCCGTGACGGCGACGACCTGCTCGCGACCTTGGAGGTGTCCATGACGGATGCGATCCTCGGCACCGAGACCAAGATCCAGGGGCTCGACGGCGAGGTCGACCTCGAGATCCGCCCCGGCGTGCAGTCTGGCGACGTGCTCACGATCAAGGGCCGAGGCATCACTCCGCTTCGTGGCACGCAGCGGGGCGACCTGCGCGTCGGCGTGCAGGTGCTCACCCCCACGCGGCTGGATTCCGCGCAGCGGGCGCTCATCGAGGACTTCGCCAAGAAGGCGAAGTCGCCCGAGCCGCAGCTGGCACAGTTCCAGCAGGGACTCTTCTCCAAGCTCCGCGACCGCTTCCGCAGCCACTGATCATGGCACTGCATTTCCTCGTCGAGTCGTCGACGGATGCCGCCGTCGGCGACCTCGTGTCGTTGATCGGGGCCGAGGCGAAGCACGCAGCCGTCGTGAGACGACTTCGCATCGGCGAGGCGGTCACGGTCGGCGACGGTGCCGGGGTGTGGTTGGCCGGGACCGCCGAAGAGGTGTCTCCCGCTCGCGTCGATGTGCGCATCGCGGAGCGCGTCGAGCATCCTGCGCCCACGCCGCGGATCGTCCTGGTCCAGGCGCTGGCGAAGGGCGATCGCGACGAGCTCGCCGTGCAGGCCGCGTGCGAACTCGGCGTCGACGAGATCGTGCCCTGGCAGGCGAGCCGGAGCGTGTCGCGTTGGGAGGGACCCAAGGCGGCGAAGGGGCGCGAACGTTGGGCGACCATCGTGCGCGAGTCGGCCAAGCAGGCTCACCGCGCCTGGCTCCCCGACGTCGTCGCGCCGGTGTCGACCACGCAGCTCGCCGAGCGGGCGCGTGAGCAGCGCGTTCTGCTGCTCGATCCGACCGCGCCCGTGCGACTGTCGGAGATCGAACCGGACGGCCGTGACCTGGTGCTGGTCGTGGGGCCGGAGGGAGGGATCTCCGAGGAGGAGCTCCGCCGGTTGACGGAGGCGGGGGCGGAACGTGTGCTCCTCGGGGACACGGTGCTGCGCACCTCGACGGCGGGACCTGCCGCGATCGCCGTGCTGTCGGTCGCGCTCGGGCGATGGTGACGGCACCGCGAGCACACGACGACTGGCTCACGGCTGCGGGGTCGCTGTGTCAGTAGACTTGTCGGCATGACGGACACCTCGATCTTCACGCGCATTCTGAACGGGGAGATCCCTGCCGAGATCATCGGCGAGACCGACCGCCTCTTCGCTCTGCGCGACATCGCCCCGCAGGCACCGGTGCATCTGCTCGTGGTGCCGAAGTCGGCGGAGTACCGCGATGTCACCGAACTCGCTGCGGGGGATCCCGCTCTGCTGGCCGAGATGATCGCCTTCGCGGGGACGCTCGCCAAGGAGCACACCGAAGACGGCGACTTCCGCCTCGTCTTCAACACCGGCGCCAACGCCGGACAGACCGTTTTCCACGTCCACGCGCACGTGCTGGCCGGCGGATTGACCGAGAAGAGCGTCGGTGCCTGAGAACCACGAACCCCAGGAGCGGAGCCTCGGCGGCCAGCCTCCCGAGGCGGTCGAGAAGATCTACGCCGACGGCGTCGCGATGGTCCAGCTGCTCGGGCCGCAGGACCGGCTTCTGCGGATGCTGGAGAAGGAGCACCGTGACGTCCAGGTGCTGGTGCGCGGCAACGAGATCACACTCAGCGGCACCGCCGATGCGGTCGCGAAGGCGAAGACACTGGTCGAAGAGCTTCTCGAGATGACCAGGGCAGGGCATGATCTGGCCCCGAGCGATGTCTCCAGCTCAGCACGCATGCTGCGGCAGGAGGGGGGCCCGCGTCCGAGCGAGGTCCTGGGCGAGGCTATCCTGACGACCCGCGGCAAGGTCATCCGTCCGAAGACCCTCGGGCAGAAGGAGTACGTCGACGCGATCGAGGAGAACACGATCGTGTTCGGCATCGGTCCCGCCGGTACCGGCAAGACCTACCTCGCGATGGCGAAGGCCGTGCAGGCGCTCCAGCGCAAAGAGGTCACCCGCATCATCCTCACGCGTCCCGCCGTCGAGGCGGGGGAGCGGCTCGGTTTCCTTCCCGGCACCCTGACCGACAAGATCGATCCGTACCTGCGCCCGCTGTACGACGCGCTCAACGAGATGATGGACCCGGAGATCGTCCCGCGCCTCATGGCGACCGGCACGATCGAGGTGGCACCTCTCGCCTACATGCGCGGCCGTACCCTCAACGACTCCTTCGTCGTGCTCGACGAGGCGCAGAACACCACCCCAGAGCAGATGAAGATGTTCCTGACCCGTCTCGGCTTCGGCACGCGGATGGTCGTCACCGGTGACATCACGCAGGTCGACCTTCCGCAGGGATCCTCGGGGCTCCGGCTGGTGACCCGCGTGCTCGACGGCATCGACGACATCCACTTCTCCCGGCTCACGAGTGACGACGTCGTGCGGCATTCGCTGGTCGGACGCATCGTCGACGCGTACAGCGAATACGACGAGAAGCGCACCGCGCAGCGGTTCGAGCGCGAACAGGCGGCCGAGTTCGCCAATCGGGCCGAGCGCAGGGGAGCACAACGACCAGGACCGCGTGACCGCGCGCCGAAACGAGGACTCTCATGATCGAGATCAACAACGAGTCGGCCATCGACGTCGACGAGGCCGTGCTGCAGCGGCTGACGGACTTCAACCTCGCGCAGCTGCACGTCAGCCCGGATGCCGAGTTGGCGATCGTCCTCGTCGACGAGGGAGCCATGGAAGCCCTCCACGTGCAGTGGATGGATGAGCCCGGTCCCACCGACGTGCTGAGTTTCCCGATGGACGAGCTGCGTCCCGGAACCGAGGACCGTCCGACGGCTCCCGGCCTGCTCGGCGACATCGTGCTCTGCCCGCAGGTGGCCGAGACGCAGGCGCAGGCTGCGGGCCACACTCTGATGGACGAGCTCATCCTGCTCACCACTCACGGGCTGCTGCACCTCCTCGGTTTCGATCACGCCGAGCCCGACGAGGAGCGTGAGATGTTCGGGCTGCAGAAGGAGCTGATCCAGGGCTTCGCCGTAGCTGAACGCCGGCGATGACCGCGGCTCTCCTCCTGATCGCCGCCGTGCTGCTGGTGGCGTTCGGCGGTCTCATGTCCGCGATCGACGCCGCATACGGAGTCACATCGCGCGCCGGTCTCGCCGACATGGCGACAGAGGGTCGCAGAGCCAAGGCGCTGGGTCGCATCGCCGCTGACCTCGACGCGCACGTGAACGCCGTGGCCTTCATCCGCGTGCTCGCGGAGGTCACAGCGGCCGTGCTCGTGACGGTGGCATTCACGATCCTGATCGAGAACAACTGGTGGGCGATGCTCGCCGCCGCCGTCCTCATGACGGCCATCACGTTCGTGCTCGTGGGAGCGAGTCCTCGGTCGTTCGGTCGCCAGCACGCCGAGGCGATGATCCGCGGCACGGCCTCGATCGTGCGAGGGCTCCGTATCTTCCTCGGGCCGCTTGCACAGGGGCTCGTCCTGCTCGGCAACCGCGTGACGCCCGGCACGGGCCGCAGCTCCTTCACCAGCGAGGACCAACTGCTCAGCATGGTCGACGAGGCGGCGTCGAACGACCTCATCGAGGAGGACGACCGCGATCTCATCCACTCGGTCTTCGACTTCACCGATCAGTTCGTCCGCGCCGTGATGGTGCCCCGCACGGAGATGGTCACGGTCGATGCGACGGCGACCACGGACGAGGCGATGTCGCTCTTCCTGAACCGCGGTGTGTCCCGGATGCCCGTCGTCGATGATGATGCCGACGACGTCGTCGGAGTGCTGTACCTCAAGGATCTCGTGCAGTTCGCGTACCGCGACGACAGTGCGTGGCGCGCGGCGTCCATCCGGCCGATCGCCCGCCCTGCGACCTTCGTCCCCGAGTCGATGCGCGCGGAGACGCTCCTGCAGCAGATGAAGCGCGACGCCGTGCACGTCTGTCTGGTGATCGACGAGCACGGGGGGATCTCTGGCCTGGTCACTCTGGAGGATCTGATCGAGGAACTCGTCGGCGAGATCTCCGACGAGTACGATCAGGTATCGGCGGAATTCGTCGATCTCGGTCACGGGCGATACCGCGTGAGCGCCCGACTCTCGCTCGAGGATGTCGGCGACCTGTTCGGTCTCGAGCTCGAGGACGAGGACGTCGATTCGATCGGCGGGCTGCTCGGCAAGGCGCTGGGACAGGTTCCGCAGCCCGGGGCGACGGCCACCGTGGAAGGCTTGGTGCTCACGGGCGGCGCATCGCGCGGTCGCGGGCGAGGGATCGCGACGGTGTTCGTGGAACGTGCGGCGGGGGAACCCGACGATGTGCAGGATGAAGGAGATCGAGACGATGACTGACGACACTCGAAGCGGGTTCGTGACCTTCGTCGGCCGCCCCAATGTCGGGAAGTCGACGCTCACCAACGCGCTCGTCGGCGAGAAGATCGCGATCACCAGCGAGAAGCCGCAGACGACGCGTCGGGCGATCCGTGGAATCGTCAACCGGCCGGAGGGGCAGCTCGTCATCGTCGACACCCCCGGCATCCACAAGCCGCGTACGCTGCTCGGCGAGCGGCTCAATGATCTCGTCGAGCAGGTGCTGGGCGACGTCGACGTCATCGGCTTCTGCGTGCCCGCCAACGAGAAGGTCGGCCCCGGCGACCGGCGGATCGCCGCCTCTCTCGACGGCTACCCGCGCGCGAAGAAGATCGCGATCGTGACCAAGATGGATGCGGCCGGGCGCGACGAGGTCACCGAGCGGCTGATGGAGGTCGACTCCCTCCGGGAGGACTGGGCCGCGGTCATCCCGCTGTCTGCACTGACCCGTGAGCAGCTCGACGTGCTCTCGGACGAGATCCTCTCGCTGATGCCGCAGGGTCCTGCGCTGTATCCGGAGGGCATCACGACCGACGAGTCGGAAGAGGACCGGATCGCGGAGATGATCCGCGAGGCCGCCCTCGAAGGCGTGCGCGATGAGCTTCCGCACTCGATCGCCGTCGTGATCGACGACATCGCACCCCGGGAGGGCACCGACCTGACCGACGTGCATGCCTCGATCGTGGTCGAACGAGACAGCCAGAAGGCGATCATCATCGGGCATAAGGGAAAGCGGCTCAGCGAGGTGGGTGCACGCGCGCGTGTCGGGATCGAAGAGCTGCTGGGGACACGCGTGTTCCTCGGGCTGCATGTGAAGGTCGCGAAGGAGTGGCAGCGCGATCCGAAGCAGCTCGGCAGGCTCGGATTCTGAGATGACGTCCGGCACCACGTCGATGGCGGCGGGAAGACCGCCGACCCCGGCGACATGAGCGGTCGCAGCGAAGACCCGGATCCGCTGCGCACCGAGGTCTTCACCCGAGTGTTCGACGAGCACTGGGCGGCAGTGCGCCATCACATCGAGGGTGTGGTCGGTGCGGAGGAAGAAGTCACCGAGATCGTCTCGGAGGTGTTCCTTCTCGCGTGGACGAAGCTCAGACCCGCGCGACCGCCCAGTCGCGTCTGGCTGCTGCGCGCCGC
This sequence comes from Microbacterium sp. PAMC22086, assembly GCF_019443525.1. Classification (NCBI taxonomy): domain Bacteria; kingdom Bacillati; phylum Actinomycetota; class Actinomycetes; order Micrococcales; family Microbacteriaceae; genus Microbacterium; species Microbacterium sp. PAMC22086. Next base: position 2,643,132 of record NZ_CP080380.1, on the reverse strand, counting down.
GGATCGGAGGCTACGTGCGCGTTCGGGTCGATCGTCCACTCCGTATGGTGCGCTCGACGCGGTGCATCTGGGACTCTCCGGCGAAGAGGGCCGACCGGATCAGCGCGGCCGTGTCGAAGTCCTCCGCGCCTTGTCTGTCCTCACCCCAGCACAGAGGCGTATCATCATGCTCACGTACTGGGATGGACTCGCGGTGGGGGAGATCGTGGAGTTGATGCGTGCTTCCGAGTTCCGAGTGCGCAAGACGCTGGGACGCGCGCGGCATCGCCTGTGCGCGGAGCTGGGCCTGGAGGGGGCGACAACGGGTGATGACTGACAACGCCGTGCTCGAACGGATGCTGAGCGAAGCCGACCCCGCGCTGACGCCCCGTGACGCTGCGCCCGATGCGCGGGCGCTTGCCACACGTGACCGCATCCTCCGCACGAGCCTGGCGCCCCGCAGACGGCGTCGACGTGCCTGGGGCTGGGCCTCCGGTCTGACGGCAGTCGCCGCATCGATGGCGTTGGCATTCGCCGTGTTCTCTCCTCAGGGTGCCGCGGTGGCGGGGATGCCGTCGCCTCTCGACTTCGAAGGCGCGACCACGGTCGCCCAGGTGGTCGACGACGCCGAGACGGCTCTCGCCGGTTCGACCGGACCCGCGGCGCCGGAGCGCACCGTCAGGACCGCTTCCTGGGGATTCTCGGTCGAAGTCGAGGCGAAGGTCAGCAAGGTGGTGCCGCAGCTCTCCACGCTCACGTGGGAACCGGACGGCTCGGGTCGCATGACGATCATCGCCGGTGTTCCCTACGACCCTGAGGACGCGGTCGCGAGCAACGCCGCTGAGGTGACCAGCAGCGGGGAGGTCGTCACCGACCTCGTGATGGCGCCCGGCGATTTCTACACGCCCTGGACAGAAGTGCCCGGCGAGACTCGTCAAGACATGATCGCCATCCTCCGTGCCTTCGGCATGCCGGAGAACCCGACGGCATACGACGTCGAGTTGGCTTTCACATCGGTCCTCGATCAATGGACGCTGACGAATGCTCAACACCGCGAACTGCTCGGACTCCTCGAGGAGGCGCAGGGCGGTGAGGCGCTCGGAGTGACGAAGGACCGTCTGGGGCGTGATGTGAGCGGAGTCAGGGTGGTGTCACCGGACGGCGCCGCCAGCGATCTGATCCTGGTCTCACGTGATACCGGGAGGATCGTCGGCGTCGAACGCACAGTCCTGATCGCAGACGAGGTCTACGCCGCCGGTTCGATCATCTCCTATCGGATGTGGGACATCGATGAGGAGGCGATCAGATGACGTGGAGCACGATCGTCGCAGCGGCGGCGCTGGGCGCGATGCTCACGCTCGGAGTGACGCCCGCGCAGGCAGCACCGCAGGGTGACGACACTGTCGATCCCGAGATCATCGCGATGCTCGAGGAAGTGCCCGGCGGCGTGATCATCGATTCGACACATGCTGTGTGGCCCGCCCTCGGTATGGAACTCTCGATCAGGTCCGTCTCCACCAGATCAGTGCGTTCGGTCGGCAGCTGTGCGACCGATCGGCTCTGTGCCTACAGCGCCGGGGCGCTCGGCGGCAACAAGCTGACGTTCAGCCTGTGCAGCGTCAACACGATTCCCTCGACGTTCATCGCGAAATTGGTCGCCAACGCTCGTGGTACCGGCTATGTTCAGGCACGGTACGGGAGCGCCACCGTGGCCACGGTGAATGCGGGAAGTTGGGCGAACCTCGGCGCTGCGGTCAACAACCTCCGCTGCGTCCTCTGAGCCGGGGTCGGGCACCATGTCGGTCAGTACTCCGCAGTCTCGGCACTGGGTCGCGACGGCCTGGGGCCACCCGACAGTTGGGAGTTCGTCGAGCACGACACTCCTTCCCCGCAGAAGGGTGAGGTCACGATCCGTGTCCTCGCCGCCGGGGTGAACCCCGCAGACGCGAAGCATGTGGCTGCCGCCCGCCCGGGCGCCGAACTGCCCGTCCCGATCGGGTACGAGATCTCGGGGGAGGTCTCGGCGATCGGCGCGGACACCCGGATCGGTTCGGGCGCCGTCGACATCGGTGACGAGGTCATCGCCTTCCGCGTGCGCGGCGGCTACGCGACCGAGATCACCGTACCCGCCGAGAAGGTGTTCGCGAAGCCGTCGACTCTCACGCATCCTGAGGCGGCGAACCTGCTGCTCGTCGGCACGACCGCCGCGGAGATGCTCGCCGTCACCGGTGCGGCGCCGGGGGAGACGATCCTTCTCCATGGCGCTTCCGGCGCTGTCGGGGTGAGCGTGTTGCAGCAGGCGCGACTCCGCGGCGTCCGCGTCATCGGAACGGCCAGCGAGGCCCGCTTCGACGAGGTACGACGGTTCGGGGGCATTCCGGTGGAGTACGGCCCGGGGCTCGCTGGTCGCGTGCGCGACCTGGCGGGCGATCCGATCGCCGCGGCGCTGGATGCGGTGGGGACGACCGAGGCTGTCGACGTGTCCCTCGAACTCGTCCGAGACCGTCGGCGGATCGTCACGATCGCCGCTGCCGGTAGAGCCGCGACCGACGGCATCACGTTCATCGCGGGTTCGATGCCCGAAAGCGCCCGCTTCCGCGACGAGATACGCAGCGAGCTGATCGCCCTGGCGCAGAACGGCGATCTCGTCGTCCCCGTGGCCCGCGCCTTTGCCCTGGGCGAGGCACCCGCGGCGCATCGGCTCCTTGCCACCGGGCATCCCGGCGGCAAGCTCGCGCTGGTCCCGTAGATCAGTCGATCTCGCGGAGCGCGGAGGCCACGATCACGACGTCGTCGCCGTACTCGGCATCGACGGCATCCTGCATGCTTCCGTCGTCCCACACGACACTCAGCCAGACGTACCCGCGATCGGTGCGGAGAGCGAGTGCCTCCTCGCCGAGACGTGCGGAGATGTCGTCCTGGATCCGGGTGAGCTCATCGCTCGGCGTCGCGCCGTCCACCCCGCCCGTCGGATCGTCCGGAGCGATCGGGTCGTACAGCGCGAGCATGATGGGGGCGTCGGTGTTGGTGAGTCGCTCGCCGTCGAATGTCGCATACACGGCATAGGCCCCCCAGGTGGTCTCCCCGCTGGACTCGCTTCCCTCCACGCCCTCCCAGGACCAGTCGTCGAGAGGGACTCCGCTGCACTGCGGAGGGTGCGACTCCCTGATCGCGCCCATGCACAGCTGCACGTCGCCTGCCACGTCCAGCACCGTGCCCACCCCGATGACGCGCCCGTCAGGGAGATCGGGGCGGACGTTCTCGAGGCGCTGGTCGGAGGGCACCGTCGTGCTCGTAGGGGCCGCGGAGCTTCCGGGGCCCGACGTGCACGCGCTCAGGAACAGGAGGCCGACGGCTGAGGCCGCGGCGATGGCCAGGCGACGCTGCGATGTGCTCATACCGGGGAGTGTCGTCACCGCCGTGATCGTCTCAGCCTCGTCGAAACCGTCGTGGCATCCCTGCTACCATGACCTCATGCCTTTCGGCGGTCTGCTTCTTCTTAGCTGCCGCGACGAGTCCTAAAGCTAGGGCCTTCCTCGTCGCGGCGCTTGTGTTGGCCCGTTCATCTTGACGAAGAGAAGAAGCCCCATCATGCAGAACACTCAGCGCCCGTCCGCGATGCCGATCCACAAGTACCGGCCGTTCCACGAGCAGATCAACGTCCACCTGCCTGACCGCACTTGGCCCGACGCCCGCATCACCGAGGCGCCCCGTTGGTGCGCGGTCGACCTCCGCGACGGCAACCAGGCCCTGATCGACCCGATGTCGCCCGAGCGCAAGCGCGTGATGTTCGAGCTGCTCGTCAGCATGGGGTACAAGGAGATCGAGGTCGGCTTCCCCTCGGCGAGCCAGACGGACTTCGATTTCGTCCGCCAGCTCATCGACGAGAACCTGATCCCGGACGACGTCACGATCCAGGTGCTGACCCAGGCTCGTGAGCACCTCATCGCCCGCACCTACGAGTCGATCACCGGCGCGAAGCAGGCCATCGTGCACCTCTACAACTCCACGAGCGTGCTGCAGCGCGAAGTCGTGTTCCGCACCGACAAGCAGGGCATCATCGACATCGCGCTCGAGGGCGCACGCCTGTGTCGTCAGTTCGAGAAGACCATTCCCGACACGAACGTCTACTACGAGTACTCGCCCGAGAGCTACACCGGCACCGAGCTCGAGTTCGCCGTCGACATCTGCAACCAGGTGATCGAGGTCTTCGAGCCCACCCCCGACCGCAAGGTCATCATCAACCTGCCGGCGACCGTCGAGATGGCCTCGCCCAACGTCTACGCCGACTCGATCGAGTGGATGAGCCGCCACCTCGCGCATCGCGAGAACGTGATCCTGTCGCTGCACCCGCACAACGACCGCGGTACCGCGATCGCTGCCGCTGAGCTCGGCTACATGGCCGGTGCCGATCGCATCGAGGGCTGCCTGTTCGGCAACGGAGAGCGCACGGGCAACGTCGACATCGTCGCGTTGGGCATCAACCTGTTCACCCAGGGCATCGACCCGCAGATCGACTTCAGCGACATCGACCAGGTCAAGCGCACGGTCGAGTACTGCAACCAGCTGCCGGTGCCCGAGCGCAGCCCGTGGGCGGGCGACCTGGTCTTCACCGCGTTCAGCGGATCGCACCAGGACGCGATCAAGAAGGGCTTCGAGGCCATGGCGGTTCGTGCCGAGGCCGAGGGCGTCACGGTCGACGACATCGAGTGGGCGGTGCCGTACCTGCCCATCGATCCGAAGGATCTGGGGCGTTCGTACGAGGCCGTCATCCGCGTCAACTCGCAGTCCGGCAAGGGCGGCGTCGCCTACCTGCTGAAGGCCGACCACGCCATCGACCTGCCCCGCAAGCTGCAGATCGAGTTCTCCGGTGTCGTGCAGGCGAAGACCGATGCCGAGGGCGGCGAGGTCACGAGCGACCAGATCTGGTCGATCTTCAACGACGAGTATCTGCCCGCCGCCGACACCGCGGCCAAGTGGGGACGCTTCGAACTGCTCGCGACGCAGACCCGCAGCGACATGTCCGGCGAGGTCGTGCTCGACGTCGTGCTGCGCGACGACGACCAGCAGGTGTCTGTCACCGGCAACGGCAACGGTCCGGTCGCTGCCTTCGTCGAGGTGCTGCGCGCACAGGGCTTCGACATCACGGTGTACGACTATGTCGAGCACGCTCTCAGCGCCGGCGGTGACGCGCAGGCCGCGGCCTACGTCGAACTGCAGGTCGGTGACCAGCGTCTGTGGGGCGTCGGCATCGACGGCGACATCTCGACGGCGTCGCTCAAGGCGATCGTGTCGGGAGTGAACCGCTCGATCCGCACGCGTCAGCAGGAGCTCGCGGCGGTCTGATCGTCCACGCACAGGCGGCGGCCGGAATCCCCTGCGGATCCCGGCCGCCGTCGCCTGCATCTGCGCTGACGGTCGTCCGCGCAGGGCACGTCGGCGCGTGCGGTCTCCTCGTCCTCACGGCGTGAGCCGGGCTCGGGATGCCGCCCGCGTCAGAGGTCGATGCCGGGCTTGACGATCGCGATGGCACCCGTCTCGGCGGCGACCTTGCGACGGTAGATGCGCCGCTGCTCCGGCAGGGAGACGTCGAAGGTCACGGCGAGGACCCGGATGACAGCGGTGACCGCGATGCCGACGACCGCGGCGAGTGTGATCGGCATCCCCAGCGCCACGGCGATCACGATGAACGTGCACCCCGCGCCGGCGGCCACAGCGTAGAGCGAGCCGACGTGCATGATCGCGGTCGGCAGGCCCATCAGCATGTCGCGGAGCACGCTGCCGCCGACGGCGGCGCAGACGCCGATGAAGACGGCCGGCACCTCGGGGATGCCGAATGCGAGGGCCTTGCTCGTCCCGAAAGCGCCGAACATGCCGATCACCACGGCATCGAGCACGACGATCGCCGTGTTCAGGCGGGTGAAGAGGCCGGACAGCAGCATCCCGAGGAGCGCGGCGCCGCCTGCCGTCACCAGATACCACTGGTTCTGGAGCGTCGCGGGCGTCTGCCCGAGCAGGATGTCGCGGATCAGACCTCCGCCCATGCCGATCATGATGCCGATGATGGCGACACCCAGCCAATCGAGCCGACGCTGGCCCTGGAACCCCGATGCGAACATCGCGCCCTGGACCCCGCCGAGGCCGACGCCGAGCAGGTCCGCCCACAGCGGAATGGTGAAGAGCGGTTCGGTCACGCGTCCATTCTCGCGCACGGAGGATAATCGAAGGGTGCCCACCTATCGAGACGAAGCGGTGATCCTGCGCACCCACAAACTCGGTGAGGCGGATCGCATCGTCACGATGCTCTCGCGACGCCACGGCAAGGTCAGGGCGGTGGCCAAGGGTGTGCGCCGGACGTCGTCGAAATTCGGTGCCAGGCTCGAGCCGTTCATGGTGGCCGACGTGCAGCTCTACCAGGGCCGCTCCCTCGATATCGTGCAGCAGGCCGAGTCGCTCGGCTCCTACGGAACGGACATCGCCGCGCACTACGACCGCTTCACCGCGGCGAACGCCATGGTCGAGACCGCCGACCGCCTGAGCGACGCGGAGGCGACTCCCGATCAGTACCTGCTCCTCGTGGGTGGACTGCGGGCGCTGTCGCGCGGAGAGCACGTCGCCCGGAGCATCCTCGATTCGTACCTCCTGCGGGTCATGTCGCTGTCCGGGTGGGCGCCCTCGCTCGACGAGTGCGCACGGTGCGGCACACCAGGGCCGCACTCGCGGTTCGTCGCGCAGCTGGGCGGCGTGGTGTGCCAGAACTGCGCCCCCGCCGGCAGCCCGCGCGTCGCCGAGAAGACCCTGGGCCTGCTCCGATCTCTCATCGCGGGGGAGTGGGACGTGATCGACGCCGCTCCGCACGCCGACACCGCCGCTGCGTCCGGACTCGTCTCCGCCTACGCCCAATGGCACCTGGAGCGCGGCATCCGCTCGCTCGCCCACGTGTCCGACATCACTTCAGGAGGAGAACGGTGAGCCCGAAGCCGTACACGCACAAAGACGCCGTGGCCTATCGCCCGCTGGACTGGACGGGCGCGTATCCGCCCGCGTTCCGCGCCGTACCCGCGCACGTCGCGATCGTGATGGACGGGAACGGACGCTGGGCCAACCGCCAGGGACTCACTCGCATCGAAGGACACAAAGCGGGCGAGGAGGTGCTGCTCGACGTAGTCGCCGGCGCGATACAGGCGGGGGTGAAGCACCTCTCGGTCTATGCCTTCTCCACCGAGAACTGGGCGCGCTCTCCGGAAGAGGTCCGCTTCCTCATGGGCTACAACCGCGATGTGCTGCATCGCCGTCGTGACCAGCTCAACGAATGGGGCGTGCGCATCCGCTGGGCCGGCCGCAAGCCCCGGCTGTGGGGGAGCGTCATCAAGGAGCTGCAGTACGCCGAGCAGCTGACCCGCGACAACGACGTGCTCACCCTCACGATGTGCGTGAACTACGGCGGCAGGGTCGAGCTCGTCGATGCGATGCGGGCCATCGCCGAAGACGTCGCCGCCGGGCGGGTGAAGCCCAAGGCGATCAGCGAGAAGATGATCCGTCGGAACCTCTACGTGCCCGACATGCCGGACGTCGATCTGTTCCTGCGCAGCTCGGGGGAGCAGCGCACCTCGAACTTCCTGCTGTGGGAGTCGGCATACGCCGAGATGGTGTTCCTCGACACGCTCTGGCCCGACTTCTCACGTGAGGAACTGTGGCGGGCGATCGGCGTCTACCTCGCCCGGGACCGCCGCTTCGGCGGCGCGATCGACACTCCTGACGCGTCGGCCTGAGACCGCAGCCATCGCTCCGTCTCCCGCGGATGCCGCAGCCGCACGACGGTGAGGTGCGGGAAGCGCTCCTGCATCTCCGGGAACCGCTCGTGCCATTTGTGCAGTGTCGCCCTCTGCCACGCCAGGATGTTCTCCTCGGGATCGCGGTTGAGGAGGTTCCACGGTCCCTTCTCGCGGTTGCCGTTCCAGAGCTCTCGCCGCAGGATGCCTCGGGCCAGGGTGCGCCGCATCAGACGGCCGCGCACCACACGGTAGGGGTAGTCGAGCCAGAGCGCGAGCTGGGCGCGCGGTGCGAGGATCGCGTCGGTGCCCTTGCTCGTGTACTGCCATTCGGTGACCCATCGATCTTCGGCGGCGAAGTCGCGCACGTCGTCGAGGAACTCGGGCCTCGGAGTCCAGTTCGCCCCGTGGAACAGGCCGTCGATCTCGATGTGGCGCAGTCCCCACAGTGCGCCGATGCGACCAGACAACGTGGTCTTCCCCGATCCGGAGACGCCGGCCACCAGCACCCGCTCCGGGGTGAACGGGAGCGGATCGTCGGCGCAGAACATCCGAGAATCCTACCCACCGTGGCGCGGCGCCGAGGAATAGCTCATAGGCGCATGCGGTTGGATGAAAGTGTGACTGAACCCATCTCCATCGACATCTGGTCCGACATCGCCTGCCCCTGGTGCTACATCGGCAAGCGCAACCTCGAGAAGGGTCTCGAAGCGGTCGCGGCCGATGAGGATGCGCCGCAGGTCAACATCACCTTCCATTCGTTCGAGCTCTCGCCCGACACTCCCGTCGACTTCGACGGTGACGAGGTCGACTTCCTCGCCGGGCACAAGGGCATGCCGCGCGAGCAGGTCGAGCAGATGCTGTCGAACGTGACCGGCGTGGCCGCGAACGCGGGGCTCGAGTACCGCTTCGATCTGCTGCAGCACACCAACACGGTGAAGGCACACGAGCTGCTGCACTTCGCGAAGGCCGAGGGGCGTCAGCACGAGATGGAGGAGCGGCTCATGTCCGCCTACTTCACCGAGGGCAAGCACGTCGGGCGCATCGACGACCTCGTCGACCTCGCGGTCGAGGTCGGCCTCGACGCCGATCGAGCACGTGCGGCGCTCGAGAGCGAAGAGTTCCTTCCGGCCGTTCGCCAGGACCAGGCTCAGGCTCGCGCCTACGGCATCCAGGGCGTGCCGTTCTTCGTCGTCGACGGCCAGTACGGCATCAGCGGCGCCCAGCCGCCCGCCGCATTCGAGAACGTCCTTCGCGACCTCTGGTCGAAGCGCGGAGAGAGCGAGACGGAGACCGCAGCGGTCTAGCGGGTCAGAGCCGCTTCGATCGCGCTGACGATCTCGGGGGCGTCCGGCTTCTGCTTCGGGCGGAAGCGCAGGACGTCCCCATCCGGCAGCACGAGGAACTTCTCGAAGTTCCACTCCACCCGGCCGGCTTTGCCGCCGGCGTCCGGGGTCTCCTTGAGCGCCTTGTAGAGCTCCGCGGCGTTCTTCCCGTTCACCTTGACCTTGTCGTTGACCGGGAACGTGACGCCGTAGGTCGTCGAGCAGAACTCGAGGATGTCGTCCACCGAGCCGGGCTCCTGGCCGAAGAACTGGTTGCACGGGAAGCCGACGACCGTGAACCCGCGGTCGCCGTACAGACGCTGCAGCTCCTCGAGCTGCTCGTACTGGGGCGTGAGGCCGCACTTGGAGGCGACGTTCACGACCAGCACCACGTCGGCGCCGAGATCGTCGATGGTCTTCTCCTCGCCCTTCGCGTCGGTGAACGGGATCGTGCGGAGCGCGGAATCGGTCATACTTCACAGCTTAGATCGCAGCATCCCTCGTGGCTCTGCGTCTGGGAGAATGGAGGGGACATGACTCTCGCCACCGCCCCCGCCCGCCCCCTTCGCATCGGTCCGATCGATCTCGACGTGCCGGTCGTCCTCGCCCCCATGGCGGGGATCACCAACACCGCCTTCCGGCGTCTGTGCCGTGAGTACGGCGCCGGGCTCTATGTGAGCGAGATGATCACCTCGCGTGCCCTGGTCGAGCGCAACGAGACCACGATGCGGCTGATCCGCCATCACGAGTCGGAGACGCCGCGGTCGATCCAGCTCTACGGCGTCGACCCGAAGACCATCGCCGAGGCGGTGCGCATCATCGTGGCCGAGGATCACGCTGACCACATCGACCTCAACTTCGGGTGCCCGGTGCCGAAGGTCACCCGCCGCGGCGGGGGAGCGGCGCTGCCCTGGAAATCGAAGCTGTTCGCCGACATCGTCGACCAGGCCGTCAAGGCCGCAGGTGACGTGCCGCTCACGGTGAAGATGCGCAAGGGCATCGACCGCGATCACCTGACGTTCCTCGACGCCGGACGCGCGGCCGAAGATGCCGGTGCGGCTGCGGTCGCCCTCCACGCCCGCACCGCGAGCGAGTTCTACTCCGGCTTCGCCGACTGGAATGCCATCGGCGAGCTCAAGCAGGCCGTCACGAGCATTCCTGTGCTGGGCAACGGCGACATCTGGTCGGCCGACGACGCGGTGCGCATGATGGCCCAGACCGACTGCGACGGCGTCGTGGTCGGACGCGGCTGCCTCGGACGCCCGTGGCTGTTCGGCGAGCTGGCGACGGCTTTCGGCGGCGAGGGCAAGACCGTCGATGCCACGCTCGGATTCGTCGCGAACGCCTTCCGGCGTCATGCAGAGCTTCTCGTCGAGTTCTTCGAGGATGAGGACCGCGGGTGCCGCGACGTGCGCAAGCACGTGTCCTGGTACTTCAAGGGGTATCCGGTCGGCGGCGACATCCGCACGGGGCTCGCCACCGCGTCCAGCCTCGCGGAGATCGACGACTTCCTCGGGCGCCTCGACCACACCGCGCCGTACCCGGGTGCGGATGCCGAGGGCCAGCGCGGTCGGTCAGGTCACCCCAAGCGCACGGCGCTGCCCGACAAGTGGTTGGAGTCTCGGGAGCTCGCATCGTCGGCCTCCGAGATGATGCGTGGAGCGGAGATCGAGAACAGTGGTGGTTGATCCCCAGGTCGGCCTGCGCGCCGACGGCTATGACGCGCGCGATGCCGAGCGCTTCTTCGCCGAGACCCACCGTTCCGAGCGCAACGACTTCGCCCGCGACCGCGCGCGGGTGCTGCATTCCGCAGCGCTGCGCCGGCTCGCCGCGAAGACGCAGGTGCTCAGCCCCGCCAGTACAGCCGACTTCGCGCGCAACCGCCTGACGCATTCCCTGGAGGTCGCACAGGTCGGGCGTGAGCTCGCGGTCGCCCTCGGCGTCTCGGCCGATGTCGTCGACACCGCGTGCCTCAGCCACGACCTGGGCCACCCTCCCTTCGGCCACAACGGCGAGCGGGCGCTCAACGAATGGGCCGAGCCCATCGGAGGGTTCGAGGGGAATGCGCAGTCCTTGCGCATCCTCTCCCGACTCGAGGCGAAGGTCCTCGACGACGATGACCGCTCGGTCGGACTGAACCTCACCCGCGCCAGTCTCGACGCCACGTGCAAGTACCCGTGGACGGTCGACAGCCCGGTTCCGGACCCGGGTGGTCGCCTGAAGTTCGGCGTCTACCCCGAAGACGAGGCGGTCTTCCGCTGGATGCGCGAGGGGGCACCGGGGCGTCTGCGCTGCATCGAGGCCGAGATCATGGACCTCTCCGACGACATCGCCTACTCGGTCCACGACTTCGAGGATGCGATCGTCAACGGCTACGTCGACGTCGCCCAGCTCGCCGATCCGCGCCAGCACGATGCCCTCGTCGGACGCATCCAGCAGTGGGTGGGCTACGACTTCACGCGCGACGAGCTCGCCGATGCTCTGTACCGCCTGGCATCGCAGCCGATGTGGCTGTCGTCGTTCGACCGCTCCCGTCAGGCACTCGCCCGACTCAAGAACCTGACGAGCGACCTGATCGGACGTTTCGCCCGTGCCTCGGTCTCCGCCACGAAGGAGGCGTACGGCTCGACCGCCCTGGTGCGCTACAACGCCCACGTCGTGGTGCCACGCGTGATCGAGGTGGAGATCGCGGTCCTCAAGGGCATCATGGGCCAGGCGATCGTCACGATCGAAGCCCGCAAGGGCGTCTACAAGGAGCAGCGACGCGTGCTCAAGCGGCTCGCCGACGCCCTCTGGTCGACCGACGCGCTGTGGTCCGCGGGCTCCGATGTGCTCGAGCCTGCATTCGCGGCCGACTTCGTCGCCGCGCAGAACGACGCCGAGCGCGCCAGGGTCGTGGTGGATCAGATCGCGAGCCTCACCGACCAGAGCGCGATCGATTGGCACAACCGGCTCGTCGGCGAGATCGATCCGGCCGAGGTCGGGATCTGGACTCCGCGTCACCCCCGTCCGGGCGCGCAGGCGCACGCCGAGCGGCTGCCCGTGGTCGAAGGGGCGCACTGATGCCGCGGATCCTGCAGGCCGACGTCGACGAGGTGAAGGCGCGGACGAACATCGCCGACATCATCGGTGAGCGTGTGGCTCTCAGATCGGCCGGGGTCGGATCCCTCAAGGGACTGTGTCCCTTCCACGACGAGAAGAGCCCGAGCTTCCATGTGCGCCAGCAGGTGGGGTACTACCACTGCTTCGGCTGCGGGGAATCCGGCGACGTCTACTCGTTTCTGCGGGAGATGGATCACGTCAGCTTCACCGAGGCCGTGGAGCGTCTCGCCGGGCGCATCGGATACACGCTGCATTACGAAGACGGGGGAGCGGCTCCCGAGACCAGCGGTCGCAGCCGTCTGTACGCTGCCAACACCGCGGCGGCGGAGTTCTTCCGCGCGCAACTGCTCACCCCCGATGCCGAGGCCGGGCGTCGCTTCCTGGGCGAGCGCGGGTTCGATGCGGGTGCTGCCGCGCATTTCGGCGTCGGTTTCGCCCCGCGCGGGTGGGACGGGATGCTCAAGGCCCTCACCGCGCAGGGATTCACGCGCGAGGAACTCAGCAACGCGGGTCTCGTCTCGACAGGACAGCGCGGCGTGTACGACCGCTTCCGTGGGCGGCTGGTGTGGCCGATCCGGGACGTGTCGGGACAGACCATCGGTTTCGGCGCGCGCAAACTGTTCGACGACGACCAGGGGCCGAAGTACCTGAACACCCCCGAGACGCCGATCTACAAGAAGGCGCAGGTGCTCTACGGGCTCGACCTCGCCAAGCGTGACATCGCTCGCGGGGATCCTCGCCGTGTCGTCGTGGTCGAGGGGTACACCGATGTGATGGCCTGCCACCTCGCGGGTCTCACGACCGCGATCGCCACCTGCGGCACGGCGTTCGGCACCGAGCACATCAAGGTCCTGCGCCGGGTGATGGGAGATGACAACGCCTCGGGCGAGGTCGTCTTCACCTTCGACGGAGACGAGGCGGGACAGAAGGCGGCCCTGCGTGCATTCACGGAGGACGACAGGTTCAACGCGCAGACTTTCGTCGCCGTCGCCCCTGACGGCATGGATCCGTGCGACCTGCGACTCCAGCGCGGAGATGCGGCCGTGCGCGGGCTGATGGACGCGAAGCAGCCGATGTTCGAGTTCGCGATCGACCGCAAGCTCGGCGGCTTCGATCTCTCCACCGTGGAGGGGCGGGTCGGCGCGCTGCGTGCGGCCGCGCCCATCGTGGCCGAGATCCGCGACCAGCTTCTTCGCCCGGGATACGAGCGGGTGCTGGCGCGCCGGCTCGGGATGGATCCCACTGAGGTGCGCAGCGAGGTCGAACGCGCGGCACGCGGCGCGTCGACTCCGCAGCAGGTGCGTCGGGAGGCTCCGCTGACCGATGCGGTGACGGGCGCTCCCGTCGTCGCTCCGGTCACTCTGTCGAGCCTGCCGCGCAGCCCCGACGTCGCCGTCGAACGCGACGCGCTGATGGGCGCCCTGCAGTACGGCCATCAGGTCGATCAGGCCCTCCTCAACAGGGCGTTGGAGGCGCCGTTCCGGACCCCCGGTCTCGACGCCGTGCGCGAGGCCGTCGCCGCCGCCCCCGACCGCACCAGGGCCGGGTGGGTGACCGAGGCGGTGAACAGCGTCCGTGAGCCCTACCGTTCGCTCGCGGGGGAGCTGTTGATGACGCCGTTCCCCGCCCGCGACGAAGAGCGAGCCGTCGCCACCGTGGCCGACCTCACCCGTCGACTCGTGCTCCGTCATCTCGAGCGCGAGAAGCAGGAGCTCCTCGGCGCGGTGCAGCGAGTGCCCGCGGATTCCGACGGAGGCCGCGCGCTGCGGATGCGGTTGCGCGACATCGATGCGGAGCGTCAGCGCTTCGCCGAGTCGTAACCCCGACCGGCATCGCGCAGAGGGCAGGATGGAGTCATGTCCCGTAGGCCCGAATCCACGAACGCGATCGATTGCTCTGATCTGGTGATCGACCGCATCGGCCACGGGGTGCCGACGCGTGCCGTCGACGGCGTCACCTTCTCGCTCGCGCCCGGCGGTCTGATCTGCGTCGCTGGGCCCACCGGCTCCGGCAAGTCGACGCTGGTCGCCGCCCTCGCCGGCTCCACCGATCCCTCGGTCAAGGTCGTCGGAGGGAGGGCCCAGGTGTGCGGCGTCGATGTGCGCCGGCCTGGCCGCAAGCACCGGATCCTCACCTATCGCACCGGATTCGTACCGCAGGGTGCGGGCGCCGACCTGCCGCCGCGGCTCACCGTGAACGAGGTGATCGCGGAGCCGATCCTCATCCGCGAGCGTCGGGTGAACACGAAGGCGCTCTCGATCCGTGTGGCGACGCTGCTGGACGAGCTGCACCTGCCCCTCGGCACGGCGGCGAAGTTCCCCTATGAGCTCAGTGCCGGCATGCGTCAGCGTGTGGCGATCGCCCGGTCGTTCGTCTTGGAGCCGAAGGTGCTCATCGCCGACGAGGTGCTCGCGAACCTCGACCTCGAGGTGCGGCCGGTCGTCTTCGATGCGATCACCCGTCGCCGCAAGGAGCAGTCGATGGCCGCTCTCCTGGTGACCAACGACGCCGACTTCATCCGCGAGCTGAATGCCGAGACGTTGATGCTCCGCAGTGGGCACGTGGTCGCCCGTGGCGTGGGCAAGGATCTGCTCTGGGTGCCGAACGCGGAGTCGGATTCGCGGCACTGAGTCCGACACGCCCGGCATCCCCGAGCGGCGCCTCGGTGTCGTGAACACCTCCCGGAGTTTGCTAAGCTTGTCGAGTTGCCCGCTCAGCGGTGCACATTCCTCGGTAGCTCAATTGGCAGAGCAGCCGGCTGTTAACCGGCAGGTTCTTGGTTCGAGTCCAAGCCGGGGAGCCAATAGAAGGCCCGGAATTACTGAGCAAAATCAGTGTCCGGGCCTTCTCCTTTTCCCGCCTACGTACGCTGGTCAGCGCGAAATCAGCGCTCCTCCTTACCCAGTTGTCGGCAGGGTCGGCCAAGATGGTGATGTGGCTTGGAAACGACGTGGCGCAGATCCAGCGGAGCTTGAAGCTCTGCACCCGGGCGTGCCCTCATGGATGGAAAGACAACTTCTAGCTTGGGCAACGTATGTCGGCGCGGAGGAGTACCTCAACGACTGGGGAAACGTAGAGAAGCGCCCACGAGTGTCCATTCTCATGGACTATGAAACAGCGGTGCGGCGCAAGAAATCCCTTGTCGACGGGTATCGCTCGGGCGGAGCAGCTTACCTGCTCTCGTCGATGGGATCCGCCGAGTTTCTCGACTTCATCGACTACCTGGTTTACGTCGCTTCGCAGAGGTCAGACGCAGAGACAGTTCTCGGACTCCTCGAACAGATCCTGAGTGAGAGCGGATCTGAGTGGACAATCGCCGAGCGTGATGGAAATGCGGCGCTCGAGAAGCGGGTGCCTGAGGGTGTAGCCATGGCCGCAACGGAGGTCATCCAGGGTTCGAGTTCAGCGGGGACTTTGCTCGCCGAAGCGTGGCACGCCGCGTTCGGCAAAGACCCCGATCCCGAAGAGGCCTATGAAAAGTCGATCAAGGCGGTCGAGGAGGCGGGAGTACACGTTGTGACACCGAAGGACTCCAAGTCGACTCTCGGGAAGATGATTAGCGTGATGAAGGGACAGAAGGACTGGAAGCTCGATCTGCCGACACCGGACGCGGATGTTCCGGTGAAGATGGCCGAGGCGCTCTGGGTCGGCCAGGAACGTCGCCACGGCGGTAACGGCTATCGCAAGCCGACCCAGGCTGAGGCGGAGGCGGCTGTGTTGCTCACCGTGCCGCTTGTGCAGTGGTTTACGTCGGGCGCCCTTGTCAGACGGCCCGGCGCTCCATCGGCGTGACGTTAGACCTTGCGTAGATGTCGTCGAACGGCATCGAAACGATCTCTTCTTCGGGCGCGTGGCCGTAGCGATCCAACGTGAACGCGTAGCTCGCGTGACCCATCCACTCCTGCACCTGCTTGTCTGAGTAGCGCGGCGAGTGGACGAGCGTCGTCGCGTAGAAGTGGCGGAGATCGTGCCAACTGAAGTCTTCCAGCCCGAGCCGCTTCAGCACCGGCTTGAAGTAGTAGCGCTTCAGAGATGCGATGTCGAACGACGGCAAGGCGGTGGTCGACTCCGGCACCGCGGTCAAGCGCATCCGCGCCGCCGTCGACGCCCGGCGCGACGAGAACTTCCTGATCATGGCGCGCACCGACATCGCCGCGGTGGAGGGCCTCGAGGCGGCGAAGGATCGCGCGAAGGCGCTGGCGGATGCCGGGGCCGACGCGATCTTCCCCGAGGCGATGCGGTCGCTTTCGGAGTTCGCCGCGATCCGGGATGCCGTCGACGTGCCGATCCTGGCGAACATGACCGAGTTCGGGAAGTCGGAGCTGTTCTCGGTCGATCAGCTGCGCGACGTCGGGGTGAACATCGTGATCTGGCCGGTGTCGCTGCTGCGCATCGCGATGGGCGCCGCCGGCCGCGCACTCGATACGCTGAACGACGAGGGGCACCTGACCTCGAAGCTCGGCGAGATGCAGCACCGCGCCGACCTCTACGACCTGATCGACTACGAGTCGCACAACCACTTCGACTCGGGAGTGTTCAACTTCACCATCACGAAGGAGTGACCAGATGAGCGAGACCGAGATCAAGAAGGGCCTCGCCGGCGTCGTCGCGGACGTCACGGCGATCAGCAAGGTCAACCCCGAGACCAATAGCCTGCTCTATCGCGGCTATCCGGTGCAGGAGCTCGCCGCCATGCAGCCGTTCGAGGCGGTGGCGTACCTGCTGTGGCACGGCGAGCTTCCCACCGCGGAGCAGCTGGCGGAGTTCCGCAGCGCCGAACGCGCGCACCGCGCGCTTTCCCCAGAGGTCAAGGCCGCCATCGACGCGCTGCCGCTGGACTCGCACCCGATGGACGAGGTGCGCACCGCGGTGAGCGTGATCGGTGCCTTCGAGACCGCCGGCACCGGCAACGTGCTGGATGCCGTCGGCACACCTTCAGAGAATCTGGAGCGGAGCCTGCAGCTGTTCGCCGTGCTGCCGGCGATCGTGTCGTACGGCCAGCGCCGTCGCCGCGGGCAGGAGGCGATCGAGTCGCGGGACGACCTCGACTACGCGGCGAACTTCCTCTGGCTGACCTTCGGCGACGAGCCCGAGCCCGCCGTCGTCGACGCGTTCAACCGCTCGATGATCCTGTACGCCGAGCACTCGTTCAACGCGTCGACCTTCACCGCGCGGGTGATCACCTCGACGCTGAGCGACCTGTACTCGGCCGTCGTCGGTGCGATCGGCGCCCTGAAGGGCCCGCTGCACGGCGGTGCCAACGAGGCGGTGATGCACATCTTCGACGAGATCGGCTCGGCCGACCGCGTGGTGCCCTGGCTCGACGCCGCGCTCGCGGAGAAGCGCAAGATCATGGGCTTCGGCCACCGGGTGTACAAGCGCGGCGACTCGCGCGTGCCGACCATGAAGGCGGCGCTCGACACCCTCGTCGAGCATTACTACCGCCCCGACGTCGCCGAGCTGTACGAGACCCTCGAGCGCGAGTTCGTCTCGCGCAAGGGCATCTACCCGAACCTCGACTATCCGTCGGGTCCGGCGTACAACCTGATCGGCTACGACACGCTCACGTTCACCCCGCTGTTCATCGCGGCGCGCATCGTCGGCTGGACCTCGCACATCCTCGAGCAGCAGGCCTCGAACGCGCTGATCCGCCCGCTGTCGGCGTACAACGGCGTCGACGAACGGCACATCGACGGCTACGTCGCCGACACCGCCGCGATCGACGTGCAGGAGCGCCCGGAAGAGGCGATCGGCTGATCCGAGCCGCCCTGCCCGGTAGGGCAGGGCGGCACCTCCGCTGACTGGCGCGAGGCCCCCGCGTACCTGCGAAATTGCTTACAATCCGATAACGCCTCTTGCTCACCGCAAAATGTTTACGTGATCATTTCTAGTGCAGCCGGTGACAACGACCGTCCCGGCGGGCCGGAGATCCCGTTCCGCGGCCATCCCGATCCAACGAGAGGACATGTTTCGATGAAGCGCATGACACGACTTGCGGCGACGGCTGCCGCAGTCACCCTTCCCCTGTTCGCACTGACCGCATGCGGCAGCGCAGGCGCCGGCAGCAGTTCCGACGGCGACCAGAAGCTGACCGTCTGGGCCTGGGATCCGGCGTTCAACATCTACGCGATGGAAGAGGCCGAGAAGGCGTACCAGGCCGATCACCCCGAGTTCGAGCTCGAGATCATCGAGACCCCGTGGGACGACCTGCAGGCCAAGCTCACCACCATCGCCCAGTCGCAGCAGTTCGAACAGCTGCCAGACATCTTCCTGATGCAGAACAACGCCTTCCAGAAGAACGTCATCAACTACCCCGACCTGTTCAGCGACTACTCGGGCTCCGAGATCGACTTCTCGCAGTTCCCCGACGGCGTCACCGCGTACTCGCAGATCGACGGCGACCAGTACGGCGTGCCCTTCGACTCCGGCACCGCGATCAACGCGCTGCGCACCGACGTGCTGGCCGAGGCCGGTTACACCGTCGACGACTTCACCGGCATCACCTGGGACGAGTACCTCACCAAGGCCGAGGACGTGCTGGCCAAGACCGGCAAGCCGCTGCTGTCCGGCGTCGCCGGCTCCTCCGACATCCTGATGATGATCCTGCAGTCGGCGGGCGCCAGCCTGTTCGACGCCGACGGCCAGCCCACCATCGCCGGCAACGACGAGCTCGTCGACGCCATCGAGGTGTACGCCGAGCTGGTCGAATCGGGCGTTCTCGTCGAGGTCAACTCCTGGGACGAGTACATCAGCACCTTCGTGAACGGCTCGGTCGCCGGCACGATCAACGGCATCTGGATCACCGGCTCGATCCAGACCGCCGACGACCAGGCGGGCAAGTGGGCCATCACCGACCTGCCCAAGCTCGACGGCGTGCCCGGCGCCACGAACTACTCCGCCAACGGCGGCTCGTCGTGGGCGATCAGCTCGACCGGCGACGCCGAGCTGGCCGCCGACTTCCTGGCATCCACCTTCGCCGGCTCCACCGACTTCTACGACACGATCCTGCCCAAGTCCGGCGCCGTGGCCAACTGGATCCCCGCGGGTGACAGCAGCGTCTACGCGCAGCCCAGCGAGTTCTTCGGCGGTCAGCCGATCTTCCAGCAGGTCGTCGAGTTCGGCGCCCAGGTGCCGAGCAACAACACCGGCGTTTACTACTACGAGGGCCGTGACGCGGTCAGCGCCGCGATGACCAAGATCCTCGGCGGCACCGGCATCGACGAGGCACTCGACGAGGCCCAGGCCAACGTCGAGTTCGCGATGAACTGATCATGGCGACCCAGGCGATCGTGACGGCCGACACACCGCGCCGTCAGCGGCGGAGCACCCCTCCGCCGGACTTCACCCCGCGTGGCCCGTGGCTGCACACCGCACGGCGCCGGAACCTCACCGGATGGGGGTTCCTGCTCCCGGCAGCCCTTCTGATCACGCTGCTGAGCTTCGTGCCGATGATCCAGGCGTTCGTCCTCGCCCTGCAGACGGGCCGAGGATCGCGGCTGGACTGGGCCGAGCCGCTGTGGATGAACTTCGGCCGGCTGCTGGAGGACGAGATCTTCCAGCTGACCATGTTCAACACCGTGTTCTACCTGGTCGTGCAGGTGCCGATCATGCTGATCCTGGCGATGGTGCTCGCCAACCTGCTCAACGACCCGAAGCTGCGGGCGAAGGGCCTCTGGCGCACCATGATCTTCCTGCCGTGCGCCGTATCGCTGGTGTCGTACTCGCTGGTGTTCCGCACCATGTTCGCCACCGACGGGCTGGTCAACGACGTGCTGATGGGGCTCGGCCTCATGCACGACCCGCTCAACTGGCTCGGCGAGCCCTGGACGGCGCGGATCGTCATCGTCATCGGCCTGCTGTGGCGGTGGACCGGCTACAACATGATCTTCTTCCTCGCCGCACTCCAGAACGTCGACCAGTCCACCCTCGAGGCCGCGCGCATCGACGGTGCCGGCGCCTTCAAGACGTTCTGGTTCGTCACCGTGCCGCAGCTGCGCCCGATGATCGTGCTCACCGCGATCATGTCGATCAACGGCACCCTGCAGCTGTTCGACGAGTCCTGGGCGCTGACCAAGGGCGGCCCGGCGTACAGCTCGATGTCGATGTCGCACTACCTCTACGAGCTGGCGTTCCTGAAGAACCCCAACGTCGGCTACGCCTCGGCGATCTCGTACGTGATCCTGATCATGGTCGCGGTGCTCGCGATCATCCAGATGAAGGTGGGTGACAAGCGTGACTAGCCTCCTGCCGGACGCGGCCGCGAAGACACGGCTCCGAAGCAGGCGCTTCGCATGGCGGCGCGTGCCGGGCTACGCCTTCCTGACGGTGTTCGCCCTGTTCTCGGTCTTCCCGCTGTACTTCATGCTGGTCTCGTCGACCAACTCCACCCGTGACGTGCTCGGCTCGCGGATGACCCCGGGCGGGCACCTCATCGACAACCTGGTGGCGCTGACCTCCCAGCAGGACATCGGCGCGGCGATGATCAGCTCGTTCCTGATCGCCGTGGGCACCACCGTGCTGGCGCTGATCGTCTGCGGCATCGCCGGCTACGGGTTCGAGATCTATCACTCGCGGGGCAAGGACGTCGTAATGGCGGTCCTGATGCTGGCGATGATGATCCCGTTCGCGGCGATCATGATCCCGCTGTTCCGCATGTTCGCAGAGGTGGGCATGGTCAACTCGCTGCTGGCGGTGATCATCCCCTCCATCTCCACGCCGCTGCTGATCCTGCTGTTCCGGCAGGCGTCGCGCTCGTTCCCGTACGAGATCATCGAGGCGGCCCGCATCGACGGCCTGAAGGAGCTCGCCATCTTCTGGCGCATCTACGTGCCGACGATGAAGTCCACCTTCGCGGCCGCCGCGGTCATCACGTTCATGGCGTCGTGGAACAACTTCCTCTGGCCGCGCGTGATCCTGCTCGACAACGCCGTCCAGACGATGCCCATGCTCATCGCCAACCTCACCGCCGGGTACGTCACCGACTACGGCGTGCTCATGCTCGCCGTGCTGCTGGCATCCCTTCCGACCATCTTCATCTTCCTCATCCTGCAGCGCGCGTTCGCACAGGGGATCACCGGAGCCATCAAGTGACATTCCATCCCGCTTTCGACATCGATCGCATCGCCGACCCGACGTTCGTCTCCGAGAACCGGATGCCCGCACATTCCGATCACCGCTGGTTCGCCGACCTCGACGAGGCGCGCGACGGGACGAGCTCGTTCGACCAGTCGCTGAACGGCCTGTGGAAGTTCTTCTGCGCCCGCAACCAGGGGCAGGTGCCGGCCGATCTCGCCGACCCGTCGCGCGACGTCTCGGGGTGGGATGACATCCCGGTGCCCTCGCACCTGCAGCTGGAGGGGTACGACCGGCCGCAGTACGTCAACGTCGGGTACGCGTGGGACGGTCAGGAGGACATCGAGCCGGGGCAGGTCCCCGAGCGCGACAACCCGATCGGATGCTACGTGCGCACCTTCACGCTCGACCGGCCGCTCGCACCGGCAGAGCGGCTGAGCGTGACCTTCCACGGTGCGGAGAGCGCGATCGCGCTGTGGATGAACGGCCGGTACATCGGCTACGCGACCGACAGCTTCACGCCGTCGGAGTTCGATCTCACCCCCGCGCTGGTCGAGGGCGAGAACCGGATCGTGGCGCAGGTGTTCACCTACAGTGCGGGCTCGTGGCTGGAGGACCAGGACTTCTTCCGGTTCTCGGGCATCTTCCGCGACGTGACGCTCTACCGCCGCCCTGCCGTGCACGCCCAGGACATCCGCGTGACCACCGTGGTCGCCGATGATCTGGCATCCGCCGAGGTCCGCCTGCAGATCGCGCTGGAAGGCGCGGCGGGGACGATCGCCGCCCGCCTCGACGGCGTCGGCGAACTCGCGCAGGGCGCCGACGGCGCGTTCACGGTGCGGTTCGACGACCCGCGGCTGTGGAGCCCCGAGCATCCGCACCTCTACGACCTCGTCGTCGAGGTGCGCGACGCCGACGGGCGGCTCACCGAGGTGGTTCCGCAGCGCATCGGCATCCGGCGCTTCGCCATCGAGGACGGCGTGCTCCGTCTCAACGGCGCGCGGGTCGTCTTCAACGGCATCAACCGGCACGAATTCGGGCTGAACGGACGGGTCCCGTCGCGAGAGCTCACCGAGTCCGACATCCGGATGCTGAAGGCGCACAACGTCAACGCGGTGCGCACCAGCCATTACCCCAACGACTCGGCGTTCTACGCGCTCGCCGACGAATACGGCCTGCTGGTGATCGACGAGATGAACCTCGAGACGCACGGCCGCTGGGCGCGCATCAACCACTTCGACGAGCCGCTGGACACCGCGATCCCCGGCGATCACGACCAGTGGCGCGAGGCCGCCCTCGACCGCGCGTGCAGCATGCTCGAGCGCGACAAGAACCACCCCAGCGTGGTGATCTGGTCGTGCGGCAACGAGTCCTTCGGCGGCAGCGTGCTGCGCGATGTGGCCGACTGGTTCCGATCGGCCGACGACCGGCCGGTGCACTACGAGGGCGTGCACTGGGACCCCCGCCACCCGCAGACCACCGACATCGCGAGCCAGATGTACACCCCGGCCGCCGGCATCGAGGAGTACCTGCGCACGCACCGCGACAAGCCGTTCATCGTGTGCGAATACGCGCACGCGATGGGCAACTCCTTCGGCGCGGTCGACGAGTACGTCGAACTGGCCCACCGCGACGAGCTGTTCCAGGGCGGCTTCATCTGGGACTTCGCCGATCAGGCGATCCTGATGCGCGACCGCTACGGCCGGGAGTTCTTCGGCTACGGCGGCGACAACGGCGAGGCGCCGCACGATCAGGACTTCAGCGGCAACGGCATCTTCTTCGCCGACCACACGCCCACGCCGATGGCACAGGAGATGAAGCGGCTCTACCAGGGCTTCGTCGTCGACGTCACGGGCACCTCGTTCACCTTGACGAACCGTCTGATGTCGACCTCGTCGGCCGCCTATGAGACCCGCGTCACGATCGCGCGGGAAGGGCGGGTCGTGGCCACCGGAGTCGTCGACACCGACGTCGCTCCGCGCGAGATGCAGACGTACCCGCTGCCGGTCGCGGTGCCGGCGAAGCCGGGGGAGTACGCGATCGTCGTCTCGCTGCACCTGCGCGCCGGGACGGCGTGGGCGCCGGCCGGCCACGAGGTCGCCTGGGGCGAGCACGTGCTGAGCTTCGGCGCACCGCCGGCGCGGGTGTGCCTCACGCCGCCGACAGTGGTCCCGGGCACGCTGAGCATCGGCGTGCACGGGGCCGGTTTCCACGTGCTGTTCTCGCGCATCTTCAACGGGCTGACCTCGTACCGCTTCGGCGAGACGCGCACCGGTGGCCGGGAGCTGCTCTCCGGGGTCGTCACCCCGAACTTCTGGCACGCCCCGACGTCGAACGAGCGCGGCTGGGGCGGACCGTTCGAAGAGGGCCAGTGGCTGCTCGCCAGCAGGTACGGTCGCGCGAGCCGCTTCCACGAGCCGGCGGACATCTCGATCGAGCACGTCGACGGGGGAGTGCGCATCGGCTACCGCTACGAACTGCCGACGAACCCGGCGACGTACTGCGACCTGAGCTACCTCATCGACGGCTCGGGCCGGGTGGAGGTCACCCAGCGGATGCACGTTCCCGACGGGCTCCCGCAGATGCCCGAGTTCGCGACGATGCTGGCGATGCCCGCCGATTACGACCGGGTGCGCTGGTACGGCGAGGGGCCGGAGGAGTGCTACGTCGACCGCCGCGCGGGCGCGCGGCTGGGGGTCTACGACCGGAGCATCCCCGAGATGCTCACGCCGTACATCCGTCCGCAGGAGGCGGGTAATCGCACCGGGGTGCGATGGGCGGAGGTGACGGATGCCCGTGGCGCGGGCCTCCGCTTCGAAGGCGATCCGACGATGGAGTTCTCGGCGCTGAGCTGGACGCCCGCCGAGATCGAGAGCGCGCTGCATCCCAACGAGCTGCCTCCCATCCACCGCACGATCGTGCGGCCGGCGCTGATGCGCCGCGGTGTCGCCGGCGACGACTCCTGGGGTTCGCGTCCGCTGGAGCGCTACCTCCTGCCGACGGGAGACCTCGAGTTCCGGTTCGCGTTCCGCGGCATCCAGAACCGCTGAGCCCGGCTCAGCCGACCCGCGCCGTCCCCGATCCCGGGGGCGGCGCGGTGCTCGCCCGCACGATCAGCTCGGTGGGCACCGGGTCGGCGGTGGTGCGCTTCTGGTGCTCGATCCGGTCGATGAGCATGCCGACCGCCGCGGTGGCGACACGGTCGAAGTACTGGTGCACCGTGGTCAGCGGCGGCCGGAAGTCGGCGGAGAGCTCCATGTCGTCGAAGCCGACGACGCTGACCGAGCCGGGCACGTCGCGTCCGGCCTCGTGCAGTGCGCGCATGGCTCCCAGCGCCATCGCGTCGTTGGACGCGAAGATCGCCGTCACCGCGGGGTCGGCTGCCAGTCGCTTCCCCGCCGCGTAACCGGATGCCGGGCTCCAGTCACCCGGCATGACCGGGGGCACCACGCGGCCGTGCTCGCGGAGCGTGTCGGCCCAAGCCTGCGCGCGGTTCCTGGCGCCGTGCGAGCGCTCGGGTCCGCGGACGTGCCAGACCGTCTCGTGCCCGAGTGAAAGGAGGTGCTCGGTGGCCAGCCGGGCGCCCTGCGCCTGATCGGTGTCGATCGCGACGTAGGGATGCGAGCGGCCGGCGGTGACGACGACCGTGGGGATCTTGGCGATGCGCTTCAGGTCGGACTTCAGCAGCTCATGCTCTTCGAGCACCACGATGAGCCCGTCGACCGCCTGGTCGGCGATCCGGGTGAGCGCGCCGGTCAGGCCCGCCTGCGCGATGGTCCACAGCGGGGTGAGCGCGAGCGAGTAGCCGGCCTTGGACGCCTCGCTGGCGAACGCCTCCAGCGTTCGGGTGTTGCCGTAGCTGGAGAGCTCGGACATGATCACGCCGAGGGTGCGGAACCTGCCGGTCTTCAGAGCGCGCGCGGCGGAGTTCGGCCGGTAGCCGAGCCGGTCCATGGCCGCGAGCACCTTGTCGCGGGTGACCGGACGCACGATGTCCATGCCGTTGGCGACGCGAGAGACGGTCTGCGCCGAGACCCCGGCCTCACGTGCGACGTCGATGATCGACGGCGCGCGCCACACGCGCGCGTCCTCCGGCTGCTCTACCACTGACCCTCCCGGCGTCCCCCTGAACGATACCAATCCGCGGTCGCGTCCCCGTCCCCGGCCTTCCCTCCGGCCCTCACCCACCCACCTCCGAAACCGGTGGGGTGGTGGACAGCGGTGGGGTGGGGTGAGGGCGGGCGGCGAGGTGCACATCTGAGCACAGCCACCCCGCAAAGCGAGCGCTTCACTAGCGTGAGAAGGACGGCGACTCGGCCGTGACCCGGAGGTGAACATGTCGAACCTGGCTGCTGTGATGCCCTAACTCGGGCGCATCGAGGTGCAGGAGGTGCCGTTGCGCGAACCGGGGCCGCGCGAGGTGCGCGTGCGCGTGCGCGTGCGCGCCGTCGGCGTCTGCGGTTCGGACACCGCCTACTACCGCATCGGGCGCATCGGCGGCTGGATCGTCGACGGGCCGATCATCCTCGGCCACGAAGCAGCCGGCGAGGTCGTCGCCGTGGGCGAGGCGGTCACCCGGGTGCAGGTCGGCGACCGCGTGGCGATCGACTCGAGAATGAAGTCGCGGTTGGCCGTCCAGGCACTCGAGAATGCTGTCGCGATGCGTGGCGACTGGAGACCGTGCTGGAGGGAGGGGAGGAGGCGACACGGCTTCTCCGACGTTGGGGCGTGCACGAGCGGAGCCTCGTGGGGTTCGCCCTGGCCTCACGCACGAGCGGAGTGGACGTCGAGCACCTGCTCGCGCTGTGGCTCGACGAACTCGGGGCCGAGCATGTCTTCGCCGCGCAACGAGGACTCATCCGCGGCGTCGTGCGCGAGGGTCATGCGCAGGAGATCGCTCATCGGGCGCAGGCCTTCGCCTCGACGCTCTATCTCGGCCTCGGGCGCCCGGCCACGACGGATGCGCTCGCCCGCAGTGTCGACGAGGCCCGACAGGCCTGCGAGACGGCTCGTGCGGGTGGGGAGCGCGTCGTCCGCTACGCATCGATCCCGACGGTGTCGTTCGTGCTCGGACAGCTGGATGCGGACCAGACGCAGCGGATCAGTCGGCTTCTGGATCCATTGCGCGGCGTCGAGCAGCAACCCGAGCTCATCGAGACCCTGCGCGTCTTCCTCTCCACGAACAGCGCCTGGGGTGAGAGCGCCATGCGGTTGCGGATCCACCGGCAGACGTTGGCCGCGCGGATCAGACGGATCGAGGACCTGATCGGGTTGTCGCTGTCGGACCCCGACGATCGCGTCGCCGCTCGCGCTGCGTGCGTCGGACGGCTGAACCCCTCGGAACGACGAAGAGGGCCCCGCCGGATGGCGAGGCCCTCTTCTGAGACGGTGGATCAGCGCGCGGCGCCGGCCAGCGAACCCGTGGTCTGCCCAGCCGGGTCGAAGACGATGCACTGGATCACGCGATCGTTGTTCCGCTCCCACGAGTCCTTGGTGGGAACGAGCGTGGTGACATCGAATGCGGAGTCCTGGTAGGCCACGCCCACGAACGTCGTGTACGCGTCTCCGATGCACTCCTGCGTCGCCGCGTCGATGTCGGTGTCGGAGAACTCGCCATCCGGCATCGTGATCTCGTAGTACACCTCCTGGTCGTGCGGGTCGGTGCAGGGGAGGATGTTGGCTTCGGTCATCGTGCCGGAACCGGTGTCGAGCATGCAGTCGCCCAGCTTCACCGAGAAGACGCCGACGTTCGAGCTCTCCGTGACCTGCCCGCTCTCCTCGTCGCGGTTGGCGTCGCCGGAACCGCCGCCGAGAATGCCATTGAGAGCGCTGCACCCGCTGAGGGCGACCGAGAGCGCCACTGCCGATCCTGCGAGCATCAGGGCGCGTCGAGTGCGCATCTTCATCATGATCTGTTTCCCCTCCGAAGCGTGATGCGGAGGCATGCGAAAAGCCCCCGCCGCGAACACGCTAACCCCCGGCGAGTCTGTGACGCAACTCGAAGGATGCTGTGGTTCGGCTGGGAGCGCTCAGCCTTCGAGGTCGTCGACGCCGGGCATCCAACTCGCGCCGGGGCGACCCCACCCGCGCTTTCGGGCGATCTTCTGCGCGGTCTTCCAGTCGCCGTCCGACAGGCGATCGACGTACAGGATGCCGTCGAGGTGATCGAACTCGTGCTGCATGATGCGGGCACGCCACCCGTCGACATCGATCGAGACCGGCTGCCCTTCCAGGTCGGTGGCCGTGACGTGGACGCGCTCCGACCGGCGCAGCGGGAACCGCTCGCCGGGGAACGAGAGGCAACCCTCGGATTCGAGATCCGGGTCGGGTTCACCCGGTTCGAGTGGCACCATCCAGAGTGTGGGATTGATGAGAACGCCGCGCCAGGGGTGGTCGTCGTCATCGACATAGGCGTACGTGTAGATGCGCAGGGGCACTCCGACCTGCGGAGCGGCGAGGCCGACCCCTGGGGCGGTGTCCATCGTCTCGAACATGTCGGCGACGAGGGCGCGGACGTCGTCGGTGATCTCTTCGACGGGGGAAGCGGGGGAGTGCAGGACGGGGTCGCCCATGATGCGAATCGGAAGTACAGCCACGTCACAACCCTAGTCGGCGGCACTCGCCAGGTAGGGTCGTACTGTGAATGCTGGGGTGTGGATGAACGCGGTCGAGGACGTCGGCGATCAGCTCGTCGGCGCGTTCCAGAACCCGGGGCTGCTGCTCGGCATCCCGCTCGCTCTCGCCGGCGCCGTCTTCATGTCCCTCGGCGCCCAGTACCAGCACCGCGGCGTCGAGAAGGTCGAACGCCTCAGCGGTGCCAACGGCGCCTCGGGCCTGAGTCTCGATCAGCTCAAGCGCCTCCTGACCCGTCCGTCGTGGCTCATCGGCACGCTGATGCTCGGACTCGCCGTGGTCTGTCAGCTCGCCGCCCTTGTGCAGGCTCCGCTGATCGTCGTCCAGCCGCTCGGGGCGATCGCCCTCGTGATCACGACGCTGCTGAACGCGCGGATCTCCGGCCACTCGCCGACGCGGCAGTCGCTGACCGCCATCGTGTGCTGCGTGGGTGGCATCTTCCTCTTCGTGTTCTTCGCGGCGATCTACGCGACCGAGCAGGAGGTCACCGACCGTGAGCTCTTCACGATCCTGGCGCTCCTGCTCGTAGTCATCATCGTCCTCGGCGCCTGCTGGCTGATCCTGCGCCGCCGGATGCGCGCCCTGTTCTACGTGATCGGCGCGGGAATCCTCTACGGGTTCGTCGCCACCTTGGCCAAGGTCGTCATCAAGCGCATCGAGGCCGGTCAGTTCGAATGGATCACCGGGATCTGCGTGCTCGCCCTCGTCTCGGCGGCCGCTGTCGGCGCATATTTCGTGCAGACCGCGTACAGCTCGGGTCCGCCCGACCTCGTGATCGCCGGGCTCACGGTCGTCGACCCTCTCGTCGCCGTGCTCATCGGAATGGTCGTGCTGGGCGAAGCCTCTGCGGCTCCGTGGTGGGTGCTCGTGATCTTCGCCGTCGCCGGAGGGATCGCCGTCTGGGGCGTGGTCGGGCTCGCCCGCTATCACCCTCAGGTGCTCAGCGACAGCCAGGATCTGGGAATCCAGCGAGGCAGCACGCCAGGCGGATCCTCGCAGGGCGGCC
Source organism: Microbacterium sp. PAMC22086 (assembly GCF_019443525.1). NCBI lineage: Bacteria > Bacillati > Actinomycetota > Actinomycetes > Micrococcales > Microbacteriaceae > Microbacterium > Microbacterium sp. PAMC22086. The sequence goes on along the minus strand of NZ_CP080380.1, from coordinate 2,614,243 downwards.
CTGGAGAGGCTTCCTCGTCGCAGCCCGCCGCGACGAGTGCTCCGGAGCACTCGGACGGCTCGGGACGTCGGCAGACGCCGCCGTGGCACGACGGTTCGTCAGAGCGACCCTAGCGACAGCGCACTGAGCGGCCGCGCGTGGCGGCACCGACTCAGTAGGCCTGATCGATCAGGTCGACCGAGACCTCGGAGGCCGCGGCTTCGTCCACGAAGAACACCGTGCGTTTGCGCCCCTTGGCGCCGGCGGCGGGTACGCTCGAGTAGCTCGCCCCCGCGAGAGCGAGGCCGAGAGCCGAAGCCTTGTCGGCACCCGTCATCACGAGCCAGACCCGCTTCGACGAGTTGATTACCGGGCGGGTCAGGGTGACACGCTCGGGCGGCGGCTTCGGCGAGTCGCGGACGGCGAGGACTGCGGCATCCGTCACAGTGACCTCCTCCCGATCCGGGAAGAGGGAGGCGATGTGCCCGTCGGGGCCGACCCCGAGGAAGCACACGGCGAAAGAGGGCCACGGATGCTCGTCGGTACCGAACCGCGCCAGGTCCGCCGCGTACGCCGCCGCGGACGCGTCGAGGGTCAAGCCGGTGTCAGGGCCGGCGACCTCGTGCACGTTCTCCTGGGGCACAGGGATGCGGTCGAGGAGAGCCTGTCGGGACTGCAGCGAGTTGCGATCGACGTCGTCGCGCGGCACGAATCTCTCGTCACCCCACCAGAAGTGCACGAGCGACCAGTCGATCTCCGCCGCTCGCGGGTGCTCGGACGCCGCACGCAGCACCGCACCGCCCATCGAACCGCCCGTGAGGGCGATGTGCGCGATCCGCCCGTTGCGTGTGCGCGCGCGCACCCGTGTCAGGAACCGGTCGGCCACTCGGGTGGCGAGGGCTGCGGGCGTGGCTTCCACCACGACCCGCTTCTCTGCGGACGATGTCGTCATCGACGTCACTCTCCTGTCTCGGGCGGACCCAGCTTCTCCCAGCCCTCGGTGATGACTCGACCGTACAGGACGTCCGGGTCGAGTTGACGCAGCTCCTCTGCGAGGCACTCGCGCAGAGTGCGTCGCGGCAGGTGCAGGTCGTGGTTCGGCTGTCCCGGCTGCGTGAGCACGGCGACGCCGGGAGTCGGGCGCTCCAGAAGGATGTCGCCGGACTCGCGTGTCAGGCGCACCGACTTGATGCCCTCCGCCCAGTGCTCGGGGTCTTCGTAGGACCAGCGCACCGGAACATCGAGCGCCATCTGCAGCCAGGCGGCCAGCAGCGCGGTCGACGGGGAGGCCGCGGCTCCGCGCACCTCGACGCCGGTGATCTGCTCGTACGGCGGCTGGTCGAGCACAGCGGCGAGCTGCTCGCGCCAGTGGGTCAGACGCGTCCACGACAGATCGGTGTCGCCGGGGGCGTGGGTCTCGCCCAGGAGCGCGAGCCGGTCGCGGACGTCGTTCGCGGTGGCGGCATCGGTGATGCGTCGCTGCGCGATCTTGCCGAGCGGTGATTGCGCAGGCGCCACGGGGGCCGCCTCCGGCCACCAGGCGACCACGGGAGCATCGGGCAGCAGGAGGCCGGTGATCAGGCTCTCCTCGTTGCTGGCGGCGTCTCCGAAGGCGCGAAGGACCACGACTTCGCTGGCGCCGGCATCTCCACCGACGCGGATCTGCGCGTCCAGGCGTGACTCGCCCTCACCTGTGGTGATGACGATGACCCGCATCGGGTGCTCTCGTGAGGCGTCGTTCGCGGCATCGATAGCCGCTTCTGCGACGCCGTTGCGCGCAGCGATCACGAGCGTGAGCACGCGGCCGAGGGCGACGGCTCCACCCTCTTCGCGGACCTTGACCAGCTGCTTCGCGACCTGGCTCACGGTGGTGTCGGGAAGGTCGATGATCACGGGCGTCTCCAGACTCGTCCATCGCGGGCCAGCAGGTCGTCAGCGGATGACGGTCCCCATGAGCCGGGCGCGTACTGCTCGACTGGGCCGCCTTCGGCTGCCCAGTACTTCTCCACGGGGTCGAGGATCTTCCAGGAGAGCTCGACCTCCTCGTGCCGCGGGAACAGCGGCGGATCGCCCAGGAGGACATCGAGGATCAGACGCTCGTAGGCCTCGGGGCTCGCCTCGGTGAAGGCGTGGCCGTATCCGAAGTCCATCGTCACGTCGCGCACGTTCGTGCCGCTGCCGGGAACCTTCGACCCGAAGCGGATCGTGACGCCCTCATCCGGCTGGACGCGGATGACGAGGGCGTTCTGCCCGAGCTCCGAGGCGTTTCCGCGCCCGAAGAGGTGCTGAGGCGCACGCTTGAAGACGACGGCGATCTCGGTCACACGGCGTCCGAGACGCTTGCCCGTGCGCAGGTAGAACGGCACGTCCGCCCACCGGCGCGTGTCGATCTCGAGCTTGATCGCGGCGTACGTCTCCGTGGTCGACTCGGGGTTCATCCCCTCTTCTTCCAGGAAGCCGGTGACCTTCTCGCCACCCTGCCACCCGCCCGCGTACTGACCGCGAGCGGTCGCGAGGGAGAGATCGTCCGGCACGTGCACCGCCGCGAGCACCTTCTCCTTCTCGGCGCGCAGGTGCTCAGCCGAGAGGCTGATCGGCTCTTCCATCGCGGTGAGAGCCAACAGCTGCAGCAGGTGGTTCTGGATCACGTCACGGGCCGCACCGATGCCGTCGTAGTAACCCGCGCGTCCGCCGACGCCGATGTCCTCGGCCATCGTGATCTGCACGTGGTCGACGTAGTTGCGGTTCCAGATCGGCTCGTACAGCTCGTTCGCGAAGCGCAGCGCCAGGATGTTCTGGACCGTCTCCTTGCCCAGGTAGTGGTCGATGCGGAAGATCGAGTCGGCCGGGAAGGCCACCTCGAGCGCGGCATTGAGCTCCCGCGCCGACTCGAGGTCATGGCCGAAGGGCTTCTCGATCACGACGCGACGCCAGCGCTCGTCGTCGTCACTGTTCTCGCCGACGAGACCGGACTCCTTGAGCTGCTTCGCAACCAGCGGGAAGTCCTTCGGCGGGATCGACAGGTAGAACGCGTGGTTGCCCATCGTCCCCCGTTCGACGTCGAGCTTCTCGATGGTCTCGCGGAGCTTGCGGAAGGAGTCCGGATTGTCGAACTCGCCCGAGACGAAGCGGATGCCCTGCAGCAGCTGGGTCCAGGTCTCCTCGCGGAACGGTGTGCGCGCGTGCTCCTTGACGGCGTCGTAGACGACCTGCGCGAAGTCCTGGTCCTCCCAGTCCCGGCGGGCGAATCCGACCAGGGCGAACCCGGGCGGGAGCAGTCCGCGGTTGGCGAGGTCGTAGACCGCGGGCATCAGCTTCTTGCGTGAGAGGTCTCCGGTGACGCCGAAGATCACGAGGGCGCTGGGCCCGGCGATCCTGTTGAGACGGCGGTCATCGGGGTCACGCAGCGGGTTGTGCCCGCGCGAGATGGGAACAGACATCGGTGGGGGATTCTCCTGCTGTTACTTCTGTGCGGCTTCGAAGAGGGCGAGCACGTCGTCGGAGGACTCGGTGATCGTCAGCGTCACGACGGGGCGGCCGTGCTTGGCGAGTACGGCGGCGTCACCGGCGGCCTGCGCCTGGATGAGCTGTCCGAAGGTGAACGGACGGTCCGGGATCTCGAGGTCGACCTCGGTGCGCTCGAGGATCTGCAGGAACACGCCCTGCGCGGGCCCACCCTTGTGGTACTGGCCGGTCGAGTGCAAGAACCGCGGTCCCCATCCGAAGGTCGTGGGTCGTCCGGAGTCCGCCGCGACGAGTTCGCGCAGGCCCTGGAGCTGCGGCACCTCGAGACGGTTGACGTAGGCCTGGATCGACACGTATCCGTCTGCCGGGAGCTGGGCCCAGAGCGCATCGAGCACGCCCTCGACGCTGCCGGAGGCGGCGAGAGCCGGGTCGGACACCCGCACCTCGACGCCGTTCTCGATGAACGCGGGAGCCGTCGGCTCCGGGCGTGCGTCGAGGAGCCCGCGCGCGGCGATCTTGGCCGATTCGACATCGGGCTGATCGAACGGGTTGATGTGGAGCAGGTGACCGGCGATCGCCGTCGCGTACTCCCACACGATGAGCTGAGCGCCCAGCGTCCCGCTGACGAGGATCTCGCCCTCGTGACGCTCGTGCAGGTGGAACTCGTTGGCGTCGTCGACCAGCCGCACGATCTGCAGGTCGGCGGGCACGGGGTCGAGCTCGGGGGAGACCGGGAGCAGGACGACCGGGAGGATTCCGGTGCCCTCCTTGCCGGTGGACTCGGCGATCAGCTGCTCGATCCAGTCCGGGAGGCCCTTGATGTGCGTGCCGTCGGTGATGAGGCCGAGCTTGTCGCGGCGGGGTGTCGTCGCCGCGATCGCCGCACCCAGACGAAGGGCGGGGTTGTCTGCCGAGTCGACGGCGACCTCCAGAAGCGAGGCCTCGGCCTCGTTCAGCAGCTCGTCGATGTCGACACCGGCGAGCCCCGACGGCACGAGGCCGAAGGCGGTGAGCGCCGAGTAGCGTCCGCCGACGTTGGGGTCCGCGTTGAAGACGCGGTATCCCGCCTCGCGGGCCGAGACATCGAGCGGAGAGCCGGGATCGGTGACGACGACGATGCGCTCGACGGGGTCGATGCCCAGGTCGCGGAACGCCGCTTCGAAGGTGCGACGCTGCGAGTCGGTCTCGACCGTGGAGCCGGACTTCGAGGAGACCACCAGCGCCGTGTCGGCGAGGCCCTCGTCGAGAGCGGCGAGCACCTGGCCCGGCGCCGTCGAGTCGAGGATGGTCAGCGGCACTCCGGCGGTCTGCGCGATGACCTCGGGGGCGAGCGAGGATCCGCCCATGCCCGCGAGCACGACGCGCGTGACGCCCTTGGCGTTGAGGTCGGCGCGCAGCGCGACGATCTCGGCGACCAGCGGACGCGAGATCGACACGGCTTCCACCCATCCGAGCCGGACGGATGCCTCAGCCTCGGCGGCCGGCCCCCAGAGCGTCGCGTCCCCGCCGGTGATGCGAGAGGCGACCAGATCGTGGACGAGGCTGGGCACCGTCTCATCGATCGCGGCGCGTGCTGCACCGGACGTGTGGATCGAGAACGTCATCGCTGTGACTCCAGACCCTCGGCGACCTGCGTCAGCAGGTCGTGCCAGGAGTCGATGAACTTCGCGACGCCCTCGTCCTCCAGCACCTGGGTGACATCGGCGAAGTCGATCCCGACCTCGGCGAGGCCGGCGAACACGGCTCGTGCCGCTTCGTAGCCGCCCGTGATCGTGTCGCCCGTGACGACGCCGTGGTCGAACGTCGCCTCGAGCGTCTTCTCGGGCATCGTGTTGACCACGCCCTGGGCGACGAGCTCGGTGACGTACAGAGTGTCGGGAAGGGCCGGGTCCTTGACCCCGGTCGACGCCCACAGCGGACGCTGCAGGTTCGCACCGGAGTCGAGCAGCGCCGTGGCGCGGTCGCCGGCGAAGGTCTTCTCAAACAGCTCGTAGGCGAGGCGTGCGTTGGCCAGGCCGGCCTTGCTCTTGAGCGCTTCGGCGGCATCCGTGCCGATCGCGGTGAGGCGCTTGTCGGTCTCGGTGTCGACACGCGACACGAAGAACGAGGCGACGGAGTGGATGGTCGACAGGTCGATGCCTGCGGCCTTCGCCGTCTCGAGACCGGTGAGGTAGGCCTCGATGACCTCGGCGTAGCGTTCCAGGCTGAAGATCAGCGTGACGTTGACGCTGATCCCCGCCCCGATCGCCTCGGCGATGGCCGGAAGGCCGGCCTTGGTCGCGGGGATCTTGACGAGCAGGTTCGGGCGGTCGACCTTGGCCCACAGCTCCTTGGCCTGCGCGACCGTGCCCGCGGTGTCGTGCGCGAGGTCGGGGGAGACCTCGATCGAGACGCGGCCGTCGACGTGGTTCGAGGCTTCCCAGACGGGACGGAACACGTCGAGGGCTGCCGCGACGTCCTGCGTGGTCGCGGCGAAGACCGCTTCCTCCGCCGTCGCGCCCGAGGCGGCGAGCTCGGTGACCTGTGCGTCGTACGACGTGTCGTTCTTGTCGGTGATCGCATTCGCGAAGATCGTCGGGTTGGTCGTGACACCCACGACGTTGCGCGATGAGATCAGATCGGCCAGGTTGCCCGAGGCGATGCGCGTGCGGGAGAGGTCGTCGAGCCAGATGCTGACGCCGGCGGCGGCGAGCTGTGCGGTGGGGGTGCTCATGCGTTCTCCTTGGTGCTGTTGGCCGCGATGGTCTCGCGGGCGGCCGCGATGACGGCCTCGGTGGTGATGCCGAACTTCTCGAAGAGGGTCTTGTAGTCGGCGGAGGCACCGAAGTGGTCGATGCCGACCGAGCGGCCGCGGTCGCCCACGATGCCGCGCCAGCTGAGCACCGAGCCCGCCTCGACGGAGACGCGGGCGGTGACGGAGGCCGGCAGCACGCTCTCGCGGTACTCCGCGTCCTGCTCGTCGAACCACTCCAGCGACGGGGCGGAGACGACGCGCACGTTCACGCCTTCGGCAGCCAGTGCCTCACGGGCGTTGACTGCCAGCTGCACCTCGGAGCCCGTGGCCACGATGATGATGTCCGGCGTGCCGTTCGGCGCTTCGGCGAGCACGTAGGCACCCTTCGCCGCGTTGTCCGCCGAGGCGAACGTGTCGCCCGATGCCGCGCCCTCGCCACGCGCGAACACCGGGATGTTCTGACGCGTCAGCGCGATGCCTGCCGGTCCTTCGTGGCGACGGAGGATCTCCAGCCACGTGGCGGCCGTCTCGTTCGCGTCCGCAGGTCGCACGACCGTGAAGTTCGGGATCGCGCGGAGCGTCGCCAGCTGCTCGATCGGCTGGTGGGTGGGGCCGTCCTCACCGAGGGCGACCGAGTCGTGCGTCCAGACGAAGATGCTCGGCACGTTCATGAGCGCGGCGAGGCGGACGGGCGGGCGCATGTAATCGCTGAAGATGAGGAAGGTGCCGCCGAACGCGCGGGTGGGTCCGTGCAGCACGATGCCGTTGATGATCGCGCCCATGGCGTGCTCGCGGATGCCGAAGTGCAGCACCCGGCCGTAGGGGTTGCCCGACCACTCGTGGGTCGACCACTCCGCGGGGATGAACGAGGGTGCGCCCTTGATCGTCGTGAGGTTCGACTCGGCGAGGTCTGCCGAACCGCCCCACAGCTCGGGGAGCTCGGCGGCGAGGGCGTTGATGACCTGGCCGGATGCCGCGCGGGTCGAGACTTCCTTACCCGCCTCGAACACGGGCAGCGCGCTCGTGATGTCGTCGGGGAGCTGGTGTGCTTCGAGGCGGTCGAGCAGCGCCTTCTTCTCGGGGTTCGCCGCGGCCCAGGCGTCGAACGACTCCTGCCATGCGGCACGGGCCTCGGCGGCGCGGGCCGCGAGTCCGCGGGTGTGCGCGATCACGTCATCGGCGACGACGAAGCTCTGCTCGGGGTCGAACCCGAGGACCTTCTTCGTGGCGGCCAGCTCTTCGGCGCCGAGAGCGGAGCCGTGGATCTTGCCGGAGTTCTGCTTGCCGGGCGACGGCCAGCCGATGATCGTCTTGAGGATGATGAGCGAGGGCTTGGCGGTCTCGCCCTTGGCGGCCTCGATGGCGGCGTGCAACTCGGCGACGTCTTCGACGTACTCGCCGGTCTTCTTCCAGTCGACGACCTGCACCTGCCAGCCGTAGGACTCGTAGCGCTTCGCGACATCCTCGGTGAAGGCGACGTTCGTGTCGTCCTCGATGGAGATCTGGTTCGAGTCGTAGATCGCGATCAGGTTGCCGAGCTGCTGGTGGCCTGCGAGCGAGGAGGCCTCGCTGGTCACGCCCTCCTGCAGGTCGCCGTCTCCGGCGATCACGTACACGAAGTGGTCGAACGGGCTGGTTCCCGCCGCGGCCTCGGGGTCGAAGAGACCGCGCTCGTAACGGGCGGCGTAGGCGAAGCCCACGGCCGAGGCGAGGCCCTGTCCGAGCGGACCGGTGGTGATCTCGACGCCCTTGGTGTGGCCGTACTCCGGGTGGCCCGGTGTCAGCGAGCCCCAGGTGCGCAGTGCCTTCAGATCGTCGAGCTCGAGTCCGAAGCCGCCGAGGTAGAGCTCGACGTACTGGGTGAGGGAGGAGTGGCCGGCAGAGAGGATGAAGCGGTCGCGACCGAGCCAGTCCACATCGTTCGGGTCGTGGCGCAGCACGCGCTGGTACAGGAGATATGCCGCCGGAGCGAGGCTCATGGCTGTGCCGGGGTGACCGTTACCGACCTTCTCCACGGCATCGGCCGCCAGGATTCGTGCGGTGTCCACCGCGCGCCGATCGATCTCATCCCACTGCAATTCCGACACGTTCATGCCCTTTCCGACAGTTTCGAGGGCGCCCGTATTCCCTGGCGCATCCGCATCATCACGGAGAGGTGTGCACATCGCCGGGCGCGCGAGTGGTTTCAGCATAGCGGTGAGGTGACTTGCGCTACGCGGGCCCGCGAGCCGGAACACGTCATCCGGTGTCATACACTGGAGAGGTTGTCCGGTCACACGTGCGGAGGAGGCGATCAAGATCTCGACGATGTCTGATCAGACCGTGAGGAAGTCGTCCATCGGTCGCACGGTGAAGGCCTACATCACGCTCACCAAGCCGCGTGTCCTCGAGCTCCTGCTCGTGTCGACCGTGCCGGTGATGTTCCTGGCGCAGGGGGGACTGCCGAACCTGTGGCTCGTGTTGGCGACCGTCATCGGCGGTTCGTTGAGCGCCGGTTCCGCCGCATCCTTCAACATGTACCTCGATCGCGACATCGACGCGCACATGCACCGCACCGAGAACCGTCCGCTGGTCACAGGCGAGGTCAGCCCTCGCGGCGCCCTGGTCTTCTCGTGGACGCTCGCCATCGCCTCGACCGTCTGGCTGCTCGCCACGACCAACTGGCTCACGGCGGCCCTCTCGGCCACGGCGATCTTCTTCTACGTCGTGATCTACACGATCATCCTGAAGCGCCGCACCGAGCAGAACATCGTGTGGGGCGGCATCGCGGGCTGCTTCCCGGTGCTGATCGGCTGGTCCGCGGTCACCGGTTCGCTCGACTGGCCGGCATTCATCCTCTTCCTCCTCGTCTTCCTCTGGACGCCGCCGCACTACTGGCCGCTGTCGATGAAGTACAAGGACGACTACGAGGACGTCGACGTCCCCATGCTCGGCGTCACGCGCAATGCCTCGCAGGTCGGCCTCCAAGTGATCCTCTACGCGTGGGCGACCGTCGCCTGCTCGCTCCTGCTGGTGCCGATCGCGAACATGGGCCTCGTGTACACGATCTCCGCTGCGGTCTTCGGCGGATGGTTCATCTACGAGTCGCACCGCCTCTACAACCGTGCGGTCCACGGCACCGAGCCGCGTCCGATGCGTGTGTTCCACGCCTCGATCACCTACCTGACGCTGATCTTCGTCGCGGTCGCAGTCGACCCGCTGCTCCCGTTCTGACACTGATTCCGAACGACGAAGCGGCGCCGAGGAATTCCTCGGCGCCCCTTCGTCGTTTCCTGCCCGGTGGTCGATCAGCGGGTGGTCGAGGGTGAGCTGTCCGGCTTCGCGTCGGTGGCCTGGGCGTCGTCTCTCGTGACCTCGGCTTCGACAACGACCTCTTCGGTCGCGGGGGTCGTGTCCGCAGACGGGGTCGTGGCGACGGGAGCGGGCGTCTCCTCGGCCTCGACGGTCCAGTCGATGGCCTCGACGACCGCCGGTGCCGGTGCAGGGACGAGCGATCGCGCGGCGACGAGCGCGAGCGTCAGCAGGATGCCGACGATTCCGGCCGCGAGCACTCCGGCACCCACCACGACGAGCGACTGGCCGACGTAGACCTCGACGCCGGTGGCCGTGCCATCGAGCAACGTGGTCGTCATCGTGCCGATCTGACCCGAGATCAACCAGGCGCCGACCGCAGCGGTGGCGAGGGAGACGACCAGGAGGAGCCAGAACCCCATGCTTCGTGTGAGTGACTTGTTCATGTCGCCCACCCTCGCGGATGCGCTGATGAGTCCGCGATGTGAAAGCTATGGAACGACTGTGCGGGCCCTCAGGCGTCGACGGGTACCGGACGCTTGAGGCGCAGCACCACGACGGTGTAGGCGGCCGCCGAGAGCGGGGCCAGGACCATGTGGATGCCGACGAGCAGCGGGGGGAGTCCTTCTCTGGCCTGCCAGATGCCGACCCCGACCTGCACGAGGATCGCCAGCACGAGCACGAGCAGCCAGCGTCGAGGCTCCAGGCGCAGCACCCAGGCGGAGACCGTCAGGAACAGGACCAGCGCTGCGAGGATGTAGCCCGGCCACGAGTGCACGTGCGCGAGCACGGACGCGTCGAACCCGTGGCGCAGCACGTCGGCATCCCCGGAGTGCGGACCGGATCCGGTCGTCAGCACACCGACGACGATCGTGACGGCCAGGGCGAGACCGGTCACGTGGGTGACGGCGGCGAACCAGGCGGGCACGGCGCGCTCGCGAGGTCCGGGCGAGGTCTTCAGGCGTACGAGGAAGGCCGCCGTGACGCAGACGAGCAGCAGGGAGGACGTGTAGTGGAAACCCACAATGAAGGGGTTGAGGCCGGTAAGGACCGTGATGCCGCCGACGAGCGCCTGGGCCACCACGCCGATCAGGGTGAGCCAGGCGAGCATGACGAGGTCGCGTCGGGCGGGAGTAGTGCGCACCGAGCGCACGGCTGCAGCGATGACGGCGACCAGCAGGACGGCGAGGGCGATCGGCGAGGCGGGGAAATGCAGGGGAGTGGCGATGGCGAACGTTGCGACAGCCGCGACGATCCCACCCAGTGCGAACCAGAGGGCGTTGACCAGGCCGCGCTTTCCGCTGAACAGACGCAGGACCAGCAGCACGACCGCCAGGGCGATGATGCCGACGACGCCGGTCATCAGCCGATTGCCGAACTCGATGATCCCGTGGATGCCCTGCACCTCGAGGATCGGCACGAGGGAGTCCGGGGTGCACAGCGGCCAGTCCGAGCAGCCGAGGCCCGAGCCGGTGAGCCGCACGGCCCCGCCGGTGCCGATGATGATCGTCTCGCTGATGAACGACAACCACGCGAAGACCGTCAACGCACGACCCCAGGACGAGGAACGAGGGGGGACCCCCTGCGTCGTCGAGGTGGCGGGGATCATCGTGTCGGGCATAAGTCCTCCGGACCGCACGAGACGCGGCGGGCATGGCCCGTCTGTCAGGCGGAACCTGTAGAATCGGATTGTTGCGATGAGCGCTGACAGCGCTGAAGTATCGTCAACAGTTTAGGCGCGATGGAAGCGCCGGTGATGAGGGCCCACCAACGGCACCCGCTCCCGCAGGCTCGACGGGGATCAGGTGTGTCGGGGCGGATGACACCGTTTGGGACCTGTGAGGAGAGTGTTGGATGTCGGATGTGCTGATCGACCGCCCGGAGCTTGACGGCCTGGGGGTGTACGAATTCGGCTGGCACGATGAGGATGCTGCGGGTGCCATCGCGAAACGCGGTATCTCCGAAGACGTCGTCCGTGGGATCTCGGGCCTCAAGAACGAACCCGAATGGATGCTGAAGACCCGCCTCAAGGGGTATCAGCTCTTCGGGCGCAAGCCGATGCCGACCTGGGGTGCAGACCTCAGCGAGATCGACTTCGACAACATCAAGTACTTCGTCCGCTCCACCGAGAAGCAGGCGCAGACGTGGGAAGACCTTCCCGCCGAGATCCGTGAGACCTACGAGCGACTCGGCATCCCCGAGGCCGAGCGTCAGCGCCTCGTGGCCGGCGTCGCGGCGCAGTACGAGTCCGAGGTCGTCTACCACCAGATCCGTGAGGACCTGGAGCAGCAGGGTGTCATCTTCATGGACACCGACACCGCGCTGCGCGAGCACCCCGAGTTCTTCGAGGAGTACTTCGGCACCGTGATCCCCGCCGGCGACAACAAGTTCGCAGCTCTCAACACGGCCGTGTGGTCCGGCGGCTCGTTCGTCTACGTTCCCAAGGGCGTGCACGTCGAGATCCCGCTGCAGGCGTACTTCCGCATCAACACCGAGAACATGGGTCAGTTCGAACGCACGCTGATCATCGCCGACGAGGACAGCTACGTCCACTACATCGAGGGCTGCACGGCTCCGATCTACAAGTCGGACTCTCTGCACTCGGCCGTTGTCGAGATCATCGTGAAGAAGAACGCCCGCGTTCGCTACACGACGATCCAGAACTGGTCGAACAACGTCTACAACCTGGTCACCAAGCGCGCCGTGGCGTACGAGGGCGCGACCATGGAGTGGGTGGACGGCAACATCGGCTCCAAGGTGACGATGAAGTACCCGTCGATCTACCTGATGGGCGAGCACGCCAAGGGCGAGACGCTGTCGGTCGCCTTCGCCGGTCCCGGTCAGCACCAGGACGCCGGCGCGAAGATGATCCACATGGCCCCGTACACGCAGTCGTCGATCGTCTCGAAGTCGATCGCCCGCGGTGGGGGACGCGCCGGTTACCGCGGCGAGGTGCGAGTGGATGCTGCGGCACACCACTCCGCGAACACCGTGCGGTGCGACGCCCTGCTCGTGGACACCAAGTCCCGCTCCGACACCTACCCGGCGATCGACATCCGTGTCGACGACGTGCAGCTCGGCCACGAGGCCACGGTCTCGAAGGTGAGTGAGGAGCAGCTGTTCTACCTGCAGTCCCGCGGCATGCCAGAGGACGAGGCGATGGCGATGATCGTGCGCGGCTTCATCGAGCCGATCGCGCGTGAGCTGCCCATGGAGTACGCGATGGAACTGAACAAGCTCATCGAGATGGGCATGGAAGGATCGGTCGGCTAGTGACGGCCTCGACGACAGCGCCTGCCGAGGCGCAGCACAGCAACGCGCCCGAAGGCGCGCACATCGACCCGGCGGCCCAGGTCGCCGCCGCGGGCTTCGTCCCGGTGCAGACCCGCTCGGAGCGGCCGCACTCCTTCGAGCCCGCCGACTTCGGTGCCCCGACAGGGCGCGAGGTCAATTGGAAGCACACCCCGGTCGCGCAGCTCACCTCGCTGTTCGAGGTCGCGTCGCCGAACGACGGTGTCAGCTACACGTACGGTGCGGGGGAGCAGTACATCGCCGCTCCGCTCGCCATCGGTGCGGCTCCCCGTGGCGAGGTCTTCCTCGCGGAAGACGTGACGGCCGCCGTCGCGTGGCAGGGGAGCACCGAGGCACTCCACGTGCGCATCCCGCGCGAGGAAGAGGTCGCCGAGCCTGTCTTCATTTCCATCGCCGGTCTCGGAGCGCAGCGCCGTGCCGACGCGCACATCGTGATCGAGGCACTGGAGCACAGCTCTGCGACGGTCGTGCTCCAGCACACCGGTTCCGCGCAGTACGCGCAGAACGTCGAGATCATCGTCCGCGACGGCGCGAAGCTCACGGTCATCAGCCTGCAGCAGTGGGAGGACGACGCGGTTCACGCGGCCGCACACCAGGCTCGGGTCGGCGCCGATGCGACGCTCAAGCACTTCGTCGTGAGCTTCGGCGGCGGCATCGTGCGCGTCAACCCGAACGTCGAGCTGGCCGGCGCCGGTTCCGAGGGCTACCTCTACGGCCTCTCCTACGCAGACGCCGGGCAGCACCTGGAGAGCCAGGTCTACCTGCACCACAAGGGCCCGCACACCAAGGGCGACGTCCTCTACAAGGGCGCGCTGCAGGGGCAGGGCGCGCACAGCGTCTGGATCGGCGACGTCCTCATCGGCGCCGACGCGACGGGCACCGACTCGTACGAGGCGAACCGCAACCTCGTCCTCACCGAAGGTGCACGCGCCGACTCGATCCCGAACCTCGAGATCGAGACGGGTGACATCCTCGGTGCCGGGCATGCGAGCGCCACCGGTCGTTTCGACGACGAGCAGCTGTTCTACCTGCAGGCGCGCGGTATCACCGAGGAAGAGGCGCGACGCCTCGTCGTGCTCGGATTCCTCACCGACATCGTGCAGCGCCTGGGCATCCCCGCCCTCGAGGCCGAGCTGCTCGCAGCCATCGAGACGGAGCTCGCCGAGGTGAGTGCATGACCGCCGAGCGCGTCTGCGGCGTCGCCGACCTGGAACAGGACATGCCTCTGCGCGTGGACCCGGGCGGCGTGCCCATCACGGTGATCAAGGACGGCGAGGGTGTCATCCACGCCATCGGCGACACCTGCACCCACGGCGACATCTCGCTGTCCGAGGGCTTCGTCGAGGGTGACACGGTGGAGTGCTGGGCACACGGCTCCGCCTTCTCGCTGCTCACCGGCAAGCCCCAGAATCTCCCCGCTTATGAGCCCGTCCCGGTCTATGTCGTCCAGATCGACGGCGATGACGTGCTCATCGATCCGACTGTGATTAAGGAAGTCTGAAGAATGTCTGTTCTCGAGATCCGCGACCTGCACGTGACGGTCGAGACCGAGGCGGGGACCACCCCGATCCTCAACGGAATCAACCTCACCATGAACACCGGTGAGACCCACGCCATCATGGGCCCCAACGGCTCCGGCAAGTCGACCCTGGCCTACACGATCGCCGGTCACCCCAAGTACACGGTGACCTCGGGATCCATCACTTTCGACGGCCAGGACGTCCTGGAGATGAGCGTCGACGAGCGGGCCCGCGCCGGCCTGTTCCTCGCGATGCAGTACCCGGTCGAGATCCCCGGCGTCACGGTGACGAACTTCCTCCGCACGGCCAAGACGGCGCTCGACGGCGAAGCACCGGCGATCCGCGGCTGGACCAAGGACGTCAAGGCGGCCATGTCGAACCTGCGCATGGACCCGAAGTTCGCGCAGCGCAACGTCAACGAGGGCTTCTCCGGTGGCGAGAAGAAGCGCCACGAGATCCTGCAGCTCGAGGTGCTGAAGCCGAAGTTCGCTATCCTCGACGAGACCGATTCCGGCCTCGACGTCGACGCGCTCAAGATCGTCTCCGAGGGTGTCAACCGCGCGAAGGAGTCCACCGGACTCGGCGTGCTGCTGATCACGCACTACACCCGCATCCTTCGCTACATCCGCCCCGACTTCGTCCACGTGGTCGTCGCGGGCAAGATCGTCGAAGAGGGCGGCCCCGAGCTGGCAGACCGGCTGGAGAACGAGGGATACGACCGTTTCCTCGACCCTGCAGCTCCGATCGAGGCGTAGGCTGATCGCATGACAGCGACCCTCACGGACGAGAAGTACGACGCGGTCACCGAGGCCCTCAAGGACGTGATGGATCCCGAGCTCGGGATCAACGTCGTCGACCTCGGCCTCATCTACGATCTCGCTTGGGATGACGAGAACGACGCTCTCGTCATCCACATGACGCTGACCAGTGCCGGATGCCCGCTCACCGACGTTCTCGAGGACCAGACTGCTCAGGCTCTGGACAACGTCGTCGATCGCTTCCGGATCAACTGGGTGTGGATGCCGCCGTGGGGTCCGGAGAAGATCTCCGACGACGGGCGCGACATGATGCGCGCCCTCGGCTTCGCGATCTGACCCGCGCAGGAGCATCGCCGGAAGGCGTTGTCGGCGCGCGTCGGATCGGATGATACCGCGACGGCGCGTGTCGGAACCTCGGGAGAGAGAATGCTTCATGTGAAGGCCCTGCCTCTGGCGGAGCTCCGCGAGCGCAGCAGCGAGAAGTGGCGGGAGTACCCCGCAGACGTCCTGCCGTTGTTCGTCGCGGAAACCGACTTCCCGCTGGCTCCGGCCATCTCGACGGCGTTGCAGCGTGCCGTCGAGATCGGCGACACGGGATACATCGCCTCGCGGACCCCGTTGGCCGAGTCGTTCGCGTCCTTCGCGTCCCGACGCTACGGGTGGGAGCCTGATCCCGCTCGGATGCGCAGCACGGCGGACGTGAGCATGGGGATCGTCGAGATCCTCCGTCGCGTGACCCAGCCGGGAGAGCGCATCGTCGTCACGCCGCCGGTGTACCCGCCTTTCTACGATCTGGTGGCCGAGGCCGGTGCAGAGGTGGAGCGTGTACCGCTTGGCGATACGGGAACCGGGTGGGAGCTCGATCTCGACGGCATCCGCACGGCGTTCGAGGACGGCGCGACCGCGATCCTGCTCTGCAACCCGCACAACCCCACCGGCACCGTGCATGACCGCGACAGCCTCGCTGCTCTCGCGGAGTTGGCCGACGAGTTCGGCGTCGCGGTGGTCTCGGACGAGATCCATGCCCCGCTCGCTCAGCCGGGCACGGGGTTCACCCCGTTCCTCGCCGTGAACGACGCCGCGCAGCGGGTGGGCTACGCCGTGGTGAGCGCGAGCAAGGCGTTCAACCTCGCCGGGCTCAAGTGCGCTCTCATGGTCACGGCCGACGACGAGACGAGTGCCGTCGTGTGCGGGCTTCCAGTCGAGGTGGAGTGGCGTACCGGGCAGTTCGGTCTGCTCGCCGCTGTCGCCGCCTTCTCTGAGGAGAGCGACGCCTGGCTCGATGGACTGCTGCGCACTCTCGACGAGAACCGGGTGCTGCTCGAAGACCTTCTCGCCGCGCGCCTCCCCGGCGCGCGCTATCGCCTCCCCGATGCCGGATACCTCGCGTGGATCGACCTCTCCGCGCTGGGATGGGGAGACAATCCCGCGAGGCGCATCCTGAAGGACGCCAAGGTCGCCCTGCACTTCGGGCCGGCCTTCGGTGCGGAGGGCGCGGGCCACGTGCGGTTGAACTTCGGCACCAGCCCGGAGATCCTCACCGAGGCCATCGAGCGCATCGCAGCGCTCGTCGGTCGATGACCGCCCCGGCCGACGCCGCGACGATCTGGGACCGCCAACGCATCTGGGTGACCCTCGGCGCGGTCGCGCTGATCTTCCTCGGGGCGATCGAAGCCCTCGCGGTCACCACCGTGATGCCGATCGTCAGCGCAGCGCTGAACGGTGAGGCTCTGTTCGCCGTCGCCTTCGCCGGCACTCTGGCGACGAGTGTGATCGGCATGGTCGCGACCGGAACATGGTCGGATGCCCGCGGACCGCGCGGTGCCCTGTACGTCGCCGTGACCCTCTTCATCATCGGCCTGCTGCTCTCCGGCTTCGCCGTCACGATGCATCAGTTCCTGATCGGACGACTCGTCCAGGGCCTCGGGACCGGAGGGCAGACGGTCGCACTGTACGTCGTGGTCGCCCGGCTGTATCCGCCCCACCTGCACGGTCGGATCTTCGCCGCCTTCGCCGCGGCATGGGTCGTGCCGTCGATGGTCGGTCCCTTCCTCGCCGGTGCGGTCGCCGAGTATCTCGACTGGCGCTGGGCGTTCCTCGGCGTGGCGGTGCTGACGGCTGCGGCATTCCTGATGATCGCCGTCCGTCTTCGCGGTGTGGACCTCGGCCGCGGCACCCCGCAGGACCGCAAGACGCTGATCGTGCGGCTGGTGCTGGCGGTGGTGGTCGCGGTCTTGGCCGTCGTGGTCGGCTTCTCGGCGGATCTGCAGCCCTCGATGAGGTGGCCGGTGGCGCTCGGCGCCGTGCTGGCGATCGGATTCGCCGTGATGCCGCTGTTGCCGCGGCGCACACTCCGCGCCGGAGCGGGGCTCCCGAGCGTGGTGCTGATGCGGGGAATCGTGGCCGGGGCCTTCTTCGCGGCTGAGGCGTACATCCCGTATCTGCTGATGAAGAAGTTCGACTTCACCGCGACATGGGCGGGCATCGCCCTGATGCTCGCGGCGCTGGCCTGGGC
This sequence comes from Microbacterium sp. PAMC22086, assembly GCF_019443525.1. Classification (NCBI taxonomy): domain Bacteria; kingdom Bacillati; phylum Actinomycetota; class Actinomycetes; order Micrococcales; family Microbacteriaceae; genus Microbacterium; species Microbacterium sp. PAMC22086. The sequence continues at coordinate 2,596,669 of NZ_CP080380.1, read as the reverse complement.
AGGCGCCTCGGCTCTGCAGGGGCGATTCGGGGAGCGGTTGGGGAATCACCGCATCACGACGATCAGCCTGAGCTCGCTGCTCATCGCCATGCTGTGCGTGCTCACGGCCGCGGTGTTCGATGTCTCGGCCGCCGTGGTCGTGGTGGCCTGGGCGTTCGCCGGGGGCGGGATGGGGCTGCTCTATCCTCGTCTCACGGTGCTGACGCTGGCCTACTCGGACGATACCGACCAGGGGTTCAACTCCTCGGCGCTGTCCATCTCGGATGCGTCCGGATCGGCCGTCGCCATCGCCCTCGCCGGGCTCGGCGTCGCGACCCTCGGCGGCGGGGCAGGGGCGTTCAGCGCGGTGTTCGCGTTCTGTATCGTCCTCGTCGTGCTGGCTCTGGTGCCCGGTCTCAGGCTCGGGCACGCGGCGGAGTCGGCGGCGCGCTGATCACTCCGGCGAGGGCGGTGACCCCGAGCTCGAAGACGCGATCGAGGCCGGCGGTGACGTCGACGTCATCGGTGTCCGGCAGGGCGCCGTGGCTGTCGGCGTGCATGCGCTGCTGCACGAGCGTGGCATGGCCGAGCACGAAGTGCAGGATCGCGGCGCTCCGATCCTCCACGTCGGCGGCACCCTGCGCGCGCAGCGCATCGGCCAACGCGGTCTGCGCCTGCGAGGAGCCGAGCTGGAGCGCGTAGGTGCTGAGGACCAGCTCCGCGCCGTCGCGGTAGGTGAAGAGCGCGTCACGGATGCCCCGCGCCGTCGCCACGACGTCGGTCGGCTCGCTCGGGATCGTGGCGGTGATCCGATCGGCCAGCTCCGCGATCAGCTCCTGCTTGTTCGCGAAGTGCCAGTAGAGCGCGCTCGGCTGCACGTCGAGGCCCGCCGCGATACGCCGCATCGAGAGGTCTGCCAGCCCCACCTCGTCGAGCAGAGCGAGGGCACTCCTGGCCACGCTGTCGCGGTCGTGACGTGCGGGATTGGGCTCAGGGCTCATGCTCCGATTATAGTGAACGACGTTCAGGTGAACAGTGTTCAGGTGAGACGCGTGGAGAGGCCCAAGGTGACGACATCCCCTCAGATCGGCATCGCTCCGATCAGCCTCGACCGGGTGTCGGTGCAGATCGACGGTCGTCGGGTACTGCACGACGTCAGCGCCGAGCTCACAGCGGCGACCATCGCCGTGATCGGGGCGAACGGGTCTGGCAAGTCGACCTTCGCGAGAGTGCTGAACGGCCTCATCGCGCCCCACAGCGGTTCGGTGTCGGTACACGGGTTCGACACGGTGCGCGAGCGTGCCGCGGTGCGCAGACTCGTGGGCTTCGTGTTCACCAACCCGGATGCGCAGATCCTCATGCCGACCCCTGCCGAAGACCTCGCGCTGTCGCTGCGCGGCCTCCCGAGGAAGGAGATCGCCGAGCGCGTCAGGCAGGCCCTCCAGGTGCACGGACTGGGGGCACATGCGGAGATGCCCGCATCGAGCCTGTCCGGCGGGCAGAAGCAGATGCTCGCGCTGGCCTCGGTGCTGATCGCGGCGCCGAGGGTCATCGTCGCGGACGAGCCGACGACGCTCCTCGATCTGCGCAACGCCCGCCGCATCGGCGACCTCCTGCTCGCCCAGCAGGCTCAGCTCGTGGTGGTGACGCACGACCTCGAGCTCGCGGCCCGCTGCGACACCGCGCTGCTCTTCGAGGACGGACGGATCGTCGCCTCAGGCCCGCCACCGACGGTGATCGCGGCATATCGTCAGGCGTGCGCGTGATCGCGCTGTACCGCCCGGGAACAGGGATACTCCATCGCCTCCCCGCCGGGGTCAAGCTCGCGGCCCTCGCGATCGGGGCTCTCCTTCTCTCGCTGTATCCTCACGACCCGATCAGCATCGCCGTCTCGCTCCTGATCGTCGTCGGGCTCTACGGCGTGAGCGGGATGCCGCTCCGCGTGCTCCTGGTCGAGATGTGGCGACTGCGGTGGATCGTCCTCGTCCTCACCGCCGCCCTGGTGATCTTCGTGTCGCCGGTGGCCGCGTGGATCAGCACAGGAAGGGTCCTGGCGGTGCTGCTCCTGGCCAGCCTGCTCACGCTCACCACCCGGATGGCAGACCTTCTCGAGGCGTTGCACCGGCTCCTGCGGCCGCTGCGCAGGGTCGGGGCGGACCCGGAGGCGATGGCGCTGACGATATCGCTGACCCTCGCTACCATCCCGGTGATCGCCGGGTTCGCCGCACGCGTCCGGGAGGCTGAGCAGGCGCGTGATGTGCGCCTGGGCGTCCGCACCGTAGTGCCCCTGCTCGTGCTCGCGCTCACGCATGCGGATGAGGTCGGAGACGCACTGGCGGCGAGGGGCATGGGCTGACTCAGGCAGGCACGAGCCTGGCGGTGGGGGATGCCGACTGAGACGCCGCCCCTGCGGAGGAAAGCGACGACAGCCGCAGGGAGGCCGCGATCAGCGCGATCGCGATCAGCGCGGTCGCGACCGAGGTGCCGAGGGCCAGCAGCAGCACGATGCCGACGAGGCCGCTCAGGGTTCCCACGACGAGACGACGCATCGAGGACGTCGCCGGGAGCGCGGGCTGCGATTCGAATCGCGTGAACGCGACGGCTACGAGGGCCGTCAGAGCGACGGCGGTCGCGAGCCAGAGCGGGCGCCCGGCCCACCAGCCCGCGCTGTCCAGCGCCGGCAGCCTCATGCCGGTCATGAGGGCGAACACGGCGGTGGAGCCGGCCATGAGCAGCAGCACCGGCATGTGCCACAGGTAGATCGTCATGTTGGCGATCAGGTCGGGGGAGTATATCCCGAAGGCGAACGTCGCCACCAGCGTCAGGAGGGCGGCGATGCCTGCAGCGGCACGGACGCGTCTGCTGAGGCGGTCGATGCTGCCGTCGGCGAGGAAGAAACCGAGCTGCTGGAGGGTCATCCACACGAAGGCGAGGTTCAGGAAGCCCAGGCCTTCGAGTCCGGAGGCCGCCCGAAGTACGTCGACGGCGATCGCGGCGACGGCCAGGGCTCCGATGGTCCGCAGGGGCGCGCGCTCATGAGAGGCGGCGAGGAGGGGGAGCAACGCCTGGCAGAGGAGGAAGACCCCCAGGAACCAGAGCGGCTGCCCGTAGCGGAAGCCGGCCGTCGCGATCAGGTCGGCAGGGACGCCCGAGACGGTGAGCAGGGCGAGCGCGAGTCCGATGACGGCGATCGTGAGGATCGCCGGACGCAGCAGGCGGTGCACGCGGCCGGCGACGAAGCCGATAGCCGTTCCTCCGCGCTGACGCATCCGCTGATAGGCGAGGAGTCCGGAGAAGCCTCCGATCACGAAGAACAGCGGCATCACCTGCAGGAACCAGCTGAGCGGTGCGATCCATGCCGTTTCGTCGCTGGCGCTGTCGAAGACCGGGCCGGACTCGCCGACGGTGACGCCGACCATGATCGCGTGCAGGAGGACGACGCCGAGGACGCAGAGGGCCCGGAGGAAGTCGACCCCGGTGTCGCGGGATGCGCGCGGGGGAGTCGTGGTGCTGACGGCGCGCGGTGCCTGGACGATGGTCATGAGTCCTCCTCGGAAGCGGTGTTCCAGGAGACTATGGACGCGGTGCAGGCGGAGGCATCATCCTCGGGTGCTGTTGCGACCCCCTACGACGGGGTGAGTCAGGATGAGGGCTCTACGAGTCCGGTGTCGTAGGCGAGGATCACGGCGTGCACGCGGTCGCGCAGGTTCAGCTTCGCGAGCACCTTGCCGACGTGCGTCTTCACGGTCTGCTCCGCGATGAAGAGCTCGGCGGCGATCTCCGTGTTGGAGCGTCCTCGACCGATGAGCACGAGCACCTCGCGCTCCCGATCGGTGAGGTCGGCCAGGGTTGTCGCCGAACGCGGTGCCCGGGGGCGACGGCCGGCGAACTGCTCGATCATGCGACGGGTCACACTGGGGGCGAGCAGCGCATCTCCACCTGCAACGACCCGCACCGCGTGCACGAGTTCCTCCGGTAGTGCGTCCTTCAGCAGAAACCCGCTGGCACCGGCCTCGAGGGCGTCGTACACGTAGTCATCGATGTCGAACGTCGTCAGCATCAGTATCCGGGGCACGTGCGCCGCGGGGTGTCCACTCCCGCACGTTATGCGGCAGGCGATGGCACAGGCATCCCTCTGAGGTATCGGGACGCTCACTCTCCGGGCTGATCTTGCTGACCGCGACGCCCGGCTACGACGCTTATACTGGGAGGCTGGCCGATCGGCCGAACAACCTCCCCGAAAGAACGGACGTCCGCTGTGCTTGCCGTGCACGACCTCGAGATCCGCGTTGGCGCGCGCCTGCTGATGGAGAACGTCTCGTTCCGCGTCGCCGACGGAGACAAGATCGGACTCGTCGGCCGCAACGGGGCCGGAAAGACCACGCTCACCAAGGTGCTCGCGGGCGACGTGCTGCCCTCCGGCGGAAGCGTGACCCGCTCCGGCGAGCTCGGCTACCTCCCGCAGGACCCCCGTTCGGGCAACCCCGAAGACCTCGCGCGCACCCGCATCCTCGATGCTCGCGGGCTCGGTCAGCTCAACCTCGGCATGACCGAGGCCGCGCTCGCGATGGGCTCCGACGACCCGGCGGTGGCCGACAAGGCGATGAAGCGCTATGCCCGTCTCACCGAGCAGTTCGAGGCACAGGGCGGCTATGCGGCAGAGGCCGAGGCCGCCTCCATCGCCAACAACCTGTCGCTTCCCGACCGCATCCTCGACCAGCCGCTGTCGACGCTCTCCGGTGGTCAGCGTCGCCGCATCGAGCTCGCCCGCATCCTGTTCTCCGACGCCGAGACGATGATCCTCGACGAGCCGACGAACCACCTCGACGCCGACAGCGTCGTGTGGCTGCGGGAGTTCCTCAAGGGCTACAAGGGTGGACTGATCGTGATCAGCCACGATGTCGAGCTGGTCGGCGAGACGGTGAACCGCGTGTTCTACCTCGACGCCAACCGCCAGAGCATCGACACCTACAACATGAACTGGAAGAACTACCTGCGCCAGCGGGTGGCCGATGAGGAGCGCCGCAAGAAAGAGCGTGCGAACGCCGAGAAGAAGGCGACGACCCTGCAGCTGCAGGCCGCACGCTTCGGGGCGAAGGCCTCGAAGGCCGCTGCTGCGCATCAGATGATCGCGCGCGCCGAGAAGCTGCTCGCGGGGCTCGACGAGGTGCGCCAGGAAGACCGGGTCGCGAAGCTGCGCTTCCCGAAGCCGGCGCCCTGCGGCAAGACGCCGATGATGGCGTCAGGCCTGTCGAAGTCGTACGGATCGCTCGAGATCTTCACCGATGTCGACCTGGCCATCGATCGCGGCTCCAAGGTGGTCGTGCTCGGTCTCAACGGTGCGGGCAAGACCACGCTGTTGCGCATGCTCGCCGGTGTCGACCAGCCGGACACGGGGCAGCTGGAGCCGGGGCACGGTCTCAAGGTCGGGTACTACGCGCAGGAGCACGAGAACCTCGATGTGAACCGCTCGGTGCTGGAGAACATGGTCTCGGCCGCTCCGCACATCACCGAGACCGAGGCCCGCAAGGTGCTGGGGTCGTTCCTGTTCACGGGCGACGATGTGCTCAAGCCCGCCGGAGTGCTTTCCGGTGGCGAGAAAACGCGTCTGTCGCTTGCGACGCTCGTCGTCTCGTCCGCGAACCTGCTGCTGCTCGACGAGCCGACCAACAACCTCGACCCCGCCTCCCGCGAGGAGATCCTCGGTGCGCTCGCGCACTACGAGGGCGCTGTCGTGCTCGTCTCGCATGATCCGGGCGCCGTGCAGTCGCTCAACCCCGAGCGCGTGCTCATCCTGCCCGACGGTGTCGAGGACATCTGGAGCCAGGAGTACCAGGACCTCATCGAGCTCGCCTGATCCCTTCGCGGGAAAGGGGTGAGCCCGCAGAGTATTCGTGGCATAGTCGGGACCATGTCGATTGCGCCACCCCCGTCCTTGTCAGATATCAGGGAGTGGTTGCGTGCGCAGCCTTCCCTCACCGGCGCCGCGCCGACGCTCGACCTCGCAGAGCTTCCAGAGGATCCTGAGCCGCTCTTCGTCGACTGGATCGGGGAGGCGGCCGAGAGCGGGGTCGCAGAGCCGCACACGGCCACACTGGCGACGGTGGACGGTGACGGCATACCGGATGCGCGGACACTGATCCTCAAGAACGTCGATGCGGAGGGATGGTCGTTCGCCGGGGCGCGCTCTTCCCGCAAGAGCCAGCAGATCGCTGCGCGCCCCGCCGCGGCGTTGAACTTCTGGTGGCAGCCGCTCCGGCGAGCCGTTCGCGTGCGAGGAATGATCCGAGAAGCTTCTCCGGTGGAGAGCGCCGCAGATCTCGCCGCGCGCTCGGCCGAGGCCCGCGGTGGCATCGCGGCGGGGGAACGGGTTCTCTGGAGGATCGTTGCGACGCGAGTCGAGTTCTGGCAGGGATCAGCGGACCGGAACCATAACCGGATCATCTATCGTCGCGCGGAGGGTGGCTGGCAACGCACCGTGATGGGCTCGATCACCGGCGTGGAGAGCGATCAGATCGTCGACGGACGTGCATGAGTGACTTTCAGGTGGTCGAGATCGGGGCGCTCGAGGAATGGCGCACCCACCACGGTGGCTTCGACGTCTCGCGATGAACGGCGCTGGCTCTGTCTCCGCAGCGGCTGCACCGATCAGCGCACGTCGAGCAGTTCGTCCTCGACGTCGGCATCGTGGTCCTTGCGACGCGACTTCCTGACCGGGGCCGGCGCGCCCTCGACCTCTTCGCGGTGCTTCACGATCTCCGTGCGGATGATGTATCCGATGAAGATGAAGCCCATCAGGGCGAAGAGAATCCACTGGATCGCGTACGACAGATGTGGACCGGGATCGTCGGTGGGGGAGTCGAATCCACCCAGTGCGCCGTCCCCTGCCGGTTCCTCGCTGATCACTCGTCCGTAGGCGCTCGTGATCACATCGCCGTCGACGAGCGTCGCGATCGACGGCAGGTTGATGGTCGGGACCTGTCCTTCGGGTGCCCCGCGACCCGAGGCCGGTAGCTGCTCGCCCGGGCGAAGTCGCACCGTGACCTCGGCTTCCCCCGAGGGAGGGGCCGGCACCGAATCCGGGGCATCGCCATCGCCGGGCGGCACCCAGCCGCGATCGACGATGAAGATGCGTCCATCGGCGTCACGGAACGGCACCAGCACCTCGAAAGCACTGGTCCCACCGTGAGGGCGGTTCCTGACCAGCAGCTGCTGTTCCGCCAGGTACTCGCCCTTCAGGACCACCGGGCGCCACTCATCGGCCGGATCGAGCGCGCCGTCGTCTCCGATGAGATCGGTCAGGGGGACGGGGTCGGCGTCGTAGTTCTGCTCGACGAGTTCGATCTGCGCGGCACGGGATTCGTTCCGCTCGAACTGCCAATGCGACAGGAACACGCACGCGACCCCGAATCCGATCGCGATGAGCACGTAGATGACCCACCTGGTCAGTCGTCGGCTCATGCCGGAACTCCGTCTCGAACAGTCACCGGGAACTCACGTGCTGCGAGGTAGTCGCGGAGGTACTCGACATGCTCATCGCAGGCCAGCCAGATCTTCTCCCGATCGATGGCGTGGATCCGAGGATTACGCCACACGACCTGTCTGGTCGCCGCGCTCCGGCACCCGGCGCGCGAGCATTCGAGCTGTGTCATCGGTCCTTGGGGCCTTCATGGATCGTGAACACCGGCGGGGTCGTCGCCTCGGGCTCGATCGGAACCGGTCCCGGCGCTTCCAGCTCCTGCAAGGGCGACTCCGTCGTGGCTTCGGTGCTGTCGCTGCCCGCGTTCGCGAACACCACGGCGATGTACGGAAGCACGGCCGCCGAGATCCCGAAGACCCAGGTGTACCACCCGTAGGGCTGGACGAGCACCATGAGTGCGAAGCACACGATGCGGATGGTCATCGTCAGGACATATCGGCGCACGCGATGGTCAGCCTCGTCCTGCGGAGACTGCGGCAGGGAGGTGACGGCCGGGACTTGACGCGCGTTCTTCACGATGCCTCAAGCCTACGCCGCTGCCGACCCGTCGGCGTGCCCCTTCTGCGGCAGATCAGCGGGAGAAGATGAAGGGCAGGCTGAACGCTCCGACGAACAGGAAGCTGATGATGATGCCGATGAGGGTGAATGCGGCGATCGCGATCATCGCGTAACCGAGAATCAGTCCGGCGATGGCCATGCCTCGACCGCCGATGCCGGGATCACGCCGGGTCTGCCCGAGCGCCATGTGACCGGTAATCACGGCTGCGATCGACGCCAGCACCGGAATGATGGCCCAGACGAGCACGACTCCGGCGATGCCGCAGATCAGCGAGGTGATCGCGAGTCCACTCGTGGGGCGCGGGGCTGGGGCTGCGGGGTAGACCGGCGCGCCGTAGGGCGCATAGGCGGGCGGGGTCGTCAGGCTGTACGCCGGCGGGACGGGCTGGTTCTGCGCCGGCTGCGGGGTGGGCTGCGCCGGATACGCGGGAAGGGCCGGTACGACTGGGAAGGCAGCCGGAGCGGGCGGCCGAGGCGGAATGCGTGGTGGCTCGCCGGCAGGAGGGGGAGTGCGGTTGTCGCTCACGGTGAAGCCTTTCGTCTCGATCAGAGTTCCAGCACCGTCCGTGCCTGTCAAACGCCGGGAGGTGGTCGGGCGAGGCATCGTCGGTAGGATCGATGACGGCTCGGGAACTCGGGCCACCGGCCCAGAGCAGGAGTGTCCCCATGAGCGCTGAGCGCGTCGTCCTCGTCACCGGCGGAAACCGCGGTATCGGCCGCGCGATCGCGGAGCGCTTCGTGCGGGACGGGTACCGCGTCGCGGTCACCGCCCGCAGCGGCGAAGGGCCGGAGGGAACGCTCACCGTCCGCGCGGACGTCACGGATGCCGCTGCCCTCGACGCCGCGTTCACCGAGGTGGAGCAGCAGCTCGGTCCGGTCGAGATCGTCGTCGCCAACGCCGGCATCACGAAGGACACCCTCCTCATGCGCATGAGCGAGGACGACTTCGACAGCGTGGTCGCCACGAACCTGGGAGGAACGTTCCGCGTGGTCAAGCGTGCCTCGAAGGGCATGCTCCGCGCGCGGTTCGGCCGCATCATCCTGATCTCGAGTGTCGTGGGGCTCTACGGTTCCGCCGGGCAGGCGAACTACTCCGCATCGAAGAGCGCCCTGGTCGGCTTCGCCCGCTCGATCACGCGTGAGCTCGGGGCCCGCGGGATCACGGCCAACGTCGTCGCTCCGGGCTTCATCGAGACGGACATGACCGCGGAACTGCCGGAGGAGACCCAGAAGCAGTACAAGGCGAGCATCCCGGCGGCACGATTCGCGACCCCCGATGAGGTCGCGGGCGTGGTGACCTGGCTCGCGGGTGATGACGCCGGTTACATCTCGGGCGCGGTCATCCCCGTCGACGGCGGACTCGGGATGGGGCACTGATCCCGAGGTCGAATCTCAGCGTGCGATCGCCGCGTTGAGGAGTTCCGCGAGCCTCTCGGGAACCGAGAACTGCGGCCAGTGACCGGAGCCGATGCGCACGACCTCGGCGTCGTCGATCGCACGGTACTCGGCGGCGTAGGCGCCCCACTGGTCGATCATCCCCTCGAACGCGGCCTGATCCAGGCCGCCCATCAGCAGCGTCACCGGCACTCGGTACCGCGCAGGATTCACCAGCGCGATGGCGTCGGTGGGCACTCTGGCGGGAACACTGCGGGTGAGCGGCGCCGTACGCGCTCGCGTCGACTCGTCGAGATCGCTGACGTCCTCGTCGGGGAAGAAGTCCCAGCCGGGGAAGGGCACCACACCGTCGACGACCTCGAACTCGCTGATCCCGCTCTCGGCCGGCGGCGGAGCGGTGTCGACGAAGATGACACGGCTCACGCGCTCGGGGCGCGCATCGGCCACGCCCCACGCGACGTTCCCGCCGCCGCTGTGACCGACCACCACGACGTCTCCTGACAGAGCGTCCACGGCGGACACCGCTGCCGCGATCCAGCGCGCGATGCCGATCTCGGCAGAGGTCGACGCGGGGTCATCGAGTCCGGGCAGGGTGAGCGGATGCGCGCGATGCCCTGCCTCTTCGAGCGCGGGGACCACCTCTTCCCAGCTGGATGCGTCGAGCCAGAGGCCGGGGATGAGCAGGATGTCCATGAACCGACGCTAGCGGTGGCGCCGGGCTTTCTCCAGGCTTCGGTCTACGGCAGCAGCGCGATGACCTCGGCAAGATCCTGCGGGCCGATCACGAGGCTGGCGGCCGCGCGCACGGCGGGCTTGGCGTTGAAGGCGATGCCGAGGCCTGCCACCGCCATCATCTGCAGGTCGTTCGCGCCGTCGCCGATCGCGATGGTCGCCCTGGGGCCGACGCCGAGCTCTGCGGCCCATTCCCGGAGCGAGGATGCCTTCGCGGCGCCGTCGACGATGTCGCCGTCGACCCGGCCGGAGAGCACGCCGTCTGCGACGTCGAGGCGGTTCGCTCGCCAGCGATCGACGCCGAGCTCGGGGGCGACGCTGTCGAGGATCTCGTGGAAGCCTCCCGAGACGACGCCGACGACACCTCCGCGGTCGTGGACGGCCGCGGTGAGTTCACGTACCCCGGGGGTGGGCTCGATCCGTGCCCGGACACGCTCGAACGCCGAGACGGGAACGCCTTCGAGTGCCGCCACTCGGGAGCGCAGGCTCGTCGCGAAATCGACCTCGCCGCGCATCGCCGCCTCCGTAGCGGCCTGCACTTCGGAGCGCCGTCCGGCTTCGTCGGCAAGCAACTCGATCACCTCATTGCGGATGAGGGTGGAATCGGCATCGAGGACGACGAGGAAACGCGCGGCAGTCACCCGTCGAGCCTAGCGATCACCGGGACGGTCGGCGTGCTCCGTGACGCACTCAGCGTTCGATGAAGACGCCCTTGCCGACGACCGTGATGCCGGATTCGGTGACGGTGAAACCACGGGCCAGGTCGCGTTCGCGATCGACGCCGACCGTCGCGCCATCGGCCAGCACCACGTTCTTGTCGAGGATCGCCCGATGGATGCGCGCCCCCTGCCCGACGTGCACGTGGTCGAAGACGACCGAGTCCGTGATGGTCGATCCGCCCCCTGCCAGGGTCCACGGACCCACAACGCTGCGTTCCAGGTGGGTACCGGACAGCACGGATCCGAGCGAGACGATCGAGTCGATCGCGTTGCCGATGCGACCGACCGAGTCACGGACGAACTTCGCCGGCGGGGAGTTGACCGCCTGCGAGTGGATCGGCCACTCCATGTTGTAGAGGTTGAAGATGGGCAGGGTGGAGATCAGATCGCGGTGCGCGTCGTAGAACGAGTCGATCGTCCCCACGTCTCGCCAGTACGAGCGGTCGCGCGGCGAGGAGCCGGGGACCTCGTTCTGCTTCATGTCGTAGTAGCCGGCCTCGCCGCGCTCGACGAAATAGGGGACGATGTCGCCACCCATGTCGTGCCCCGACACGGGGGACTCCCCGTCTGCCTCGACGGCGGCGGTCAGCGCGTCGGCGTCGAAGATGTAGTTGCCCATCGAGGCGAGCACCTCGTGGGGGGAGTCCTCGAGACCTGCGATGTCGGTCGGCTTCTCCAGGAACTGCTTGATCCGTCCCGATTCCGCGTCGGCGTCGATCACACCGAACTGCGACGCGAGCGCGAGCGGCTGACGGATGCCGGCGACGGTCGCCTTCGCGCCGGACTCGATGTGGGCTTCGAGCATCTGACGGAAGTCCATGCGGTAGACGTGGTCGGCGCCGATCACCACGACGATGTCGGGCTTCTCGTCGTTGATGAGGTTCATGCTCTGCAGGATCGCGTCGGCAGAGCCGGAGAACCACCGCTTGCCCAGGCGCTGTTGCGCGGGCACGGACGTGACGTACGAGTCGAGCAGGGCCGACATCCGCCACGTCTGCGAGATGTGCCGGTCGAGGCTGTGGGACTTGTACTGCGTCAGCACCACGATCTGGCGCAGTCCCGAATTGATGAGGTTCGAGATGGCGAAGTCGATGAGCCGGTACTGTCCGCCGAACGGCACTGCGGGTTTCGCTCTGTCGACCGTGAGGGGCATGAGGCGCTTGCCCTCGCCGCCGGCGAGGATGATCCCGAAGACCTTCTTTGGAGCGGACATGGCTCCACCATAGATGCCTTCGTCGTCGCTGTACTAGCGTTCAGACATGCGAGTTGAAATGATCACGAAGGAGTACCCGCCGGAGGTCTACGGCGGTGCCGGCGTGCACGTCGCCGAGCTCGTCGCGGCCCTCAGGGAGCACGTGGACGTGCAGGTGCGCGCGTTCGGCGCTCCCCGAGACGAGGCGGGTACCTTCGCGTACCGCACGCCCGTGGAGCTCGCGGGGGCGAATGCCGCATTGCAGACGCTCGGCACCGATCTGGAGATCGTCTCGGCCATCGCCGACGCCGACCTGGTGCACAGTCACACCTGGTACGCGAACTTCGCCGGTCACCTCGCCTCCCAGCTGCACGGCATCCCGCACGTCCTCACAGCGCACAGCCTCGAGCCCCTGCGGCCGTGGAAGGCGGAGCAGCTCGGGGGCGGTTACGCCGTCTCGAGCGGGATCGAGCGACTGGCCTATGAGAACGCCGCAGCCGTGATCGCCGTGAGCGCAGGGATGCGCGCCGACATCCTGCGCAGCTACCCGCAGGTCGACCCGGCGAAGGTCCGGGTGATCCACAACGGAATCGACGTCGAACGCTGGCGCCCTGTGCAGGACGAGTCGTTCCTGCGCTCGATCGGGATGGATCCGGACCGTCCTTCGGTGGTCTTCGTAGGACGCATCACGAGGCAGAAGGGGCTGCCCTATCTGCTGCAGGCTGCGCGGCTGCTCCCTCCGGAGGTGCAGCTAGTGCTCTGCGCCGGCGCTCCGGACACGCCGGAGATCATGGCCGAGGTGCAGGAGGGGGTGCGCCTGCTCCAGCAGAACCGCGACGGCGTGATCTGGATCGAGCGGATGCTGCCGCGGGACGAACTGTCCGCCATCTTGACGGCAGCGACGACGTTCGTCTGCCCGTCGATCTACGAGCCGCTGGGCATCGTGAACCTCGAGGCCATGGCGTGTGGTGCTGCCGTGGTGGGAACGGCGACCGGCGGGATCCCGGAGGTCGTCGCCGACGGCGTCACCGGGCGTCTCGTCCCGATCGAGCAGGTACAGGACGGCACGGGCACACCGGTCGATCCGCAGCGTTACATCGCGGATCTGGCCGCCGTGCTCACCGAGGTGGCGATGGATCCGGAGAGAGCACGCGCCTACGGCGAGGCCGGACGCGAGCGGGCGCGCAACGAGTTCAGCTGGGCGGCGATCGCCGAGACGACGCGCGCGCTCTACGCGGAGCTGACCGCCTGAGCCGATAGGCTGGGGACATGCCGAGCGCTCTGGAATTCACTGACGTCGTCGTGCGCCGTGAGGGGCGCAACATCATCGATCACGTGACCTGGCAGGTCGACGATGATCAGCGATGGGTGATCCTCGGCCCGAACGGCGCGGGCAAGACGACGCTCCTGCAGCTGGCCGACACACTCATGCACCCGACCGCCGGAACGGTGACGGTGCTGGGGGAGACCCTCGGCCGCACCGACGTGTTCGAGGTGCGTCCACGTATCGGGTTCGCCTCCTCGGCGATGGCCAAGCGGGTCCCTCGTGACGAGACGGTCCTCAACACCGTGCTCACTGCCGCCTACTCGGTGCTCGGCCGATGGAACGAGAGCTACGAGGACATCGATGAGCGTCGCGCGCTCCGTGTCCTCGCCGACTGGCGCCTCGACCACCTGGCCGACCGCACCTTCGGCACGCTCAGCGACGGCGAGCAGAAGCGCGTCCAGATCGCGCGCGCCGTGATGACCGACCCGGAGCTCCTGCTGCTCGACGAGCCCACGGCATCGCTCGATCTCGGCTCCAGGGAAGAGCTCCTCGCGCTCCTCAGCGGCTACGCCTCCTCCCCGACGACCCCGGCCATGCTCATGGTGACGCACCACGTGGAGGAGATCCCCGTGGGGTTCACCCACGTCATGCTGATCCGCGACGGTGCCGTCGTGGCCGCAGGACCGATCGCCGAGACGCTCACCGCGGAGGCGCTCACCGACACCTTCGGCATGCCGATCGTGCTCACCAGCGAAGACGGACGCTACGCGGCACGCGCAGCATCCTGATGAGCGTCTGATAGAATCGACCCTTGGTGCTCTCTGCACCGCAGACTTCCCTCGTCCCTGGCACAATCCAGGGCAGCAACTAAGGAATCCCATGAAGACTGACATTCACCCCGAGTACAAGGCTGTCGTGTTCCGCGACCTCGGATCGGGCGAGACGTTCCTCACCCGTTCGACCGTGTCGAGCGACAAGACCATGGAGCTGGACGGCGTGGAGTACCCCGTCATCGACGTCGAGATCTCCTCGGCTTCGCACCCGTTCTACACGGGCAAGCAGCGCATCATGGACTCGGCCGGCCGCGTCGAGAAGTTCAACCAGCGCTTCAAGGGCTTCGGCGGCTCGTCCAAGTAACGACCGTCACGAAGAAGGCCCCATGCTCCTCGGAGCGTGGGGCCTTCTTCGTTCTCGGATGTGTGCGTCGCATCCGACCGTGCTCCGAGGCGTCAGAGGTCGAGCCGGATCCGCCCGTCGTCGATCGTGTCAGGGGGATCGCCGGGCGCTGGTGCCGGAGCTGTCCTCTGCGTCTGGCGGTCGCGGTCCATTCCCGCTTCATGCGCAGTCGGCGACCAGACGGCGTCGAACGCGCCGCCGAGGCCACCTCCACTGCTCTCGTACTTCTTCTCGATGGGTACCTTCGAGAAGCCGAAGGCGATCATGACGATCACGGCGGAGACCAGAAGCAGCAGCACTCCGACCGTGACGATCACCCCCACACCCTGTTCCATGCGCTCCAGACTAGGCGTCGGGTGGGACGAGGGCGTCCTCCTCGAGGAGGAGAAGCTCAGCGCACGCGGCGGCCGTGGGCGAGGTCGATCAGGTGGGACAGCACCGGTCCGCTGCGCAGGCCGTTGTGCTCGTGCTCACTCGTCTGCCAGAGCTGCACGCCCGGGAGCAGCTTCGCGGTCTCGAGAGAGAACTCGTAGGGCACGTAGACGTCGTTGATGTAGACCGCGGCCGCACCGGTCGCACCCGACGCCGAGATGGCGGCGGCGTCGTAGATGCTCGGCCACTCGAACTCGGCGAGGTGGAGGGCGACATCGCGCCACGGCTGGAACGCGGGCACCGTCTCGGTCCACTCGCGGCGGATGTGCTCGCCGGTGAACAGCGTCGGGTCGTCGCGGAAGTCTGTCGGCTCGGTGCGCTCGGCCGACCACCGGGTGGCATGGCCGTCGGCGTAGCTCGATTCGTGGAACGCGAAGTACAGCGGGTTGCGGCCGTCGTAGGGCATCGCGTGCATCAGGTCGTACCGGAAGGCGTTCGAGGACGGATCGCGCTCCAGGATCGACCACAGGGTCTGCCACCCGTCGTTGGTGCCCAGCGCCGACCCCACCGACCGCAGGCGCGAGCGGGAGACCACCTCGCCGTCGGGAAGGACGATGCCGCCGGCATCCGCAAGATCGACGAGTCGCCGCATGGCGTCGCGGTGCTCCGGGAATCGGCGGTAGTAGCGCTCGGACGCGTCGCGCATCTTGTCGTAGCAGAGCGCGTAGACATCGTCGGGGTGGCGTCCGACGGCGCTGAGACCACCCGTGATGAAGACGTCTTCGAGAGAGGCGGCGTCGGTGGAGAGGTAGGCCAGGGTCGTGAAGCCGCCGAACGACTGCCCGAGCACGCTCCACGTGGTGGCGCCCAGGTGCTCCCGCATCGCCTCGCAGTCGCGCACGATCGCGTCGGCGCGGAGGTGCGTGAGGTGCTCGGCCACGGCCTTCGCGCCGCGCGCGAGGTCGTGATCCCCGACCGGGGTGGAGAGCCCGGTCCCGCGCTGGTCGAGAAGGACCAGGCGGTAGTGGGCGAGTGCTTCATCGAGCCAGGCCGGCGACGTCGAGGAGTGGAACGGGCGCGGTGCCTCGTGCCCCGGCCCGCCCTGCAGGAAGACGAGGTAGGGGAGGGACTCTCCGCCTTCGCGGGCGACGACGCGCGCGAAGATGTCGATCGTCCGGGGGTCGGCGGGATCGCCCCACACCAGCGGAACGGTGAGCGTGTGCTCTTCGACGGTGAGATCCTGCAGCGTGCGGATGACGGTGCTCATGTTCACATCACATTTCCGATATAGGAGTACTTGACGAAGACCTCCGAGGCGATGCCCGACTCCTCGAGCACACCCTGCACAGCGGTCATCATGTAGTTGGAATCCCAGCCCATGTAGAGGAAATGGCCCTCGTCGAGCTCGTCCCACTGGCCCTTCCAGGCCATGTCCTGGTAGATCGGGCCCCCGTGTGCGGCGCAGTACGCGAGCGCGGCGGTCCTCGTGTCCGTCCAGGCGCGACGGAAGACCCGGTTGAACAGGTACTTCACGTCGGGCACCTCCCAGCGCTCACCGCGGTACTCGACGTAGTCGAACTCCCGCTCCCAGCCCGTCGGCCATCCGCGACGGCGGACGGCATCGAGGATCGGCGTCAGGCCGTCGTCGTCGATCTCCGGGAGTGCGGGACGCGCCCAGATGCGGATCAGGTCGGCGGTGAGTGCGATCGTGCGCCGAGTGATCGCCGCCGTGTTCCACGCGTCGACGTCGGCGAGGTCGCGCGTGGCGGGTACGGAACTGCGGGCGTAGGCGTCCGTGCGCTTGACGGGGAACGAGGCGCCGAACACCCGCTCGGTGAGGGGCTGTTCGAGCAGGGTCAGGTTGCCGAGGGTCGGGGCGAGGGCGCGGTGGCTGTTCTGCTCGTCCTCGGTGTACTCGATCCAGGGCCGTTCGCCATCGCCGGACCACGTGTCACCCGGCACGACAGGCACGATGTGCTCGACGTCGAAGGACTCGAGGTCGTCGACCCCCTCCAGCCTGCCGAGGACGTAGGCCGGGTGGGGGAGTTCGCTGTACTTCAGGACGGCGCTCACACGTTCGTCGGACGGGGTGATGCGCGCGAACGCACGTGCGAGTGCGTCCCGGCCGTCGCGCCGCGCGCGGCAGAGCCTCGCGACGAGTCTCTCGGTCGGCAGATTCACCAGTGCGCGTCGAAGGTAGAGGGTCTGCAGCCACTCCAATGTCTCGATGAGCTCGGAGCGGTCGATGACGCCCCGCGCGTGATCGCTGTAGACGCTCATCACGAGCGGATACGAGG
This sequence comes from Microbacterium sp. PAMC22086, assembly GCF_019443525.1. Lineage (NCBI taxonomy): Bacteria > Bacillati > Actinomycetota > Actinomycetes > Micrococcales > Microbacteriaceae > Microbacterium > Microbacterium sp. PAMC22086. Next base: position 2,579,502 of record NZ_CP080380.1, on the reverse strand, counting down.
AGCGGCCGAACGTGTTGACGTGGCGCAGCTGCTGCGCGATCTCGGGGTCCTGCTCCCGCGACGGATCGAGCAGGATGCCGTAGATCTCGGCGTGGTGCCGCCACTCGGACGCATCCGCCTGCAGGTGGGAGAGATCGACGCGGGGGAACGACTGCCGGAACGCGCTGTACACGCCGTGCTCGCCGTTCGCCGCGACCTCACGTCCGGTGACGAGCACGAGGTAGTGCCTCCAGAAGGCGCCGATCGCCTCGCCGGTGTGCCGCTCGATGGGCACCCAGAAGCGGGATTCGACATCGACCTGCTCAGCGTGGCTCAACCCCATGAGAATGTAGTTGTGGATGAGCTCGTGGTCGCGCAACGGCTCACCCGTCGAGTTCAGGCTCTCGAAGATCTGCTGGGCGTTCGCCTGGGCGCCGAGGGTGATCGACACGTGCTCGAGCTTCTGCAGCCCGCGCCAGATGAGCGGAACCTCGTCCACGTGGATCTGGCTGCGGAAGAAGGCGTAGTTGTCGTCGAAGCGCGATTCGCGGTCGGCATCGTCGCGTCGGTCGAGCACCACGGATTCGTACAGGTCTGCCCAGGCGTCGTGCGGGCGCAGCTTCGTGCGGCCGGGGGCATCGGAGCGCACCAGCACGCGTTCGAGCGCCGCGGCCAGAGCCTGGTCGGTGTCGCGGACCGCGTGATGCAGAGCCGCCACCAGGAGCATGAGCGTGGTGATGCGCTGCTGCCCGTCGATGAGGATCAGATCCGACTCGGCTGAGGCGCCGTCTTCGGCGGACAGGATCGAACCGATGAAGTGACGGTGGGCGTCGTCTTCACGGGCGACCGCGCGGATGTCGGACAGGAGACGTTCGCATCCCCCGATGTCCCACCGATACTGCCGCTGATACACGGGGACGACGATGGTGGTGGTGCCCGCCGCGAGCCACTCGATCGTGTTGACTGCTGTCGCCTCGACGTTGGTCGCGGTGCTCATGCTGGTGTCTCGTCCTCCCGTAGCGACGGGTGCCGAGGACTCGCCGGGCGCCCCGATCAGTCTATTCGGTTATGCACGGCGGACCTCCGAAGGGCTCGCGGGTGACGCTGTTAGGCTTGCCTTATCAGGGCCTGTTAAAACGTGCTGGCCCCCGATGAAAGGAACATGACTCGATCATGGGTTACATCAAGTCCGCTGCCCTCGAGGAAAAGGGATTCGTCGTCCTCGACAGCTACAACCAGGAGCTCGACCCCAAGGAATGGCTCGACATCGAGTACAACGACTGGAAGTCGTCGGGTGACACCCGCTTCGCGCCGCTCGCCAGTGCCTTCGGCGACATCGAGTGCAACGGGTTCTGGAACCACAAGCCGCCGCGCACCGACAAGGACGGCGTCTGGATCGACTCGCAGACCGAGAAGGCCCCGAACCTGACGCGTCGCGCGCAGGAGCCGGGCGCCAACGTCGGCCGTTGCCGCGTGATCGAGCTGCAGCCGACCCCGTACGGAGACTGCCTCTACAACCTCCACCAGGACGACAACAACCGTCTGAACCCGGACGGCACCGGCTGGGTGGTCCGCGGCTTCTTCAACCTCACCGATGACAAGGACAGCTACTTCGTCCTGCGCGAGAACCGCACCGACCCGAGCATCGAGTACCGCATCGCGCTCCCCGCCGGCGCTCAGCTCATCGTCGACACCCAGCGCCTGTGGCACGCCGCCACGCACAACGGCACTGAGCCGCGCTACTGCCTCATCACGTCGTGGACCTCGGGCCCCGAGCTCGACGCCTACATCGAGAAGTACCACGGCACCGACGACGTGCCCAACTACGAGGTCGACCAGGAGACGCTCGAGTTCGGCTACGCCGAGCAGGCGCGCAAGGACGCTGCCCGCGCGGCGTACTACGCCGCCAAGGGCCAGCAGGTCAAGCAGGCCATGAGCGAGGCCTGACCTCACCGACTCGACCGTTCGCGGTCCGAAGGCCCCGGTCGTCATGACCGGGGCCTTCGTCGTCGAATGACATGCTTGTGGTTTCCGCAGATCTCGGCGAGAATGGGCCCACAACCGCATATTCTCGCCACTTCGTGGTTCAGGTCGTTGGGGAAGACGCACCTGATGAAACGGAGAGATCATGGCGACGGCTTACGCACGCGGAGTGGTGTTCATCCACTCTGCGCCTCGCGCGCTCTGCCCGCACCTCGAATGGGCGGTGGGTCGCGCTATCGGGCGTGCGGTGAACTTCGACTGGACCGACCAGCCCGTCCTCGACGGCGCACGACGTGCGGAGTTCTACTGGGACGGCCCCGTCGGCACCGGTGCCGCTCTCGCGACGTCGATCCGCGGGTGGGAGCACCTCCGCTTCGAGGTGACCGAGGACCCCACGCCCCGCAGCGACGGTGGTCGTTGGCTGCACACTCCCGACCTGGGTATCCACTACGCGCAGACCGATGCCGCCGGCAACATCGTGATCGGTGAAGACCGCATCCGCTACGCGATGGAGATCGCTGCGGGCAGCGCGGTCGAGCTGCAGCGCGAGCTCGACATCGCCCTCGGCTCCGCGTGGGACGAGGAACTCGAACCCTTCCGCCATGCCAGCGACGACGCCAGAGTCGTCTGGCTCCACAAGGTCGGCTAGCCCGACCCCGCAGACCGGAACGGGGGAGGCGTGAGTATCGGATGCCGGTGAGTCATTCCGGACGCTGAGAAGACGTTTCCCCGCTCCGCACGGCGAGGACCCCGCCCCGGAGACGAGGTGGGGTCCTCGTCGTCGGTCAGATCACCGCGGCGTGCTGCAGCTCAGCGTGCGGGGACGTGCCGGTGCCGCGCACGTCCTCCCAGGCCAACGAAAGGCGACGCATGGCCTCAGCCGTGCGCTCGGGCGGCAGGGTGATGGGGATGCGCAGTCGACGTTCGAGCACGCCGCCCGTCGTGAAGCGCGGTCCGGGAGGCAGGATCAGCTGCCGCTCGCGAGCAGCGAGGGACAGCGAGGTGGACAGCGGCGCACCGATGTCGAGCCATGCGGACAGCCCTCCTGGTGTCGGTGGCATCCGGAAGCCGGGGATGCCCGCCACGCCGGCCTCCACCGCTGCGCGACCGTCGTGCAGACGCTGACCGACGTGCGAGGTGAGCGCAGGCATGTCGGCGAGAAGCTCGACGGCGATGCACTGCTCGAGCAGTGCGGTGCCCAGCTCGAAGGATGGACGAACGGCGAGCAGTCGAGCGATGACCGTGCGCTTCGCACGGATCCAACCGATGCGCATCCCGCCCCATGCGATCTTCGACATCGATCCGACCGTGATCACATTGGGTCCGCTCGCGGCCATCGGAGCCGGCGACCAGCCGCGGTCGATATCGAGCTCGGTGGTCGTCTCATCGACGAGGAGCTGAGTGCCCACGTTGCGCGCCGTCGTGACGATGCGTGAGCGCTCCTCGTCGGGCAGCGTGGCGCCGGTCGGGTTGTGGAAGTCGGGGATGAGGTAGGCGACATGGGGGCGGGAGCCGAGCAGAGTCTCGTTCAGATGGCGCGTGTCCCATCCGTCGACGTCGACGGGCGTCGGAAGCAGACGGTATCCGTGCCGGTGCAGCGCCTCGAGCGCGTGCGGGAACGTGGGCTGCTCGACCAGGGCCCTCTCGCCGCGTCGTCCGATCGCCGCGAGGATCAGGTTCACCGCGTTGAGCGCCCCGGAGGTGATGATGATCTCGTCGGCCGAGGTCGGTGCTCCGCGATCCCGGAACCGCTGCGCTACGGCCTCTCGGAGCTCAGGAAGGCCACGGAGGGAGTATCCGCTGGTGCCGCGCAAGGCCGCAAGGCGGGGGAGGGATCGGACCGTCGCGTCATACAGTCCCGGTGTGGAGTCCATCGACGCGATGGACAGATCGATGGCGTCGTCGTCGGCATCAGTGCCGGGCGCGGCGTGTCCGTTCGGCAGGGTGACGCGCGTGCTGCCTCCGTGCAGACGGGAGACGTACCCGTCGGCCTCGAGAAGCCCGTAGGTGCGGGTGATCGTGGAGCGGGAACGGCGAAGCTCCACCGCGAGAGCGCGCTCGCTCGGCAGACGTTCGCCGACCGTGAGCCGGCCGTCGAGGATCAGCGCCCTGATCCGGTCGGCGAGCGTCGTCGCTGCGGAGCCCGCCACGTTGTGCGCCCCGAGCTGTTCGACGAGTCGTGATCCCATGCGTCCAGCATGCCGCAAAGTGGCCTGACGAGTGCAGGCCACTTTGCGCTGAGTGGATTCGCTGACGGACGTGGCCCAGGGGCCAGAGTGGAAGCATGCTCCTACGCTCCGTCGTGCTCCCGGTGACCGCCACCAGTCGGCGTGACCTCGTCGAGCGGCTCGTACAGCTGCTCGTGGGTCTCTTCCTCTACGGCGTGGCCCTCGGCTTCATGGTGCGCGGCGGCATCGGCGTCGCGCCGTGGGACGTGCTGGCGCTCGGTCTCGCCGAGCAGACCGGCCTCCGATACGGCGTCATGACCGTCGTCGTGTCCATCGTCGTGCTGCTGCTGTGGATCCCGCTGCGTCAGCGGGTGGGGCTCGGCACCGTCTTGAACGCGCTCATCGTCGGGCCCAGCGCCGACCTCGCACTCGCTCTGATCCCGCAGCCCGCTTCGGTGTGGATCGGCGCCCCCATGTTCGTCTTCGGACTCCTGCTGCTGTCCTTCGCGACCGGTCTGTACATTGCCGCAGACTTCGGTCCCGGACCCCGCGATGGATTGATGACGGGCCTCGTCCGACGTACCGGCTGGGCGGTGTGGCTGGTGCGGACACTGATCGAAGGCGGCGTGCTGCTGATCGGCTTCCTGCTCGGTGGACCCGTCGGCGTGGGAACCGTGCTCTTCGCGTTCGGCGTCGGGCCGTTGATCGGCTGGTTCCTGCCGCGCATCACGCGGATGAGGGAAGCGCGTTCGCAGAAGCTCGGTCTGCTCCGCTCCGCCTGACGGATCACCGCGCACCTGCATGACCTGCGCACAGGTGCATGACTGAGTACCGTCGGATGCTCAGTCATCCGTGTGATCCTCATGCAGATGAGATGAGCGGCCCTCGGAATCCCGAGGGCCGCTCATCGTTTTGGCGTGTCAGTCGGCGCTGGCGACCACGAGCACGGCGTTGTGACCGCCGAATCCGAACGAGTTGCTGATCGCGAACTGCGGACCCTCGCCGAGCGGCGTGGCGTCGCCCGAAAGACGGAACGGGACAGCGGGATCGGGCTCGGTCATGTTGATCGTGGGCGGTGCGACACGGTCGCGCAGGGCGAGGAGCGCGAAGATCGCCTCGAGTGCGCCGGTGCCTCCGAGCAGGTGCCCGGTCGATGCCTTCGTCGCCGAGACGGGGATCTCGTCGATTCGGTCTCCGAAGACCTTCTTGAGCGCGACGTACTCGTTGGGGTCGCCGACCGGGGTCGACGTCGCGTGCGCGTTGATGTGGGTGACCTGGTCGGCGGTGATGCCGGCCTCTTCGAGCGCCTGCGTCACCGCACGTGCGGCACCGTTGCCCTCGGGGTCGTTGCCGGTGATGTGGTAGGCATCGGCGGTGACGCCTCCGCCGAGCACATAGCCGTAGATCTTGGCGCCGCGAGCCTTCGCGTGCTCCTCGGTCTCGAGGATCAGGGCTGCGGCTCCCTCGCCCATGACGAATCCGTCACGGTCGATCGCGCCCGGTCGGGACGCGTGGGCCGGGTCGTCGTTCCGACGCGAGAGCGCCTGCGCGGAGGCGAACGATGCCATCGTGATCGGGTGGATCGCGGACTCCGTGCCACCGGCGATCACGACGTCGGCGAGACCGTCCTGAAGGTGGTGGAAGGCATGGATGATCGACTCGGTGCTGGAGGCGCACGCGCTGACGACGGTCTGCGCGTAGGCGCGGGCGTGGAACTGCAGTGACAGGTTTCCTGCAGCGGCGTTCGGCATGAGCATCGGGACGGTGAGCGGCATCACCCGTCGCGGGCCCTTCTCGCGGAGGGTGTCCCAGGCGTCCAGGAGCGTCCAGAGTCCACCGATGCCGGTGGCGAAGTCGACACCGAGTCGCTCGGGGGCGACTTCGGGGGAACCGGCATCCGCCCACGCCTCGCGCGCCGCGATCAACGCGAACTGCGACGAGGGGTCGAGACGCTTGGCCTCGTGGCGGGGGAGAACCTCTTCCGGGCGGACGATCGCCTCGGCGGCGAAGGTGACGGGCAGCTCGTACTGCTGTACCCAGTCGTGCTCGAGCGTGCGGGTGCCGGACATGCCGGCCAGCAGGTTCGTCCAGTTCTCCGGGGCCGTTCCGCCGATGGCGGAGGTGGCGCCGATGCCGGTGACGACGATGCGCTTGGTCATGGGGTGTGGTTCCTTGTCGAAACGAAGTCGAACGGGTGGGAGGGCAGGTCGGAGGATGCCACTCCCCGCGAGGTGCGGGGGTGGCATCCTGCCGGGATTACTCCTGGCCCGCGACGATGAAGCTGACGGCGTCGCCGACGGTCTTCAGGTTCTTGACCTCGTCGTCGGGGATGGTGACGCCGAACTTCTCCTCGGCGTTGACGACGATCGTCATCATCGAGATGGAGTCGATGTCGAGGTCGTCCGTGAACGACTTCTCGAGGGCGACCTCGGAAGCGTTGATGCCGGTCTCGTCGGTGATGAGCTCTGCGAGGCCAGCGAGGACCTCATCGTTGGTGAAAGCCATGTGGTCTTCCTCTTTCTTGCGGGTTGTTTTCGGAACCGTGGAACAGTCTAGGGAAAGTCAGCGCATTCTCAGGGAAGGACGACGACCTGTGCGGCGAACACGAGGCCGGCGCCGAAGCCGATCTGCAGTGCGAGACCGCCCGACAGCTCGGGGTGCTCGGCCATCAGGCGGTGGCTGGCCAGCGGGATCGACGCCGCCGAGGTGTTGCCCGTGGTCTCGATGTCGCGGGCGATCACCGTGCTCTCCGGCAGCTTGAGCTGCTTGGCGAACTCGTCGATGATGCGCATGTTGGCCTGGTGGGGGATGAACGCGGCGATGTCGGTCGGCTCGACGCCGGCTTTGTCCAGCGCCTCACGGGCGACCTTGGCCATCTCCCAGACGGCCCAGCGGAAGACCGTCGGGCCCTCCTGACGAAGGGTCGGCCACGGCACCACGCCGTCGCGGAAGTCGGTGAGGGTGCCGTTCATTCCCACAGCGTCGGCCTTCGAGCCATCCGAACCCCATACCGCCGGTGCGATGCCCGGCGTGTCGCTCGGACCGATCAGGGCTGCGCCTGCACCGTCACCGAGCAGGAACGAGATGCTGCGATCGGTCGGGTCGACGACGTCGGACAGCTTCTCCGTGCCGATGACCAGTGCGTAGCGGGCGGCGCCGGCCTTGATCAGCGCGTCGGCCTGGGCGATCGCGTAGGCGTATCCTGCGCAGGCCGCGTTGATGTCGTAGGCGGCTGCGGGGTTCGCCCCGACACGGTCGGCGACGATGGCCGAGACCGAGGGGGTCTGCTTGGGGTTGCTGATGGTCGCGACGATCACCAGGTCGACCTGGTCCGCCGCGACGCCCGACTTCTCGATGGCCTCGGCAGCCGCCGCGGTCGCGAGGTCGATCGCATCGGTGCCCTTGTCGGCGCGAGCGCGGGTGACGATGCCGGTGCGCTGACGGATCCACTCGTCGCTGGAGGCGATGGGGCCGATCAGGTCTTCGTTCGGCACGGCATTCTCGCCACGGGCGGCGCCGTAGGAGTAGATGCGCGTGTACGCGGGACCGGTGAGCTGGGCGAGCGTGACGCTCATGCGGCTTCTCCGTTCAGCAGCGCGACGGCTGCATCAAGGTCTTCAGGGGTCTTCACGGCGACGGTCGGTACACCGCGGAGGCCGCGCTTGGCGAGGCCGACCAGGGCGCCGGCCGGAGCGAGTTCGATGACACCGGTGACGCCTGCGTCGGCGAAGGACTGCATGCAGAGGTCCCAACGCACCGGGGACGACACCTGATCGACGAGGAAGCTCAGTGCCTGCGCTCCGTCGGCCACGGCGGAGCCGTCGCGGTTGGTCCACAGCGTGATGTCGGGGTTGGCGGGGGTGACGTCGGATACCGCATCGCGGAGCGCAGCGACGGCCGATGCCATGTACCGCGTGTGGAACGCGCCGGCGACCTGCAGCGGGATCACGCGGGTGCCCTTGAGGGGCTCCTCGGCGAGTGCCGCGAGAGCGGGGAGGGCGCCTGCGACCACGATCTGTCCGCCGCCGTTGTAGTTGGCGGGGGAGAGGTCGAGTTCGGCGAGGCGCGCGAGAAGGGCTTCCTCGTCACCGCCGAGGACCGCACTCATTCCTGTCTGCTCCTGCGCTGCCGCATCGGCCATCGCGCGGCCGCGGATGCCCACCAGGCGCATGCCGGTGTCGGCATCGATCACACGGCTGCCGACGAGTGCGGCGATCTCACCGACCGAGTGCCCGGCGATGCCGTCGGCACGTCGACCGGCGCGCTGCGTGAGGGCATCCCCGGCGATCAGCGATGCGGCGACGATCAGCGGCTGAGCGATGCGGGTGTCCCGGATCGTGTCGGCGTCCGATACCGTGCCGTGTTCGCGAAGATCGACCTCCGCGGCGTCAGAGTAGGCGTCGAGGCGTTCTGCCACTCCGTCGAGCTCGAGCCAAGGAGCGAGGAATCCGGGGGTCTGCGAGCCCTGACCTGGGCATACGACGACAATCACCCACCCAGTCTGCCAACGTTTAGGGCAGAGCGGTGGATGATCCATCACAAGATTTCGAAAAACCCTTGTGTGTGGCGTACAGAGAAGGGTTCAGCGCTGGGTGCGTCGGAGCGGGGCGCGCCGACGGACCTGATCCGCCGCACCGATCGAGCCGAGGATCAGAGCGGTCTGCAGGATGAGCGCTTCGCGGGGGCCGGTGGCATCCCAGCCGATGACTTCGCTCACGCGCTTGAGGCGGTAGCGCACGGTGTTGGGGTGCACGAACAGCTCGCGCGCCGTGGCCTCCAGGGAGCGCCCGTTGTCGAGGTAGCTCCAGAGGGTGGTGACCAAGTCGGTGGAGTGCGCCTGCAAGGGGCGGAAGATGCGCTCGATCAGCGTCTGCTTCGCCAACGGGTCTCCGGCGAGTGCGCGCTCTGGCAGCAGATCGTCGGCCTCGACCGGACGGGGTGCGCCGCGCCATGCGCGGGCGACCGCGAATCCTGCGAGGGCGGCACGGGCGCTCTGGCTCGCGTCCACGAGCGCTGCGACCTCGGGTCCGAGCACGACGTATCCGGGCCCGAACGACGGTTCCAGGCGGGCGGCGATCTCCTGGAAGCCGAGTTCTTCCTCTTCGACCTCCTGACCCTCGACCCTGGCGCGGCCGAGCACCAGGACGAGGCGGGAGCCCTGCACACCGATGAGCACGTCGACGGCGAGCTTCCTGGCGGTGCGGCGGACCAGGTCGACGTCGAACTGCGGAGGTGTCGTCCCGACGAGGACGGCGACCTCGCCGTGACCGTGCCACCCGAGCGCGGCGATCCGGCTCGGCAGCTCTTCATCGGCCTCGCCGGTGAGGATCGAGTCGACGACGAGTGCTTCCAGGCGCGCGTCCCACAGGCCGCGGGCCTCGGCCGCCCTCGCGTACACGTCGGCCGCCGCGAAGGCGACGTCGCGGGAGTAGAGCAGGATCGCCTCGCGCAGATCGTTCCCCCGCCCGGCGACCCGCTCCTCGGTGACCTCGACGGTCACGCGGATGAGCTGCAGAGTCTGCTGGAGGCTCACGCTTCGCAGCAGCTCGCGAGGAGCCGCCGCGAAGATGTCCGCCGCGATCCACGGAGTGGAGGTGGGGTCCTCGTACCACTGGATGAACGACGTGATACCCGCCTGGGCCACCAGCCCGACCGCAGAGCGGCGGGCTGGTGGCATGTCGGCGTACCACGGGAGGGTGTCCTCCAGGCGCTTGATCGTCACCGAGGCGATGTCACCGGAGATCCGGCGCAGCCAGGTGAGCGTCGCGGCCTTGTCCATGCCGGAAGGAGGAGAACCTGTCACCGAGGGCTCAGCTTTCGCCGCCCGCGTTGCCGCTGGTGCCGGCGTTCACATCGTGCAGGCTGTACTTCTGGATGGCCTGCGCGGCGAGCGAGCGGTCGACGACCCCGTCCTCGGCGAGCGACTGCAGGGTGCGCACCACGATCGACGGGCCGTCGATCTTGAAGAAGCGACGGGCAGCGGCACGGGTGTCCGAGAAGCCGAAACCGTCGGCGCCGAGAGTGGCGAAGCGGTTCGGCACCCACGGACGGATCTGGTCCTGCACGGCGTGCATGAAGTCGCTGACGGCGACCACGGGGCCTTCGGCGCCCTGCAGCTTCTGGGTGAGGTACGCGGTGTGAGGCTCTTCCTCCGGGTGCAGGAAGTTGTGCTCGTCGGCGGCGAGGCCGTCGCGGCGCAGCTCGGTCCACGAGGTGACCGACCAGACGTCGGCGATCACACCCCAGTCGTTCTTCAGCAGCTGCTGTGCCTCGAGGGCCCAGGGGAGTCCGACGCCCGAGGCGAAGAGCTGGGCACGGGGGCCTTCGCCCTCGCCGACCGAGACGCGGTGGATGCCGCGCACGATGCCGTCGACGTCCACGTTCTCCGGCTCCGCCGGCATCACCATCGGCTCGTTGTAGAGCGTGATGTAGTACATAACGTTCGGGTCTTCGTGGTTTCCGCCGTACATGCGCTCGAGACCGGAGCGCATGATGTGCGCGATCTCGTAGCCGTACGCCGGGTCGTACGAGACCGTCGCCGGGTTGGTGGCGGCGAGCAGGTGCGAGTGGCCGTCGGCGTGCTGCAGACCCTCACCCGTGAGGGTGGTGCGCCCTGCCGTCGCGCCCATGATGAACCCGCGGGCCATCTGGTCGCCGGCTGCCCACTGGGCGTCGCCCGTGCGCTGGAATCCGAACATCGAGTAGAAGAGGTAGATCGGGATCAGCGGCTCGCCGTGCGTGGCGTACGACGTGCCGGCCGCGGTGAACGCCGCAACGGCGCCCGCCTCGTTGATGCCGACGTGGACGATCTGGCCCTGCGGGCTCTCCTTGTAGGCGAGGAGGAGTTCGCGGTCGACCGAGGTGTAGTGCTGGCCGTTCGGGTTGTAGATCTTCGCCGAAGGGAAGTAGGCGTCCATTCCGAACGTACGTGCCTCATCCGGGATGATCGGGACGATGCGGTGACCGAAGTCCTTGGAACGCAGCAGGTCCTTCAGCAGACGGACGAACGCCATGGTCGTGGCGATCTCCTGCGTGCCAGAGCCCTTCTTGGGCAGGGCGTAGGCGGTGTCATCCGGCAGCGAAAGGCCGACATGGGTAGAGCGGCGTTCCGGCAGGAAGCCGCCGAGCGCGTTTCGACGCTCGAGCATGTACTGGATCGTCTCGTCCTGGGGGCCCGGGTTGTAGTACGGGGGCAGGTACGGGTTCTCCTCGAGCTGCGAATCCGTGATCGGGATGTGCATCGCGTCGCGGAACGTCTTGAGGTTGTCCAGCGTCATCTTCTTCATCTGGTGGGTCGCGTTGCGGCCCTCGAAGTGCGGACCGAGGCCGTAGCCCTTGACGGTCTTCGCGAGGATGACGGTGGGCTTGCCCTTGTGCTCGGTCGCTGCCTTGAACGCGGCGTAGACCTTGCGGTAGTCGTGGCCACCGCGCTTGAGGTTCCAGATGTCGTCGTCGGAGTAGTCCTTGACGAGGGCTGCGGCGCGCTCGTCGCGGCCGAAGAAGTGCTCACGGACGTACGCGCCGGACTCGGCCTTGTACGTCTGGTAGTCGCCGTCGGGGGTGACGTTCATCAGGTTGAGCAGCGCGCCCTCGGTGTCGCGGGCGAGCAGGTCGTCCCACTCGCGACCCCAGACGACCTTGATGACGTTCCAGCCCGCACCGCGGAAGAACGACTCGAGCTCCTGGATGATCTTGCCGTTGCCTCGCACGGGCCCGTCGAGACGCTGCAGGTTGCAGTTCACGACGAACGTCAGGTTGTCGAGGCCCTCGTTGGCGGCGACCTGCAGCTGTCCGCGGCTCTCGACCTCGTCCATCTCGCCGTCGCCCAGGAAGGCCCAGACACGCGACTGGGACGTGTCCTTGATGCCGCGGTTCTCGAGGTACTTGTTCGACATCGCCTGGTAGATCGCGTTGATCGGGCCGAGGCCCATCGACACGGTCGGGAACTGCCAGTACTCCGGCATCAGGCGCGGGTGCGGGTAGGACGGGATGCCGTAGGGGGCGTGCGACTTCTCCTGGCGGAATCCGTCGAGCTGGTCCTCGGTCAGGCGTCCTTCGAGGTACGACCGGGCATAGGTACCGGGGGAGGCGTGACCCTGGATGAAGATCTGGTCTGCACCGCCGGGGTTGTCCGCACCCTTGAAGAAGTGGTTGAAGCCCACCTCGTACAGAGCAGCCGAGGAGGCGTAGGTCGAGATGTGGCCGCCGACGCCGATGCCGGGTCGCTGAGCGCGGTGCACCGTGATCGCGGCGTTCCAGCGGATCCAGGCGCGGTAGCGGCGCTCGACCTCCTCGTCACCGGGGAACTCGGGCTCGTTCTCCGATGCGATGGTGTTGATGTAGTCCGTCGTCGGGACCATCGGCACACCCAGGTGCAGCTCCTTCGAGCGCTTGAGCAGGCTGAGCATGATCTCGCGGCCGCGGCCGTGGCCCTTGGCATCCACCAGCTCATCGAGGGACTGCTGCCACTCGCCGGTCTCCTCCGGATCGCTGTCGAGGGGGCCCTGGGAGTACGGATCCTGGTCGTGCACGGTCACGGGGGAACCTTTCGTCAAGCTGGCAGGTCATGCCAAGGAAACGGGAAGCGACACGGGCAGCCTTGTCAGCTGTGCACAACGCGCGCCGGATTCAGCCTATCCCTCTTCTACGACACGGGTGCGCATCGGCCTCCCGATAGACTGACGACACCAGGGCCTTTAGCTCAGCTGGTAGAGCGCCACGTTTACACCGTGGATGTCGTCGGTTCGATCCCGGCAGGGCCCACACCACACCCCCCAGAACCTGGTGGCCGTCTGTTCGCAGACCTCGACGCCCGCACGGGGCTTCCTCCTTCCCTCTCACCGGTGGGCTGCGCGGGAGCATGCCGCGATTCTCCTGTCCGGCGGCGCCTGTCCACGCCGACGCGTACGCTGTAACGCACGACACGACTCGGCGATCGGAAACGGGAGCTCTCACGCATGGCACGACGCATCGTCATCAGCGGGGCATCGGGCCTCATCGGCTCCGCACTCGCGTCATCCCTGCGCGCCGACGGCATCGAGGTCACCTCCCTCGTCCGCCGCCCGCCGCGGTCGGAGGACGAGGCGCAGTGGGAGCCGGGGGAGAGCGCGCTCGATCCGGAGGTGCTGGCGGGAGCAGATGCGGTCGTCGCGCTCGGCGGTGCCAGCGTCGGACGACTCCCGTGGACGCGTGGCTACCGTCAGGAGCTCATCGACTCGCGCCTGGGAGCGACGCGCACCCTGACCACCGCGCTTCGTGCACTGCGCTCCGACGCTCCGGCCCTCATCTCGGCATCGGCCGTCGGCTACTACGGCTCTGCGCCCGGCGAGGTCCTCACCGAGGACTCCGCTGCGGGGCAGACCTTCTTGGCCGATCTGACCGTGCGTTGGGAGGCCGAGGCGCGTCAGGCCGAAGATCACACCCGGGTCGCGCTGCTGCGCACCGCGCCGGTCATTCACCGGCGCGGAGTGCTCAAGCCGCTCATCCAGCTGACCCGTTTCGGCGTCTCCGGGCCGCTCGGGCGCGGGACGCAGATCTGGCCCTGGATCTCGCTCGAAGATGAGGTGCGGGCGATCCGCCACATCCTGGACAAGAAGATCGCGGGCCCGGTCAACCTCACGGGACCGACACCGGCGTCTGCGAACGACATCGGCCGAGCCCTGGCCGCTCGGATGCACAGGCCGTTCTGGGTGCCGGCACCGGCGTGGGCGTTGCGTTTCGCCCTCGGCGACGCGGCCGATTCGCTGCTGCTTCCCGATGCCGACGTGCGGCCGCTGGTGCTGGAGCGCTCGGGGTTCCGGTTCACGCACGCGACCGCGACGGAGGCGGTCGCCGCCGCTCTGTGACCTTCTCTGTGGGACACATTGATCCGGCGAGATCGCTCGCTGATCGGGGTTCACCACTGCGAGACTGAGCGCATGGAGATCATCGAGAACTCGAAGCTCACGGTCGTCGGCGCGGGAAGCGTCGGGTCGAGTGTCGCCTACGCGGCACTGATCCGGGGTTCCGCCCGTCATGTCGCGCTGTACGACATCGCCACCGAGAAGGTCGAGGCGGAGGTGCTCGACCTCGCCCACGGCACGCAGTTCACGGGCTCCAGCGACATCATCGGCGGCAACGACATCTCGGTCGCCGCCGGCTCGCACGTCGTGGTGATCACCGCGGGCGCGAAGCAGAAGCCCGGTCAGACCCGCATCGAGCTCGCCGAGGTCAACGCGGGCATCATCCGCAGCATGATGCCCGACCTGCTCGAGGTCGCCCCGAACGCGATCTATGTGATCGTCACGAACCCGTGCGATGTGCTCACGGTCATCGCGCAGGAGGAGACCGGGCTTCCTCCCGAGCGGATCTTCGCCTCCGGAACAGTGCTCGACACCTCGCGGCTGCGGTGGAAGCTCGCCCAGCGAGCCGGTGTCTCCACCGCCAGCGTCCACGCGCACATCATCGGAGAGCACGGCGACACGGAGTTCCCTCTCTGGTCTCGCGCGACGATCGGCACCGTGCCGATCCTGGAGTGGGAGACGCCCGGCCACCCTCGCTTCACCCTCGACGAACTGCAGGAGATCGCCGTCGACGTGCGCGACGCCGCGTACAAGGTCATCCTCGGCAAAGGGGCGACCAACTACGCGATCGGACTGTCGAGTGCACGCATCGTCGAAGCGATCCTGAGCGACGAGCATGCCGTGATGCCCGTCAGCACCGTGCTGCGCGACTTCCACGGGCTGGACGGTGTGGCGCTCTCGGTGCCGTCGATCGTGAGCGCGAAGGGTGCCGTGCCGATCCGGAACACCTCGTTCTCGGAGGGTGAGCTGGCGCTGCTGCGTCAGTCCGCTGACGCGCTCACGGCAGCCGCCGCATCATTGCGGCCGTGACCAGGCGGGTGACGCAGGGTATCTGAGGCGGGTCTGCGTCAGGACTCCTCGTGAGTCCTCGGGTCGGCGTCGAACAGGCGTCCGTCCGGACGTCCGAGCGCGGTGATCGCCGCCACCTCGGCATCGTCGAGAACGATCTGCGCCGCCGCGAGGTTCGCCACCTGGTGCTCGAGCGACGACGCCTTCGGGATCGACACCGTACCGCGGGCGACGTGCCAGGCCAGCACGGTCTGGGCGGTCGTGATCTCGCGGGCCGCAGCGATCTCGTGGATCACGGCCTCGTCGAAGAGCTCCCTCGCCCGCCCCAACGGGCTCCACGCTTCGGTGAGGATGCCGTGTTCCCGGTGATACGCGAGCTGCTCCTCCTGCGGGAAGTACGGATGCACCTCGATCTGATTGACGACGGGGCGCACCCCGGTCTCCTGCTCGAGGCGCTCCAGGTGCTCCGGAAGGAAGTTGGAGACGCCGATCTGTCGGACCACGCCGCGGGACTGGGCGTCCACGAGCGCGGCCCACGCCTGGACGTACTCGTCCTGGAGGGGATTCGGCCAGTGGATCAGGTGCAGATCCGTCACATCGAGTCCGAGGCGCGAACGGCTCTCCTCGATACCGGTGCGTGCCTTCGCCGACGGGTGATGGCGACCGGGGAGCTTCGTGGTGACAATGACCTCGGAGCGCGGCACATCGGCGGCCGCGACGCCACGGCCGACCGAACCCTCGTTCTCGTAGTTGAACGCCGTGTCGATGAGACGGTAACCCGCGCCGATGCCTCCGGCGACTGCGTCTGCCCCGGCATCTCCGAGGAGTCCGTAGGTGCCGAGGCCGATGGCCGGAAGGGCGAACCCGTTGTGGGCGGTGAACGAGGGGACGACGGGCTGAGTGGTCACGGTGCTCCTTCTTGGCCTTTTCCCCGAGCGTACGCTGAGGGGATGACGACGGAGGCGGAGATGGCGTCGGATGACACCGTGATCGAGGACCAGGATCGCTGCCCGTGTGCTTCCGGGGACGTGTTCGGCGGCTGCTGCGGGCCGTTGCTCGACGGTGCGCCCGCGCCGACGGCGGAGCGCCTGATGCGCTCGCGTTACACCGCGTTCGGCCTCCAGGACGCCGGGCACCTCCTGCGCACCTGGCACTCGACCACGAGGCCGGAGACGATCGATTTCGAGCCGGACCTCGAGTGGCGACGGCTGCTGGTGATCGATCGCGCGGCCGGAGGCCCCTTCGACCGCGAGGGCGTGGTGGAGTTCGAGGCGTTCTGGCGGCAGGGTGCTGCGAGGGGCTCGCTCCATGAGCGCAGCCGCTTCGTGCGCGAGGACCGGCACTGGTACTACGTCGACGGCGACGTGCGTTGATGGGCGGATGTCGCGACAGCGACTAGATTTGGAAGCGTGAACGCCAGCCCCGAGAACCAGCGCACCCTGCTCGACATCGCCGACCTCGACCGGCGCATCGCGCAGGCCGAGCGTGCCCGAACGAAGCCGAGCCAGGCGGGGCGGATCACCGAGCTCGTCGCCATCCGTCAGGAGCAGCTGCGCGAGCTGACCGCTCTCGCCGGCACCCGTGACGACGTGCGCACCGAGCTGAAGCGTCTGGAGTCCGACGTCGCCGTCGTCGAGGCGCGTCGGAATCGCGATGCGGAGCGCCTCGCCGCGTCGACGAACTCGAAGGACGCGCAGGCGCTCGAGCACGAACTCGCGAGCCTTGCTCGGCGCCAGAGCGACCTCGAAGACGCCGAACTCGACGTCATGGGTCGACTGGAAGAGGCAGAAGCCGCCCTCGCCGCGCAGCAGGCGCTTCTGGATGCGACGACAGCCGAGGGTTCGGCGCTCACCGCACAGGCGAAGGCCGATGTCGCTGCCGCCACAGACCTGGGTGCGCAGCTCTCCCGCGATCGTGCGGCCGTCGCCGAGGGAGTGTCGCCCGAGCTCTTGGCGGAGTACGCCCGTCGCGCCGTGAACAGTGCGGGTGCCGCGCTGCTCACCCGTGGCACCTGCGAAGGCTGCCGCATCCTGCTTCCCAGCACCGATCTGAACGACATCCGCCGCGCGGCGGACGACCTCGTGGTCTCCTGCCCCGAGTGCGGGTGCATCCTCGTGCGTACCGAGGAGTCCGGGCTCGCATGAGCGGTGCCTCCGCTCGCCGGCGATGACAGCGCCGGCGTCGGGCGTCGAACGACGCATCGCGCTCATCTCCGTCGGCGCTCACGAATACGTCGCCGTCGAGCTCGACGGGAACGACGAGGAGCAGGATCGCACGTCGCTGCGTACCGATGACCTCCCGGACTGGGTCCGCACCGCCGAGGCATCAGACGCCCCTCGATGGATCATGCGGACCGCCGCCGAAACCTACGCGCTCCTCCTTGGAGCCGGAGTGCGGATCACTCGCAGTCACGACCTGGTGCTGTGTCATGCGATCCTGCGCGACACCTCCTCGGTGCCGACGCCACTCCCGGCCTCTCAGGAGTGGGAATGGCGGGAACCGACCGTGGCGGCACCGTCCCTCTTCGATGTGTTCGATGAGGTGGGCGGTGAGGATGCAATCGCCGCGACTCTGGATCAGTACCGGGCGCAGCGCCGCGTGATCGCCGCGGCGCCGGATGGACGTCTCACGCTCCTGTGCGCAGCGGAGTCGGCGGGCGGACTCATCGCGGAAGAGATGCGGGCCGCAGGATTGCCGTGGGACGAGGGCGTGCACGACGCGATCCTCACCGACACCCTGGGCACCCGCCCGGTAGCCGGCGGCGTGCCGAGTCGCATGCTCGAACTCGGAGATCGTGTGCGCGAGCTCCTCGGCGATGCCTCGCTGCACCTGGACAGTCAGCAGAAGCTGCTCAGGGCGCTGCACCGCGTCGGGGTGCAGGTCGAGTCGACGAGCCGGTGGGAGCTCGCCGAGCACGACCACCCGGTCGTCGAACCGCTGCTGGCGTACAAGAAGCTCTCCCGGCTGCTCAGCGCCAACGGGTGGGCGTGGCTGGCGGAATGGGTGCATGACGGCCGGTTCCGCCCCGTGTACATCCCCGGAGGTGTCGTCACCGGGCGATGGGCCTCCGCCGGTGGGGGAGCGCTCCAGCTTCCGCGGAGCCTGCGCCCTGCGGTGCGTGCCGACCCCGGGTGGACGCTGGTCGTGGCCGATGTCGCGCAGCTCGAGCCGCGGATGCTCGCCGCGATGGCAGCCGACGAGGCGATGGCTCGTGCGGCCAGGGGGAGCGACCTCTATGCGGGCGTCGTCGCTTCCGGGGCGGTCGCCACTCGCGAGGAGGCGAAGTATGCGGTCCTCGGTGCGATGTACGGTGCCACGACGGGCGATAGCGGCCGACTGGTTCCGCGGCTGCGCAAGGTGTACCCGCGCGCCATGGCACTCGTCGACGCCGCGGCACGCACGGGGGAGGACGGTGGCATCGTGTCGACCTGGCTCGGTCGATCATCACCCCGCCCATCCGTGGAGTGGATGCGACTGCAGTCCGAGGCGACCGATGCGGATGCCGATCCCGCGGTGGTGGCCCTCGCTCGGCGCAGGGCGCGCGACTGGGGGCGGTTCACACGGAACTTCGTCGTTCAGGGCACGGCTGCGGAGTGGTCGCTTATCTGGCTGGCCGAGATCCGTCACCGCCTGCAGCAGATCCCCGAGGTCTTCGCCGAGGCTGCGGCCTCCGGTCCGTTCGCACGCTCCCCGCACCTGGCATTCTTCCTGCACGATGAGGTGATCCTGCACGTTCCGTTCGAACATGCGGAGGCGGCGGCCGAGGCCGTGCGCGAGGCGGCGGCCACGGCGACGACGCGACTGTTCGGCTCGTTCCCGATCGACGTGCCCCTCGATCTGCGCATCGCGGAGTCTGCGCAGAAGTAGCCGCAGGCCGCGGGTCTCGGAGAACGTAGACTGGAGACGCGAATGGGTCGACTGGACGGCCGCGTTGCGGGCAACCGCACCGAGGAACGTCCGGGCTCCTCAGGGCAGGACGGTGGGTAACGCCCACCCGGAGCAATCCGCGAGAAAGTGCCACAGAGAGTAGACCGCCCCGCAAGGGGTAAGGGTGAAAGGGTGGTGTAAGAGACCACCGGGGGCCATGGTGACATGGCCCGCCAGGTAAACCTCGTCCGGAGCAAGGTCAGACAGAGGATGTTGACGCGGCTCGCCGAGTCCTCGGGTAGACCGCTAGAGTGCCACGGCAACGTGTCGCCGAGAGAGATGGCCGTCGAAGGGGCGAAGAACCCCGGAACAGAACCCGGCGTACAGGTCGGCCCATTCGCATAACGAAGATCTGATCAGGTCTCCTTCCGCCCGACTCCCGGCAGCGCGCCCAGAGCGCTGTTCTCAGGGAGGGCGTGCCGGGGCGGGGCGGATCGCACCGCCTAGGCTCGGAGTAGCCACCCAGAAAGGCACGTCCATGAGGTCTACGCCATGAGAGATGTCACACGACGGGGTCTGGCCTTGTCATTGGTGCTCAGCGGCGTCGCGGGGTATGTGGATGCGATCGGGTTCATCGACACCGGCGGCTTCTTCGTCTCTTTCATGAGCGGCAATTCGACCCAGGCCGGTGTGGACATCCTCGAGCAGGGATTGGCGTCGTCGCTTCTGCCCTTGACGCTGGTGGTGGCTTTCGTCCTGGGCGTCGCCGCCGGCGCGATGATCGGCGGGAACGGGCGACGGCGCGCCTGGGCGGTGGCGGCATCCGCGTCCGCCGTCGCTCTGAGCGCCGTCCTCGCTGCGGTGGTACCGACGAGCCCTGCTCGGTTCTGGATGCTGGCCGTCGCCATGGGGGCGCTGAACACCCTGTACCTCTCGGACGGACGTGCGCGGGTCGCCATCACGTACGCGACCGGCACGTTGGTCAGTCTGGGTCTCGCGGTCGCGGCGCTGCTCACCGGGCGTTCCGGATCCGCCTGGCGCCGCCCTCTCCTGCTGTGGGGATCCCTCGCGGGAGGCGCGGTGGTCGGTGCCGCGGCGCACCGGCTCGGAAGCGGCCCCGCGTTGCTCCTCGCCGCCGTCGTGCTCGCCGCCGCCGGGGTGGGTCTGGCCATGAGGACCCGCGTTCGACGGGAACCTCCGATCGACTGAGCGGGGGAGGAGGCTCCGGCCCGCACCTTCGCGAACACGCGAAGACCCCGATGACTACGGCAGTCATCGGGGTCTTCGGTGTCAGGGACGTGCGTGGATCAGTCGCCGGCGAGGGATGCGGCGCCGATGATGCCCGAGTTGTTGCGGTGGATCGCCGGGACGATCGGCGTCTTGAGGTCGAGAAGCGGAAGGAAGTCTCCGGCGTTCTTCGAGACGCCACCGCCGACCACGAACAGGTCGGGGCTGAACAGGAACTCGATGTGCGAGTAGAACGCCTGCAGGCGCTCGGCCCACTCCGCCCAGCTGAGGTTCTCCCGTTCGCGTGCCGACGTCGCGGCGTACGTCTCGACCGACTCGAACTCGCGGAAGTTGAGGTGACCGAGCTCGGTGTTCGGCAGCAGCACCCCGTCGTAGAGGAATGCGGATCCGATGCCGGTGCCGAGGGTCGTCAGGAGCGTGAAGCCGCGCACATCCCTGGCCGCTCCGTGGCGGGCTTCGGCGACACCCGCGGCATCGGCGTCGTTCACGAACACGATGTTGCGGCCGAGGCCGTCGCGGAAGAATCGTTCGGCGTCGAAGTCGATCCACTCCTTGGACACGTTCGCGGCCGAGAGCGTCTTGCCGCGCTTGACGATCGCTGGGAAGGCGACCCCGAGCGGCAGCGTCGACTCGTGCACGTCGAGCGTCTTCAGAAGGGTCTGCACGGCGTTGAGCACGTCCTGCGGCGATGCGCCCTCGGGAGTGGGGACCCGCACCCGGTCGGATGCCATGACGCCGTGCTCGAGGTCGACGATTCCTGCTTTGATTCCCGTGCCGCCGATATCGACGCCGATCGCTTTTGCCATGGGCGATAGCTTAGCGACCACGGTGCGCGCCAGTAGGATCGATGACATCACGTGAAGAAGGGGCAGACATGTCTGACGGCGACCACAAGTACTGGTACAACTCCGCGACTGGCGAGATCGAGTTCGGCATGATCTCGCCCGCCATCGACCGCATCGGCCCGTTCGACACGGAGGCCGAAGCCCGCCGTGCTCCCGAGGTCGTCAAGGAGCGCGCGCGTTCCTGGGCCGAGGAAGAGGCCGTCGAGCAGGGCTGGGACGCCAAGGGCGACGCAAAGGGCCAGGGCGCAGAGTAGCCATGGACAAGCAGAGGGACTTCGTCCTCCGGACCATCGAGGAGCGCGGCGTCAAGTTCGTGCGGTTGTGGTTCACGGACGTGATCGGCACTCTCAAGTCGGTGGCCATCGCGCCCGCCGAGGTCGAGGGGGCTTTCGCGGAAGGCATCGGATTCGACGGTTCGGCGATCGAGGGGCTGACACGCACCTACGAATCCGATCTGCTCGCCCAGCCCGATCCGACGACGTTCCAGACGCTGCCCTGGCGCGGTGAGATCGACCCGACCGCGCGCATGTTCTGCGACCTGACGACCCCCGACGGCCGGCCGGCCGTCGCCGACCCACGTCACGTGCTCAAGCGCACGCTCGCGAAGGCCGCAGACGCCGGATTCACCTTCTACACCCATCCGGAGATCGAGTTCTATCTCCTGAAGTCGTCCTCGTTCGGACCCGACGGCCCCGTGCCCGTCGACTCCGCCGGCTACTTCGACAACGTTCCCGGCGGCACGGCGCACGACTTCCGCCGTCGCTCCGTGCGCATGCTGGAAGATCTCGGCATCTCCGTCGAGTTCAGCCATCACGAGGGCGGCCCCGGTCAGAACGAGATCGACCTGCGCTACGCCGATGCGCTGACCACAGCCGACAACGTCATGACGTTCCGCACGGTGATCAAGGAGGTGGCGATCGAGCAGGGCGTCTACGCGACGTTCATGCCGAAGCCGCTCAGCGGTCAGCCCGGCAGCGGCATGCACACGCACATGTCGCTCTTCGAGGGCGATCAGAACGCGTTCTACGAGGAGGGCGCGAAGTACCAGCTCTCCAAGACGGGGCGGCACTTCATCGCGGGCCTGCTCAAGCACGCGAACGAGATCTCCGCCGTCACGAACCAGTTCGTGAACTCCTACAAGCGCCTGTGGGGCGGCGACGAGGCGCCGAGCTTCATCACCTGGGGCCACAACAACCGTTCCGCGCTCGTGCGCGTGCCGATGTACAAGCCCAATAAGGGGCAGTCGTCGCGCGTGGAGTACCGTGCGTTGGACTCGGCCGCGAACCCCTACCTGGCGTACGCGCTCATGCTGGCGGCCGGGCTCAAGGGCATCGAAGAGGGATACGAGCTGCCGCCGGAGGCCGAGGACAACGTCTGGGCTCTCAGCGACGCGGAGCGACGGGCCCTGGGCTACTCGGCGCTGCCGGCGAGCCTCGACCACGCCCTCGAGTACATGGAGGCGTCCGAACTCGTCGCCGAGACGCTCGGGGAGCAGGTGTTCAACTACGTGCTGCTCAACAAGCGCAAGGAGTGGGAGGCCTACCGCGGTCAGGTCACCCCGCTCGAACTGAAGAACAACCTCGAGCTTCTCTGAGGGGCGCGCATGGCCCGTCCGGACGATTCCGTCTCGCTCTCCGCGCTGGCCAGACTCGGCTTCGCCGAGCTGAGTGAGGCGGCAGCGTCCCTGTCGGAGCTGGCGAGCATCCTCGACCAGCCGCGCACCGTGCTGCTCGAAGCGGCGGATGCGGCGGATCCCGATGCCGCCGTGCGCGGGCTGCTCAGAGTGGCGCGCCGGGACGAGGCGCCGCTGCGGAGACTTCTCGTCGACGAGGAGACGCGTCGACGGGTCTGGCGGGTGTTCGGTGCGTCCGAAGGGCTCGCCGACTTCTTCCTCCGTCATCCGGACCAGCTGACCGTCCTGGAAGGCCCCCTCACTGCTCTGCCGTCGTCCGACGAACTGCGCGAGCGTCTGCTGGCTTCGGTGGGTGCGCACGACGGTTTCGCGCAGTTGTCCGGAGACGAAGCCGTCGTCGCGATCAGGGTCGCATATCGGCGCAATCTCGCAGCCATCGCCGCCTACGACCTGTCGCATCCTGCACCGGAGACGATCATCGCACCGGTGTCGGCGGCGCTGGCGGACATCGCCGGTGCCGCGCTCGAAGCATCGCTCGCGGTCGCCAGGACCCGGTTGCGGGACTCGATGGGCCCTGGCGAAGTGGCGGCGACGCGCCTCGCCGTCATCGGCATGGGAAAGGCCGGAGCGCGGGAGCTGAACTACGTCAGCGATGTCGACGTGATCTTCGTCGGCGGCAGCAGTGATGAAGAGGTCGTCACGGAGGCACGCGCCATCGACATCGCGACCCGTCTCGCGCGCGAGACGATGCGCAACCTCGATGCGATCGAGGTGGAGCCCCCGCTGTGGGAGGTGGATGCCGCGCTGCGTCCCGAGGGCAAGCAGGGTGCTCTGGTCCGCTCGCTCGCGTCGCATCTGGCCTACTACGACCGCTGGGCGAAGAGCTGGGAGTTCCAGGCCCTGCTCAAGGCACGCCCGCTCGCCGGCGACGCCGAGCTCGGCGCCGAGTACATCGCCGCGGTGCAGCCGAAGATCTGGTCCAGCGCCGCCCGACAGGACTTCGTCGAGAGCGTGCAGCGCATGCGCGAGCGCGTGATGGAGCACATCGATCCCGAGGACGCCCCGTACCAGCTCAAGCTCGGCGCCGGCGGCCTGCGCGACATCGAGTTCACCGTGCAACTGCTGCAGCTCGTGCACGGCCTCACCGATGAGTCGCTGCGCACCCGTGGCACGCTCGAGAGCCTCGACGCGCTCGTCGAGGGCGGCTACATCGGGCGGGTCGACGCCGCCGCGTTCGCCGACGACTATCGGCTGCTCCGGCTCATGGAGCATCGGCTCCAGCTGCGCGAGCTCAGCCGCACGCATCTGATGCCGCGCACTCCCGCCGGCCTGCGGACCCTGGCGAGGGGCACCGGACTCGCCGAGAGCGGTGAGCGGGTGTGGGCGCGCTGGGAGAGCGTGCGACGCGAGGTGCGTGAGATCCACACCCGCCTGTTCTACCGTCCGCTGCTGAGCGCCGTCGCCGGCCTGCCGGAGGAGGAGCGCACGCTCTCCGCCGCCCAGGCACACGACCGCCTGGCGGCGATCGGGTTCCGCGATCCGGCGGGAGCCCTGCGCCACATCGGCGCCCTCACGAGCGGGCTCAGTCGCAAGGCGACGATCCAGCGCCACCTGATGCCCATCATGGTGCGGTGGTTCGCAGACGGCAGCGATCCGGATTATGCGCTGCTCGCCTTCCGCCGCATCAGCGAGCGTCTCGGGGACACCCCCTGGTTCCTGCGGATGCTGCGCGACTCCTCCGGCGCGGCTGAGAGCCTCACCCGGCTGCTGTCCTCCTCGCGCTACATCGGCGAGCTCCTGGAGTGGATCCCGGAATCTGTGGCCTGGTTGGACAGCACGGGACGCCTGCGGCCTCGTGGTGCCGCTGCGCTGGACCAGGAGGCGCGCGCGATACAGACGCGCCACGAGACGATCGGCGACGCCCTGCGCGCCGTCAGGGCGCTGCGCAGGCGGGAGCTGCTGCGCACGGCGATGGGCGCTGTCCTCGACGTCCTCACGATCGAGGAGGTCGCCACGGCGCTCACCGAGATCACCGAGGCCACGATCCAGGCGGCCCTGCGTGCGGTGATCCGCGACGTCGTTCCGCCGGAGGACGAGGCGCTGGATTTCGCGGTCATCGCGATGGGACGCTTCGGCGGCGCCGAGCTGGGCTTCGGCTCCGACGCCGACATCCTCTACGTCTACGACGCGAACGGCGTCGATCCGCAGCGCGCGCAGAAACTCGCGACGCAGATCGTGGCGGGGCTGCGCGAGCATCTCACCGACCACCGCCTGCCGCTGGACCTCGATGCCGACCTGCGCCCCGAGGGGCGCAACGGCCCCGTCGTGCGGTCCATCGAGGCATACACGGAGTACTACCGGCGCTGGTCGCTCTCGTGGGAGGCCCAGGCGCTGCTCCGGGCCCGCGGCGTGGCGGGGAGCGCCAAGCTGATCGCGCGGTTCACGGCACTGGCCGACACGATCCGCTACCCGGAGTCGGTCGACTTGCAGGGCACACGCGAGATCAAGCGCATCAAGGCGAGGGTCGAGGGGGAGCGGTTGCCGCAGGGCGCAGATCCCCGGCGTCACCTGAAGCTCGGGCCCGGTTCGCTCAGTGACGTGGAGTGGCTCGTCCAGCTGTTGCAGCTGCAGCACGCGCACGCCGTCCCCGGACTGCGCACGACGTCGACCCTCGGTGCGCTCGAGGCCGCGGTGGCAGCGGACTTCGTGACCGAGGAGGATGCCGCACGTCTTCGTGAGGCCTGGCTGCTCTCCAGCCGTCTCCGGTCGGCGATCACCCTGCTGACCGGTCAGACCAGCGATGTGCTGCCCGCGGACCGCAGGCAGCTCGACGCGATCGGGAGACTGCTCGGGTATCCCGACCGCTCGGCGACCGAGCTCGAAGAGGACTACCTCGGTGTGACGCGGCGCGCACGCAAGACGTTCGAGCAGCTCTTCTACGGCTGATCGAGCAGCCTCAGTTTGCGGTATCGGACGAGGTGTCCCAAGCTGACGATATGACCCACGCGCGAATCGGCATCGTCTGGAACCCTTCGAAGGTCCAGCAGGAGGTTCTGCAGACCGCGGTGAGCGGTGTGTTCGATGATCAGTACGACATCCGCTGGTGGGAGACCACTCCGGAGGACCCGGGCCGCGGTATGGCTCGCGAGGCCCGCGAGGAAGGCCGCGACATCGTGATCGCGGTCGGTGGAGACGGCACCGTGCGGGCTGTGGCCGAGTCGTTGGCGGGATCGGAGACTGCTCTCGGGATCGTGCCGCAGGGGACGGGCAACCTCCTCGCGCGCAACCTCGAGGTTCCGCTGAACAACGTGAAGGCCGCGCTGGAGCGTGTTCGCGACGCCGAGCCTCGACGCATCGACCTGGGCTGGGTCTCATACGACGGTACCGAGCACGCGTTCGCCGTGATGGTCGGCTTCGGCGTCGATGCGCAGATGCTGGTGGAGACCGACGACGACCTCAAGTCCAAGGCCGGGTGGCTGGCCTACGTCGAGGCGATGGGCCGTGCACTGGCCGGCACCGAGATGACCGACATCACCCTGGGGATCGACGGCGAGAAGGCTGTCGCCGTGCGAGGGCACACCATGCTCATCGGCAACTGCGGCATGGTGCAGGGCGGCATCCGTCTGCTCCCGGACGCGGTTCTCGACGACGGCAAGCTCGACGTGCTCATGATCAGCGCCGATGGCGCGCTGCAGTGGCTCGACACGCTGCGCTCGTTCGTGTGGGACAACGGTATCCGCCGACTCTTCGGCGCCACAGATGAGGCTGTCAGCACCGAGTCCGCTCGTCATCTGCCCGTCGAGACCATCTCAGTCGAGCTGAAGACGCCGCTCGTGTTCGAGATCGATGGCGAGGAGATGGGCGAGGTCACCGCGTTCGACGTGCGCGTCGAGCCTGGTGCGCTGCTGGTCCGCTGAGGATCATCGAGCTCGCCGTCCCGGCGCCGTCCTCTCAGCGGGTGACGTGCGGCGGGACGATCTTCCGATCCTGCGCGGGGAAGGTCACCTTCTGAATGATGATGATGATGCTCGCGGCGACGGGGATCGCGACGAGGGCGCCCAGGATGCCGCCCAGCGCGGCACCGGCGACCGCGGCGATCACCACGAGAGCGCCGGGCACGGCGACGGCCTTGCTCATGATGCGCGGCGAGAGCACGTAGGCCTCGATCTGCATGTAGATGAGGTAGTAGATGATCGCGATCAGCGCCGTCAGCGGTGAGACGAAGAGGCAGATCAGCGAGTTGATGATCGACGCGGTCAGCGTTCCGACCAACGGGATCATCGAGCCGATGAACGCGATGAGCGCGAGCAGGGCCGGCACCGGGGCGCCGATGATGCTGAGGAAGATGAGACTCAGGATTCCGTTGACGAGCGCGAGGCTCACCTGACCGATGACGTAGCGACCGACGGCGCCGGAGACGTCTTCGAGGAGGCTGCTGAAGGTGTCGCGCTGGTAGGCCGGGACGAAGCGGGCGGCGACATGCTTCATGCTGCGCAGCGACGCCATGAAGTAGAGCGTCAGGATCAGGACGATCGTGATCCCGGTGAAGCCGCCGGCGATGCCCGCACCCACCGCGAACACGCCGCCGCCGATGTCGAGGAAGTTGTTCGGGTCCTTCACGAAGCTGAGGACGCCCTGCACGGCATCGTCGATCGTGGAGCCGAACTGACCGCTGACGTCCTTGAACCAGGCGCTGGCCATGAAGTCCTCGATCATCCGCGGGCCGTCCTTGATCAGATTGCTGATCTGCTCGACGAGGATCGGGACGATGGCGAGGATGATGCCGGCGAAAGCGAGGATGACCCCGGCCACCACGATCGTGACGGCGGCGGGGCGGGGGAGCTTCTTCTCGATGAAGGTGACGATCGGATCGAGGCCGAGCGCGAGGAACACCGCGACGCCGATGTAGACGAGCACGGTCGCGAGCTGACCGACGACGCTTCCGATACCCAGCGCCACCAGCACGCCGAGGGCACCCAGCAGCCCGAACATGAACGGGTTGGTCCTGGCGTATGCGGCGACCGCATTCGAGGGCTGCGAGGGCCAGGGGTCGGCCGGGGTGCGCAGCTCGGTGTTCGCGGTCACTCTTCTACGGCGCATGATTCCCCCGGTCGATGGTCAGACTCACCAGTCGACCACCCGGGATGCCGCGCGGTCAAGCCGATGACGCGGTGTGGCGACCTCCGGTGTTCGCGACGTCACTCGAGCGTCGATCCGACATCGCACGACAATGCGGAAGAGCCCGCCCAGCGGAAGCTGAGACGGGCTCTTCGCGATGTTCTGGTCGTCAGACGCCGAAGTACAGCTCGTACTCGAACGGGTGCGGACGCTGCGCCATCGGCAGGATCTCGTTCTCGTACTTGTAGGAGATCCAGGTCTCGATGAGCTCCTTGGTGAACACGCCGCCCTCGAGGAGGAACTGGTGGTCGGCCGCCAGCGCGTCGAGCGAGTCGAGCAGGGAGTTCGGGACCTGCGGAATGTCCTTGGCCTCCTCGGGGGGAAGCTCGTAGAGGTCCTTGTCGACCGGCTCGTGCGGCTCGATGCGGTTCTTGATGCCGTCGAGGCCGGCCATGAGCTGCGCGGCGAAGGCGAGGTACGGGTTGCCGGACGCGTCGGGCGCACGGAACTCGATGCGCTTGGCCTTCGGGTTCGAGCCCGTGATCGGGATGCGGATCGCGGCCGAGCGGTTTCCGGCCGAGTAGACCAGGTTGACCGGAGCCTCGAAGCCCTTGACCAGACGGTGGTAGCTGTTCAGCGTCGGGTTGGTGAAGGCGAGCAGCGCGGGCGCGTGGGCCAGGATGCCGCCGATGTACCAGCGCGCGATGTCGCTGAGCTGTCCGTAGCCGGCCTCATCGTAGAACAGCGGCTTGCCGTCGCTCCACAGCGACTGGTGGGTGTGCATGCCCGAGCCGTTGTCGCCGTAGAGGGGCTTGGGCATGAAGGTCGCGACCTTGCCCCACTCCTCGGCGGTGTTCTTGACGATGTACTTGAACTTGAGGATGTCGTCCGCCGCGTGGACCATGGTGTCGAAGCGGTAGTTGATCTCCTGCTGGCCGCCGGTGCCGACCTCGTGGTGCGAGCGCTCGAGGATGAACCCGGCGTCGATCAGCTTGAGGGTGATGTCATCGCGCAGGTCGGCGGTCTTGTCGACCGGGCTGACCGGGAAGTAGCCGCCCTTGTAGGGCGTCTTGTTGGCGAGGTTTCCGCCCTCTTCCTCGCGGCCGGTGTTCCAGGCGCCCTCTTCCGAGTCGACGCTGTAGAAGCTCGAGTTCGAGGTGACGTTGTAGCGGACGTCGTCGAAGATGTAGAACTCCGCCTCGGGGGCGAAGAACGCGGTGTCGGCGATGCCGGTCGAGGTCAGGTACTTCTCGGCCTTCTTGGCGACCTGACGCGGGTCCTTCGAGTAGATCTCGCCCGTGCGCGGGTTGTAGATGTCGAACAGCATGACGAGTGTGCTCGCCTCGCGGAACGGGTCGACGTACGCCGTCGTGACGTCGGGGATGAGCTGCATGTCGGACTCGTGGATGCTGGCGAAGCCACGGATCGAGGAGCCGTCGAACAGCTGGCCGTCGGTGAAGAAAGCCTCGTCGACCGTCGATGCAGGAATGTTGAAGTGCTGCTGAACACCCGGGAGATCGGTGAAACGGATGTCAAGGAACTTGACGTCGTTCTCCTTGATGTAGGTCAGTACCTCGGACGAATCTTTGAACATGTACGACTCCTGTAATGCGGATCGATGGCTTTACGGCCACTCTGCAGAGTACGGACGGGGGATTTCTCTACGGTATCCGCTTTGTTTCGGGCGTGTTACAGGCGCGACGGCGTCAGCGCGGCATATCGCGCTGGGTAGGCTGGGGGAGTGACGGATGCTGTGAACGCGTACCCCGGTGAACGACTCGGACTCCCGGAATCCGGCTCCGGGAGCATCGCCCGCCCCGGACGCCGCATCGGTGCCCTCCTGATCGACTACGCGGCGGCGACGATCATCGCCACCGGATTCCTCGGATTCAACCAGTTCGCGCTGCCGACGGAAGCCGGCCTGAGCCAGTTCGCTCCGATGCTGGTGTTCGCGGTGCTGCAGATCGTCTTCATCCCGACCGCGGGCGGCAGCCCGGGGCACCGTATCCTCGGAATGCGTCTGGCGCGCATGGACGGCAGCTGGGTCGGGCTGTGGCGTCCGATCGTGCGCACGCTCCTGCTCGTGGTGGTCGTGCCGGCCGTGATCTGGGACGCCGATCAGCGCGGTCTGCACGACAAGGCGGTCGGCACGGTTCTGATCCGCACCTGATCACGCGGTCGGGCGGATTCAGGCGCGCCCGCGGTTGCGCCGGCGTGCCTCGCGCGGCGCCCTTCCACCGAGGAACGAGCGCGCAGGATCGACGATGTACCCGCGGCGCAGAGCCTCACGTCCGATGAGCATCCGGAAACCCATCTCGTCGCGATTGCTCAGAGTCACCTCGGCCAGCACCTCGCGGTCCACGAGACGGATCAGCAGTTCGACGACGAGTCGCTCCTGGGCATGACCGGAAGAGCTCCGTACCGCGCGACGATCGTGGACCGGCAACTCGACGACGACCGCGTCCTCTTGGCTGTCCTGCCAGGGTTTGACCTTGAAACGGACCCAGGGCTGCTCGTCCTGCTCAAACTCGGCGATGTCGAAAGCGTGTAGCGACGAGGTGCGCGCACCGGTGTCGATCTTGGCTTTGAGCCAGTCGACGCCGAGATCGGGCAGGCTCACCCACTCTCGCCACCCCGTAAGGGTGTTTGAATGGGTGGACCTACTCACCTGATACATCCTGGCAGGAAATCCCCGTGAAGATCGCAGTGCTCTCCCGCGCGCCGCAGGCGTACTCCACCCAGCGGCTGCGTGCAGCCGCGCTTCAGCGCGGGCACAACGTCAAGGTGCTCAATACGTTGCGCTTCGCGATCGACCTCACCGCCGAGGAACCGGACCTGCACTATCGAGGTCGTCAGCTCAGCGACTACGACGCGATCCTGCCGCGCATCGGCAACTCGATCACATACTTCGGCACGGCCGTCGTGCGACAGTTCGAGCAGATGGACGTCTACACGCCGAACACCGCGAACGGGATCTCGAGCGCCCGCGACAAGCTGCGCGCGAACCAGATCCTCTCCCGCCACAACATCGCGATGCCGCCCACGGCGTTCGTGCGCAACCGTGCGGACGTGCGCCCTGCGATCGAGCGTGTGGGTGGAGCGCCCGTGGTCATCAAGCTCCTGGAGGGCACGCAGGGCATCGGGGTCATCCTCGCACCGCAGGTGAAGGTCGCCGAGGCGATCATCGAGACCCTGCACTCCACCAAGCAGAACGTGCTCATCCAGAAGTTCATCTCCGAGAGCCGTGGCCGGGACATCAGAGCGCTGGTCGTCGGCGATCGCGTCGTCGCCGCCATGCGACGATCGGCGGCAGGAGACGAGTTCCGATCGAACGTGCACCGCGGCGGTTCGGTGGAGGCCATCGAGCTCGACCCCGTCTACGAGCGCGCAGCCGTGCGCTCCGCCCAGATCATGGGCCTGCGCGTGGCCGGCGTCGACATGCTCGAAGGCGATGACGGTCCGCTGGTGATGGAGGTCAACTCCTCGCCAGGGCTGCAGGGCATCGAGACGGCGACGAAGCTCGACGTCGCGGGCGCCATCATCGACTACATCGCCGGTCAGGTGGCGTTCCCCGAGATCGACGTGCGCCAGCGCCTGACGGTCTCGACGGGCTACGGCGTCGCCGAACTCATGGTGCACGGCGCGGTCGACCTGGTCGGGAAGACCCTGGGCGAAGCAGGTCTGTGGGAACGGGACATCACAGTTCTCACGCTGCACCGCGGTGTCAGCGTGATCCCCAACCCGCGCAAGCACGTCGTGCTGGAAGCGGATGACCGCCTGTTCTGCTTCGGCAAGCTCGACGAGATGCGCTCGATGGTCCCGGAACGTCGTCGCCGTCGTGCGAAGGTCCGTCGTCTGCCACGGCAGCCGCTCTCCGAGTAAAACAGAGCGCGGCCGCCCTCACAGGAGGACGGCCGCGCTCGAGGCTCGTGTGCGCGAGCTCAACGAGGACGCTGGGAGCGCACCTTGGTCGGGTCGATGCCCTTCGGGATCGGCAGCGACGACAGCGACTGCGACACGGAGTCCACGCGGCGGATGACGGCGGCCATCGTGGCCTTGTCGATCACCTTCGGGAGCTTCTTGATCGTCTTCGAGAGATCGGCGATCGCCACCTCGTCATCGCCGTGTCCGACGTAGAGAACCGTGACGGGAACGCCGTGCGCGACGCGCTGGGCCTTGCTGCGCTCTTCGTTCACGAGGCGGGTCAGCCGACCGCGTGCGCCTTCGCCGACGACCACGATGCCACCGCGGCCGATGGTGCGGTAGACGGCTTCCTGCGTCTTCGGGTTGATGCCGACGGGCGTCTCGGACGCCTGCCAGCTGCGACCCAGGCTGGTGCTGAGCACATGACCGGTGGCGCCGGGCATGCCGTCGATCTTGCTGTACATGGCCGAGGTCGACAGGCGGGTCATCAGGAACAGGGCGCCGAGGATGCCGAGCATGAGACCGGTGATGCCCCAGAGGACGAGCGTCCAGATCTGGAAGGGCGGGATGAGATAGCCGGCGACGAGGCCGAGCAGCACGCCGCCGATGAGGATCGCGGCCTGCGCCCACGGAAGCCATGAGTAGGCCTCACGTGTGAACCGGAAGAGGGACTTGATCTGGGAGAAGAACCCAGGACGCTTTTCGGGTTCAGGAGCACTCTTTGCCATGAGGACCAGCCTACCGAGTCCGACGGCCTCGTGATGTCGACGTTCGCGCGAAGCGGAGCGGGCGCCTCTCACTCCTCCTGCACATCGGGGGCTCAGCCGGAATCCGCCCGGGTCGCCTCCGAACCCGGTGACGAAAGCGCCTCCTGCGCTGTGATGGGGAGATGAACGACATCGCGATCGACGACGGCCGTGGGGCGCCACTCGTACCAGGGGCGCATCGCGTGGTGAGGACGCTCGATCCGACCGAGGGGCCGTTCCCGGGCACGCTGGTGACCCAGGGGGAAGGCGTCGCTGTGCGGATGGACGCAGCGATCCTCCGCGGCTGGGACGGATGGCGGTTCGCGGGAGCCGAGCACATCGCGGCGCCCATCGATGTCAGTCGTCGTAGGGGAGGGCACGATGCGTTGCTTCCGTGGTGCACGGAGCGGGTGCGGGGGTTCCTGGGCCGGCGATCGGCGGCGGGAGGGAACATCACTCCCGGTGAATCCAGCACGCTCGTCGTCAGCCTTCTGCGGGGTCTCGACGAGCTGGGAGAGGGTGCCGGCGGCGCACGCACCGGCACGTGGTGGCTGACAGACGGAGGGCGTCCTATCTTCGTGCTCGGAGATGGCCCTGACGCCAGAGCAGGAGTCATGGAGATCCTCGAGAGCCTGAGGGAGCAGACTCCCGACAAAGCACTCACGCGCGTGCTGGGTGCTGTCGAGGACGGATTGGAGAAGACTCTCACCCATCCGCGACTTCCTCGCACGCTCATCGATTCGTGGGAGCGGTCGATGCTCGACATCGCTGCTCCGCAGCCGCTCGAGCGCGAACTCCACGCTCCCGAGCGCGCACGAGACCTCGCTCGCGCGACCGCGCCAGGTGTTCCGCAGGACCGTCAGGGTGCGCTCCGTCTGCGGGCGGATCGCGTCCGCACCGGTGAACCGCATCGGGCGAGCCGCAGACGGGACGCGATCCGCGATGCTCTCCGCGTGTTCGTCGAGTCGATCCATGCGCGACTGGAGGACAGACGACGAACCCGTCCCGCTCGCACACGACTTCGGAACAGCGGGGCAGGGCGGTCTGAGACGACAGCCGACCGGCGGAAGAGATCGGTGCTGGTGGCGGGGGTGGCCGCGGCTCTGGTGCTCGCCGGAGGGCTTCTCTGGCCTGACGGCGAAGAAGCAGGGAAGGCCGACGGGGCAGCAGGTGGCAGCTCTCAGTCGCCGTCGCCGGGGGGAGATGCAGCGTCGGCGAGCACACCGCCCCCGAGAGCAGCTCCCGCGGGCGGAGAGGCCTCGAGGTCGCAGTCCTCCTCCGCCGAGGAGGATCCCCTCGGCGCCGTGCCATCTCTCCTGCGGGCGATCGCGGACTGCCGTGCCCAGGGCGATAGTCCCTGCACGGATGCCGTGGCCGGCGACGCCGAGAACGTCATGGGGGCTCTTGGCAGGGTGGATCCGGTGAAGCCGAGCCCCGAACTCGTGGACGAGTACGGGGACGTCGCGGTGGTACGCCTTCGGACGAGTGGGGTGGATGACGGGGAGGGAGACGCGGAGGGGCAGGGGTCCGATCAGACGATCGTCGTCCTCATCCGCACAGAAGAGAAATGGCTGGTCCGCGACGTCTATGACGTCGCGGACCAGCCAGGATGACTCGTGCGGTCAGGCGCCGAGCTGAGCGGCGAACTGCGCCGACTCGAGGCGGGCCTTCACCGCGCCCAGGAATCGGGCTGCGTCGGCGCCGTCGATGATCCGGTGGTCGTAGGAGAGCGCGAGGTACACGTACGACCGGACGGCGATCGCATCAGCACCCCCGACCTTCACGAGACCCGGACGTTTGACGACCGTGCCGGTACCCAGGATCGCCGACTGGGGCAGGAACACGACAGGAGTGTCGAACAGGGCACCACGCGAACCGGTGTTGGTCAGCGTGAACGTGCCGCCGGCAAGCTCATCGGGCTTCAGCTTGTTGTCGCGGGTACGCGCGGCGAGATCGGCGATCTCGTGAGCGATCTGCGCGATGTTCTTCGAAGCGGCGTCGCGCAGCACCGGCGTGAGCAGACCGCGCTCGGTGTCGACGGCGATCGACACGTTCTCGCTGGCGGGGTAGACGATGTTCTCGCCGTCGACGGTCGCGTTGACGATCGGGAACGCCTGCAGAGCCTCAGCCGTGGCGAGAGCGAAGAACGGCAGGAAGGAGAGCTTGTCGCCCGTCTTCTCCAGGAACGACGCCTTCACGCTGTCGCGGTAGTCGGCGAGGGCAGTGACATCGACCTCGACGACCGTGGTCAGCTGAGCCGTCTGCTGCATCGACTCGACAGCACGCTTGGCGAGCACCTTGCGCAGACGCGACATCGGCTGAGTCGTGCCGCGCAGGGGCGAGACCTCGAGCGGAGCGGGAGCCGGGGCTGCAGCAGCAGGTGCCGCCGTAGCGGTCTCCGCGGCCTTCAGCACGTCTTCCTTGCGGATACGACCACCCACACCGGTGCCGGTGACCGAAGCCAGGTCCACGCCCTGCTGCGACGCCAGACGGCGCACGAGCGGGGTCACGTAGAGGTTGTCGTTCTCTGTCGGGAGTGCGAGCTTCGTCGCGGCGGGAGCCGGGGCTGCAGCAGCAGGTGCCGGAGCAGCGGCGGGTGCCGGGGCTGCAGCAGCAGGTGCCGGAGCTGCAGCGGGTGCCGGGGCAGCGGCCGGTGCCGGGGCTGCAACGGGTGCAGGAGCAGCAGCGGGTGCCGGGGCAGCAGCGGGTGCCGGGGCAGCAGCGGGTGCCGGGGCAGCAGCGGGTGCCGGGGCAGCGGCGGGTGCCGGAGCGGCAGCGGGTGCCGGGGCCGCGGGTGCTTCGGCGGCGGGTGCGGCACCCGAGCCGACACGTGCCAGCACGGCGCCGACAGCGACGGTCTCGTCCTCGCCGGCGACGATCTCCTGCAGCACGCCGGCGACCGGCGAGGGGATCTCGGTGTCGACCTTGTCGGTGGAGATCTCCAGAAGAGCCTCGTCGACGGCGATGCTGTCACCCACCTGCTTGAGCCAGCGGGTGACGGTGCCCTCGGTGACGCTCTCACCCAGCTCGGGAAGAACGATGTCGGTCGCATCGCCGGCGGGTGCTGCGGGTGCAGCCTCTGCGGCCGGTGCTTCGGCAGCGGGTGCCGGTGCTTCAGCGGCCGGAGCCTCTGCGGCGGGGGCCGGTGCCTCTGCTGCGGCGGGGGCCGCGGCGGCGGGGGCCGGTGCCTCTGCTGCGGCGGGGGCCGCGGCGGCGGGGGCATCTGCAGCCGGGGCCGCAGCGCTGCCATCACCGATGCGCGCGAGGAGAGCGCCGACCTCGACGGTCTCGTCCTCGGCCACGAGGATCTCCTCGATCACGCCGCTGACGGGGGAGGGGATCTCGGTGTCGACCTTGTCGGTCGAGATCTCGAGCAGGCCCTCGTCCGCCTGCACGGTGTCTCCCACCTGCTTGAGCCAGCGGGTGACCGTACCCTCTGTGACGCTCTCGCCGAGAGCGGGGAGGACGACGGATGTGCTCATGACTGAGTCTCCTTCAGGAAGTTGTATGACGCTTGTCTAGCTTAGTGACTCGGGCACCGGTTGGTGCTCAGAGGGCGTGCAGGGGCTTGCCGGCCAGAGCCAGGAAGGCCTCGCCGAGCGCCTCGCTCTGGGTAGGGTGCGCGTGGATCAGAGGAGCGATGTCCTCGGGGTGCGCCTCCCAAGCGACGGCGAGCTGCCCCTCGGTGATGAGCTCGCCGACACGATCGCCGAGCAGGTGCACACCGATGACGGGCCCGTCCTTGAGACGGACGACCTTCACGAGACCGCCGGTTCCGATGATCTCGCTCTTGCCGTTGCCGGCGAGGTTGTACTCGTAGGCGACGATCGCGTCCGCGCCGTGCTCGGCGGCGGCGGCGGCCTCGGTCACACCGACCGAGGCGACCTCGGGGCTCGAATACGTGACCTTGGGGATCTGCGCATCCGGGATGTTGGCAGGCGAGAGTCCGGCGATCCGTTCGGCGACCGCGATGCCCTGCTGGAATCCACGGTGCGCGAGTTGGAGGCCGGGCACGATGTCGCCGACCGCCCAGAGGCCCGGTACACCGGTGCGCAGATCTTCGTCGACGATCACGAATCCACGATCGAGGGTCACACCCGCCTCTTCGAAACCGAGATCGGCCGTGACGGGACCGCGACCGACGGCGACGAGGAGGTAGTCGGCGGTGAACTGCGTGCCGTCTTCGAGCGTCAGCGTGACGGATGACTCGTCCTGCACGACGCTCTGGAAGCGGGTTCCGAGGGAGTACTTGATGCCGCGACGACGGAATGCACGCTCCAGTCCCTTGCTGAGGGCGATGTCCTCGTTCGGGACGAGGTGCGGGAGCGCCTCGATGATGGTGACCTCGGATCCGAAGGAGCGCCAGACGCTCGCGAACTCGACACCGATCACACCCCCTCCGAGGATGAGCACGTGGTCGGGCACGACGTCCAGAGCGAGAGCCTGCTCGCTGGTGAGGATCCGGCCGCCGATCTCGAGGCCGGGGAGGGAGCGGCTGTACGAGCCGGTGGCGAGCACCACATCCGTCCCGACGTAGACGTCGTCGCCGACGCTGACGCTGCGATCCGCGTTCAGGCGGCCGAGTCCGGAGACCGTGGTGATCCCGCGGGCCTTGACGAGTCCCTCGAGGCCCTTGAACTTCTTGGCGACGATCCCTTCGCGGTAGGCGCGGACCCCGGCGGTGTCGATGCCCTGCAGTGCTGCGGTCACGCCCACGGACGCGGCATCGCGCACATGGTCGGCGACCTCTGCGGCATGCAGCAGCGCCTTGGTCGGGATGCACCCGCGGTGCAGGCAGGTCCCTCCGACCTTGTCCTTCTCGATCAGCGCGACGGACTTGCCGAGCTCACTCGCCCGCAGTGCCGCGGCATAACCGCCGCTGCCGCCGCCCAGGACGACGATGTCGAAGGTGTGGGTTGTCATATGTCATGCCTCCGTGTGGGATGCTGCGGCGAAGGCGACGATCGATCGGACCATCGCCCCGGTGGGGCCCTTCTCAGTGAAGCCGTACGGGGCGCCGGTGTGTTCGCCGGATCCCGCGATGTCGAGGTGCACCCAGGGGATGCGCGGAGCGTCGTCGGCATCCGACGTACGACCCACGAAGCGGCGCAGGAACAGGCCGGCGTAGGAGGCGCCGCCCATCCGGTCGCCCATGTTCGCGTTCTGCAGGTCGGCGATGGGGGATTCGAGCGACTCCTCCATGTACTCCGGTAGCGGCATGTGCCATGCGGGCTCGTCGACCTGAGCGGTCGCGGAGATGAACGAGGACACGGTCTCGACGTCGCCGAAGACGCCGGTGTGCCGGTGGCCCAGTGCGGCGACGATGGCGCCCGTGAGAGTGGCCACGTCGATGATGACGTCCGGGTTCTCGCGACTCGCGGCCACGAGACCGTCTGCGAGCACGAGTCGACCCTCGGCATCGGTGTTCTGGACCTCGACCGTGGTGCCGTCGAGGATGCGGATGACGTCGCCGGGGCGCAGCGCCCTGCCCGACGGCATGTTGTCGGTGATGCAGAGCCACGCCGTCACGTGGACCGGGAGGCCGAGCGAAGCGATCGCACGGATCGCGGCGAGCGAAGTCGCGGCACCCGCCATGTCGAACTTCATGCCGACCATGGACGCAGCGGGCTTGAGCGACAGGCCACCGGTGTCGAACGTGATGCCCTTGCCGACAAGGGCGATGTGTCGCGAAGCGTCGGCGGAGGAGTAGTCGAGGCGCACGAGACGCGGGGGACGATCCGAGCCCTGCCCCACGCCCAGGATGCCGCCGAAGCCCTGCTCGGCGAGGGCTTTCTCGTCGAGGATCTCGACGGTGACGTCGAGGTCGGCGACACTGTCGGCCGCGCTCTGCGCGAGCTGTGCGGGGCTCTGCCACTCGGCGGGAACGTTCACGAGGTCCTTGATCAGGGCGACCGCGTCGCCGATGACCTGGGCGTACTCGGCGTCTTCGTCGTCGAGTTCGGCGTGCAGGGTGACCGCAGTGGCGCGCGCCTTGCCCTTCTCCGTGCGGTATCCGTCGAACTTGTGCCCGCCGAGCACTGCTCCCTCGGCCGCTGCCGCGGCGAAGGGCTCGAGGCCTTCGGCGAGGGCCAGCGCGACGTGTTCGAAGCCGGTGAGCGTGCGCAGCGCCGTACCGGCCGCGTTGCGCACCGCTGCGGCGTCGGGCTTGGCGCCGGCGCCGACGACGGCGAACGGCAGAGACGTCACATCAGGGGCGTACACGCGGGCGAAGGATCCGGCGGAGCCGGTGAATCCGATGCCGGCCAACGTG
Source organism: Microbacterium sp. PAMC22086 (assembly GCF_019443525.1). Taxonomy (NCBI): domain Bacteria; kingdom Bacillati; phylum Actinomycetota; class Actinomycetes; order Micrococcales; family Microbacteriaceae; genus Microbacterium; species Microbacterium sp. PAMC22086. The sequence continues at coordinate 2,540,870 of NZ_CP080380.1, read as the reverse complement.
TCGGCGAGGCCGGGGTAACCGGCCAGGGAATCCGCCGAATCGGGGAGAGCGGCGACGACGAGCACTGCGGCATCTGCAGCGCTTCCGGGGAACTGAGCGGTGGTGTGCGAGAGCACGGGAAGCGTCATACCTCCATCCTAGGATCTTCGCCGCGGCACGGTCGCGCGCCGTCCGTGCGCGTGTTCGCTCTCAGCATGACGCTCCGCGCCCCGGCATCCGGACCTGCTCGTAGCATGGAGACATGCCCTTCTCCGGTGAGATCCACGAACGCGTCGCGAATGCGCCCGCAGTGCCGCATGGCCTGCCGTTGGTGCTGCTTCTCACCGGTTTCACGGATGCGGGCAGCGCGGTGTCCGGTCTGATCGATCACTTGCGCGAGACCGCATCGCCACAGCCGGTCGTGGTGTTCGAGAACGACGCGCTGCTGGACTACCGTGCGCGTCGTCCGGTGATCTCGTTCGACCAGGACCATCTCACGGAGTTCACGCCACCACGACTCGAGCTGTCGCTGGCGACCGATGCACTCGGTCGTCCGTTCCTGCTCCTCGCCGGATACGAGCCCGACTTCGCGTGGAACCTCTTCGCGAAAACAGTTCTCGCGCTGGCGGCGGAGTTCGAGGTCTCGGGCCTACACTGGGTGCATTCGATCGCGATGCCGGTACCCCACACGCGCCCGATCGGCACGACGGTCAGCGGCAATCGCCGGGAGCTCACCGTGGCGCACTCCGTGTGGCGTCCGCGCACGCAGGTCCCGGCGACAGCGGGGCACCTGCTCGAATTCCGCTTCGTCGAGCGCGGCGATCGAGCCGTCGGCTTCGTTCTGTTGGTTCCCCACTACCTCGCCGAGACCGAGAATCCCGACGCGGTCATCGCGGCGGCGGAGCGGCTGATGGCGTCGACCGGACTCGTGCTCATGCTGGATGCCGTCCAGGAGCGCCGCGAGGACTATCTGACGCGGGTCGACGAGCAGGTCGCCGGGAACGACGAACTGCAGCAGATGGTCCACAATCTCGAGCGCCGCTACGACGCGTACATGGCGGGACGTAACCCCGACGACGACTCCTACGACGAGGGCGGTTTCAGCGAGCGCGACCTTCCCAGTGCCGATGAGCTGGCCGCGGAGCTGGAGCGCTACTTGGCCTCGCGCCCGCCCGGCGACGAGGACAAGCCCGGTCGCGGTTGAGGCGGATCCGCGAGAACTTCGTCGGAATGCGTCCGCATCGCCACACGTGTGCGATACTAGGACTCTGACCCGTTGTCAATCAGTGTTTTCGAGCGCTGGACTTGACAAGGGTCTTACTAGTGTCCGAAATGTCCCGGGGCTACACAGCAGCTCCGTGAAAGGCGAAACGTGACTCCTGCCACGACGAAGAACACCCGGACGAAGAAGGCTGCCGAAGAGACGACCGCCGACGCTCCGGTCGAGGCCGATGCGCCCGAGAAGCCCGCGCCCCTGAGCGCGGCGAAGCGTGCGGCAGCGAAGCGCGCCCCCGTCAAGAAGAAGAAGTCCGAGGACGTCGTCGAAGAAGACGAGGCTCCCGCAGTTGCCGCTGTAGAGGATGACGAGGACGAGGACGCCAAGCCGAAGTTCACCGAGCCGCTGCCGACCGGCGCGATCGTCATCTCGTCGAACGACGACGAAGACGTCCCCGTCTACTCGACGCAGATCACCGGTGCGACGGCCGACCCTGTCAAGGACTACCTGAAGCAGATCGGAAAGGTCGCGCTCCTGAACGCGGCCGAAGAGGTCGAGCTCGCGATGCGCATCGAGGCGGGTCTGTTCGCCGAGGAGAAGCTGTCGGCGATGACCGCGGCCGAGAAGACGAGCCAGCTCGGTCTCGACCTGCAGTGGGTCGCCCGCGACGGTCAGCGTGCCAAGAGCCACCTGCTGGGTGCGAACCTGCGACTCGTCGTCTCGCTCGCCAAGCGCTACACCGGCCGCGGCATGCAGTTCCTGGATCTGATCCAGGAGGGCAACCTCGGTCTGATCCGTGCTGTCGAGAAGTTCGACTACACCAAGGGCTTCAAGTTCTCGACCTACGCCACCTGGTGGATCCGTCAGGCGATCACCCGCGCCATGGCCGACCAGGCCCGTACCATCCGCATCCCGGTGCACATGGTCGAGGTCATCAACAAGCTCGCGCGAGTGCAGCGTCAGATGCTGCAGGACCTCGGCCGCGAACCCACTCCGGAAGAGCTCAGCCGTGAGCTCGACATGACGCCCGAGAAGGTCGTCGAGGTGCAGAAGTACGGCCGTGAGCCGATCTCGCTGCACACTCCGCTGGGTGAAGACGGCGACAGCGAGTTCGGTGATCTCATCGAGGACACCGAGGCCGTGGTCCCCGCCGACGCCGTGGGCTTCACCATGCTGCAGCGTCAGCTGGAGCAGCTGCTCGACTCGCTGTCCGAGCGTGAGGCGGGTGTCATCCGCATGCGCTTCGGCCTGGGCGACGGTCAGCCGAAGACGCTCGACCAGATCGGCGACACGTTCGGTGTGACGCGTGAGCGCATCCGCCAGATCGAATCCAAGACGATGGCGAAGCTGCGTCACCCGAGCCGCTCGCAGTCCCTGCGGGACTACCTCGAATGAGTCAGGCGAACGAAGGCAAGGCGCTCGAGACCAGCGTCGACGGCAAGAGCTACGCACGCATCCCGCTGCGCACCCGCGTGGTCATGCCCGAGGACGACCTCGATGCGATCATCACGGAGTACGCCAAGGACGCCGTGCAGCCGGGCGACCTGCTGTTCGTGACCGAGAAGATCGTGGCGATCACCCAGGGGCGGTCCTACCGTCTCGACGAGATCAAGCCGCGCAAGCTCGCGCTCTTCCTCTCGAAGTACGTCACCCGCACGCCGTACGGCATCGGGCTCGGCATGCCCGAGACGATGGAGATGGCGCTGCGGGAGTGCGGCACCCCGCGTATCCTGTTCGCGTCCGCCGTGGCGGCGGTGACCAAGGCTTTCGGCCGTCGTGGTGACTTCTACCGCATCGCCGGAGACAAGGCACGCGCGATCGACGGTCCGACCAAGCACACCATCCCTCCCTATAACGAGGCCGTCGTGCTCGGACCCAAGGATCCCGACGGCGTGGCCGCACACGTGAAGGCACTGATCGGCGGTCAGGCGGAGGTGGCGGTGGTCGACATCAACGATCTCGGCGGCAACATCCTCGGTTCGACGCTCGACAAGGACGCAGAGCGTCGCCTCGTCAAGATCCTCGGCGACAACCCGCTCGGACAGGGCCTGGAGTCGACGCCGCTCGGTATCGTCCGCGCGGTCTGATCCGCTCAGATCCACGAAGAAGGCCCCGGATGCTCAGCATCCGGGGCCTTCTTCGTGGATCTCAGAAGCCGATGACCTCGCGGTAGCGAGGCTTGTGGCCCGTGCGGATGCCGGTGACGCTGGGCTTGTTCTCGTACACGCCGGCACCCCAGTTGCCCTCGACGAGCACGGGCCCGTCCGGGGAGACCACGATGTCCCAGCCGACGTACTGCACCTGCGGCACGATGCGGGCGACCTCGTCGATGAACGCGCGCACCTCGTCCATGTAGGGAAGCTGGAAGTCGGCGATGCGGAAGCCCGAGTCCGGATGCGTCTCGTGCACGTGGCCGTGCGAGTCGTACCCTGCGCCGACGGCATGACCGTTCTCATCGAGCATCGTGTAGAAGCCGCCGAACGTCATCTGGTCGCTCACGGCACCACGCCCGAACTTCTGGGCCATCGCCAGGATATGGGCCTTCTCGCCGTCGAAGAACGCCGTGATCCGGGTGGTGTTCACCGTGCCGGGGCACACGGCTGCGAGGGCGTCGTGCTGACGGATGACTTCCTCGATCAGGAGTTCGCCGCGGGCCAGCAGCCCACGGTGGAACTCGTCCCAGTCGTCGATGTCGGCGGCGTGATAGCGGTGCACTCCGGTGCCCGCCTGGCCCACCGGCTCCTTCGTGACGATCGTTCCGAGGCGCTGGGTGAGCTCGCGAACAGCGTCGGCGTTGCCCTCCTCGACGACCATCCATTCGCGGTGCAGATGGTCGGAGAACTGTTTGTCGAACTCGACCTTGTCCTGGAAGATCCAGCGATAGTCCGGGTGGTCGTACCGCTGGGAGAGCTGGTTCGAGACCGGATGCGTCATGTACGTCGCGCGCTCGGCCTTCGTCAGCATCGCGAAGTCGTAGTCGATGTAGTCCTGGAACCCGACGTTGTGGCGCGCGGCCGACCAGAGCATGTCGACGACGATCGCGGGGACCGCCTTGTGGTGTAGCTCGGAGGCCTCTTTGGCGCGTTCCACCACCGATCCGACGTCGATGCGGCGGGCACGTCCCATCAGATAGCGGATGCGGGGCGCGAGGGAAAGACGAGACATGAGGCTCCAGGGTCGGGGTCCCCACCAGTCTACGGGGGCCGGGGAGGCCGACCTGGGAGCCGGAAGCTAGGCTGGAACACGTGTGTGACACGACTTCCAGCTCCCTGCCGCGTGCGATGATCTCCCGCTCCGCCCTGGCGGCAGGAGCGTCGGCGGCGGTGGCAGCCGGTGGTCGCGTGGCCGATCTGCGCCGCGACGCGTGGGGTCACGGCGTCCTCGCCGTCGCCCAGGTCGTGACCGCGGCCGGTGCCGAGAATGTGCTCGTCGACGCCCAGGGCGAGGTCGCACTGCAGCTCGAGGGAATCCACGGTGTCACGACCGGAGAGCCCGATATCGACGCGTCTCTCCTCTACGGCATCCCCGATTCGGACCGAGAGCTGGCGACACGACCGGTCATGCGGTTGACCGGTCGTGTCCTGTCGACCAAGCGCCTTCGGCCGGGAGACGCCGTCTCCTACGGCTACACCTACCGCGCGTCCCGGGACACCGTGGTGGCGCTCGTGACCGGCGGCTACGCACAGGGCATCGTGCGCGCACTCGGCAATCGCGCCGAGGTGGAGATCGATGGTGTGAGCAGGCCCATCGTCGGGCGCGTCGCCATGGACGTCTGCGTCGTCGACCTCCAGGGGGCCGACGTCGCGGCAGGCACGGAAGCCACCTACTTCGGCGGCGAGGGACCGGCGTCGTCGGGGATTTCGCGGTGGGCCGCCGTCACCGGGATGAGTGCGGCCGAGCTCATCACCGTCGCCGGCGCTCATGCCGTGCGGGGGTGGGAGGCATGAGCCGCCCCGAACTGCGTCTGAGCAGCAGCGTCTTCCGAGCGAACATCGATGCGGTGCGCGCCCGTGTCGACCCGTCGACGTTGATGCTCGTGCTCAAGGACGATGCGTACGGTCACGGTCTCTCCTGGGCGGTGGATGCCGCGGTGCACGCGGGAATCGAGTGGTTCGGGAGCTACGACATCCGCACCGGTCTCTCCGTCCGCAGGATCGCCGGCGGCGATGCCAGGATCTTCGCCTGGGTCACATCGACGGATGAAGAGATCGACCATGCGCTGATGCAGAGTATCGACCTCGGCGTCGGCACGATCGACTATCTGCGGCGGATCATCGCGCGCGCCGAGGCGATCGGACGATCTGCACGCGTGCACCTCAAGATCGACACGGGTCTGCACCGCAACGGCATCCTCCCGGAGGACTGGGCGGTGGCTGTGGCGGAAGCGCGCGGAGCCGAGCAGGCGGGGCTCCTGGAGTTCGCTGGCGTGTGGAGCCATATCGCGGAGGCGAGTGACGCCGACGACGACATCGCCCACGAGGCGTTCCTCGACGCGGTCCGCGTCGTCCGGGAGTCGGGCGCGAGCCCCGCGGCGCTTCACCTGACCGCCTCGGCGGCTTCGTGGTGGCGTCCCGAGCTGCGGGGAACGGTCTCACGCATCGGAGCGTTCTGCTACGGCATCCGATCAGCGGAGGGACCGGAACTCGACGGCATCCGCCCGGCCGCGAGCCTCGTCGCGACGGTCGTCGACCTCCACGGGGATCGGGTATCGATCGGGATCGGCAGCTTCGACGGCCTCCCCTCCACACTCTCCGGAAGCCGCGTCGGAACCTCCGGCGGAGCACGGACGCTCGTGTCGGTGGGACACACCTCATCGGTCGTCGAGGGGTGGCCGGGAGCGCGGGTCGGTGACGAGGTCGTCGTGTTCGGCGCTGGTGAGCGCGGAGAGACGTCGGCGACGACTCTCGCCGAGCGCATCGACACCGTGGGAGAAGAGATCCTCACCCGGCTCACGCCGCGCGTGCGCAGAGTCGTCGCCGACTGATGCGCAGAGTCGTCGCCGACTGATCTGCCTCGGCTGACCACGGTCAGCCGAGGGGCGTCAGGATGCGATCAGACCGTCTCGACGAGGCGGGCCGTCTCGTCGTGCCAGCTGGTGGCGATGCTGCGGAGCTTCTCTTCGTACTTGCGACCATGGTGGGCGCAGAACAGGAGCTCGGACCCGTTGACCTCAGCGGCGATGTACGCCTGAGCGCCGCAGGAATCACAACGATCCATGGCTGTCAGGCGGAACTCGACGGTGGAGGTGTCACGTTCGGTCGTTGCGTTCATCTCGGTGCCTCCTCGGGTGTCGGCTTCGCTGGGGGATTTGGTCAATACAACCACGCTCCACCTGTACGCATGCCCGGTTTGCGGCGTGTTTCGCTCAGCGCGTACGCGACCCCCGCCGAGTAGCCTCCCGCGGGGAGTGTCTGCGGAGTCGGGGGAGCTCACGAGATTAGAATCGGAGATTGTGAATGCCGAGTACTCCGCCCATCATCTCCAGGTGCTTGAAGGCCTCGAGGCCGTCCGCAAGCGCCCAGGGATGTACATCGGGTCCAACGGCTCGCCCGGGCTCATGCACTGCCTCTGGGAGATCATCGACAACTCCGTCGACGAGGCGGTCGCCGGCAACGGCACGAAGATCGACATCATCCTGCATGCCGACGGCAGCGTCGAGGTGCACGACCGAGGTCGCGGCATCCCGGTCGATGTGGAACCGCGCACCGGGTTGACCGGTGTCGAGGTGGTCTACACGAAGCTGCACGCCGGCGGCAAGTTCGGTGGGGGATCCTACGCGGCATCCGGTGGTCTGCACGGCGTGGGCGCTTCCGTGGTGAACGCGCTCTCCGAGCGCCTCGACGTCGAGGTCGACCGCGGAGGCAAGACCTATGCGATGTCGTTCCATCGCGGCGAGCCCGGCATCTTCGCGGACTCGGGGGAGAAGCGCCCGGACGCTCCTTTCACACCGTTCCAGGAGAAGAGCGAACTGCGGGTGATCGGCAAGGCGCCCCGCGGCGTGACCGGCACCCGGGTGCGCTACTGGGCCGATCGGCAGATCTTCACCAAGGATGCGGCCTTCCAGCTGTCCGAGCTGGAAACCCGCGCCCGTCAGACCGCCTTCCTGGTGCCGGGGCTCGAGATCGAGGTCGCCGACAAGCGCACGAATCGTCCTGACGCCCCGGAGCTCGGCTCCGAGGACGCGGATTCCCCCGGAACCGTGACCTCCTACCTCTATGAAGGCGGTATCTCGGAGTTCGTCGACTACCTCGCCGTCGACCCGCCGATCACCGACAACTGGCGCATCCAGGGTGAGGGAACGTTCAAGGAGACGGTTCCGGTCCTGCAGGCCGACGGACACATGATCGCCACCGAGGTGGAGCGTGTGTGCGCCGTCGACATCGCACTGCGGTGGGGCACGGGCTACGACACCAAGGTGCGCTCCTTCGTCAACATCATCGCGACGCCCAAGGGTGGAACCCATCAGCAGGGCTTCGAGCAAGAGCTCCTCAAGGTGCTCCGCGCGCAGGTCGAGCAGAACGCCCGCCGTCTCAAGGTCGGCAACGACAAGCTCGAGAAGGACGACGTCCTCGCCGGATTGACGGCCGTGCTCACGGTCAACGTGCCCGAACCGCAGTTCGAGGGGCAGACCAAGGAGATCCTCGGCACCCCTGCGGTCCGGCAGATCGTGGCTCAGGTGATCCGCAAGGACCTGGCGCAGCGCTTCAGCTCCACCAAGCGCGACGACAAGAACCAGGCGTCCCAGCTGCTGGACAAGGTCGTCTCCGAGATGAAGGCACGCGTCTCGGCGCGTGCGCACAAGGAGACCCAGCGTCGGAAGAACGCACTGGAGTCGTCGACTCTTCCGACGAAGCTCGTCGACTGCCGCACCAACGAGGTCGAGCGCAGCGAGCTCTTCATCGTCGAGGGCGACTCGGCGCTCGGCACCGCCAAGAATGCGCGCAACAGCGAGTTCCAGGCCCTGCTGCCGATTCGAGGGAAGATCCTCAACGTGCAGAAGGCCTCCGTGGGCGACATGCTCTCGAACACCGAGTGCGCATCGATCATCCAGGTCATCGGGGCCGGCTCAGGGCGGACCTTCGACATCGACGCGGCGCGCTACGGCAAGATCATCCTGATGAGCGATGCCGACGTCGACGGTGCCCACATCCGCACCCTGCTGCTCACCCTGTTCTTCCGCTACATGCGACCGCTGATCGAGCACGGCCGCGTGTTCGCCGCCGTACCGCCGTTGCATCGAATCATCGTGATGAACCCCGGATCGAAGCCGAACGAGACGATCTACACCTACAGCGAGCAGGAGATGCACACGCTGCTGGCGAAGCTTCGCAAGGCGGGCAAGCGCTGGCACGAGCCGATCCAGCGCTACAAGGGTCTCGGCGAGATGGATGCCGAGCAGCTGGCGAACACCACCATGGACCGCTCCGGTCGTCTTCTGCGTCGTGTGCGCATGGAGGATGCGGAGGCCGCGGGGCGCGTGTTCGAGCTCCTGATGGGCAACGAGGTCGCTCCGCGTCGTGAGTTCATCATCGACTCTTCCGACCGGCTGTCGCGCGAGTCGATCGACGCGTGAGGAGATCCGGAGGCCGGCGGTGACCCGCAGCCTCCGGATCGCTCAGACGAGTGTGCGGCCGATGCTGCCGATGACGCCGTCGATGGGCTGACCGGAGGCGTCGCGGCGTGCTCCCGCTTCGGGGAGCTTGCGCACGGCACCGGTCGGATCGACCGCCTGCGGAGGGTTCGGGCCCACCCAGGCGACGGTCAACCGGTCCTCACCCTTCAAGAAGGAATGCGCGCGGACGCCACCGGTCGCGCGGCCCTTGGCGGGGTACTCCGCGAACGACGACACCTTGGCCCGGCCGGGGTCGGTACCGGGGAGGATGCTCTCTCCACCCGACACCGTGGCGACGACGGCATCCGCAGACGGATCGACCACGCCGAAGAAGAGCACGGATGCCCCCGAGCCGAGCTTGACTCCCGCCATTCCGCCGGCCGGTGCTCCCTGCGGGCGCACCGCCGAAGCCGGGAAGTGCAGCAGTTGGGCGTCGGTCGTCACGAACACCAGCTCGGCGTCGTCCGGGGCCTCAGCCGCTCCCACGACCGTGTCTCCCGGCTTCATGCCGATGACCTCGAGGTCGGGACGCACAGGCAGGCTCGAGGGAACGATGCGCTTGACCGTGCCCTGCGCCGTGCCGAGTGCGATCGGTGTCTCACTGTCGAAACGCACGAACCCAACCACGCGTTCACCCTTGGTCGTGATGCCGAGGTAGTCGCGCAGCGGGGTGCCGGCGGCGAGCTGCACGGAGGTGGCGGGCACGGACGGGAGGTCGACGGGGGAGAAGCGCACGACGCGGCCGAGGCTGGTGAGTGCTCCGAGTTCGGCTCTGACCGTGGTCTCGACCGTCGTCAGGATCGCGTCGTGCTTGCTGCGCCTGGCGGGGACGGAGAGCTCCTGGCCTTCGCCGAGGTCGACGCGAACCGTGCGACCTGTGGTGGAGAGCACCAGCACGGTCGGTGCGTCGGCGATCTGCAGGTCCACCGCGCCCTTGGTGGCGCGGGGCTTGGGAGGAGCGGCGTTCATCAGCAGCGTGCGCCGGGGGGTGCCGTACGCCTCGGCTGCGGCGTCGAGTTCCTTGGCCACAGCGGCGCGCAGCAGCACGGGGCTGCCGAGGAGTTCGCGGAGAGCAGCGATCTCGGCCAGCAACGCATCGCGTTCGGTCTCGAGCTCGATCCGGGAGAACTTCGTCAGGCGGCGCAGACGCAGCTCGAGGATGTACTCCGCCTGGAGCTCGCTCAGGTCGAAGACCGATCGCAGTCGCGCACGGGCCTGCTCCGAGTCGTCGGACGAGCGGATGACCTGGATGACCTCATCGATGTCGAGGATCGCGATGAGCAGACCCTCCACGAGGTGCAGACGCTCCTCGCGACGCTTCAGGCGGTAGCGGCTGCGACGGGTGATGACCTCGAGGCGGTGGCCGACGTAGACGCTCAGCATCTCCTTGAGGCCGAGCGTGCGCGGCTGGCCCTCGACCAGGGCGACGTTGTTGATGCTGAAGGAGTCTTCCAACGGGGTCAGTCGGTAGAGCTGTTCGAGCACCGCGTTCGGGTCGAAGCCGGTCTTGATGCCGATCGCGACGCGCAGCCCGTGATTGCGGTCGGTGAGGTCGGTGACGTCGCTGATGCCCTGCAGCTTCTTCGCCTGCACCGCGTCGCGGATCTTCTCGAGCAGTCGTTCCGGACCGACCATGTACGGCAGCTCCGACACGATGATGCCGGTGCGTCGGGGACCGAGAGGCTCGATCGACGTCTTGCCCCGGACCTTCAGAGCCCCGCGTCCGTTCGTGTAGGCGTCTTTGACGCCGTCGAGTCCCATCAGGATTCCGCCAGAGGGGAAGTCGGGACCGGGAACGAACTCCATCAACTCCTCGGTGGTCGCATCCGGGTGCTCGAGCAGGTGCGTGGCCGCCGCGACCACCTCGATGAGGTTGTGCGGCGCCATGTTGGTGGCCATACCCACGGCGATACCGCTCGCACCGTTGACCAGGAGATTGGGGAAGGCCGCCGGCAGCACGGCGGGCTGCTGGAACTGACCGTCGTAGTTCGGGATGAAGTCGACGACATCCTCGTCGAGGTTCTCGGTGAGCGCCAGGGCAGCGGCGGCGAGCCGTGCCTCGGTGTAGCGGGCCGCGGCGGGCCCGTCGTCGAGGGATCCGAAGTTTCCGTGCCCGTCGACAAGGGGAACGCGCAGGGCCCACTCTTGAGCGAGGCGCACCAGGGCGTCGTAGATCGCGGAGTCGCCGTGGGGGTGCAGCTTTCCCATCACCTCGCCGACGACGCGCGCGCTCTTGACGTGCCCGCGGTCGGGGCGCAGGCCCATCTCCGCCATCTGGTAGAGGATGCGGCGTTGCACGGGCTTCAGACCATCGCGCGCGTCGGGCAGGGCGCGCGAGTAGATCACCGAATATGCGTACTCGAGGAACGAGCCCTGCATCTCGGTGGAGAGGTCGATGTCCTGGATGCGCTCCTCGACAGGCTCGGGCGGCGGGGTTTTCGGCATGGACTTCCTGAGGGCATACGGGAGCCTGTGTCAGACTGGCTCGGATGTCCTTCATGCTACCGTCCGCGCCGCCGAGTTCCCGGAGTGTCGTCGGGGTGGCGGACGACCTGTTCGCCGCTCTGCGCGGTGAGTCCGAGGTGCTGCCGCGCGCGGATTCGTTGGTCCTCGTCGTGATCGACGGCCTCGGCGCGATCAGCTTGCGCGGGCATGCCGGGCACGCACGGGCTCTGACGTCGGGGATGGCGAAGAAGGACGTCGCGCAGTCGGTGTTCCCCTCCACCACGGCAGCGGCGCTCACCAGCATCGTCACGGGCGTGTGGCCGGGGGAGCACGGTCTCGTGGGCTATCGCGTGCTCGATCCGAGCCGCGATGTGCTCGTGAACCAGCTCAGCGGCTGGGAGACCGACGGGATCGACCCCCTCACGTGGCAAGCGGCGCCCACGATCTTCGAGCGAGCGGCCCGCGGCGGTCATGCGAGTTTCGCCGTCGGATTCGCCGGGTACTCCCACAGCGGTTTCACCAAGGCAACGCTCCGCGGGGCCGAGTTCGTCGCGGCGACCACAGCGCGCGCTCGCATCGAAGCGGCGTACGAGCTCGCGCAGACTCATCCGGGCTCTCTCGTCTACTGCTATCTTCCCGAGGTCGACAAGGCCGGGCACAAGCACGGCATCGCCTCAGCGGAATGGGTCGCTGCATTGGAGGACGTCGACGCCGCCCTGTCGACACGCGTGCCTCCCGGCGTCGGCGTGGTGGTCACATCGGATCACGGGATGGTCGACGTGGCGCCGAATCGACAGGTGGTTCTGGAGGAGACGCACCTCGAGGGGATTCGTCACGTCGGGGGAGAGCCGCGCATGCTGCACGCCTACCTGGAGCCCGAGGCGGACGCCGCCGCGGTGACCGCACGATGGCGCGCCGACCTCGAAGGCGTAGCTGACGTCGTGACCCGTGACGAAGCTGTGCACGCGGGGCTCTTCGGACCGACGGTCACCGAGGCGGCCTCGTCGCGGATCGGCGATGTGCTCGCGATCGCCCGCGGAACCTGGGCCATCTACGACGGCACGGCTGCCGACCAGCGCGGACGAGGGATGGTCGGTCAGCACGGAGCGCTCACACCCGAGGAGCGGCAGGTGCCGGTGATCAAGCTCGGCGCGTTCTCGCGCTGACGCCGATCGCGGAAGCCGCGATCAGACGGGTCTCACTCGTCGGTGCGGGCGCCGAAGACGATCTCGTCCCAGGAGGGCATCGCGTTCCGGCGCCGTCGTCGGCCGTTGGAATCACCGGAGTCCGAACCTGACGGACGCGGTGCAGGCTGCTGCGGCTCCGGCTCGTCATCCGGCTGCTCCAGAGCCTCGAACAGGGAGATCGGGCTCGGCTCGGGGCGCTCTGCGTCCTCGACATCGTCGAGCAGCGGCGCCGTCTCCCGCTGGCCGCGTCGTCGACGAAGCGCCTCCAGGAGATCGGCGGTCTCCGGATTCGTTGTCTGCGCTGCGGGCGCGCGCTTGATCGCCGCGTCCTGCGCGGCGGCGTCGGAGCGCTCAGGGAACGACGGGTCCTCGATCTCCGCATCGGGCGCCGGCAGCAGGCGTGGCCCGAAGGCGCCGGAGTCGAAGCGGCTCTCGTCCTTGTACGGCGAGGTGATCCGGTCGGCGTCCACGGCCCGCAGGCGGGGGATGAGGCCCTCAGGAAGCGAACCCTGCCGCGACAGCTGCGTGGCGTCGGCGTTGAGCGGCGAGAGAGCGCTGCGGCGAGGGTCGAAACTCCAGCGCGCATCGTGATCGACGTCGTTGGCCGTGAACTCGAGCTTGATGATCCAGCCGGACTCATCCTTCCAGCTCGCCCAACGCTCGGACGTGGCCTCGATCTCGGCGAGCTTGGCCCGCACGGCGACGCCGAAGGTCGGCTGCGCATCGGGTTCGACCTCGCTGCCGATGAGCACGGGAACGGCGAGCGCCTGCCCGATCACATGCTCGCGCTCGGCGAGGACCGGGCCTTCGAACCGTGCGACGTCGTCGACGCCGATGCCGAGCAGTTCTGCGACCTCGGCGGCCGTGAGGCCGGCACGGATCTGCGCCTGGATGTCGCGCGGGCTCGCGGCGAGCTTCTGGGCCGTCGGCTCGCTCTGACGCGTGGCGCGACGGATCTCGCGCTGCAGCATGTCGTCGATGGGCAGCGCGAACCGCTCGCCCGACTCGGTCGCGAGTACGAGGACTCCTGCTTCTGTGCCGACGATGGTGACGTTTTCCATGCGAATGCCCCTCTGATGGGTGTCCGTTCATGGTGTCACGTGCGGGGCGTCAGGCCCGGGAATACCCTGGGCGTGCCGTGAGTTTCCTCCGTCGCACGGACGAGCATTTGCGTTATGTCGTTTGGTCGTGCAAACTATGGCCGCCGAATACCCGACGGCGCACCACCCACTCGCACCATGAAAGTGGAGATCTACCGCATGGCAACCGATTACGACGCCCCCCGAAAGAGCGAAGACGACTCCGAGTCGATCGAAGCCCTGAAGGAGCGTGTGCCGGACAAGCTCTCCGGCTCAAGCGGGGACGAAGACTCCGACAACCCGTCGAGCTTCGACCTTCCGGGTGCCGACCTCTCCGACCTCGAGCTCGACGTCGTCGTGCTGCCCGCGCAGCAGGACGAGTTCACGTGCATGAGCTGCTTCCTCGTGAAGCACCGCTCACAGCTCGACCACGAGGGCGCATCCGGGCCCATCTGCAAGGAGTGCGCTGCGTAAGCAGTCCTCCGAGCGACGTATCACGCGCCCCCGACCACTCCGGTCAGGGGCGCGCTGTCGTCTGCGGGAAGCGTCTCAGTCGCGCGAGGCGCGGATCGCCGCGGCCAGGCGGTCGGGCGTGCGGGTCGAGATCGTCCAGGCGTCGACCGGGTCGTCCTGGTCGAGGTTCGGAACGACGACGATGCCGTCGATGCCGCCGCGGATCAGGTGCCACCCACGTGCCGGCAGCCCCGGACCGCGGGCCTGGCGAGCCTCTTCGCCCGTCAGAGCCACGGGGTCGCCGAGATGCTCGGTGTCGATGTGTGCGCGGCCTGCGTGCAAGACGGAGCCGACGACGGAGACGACCGGGGCGGCGGCGATGAAGCCCAGCACCAGCAGAGCCGACACGGCCGCGCCGAGCACGAGCGCGACGGTCGAGCCGATCGGTACGAAGACGAGCGAGACCATCGGGCCGGCGACCGCGACGGTCACGAGCAGCCAGAGGCTCGGCGAGAGCCTTTCGCGGTAGCGGGGGCGTGTGTCTGTGGCGGGGTTCTGCATTAGCCTCATGGGGTGACCGATTCCGTTGATATCCCCATTATCGCTGCAGTGGTGCCCGGGTACGCGCATCCGGGCGATGCCGGTGCCGATCTGATCGCGGCGGAAGCCGTGCACCTCGAGCCGGGGGAGCGCGCACTCGTGCCGACGGGCGTGCGTATCGCCCTCCCCGAGGGGTACGCAGCGTTCGTGGTTCCGCGCAGCGGGCTGGCGGCGAAGCACGGGATCTCGATCGTGAACTCGCCCGGAACTGTCGACGCGGGCTATCGCGGCGAGATCAAGGTGAGCCTGATCAACACCGATACGCGGAGCGCGTACGATGTGGCCGTCGGCGATCGTATCGCGCAGCTGATCATCATGCCCGTCACGCGCGCCACGTTCATCCCGGTCGACGAGCTGCCGGACAGCGTCCGCGGCGCCGGAGGATTCGGATCCACCGGCTATCAGGCAGCGACCCACCAGAACGAAGCAGGACAGGCCAATGACTGACAACAACGAGACCCCTTCGAAGTCGGCACCGCTGAATCGTGCCACCGACGGTCCCTTCGATGACTCCGAGGCGAACCCCGTCCGCCCGTACATCGACCTCGGCGGGATCAAGATCCTTCCGCGGGAGGGCCTGAACCTCCGTCTCGAGGTCGAGGAGCAGTCGAAGCGCATCGTGGCGGTCGGTCTCGACTACGCGGACTCCTCGCTGCAGGTGCAGCCGTTCGCGGCCCCGCGCACCGGTGGGCTGTGGGACGAGACGCGCGTGCAGCTGCGCGACCAGGTCAAGGCGCAGGGCGGCCGTGTCGAGGAGAGGGAAGGCCCGCTGGGCAAGGAGCTCCTCGCCGAGGTGCCCGCCACGGCGGCGGAGGGATCCGGGCTGCGCCTCGCGCGCTTCATCGGCATCGACGGTCCTCGCTGGTTCCTCCGCGGTGTGATCGGTGGCGCCGGAGCCTCCGACCCGGATGCGGCCGCGAAGGTCGAAGACCTCTTCCGTTCGATCGTGGTCGTCCGTGGCGGATCCCCCATGCCTCCGCGCGACCTGATCCCGCTCAAGATGCCGGCGACCCCGGGTTCCGCGTGAGCGCTCCCGAGCCCGGACCCGAACGAGACAAGAGCACCTCCGAGATTCTCGGGCAGGCTCTCGGAGGTGCCGCGCGTCGCGCCGGCCTCGACCCCGCCGAGAGCTCGAGCACGCACAAGGTGGTCTGGTCCGCGATGGGCGGATGGCGCGGCATCCTCGAGTCGGTGCTGCCCAGCCTCGCGTTCGTGATCATCTTCACGATCCGCCCGGAGCCGCTGATCCTCTCGCTCGGGATCTCGGTCGGTCTCGCGGCGGTCTTCACGATCATCCGGCTCGCTCAGAAGTCACCACCCTCGGCAGCCCTCGGCGGTCTCGTCGCCGCGGGTGCGGCTGCGGCGCTGGCGCTGTGGACCGGACGCGGCGCTGACAACTTCGTCCCCGGACTCATCACGAACGCGGTCTACGGATCGGTGATCCTGGTCTCCGCTCTGATCGGGTGGTCGCTGATCGGCCTCGCGGTCGGATTCCTGATGGGGGAGGGCACCACCTGGCGCAATGATCGCCGCAAGCGTCGTGCCTACTTCTGGCTCGGGATCGCCTGGGCCGCGCTGTTCTTCGCGCGTCTGGCCGTGCAGCTGCCTCTTTATCTCGCCGGAGATGTCACAGCGCTCGGCACCCTCAAGCTCATCATGGGCCTGCCCCTCTTCGCGCCGCTGATCGCCGTCACCTGGCTCGTCGTTCGCGCTCTCCACCCGCGCGAGCCCGCGAGCGAGGATGCTCCGGAGGCGTGATAGATTTATCTTGACATCAAGATAAATCGCAGGCTTTCGCCGGTGAGCTGCGCGGAGCAGACTGGTTAGGGCCGCCTTGCTAGCCGCAGGGGCTCGCTGGCGAGCAAGATGGAGGCGCCTGTCGCTCCCATCCGAATAGAAGGAGACGGATCCGTGTCCACGGTGAACAGCTTCGGTGCCAAGAGCACCCTGACAGTCGGCAGCACCGACTACGAGATCTTCCGCATCGACACGGTGCCCGGTTTCGAGAAGCTCCCCTTCAGTCTCAAGGTTCTCCTCGAGAACCTGCTTCGCACCGAGGACGGCGCGAATGTGACGAAGGCGCAGATCGAGGCGCTGGGTTCGTGGGATGCCGCGGCCGAGCCGAACACCGAGATCCAGTTCACGCCGGCCCGTGTGGTCATGCAGGACTTCACCGGTGTGCCCTGCATCGTCGACCTCGCCACCATGCGCGAGGCGGTGACGGCGCTCGGCGGTGACGCGAACAAGATCAACCCGCTCTCGCCCGCTGAGATGGTCATCGACCACTCCGTGATCGCCGACCTGTTCGGCTCGGAGAACGCGCTCGAGCGCAACGTCGAGATCGAGTACGAGCGCAACGGCGAGCGTTACCAGTTCCTGCGCTGGGGTCAGACCGCATTCAGCGACTTCAAGGTCGTCCCGCCCGGGACCGGCATCGTCCACCAGGTGAACATCGAGCACCTGGCCAAGGTCATCTACGACCGCAACGTCGACGGCGTGCTCCGCGCATACCCCGACACCTGTGTCGGCACCGACTCGCACACCACCATGGTCAACGGCCTCGGTGTGCTGGGCTGGGGCGTCGGCGGTATCGAGGCCGAGGCGGCCATGCTCGGCCAGCCCGTGTCGATGCTCATCCCGCGCGTCGTCGGCTTCAAGCTCTCCGGCGAGATCCCCGCCGGGGTCACCGCGACCGACGTCGTGCTCACGATCACCGACCTGCTGCGCAAGCACGGTGTGGTCGGCAAGTTCGTCGAGTTCTACGGTGAGGGCGTCGCCTCGGTGCCGCTCGCCAACCGCGCGACCATCGGCAACATGTCCCCGGAGTTCGGCTCCACCGCCGCGATCTTCCCGATCGACGACGTCACCCTCGAGTACCTGCGCCTCACCGGCCGCAGCGAAGAGGCCGTCGCGCTGGTCGAGGCGTACGCCAAGGAGCAGAAGCTCTGGCACGACGCCGCGCACGAGCCCACCTTCAGCGAGTACCTCGAGCTCGATCTCGGCACCGTCGTGCCCTCGATCGCCGGCCCGAAGCGCCCGCAGGACCGCATCCTCCTCTCCGAGGCGAAGTCGCAGTTCGAGCAGGACATCCTGAGCTACGCCTCGCCGTCCACCTCGGATTCGATCGTCGACCTCGAGTCGAAGCACTCGTTCCCGGCGTCCGACCCCGGTCAGGCCCCCGGCGACGAGGAGCCGACCACGCGTCCGGTGCACATCAACAGCGGTGCCCCGGCGAACGCCTCGAAGCCCGTGCCGGTCACGACGCCGTCGGGGGAGAAGTACATCCTCGACAACGGTGCCGTCACGCTCGCGGCCATCACCTCGTGCACCAACACGTCGAACCCGTCGGTGATGATCGCCGCCGGTCTCGTCGCACGCAAGGCGCTCGCGAAGGGCCTGAAGCAGAAGCCGTGGGTCAAGACCACGCTCGGCCCCGGCTCGAAGGTCGTCACCGACTACTACGAGAAGTCCGGACTCGACAAGGACCTCGAGGGCCTCGGGTTCTACACCGTCGGCTACGGCTGCACGATCTGCATCGGCAACTCGGGTCCGCTGATCGAAGAGGTGTCCGAGGCGATCAACTCGCACGACCTCGCCGTCACGGCGGTGCTCTCGGGCAACCGCAACTTCGAGGGGCGCATCAGCCCCGACGTGAAGATGAACTACCTCGCCAGCCCGCCGCTGGTCATCGCGTATGCGCTGGCCGGGTCGATGCACTTCGACTTCGAGAACGACGCGCTCGGCAAGGGCACCGATGGGGAAGACGTCTTCCTCAAGGACATCTGGCCGACACCGGCAGAGGTGCAGGAGCTCGTCGACTCCTCGATCTCGCGTGAGCAGTTCATCAAGCAGTACGCGACGGTCTTCGACGGCGACGAGCGCTGGCGCAGCCTGCCCACTCCGGACGACGACATCTTCCAGTGGGACGAGAACTCGACCTACGTGCGCAAGGCGCCGTACTTCGAGGGCATGACGATGGAGCTCACCCCGGTGAAGGACATCGAGGGTGCACGCGTCATGGCGACCCTCGGCGACTCGGTGACCACCGACCACATCTCGCCCGCCGGCAACATCAAGGCCGGCACGCCTGCGGCCCAGTACCTCACGGAGCACGGCGTCGACCGCAAGGACTTCAACTCCTTCGGCTCGCGTCGAGGCAACCACGAGGTCATGATCCGCGGAACCTTCGCCAACATCCGTCTGAAGAACGCGATGGTCGCGGCCGTCAACGGCGGACAGGTGGTCGAGGGTGGCTACACGCGTGACTTCACTCTGCCGGGCGGCCCGCAGTCGTACATCTACGACGCAAGCATGAACTACCAGGCAGAGGGCACGCCCCTGGTCATCTTCGGCGGCAAGGAGTACGGCTCCGGTTCGTCGCGTGACTGGGCGGCCAAGGGCACGAGCCTGCTGGGCGTCAAGGCGGTCATCACCGAGAGCTTCGAGCGCATCCACCGCTCGAACCTGATCGGCATGGGCGTCGTCCCGCTGCAGTTCCCCGCCGGCGAGAGCTGGGAGTCGCTGGGCCTCGACGGCACCGAGATCGTCTCGATCTCGGGTCTGGAAGAGCTCAACAACGGCGTCACGCCCAAGACGGTCAAGGTCACGGCGATCCCGAGCGAGAACTCGCCCGAGGGCAAGCAGCCGGTCGAGTTCGACGCGGTCGTCCGCATCGACACCCCCGGCGAGGCCGACTACTACCGCAACGGCGGCATCCTGCAGTACGTGCTGCGTTCGCTGGTCTGATCGCACAGATGAGGGGGCTCGGATCTTCGGATCCGAGCCCCCTCATCGCGTCATCCCTTCCTGTCAAGGGGGCGGCGCCCTCCGGGTTTTCCCGGAGTCTCGGGGTAGGATCTAGAGACGTCCGCACCCTCGTCGGGCGCTTGTGACGGAGCCTGTGAGGAGGTGCAGATGCCCATTCTTCCGAGCATCTCAGGACCCCGTGATCTGGATGCGCTCTCGACAGAGCAGCTGGCGGAGCTCGCCGCGGAGATCCGCGAGTTCCTGGTCGAGAACGTGTCCCGTACGGGCGGCCATCTGGGGCCCAACCTCGGTGTCGTCGAGCTGACGATCGCTCTGCACCGTGTGTTCTCCTCCCCGGACGATCCCTTCATCTTCGACACCGGACATCAGTCCTACGTGCACAAGCTCCTCACCGGGCGCCAGGACTTCTCCGCGCTGCGTCTCCGAGGCGGCCTCGCCGGCTATCCGCAGCGGGGGGAGAGCCCCCACGACGTCGTGGAGTCCTCGCACGCCTCCAGCTCGCTCAGCTGGGCCGACGGCATCTCGCGGGCGCTGACGGCGACCGGACGCGCGGACCGTCACGTGGTCGCGGTCGTCGGCGACGGCGCACTCACCGGTGGCATGACCTGGGAGGCGTTGAACAACATCTCCGACGACAACGACCGCAACCTGGTCATCGTCGTCAACGACAACGGGCGCTCGTATGCACCGACGATCGGGGGCATGTCGCGGTACCTCAACCGCGTGCGCACGGCAGCGGCCTACAAGGACCTCCGCCAGCGCTCCGACCGCCTCTTCCGGGCGTTCGGTCCCGTGGGGCGTGCGGTGTTCCGCGGCGTCCGTGGAGGCACGCACGGCTTCCTCTCACGTTTCACGAACAACGAGGCCCTCTACTCGAACCTCGACATCAAGTATCTCGGCCCGGTGGACGGACACGACCTGCCTGCGCTCCTGGAGACGCTGGAGCTGGCGAAGTCCTACGGGGCCCCTGTCATCGTCCACACGATCACCGAGAAGGGGCGGGGCTACCAGCCGGCTCGGGATGACGAGGCCGATCAGTTCCACGCCGTCGGCAAGATCGATCCGACGACCGGCGAGACGCTCTCCTCCGGCGGGCGAGGCTGGACGGATGTGTTCTCCGACGCGCTCGTGTCCATCGGCGAGCAGCGCAGCGACGTGATCGCGATGACGGCTGCGATGCTGCGCCCGACCGGGCTGGCGCCGTTCGCCGAGCGCTTCCCCGATCGGGTCTACGACGTGGGCATCGCCGAGCAGCACGCCGTCGCGTCCGCCGCCGGCCTGGCGTACGGGGGCCTGCACCCCGTCGTGGCCCTCTACGCCACCTTCATGGGGCGCGCCTTCGATCAGGTGCTGATGGATGTCGCCCTGCACCGCGCCGGGGTGACCTTCGTCCTCGATCGCGCCGGCGTCACAGGTCCCGACGGTCCCAGCCATCACGGCATGTGGGATCTCGCGATGCTGCAGATCGTTCCGCACATCCGCATCGCCGCGCCTCGCGACGGTGCGCGTCTGACGGAAGCCCTCGGCGAGGCCGTCGATGTCGAAGACGCCCCCACCGTCATCCGGTTCCCGAAGGGGGAGGTCGCCGCCGATCTGCCGGCGATCGAACGACTGAGCGACGGTGTCGACGTGCTCGCCCGCGGTGAGTCTGAAGACGTTCTCATCGTCGCCATCGGCCCGTTCGCCGAACTCGCTCTCGACGTCGCCGAGCGGCTGCGTGCGCAGGGGATCGGTGCGACGGTCATCGATCCGCGCTGGGCCATCCCCGTGCAGCCCTCGATCGTCGAGCTCGCGGCGCATCATCGCCTCGTGATCACGCTCGAAGACGGCATACGCGTCGGTGGCGTCGGCACTCGTGTGCGCCAGGTTCTCCGGGAGGCCGGGATCGACACCGCGGTGGACGAGCTGGGGCTGCCGGACGAGTTCATCGACCATGCCTCGCGTGATCAGATCCTCTCCGACGCCGGTCTCACGGCACCGAAGATCGCGCAGGACATCGTCTCGCAGGTGCTCGGGACGCGCATTCCGAAGGCGCGTCACGCGGGGGAGAGCGGAACCATCGACATCCCGCTGCACGAGCGGCACTGACGCCCGATCGGATGTCGGCGCCGCCGCCGTCAGTTCAGCGCGTGCAGTGCCGCGACGGCCTGTGCGCCTCGGTCGACGTCACGGAGCGCCGTCGAGAGCAGATAGCCGTCGGTGAGCGCGTCGCCGGTGACCATGACGCGCACCAGCTCGACGCCGCAAGCACGGCGTACCTCCTCGGCGCTGGCGGCGATGACGCGGGTGTTGATCTCGTCGTTGTGCGGGAGCTCGGCCCCCTCGAGCCCACGGATCACATCCCTCAGTGCCGCGCCGACGATGTTCGATGCGCGTTCCTTGACGTTGACCACATCGAGCTCGAAGACCCGCAGGTCGCTTCCCGTCGGTATGGGGCGCCACTCGAACGAGGCGTGGACCCGATGCTGATGGCCGCTGGATCCGGTCATCTCGCGCGCGGGTAGATCCGTCGCGCGGCAGCGGACATCGATGAGCTTGTACCAGTAGAACAGCGGGAAGGCGCCGTGGGACCCCGGGTGCAGCACCACGACCTCGCCGACCGCGCCTGCGCGGGCGGACGGGCGTCGCTGTGGACGGTTCCGGATGATCGGCTTGCCGTTGCGGGTCCGGATCGCTGCCCAGCCCTCATCGACCGTGACGATGAAGAGCTTGAGGAGGGCGGGCAGGACCAGGAGCGTGGTGAGGATCGCCGTGCCGGTCTTCAGCAGCCCCGACATCCCCTTGCCGCCCAGCATCGTGAAGAGCATGTCCATGACACCACTGTGCAGGGTCGCAGCGCGCGGGAGTACCGGGGAGACGCCCGGTTCGGGGGAGTTCATGCGCTGTTCCCCGCGCGTTCTCCGCGATGCTTCTCGGTGGATACGCCCCGGTCCCGATCCGCCGTGGGACGGGCTCAGACGAGGTCGGCGACGGTGCGAGCGACGAGCGTCTCCACCGCCCCTCGGCAGCGTTCGCGATCCGCGTCGACGAGACCGACGCGTGTGCGGCGGTCGAGCACGTCGTCGACGGTCATCGCCCCCTCGACACGGACGGCGTACTCGACCTCGGCTGCGGTCAACCCCGTCGACTCGTCCAGCAGCTCCGGTGAGGAGGGGATCACGCGATCGACGAGTCGCAACGATGCCGTCCGACTCGATGTCGCCTGCAGGCCCCGTGTCCGAGCTGCGAGATCGACCGCATCCTCGGCCATCCGCCGATACGTCGTCAGCTTTCCCCCGAGAACAGTGACGAACCCGGCCTCTGACATCGCCACCAGGTGCCTGCGCGAGACGTCGGCGCTCGAGTCCGTACCGCTGTCGACCAGCGGCCGCAAGCCCGCGAAGGCCCCTCGCACCTGATCGCGACCGATCGGTGTGGCGATCACCCGGTTGAGGCTCCGCAGGAGGAAGTCGATCTCCGGCTCCGTCGGCTGCGCCACGCGTGGCACGGCACCGGGAGAGTCCTCGTCGGTGAGCCCCACGATCACGCGACCGTATGCCCGCGGCAGCGCGAACACATAGCGGCTGATCGAGGCCTCGTGGGGGATCGTGAGGGCCGTCGAAGGAGTTCCGAGGTCGGCGGCATCGAGCACGATATGGGTGCCTCGGCTCGGTCGCACCCCGATCGCCTGGTCGAGCGTGCCCGCCCACACCCCGGTCGCGTTGATGACGGCACGTGCGCGGATGTCGAATCGCTCACCCGTCGTCGTCTCCTCGACGGTGGCACCGTCCGCGCGCAGCGCCACTGCACGGACCCGGGTGAGTATGCGGGCGCCCAGGCCCGCTGCGGTCCGCGCCACTGTCGCCACGAGTCGCGCATCGTCGACGAGCTGGCCGTCGTAGGACAGCACGCCCCCGCGCAGACCGTGCGGATCGAGGGCGGGCGCCAGTCGAGTAGCGGTGCGGGCCGACACGAGCACCGGGGCCGGCAGCACGCTGCGGGGCGTGTGCGCGCGCATCCGCAGCAGATCACCCAACGCCATCCCGACCGCGCCCGCCGCGCGCTGGCGGAGTGTGACGCCGTGTGAGAACGGCAGGAGCTGCCCGAGCGGGCGGATCAGATGCGGGGCGATCGTCGTCATGAGGAGATGACGCTCGTGTGCGCTCTCTCTCGCGGTCGCGATGTCGCCCGTCGCGAGGTAGCGCAGGCCGCCGTGCACCAGCTTCGAGCTGAACCGGCTGGTTCCGAAAGCGAGGTCATCCGCTTCGATCAGCGTCACGCGGAGGCCGCGAGATGCGGCATCGAGCGCGACTCCCGCACCGGTGATGCCACCTCCCACGACGAGAACGTCGGCGCGCTCATCGGCCGCGAGTGCGAGATCGATCCTCCGTCGCGCGACGTTGAGCGCGGATGATGCCCCGTTCACGGTCGCAGCAGCCCGTCGAGTGCGGCGCGCAGTTCGCGTTCCCACCCGGCTTCGGAGATGAGGTCGGCCACCGTGCCGTGCGAGAGGACCGCGGACTGCGCGATGAGAAGCAGCATGACCGCGATCTCCTGCGGCTCGCCGGGCCTGACCGATCCGTCACCCTGTGCGGAACTGATGGCCCTGGCGAGCCAGCGCAGGATCATGCGTTGGCTCGAGCCCACGCGCTGCAGGGTGTACCGCGTGAAGGCCTCGGGTTCGTCGGCGAGCAGCCGCCCGTAGAGAGGGTCGCTCCGAAACAGCGTCGTGAAGCGCAGCACGTCGTCCACGAGAGCGGTCCTCGTGCGCGCGTCCGCCGAGAAGGTGCTCAGGATGCCGTCCACGCGGCGCAGCAGCGCGGCGCGGACGACGTCATCGGCATCGCTCCAGTTGCGGTAGATCGTCGGACGGCTGAGGTCGGCGCGGCGGGCGAGCTCGGCGATGGTGACCCCGTGCACGCCACGGCGCTCGATCAGCGCGTCGGCGGCATCGAGGATCCTCGTCTGCGTCGCGTCCCACAGAGGTTGACGTTCTTCCATGATGTGTCACACTGTAACGCATGAACCCAGACAATGGCAGGGTCGATGCGGACCCGTCGATGAGGTGGAACGGCTGGGGTGACCCGGCCAAGGCGAAGGACCTGCCCCTGCCGGTGCGCGCGCTGCTCCCGATGCTGCTGGGGCGTGTGCGCAGGCCCGAGCCGGCAGCCACGCTGGCCGAGGTGCAGCTGGCGCCTTCACGGTTGTCCGACGAAGACCATGCGGACCTCTCCGCCGCTGTCGGCCCCGCCCACATCGACGGCACCGCTGAGGCGCGTATCCGGCATGCCGGAGGGCGTTCGACCCCCGATCTCCTGCGTCGTCGCGAGACCCGGCAGGACGCGCCGGACGCCGTCGTGAGTCCCGCCGACCACGACGAGGTGCGCGCGTGTCTCGACGTCGCCGTCGCGCGTGGAATCGCGGTCATCCCCTTCGGCGGCGGCACGAGCGTCGTCGGCGCGCTCGACCCGCAGCGGGGCGCGCATCACGCGGTGGTGAGCCTCGACCTGCGACGTCTCAGCGGTGTGGTCCGGCTGGATGAGATCAGCGGCGAGGCCGTGCTCGCCGCCGGCACCACGGGGCCCGAGGCGGAGGCACTGCTGTCCGCGCACGGATTCGAACTCGGCCACTACCCGCAGAGCTTCCGCTACGCCACGATCGGCGGCTTCGCCGCAGCGCGGTCGTCGGGACAGAACTCGGCGGGCAACGGGCGCTTCGACTCGATGGTGACGGGAATCCGCGTGGCGACGCCGACCGGCGACATCGAGCTCGGACGGTCGCCCGGCTCGGCGGCGGGTCCCGACCTGATCAGGGTGTTCCTCGGGTCGGAGGGCATCTTCGGCGTCATCACCGAGGTGCGGGTGCGGGTGCATCCGATCCCCCGCGAGCGTGTCTTCGAGTCCTGGTCCTTCCCCGACTTCGCCAGCGGGGCTGAGGGTTTGCGTCGTGTCGCGCAGCAGGGCAACGGGCCCACCGTCATCCGACTGTCCGACGAAGCGGAGACGGCGGTGAGCCTCGCGCAGGTCGGCAAGATCGGTAAGGCTCTTTCGAAGGGCGCGAGCGTGGTGACCGTGTACGAGGGTGATGGCATCGCCGAACGACGGGCTCGTACCAGCGCTCAGCTGGCTGCCGCCGGCGGCATCTCGGCAGGGGAGGGGGCGGCGGAGGACTGGCTGAAGGGCCGCTTCGACGGTCCTTACCTGAGGGATTCACTGCTCGACGCCGGAGTCTTCTGCGAGACACTGGAGACCGCGACCACGTGGTCGAACCTGCAGAGGCTGCGATCGGCCGTCGAAGCGGCTCTCAAGGACGGCTTCGCGGATGCCGGGGCGAAGTCGTACGTCATGTGCCACGTGTCCCACATCTACCCGACGGGGGCGTCGCTCTACTTCACCGTCCTCGCCGGTATCCGCTCCGATCCGCTCGGGGCGTGGGAGCCCGTGAAGTCGCGCGTCAATGATGCGATCATCGCGTCGGGCGGAACCATCAGCCACCACCACGCGGTCGGCAGGGATCATGCGCCCTGGCTCCGTGAGGAGATCGGCGAGACCGGCATCCGGATCCTCGCCGCCATCAAGCGTGAACTCGATCCTGTCGGCGTGCTCAACCCCGGCGCCGTGATCCCGATCGAGCGGTCGCGCTGACGTGGCCGAGCACATCGCGGTGCTCGCGAACCCGTCCTCCGGCAAGGGGCGGGGCGGAAGGGCAGCCGAAGCCGCTGTCCTGCACCTCAGGAGTCGCGGGGCCGAGGTGCGTGCTTATGCGGGCGGCTCCGCGGCCGACACGGCCCGGCTCGCGGTCGCAGCCCTGGCCGACGATCCACGAGCGCTCGTGGTCGTCGGCGGAGACGGCACGCTGTCGGGCATTCTCGACACGGTGTGTGCAGCCGCCGCCCCGGTCGTCCTGGTGCCGGCCGGGACGGGGAACGACCTCGCGCGTGCCCTCGGCCTGCCCCGAGGTGACGCCGCGGCCGCTGCGGAGCTGGCACTCACCGGTGTGCCGCGACCGGTCGATGTCGGTGAGGTGAGCACGGCGGCCGGGACGCGGAAGTTCCTCACGATCGCGGCGTTCGGGTTCGACGCGAAGGTCAGCGACCGCACCAACCGGCTCCGCTGGCCGCACGGGGCACCGCGCTACTATCTGGCGCTGCTGATCGAACTCGTGCGTCTGCGTGCGATGGACTTCTCGCTCGCCATCGACGGCGAACCCGCGCGGAGGGCTCCGGGTACGCTGATCGCCGCCGGCAGCACATCGAGCTACGGCGGGGGGATGCCGATCTGCGCCGGGGCGGTTCCCGACGACGGACTGCTCGACATCGTTCATGTCGCACCTCTGGGCCGACTGCGGCTGCTGCGTCTCTTCCCGCTGCTGCTGCGAGGATCGCACCTGCGTCGACCGGAGGTCTCTCACCGCCGAGCGCGGACCGTGACGGTCTCGGCCCCTGGCCTGGTGGTCTACGCCGATGGAGAGCGGGTCGGCGAGAATGTGTGCACCGTCGCGGTGCTCCCTGCGTCGCTGACGATGATGGTGCCGGAGGCGACGATGCGGTCGGAGGGTGTGCGATGACGAGGTTCGATGAAGACGTCGCGATCGTCGGCTCCGGGTTCGGCGGGTCCGTGGCCGCGCTGCGACTGGCGGAGAAGGGCTACCGGGTCCGCGTCTACGAGGCCGGCCGTCGCTTCGAGGATGACGACTTCGCGAAGACGAGCTGGAATCTTCGCCGCTACCTCTGGGCGCCGATGCTCGGGTGCTACGGCGTGCAGCGCATCCATCGGCTTCCGCACGTGATGATCCTGGCGGGCGCGGGAGTGGGCGGAGGCTCGCTCAACTACGCGAACACGCTCTATCAGCCGGGTCCCGCGTTCTTCCAGGATCCGCAGTGGCGAGGCATCGCCGAGTGGGAGTCGGAGCTGTCGCCGCATTACGCCACCGCGAAGCGGATGCTCGGCGTGGTGGAGCACTATCCGCACACGGGGCCTGTCGAACGGATCATGGCCGGTGCGGCCGACGACCTGGGCGTCGGCTCGACTTTTCGTCGTGCCCCCGTCGGCGTCTGGTTCGGGAAGCCGGGGGAGCGCACGACCGATCCCTTCTTCGGCGGTGAAGGACCGGACCGCACCGGCTGCACGCTCTGCGGCAACTGCATGGTGGGCTGCCGTGTGGGCGCGAAGAACACCCTCATGAAGAACTACCTCGCCCTCGCGGAACGTCGAGGTGTCTCGATCGAGGCGCTGCGCACGGTGAGCGAGGTGCGTGAACTCCCCGGCGGCGGATTTGCGGTGACCACGCAGCGCAGCGGTGCCTGGTTCCGGCACGGACGTCGCACGGTGACGGCCGAGCAGGTCGTGCTCGCCGGCGGCACCTGGGGCACTCAGCAGCTGCTGCACCGGATGAAGGCCTCCGGTGCGCTGCCACGGGTCTCCGATGCCCTGGGGAGGCTCACCCGAACCAACTCCGAGGCCCTCGACGGCACGGTGGCGACCGCGGTTCCGGAGTCTCTGGAGCTGGCGCGGGGAATCGCGATCACCACCTCCTTCCATGTCGATGACCGCACTCATGTGGAGAACGTGCGCTACGGTCCCGGCTCGAACCTGATGGGTGCGCTCGCGACCGTTCTCGTGCCGGGCGACCGTGGGCTGGGCACACGACTGGGCAGCCTCATCAGACAAGTGCTCCGATCGCCGGTGCGGCAGTTCCGTCTCGGAAACCTCCGCCGGTGGAGCGAACGGGGAATCATCGCGCTCGTGATGCAGACCGCCGACAACTCGCTCACCCTGTCCCTGCGACGCCGCTTCGGCCGACTCGTGATGACCAGTGCACAGGGACACGGTGAACCGAACCCGAGTCATCTCCCGCAGGCGCACACGGCCGCTGCGGCGATCGCGAGACGCGTCGAGCAGGAAGGCGGAGTGTCCGCGGAAGCCCGCGGCTCGTGGCCCGAGGTCTTCGGGATCCCGCTGACCGCGCACTTCCTCGGCGGTGCGGTGATCTCGGCGTCGCCTGAAGACGGAGTGATCGATCCCTATCACCGGGTCTGGGGACACCCGGGGCTGCACGTGGTCGACGGCTCGGCCGTGCCCGCGAACCCCGGCGTCAACCCGTCTCTCACGATCACCGCTCTGGCCGAACGGGCGCTGTCGTACTGGCCGAAGACCGACGAGACGGATCAGCGGCCCTCGCAGTAGACGACCGCGCAGGAGACGACGAAGGGGCCGCATCTTTCGATGCGACCCCTTCGGCGGTGATCAGCGGCTCTCGATGCCGCGGATCTGCGGAGTGTGGAACGAACCGCCGAACGCCCGCTCGGAAGCACCCTCGCGGTCGAGGTACGGCGAAGCGCCGCCGTCGATGAAGGGCCAGCCGGCGCCGAGGATCAGGCACAGGTCGATGTCTTCGACCTCAGGGACCACGCCCTCGTCGAGCATCAGCTTGATCTCCTGCGCGAGACCGTCCTGCACACGCTGGAGGATCGTCGCAGCCGTCGCCGGAGTCTTCCCGACAGCGGGCTTCAGGACCTTCTCGGCCTGCTTGCTCCAGCCGACGACGCGTCCGCCCTTGTCCTTCTCCACGACCGCGTCGAGCTCGGCGAGGGCATGGAAGTTCTCGTTCGCGTAGAACCGCTCGGGGAAGGCCTGCACCATCGTGTCCTGCACATGGGCTGCGACCTTCCAACCGACCAGGTCGATCAGCTGGAAGGGTCCCATCGGCAGGCCGAGCGGGCCGAAGGCCTTCTCTACGTCGGCGATCGGCGTGCCCTCGTAGACGGCACGTGCAGCCTCTCCCATGACCTTCGCGAGCAGCCGGTTCACGACGAAGCCCGGGGCGTCGGCGGTGAGAACCGCGTTCTTTCCGAGGTTCTTCGCGACGACGAAGGCCGTCGACAGCGCCGCATCGGCGGTGTCGGGCGTCTTCACGATCTCGATCAGCGGCATCACCGCGACCGGGTTGAAGAAGTGGAACCCGACCAGGCGCTCGGGGTGGGCGAGCTTCGCACCGATCTCTTCGACCGACAGCGACGAGGTGTTGGTCGCGAGGATCGCGTCCTCGGCGATGATCTTCTCGATCTCTCCGAACACCTGCTGCTTGACGCCGACCTCTTCGAACACGGCCTCGATCACGAAGTCGCAGTCCGCGTAGAGGCTCTTGTCGGTGGTGCCGGTCACGAGCGCGCGCAGCTTGTTCGCAGAGTCGGCGTCCAGACGCCCCTTGGCCTCGAGCTTGCCGATCTCCTCGTGGATGTAGGCGACGCCCTTGTCGACGCGTGCCTGGTCGAGGTCCGTGATGAGCACGGGCACCTGGAGCTTGCGCACGAACAGCAGCGCGAACTGGCTGGCCATGAGTCCGGCACCGATGATGCCCACCTTGGTGACCTTCTTCGCGAGCTCCTTGTCAGGAGCACCGACAGGCCGCTTCGCGCGCTTCTGCACGAGGTCGAAGGCATACATCGACGCGGCGAACTGGTCGCCGGTGACGAGGTCGGCGAGCGCCTCGTCCTCGCGGGCGAAGCCCTCGGCCTTGGTGCCGCTCTTCGCCTTGTCGAGCAGGTCGAGCGCCGCGTACGGAGACTTCGGTACCGTTCCGATCTTCGATTCGAGCATGCCGCGCGCCATCTTGATCGCGATCGGCCACTTGGTGAGCCGCTCGATCTTCCCTGGTTCGTTCTTGCGCTCGACCTTCTTGCCGCCGAGTACGGCGTCCGCCCAGGAGAGCGAGTTCTCCAGATAGTTCGCGGCGGGGAAGATCGCGTCGAAGATGCCGAGATCGAACGCCTGCTGGGGCTTCAGCATCCGGTTCTGCTTGAGAGGGTTCGAGATGACGACCTCGAGGGCGTTCTCGATGCCGATCAGGTTCGGCAGCAGATAGGCGCCGCCCCAACCGGGGATGATGCCGAGGAATACCTCGGGGAGTGCGACCGCTGCCGCAGACGCGTCGACCGTGCGGTAGCTGGAGTTCAGCGCGATCTCCAGGCCGCCGCCCAGGGCGAGGCCGTTCACGAATGCGAACGACGGCACGCCGAGATCGCCGAGCTTGCCGAGCACCTTGTGGCCGAGCTGCGCGATGAGGCGTGCGTTGTCGCGCGAGCCGACCTTGCTGATGTCGGACAGGTCGGCACCCGCGGCGAGGATGTACTGCTTTCCCGTGATGCCGACGGCCTGGATCTCGCCGGCTGCGGCTCGCGCCTTGAGACCGTCGAGCGTCTCACCCAGCTGCGTGAGCGTCGCAGGGCCCAGCGTGTTCGGACGGGTGTGGTCACGACCGTTGTCGAGCGTGATCAGGGCCAGCACCTTGCCCGAGGGGAGACGGATATCGCGCACCGGGGACTGGGTGATGACCTCGCCCTCGGTGAGCGCCTGGATGGGGGAGAAGTCGATCTCGTCGTAGTTCGTCACGGTGGCGCTCACTTCTTCTTCTTGCCGTCGTAGTGCGGGTTCTCCCAGATGACCGATCCGCCCTGGCCGAGGCCGACGCACATGGCGGTCAGGCCGTAACGGACGTCGGGGCGCTCGGCGAACTGCGCCGCGAGCTGGATCATGAGGCGCACGCCGGATGCCGCGAGCGGGTGACCCAACGCGATGGCGCCGCCCCACTGGTTCACTCGGGGATCGTCGTCGGCGATGCCGAAGTGGTCGAGCAGCGAGATCACCTGGATGGCGAACGCCTCGTTGAGCTCGAACAGGCCGATGTCGGCGATCGTGAGGCCGGCCTTCTTCAGGGCCTTCTCGGTCGACGGGATCGGTCCGATGCCCATGATCTCCGGCTGCACTCCGGCGAACGCGAACGAGACCATCCGCATCTTCGGCGCGAGTCCGAACTCCTTGACCGCACCGCCGCCGGCGAGCAGCGACATCGTCGCGCCGTCGGTGAGAGGCGAAGAGGTACCGGCGGTGACGCGGCCGTGCGGGCGGAACGGCGTCTTGAGGGCCGCGAGGTCCTCCATGGTGGTCTGCGGGCGACGGCCCTCGTCTTCGGTGGCGAGACCCCAGGCGCCGTCGGGCCCCTTGGTGGCCACGGGAACGAGGTCGGGCTGGATCTTGCCGGCGTCGTACGCGGCCTGCACCTTGTGCTGGCTCAGCATGCCGAAGCGGTCCGAGCGCTCCTTGGTCAGGTGCGGGAAGCGATCGAAGATGCGCTCCGCCGTGACACCCATGTTGAGCGCGCCGGGGTCGACCATCTTCTCGGCCACGAAGCGGGGGTTCGGGTCGGCGTTCGCCCCGATGGGGTGGTGGCCCATGTGCTCGACGCCGCCGGCGAGGGCGAAGTCGTACATACCGACGCCGATCGAGGCGCCCATCGTCGTGACGCTCGTCATCGCGCCGGCGCACATGCGCTCGACGGCGAGGCCGGGGACCGTCTGGGGCAGCCCGGCCAGGATCGCCACGGAGCGGCCGAGCGTGAGGCCCTGATCTCCCGTCTGCGACGTCGCGGCGATCGCGACGTCATCGATGCGGTCGGTGGGGACCGCCGCGTTCCGCTCCAGCAGGCCGATGGTCGCCTTGACGGCCAGGTCATCTGCGCGGGTGTTCCAGTACATGCCTTTTTCGCCGGCGCGCCCGAAGGGGGTGCGTACTCCATCGACGAAGAAGACGTCCGAGATCTCGGCCACTCTGCCTCCAAGTTAGTGCGTGGCCTCAGTCTATGAAGCCCGCGAAACGGGGAGGAATCGGTTGGGTCGAACCTACGAAGCGGGTGCGGGGGTCGTGTCGGGCGTTTGCGCCGCCTCTACAAAGGCGGTGGCGATCTTCTGTGCGGTCTGTGCAATCTGCCAGGGTCGCGCGCCCAGGGCGGCCAGAGCAGCGCCGATCTCCTCCGCGGTCTCGCCGGGCAGATCCCAGGCCACGCGACGGAGGTACTCCGGAGTGAGGAGGTTCTCCGTCGGCATCCCCAGCTCCTCGGCCGCGGCCTCGACGACGGGGCGGGCGGCCTTCAGACGCGCATCCGCCTCGGGGTTCCGATCAGCCCAGGCGCGCGGCGGAGGAAGAGTGTCGCTCGGGACGCGTTCGCGAGGGAGCTCCTCCGACGCCCGGCCATCGACGATCGCCTGCCACCACCGATCGAGCTGCGTACGACTCGCGCGCCCCTGGAACTCCTTGATGCCTGCCAGTGCCTGTTTCGACGTGGGATTCGCCATGACCGCCGCCACGAGGGAACGGTCGGGGACGAGGCGTCCGGGGGAGACGTCCTGATCCTGCGCGAACGCCTCGCGAGCCTGCCAGAGCGAGCGGGCGACGGCGAGGTTGCGTGCCCCGCGCACCTGGTGCAGGCCGCTGAGCCGGCGCCAGGGGTCCTCGCGCGGTGGTTTGGGAGCGCGAGCGAGCGTGGCGGCGAACTCCTGCGCGGCGAACTCCGTCTTCCCCTGCTCCTCGAGCTCGAGCACCAGCACGTCACGCACGTCGATCAGGTGCAGAACATCGAGGGCGGCGTACTCGAGCCAGGAGTCCGGCAGCGGCCGCGTCGACCAGTCGGCCGCGGAGTGCTCCTTCTTGAGCGTGATGCCCAGGGTGTCCTCGACGACGGCACCGAGTCCGACGCGTTCATGCCCCAGGAGGCGCGATGCCAGCTCGGTGTCGAAGATCACCGGCGGCTCGAGGTGCAGCTCCCGGAGTGAAGGCAGATCCTGGCTCGCGGCGTGCAGCACCCATTCCACGTCTCCGATCGCATCCTGCAGAGGTGCGAAGTCGCCGATGGCCGGCGGGTCGAACAGGAAGACTCCTGCGTCGCGGCGGAACACCTGCACCAGATAGGCGCGCTGCGAGTACCGGAAACCGGATGCCCGCTCCACGTCCACGGCCACGGGGCCGGTTCCTGCGGCGAGCACGGCGCAGGCTGCGCGGAACTCCTCGACATCCGAGATCACGGAGTATTCAGTCACGTACAGCCTTTCGCGCGCCGATCACGGCGATGCCCTCGGAGCCGGGCGGAAGCCCCGCCAGCATTCCGACCAGTTCGGCCCATGCTTCGACGTGCGGTCGGAACGGGCCCTCCGGAGTCCAGGACGCCCGCAATTCTATCTGGGCGCCGTCTCCTTCGATGGCGAGCCCACCGAATCCCTTCGAGAGCGTCTTGGTCGAGGTGCCCGACTCCGAGTGATAGATCGCGTCGCGGGAGTCGAGCGCGTCGACCAGCCACGACCAGGTCACGTCGGCGAGAAGCGGGTCGGTGCCGATCTCCGTCTCCAACGGCGCCTGGGCGAACAGCACGATGCGCCACGAGCCTCCCCACGCGCCGGGCTCTTCGGGATCGTGCAGCAGGACGAACCGACCGGTGCCGTACACCGACTCGCCGTCACCCTCCGGGCGCACGTCGGCGGCGAGGGCGATGGCGAAGGGCGCGAGGCCCTGCGGGGTGGCGATCTCGCGCACCGTGATGTCATCACGGAACTCGGTCTCGCGCAGTTCGGCCACGGCGCTCTCGAAAGGCGTCCCGGCCTCGGGGTGTGCGGTCACGGCAACAGGCTAGAGTCAGGAAGCGATGAAGAGTCTCAGGCACGCCGTTACGCTCCTTGTCCCTGCCCTGTTCGCTTTCGGGGCGGCGCTCGCTCTCGTCGTGTTCGCCGTCGCCCGTCGGGTCGTCACTCCCATGCGTCGTGCCACCGACACCGAGATCCTCGCCGTCGACACCGGTGCGCAGACCATCGAGTTGCAGCGCACCCTCGACACCGAGCTCCCCGGACGGTACGGCCTGTTCACGACCGGAACCTACGGCTATGTGAAGCTCGGTGCCGTCCTCAGCGCAGACGGCTCGACTGTTCGCCGCAAGCTCCTCACGCAGATCGAGCCCGGCGCCCGCGTCGATCGTGCCGCGGCCTTCAGCGGCTACTACTACTCATCCCCGAGCGAGCTCCACCTGCGCTGGGAGAACCTGCTGATCGGCACCCCGGCCGGTCCGTGCCCTGCCTGGTACTTCCCGGCGTCGTCCTCGACCTGGGTGATCCAGGTCCACGGACGCGGGGCGACGCGCGCCGAGTGCCTGCGGGCCGTTCCGGTGCTCTCTGCCGCGGGCCTGCCCAACCTCGTCGTCTCCTACCGCAACGACGGCGAGGCCCCCCGCACCAGGGCGGGCGCCTACGCCCTCGGAGCCTCGGAATGGCGTGACGTGGATGCCGCGATCGCCTACGCACTCCGACACGGCGCCGAACAGGTCATCCTGATGGGGTGGTCGATGGGGGGAGCGGTCTCGCTGCAGGCTGCGGTGACGTCGGAGCACCGCGATCGCATCGCCGGGATCATCCTCGAATCTCCCGTCGTCGACTGGCGCACCGTGCTGCGATTCCAGGCGAAGATGGCCGGAGTTCGGGCACCGCTGCCCGAACTCGCCATGGGTGCGCTCCAGATGCCGCTCACCGCGCGCCTCAGCGGAGCCGACGAGCCGATCGCGTTCGATCGCCTGGACATGGTCGCCCGCGCCGACGAGCTGACAGCGCCCATCCTGATCCTGCACAGCGACGACGACGGCTTCGTCCCTGCCGACTCTTCGCATGCGTTGCAGGAGGCGCGTCCGGATCTCGTGACGATGCCCAGATTCACGGTCGCGCGCCACACCAAGCTCTGGAACTACGACCAGACGGGCTGGACCACCGCGATCACCGACTGGCTCGACGCCCAGGGCTTCAGCGCTTCTGCGTGACCTGGTTCTTCGCCCGCATCAGCATCCCGGTCATGCCTCCGATGCGCAGAGGCGACACCGCCTTGGTGAGCCCGATCGACTGCGGATAGTCGTTCGGGATCGCGAGCACCTCGTCGGCGGTCAGGCCGGTGAGGCCCTGTACCAGGATGCTCGCGAAACCGCGGGTGGTCGGAGCCTCGGGCGGCGCCGTGGCGTGCATGGTCACGATGTCGTCGTTCACCTCGACGTGGATGTATACCGGCGACTGGCACTCAGCGACGCGCTCGTACATCTCCGGGTGGGCCGCGACCTCGTCGGACACGTCAGGGAGCTCGTCGGAGAACTCGAGCAGCAGGAGAAGACGATCGGACTCGGGGGTTTCCAGGAAACCGTCGCGGATCTCGGCGAGGGCGTCAGGAACGTCGCTTGTGGTCATCCCTGTCATTGTCACATGTTCAGAGCGTGCCGGGCTCTGAGCCGGTGACGATCGGCACACGCACCGCGCTGCCCCACTCGGTCCAGGACCCGTCGTAGTTGCGCACGTTCTCGAAGCCCAGAAGGTGGGTGAGTACGAACCAGGTGTGGCTCGAGCGCTCCCCGATGCGGCAGTAGGCGACGACATCGTCCCCGTCCTTCAGCCCGGCCCCGTCGCGGTAGATCGCGTCGAGCTCGGCACGGCTGCGGAAGCCGCCGTCCTCGGCGACCGCCTTGGCCCACGGCACGCTCTGCGCGGTGGGGATGTGGCCGGCACGCAGCGCGCCCTCGTCGGGGTACGCGGGCGCCGTGGTGCGCTCACCGGTGTACTCCTCGGGAGAGCGGACGTCGATCAGAGGGCTGCCGATATGGGCGAGAACGTCATCCTTGTACGCGCGGATGAGGGAGTCGTCGCGCTCGACGACCGGATACTCCGTGGCCGGACGGCTGGTCGCCTCACGCGTGAGCTCGCGCCCCTCCGCGATCCAGCGGTCGCGTCCGCCGTCGAGCAGACGCACGTCCTCGTGACCGAAGAGGGAGAAGACCCAGAGGGCGTAGGCGGCCCACCAGTTGTTCTTGTCGCCGTAGATGACGACCGTGTCCGAGCGATCGATGCCCTTGCGGCTCAGCAGCTCGGCGAAGCCCTCGCCGTCGACGTAGTCGCGCACCACGGGGTCGTTGAGCTCGGTGTGCCAGTCGACCTTCACCGCTCCCGGGATGTGGCCGGTCTCGTAGAGCAGGACGTCTTCATCGGACTCGACGACCACCAGACCCGGCGCTCCCAGCCGTTCCGCGAGCCACTGCGTGGTCACGAGGCGGCCCGGTTCGGCATACTCGGCGAACTTGGGGGAGGAGGAATCGAACTCGATGGCCATGGGATCTCCGAAGCGTTGAGCGGACGAGGGGGCGGTGGCAGACGGCGTAGTGTTGATCCGTCCCTTCGACGATAGATCCCCGCCGAGCACCCTGCGCCCGATTCGTAAGACTTCGACACAGGTGAGCACCTGATTCAGGACTGTGATGACCGACCAGACCAGCCGCACGGGAATCGTGCACCTCACCGAGCGTCAGCCGACTGTCAGCGGACCCGAGATGCTGGCGAGCCTGGTGCCGCCGCCCCAGTTCGACTCCGCGACGTTCGACAGCTACCGCGCTGATCCGGCCTATCCCTCGCAGGAGGAGGCGAAGGAGACGCTGATGCGCTTCGCCGGGCGCGGAACGCCTGCGAAGCGCGGCGGTCTGTTCAGCCGCGCGAAGAAGGAGCCGGAGCTCAAGCCCGGCGTCTACCTGGACGGCGGGTTCGGCGTGGGCAAGACGCACCTTCTGGCGTCGATCTACCACGCGATGCCTGCGCGTCGGAAGTACTTTGGCTCGTTCATCGAGTACACCGCGCTCGTCGGCGCGCTCGGTTACAAAAACACCGTCGATCTGCTCGAAGGCGCCGACCTGCTGTGCATCGATGAGTTCGAGCTCGACGATCCGGGCGACACGATGGTGATGACCCGTCTGCTGGGGGAGCTCGTGCCGACCGGCACCCGGCTTGCCGCGACCTCGAATACCCCGCCGAACGCGCTCGGCGAGGGACGCTTCGCCGCACAGGACTTCCTGCGGGAGATCCACGCCATGTCCGACAGCTTCCAGACTCTGCGCATCGACGGCGTCGACTTCCGTCAGCGCGCTCTCGACGGGCACGCGGTCGTGCTCGACGACGCGGCGTACGCGGACGCGGTCGAGAAGGCGGGCGCTGCCGGTGCGACATCCGACGATCGGTTCGACGATCTGATCCGCCACCTCGCACAGGTGCATCCGTCGCGCTACATCAGACTCATCGACGGCGTCGACGGTGTGGGTCTGCGCGGGGTGCGCCAGCTCACCGATCAGTCGGAGGCACTGCGCTTCGTGGCTTTCGTCGACCGCGTGTACGACGCGCAGATCCCGATCCTCGCCACGGGGCTCGGGCTCGACTCCGTCTTCTCCGATGAGATGCTCGCCGGCGGGTACCGCAAGAAGTACCTGCGCGCCATCTCTCGGCTCAACGCCCTCACACATTCTGTGTAAGCCCGCAGAATCGCGTAACGCGATGTTCACGGGCGGAGCCGCGCTGTAACCGCGGGGAAACAAACCTCACGCATTGACGAAACCGCAGGTCGTCACACTGAAGCTCTCAATTACTTCGGATGTGAGGTTTTCCTATGGATGCTCCCGGCAACATCTCGTGGGCGATCACCGCGACTGCGCTGGTTCTGCTCATGACGCCCGGCGTCGCCTTCTTCTATGGCGGTCTCGTCAAGGCGAAGAGCGTCGTCAGCATGATGATGATGAGCTTCGGCTCCATCGGACTCGTCGCCGTGCTGTGGATTCTCTTCGGCTTCTCGATGAGCGCCGTCGACAGCCCGACCGCTTTCGCGGGTAACCCCTTCGCCGACATCGGGCTCTCGAGCCTGGCTGAGGGTGAGGGCTCGAACGTCGCGCTCCTGGGAGTCGCCTACGGCGCCACCTTCGCCATCATCACTGTGGCGCTGATCTCCGGAGCGATCGCGGATCGTGCGAAGTTCGGCAGCTGGTTGATCTTCGCCGGCATCTTCGCGACCGTCGGCTACTTCCCGGTCGCCGCATGGGTCTGGGGCGGTGGCTGGATCATGAACCTCGGCACCACGCTCTTCGGCGAGGACAGCGGCATCGGTGTGATCGACTACGCCGGTGGTACCGCCGTGCACATCAACGCGGGCGCCGCGGCCCTCGCTCTCGCGCTGGTGCTCGGCAAGCGCATCGGCTTCCAGAAGGGCATCCTGAAGCCCCACAACGTGCCTCTGACGCTCCTCGGCGCCGCGCTGCTGTGGTTCGGCTGGTTCGGCTTCAACGCCGGCGCGGAGTGGCTCGCGGAGGACATGGGCGGGGTCGGCCTCATCGGTCTGAACACCCTGGGCGCGACCGCTGCTGCCATCCTCGGGTGGATCCTCGTGGAGAAGATCAAGGACGGCAAGCCCACCTCGGTCGGTGCCGCCTCCGGTGCGGTCGCCGGTCTGGTCGCGATCACCCCGGCGTGCGCCAACCTGACGCCGGGCTGGGCTCTGCTGCTGGGTGCACTCGCCGGAGTCGTGTGCGCACTCGCGATCGAACTGAAGTTCCGTCTCGGCTTCGACGACTCCCTCGACGTCGTCGGCATCCACCTCGTCGGTGGTCTCATCGGAACGGTGTACCTCGGCTTCTTCGCCACCGAGACCGGCCTCTTCGTCGGCGGCGACGCCCGCCAGCTCGCCGTGCAGCTGATCGCCGCGCTCGGAGTGCTGATCTACTCCTTCGTGGTCGCCTTCATCATCGGTTTCGCCATCGAGAAGACGATCGGCTTCCGTGTCACGAACGAGGACGAGATCGCCGGTGTCGACCAGGTCGTGCACGGCGAGGAGGGCTACGCACTCGCCGACGCGTGATCTGCGGTTAGGGTGACCGTGTGAGCAAGACCAACGGCATCCTGGCAACACTCGCGGAGATTCTGCTCAAGGCAGTGGGCTCCGGCCGGGCGTCTCGGACAACAGATCCGAGACGCCCGGACGCGCGTCTGCGGACCCCGCAGGAGACCTCCGCCCCCGCCGGCACCGAGACCGCCCGCATCGATCCGGACCGGATCAGGGATCTGCGGGTCGCCTATGCGCCGCAGCGGGACGGTGCCCCGGATGCCGGCGAGATCGTCTGGACCTGGGTGCCCTACGAGGAGAACGACGGGCGCGGCAAAGACCGTCCCGTGCTCGTGATCGGCCGGCAGTCAGCGGATCGCGTGTACGCGGTGCGGATGACCAGCAAGCCGCACGACGGGGAGCGGGACTACCTCTCGATCGGGACCGGGGCCTGGGACTCTCAGGGACGCGAGTCCTGGGTCGACATCGAGCAGCTGTACAGCGTCCACGAACGCGGACTGCGACGGGAAGCGGCGGTCCTCGATCGCCGCCGCTACGACCGCGTCGGAACGGCTCTCACGCGGCGCTACGGCTGGTCCGTCGCGGGCTGAGCATCGGGAACGCCTGCAGCACCATATCGACGAGTTCGGCCAGCGGTCGTGTGAGCGGGTCGGTCGCGGGGAGTCCCGTGCGGAGCTCGATCTCGTCGATCGCGGTGGCCAGCTGTTCCGTCGAGAGGTTCTCGTGGTTGACGGTCACGCCGATCACCGTCGTGTCGGCGAACGCCTCGATCAGGGCGATCTCGCTCGCGACCGTGGGCATCGCCACCATGGGGAAGTCGCCGAGGACCTTGCGTCCGGGGGCGTGCTGCACGATCACGCCTGCGGGCTGGCTGCCGCGGAGGATGTGCGCGGAGGTGATGTAGGCGGGATGGCTGAGTGCGCCTTGCCCTTCCACGATGATCACATCCGGGTTCTCGCTCTCGAACGCCGCGACGACCTGATTCTCGACCTCGCCGGAGCAGAACTGCGGGACGAGGGCGTCGAGGGCGACACCGTAGCGCCCGCCCTGGATGATCGTGGTCTGTCCGGTGCCGACCATCACAGCGTGCACGCCCCGCTCATTGAGCGCCCGCACGAGGATCGTCGCCGTGGTGCGCTTGCCGATCGCTCCGTCGGTGCCCAGGATCGTGATGCGCGGGCAGGTCACGTCGAAGATGCGACCGGAGAAGAGGTGGAGATCCTTCTTGTCGCGCGGGCGACGGATGTCGGTGATCGTGACCTGGGCGAGAAGCGCCGCGGCGACGAACTCGGCGTCGTCGGTGAGGAACTCGTGCAGGCCGTTGATGATGTGCATTCCGCGGGCGATGCCATCC
This sequence comes from Microbacterium sp. PAMC22086, assembly GCF_019443525.1. Classification (NCBI taxonomy): domain Bacteria; kingdom Bacillati; phylum Actinomycetota; class Actinomycetes; order Micrococcales; family Microbacteriaceae; genus Microbacterium; species Microbacterium sp. PAMC22086. Next base: position 2,500,706 of record NZ_CP080380.1, on the reverse strand, counting down.
AGGAGCACGGTGCGCTGATCGGCTGAGAGCAGGCCGTCGGCGGGAGCGACGCCGCAGATCAGGTAGTCCGGGACGTGCCCGGCGTGCGCGATCGCGGTGGGGAGACCGTCGAGGATCGGGATGTCGTTCACGTGTCCGTCCAGAAGCATCCCGGCATCCGCTCCCGCGTGGGTGCTGTCGATGACGCTGAGGATCTCGTACTTCTCGGAGTGGCGGACCAGCCCGTTGGCGGTCTTGCCGTCCTGCTCGCCGAACTGGCCTTCGCAGTAGACGATCGCGGTGGTCCCCGAGGGGAGGGCGATCGGGGCGGCCCAGGCGTGCGCGGGGTCGATGAAAGAGGGAACGGACGGGGTGGGCATGATGCTCCTCGGACTCGCACAGAGGAGGCGACGGAGAACGAAATGACCGATGAGGCCCGTTGGTCGACGAGAAGTCTTCCCTGATGCCGGCAAGATACCGGCACCCTCACCGTAGCAGTGGTGTCTGGGACCCGGCCGCGAAGATCCGGGGCGATCGACCGCGGTGTCTCACCCGGTGCTCGGTGGGCCGCCGGGAGGCACGTGAGGAGCAATCCGATCCGCATCGGGCTTCGAACCGGTGGTGAGTCGCGCACCGCGGCGCCACAGGAGGAGGAATCATCCCGATGTCAGCCGCAGCCTGCGACCGCCCGGGGTCGGGCCGCCACAGCCTGATCCTTCCCGAGACGCGGTGCCGGGTGACTGGACTTCTCGAAGCAGTCGCCTGGCACCGTCATGTCACAGCTCGGGTGTCGCGGCGTCGATACCGCGCAATGCTCCGCTCAACCAGCGTCCGTACAGCGGCCACGGCTCGCCCTCTTCCTGGAGGGCGGCGACGTGCGCCCGCAGCTCGTCTGTCCAGGTGAACCACTCACCGCCCTCACGGATCGCGGCGAACTCGCGATGTCGCTGCTGTTCGACGGCGCGACCGCCGCGCTCGAAGGCCAGGAGCTCGTCGTGCCTGATGCTGGCCAGCCGCTGTCGCGGACGCCGGCTCGTGCCGATCTTCACGCGACGGTCGAATCGGATGTAGTAGACGACGTCGACACGGGGGAGGGGGAGGTCGGGATCGGGGACGTCGCCGACGCGCCATCCGCAGGAGACGCAGCACCACGCGCCCTCCGTGCGTACTCCCCGTGTGCCTCCGCAGAGCGCGCAGGGGCCGGGGAGAAGCTGATTCGTCGACACCGTGGCAGGCTACGCGGCCCCTCGGACACACGCCTCTTCTGCGCCGTGCGCAGCGCGTCTAGTGTCGAACCGGAGGCGAGGTAACGGTGATGAGGGCGACGCGTCGAGGGCTGAGGGCATCGGCCGCGTTGTGCGCCGCCGGGATCGCTCTCGTCGCGTGCGCGCCGACACCACCTGCTCCGCCTTCGCCGACGCTGTCCGCGGGGTCCGTCAGTATCTCCCCGGAGCAGAGGGAGACGATCGTGCAGGGCCTGGAAGCCCCCTGGTCTATCGCGTTCTCGGGGAGCACCGCGTTGCTCAGCGAACGGGACACCGCCCGCATCGTCGAGGTCTCGGATGCGGGTGAGACGCGCGAGGTCGGCGTGATCGAGGGCGTCGAGCCGCGCGGGGAGGGCGGCCTGCTCGGTATCGCCGTGCACGAGGGCGACCTGTACGCGTACTCGACGGCCGCCGACGAGAACAGGGTGCAACGATTCGCCCTGTCGGGCGCGCCGGGGTCGATGAAGATCGGTGAGCCCGAGACGATCCTCTCCGCCCTCCCCGCCGCCGGTAACCACAACGGCGGCCGCATCGCTTTCGGCCCCGACGGGATGCTCTACGTGACGGTCGGCGACGCCGGCGATCGTGAAGGCGCTCAGGATCTCGGATCTCTCGCGGGGAAGATCCTCCGCGTCACGCCGGATGGGCGCGTGCCGGAGGACAACCCTTTCGAGGGCTCGCCCGTCTACAGCCTGGGCCACCGCAACCCGCAGGGGCTGGCGTGGGACGAAGACGGAACGCTCTACGCGAGCGAGTTCGGTCAGGACACCTGGGATGAACTCAACGTGATCGAACCGGGCGGCAACTACGGATGGCCGAGGGCGGAGGGCATCTCTGACCGTGCGGATTTCATCGATCCGGTGCAGCAGTGGGCTCCCGGCGTCGCGAGTCCGAGTGGAATCGCGATCACCGCGGGGTCGATCTTCATCGCGAACCTCCGCGGAGAGCGGATCCGACAGGTACCGCTCACCGACCTCCGTGCCTCCGGCGAGTTCCTCGTCGAGTCGCTCGGGAGGCTTCGGGACGTCGCGGTCGCACCGGACGGGGCGTTGTGGCTGCTGACGAACAACACCGACGGTCGGGGAGACCCGGACGAAGGCGACGACCGCGTCGTGCGTATCCCTGTCGGGTAGCTCGACGGCAGGTCGACCGGCGGACGCGCGTGAGGGAACCGGGAGGTCTCCGGCCCAGGCGGTGGGGAAACGAAAAGAACCCCCGAGTGGATCGGAGGTTCTATGGTGGGCGATACCGGACTCGAACCGATGACCTCTTCCGTGTGAAGGAAGCGCGCTACCAACTGCGCCAATCGCCCATACCTGCGGGGTACGTCAACCGATACTACCGGACGCTCAGAGGCCCTGTGGACCACTCGGCGAGACACGCGCGAGATTCGCTGCCGGTTTGGCGGAGTGCGGATCTTCGGCTAATGTTTCATGAGTGCCCGGGACAACCGGGAACGAAATGCGGATGTAGCGCAGTTGGTAGCGCACAACCTTGCCAAGGTTGGGGTCGCGAGTTCGAGTCTCGTCATCCGCTCGAGTGCAGGAGATCTTCTTCGGAAGATCTTCCGCACGTGGGGTCAATCCACACGGTGGCGTGGCCGAGCGGCTAGGCACCGGCCTGCAAAGCCGTTTACACGGGTTCGAATCCCGTCGCCACCTCACGGGAAAACTGAATAGCCCCAACGGGCGCGATTGGCGCAGCGGTAGCGCGCTTCCCTGACACGGAAGAGGTCACTGGTTCGATCCCAGTATCGCGCACAGACAGAAACCCCCGGTTCTCCGGGGGTTTTTTCATGCCCGGAGTGCGACCGGGAGGATGCGATCCGTCTCGGCGGGGGTTACGGTGGGGCGATCCGCGAAGATGCGGACCCACGCCAAGGAGATCGATCATGGGATCGCTTCGATACTCGATCAACGTCACGCTCGACGGCTGCTGCGATCACGAGGCCGGCGCCGCGCCGGATGAGGAGTCGATGCGGTACTGGACCGCGGAGATGGAGCGCGCCGACGCCCTGCTCTTCGGCCGGGTGACCTACGAGATGATGGAATCCGCGTGGCGCAAGCCCGCGACGGGTGTGTGGCCGGACGGGATGAGCGCGTGGGAGATCCCCTTCGCCGAGGCCATCCACGGGGCGAAGAAGTACGTCGTGTCGAGCACGCTGAGCGAGGTCGACTGGAACGCGGAGCTTGTTCGCGGCGACCTCGAGCGTGCGGTTCGACGTCTCATCCTCGAGTCCCGCGGAACGGTGTGGGTGGGCGGCGTCACGCTTCCCGTGGCCTTGGCCGATCTGGGATTGATCGACGAGTACGAGTTCGTCGTTCAGCCGGTGATCGCCGGACACGGGCCCGCGCTCCTCTCCGGTCTGCGCGAGCGCATCCCGCTGGAACTCATCGGCCGCCAGGAGTTCCGTTCCGGTTCGTTCGCCCTGCGATATCGACCCGTACGGGAACAGGTGCGGTGACGGCTCGTGCGCCGCGGGTGGGTGTCCGACCGTGCCCGGCCGTCGCCGGGCACGGTCGGAGTCTCAGGCGAGGTCAGTGACTCATCGAGCACCAGGAGCTCGCCGGAGAACGTCATCGTGATGCTCTCCGGCGCTGCAGCCAACTGCTCATCGGCGGCAGGCGTGCTGGACATCAGTTGGTCGTGGGCGGACGCGGGCGTGGCGATCGCGAGGGTCGTGACCGTCGCCAACGCCAACCCGGCCGCAATCCTGCGGACAGGGGACATGGGAATGGCCTCTCATCAGACGTCGCGTGCGCGACGTTCATGCAAGCGTTCAGAACCCGCGCGCATCGATGGCGCACGGCGGTGACGCACCACAGGACCGGTCGGGCCGGTACAGGGCGCGGATCAGATCGCAGCGAAGAGAGGCGGAGCGCGACCCCTGAGGGTGGCGAGGAGGACGAGGCCTACGGCCCGCTCGAGATCGAACCGACCGCGCAAGCCGCCGGCGACCGGGGCGACCGGAAGCACGAGGACATGATCGACACGGCGACGCAGCCAGCGGACCACCTGCACGGCGAGATCGCGGAGGGCGAGGACCAGGCGCTCGCCCCGATGAAGCGCGGCCACCGTCAGAAGTGCGGCGATCGCGTGTCCGAGCCACATGGACGCATCGGCGGTGACGGCCTCGGGGACACCGACCGTCGCCGGGATCACCAGGGGCGCCCCATGCACGTGCGGGGTGGCGACGCCGGACGGCGTGACGGTGCCGAGCACGAACAGCGTATGGAACAGGAACTGGCTGACCGCGACGGAGATGCTCAATCGGATCAGCGACAGAGAACGACCGGCGAGCAGCACGCAGATCATGAACGAGAACACCCACGGCACGGCGATGCCGAGCGCTCCGGGCATCTGCCCGCCGCCCGAGACGTGACCTGCGAGAGCGACGAAGATCGCCAGTGACGAAGCAGCGAAGCCGCGGACGACGGCTGGCCTCCTGGATTCGGTCACGGCTCCAGTCTGGCATGGACGGCGTCGGCGACTCGATTCGCCCATCCGATCGTGGGTGCCGCTCTCGTCAGTCGCGTCCTGTGCGCGGTGCGCGCTTTACCTCCTCGTAGGCGGCGAGCGCGATCTTCCGCGTCTCGGCCAGGTCCACGATCGGCTCGGTGGGGGCGTCGGCGGCCCAGCGCGAGATGTAGAGGCTCTGCGGGTCGAACTTCTTCGCCTGGAGTTCGGGGTTGAACACGCGGAAGTAGGGCGCCGCATCGGCTCCGGAGCCGGCGACCCACTGCCAGTTGAAGGGGTTGTTGGCCTCGTCGGCGTCGACGAGCGTGTCCCAGAACCACTCTTCTCCCAGGCACCAGTCGATGAGCAGGTTCTTCACGAGGAAGGATGCCACGACCATCCGGACCCGGTTGTGCATGTAGCCGGTGTGCCAGAGCTCACGCATGCCGGCATCCACGAGGGGAACGCCCGTCTCTCCGTGCTGCCACGCGTCGAGGTGGGCGGGGTTCAAGGGCGGCCAGGGGAAGGCGTCGAACTCCGGCCGCAGATTCTCGCTCGCGAGGTCGGGCGAGTGGTACAGCGTGTGCCAGGCGAACTCGCGCCAGCCCACCTCGGAGAGGAATCCACCGGCGCCGTCGACGCCGACCGCCTCGTGCCAGACCGTGAACGGGCTGATCTCTCCCCATCGGAGGTGGGGGGAGAGCAACGAGGTGGCCCCGGCTGACGGTTCGTCCCGCGCGCGATCGTATGAGGGGAGGTCATGCTCGAGGAAGTCCTTCAGCCGCTGTCGCGCGGCGGGTTCTCCCGGCTCCCACGTCTCGCGCAGCCCCTCGGCCCAGTCCGGGGTCGTGGGCAGGAGATTCCAGTCGTCGAGCGTGTCCGATGGCGGCATGTGTGTCGGGCCGGGGACCGACCGAGGCTCCGGCAGAGGGGAACGCGGCGCCGGCAGCGCGAGGCAGGCCCGCCAGAAGGGCGTGAACACCGAATAGTGCGTGCCGCTTCCGGTTCTGACCGTCCAGGGCTCGTGGAGAAGCGAGCCGGCGAAGGAGGCGACCTCGAGTCCATCGGCCCGGAGCGAGCTTTTCAGCGCCGAGTCGACTTCGCGCCCGGGACCCCCGTACCGGCGGTTCCAGAACACGGCGCCCGCTCCGACTTCGGTCACCGTTTCGCGGACGATGCGCTCTGCAGGGCCGCGTCGCAGCACGAGGGCGCCACCACGGTCGCGGAGACGCTCGTCGAGAGAAGCCAACGAGTGGTGCAGCCACCAGCGGGCTGCGCCACCGATGGCACGGATGCCCGGCGACTCCTCGTCGAACACGTACAGGGCGATGACCGGTTCTCCTCGGTCGATCGCTGCCCGCAGCGCGGGGTTGTCTGCGAGTCGGAGGTCATCGCGGAACCACACGATCGAGGGAGACGTCATGGGACCATTCTCCTGGAACGCGTGGTCATGGTTCGTCGCTCAGCCGCGACGGCGGTTACGACGACGAGGGGCCTCGCCGCTCGTCGACCACAGCGCCCACAGTACGAGGAGCGGCTGCAGGAAAAGCCTGCCGAAACGCCGGGCATCCGTGTCGAGTCCCGGCGTCGAGCGCCGGGTCTGCCACTGGTGGATGTTCCCCGGCATCACGGCGACGAAGAACGCCGCGGTCGCCCAGCCGATGCGGCGGCGCTCCTTCGGCAGCGCGAGCAGTCCGGCGGCGAGCGCGACTTCGGCGGCACCGGATGCGATCACGATCGTGTCCTTGTCGAGCCTGGTGAGGCGCGTGGCCCAGTCCGGCACCACCACACGGAATCCCCGTGTGCTCAGGAAGTGGCCGACCCCGATCGCGCCGAGCGCGAGCGCCAGTATCCATCGTGCGACTGCTCTGTCCATCCGTTCACGCTACGTGATGTTTGACTGCCCGCCACTCCCGCCGCCTCAATGCGCTGGGACACGTCACTGCGGGGCGGACATCCGCGTGCGCTCCCAGGAGCGGAACTCGTCGACGATCCTCGGCGTGTGGGTGTGATGGAGGTAGTGCTCTCCGTCGAGCGGCACGACCGTGCCGTCAGCGACCGCCTCGGCCTGCTCCTCGTGCAACCGCAGCCACGTGGGGACGGACGGGTTGTCGGCGACCACGAACAGCAGCAGGGGGAGGTCCTCGGGAAAGCTCGTGCCGAGTGCATCTTCGAAGTTCGCCGGAAGCAGAGACATCGCATTCAGGTAGGTGGGGCTCAACGTGTTCCGGTCGGTGAGCAGGGCGATCTGCTCCCGCGCCTTAGCGGAGTAGACGGATTCGTCGTAGCCCGTGCCACGGAAGGACGCGATGAGTAGGACCAGTCCGAGGCTCTTCGCGGCACTGAAGAGTCCGACCGGCAGCTCGGTGTCCGAGCCGGGCTGGCCGGGCACGCTGCTGTCGATGCCCACGAACGCCCTGACCTCATCGGGATAGCGGTTCGCGAACTGGATGCCGTAGATGCCGGCGATGGAGTGTCCCATCAGGACGTAGTCGTCGACGCCGAGCTCCTGCAGGGCGGCGTGCGTCTCCGTCACGATGTTGTCGGTGGTGCGGGCGCGGTCCGTGCCGTCGCTCAGCCCGTAGCCGAACGGCTCCACCACGATGACGCGATCATCCTGCGCCAGCTCGGGGACGAGCGGCTCGAAGTCGAGCACGGGCGATGCGGTGCCGAACCCCGGCAGGAGCACGATGTCCTCTGAACCCTCGCCGGTGATCATGACGTTCACGTCGAGCCCGTCCACGGTGACCTTCTGGCCGTAGGGCTCGATGCGATCCTGTTCGATCGTGGTGGCCACCGCATTGCCGACGGTGGTGGCCGTCAGACCGAGTGCGATCACCGCGACGACGGATGTGAGCGCGACGAGCACTCTCTTGACTGGCTTCTTCATGCCGACCCCTCTCGGCGCACGCCCTGTGCGCCCTCGTTCCAGCGTGCCGTCCGGCATCCGCCGTCGCGTCGCCCTGCCGCGGACACTCGTGTACTGCGAGCGCAGTACACGCAGCTCATCCCGTCGGGGGATCCCCGTGCCGGCGTCGCGGGGAATACTGGTGTGATGTCGGCACCCCGTCCTCCGCGAATCCCGGCGCCGGTCGGCGACGTGATCGCCGTGGTCGTGGTCGTCCTGTTCGCCGTGTCACCCTTCCCGGACGACGCTTTCCGTGCGAGCGGCTGGATGCTCGTCACAGCCCTCGTCCCCGCGGCCGCGATGCCCTTCCGTCGACGGCTTCCACTTGTCGTGCTCACCTTCAGCCTGCTGTGCGCGACGGTCCTGGCGCTCACGGGCGTCATGTCGCCGAGCGCGCTCATCGCCACGGCGATCAGCGCCTACGCCGTCGTGGACCGCCGTGGACGACTCGTCGGGATCATCGCGGTGAGCGCGGCGACGGTGCTCGTCTTCTTCGTCAGCGCGATCCCGCTCGGCGGGGACCTCCTCGATGCCCGCGCGCTGCAGTTCGTCTTCATCATCGCCCTCGCAGGGGCCCTGGGAGACGCGGCCAGGTCGCGACGCGAGTTCGTGCGCGCCATGACGGAACGAGCGGAACGCGCCGAGCAGGGGCGAGATACGGAAGCACGGCGTCGGGTCGCGGAGGAACGGGTGCGCATCGCCAGGGACCTCCACGACGTCGTCGCCCATCAGATCTCGGTCATCAGTCTCAATGCAGGCGTCGCGTCGTCCGCGTTGGAGGTCCGTCCGGAACGTGCGCGCGAGGCCCTGACGACCATCCGACGTTCCTCCCGTACCGTGCTCGCCGACATCGGCGGACTGATGGCGCTGCTGCGCTCCGACGATCCGGACGACGTGCGCGACCTGCGCCCGCAGGTCGGGCTGGCCGGTCTCGATGGGCTGGTCAGGCAGTTTCGCGAGGCGGGGCTCGACGTCGATCTGGACGACGATCTCGAACGGCCCGCCCTGTCGCCGGCCAGCGATCACGTCGCCTACCTCGTGGTTCTCGAAGGTCTGACGAATGCGCACAAGCATGGAGCGGACGGCTCGGCGCGCGTTCGTCTCCAGGCGGAGGACGATGCGCTCCGCCTCGTCGTCGTCAATCAGACGGCTGCGCAACCGGGCTCCGTGTCGGATGCCGGTGGCCACGGGTTGCGCGGGCTGCGTGAGCGGGTCGTCGCCGTCCGCGGAGACGTGCAGGCCGGCACCGCCGACGGCGCGTTCCGCCTGGAGGTTCGGATCCCGCTCGATGGAGGCGCACGATGATCCGGGTGCTCGTCGTCGATGACCAGCCGCTGGTGCGGCAGGCCGTCAGCGACATCCTCGCCGACGGCGGCATCGAGGTGGTCCGCGAGGCGGCGAACGGGCGGGAGGCGGTCTCCGCGGTGAGCCGATGGATGCCGGACGTCGTGGTGATGGACATCAGGATGCCGGAGCTCGACGGCATCGCCGCCACTGCGCAGATCATGAGCGCGCCGCTGACCACGACGCCGCGCGTGCTCATCCTGACGACCTTCGAGGAGGACGACTACGTCGTGGCCGCCCTCCGTGCCGGCGCCAGCGGGTTCATCGGCAAAGGTGCGGAGCCGGAGGACATCGTCGGTGCCGTGCGAGTGGTGCATCGCGGAGAGGCGCTCCTGTCATCGGCGGCGACGCGGTCGCTGATCGAACGCTCGGTGCTGCCACAGCATCCACGCGCCGAGGCCTGGAACAGCGAGCCGTTGCGCCAGCTCACGGAACGCGAACGGGAAGTGCTGCTCCTCGTGGCGGGTGGGGCTTCGAATCAGGACATCGCGGACGACCTCGTGATCTCACCGCACACGGCGAAGACCCACGTGAATCGCATCATGTCGAAGCTGCACGCGCGCGATCGGGCACAGCTCGTGATCGACGCCTACGAGTCGGGGATCGTGATCGCGTCGGGCGGAGCCGACCGTCGCGGCTGAACCCGCCGGAGCGCCACATCCGCGCCGGTGATCTTCACGCGGGTGGCGGTCAGGAGGGCCCAGCCGGGCGAGTAACCTGGTACCGACCCAGATGGAGAGTTTCTGTGCCTGAAAACGCCCGGCCGAATGACGGCTTCGCCCTGTTCACTGACCGAAACGTCGTCGCGATGCGCGTCAACGGCGATCTCAAGGATCTCGCCACGACCGTGACCGACACCGACGTGATCGAGCCGGTCACGATCGACAGCGCGGACGGGCTGAACATTCTCCGTCACTCCGCTGCCCACGTGCTGGCTCAGGCCGTGCAGCGCATCAATCCGCAGGCGAACCTCGGCATCGGTCCGCCCATCACCGACGGGTTCTACTACGACTTCGGCGTCGACACCCCGTTCACGCCCGAGGACATCAAGGCCATCAGCAAGGAGATGCAGCGCATCATCCGCGAGGGCCAGCGCTTCGTCCGCCGTGTCGTCACCGACGAGGAAGCTCGCGCCGAGCTCGCGAACGAGCCGTTCAAGCTCGAGCTCATCGGGCTCAAGGGCGCCCAGGAGGCCGCCGAGGGCGCGTCCGTCGAGGTCGGCGAGGGTGAGCTGACGATCTACGACAACACCACCCGCGACGGCGAGGTCGTCTGGAAGGACCTCTGCCGCGGTCCGCACCTGCCGAACACGCGCATGATCGGCAACGGCTGGGACCTCACCCGCATCGCCGCCGCCTACTGGCGCGGCAGTGAGAAGAACCCGCAGCTGCAGCGCATATACGGCACGGCCTGGCCGACCAAGGAAGAGCTGCGCGCCTATCAGGAGCGCATAGCCGAGGCGGAGCGCCGAGACCACCGCAAGCTCGGTGCCGAGATGGACCTGTTCTCCTTCCCGGACGAGATCGGCTCCGGACTCGCGGTGTTCCACCCCAAGGGCGGCATCATCCGCTACGAGATCGAGGAGAACCTGCGCAAGCACCTGCTGCGCAACGGGTACGACCTCGTGAACAGCCCGCACATCACGAAGAAGGATCTCTTCATGACGTCGGGTCACCTGCAGACCTATGCGGACGGCATGTTCCCGCCGATGCACCTCGACGAGGTCGTCGATGAGGAGGGCAACGTCACCCGGCAGGGGCAGGACTACTACCTGAAGCCGATGAACTGCCCGTTCCACAACCTCATCTTCCGTTCGCGCGGGCGCTCCTACCGTGAGCTGCCGCTGCGACTGGCCGAGTTCGGCACGGTCTACCGCTACGAGAAGAGCGGCACGCTGTCCGGGCTGACCCGCGTGCGCGGCCTGACGCAGGACGACGCGCACATCTACGTCGCTCAGGACCAGGTCAAGGAAGAGCTCACCACCAACCTGAACCTCGTCCTCGACCTGCTCCGCGACTACGGACTCAACGACTTCTACCTCGAGCTGTCGACGAACGAAGAGGGCAACCCGAAGTTCCTCGGCGAGCCGGAACAGTGGTCGACGGCGATCGACACGCTGCGTGAGGTCGCGATCGAGTCCGGGCTCGAACTGGTCGCCGACCCCGGGGGAGCGGCCTTCTACGGTCCGAAGATCTCCGTGCAGGCGCGTGACGCGATCGGCCGCACCTGGCAGATGTCCACCATCCAGCTCGACTTCAACCAGCCGGACCGGTTCGAACTGGAGTACACCGGTCCCGACGGCCAGAAGCACCGGCCGGTCATGATCCACCGTGCACTCCTCGGCTCCGTCGAGCGGTTCTTCGCGATCCTCCTCGAGCACTACGCCGGCGACTTCCCTCTGTGGCTCGCACCCAGCCAGGTGGTGGGTGTTCCGGTCGCTGAGCAGTACGGCGACTATCTGGACGACGTCATCGCGCAGCTGCGGGCGGCGGGGGTCCGGGCCGATGTCGACCACTCGGACGACCGCATGCAGAAGAAGATCCGCACCCACACGACCGCGAAGGTCCCCGTCATCCTCATCGTCGGGGAGCAGGATCGTGCCGCGGGCACCGTGTCGTTCCGCTTCCGCGACGGCACGCAGGAGAACGGCGTCCCGGTCGAGGATGCGGTGCGTCGTATCGGCGCCGCCATCGCATCCCACGCGCTCGTGCTGAAGGCAGGGGATCTGGCGTGACCGACGGGGCGCAGCCGCTGGAGGATGCCGGAGTACTCGCAGGAGTCCCGGACGAGTTCCAGCGGCTGTGGACCCCGCACCGGATGGCGTACATCCAGGCGGGGCCCGAGCCGCTTCGCGACGAGTGCCCGTTCTGTGAGGCGCCGAAGTTCCCGGATGCCGAGCGGCTGGTCGTCGCCCGGGGAGAGACGGCCTACGTGCTGCTGAACCTCTTCCCCTACAACTCGGGACATCTGCTCGTCTGCCCCTATCGCCACATAGCCACGTACGACCAGGCGACGGCTGAGGAGGTCGCCGAGATCGGCGCGCTGACGCAGACGGCCATGCGGGTGCTGCGTGAGGTGTCACGCTGTGACGGCTTCAACCTCGGGATGAACCAGGGGGCGGTGGCCGGAGCGGGCGTCGACGCCCATCTGCATCAGCACGTGGTACCGCGCTGGACGTCGGATGCGAACTTCTTCCCGATCATCGCGAAGACCAAGGCGCTTCCGCAGCTCCTCGGCGAGGTGCGCGAGGCCGTCGCGGCGGCCTGGCCGGAATCCGGCAGCTGAGACCGACAGCCTCGCTCGCCCGCTCGACAAACCGGGGTGGTCGAGCGAGCGGTGAGCGAGACGACGGGATTCAGCGCACCTGACGTGCCGTGAACTGCATCCGCGGGTGGGCGTAGAACTCCTGGGCCTCGACGAGCTGCAGTTCGCGCTCACCGGATTCGAGCGTCGCCTTGAGCAGGTCGTACACACTGGACGCCGTGCGCTCGAGGGCGATCTTCGCGCTTCCGGTCTCGACGTAGTGTGCGGTGAACAACGCTGCGGTCACATCGCCGGAGCCGTTCGCCTTCATCGGCAGGTGCGGGGTCTGCACGACCCACGCGCCCTCGTCGTCGGCGGCGAGCATCTCGATCGTGCCCTCTTCGCGGTCGGGGCGTTCGACACTGGTCACGAGCACGGTGCGCGGACCCATGGCGCGTGCGAGATCGACAGAGGCGAGGGTGGACTCCAGCGTGTCCGGCTCGGTGTCGGTGAGGAAGCCGAGTTCGAACTGGTTCGGCGTGATGATGTCGGCCACCGGGACGACGCGCTCCCGCAGCAGCACCGGGATGGCGGGTGCGACGAAGCAGCCGGACTTCGCGTTGCCCATGACGGGATCGCACGCGTAGACGGCGTTCGGGTTCGCGGCCTTGACCCGTGCGACGGCGTCGATGATCACGTCGCCGATGCCCTCACCACCCTGGTAACCGCTGAGGACGGCGTCGATCCGGTCGAACACGCCGCGCTCCTCGATTCCCGTGATGACCTCGCGCACGTCGTCGGGCGCGATCAGCGGGCCGCGCCAGGCGCCGTAGCCGGTGTGATTGGAGAAGGTCACGGTGTAGACCGGGAGCACCTCGACGCCGATGCGCTGCAGCGGGAACACGGCAGCGGAGTTGCCGACGTGCCCGTAGGCCACGGCTGACTGGATGGAGAGGATCTTCATTCTCCGACTCTTTCGTTCAGGGCGGGCCGATACCCGCCGTGGATGGTCATCGCCCCGCGGCGACGAGATCTGCGACCAAGGACTCGGCCTCGTCGTCGGAGAGGTCGTGCACGGTCAGGCGCAGGTGGTGCGAGGGCTCCGCCTTCTCGTCGAGGGCGAAGTCGTCACCGGTGCGGGCGAGCCACCCGCGCCGCATGAGCCGGTCGGCGACGGCGCGTGCAGGCTGGCCGAACCGCACCCACAGGCTCAACCCGTCGGATGCCGTGGCCTCGATGCCGTTCGCGCGCAGCCGGGCGGCGAAGGCGGCGTTCCGCTGCGCGTAGTGCGCCGCGGCAGAGGCGACTTCTGCCCGCACCGTCTCGTCGGTGAGCTGAGTGAGGGCGAGACGCTGCAGGAGGTGGCTGACCCAGGTGGTGCCGGGGCTCAGCCGCATCGCGAGGCGCTCGGCGGTCTCGGCGTCGGTCGCCGCGATGGCCAGGCACATATCGGGTCCCAGGAACTTCGAGACGGAGCGCACGAGGGCGAACCGGCGGTGGTCCGGCCCGATGAGCGATTCGTACGGCCGTTGCGAGAGCATCGAGAAGTGATCGTCCTCGATGATCAGCACGTAGGGGTGGTCGGCGAGCACGCCGCGCAGTTCAGCGGCCCGGGATGCGGTGAGGCTCGCTCCGGTCGGATTCTGGGCCCGTGGTGTGCAGATGATGGCGCGGACTCCGGCCGCCAGCGCGGAACGCAGGCCGTCGACCGTCATGCCCTCGGCATCGACGGGCACGGGAACCGCGCGGTACCCGCCGAGTCGTACCGTGTGGATGCTCGCCAGGAAGCAGGGGTCTTCCAGTGCGACGGCGTCATCGCGCATCAGGGCCTGCGCCAGCAGGCGCTCGACGGCGTCGACCGCGCCGCTCGTGATCGTGATCCGGAAGTCGTGTTCTGCGAGATCGCCGGTGATCCACCGGCTCGACCACTGCTCGAGGCCTTCGTCGATCACGGGCTCGCCGTAGAGCACCGGACGCGATGCGATGGTCATCAGCGCGGGCGCCGGGTCGGGGATGAGCCGCGGATCCGGGTTCCCCGTGCCGATGTCGCGGAGCACCGTGTCGGAGGCGTACCCCTCCTGCGCCACCGCTTCGAGGCCGGCGACGACGGTGCCCGCTCGGCCGCGAGAGATCACCAGGCCCGCCTGGGCGAGCTGTCGATAGGCCGCGACGGCGGTGTTCCGGTTCACACCCAGCGTGGCCGCGAGCTCCCGCACCGAGGGGAGCACCGCACCGGCGTGGAGGATTCCGCGATCGCGCAGGGAACGCACGCTGTCCGCGATGTCCGATGCGGTGGTGCCTGTGATCTGGTCGCTCATGGTCCTCCTCAGCGATTCTAGGTCGAATCGGACAGTGCTATGTTTGACCTAGATCAAAACCGACTTCGGTGCATCCGACAGGAGTTCCCCATGGCAGAGCAGACAACCACCGGATCCTCGCGCGTCAAGCGCGGACTCGCCGAGATGCTCAAGGGCGGCGTCATCATGGACGTCGTCACGGCAGAGCAGGCGAAGATCGCCGAAGACGCCGGCGCCGTCGCCGTCATGGCGCTCGAGCGCGTGCCGGCCGACATCCGTGCGCAGGGCGGCGTATCGCGCATGAGCGACCCCGACATGATCGACAGCATCATCGACGCGGTGTCGATCCCCGTCATGGCCAAGGCCCGCATCGGGCACTTCGTCGAGGCGCAGGTCCTGCAGGAGCTCGGCGTCGACTACATCGACGAGTCCGAGGTGCTCTCGCCCGCCGACTACGTGAACCACATCGACAAGTACGGCTTCACTGTGCCGTTCGTGTGCGGTGCGACCAACCTCGGCGAGGCGCTGCGTCGCATCAACGAGGGCGCGGCCATGATCCGCTCCAAGGGCGAGGCCGGTACCGGTGACGTCTCGGAGGCGATGAAGCACATCCGCAAGATCCGCGGCGAGATCGCCGCGCTCACCGCGCTGCCCAAGGACGAGCTGTTCGTCGCGGCCAAGGAGCTGCAGGCACCCTACGAGCTCGTGGCCGAGATCGCCGAGACCGGAAAGCTCCCCGTCGTGCTGTTCGTGGCCGGCGGAGTCGCGACCCCTGCGGATGCGGCGATGATGATGCAGCTCGGCGCCGACGGCGTGTTCGTCGGATCCGGGATCTTCAAGTCGGGCAACCCCGCCGAGCGCGCGAAGGCGATCGTCAAGGCGACGACCTTCTTCGACGACGCCAAGGTCATCGCCGAGGTTTCGCGGGGTCTCGGCGAGGCTATGGTCGGCATCAACGTCAGCGACCTCCCGGCACCGCACCGCCTCGCCGAGCGTGGCTGGTAGCACTCGGGTCGGTGTCCTCGCGCTGCAGGGCGACGTGCGCGAGCACGCCAGCCTGCTCACGGGCCTCGGCGCCGATGTGGTTCTGGTGCGTCGTCCCGACGAGCTCTCGTCGGTGGGCGGCCTCGTGATCCCGGGTGGAGAGTCGAGCGTGATCGACAAGCTCTCCCGCATCTTCGGGATGCAGCAGCCGATCCGCGACGCGATCGCGGCAGGGATGCCGGTGCTCGGCACCTGTGCGGGACTGATCATGCTCGCCGATGACATCGTCGACGCGATCGACGGGCAGGAATCGTTCGGGGGGCTCGACGTCGTCGTCCGCCGCAATGCCTTCGGACGACAGGTGGAATCCTTCGAGGCCGAGCTCGACGTCCCCGCTCTCGGTACGGAGCCGGTCTCTGCGGCGTTCATCCGCGGCCCCGTGGTCGAGTCGGTCGGTCCGCGTGCCCAGGTGCTGGCGGCGTTGCCGGACGGTCGCGTCGTCGCGGTGGAGCAGGGAGAACTGCTCGGGCTGAGCTTCCACCCCGAGATCACGGGGGAGAAGCGCTTCCATGAGCGCTTCCTCGCGCGGGTCGAAGCGCGCCGACGCGCGATGGTGACGCCGCGCGTCTGATCAGAGCAGCGTGGCGAGCCAGCGCAGCGCCGGAACCGCCTGCGCGCGCTGGAAGGCGCGAAGGCCAGGGAGCTGCGGAATCTCCGGTTGTGTCTGCTGGTACCAGAGGAACGACGCGAACGCGGAGATCACGGGGAGCAACTCGATCTGCGACGGCGCATGGTGGTCTTCGAAGACAGCCCACGCCTCTTCGCAGGTCGGCCCACCCGACGCCTCGATGCTCGGCAGCAGACAGGGCAGGTCGACCCACGCAGCGCCCCTAGATGCATGCGGCCAGTCGAGCAGGTGCGCTCGTGCACCGCTGATGAGGATGTTGTCCGCCCGCACGTCGTCATGCACGATGACGTCGCCGTGCAGGGCGTCGCTGAGGCCCTCCTCGATCCGCAGGAGCTGCGGAATCCGCGCCGGCAGATCGTGGGGCAGAGCCTCGAGGAGACGGGGATCCCCGGCTATCTCCGTCCACCGGGCGAAGCCGGGGATCATGCGGTCTTCCGCTCGCGGCATCTCCGACGGCGCGGCGGTGGTCGAGAGCGCTCGCAGGGCCTGAGCCACGGCGTGCAGATCTTCGACCGTCCACGGTCGACCGGGGTGGTGTCCGTCGATCGCCTCGATGACGAGTGCGGCACCCGCGGCGTCGTCGAAGGCGGCGAGGAGGCGCGGAGCGACCGAAGAGGGCAGGTCGACGAGCGTGCGCATCTCCTCGCGGAGGAAGTGCAGCGAGTCCGCATGCCAGTCGGCACCGCAGGCCTTGACGAAGGCATGACCCGCCGTGGTCGTCACGACGCCCGCATAGGAGGCGCTGAAGCCGCCGTGTGCGGGCCGGTCGGTCACGAAGTCGCCCCCGATCGCCCCGACGATCTGTGCGCGTACCGACGGAGGAAGCGCCGTCCAGGCGGGCCGGAGGCGATCAGCTCCGGTGTTCATCGTGCGGTGCCCTCCGTGTCGGGATCGACCCGGCGGTGGGAGAGCAGCCAGTCGTAGAACTCGGGGTTCGCGTACGTCTCGGTCCAGGAATCGTGACCGACGCCCGCATATCGCGTGAACCGCACGTCGGCGTCGAGCGGCTGGAGCTCGGTCACGATCTGCTCCGTGGCGGAGATCGGCACGACATCGTCGGCGTCGCCGTGGAACGTCCAGACGGGCAGGCTGCGCACAGGCGCGGCGCTCTGCATCCACAGTCCGCCGCAGATGGGTGCGATCGCGGCGAACCGCTCCGGATAGCGCACCGCCAGACTCCAGGTCCCGAACCCGCCCATGCTGAGTCCGGTCACCGATATGCGCGCCGGGTCGATGCGGTGCGCCGCGACGACCTCGTCAAGCAGTGCGGACAGCGTCGAGACCTCGGCGACCCACTGACTCGACTCCGCGCACTGGGGTGTGACGAGCACGAAGGGGAACTCGCGGCCGGCATCCGCCAGCATCGGGGGGCCGTGCACGGCGGCGAGGTCGATGTCGGAACCTCGTTCTCCGGCACCGTGCAAGAACAGTACGAGGGGCCAGAGCTTCTCCCGATCGGCGTCGTAGTCGTCCGGCAGATGGACCAGGTAGCGCAAGGCGTCGGCCGGTGTCGGCTCGCCGTCGCGCACGTGCGAGGAGAGCCGTGCAGGAGCGATGTGTCGTGATCTGCGCATTCCTCCATCCTGCGCCACCCGCGCCGTTCGATAGAATGGACGACGCGCTGAGCGCGAGCTCACGCGGATACGACGAGCGGAGACTTATGTCCGGGCATTCCAAGTGGGCGACCACGAAGCACAAGAAGGCCATCATCGACTCCAGGCGCGCGAAGTCCTGGGCCAAGCTCATCAAGAACATCGAGGTCGCCGCGAAGCTCGGCGGACCTGACCTGGCGGGCAACCCGACGCTCTTCGACGCGGTGCAGAAGGCGAAGAAGACCTCTGTCCCGAAGGACAACATCGATCGCGCGGTGAAGCGCGGCGCAGGTATCGGCGGCGAAGCCGTCGAGTACCTCTCGATCATGTACGAAGGCTATGGGCCCAACGGTGTCGCGCTCATGATCGAGTGTCTGACCGACAACAAGAACCGCGCGGCCGCCGAGGTGCGCACGGCTCTCAGCCGCAACGGCGGCACGCTGGCCGACCCGGGCAGCGTGGCCTACAACTTCAGCCGCAAGGGCGTCATCGTCGTCGGCTCCGAGGGCACCTCAGAGGACGACGTCATGATGGCGGCGCTCGAGGCGGGTGCCGAGGAGATCGAGCCGCACGCCGAGGGCTTCGAGGTCATCACCGAAGCGACCGACCTCGTGGCCGTGCGCAGCGCGCTCCAGGAAGCGGGGATCGACTACGAATCGGCCGACGTCGAGTTCGTCCCGAACCTCAAGGTCGAGATCGACGCCGACACGGCGCGCAAGATCTTCCGTCTGATCGACGCCCTGGAAGACAGCGAAGACGTGCAGAACGTGTTCACCAACTTCGATCTGACCCCCGAGGTCCAGGCCGAACTGGAGAACGACGAGGCGTAGGCGCGCCGAGCGGCCGGTGTCGGTCCTGCGGCCTAGCCTGGGGGAGTGACCTCCTCTCTGCGTGTGCTCGGCATCGATCCAGGGCTCACCCGGTGCGGTGTCGGCGTCGTCGACGTCGACGGCTCGCGTCGCGGGACTCTGGTGCACGTCGGCGTGATCAGGTCATCGCCGGACGCGGAGATCGGTGATCGTCTGTCGATCGTCGCCGCCGGCATCCGCGCCGTGATCGCCGAGCACCGTCCGCACGCGGTGGCCGTCGAGCGGGTCTTCGCGCAGCAGAACACGCACTCGGTGATGGGCACCGCACAGGCCAGTGGCGTCGCGTTGCTGATCGCCTCCGAGTCGGGGCTCCCCGCAGCCACGCATACGCCGAGTGAGGTCAAGGCCGCCGTCACCGGATACGGTGCTGCCGACAAGCGGCAGGTGCAGACGATGATCGCCCGCATCCTGCGCCTCGACGCACTGCCGCAACCGGCCGATGCCGCCGACGCACTGGCCATCGCCCTCTGCCACGCCTGGCGCCGCGGGGGAGCAGCGGCTACCGCCCCCGGGGCCCTGACTCCCGCTCAGCGTGCCTGGGCCGAGGCCGAGAAGCGTGTCGGTCGAACATACCTACGAGCGACGCCGTAGGCTGAGGGGATGATCTCCTCTCTGCACGGCGTCGTCCTGCATGCGGCATCCGATCAGGTCGTCATCGATGTGGGCGGGGTCGGATTCGCGGTCGCGGTGCCCGCCGATGTCGCGCACACCGCGACGGTGGGAGAGAAGCTGCTGCTGCACACCAGCCTCATCGTCCGTGAGGACTCGCTGTCGCTGTTCGGCTTCGCCGACCGTGGTGAGCTCGAGATCTTCGGACTGCTGATCAGCGTGACCGGCGTCGGTCCGAAGTCGGCACTCGGCGTGCTCTCGCACCTCACGAGCGATCAGATCGCCGAGGCCGTCACCGCGGAGGATGACGCCCCCTTCCGACGCGTTTCCGGCATCGGCCCCAAGACGGCGAAGCTCATCGTGCTGCAGCTCGCCGGCAAGGTGCAGGCGTTCGCGGCTCCGGCGAAGCCCGCCGCGGGCGGCGGCGCCGATGTCGTCACGCAGGTGGCCGCGGCACTCGTGGGGCTCGGCTGGTCGGAGAAGGTCGCCGCAGACGCCGCCGCCCAGACGGCAGCGGATGCCACGGAGGCGGAGAGCGCATCCGTGGCCTCGCTGCTTCGTCGTACGCTCGCCCTGCTCGGCCCGGCGCAGGGAGGCCAGGCGCGTGTCTGATCCCCTCGACGCCGGCGAGCCCTCCGACGAGACCGAACTCGCCATCGAAGGCGCGCTGCGGCCGACGAGCCTCGGAGAGTTCGTGGGCCAGCAGAAGGTGCGCGGTCAGCTGCAGCTGCTCCTCGAGGCCGCCCGCATCCAGAGTCGTCCCGCCGATCACATCCTCTTGGCGGGACCTCCCGGCCTGGGGAAGACGACGCTCGCGATGATCGTCGCACACGAGAGCGAACGTCCGCTCCGGCTGTCCAGCGGCCCGGCGATCCAGCACGCCGGTGATCTCGCGGCCCTGCTCTCGAGCCTGGTCCCCGGTGAAGTGCTCTTCATCGACGAGATCCACCGCATGGCGCGCTCCGCCGAGGAGATGCTCTATCTCGCGATGGAGGACTACCGCATCGACATCATGGTCGGGAAGGGCGCGGGAGCGACGAGCATCCCGCTCGAACTCTCGCCGTTCACCCTGGTCGGCGCGACGACTCGCTCCGGGCTGCTGCCCAACCCGCTCCGCGACCGCTTCGGGTTCACCGGTCACCTCGAGTTCTACGAGGTGGGCGAGCTGGAGCAGGTGATCGCACGATCCGCGGCCGTGCTCGGCGTCGACCTCCCGACCGACTCGCTCGCCGAGATCGCCCGACGCTCCCGTGGCACCCCGCGCATCGCGAACCGCCTCCTTCGCCGGGTGCGCGATTATGCGCTGGTGCACACGGGGGGAGTTGCGACCATCCGCCAGGTCCGTGCGGCCCTGGATCTGTACGACGTCGATCCGATCGGTCTCGACCGCCTGGACCGTGCCGTGCTCGAAGCGCTCGTCCGGCGGTTCCGCGGTGGCCCGGTCGGCCTCAGCACGCTCGCTGTCGCCGTCGGTGAGGAAGCCGAGACCGTGGAGAGCGTGGTTGAGCCGTACCTCGTGCGCATCGGGTTCCTCGGGCGCACGCCCCGCGGCCGTGTGGCGATGCCGGAGGCGTACGCGCACCTGGGTGTCGCGCATCCGGACGGGATGCTTAAGTTGGATGACCTATAATCACTGAAGACTTCCCGGATACCTTCGCGCGCCCAAAGGCTGGAGCGTGCACCTGAGAAAGGCGCTTCCCCCATGCCCATGGAATTCCTGCTCTTCGGCCTCCTCGCCGTTCTCCTCGTCTTCATGATCTTCAACACGCGTAAGCGCACGAAGCAGATGAAGGCCGAGCAGGAGGAGAAGGCCACCAAGACCGTTCCGGGCGCCAAGGTGCTCCTCCAGGGCGGCATCTACGGGACGATCGTCGCGTACGACCCCGACGACCTCGACACCCCCGCCCTCGTCGAGATCGCTCCCGGCACCATCATCGACGTGCACAGCCAGGCGATCCTGCGCGTGGTCGAGCCCAAGGATGCCGCCGTCGACGCACCGTCGGACGACATCGTCGAGGAGCGTGTCGTCGAGGAGCCGGTCGCCGATGAGCCGGTCGCTCCCGCTGTCGAGACCCCCGAGGAGACCCGCGCTCGCCTCGAGCGCGACGCCGACGACAAGTAACGCCGAGGCCGACGCGGCCCCTCGGATCTCCGTCCTTCCAGAAAGCTGAACACACGTGGCTTCATCCTCTCCCGTCCGTCACGCCTGGCGGGTCCTTCTCGGCCTGCTCCTCGTGACGGGCGTGCTCTTCGGCATCAACGCACTGGGTGTGTACGTCTTCAAGGACAGCAACGGGGAGGCCGCGAGCTCGTGGACACCTGAGCTCGCCCTCGATCTGCAGGGCGGCACACAGATCGTGCTGAGTGCGGAGACCGAGGACGGAGCGGCTCCGTCGTCCGAGCAGCTCGACCAGGCCGCGGCGATCATCCGGCAGCGTGTCGATGCGTCCGGCGTCGCCGAGGCCGACATCACGACCGAGGGCGGACAGAACATCGTCGTCCAGATCCCCGGTGAGGCCGACGCGCAGACGCGGGAGCGGATCCAGTCCAGTGCTCAGCTGGAGTTCCGTCCCGTGCTCTACACGACGGCAGCGACCAACGAGTTCGTGGGCGAGGACGGCAACTCGACGCCGTATCCCAGCCCGGATCCGGGTCTGAACTCGACGCCGACGGCCGAGCCGACCGACGCGAGCGACCTCTCCTGGGTCACCGACAAGCTGGCCGCGGAGTTCCAGGCATACGACTGCGCGAACCCGGAGAACGACGCCTCCAAGGCGCCGAAGGACCAGCCGCTCATCGCCTGCTCGGCGGACGGGAGCGCCAAGTACATCCTCGGACCGGCAGAGCTCGACGGCACCGCCATCACCGACGCCTCGGCCGGTCGCGACCCGAAGTCGGGTGCCTGGCTGGTGCAGCTCACGATGAACGGCGACGGGGCCGATGCGTTCGGCAAGGTCAGCACCCGCCTGAACCAGAACCGCATCGACGGGCTCACGCCGCGGGATCAGTTCGCCTTCGTGCTGGACGGCAACGTGATCAGCGCTCCGCGGATGAACGGGCAGATCCTCGATGGTCGCCCCAGCATCTCCGGAAGCTTCACGCAGGAGTCCGCGACCACTCTCGCCGATCAGCTCAAGTTCGGCGCCCTTCCGCTGAGCTTCACGGTGCAGAGCTCCGACACGATCTCGGCGACGCTGGGTACGCAGCAGCTGCAGATCGGTCTCATCGCGGGCCTCATCGGGCTCGCGCTGGTGGCGATCTACTCGCTGATCGTCTATCGAGCGCTCGGGTCGGTGATCATCGCGTCGATCGCGGTGATGGCGGTGCTCACCTACATCATCATCTGCATCCTGGCGTGGCGAATCGGGTTCCGCCTCTCGCTCGCCGGTGTCGCCGGTCTCATCGTGTCCATCGGCTTCACCGCCGACTCGTTCATCGTGTACTTCGAACGAATACGAGACGAGCTCCGTGACGGGAAGTCGATCACCGCGGCGGTCGAGGACGGCTGGGGTCGTGCGAAGCGCACGATCTACATCTCCAAGTCGATCAACATCCTCGCGGCGGTCGTCCTCTACATCCTGGCCGATGCCACGGTGAAGGGCTTCGCCTTCACGCTCGGACTCACGACGCTCATCGATGTGTTCATCTTCGTGATCTTCACGCACCCGGTGATGCAACTTCTCGCGCGCACCCGCTTCTTCGGCGGCGGCCACAAGCTGTCCGGACTCGATCCCGAAGCTCTCGGGGCCGTGTACCGCAGCCGCTCGCAGTACCGAGAGGTCACCACGGCGTCGGTCGGGCGGGGCGCGAAGAACGCGCGGTCCCGCGGCGAGGCCGACCGCAGACAGACGATCGCCGAACGCAAGCGCGCCGAGGCCCTCACGGGCGAGAGATCCACCAAAGCCGGAAGTGAGGGAGACGCCTGATGCCTTCCATGAATGAGTTCGGCAACAACCTCTACTCCGGGAAGACCTCCTTCCCGTTCGTCGGCAAGCGCCGTCTGTGGTTCATCATCGCGATCATCCTGGTCGTCGGCTCGGCGTTGGTGCCGCTCATCCGTCCTATCCAGTTCTCGATCGAGTTCACGGGTGGATCGCAGTTCACCGTGCAGGCGCCGGACAGCCTCGATCAGGAGACGGCGACCACAGCCGTGCAATCGGTCGTCCCCGGCGCTGCGACCAAGGTCGTCGTCGTCAGCGGCAAGGACGTCCGCGTCCAGACCGACCAGATGAGCGCTGCCGAGACCCAGCAGGTCGGCGAGGCACTGGCGAAGGCATACGGCGTCGATCCGTCCGACGTCACTTCCTCCTTCATCGGACCCGCGTGGGGTGAGAACGTCACCAAGCAGTCGCTGTGGGGTCTCGCGATCTTCCTGGCCCTGACCTTCCTGATCCTGGCGATCTACTTCCGCACCTGGAAGATGTCGGCTGCGGCCATCATCGGTCTCCTCGACGTGCTCGTGATCACGGTGGGCATCTACGCGCTGGCCGGCTTCGAGATCTCGCCGGCGGCGGTGATCGGCTTCCTCACGATCCTCGCGTACTCGCTGTACGACACCACGGTCGTGTTCGACAAGATCCGCGAGAACACGACCGAAGACGGGGAGAAGTCCGCCCGCTTGTTCGGCGAGTCGGTCAACCTCGCGGTGAACCAGACACTCGTGCGCTCCATCAACACGTCCGTCGTCGCTGCTCTGCCGGTCGGCGCGGTGCTCTTCATCGGCGCGTTCTGGCTGGGCGCGGAGTCGCTCACCGACATCTCGCTCTCGATCTTCGTCGGCATTCTCGTGGCCACCTACTCGACGCTCTTCGTGGCTGCTCCGCTCTACTCGCTGTTCCGCGAGAACGAGCCGCAGCTGAAGGCACGGGATGCCCGCATCCGAGAGGCTCGCAGCAGGGCGGCCGTCGAGGTCTGATCGGTTCCTCAGCGGGGCCGGTGCCGCACAGCACGCGTAGGATTGATCGATCAGGAGGTGAGTAGATGGCGGAACCGCAGACGTCATCGCAGGGCTCGAGTCTGCGACGGCTGGTTCCCCGCATCTTCTCCCGCGCGTCGAGGATCAATGACCTCGACAATCTGATCCGCACAGTCCGGGCGAACCACCCCAAGGGCGACTTCTCGGTGATCGAGAGGGCCTACGCGGTCGCCAAGGAGAAGCACGAGGGGCAGAAGCGCCAGAGCGGTGAGCCGTACATCACCCACCCGCTCGCGGTCGCCCAGATCCTCGCCGAACTCGGTCTCGGGCCCCGGGCGATCGCCGCAGCGCTGCTGCACGACACCGTCGAGGACACCGGGTACGCGCTGACCGATCTCACCGCCGAGTTCGGCGACGAGGTCGCGATGCTCGTCGACGGCGTCACCAAGCTCGACAAGGTGAAGTACGGCGAGAGCGCGCAGGCCGAGACCGTCCGCAAGATGATCGTCGCGATGTCCAAGGACATCCGAGTGCTGCTGATCAAGCTCGCCGACCGCCTCCACAACGCGCGCACCTGGGGTTTCGTTCCGCCGGAGAAGGCGGCGAAGAAGGCCAAGGAGACCCTGGAGATCTACGCTCCGTTGGCGAATCGCCTCGGAATCCAGGCGATCAAGTCGGAGCTCGAGGACCTCTCCTTCGCGGTGCTGCACCCGAAGATCTACAACGAGATCCACAGCCTCATCGCGCAGCGCACCCCGCAGCGCGAGAAGTACCTGAACCAGGTCGTCGAGGAGATCGACGAAGACCTGCGAGATCTCCGCATCCGTGGCAAGGTCGTCGGGCGTCCCAAGCAGCTCTACTCGGTGTACCAGAAGATGGTCATCCGCGGCCGTGAGTTCGACGACATCTACGACCTGATCGGCATCCGGGTGCTGGTGTCCTCCGTGCGCGACTGCTACGCGGTGCTCGGCGCCATCCACGCACGCTGGACTCCGCTGCCGGGTCGTTTCAAGGACTACATCGCCACACCCAAGTTCAACCTCTACCAGTCACTGCACACCACGGTGATCGGCCCCGCCGGCCGCACGGTCGAGATCCAGATCCGCACCCATGAGATGCACCAGCAGGCCGAGTACGGCGTCGCTGCGCACTGGATGTACAAGGAGCGGATGAACGGCGGCGGCAAGACCGAGGTCCGCGCGTCCGACACCGACATGGCCTGGCTCGCGCACATCTCCGACTGGCAGGCCGAGACCGCCGATCCTGGAGAGTTCCTGGAATCCCTCCGGTTCGAGATCGGCGCGAAGGAGGTCTACGTCTTCACGCCGAAGGGCCGGGTGATCGGGCTGCCCTCTGGCGCGACCCCGGTGGACTTCGCCTACGCCGTGCACACCGAGATCGGCCACCGCACGATGGGCGCCAAGGTCAACGGTCGCCTGGTGCCTCTGGAGTCCGAGCTCAAGAGCGGTGACGTCGTCGAGGTGTTTACCTCGAAGAACCCCGACGCGGGACCCAGCCAGGACTGGCTCGGGTTCGTTGCGAGCACGCGCGCCCGCAACAAGATCCGCGGGTGGTTCACGAAGGAGCGCCGCGAGGAGGCGATCGAGCAGGGCAAGGAGGCCATCGCCCGCGCGATGCGCCGACAGAACCTGCCGCTGCAGCGTCTGATGAGTCATGATTCGTTCACGGAAGTGGCGCGGGGCATGCACTACGAGGACGTGTCCGCACTCTACGCCGCCGTCGGTGAGGGGCATGTCTCCACCCAGTCGGTGCTGGAGAAGGTCACCGCTCTCGTGGCGGCGAGCGACCCCACGACGGGTGCCATCGATCTGCCTGGCAGCGCTCCGAGCCGCGAGCCGCGATCCGGGGACTCCGGTGTGCTCGTTCGTGGAGCCAACGACATCCTGGTGAAGCTGGCCAAGTGCTGCACACCTGTTCCCGGGGATCAGATCGTCGGTTTCGTGACCCGTGGCAGCGGCGTCTCGGTGCATCGTGCCGACTGCGTCAACGTCAAGGCCCTCGGCAGCGAGCAAGACCGGTTCGTCGAGGTGTCCTGGGCACCGACCACCAAGAGCGTGTTCCGCGTGCAGATCCAGGTCGAGGCCCTCGACCGCTCCGGGCTCCTCTCGGACGTCACGCGCGTTCTGAGCGAGCACCACGTCAACATCCTCTCGGCGACGGTCACGACCACCGATGAGCGCCTGGCATTGAGTCGTTTCGTGTTCGAGATGGGTGACGCCGTTCACCTGGACCGTGTGCTCAACGCGGTGCGCCGGATCGACGCCGTCTACGACGTCTACCGCGTCACCTCTTCTTGAGCGAGAGTCGCTCCAGCACGGCCATTCCGACGCGACTGCCGGGAACACGGCTCATGTCGCGCAACGCGTCTCCCGCGGCCTCGGGCGCTTCGGGGAACACGATGGCGAGACGGTCCATCCACGTGAGCACTCGGGGGTCTCGGTGCAGCGTCGTGGCGAGGTCGAGCATCGTCCGCATCGGCGTCGACACCAGCACTCCGCCGATCTGCTGAAGGTCGGACGACGGCACCACGGTGTCGTGGAAGACGAGTCGTGAACTGGTGACGGCTCTGATGCGCCTCTCGACGCAGCGCCTGATGTGATGCACGGCGGGCGGGGCGTCACCGGCGCCGTGGATCCAGGCGGCGGTCGGACCCGAGGCTGCGGTTCCCGGCCGCACCAGGGTGGCGATCGTGCTGGCCCTGACATCGGGCCCCTCGATGAGGTCAGCGGGGACGTAGGCGTCGCCCACCTCCACCACGTGGCCGTCGATCCGCGCGGCACTCAGCTCCGACTGGCTCAACCGCTCACCGGGGACGTAGAGAAAGGCGGGGTGCATCACGCCAGTCTGGCGCAGTGCACCCCGCCTCTTCCGAGCTCGCGGGTGAGCTGTGGAGAACGGATCAGCTGCCGAGGGCGCTCAGCCAGGCGCGTCGCGCTTCGAGTGCGTCGGATGCGGCCTTGGCGGCCTTCTTGTCGCCCGCCTTCTGCGCCGCGGCGACCTCGGCCTCGAGCTTCTCGATCGCCTCGAGCAGCTGCGAACTCATGTCGTTCGCGCGTGCCTTGGTCTCCGGGTTGTTCTTCTTCCAGTCCACGTCTTCGCGGCCCTTCAGAGCCTGCTCGATCGCGCGGAGCTTGTCGTCGAGTGCACGCTCCTTCTCCCGGGGGAAGACGCGGCCGATCTCGTCCCACTGCCGCTGGATGCGCGTGAGAAGTGCACGGGCCCGCTTGATGTTCGACTCGTCCGCGACGGCCTTCGCCTCTTCGAGGAGGGCCTCGCGAGCCTCGATCTTCGGCGCGGAGTCTGCCTCTTCCGCAGCGGCCTGCTCGGCACGCGCGGCGTAGAGAGCGTCGCCGGCAGCCTTGAAGCGTGCCCAGAGGGCGTCGTCGGCCTTGCGTCCGGCGCGCCCGGATGCCTTCCACTCGTCGAGGAGGTTGCGATACGCGGGGATGCCGTCCGTGCCACGGGGGGCGAGCGCCTCGGCGCGTTCGACCAGACGGGTCTTCGCGTCGCGCGCTGCCTTGTGCGCATCGTCGAGCTCGGAGTAGAACGCACGGCGCTGCTTGTCGACGATCGCACGGGCGTCGCGGAACCGCTTCCAGAGCTGCTGGGAGATTCCCTTCGACAGGCGCGGTCCGTTCTGCTGCTGCGCCTGCCAGGCGTCGAACAGCTCGCCGAGCTCGGCGGTGACCTGCTTCCACTGCACCTTGCTGAGGTCGCGGGCGGCGATCTCCTCGGCGCGCTCGACGAGGATCGTGCGCTCGGCGATCGCCTTGTCGACGAGCTCCTTGGCCTGCTGCGCCTCCTGCTCGGTGGCTTCCGACAACGACGAGGTGAGCGCGTTGAGTCGATCGCGCAGTCCTGCGAGATCGCCGACGGCGGCGGCATCGGTCGCCTCCTCGATCAGGTGCGCAGCCTGCTTGGCCAGGTCGCCGGCAGAAGCTCCGCCTGCCTGGTGGCGCTGCTCGAGCGTCTGCACCTTGAAGGCGATGTCGTCGAACTTGCGGACGAAGTAGGCGAGGGCCTCGTCGGGAGTGCCGTCGGGGTACTGGCCGACGACGCGCCAGGCATCGCCCTCCTTGACCTCGACGGTTCCGTCATCGGACACGCGACCCCATTCGGCTGAGGTCGAGGATGCGGCCGGCACCGATGCGACGGGCGCGACGGCGGCCGGTGTCGACGCCTTTCGCGGCATCGGCACGGCGGGGGGTCCGGGGACGGGGGGAGTCGGCTTCGTGGGCTCGTTGGCAGACACGTGATTCTCCTTGCGCGGTCGGGCCGCGGGAGGCGGAAAGGACGAGGCTCAGCCTAGTACGCCGGAGCACCGCGGGTGAGGCCCCGACTTCTCGCGCGACCGTTACCGTTTCGTGACGAGAATGTTCGATCCGGGGAGCACTCCTCGTCATCTGCAGGTAACACGATCCTCCTATCGTCCCCAGGACGACAGCCTTCCGGTCGACAGGAGCAGCATGAAGGACACCACATCGCCGCCGAGCGACATCCTGGTCGTCGGAGCGGGGATGGCGGCGCACCGCTTCGTCGAGAGTCTGCTCCGCGACCCCGGTGCGGCCGTGCGGGTCACCGTGATCGGCGATGAAACCCACGGTCCGTACGACAGGTCCGCCCTGGTCGATATCCTCTCCGGGCGCGATGCCGCGGAGCTTTGGCTCGATCGCTCCGTTTTCCGCGACGATCGCGTGCGCCTGATCCGTGATGATCGTGTGCTGCACATCGACAGGTCGGCACGCACGGTCCGTACGCGCTCACGGCGCACGTACCCGTACGACGTGCTGGTGTTGGCCACGGGGTCTTTCGCAGCGCGTGCAGCCGTGTCGGGAGCACGTCTTCCCGGGTGCTTCGTGCTGCGCACGATCGAGGATGCGGAATCGGTGAGGGAGTTCGTCGACACGCGATCCCGCCGCCTCGGTCGTCCGCTGCGCGGCGTCGTGATCGGCGGGGGACTGCACGGTGTCGAGACCGCCCTCGCGCTCAACGAGGCGGGTGTGGGCACGACGCTCGTGCAGTACGCGGACCGCCTGCTGCCGGCGATGCTGGACGGCGACGGCGCCGGTGTGCTGCAGGAGGGCCTCGAAGCGCGCGGCATCGCGGTGCGGACCCGAACCAGGACGACCCGCCTCGACGCCGACGACTCGGGTGCCGTCACGGCGCTGGAGTTCCAGGACGGCACCTTCCAACGCGCCGATGTCGTGGTCTTCACGGTCGGCGTGCGGCCACGGGACGAACTCGCGCGCAACGCCGGGCTCGACGTGCACCCGCTCGGCGGCGTGATCGTCGACGAGGGTTGCGCCACGTCCGATCCGCGCATCCTCGCGATCGGAGAGGTCGCGAGCTTCGACGGGCGCGGCATCGATGCGGCCCCAGCAGCGCGCGCCATGGCGGAAGCGGCGGCGTCGCAGCTGCGCGGGGGAGCGGGACGCTTCTTCGGGCACGTGGACGGCGTGCATCACACCGTCGCCGGAATAGACGTCGTGAGTTTCGGGGAGTCGCAGCCCCACACCGCAGACCGGATCGAGGTCGTCACCGATCGTCGTCGTGGCGCAGGCGTGTACCGCAAGGTCGTTCTCACGGACGACGCGCGCACGCTCCTCGGCGCCGTTCTGGTGGGCGACACGAGTGGTCATGCCTCGCTTCGCCGGCTCGTCGGTGTCGCGTCGCGAGGGCGGCTGGCGGACGAGCTGCGCCGGACGACGCACGACGAAGACGCCGCGGTCTGCATCCACATCGGCATGTCACCGCGGGCGCTTCTCACGGCGCTCCGAGGGGAGGGGCTGCTCACCTTCAGTGGCGTCGGCACGCGCTTCGGTCGGGAGCCGGGGTGCGAGCGGTGCACGCTGGCCGTGGCTCGCGCCCTCACTTCGCTCGCCGGAGAGCCGATCCCGCAGCGCACGCCTCACCGGCAGGAAGAGAGCGAGCGGCCGGAGGAGCACGTCCGAGCCGACACGACTCGTGCCGTGGTCTCGCCGGTGGCAGGAGGAGCCCCTACACCCGAGCAGCTCATCGGCATCGGACGCATCGCGCAGGATCTCGGCCTGCACCCGCGGATCATCCGCTCACGGATCGAGTTGCAGGGAGTGGGGCGGAACCAGCTCCCCGCGCTCCGGGACCGGCTGAGCGCTGCGGGGCTCGCATGCCGCACACCCCTCCTCGACAGTGGAATGCGGATCTCCGAGGAACCGCTGCCACTGACGGAAGAGGGCGCGTCGGCTGCAGGGAGGGGCTCCGAGGAGCCGCGCCGGGAACGGGGCGCGACCGAGGCGATCGGATGGGGCGAGCGACAACGGGACGGTGCGCGGCATCGCCGTTCCCCGCTCCGTGCGGACAGCCCCGCATGAGGACTGGGCCTTCGGGGGCGCGCCCGGTCCTCGCAGGATGCAGAATCATCGTCTCGGTCGCCACGAGGGCCGCGGACGCCTCTCTCGCCGCGAGTCGTGCGGCCGACATCGACGACCTCGAACGTGCACTCCGCGCGGGGGGAGCGGATGTGACGCGGGTGCCAGGGCGTCGTGAGGCGGCTCCGTCTCCGACCGTGCTTCGCCGTGCCGTGCATCGCGCGGGCTTCGGCGGTGCCGACGCGGTGCTCTTCACCGCGTCCGCCGCCTCATGGGTCGGGGCGGCGGTGAGCACAGAGACCCTCGACGCGAATCGCCGAAGGGCCGAAGCGGGGCGGTTGCTCCTGATCGCGATGGACGAGGAGGAGGCGGGTCGGCTTCGGGCCGCCCGCCTGCCCGTGCGATACGTCGCGCCGTCAGCGCCCGGAGGACTGACGAGCTGTGTCCTGTCGCACTATCGAAGCGGAGCACGATCGCTTCTCACCGAGCTCGGGCGTCTCGACGTGCGTAGCGGTGGTGTTGTGCTCGACGGGTGCTTCATCCCCCTGCCCCGTGGAGCCGCCGGAGTGATCGAGGCACTCTTCCTCGCTCGTGGACGGGTGCTGTCGAGGGCGGAGCTGGCGAGGATGCTCCCCGGCGGCGAACGCAGCGGTCATGCGGTGGAGGCCGCCGTCGCCCGACTGCGTGAGGCGCTGGGCGGGATCGACCTCGTCCAGACCGTCGTCAAGCGGGGCTATCGCCTCGCCGTGATCGAGCCGTGAGCCGGGGAGAACGGTAAGCGCAGCGGCGGAGGGCTCTGCCGATCACTCGGCGGGCGCGTCCGAGGGGACGGGTGCGGGGGTCTCCGTCGGCGCCTCGGTCGGAGCGGTGGACGGCTCGACGGACGGCGTGGGGGTGGGCTCCGGTTCCGGGGCCGTGACCTGGGCGTGCACGACCTGGCTGCCGATCGCCGCGACCACGATGAGGCTGCCGACGATGGCGGCGATCGTGTTGTCGCGGACACGACGGCGGATCTGCCCCTCGTGCCACTGGGTGCGCGCGGCGTGCAGTCGTGCGCGCTCCGCCGACGTGCGCGACTGTGCGTTCTTCGAACCGCGTGCGGCCATGCCCTGGTCTCCCATCCGAACGCCGCTCCACGGCGTCGCCTGAGAGCCTACCGGGAGGGCGGAGGTTCGCCGAAGTGTCGGAGACCGCCGTTAGCCTGGGATGATGACGTCCCCTGCCGCGCTGCTCTCCGGGCAGACGCCCCTCGCCGTGCGCATGCGCCCTGTTTCCCTCGCCGAGGTCGCCGGGCAGCGTCATCTGCTGCGCGCCGGCTCTCCGATCGTCGCCCTCGCCGATCCCGAGGCGACCGCGCCCGGGGCCGTGTCGATCATCCTGTGGGGCCCGCCGGGCACCGGGAAGACGACGCTCGCGCAGGCCATCGCCCGCTCGTCGGGTCGTCGCTTCGTCGAGCTCTCCGCGATCACCGCCGGGGTGAAGGACGTGCGCGAGGTCATGCAGGAGGCCGTGACGCAGCGCGACCTCTACGGGCAGACGACGATCCTCTTCCTCGACGAGATCCATCGCTTCACGAAGGCGCAGCAGGACGCGCTCCTTCCCGGTGTCGAGAACGGCTGGGTGATCCTGATCGCCGCGACCACCGAGAACCCGTCGTTCTCGGTGATCTCGCCGCTGCTCTCGCGTTCGCTGCTGCTGACGCTGCAACCCCTCACCGACGACGACATCGGTCTGCTCGTCGACAGGGCGGTGACCGACGCCCGCGGACTCAACGGAGCAGTCGCCCTCAGCGATGAGGCCCGGTCGGCCCTCGTCCGGCTCGCTTCGGGTGATGCCCGTCGCGCCCTCACGGGTCTGGAGGCGGGCGCCGCGGTTGCGCTGTCCCACGCGACGGCCGCCGAGGCGGACGCCGAAGACGCGGCCGAGAGCCAGGGCGTGCCGGAGGTGTCCGCCGACGACATCTCGCAGGCGGTCGACAAGGCGCTGCTGCGCTATGACCGACAGGGCGACGAGCACTACGACGTCATCAGCGCGTTCATCAAGTCGATCAGGGGCTCCGACCCCGACGCCGCGCTGCACTATCTCGCCCGCATGATCGAGGCGGGCGAGGACCCGCGCTTCATCGCCCGGCGTCTGGTGATCTCCGCGTCCGAAGACGTCGGCCTCGCCGACCCGCAGGCCCTCGCCATCGCGGTCGCCGCTGCCGACGCCGTGGCGTTCATCGGCATGCCGGAAGGGCGCATCCCCCTCGCCGAAGCGACGGTCTACCTGGCGACCACCGCCAAGTCGAATGCGGCCTACGTGGGCATCGACGCGGCCATCGCCGACATCCGTGCCGGCGGTTTCGGCCGGGTGCCGCTGCACCTGCGGGATGCGCACTACCCGGGGGCCAAGCGCCTCGGGCACGGTCGGGGATACGTCTATTCGCACGACAGCGAGTTTGGGATCGTGCCGCAGCAGTATCTGCCCGATGAGCTCGACGGGCGGCACTACTACGAGCCGAAGAACCTCGGGGCGGAGCGCGACATCGGGGCGCGACTCGAGCGCATCCGCCGCATCCTCGGCGACCGCTGACCCTGCCGATCGGGTGGAGAACCGCGATCTGTTAGACTTGATCGGCTCGAAACCGAGTTTTCGGGCATCTCCTCGTTCACACCACACCTTGCTGGCGCCCCGGCGTGCGCTCGAAGGCAGAACGCGGACGATACGTCCGTGAGTCGTGAAAGACGCGACCACGTCATCGGAAGGAAAACTTCGTGACCACGAAGTCCCAGGACCGCCGCAAGGTGCGTCTCAGCCGCGCCCTCGGCGTCGCTCTCACCCCGAAGGCCGCCCGCTACCTCGAGAAGCGTCCCTACGCTCCGGGTGAGCACGGCCGCACCAAGCGCAAGGCAGACAGCGACTACGCCGTCCGTCTGCGTGAGAAGCAGCGTCTTCGCGAGCAGTACGGCATCCGCGAGAAGCAGATGCGCAACACCTTCAACGAGGCTCGTCGTCAGGACGGTCTGACCGGTGAGAACCTGGTCGAGCTGCTCGAGATGCGTCTCGACGCTCTCGTCGTGCGTTCGGGCTTCGCCCGCACCACCGCGCAGGCTCGCCAGCTCGTCGTGCACCGTCACATCCTGGTCGACGGACAGCTCGTCGACCGCCCGTCGTTCCGCGTGAAGCCGGGTCAGCTCATCCACGTCAAGGCCAAGAGCGAGGGCACCGAGCCCTTCCAGGTGGCAGCAGCCGGCGGTCACGCCGAGGTTCTGCCCCCCGTTCCGGGCTACCTCGAGGTCGAGCTCGACAAGCTCCAGTCGCGTCTGGTTCGTCGTCCGAAGCGCGCCGAGGTCCCCGTGACCTGTGAAGTGCAGCTCGTCGTCGAGTACTACGCAGCTCGCTGATCCAGCGATAGAGCAATCAGGCAGGAGGCGTCGGGATTCCCGACGCCTCCTGTCGTTTCCGCATACGATGGTGACACCGCGCCTTCGCGGGTCAATGGCAAGGATGACGTCATGAAGAGCATGCAGTGGTTCCTGATCGGTGTGATCGGCGGCTTCGTCGCCGCGCACTTCATGAATAAGGACCCCCGCGGCCACGACATCCTGGCCGAGGTCGATGCCCGCATCAACGGGTTCACCGCGATCATCGGCGACGCCTACCGCGAGCAGGAGGCACGGCTCACGGAGCCGGGCAAGAACTGAACCATCGCCGCGCTTCGGCGCAGCATCTTCACGCAAGGACACCCGGCACCCCATGAAAACTGCGGAGATCGCGCAGCGTTACCTCGACTTCTTCGAGAAGAACGACCACCTCATCGTCCCCTCTGCCTCCCTGGTCAGCGACGACCCGTCTCTGCTGTTCACGGTGGCCGGAATGGTGCCGATGATCCCGTACCTCACCGGCATCGTGCCCGCGCCTCATCCGCGCATCGCCGACGTGCAGAAGTGCATCCGCACCAACGACATCGAAGAGGTGGGGCGCACGGCGCGCCACGGCACGTTCTTCCAGATGCTGGGCAACTGGTCGTTCGGCGACTACTTCAAAGAAGGCGCGATCCGGTACGCCTGGGAGCTGCTCACCAGCTCCGAGTCGGACGGCGGCCTCGGTTTCGATGAGAAGGACCTCTGGGTCACGGTCTATGAGACCGACGACGAGGCTGAAGCGATCTGGCGCGACATCATCGGTTTGAAGCCCGAGCGCATCCAGCGCCTCGGACGCGCGGACAACTACTGGAACACCGGCCAGCCCGGGCCCGGCGGTCCCGACTCGGAGATCTTCTTCGACCGCGGTCCCGCCTATGGCAAGGACGGCGGTCCCGCCGTCGACGACTCGAGGTTCCTGGAGATCTGGAACCTCGTGTTCATGCAGGACTTCATCGAGAACATCCGCGGCAAGACGGAGTTCGACATCGTCGGCGAGCTGCCGATGAAGAACATCGACACCGGCATGGGGCTCGAGCGCGTCGCGTTCATCAAGCAGGGCGTCGAGAACATGTACGAGTCGGACCAGGTGCGTCCGGTGCTCGACCGCGCGATCGAGCTGTCCGGCCGCTCCTACGGCGCCCAGCACGAGGACGACGTGCGCTTCCGCGTGGTCGCCGACCATGTGCGCTCCTCGCTCATGCTCCTCTCCGATGGCGTGCGCCCCTCCAATGAAGGACGCGGGTACATCCTGCGCCGTCTGATGCGCCGCACGGTCAGGGCGATGCGTCTGCTCGGCGTCGACGAGCCCGTGTTCCCCGAGCTGTTCGCCGCCTCGCGCGACGCGATGAAGTCGGCGTACCCGGTGCTCGAGAAGGACTGGTCCGTCCTGTCGTCGTCCGCCTTCGCCGAGGAGGAGACGTTCCGTCGCACTCTCGTCGCCGGTTCGACGATCCTCGACCTCGCGCTCGACGAGACCAGGAAGGGCGGCGGGAAGACGCTCAGCGGACCCGAGGCCTTCCTGCTGCACGACACCTACGGCTTCCCGATCGACCTCACCCTCGAGGTCGCGGAGGAAGCGGGCCTCGATGTCGACCGTGCCGCTTTCGACACGCTCATGCAGGAGCAGCGCCAGCGTGCCAAGGACGACGCCCGCAACCGCAAGCGGCAGCTCGCCGACGTGTCGGTCTACCGTGAGCTGCGTGCCCTGGGCGAGACCGGATTCGACGGCTACACCGCGCTGGAGGTCGAGTCGCGTGTGCTCGGGCTCCTCGTCGACGGTGCGCCGGTGCGCAGCGCATCCGAGGGCCAGATCGCCGAGGTCGTGCTCGCCGAGACGACGCTGTACGCGGAGTCCGGTGGACAGGTGGCCGACAAGGGCGCCATCGTCGGTCCCGGTTACGCGCTCGAGGTGATCGATGTGCAGAAGCCGGTGCCCGGCCTGATCAGCCACACCGTCGAGGTCACGCGCGGAACCGTCGCCGTCGATGACATCGCCACGACGGTCGTGGACGCCGCGAACCGTCGTGCCGCGCGTCAGGCGCACTCGGCCACGCACCTCGTGCACGCCGCGCTCCGCGACACGCTCGGTCCGACCGCAACGCAGGCGGGCTCGTTGAACCGCGCCGGCTACATGCGCTTCGACTTCTCCTGGTCGCAGGCCCTCTCGGCCGACACCCGCAGCGAGATCGAGGAGATCACGAACCGCGCGGTGCAGGAATCCCTCGAGGTGACCACGCGCATCGTCTCGCTCGACGAGGCCAAGGAAGCCGGAGCCATGGCTCTGTTCGGCGAGAAGTACGGCGACGTCGTGCGCATGGTCGACATCGGCGGTCCCTGGTCGCGAGAGCTCTGCGCCGGCACGCACGTGAGCACGAGCGCGGAGATCGGTCTGGTGAGCCTGGTCGGAGAGTCCTCCGTCGGAGCCTCCAACCGACGTATCGAGGCGCTCGTCGGTGCCGACGCCTTCCGTGAGCTGGCGGCGGAGCGGGCGATCGTCTCGCAGCTCACCAGCTCGCTGAAGACCCCGCGTGAGCAGCTTCCCGAGCGCATCGCCGATCTCACGGCGAGCCTGAAGGCGGCGGAGAAGCGCATCGCGCAGTTCGAGGCGAAGGAGCGCGCCGGCCAGGTTCCCTCCATCGTCGAGGCGGCGACGCGCGTCGGGGCGTTCCGCCTCGCGGCGCAGAACCTCGGCGATGTCGCCTCCGCGGATGATGTGCGCGACCTCGTGAATGGCGTCCGCGATCGTCTGGGTTCGGACGCTGCGGTCGTGGCATTGGGGGCCGTGGTCAACGGTCGCCCGGTCGTGGTCGTGGCCACCAACGATGCGGCACGTGCGGCGGGCGCGAAGGCGGGGGCGCTGGCGAAGCGCGCCGCAGGCGTGCTCGGTGGCGGTGGCGGCGGTCGCGACGATGTCGCGCAGGGTGGTGGCGCGGATGCCGCGGCCCTTCCCGCAGCGCTCGAGGCCATCTCACAGGAGCTGCACAGCGCGTGAGCGGCTTCCGCCGCGGTGTGCGGCTCGGCATCGATGTCGGCAGGGCGAGAGTCGGTGTCGCACGCTGCGATCCTGACGGGATGCTCGCCGTCCCGGTCGAGACCGTGCCGCGGGATGACCTATCGATCGATCGCCTCGTGCAGATCGCGGGGGAGTACGACCCCCTGGAATTCGTGGTCGGCCTCCCCGTGAACATGCAGGGTGCCGACACGGCATCGACCACGGACGCGCGGGAGTTCGCCGCTGCCCTTCACACGAGAAGCGGTGTTCCCGTGCGGCTGGTGGACGAGCGTCTCAGCACCGTGAGCGCCCACGCCGCTCTGCGTAGCTCGGGGAGATCTCAGAAGAACTCTCGTAGCATTGTGGATCAGGTCGCCGCCGTGGTGCTTCTGCAGCAGGCGATCGACATGGAGAAGAGCACCGGAAACCCGGCCGGTGCCACCATCTCGCCCGACGAGGAGCACGCCTGACGATGTCTGAACGCGACAGCGCCACCCCCCGGAACGACCCCGATTCCCGCCTGGGCGACCTGTTCGAGAATCTGCCCGATCCCACGAGACAGATCCCGACCGTCGACACCAGCGCCCCCGCGCCGGGGTCGCGCCGCGCCGCTCGTGAGGCCGCTGCCGGCGAGGGGAGCGCGACACCGGTCAGGGGAACGGACGGCACACCCGCTGAGCCTTCGCCCGTTCCGGTGCGTGCCTCGGCCGACGACGCGGTCGCCTCGGATGCGGAGGGTCCCTCTCCGACTCCGGTGCGCGCATCGGCCGACGCCGCAGACACCCCGACCCGCGCCATGCCGCAGGTCGCGCCCGCTGTCATGCCGGCGCCCGCGACCGATGCGCCGGAACCGGTGATCGGCGGAGGACTCGACGATCTCTTCGCTCCGCACGACGACCACGTCCAGGCGAAGCCGAAGAAGAAGAAGCGCCGCAAGGGATGCCTGATCGCACTGATCATCGTGCTCGCGGTCTTCGGCGGTATCGCCGCAGGTGGCGCCTGGGCATGGAGCACCTACGGTGACAAGATCAGCGGCGCCCTGGGGTGGGGCGAGTCGAAGGACTACGAGCCGGGCCTCGCGAACGGTGAGGCTCTCGTCACCATCAAGCAGGGCGACACGGGTGGGCCGGTGTCCACCGCGCTCTACGAAGCCGGTGTGACCAAGACCGAAGACGTCTTCTACGACTACATCGTCGACGAGAACCTCGCGGTCACGTTCTATCCGGGCGTGTACCGCCTGCAGAAGAAGATGACGGCGGAGGCCGCGCTCGCGGCGCTCAAGGACGATGCCAACAAGATGGCGAACGCCGTCTCGGTCGCCGAGGGCGGCACGATCGTGTCGTCGCTGCCCGATATGGCGGAGACTCTCGGGCTTCCGCTGGCCGACTTCGAGGCGGCCGTCCAGGACCCCATGGCCTATGGCGTGGACGCGTCGAGCCTGGAGGGCTGGCTCTTCCCCGCGGTGTACGAGTTCGATCCGGGAGTCACCGCGCCCCAGGTCATCCAGCGCATGGTCGATCGCACCCGCGAGTCGCTGAGTGCAGCCGGTGTGCCCGACGCCGATGCCGAACGCATCCTCACGATCGCCTCCATCATCCAGCGCGAGGGGCGTCTCGAGGACTTCCCGAAGGTGTCGCGGGTCATCCAGAACCGTCTCGACATCGACATGAAGCTGCAGATGGACTCCACCGCGCAGTACGGGTACGGATCCCTGCACGAAGGCGTCGTGTCGAGCTCCAAGGAAGCCCTCGAGGACGACAACGACTGGAACACCTACGTACGCACCGGTCTTCCCGCGACACCCATCGCCAGCCCGAGCGATGCCGCCATCAAGGCGGCGATGCAGCCCGCAGACGGTCCGTGGCTGTACTTCGTCACGATCAACCTCGCGACCGGGGAGACGCTGTTCACCCAGACGCTGGCCGAGCACGAGCAGGGGATCGAGAAGTGGCGCGAGTGGTGCCGGGCGAACCCCGATGGCGGCTGCTGAGACGGTGACGCGCTCTCGATTGGCGGTCTGGGGCGACCCGATCGCGCATTCCAAGTCCCCGGATCTGCATGCCGCCGCCTACCGCGTGCTCGGACTCGACTGGGAGTACGGACGACGCCAGGTGTCGGCCGACGACTTCGCGCCGGTGTTCGCTCAGCTCGACGACACCTGGCGCGGTCTCTCGCTGACGATGCCGCTGAAGGAACAGGCATTCCGTGCCGCGGCGACGCGGGATCGTCACGCGGAGCTCACCGGTGCCGTCAACACGCTGCTGATGGGGGAGCACCCCGCCGGGTTCAACACCGACGTGGGCGGGATCGTCGATGCCCTCGCCGAAGCGCGGGTCACCGACGTCGACCGCGTGCGGATACTCGGCGCCGGGGCCACCGCAGCGTCGGCGCTGGTCGCCGCCTCCGAGATCGGCGCGACACGCGCCGACGTGCGGGCGCGGCGTCCCGCGCCCGCGGCCGCACTGGCGGAGCTGGGGGAGAGGCTCAGCATGGTCGTCGATGTCCGATCCTTCGACGCGCCGTCGGAGACCGTCGAGCTGACCTTGGCGACCCTGCCCAGCGGAACCACGCTCCCCGCCGACACGGCGACGGCACTCGCTGCACAGGGTGGGGTGCTCTTCGACGCCGCCTACGCACCGTGGCCGTCTGCCCTCGCAGCGCGATGGGCCGACGGCGCCACGATCTCCGGGCTCGGGATGCTGCTGCACCAGGCGGTGCGCCAGATCCGTATCTTCCTGCACGGTGATCCCGCCGCCGAACTGCCGGATGAGGTCGCCGTGATCGCGGCGATGCGTGCCGCCATCTGACTCGATCGGCGTCGACGACGAAACGCGGCGCGGCGGGGGTGCGAACCCGTGGGAGACTGGAGCAATGCTCCGCGTGCTCACGGCCGGCGAATCGCACGGCCCAGAACTCATCGCCGTCATGGAGGGTCTGCCCTCCGGCGTCCCTGTGTCGTCCGAGGCCATCCAGGCCGACCTCTCTCGCCGCAAGCTCGGCTACGGCCGGGGTTCGCGGATGAAGTTCGAGCAGGACGAGCTGACGATCTCCGGCGGTGTGCGCCACGGCAAGAGCCTCGGCAGCCCGATCGCCCTGCGCATCGGCAACACCGAGTGGCCGAAGTGGATCGAGGTCATGAACCCCGAGCCGGTCGAGCTCACCGACAGGTCCCGCGGACGCAGCGCTCCTCTCACGCGCCCGCGCCCGGGGCACGCCGACCTCGTGGGCATGCAGAAGTACGACTTCGACGAGGCACGTCCGATCCTCGAGCGTGCGAGCGCCCGTGAGACGGCGGCTCGCGTGGCTCTCGGCGCGATCGCCCGCTCGTTCCTCGGCGAACTCGGCATCCGTCTCGTCAGCCACACGCTCTCGATCGGTCCGGTACGCGTGCCTGAAGGCTCGCCTCTGCCCACCCCGGACGACGTGGACGCGCTCGACGCCGATCCGTTGCGCTGCTTCGACGCAGCCACCTCTGCACTGATGGTCGCCGAGGTCGACGATGCGAAGAAGGACGGCGACACGCTCGGTGGCATCGTCGAGGTTCTCGCCTACGGGCTGCCCCCGGGGCTCGGCTCGCACGTGCACTGGGACCGCCGCCTCGACGCACGTCTCGCGCAAGCGCTCATGAGCATCCAGGCGATCAAGGGCGTCGAGGTCGGCGACGGCTTCGAGACCACGCGTCGTCGCGGTTCGGCGGCGCACGACGAGCTCTTCGCCACCGCCGACGGCATCACCCGCGGCTCCGACAGGGCCGGCGGGACCGAGGGCGGCATGTCGACCGGCACCGTGCTGCGTGTGCGCGCCGGGATGAAGCCGATCGCCACCGTCCCGCATGCCCTGCGCACGATCGACGTCGCGACCGGAGACGACGCCACGGCCCACCACCAGCGCTCCGACGTGTGCGCCGTGCCGGCAGCCGGCGTCGTCGCCGAAGCGATGGTCGCGGTCGAGCTGGCCAACGCCGTGCTGGAGAAGTTCGGCGGCGACAGCATCCGCGAGACGCGTCGCAATCTCGACGGCTACCTGGCCGGCATCCCGGCCGAGCTGCGCACGACCCCTGCGTCCGAGGCGGCGCTCATCGCGCATGACGAGCGCGGCTGATCCGCTGACGCTGGTGCTGGTGGGCCCGATGGCCGCCGGCAAGACCAGCGTCGGAAGACGCGTCGCGCGTCGGCTCGGCGTCGCCTTCATCGACACCGACAAGCGCATCGTCGCCGCGCACGGGCCGATCCCCGCCATCTTCGAGGAGCACGGGGAGGCGCATTTCCGCGCCCTCGAGTGCGCCGCCGTCGCCGAGGCGCTGTCCGAGGGCGGAGTGATCTCCCTCGGCGGTGGTGCCGTGACGGAGGCGGCCACGCGAGATCTGCTCGCGGAGCATCCGGTCGTGTTCCTGACCGTCAGTCCCGATGCGGTCGCCGACCGGCTGCGCGGCAGCAATCGCCCGCTGCTGGCGGGAGAGGATCCGCTGGAGCGGTGGCAGAAGATCTTCGAGGAGCGTCGGGGGTGGTACGCCGAGGTGTCATCGGCGACCTTCGACACCTCACGTCGTCCGATGCAGAAGATCGCGGACGAGATCGTGGCATGGAGGAGAGAGCAGCGATGAGCACGACGACCATCAACGTCACCGGAAACGACGCCTACGACATCACGATCGGACGGGGGATCCTCGATCGGGTCTCCGCCGCCGTCGCGCCGGGGGTGCGCAAGATCCTCGTCGTGCACCCGCCGACGCTCGCCGCACGAGCCGCGGAACTGCGTGATCGTCTTCTCGCCGACACCTCCGACGGGCCGCGCGATGTGCTGCTCGCCGAGATCCCGGATGCGGAGCAGGGCAAGCGCATCGAAGTCGCGGCCTTCTGCTGGCAGGTCATGGGTCAGGCTGATTTCACACGCAGCGACGCGGTCATCGGATACGGCGGCGGCTCTGTCACCGACCTCGCCGGTTTCGTGGCGGCCACCTGGCTCCGCGGCGTGCAGCTCATCCAGGTGCCGACCACGGTGCTCGGACTCGTCGACGCCGCCGTCGGAGGCAAGACCGGTGTGAACACGGCGGAGGGCAAGAACCTCGTCGGTGCCTTCTGGGCGCCGCGTGCGGTGATCGGCGACCTCGACGAGCTCGCCAGCCTCAGCCCGAACGAGGCGACGGCGGGCTTCGCCGAGGTCGTGAAGGCCGGGTTCATCTGGGCGCCGGAGATCCTCGACATCATCGAAGCAGACCCTGCTCGCGCTGTGGACCCCACGACCGAGGAGTTCCGTCGCGCCATCGAGCTCGCGATCGACATGAAGGCCAAGGTCGTGTCCGACGACTTCCGCGAGGCCGGCCTTCGCGAGATCCTCAACTACGGCCATACACTCGGCCACGCGATCGAGCACGCCGAGAGGTACCGCTGGCGTCACGGCGCCGCCATCTCGGTCGGGATGCTGTACGCCGCAGAGCTCTCCCGCCTCGCCGGCCGATTGTCCGACGACGCCGCCGAGCGCCACCGCACCGTCCTCGAGTCCTTGGGACTTCCCACCTCGTACCGTGCCGGTGCCTGGCCGCAGCTGCTCGCCACGATGCAGCGCGACAAGAAGAGCCGCGGCGGGATGCTGCGCTTCATCCTGCTCGACGACATCGCCAAGCCCACCGTGCTGCAGGCTCCGGATGAGTCGCTGCTGTTCGCGGCCTACCAGGAGGTCGGGGAGTGAGCCGGCGGATCCTCCTCGTCAACGGGCCGAACCTGAATCTCCTCGGCACCCGCGAGCCCGAGGTGTACGGCACCGCGACGCTCGCCGACGTGGAACGGATCACCGGTACGGCGGCGGCCGAGCTCGGCTTCGAGGTGCGTGCAGTGCAGAGCAATCACGAAGGGGTGCTGATCGACGCGATCCACGCCGCGCGGGACGACTGCGCGGCCATCGTGATCAACCCCGGGGGACTCACCCACACCTCGGTGGTGCTCCGCGACGCGCTCACCGGAGTGTCGCTGCCGTTCGCCGAGGTGCACATCTCCGACGTATACGCACGGGAGCAGTTCCGCCACCACTCGTACCTCGACGACGTCGCCGCCGTGCGCGTCGTCGGGCGCGGTGTCGACGGCTACGCGCACGCCGTGCGACAGCTCGCAGCACTCATCCCGTAGAATCGACTGTCGGTCTCGTCCGACCCCGCAGACACACGAACGGAAGTCGCAGCGCATGGCATCTACCGCAGACATCAAGAACGGCGTCGTCCTCAGCATCGACGGGCAGCTCTGGAGCGTCATCGAGTTCCAGCACGTCAAGCCCGGCAAGGGTGGTGCCTTCGTGCGCACCAAGCTGAAGAACGTCGTCTCGGGCAAGACCGTCGACCGCACCTACAACGCCGGCGCGAAGATCGAGATCGAGAACG
Organism: Microbacterium sp. PAMC22086; assembly: GCF_019443525.1. NCBI lineage: Bacteria > Bacillati > Actinomycetota > Actinomycetes > Micrococcales > Microbacteriaceae > Microbacterium > Microbacterium sp. PAMC22086. The sequence continues at coordinate 2,457,420 of NZ_CP080380.1, read as the reverse complement.
TCGACCGCCGCGACTACACGTACCTGTACACCGACGGTGACGGCTACGTCTTCATGGACCAGACCGACTTCGACCAGATCACCGTCGGCGCCGCGACAGTCGGCGACGCGAAGCACTTCCTGCTCGAGAACCAGCAGGTGACGATCGCGATGAACAACGGAAACCCACTGTACATCGACCTTCCCGCGTCCGTGATCCTCGAGGTCACCTACACCGAGCCGGGCCTGCAGGGCGACCGCTCCTCGGCCGGCACCAAGCCCGCCACGCTCGAGACCGGCTACGAGATCCAGGTGCCGCTGTTCCTCGAGACCGGCACCAAGGTCAAGGTCGACACCCGCACGGGTGACTACCTCGGCCGCGAGAAGTAAGGCGTGGGCGCCCGGACGAAGGCGCGCAAGCGCGCTCTCGACATTCTCTTCTCCGCCGATGTGCGCGGTGACGATCTCGCCGTGACGCTCGCCGCCGAGGCCAAGCGCGCCGCGAGCGAGCCCGCGCGTGAGGCCTCCTGGCTCTATGCGCGCGAGATCGTCGACGGCATCATCGATTCCCGTGACGAGATCGACGAGCAGATCACGACGCACAGCAGGGACTGGAAGCTGGAGCGGATGCCCGCGGTGGACCGCGCGCTGCTGCGCATCGCGGTGTGGGAGATCCTGTACAACGACGAGGTGCCGACCGCCGTCGCGATCGATGAGGCCGTCGAACTCGCGAAGGAGTTCTCGACCGACGACTCCGGCGCATTCGTGCACGGTGTCCTCGCACGGGTGGCCCGCTCCGCCTGATCCGTCCGAGACGGGGCACTGTCGGCGGTGTGATTGTCGACGGTGCCGGAGAGGATGGCAGTATGTCCCTCTCCCGTGATCCGTCCCCTCCGGAGGGATCGGCGGCGGATTGGCGGAGCATCCTCGGTTCCGCGCGCGATGACGCCGACACGGCGCTCGCGCTCGGCGTCGAACTCCGCGTGCGCGATGGTCGCGGGGCCAACCCGTGGGCCTCGCGTCCGCAGCGCACGGCGACCGCCCGTGACGTCGGGAAGCGCACGGGCGAGATCCTGCTCGGCATCCGCCCGCTCGAGCGGAGCGCGTCGACCGGTGCCTGGGTGCAGGGCGCGGCCACGTGGGACGCGGTGCGCCGTTCCCCCACGCAGTACGGGCGCGATCGCTCGCGGTGGTTCGCTGACCTGCTCAGCATCGCTCGCGACACGCTGCTGTCGGGCACGGCCGGTGATTGGCTGGTCGCCGATCTGATCGAGTCCGGGCTCTTCTGGGGGCATCTGCGCGCCGGCGCGGAGGTTGGCATCCCCCTCGTCGCCACGCAGAAGAGCACCACTGTCGTGCTCGCCGGCGACGCCGCGATCCGGGCTACGGTCGGGAGAGACGACGGGGGCGGGATCGTCGTGCGTCCCGACATCACGATCGATGGTCGCGGTGCAGAGCCCTTCGCCGTCCAGACGATCGGCCACAGCGGCGTGTACGAGATCGCGCAGCAGGGGAGCAGCATCCGGGTGACCCTCGCCGAGGTGCCGATCAGCGAGCCCGTCCATGCCCTTCTCGCTGCCAGGACCGGGCTGGCGGTGCCGGCCCGTGACGAGGCCGCCTTCTTCCGTGATGCGTATCCGCTGCTCGCGCGCCGCATCGAGGTGCGCCCTGTCGGCCGGATCGAGCTGCCGGCGCTGCCTGCACCCCGAGCGGTGATCACGCTGTCCTTCCGCCGCGGCGACACGGTCACCTACACCCTCGAGTGGGAGTATCGCGGCTTCGGGCGGGTGCCGTTCTCTCCCAGCGGCGACGCGGTGCGCGACATCGCGGCCGAGGATGCGCTCCGGGACACGCTGCGGTCCGTCTGGAGAGAGCACCTGGGCGAGGAGCTCACCGCGACCGGCTCCTTCCACGACGTCGCCGCCGCCGAGTTCGTCACCCGCACGGTGCCCGCGCTCGAGGCCGAGGGCGTCACGGTCAGCGTCGAGGGCCGTCGCAAGAGCTACCACGAGCTCACGGGCGAGCCGGAGATCACCGTCTCGACCGTCGAGAGCAGCGATCCCGACTGGTTCGATCTGGGGATCCTGGTCAAGATCGACGGGCGCACCATCCCGTTCGAGCCGCTGTTCATGGCGCTCAGCAAGGGGCGCAAGAAGCTCCTCCTGGTCGACGGCAGCTACTTCTCGCTGAATCACCGTGCGCTCGATCGCCTCCGGGAACTGATCGACGAGTCCGGCGCGCTCGACGAGTGGGAGACCGGTCCGCGGATCAGTCGGTACCAGACCGATCTCTGGGAGGAGTTCGAAGACCTCGCCGATGAGGCGATCCCCGCCGTCTCGTGGCGTGCGACCGCCGACGGTCTGCGCGCGGCCACCTCGGTGCCCCCGGTCGCTGTGCCGTCGGGTATCACGGCCGAACTCCGCCCCTATCAGAAGGAAGGTCTCGACTGGCTCGCCTTCCTGTGGAGCCATCGCCTGGGTGGCATCCTCGCTGACGACATGGGGCTCGGCAAGACGCTCCAGCTCCTGGCCCTCATCGTGCATGCGCGAGAGGCGGGGGAGCGGCGGCCCTTCCTCGCCGTCGTGCCGACATCGGTCCTCGCCACCTGGCGCAGCGAGGCCGAGCACTTCGCGCCCACGCTCCGGGTGCGGCTCCGCGGAAACACCCAGGGTCCCTCGGTCGACGCCAGCATCCGCGACGTCGATCTCCTCATCACCACCTATGCCGTCGCCCGGCTCGACGAGGCCGAGTACGCGCGCGTCGAGTGGGCCGGAATCTTCCTGGACGAGGCGCAGTTCGTCAAGAACCCGGCGACCAAGCTGCACCGCGCCATCGCCTCATTCCGCGCGGATGTGACGTTCGCGGTCACCGGAACGCCGATGGAGAACAGCCTGAGCGAGCTGTGGGCGCTGTTGAAGCTCACCGCTCCGGGGCTCTTCGCCTCGGCGCGGAAGTTCCGCGAGCAGTACATCCAACCCATCGAGCAGGGGAAGGTCCCCGAGAACGAGGAGGGCGGCGCCTACCGTCAGCGTCGCCTCGAGCAGCTTCGTCGGCGGATCCGGCCGCTGCTGCTGCGACGCACGAAGGAGCTCGTGGCACCCGACCTGCCGGCGAAGCAGGAGCAGATCCTCGAGGTCGAGCTCAGCTCCTCCCACCGGGCGCTCTACGACGTCGTGCTGCAGCGCGAACGGCAGAAGGTGCTCGGCCTGCTGGAAGATCTCGACCGCAACCGCTTCATCGTGTTCCGATCGCTCACCCTGATGCGCATGCTCAGCCTGGCCCCGGGGCTCATCGACGCCGCGGATGCGAAGATCGGCTCGCGCAAGCTCGATGTGCTGCTCGAGCGCGTGATCGAGTTGCAGGCTGAAGGGCATCGCGCGCTCGTGTTCAGCCAGTTCACGTCGTTCCTCGACCTCGCCGCGGCCCGCCTCGACGCCGCCGGCATCCCCTACGCGCACCTGGACGGGTCGACGCGCCACCGCCAGAAGGTCGTCGAGAGCTTCACATCGGGAGTGCAACCGGTCTTCCTGATCAGCCTCAAGGCCGGCGGATTCGGCCTCACCCTGACCGAGGCCGACTACGTCTTCCTGCTCGATCCGTGGTGGAATCCGGCGGCCGAGGCGCAGGCCGTCGATCGCACGCACCGCATCGGTCAGGTCAGCCAGGTGTTCGTCTACCGGATGATCTCCACCGGCACGATCGAGGAGAAGGTGCTCGACCTGCAGCGCCGCAAAGCGCGGCTGTTCACGGCCGTGCTCGACGATGAGGCGCTGTTCGCGCAGTCGCTCTCCGCCGACGACATCCGCGGCCTGTTCGAGGACTGACCGGATTACTCACGGCCGGGTCGACCGGGCGCACAGGGAGCCGTCGGTACAATCGAACGGTTCACTTTCGGGAGGAATGCAATGCGGATCACGGGACTCGGCCACGCCGGGATGTTCATCGAGACGGTCGGCGGGAACATCATCTGCGACCCGGTCCTCGGACCCTCGTTCTACGGATCCTGGTTCCCGTTCCCCGACAACCGTGGTCTGGACTGGGAGCGCTTCGGACGCGAGGCCGATTTCCTCTGGATCTCGCACCGGCACCGCGACCACTTCGACCCGCGGCTCCTGGAGCGCTACATCCGCAAGGACATCGAGGTGCTGCTTCCGGAGTATCCGACCGATGACCTCGAGAAGGACATCCGCGCCCTCGGCTACACGAACATCACCTACGCTCCTGCCGGCCAGGTGATCCAGCGCGGTGAGCTCAAGATGATGATCACGCCGCTGCGCGCGCCCAGCGACGGCCCCATCGGCGACTCCTCCCTGAGCGTCGACGACGGCACCGGCTCGATCCTGAACCAGAACGACTCGCACCCGCTCGACCTCGAGAAGCTGCTCGACTTCGGCAAGCCCGACGCCTACTTCACCCAGGTGTCCGGTGCGATCTGGTGGCCCATGGTCTACGACCTGCCGCTGGACGCCAAGCAGAACTTCGCCCGGCTCAAGCGCGAGGCGCAGAACAAGCGCGCGATGTACTACATCGAGAAGGTCGATGCCCCGCACGTCTTCCCGATGGCAGGGCCCCCCATGTTCCTGCGTGACGACCTGTTCGACTTCAACGGTCTCGGCAAGAACGGCGAGTCGATCTTCACGGACCAGAAGCAGTTCCTCGCGCACATGAAGGAGCTCGCGCCGCAGTACGACGGTCAGCTCTTCATCCCCGGCACGGTCGTCACGATCGACGGGGGAGAGGTCACGAGTGAGCAGACGCTCTACACCGAGGCCGAGATCGCGCACATCTTCGATGAGAAGTGGGAGTACCTCGAGGAACAGCGCGCGAGCCGACAGCAGGAGATCCGCGACGAGGAGGCGTCTCGTGCCGAGATCATCCCGCCCGCAGAGATGCTCGAGGCGATCAAGACCTGGTGGGAACCGCTGCTGAAGAAGTCCCGCACCATCCGGCTCGGTGTCGGCGGTTGCGTGCGCTTCCGCATCGGCGAGCTCGACATGGTGGTCGACTTCCCCCGCGCGAAGGTCCGCGAGTACGCGGGCGAGGAGTGCGTGTACTGGTACACGATCCCCGCCGACCTGGTCTCGACGAACATCGTCGATCACGAGATCGACTGGTCCAACTCGATCTTCCTCTCGATGCAGTTCTCGGTGGGCCGCAGTGGCAAGTTCAACGAGTTCCTCACCACGTTCCTCAAGTGCCTCTCGGTCGATCGGATCGAGTACGTGGAGAACTGGTACCAGGAGCAGACCGACCAGACCGAAGATACCGAGATCGGCGACTGGGTCGTTCAGCGCCGCTGCCCGCACCTGCGCGCCGACCTCACCCGCACGGGCACGGTCGACGAGGACGGGATCCTCACGTGCAGCATGCACGACTGGAAGTGGGATCTGAAGACCGGCCGCTGCCTCTCCACCGCCGGCCACCCGATCCGCTCGTCGAAGATCGACGAGGTCACCGATCCGGTCCTGCAGGAAGCGAGCTGATCCGCCGGAGCCTGCGCTCCGATAGACTTTCGTCACAAGCAACCTTTAACACCGTCCTGTGAGGCGGAGAAGGGAGCGGCCGATGAGCATGCGCACTGTGCTGCACGAAGCCGACATCTCACGAGCGCTGACCCGTATCGCCCACGAGATCCTCGAATCCAATCGAGGTGCCGAGAACCTCGTCCTGCTGGGCATTCCGACCCGCGGCGTCACTCTCGCCCATCGCCTCGGCCTGCTGATCAGCGAGATCGCGCAGCAGTCGGTCCCCGTCGGCGCGCTCGATGTCACGCTCTTCCGCGACGACCTCGCCAAGCACCCGACGCGTTCCCCGCGGCCCACCGAGATCCCGGTGGGCGGAATCGACGGCAAGACGGTCGTGCTCGTCGATGACGTGCTCTTCTCCGGCCGCAGCATCCGTGCCGCTCTCGACGCCATCCAGTCGATCGGACGCCCCGCCGTCGTGCGCCTGGCGATCCTCGTCGACCGCGGACACCGCGAGCTCCCGATCCGCCCCGACTTCATCGGCAAGAACATCCCCTCCGCCCGCACCGAGCGGGTCAACGTGCGCCTCTTCGAGAACGACGGGGCCGAGGAGGTGACGATCGGCGAATGAGACACCTCCTCGACACCCGCACCCTCGATCGGGCGACCGCCCTGCGCATCCTCGATGTCGCCGAGGACATGTCCGACACGCAGTCGCGTGAGGTCAAGAAGCTCCCGACGCTGCGCGGCAAGACCGTGGTGAACCTCTTCTTCGAGGATTCGACACGCACCCGCATCTCGTTCGAGGCCGCCGCCAAGCGCCTCTCCGCGGATGTCATCAACTTCGCGGCGAAGGGTTCCAGCGTCTCGAAGGGGGAGAGCCTGAAGGACACCGCGCAGACGCTCGAGGCCATCGGCGCCGACGCGGTCGTGGTCCGCCACCCTGGATCCGGCGCCCCGCAGACGCTCGCCACCAGCGGCTGGATTTCCGCCGGCGTCGTCAACGCCGGAGACGGCACGCACGAGCACCCGACGCAGGCCCTGCTCGACGCCTTCACCATCCGCAAGCGCCGCTTCGGCGCCGAGAGCCGCGGTCGCGATCTGAGCGGACTGCGGGTCGTGATCGTCGGCGACGTGCTGCATTCGCGGGTCGCCCGCTCCAACGTCTGGCTGCTCACCACGCTCGGAGCAGAGGTCACCCTGGTCGCGCCGCCGACCTTGGTGCCGCAGAACGTGTCGCTCTGGCCGGTCCGCGTGGTATACGACCTCGATGAGGCTCTGGCCGAGGACCCGGACGCGGTGATGATGCTGCGCATCCAGCTGGAACGCATGAACGCTGCATATTTCCCGACTGAGCGGGAGTATTCCCGTCGATGGGGTCTGGACGCACGGCGTGTGGCCGGTCTTCCGGCAGGTAGCATTGTCATGCACCCCGGACCCATGAACCGGGGACTGGAGATCTCCTCCGAAGCTGCCGATTCCCCCCGCTCGACGGTGCTGGAACAGGTCACGAACGGGGTCTCCGTCCGCATGGCGGTGCTGTACCTGCTGCTGGCAGGAGAACGAGACGACGAACGAGGGGGAGACCTGTGAACGAGACCCTCGTCATCACCGGTGCACAGCTGCTCGGTGCCGAGAGCGCCGACATCATGATCGAAGACGGCCGGATCGCCGAGATCGGCACCGGGCTCACGCGCTCCGGCGCGCGCGTCATCGACGCGGCAGGGCTGGTCGCCCTTCCGGGACTCGTCGATCTGCACACGCATCTGCGCGAGCCCGGCTACGAGGCTTCCGAGACGATCCTCACGGGAACGAGGGCGGCGGCCGCCGGTGGCTTCACCGCCGTCTTCGCGATGCCCAACACCTCGCCGGTCGCCGACACCGCCGGCGTCGTCGAGCAGGAGCTCGCGCTCGGCGAAGCGGCCGGCTACGCCACGGTGCAGCCCATCGGCGCCGTGACGGTCGGACAGAAGGGCGAGCGCCTCGCCGAGCTGGGAGCGATGGCCACGTCCCGCGCACAGGTCCGCGTCTTCAGCGACGACGGCTTCTGCGTGTTCGATCCGCTCATCATGCGCCGCGCGCTGGAGTACGTGAAGTCGTTCGACGGCGTCATCGCCCAGCATGCGCAGGACCCCCGCCTCACCGAGGGCGCGCAGATGAACGAGGGCACGGTCTCGGCCGAGCTCGGCCTGGCCGGATGGCCCGCCGTCGCCGAGGAGTCGATCATCGCCCGCGACGTGCTGCTGGCCGAGCACGTCGGATCGCGGCTGCACGTGTGCCACCTCTCGACCGCGGGCTCGGTGGACATCATCCGCTGGGCCAAGAAGCGCGGCATCAACGTCACCGCCGAGGTCACCCCTCACCACCTGCTCCTCACCGACGAGCTCGTGCGCGGGTACGACGCGCGCTACAAGGTCAATCCTCCGCTGCGTAGGGAAGAGGATGTGCTCGCCGTGCGCGAGGGCCTCGCCGACGGCACGATCGACATCGTCGCCACCGACCACGCGCCGCACCCGAGCGAGCACAAGGCGTGCGAGTGGCAGGCCGCGGCGAACGGCATGGTGGGACTGGAGAGCGCCCTGCGCGTCGTGCACCAGTCGATGGTGCAGACCGGGCTTCTCGAGTGGTCGGACATCGCACGGGTGATGAGCGCAGCACCGGCACGGATCGGACAGCTGGCAGGTCACGGCACGCCGCTCGAGGTCGGTCAGCCTGCCCAGCTCACGCTCTACGACGCCTCGGTCGACGGCGTGTTCACGGAAGCCGACCTCCACGGTCGGAGCGTGAACTCGCCCTACCTCGGCCGCGACCTCCCCGGACGCGTGCAGTACACGATCCACGGCGGTGTCCTCACCGTCGACGGCGGAAGCGTCGTCGAGGAGCTTCGCGCATGAGCGCTCGGGACCTCGCCGTCGCGATCACGATCGCGGTCGCGCTCCTGGTGCTGCTGGTGATGCTCCTGGCCTGGCGACGACGAATCCGCCGCGACTCCGTGTTCACGGCCCCGCTGGGGGTTCCGGAGCACGCGGAGGTCTTCCGCCGCGACGAGGTGCTCTACGTGTCGACGACACGGCACGAGCAGCCGCTCGAGCGTCTCGCGGTGTCGCCTCTCGCGTACCGGGCCCGTGGTGAGCTGGCGGTCACGGATCGCGGCATCGCCCTCTGCCTCGATGGCGCGCCGACGGTCTTCCTCGCGAACGACCGCCTCGTCGCCATCGACCGCGCCACGGTCACGATCGACCGCGTCGTGGAGCCCGGCGGCCTCGTGCGCCTCGCCTGGAGCATCGACGACGAGACGGTCGTCGACAGCTATCTGCGCCTCGCCACCGGCGACCCTCAGAACCTCATCTCCGACCTGCAGCGGCTCGTCCCCGCCGCCCCCGACACAGGAGCAACGTCATGACCCTTTCGACATCCTCCGGGCAGGCCTCCGCGGCCCAGCTCCCCGATCCCGCCGTCCTGGTCCTGGAAGACGGCACCCGACACATCGGACGCGCCTACGGCGCGCGCGGTCGCACACTGGGCGAAGTCGTCTTCGCGACCGGCATGTCCGGATACCAGGAGACCATCACCGATCCCTCCTACGCGGGGCAGATCGTCCTGCAGACGGCACCGCACATCGGCAACACCGGCATGAACGATGAAGATGCCGAATCGCGCCGCATCTGGGTCGCCGGCTACATCGTGCGCGACCCTTCGCGCGTCGTGTCGAACTGGCGGGCGAACGCCTCGCTCGACGACGTGCTCGTCGAGGACGGAGTCGTCGGCATCAGCGGCATCGACACCCGTTCGATCACCCGGCACATCCGCTCGGCCGGCTCCATGCGCGGGGGGATCTTCTCCGGGGCGGATGCGGCGCTCGACCCGCAGGAGCAGGTGCGCATCGTCCGCGAAGCTCCCGAGATGGCCGGACGCAATCTGTCCGCCGAGGTCTCGGTCGACGTCGCGACCGTGACGACCGCCATGGGCGAGCGCATCGGCAACCTCGCCGTGCTCGATCTCGGTGTGAAGCAGGCGACGATCGACAACCTCGCCGCCCGCGGCTTCGAGGTGCATGTGCTGCCGCAGAACGTGACGATCGACGATATCCGCGCTGTCGATCCCGTCGCGGTGTTCTACTCGAACGGTCCCGGCGACCCCGCGGCCTCCGGTGATCACGTCGAGCTGCTGCGCTCGGTGCTCGATGCGGGGCTGCCGTTCTTCGGGATCTGCTTCGGCAACCAGCTGCTCGGGCGCGCCCTGGGCCTCGGCACCTACAAGCTGCCGTTCGGGCACCGCGGCATCAACCAGCCGGTGCTGGACAAGCAGACCGGCAGGGTCGAGATCACGGCGCACAACCACGGCTTCGCGGTCGAGGCTCCGATCGAGGGCACCTTCGACAGCCCGAACGGCTACGGCAAGGTCGAGGTCAGCCACGTCGGCCTCAACGACAACGTGGTCGAGGGACTCCGCGCCCTCGACATCCCCGCCTTCTCGGTGCAGTACCACCCCGAGGCCGCAGCAGGCCCGCACGACGCCAACTACCTCTTCGACAGGTTCCGCGACCTCGTCATCGCAAGCCAGAAGGACTCCAAGTAATGCCCAAGCGCGACGACATCAACTCCGTCCTCGTCATCGGATCCGGCCCGATCGTCATCGGTCAGGCGTGCGAGTTCGACTACTCCGGCACCCAGGCGTGCCGCGTGCTGCGCGAGGAGGGCGTCCGGGTCATCCTGGTCAACTCCAACCCGGCCACGATCATGACCGATCCCGACTTCGCCGATGCGACCTACATCGAGCCGATCACGTGGCAGGTCATCGAGACGATCATCGCCAAGGAGCGGCCCGACGCGATCCTGCCGACGCTCGGCGGGCAGACCGCGCTGAACGCCGCGATCGAGCTGCACAACCACGGCATCCTCGAGAAGTACGACGTCGAGCTCATCGGCGCCAGCTTCGAGGCGATCAACAAGGGCGAGGATCGTCAGATCTTCAAGCAGCTGGTCCTCGATGCGGGGGCCGACGTGGCGGACTCGCGCATCGCGCACACGATGGATGAGGTGCTGGCGGCCGCCGATGAGCTCGGCTACCCGATGGTGGTCCGTCCGAGCTTCACGATGGGTGGCCTCGGCTCCGGATTCGCGTACGACGAGGAGGATCTGCGTCGCATCGCCGGCGCGGGCCTGCGCGACTCGCCCACCACCGAGGTGCTCCTGGAGGAGTCCATCCTCGGCTGGAAGGAGTACGAGCTCGAGCTCATGCGCGACACGGCCGACAACACCGTCGTCGTCTGCTCGATCGAGAACGTCGACCCCGTCGGCGTGCACACGGGCGACTCGATCACGGTCGCTCCCGCGCTCACCCTCACCGACCGCGAGTACCAGAAGATGCGCGACATCGGCATCGACATCATCCGCGCCGTCGGCGTCGACACCGGCGGTTGCAACATCCAGTTCGCGGTGGACCCGACCAACGGTCGCATCATCGTCATCGAGATGAACCCGCGCGTCTCGCGCTCCAGCGCTCTGGCGTCCAAGGCCACCGGATTCCCGATCGCCAAGCTCGCAGCCAAGCTGGCCCTGGGCTACCGTCTCGACGAGATCCCGAACGACATCACGGGTGTCACGCCGGCGAGCTTCGAGCCGACGCTCGACTACGTCGTCGTGAAGGTTCCGCGCTTCGCGTTCGAGAAGTTCCCGGCCGCCGACGCGACGCTGACCACGACCATGAAGTCCGTGGGCGAGGCCATGGCGATCGGCCGCAACTACGCGACTGCCCTGCAGAAGGCGCTCCGCTCGCTGGAGAAGCGCGGATCGAGCTTCCACTGGGGCGCCGAGGAGCGCTCGGTGGAGGAGCTTCTCGAGATCTCGAAGGTTCCGACGGACGGCCGGATCGTGACGCTGCAGCAGGCGCTGCGCAAGGGCGCGACGGTCGAGCAGGCCTTCGACGCGACGGCGATCGACCCGTGGTTCCTCGACCAGATCGTGCTGATCAACGAGGTCGCCGAGATCGTGCGCACCGCGTCCGAGCTCGACGCGGCGATTCTTCGCTACGCCAAGGAGCACGGCTTCTCCGACGCGCAGCTCGCCGAGATCCGCGGCATCTCCGAAGCGGAGGTCAGGGGCGTGCGTCACGGCCTCGGCATCCGCCCGGTGTACAAGACGGTCGACACCTGCGCCGGCGAGTTCCCCGCCCTCACCCCGTACCACTACTCGAGCTACGACTTCGAGACCGAGGTCGCGCCGTCGGATCGCACCAAGGTGGTCATCATCGGCTCCGGACCGAACCGCATCGGCCAGGGTGTCGAGTTCGACTACTCGTGCGTGCACGCGTCGTTCGCGCTGTCGGATGCCGGGTTCGAGACCGTCATGGTCAACTGCAACCCGGAGACGGTCTCGACCGACTACGACACCTCTGACCGCCTGTACTTCGAGCCGCTGACGCTCGAGGACGTGCTGGAGGTGCTCGACGCCGAAGCCGCGAGCGGCACCATCCTCGGTGTCGTGTGCCAGCTCGGCGGGCAGACGCCGCTCGGACTCGCGAAGGGCATCGAGGCCGCCGGTTACACCGTTCTCGGAACCAGCCCCGAGGCGATCGACCTGGCGGAGGAACGCGAGCTCTTCTCCCGTCTGCTCGATGACGCAGGTCTCGTCGCGCCGCGCAACGGCACCGCGATCGATGTCGAAGGCGCCGTACGTATCGCCGAGGAGATCGGCTACCCGGTGCTGGTGCGTCCGAGCTTCGTGCTCGGCGGCCGCGGCATGGAGATCGTCTACGACACCGCGTCGCTGCGCGACTACTTCGTGCGCACCGCGGGGGAGGTCGTCATCGAGGAGGGCAAGCCCCTTCTCGTCGATCGCTTCCTCGACGACGCGATCGAGCTCGACGTCGACGCGCTCTACGACGGAACCGACCTGTACATCGGCGGCGTCATGGAGCACCTCGAAGAGGCCGGCATCCACTCGGGCGACTCCAGCTGCACGCTGCCGCCGGTCTCGCTCGGCCGCACCGACGTCGACCGGGTGCGCGAGGCCACACTCGCGATCGCCGAGGGCGTGGGAGTGCGTGGACTGCTCAACGTGCAGTTCGCCATCAGCGCCGGAGTGCTCTACGTGATCGAGGCGAACCCGCGTGCGAGCCGCACCGTGCCGTTCGTGTCGAAGGCGCTCGGTATCCCCATGGCCAAGGCGGCGAGCCGCGTGATGACCGGTTCCACGATCGCGGAGCTGCGCGCGGAGGGCCTGCTTCCCGAGCAGGACGGCTCCCGCGTCCCGCTCGACGCACCGGTGTCGGTCAAGGAGGCCGTGCTCCCGTTCAAGCGGTTCCGCACCGCCGACGGCAAGACGGTCGACTCCGTGCTCGGACCGGAGATGCGCTCCACCGGTGAGGTCATGGGCATCGACCGCGACTTCCCGACAGCGTTCGCGAAGAGCCAGGCGGCGGCCTATGGCGGCATGCCCACGTCGGGAACCGTGTTCATCTCGGTCGCCGACTCGGACAAGCGTGCGGTCATCCTGCCCGCGCACCGCCTGCAGCAGCTCGGCTTCACGATCGTCGCGACCGAGGGTACAGCCGAGATCCTCTCGCGCAACGGCATCGCCGTCACGGTCGTCGAGAAGTACAGTGCGACGCAGGAGTCCGGGGCCAAGAACATCGTCGACCTCATCAACGAGGGCGCGATCGACATCGTCGTGAACACTCCGTCCGGCGGCGCCGCTCGCGCCGACGGCTACGAGATCCGCGCCGCAGCGGTGGCCGCCGACAAGGCCCTGTTCACCACGATGGCCGTGCTCGGTGCCGCCGTGAGCGGAATGGACGCCGCCCACGAGGGCTTCCAGGTGAAGAGCCTCCAGGAGTACGCGCTGGACCGGAAGGCGGCGCTGTGAGCGAACGCTTCGGCGAGCGGGTGCGCTCCGCCCTCCGGGCGAAGGGACCGCTCTGCCTCGGCATCGACCCCCACGCCGCGCTGCTCGCGGCGTGGGGGTTGGCCGACGACGCGCAGGGCGTCCGCGAGTTCGGCCTGCGCACGGTCGAGGCGGCTGCAGGGAAGGTCGCCGTCGTGAAGCCGCAGGTGTCGTTCTTCGAGCGCTTCGGCTCTCGAGGCATCGCGGCGCTCGAAGATGTTCTGGCCGCTACGCGCGCTGCCGGACTGATCGTGATCGCCGACGCCAAGCGGGGCGACATCGGATCGACGATGGACGACTACGCGCGTGCGTGGCTCACGCCGGGTTCGCCGCTGGAGGCGGATGCCCTCACCGTGAGCCCATTCCTCGGGGTGGGTGCTCTCGACGGGACCTTCGCCGTGGCCGAGAAGAACGGAAAAGGTCTGTTCGTGCTGGCGGCTACCAGCAACCCCGAGGCGGAAGGGCTGCAGCGGTCCACGGACTCCGCCGGCATCACGGTGTCGGCAGCGGTCATCTCCGAGGTCTCTGCGCGCAACGCCGAGTCGTCTGCCGCGGGGGAGTGGGGGAGCTTCGGATTCGTCATCGGCGCGACCGTCGACTGGACCAGGGCCGGTATCGAGCCGTTCACGCCGGCAGCGCCGATCCTCGCTCCGGGTTTCGGTGCGCAGGGGGCCACGCCGGCTGATCTCCGTCCGCGTTTCGGGACGATGTCGGCAGCAGTGATCGCGAGTGAGAGCCGCAGCATCCTCTCCGCCGGTCCGGCCGATCTGATGGAGGCCATCTCCGCACGCGCGGCCGAGTATCGCGAGGTGGCCGGTGTCTGACGCACAGCGCACGGTCCCCGAGGTCGACAGGGCTGCAGCGGCGCGCCGCGCCGTGGAGCGTCGCCGCGCCAGGGCCTCGGTCAAGCGCGACCTCACGATGCGCGTGGTGACACCGCAGGCCGTTCTTCATCGTGCGAGCGCCGACGCCGATTCGGCGGAGGGCTCGATGCGCATCACCGACTTCCTGCTGGCACTTCCCGCGATCGGCGCTGGCAAGCGCGACCGGGTGCTCGAGGAGCTGCACATCTCGCCGGTCAAGCGTCTCGGTGGGCTCGGCGCGCGCCAGCGCCGGGTGCTGGAGTCGTGGCTCGACTCGCGCTTCCCGGTGCCGACGCCTCGTGGTGCCCGGAGCCGGCTGCTGGTCCTGGCAGGGCCCACCGCCGTGGGCAAGGGCACGGTCGCCGCGCACATCCGCGAGCACAACCCGGAGATCCACCTGTCGGTCTCGGCGACGACCAGGCCCCCGCGCCCGGGCGAGATCGACGGCGTGCACTACTACTTCGTCGACGACGCGGAGTTCGACCGGCTCATCGCCGACGACGAACTGCTCGAGTACGCCGTGGTGCACAACCGCTCCCGGTACGGCACGCCGCGCGCGCCGATCGATGCCGCGCTGGCCGAGGGCAAGACGGTCCTGCTCGAGATCGACCTGCAGGGTGCGCGTCAGGTGCGTCGCGCCGAACCCGCCGCGACACTGATCTTCCTGCTGCCTCCGAGCTGGGATGAACTCGTCCATCGGCTGGTCGGACGAGGCACCGAAGACGCCGAGGAGAGGGCCAGACGACTGCGCACCGCGAAGGTCGAACTCGCCGCTCAGAACGAGTTCGATCACCTCATCGTGAACGAGGACGTCGCCACGGCGGCTCACGAGGTCGTAGAATTGTCTACAAGCTCTGCGCGCTGAGAGTCTTCGCGCGCCTTTCGCACCGTCTTCGCGACGATCCCGTCGCCTGATCAGGAGGTCTCACCATGGCCGGACACAACAACGGCATCATCGATCCCCCCATCGACAACCTGCTCGACCGCGTCGACTCGAAGTACGAGCTCGTCATCTACGCCGCCAAGCGCGCGCGTCAGATCAACGACTACTACTCCGACCTGCACGAGGGAAACCTCTTCGACAACGTCGGCCCGCTCGTGGACTCCTCGGTCGAGGACAAGCCGCTCACCATCGCGCTGCACGAGATCAACGAGGACAAGCTCCGCCTTCGTCACGCAGAGTGATATTCGAGACCGCGCCTCCCGTACGTCGGAGGCGCGGTCCAGAATGGGTGCAACACCCTCCATCCGTCCGTCCCGTTCTGGAGTACCGATGAGCGCCCTGCGTCTGTTCACGTCCGAGTCCGTCACCGAAGGGCACCCGGACAAGATCTGCGATCAGATCTCCGACAGCATCCTCGACGGCCTCATCGCGAAGGACAAGGGTTCCCGCGTCGCCGTGGAGACGCTCGTCACCACGGGCCTCGTGCATGTGGCCGGTGAGATCCGCACCGACGCCTACGTCGACATCCCCACGATCGTGCGCCAGGTCGTGAACGGCATCGGCTACACCTCCAGCGACACCGGCTTCGACGGTTCTTCGTGCGGCGTCAGCGTCTCGGTCGGCGAGCAGTCGACCGACATCGCCCACGGCGTCGACAGTGCCCAGGAGCACCGTGACGGGTCATCGGTCGATCCGCTCGACGCTCTCGGCGCCGGTGACCAGGGCATCATGTTCGGCTTCGCGACGAACGAGACACCGCAGCTCATGCCGATGGCCGCCTGGACCGCCCACCGCCTCGCCGAGCGTCTCACCGAGGTGCGCCGCAGCGGAGCGCTGCCTTTCCTGCGACCCGACGGCAAGACCCAGGTCACGCTCGGCTACGACGGCTTCACACCGAAGACCGTCGACGCGGTCGTGGTCTCGACCCAGCACCACCCCGACATCTCGCAGGAAGAGCTCAAGGCACAGGTCCGTGAGCACGTGATCGACCCGGTGCTCGCGACCACCGGGCTCGACCTCGACGACGTCACGTTCTACATCAATCCCGCGGGTCCCTTCGTCACCGGCGGCCCCAAGGGCGATGCCGGTCTCACCGGCCGCAAGATCATCATCGACACGTACGGCGGGGCCTCCCGCCACGGTGGCGGCGCCTTCAGCGGCAAGGACCCGTCCAAGGTCGACCGCTCGGGTGCCTACGCCACGCGATGGGTGGCGAAGAACGCCGTCGCCGCAGGTCTCGCCGACCGCCTCGAGGTGCAGGTCGCCTATGCGATCGGTGTCGCGCGCCCTGTGGGTCTATACGTCGAGTCCTTCGGCACGGGCAAGGTGTCGGACGAGGTCATCACGCGCGCGATCAACGAGGTGTTCGATCTGCGCCCGCAGGCGATCATCGAGCAGCTCGACCTGTTGCGCCCGATCTACGCCCAGACGGCCGCCTACGGGCACTTCGGCCGCGAGCTCCCCGACTTCACCTGGGAGCGCACCGACCGCGCCGAAGAGTTGCGCCGCGCTGCCGGGCTCTGATGGGACCGCGGTCCTGATGCCTCCGGAGAGCCGGCGCATCGCGCGCGTGCTCCTCGATTCCCCTCTGCCTCAGCTCGATCGGCTCTTCGACTACGCCCTTCCTGCGCAGTGGGGTGAGGTTCCGCTGGGTGTTCGTGTCCAGGTGCCGCTGCGCACCGCCGGGCGCGTGATCGACGGCTACGTGGTCGACATCGACACCGAGGACGACGCCGACCGGGCGCTGTCCGAGGTCGAGAGCGTGGTGTCCACGGTGCCGGTGCTCCCCGAGCGTCTGCACACCCTCGCGCGTCGCGTCGCGGATCGCGCAGCGGGTTCGGCGTCCGACGTGTTGCGCCTGGTGATCCCCAAGCGTCAGGTGCGCGTGGAGAAGGCCTGGACCGCAGACACGCCGGCCGAGACACCCGATGCGGAGGCACTCGTCGTCGCAGAGGAGACCGTCGGCCTGTACGAAGGCCTCGGCGAGGTGCTCGACTCGGGCGGGCGCGCGGCTGTGGAGGCGATTCCCCAACTCGTCGACGGCATGCAGGGATGGGCCCGTCTGCTGGCCGCGTCGGCCGCTCGCATGCTCGCCGCCGGCAGGTCATCGATCATCGTCGTGCCCGACAGCCGTGACCTGGACCGGCTCCTCGCAGCCCTCGAGTCCCTCGTCCCCGCCGGCGCTGTGGTGCGTCACGATTCCCGGCAGAGCAATCCCGACCGCTATCGCGGCTTCCTCCGCACCCTCGAGGACGCCCCCTGCATCGTGGTGGGAAACCGATCGGCCGTCTATTCTCCCGTCGTGGCGGGACTGGTCGCGATCTGGGACGACGGCGATCCGCTTCTGGGGGAACCGCTGGCCCCGTACGTCAACGCACGCGACGCCGCCCTCCTGCGTCAGGAGCTGGAGGGGTCGGCCCTGCTGTTCGCCGGCCACACGCGGACGACCGATGTCGAGCGCCTGGTCGTCCTCGGCTGGCTGCAGGATGTCAGAGCGGCGCGCCGTGTGCTTCCTCGCGTCGTGCTCAGCACACCGCAGGAGATGGAGCAGCCGACCGCCCAGCGCATGCCGTCCTCCGCCTTCCTCGCCGCACGCACCGCTGCAGCCGAGGGCCCGGTGCTCGTGCAGGTCTCCCGGCCCGGCTTCTCGCCCTCTCTCGTGTGCGCGGAGTGTCGGGCTCCGGCGCGCTGTGCGCACTGCGGGGGGCCGCTCGGCGCGAAGCACCGCGGTGCCGTGCCGGTGTGCGCCTGGTGCGGCCGGGCCGCCAGCACCTGGTCGTGTCCCTCGTGCTCCTCGACGAAGCTGCGCCTCGCCTCTTCGGGCAGCGAACGCACCGCCGATGAACTGGGTCGCGCGTTTCCCGGCGTTCGGGTGATCGTCGCCGACAGCGCGCACCCGGTGGAGCGCGTCTCGGCGGCACCTGCGCTGGTGGTCGCCACACGCGGTGCCGAGCCTATCGCCGACGGCGGTTATCGCGCTGTCGTGCTCCTGGACGGCCCGCGCATGCTCCAAGCCCCCGATCTGCGCGTCGCCGAGTCGTGCCTGCGCTGGTGGTCGAACGCGGCAGCACTGGCGGCGCCGGGCGCTCCGATCCACCTGGTCGGCGTCAACGGGGCCGCAGCGAGGGCGCTGGCGACCTGGAACCAGGCGGGCCACGCCAGGGTCGAGCTCGAGAGCCGCGCTCCGCTGCACATGCCGCCGACGACGCGAGTGGCCCTGGTGCAGGGCTCGGCGTCTGCGGTCGCCGGTGCACTGGCCGCGCTGAACGACCTCGCCCTGCCTGCCGATGCGGTGCTCGGCCCTGTCCCCGTCGAATCCGACGACATCCCGCCGCGCGTCCGCGCTCTGGTGCGGTTCGAATACGGCGCGGGGGCGCGTGTCGCGACCGCCCTGCGCGCCGCGGTCGTGGCGGAAGCCGTCAGCGGGCGTCGCCGAAAGGGACGTGCGACCAAGAGCACGCTCTCCGTCCGCCTCGATATCCTCGAACCAGAGCTCTGACCCTTCCGGAGAACCTTCATGCGCCTCGTCTTCGCCGGCACACCCGCTGCGGCTGTGCCCACCCTTCGCCGTCTCGCGGCATCCCACGACATCGCTGCCGTCGTCACGCGGCCGGACGCGCCTCTCGGGCGTCGTCGCGTGCTGACCGCGTCGCCGGTGGCTCAGGCGGCCGAGGAGCTGGGCCTCCCGATCATCAAGGCCGCCCGGCTCGACGATGCCGTGACAGCCGAGATCACGGCGCTCGAGGTGGACCTCGGCGTGATCGTGGCCTACGGCGGCCTGGTGCGCGAACCCCTGCTCTCGGCGCCGAGAGCAGGATGGATCAACCTGCACTTCTCGCTGCTGCCCGCCTGGCGCGGAGCGGCACCGGTCCAGCGCGCTCTGATCGCCGGAGACGCGGTGCTCGGAGCGAGCGTCTTCCAGCTGGTCGCTGAGCTGGACGCCGGCGATGTGTTCGCGACGCACGCGGTCGATGTTCCCGAGACGGCGACGGCAGGGGAGGCCCTCGAAGCGCTCGCGTCGGAAGGGGCCGGAATCACCGCAGACGTGGTCTCCTCGATCGCGGACGGCACGGCGCTGGCGGTTCCCCAGGAAGGCGAGCCGACCTTCGCCGCCAAGCTCACCCTCGCCGACGGACTGCTCGACTGGAATCAGCCGCTCGATGCCGTGTTCGCCCGCTTCCGCGGCGTGACCCCCGAGCCGGGAGCACACACGACCGTCGCGGGTCAGCCTCTCAAGGTGCTCGAAGCGGCTCCGGCGCCGGATGCGGAAACGCTCGCTCCCGGGCGTCTCCGGGGCACCAAGACCGCCCTCCACATCGGCACGGGCACCACACCACTCGCCGTCACGCGGGTCCAGCCCGCCGGCAAGGGCGCGATGAACGCGGTCGACTGGTGGCGTGGTCTGCGCGGCGGCGACGAACTGGTGGCCGGAGCATGAGCGATGAGGGGCGGAATCGCCGATCCACGCCATCGAACGGGCGACCGCGTGGCGCGCGAGGTGCGACAGACGGGCGCCGTGGTGGTCAGCAAGGCCCCGTCCGCACCGTGCAGCCCGCCCGACGGGTGGCCTACGACGTGCTGCGCGCGGTGTCGGAGACCGACGCCTACGCGAACCTCGTGCTCCCCACGGCGATCGCGGAGGCACGACTCACGCCCCAGGATGCGGCTCTCGCCACCGAGCTGACCTACGGCACGCTGAGGCGCCTCGGCACCTATGACGCGATCATCGCCGCCGCGGCTGATCGCTCGCCGGACAGCATCGACCCCGCCGTCCTCGATGCGCTGCGCCTCGCGGTGCATCAGCTGCTCGCCACGCGTGTCGCCTCGCACGCGGCCGTCAACGAGTCCGTGAACCTCGTGGCCACGGAATCCGGACGAGGAGCGTCGAGCTTCGCGAACGCGGTTCTCCGCAGGATCACCCGTGAATCGGGCGAAGAATGGCAGACGCGCATCGAGCAGCACGCGCGGTCCGACGATGAGCGGCTGGCGCTGCGCGCCGCGCACCCGGTGTGGGTGATCCGCGCTCTGCGCCGTGCTCTCGCGGCCGAGGGCCGTGGCGAGGAGCTGGAGGCGCTCCTCGAGGCCGACAACGCCTCGCCGGATGTGACACTCGTCGCCCTTCCGGGGCTGGCCGAGCCGGGGGAACCCCGCCTTCCCTACGCATCGACGGCCTTCGTGTCTCCCGGGGGCGATCCGCGTCGTGCGGTCGAGGGTTCCGGTGGCACGGTGCGCGTGCAGGACGAGGGATCCCAGCTCGTGGCGCTCGCCCTGGCCGGTGCCGCTCCGATCACCGCCGGCGAGCGCTGGCTCGATCTGTGCGCCGGCCCCGGCGGCAAGACCGCTCTCCTGGCCGCAGTGGCGCACGAGCACGAGGTCACTCTGGAAGCGAACGAGATCGTCCCGGTCCGGGCGCGACTGGTGCGCAAGGCGCTCAGAGCCGTACCCGGCGAGATCGTCGTGCACGAGCAGGACGGGCGTGCACTCGCGTCGGCTCGGCCGGGGGAGTTCGACCGTATCCTCGTCGATGCTCCCTGCACGGGCCTGGGCGCACTGCGCCGTCGCCCTGAGGCGCGGTGGCGGAAGTCTCCGGCCGATGTCGCCGAACTGGTACCGCTCCAGGTGGAGCTGCTCTCGGCGGCCCTGGACGCTCTCGCCCCCGGCGGGATCGTCGCCTACGTCACGTGCTCGCCACACCTCGCCGAAACCACAGGGGTCGTGAAGGAGGTGCTGCGCGACCGCGCGGACATCGTCGAGCTCGACGCCCGTGCGGCGATCGCCGACGTCGCTCGCTCGCCGATCGATCTGGCCGACGAAGGCCGGACGGGTTCGGGCAGTGCTCAGCTCTGGCCGCACCGCCACGGGACGGATGCCATGTTCCTCGCGCTCCTGCAGCGCACCGCAACGGAGAACACTCCATCAGGGAAGGAAGACTAGGACCGTGGAACTGCCTCGCGCCCCGCGCATCAACCCGAGCATCCTCGCCGCCGACTTCGTGAACATGCAGGCGGATCTCGCCCGGATCGCGACCGCTGACTTCGTGCATGTCGACGTGATGGACAATCACTTCGTCCCCAACCTGACGTTCGGTCCGCAGATGGTCGAGCGCATCCAGGCGACCAGCCCGATCCCGCTCGATGTGCACCTCATGATCACGGATCCCGAGCGATGGGCTCCCGAGTACGCGGAGATCGGCGCGGCGAGCGTCACCTTCCATCTCGAGGCCGCGGACGACCCCGTCGCGCTGGCGCGCCGGCTCCGCGAGATCGGCTCTCGGGCCGGAGTCGCGGTGAAGCCCGCGACGCCCGTGGAATCCCTCTACGACGTGCTCGACGAGTTCGATCAGATCCTCGTGATGACCGTCGAACCCGGTTTCGGTGGACAGAGCTTCATGCCGGAGACGATGCCGAAACTTCGCGCTCTCGCCGAGGAGGCGCGTCGGAGAGGATCCCAGATCTGGCTCCAGGTCGACGGGGGCATCTCCGATCGCACCATCGAGATCGCGGCCGCCGCGGGTGCCGACACCTTCGTGGCGGGTTCGGCCGTGTACGGCGCCGATGATGTCGAGGCGGCCGTCACCCGGCTGAGAGACCTCGCCAGAGCCGCTAGCCTGGAAGCGTGAAGACTTTCGACGAGCTGTTCGCCGAGCTCAGCGTCAAGGCCGAGACCCGCCCTGAGGGATCGGGAACGGTCGCCGAGCTCGACGGCGGTGTGCACACGATCGGCAAGAAGATCGTGGAAGAAGCCGCCGAGGTGTGGATGGCTTCCGAGTACGAGTCTGACGAAGCCGCCGCCGAGGAGATCTCGCAGCTGCTCTATCACGTCCAGGTGATGATGCTCGCCAAGGGCATCAGCCTGCAGGACGTCTACCGACATCTGTGATGCGCTCCGTTCCGATCACCTCGAACTGAAAGCACTCCATGCTGCGCATCGCTGTTCCCAACAAAGGCTCGCTCTCCGAGACCGCCGCCGACATGCTCGCCGAGGCGGGCTACGCCGGTCGACGCGACCCCAAGACCCTGCACGTCATCGACGCCGAGAACGACGTGGAGTTCTTCTTCCTCCGGCCCAAGGACATCGCGACCTACGTCGGCTCCGGCGCGATCGATGTGGGCATCACCGGTCGTGATCTCCTGCTCGACGCGCGTATGCCCGGCGCTCGGGAGATCGAAGCGCTCGGCTTCGCCGGCTCCACCTTCCGCTTCGCCGCTCCGACGGGGCGCTACACGGATGTGACCGAGCTCGACGGCCTGCGCATCGCCACGTCGTATCCGGGACTGGTCGACGCGTTCCTCGACGAGCGCGACATCGCGGTCGATCTGGTGCCGCTCGACGGCGCCGTGGAATCCGCGGTCCGCCTCGGCGTCGCCGACGCGGTGGCCGATGTCGTCGAGACCGGAACGACGCTGCGTCAGGCCGGGCTCGAGGTGTTCGGTCCCGTCATCCTGGAGTCGGAGGCCGTGCTCATCGCCGGTCCCGTCGATGCCGAGGGCGCGGAGACGCTCCTTCGCCGCCTTCGCGGTGTGATGGTCGCTCGTCGCTTCGTGATGATCGACTACGACCTGCCCGTCGCTCTCCTGGACGACGCCGTGAAGATCGCCGGCGGCGTCGAGTCTCCGACCGTCTCACCGCTGCGCGACCCCGAGTGGGTGGCGGTGCGGGTGATGGTCGCGCGCTCGCGCGTCAACCCCGTGATGGACGCGCTCTACGCGCTCGGTGCGCGGGCCATCCTGGTCACCGCGATCCACAACGCGAGGCTGTGATGACGCTCGCCAGCCGTGTCATCCCGTGTCTCGACGTGGCCGACGGCCGTGTCGTCAAGGGCGTCAACTTCGAGAATCTCCGCGACATGGGCGATCCCGTCGAACTCGCCCGGCACTATGCCGCGCAGGGTGCGGATGAGATCACCTTCCTCGACGTCACCGCGACCGTGGATGCGCGGGCGACGACCTACGACGTCGTCCAGCGCACGGCGGAACAGGTGTTCGTACCGCTGACCGTCGGCGGGGGAGTGCGCAGCGTCGACGACGTGGCACGTCTGCTCTCCGTCGGCGCCGACAAGATCGGGGTCAACTCGGCTGCGATCGCGCGTCCGGAACTCATCGGCGAGATCGCCGATCGGTTCGGTGCGCAGGTACTCGTGCTGTCCCTCGACGTGAAGCGGGCCCCCACCACGCGTTCGGGCTTCGTGGTGACCACGCACGGGGGCCGTACCCAGACCACCCTCGATGCCCTCGACTGGGCGCGCGAGGCCGCGGAACGCGGTGCCGGCGAACTGCTCGTGAACTCGATCGATGCCGACGGCACGCGTGACGGCTTCGACCTGGAACTCGTCCGCCTGATGCGGGAGGCCGCCTCCGTGCCGGTCATCGCTTCGGGAGGCGCCGGGCGGGCTGCCGACTTCGCTCCGGCGATCAAGGCCGGTGCGGATGCCGTCCTCGCGGCGAGCGTCTTCCACACCGGTGCGCTCACCGTCGGAGACGTCAAGGACGCTCTTCGCGCCGAAGGGGTGCTCGTACGATGACCGACGCAGACACGCAGGCGACTTCCGTGGACGAGCGCATCGCCCAGGTCGCCTTCAACGCCGACGGACTCGCGCCCGTGATCGTGCAGCAGTGGGACACGCACGACGTGCTCATGCTCGCGTGGGTCGATGCGGAGGCCCTCCGCCGCACGCTCACGTCCGGGCGAGCCACGTACTGGTCGCGCTCGCGTCAGGAGTACTGGCGCAAGGGTGACACGTCCGGTCACATCCAGGTCGTGCGTGAGGCCCGTCTGGACTGCGACGGGGATGCGATCCTGCTCCTCGTGGCGCAGACCGGTCCCGCCTGTCACACCGGAACGCGCACCTGTTTCGACGCCAACGATCTCCAGGCCCTCACCGGGACGGAGCAGTCATGACCTTCGCGCAGCGGGGCCGCTCCCTGTCCGTCTCCGGTTTCCTCCTCGCCGGTGCGATCGGCATCATCTCGTCGACCCAGACATGGCTGACGGTCGAACGCGCCGACGCGGGCGAGGCGATCCTGGTCCCCGGCGCGTCCGCCCTGGTGCTGCTCGCCCCGCTCAGCCTGGCGGTGTTGGCGCTCGGCGCCGCGCTGTCGATCTCCGGCAAGGTCGTCCGTCTGGTGTTCGGCGTGCTCGCGGGGGCGACGGCTCTGTTCCTGGGCTGGTCGACACTCCAGCTGATGCTCGCCGAGCCCTTCGACGCCGTCGCCGCCACGGTCACCGAGGTGACCGGCCTCGCCGGTGGTGACGCGGTCCGTGAAGTCGTGGTGAGCATCGTGCCCTCGGCCTGGCCTTTCATCGCTCTGGTGGGCTGGGCCCTCCTGCTTCTCTCCTCCGTCGTGGTCCTGATGACCTGGCGTGGGTGGAAGGTCGGAGGCCGGCGTTACCGCACCGACCACGTCGAGGTCGCGCACGATGGCCCCGTCGACGCCGTGGATTCCTGGGACGAGCTGTCCCGGGGAACAGATCCGACCCGTTGACCCCGATAGACTGATTCCGAACTGCACGTCGTCCCCCGGAGGAGAACATGACCAACCCGATCGCCGACCCCGGCCACGGACACTCGCCTGCAGCCTGGACCGCCGTCGTGATCATGCTGGTCGGCGTCGCCGCCGGCACCGTCGCCTTCTGCTTCGAGCAGCCTGCCCTCGTCGTCGCCTCGGTCGCGCTCATCCCGATCGGCGCGATCGTCGGCTGGGTGCTCGCGAAGGCCGGCTACGGCGTGAAGGGTCCGAAGTACGCTCCGAAGGCGCACTAATGGTGCTCGCCGACCTGACGGCCGGCGCTGTCGCAGACGCTGAGCGTCGCGCCCTGTCGCGCCCGCTGGCCGCCCTCGAACGAGAGGCGCTCGCGCGCCCCGCCGCCAAGGACGCACTGTCGTTCCTGGCACCGGCGGATCGTGTCAAGATCATCGCCGAGGTCAAGCGGGCGAGCCCGTCCAGGGGAGCTCTCGCAGAGATCCCCGATCCGGCTCTCCAGGCCTCTCTCTACGAGACCGGCGGGGCATCGGCGATCAGCGTGCTCACGGAGGAGCGCCGCTTCGGCGGCAGCCTCGCAGACCTCGAGGCCGTGACGGCCCGGGTGTCGCTTCCGGTGCTGCGCAAGGACTTCATCGCCACCCGCTACCAGGTGCTCGAGGCACGTGCGGCGGGTGCCGACCTCGTCCTGCTGATCGTCGCGGGGCTCGAACCCGACGTTCTGCGCGACCTCTACGGTTTCATCGGCGAGTTGGGCATGACCCCCCTCGTCGAGACGCATTCCGCCGAGGAGCTCGAAGCCGCGATCGACCTGGGTGCACCGCTCATCGGGGTGAACGCGCGCGACCTCAAGACCCTCGAACTCGACCGCGACCTGTTCGGACGCCTGGTCGAGCGCATCCCCGACACGGCGGTGAAGATCGCCGAGTCGGCGGTGCTCACGCCTGCCGATGTCGTGCGCTACCGTTCCGCGGGTGCTGACGTCGTCTTGATCGGCGAGGCGCTCGTGACCGGCGACCCCGTCGCCACTCTCAAGAGTTTCCTGGAGGCATGATGAGCCTGCGCGACCAGCACGGCCCCTTCTTCGGTGAGTTCGGCGGGCGTTTCATGCCCGAGTCGCTCATCGCCGCGATCGATGAGCTGACCGCGGCGTACGAGGAGGCGATCGCCGATCCGGAGTTCCGGTCCGAGCTGGCGCATCTGCTCAGCTCGTACGCCGGCCGCCCGTCCGCGATCACCGAGGTGCCGCGGTTCGCCGAGCACGCCGGTGGTGCGCGCGTCTTCCTCAAGCGCGAGGATCTGAACCACACCGGCTCGCACAAGATCAACAACGTGCTCGGTCAGGCGCTGCTGACCAAGCGCCTGGGCAAGACCCGTGTGATCGCCGAGACCGGTGCCGGTCAGCACGGCGTCGCCACCGCGACCGCAGCCGCCCTGTTCGGCCTGGACTGCACCATCTACATGGGCGAGGTCGACACCGAGCGTCAGGCGCTCAACGTGGCGCGCATGCGCCTCCTGGGCGCTGAGGTCGTTCCGGTGACCTCAGGTTCGCGCACGCTCAAGGACGCGATCAACGACGCCTATCGCGACTGGGTGGCGTCGGTGGAGACCACCAACTACATCTTCGGCACCGCGGCGGGACCGCACCCGTTCCCCGCGATGGTCCGCGACTTCCAGAAGATCATCGGCGAAGAGGCCCGCGCCCAGCTGCTCGACGAGGTGGGTCGGCTTCCCGACGCGGTCGTGGCCTGCGTCGGCGGTGGATCCAACGCGATCGGCATGTTCGACGCGTTCCTCGACGACGAGGGCGTCAAGCTCTACGGCGTCGAAGCTGCCGGCGATGGCGTCGACACCGACAAGCACGCGGCGTCGATCGAGCGCGGGCGCCCCGGCGTGCTGCACGGCGCGAAGACGTACGTCCTCCAGGATGCGGACGGCCAGACGGTCGAGTCGCACTCGATCTCCGCCGGGCTCGACTACCCGGGCGTCGGTCCGGAGCACTCCTGGCTCGCCGACATCGGGCGGGCCGAGTACATCCCGGCCACCGATGATGAGGCGATGCAGGCACTGCGCCTGCTCAGCCGCACCGAGGGGATCATCCCGGCCATCGAGTCGGCCCACGCCCTCGCCGGCGCGCTGCGCATCGGGCGCGATCTCGGCCCCGATGGACTGATCGCGATCTGCCTGTCGGGCCGAGGCGACAAGGACATGGACACCGCAGCCCGCTACTTCCAGCTCTACGACGAGGCTGCTCTGGCACACGACGTCTCCGCGGAGAGCGAAGAGGAAGAACTGGCCGCGAAGGGGGAGCCGCAGCTATGAGCCGTGTCGAACAGGCGATCCAGCGCGCCCAGGACGCCGGCCGCAGCGCCTTCGTCGGGTATCTCCCCGTCGGCTTCCCCGACCTCGAGACGAGCATCCAGGCGGCCATCGCCCTCGCCGAGAACGGCGTCGACATCATCGAGCTCGGCCCGCCCTACAGCGACCCTGTGATGGACGGCGCAATCATCCAGGAGGCGACGACCAAAGCACTGGCTGCGGGCTTCCGGATGGCCGACCTCTTCACCGCGATCCGCGCGATCACCGCGGCCACCGACGTCCCCGTCCTGGTGATGACGTACTGGAACCCGGTGATGCAGTACGGCATCGATCGCTATGCGGACGACTTGCTCGCGGCGGGCGGCGCCGGCCTCATCACTCCCGACATCACGCCCGACGCGGCTGGGGAGTGGATCGCCGCGAGTGAGCGGACGGGCCTGGACCGGGTGTTCCTGGCGGCCCCGACCTCCTCCGACGAGCGTCTCGACCTCGTCGTGAAGTCGTCCACCGGCTTCGTCTACACCGTCTCGACGATGGGCATCACGGGGGAGCGCGCCGAACTCGACCGCGCTGCCCGGACCCTGGTCGGACGTCTGCGTGCGCACGGAGCGCACCGCGCCTGCGTGGGCATCGGCATCTCGACCGCCGAGCAGATCGCCGGGGTGTCGGAGTACGCCGACGGCGCGATCGTCGGCACGGCCCTGGTCCGAGCCCTGCGCGACGGCGGCGTACCCGCTCTCGCCGAAGTCACCCGCAACCTGGCCACCGGCACCGCGTCGGCACGCCCCGATCACGAGAACTAGAATCGCACTCATGTCACTCGCGCTCCACAGCACCTTCACGAACGTGCTCGCCAGCATCCCGAGCCCCACGGTCTCCTATTTCGACCTCGGGCCGATCCGGATCCACTTCTACGCGCTGTGCATCATCGCCGGCATCATCGCCGCCACGTTCCTGACCAACCACCGCCTCACCAAGCGCGGTGCGGAGCCGTGGGTGGTCATCGACATCTCGATCCTCGCGGTGCCGCTGGCGATCATCGGAGCGCGCATCTTCCACGTGCTGACGCACCCGAACGACTACTTCGGCGAGGGGATCAACACCTGGAACCCCTTCCAGCCGGGCTCGGTGTGGGCGATCTGGGAGGGCGGAATCGCGATCTTCGGCGCCCTCATCGGCGGCGCCATCGGCGCGTACCTGGGGTGTCGCTGGACGGGCATCCGCTTCTGGACGTTCGCGGACGCCCTGGCCCCCGGACTGCTGCTGGCTCAGGCCATGGGCCGCTTCGGCAACTGGTTCAACAACGAGCTCTTCGGGCTGCCCACCGATCTGCCGTGGGGTCTGGAGATCCCTTCCACGAACTCGGCCTTCCCTCCGGGCCTCCCCGAGGGCACGCTGTTCCACCCGACCTTCCTCTACGAAGTCCTCTGGAACGGGTTGGGCGTCATCGTGCTGCTCTGGCTCGGGCGCAAGCTCTTCTTCCAGTGGGGCCGTCTGTTCGCGATCTACCTGATCTGGTACAGCGCTGGCCGCATCGTCTGGGAGTCGATCCGCATCGATCCGAGCGAGATCATCCTCGGTCTGCGCAGCAACGTGCTCGCGGCGATCATCGGCGTCCTCGTCGGCCTCGCGATCCTCGTCGTGCAGACGCGTCGTCACCCCGGCCTCGAGCCCTCGCCGTACCAGCCGGGCCGCGAACGGAAGGAGGCGGGCGCTGATGTACAATCGCAGAACAATCCCTCTGACTTCGTAGACGTGAGCGAGCCTCCGACCGAAGAAGTCACCGCAGGAGCCACCGCCACAAGCACTGCTCCCACGAGCGAGGACGGCTCTCGATAACGCCGCCTCGTGGCGGGAGAACCATTGCACTGAACGAGCGGGCCGACGTCGTCCCCGGGTTTCACTCGAAGATCTGAGGACGGTAACTGGTGTACTTCCAGCCCCCTTACGGCGCCTCCGGCGCATACCCCCCGAAGCAGGGCATGTACAACCCGGCGTTCGAGAAAGACGCCTGCGGCCTCGCCATGGTCGCGACACTGCGCGGCGAAGCCGGGCACGACATCATCGCGTTGGCCCTCGAGGCCCTGCGCAACCTGGAGCACCGCGGAGCCATCGGCTCGGATGCGGGCACCGGGGACGGCGCCGGCATCCTGACGCAGATGCCCGATGCATTCCTCCGCGACGTCGTCGGCTTCGAACTGCCGCCCGTGGGGGAGTACGCCGCAGGACTGGCGTTCCTGCCTCGCGATTCGAGCGAGCGCCGCCAGCAGAAAGCCGGGATCGAGAAGATCGCCCGTTCCGAGGGACTCCGCGTCCTCGGCTGGCGTGATGTCCCCACCGCCAACGAGAACCTCGGCAAGCTCGCCGACGAGGCGCGTCCCGCCTTCGAGCAGCTCTTCGTGAGTGCCGGAGGGGCGACGCATACGGATGCCCCCCTCACAGGCATCGCCCTCGACCGGGTCGCCTACCGTCTGCGCAAGCGCGCCGGGCACGAACTCGGCGCCTACTTCGTCTCGCTCTCGGCCCGCACGCTCGGGTACAAGGGCATGGTCACGACGCTGCAGCTCGAGCCGTTCTATCCCGACCTGCAGGATGAGCGCTTCGCCTCCGAGCTCGCGGTCGTGCACTCGCGCTACTCCACCAACACGTTCCCGTCGTGGCCGCTCGCCCAGCCGCTGCGCATGCTCGCCCACAACGGCGAGATCAACACGGTCGGCGGCAACCGCAACTGGATGCGCGCCCGCCAGTCGCAGCTCGAGTCCGAGCTCCTCGGCGACATCACGCCGCTGCTGCCGATCTGCACCGACGGCGCCAGTGACTCCGCCTCGTTCGACGAGGTGCTCGAACTGCTCACCCTCACCGGACGCAGCCTCCCGCACGCCATCATGATGATGGTGCCGGAGGCGTACGAGAAGCAGGCCGACATCACGCCGGAGCTGCGCTCGTTCTACGAGTACCACTCCAACCAGATGGAGCCGTGGGACGGTCCGGCAGCGCTCATCTTCACCGATGGCACGCTCGTCGGCGCGACCCTCGATCGCAACGGCCTGCGTCCTGGACGCTGGACGGAGACGACCGACGGTCTGGTCGTGATCGGCTCCGAGACCGGTGTGCTCCAGTTCGAGCCTGAACGCATCAAGCGTCGCGGTCGCCTGCAGCCGGGCAAGATGTTCCTCGTCGACACCTCGCAGCGTCGCATCATCGAGGACAGCGAGATCAAGCACGACCTCGCCACCATGCACCCGTGGCAGGAATGGCTGGATGCCGGCGCCGTCCGGCTCGCCGAGCTGCCCGAACGCGAGCACATCGTGCACCCGCCGGCATCGATCACCCGTCGACAGCGCACCTTCGGATACACCGAGGAAGAAGTCCGCATCCTCCTCACGCCCATGGGGCAGACGGGTGTCGAGCCGCTCGGCGCCATGGGGTCGGACACGCCGATCGCGGTGCTCAGCAAGCGTCCTCGCCTGCTGTTCGACTACTTCACGCAGCAGTTCGCGCAGGTGACGAACCCGCCGCTCGACTCGATCCGTGAAGAGGTCGTCACGAGCCTCAAGCTGGGCCTCGGTCCGGAGAGCAACCTGCTCTCCTGGGGACCGGAGCACACCCGCACCGTCTCGCTCGACTTCCCGGTGATCGACAACGACGAGCTCGCGAAGATCCGCCACATCGACAAGGCGATGCCGGGTCGGTCGAGCGCGACCATCCGTGGCCTCTACCACTTCGACGCGGGTCCCCAGACTCTGCAGGACCGTCTCACCGAGATGTGCGCCGAGGCCGACGAGGCGATCGAGAACGGCGCCGAGTTCATCATCCTGTCGGACCGCGACTCGAACAAGGACCTGACGCCGATCCCGTCCCTGCTCATGGTGTCGGCGATCCACCACCACCTCATCCGCCGCGAGAACCGCATGAAGGTCGGGCTCATCGTGGAAGCCGGAGACGTGCGCGAGGTACACCACGTCGCGACGCTGATCGGCTACGGAGCCTCCGCCGTCAACCCGTATCTCGCGATGGAGACGGTCGAGCACCTCGTGCGCACCGGCTACATCACCGGCATCACGCCCGAGAAGGCGGTCAAGAACCTGATCTACGCGCTGGGCAAGGGCGTGCTCAAGATCATGTCGAAGATGGGAATCTCCACGGTGTCGTCCTACGCGGGCGCCCAGGTGTTCGAGGCGGTCGGCCTCAGCCAGGAGTTCATCGACGCGTACTTCACCCGCACCGAGTCCAAGCTCGGCGGGATCGGCATCGAGGAGATCTTCGCCGAGAACCAGGCGCGGCACGACTACGCCTACCCGGAGGATGCCGCGGCCCGCGCGCACGAGCGACTGTGGACCGGTGGTGAGTACCAGTGGCGCCGCGACGGCTCTCCGCACCTGTTCAACCCGGAGACGGTGTTCAAGCTGCAGCACTCGACCCGAACACGGCGCTACGACATCTTCCGCGAGTACACGAAGCTCGTCGACGAGCAGGCGGCCGAGCTCAAGACGTTGCGTGGACTCTTCAGCCTGCGCACCGGCACCCGCAAGCCCGTGCCGCTGGACGAGGTCGAACCGGTCTCCGCCATCGTTAAGCGCTTCTCCACGGGTGCGATGAGCTACGGCTCGATCTCGCGTGAAGCGCACGAGACGCTCGCGATCGCGATGAACAGCATCGGTGCGAAGTCGAACACCGGTGAAGGCGGCGAGGACCCGGACCGTCTCGTCGACCCCGAGCGTCGCAGCGCGATCAAGCAGGTCGCCTCGGGTCGCTTCGGCGTCACGAGCCTGTACCTGACCGAGGCGGACGACATCCAGATCAAGCTCGCCCAGGGCGCCAAGCCCGGTGAGGGTGGTCAGCTGCCGCCGACCAAGGTCTACCCCTGGGTCGCGCGCACCCGTCACGCGACGGCCGGTGTGGGACTGATCTCGCCGCCGCCGCACCACGACATCTACTCGATCGAAGACCTCAAGCAGCTCATCTTCGACCTGAAGCGGGCGAATCCCGAAGCACGCATCCACACCAAACTCGTGAGCCAGTCGGGAATCGGCGCGGTGTCGGCGGGTGTCGCCAAGGCTCTGAGCGACGTCATCCTGGTCTCCGGCCACGACGGCGGGACGGGTGCGAGCCCGTTGAACTCGCTCAAGCACGCGGGCACGCCCTGGGAGCTCGGCCTCGCCGAGACGCAGCAGACCCTCATGCTCAACGGGATGCGGGACCGCGTCGTGGTGCAGGTCGACGGTCAGCTCAAGACCGGTCGCGACGTCATCATCGGAGCACTCCTGGGCGCGGAGGAGTTCGGCTTCGCCACCGCTCCGCTCGTGGTCAGCGGCTGCATCATGATGCGCGTGTGCCACCTCGACACCTGCCCGGTCGGTGTCGCCACGCAGAACCCGGTTCTGCGTGAGCGCTTCACGGGCAAGCCCGAGTTCGTCGTGAACTTCATGGAGTTCATCGCGGAGGAAGTGCGCGAACTCCTCGCCGAGCTCGGCTACCGCTCGCTCGACGAGATCATCGGTCGCGCCGAGCTCATCGAGGTCAACGCCGCGGTGGAGCATTGGAAGGCCGAGGGCCTCGACCTCACTCCCGTGCTCGAAGGCCCCGTCTTCCCGGCGGGCGAGCCTCGCCGCAGCGGTCGCGCGCAGGATCACGAGCTCGAGAAGCACTTCGACGTGCAGCTGATCGACATCGCGAAGGGGGCGCTGCTCAACGGCGAACCCGTCGTGGTGGAGCTGCCCATCGCCAACACCGAACGCGCGGTCGGAACGATGCTGGGTCACCAGGTGACCTCTCGGCACGGTGCCGCTGGTCTGCCGCAGGGCACGATCGACGTCACCCTGCACGGCACCGCGGGACAGTCGCTCGGGGCGTTCCTGCCGCCGGGGATCGTGCTGCGGCTGGAAGGTGATGCGAACGACTACGTCGGCAAGGGCCTGTCGGGCGGTGACATCACCATCCGTCCGCCGCGCGGCTCCGCCATCGCACCCCATGAGAACGTCATCGCCGGCAACGTGATCGGCTACGGCGCTACCTCGGGGACGATGTTCATCTCCGGTGTCGTCGGCGAGCGGTTCCTGGTGCGCAACTCCGGCGCGACCGCCGTCGTCGAGGGCGTGGGCGACCATGCACTCGAATACATGACCGGTGGCCTGGCCGTGATCCTCGGTTCGACCGGTCGGAACTTCGGCGCCGGCATGTCCGGGGGAGTGGCGTACGTGCACGCGCTCGACACGAGCAAGGTCAACGCCCAGTCGCTGGGCAGCGGGGAGCTGCTGCTCGAGCCGCTGGACCGCGCGGATCTCGAAGTGCTGCGCAGCCTGCTCGTCGCACACATCGAGCGCACCGCGTCTCCGCGGGCGTCCGCGCTTCTCGAGAGTTTCGAAGAGGCCGCGGCAGAGTTCGTCAAGGTGCTGCCTCGCGACTTCGCCGCGGTGCGGAGCATGCGCGAGGAGGCGCTGGCCGAGGGGATCGACCCCGACGGCGACATCGTGTGGAACCGCATCCTGGAGGTGACCGGTGGCTGACCCCAAAGGCTTTCTGAATGTGACCGAGCGGGAGCTTCCCGCACGTCGTCCCGTGCCCGTGCGCATCATGGACTGGAAAGAGGTCTACGAGCCCGGAGACACGCAGGTCCTCCGCCGTCAGGCCGGACGCTGCATGGACTGCGGTGTGCCGTTCTGCCATCAGGGCTGCCCGCTCGGCAACCTGATTCCGGAGTGGAACGATCTGACGTGGCGCGGCGAGGGCCGCGCGGCGATCGAGCGCCTGCATGCGACGAACAACTTCCCGGAGTTCACGGGCCGGCTGTGCCCCGCACCGTGCGAGAGCTCGTGCGTGCTCGGCATCAACCAGCCGGCGGTGACGATCAAGCAGATCGAGGTCTCCATCATCGACGAGGCCTTCGCGAAGGGCTGGGTCGAGCCCGAGCCGCCTGAGCGCCTCACCGGCAAGACGGTCGCTGTGGTCGGATCAGGGCCCGCGGGCCTCGCGGCCGCCCAGCAGCTCACCAGGGCCGGGCACACCGTCGCAGTCTTCGAGCGTGACGATCGCATCGGCGGTCTGCTGCGCTACGGCATCCCGGACTTCAAGATGGAGAAGACGCAGCTCGAGTCGCGCCTGCGTCAGATGCAGGAGGAAGGCACCCGCTTCCGTGCGGGTGTCGAGATCGGCAAGGACATCTCCTGGCCCGACCTCCGCGCCCGCTACGATGCCGTCGTCATCGCGACCGGATCGACCGTGCCGCGTGATCTCGCGATTCCCGGACGCGACCTCGACGGCGTGCACTTCGCCATGGAGTATCTCGTGGAGTCGAACCACGCGGTCGCCGGAGACAAGGTCACCGACCAGATCAGCGCCGAGGGCAAGCACGTCATCGTGATCGGCGGCGGAGACACCGGTGCGGACTGCATCGGCACCGCTCACCGTCAGGGCGCGCTCAGCGTGACCAACCTCGCGATCGGCAAGCAGCCCGGCGATACGCGTCCCGACCACCAGCCGTGGCCGATGATGCCGACCGTCTTCGAGGTCTCCTCCGCGCACGAGGAAGGCGGTGAGCGGGTCTTCCTCGCATCGACCGTCGAGTTCCTCGGGAACGAGGTCGGCGAGGTCCGCGCGCTGCGTGTGGCCGAGACGGAGTACATCGACGGGCGCCGTGTGCCCAAGAGCGGCACCGAGCGGGAGATCCCGGCGGATCTGATCCTGATCGCGATGGGGTTCACCGGACCGGAGCAGGGCGGGTACACCGACGACACGCTTCCGCAGGTGACCGAGCGCGGTGCCTTCGGGCGCGACTCGTCGTACGAGTCGACGGTTCCCGGCGTGTTCGTCGCCGGCGACGCAGGCCGCGGACAGTCGCTCATCGTATGGGCCATCGCCGAGGGCCGTGCAGCGGCCGCGAACGTCGACCGATTCCTCATGGGCAGCACCGTGCTGCCCGAGCCGGTGCGTCCGAGCGATGTCGCGATCGCTCTCCAGCCCGCGTAGGCTGAGGCCGGCACCGTCGCCGGATTTACCTTCCCCCACTTCTACCCTGGAGAAATCTTTGAGACGCGCGAAAATCGTCGCCACCCTGGGCCCCGCCACCTCCACCTATGAGACGGTGCGCGCACTGATCGATGCGGGGGTGGATGTCGCTCGACTGAACCTCAGCCACGGTGACTACTCCGTGCACGAGAACAACTACGCCAACGTGCGTCGTGCCGCAGAGGACGCCGGTCGTCCGGTCGCCATCCTCGTCGACCTCCAGGGGCCGAAGATCCGTCTCGGCAAGTTCGAGAACGGCCCTTACGAGCTCGCCAAGGGCGACATCTTCAAGATCACCACCGAAGACATCATCGGCAACAAGGACATCTGCGGTACGACCTTCAAGGGTCTCCCGCAGGACGTCAAGCCCGGTGACTTCCTCCTCATCGACGACGGCAAGGTGCGCGTCGAGGTCGTCGAGACCGACGGTGTCACGGTCACTACCAAGGTGATCGTCGCCGGGGCCGTCTCGAACAACAAGGGCATCAACCTGCCCGGCGTCGCCGTCAACGTCCCCGCGCTGAGCGAGAAGGACGAGGACGACTTGCGTTGGGGTCTGCGCATCGGCGCCGACCTGATCGCCCTGTCGTTCGTCCGCAACGCCGACGACGTCACCCGTGTGCACGAGATCATGGCGGAAGAGGGCGTCCGCGTGCCCGTCATCGCCAAGGTCGAGAAGCCGCAGGCCGTCGACGCGCTCGAGGAGATCGTCGACGCCTTCGACTCGATCATGGTCGCCCGTGGCGACCTGGGCGTCGAGCTTCCGCTCGAGGCCGTGCCGATCGTGCAGAAGCGTGCGGTCGAGATCGCACGTCGCATGGCCAAGCCGGTCATCGTCGCGACGCAGATGCTCGAGTCGATGATCCACAGCCCCGTTCCGACGCGCGCCGAGACCTCGGATGTCGCGAATGCGGTGCTCGACGGTGCAGACGCCGTCATGCTCTCCGGTGAGACGAGCGTCGGCGACTACCCCGTCGTGGTCGTGGAGACCATGGCTCGCATCATCGCGTCGACCGAGGAGCACGGCCTGGAGCGCATCGCGCCCCTCACGACCAAGCCCCGCACGCAGGGTGGCGCGATCACCCTCGCCGCTCTCGAGGTCGCCGAGTTCGTCGACGCGAAGTTCCTCTGCGTGTTCACGCAGTCCGGTGACTCGGCACGACGCCTGTCGCGTCTGCGCTCGCGCATCCCGATGATTGCCTTCACGCCGGAGCCGGGTATCCGCCGCCGCATGGCGCTGACGTGGGGCATCCGCTCGACGCTGGTCGACATGGTGCAGCACACCGACCTGATGTATCACCAGGTCGACGAGTACCTGCTCGGCAACGGTCTCGCCGAGGAAGGGGACAAGGTCGTCGTGATCTCCGGTTCCCCTCCCGGAATCGTCGGATCGACGAACGACCTTCGTGTGCACAAGGTCGGCGATGCGATCCGCGGTGCCGCCCCCATCTACAAGGCCGGCGTCTGACGGACAGCATCCAGAGGGGGCGGGACTTCGGTCCCGCCCCCTCTGTCATATGCGTCAGGTAGTTTTCACTCATGGAGCCGTGCCGTCGTCCGAGGAGCACATCATCGGCGTGCTGAGGAACGCCGGGTGGTGGGTCGCTGACTACGTCTACGCGGGGTACTGGCAGGTGCGTGCGCTGTTCGACCGCACCGATCCGGCCTCCTTCGCATCCGGGCGCGCCGCCCACATCGTCGTGCTCCCCGGTGTGTACGAGACCTGGAGGTTCCTGCAACCGCTCGTCGTGGCGATGCATCGGCGCGGGCACCCCGTCCACATCGTCGACGCGCTCCGCCGCAATCAGCAGCCGGTGGTAGACCTGGCCGCCGATGTGACGGCCTTCCTCGAGGAGCATGACCTCACCGATGTGATCCTCGTCGCCCACAGCAAGGGCGGCCTCGCAGGGAAACTCGTCATGACCGGCCCGGCGGGAGCGCGGGTGCGGTCGATGCTCGCGGTCGCGACACCGTTCGGCGGATCTCGCTACGCCCGCCGCATACTGTCACGCACTCTGCGGGAGTTCTCTCCGGAAGCCCCGTCGATCGTGAGTCTCGCACGGCAGCTGAGCGTGAACGAGCGGATCGTCTCGGTTTACGCGGGGTTCGATCCACACATCCCGGAGGGGAGCGAGCTCGCCTGCGCCAAGAACGTCCGCCTCGAGACGGGCGGACACTTCCGGATCCTCGCCCACCCGCGGGTTCTGGCAGAGCTCGCGGTCCTGGCGGAGTAGCGCTCAGTCGCAGCCGTCGGCAGCGGGGCGGCCTCCACCGAGCGTCGGGAGCCACAGGAGCAGCTCCGGCAGCGCGGCGTAGGCGGCGAGGCCGTGGGTGACATCCGGATAGCGGTGGAAGGTGACATCCGTGCTCTGCGTACAGAGCAGCTTCACGTAGCCCTCGGTCGCGCTCGGGAGCACGAGCTCGTCTGCTTCTCCCTGACCGACGAAGACCGGCACCCTGAGAGGGCTGTTCCCCACACTGTTCTCCTGGAGCATCGTCTGTCAGGGCTCTGTCGTCGCAGGGTCGCTTCGCACGTAGCGACCGACGAGCGGGTCGGCGATCGCGTGAATCTGCGCGTTCTGGGTGAGCAGGCACAGGGCGGCCATGTCGGGGGTCGTCTTCACCGAGGACAGGCCTGTGATCTTCGCCTACCACGGCTACCCGTGGCTCATCCACCGCCTCACGAATCGGCGGCACGGACACGACAACCTCCATGTGCGCGGCTACATCGAGGAGGGCACCACGACGACACCGTTCGACATGGTCATGATGAACGACATGGACCGGTTCCACCTCGTGATCGACGTGATCGACCGGGTGCCCGGCCTCGCCTCCACGCACGCGGTGCTGCGACAGGAGATGCAGGATGCGCGGCTTCGTGCGCGGACCTACACGCGCGCGCACGGCGAAGATGCGCCTGAGATCGC
This sequence comes from Microbacterium sp. PAMC22086, assembly GCF_019443525.1. NCBI lineage: Bacteria > Bacillati > Actinomycetota > Actinomycetes > Micrococcales > Microbacteriaceae > Microbacterium > Microbacterium sp. PAMC22086. The sequence continues at coordinate 2,419,559 of NZ_CP080380.1, read as the reverse complement.
GGGGTAGACCTGGAACAGCGCCCCACCCCGAACGGCGGTGACCGCGGGATCTCTGCGCCTTCCGTCGAACCCGAGCACCACGATCAGAAGGAGTAGCACCATGACATCCACCACCCGCATCGATGACGAAGACCTCCAGCGAGCGGTCCAGCAGGAACTGGAGTGAACCCCCGATGTCGACAGCGCGGGGATCGGCGTCGCGGTCGAAGACGGCACAGTGGCCCTCTCCGGTGAAGTCGACAGCCACACCGAGCGCCTGGCGGCACGACACGCCGCCCTGGCTATGTCAACTCAAGCCGAACCCACCAGGGCAGTCCAGTGAGGACCCACTTGCATTAGGTGATGCTGTTTCGCCAGGACGTCTTTGCTCTTTGCTGGGCGGATTATGGGGTCGGGTCGGTCTTGGCGCGGGCGGCTTTCCAGACGGCTCGGGCGGCGTCGGCGTTGAGGATGCCGATGCCGACGCCGACGATGATGTCGAGCCAGCCGGGGGCGAACCAGATCGTGAGGATGTCGACGAGGATGATGGCGAGGTTGGCGAGGGCGTCGTTGCGGGCGGATAGCCAGGCGGCTATTGGCCCCGCGGCAACCACAGCAGAGCCGACCATTTCGTTGCAGGCAGAGGCGGGTCATCCAACTCGAATGACAGCAATCCCTGTTGGCACGGATGATGCCCGCCGCTGGTGACCCAGCTCGCCCCGGTGGCAGCCGACGCGGTTCCTCGCTGGTAGGCTGGCGGGTGGCGCTGTCGCGCTTTACCAGGACCCCAGGAGACCAGATATGTCACTCGCCCGATCCCTTGCCGCGGCTGGAGCCACGCTCACACTTATCGCATCGCTCGCCGCTTGCTCATCGCCGGCCGAGCCGGCCGGGTCGGCCGCGGCTGACACGCAGACCGAGCGGGTCGAGAGTCAGGCACCTGAGCCCGCAGCTGAGCCGACATGGACGCCCGTCGCGACTATTACAGGTAACGCAGATCAGCAGTCGGACACGATTGTTCTGACCGGTGGAAAGGTTCGCGTGACGTACGACTTCGTTGACAGTTCCGGCCAGGGCATGATCGTCGGCGCAGTCTACGTTCTCACTGAGGGAACGGACCTCATGACGGACGGCGGCATTCCTGACGTCATGATTTCAGAAGCGGGCGCAGGTGAAACCATCCTCCGGAAGGACGCAGGCGAGTACTACGTCAAGGTGACCTCAGCCAACGCGAGCTATACCGTGACCGTTGAGGAAGAAAAGTAGCGTCACCCTCCTCTTCACGAACGGCCTCCCTTGAAGGCTGGTGTCTCGGTCGAAGACCATCAGCATCGAGGGGGCCCGCCTCATGCGCCGGAGCAATCCAGGGTGAGGAATTCCTCGAGCGAAAGCGGGGACTTTCAGTGAGCGCCGTCACGAGGTCACCCACTACCTGCTGTAGCGCTTCGACCACCGATCCGTCCGTGCGCTTGCGAAGGACCAAGACAACCGACCCCGAATCCCTCGGGCGACTTAATGAGGGGCGTCTTCGAGGAAGTCGACACTGTCCGCGAACAGCGACACCGACCCGATGATCAGCGCGACCGTGAACTCCACGAAGAAGTAGGCGAGGTTGAGGAGCGCGACGATATAGGGCTGGGTCACAGTGCGGGTTGTTGAGCGCGGGTGTGGGCGAGTCGGTAGGAGTCGGTGCCGGTCTCGATGATGGTGCCGTTGAAGGTGAGCCGGTCAACGATCGCTGCGCAGAGCCTGGGGTCGGTGAAGGTCTTCGTCCATCCGGAGAAGGACTCGTTCGAGGCGATCGCGATGCTGTTGTTCTCTTCCCTCTCGGTGAGGACTTGGAACAGCAGCTCAGCACCGCGGCGGTCCAGTTCCATGTATCCGAGTTCGTCGATCATGAGCAGGTCGACCCGGCCGTAGCGGGCGATCGTGCGGGCCAGGTTCTTCTCATCGGCCGCCTCGACCAGTTCGTTCACCAGCCGGGTCGCGAGCGTGTATTTCACCCGGAACCCCTTTTCGGCTGCGGCGGTGCCCAGCCCGATCAGGAGGTGACTCTTTCCGGTGCCAGAGTCGCCGATGAGGCAGAGCGGCTGCCCGCGACGCACCCATTCGCCGGTGGCGAGAGTGTTGATGGTCGCCGGGTTGATGTTCGGGTTCGCCGCGAAATCGAAGTCCCCGAGCCATTTATCCCGCGGGAAGCCGGCTGCTTTGACCCGGCGGACCGAGGAACGCCGGTCCCGGTCATCACACTCGGCCAGGAGCAGCTCGGCGAGGAACCCTTGGTAGCTGAGCTGCTCTTTCTGCGCGGCGGTGGTGGCTTCCTCAACGACCGCCCGGATCGTCGGGAGCCGGAGCCTTCGGCAGGCCTGATCGATGGCCGCGCCTGCTGCTTCCTCGGTCAGCCCGCGACGCCGCCGCAGGGTGGTGGTGATGCTGGTCGTGGTGGTCATGACGCTGTCCCTTCCTGGATCGCAACTGCGGTCTCGGGTGATGGTCGTTCCGGGAGGCGCAGCAGCTGGTCGTACGCGGCAACCGATGGCAACGGCCGCCGATCCGGCGGGAGACCGGCGATCACCGCCGCCGGGTCGGCTAGCCGGCGCTGGGTCAGACTGACGACACGTCGCTCATGCCCGCGCGGAGGGTCGGCGGGATGACGGCCCAAACGAGACCCACCCAGTGTTTCGTGGCGGCGCGCCTCCACCGCAACAACATCAGCCGTGACCGCCCCCACGGTCAACGCCGCGGTGATCCCCCCGATGACATCCTCAGCGGCCATCGACCGATGCAAGAGAAGCACGTCGATGAGCGCCCGGGTGCCGCCGGCATCGCCGTCGGTCTTACGAGCTGCCGCCCAGAACGCTTCATGCGCTCCAGTGAACACCCCCGTCGCGCGGGCGTGTGCGAGAGCGGTGGACCCGGGAAGGGCGCCGGGCTTGTGCAGGAGAACCTCGAGGTAATGATCAAGATCCACGCTCTGCCCATGCAACGCCACCACCCGCGTGTGCCGGGCGATTTGAGCCCGCCCGTCGAAGATGATCACCTCCGACGCGCGCAACGACACCCGGACGGTGCGGCCAATGAACCGGGCAGGGACCGAATACGATGCCATCCGCACCCGGACCAGGCTGGACCTGCTCACCCGCGGCGTCAACGACAGCCCCGGCTCGAACCGCTCGGCCGTGACGGGCGCCAGCAATTCTCGTTCACGGGCGAAGTCCTGCGCGACGGTGCGGATCCGGTCACCGATCCGACGATCCTCATCATCAAGATCCCACCGCCGTATCCGGTCGTTCAGCTCAGCGAGAGAATCGACGACCGGCATCGGAGACAGGTGTGTGCGCCGGAACCGGCCGACTTCCCCCTCAACACCGCCCTTCTCGTGAGCACCCTCAATCCCGGGGTGGCAGTAGAACGCGTCGAACCCGTAATGCGAACGGAACAGCACCCACCGCTGATTCTCGGTGCGCTGCCGGCCCGTCCCGTAGATCACTTTCACGACCGCGTCGGTGAGGTTGTCGTAACGGATGTGACGGGTCGGGACGCCGCCGATGTCCTCGAACGCGTCAATGTGACCCTCCAAGAACGCCTCCTGCGCCTGCGTCGCATAGACCCGGTGGATCGCCTTCCCCGAATGCGACAACCGGAACGTGAACATATGACACTTCGTCTTCACCCCCGCCAGGACAACCCAGACCTCACCGAAGTCGACCTCCGCTTCCGCGCCCGGTGCGTGTTCCTGCGGGACGAACACCTCCGGCAGCCGACCCGCCTCGATATCGATCTCTGGCCGGCGGCGACGGACATAGTCACGGACCGTTGAGTACGACAGTTCCGTCGCGTCATGCTCATCAGCCAGCCGCGCGAACACCCGCCGTGCGGTGTGCCGTTGTTTACGGGGGGCATTCAGATCCTGGCGGAGCATCTCGTCGATCGCGGCCTTGAACGCGTCCAGCCGAGGCGCTGTCCGAACGCGGGGTTTCCGTGGGGGTGGCTCCGCCTGCAGAAGGGCTTGCCGCACCGTGGGCCTGCCCACGCCGTGCCTCCTGGCGAGCTCCCGGATCGAGAGGCCCTCCACGCGCGCGTCCCTGCGGATCCGCGCGAACAACTCCACCCGAGACTCCATCCAAACCTCCACCATCAGCAACCGAGGACCTGTTGCGATCAGGGTGCAGGTGGGTACGGCTTAGATTGCCCGCAACACCCCGGCGCCCTCGAAGTGGGTCCCGCTTAGATCGCCCTGGTGGGTCCCACTAACCCTGCCAGCGCCACCGCCCTGCGCGTGCGCGGCGTGAATGCCGTCATCGACCACCTCGGCCTGCCGTCGTCGCCGGACGAACACATGGCCGACACCGCCGTCGCGGAGGAGGTGGAGCACGCTCTTCGCGCTGCCGCTGACGTCCCTCCCGGCGTGAAGGCGGTGATCGAGGGCGGCGACGTCAGCCTCATGGGGGAGGTGGACTGGGACTACGAGCGGCGCGCCGCGAAGCGCGCGGTGCAGCATCTGAAAGGTGTGCGAACCGTGAACAGCATGATCACGCTCACCGCCCGGCCCTCGGCGGCGGATGCAGAGGAATGCATCCGCGGCGCGATCAGGCGCAACGCGCTCGTCGACGCGCACACGATCGAGGTCGCGGTCTCGGGCACCTCGGTCATGCTCACCGGCACCGTCCGATCATGGGCGGAGAAGAATCAGGCTGTGGAAGCGGCCTGGGCCTCTCCGCATGTGACCGAGGTCGACAACCGCATCGTCGTCCGCCCTTATTGATGAGGTGGCGCCGACGGCGCACCGGGAGAGCCGATTCCGGCCGTCCGCTCCGTTTCGAGCACGGCCGCCTGCGTCCGGCGCTCCAGCCCGAGCTTGCTGAGCACGGAGGAGACGTAGTTCTTCACCGTCTTCTCCGCGAGCCCGAGACGGTCGCCGATCTGAGCGTTGGTCAGCCCTTCGGCGATCAGCGCGAGCGTCTGCTTCTCGCGCAGGTTGAGCGATCCGTAACGAGGGTCCTCTGTGCGGGCGTCGCGCACGCGATGGGTGATGCGGCGCACCATCGAGGGATTCAGCAGCGACTCTCCGTCGGCCACGGCGCAGACGGCACGCACGAGTTCATCGGTGTGCAGACTCTTCAACAGGTAGCCGGAGGCATCGCCCATGACGGCGGCGACGAGCGCGTCGTCATCGTCGAATGCGGTCAGGATCAGGCATCGCACGCTCGGATGGGCTTGGCGGATGTGGCGGCACAGATCGATACCGCTGCCGTCAGGGAGATGCACGTCCAGGACGGCGACGTCCGGGAGCGTCTCGGCGATCCGGATGACCGCCTCGTTATAGGTCGATGCTTCCCCGACCACCGTCAGATCGGGGTGCGCGTCGAGGAGTCCGGCGATGCCGCGGCGCACGATCTCGTGATCGTCGACCAGGAACACTCGGTGCATTCGTCCCTTTCTTCGTTGTCGGGCGGTGGGGCGGCCATCAAGGCGGGTACGGACGTGCAGCTCACAGTACAGCTCGCGACTCGGACGGGAACAGGACTCGTCACGGGACCAAAGACCCACCGTGGGCGGCCTTCGCGTCGTATCCTCGCCTTCTGGGAAAAAGAGGGGGGGAGTCGCCCGCATCGGGAGGGCCGCTCCGAGAAAAAGGGACAGGGGCCGCGCTCCAGGGGCAGTGCGGTTCCTCTCTCTTCTCTCTACCGTGACGATCAGCGCTTTCCAGGGGGAGTGGAGGCCCGAGGGGCTTCGGATGTGACAGCGGGCGGCATCGGTGTCTGGACGACGAGCACCGGACAGCGGGCGTGGGCCGCGCACGCCGCACTGACGGAGCCGAGGAGCAGCCCGGCGAATCCCCCATGTCCACGACTGCCGACGACGAGCATCGACGCCCGGTCGCTCTGTTCGATGAGCACCTCTGCGGCGCGGCCGGGAACGACCGACTGCGAGAAATGCTCCGGAGGCGATCCCTGGAGCGCTGCACGCACGGCATCGAGGAGGCACCGTTGCGCATCCATCTTGGGAGACCATTCGGTGCCGGGATCGAACGGATCGAGCATCACCGGATACGTCCAGGTGGTCACCGCCGCGAGTGGGACATCGAGTGCAGCGGCGATGCGCGCCGCGTACGACAACGCCTCCACGGAGGCGGCGGAGCCATCGACGCCGACGACGATGGGGAGCGGCTCGACGATGTCTGTCATCCGTCCAGGATTCACCCCGCGGGAGCGGCTCGCAGAGGCGAACGTCCCACGGTGTGGTCTCGGCTCATCCCGAGTGGTGGGCCCGATCGCCGGGCACGATGAGGACGGGTGCGTTGATGTTGACGAGGACGTCCTGGACGACAGGTCCGAGGGAATGCTCGCTGCGATGCGCGTGCCCTGCGCCGATGACGACGAGTGCGGCATTCCGGGAGGCGTCCAACAGCGCTTCCGCCGGCGGCCGCACGGTCTCGCGCGTTCGCAGCGTGGCCCGAGGGTGCAGCCGTTGGACGAGAGCGGCCGCCTGCTCCAGCGCGGATGCCGACGTCTCCACGGGCGCCGGAACGATCCCGGAGAACGAGGAATGCACGACTTGCAGCGGCTCCCCGCGCCGTGCGGCCTCGTCGGATGCCGCGCGGACGACGGGATCGAGCAGGTCATCGGCCTTCACCCCGGCGACGACCCCTGAGCGGAAGCGCAGATCGAGGTGCGGCACGACCACGACGGCGCAGCGCGCCACCGCTGCGATGCGCAGACTCATGGTGCCGAAGACACGGCTGTGGATGAACCCCGTCTTGCCGGTGCTGATCACCAGGGCGTCATCATCCTGGAGGAAGCGGGCGAGCTGCTCCGGCACGGGCCCCCTCGGGAGTACGACGTCCGTCGTCCTGCGCGGTTCGGGGTGCGCGAAATCCGCATCATCTCCGGTCGACACATGCACGCGGACGACTGGGACGCCGGCCGCGGCAGCATGCGACTCGGCCCACGCATGCGCCGTTTCCTCGCCACCGCGTCCCTTGAGCGCCAGGACATATCGTGCAGGCATTCGTGCGCTTCCTCTCTCGGTGGACTGCCATCGTCTGATGAGGGAGGTCGGGTCTGAAGAGTCGAAGGTCCCGCAGAGGCCTTTCGAGAGTAGTGTCGGCAATGACTGCCGCGGAAAGTGGGGGTGATGGACGACGAAGAGCTTCGGTTCCCCGACCAGCGCCGATCCGAGCTGGAGAGCACGATCGGCGAGCTGGTAGAACGAGCTCAGCACGTGCTCAGCGCCCAGGGCCGACTGCGCAGCCTGCTCCGTGCCGAGCCAGATCGTCGTGAAGGACCTCGACCTCGAACAGGTTCTTCGCCACATCGCCGAGGCCGCCGTGACCCTGGTGGATGCGCAATACGGCGCGCTCGGTGTGATCGACCGCGAGGGGCGCCTGGAGCAGTTCATCCACGTCGGGATGCCGGATGACGTCGCTGATCGGATCGGTGATCTTCCGGAGGGGCATGGTGTGCTGGGGGCGGTCATCGAGAGCGCGCATCCGATCCGCCTGGTCGACCTCGGCGCCGATCCGCGATCGGTGGGGTTGCCCGCGCACCATCCGGTCATGCGCACGTTCCTCGGCGTTCCGATCCGGGTGCGCGGGGAGATTTACGGGAATCTGTATCTCACCAACCGCACGGGCGGCGAGTTCACCGACGAAGACGAAGAGCTGGTGCTTGCCCTCGCGACCACGGCCGCGATCGCGATAGACAATGCGCGTCGCTATGAGGAGTCCCAGCGCCTTCAACGCCTCAGCCACGCCCTCGCTGAGATCTCCGCGGCGTTGCTCTCGGCGGACGCGGGTGACGTCTTCGGCGTGGTGGCGGAGAAGGTTGCCTCCGTCATCGATGCCGACCTGGTGCTGATCGTTGCGCCGGGAGCCGAGGAGGGGCGCTACCACGTGGAGACAGCCCGAGGAGTCGGTGCCGATCGGCTCGAGGGCACGGAGGTTCCCGATGGCGATTCCCTGATCGCCCGGGCGATGAGCGGCGCAAGCGTCGTCTCCAACGCCGATCCTGCCGAGTCGCCCTCCTTCGAAGGGCGTCTCTCCGGAGGATCGACCATCGCCGTCCCCCTTCTCGTCGCGGGCACGCCCGCGGGTGCCCTGTGCGTGGTCCGCGACGCGAAGGAGAAGCACTTCTCGTCCGAGGATCTGTCGGTGCTCTCGGAGTTCGCCGCGCAAGCGGGCATCGCCGTCGCCCTCGCGCATGCCCGTGCTGACCGTCAGCGGCTGGATCTGATCGAGGATCGTGCCCGGATCGCACGAGACCTTCACGACAACGTCATACAGCGGCTGTTCGGGACAGGGCTCGGCCTGCAGGCGCTGGCAGCGACCACGCCTGATCGAGCCGAAGCAATCTCCGCGCACGCCGGAGAGATCGACGCGGCCATCTCCGACTTCCGCACGGCCATCTTCGCTCTTCAGACCACGGACCCCGAGTCGGTCCGTCATCGTCTCCTCGACGTGGTGGGCGAGTTCACCCCGAGTCTTCGCAGCGCTCCCCGCGTCTCGTTCTCCGGTCCCGTCGATCTCCTCGTCACCGGCGCGCTCGGTGAGGACATCGTCGCCGTGGTGCGCGAGTCGCTGAGCAACGTCGCCCGCCATGCGCGCGCCACGACGTCGGAGGTCATCGTCGCCGTCACGGCATCCCATGTCACGGTCGTCGTCGACGACGACGGGATCGGTATGCCCGAGAACCCGGAGCGCGTCAGCGGGACGGCGAATCTGGAGATGCGCGCGCGAGCGCATGGCGGCACGTGCACGGTCGCGGCCCGAGACCTCGGCGGCACGAGGGTCCACTGGCGGGCGCCGCTCGAGGCGGAGACGACGGGCTCCCGATGATCGGCGTGTTCCTGGTGGATGACCACAGTGTCGTCCGTCGCGGAATCGCGCAGATCCTCGACGCGGAGCCGGGGCTCGAGGTGGTCGGAGAATCCGGCACCGTGCGCGGCACGCTCGGGCGGGTGGAGGCGACTTCGCCGGATGTCGTCGTGCTCGACGTGCGGCTCCCGGACGGCAGCGGCGTGGATCTCTGCCGGAGCATCCGATCGGCGCACCCCGGGATTCGATGCCTCATGCTCACGGCCTTCGATGACGACGCGGCGAGCGCCGCCTCGGTGATCGCCGGCGCGTCGGGGTATGTCCTGAAGACGATCCGTGGCACTTCTCTCATCGACTCGATCCGCCGGGCGGCGGCCGGTGAGGACTTGACGCCTCCGGCAGTCACAGCGCGTGTGCGGACCAAACTCGCTTCTCGCGCGACGGCCCCTCCCGCCCCCGAGGCGCCGTTGACCCTGCGCGAGAGCCAGATTCTGCGCTTGATCGCGGAAGGACTCACGAACCGTCAGATCGGCGAGCGCCTCGGCCTCGCCGAGAAGACGGTCAAGAACTACGTCTCTGGTCTCCTCGCGAAGCTCGGCATGCAGCGTCGCACGCAGGCGGCCGTCTACGGTGCCACGGAGCACTTCTCCGATCGAGCGACGGGGGAACGCTTCGATCCGTCGTGAACGTTCATGGGACGTTCGACCCTGACAGGGGTGCCGCACGGGAGAAGCAAGTCTCGTCGGAGCACTCCCACCACCGTCAGAGGAGCATCATGGCTGATTCGACCTTCGCCGCACATCGTCCACTCGTGATCGATCCCGCCGATCTGCAGCTTCCCGCCACTCAGCCGATCGACATCACCGCTCTCCTGCATGAGGGACACGGTGGGACCTTCGACCCGGGGAAGAAGGTCCGGCGGCGTCAGGCTTGAAGCATCCACGAGTCCCGTCCAGGAGGAATGATGCGAGCAGCAGTCGTCACAGAGTTCGGTGCACCGGCGCAGGTGGAAGAGCGTCCGATCCCACAGCCCGGTCCGGGACAGGTCCTGGTCCGGGTGGAGACATGCGGACTGTGCCACACCGACATCCACGCCATGCGCGGAGATTGGCCGGTCAAGCCCCCGCTCCCGCTCATCCCGGGGCACGAAGGCGTGGGCATCGTCGAACAGCTCGGTGACGGCGTGACCAGCCGCACGGTCGGACAGAGAGTCGCGATGCCCTGGCTCGGCCACGCATGCGGCGAATGCCGGTACTGCGTCGATGGTCGAGAGAACCTCTGCGAGAGCCAGTACAACAACGGCTACGCCGTCGACGGCGGCTACGCCGAGTACATGCTGGCAGACGCCCGCTTCGCCGTTCCCGTTCCGGACGGCATCACCGCGATCGACGCCGCGCCGCTCACCTGCGCCGGAGTCACGACCTACGCGGCGATCAAGAACGCGCATGTCACGCCGGGCGAGACGGTCGCGATCTTCGGTGTCGGGGGGCTCGGGCACCTTGCGGTGCAGTACGCCCGCCTGGTGGGTGCCAAGGTCATCGCGGTGGACATCACCGACGAGAAACTCGACCTGGCATCCGAGCTGGGTGCAGACCACGTCGTGAACGCCGCCGACGCCGATCCGGTCGCTGCGATCCGAGATCTCGGTGGTGCCGACGTCGTCGTCGTCCTCGCGGTCGCGCCCGCGGTCTTCGACCAGGCGTTCCGCTCTCTGAACCGCGGCGGCAGGCTCGTGCTGGTATCCCTCCCCGCCAGTGGGGAGCTCACGGTGCCGATCTTCGACACCGTGCTCAAGGGGATCAGCATCATCGGCTCCATCGTCGGGACCAGGCAGGATCTGGCGGAGGTCTTCGACCTTCACGCCGCCGGACGGACGCGGGTCGTCACCGAGCCCCGTGAGCTGGACCAGGTCAACGCATCGGTCGACGAGGTGCTGGCGGGGACCGTGCCGGCCCGCCTCGTGTTCCAGTATCACACCGCCGAAGTCGTCCCGACGCACGACGGGACCGCCGCGTCCCTGTGAGCCGGCGACCTCGGTGTTGAGGAGGAAAACCCAGTTCGAGGGTCATCCATCAAGGGTGCCGGCGGTGGGACTCGAACCCACACGCCCTTTCGGACAAAGCATTTTGAGTGCTCCGCGTCTGCCATTCCGCCACGCCGGCTCGTGTGTCGCGTCTATGACTTTAGCGCAGGGGAGGGGGAGTGATCCTCCGCGCAGAGTGGTTACGGCCTGCAGACAGGGGCACTCCACTAGGATGGTTCTGTGACAGAGCAAGAAGAGCAGGCTGAGCAGCCCACGTCATCCGCACCCCGACGCGTGGTCGTCGCCGAAGATGAGTCGCTGATCCGTCTCGACATCGTCGAGATCCTCCGCGACAACGGCTTCGATGTCGTCGGTGAGGCCGGTGATGGAGAGACCGCGGTCGCTCTGGCGACCGAGCTGCGCCCCGACCTCGTCATCATGGATGTCAAGATGCCCCAGCTCGACGGCATCAGCGCCGCCGAGAAGCTGCACAAGGGCAACATCGCCCCCGTCGTGCTCCTCACGGCTTTCAGCCAGAAGGAGCTCGTCGAGCGTGCCAGCGAGGCCGGTGCTCTCGCGTACGTCGTGAAGCCGTTCACTCCGAACGACCTCTTGCCGGCGATCGAGATCGCGCTGGCCCGCCACGAGCAGATCATCACGCTCGAGGCCGAGGTCGCCGACATGGTCGAGCGCTTCGAGACCCGCAAGCTCGTCGATCGGGCCAAGGGTCTGCTCAACGAGAAGATGGGTCTGAGCGAGCCCGAGGCGTTCCGCTGGATCCAGAAGGCCTCCATGGATCGCCGTCTGACGATGCAGGACGTCGCCAAGGCGATCATCGAGCAGCTCGCGCCCAAGAAGTAAGGGTGAGCGCCGGGGTCATCCGGCTCGATACCGAGCACATCCTGCGGCCCGTGCGCCTCGGAGATGGCGCCGCGCTCTCGAGGGCGTATCTGGCGAACCGCGAGCACCTCGCACCGTGGGAGCCCTCACGCACGGAGGCGTTCTTCACCGTCGCCTCGCAGGAGCAGCACGCGTAGCAGTGCGTCGACGATGCGTCCGCAGGTCGCAGCGTCCGCTTCGTGATCGCGTCCGACGGCGGTGAGATCCGCGGACGGATGAACATCAACAACATCGTCCGTGGTGCGTTCTGGAGCGCCGATCTCGGCTACTGGGTCGACGTCTCGCGGCTGCGTCGTGGGCTCGCGCACCGCGCCGTCGCGCAGATCATCGAGTACTCGCGCACGGAACTGGGACTCCATCGGCTGCAGGCGGCCACACTGGTGCACAACCTCGGCTCCCAGAGCGTGCTGCGAGGAAACGGCTTCGAGCGCATCGGGATGGCGCCGAAGTACCTCCGCATCGCGGGGGAGTGGCAGGACCACCTGCTCTTCCAGCGGCTGCTGGAGGAACCGCTCAGCGCTCGGCGGGAAGGTCCTTGATCATGTTGGTGATGCGGATCGTGGAGCAACGTCGCCCCTGATCGTCGGTCACCACGATCTCGTGCACGGTGATGCTGCGTCCCAGGTGGACAGGGGTGCAGACACCGGTGACGACGCCCGACGTCGCCGAACGCGTGTGCGTCGCGTTGATGTCGACGCCGACGGCGAGCCGTCCGGCACCGGCGTGCAGATTGGCCGCCATCGATCCGAGGGATTCCCCGAGGACCACGTAGGCGCCGCCGTGCATGAGTCCGACAGGCTGCGTGTTGCCCTCGACCGGCATCGTCGCGACGCAGCGGTCGACGCTGAATTCGACGAACTCCATGCCCATCTTCTCGGCCAGAGCGCCCATTCCGCGGGCTGTGGCCCAGTCGAGTCCCTCGCTCGTCGCGACGTCGCTCATGCATCCTCCTCAGCGGGTGTCTGTCGTCCTCGTTAGGCTGACAGGGTGACGGACTCCGCAAAGCCTACCCTCATGGTCGTCGACGGCCATTCGCTCGCCTATCGTGCCTTCTTCGCCCTCCCGGTCGACAACTTCACGACCAAAGACAACCAGCACACGAACGGCATCTACGGCTTCCTGTCGATGCTGGTGAACCTCATCAAGGCCGAGCAGCCGACGCACCTGGCGATCGCCTTCGACACCTCGCGTCACTCCTTCCGCACCGACGAGTACCCGGAGTACAAGGCCACGCGCTCCGAGTCGCCTCAGGAGTTCAAGGGGCAGATCCCCCTGCTCCAGGAGTGCCTCACCGCGATGTCGATCCCGGTGCTGACGAAGGAGGGGATCGAGGCCGACGACATCCTCGCCACGCTGGCGTCTCAGGGTGCCGAACAGGGCTTCGACGTGCTCGTCGTCTCGGGCGATCGCGACACCATCCAGCTCGTCAACGACGATGTCACGCTGCTGTACCCGTCGGTGCAGGGCGTCTCCCAGCTCAAGCGCTACGACCCCACGACCGTCCAGGACCGCTACGGGGTCCGGCCGGAGCAGTATCCCGACATCGCCGCTCTCGTCGGAGAGACCAGCGACAACCTGCCCGGTGTGCCGAAGGTGGGGGAGAAGACCGCCGTCAAGTGGCTCACACAGTTCGGGTCGCTCGACGAACTGATCGCCCGAGCCGACGAGATCAAGGGTGTGGTCGGCGGTAACCTCCGCGATCACATCGACGACGTGCGCCGCAACCGCAAACTCAACCGTCTGCTCACCGACGTGGAGCTTCCCGTCGGCCCTGCCGATCTCGCGGTCGCGCCGATCGATGCTCAGGCCGTGCGTGACATCTTCGCGCGCCTGGAGTTCCGCACACTGCTCCCGCGGGTGTTCGAGGCCGTCGGTGCGGGCGAGGTCGCCGACGATCCCGCATCCGTGGTCGTCCTTCCTGTGCCTGTGGAGGTGACGCCCGCCGAGCTCGCTGCCTGGGGTTCGGCACAGGAAGGCGAAGTCTCCCTCCGTATCACGACACAGGGCGGAGTGCCCGTGCGCATCGGTGCCGCCACCCTGACCGAGCTCCGCGAATCCGACTGGACCGAAGCCGCGCCCGAGGCGCTGCGCGGATGGCTCGAGTCCGACGCGTCGAAGGTGCTCCACGACGCGAAGGCGCAGGTGAAGGCACTGATCCGTCAAGGCATCCGCCTCGGCGGCCTTTCGTACGACACGAGTCTCGCCGGCTGGCTGCTGCGACCGAGCTTCCCGGACAAGACCCTCTCCGACCTGGTGGAGCGCTACCTGGGCGAGAAGCTCCCCGAGGCCGACCCGTCGCAGCTCGTGCCCGAGACCGAGGGCGCGACGCCTTCGCAGGAGGCGTGGTTCGCGCTGCGTGTCGCCGATGCTCTTCGGGAAGACATCCCCGAGCCGGTCGCCAAGGTCTTGGTCGACATCGAGCTGCCGACGCTGCTCACCCTCGCCGACATGGAGGTCGCGGGCGTCGCGGTCTCGCACGACGTGCTGTCCACGTTCTCCGGAGAGCTCGCCGCCCGCGCCGAGGCGCTCGCGCAGGAGGCCTTCTCCGTGGTCGGACGCGAGTTCAACCTCGGCTCGCCCAAGCAACTGCAGGAGGTCCTGTTCGAAGACCTGCAGCTGCCGAAGACCCGAAAGACCAAGACCGGATACTCGACGGATGCCGCGGTTCTCGCCGACCTGCAGGAGAGCAACCCCCACCCGTTCCTGAACCTGCTGCTGCAGCACCGTGAGGCCACCAAGCTGCGTCAGATCATCGAGTCGCTCGATACCGCCATCGGCGACGATCACCGCGTACACACGACGTATGTGCAGACCGGAAGCCAGACGGGGCGTCTGTCCAGCACCGACCCCAACCTGCAGAACATCCCGGTGCGTACCGAGGAATCCCGTCGCATCCGCAGCGCGTTCGAAGTGGGCGAGGGCTACGAGGCGCTTCTCACCGCCGATTACTCGCAGATCGAGATGCGCATCATGGCGCACCTCTCCGGCGACGAAGGCCTCATCGAGGCGTTCAACAGCGGGGAAGACCTGCACCGTTTCGTCGGTGCGCGGGTCTTCGGAGTCGAGCCGAGCGAGGTGACGGCGGCCATGCGCACCAAGGTCAAGGCGATGTCGTACGGCCTGGTCTACGGGCTCTCCGCGTTCGGCCTCTCCAAGCAGCTGCGCATCGAGCAGTCCGAGGCCAAGCAGCTCATGATCGAGTACTTCGCTCGGTTCGGCGCGGTGCGCGACTATCTGCGCGCGTCGGTCATGAAGGCGAAGGAGGTAGGCTACACCGAGACGATCTTCGGCCGCCGTCGTCCGTTCCCCGACCTGGCGAGCCCGAACCGGGTGCTGCGTGAGAACGCCGAGCGCGCGGCCCTCAACGCCCCCATCCAGGGCAGCGCCGCAGACATCATGAAGATCGCGCTCCTGCACATCCACGATGATCTCCGCTCCGAGCAGCTCTCCTCGCGCGTGCTGCTCCAGATCCACGACGAGCTCGTCGTCGAGGTCGCTCCCGGGGAGTGGGAAGCGACGGAGCGCATCGCGCGGGCGCGGATGGGTGATGCCGCCGACTTGTCGGTGCCGCTCGACGTGCAGGTCGGACGCGGTCGCGACTGGAACGAAGCCGCGCACTGAGGTCCGGCGGCGGAAGGGGGCCGGGGATTAGGCTGACAGCTATGACTTCAGCTCCCCGCACCCCCTCCGCCATCGACGCCGTCGCCGATGAATGGGTCGACACGATCGCGGTCCTGGCGCCCACGCTCGGGACGTATATCGGCCGCGATGAGGTGAACGACCGTTTCGGCGACCTGAGCCCGGCGGGGCACGAGGAGATCGCCGCGGCGACCCGCGCGACGCTCGACAAGCTCTCCGCACTCGAGCCGGTCGATGCGATCGACGAGGTCACCAAGACCGACCTCGGAGCCGAGCTGCGTCTCGACCTCGAGCTGCACGACGCGAAGTGGCATCTGCGGGACCTCAACGTCATCGCCTCGGCCGCACAGGATGTGCGCGCGGCGTTCGATCTGATGCCGACCGCGACCGTCGAGAACTGGGATGTGGTCGCGACGAGGCTCGCCGCGGTCCCCGAGGCACTGCGCGGTTACATCGAGACCCTGCGGACCGGTATCGCCGAGGGCGTGACGCCGGCGCGACGCCAGGTCGTCGAGGTCGCGACGCAGATCGACCGCTACACGGCTGACGACGGATTCTTCGCCGCCTTCGTGGCCGATGCCGATCCCGACGAGGGGCAGCTGCCCGCTTCGCTCGCGCAGCCTCGCCGACAACTCCGCCGCGGCACGGGTCGCCTACGACGAGCTTCGTCGCTTCCTCGTGGAAGAGCTCGCTCCCGCGACGGGCGAGGTCGACGCGGTCGGACGCGACCTGTATGCGCTCAACTCCCGTCGCTTCCTCGGGGCGACGATCGACCTCGACGAGACGTACGAGTGGGGGCGCGAGGAGCTCGCGCGCATGGTGGCGGAGCAGACCGCGATCGCGAACGAGATCCTGCCCGGTGCGTCCGTGGAAGAGGCCGTCGCCCACCTCGAGGCCGACCCGGCCCGCAAGCTCGTCGGCACCGACGCTCTCCAGAGGTGGATGCAGGAGACGAGCGACCGCGCTGTAGCCGAGCTCGGGGCCTCACACTTCGACATCCCGGAGGCCATCCGCACCCTCGAGTGCATGATCGCCCCCACGCAGGAGGGCGGCATCTACTACACCGGGCCGACGGACGACTTCTCCCGCCCCGGCCGCATGTGGTGGTCGGTCCCCGAGGGCGTCACCGAGTTCGACACCTGGCGCGAGCTGACCACGGTGTTCCATGAGGGCGTGCCGGGACACCACCTCCAGATCGCCCAGGCCGTGTACAACCGGGCCGAGCTCAACTCCTGGCGCCGTCTGCTCGCCGGCACCTCGGGTCATGCCGAGGGCTGGGCTCTGTATGCCGAGCGTCTGATGGAGCAGCTGGGCTACCTCGACGATCCCGCCGACCGTCTCGGCATGCTCGACGGGCAGCGTCTGCGGGCCGCCCGCGTGGTGCTCGACATCGGTGTGCACCTGGGCAAGCCGCGACTCGACGGTACGGGTGTCTGGGACGCCGAGTACGCACTGGACTTCATGCGCCGGAACGTGAACATGTCCGATCAGTTCGTGCAGTTCGAGGTGAATCGCTACCTGGGCTGGCCTGGTCAGGCGCCGTCCTACAAGGTCGGTCAGCGTATCTGGGAACAGGTCCGTGACGGCGTCCGCGCAGCCGAAGGCGATGCGTTCTCGTTCAAGGACTTCCACAAGCGCGCACTCGACATGGGCGGTGTCGGCCTCGACACGCTGCGCAGCGCCTTGCTTCCACGCTGACGGGAATGCGGTCCGGCCGAGGCGTGTTCATTCATCTGAATAGGAAGGGATGACATGAGCATCGAATTCGGGTTGGACACGTTCGGCGACATCACCAGGAACGTGGACGGAGAACTCCTCACCGGCGCGCAGACGATCCGCAACATCGTCGCGCAGGCAGAGCTGGCCGACACGGTCGGTGTGGACTTCTTCGGGGTGGGGGAGCACCACCGCGCGGAGTTCGCGGTCTCTGCCCCGGAGATGGTGCTGGCCGCTATCGCGGCCCGCACCACGCACATCCGTTTGGGCACGGCGGTGACGGTGCTCTCGTCCGACGACCCTGTGCGCGTTTTCGAGCGGTTCTCGACGTTGGATGCCCTCTCGAACGGTCGTGCCGAGGTGGTTCTCGGCCGCGGCTCCTTCATCGAGTCGTTCCCATTGTTCGGCTATGACCTCCGCGACTACGACGCACTCTTCGAGCAGAAGCTCGAGCTGTTCGTCGAGCTCCTCAAGGAGGAGCCGGTGACGTGGTCGGGCACCATGCGCGCTTCGCTCGAGAACGCGAACGTGTTCCCGAAGACCGAGAAGGGTCTGCGCACCTGGGTCGGTGTGGGGGGCAGCCCTGAGTCGGTCGTCCGTGTCGCACGCCATGGCCTCGGCCTGATGCTCGCGATCATCGGGGGATCAGCGGAGCGGTTCAAGCCCTTCGTCGACCTGTACCACCGCTCCGTGGCCTCCTTCGGCACGACGTCGCACCCCGTCTCGGTGCATTCGCCCGGCCACATCGCCGAGACGGATGCGGAGGCCTGGGATGCCGCCTACTCCGGTTTCGAGGCCATGAACAACACGATCGGACGTGAGCGCGGATGGCCGGCATACAGCCGTGCGCGCTTCCAGAACGACATCGGTCCTGAAGGAGCGATCTACGCGGGCTCGCCGGATCGCGTCGCGGCGAAGATCGCCGACACGATCACGACGCTGGGACTCGGCCGGTTCGACTTGAAGTACGCCACAGGCACCCTGTCGCACGAGTCGATGATGCGCAGCATCGAGCTGTACGGCACCGAGGTGATCCCGCGGGTGAAGCGGATCCTCGACGCTCAGGACTGACGTCATCGGGTGCGGGACGTCGGGTGCTCGGCTCTACGATGAAGAGCATGGCCAATACCGCCTTGCCGAGCCGCTCATCTCTGGCCGAGCGCCTGGACGTCCTGCCGTTCACCCGTCGCCACCTGCGCCTCCTGACGGGGTCGGGGCTCGGCTGGGCTTTGGACGCGATGGATGTCGGTCTGATCTCCTTCATCCTCGCCGCTCTCACGCAGCAGTGGGGGCTGACGAAGGGCGAAGCCGGTTGGATCGCCTCGGTCGGGTTCATCGGCATGGCCATCGGCGCGACGCTCGGTGGTCTGCTGGCGGATCGTTTCGGACGACGGCAGGTGTTCGCGCTCACGCTGCTCGTGTACGGCATCGCGACCGGTGCCAGCGCGCTCGTCGGAGGTCTCGCGGCACTGCTCGTTCTGCGCTTCCTGGTCGGTCTCGGTCTCGGCGCCGAGCTCCCGGTCGCTTCGACGTATGTGAGCGAGTTCGCTCCGGCCCGGATCCGCGGCCGGCTGATCGTGGTGCTGGAGGCCTTCTGGGCACTCGGATGGACCGCGGCCGCGGTGATCGGCTTCCTCGTCATACCGGCCTCCGACGACGGGTGGCGCTGGGCCTTCGCGCTCGGCGCGATCCCTGCCGTGTACGCGCTCTTCGTCCGGTGGCGGATGCCGGAATCGCCCCGCTG
The DNA here is from genome assembly GCF_019443525.1 of Microbacterium sp. PAMC22086. Classification (NCBI taxonomy): domain Bacteria; kingdom Bacillati; phylum Actinomycetota; class Actinomycetes; order Micrococcales; family Microbacteriaceae; genus Microbacterium; species Microbacterium sp. PAMC22086. The sequence continues at coordinate 2,400,743 of NZ_CP080380.1, read as the reverse complement.
GCTCGCCTCGCGAGGACGCATCGCGGAAGCAGACCGCATCGTCTCGGCGTTCGAGGCCGATGCCGGGGTGGGCGGTGCCCCCGCTGTCCGCAAGGAGCCGGCATCACGTGCGATCGCGGTCACCGCACGCGCGCGGCTGGCAACGCTCTGGAACCCGGAGTTCCGAGTGCGCACACTGTGCCTGTGGGTGGTGTGGTTGGGCGTCAACTTCGCCTACTACGGGGCGTTCATCTGGATACCGAGCATTCTCGTGGATGCCGGGTTCGATCTGGTGCGTTCGTTCGGTTTCACCCTCATCATCACGCTGGCCCAGCTGCCGGGCTATGCGGTCGCGGCGTGGCTGATCGAGGTGTGGGGGCGTCGGCTGACGCTGTCGGTGTTCCTGCTCGGTTCTGCGGTGTCTGCAGTGGTCTTCGGCACGGCGACGACCGAGGGGGCCATCATCGCCGCGGGCATGGCTCTGTCGTTCTTCAACCTGGGTGCCTGGGGAGCCCTGTACGCAGTGACCCCCGAGATCTATCCCACCTCCCTGCGGGGAACGGGTGCCGGTTGGGCGGCAGGAGTGGGTCGCATCGCATCGATCGTGGCGCCGCTCTCCGTTCCGGCGCTGCTGCTCGCTGGTGGAGCGCCGCTGCTGTTCGCGGTGTTCGGGGTGTGCTTCCTCGGTGCTGCGTCCGCCGCATGGGGGCTCGTCGACCGCGGCGGGCAGGCGCTCGACGATCGTTGACGCCTGCTCTCGTCTGCCGCAATAGGCTGGGACGATGGCAGATGTGCGGTTCGTGGCGATCGGCGATTCCTTCACCGAGGGGGTCGGCGATGTCCTCCCGGGTGGGCGTGAGCGCGGCTGGGCGGATCTCGCGGCTCAAGGGTGGGCGGATGCCGCTGGGCACTCGATCCAGTACGCCAACCTTGCGATCAGAGGCAAGCTCGCCTGGCCGATCGTCGAGCAGCAGCTCGAGCCCGCGCTCGCGCTGAGGCCGACACATCTCTCCTTCAACGGCGGAGGCAACGACATGCTTCGCCCACGCACCGATGTCGAGCACATCGCCGATGCCTTCAGCCGCGTGCTGCGCCGGTGCGACGAGGAGGGGGTGACCATGATCCTGCTCTCGGGGGCGAACCCGAGTGGACAGCTTCCGATGGGATCCCTCGTTCAACGGCGCGGAGATCTCCTCTCTGATGCCGTGCTTCGACGGATCGAAGAGCGCCCCGATGTGGTCCGTGCATTCAACTGGCCGGATCGTGAGCTCTCCCGTGGCGCCTACTGGGCGGACGACCGGCTGCACATGAACGCGGCGGGCCATCACCGTGTGGCGGCTCGGGTGCTGCATGCTCTCGGCTTCGAGCCGCCGGAGACTTGGTGGGCGCCGAGCGATCGCCTCGGTGCGGGGCCGTCGGGGCTCGCCTATTATCGGGAGTTCGTGGGCCCCTGGGTCCGGCGGCGCGTGACCCGCACATCCTCCGGCGACGGTCGCACGGCCAAGTTCCCGTCCTGGGTAGAGCGAGTGCCCTCGTGAATCGAGTCCGTCGCTCGGACGCGGGGGACCGGTGAGCGACTTCGTGTTCGCCCGCATCCCCGCCGGCGTGCTGACACTGCGGGACGCACGTCGCGAGGAACAGCGCGAGGTCACCCTGGAGCCTTTCGAGATCGGCGTGTATCCAGTGACGGAGGAGCAGCTCGCAGAGGTGCTGGGCATCCCGGTGCGCCACCCTCGTCGCCCCGCATCCGACCTCAGCTGGCTGCGCGCCATCCACTTCTGCAACGCCGCATCCGAGTGGGAGGGCCTGGATCGGGTCTACCTGTTCGATGGTGAGGACGTCTCCTGGGACACGACCGCAGACGGGTACCGGTTGCCCACCGAAGCGGAGTGGGAGTTCGCGTGCCGGGCGGGGTCCACCGGCCCGCACTATGCGCCTCTTGCCGACGCCGCGTGGACGAGCGCTGACGGCGTCTCGTCGCCGCAGGACATCGGCGGCAAACTGCCGAACCTCCACGGTCTCTTCGACACGCTCGGCAACGTCTGGGAATGGTGCTGGGACCTGTTGGACCCCGCCCGCTACGACGACTACCGCGTGTTCCGTGGCGGCGGCTTCGCTGACGACGCCTGGAGCGTGCGCGCATCTGTCCGCCGTGGGGGCGCGCCGCGCATGCATCACGACAATGTCGGTCTCCGACTGGCTCGTGGTGCATTCGACACGGTCGACCGTGCACAGGGCTGGTCCGCACGGGCCGACCGGGAGCGAGCCGTGCAGGAGGGGCCGCTTCCCTCCGGTTGGACCCCGCGCGGTCGGTGATCTCACCGTCTTCAGCGCCGCCGTGACCGCACCGGACTCCGCGCGCGGATTTCGAGCCACGCAGCGGGAAACGCTGTGCGGATTGAGGTTCAGCGCCGCCGTTCGGGATCCAGACCCATGCGGATCCGCGTCCGCTTGCGTTCGATGAGGATGAACACGGTGCCGATGATCCAGAGGGGGATCGGCATGAGGAACGCGATCCGGAAGGCATCGAGCGAATAGGTCTCGGGAGTGCCGGCGCCCTGAAGGTCGAGGGCGAGTCCGATCAGGAAGATGGCGATGAGTGCGGCGATGAAGCCGCCGGCGTTCGTCACCCCGGTTGCCGTGCTGAGCCTGTGGGACGGGTTGTGTGTGCGCGCGTGATCGAAGGCGATCATCGATGCGGGTCCGCCGGTCGCGAGCGCGATGGCCAGTACGTAGAGGAGCCAGCTCGGTGCGGTGCCTGGCAGGGCGATGACGGCGATCCAGGCGACCATCTGCACTCCGACGGCGGGGAGCACGAGAGCGAGGGATCGGTGATTCGGCAGCCGGCGGGAGAGATCGCCGATGATCGGCCCGAGAAGCATGCCTGCAACGACATATACCGAGATGATGCCTGCGGCGTGCGCGGTATCGAGTCCCTCCGCAGCGGTGAGGAACGGCATACCCCAGAGGAGGACGAACGCGGTGCCCGCGAACGGCGTGGTGAAGTGCGACCAGAACGCGAGACGCGTTCCCGGGTGCGCCCAGGCTGCGCGTATGCCGACTCCGGTATCTATCGCGGAGGTGACGACGCGGATGACGCCGGTATCGGTGTTCACTGTCACGTCGGCACCGCGCTCTGCGGGATGGTTGCGGATGACCAAGGCGACGAGGATCGTGAAGAGCACGCCGAGGCCGGCGATGCTGCCGAAGGTGATGCTCCAGCTGGTGGCGTGCAGGAGTGCAGCGACGGGAACCAGGGCGATCAGCTGGCCGGTCTGGCCGATGATGCCGGTGAACTGGACCATGATCGGCCCTCGTTGCGCAGGAAACCAGGTCGCCACCAGACGCAGTACAGCGGGGAAGATCGCGGCGTCGCCTGCGCCGAGCAGCACGCGTGCGAAGATCGCGACGCCGATGCTGGGGGAGAGCGCCATGGTCAGCTGGCCCGCGGCCATGAGTAACATGCCGACCGTCATGATCGGACGCGACCCGAAGCGATCCAGCAGAATACCGACGGGGATCTGCATGCCGCCGTAGACGGCGAGCTGCACCACGGCGAACAGCGCCAGCGTCGACGCATCCGCTTGGAACCGGTCCGCCGCTTCGACGCCCACGGCGCCGAGAGATGTGCGGTTCGTGATCGCGAGCACATATGCCGCGACTCCGACGGACCAGATCAGCCATGCTCGCCACCCCGGTGTCGAGACGGGGGAGTGGGAGACCTGCTGCACCTCCCCAACGTTACTCCTCCGGGAACATGGCAGACGATCGGTGATGAGCGCAAGGACATGCTCGTCTACAGCCAGCTGCGACCGCGGTAGCGCAAGAGGGCGGACTCGTCGATGTCGGTCTCCTCCGCCATCCGGTGATCGCGTGTGGCGCAATCACATGCCCATGCCGCCGCTGAGGTCTTCCACGATGATCTTCACGAGTTCTTCGGTAGTCGTCTCCGGTCCGACCCGCCGCTCATCGAACCAGGGGAGTGGTTGCCACCCGTCGTGCCATTCGCGGATCCTGTCCTCACCGAAGTCGTTCGCGAGCGGCCTCCCCGCGTGGCGCCGGAGCGTCTCGTCGAGACCGACGTCGAACTGGTAGATGCACGTCGTCCCGCGGTGGTCGCGATACAAGCTCTCGAAGACGTCGGAGTAGTCGCGCAGGTTGAAGACCCCATCGAGAATCACGTCGTATCCGAGGTCGAGTGCCTGTCGGGCAGCGCCGACGATCAGGACGCTGGCATCCCTGGACCGCCTCAGCCGATCGGGGTCGTGCAGCAGCTCCCGGCGAAAGTGATCCTGCGAGATGAGAGCCACTCGCTCACCGAGCTTCGGCCGCAGCGCCGTCGCCGTCGTCGTCTTGCCCGACGCCGCGTCGCCGCGCAAGATGACGAGACGGGTGGAGTCACTGCCGGTGTCAGCCATCGAACCATTCTCGCAACCCGTGGCGGGAAGGCCGATGATCATCACGCCTGATGACGGCTGGCCGTGTTGAATGGGCAGATGCCGCACTCTCACACGCCCGAGCCTGCTGTGCGCCCGGGGGCGCATACCCGAAGCGGTTTCTCATCGCTGCCGGCGCGGGATGTTCGGTGATCGGGGATGGGTCGGTTTCCACTACTGGTGACCCGGCGTAATCGTGACCGGCGTATTCGCTGTCGAGAACGCCCGTCCGACACTCCGCCGAATACGTACCACACGCGTTTCGGTGCGGTTAGGTTTCGGCGGGGGGTTTCGGCGGGTCACGCTTCGGCGTGTCGCGCGCTTGATGGTCCTCGTCGGCCCGGTCGCCAGAAACGAACGTTTACGGTGCACTCGCGATAGAGCCCACGGATCGCGCCGAAAACGCACATCAGAACGTGGTTTCGGCGGGCGTTCAATGTCTCGCGAAGGGCTGGCGTTGTCAATGCCCTACCAGCAGGCTATCGAGGCCAGTAGGTTCTCGAGCAACACCATTTGATCGGAGTAGACATGAAAGCAGTAGTGTACGAGGGACCCCGTCAGGTCAGCACGAAGGATGTCCCGGACGCGAAGATCGAGCGACCCACCGATGTGCTGGTCAGGGTGACGACGACGAACATCTGCGGCTCGGACCTCCACATGTACGAGGGGCGGACCTCCTTCGAGGTAGGCCGGACGTTCGGTCACGAGAACATGGGGGAGGTCATCGAGGTCGGTAGTGGCGTGGAGAAGGTCAGGGTCGGAGACCGGGTTGTGCTCCCGTTCAACATCTCGTGCGGATTCTGTAAGAACTGCGAACGCGGCCTGACCAACTACTGCCTCACCACCCAGCCCGACCCATCATTCGCGGGTGCGGCCTATGGGTTCGCCGACATGGGTTCTTATGGCGGTGGCCAAGCGGAGCTGCTCCGCGTGCCTTTCGGTGACCACAACGCGCTGCGCCTGGGCGAGGATGCGGAGGAGAAGGAGAACGACTACGTCATGCTCTCTGACATCTTTCCCACCGGCTACCACGCCACCGAGATGGCCGGCGTGATCCCCGGTGACAGCGTCGTGATCGCCGGGGCGGGTCCGGTCGGGCTGATGGCCGCCCTGTCCGCGACGATCAAGGGTGCCGCAAAGGTGATGGTGGTCGATCGCCACCCTGACCGGCTCGCGCTGGCCGAGCAGATCGGCGCGATTGCCATCGACGACTCCAAGGTCGACCCCGTGCAAGCTGTTCTCGACGAGACGATGGGGCTCGGAGCTGACCGTGGCTGCGAATGCGTGGGCTACCAGGCCCACGATCCCCAGGGCAACGAGGACACCGCCGCCACCCTGAACATGCTCATCAACTCGGTCCGCTTCACCGGAAGAATCGGCACCGTCGGCGTGTTCGTCCCCCAGGACCCTGGAGGCAAGGATGATCTCGCCAGGCAGGGAAAGGCGGCCATCGATTTCGGCACACACTGGTTCAAGGGGCAGACCATGGGAAACGGACAGGCCCCGGTCAAGCGGTACAACCGACAGCTCCGGGACTTGATCGCGGCCGGCAAGGCGACCCCCTCGTGGATCGTCTCCCACGAGATCTCGCTGGACCAGGCTGCCGATGCCTACAAGAACTTCGACGCCAGGTCCAAGGGTTGGACCAAGGTTCTCATCAAGCCCGGGATGTCGACCGAGAAGAAGGCGAACTGATATGGCCGAGACGCTGCAGGGCAAGAGAGTCGCGATCCTCGCCGCCGACGGAGTCGAGCGCGTTGAGCTCGAGCAACCCCGCGAAGCACTGGAACGGGCCGGCGCTCAGACCGAGGTCCTATCGATCCACGACGGCGAGATCAAGGCCCGTGAGAACGACCTGGATGAAGCGGGCACGTTCACCGTCGACGGGTTGGTCGCCGACGCCTCGGTGGGCGACTACGACGCCCTGCTGCTTCCCGGCGGCACGGTGAACCCCGACCAGCTCCGGGTCGACAAGGACGCCGTCTCCTTCGTCCGCGACTTCGTCGAGAGCGGCAAGCCCGTTGCTGCGATCTGTCACGGACCGTGGACGTTGATCGAGGCCGGCGTGGCCGCCGGTCGCACCCTGACGTCGTTCCCGAGCATCCGCACGGACCTGCGCAACGCTGGTGCGGACGTCGTCGACCAGGACGTCGTGGTGGATGGGAACCTGATCACCAGCCGTTCGCCGGAGGACCTGCCGGCGTTCTCCGAGGCGATAGTGACCCAACTCGCGGGCACCACGACAAAGGAAGAGGAGCAGTCATGAGTGTGACCAAGGGATTGATGGTCAGGTTCGACGCGTTGCCCGGGAAGGAGGACGACGTGAAGGAGTTCCTTGACAGCGGCCGTGCGCTTGTTGAGGACGAGCAGGCGACCACCGCGTGGTTCGCGATCCGTCTCGGCCCGTCCTCATTCGGGATCTTCGACGTGTTCCCCGATGACGCCGGCCGCGACGCGCACCTGTCCGGCGCAGTCGCGACCGCTCTCGGCGAGCAGACGGGCAAACTGTTCAGCGAGCCGACGATCGAGAAGCTCGACGTCCTGGGCTCCAAACTCCCCGCCTGACACCACAGACCGGGAGTACTGGCCCAGAAAGGAGGGGTCGTTTGCGCGCGGTGGCTTCGGGCTTGCACAGCCCGCTGACGCCGTGGCAGCGGCCCCTTCTCTTGCGTCCTACCGCTAATCGCCAACAGATCGGGGAACCGCGATGACAGGAACTGACGACGGCGTTGCCACGACGCGTTCACCCGAGGTAGCAGTGATCGGGGGCGGGATCGTCGGTCTGGCGACGGCGTACGCGCTGCGGGAGCAGGGCGTACCGGTGCGCTTGTACGAGGCTGGTGTGCCCGGGACGGGTCAGTCCGCAGGCGAGTCGCGGATCTTCCGGCATGCCCACGACGACCCGCGACTCGTCGCTTTCGCGCGCGAAAGCCGCGGCGTATGGGATGAGTGGGCCGAACACTTCGACGTCGAGCTGGTCTCATCAGACGGTGTCCTGGCGATCGGAGACAGCGCCCTGGCGCGGCTGCGGGTGCTCGACCAGGTCGGCGGCGTGGAAGCGCACGAGATCGACGCGGCCGAGGTCGCCCAGCGGATGCCGCTGCTCGCTGGGTACTCGGGGCCAGCTGTGCTCGACGAATCGGGCGGCGCGATCCGTACCCGAGCCGCGATCACGGCACTCACGGGTGCCCTCGCAGATGCCGTCACCACAGGTGAGGTCATCTCCATCGATCCCCGCGCCGACGGGACGGTCGAGGTGCGCAGCGTCACCGACCGGGCTGTCTACTCCAAGGTGGTCGTGTGCGCCGGCCGCGAAACCGCCCGTCTGGCACGCAGCGTCGGCCTGTCGCTGCCGGTTCGCCTTGCCGCACACGTCCGGCTGACCTTCGACGTGAAAGCCGCCGCCCCGGCACGAGTCGCGTGCCTGCAGGACAGCAGCGGCGTCTTCGGCGAAGTCGGCGTCTACGCGACGCCGCTACCGGGCAACAGCAGCTATTCGGTCGGACTCAGCGACACCGTCGGCGTCCGCGACGACGGAACTTTCATCGACCCGGCGGCGATTAGATCGCTGGACGAACGCGCACGCGAATACGTGACACGGGCGCTGCCCGGTCTCCACCCAGAGCCGCGCGACTTCCTTCACTGCTGGGTGACCGATCTCCCGTGGAGTGAGGACGGCGTGGCCGTGTGGGAGGCAGGCTCTGTCCTTTTTGTGGCCGGTCACAATTTGTTCAAGCAGGCACCTGCGCTGGGTCGCGCTCTTGCCCGGGCTGCGACCGGCGGCGGTCTCCGCGCCGACCTCACGCCCGAAGCACGCCTCGGCGAGGCCCAGAGCTAGGGCGTGTCTCCCGATCGCGTGGGGGTGACCCGCGATTCTGGACAGCATGTCGCGGATGAGGGTGCTTTCGGATGGCGACTGGGAACTGGTCGAGCCGTTCATGCCGGCCCCGGATGGTAAGCGAGGTAGACGTTTCGTGATCACCGCACGCTGGTGGAGGGGATCATCTACCGGTACCGGGCCGGGATCGCGTGGCGGGACCTGCCCCCAGAGCCAGCCGGCCCTGGGACAACTCGCCCTATTAGCGGGCAATTCGACCCAGGAAGAGGTGATGTGATGAGCGTGACGAAGGGACTGCTTGTCAGGCTGGAGGCCCTGCCCGGCAAGGAAGACGAGGTCCAGGAATTCCTCGGCATCGGGCGAGGGCTCGTCGAGGAGGAACCTGCCACCGTCGCGTGGTTCGCGATCCGTCTCGGCCCGTCCTCCTTCGGGATCTTCGACGTGTTCCCCGATGACGCCGGCCGCGACGCGCACCTGTCTGGCCCGGTTGCGACCGCTCTCGGCGAGCAGACCGGCAAACTGTTCAGCGAGCCGACGATTGAGAAGTTGGACGTCCTGGCCTCGAAGCTCCCCGCCTGAGACCACGACCTCGTCGAGCGTGCCGCTGTCCGATTCTCATATCGCACAGCGGCACGCTCGTCACTATGGGGTCACGTTGGTCGCTGCCTGCAGTGCGGCGGCGAGGTAGCTCGCGGAAGCACCGACGCCCTTATCCGCGACCTGGACGGGCGTGCCAGTTGCAACTACGGTCCCGCCGGCGTCGCCCGCGCCGGGGCCAAGATCGATCACGTGATCGGCCACCGCGATAACGCGCATGTCCAGCTCCGCGGCGACGACCGTGTTGCCTGCATCGACCAGCGTCTGCAGGTGCGTGACCAGACGATCCGTGTCGGCGCAGTGGAGCCCGGATGTCGGCTCGTCCAAGACGTACAGCGTGTCTCCGCGCTGCGCACGCTGCAGCTCGGTCGCGAGCTTGACACGCTGCGCTTCACCCCCGGAGAGTTCGGTTGCCGGTTGACCCAGCCGGAGGTAATCGAGTCCGACATCTGACAAAGCTGCCAGCGATCGCGTGATCTCCTCATCGTCCGCGAAGAACAGGTTCGCCTCCTCGACGCTCATGGACAACACGTCAGCGATCGAGCGCCCCCTCCACGTGATCTCGAGCGTTGATGCCTTGTATCGGGTGCCGTGGCAGTCGGGGCATTCGGTGTACACGGAAGGCAGGAAGAGGAGCTCGACCATCACCGATCCCTCGCCCTCGCAGGTCGGGCAGCGCCCGCCGGCGACATTGAAGGAGAATCGGCCAGGCTTGTACCCGCGGGAACGAGCTTCCGGGGTGTCTGCAAATCGACGACGTACGTGATCGAACAGCCCGGTATAGGTGGCGACGTTGGACCGCGGGGTCCGGCCGATGGGCCGCTGGTCGATGACGACCAGCCGCTGTACACCGGTGACGGGCCCGGCGACGCGCCCATCGAGACGTTCCGGCGCATCCGAGAGGAGTGACTCGTCGCTGACCGGCTCGTCATCGGCCCGGACAGCCCGGCCAAGGCGATCACCAAGCAGCAATGGAAGCGCCTGGCTGACCAGACTTGACTTGCCGGCCCCGGACACGCCCGTAACGGCGGTGAAGACACCCAAGGGGATATCGACCGTGAGGTCGTGCAGGTTGTTCCGCGTCACGTTCTCCAGGCGCAGCCAACTGCGTGCCTCACGGGGTGTGCGAAGAGGGAGACCGCGGCCACCGAAGAGGTATCCGCGTGTCACGGACTCCTCAATATCGGCGAGCCCGTCGGGTGGGCCGCTGTAGAGCACGCGGCCGCCGTGTTCACCGGCGCCGGGGCCGATGTCGACCAGCCAGTCCGCGTGCCGCATCACAGCCACGGAGTGTTCGACGATGAACAGGCTGTTCCCTCGCCCCTTGAGTCCGTCCAGGATCTCGAGGAGCGCCGCCACGTCCTGCGGATGCAGTCCCGCCGATGGTTCGTCGAGGACGTAGACGACCCCGAAAAGATCAGAGCTGAGTTGCGTCGCGAGCCGGAGTCTCTGTAGCTCGCCGCCCGACAGCGTTGGCGTCGTCCGGCTCAATGACAGGTAACCCAGTCCCAGATCGACCAGTGGACGAAGCCGCTGCAACACCCCTGAAGCGAGCTGGACCGCAGCAGCACGCTTCTCTGGCGCTCGGCTTGCGGTGGGTCGCACATCGGGCGAGGGGGCAATGGGAGCCTTGCCAGCAGCGACCTGCCCTTCCCCCGCGGCACGCAGAGAGGCAGCATCGGAAGAGGCGGCCTCGTGGTCCTCCAACCGTGCGACGACTCCCGAGAGGATCGTGGCAAGTTCCCGGAGCGGCAGTTGGGAGAATTCGGCGATGTCGAATCCTTCGAACGTGACAGACAGCGCCTCGGGCTTCAACCGCTTGCCATCGCAGACCGGGCAAATCGCAGCGGTGAGGAACTGCGCGACGCGCCGTTTCATCGAGGCGCTCTTCGTGTTCGCGAACGTGTCCAGAATGTACCGGCGAGCTCCGACGAATGTGCCCGAGTAGCTCGGCTCCACGCCTGCTTCGATCGCAGCTTTGGACTCAGAGAGGGTGAGCCGGGAGTGGACCGGAACGAAGGGGGTCTCATCGGTGTACAGGATCCAGTCCCTGTCTTTTTTCGGCAGGTCCCGCCACGGCACATCGACGTCGTAACCGAGCGCAACCAGCACGTCACGCAGCTGGTGGCCGTGCCACGCGGTCGGCCAGGAAGCGATGGCGCGTTCGCGGATGGTGAGCGAGGGGTCCGGGACCATCTGCTGCTCGTTCACCGCGTACACGCGGCCGATGCCGTGGCATTCCGGGCAGGCCCCTTGGACCGTGTTCGCGGAGAAGTCCTCCGCATACAACATCGGCTGCCCATCCGGATAGTCCCCGGCCCTCGAGTACAGCATCCGCACCAAGCTCGACAACGTGGTGATGCTACCCACGGTCGATCGGGCATTCCCTCCACCGCGCTGCTGCTGCAGGGCGACCGCCGGCGGCATCCCCGTGATCGAGTCGACATCGGGCACTCCCGCCTGATCGATCAGGCGGCGGGCGTATGGTGCGACCGATTCCAAATAGCGTCGCTGCGACTCGGCGTACAGCGTCCCGAACGCCAGCGAGGACTTTCCCGAGCCGGACACACCGGTGAAGACAACCGTTGCATCGCGCGGCACCGTGAGGTCGACATCCTGCAGATTGTGTTCTCGGGCGCCGAGAACGCGAACGTCGGGCTGCACGGAGAGCTTCGGCGTCACGAACGCAGCGGATTCAACCATGGTCGAATGTTAGCAACGTACGGAAAGGTCGGACGGCCTGCGGAAAGGGTTACACACCAATAACGGCGCGGTGTGCGGCAGTGGTGGCTCGCAGTGCGACACCGGCATCGAAGCAGATGCGAATGCTGAAGATCTTGGTGACTTTTCTCTCAGGCCGCGGATGTGGGCGGTGTGGTCACAGTGGCTTCGAACTCAACGGAGATCAACTTGCCGACGACACGTGCCGGTGAGCTTCTCCGGAGTGAGCCACGCATCCCAGGTATCAGGCGTGAGGAATGCCGTCATCCGGTCATGCACCTCACCGCTGGCATCCCGCGCCTCGCGGGTGATGACCACGAAGCACCGCGACTTCTCACCGTTCGGCAGCTCCATCAACCAGGTGAGACCGGCGGCCGACAGCAGCCCTTTACCACGCAGAAAGTGCGGGGTCTCCGGCGTCTTGTCGCCGGTCCACTCGAAGTAGCCGCGCATCGGAACAATGCACCTGGCGGCCGAGAGGGTGGGCCCCCAGAAACCCTGCGCGAGCTTCACCGAACTAAGCAGACGCTCCGCCGAAAACGATCGTTTTCGGTGGGCCTCCGACCGCGAGCTTCTCATCAACGCTGTGGCTTCGTTCGCTTGGTGGCGGGGTTTTTGCAGCGCTCCGTGGCGGTCTTGTTGCCGCGATCACGCAGGACTGGCTGCAGGTAGGTGTCGCGGTCTGAACCGAGAGGGGTGCGCCCGGTCGGGGCCGTTTGGATCGCTGCCGCTACGTCAGAGTCCGAAGGCTCCGCCGCTGACGAGGATCACGATGCCGAGGCCGATGAGAACGATGGGGAAGAGGATGTGCTCCCAGCGTTCGAGCACTTCGGCGATCGGGGGGCGGGTGGCGACGAACTTTGCCAGGGCCACCAGGACCGCGACGAGCGCGAGGAAGACGATGCAGTAGGCGACTACTGCGAGAGGTTCCACGCTGAGGAAGACAGGGGTGTAGACGCCGATGTTGTCGCCGCCGTTGGCAAGGGTGACGCCTGCGACTGTCCACACGCCGACCTTCTTGCCGGCAACCTTGGCCTCGTCGTCATCGTCTCCGCGCCAGGCCTGCCATCCGGCCCAGAGGCCGAGGCCCAGAGGGATGAGACCGAAGTACGGGATGGCTGCCGAGGGCAGGAATGCTCCGGCACCGATGGTCACCAGGACCGCGGCACCGAGGATGCCGGCGAATCCGAGGTACTGGCCGGCCAGAATGCGGGCGGTAGTGCCGCGCTGGCCTGCCCCTCGCGCGAAGAAGAGGGAGAGCACGATGATGTCGTCGATGTTGGTCGCTGCGAACAGGCCCATCGCCTGCAAGACCGAGGTGAGGATCATGCGCCCTCCCCAGCTGCGTCGCATCCGGGAAGCGAGCAGGCGGGATCGATGCACGGGGCGTCTTCGTCCACTGCCAGGGTGGCATCGACCAGTGCCGTCAGCGCCTGCGCCAGGTGCGAATCGGCGATCTCATATCGTGTCCGACGACCCTCGGGCTCGGAGACGACGATCCCGCAATCGCGCAGGCATGCCAGGTGGTTGGACACGTTCGGGCGTGTCAGGTCCAGATCTCGGGCCAGTTCCGCCGGGTAAGCGGGATGGTCGAGCAGGGTCAAGATGATCCGGGATCGAGTGGGGTCGGCCAGTGCACGACCCAGGCGGTTCATCACGTCGAGACGCGAAGCAATAGTCAGCATGGACTGAACTATACAGCGCGCACTGAACACTCGGTCACAGGCGTCAGCCCAGATCGCATGCCCGTAAGGGGATCGTCCAGTGAGACACTTTCCGGCTATTGTCCGATGTCACCGAAGATGTCACCTCTTGGATTCCAGCAGTCGTCGCAACACCAGCGGCGAGGAGCGGAGATGCCTGCGAGGAAGTACACCGAGCAGCAGAGGTTGGCGTTTCTGGCGTTGATCGATCGGGGCGGATCGGTGCGGGCAGCTGCGCTGGCCGTCGGCGTGAGTCCGGATCGCGGCTACCGGTGGATGAAGCAGGCAGGGTTGTCGACGCCGCGGAGCACGCAGCGCAAGCACACCCCGGAGGACAAGGCGGAGTTCTTCAGACGGCTCGCTGTGAGCGGCAACGTCTCGGCGGTCGCACGCGAACTCGGCTTCAACCGGGTCACCTGCTACGCCTGGGCGCATAAGGCGGGGATCTTCACGGGCGCTTATGCGGACGCGAAGCGGCAGGAGTTCCTCAAGCTTCGACGTGAGGGCGTTTCGCGCCGTGAGGCCGCCCAACGGTTGGGCGTCGAATCTCACCAGGCACTGGACTGGGACAAGGGCATCCGCGTGTTCTCGAAGGGCCGGATCTACCCCGACGGCAGAGTGGTGCTCTACCGGCCTGAGGAGGTCCTGGCGAACGTGAAGAACCCGAGAACCGCATGGGTGCAAGGCGAACGCGTCCCCCTCGCCCGTGTCGAGCAGATCATCGATGCTCGCTACCTCAGCCTCCTCGAGCGAGAACGGCTGAAGGACCTGATGATGACGGGTCTGTCGATCCGGAAGATCGCAGCGATGATGGGCCGGGCGCCTTCGACGATCAGCCGCGAAGTCAGACGCAACACCGTCAGCAGGAGCGGCTATCTGCCTCACACGGCGCACCGCGTCTCCGTGAAGCGGCGTGAGCGCCCGCGGGCAGCGAAGCTCGCGCTCGACGGCCCTCTGCGGGACTATGTCGCCACCAAGCTCAAGAAACGATGGTCGCCGGAGCAGATCCGTCATCGCCTTCAGCGAGACTTTCCCCATGACCCGGGGATGCGCGTGAGCTGCGAGACGATCTACCAGGCGATCTACGTCCACGCGCATGGAGAGCTGAGACGCGAGTTGGCAGGCTCGCTGCGTCGCGGTCGTTCGCGCCGCAAACCGCACCGTGACCCGCAGACGCGCACGAGCAGGTTCATCGACGAGATGACACCGATCTCAAAGCGCCCCGCCGACGTCGAAGGCCGCACGATCCCAGGGCACTGGGAAGGCGACCTGATCGTCGGCGCCGGCAGCGGTTCAGCCGTCGCGACACTCGTTGAAAGGACCACACGCTACGTGGTCCTCGGCCATCTTCCGATTGAGCGCACTGCCGATGCTGTTCGCGACAGCCTCGTTACCGCGCTGCAGGGGATGCCGGCCGCTCTGAAGAAGACCCTCACCTGGGATCAGGGCGCGGAGATGAGCGAGCACCGGGCCTTCTCCCTCGCCACGGACATGGCGGTCTACTTCTGCGAGCGGGCATCACCCTGGCAGCGCGGCACGAACGAGAACACCAACGGGCTGCTCCGGCAGTATCTCCCCAAAGGCACAAACCTCCGCGCCCACGATGCCGGGGCCCTGGCCGCCATCGCCGACGAACTGAACGACCGACCGCGCAAGGCGCTGGGCTGGGACACTCCGACGGAGCGGATGAATGCTTTACTGAGCCCGGGATAGTTCACACCGTTGCGACGACTGCTGGATTCCAAGCCTATGACTTCTGCCTCTACGTGGCGGGGTTCTTCTGATGCTCGGTGGCGGTCTCCGCTCTCGCGGGCGCTGGCTGCGATGGTCGACGTTCCGTAAGCCGATCGACAACCGGCTCGGGGGCATTCGCCGGTTGTGCCGTCAAGTAGTTCGCGTACGGCATCGACGGGGTCGGCCGGTGGGTCGACGGGCGCCCCAGCGGGATCATCGACCGCGCGTCGACCAGCGGCACGGTGCTTACCTAGTCTGCAGCTCATGGGGATGGTGGAGATCCGCTAATGCCGTGGGCGGCACCGCCCGCGTCAGCGTCAATATTGGGCTCTTCGCCGTTCCGGTAGGGATCAGGTGATCAGTCCGCCGGCGGCGAGGAGCATGCGGAGGCGGTAGTTGTCGCTGTTGCGGTAGCCGCGGGCGAGGCGCCGGTGCAGCTCGATGATGCCGTTGACGGCCTCGGTGCCGCCGTTGTTCGCGCGGTCGGTGTCGAAGTAGGCCAAGAACGCCTGCCGCCAGCGGCGCAGGGTGCGTCCCAGGCGGGCGACCGCGGGGATCGGGCAGGTGTGGAACGCGTCCAGGATCTTCTCGGCGCGGCGACGGCCCTTGGTCGTGTCCTTCGCGCGGTACGCGGCTCGGAGGTCTTGGGCGGAGCGCCAGGCGACGTAGACCTCCTCGTGGGCGGGATCGGCCAAGATCGCGGTCTCGAGGCGGGCGAGCTGGCGGTCGGTGAGGTTCTCGGCGCCGGCGCGCAGGATGGTCTGGATTCCGAACAGGGGGTCGCCCTTGCGGCCGCGGTGCCCGGTGGTGTCCTGCTGGACTCGGCGGCGTACCTCATCGACGACCTGCGTGCCGAGCTTGACGACGTGGAACGCGTCCAGGACGGCGGTGGCGTCGGCGAGCTCGGCGTCGATCGCGGACTTGTAGCCACCGAACGGGTCCAGGGCAGCGACCTCGATCCGCGCGCGGAAGTCGACGCCGCGGTCGAGCAGCCAGTCCGTGTAGGCCTTCTTCGAGCGGCCGGGCACCAAGTCCAGGAGCCGGGCGTGCACGCGTCCGGCCTGGTCACGGGTCAGGTCGACCATCCCGGTCAACTCCTTCGGGCCGCGCTCACGCACGTCACCGTGGTGCCAGATGTGCTCATCGACCCCCAGGGACGTCACACCGGCGAACCTGGTCGGGTCACCGGCCAGACATTCGAGCTCGGGCTTGACCGCGCGCCACAGCGTCGCCCAGCCGACCCCCAACCGGCGGGCGAGCCCAGCGATCGTGGCGTGCTCGCGGCGCAGCTGCCCGACCGCCCACCACACCGCGCGGCGGGTCAGGACGCCGCGAGCGGCGACCAGGGTCGGGACCTGTTCGGCGAACGTCCCCCGCGGGCACTCGACCTCGCCGCAGCGCCAACGTCGTTGCCGCCAGACGATCTGGACCCGAACGTCGCCGTGCGGCACGTCGCGCAGCACCCGCACCCGCCGGCCGCGGCTGAGCGCGACGACCCCGCAGTCCGGGCAGCCCGCCAGCTGCCAGGGCGTCGAGACCGTCACCCGCATGGTGATCGGGTCGCGATCAACCCGCTCGACTCGAACGCCATCGAGCCCGAACAGAAGATCGCAGCGAGCGCAGGGATCGGTGGTCGTGCGCGCGTCGGCGCACCCCGTAGCGTGAGACACGTCGAGGTCCTCGAGAACAAATCGGGCAGCTTGGTCGCTCCTGATCCTCGGGGACCTCGACCCCTACCCGCCGCTCAACCCGCCGAACCCCTCACTCCCCACCGCAACGGTGAAGAGCCCATAAACGGTGGGTTGAGCCACCGGCTCGCCTCGGTGGTGCAGAACCCTTCGTTTTTGCACCATCCCCACTCAGCAAGGGGTTGTTCGCAACAGTCGTTCCTTCTGAGGCCCCGGAGCGTCATCTCTGCCGTGTCTTCCTGGTCCGTGGAAGAGCGACGCGCTTCGTCTGCGAGGATCTGAACACCCGGTAGCCCTCGCGGCCCCATTCCTCGCATGAGGGAGAGGATCCGCGCCCGTCCGCTGACCGTGGAGGTGTGAGGCACGGGGTAGCGAGAAGAGACGTGATGGCTGGCACATCGGTAGAGGCACTGTCCACGGCAGCTGAAACGCTCGTGGCCAACGGATACGGCACGTCCTCGACCGTGCGCAAGATCGAAGCCCTTGGCGATGCCTTGGGTTGTCCGGTCCGGTGCATGGTCGAGTGGGGGCAGATCTCGCTCACCACGCCTGAGGGTGATCCTGTCGCGACGCTGCAGGTGCGCCCGGAGAACATCAACATGTCCAAGGAGCGGGGATGGTCCTTCGCCCAGGCGCGCAGCCACTCCCTGAACGCCCGATCCGGGTCCGCGACCGTGTCGCCCTTGAGCGGTCGCCGATACGCGGAGCGGCTCAGCCCGACCAGACGGCACGCCATCCGTTCGCTCACCCGCAGCTTGCGCGTGAGGTGATCGACGGCGGCGCGGCGCCTGTCCGGGCTTAGAAGTTTCCCTCAGCCAGCTCCTTGAGCGCGGCCTTCTCCAGCTCCGCTTCCGCGAGCAGACGCTTCAGGGTCGCATTCTGCTTCTCCAGCTCCTTCAGGCGCTTTGCGTCGTCGGCCTTGAGGCCGCCGTACTGGTTCCGCCACCGGTAGTACGTCTGCTCGGACACCACGAGCTCCCGGCACACCGCCGCGACGTCCTGACCGTCGGCGAGCATCCTGTCGGCCTGCCCGAGCTTACGGACGACCTGCTCCGGGGTGTGACGCTTCCTGCTGTTCGTCATGATCTGACCAGTCTCCCTGCCCGCGACCGCGGACAACAGGACGACTCTCATAACGACTGGACCTACGAAACGGGGTCAGCCCATCCGCGCATGAGTTCGGCGTTGGTTCACGATGCAGCCCATCCCGGACGTAGGCCACTCCTTCGCTTCACGATGAAACGCACCGTGTCCGGGCGGGTATCGAGCCAGACGCTGATGAGATCGCGAGCTTGACTCGGCACTTCTTGCAGCGTCAGCGCCTGCGAGACGGTGTTGAGTTCTGGAACTCTGATGTGCCACCACCGCCCGTCGGGATGGACGGTGACAACGTAGGGACGGGCCCGATTCGCGTTTGGCATGAGAGGGATACTTTACGCCGAGTCGCGGCTAGAAGCGAGGCTACTTCCGAGACGTCGCCCGACGGCCGACATAGTCGGTGTGGATCGCACCGGCGGCCGCGCGGTGTCGGTCTGTGACGTTGTAGCTATAGCCGAGGCTGTCGGCGACGATCGGTGCTGGCATCTCGAGAACGAGTGTCCGTAGGGCGGCGTTACGCGCACCGCGCAGGTCGATTCCGCGATCTCGGAGCTTGTTCATCATCGTCGACTGGTGCATAGGTTCACCCGGCCTGGCCCCAGGGAACAACCACTGACTGTTGCGATGCGCCGAGGTATTCGTGTTCGGCAGATCTCTCAGATGGGCTCGTACGATCTCGTCGAATGGCGTGGGCACGACGAGTTCATCGGCGGTGATAGCAACCGTCAGACGGTCACCAGCATCAGCAACTTGCGAGAGACGCATGCGCGCGATTCGAGTGAGCGGCTGCGCGTAGAGGAGAAAGAGCATGCCTGCGACTTGCTCGGCCGTTTCGGACTCGACGTGCGTGTTGAGGAGCGTTCGAAGATGCTGCACGCGCTGCTGCTGCGTGATGATCGGCTGCGTCTTCGCTACGCGGTACGGGAACTCGACCGATGCGATGTGACCGTTCTTGACGCCCCAGCGCACGAATGTACGGGCGAGACTTCGCGTGGTGGACCTCCAGTCAGCCAATCGTCTACATCTGCTTGCACGCATTCCGACGGCGTGTGTCCGCGTTCACGCAGATGACGGAGGAATCCGATCGCGGTGGACGTGCTCTGTTTGGCCGATAGGAACGTCCCTTTGCGCATTTTTCCTGCGGCGTCGAGGGCGTGCATTCGTTGTAGATGCACCCAGCGGGCGAACTGTCGAATCAGTCGCGTCTCGCTTGCGGGCTCAGCCGCGGTCATTTGATCGACCCAGGCTTGGAATCGTTCGATGTCGAAGTTCACACGTTCGAGGAGTCCGTGTTCGATGCAGAGCTGGCGGAGGAACAAGACTTTTTCGGGGGAGGGGTGCGTCGTGAACGTGTCATGCGTGAGCGGCGCAGCTCCGGTCGCGAGGTCACGCAGGAGCTGCTTCGCAGCGGGATTGACGGTGAGCCATATCGTGGCGCTTCGAGCGAGAGTCTGCGTTGAGAGAGCGTCGAAGAGTGGTCGGACGATGGGGGAGATGTCGCCATCGTCCCCGGCGAGGAGCCCGCTGAGATCGTCGGTGAGGCAGCAGTGCGCGCAGAGCCCTCGTCGTACCGGTTCGTCCTCGCGGCCGCAGCGAGTGCAGCGGAAGTCTTTTGGGATGTCGGCGCAGTCCACGCATGCTGGTTCGCCGTCGATGAGTCCGGGCAAGAGGCGCGTGGTGCCGCAGGAGATGCACGCACCGTGGATGCGCGTGGCTCGCTGGTAGCAGCGGCGACAGATGCGTCCTTCCGGCATGCGAGGTCGTGGGCAAGCTAACCCAGGAGAGTCGTGGCAACCGGCGTATTCGCATCTACCGAGAACATGTCGTCTTCGAGCTGACATAATGTGCATTATCGGATATTGCTCCTCGCCGGAATGCGGCACTCGATAGGCTCGCACCGTGAATGGAAGCAATGTCGACATCGACTGGGAATCTGCACGGCGGGCGAACCAGGCGAACTGGGAAGATCGCGTTCCTGTGCACGAGGAAGCGTACGGACTCGAAGCGTTCGACGATCCGGATCATCTGAGTGATGTCGTGCGCGACGATCTCGCCGCGATATCTGCATTCCTTCCGTCGGGCGGTCTGTCCGGACTCGACCTGTGCCACCTGCAGTGCCACATCGGCACCGACACCGTCTCACTGGCTCGCGCCGGCGCGAGGGTCACCGGCGTCGACTTCTCGCCGTCGGCGCTTCACACGGCAGGTGAGCTCGCGACGCGTCTGGGCGTCGAGGCCACGTGGGTGGAGACCGATGTCCTCGATGCGCGGGCCGCCGTCGTCGGCGACTTCGACGTCGTCTACACGAGTATCGGGACGATCACCTGGCTCGACGACCTTGACCGGTGGGCCGCCCAGATCGTCGCGCTGTTGCGCCCCGGCGGCATGTTCTTCATCCGCGACGGCCATCCCGCCCTCTACGCGTTGGATGAGGATGCCGTGGGCCTGACCACGCGGTATCCGTATTTCGCGACCGGGCATGCGCAGCAGTGGGATGACGACTCCACTTATGCCGGCGACGGTCGTATCTCCCACGCGCACCTACGAGTGGCCCCACTCGTTGTCCGAGATCCTCGGCGCGCTGCTGCGCGCAGGTCTACGCCTCTTGCACTTCGACGAGGGCCGGACCCTGCCATGGCAGTTCAGCGACCGTATGGTCGAGGTCGCCGGTGGCTATGCCTGGCCCGAGGCCGAACGCGATCTGATGCCGTGCACCTACACGATCGTCGCCCGGCGGGACTGAGGCGACTTCCGCGGCGGCCCCGAGCGCCGGGGGCGCCTCAGGTGATGCGCCCCTACTCCTCTCACACGCCGACGTAGGTTGCGAGGTGCTCCCCCGTCAACGTCGATTTTTAGGATACCAAATCCGTCGGTGTTCCCTCGAAGACGATCTTGCCGCCGTCGTGACCGGCTCCGGGCCCGATGTCGATGATCCAATCCGCGTGCGCCATGACCGCCTGATGGTGCTCGATCACGATCACGGTCTTCCCGGCGTCGACGAGTCGATCCAGGAGGCCGAGGATCTTGTCGACATCCGCCAGGTGAAGGCCCGTGGTGGGCTCGTCGAGCACGTACACGTCCCCCTTCTCCCCCATCTGGATCGCCAGCTTGATGCGCTGACGTTCGCCACCCGACAGCGTCGACAGCGGCTGTCCCAGCGAGAGATACCCGAGCCCCACGTCTTCCAACCGGCCGAGGATGGCCGCGGCCGCAGGCAGCTTGGCCTCTCCCTCACTGAAGAACACCCGGGCCTCGGAGACCGGGAGGTCGAGAACCTCGGTGATGTCCTTGCCCGCGAGCTTGTACTCGAGCACGCCGACCTGGAAGCGCTTGCCTCCGCAGTCTTCGCACGGCGTCTCGATGGTGTCCATGAAGCCGAGCTCGGTGATGATGACGCCCGCACCCTTGCATGACGGGCAGGCACCTTCGGAGTTCGCGCTGAACAGAGCGGGCTTGACGCCGTTGGCCTTCGCGAACGCCTTGCGGATCGGCTCGAGAAGCCCCGTGTAGGTCGCGGGGTTGCTGCGGCGGGACCCCTTGATCGCCGCCTGATCGATCGACACGACACCGTCGCGGTTCGAGACCGATCCGTGGATGAGCGAGCTCTTGCCGGAGCCAGCCACACCCGTCACGACCGTGAGCGCGCTGGTCGGGATGTCGACATCGACGGCCTGCAGGTTGTTCGCGGTCGCCCCTCGCACCTCGATGGCTCCCGTGCCCGAGCGCACCGCATCCTTCAACTGTGCCCTGTCGTCGAGATGCTCGCCGGTCTTCGTGCCGCTCGCCTTCAGCCCCTCGACCGTGCCCTCGAAGCAGATCTCGCCACCGGCGTTTCCCGCACCAGGCCCCAGGTCGACCACGTGGTCGCCGATCACGATGGTCTCGGGCTTGTGTTCCACGACCAGCACGGTGTTGCCCTTGTCGCGCAGCTGGAGCAGGAGCCCGTTCATGCGCTGGATGTCGTGCGGGTGCAGGCCGATCGTCGGCTCGTCGAAGACGTAGGTGATGTCGGTGAGCGAAGAGCCGAGGTGCCGGAGCATCTTGATGCGCTGCGCCTCTCCCCCGGACAGCGTGCCGGAGGGTCGTTCCAGACTGAGGTAACCGAGCCCCAGCGTGACGAAGGCGTCGAGGTTGGCGCTGAGCGCCTGCAGAAGCGGGCCCGCTTCGGGAAGATCGAGTCCGCGCACCCAGTCGGCCAGATCCGTAACCTGCATGCGGCAGGCGTCGGCGATGCTCACGCCCTCGATCTTCGAGGAGCGCGCACCTTCGGTCAGGCGGGTGCCGTCGCACTCCGGGCAGACCGCGAAGGTGGCGACACGCTCGACGAAGGCGCGGACGCGTGGCTGCAGCGCATCGAGGTCTTTCGACAGCATCGACTTGGTGATCTTCGGGATGAGACCCTCATAGGTCATGTTGATCCCGGAGATCTTCACCTTCGTGACCTCGCCGTAGAGGAAGAGGTGACGCTGCTTCTCGGTGAACTGCGAGATCGGCTTGTCGCCCGGATAGAACCCCGACTGGGAGAAACCCTTCACCATCCATCCGTCGGCGGTGTAGCCGGGCACCATGATGGCACCTTCGTCGAGAGACTTCGTCTCATCGACGATCTGGGCGAGGTCGATATCGGATACCGCTCCCCTGCCTTCGCATCGTGGGCACATGCCGCCGAGATAGATCGCGTCCTTCACGATCTTCTTCGCCCCTCCCGGGCCGGTCATCACGCCGCTGGCCTTCTGGGTCGGGATGTTGAACGAGAACGCCGTCGGCCCGCCGATGTAGGGCTGTCCGAGCTTGCTGAACAGGATGCGCAGCATCGCGTTGGCGTCCGTCACGGTGCCGACGGTCGATCGCGGGTTCGCGCCGAGGCGTTCCTGGTCGACGATGATCGCCGTCGTCAGTCCCTCGAGCACGTCGACGTCGGGTCGTGGAACCGAGGGCATGAAGCCCTGGACGAAGGCACTGTAGGTCTCATCGATCATGCGCCGCGACTCCGCAGCGATCGTGTCGAAGACGAGCGAGCTCTTCCCGGAACCGGAGACGCCGGTGAACACGGTGAGGCGGCGCTTCGGGATGTCGACGCTGACGTCCTTCAGATTGTTCTCGCGCGCGCCCTGCACGCGGATCAGGTCGTGGGTGTCGGCGGGGTGCTCGTCCGTGGTCATCGGCGTCCTTCGTGTGGTCGGTGGAGAGATCAGGCGGCTTGATTGATGCGGAGCAGATTGCCTGCGGGGTCGCGGAAGGCGCAGTCGCGAACCCCGTAGGGCTGGTCGATCGGCTCCTGGACGACGTCGGCGCCGCGCTCGACGAGGCGTTCGAACAGCGCGTCGACGTCGTCGCTGGCCAGTGTCAGCGCCGCGTAGCTGCCCTTCGCGATGAGCTCGAGGATCGTCTGGCGCTCGACGTCGGTGATACCGGGGTCGGTCGCCGGCGGATGCAGCACGATCGACGTCTCGGGCTGGCCGGGCGGGCCGACCGTGAGCCACCTCAGCCCGTCGTAGCCGACGTCGTTGCGAACCTCGAAGCCGAGGGCGTCGCGGTAGAAACCGAGCGCCGCTTCGGCGTCGGTGTGCGGAAGGAATGCGTAGTGGATGCGGATGTTCATGGTGTTCACGGTAGGTGCGCATCGGTGCGCGGCGCTTCTCGATTCCTGATCGGTCTGGTCACCTGTTTGGCGTGGAACGAGGGAATCCCCTCGACGGTGGCGGCGCGTTCACGGTACACGCTGGGTGCGACACCGACCAGCTCCGAGAATCTCGTGCTGAACGAGCCGAGCGAGGAGCCCCCCACTTCGAAGCACACCTCTGTCACCGACAAGTCACCGCGCCGTAGCAGCGCCATCGCACGCTCGATCCGCCGAGTCATCAGGTAGGAGTACGGCGATTCGCCGTAGGCCTCGCGGAACTGTCGGCTCAGATGCCCGGCCGACATGTGCACGCCGTCCGCGAGAGCCTGCACGTCGAGCGGCCTGGCGTACTCGCGGTCGATGCGGTCTCTGACCCTTCTCATCACGGCGAGCTCACGCAGGCGATCTTCGTCGACGGCGGGCACGACTCGATCTTGCCATGTCGCCGGAAGTCGCGGCGTGACGGAGCGAAACGCGGGTGGGACCTTCTCCCCCATCCCGGAGCACGGGAACGCTACCCTGAGGATGCATCCTTACAGCATCTTCTCAGAAAGGGCTCCCCACCATGTCTGAACCACTCAC
The DNA here is from genome assembly GCF_019443525.1 of Microbacterium sp. PAMC22086. Classification (NCBI taxonomy): domain Bacteria; kingdom Bacillati; phylum Actinomycetota; class Actinomycetes; order Micrococcales; family Microbacteriaceae; genus Microbacterium; species Microbacterium sp. PAMC22086. Next base: position 2,376,744 of record NZ_CP080380.1, on the reverse strand, counting down.
GGAGGCCAAGTCTCTGTTCAAGTCGATCCGGGTCACGCTGGCGGTCGCCGGCGTCATCGCGCTGATCGCCGGAATCGTCCTCCTCGTCTGGCCCATCAAGTCCGCGGTCATCGTGACGGCGATCTTCGCGTCGTACCTGGTCGTCGCCGGTCTCGTGTACGTCGGGCTCGGCATCTTCTCGAGCGCGAAGGGAGGATGGGCCCGCGTAGGCCACATCGTCCTCGGCCTGCTGTACATCGCAGCCGGTGTCATCGCGTTCTTCAACCTGAACGCCGCCGCAGCCACGCTCGCGTTCGTCGTCGTGATCTTCATCGGCGTCAGCTGGATCGTCGACGGGATCGTCGCCCTCACGCTGCTCGGCAGCGACGGGTCGCGGGTCTGGACCGTCCTCTACGCGATCCTCAGCATCGTCGCCGGAATCATCGTCCTGTTCTCGCCGCTGATCGCCGGCTTCGCGTTCTGGCTCCTGTTGGGCATCTCGCTGGTCGTGCTCGGCATCGTTCAGATCGTGCGTGCCATCACGCTCGGTCGGGACGCGAAGGAGTTCGTGTCCGCCGTCCAGGGCGGAGCGGCGAGCTGACGCTCATCGCCTGAAACACGATCGGCCCCGTCCTGCATGATGCAGGACGGGGCCGATTCTCTGTGTCGTACTACTCGGCCGCGAAGGCGCTCACGTCACCCACGAGGCGCGTGTTGTCCGCGGGCACGGGGTCGACGGCTGCCTTGGCGACCTCTGCCGCGAACTCCGAAACGTTGTAGAGCTTGCCCGCCGATTCCCGGCGCTCCGCGATCGCTCCCGGGTTCGCCCGCTCCAGCAGCGTCGCGGTGATCGTCCCCTCGATCATGTCGCCGGAGACGACCGTGAACCCGATCCCCTTCGCGGCCAGACCGGGGATGAGCTCGCGCAGCGCGTCTTCTCCTGCGCGCTTGGAGAGTGCCACCGGCTCGTACTCCGGCATGGTCGGCGTGGTCCGGATGAAGTGGGCCTGGTGGCTGGTGACGAACACCACGCGCGCGCCTTCGCCGAGCAGGGGCGTCGCCGCGTTCAGGACGTTGAGCTGGGCGTCGCGGTTCAAGGTGAGTGCGTAGTCCTCGGCCATGCCGGACTCCATGCCGCCGGACGCGTTGAGCACGAGCACGTCGAGGCGCCCGTACTCGGCACGGATGGCGTCGAACATCTCGGCGACGGACTCGGGGTCGGTCAGGTCGGCACCGACGACGAGCGCACGACGACCGAGCTCGCGCAGCTGTGCGGCCAGCTTCTCGGCACGCGGTGCCTTGTTGCGGAAGTTGATGACGACGTCGGCACCGGCCTCGGCGAGGTAGCGCACGGTGTCGGCGCCGATGCCCCGCGATGAACCGGTGACAAGGGCGACCTTGCCGTCAAGGGATCCTGCGGGAAGAACGTCGGTCACGGTGACTCCTCATGATGCGTGAAAAAGCCGTGATCGCACGGCCCTCACACACTACCAAGCGCGCGCTGTGGCACCCGGATCCGCGGACGCCCGCGTGATACGTTGACCACAAAGGAGGCCGCATGGACAACTTCACGACATTCGTCACGTTCATCGACCAATGGGCTTGGATCGGCTGGCTGGTCCTGATCGCCGTCTTCCTCGTCATCGAGATGCTCTCGCTGGATTTCACCTTCCTCATGCTGAGCTTCGGCAGCGTCGTCGGTCTGGTCACCGACCTGATCGGCGTCCCGGTGTGGGTGCAGGTGATCATCGCCGCCGCCGCGGCCGCGCTGTTCATCCTCTTCCTGCGGCCGCCGCTGCTCAAGCGCCTGCGGCGCGGGGAGGATCCGACGAAGTCGAACGTCGACGCCCTCGTCGACCTCCGCGGCATCGCGCTGCACGAGATCACGCAGATCTCGGGTCAGGTCAAGCTCGCCAACGGCGACACCTGGACCGCACGCACCGCCACACCCGTGCCGATCCCCCAGGGCGCTCCGGTCGCCGTGAGTGCGATCAACGGCGCGACCGCCATCGTCCGTCCCGTCAACGACTAGGAGAACCCCGTGAACGACGCATCGTTCATCCCCACCGCGATCCTGTGGGTCCTCGTGATCGCGGTGATCATCTTCGTGGTGGTCACCGTCGCTCGCGCGATCCGCATCATCCCGCAGGCCACAGCGGGGGTCGTCGAACGCCTCGGGCGCTACCACAAGACCCTCACCCCCGGGCTCAACGTCCTCGTGCCCTTCATCGATCGCCTGCGCCCTCTGATCGACATGCGCGAGCAGGTCGTCTCGTTCCCGCCGCAGCCGGTGATCACCGAGGACAACCTCGTCGTGTCGATCGACACGGTCGTCTACTTCCAGGTCACCGATGCGCGCGCCGCGACCTACGAGATCGCGAACTACCTCGGCGCGGTCGAGCAGCTGACGACCACCACTCTGCGTAACGTCGTCGGTGGACTGAACCTCGAAGAGGCGCTCACCAGCCGCGACAACATCAACGGTCAGCTCCGTGTCGTCCTCGATGAGGCGACAGGCAAGTGGGGCATCCGCGTCGGTCGCGTCGAGCTCAAGGCGATCGACCCGCCCATCTCGATCCAGGACTCCATGGAGAAGCAGATGCGCGCCGAGCGTGACCGCCGCGCCGCGATCCTGACGGCGGAGGGAACGAAGCAGTCCGCGATCCTGGAAGCCGAAGGTGCTCGCCAGGCCGAGATCCTCCGCGCAGAGGGCGACAAGCAGGCCGCCGTGCTGCGTGCGCAGGGTGAGGCCGAGGCCATTCAGAACGTCTTCAGCGCGATCCATCAGGGCGAGCCGGACGACAAGCTCCTCGCCTACCAGTACCTCCAGATGCTGCCGAAGATCAGCGAGGGTCAGTCCAACAAGCTGTGGATCATCCCGAGCGAACTCACCGAGGCGCTCAAGGGCATCGGCAGTGCATTCACCCCGAAGCCGGGCCAGGGCCCGACGAACACGCTGCCGGGCGCGTGACGCACCCGTACTTCTCGAAGACGCGGCATCCCCGAGTCCTCGCCCACCGCGGTCTGATCACCGCGGCAGGCGAGGACTCGGGCGTCTGGGAGAACTCCGCTGCGGCATTCGCCGCTGCGCATGCGGCAGGCATCGACTACATCGAGACCGACTGCCAGGTCACGGCTGATGGCGACGTCGTCCTGTTCCACGATGAGACACTGACCCGGCTGGTCGGCGACAGCCGCAGCGTGCGGGAGGTGCGGACTCGAGAGCTCCGGATGCTCTTCGCGGACCACGGCGGGCTCCTGACGGTGGCCGAGGCACTGGTTTCCTTCCCGGACGTCCGCTTCAACATCGATGTGAAGACCCCCGCAGCCGTCGATCCGCTCGGACCGATACTGGTCGAGCACACGCACCGGGTGCTCCTGACGAGCTTCTCCGACGCGACCCGTCGAGCCGCGCTCGCCTCGGTCTTGCGGTCCGGAGCAGCACTTCGCCCCGCCACATCCGGTGGGAGCGGAACGATCGCCGCGCTGAGGGCTCTGTCGGCGCTGCGCCTCTCCCCCGCTCGTGTGCTCCGGGAGGTCGACGCTCTGCAGATACCCGAGCGCTACGGTGCGCTGAAGGTCATGACGCCGGCCCTCGTCCGCGCTGCCAGACGACATGACGTCGAAGTCCACGTATGGACGGTGAACGAGCCCGAACACATGCATCGCCTCATCGCTCTCGGCGCCCACGGAATCGTCTCCGATCGCGCGGACGTGGCACTCAAAGCGCTGATCCCCCGCTGACCTCCGACGCGTCCCATAACCTCCGGCGCTGGGATTAACCTGTGAGTTCCGCCGAGAAGGCGGCCGCGTGGATGAAGCGCACAGGCTGGAGCGCTATACCTGACAGCGACGAGAGGACCACACAATGGCAGATCGCAGCCTGCGCGGCATCCGACTCGGCGCCCAGAGCCTACAGAGCGAAGAGGGCGTCGTTTTCATGGAGCGCCGTGAGACCACCTACACCTGTGACACCTGCGGCCACGTCACGAACCTGATGTTCGCGGCGGACGCAGAACCGCCCCAGACCTGGGAGTGCCGCGCGTGCGGCGCCGAAGCCCGCCTGAACGTCGACGGCCAGGCCGTCACGCTCGAGGTCACCGACGAGAAGGCTGCCCGCACCCACTGGGACATGCTGCTGGAGCGTCGTAGCCGCGCAGAACTCGAGGAACTCCTCGAGGAGCGCCTCGCCTTCATCCGCGCCCGCCGCGGTGCCGGCGAAGACCCGACCCGGGAGAAGATCGGCGCTTAGCGCCTCCTGGCGCGCCACCACCCGACGAGGAGCGCGCCCAGACCGCCCCAGAGCAGGATCGCCTGCACCCAGGGGCCCAGCACCACACCAGCTGTGAGGCCGGATCGGAGCTCGACATCCTCGAGCATCGCTCCGGCCTCATCTGCATCCAGGCTCGTGACGGTCGATCCGTCGGCGCGGATGATCTGGCTCGTGCCGACGGTCGAGACGTTCACCACGCTGCGGCCCGTCTCGATGGCCCGCATCCGGGCGAAGGCCAGCTGCTGGAGATTCTCGTCCGTGCCACGGAAGTCCGCGTTGTTCGTCTGGAACACCATCACCTCAGCGCCGGAGTTCAGGCCCTGCCAGATCACGTCGTCGTAGATCACGTCGAAGCAGATGGCGAGGCCGACAGGGACACCCTCGACGGTGACCAGCGGAGGGTTCGAGCCCGGGGTGTACTCCCTCTGGATGAGTCCGATGAGGTCGGGAGCGAGCGCGTTGAAGAAAGCGCGATCCGGCACGTACTCGCCGAACGGGACCGGGTGGCGCTTGTCATGCAGCTGTGTCGCCGTGCCGTCGGGATTCCACAGCATCGACGTGTTGAAGTATCGGTCCTCCCGGCCTGTCGCCGCGTTCGCCAGCAGCGGGGCGTCGATCCGGTTGGCGAGCAGAGTCATCCGCCGAGCGAGGGCGTCGATCTGGAACGGGTCGCCGTCCAACGACCCCTCCGGCCACACCAGGAGATCGACATCCTCGCCGTAGAGAGGCGCGGTCGCGTCGGTCTGCGCCTGGATCACCGAGAACGGCTCGCGGTCGTCGAAGTAGCCGGTCGGACCGTTTCCCTGCACCGCAGCGATCCGCAGGGAACCGCTCGAAGACGTGGGAAAGAGCGGGGTGAACAGGAGCACCACCACGAGGGCGGCGGGCGCGATCACGAGGAGTGGCCGTCGCCATGCCCGCATGCGCGCGACCTCGATGAGCATCGCCACGACGAAGACCATGAGGAAACTGAGTCCGCTGACGCCCACCCATGAGGAGACCGGTGCCAGAGGGCTCTCCGCCTGACTCATGCCGATGCGCGCCCAGGGGAAGCCCCCGTAGGGCCACGAGCCGACGAAAAGCTCGCGGCCGACCCAGAGGGCGGCGACGACAGCGGGAAGCGCCAGGAGGCGTCCTGCGGTCCCGGGGAAGGCCTTCGGGAGCCACCGGTAGGCGAGGGCGATCGGGACGAGGGCGATTCCCGTCAGAACTCCCTCGAGGACACTGAGAGCGGCCCACGGGACCGGGCCCAGGTAGCGCGACGTCCAGGAGACGAGAAGTCCGAAGAACAGGATCCCGTAGACGACTCCGACCAGCAGCGCTCCCCCGAAACGGCGTCCGATCAGTGAGACCAGAACGAGAGCGGTCGCCGGGAAGGCGAGGATCCATACGGCGGCCTCCGGATAGGCCAGGTCCATCATCACCGCGGCGAGTCCGGCGGAGAGCACAGCGGCCCACAGAGGCAGGAGGGCGCGCTGGGGCGCTCGTTTGTCGGTCATCGCATCCATCTCACATCGAGGAGTAGGCGACGATGCCCCGGCGCACGCCGTCGAGCGCGGCCCGCGCGGTCCGCGCGATCGTGGCGTCCTCCGCCACGATCGAGAGCTGATCCAGCAGGTCGATCGTCTGCTTCGCCCAGCGCACGAAGTCACCGGCCGCCATGTCGGCGTCGATCAGCACCCGGTCGAGCATTCCGCCGCGCGCCCACGAGTGCATCGCCCCGGCGAGCCCGGCCGCCAACGGCTCGCTGCCGGGAAGGTGATGGTCCTGCTCCAGATCGTCGAGCTCGGCCCACAGCGTCGTCGTCTTCTCGTACGCCGCGCGGAAGGCACCGCGCGGCAGACCCCGCTCCCCCGCATTCGCTTCGTCGCGGCGGGGCTCGTACACCAGGCAGCACGCCATGGCGGCGAGTGAGGGGGCGTCGAGACCGGCCCACAGGCCTTGGCGCAGGGACTCGGCGACCAGCAGATCGCGTTCACCGTAGATACGGCGCATGGTGCGTCCGGCCTCGGTCAGAGTGGTCTCCTCGCCGTCGTCCACGATGTAGTCGAGTGTCTCCAGCACCTCGATGACACGGTCGAAGACGCGCGCGACGGAACCGGTGCGCGTCTCGATCTGACGACGGATCCGGTCGTTCTGGCGCTTGAGCTTCCAATAGCGCTCCGCCCACCGCGCGTGAGCTTCACGATCGGGACAGCGGTGGCAGGGGTGGCGCTGCATCTGCGTGCGCAATGATTGCATGCGCTTCATGCGCTTGTCGCGCGACGCACGCGGCGCGTTCGAATCCTGTCGGTTCTTCTTCTCGAGGTCGCTCAGCTCGCGCCGGATGGCCGCGTACTCGGGGAAATCTCCGTGCTCGCATGCCATCGCGCTCTGGTAGCCGGCCAGAGACTCCTCGGCCTCGCGCACCTGACGCGCCAGCCCGACGACGGCACGGTCCGCCTGGAACTGCGCGAACGACGATTCCAGGATCTGCCGGGCCCTGACCTTGCCGAACATGTCGATCAGGTTCACAGCCATGTTGTACGTGGGGCGGAAGCTCGAATTCAGCGGATACGTCCTGCGGGAAGCGAGCGCCGCGACCGCCTGCGGATCCATGCCCTCGGTCCACTGCACCACGGCGTGACCTTCGACGTCGATGCCTCGACGCCCGGCGCGCCCGGTGAGCTGTGTGTATTCCCCCGAGGTGATGGCGACACGGGCCTCGCCGTTGAACTTCTCCATCTTCTCGAGCACGACCGTACGCGCCGGCATGTTGATCCCGAGCGCGAGCGTCTCGGTGGCGAAGACGACCTTCACGAGCTTGCGCTGATAGAGCTCCTCGACGACTTCCTTGAACGCGGGCAGCAACCCCGCGTGGTGCGATGCGACGCCGCGCTCGAGGTTGTCGAGCCACTCCCAGTAGCCGAGCACGCCGAGGTCTTCCTCCTGGAGGGTGCGCGTGCGCTCCTCGACGATGGCGCGGATCTCGGAACGCTCCTCGTTCGAGGTGAGCCGGATCCCTGCCCGACGCACCTGCTGCACGGCGGCCTCGCACCCGACCCGACTGAAGATGAAGAAGATCGCCGGGAGCAGATTCGCCCGCTCCAGAAGTCGCACGACGTCGGGGCGATCCATCCGCTCGATCCGGCGTGCGTTGGCGGCGCGTACCGGACGACGGCCGCCTCGCTGAGGCCGCTTCGCCTGACGACCGGCGTGGCGGTCGCTGCGGTAGGACTGCGCCTGACGGTTGTTCTCGTATGTCGTGCCCGTAGAGGAGCGGATACGCATCAGCTCCTGGTTCACCTGCGCGGTGGCCGGGCCGGCACGATCGTCGAAGAGCGGCAGGAGGTCGTCGCGGACGAGCACGTGCTGCTCCAGCGGCACAGGCCGGATCTCGGAGACGATCACCTCGGTGTCGCCGCGCACGGTGTCCAGCCAATCACCGAACTCCTCGGCGTTGGATACGGTGGCGCTCAAGGAGACCAGGCGCACACGCGCCGGCAGGTGGATGATGACCTCTTCCCACACCGCGCCGCGGAAGCGGTCGGCGAGGTAGTGGACCTCGTCCATGATGACGTAGCGCAGGTCCCGCAGCGCCGAGGAGTCGGCGTAGATCATGTTGCGCAGGACTTCGGTGGTCATCACGACGATGCGGGCGTTGCCGTTGATGTTGGTGTCGCCGGTGAGCAGACCCACCTGATCGGCTCCGTAGACGTCGACCAGCTCTCTGAACTTCTGATTGGAGAGCGCCTTCATCGGCGTCGTGTAGAACGCCTTGTCGCTCGCGGTCTGCATCGCGAGGTGGATCGCGAACTCACCGACGATGGTCTTTCCCGCACCCGTGGGGGCTGCGACCAGTACGCTGCGTCCGCTCTCGAGCGCGTGGCAGCCTGCGACCTGGAAGGCGTCGAGCTGGAACTTCTGCAACGCCGCGAACGCTGTGGACTGCGGGTGCTCCACTGCCTCCTGCGCGCGCGCGTACCTCTCCGAGGGCGAACTCATGCCGGATCCGGCAGAAGCCCTGATGCCTCGTCGCGTTTGCGTTTGCGTCGATCGAAGATCAGGGAGAGACCCGCGGCGGCGAAGAAGAGGACGATCAGGATACCCGCGAGCATGAGCATGCTGACGACGTCGGCGGCCGGCGTCGCGAGAGCGGCGAACACCGTGGCGATGATGATGGCGACCCGCCATCCCTTGAGGATCGCTCGGCCCGACATGACGCCGGCGAGGTTGAGAGCGACCAGGAACACCGGCAGCACGAACGAGATGCCGATCACGATCATCAGCTTGAAGATGAAGTCGTAGTACTCCTGGGCGGAGTAGAGGTTCGTCGCTCCGGCCGGGGTGAAGCTCCACATGAGCTCGATGATGTGGGGCATGATCATCACCCCGAGGTAGCAGCCGGCGAAGAACAGCGGAACGGCAGCCACGACGAAACCGATCGTGTACCTGACCTCTTTGCGAGTGAGGCCGGGCATGATGAACGCCCAGACCTGCCACAGCCAGACCGGAGCCGACAGGAAGATGCCGATGGAGAACGCGATGCGCATGCGCATGTCGAACGCCGAGGTGATGGTTCCGAAGTTGAGCGCGCTGAAGTCGTCTCCGCGCTTCTCGGCGATGATGCGCACCGGTTCGGTGATGAAGTTGATGATCGGGTCAGCCACGAGAAAGGCGATGACCATGCCGACCACGAGAGCGAGCGCAGCGAACATGAGGCGCTTGCGCAGTTCGACGAGATGCGCGCCGAGCGACATCCGTCGATCCCGATCCGCCTTCGGCATCACGGTCGGTTCGATGGCTGCCACGGCCGGTCAGGCGCGGGGCGGAGTCTCAGGGTCGATGCCCGAGTCCTTCACCGTGGTCGGGTCGACGGCTGCGGACTCGGTGCGAGCGGCGTCATCGTCCTTCATCGCCTTCATCTCGCCCTTGAACACGCGGGCGGACTGACCCATGCTCTTGGCGAGGGCCGGCAGCTTCGCCGCACCGAAAAGAAGGAGGATCACTGCCAGCACGATAAGCAGGTGCCAGCCTTGCATTCCAGCGAACATGTCAGGTTTCCCGTCGTCGGTGAGCGTTCGATCCAGTCTACAGATCAAACCTTTGCTTCGGGTTGGCGATAGAGGGCGAGTCCTGCGGCTGCCCACTCCCTGGTCGCCGCGCGGGCTACACCCGGTTCCAGGACCTCCATGGCTCCCCCGAAGCGCGCCGCGAGCCGCTTGATGCCGCGCGGGTCGGCGAGATGCAGCCGAGTGGTCACTGCGCCGTCGACCGCCTCAGTCGCCCCGGTGGGCACGAATCCGCTGAGCAGGGGTGCGAGACGCTCGGCGACGCGCACCGTCACCTCGCGCTCCTCGTCGAGTCCGACGAACGCCTCCGGAACCTGATCTCCGCTGTGGGTGATCGGGATCTCTGTCAGCGTCGGTGCGCTCACCCGGTCGAGGTGGAAGGTGCGCATCGCCTTCCGGAGGTGGCACCACCCCTGCAGATACCACTGTCCGTTCGTGATCAGGATCTGCATCGGATCGACGGTGCGCGTCGTCGGCGCGGCATCGGGAGCCTGATACGTGAAGGCGATCGCGACACCTTCGTGCAGGCCTCGAGCCACCGCTTCACGAACCTCGTCGACGGCGCTGGGCGCGACGACCACGTCGGCGGGCGCGTCGGCAGCGCCACGGGACAGCTTCGAGATCAGTCCGGCCACCAGGCCCGAGTCCGAGACGGCGGGAACCGCGGCCACCATCTGCAGACCGGCGAGCAGGGCGGCCGCCTCCCGCGCGGTGAAGCGCGGCACACGACGGAGCGCGACATCGTTGGTGATCTCGATGACGTCTTCGAGGTCCAGGAGGTCCCAGTTGATGTCGAACATCTCCTGCGGCTGCTGCCAATAGCCGTCTTCACCGGGAAGCCCGATGACGGTGAGCTTCTCGACCATGCCGCGCATCTCCTGCGACGTGACGCCGAACTCCGCCGCGGCCTCTTCGAGGGACACCTGTCCGTGCTCGAGCACATAAGGAACAAGGGTCAGGTACAACCGCACCCGGTCGGCGGCGAGCAACGGCTTCGATTTGGCGGTCATCTCGCCTCCTCCTCGTCGGTGTGCAGCTCGGCGACGGCGCGAAGACGCGCGATCACGGCGTCGCGCAACGGTGCGGGCTCGACCACGCGAACCTCCGGACCGTACGAGGCGAGTTCGTCCGCGAGGATGTGCAGGTCCACGAAGGGCACGTTGATGCCCTGAGGAGCTGATGTGGCCCTTCGGCCCAGGCGCAGTGCGGCCTCCGTACCCGGGGTGATCTCCAGGAGAGCCGAGTTCTCGGACGCGACCCGTTCCAACCCTGCGAGTGCGCGATCCCCCGCACCGTCGCGCAGGGCGGGGTCGAAGCTCTGGGAGCTCACCCGCACATCCCCGACGATCCGACTGAGCAGGAAGGTGCGGTCCTCCTCTGCATCGACGTCGACGCCGAAGACATGCCAGCGTGCCTCGTAGTCGACCAGCGCCAGCGGGCGGACGCGGCGCCGGCGAGGGGCATCCTCGCCGGGCTTCAGGTAGTCGAAGGAGACCACTCGGGACCGTTCGATCGCATCCTGCAACGGAGAGAACGCGGCATCCCTAGCCGTGATACGAGGGGCGAAACCGATGATCGGCTCGTCGCCGTCGATCCCGAGGGCACGGATCTTGCGGACACCCGACTGAGCGTCCCCGGAGACGGATTCGGCGCTCCAGACGCTTCCGGCCAGCTGGAGCACTGCCAGCTCGGCCGGCGAGAACTCGATGTCGCTGGGGAGATCGTATTCCGCCTGGGGAATGCGGTAGCGCGCTTCGCGGAGGTCGTTGGGATCCGCAGCGTCCCCGATGGTCTCGATGGGCACGCCGAGCGAGCGCAGCTCGTCCTTGTCCCGCTCGAACATCTTCTCCAGGGCGTCCGATCGGGTGCCCGCCTCTGCGCGCTGCCGATACCCGGAGACGTTGTCGAGGATCTGCTGCTTGGTCAACCCGATCTCCGTGGCCATCAGCGCCACGACGAGATTCGTCAGGCGCTCCTCCGCGGGGATACGGGCGGCCATCACTGCGTGGGCGCCGTCACTGCGCCCAGGATGTCGACGACGATCGCCGTGGCCGGAGCGCTCTCGGCAGCAGGGAAGACGACGAGCAGTTGCGACCCGACGGTGGCGCCCACGAGCTGCTCGGCGGCCACACTCACGCTCGCGTCCTTGCCCCACGAGCTCGTGGTGACCGTCTTGTCGTCCCAGCCGACACCCATGATGTTGGAGACGACGATGTCGCCCTCCTTCACCTTCGGGCCATCGCCCTTGATGAGCGTCTGCGTCACGATCTCGGTCGGCGCGGGAACATCGGGGATGATGATGCCGGGAGTGCCGTCGGGGGCGCGGACGACGCTGGGTAGGCCGCGTGCGTCGTTGAACTGCAGTGCACCGGATGCCTTCGCCGGCATGACATCGAGCACATCGATGACCGCGACGATGTTCTCGCCCTTGTCGAGACCGAACGCCTGGACGTTCTGGGCCCCGAAGTCCTCCGGAGTCAGGACGGCGAGGACACGGCTGCCACCGGTGGCGCACTCGAGAACGTCCGCGAGACCCGCGGAACGCTGAGCCCAGTAGTCGATGCTGTGCACGCGGCTCTGGTCGCCGTTGAACTCGGACTGGTAGAGCGCCTTGCCGCTGTCTCCGCCGTAGAAGGCGATGTCCAGCACCACGGGCTGGAAGTCCGATCCCAGTGCCAGACCGTCTCCGACGGTGACGTCGGCGAACGAGGTCTTGTCGGTCTTGACCGGTCCGAAGACGTCGACATCGGGGACGGAGCCGAGGTCACCGCTCACGTCGGCGACGTTCAGGATCTTGTCGTTGCCGCCGCGGTCGCACGCGGCGACACCGTCGGATGCTGTCGCGGTGCAGCCCGTCAGGGCGAGGACGGCGAGGCTGAGGGATGCCAGAACGGCGGACGTTTTACGCACGCGCTCCAGTCTATTCCGTCGCGTGCCCGGAATCGCGCGATGCGGCGGCAAGGCGCGCCCCTTCGGCCGCCTTCTCCGCTTCTCGTGCGCGTTTGCGGAGGTTCTTGTCGCTGATCTCACGGTCACCGACGGCGCCGGGCGTCCACGCCTCCACGTCCTCATCGCCGTAGCTGCTCTTGGACGCACGCCGCTTCACCGACGGCGCGATGGCACCGGGAGCGAGTCGGCGGGCCGTGAGGAGGAACCCGGTGTGCGCGACCATCCGGTGATCAGGGCGCACGGCGAGCCCCTCGACGTGCCAGCCGCGGACCATCGTCTCGGAGGCGTCGGGGTCGGTGAAGAGTCCCGTGCCGCGGATGTACTCCGCCACACGGGAGAGCTGGGTCGCGGTCGCCACGTAGCAGAGCACGACGCCGCCGGGGGTGAGGGCGTCGGCCACGACATCCATGCATTCCCACGGCGCGAGCATGTCGAGCACCACGCGGTCGACGGAGGCCGGTGCCACCTCGTTCGGCAGGGCCTCGACGAGATCGCCCACGACGACGCGCCAGGTGTCCGGGTGCTCACCGAAGAAGGTCTCCACGTTTCCGCGGGCGACATCGGCGAAGTCCTCGCGACGCTCGAAGGAGATCAGCTTCCCGGCCGGGCCCACGGCGCGCAGGAGCGAGAGGGAGAGCGCGCCGGAGCCGACGCCGGCTTCGACCACCACCGACCCGGGGAAGATGTCGGCCTGCATCACGATCTGGGCCGCGTCCTTGGGGTACACGATCGCCGCGCCGCGGGGCATCGACATCGCGAAGTCCCGCAGCAGAGGCCGCAGCGCCAGGTAGTCGTGCCCGGAGCTGTTGGCCACGACGGAGCCGTCGGGAAGCCCGATGAGGTCGCGATGACGAAGCACGCCCTGGTGCGTGTGGAGCTCTCCGTCTTCGCGGAGCGTCACGGTGTGCAGTCGGCCTTTCGGCCCGGTCAGCTGTACGCGATCGCCCGCACGGAACGGACCGCTCGGCCGCTGTACGCGGGAATCGGTCATCGGGTGGCTCCTGTCACGGCGGTGTTGCTGTCGAAGAGATCGGTGAGATCGTCGGCGCCCCTGCCGGCGAGGGTGGACCACAGCTCGTGAGCGCCGAGGTGGTCGAGGGGCACGATGTGGGGAACCGCGAGGGTCAGCGCCCCGGAGGCGAGGCCGGCGCGCACGCCCGTCGGCGAATCCTCGATGACGATCACCTCGGCGATGTCGACGTCCAGAAGCGCGGCCGCCTGCAGGTAGGGCTCGGGGTGGGGCTTGGGGTTGTCGACGTCATCGCCGGCGACGACGATGTCGAAGGCCTCGAACTCGATGAGGTCGACGACGTTGAGCGCCATGCGACGCAGCGACATGGTCACCAGGCCTGTGGGGATCCCCGCCTCGCGGAGGTCACGGAGGAGCTCGCGGGCGCCGGGGCGGAACGGGACGCCCTGCGTGCGCAGCGATTCCTGCACGACGTCGGTCAGGTGGGACACGATCGCCTCGGGCTCCATAGCGACACCGGCGTTCTGCAGGATCACCGCGCTGTCGAGCAATCCGCTTCCGACCAGCTGCAGCGCATCCTCGTGGGTCCAGGAACCTCCGAACGATTCGACCAGCGCCGTCTCGGCGGCCATCCAATACGGTTCGGTGTCGACGAGTGTTCCGTCCATGTCCCAAAGGACCGCGCTGGGCTTTCTGCTCACTGAACCCATGGTAGCCGTGGTGCCGCCCGCATCCCGCCTTCGCGGACTAGCCTGGAAGGATCACGACCGCGATCTCGAAGGGAGCCCTCGATGGATGTTCTCGGTCCGCGCATCGTCATCGCCGCCTTCGACGGCTGGAACGATGCGGGTGAAGCGGCTAGCAGCGCCATCGAGGCGCTGCGCTCATCGTCGGAGTACGACCTCGTGCACTCCGTCGACCCTGAGCTGTACTTCGACTACCAGTACACGCGTCCCTCGACGCGGATGGATGCCGAGGGACGCCGCCAGCTGACGTGGCCGGAGGCCGGACTGTGGCGTCCGCGCGATCCTGCGCCCGGGCCCGAGTTCTGGTTGCTCACGGGCGCCGAACCTGCGCGCACCTGGCAGGCCTTCGCCTCCGAGTTCATCGACATCGCTCTCCGCGACGACATCACCGGTCTCGTGACTCTCGGGGCGATGCTGGCCGATGTCCCGCACACCCGACCGATATCGATCTTCTCCTCGAGCCAGAACGAGCAGGTGCGCGAGGCGCATGGCCTCGAGCGCTCGCTGTACGAGGGTCCGGTCGGTATCCTCACCGTCTTCGAGCACTTCGCCGAGAACGCGGGCATCCCCACGGCCAGTCTGTGGGCGAGCGTGCCGCACTACGTCGCCTCGGCGACCCCTTCGCCGAAGGTGACGCTGGCGCTGCTGGACCGCCTCGAGGAGCTCACCGGCCTGGACGTCGATCGCCAGACGCTGCGCACCGAGGCCGCGACCTGGGAAGCCTCGATCGACGCCGCAGCGTCCGAGGACGAGGACATGGCGGAGTACATCCGTCAGCTCGAGCGCACCCGCGACACGTGGGACTCCCCCGAGGCATCAGGCGACGCGATCGCCCAGGCGTTCGAGCGCTACCTGCGCCGCCGCGACGACGGCCCTGGCGACCGCAAACGCTGAGCCCGGCTCAGGCCGCGATCACACCGGTGCCGAGCAGGACCAGCAGGACGGTGCCGAGCAGTATGCGGTAGATCACGAAGGGCAGGAAGCTGCGCTTCGAGATCCAGTTCATGAAGAACGCGATCACCCCGAGCGCCACGACGAATGCGATTCCGGTCGCGGCGAGCGTGTCGCCGAAGGAGAAGAACGACGGCTCGCCCCAGCTCTTGAAGACCTGGTAGAAGCCGCTGCCGAACACCGCGGGGATCGCGAGCAGGAACGCATAGCGCGCCGCCGCGGCACGCTCGTAGCCGAGGAAGAGCCCCATCGTGATGGTGCCGCCCGAGCGGGAGACACCCGGGATCAGCGCCAGCGCCTGCGCGAAACCGAAAGCGATGCCGTGCGGGTAGGTGAGGTCGTCGAGCTTGCGGCGCTTCGCCCCCACGTAATCGGCGACGCCGAGCAGGATTCCGAAGACGATCAGCATCACCGCGACGATCCACATCGACCGCAGCACGGTCTCGATCTGGTCTTGGAACAGCAGCCCCAGGACCACGATCGGGATGCTGCCGATGATGATCAGCCAGCCCATCCTGGCATCCGGATCGTTGCGCGGAGCCTTGCCGACCAGCGACCGGAACCACTGCGTCACGATGCGCACGATGTCGCGCCAGAAGAACACCACCACCGCGGCCTCTGTGCCGATCTGGGTGATCGCGGTGAACGCCGCACCCGGGTCTTCACCCGACGGCAGGAACGTGCCGAGGATGCGCAGGTGAGCGCTGGAGGAGATCGGAAGGAACTCGGTGAGTCCCTGGACCACACCGAGGATCAGTGCTTCGAGCAGGTGCATGGAGAGCTTTCAGTTCGGAGGAGGCACGGAGCGCGCGACGCTCAGTACGTGCGCAGCAGATCGGTCAGCACCCGCTGGCCGAAGACAAGCGAGTCTACGGGTACTCGCTCATCGACTCCGTGGAACATGCCTGTGAAGTCGAGGTCGGCGGGGAGCTTCAACGGGGCGAAGCCGTAGCCGGTGATGCCCAGGTATGCCAGCGCCTTGTTGTCGGTGCCGGCCCCCAGAAGATACGGGATGACCGGCACGCCGGGATCGTGTCGACCGATGCTGGCGACCATCGCCTCGACGAGCTCGCCTTCGAACGGCGTCTCCATGCCGATGTCCCGGACGACCGTCTCGATGATGATCTCGTCGCCGACGATCTGCTGGAGCTCGGCCAGGACGTCGTCCTCGGTCCCGGGGATCACCCGCACGTCGATGAGCGCTTCTGCGCGCTCGGGGATCACGTTGTGCTTGTAGCCCGCGGTCAGCGCGGTCGGGTTCGTCGTCGTGCGGAAAGAGGACCGCAGGAAGGCCTCGGCAGGGCCAGCGGCGGAGGCGAGGGCATCGGGATCATCGACGCCGCGTCCGCTCAGGGCGCTCAGTCCTTCGAGCAGGGCTCTCGTGGTCGACGTCAGCCGGATCGGCCAGCGCGTGCGGCCGATCGCCGCGACGGCTTCTGCGAGCTTCGTGACCGCGTTGTCGTCGTGCAGACGGCTGCCGTGACCCGCGCGCCCCTTCGCCACCAGCCGGATCCAGATCAGGGCCTTCTCCCCCACCTGCAGCAGGTAGGCGCGTCGGTCGTCGACCGTGATCGAGTAGCCGCCGACCTCGCTGATCGCCGCCGTCGCCCCCTCGAACCACTCCGGACGATTCTGCACGACCAGTGCCGAGCCTTCGACGCCGCCGTTCTCCTCGTCGGCGAAGAAGGCCAGCACCAGATCCCGCTCCGGTCGTTCGCCCGCGCGAAGGATCTCCGCCACCGACGTCAGGATCATCGCATTCATGTTCTTCATGTCCACGGCGCCGCGTCCCCACAGCATCCCGTCTTGCACGAGGCCGGCGAAGGGGTCGACGCTCCAGTCTTCGGCCATGGCCGGCACGACGTCGAGGTGGCCGTGCACGACGAGCGCGGGCTTGTCCCTGTCGCGTCCTGGCACGCGTGCCATCACGTTCGTGCGCCGCGGGATCGGCTCGTAGTACTCGACTTCGAGCCCCAGCTCCTCCAAGTAGGCCCCGACGTACTGCGCGGCCTCGCGCTCGCCCTTCGCGTTTCCTCCGCCGTAGTTGGACGTGTCGAATCGGATCAGGTCGCTCGCGATGCGGACGACCTCCGGAAGGGACGGATCAGTCATGGCTCCAGGCTATCGAAACCGTGCGCCACGCCCGGGCGTGCGCCTCGGTTCGAGAGGCCGCGGAGGACGTGGTAATGTCATTCTTCGGTCGGCAACGATCATCCAACACCTGCGCGGGTGGCGGAATGGTAGACGCGCTACGTTGAGGTCGTAGTGCCCGTAAGGGCGTGGGGGTTCAAGTCCCCCTCCGCGCACAGGAAGGCGAAGGCCCCGGATCCACGGATCCGGGGCCTTCGTCGTCTCCCGTCGATGGCGCGACGCACCCGTGGGGGCTCATCCGGGAGGGATGATCTCCTCCCCTGCGTGCGGGCGGCTCTGGATAGCCTGATCGCCATGACCGCCCTCGAAGCCGATCGTCAGACGATCATTCAGGCCTACCTCTACGGGTTCCCCCTCGTGTTCAACCTCGATCAGGTGACGCGTTACACGACGACGGGAGTCGGCTCCAACCCTGCCGCCCCGTTCAATGCCTTCAGTCACGCCCGAACGCTCGCCGGCCCCGCGGACACATTCGTGACGATCAACAACGACACGCTCTACTCGATGGCCCAGGTGGACCTCAGCGTCGGCCCGGTCGAGCTGCGAGTCCCGGACACCGCGGGCCGCTACTACGTCCTCCAGTTCGTCGACGCGTGGACGAACAACTTCGCGTACGTCGGACACCGCGCCACGGGGACACGCGCGGGGACGTTCCTGCTGGTCCCGCCCTCGTGGGACGGCGACACCGGCGACGCGGTCGTCATCCGGTTCCCGACGACTGTCGCCTCGATCGTGGGCCGGTGGGCTGTGAGCGGCGACGACGAACTCCCCGCCGTGCATGCGCTCCAGGACGCGACGACCCTCACGCCGCGAAACCCGGACGCCGTGCCCGCGGGGCTCGCCCTCCCGGATCCCGGCGTCCCGGAGAGCGCGCTCTTCCTCGAGAAGCTCCGCGTCTGGTCGCAGCAGTTCCCGCCCGCACCCCGGGATCGCCCCTTGCAGGCCTCGCTGGCCTCGACAGGGATCGCCGTCGTAGGAGATTCCCCGTACGCATCGATCGCGCTCTCGGACGCCGCGCGTCTGGTCGGCGATCTGGAAGCTGCTCAGCAGTCGCTCCACTCGTTCCTGACGCACGGCTTCAGCCCGGAGGTGAACGGGTGGAAGCTCACCTTCCACGCCTTCGACCACAACCTCGACTACTTCGAGATCGGAGCCCTCGACGACGACCGTTTCAAGATCATCGACCCCGAAGTGCGCATTCCCGAACGCGCCGCCGCCGCGCTCGGTGGCCTCTGGGGGAACCACCCCTATGAGGCGGCGTACATCGTGAGCTATGTCGATGATCATGGGGATCAGCTGACCGGCGAGCGGACGTACACGCTGCGTCTGGATCCCGAGCCGCCCGTATCCGCCTTCTGGTCGTTGACGATGTACTCGGTTCCCGACTTCTACCTCGTCGAGAACCCGATCGAGCGGTATTCGATCGGTGACCGGACTCCTGGTCTCGTGCGCGACGAGGACGGCGCCCTCACGATCACCATCAGCCATGAGCGCCCCGCCGACGAGAGGGCGGCGGCGAACTGGCTTCCCTCACCGGCCGGAGACTTCCGACCGGTGATGCGGATGTACGAGCCCGCCCCCGCCGTGCTCGAGGGGCACTACACGGTGCCGGCGATCACACGATCGGCGGGGTGAGTGCGCGCACTCCGATCACGCCGCACTGACGCCGAACACGAGGCCGAGAACGTAGGTGATGGCAGCCGCGCCGAAACCGATGGCGAGCTGACGGAGGGCGCGTCGGAGGGGCGGGCCGCCCGAGAGGACACCGACCATGGCGCCGGTGCTCAGCAGGGCGATGCCGACGAGCACGAGGGCGACGATCACGGCCGTGGTGCCCTGGAGTCCGAAGATCCACGGCAGGACCGGGATGATCGCCCCGGAGGCGAACAGGAGGAAGCTGGCGATCGCTGCGGTCCAGTCGCTGCCGACGATCTCGTGGTCGTTGCCGCCCTGGGTGTTGACCGGTCCGGTGGCGGCCCGGCGCACTCCGGCCTGCGCAGCGGTCACGATACGTCGGGCACGGGAGAGGGACTCCTCCGGCTCCATGCCGCGTGCCCGGTAGACGAGCGCGAGCTCGTTCTCGTCGATGTCGAGATCCCCGGCGGCCGCGTGGGCGTCCTCGTTCGCCTCGGTCGCCGCGAGCAGCTCACGCTGGGAGCGCACCGAGACGAACTCTCCCGCCCCCATCGACAGAGCCCCGGCCAAGAGTCCCGCGATCCCGCTGAAGAGCACGAACCCGGAACTCACCCCCGTCGCACCGATGCCCAGAACGAGCGCGAGGTTGCTCACGAGACCGTCGTTCGCTCCGAAGACCGCCGCGCGGAAGGAACCGGAGAGACGCCTGCGGCCTCGCGCTGCGAGTCCACGGACCACCTCGTAATGGACCTTCTCGTCGGCGCGCATCGCGGGCGTGGCGTACTGCTCCGAGTCGTAGGGCGATCGGGCTTCGGCGCTCTGCGCCAGCGCGAGCACGAAGATCGACCCGAAGCGGCCGGCCATCCAGCCGAGCAGACGCGAGCGGACACCGGCACGAGGGAGCCGTTTCGGCTCCGCACCGAGGAGATCGAGCCAGTGCTGCTCATGGCGGCGTTCCGCGTCGGCGAGACGGAGCAGGATGTCACGCTCCTCGCCCTCTCTGCGCGCGGCGAGCTTCTGATACACGGCGCCTTCCGCGCGCTCCTCGACCAGGTATCGCGCCCAGCGCCGGCGATCGGCGGGGGTCGGGTCGACTGCAGCAGGGGCTGTCATGAGTCCTCCAGGTGTAACGGTGCCCGGTGCGCGGGCAACCGTTCAACGCTAGCCGCGGACCCCCGCGCACACCTCGCTCAGACGCGGATTGACAGCATTTCGGGGATCCGAAGCAGCGCTCGCATCGCGCGGGTGGGGGCCCGTGCGGACGTCAGGAACGCACGCGCTTGCGGAGAACTTCGATGCGCGACTGCAACTGGGTCACCGTCGCCTGCGCAACCGCCGGTCCTCCGCAGATGCGCCGCAGCTCGGCGTGCACCGCGCCGTGGGGCTCGCCCTTCTGCCGCGCGTAGAGACCCACCAGGCTGTTCAGAAGCTGCCGCTGCTCCCTGAGCGTGCGGTGCAGCGGCGCGGGCAGCGTCGTCGTCTCCGCCGGGTCTGCAGAGGCCTCGCGCGCCTCGCGCAGTCGGGATTGACGGGACTGACGCTGCATGAGGAGCTCATGCACGTGTTCCGGTTCGAGAAGGCCGGGGAACCCGATGAACTCCTCTTCTTCCGGCGTGCCCGGTTCTGCCAGCTGCCCGAACTCCTGCCCCTCGAACACGATCCGATCGAAGTGGGCGACCGATGACAGCGCCTGATAGCTGAACTCCTGCGTCAGAGCATCGGAGGTCTCCTCCTCGCGGTTCGCGCTCTCGAGCAGCGAGTCCTCCAGGCCGTCGTCTTCCTTCGACTGCCGGTCGAGGGCGTGGTCGCGCTGCTTGTCCATCTCGTTCGCGAGCCCCATCAGGACGGGGACCTGCGGAAGGAAGACGCTGGCGGCCTCGCCGCGACGACGGGCCCGCACGAAGCGGCCGATGGCCTGCGCGAAGAACAGCGGAGTCGACGACGACGTCGCGTACACGCCCACGGCGAGGCGCGGGACGTCGACGCCCTCGGACACCATGCGCACGGCCACCATCCACCGGGCGTCGTTGGCACTGAACTTCTCGATCCGCTCCGAAGCGGTCGCGTCGTCGGAGAGCACGATCGTCGGCTGCTGACCCGTGATGCTGTGCAGGATCTTCGCGTAGGCGCGCGCCACGGTCTGATCGGTCGCCAGCACGAGCCCGCCGGCATCGGGAACGTGATGGCGGATCTCGGTGAGGCGGCGATCGGCGGCCGAGAGCACGGCGGGCATCCAGTCGCCCTCGGGGTCGAGCGCCGTTCGCCAGGCCTGCGACGTCACGTCCTTCGTGTTGTCCTGGCCGAGGTGCGTCTCGAGCTCGTCACCTGTGGTGGTGCGCCAGCGCATCTTGCCGGCGTACATGTGGAACAGCACGGGGCGCACGACACCGTCGGCCAGCGCCCGGCCGTAGCCGTAGTTGTAGTCGGTGCGCGAGATGCGGGCGCCGGACTCGTCGGGGTGGTACTCGACGAACGGGATCGGCGCGGTGTCGCTGCGGAACGGCGTTCCGGAGAGGAGGAGGCGCCTCTTGGCAGGTCCGTAGGCGTCGCGGATCGCGTCGCCCCAGCTGAGCGCGTCGCCGCCGTGGTGCACCTCGTCGAGGATCACCAGCGTCTGGGCGTCTTCGGTGAGATGGCGGTGCACCGAGGACTTCGCCGCGACCTGCGCATAGGTCACGACCGCGCCGTGATAGTGCCGTGCCGGTGCCCAGTCGCTGTTGCGGAAGCGGGGGTCGAGGCGGATGTGCACGCGCGCGGCGGCATCGGCCCACTGCGTCTTGAGATGCTCGGTCGGCGCCACGACGATGATGCGGTTGACCTCGCCCATGCGCATGAGCTCGACCGCGAGGGTGAGCGCGAAGGTGGTCTTCCCAGCGCCGGGCGTGGCCGCCACGAGGAAGTCGCGCTGATCCGCGGCGAAGTACTGTTCGAGGGCCTCCTGCTGCCAGGCGCGCAGCTTGTTCGCGGTTCCCCATGGGGCACGCTGAGGAAAGGACGGAGAGAGCATCGAGTCCACGATAATCGCTGCCGCGGACACTGGATCACTCGCGGCAGTTCCCGCGCGTGCCCTCCCCGGGATGGGCACGTGCGGGTAGGCTCTGTCACTGCGTCGCGGTCACCGCCGCGTCGCACGACGTTCGTGAAGGAGCGCTGGATGACCGACCAGGATTCGACTCGGACCCCCTATGTCCCCAACGAGACCGCGCACCCGTGGCGCCGTTTCGTCGCGATCGGCGATTCGTTCACCGAGGGCATCGGCGACCCTGACCCCGCACATCCGGGCAGCCACCGCGGGTGGGCCGACCGCGTCGCCGAAGTGCTCGCGGCGCAGGTGGACGACTTCGCCTACGCGAACCTCGCGGTCCGCGGCAAGCTGATCGCCCAGATCGTCGCCGACCAGATCGAGCCGGCGATCGCACTGCACCCCGACCTGGTGTCGATCTGTGCGGGTGGCAACGACGTGATCCGCCCCGGCACCGACCCCGATGCCATTGCAAGTCAGCTCGAAGACGCCGTCGTGCGCCTGTCGTCCACGGGCGCGGCCATCCTGCTCTTCACGGGCATCGACACCGGGTTCACTCCCGTCTTCCGAGCCTTCCGCGGCAAGGTCGCCATCTACAACGAGAACGTCCGTGCGATCGCCGAGCGCCACGACTGCATCGTCGCCGACCAATGGGCGCTCAAGGTCGTGCAGGACATGCGGTTCTTCGACGACGACCGCCTGCACTACAACGCCCTCGGCCACCACGAGGTGGCCCGTATGGCGCTGCGCGCGCTGAACGTGCCGAACGACCTCGAGGCCATGCAGCCCGAGCCGTTCCCGTTGCGCACGTGGCGCGAGGCCCGGTCGGAAGACCTCGGCTGGGCGCGCGAGCACCTCGTGCCATGGGTGCTTCGGCGGCTGCGGCACCAGTCGTCGGGCGACAACCTCGCGGCGAAGCGCCCCGACCCCTCGCCGGTGTTCCTTCCCGAGCGGGACTGAGCGCGTCAGGCCTTCATCGACCAGAGCGCGACCGCAGCCGCTGATGCCACGTTCAGCGAGTCCACTCCCCCGCTCATCGGGATGGTGACGACGGTGTCCGCGCCGTCCATGGCCTCCCGCGAGAGACCGTCGCCCTCCGACCCCATGACCAGGGCGACGCGGGACGGGCGTTCGGCGGCGTAGGCGTCGAGGGTGACGGCGTCATCGCGCAACGCCAGGGCGGCGATGTCGAAACCTGCGGCGTGAAGATCCGCGATGGCGGATTCCCAGTCCGTGATCCGTGTCCACGGCACCTGGAACACGGTGCCCATACTCACGCGGACGCTGCGACGATAGAGCGGGTCGGCGCCACCCGGCGACACGAGCACGGCATCGGCCCCGAGTCCGGCGGCGGCGCGGAAGGCGGCCCCGACGTTGATGTGGTGTCGGTGGTACCTCTAGAAGTTTGAATTACCCCTTGATCTGCCGTTTATTCTGACACCAATTCGATAAGAGGTATGCGATAGAAAGGCGCAACGCAGCTCAAAGGCCTAGCGGATAGCGCTATGGAATACGTTCGATACGAAAGAGGTCGACAACAACGGAGGAGATTGACTCTGCTCGATCCGGGTCATCGAAGAGTGGTTTCTGGTGCGCCGAGACATGGAATACGATCATCGTCCTGATCCTGCACTAGATCGCCGGCACGCACGAAGCATCGTCGGACGACGGTTCGTTCGTACTGCACTGGTTCAGCAGGTTGAGCCCAGACGATGTAGGCCCGCTGCCTACGTACTTTGACCCGCACGGCACAGCTTGTCCGCGTACGTACGTATGGCGATGTCGGAGCCTGAACCTAGTCTTCGATCATGACCACTTCAGATCTGATCCAGCTTGCCGCCGTTCTGGCAGCTGTAGTCGCCGCGATTATCGCTCTGATCATCTCGTGGCTCGACCGCAGGAACGCGCGGCGGATTGCCGATGCAGACAGGGCAAGCGCACTTCGACACTCTCACCTCATGTTCGAGCTTGAAGCGCTGACACGGCTGACGCAGAATCTGAACCGCGGCGGGTCGACCGATGATCTCGAGCGAGCGCGAATGGGCGCGGAAGCCCTCACCCTCGTTGGAGTCCTCAGCCCTGACCGGATCCCTGAGCTATGGGAGCAGAAAGTGGGCAGTGACGACCGCTTGCGTGCCGCGTTCGCCGACCCGGAGATGCCCGAGTACAAGAAGGAAGCACTCGAGGCGCAACTTGCGATCAGCGCTGTTCTTCGCGAGATTCGCGAAGAGACCAGGGTCGCCTGATGGAGGTCGCCGCTCTTGCGATCGCGATCTTGAGCCTCACCCTGGCAGCGCTCGCTCTGGGTTGGCAGGTCGCCGCTTGGGCGCTGGACGGACCGCGCCTTCGCGCTACGCTCCAGCACGGGGTCCTGGGCCGCGGCGGCGCTGTTGTCTCGACCGTCGGCCGCAACAGCAAGATGAGAGATATGTCCTCGATGCAGGAGCAGGGTTGGACTGCCAAGATCATGCGCTTCGGTATCCAGCTGCAGCGAGGCGGAATGAGCGCGCAGTACCCGGAGGGCAACGCGTGGTCACCGCGGCTGCCCTACTGGCTCGAACCTGGCGAGTCAGCGACCTGGTACACCGAGCTGCAAGACGCGAAAGCGCTTATCCGTGCCACCCGGCAGGCGGTCCGGGCTGACGCCGGCGGCATGTTCATGACGATCGAGACCGGGACCGGCAAAACCGTGCGCACTCGTCGGGTCCTGGAACTTCCTTAGATAGGCGGCCTGACGCTCAGTTGTCTATGCCGCAACCGGAACGATCGGGCTCGGGTCGCCGGGGTCGGCAACGCGCACACTGTTCACCCGCCGGTCGACGATGTGCTGGCGAATGGTCGAGGCCACTGCTTCAGACGAGCCGTCCAAGGTAACGAGCAGGTCTTCTCGCCCGCCTCTGTCGAGCTTGATCGGCTCCAGCCAGGCATCCATGGCGTCAGCAGTGAGGAAGGCGGGCATCCGGTCATGCACCTCTCCCCCGGAATCACGACAGCGGATGTCGCGCAGCCGCGGAAGAATCAGGCACTGACAGCGCGACCATGGCCCGGCGTCTCGGCTCTCCGGAGAATTGTTGGTTCATCGAACCGACCAGACGACACTGATTGTATGAAGGAAGCCACTTCGCGTGGGACGCAAGCGCGGAGCTTCACGAGCAGAAGCAGCCACCACCGGAGGCGGATCTGGCGGAGCGCGATCCTGAGAAAGAGAAGTCCTGCGCTGGTCGGCGAGGGCTGGCGCGTTCAGCCTTCACCGGATTCGCCGCCGGGCTCGTCCTGGCTGATCAGGTCGAGGATCATCTGTAGCGCGATCCGGCTGTGGTCCTCGGCTGCCGCGCCGGAGCCGCCTACTGGATCCACGACATGTTCCGAGAGGTAGTTCGCCAGCGGTGTGGAGTTCGACATGGCTGCCAGCCGATAGTGCCTGAGTAGATCGACATCGATGCCGGCCCAGGCAATGGGGTGCCCCGCGTTCAGCGCGAGCCGGTCGATGAACGCGGTCTGCGATCGCGTGTTGCCGTCCCTGAAGGGATGGATCATCGTGAGGTAGCCCCAGAACTCGGCGAGCTCTTCGAAGAACTCTGCTGCCTGCAGACCGACGAGCTGGTTCTTGGCCGAGAGGGAGCCAAAGCAGTCCTCGAGGCCGGCGGCCATGTATTCCTCGCGCCCGTAAGGCACCGCGGTGCCTTCGCCGATCGCGGCCATGGGTGCCGCGTTGAGCCTGAGCTCACCGGCCCACAAGCCCACCTGGCTATCACCGACCACCTGGCCGAGCAGCGTGCGGTGGATGTGCCGGAGGTACGCCAAGTCGAACTTCGCGGGAAGAGGTTCGCGCAGGAGCGCCGCCCAGTTGAAGGTCGCGAAATCGTTCATCGCCTCGTCGAGCTCTGCCTCGGTCGCCAGGCCGAACTGGTTGCGCAGAACTCCCCCGCTGCCTGGATAGGTATATCTGTCGTCAGCGCCCGGCATCAGGCGCGCTTGTACTTAGCGTCGAGCTCACGCAGGCCCTCTTCCCTGGTGATCGAGCCATCGAGCAGGCGCTGTGCCCGATCCAGGGCCTCTTTCGAGGGGAAGTGGCCAGCGAGTTGCTGCCCCTTCTCGATCAGGGCAAGTGAGTCTTCCTTACTCGGGGCCGGTGCAGCCTTTTCGGCAGCGGGTGCCTTGGCCTCGGCCTTGGCCGGGCGGGACTTGACCTTCACGATGCGCTTGCCCTTGGGGTTGCCCACGACCGTGGCGCGGCCGCTGCGCTTCGGTTTGACCTGCTCGGCGGCGGAAGCCGGGGTCTTCATGACCACAGTGATGATCTCGTCGATCGAGATCTTGGCCTTGGGATCTACGCCCAGGGCAGTGATGACTGCGAAGACCTTGCCGATCTCGGCGCGCTGGTGCCCGTCCTCGAGGCCGATCAGGAAGTTGCGGCTCACGTGGGCCTTGGAGGCGAGCTGGGCCTGGGTGAGATTCTGCGCCTTCCGGGTCCGGCGTACGACGGTGCCAAGGCGGTTGACGATGTCGGTCGAGGCTATGGGCTCCATGTTTCGATTCTACTCTCGATGTTGGCGTACGTGGGCATTTTGATGTGCGTGCAGGGGATGCAGAGCGCTTGCGAGGATCAGCTCGATGAGCGCTGCGGCTGGTCTCGGTGGACACTGAGTTCGCACGACGTCCTTTCCCGCACGGTCCGTGGCGTGATGGCGGCGGAGCTCGAATCTAAGGCAGAATCCTGTCCGAAGGCGCAGCAGCACGCCGGCCCAGGAGCGCACAACTCCCGGTGATTGATGGGAGCCCATTGGACGTCCGAACCAACCCCGAGTACCTGGACTACCTAGCGAGCCGTCTCGCCGAATTCATGAACGCTTTCGACGAACTCATGACGCATCACGTTGAGAACACGGGACTTGGCGGTTTCGCTGTAGGTGTAGCGCCAGCAGTCATCCCCAAAGAAGACGCCGACCAATCTCGCGTCGCCGAACTCACCAACGAGTTGAACCGCCTGGCTGGGGCGTTGATGGACCTGAGCTCCGTTACCAGCGTTCGGCTCGGAGTGCAGGGGCATGGCTCTCTCGACCCCTTCGTCAACTGGCAACGCATGCTCGAACCGAAGCCTCTGCTTGATGCCGCGGTGGTTCGAAGCTGTTGCCTTCAAGCCGCCGGGCGACTCGAAGGGTTGAAGGCCAAGGCTGAAGCCCTGGCAACGCCATCGATCGAACCGTCCCAGTTGCACCCTTTGGTCTGGTCGGCGGCGCAGCGACTTTGGAACGATGGCCACCTGCGCCAGGCAGTCGCTGCAGCCGCCGAGGCCGTCAGCGGTCAAATGAAGCAGCTGACGCAGCGAAACAACGCGGCTGATACGTCACTTTGGCAGCAGGCGTTTGCAGTCTCGGACCCGCAGCCGGGGAAGCCTCGGCTACGTTGGCCAGGCGATTCAGACGACCAAGACGTCAAGACGATGCAAGCTGGATTGTTGAGTTTCGCGCCTGGGGTCAACATGGTCATCCGGAACCCAGCGACTCACGTCTCGCATCCTTTCACGGAGCAAGATGGACTTGAACAACTGGCCACGTTGAGCGTGCTGTGTCGATTCGTCGACCAATGCGTCGTGGTCACCCATGACAGCGATCCGGAGCCTGCATCGTAGAGTCATGACCATGGAGTACGACGAGCTCGGCGATCAGGACGTCGTGCCGATCCGCCCGCCCAAGGACCAGGGCTACCGCACGCACTCGGAGTGCGGCGGCGACCGCGAGCCGGATCCCAGCATCAGCATCGAGGGGCAGGGCGCGCGCATCGCGTTCGTCTGCTCCGAGCACGATGTGCAGAGCATCGTCGATCCATTCGAGGAGCAGCGATGATCAGCAGCCTTTTCAACGACAGCGCGTCCAACTTTGGCAACGCGGCGATGCAGGCGGCCAACATCCCTTGGGATGCCGCGGTCGAGATGCGGCTTGGAGCCGAGGGACCAGGCGAGACCAGCGCGTACATCGAAGTCAGCAATCCTCGCGGGTTCCTGAAGCGGATCCCGATCGATGAAGCCCGGCTGGCCGAATGCCGGCAGCAGCACGACGGAGCCACGGCGATGGCGCTGAGCCAGCATTTCGTCGACGACCTGTCAACGCAGATCAAGACGGCCGCACGCGATGCATTGGAGCATGAACAGCGCTTCGACGGCTCGACAGGTAACACCCGGAGCCCCAGCGGTTCACCAGGACTTCGCGGCACCGATCCCTAGGATCGAATCGACGACTTCAGGAGAAGTGCCGCTTGCGAGGGGCTGGACCATGACCGCGACGCAGGAGAAAACAGCCGTGGCGCGCAGCCAGGGCGAGGGCCAGATCGCTCCGCTCCTCCTCGGGCTCGGCGCAGTCGTCGCGGGGCTGATCGGCACGTTCTGGATCGGCCTGGCCGGCCTCGTGTGGCGGCCGTGGGAGCTCGGCACGACCTACCACTGGGAGGGCTCGGAGAGCCCGATGGGGGTGACCGCCGGACTGTTCTTCTTCGCCATCGCAGCAGGACTACTGCTCTGGCTGGTGGTGCGGGGCATCTGGACCTGGCGTAAGCGGAGCACTGCCGCTCGTGCACTTGTCGTGGTGATGCCCATCATCGCGATCGCGCTGGTCTTCGCCGGCTGGGCGGTGCTGCTATCGCCGGGAGGCAGCCAGCCGACATGGAGCCTGTGACCCGCGTCGCCGAAGCCCCGGAACACGAGCCAGCCTCGGTCGCTCGGAGCACCCGTCCCGGTCGTCTCAGCCTGATCATCACGTTGCTGGCCTGCACCCCTGTTACGGTCCTGCTGGTCTGGCCGCAGGTATTCGGCGCACAGCGCCTTCCCGGCATCGCGCAGCTCATCGCGTTCCGCGTCCCGCTGGCGCTCGCTCTTCTGTTCGCTGCCATAGTCGCTGCCGCAGTGTTCCTGCTCTTCCGGCGGCGAGCCCGGCTGCTCGCACATATCGCCGCAGGGATCGCGATCGCCACTCTTGTTGCGGTTCTCGGGAATGCCGGCGTGCTTGCGGCCCGCGGAAGCTCAGCGACGGCTACAGCAGGACTGCCGAACGGCGATCTGACGGTCCTGGTGTGGAACACCCAAGGCGGAGCCACGTCGCCTGCAGATGTCGCCACGCTCGTCCTCGAGGTGCACGCCGACGTCGTGAGCCTGCCGGAGATGGACGAAGATGCTGCCGCCGAGGTCGCGCACCTGGTCGCTCTCGAAGGCATTCATCTGACGCCAGCGACAACCCGCACCGTAGCCGGCTCGACCGGGGAGTCGTGGATCCCCACGTCGCTGCTCGCCGCAGATAAGCTCGGCAGCTACGAACTCGACGAGGCAGCAGGATCGACGCCGGGCCTTCCCAGCGGCGTCTGGCGTCCGGCCGATGGAGACGGACCTGCGATCGTCGCCGCGCATCCGATGCCACCTCTGCCTGAGAGCATGGGCGAGTGGACAACGGGTCTGCAGTGGATCGCCGAGCAGTGCGGCACGCTCGGATCTGATGTGATCGTCGCTGGCGATTTCAATGCCACGGTCGACCATCTGGATCTCGGGAACTGCCAGGATGCCGCGGCTGAGGCCAATGCAGCCGCTACTGGCACCTGGCCTTCGACAGTGCCGGCATGGCTAGCGTCGCCGATCGATCATGTGCTGGCCGGCGAAGCATGGTCGGTACTCGATGCCCGGGTGATGGAGCCTTCGGCATCTGGCGGGACCGACCATCGGCCGATCGTCGCGGTGTTCCAGGCACGATAACGCAGTGAACGCGTGGCTGCAGGGAAGAACTCAGGTTCGCAAAGGAGAGCCATCACGGTGACTTCAACGAAGCCGCGTCCACGGTACCTGAACACGTGCCCACGGCTCCGCGCACAGAGCACCGGTGGAGCGGCTAGGCCCGGTGTCTACCAGGAGCCGCGAGCCAGTTCGCGCACACCATGCAGTGCGCGGTAACTAACCCGCCTTCGGTAGCACGACGACTGGAGAAATGAACTCGCTCCCGTGAACTACCTTTTCGTCAACCGATGGCCCGCTTCGATCCCAGCCGGTGAAGCGAATGATCCGCGTCGTCTCCCCTGGCTGTCTCGGTGCGAGCTTTCGCTCAAGTAATCCCGACAGCCGTCGTTCGTGAGTTGAAACAATAAGCTGCCGATCCTCTCTGAGATGCCTGCAGAGATCGGCGAATCCAAGGACATTTACATCATCCATTGACTGCACCGGGTCGTCGAGCAGCAGGAACGGCAACCCTTCAGATCTCATCGACAGACTCATCGCGAGGAAGTACGAGAGCGCAACGATGTTGGCCTGAGATGTAGATAGCACGAGTAGTGGGTCGGCGGACACATCAGCGACCGAGTCGACAACACGTGGGCTGGTCGTACCCCGACGATAGTAAGTATCAAGCTCAAAGTCGACAGTCTTAAATGCGGGATGAGGATCAAGGCGATGGTAGATGTCGGCAACCAGCGGCTGGAGCGAGCGTAGGCGACGATCAGTGACTTCGACTCGAGCCTCAACCGTAGCCTTTGCGAGGCCCTTGAGCTTCCTCGCTCTTTCAGAAGCCGTTTCGAACTGAACTTCGAGGTGTGCATATTCCCCTTGCAACCCAGCAAACTCAGCTTGCGCTCGCTCAAGCGAACTCTGCTCCGCCTGACGATCGAACACCTCTAGGAACTCGTGGAGCGCCTGACGTGCAGATCGCAGATAAACCACGGCGTCCCGAGCAGATTCTGCGATCGCTGTAGAGTCATCGCCCAGGTGCGCCAAATCTAAGTAGACCGGCGTATCCGGTGCATAAAGCTCAAGAGCCGCGGTCGACATAGACGAGCGCAAGTCTGCAGCTTCACGAGCAACTCTTTCGCGGCGCTGGCCGTCTGAAAGTGCGGCCTCGGTCGCTTTCCTTTTTTCCCCAGCCTCAACCCAGACATTGTGAGACTCTGTGAAGACCATCTCCAGCTCAAGCAATGTACCCGAGGCCTCTGCCTTGGCGAGCAGGTCCTGCTCTACATGCGATGCATCGATTGTCTGACTGCAGACAGGGCACTTATCGCTGAGCATTGGAATCGCCGATGCGGCGAGCTTGGCGACGTCAGCCGCAGTCTTCCGCGCACTGTTCAGTTGCGATTGTGCCCTGGCGCGAGTCTCCTCGGCGGCATGTAGGTTTACCGTGGCCTGTTCGACCGACTCAGCAAGTAGTTCAAGAGCTCCCTCTGCAGGAATATCGATGTTGGCATAGTCCCTCAGCCGATCAGCCATACCTCCAAGCACTTCAACCTCGTCTGCTCGTCGAGCGTAGAACGCTGCGACTTCACGCACCTGCTCAGGCTGATCAAGACTGAAGTGTTCCTTACCTAGGACAACATCACGAGGTGTACGTGCGAGGCGCTCGAACACTTCTGCCCTCACAGCATCGATCTGTGGGC
Source organism: Microbacterium sp. PAMC22086 (assembly GCF_019443525.1). Taxonomy (NCBI): domain Bacteria; kingdom Bacillati; phylum Actinomycetota; class Actinomycetes; order Micrococcales; family Microbacteriaceae; genus Microbacterium; species Microbacterium sp. PAMC22086. The sequence continues at coordinate 2,345,618 of NZ_CP080380.1, read as the reverse complement.
GAGACACGAGCCGTGCACGCGCGATCTCTATTTGGGTGCTGGCCCACTGCACCTTCTCCGACGCTTTTGCGAGTTCCTCTCGCGCGCGTTTCTCTCGTTCGACCGATTCAGCAGAAGCTGCTTTGGTTGCCTCTTCGAATGCTTCGAGTCGGCCCAGGCCAAGGATCGTGCTCAGTTGCTTGAATCGCTCCGCTGGCCTCGCTTCTAGAACACTCCGAAGTACATCTTGTTGCATCAGGCCGGACGTCGTCAGCGCATCTTCGAGAGTCAATCCGTTCGACGACAGTAGTAGTCGGTGCAACTCACGCTCAGCTTGGTCCCCATAGACCGGCGGCAGCCCAGCGCGAAACAGCTCGAGTGTGCTTCCGCTCTGATCACCAGATCGACGAATCGAGACAGTGCCGGCCGTCAGCTCAAGGTCAATTTCGACCACGGCTTTCCTGCCAGATCTGTACTGACTGACGATGTGCTCGACATTTTTACGCGCACGAAGCGACTCAAGACGCTCGATCTTCCCGAGCAGTACCCACTGAAGTGCGTCGAAGAAGCTGGTCTTGCCCGTGCCGTTCGGACCAGTAACGACCACCGCCGAAGCAGAGAGATCAAATTCGCGCACATCACGAAAGCCACGAAAGGCCTCTATGCGGAGCCTGCTAATCGTTGGTTTAAAGGATGTCATCTAGGGCTCCTCCTTGGCTAAACACCCTGACTGCCCGTTGCACCAAGTCATCTTCGACACCCCGTGAGGAAAGAGAGTCGGCTAAGGTCTCCAAAGCGTCCACTCTGTCGGGTTTATCCTCAAGATGAACCGGCTCGAGGAATGTCGAAAGGGCACGCGTCACCGCCGCCGCGGTTGGTTCGACATCGGTATGCGCCATACGTCGCAGATGTGACATGTCATGGTTGATAGCGTAAAGGCCGCGCGTCGTTTCATCGTCCTCGTTGGAACGTTCCTGTGTCAGCAGTACCAGGTACGCATCCCACTTCTTAGGCCCGATTTCCGAGCGAGAAATCCTTTGTTCCAGAATCTGGAACGCAATCGCCTCAGCTTGCATCAGAGCCCGTATCGTACTAGGGGCAATAATTGCGATCACGAAGTAGTGGTTCTCGGCGAGTAGCATGTGGAGCCGCTCGTCAATTGATTCCACGACGAACCCGTTGTCGACCAGAACGATTTGTGCCAGAGCAAGCAGTTCCTCGTCCGAGCGTAAGTTGTTCGAGCGCTCGGTCACGACGCAATCACCTCATCTGCGAGGAGAATCTCCGGCAGTCCTGAGCGGGGTCCGTCAAGAATATCTGTGGCCTTTGTCTCAGCCAAAATATCCTGCGGCAGTAACGTCGACCTTAGCACCGGTCCGATTCCCCTTGAGATCAGAAAACGTGGTGGTTCCGCACCCGCTGCCAGGTGTTCAGCGAGACGTTCCTCCGCTTCATCAACAAGCTGGCGGGTCAAGACCGTCTCAGACGAAATAAGAACTTCGATTGGGCCGTCAACGGTTCGAATAAGGGAAGAGCGATGGTCCAGGCATGCCTCATCATCAACGAGTATCCCGAGTGCTACCAGCACGCTGGCCATTTCGGTGCTCCGCAGAACCGATTTTCCGGCCTTGTGCTTGATGTCCGCCTTTCGCGCCCAGCTGAGCACGTTCAGTGGATCGGAAGCACATAGTGCGTCTTTGGCCTTAATGTACGCGTCGCGTAGCGCGCCTCCGGACATCAGGGGCAGACCATGGTGCTTAAAGCAGGCCTGCACATACGCAGCGGCAAAGCTGTCAACGAATTCATCTGATGTCTTGCCGATTCTGCGATCTTCGGAAAGCGCAGGAGCGACTGTACTCCACTGCGACTCTTCCCAACCCGTGTTGATGCTCGGAGAAACGACCCGAATGTTGTCGATCGCGCCGACCTGGCGCACTGCCTCTTGGATTCTTTGTTTAACGTAACCAGCAACATCACCGATTCCTAGGAACACGACTACGGCGCTTCCCAACCGAGCGTGAGTTTGCTCAGCGACCCACTGAGGAGGAGCACTCAAGTGTGCGCTCGTCACGAGCAACGAGTCCGGCCGGGTCGCGCATCCGTGAATCTTCAGTACAGACGGCGGGGTGACCATTCTCAAGTCCCCGTCGGTTACGACAGCTCCGAGTTGCTCCTCGCCCGCACCGCGCTCGATACAGGTATCCCAGTTTGTTGTGAGCACGTCAATAACGCCCTCGAGCATCAAGTAGGCGAGAACTCGGTGCGTGTACCCTGGCCGTGCTGTCTTAAAGTCCGCGGCGAGGACTGCGACTTGGCGCAGTGCTGCCACTCCGTCCGCCGTTGCAGCCACTTCGTCCGCCATCGCGACGAGGTCGCCAGAGTCGAGGCCATCGGAGAAGTTGAAGCTGCCGTCGAATTGCGAATGAATCGCCCGAGACAGGTTGGCTCCGCTGGGCAGGCTGGTTGGCGGCGAAATGCTGATTCCTGCACCGGCGTAAACCACCACGCGACCGGCCGTCATGACACGTGCCGCTAGCTCAACCGCGTAGAGGGGCACAACGCCAGCAACGGGAGAAGGACTGTAGGCCATGACGTAACCGTAGTGGATTCAATCTCACCAAGATTCAATTTCGCCTGGCTGCTCGACAGCCATGGCCACCGTCGTTGGCCACATGTGAGGTACGAGACGCGCAGTCTTGGTCAGCGGTCCAATGGGAGAAGATCTTCTCTGGCGAAAAACTATGGTGTGGGTCGGTACCCCCAGTTTGGGATCAACCGAAGTCTGGGTTATTTCGTCGCGTAGAACGTCACCGCGGTCGCTGCCGCGACGTTCAGCGAGTCCACCCCACCCATCATGGGAATGGTCACGCGGCGATCGAGTCGGCGGTCAGTTGCTGGTGTGATGCCGTCGCCTTCGGTGCCGAACACCAGCGCGAGCTTCTCATGATCCTCAGCAACCAGTTCGTCGAGGGTGATTGCCCCCTCCCCCAGCGTCATGCCGGCAACAATGTACCCAGCGTCCTTGAGCTCGTCGATGCCCGCTGGCCACTCCGGAATCCGTGTCCACGGCACCTGGAAAACCGTGCCCATGGAGACGCGCACGGAGCGCCGGTACAGCGGATCCGCGCAAGTGGGCGTCACCAGAACAGCGTCGATGCCGAGCGCGGCAGCGTTTCTCATCGCACTCCCGACATTGGCGTGGTCCGCCAATCCCTCTAGGATGGCGATGCGTGAACGAGTCCTCTGAGGGGGTTCAGGAACGCGCATTTTTGGACCACACACGTTGGTGTGATCGCCGATGTTCTCCAGGATCAGCACGAGGGACGCCCCCTCGATCACGTCGTGCACGGCCGGCAACTCGGGTCGATGCATAGACGCGATCGTCCCGCGGTGCACGGCGAAGCCGGTCACCGCCTCGGCGATCTCGTCCGGCACGACGTACACGGGCACATCGAGATCGCCGACGATCTCCCGGATGTCGTCGATCCGGCGTTCCTGCACCAGGAGGGAGCGTGGACGGTGGCCCGCGGCGACGGCGCGCGCGATCACCTTCGTCGACTCCGCGATGTACAGCCCGCCGGACGGCTCGGAAAGAGTGCGCAGGGCGGTATCCGTGAGTGCACGGTAGTCATCGAGGCGTCGGTCACAGGCGTCGGTCACAGGCAGCAGTTCCACGGGCTCCACTCTGCCACCGCCCGGGGGTCGTCCCGCACCGACATCTCCGAGAGCCACCCCGTCGGCCGGGTCCGCCGCACGCCCGGGCACCGTAGACTCGCTCGAGGAGGTCCTGTGAGCGTGTCGAATCCCGCCGAGCTGTCGGCCACCATCGCCCACGCCGCCGAGCTGCTGCGTGAGAAGCGCATCGCACTCCTCACCGGCGCCGGCATCTCCACCGACTCCGGCATCCCCGCCTATCGCGGCGAAGGAGCACGGACCCGCAGCGATCCGATGACGATCCAGACCTATCTGGGCGACGAGGCTGCGCGGCGCCGGTACTGGGTGGGCGGGCACCTCGGCTGGCGCGACTTCGCCAGGGCGGAGCCGAACGCCGGGCACACCGCCCTCGCGCAGCTCGAAGCAGCGGGCACCGTGTCCGGCGTCATCACCCAGAACGTCGACGGACTGCATCTGCGAGCCGGGAGCACGCACGTCATCGAGGTGCACGGGACGATGCGCCGCGTGCTGTGCCTGCAATGCGGACAGGTCTTCGACCGCCGCGACATCGCCGTGCAGATCGAGGAGCTCAATCCCTGGATCACCGTGCCCGAGAACATCGCGCTCGCCCCGGACGGCGACGTCCTCCCCGAGAGCACGGAGGGGTTCATCGTCCCCGTGTGCACCGTCTGCGCCGGCATGCTCAAGCCGGATGTGGTGTTCTTCGGCGAGTACGTGCCACAGGACCGCTTCCGTGCGGCGGAGTCGCTGCTGCGCTCCAGCACCGCCTTGATCGTGGCCGGATCCTCGCTGGTCGTGAACTCCGGTGTGCGCCTGGTCGAGCGTGCCCGCCGTCGCAACATCCCCCTGATCATCGTCAACCGTGAGCCGACGCGCGCGGATGCCTGGGCGCATGTCACCATCGCCGCCGGCACCAGCGACGTGCTCCCCGCCCTCCAGGAACTCCTCTCGTGACCCACCTCACTCTCGTCCGCCACGGTCAGACCGACTGGAACCTCGCCAAGCGCATCCAGGGCTCCACAGACATCCCCCTGAATGAGACCGGGCGTGAGGATGCCCGGTGGGCGGCGGAGAAGCTCGCCGCGACGACGCATCACGCGGTGTACACCAGCCCGCTGCTGCGGGCGAAGGAGACCGCCGAGATCATCGCCGATCGCCTGGGGTTGGAGATCGCCGGAATCGTCCCCGACATCCGCGAGCGGGAGTTCGGCGACGGCGAAGGCATGCTCGTGCCCGACTACATCAGAACCTACGGCGACTGGCACGCCGAGGTCCCGGGCGCGGAATCCCTGCACGAGGTCGGAGAACGGGCCATCGCGGCCTTGCACGCGATCGCGCGTGAGGCCCGACGGCGATCGACACCCCGCGCGGAGTCGGTGATCGTCGTCGCGCACGGTGGTGTGATCCGCGCCGTGATCGACCACGTCTCCGGTGGCACGCTCCCCCGCGACGGCGAGGTCCTCCAGAACGGCTCCGTGCACCGCTTCGTCGCGGCGCCGGGCTATCTGCGTCTGCTCGAAGAGTCGCCCGTCCTCTGATCAGAGGGCGCGGGAGGTGACCGCGCGTGCATGGCGGAGCACCGGCTCGTCGATCATGCGTCCCTGGAATCGGAAGACTCCGCGCTCGGTCTCGGCGGCGGCGAGCACCGCATGGGCCCAGGTGATGGTCGGCTCGTCGGGACGATAGGCCGCCCGGATCGCCGCCACCTGGTTCGGATGGATGCAGGCCGTCGCCGAGAAGCCGGACGCGGCGGCGTCGATAGCCTCGTGTCGGAGCCCGTCTGCATCCTCGAGGTCGATGTGGACCGCGTCGATCGCGGCCTTGCCGTGCGCCCCGGATTCGAGGAGAACGCGAGCGCGGGCGTAGCGGGCGATGTCGCGATAGCCGCCGTCCGCGTGCCGTGACGAGGTCCCTCCGAGTGAGGCCACGAGATCCTCGGCGCCCCACATCATGGCCGAGACCCGCGGGTGTGCGGCGATGCGGTCGGCCGCGTGGATACCGCGCGCCGTCTCACAGAGGGCGATCAGCGAGTATCGCTCATCGAAAGCCGCCAGGCTCTCCACGTCCTCCGTCTTCGCCACCATCACCGTACGGAAGTCGGACTGCGCCAGAGCCGCGAGGTCGGCTGCGAAGGCACCGCTGTCTGGTGCGTTCACGCGGACGATCACACGGTTCGGGTCGAGGTCGGCCGCGATCACATTGCGCCGCGCGGCATCCTTCGCATCCGGAAGCACCGCATCCTCGAGATCGAGGATGATCGCATCAGCCCGCTCGGATGCCTTCTGGAAGCGCTCAGGACGGTCGGCAGGGCAGAACAGCAGCGCCGGACCCAGATCGAACGTCATGAGGTGGTCCCTTCCGGAAGGCAGTGCACGAGCACCGATCGTACGGCGGTGGCGACGACGGTGCCGTCCTGGTTCCGCCCGGTGTGCGCGATGGTCACGATGCCCTGCCCTGGGCGCGACGAGGAGAGGCGCTTCTGTGTGACCACGCTCTCGGTGTAGAGCGTGTCGCCGGCGAACAGCGGATGAGGGAACGCCACGTCGCCGAATCCGAGCTGCGCCACCAGAGTCCCCTGGGTCAGCTGCGCCACGGAGGAACCCACCATGGTCGACAGCGTCCACATCGAGTTCATCAGGCGCGCGCGGAACGGGTCCTGGGCATCGGCGAAGGCCGCATCCAGGTGCAGGGCCTGCGTGTTCATGGTGAGCGTGGTGAAGAGCACGTTGTCGGCCTCGGTCGCCGTGCGCCCCGGCCGATGCAGGTAGCGGGCGTCGACCTCGAACTCCTCGTAGTACAGACCCCTCTGGAGGATGTCGTGCGTGGTCATACCGCCACGCTACCCGGCGAGTCCGAGTCCACGAGCGATGACGAGCAGTTGCACTTCGGTGGTGCCCTCGCCGATCTCGAGGATCTTCGAATCGCGGTAGTGACGCCCCACCGGGAACTCGTTCATGAAGCCGTTCCCGCCGAAGATCTGCGTCGCGTCCCTGGCGTTGTCCATCGCGGCCTCCCCGCCGACCAGCTTCGCGATGGCCGCGGCTTCGGCGAACGGCCTCCCCGCATCGCGGAGTCGCGCAGCGTGGTGCCAGGCGAGACGGGCGGTGTGCACCCGTGCACGCATGCGGGCCAGGGCGAACTGGGCGTTCTGGCGGGTGCTCAGCGCGGCGCCGAAGATCGTGCGGCTCTTCGCATACTCGACCGCCGCCTCCAGGCAGCCCTCCGCCGCGCCCGTGGAGAGAGCAGCGATCGCGATGCGTCCTTCGTCGAGGATGCTGAGGAAGCTGCGGAAGCCGCTCCCCCGCTCGCCCAGGAGGTTGCCGGCAGGCACGCGAGCGCCGTCGAACGTCAGCGGATGGGTGTCCGAGGCGTTCCAGCCGACCTTGTCGTACGGTGCCTCGACGGTGAACCCCGGCGTGCCGTTGGGGACGATGATCGTCGAGATCTCCTTGCGCCCGTTCTCGTTCCCCGTCACCGCGGTGACCGTGACGAAGCGCGTGATCGGTGTTCCCGAGTTGGTGATGAACTGCTTGGAGCCGTCGATCACCCATTCGTCGCCGTCGAGGCGCGCCGTGGTCCTGGTCGCCCCCGCATCGCTTCCCGCCTCCGGTTCGGTGAGCCCGAAACCGGCCAGCGCCCGCCCCGCGAGCAGATCAGGGAGCAGCTCCCGGCGCTGCTCCTCGGTACCGAAGCGATAGATCGGCATCGCGCCGAGGCTCACCCCCGCTTCGAGCGTGATCGCGATGGACTGGTCCACACGGCCCAGCGCCTCGATCGCGATGCCGAGAGCCATGTAGTCACCGCCCTGTCCTCCGTACTCCTCCGGGAACGGCAGACCGAACAGGCCGAGATCGCCCATCTGCGCCACGACGTCCATCGACAGGGTGTGCGTGCGGTCGGCCTCGTAGGCCTGCGGTGCAACGACCGTGTCGGCGAACTCCCGCACCATGGCGGCGAGCTCGCGCTCCTCTGCGGACAGGTCTTCCATGTTCAACTCTCCTCCGTCGTCACGCGGGCGACCGGTTGGTCACGCCGCACCTGGTCACCCACGGCGACCAGCAGATGCACCACACCGTCGTGGGGCGCGAGCACGGGATGCTCCATCTTCATCGCCTCGATCGAGACGAGCGCGTCGCCCGCGGAGACCGAATCCCCGTCCGCGACGTGCACGGCCACGACGCTTCCGGGCATGGGGGCGCGCCCCTCCGGCTCCGTCGCCGCGGATCCCGCTTCGCGCGCGGACAGCCGTCGCTTCATCCGCTGCTTCCTGTCGAGGGGGCGGAGGCGAACCGTGCGACCGTCCTCGGCCACCCACACAGCGGCGTCCGCGTCCACTGCGGCGTGGACAGCGCTTCGCGACCTCGAAGCCGATCCTTCGTCGAGCGCGACCTCTTCGTCGTCATCCGTGAGGGCGACGAACAGAGGCGGTGCCGCATCCCCGGCCCCCAGGCGCCAGCCGGGAAGGTCCCGCCACAGGGCGGTGGTCCGCATCGGCGCGGCGGTTCCCGCGACCGCGTCCTTCGCCGCCGCGAGCTGTGCCGGCGACGGCCTCAGCGTGCCGAGCGGAAGCAGGGTCTCGATGAGCCCGGTGTCGAGGTCGCCCTCGATGACGCGCGGGTCCTGGCAGAGCGTGCGGAGGAAGGCGATGTTGGTCTCGACGCCCAGGACGACCGTGCGGGCGAGCGCCTCGTCCAGTCGCGCGAGCGCGGTGGCGCGGTCGTCGGCGAAAGCGATCACCTTCGCGATCATCGGGTCGTAGAACCCGGTCACCTCGCTCCCGGTCTCGATCGCCGCATCCACGCGAACGCCCGACGGCGGATCGAACAGCAGCACCGTACCGGTGGAGGGAAGGAACCCGCGTTCCGGCGACTCCGCGTACACACGTGCCTCGACCGCGTGGCCGCGCAGACGCGGAGTGACCTCCAGCGCCAGCCCCGCGGCCGCGCGGAGCTGGAGAGCGACTAGATCGAGGCCGGTGACCTCTTCGGTCACGGGATGCTCCACCTGGAGGCGGGTGTTCATCTCGATGAAGAACACCTCGTCTGGCGCATCGGCATCGATGAGGAACTCGACGGTGCCCGCGCCGACGTACTCGACGCTCTCTGCGGCGAGGACGGCTGCCGAGAGCAGTCGCTCACGGGTGGAGGCGGGGATGCCCGCCGACGGCGCCTCCTCGATGACCTTCTGATGCCGTCTCTGCAGGGTGCACTCGCGCTCGCCGAGTGCGATGACCGTGCCGTGCGCGTCTCCGAAGACCTGCACCTCGATATGCCTCGGGCGTCGGATGAGGCGTTCGAGGATGAGCGCTTCGTCGCCGAACGCTGCCGATGCCACTCGGCGCGCGGAGGCGAGAGCTCCCCGCAAGCCCGCGGCGTCCGCAACGACCTCCATGCCCTTACCGCCCCCGCCGGCGCTGGGCTTGACGAGCAGTGGGTAGCCCACGCCGTCCGCCTCCTCGGCGATCTCGAGGTCGGACAGGCCTTTCGCATCGAAGCCGGGGACGACCGGAACGCCGCAGCGCTGCACGTGCTCGCGAGCGCGGGCCTTGTCGCCCATGATCTGCAGGGCGTCGATGGAGGGACCGATGAAGACGATGCCGCTCTCGGCACAGGCCTCGGCCAGCCCGACGCTCTCGGACAGGAACCCGTACCCGGGGTGGACGGCCTGCGCACCGGTGCTGCGGGCAGCGGCGATCACGGCATCGATGTCGAGATACGACTCGGCCGCGGGCGCGGGGCCGATCCGCACGGCCTCGTCCGCTTCACGCACGTGGGGGGCCGAGGCGTCGGCGTCGCTGTAGACGGCGACGCTGCGGATGCCGAGCGCCCGGAGGGTGCGGATCACGCGGCGGGCGATCTCCCCGCGATTGGCGACGAGAACCGTGTGGAAGGTGCCGGTGTTCGAAGGAGACGGTGCAGACAGAGACATGGCACTCACATCCGGAAGACGCCGAAGCGCGGTTCGGGCAGCGGACTGCGGGAGACGACATCGAGGGCCAGGCCCAGGAGGTCACGGGTCTGTTCGGGATCGACGATGCCGTCGTCCCAGAGTCGTGCCGTGGCGTAATAGGGCTCACCCTGGTGCTCGTACTGCTCACGGATCGGAGCCTCGAACTCCGCGCGGTCCTCGCTCGTCCAGGAGTCGCCCCGGGCGGAGAGCTGATCCTCCTTGACGGTCGCGAGCACGGACGCGGCCTGTGCGCCACCCATCACGGAGATGCGGCTCGCGGGCCAGGTCCACAGGAACCGGGGCGAATAGGCCCGACCGCACATCGAGTAGTTTCCGGCCCCGAACGATCCACCGATGATCACGGTGAGCTTCGGCACCCGGGTGCTGGCCACGGCGGTGACCATCTTCGCACCGTCCTTCGCGATGCCGCCGGCCTCGGCATCGGAGCCGACCATGAACCCCGTGATGTTCTGCAGGAACAGCAGCGGAATACCCCGCTGGTCGCAGAGTTCGATGAAATGCGCTCCCTTGAGCGCCGATTCGCTGAACAGCACGCCGTTGTTCGCGACGATGCCGACGGGGTGCCCGTGCAGGCGGGCGAATCCGGTGACCAGGGTCGTGCCGTACTCGGGCTTGAACTCGAGGAAGGTGTCGCCGTCGACCAGACGGGCGACAACCTCGTGCACGTCGTATGCGGCGTTCACGTCGACGGGGACGGCGTCGTACAGGCTCGTCGACTCGGACGGTGGGCGGCTGTTCAGCACCTCCCAGGCGGGCGCCGCGGGAGGAGGAAGCGTCGCGACGATGTCGCGGAGGATCTCGAGCGCGTGCTCATCGTCTTCGGCGAGATGGTCGACCACACCGCTGCGCCGTGCGTGCAGCTCTCCCCCGCCCAGCTCTTCGGCGGTCACGATCTCCCCGATCGCGGCCTTCACGAGAGGGGGTCCGCCGAGGAAGATCGTCCCCTGACCGCGGACGATGACGGTCTCGTCGCTCATGGCGGGAACATAGGCGCCACCCGCGGTGCACGACCCGAGCACCGCGGCGAGCTGAGGGATTCCCTCTGCCGACATGCGCGCTTGGTTGAAGAAGATCCGGCCGAAGTGCTCACGGTCGGGGAAGACCTCGTCCTGCTTCGGGAGGAACGCTCCTCCCGAGTCGACCAGGTAGAGGCAGGGCAGCCGATTCTCGAGGGCGATCTCCTGTGCGCGCAGGTGCTTCTTGACCGTGAGCGGGTAGTACGTGCCCCCCTTCACCGTCGCGTCGTTGCAGACCACCATCACGTGTCGACCGTGGACGAGGCCGATACCGGCGATCACGCCGGCTCCCGGCGCCTCTCCCCCATACAGTCCGTCGGCGGCGAGCGGGGCGACCTCGAGGAACGGACTACCCTCATCGAGCACACGGGCGACGCGGTCGCGAGGGAGCATCTTCCCGCGGGCGATGTGCCGTTCGCGGGAAGCTTCAGGTCCGCCGTGCGCCGCGGTCGCGAGGCGCGCTCGCAGCTCGTGCGCCAGTGATTCCTGGGTTGCGGGCATCGTGATGTCCTCCTCGACCCACGTCCGCGCTGGCGGACCCTAGCGCGGTGCATGCACTTTCGGTTAGTGTTCACTAACCCGTTGATTCAGGTTAGCGAGGATTAACTGAGATGACAAGCCCGGTCACAGCCCGAGACCGCGCCAAGGCCGAACGCTCCGATGCGATCCTGCACGCCGCCGCGCGCCTCTTCGCCGCGCGCGGATACAGCGGAGTGAGCCTCGAAGACATCGGCGCAGCGGTCGGCGTCTCCGGGCCGGCCGTGTACCGCCACTTCGCAGGAAAACAGGCTCTGCTAGGCGCCGTGCTCGTCAAGGTCAGTCAGGACCTGATCTCGGGCGGTCGTCGCGTCGCTGCGGAGTCGCCGACTGCCGATCAGCGGATGCGCGCGCTGATCGGCTTCCACGTCGAGTTCGCCCTGGGCAACGCCGAGGTCATCCAGGTGCAGGACAGGGATGTCGCGTTCCTGTCCGAGGCCGATCGCGCCGAGGTCCGACGCCTCCAGCGTGCGTACATCGAGTTGTGGATGGCCGCGCTGTCGCCGCTGCAGGTGCCAGAGGGCGCCGATCAGGACGAGCTGCGTCTGCGCGTGCAGGCCTGCTTCGGGCTCATCAACTCGACGCCGCACAGCACGCGCACTGCCGCCAGGCGGCACTCCGCCACCGCGACCGTGCTGATCGCGATGGCGGATGCGGCGTTGCGCGCGACTACCTGAAGAGCATCGCCCGTCCGGGCTCTTCGAGGATGTCGGCGACGCCCTTGAGGAATCGTGCTCCTTCGGCTCCGTCGACGAGGCGGTGGTCGAAGGAGAGGCTGAGCGTCATCATCTGCCGCAGCGCGATCTCGCCGTGGTGCTCCCAGGGCTGGCGACGCACCGCGCCGACCGCGAGGATCCCCGACTGGCCCGGCGGGAGGATGGGAGTTCCGGCGTCGACGCCGAAGACGCCGATGTTGGAGATCGAGAACGTGCCGCCGGCGAGTTCGGCGGGCGAGGTCTTCCCCGAACGCGCGACCTCGGCGAGCGACCGCACCGCGTCCGCCATGCCGAGCAGCGTCAGCCGCTCCGCATCCCGGATCATCGGGACGATCAGTCCGCGATCCGTCGCCGCGGCGATCCCCAGATCCACGTAGTGGTGCTGGACGATCTCGCCCGCAGCCTCGTCCCACCGAGAGTTGAGTCCCGGGGTCCGGCCCAGAGCCAGGCACACCGCCTTCGCGACCACTGTGAGCGGGCCGATCCGGTGTGCGCTGAGCGCGCGATCGTCGCGAAGACTCGACAATAGATCCATCGTGGCGGTCACATCGACCGTGTGGAAGACGGTGACATGCGGGGCGGTGAACGCGCTCTGCACCATCGCGGCCGCCGTGTGCTTGCGCACGCCGCGGATCGGGATGCGCGTCTCACGCTCCGCGTCTCCGAGCGCCGCCGGACTCGAGGGCGCCGCCGCGGGGATGCCCGACGTCTCGTGCACCGTCGCACCAGCGCGGCCCACTCGCTCCGCATGGGCATCCACGTCGCTCCGGGTGATGACCCGGTCCCCCACCTCTGCCGCGACCAGCACCAGGTCGATGCCGAGGCGCTTGGCGTGCGCACGCACCGGCGGAGTTGAGCGCGGGCGCTCGATCACCACGTCGACGGCCGCCGACGGGGTGGCATCGTGCGGCGCCGCCTCGAGGACAGCCGTGTCCACCGGGACCGGCGTGCCAGCGATCCGGCGAGCGCGCCGTGCGGGACGACCTGCACTCGTGGGGGCGGCGCCGTAGCCGACGAGGTTCGGCGGGGCCTTCTCGGCGGGGTCGGATGCCGATGCCGATGCATCGGGCTCCTCTCCCACGACGTCGAAAGCGATGAGAGGGGCACCGACGGCGATGGTCTGGCCGGTCTCGGCGTGCAGCGTCGACACCGTGCCTTCGTAGGGAGAGGGGAGCTCGACGACCGCCTTGGCCGTCTCGACCTCGGCGAGCGTCTGGTTGAGGGTCACGGTGTCACCGGGCGCGACGAGCCAAGTCACCACCTCGGCCTCGGTCAGGCCTTCTCCGAGATCCGGAAGACGGAACTCCGCGATCATGCCTCTGCTCCCGTCAGACTGTTCGGTCGGTCCAGCACGCGATCCACGGCGTCCAGAAGCCGATCGAGGTCGGGCAGATGGTACTTCTCGAGCTTCGCGGGCGGGTACGGGATGTCATGGCCGGTGACGCGCAGCGGCGCGGACTCGAGGTATTCGAAGCAGCGCTCGGTGATGCTCGCGATCACTTCGGCGGCGACTCCCGCCTCGCGGGAGGCCTCGTGCGCCACGACCACCCGACCGGTCTTGCGCACGGACGCGGCGACCGAGTCGTAGTCGACGGGTGAGAGCGAACGCAGGTCGATGACCTCGAGGGAGATCCCCTCGTCGTCGGCGGCCTCGGCCGCCTGCAGCGCCGTGGAGACCATCGCCCCGTAGGTGATCAGTGTCGCGTCCGTTCCGGTGCGCACGACGCGCGCGAGTCCCATCGGCGGCGCATCCGCGAGCGGCGCCTCGAGGTCGACCTCGCCTTTGTGATGGTACAGACGCTTCGGCTCGAAGAAGATCACCGGGTCGTCCGACGCGATCGCCTGACGGAGACTGCGGTACGCGTCCTCCGAGTTCGACACCGCGATCACGCGCAGTCCTGCCGTGTGCACGAAGTAGGCCTCCGGAGATTCGGAGTGGTGCTCGGCTGCGCCGATGCCTCCCGCCCACGGGATCCGGATGGTGATGGGCATCTTCACGCGGCCCTGCGTGCGGTAGTGCAGCTTCGCGACCTGGGCGACGATCTGGTCGAACGCGGGGTACACGAAGCCGTCGAACTGGATCTCCACCACCGGGCGGTAGCCGCGGAACGCCAGACCGACAGCAGTTCCGACGATCCCGGACTCCGCCAGTGGTGTGTCGATCACCCGCGCCGCGCCGAACTCGTCGAGGAGCCCGTCGGTGATGCGGAACACACCGCCGAGCTTTCCGATGTCCTCACCGAGGAGCACGACCTTGTCGTCGTCGCGCATCGCTTGACGCAGGCCCGCGCCGAGTGCTTTTCCGAGAGTGAGTTCGGTCATGCCGATGCCTCGCTCTCGAACGATGCGAGATACGCGGCGTACTCGCCGCGCTGACGCTCGAGTCCGGGGTGCGGCTCGGCGTAGACGCCGTCCAAGACCGCGAGGGGCGGGCGCGTCACCATGCCGAGGCATGCGGCGCGCATCTCCTTCGCCACGACGTCGGCTGCCGCCTGGGTCTCCGCCTGGTGCTCGTCCGTGAGGGCTCCGGTGGCGCGCAGGTGCGCTTCCAGTCGCGCGATCGGGTCGCGCCGGCGCCAGGACTCGAGTTCGGCCTCGTCGCGGTACCGCGTCGGATCGTCCGCCGTGGTGTGCGGACCCATCCGATAAGTGACCGCCTCGATGTAGGCGGGGCCCTTGCCGGACCGTGCGTGCTCGAGCGCCCAGCGCATCGCCGCCATGCAGGCGAGGATGTCGTTGCCGTCGACGCGGACACTGGGGATGCCGAAGCCGGGTGCACGTCCGGCGATCGGATACTGCGACTGCACGGCGACAGGCTCGGAGATCGCCCAGTGGTTGTTCTGGCAGACGAACACGACGGACGCCTGGTAGGACGCGGCGAAGATCATCGCCTCGTTGACGTCGCCCTGACTCGTCGCGCCGTCTCCGAAGTAGGTCACGGCGACCTCGTCGGCGCCGTCGTGCTGGATGCCCAGGGCGTAGCCGACGGCGTGCAGGGTCTGCGCGCCGATGATGATCTGCAAAGGAGCGACCCCGAGGGCGGCGGGGTCGTACGCGGCGCCTTCCTCTCCGCGCCACATGCGCACATAGTCGCCGGGCTGGGCGCCTCGCGCGTAGATGACTCCGGTCTCGCGGTAGCTGGGGAACACGAAGTCCTGCGCAGCGATGGCCCTCGCCGTGCCGATCTGCGTCGCCTCCTGGCCCTGGCAGGGAGCCCAGAGACCGAGCTGTCCCTGACGCTGGAGGGCGACGCCTTCTGCGTCGATCCGCCGGAGGATGACCATGTCACGCAGCAGGGAGCGCAGCTGCTCGGCATCGACGTCGGCGACGAAGGGGTCCAGCCGAGGGTTCGCGATGCGACTTCCATCCGGGTTGAGGATGCGCTCCGAGAGCTCCAGATCCTGGGCGGTGTCTGCGATGGGGGTGATCTGCGGTGACATCGTCGTCCTCCTCGTCCTCGGCGGCCCTCGTGAGGCTCCGCGCACTGATGCCAGCGTCATCACGGGCATGGTCTGAGAGTACGTCTGGTCAACACCTCGCTCAAGCATTCTGAAGCGGCTTGAGCATGTTGCTCAATTTGGGGGGATGAGGTGCTGCTAGGGTTTGGCACTATGCCAGGACTGGACCGCATCGATCTCGAGCTTCTCGCCGCCCTCGCCGACGACCCCAGGACCACCATCGTGGCGCTGGCGGAGAACTTGGGGCTCTCGCGCAACACGATTCAGGCGCGAATGGCGCGCTTGGAGCAGAGCGGAATCTTCCTGTCGTACGAGCGGTCGTTCTCGACCGATGTGCTCGGATTCCCGTTGCAGGCATTCGTCAGCATCGGCGTGCGACAGACCGAGCTCCCCCGCATCATCAACGAACTCGCCCGGATTCCGGAGGTCGTGCAGGCGCATGGCCTCAGCGGATCGATCGATCTGCTCGCACGTGTGGCCTGCCGGGATGCGCGCCACCTCTTCGACACCGACGCGCGGATCCTGTCGATCGAAGGCGTGGAACGCACCGAGACCTCACTCGCGATGGGCGAGGTGATCCCGTTCCGGGTCGCCGGACTCATCGGCCTCGCGCGACGGGAATCCTGAGGAAGCGTCGGATGGCCCCCGCCGCTTCGGCCGGGGTCTCATAGTGGATCAGATGCCCCACGTGCGCGATTTCGACCAGTGAGGCGTCGGGGAAGATCTTCGCCAGCTTCCGCTCCGCCTCGATCGGCGTGATGTCATCGCGCTCGGCCGCGACCAGCAACGTCGGGACCTCGATCTCGGGTGCGAACTCGCGGACGTCGTGGGAGACGCTCGCGACGAAGGCGTCGCGGAGCACGTCGCGGTCGGAGAACCGAGAGAAGTAGGTGTCGTGCTGGTCGTGGATGAACCGACGGAGTTCGGGGTCCTTCGTCTTGGCCATCGTGATGCTCATGACGCGGACGATGACCCGGTTGCGCAGCAGCGCGGTTCCGAAGGCCTCGGGGAGCCGGGCGCCGAGCGCGTAGTACAGCACCGCGAGACGGGTCATGAGTCCCTTCGGGCCTTCCAACGCCGGCGCCCCGATGGGGTTCAGCAGGATCAGACGAGGGGTCTGCAGTCCGCGCGCGACAGCCGCCGCCGTGACGATCGAGCCGAACGAGTGACCGAGGATCACGGCGCCCGGTGCGACCTCCGCGGCGAAGTCGGTGAGCCATCCGGCGTACTCGTCGAGATCGTGTCGGCGGCCGGGAAGAGGCGCCGACTCGCCGAAGCCGGGAAGGTCGGGGGCGACCACGCGAACTTCGGGGAGGTAGGCGAGAACCGGTTCGAGGCCGTGGTGCTCGCCACGGAAGCCGTGCACCGCGATGACCGTGGTCTCGGCGTCTTCAGGGCCGTACACCCAATATGCCGTGGTGGCACCGCGCACCTCGACCTCGTGGCGCTGCACGGGAAGGCGACGAAGACGGTCCGCGTAGGGAGATGGCACGGTCATGGTCCGAGTCTACGAGCCGCCGTGCGCCTTCTCCTTAATGTCCGCGGCCGGCCGTAGCGTGAGGGCATGCCATCCGGATCTCCGCTCCCCGCGTGGCTCACGCGCGTCGGTGTGTTCGACCTGGAGACGACGGGCGTCGACGTCGAGTCGGATCGCGTGGTCACCGCCTATGTCGGCGTGCTCGATGCGGGGGGACGCCAGGTCGCGGCTCGCTCATGGCTCGCAGACCCCGGAGTCCCGATTCCCGAAGGAGCGACCGCTGTGCACGGCATCACCACCATGCACGCACGATCGCAGGGAAGGCCGGCGCACGAGGTCGTCGCCGAGGTCACCGCCGCGTTGCGATCGTTGTTCGATCAGGGGGTGCCGGTCGTCGCCTACAACGCGTCGTACGACTTCTCCCTGCTCGCCTGTGAAGCGATCCGTCACGGAGTCGAGCCCCTGACAGACCCGGCCCCCGTGATCGATCCGCTCGTGATCGACAAGGCCTTCGACCGCTACCGTCGTGGCCGGCGCACGCTCGAAGTGGTGGCGGCGCACTATGCCGTGCCGCTGGAGAGCGCCCATGAAGCGTCTGCCGACGCCATCGCCGCCGGACGTGTCGCGCAGGCGCTCGCGCGTCAGTTCAGTCTCCCCGAATCTCCCGCGCAACTCCACACGCGTCAGATCGGGTGGGCCCGATCGCAGGCGGCGAGCCTCACCGAGTACTTCGTGAGCATCGGCCGGCTCGACCCCGATGACGCGCTCGACGGTAGCTGGCCCGTTCGATCCCCTTCCCCTCACACGGATTCCCCTCTCTCAGATTGACCGATTCCTCGAGCGCATCAGTGCTCTACGGCCGTGGCCCAGTTGCGGTGGGATACGCTCCGGGTGGTGCGCTTTCGAGTGGGATCGGGGCGCGAAGCACAAGGAGTAACCCATGCAGTTCACATCCGCCGATCTGGAGCGGGTGGAGTCCACGTGGCAGCAATTCGTCCCCTCCTCGTCGCTGCAGAAGGCGGACCCGCGGAGGTTCCGATTCGACTGGCGATCCGAGGAGCTCGAGACCGCGTCCCTGATCGACTATCGCCTCGCCGCGCAGGTGCATTCGCGAGCCGAGCCGCTGGAGCAGCTCCTGGTGTGCCGTGTGGAGGCTCCTGACGCGCGCGTCTGGTCCGGGCGGGAGTCGCTGGATGCGCAATCCGTGTGGATGTCGGATGGCACCGAGGTCGAGGCGAGATGGGACCGCTCCGCTCGCGTTCGAGCCGTCGTGTTCGATCATCAGGCGGCAGAGAATCGAGCGCGGCAGATCACCGGCGACGATCGCCGAGAGCTGCGCACCACCGGGCTCGTGCCGCACTCCGCAGCCGACGCCCAGCGCTGGGAGCGCATGTTCGCTTACCTCGACCAGTCCTTGGCTGCGGGAGACACGGACCCGCTGCTGATCGCCGAGCTCGAGCGTCATGCCTTGACGGTGACCCTCTCGGCGTTCCCGACGACGTTCACGGACTCGCTGCAGCGTCCGGCACAGCGCGCCGGCGCGCCTGCGTCCGTGCGTCGAGCACTCGCCTACATCGATGCGAACGCCCATCTCGCCATCACGATCGACGATGTCGCGGCCGCGTCCTACATCTCTACACGGGGTCTGCAGTGCGCATTCCGGCGCGCTCTCGACATCACGCCTGCTGATGCCCTGCGACAGGCGCGCCTTGACGGTGCCCATCGGGATCTCCGCGACGGAGACGGCCGCTCCGTGGGTGAGATCGCTCGGCGATGGGGCTTCAGCAACTCTTCCCGGTTCACCGCGGCCTACCGCGAGGCCTATGGGGCTGCGCCTTCACTGCCGTCTGCGTGACAGGGAACGAAGACTCTGTTCGCATCGGACGGCGCGTCGGACCCTGCGCCGGTCGCCGCGGGACATTGTTGGCTAGAGTTCGAATATCCCGGACCGCCTTCTCGGTCCTCCGAGCACGCCGTCGAGGAGAACCATGGTCTGTGCCCCGCACATCGTCGAATCGTCCCCCTGCTGATGGGCAGCCTCTACTACGGCGACGCGAAGACCCCGATCCAGATCGACGATCGCGCGCTTGCGCACCTGAAGGTCGTCATCGCCACGAAGCTCCGCCGCGATGAGAGCTTCACGCTCTCGTGGCGACACCCTGAAGGCGATGCGCCCGGTCGCTCGACGTTGTGGCTGCACCCCTCGATCCCGCTGCGGTTCGTGTTCCAGGACGCGGAGACGCCGGACCTGAGCCGGAGATGGATCGAGGAACTCGCGCACTCCGCGAGCTCCAGCGGTGGCATCACCCTCGTCGAGGAACACCTCGAGAGCGTCCACGCCGACTGACGGCGCCCGACACCCTCCGGGGTCGACGCCGCCAGCCGACCGGTTCACACCGCGTCGTCGCCGGTGGAGCTCACGGAGCGACGAGTCGTCGGTGCTCCCGTCGCGGGGTCGACGACGGTGCGCGAGACCGTCTCCGTCCGACGACGACGCGCCAGCAGGACGATGCCGAGCAGGAATATGACCACTCCTGCGCCCATCAGGATGTAGCCGACCATGTCGAGGTCGACCCAGGCGACGTCGACATTGATCGCGAAGACGAGGATCGCCCCGATCACGAAGAGCGCGATTCCGCTGCCGATGCTCATGGTGCCTCCCGTTCTGCGGCGCGGTGCCGCACCTTCGAACAATGGCGCGGTGTCCAGCCGGGCGGGAGGGGCTTGACAGCCGACGAACCGTGCGTTCGGGTGGGTTTCCGGCGAACCCCTGCCACCGGTCGACCTGCCGTCGTGCAGATGCCGTGACGACGATCGCGAGACCTGCCACCTGTCGGACACGCGAGAATGGTGGAGAAGGGATGGTCAGATGAGTTTCGCCCCGTTGAGGTCCACGCACCGCAAACTGTATTCCTGGTTCGCCACGCGCCCTGATCTGTTCGCGTCGGAGTCGTCACCGCGCAAGAGGGCGGTCTGGACCGTCGTCGCCGTGGTCATGGTCGTCTTGTCACTGACGGTCTACCTCAATGCGGAGGCGACAGTTGAACTCCTCGGCGGCCGGGTGAAGGGCGGCCTGGCGATCGCCGGCGCGTTCGCGCTCCCGCCGGTGCTGGTGGTCGTCAGCATCGTGATGATCTTCGTCGGCTCTCGCCGATGGCGGGTCAAGGGTGGTGGTGTGCTGACGAATCCGGTGATCTACGGCGTCGACGGCTCGTTCCCGATACGCCCGCTTCTCGAGGCGATCCGGAACGGGCACACCGACGCTGCCGAGATCACCGAGGGTTTCGCTGCTGCGCAGGACAGCCTCGGAGACGACCTGCTCCTCTCCATCTGATCATCTGACGCTGATCGGGTCATGTACGTCGGTGTACTCCGGGTCGACGGCGACGCGGTGTGGTTGGACGAACAGCCTTTCCGTGTCGACGGGTCAGACTACTTCGACGCGAAGGCTCTCGCCGTGGCCGCCTCGCGGCGCCCGCCCCGCGTGGCAGGCCCCTGACCACGCCTGTTCCGGCCGGGTACTGGCTCAGCGCACAGCGACGAGGAAGACCCGATCGCAGACCTCACGGCGCAAGCGGCTCTCGAACTCACTGCCGTCGGCCATCAACGGTTGCCGCTCTTGCGTGAGAGCTCGGCGCCCTGAGGCGTCTCGTACATCGCCGTGAGCCCCTTGGGCAGGAAGGTGAACTCGATCCGAGCTCCGCCGGCGACATCCCAGTGCGCGGCCACGGTGTCCTCGAAGTCCGTCATCGTCGGCGTGCCCCAGCGGCTCTCACCTTCGCGGACCATCAGCGTGAACGCGTCGCCGAGGAAGGCCGTGGATTCCGGCGTCACATCGCGGATCGTGTCGGACACGTCGAGACTCAGATCCATCATCACGTTCTTGTGGTCGATCATCATCACATCGGTGACCGTGAACCCCGACACGGTGTTCATCAGGTAAGAGGTGCCGTCTTCGACCTTGATCGTCCACCCGAAGCGATCGACGGCCAACTTCTGCGCCTCGTCCCGCGTCAGCGGCCAGGACGCGCTCGCCCAGAATTCCATGGTGTCGCACAGCTCAGCGGCATTCATCGCCTTCCACGCCACGGCTTGGAGCGGGTGGCGCGTCGCCGTCGCGTCGAGCCCTTCCGCATCGACCCAGCGCTGCCAGCCGTCACGGACGTTCCCGTCCCACCCGTCGCCCCAGACGAAACGACTGTCGGAGGTCCCGATGAGCACCTGTCCATCGCGCATCTGACTCGCCTGGTACTCGCCGCCATCGAGCCGCACTATCCACCACCAGCGGGCGAGCTGATCCACCACAGAGATCGGCACCCGGAT
The DNA here is from genome assembly GCF_019443525.1 of Microbacterium sp. PAMC22086. NCBI lineage: Bacteria > Bacillati > Actinomycetota > Actinomycetes > Micrococcales > Microbacteriaceae > Microbacterium > Microbacterium sp. PAMC22086. Next base: position 2,324,467 of record NZ_CP080380.1, on the reverse strand, counting down.
CAGATCGGCAGAGTCCGCACGGTCGACCGACACTTCAGGGGTCCCAGCGGGCACATCCGCTCGGCGCGCGGTGACATAGTCGACAGGGGCGCCCAATGTTCCGGCCTGCGTGATGGACAGGAGTGCGACCTCGACACCGCCGATGTGGCCGAAGAGCCCCGGTGGGTGAGCCGTGCTGTGTTCTGTCATCGTCTTCCTCAGGGCGGGGCTTCAGCCATGGTGCCGGCACGGGAGTGCGGGCTGTGGTGTGGCGCTCGGCGAGAGTTCGAGTAGGGCGGGCGGGACTTGAACCCGCGATCGTTGGGTTATGAGCCCACTGCCTTAACCAGCTTGGCCACCGCCCCGTACCCTTTCAGCCTAGCGGCCGGGCGCTCACACCCGCGTAGCCGCGGAATGCGTCTGCGAGTGCCCGAGGTAGATGTCGGCGTTGGCGATGAGCCCCGCGCGTTCCTCGTCGGTGAGGGCCCGTCGCACCTTCGCGGGGACGCCCGCGACGAGAGAACCGGGAGGGATCTCCGTCCCTCCGAGCACGACCGCTCCCCCCGCGATGAGGCAGCCGTCACCGATCACCGCACCGCTGAGGATGACCGATCCCATCCCGACCAGTGTGCCGTCGCCGATCGTGCAGCCGTGGACGACCGCGTTGTGGCCCACCGACACCTTCGAGCCGATCACGACGGGGTGACCCGTGTCCACGTGGACCGAGACGTTGTCCTGCACGTTGGAGCCCGGTCCGATGACGATCCCCGCGGAATCTCCCCGGAGGACGGCGTTGTACCAGACGCTGCATCCGGCGGCGAGGGAGACGTCGCCGACGATGCGCGCGCCGTCGGCGACGAACGCCGTCGCGTCGATCGACGGTGTGGTGTTCGGCAGGGAGAGGACAGAGGCTCCGGACGCGATGCTCATGAGGGGAGACTACCCTCACTTCCGCGGAATCACGCGGAAGTGAGCCGAGCCTCAGCTTGCTTGCGGAATGTCTGAGGCTGAGTAGCGTTGTCTTCATCAGATACGAGTAACCGTTCCGGAGGAGCACAAGATGAGCAAGGCACAGACCGTTTCCACTACCGCCATCGACCCGACCGTGGCTGCAGGGGCGGCCCAGTTCCTCTCCCCTGTCGTCCTCGGCCTGCAGGCGCTGACCGTCAACGGCAAGCAGGCCCACTGGCACGTGCGTGGCGCGAACTTCATCGGCGTCCATGAGCTGCTCGACACCATCGTCGCCCACGCCGGCGACTTCGCCGACACGGCCGCTGAGCGGATCGTCGCGCTGGGACTCCCGATCGACGCGCGCGTGAGCGCTGTCGCCGACAAGGCGGGATCCACCTCGGTCGCGGCCGGCTTCGCCCAGTCCGACGAGCTGATCCGCGCCGTCATCTCGGACATCGACGCCATCCTGGTCGACGTCAAGGCGGCTGTCGAAGGCCTCGACGAGGTCGACCTCACCAGCCAGGACGTCGCGATCGAGATCCAGCGCGGTCTCGAGAAGGACCGTTGGTTCCTCGTCTCGCACATCGCTGCGTGATCTCCGATATCGCCTGACCTGAGAAGGGGCGGTGCTCGGTCCTCCGAGCACCGCCCCTTCTTCGTACCAGCAACGATCAGAGGACGTGTGTGACGTACCCCGCGAGAAGGGTGGAGACGATGGGCATGGACCGCAGCCCCTCCCCCGTCGCCGCTCGAGGATCCGCGGCGCACAGCACGATGTCGGCGGGTTCGCCGGGCCGCAGCGACGAACGAACGCTCGCCTCGAGCGCCTGGTCGACGGTGATCCGCTCCTCCGGATGCCAGGCGGCCCGATCGTCGTCGGTACGCGACACCGCGGCTGAGATGGCGTGCCAGGGGTCGAGCTCGGCGACGGGTGCATCCGACCCGAAGCGCAACTGCGCACCGGCGTCACGCAACGAGGCGAGCGGGTAGCCGATGGCGGTCTGCTCGGCCCAGTGACGATCCACCAGGTCGCGGTCGTCCACGGCATGCTGCGGCTGGACGCTGGCGATCACGCCCAGACGGGCGAAACGGGCGAGATCGGTGTGCCGCACGAGCTGCACGTGCTCGATCGAGCCGACGGCGCCCGTCGTGGTGAACGCGTCGAGAGCAGAAGTGATCGCCCGGTCGCCGATCGCGTGCACGGCCACGCCGAGCCCCGCACCGGTCGCGCGGGTGAGGAGTGCGACGAGCTCGTCCGACGGCACGGTGAGCATCCCGAAGTTGTCGGGATCGCCCGGATACGAGTGCGAGCACGCTGCCGTTCGTGTGCCCAGAGAACCGTCGGTGATGACCTTGAGAGGTCCGACATGCACGAGCCCTCGTGCTGGTGCCGGGACATCGCCCTCTTCGCGGAGCTCTCCGGTGCGCAGCCCGGCACTGATCGCCCGTTCGAGGTCGAAGGGGTACATCGCGAACTCGACGCGATGCGAGGAGAAACCGTCCTGGACCCGTCGCGGCCAGGCTTCCGCACTCCACGCCATGTCGAAGTCGACGAGCCCGCTGATACCGCGTGCGGCCGCCTGTTCGCCTGCACGCATGATCGCGCGATCGCCGTGGGCTGAGTCGACGGCGTTGAGGCGCCGCGAGATCTCGAAGGCGTCGGTCTCGCGCAGCACGCCGTCCTCACTGCGGAAACCTTCGCGCGCGAGAGCCGTGCTGTTCAACCAGACGCTGTGGACATCGGCGTTGATGAGATACGTCGGAACATCGCCGGTCGCGGCGTCCAGGAGCTCGAGGGAGGGTCGATCCGACCAGAGCGCGTCACGGAAGCCGGTCCCGACGCGTCGTCCATCCGGCAGCGGGGCGATGCCCCTCATCGCCGCAGCGGCGCCGGCGGCGGATTCCGCCCCGCCGAGCGGCGCCCGCTCCGATGTCAGCGCCCACTGGACCGTGTGGACGTGGTTGTCCCAGAGCCCGGGAACGGCCCACGCGCCGTCGGCGTCGATGACCGCGCCGCGTGCCGGCAGAGCACCCGTCGGAGCGATGTCGACGATGCGCCCGTCGGCGATGAAGATATCCACGGGCTCTTCATCCATGAGGAACTCGCGCCCAGGACCGGCGATGCGCACGCCGGTGATCGTGTCGATCGCCACTCCACGTTCGGTCACTGCTGTCGTCCTCCTCGGCGCGCATCCTGCGCGCGTCGCATCTCCGCGGCGAGAGCCGGGTTCGAATACGGTCCGTCGGTCGAGAGCACGGCGATGACCGTCTCGATCGTCTCCGGCGGTTTGTTCTGGCTGAGCTTCCTCTTGGCGACGACGCGGGTCGGCCGCAACCGGAAGCCCACGGTTCCCGAGGCGAGGCGCTCGATGTAGGCCGGGTCGTTGGGGCGTTCCCACATCCGTCGCGGCTCGGGCATCCGGGCTTCGAAGCGTGCCACGAGCTGATCCAGCACGACGAGGTTCTCTTCATCGGTCAGGATCTCTGGCACGCCGGCCAGGTGCACCGCGGTGTAGTTCCAGGTCGGCACCGCAGGGACATCGCCGTACCAGCCGGGCGAGACGTAGCCGTGCGGGCCCTGGAACACCACGAGTATCTCTCGGTGCCCCATCCCGTGGATGAGGTCGTCCGGGCGCCCGACGTGTCCCACGATGGTGAGGTCGTCGCACGCGTCGTCGAGCAGCACGGCGTAGTGCGAGGCGACGAGTCCGTCATCGCCTGCGCTCATGATCGTCGCCCAGGGATTCGCCTCGATGACACGGCGGATCTCGTTCTCATCGGCCAGCGTGAAGCTGGGGTTCTGTCGCATGGGATCAGCCTAGAGCGGTGCAGGGAGCTCGAGCGGGCTCACGCCTGACAACGAGGGCACCAGTAGAGCTTGCGCGCACCGATCTCCTCGAGGGCGATCTCCGTTCCGCAGATCCGACAGGGCAGTCCCGCACGGTGATACACCCAGTGCCGGTCGTCCCGATTGGCCATGGCCGCCCGGTAGTCGTCGCCCGTGAGGCCGTCCATCGTCATCATCTGGCCGGTCTCGACACCGGTCGCGAGAAGGCGCACCCAGTCTGCCCAGAGCGCGCGCACGACGTCTTCCGGCACGTCCCTACCCGGAGTGTGCGGGTTCAACCGCTGGCGGAAGAGCATCTCTGCCCGATACACGTTTCCGATCCCGCTCACGACCGACTGGTCCATCAGCAGCAGCGCGATGACCGTCGACTTCTTCTTGACTGCGCGAACGAATCGCTCCTCGTTCTCGACCGGGTCGCCGACCAGGGGATCCGGTCCCAGCTTGGCCACCGTGGCGAGCATCTCCTCGGGAGTCTGCAGCACACAGGCGGTGGGCCCTCGAAGATCGGCCGCGGTGATATCGGTCATCAGCCGCAGACGGACCTGCCCGACGACGGGCGGGGGCCACTGCATCCCGTCGTCGGCCAGCCCCTTCGTCTGCTCCGACATGCGCACGTGCACTCGGGTGCGCCGCGGGGCCCCGATCGACGCGAGCGAGTTCTCGCCGGCTTCGTCGAGGATCGGCTGGTCGAGCACGGTCCCCCGCTGATTCGTCTGGCCCATCCGTCCGTTGGCCGAGGCGATGGTCGGGTCGACGATGATCTCACCCGCGAAATCCCACGCCCCGTACAGACCGAGATGCACCCGGAGCCACAGGTCGCCCTCCGTCTCGAGGAACATCTGCTTGCCGACGGCCTGCACGCTGACCGCCTCGCGACCGTCGAGAACGGAGGCGCCCTCGGCGAATCGTCCCTGCGGACTGGATGCACTCAGGGTCTTTCCGACGAAGTTGCGGTCGAACTGTCGAGCGATCCGATGGACGGAATGACCCTCGGGCATCTCAGGCCCGCGGGTCCGGGAGCAGAGAGCCGTCTCGTTCGAAGTCCGCGATCTGGCCGATGCGGCGCACGTGGCGCTCGTCACCGGAGAACGGCGTCTCGATGAAGCGGTCGATGAACGACGTCACCTCGTCGTACGTGTGCTGACGGGCGCCGATGGAGATCACGTTGGCGTCGTTGTGCTCTCGCGCGAGTTCCGCCGTCGACAGATTCCAGACGAGGGCCGCACGCACGCCCTCGACCTTGTTCGCGGCGATCTGCTCACCGTTGCCCGAGCCGCCGAAGACGACACCCAGTGCGTCCACGCCGGCACGCTGGTCGGCGATGACCGCCTGCGCCGCTCGGATGCAGAAGGCGGGGTAGTCGTCGACCGCGTCGTACTCGATCGGCCCGTGATCGACGACATCATGTCCGGCAGCGCGCAGATGTCCCTGCAGCTGGGTGGAGAAGTCGAGTCCCGCGTGGTCGGTGGCGATGTGGATGCGCATGATTCCCATCCTAGAAGCGTGCGCGGGTCAGCGAGAGGTCACGGGGCGACACCGGCAGCGGCCGGCTTGAAGCCCGCGCGGATGTTCTCGCAGCAGCCGGGCCGGCAGACATCGAAGCCCCCGGGGAGAGAGGTCACGTGCGCACGCTCTTCGTTGGGGCGCCCCTGGAGCCGCTCCTCGATCAGGTCGACGATGCCGGAGACGAATGCCGGCGACACTCCAGGAGTCGGAGTGCGCGTGAAGGAGAGGCCCGCTTCCTCCGCAGCCTCCGCCGCCTCGGTGTCGAGGTCCCACAGCACCTCCATGTGGTCGCTCATGAATCCGACCGGGACGACGGCGACGGCCTTGCGGCCACGATCGGGCAGCTCGCCGATCACATCGCACACGTCCGGCTCGAGCCAGGGCTGCGATGCGGGGCCGGAGCGGGACTGGTACACGAGTTCCCACGACACATCGGCGGCCGCCGGAACGGTCTGGCGAACGCGGTCCATGACCCACGCGGCGACGGCGAGGTGCTGCGCGGCGTATGCGCCACCCTCTCCCCACTCGATGTCGCGCGCTCCGGAACGCTCGGCGTCGGCGGTCGGGATGCTGTGGGTCGAGAACAGGATCTGGATGTCCGCTGCCGGGATGCCCTCGGCGAGGAAGCCCTCGACAGCCTCACGCACGCCGGTCTCGAAAGCCTCGACGAAGCCGGGGTGATCGTAGAACGGGCGGATCTTGTCGATCGTCACCGTCTCACCCAGACCGGTCTCCTCCAGGACGCGGGCGAAGTCCTCGCGATACTGGCGGCAGCTGGAGAACGAGCTGTAGGCGCTGGTGGCGAAGGCGAGGAGGGTGTTGTGACCGTTGGCCGAGGCCTCGGTCACGACCTCTTCGAGGTACGGGGCCCAGTTGCGGTTGCCCCAGTAGACGGGGAGCGTGATCCCGCGCTCGATGAGGGCCTTCTCCAGCGCCTCCTTGAGGACGCGGTTCTGGCCGTTGATCGGGCTCACCCCGCCGAAGTGGCGATAGTGGTGCGCGACCTCCTCGAGCCGTTCGTCGGGGATTCCCCGACCGCGCGTCACGTTCCTGAGGAACGGGATCACATCATCCTGGCCCTCCGGCCCGCCGAACCCGGCGAGCAGGATCGCGTCGTAGGTGGCAGGGGTGTTCACGTAGGGGGCACCACCGGCGGTAGCAGGCGAGGCAAAGGGGACGACATTCGGCTCGATCGCAGTCACGCATCCATCTTCCCACCTCGGAGGGGTCCGGGCGTGCGCGCACGCGTCGTTTCCCGACGTCTCGCTCCCGTGGCCGATGCGAGGAGGCATCCGTCGCGAAGGCGTAGGCTGTCATGGTTGCCGTCGGCGCCAACTGCGCCCAGCCCCGGTGACATCCCCTCACCCCTGGGAGTACAGCTGTGCCTGGAGAGAACCTCACCCGTATCGAAGCGCAGGAGCGCCGCGACGTCATCGACACGCAGTCGTATGAGGTCGCCCTCGATCTGACGAAGGGCCCCGAGGTATTCGGCTCCCGCAGCGTGGTGCGCTTCACCGCGACGCCGGAGGGCTTCACCTTCATCGACCTGATCGCCCGCGACGTGCGCGAGATCTCGCTCAACGGCGAGCAGCTCGACCCGAACGAGGTCTTCGCCGACTCGCGCATCGCGCTCACCGGTCTGCAGGCCGAGAACGTCCTCGTCGTGGACGCCGACTGCGAGTACACGAACACCGGAGAAGGGCTCCACCGCTTCGTCGACCCCGTGGACGGGGAGGTCTATCTCTACTCCCAGTTCGAGGTGCCCGACTCGCGTCGTGTCTTCGCCGTCTTCGAGCAGCCCGACCTCAAGGCGACGTTCCAGTTCACGGTGACGGCCCCTGCCGCATGGAAGGTCGTCTCCAACTCCCCCACCCCCGAGCCCATCGTCCATGACGACGACGTCACCGCCACGTGGGGTTTCGAGCCGACCCCGCGTATCTCCTCGTACATCACGGCGCTCGTCGCCGGCCCGTACGAGTCGACCTTCTCGGAGCTCACCAGCGCCTCCGGACGTGTCATCCCCCTGGGCGTGTACGGCCGCAAGAGCCTGTGGCAACACCTCGATGCCGATTACATCTTCGACAAGACCCGCGAGGGCTTCGCCTACTTCGAGTCGAAGTTCGGCGTCCCCTACCCCTTCGCCAAGTACGACCAGCTCTTCGTGCCGGAGTTCAACGCCGGCGCGATGGAGAACGCCGGTGCCGTCACCTTCACCGAGACCTACGTGTTCCGCAGCAAGGTCACCGACGCGGTCAAGGAGCGTCGCGTCGTCACGATCCTGCACGAGTTGGCGCACATGTGGTTCGGTGACCTTGTCACCATGAAGTGGTGGAACGACCTCTGGCTCAACGAGTCGTTCGCCGAGTGGGCGTCGACCATCGCCACCGCCGAGGCCACCGAGTGGACAGAAGCCTGGACGACCTTCAACGCCATGGAGAAGACCTGGGCCTACCGCCAGGACCAGCTCCCCTCCACACACCCGATCGTCGCCGAGATCAACGACCTCGATGACGTGCAGGTCAACTTCGACGGCATCACCTACGCCAAGGGCGGGTCGGTCCTCAAGCAGCTGGCCGCGTGGGTGGGCATCGAGGCGTTCTTCGCCGGAGTCTCGCAGTACTTCCAGAAGCACTCCTGGGGCAACACCGAGCTCAGCGACCTGCTCTCCGAGCTCGAAGCCACCAGTGGCCGCGACCTCAGCACGTGGTCGAAGAAGTGGCTCGAGACCGCGGGCGTCAACACGCTCGAGCCCGTCATCGCCGAGAGCCACGACGGCACCATCTCGCGCTTCGCGATTACGCAGACCGCCCCGGCGGACTACCCGACGATCCGTCCGCACCGCCTCGGCATCGGCTTCTACACGCTCACGGACGGCTCGCTCACCCGCACCCACTACCTCGAGGTCGACGTCGACGGCGACCGCACCGAGGTGCCCGAGCTGCAGGGCCTCGCCCGCCCCGACCTCGTGCTGCTCAACGACAACGACCTCGCCTACGCGAAGATCCGCCTCGACGAGAAGTCGCTCGCCACGGCGATCGCCCACCTCGCCGACATCCACGACCCGCTCGCCCGCTCGCTCGTCTGGGGCGCCGCGTGGGACCAGACCCGCGACGCCGAGACCGGCGCTTCGGAGTACATCGACCTCGTGCTGGGCAACATCGGCCGCGAGACCGAGTCGACGACCGTGCGCACCACGCTGAGCCAGCTGCGCACCGCGGCGACTCTCTACGTCGTCCCCGCGGATCGCGAGGCGGCACGACTCAAGGTCGCCGACGGCCTGTGGAGCCTCGCAGAGGCCGCGGAGCCGGGGAGCGACAGCCAGCTGCAGTTCGTCACCGCGTTCGCGAACGCCCTGGTCACCCCAGAGCACGCCGGCATCGTCGGGCGTCTGCGCTCCGGTGAGGACACGCTGCCCGGGCTCGAGGTCGACGCCGACCTGAACTGGCAGCTCCTCGTCGGGCTGGCATCGATCGGCGCGACCGATGCCGCGACGATCGATGCCGCCCTCGCGGCCGACAACACGGCCAAGGGCGGAGAGTTCGCCGCTCAGGCCCGTGCCTCGCTTCCGGATTCGGCATCGAAGAAGGCCGCGTGGGCGTCGCTCATCGAACGCGACGACGCCCCCAACACGATCGTCCGCTCCGCAGCGCTCGGGTTCACACACCCGGCCGGCGCCGCAGTGCTAGGTGAGTTCGTACCGGCCTACTTCGACATGCTGCTCCCGGTCTGGGAATCGCGCACCTACCAGATCGCGCAGTACCTGATCGTCGGACTCTTCCCCACGGCTCTGGCCGACGTCGCGCTGCGCGATGCGACCCGTGGCTGGCTCGCCGCCCACCAGGACGCGGCGCCCGCGCTGCGCCGTCTCGTGCTCGAGAACCTGGCGGACGTGGAGCGCGCTCTGGCCGCACAGGCTCGCGACGCCGAGGACTGATCCCGAAGCACCCCTGAAGACGGAGACCATCGGTCCCGCACTTGCCGTGTCCATGAACGACACCGCGAGACGGGACGGGTGGTCTCCGTTCTCGTCGGGCACATCCACCCAGCCCGCGCAGAGACCCGATCGCTAGGATCGTGAGTGATGAATCTCCCCGCGACGACCACCACTCCCCCTGCTCCGGCTGAGCTTCCCGAGGAGATGAAGAAGCTTCTCGCCTGGCTCGCCGAGGCAGGCATGAACGCGCTTGCGGTCGCGATCATCGTCGCCAGCTGTGTCGTGATCGGCCTCGTTCTGCGCATCGTCATACGGCGGGTCGTGCACCGCATCGTCGACAGCGCCAAAAACAAGGCGTCGGTCGACGACACGCAGGCCCTCGAACGATCCCCCCTCGCCGACATGCGCCTCGTGCAGCGCACGCGCACGCTGGGGACGATCCTGCAGAACATCGTCAACGTGATGCTCGTCGTCATCGCGGTCGTGTTGATCGTCAATGCCTTGAATCCCACGCTCCTCGGCTCCCTGACCCTCCTGACCGCCGCCGTCGGCGCCGGCCTCGGCTTCGGCGCCCAGAACATCGTCAAGGACGTGCTCAACGGCATGTTCATCGTCGCCGAAGACCAGATCGGCATCGGCGACGTGGTCGATCTCGGTCTCGCGAGCGGCGTCGTCGAGTACGTCAGCGTGCGCATCACCCAGGTGCGCGACGTCAACGGCACCCTCTGGTACGTGCGCAACGGCGAGGTCACCCGCATCGGCAACATGTCGCAGGGCTGGGCGCGTTCCATCATCGACCTGGGCGTCCCCGCCGACTCCGACCTGGAGCAGGTCGAGCACATCATGCTCGAGACGGCGCAGGGGCTGGCGAAGGATCCGAAGTGGCGTACGCGCATCATCGAGAAGCCGGAGCTGTGGGGGCTCGAGTCCATCGACGGCGATGCGCTCGTGGTGCGCATCGTGATCAAGGCCCGCGCCAACGCGAAGGACGACGTCGCCCAGGAGCTGCGGCGTCGGCTGCGCGCCGCCCTGCTCGAGAAGGAGATCGGCGTTCCGCGCATGGTCGACGTCGTGCCGACCGGCCTCGACGGGGCGCGTCGCGTGCGCGGAGCGAATCCGCCCAAGACCCGGCCGAATGCCGTGACCGGCGTCCCGATCATCCCCGACCGCGGGATCTGGCGCCGCAAGAAGCCGAACGACGACGGGAGCACCCAGAAGTGACCTTCTACGACGAGATCGGCGGGCACGACACGTTCGCGAAGATCGTCTCGGTGTTCTATCGCGAGGTCGCACTCGACCCGGTGATGAAGCCGATGTACCCCGAAGAAGACCTGGGCCCCGCGGAGGATCGCCTGCGGATGTTCCTCGAGCAGTACTGGGGCGGTCCCACGACCTACGGCGAGACGCGCGGACACCCGCGGCTCCGTATGCGGCACATGCCCTTCCGCATCGACGCGGACGCGCGCGATCGTTGGCTTCGTCACATGCGAACAGCTGTGGACGAGGCGCAGTTGTCCCCCCTGCACGAAACCACGCTGTGGGACTACCTGGAGCGGGCCGCCTATGCCATGGTGAACTCACTCGAGCCTTCCGGGATCGGTGCCGGTCCGGGTGGTCGCCCGACGCTCGAGGCCCGATCACGTCAGGAATCAACGGAGAACTCATGACGACGACACCCCTGTCTGCAGACGTCCTTGTGATCGGATGGGGGTTGGCCGGCCTCGTCGCGGCGGCGGAGGCACTCGATGCCGGGCGGCGCGTCATCCTGGTGGATCAGGAGCCGCGCACGAATCTCGGCGGTCAGGCCTGGTGGTCTTTCGGGGGCCTGTTCTTCATCGACTCCCCCGAGCAGCGACGCCTCGGCATCAGGGACTCCCTCGAACTCGCGACCCAGGACTGGTTCGGTAACGCCGGATTCGATCGCGACGAAGACGAATGGCCCCGCCGCTGGGCGCAGGCGTACCTGCAGTTCGCGGCCGGCGAGAAGCGCGCCTGGCTTCGAGAACGCGGAGTCGGCTTCTTCCCCGTCGTCGGCTGGGCGGAGCGCGGCGGCTACGGGGCGATCGGACCGGGCAACTCCGTCCCCCGCTTCCACATCACCTGGGGCACCGGACCGGGCATCGTCGCCCCCTTCGCGGCAGCCGTCGAGCAGGGCGAGCGGGACGGCCGGCTCACGATTCTTCCGCGTCACCGCGTCGGCGAGCTGACCGTCGCGGACGGCACCGTCACCGGTGCACGAGGGGACATCCTCGCAACCAGCGGTGCGGAGCGCGGGGTGCCATCGTCTCGCGAGGTGATCGGCGAGTTCCAGATCTCGGCGACCGCCACGATCGTCTGCTCAGGAGGGATCGGCGGCAACCACGACCTCGTGCGAGCAGCGTGGCCCGAACGGCTCGGCACCGCACCCGCCCATATGCTCACGGGGGTGCCGGCATATGTCGACGGTTCGATGCATCGTGTGAGCGAAGTCGCGGGTGCCCGCCTGGTCAACGGCGACCGCATGTGGCACTACGTCGAGGGCATCTCCAACTGGGATCCGGTGTGGCCTTCGCACGGGATCCGCATCCTGCCCGGCCCCTCGTCTCTGTGGCTGGACGCTACGGGAAAGCGGCTCCCCGTGCCGCTGTTCCCCGGCTTCGACACCCTCGGCACCCTCGAGCACCTGCGAACGACAGGCCACGACCACTCCTGGTTCGTCACGTCGCGTCAGATCGTCGAGAAGGAGTTCGCCCTGTCCGGCAGCGAGCAGAACCCCGACCTCACGGGGAAGGATGTCGGACTCCTCCTGAAATCCCGCCTCGCCAAGGGACCGACGGGTCCGGTGCAGTCCTTCCTCGACGAGGGCGAGGACTTCATCGTCGAGAACGATCTCGACTCGCTGCTCGAACAGATGCAGAAGCATCCTGGCGGCGAACTCCTCGACCTCGACAACGTCCGGCGCGAGGTCGTGGCTCGCGACCGCGAGATGGAGAACGACTTCACGAAGGACGCGCAGATCGGCATGCTGCGGTCGATGCGCGGCTACCGCGGCGACAAACTCATCCGGACCGCAGCCCCGCACCGCCTTCAGGATCCTACGGCGGGGCCGCTCGTCGCCGTGAAGCTGCATGTGCTCACGCGCAAGTCCCTCGGCGGTATCAACACGGATCTTGAGGGCCGCGCCCTGAACGCCGCAGGCGAAACGATCCCGGGTCTCTACGCGGCCGGTGAGGCGAGCGGCTTCGGCGGCGGCGGCGTGCACGGCTACCGGGCACTCGAGGGAACCTTCCTCGGCGGCTGCCTCTTCTCCGGTCGCACCGCGGGGCGCGCAGCCGCACTCGCCGTCTGAGTCGCGGGGCGAGGTCCGAGGCACGGGCCCAGTTCTCCTGGTGGCGTCGTTCCGGGGATCCGTCGCACTTGTTCGGGGTATCCCGAAGACATGGCGTTCCACGTCGAACCGCCCGGCCGTGCTGCTTACGGTGGGCTCGTGCGCATCCTCTTGCTCCTCGGACTCCTGTCGACACTGCTCGCGAGCCGCGCTGTTCCCACTGTCACCGCGGACACCCCGACGACTGCCTCCAGGACGGTCGAGGCGTACACGGAGACGTTCGCGACTCCCGGGATCGCCGCGGCCGTGATCTCCGACGGAGACGTCGATCTGATCGTGCGCGGTCGTGACGGCGCCGGAGCGGCGATCACGCCGGAGACGCGGTTCCGGATCGCGTCGATGAGCAAGTCGATGACGGCGACGGCGATCATGCTGCTGGTCCAGGACGGCTCAGTGGAACTCGATGACCGCGTCGTCGAACGCCTGCCGGAGTTCACGATGGCCGATGCGAGGTACGAGCACATCACGATCCGCCAGCTGCTGTCCCATACTTCGGGATTGTCGCTGCAGACGAACGACGAGTTCGCGCTGCCCGCGCCGCGGACCACGCGGGCGGTCATCGCCGAGCTCAGGGAGCGCCGACTGGTCGCGGAACCGGGAGTGCGATTCGAGTACCACAACACGAACTACTCGCTCGCCGCCCGCATCGTCGAGATCGTGTCGGGGCAGCCTCTCGATGATTTCCTTCGGGAGCGTCTCTTCGTGCCGCTGGGCATGCACGACTCGCTGAGCGTGGACGCCTGCGACCGGACTGTGGATGAGCTCGCGCCCGGCTTCTCCGTGGTGCTGGGTCTCGCGTACGTGATGCCGGAGATGCCGGGGCGTTGCGGAGGCAACGGTGGCGTGGTGTCGACGCTCGCCGATATGGTGCAGTGGCTCCGCTTCAACCAGGGCACGGTTGGTGCGGCACTGCTGGAGCGCCCGCTGCTCGACGAGCTCCACGCGGTGCAGCCCAACGCTGCACCGTATGGTCTCGGCTGGCAGCACCTCGCCCCGGATGGAGGGGATGCATCTGGCTTCGTCTCGCACGGGGGCACTCTGGCCACGTTCACCGGGTCCATGGCCTTCGCCCCCGAGACGGGAAGAGCTGTCGTTGTGCTCACGAACGGAGTCGGCTCCCCCGGCGAGCTGGCGCAGAATCTGATCGCGGAATCCGAGGGCGTGCCCCCGAAGCCCTACGAGAACCCTCTGGGCGTCGCGAACAGCATCCTGTCGGTCCTTGCCGCGGTCGCTCTGACCCTGCTCCTCGTGACGGCTCTTCGCGCTCCCCGCTGGGCGGCGGGAAGGCGGTCCGCACGGACACCGCGACTCCTGCTCCGACTCTTCCCGCTCATCCTCGTGATCGTCGCAGGGCTGGTCATCCCCCTCACTCCCGCGTTGCTCGGGGGCTCCGTCAACTGGCAGTACTGGGTGATCGACCTCTGGCTGTTCCCGCTTCTGGAACTTCTCGGCGCGGTCCTGGTGCTGGGAGGGATCAGCGCCCTCGTGAGCAGGATCGTCGCGCTGCGGCGCGGCCACGTGCTTCTGCGTCGCGGGCGGCAGGGGGCGTCTCAGCCGGCGGAGCCGGTGTGACGCACATTCGTGAGCCCTGAGGCAACCGGGCCGCGGGAGAGTACATGACCGCGCCGGAAGGCGAGTCGTGTCCATCGCCCGGATCGAGAGACGGCCACCTGTTCCTCGCCCGAGATGAAGCCCATCGCGTCCGCAGCGAAGGCGACGCCTCGCGGGATGTCACCGAGGTCCTCATCCGGCTCCCCCCAGATCGCGGCCCGGAGGGCTCGCACGGCTTCCTCTCCCGAGCCCGGCGCGGTGCCGCGGGCCACGGCGGAGATCCCCCATTGCGCCCGCTGGGCGATCACGGAGACGTCGAGCGTCGACACCGGCTCCCACCCGCCTCGAGGCGGCGCCACACCTGCCCACGCCGGCGAGAGTCCGGTGTCCGGGAGCTCGAGGCGGTGTGGCTCGTCGGTCTTCGTGAGCTGATCGACGACGACATCGCACTCGAGTTCGGGATCAGCATGCACGATGCGCATCGCGAGGATCGTCGGTGTCTGATCGAACAGGCCGTGGGGGGCGAGTGCCGCGGTCGTGAGGGCGAGTGCGCCGCTCGACGCCTGCAGCCGCACTCCTTCGTCGGTGATCCTGGCCGCTCGCCCCACGAACGTCAGGACGTCTTTCGCCGTGTGGGAGTCGGCGAGGAGGAGGTGATGCGGCACGCGTTCTAAACTACCAACGGAGCGGCGCCCCGGGGCGCAGAGAGGAATCCATGAGCGCGGAAGACCACGCCATCCAGACCGTCGAGCGGCTGCTCGAGGTCCTCGATCTCGATTCGACGCAGGCACGGACGACGGAGGACATCTTCACCGGTTCCTCGCACCCGATGCCCACCGGCCGGATCTACGGCGGACAGGTTCTCGCCCAGGCGCTCTTGGCTGCAGAGCGTACCCTCCCCGAAGACCGGGCGGTGCACTCGATGCACGGCTACTTCCTTCGTCCAGGCGACGCGAGTCAGGGCATCACGATCTCCGTCGACCGCATCCATGACGGACGCTCGTTCTCCACGCGTCGTGCCCAGGCCTACCAGAACGGTGTGCCCATCTTCTCGATGATCGCTTCCTTCCAGGACGCCGACCCGGGCGTCGAGCACGCACAGCCGATGCCCGAGGGCATTCCCGCTCCTGAGGAACTCGCACCGGACGAGAATCGGGTTCAGGGTCTCCCCGGCGGCACCGCACGGATGCTGAGCGAGCGCGCCGCGGACATCCGCCACGTCGACTCGCCTCTGTATCTGCCGAGCGACGATGCGCGCACGCCGCAGCAGGCCGTGTGGATGCGTCTTCGCGCGCCGCTACCCGACGACCAGCGTCTGCACAGGGCGGCCCTCGCCTACCTCAGCGACATGACGATCCAGGAGTCGATCCTCCGCGCCCACGGCGTCTACTGGGCGCTCCCCGGTCTCAAGGTCGCCAGCCTCGATCACGCGATGTGGTGGCACCGGCCTGCGCGCGTGGACGAGTGGCTGCTGTACGTGCAGGAGTCGCCGAACGCCCGCGGCGGCAGAGGGCTCGCCACCGGACGGATCTTCACGCGCGACGGGGCCCTCGTGGCGAGCGTCGCCCAGGAGATCATGATCCGGGTCCCCGACGGCCAGGAGTGATACGTCGGTCGGGAACACCCGCTCCCGACCGACTCGCCAGGCACAGTCTCACGTGCCCCTCGTCGCCCGCTGACCGCGAGCGGCTCAGCGATGGCTGTACTGGATCGACTCTCCGAGGTACGGCTCCCAGGCGTCGCGCATCTCCTGCGTGAGGCGGGTGGGGCGTCCGGTCTTCGCGTCGACGAGCACGATGATCGCCGTCGATCGCGCATAGATCTGACGAGGGTCTGCCGTCGGGTCGTTGTGCACCTCGTAGCAGACCTCGACGCTGGACCCGCCGAGCTTCCCGAACCACATCTGCACCTCGAGCGGTCGCCGCTGGTACGGCACGGGTGCGAGGTACTCGATCTCCTGGCGAGCGATGAGCGTGAGGATGCCCTCGTCGATGCCCGAGTCGAGCACTGCCGTCGAGGGGGCCTCCTCGCCGGGGCCCGCACGCCAGAACGCTCGCACACGAGCCTCCTCGAGCAGCTTCAGCATCGAGGTGTTGTTGACGTGGTTGAACGCATCCAGATCGCCCCAGCGGAGCTGGATCGGGATGTGCAGACGGGGCCCCGGCGATGCGGTCACGACAGCCTCAGTCGCGCGTCAGCTTGCGGTGCGTCGAGCGGTGCGGCTTGGCCGCATCCGCTCCGAGGCGCTCGATCTTGTTCTCCTCGTAGGCCTCGAAGTTGCCCTCGAACCAGTACCACTGGTCAGGCTTCTCATCGGTCCCCTCGTAGGCGAGGATGTGCGTGGCGATACGGTCCAGGAACCACCGGTCGTGGGTGATGACCACGGCGCAGCCGGGGAATTCGAGCAGCGCGTTCTCGAGCGAGCTCAGGGTTTCCACGTCGAGGTCGTTGGTCGGCTCATCGAGGAGCAGCAGGTTGCCGCCCTCTTTGAGCGTCAGCGCGAGGTTCAGGCGGTTGCGCTCACCACCGGAGAGCACGCCTGCCTTCTTCTGCTGGTCCGGACCCTTGAAGCCGAACTTGGAGACGTACGCCCTGGACGGGATCTCGGTCTTGCCGACGGTGATGTAGTCGAGGCCGTCGGAGACGACCTCCCACAGCGTCTTGTTCGGGTCGATGTTGGAGCGCGACTGGTCGACGTAGCTGATCTTGACCGTCTCGCCGATCTTCAGATCTCCGCCGTCGAGAGGCTCGAGGCCGACGATGGTCTTGAACAGCGTCGTCTTTCCGACACCGTTCGGGCCGATGACACCGACGATGCCGTTCGGCGGCAGGCTGAAGCTGAGTCCATCGATGAGCGAGCGTCCGTCGAAGCCCTTCTTCAGATTCTTGGCCTCGATGACGACGCTACCGAGACGCGGTCCTGCGGGGATCTGGATCTCCTCGAAGTCCAGTTTCCTGGTGCGCTCGGCCTCGGACGCCATCTCCTCGTAGCGAGCGAGACGCGCCTTCGACTTGGTCTGACGCCCCTTTGCACTCGAGCGCACCCACTCCAGCTCCTCCTTGAGGCGCTTGGCGAGTTTGGCGTCCTTCTTGCCCTGGATCTCGAGGCGCTCGCCCTTCTTCTCCAGATAGGTCGAGTAGTTGCCCTCGTAGCCGATCAGGCGGCCGCGGTCGACCTCGGCGATCCACTCGGCCACATGGTCGAGGAAGTACCGGTCGTGGGTGATTGCGATGACGGCACCCTTGTAGGCCTGCAGGTGCTGCTCGAGCCACAGCACGCTCTCGGCGTCGAGGTGGTTGGTCGGCTCGTCGAGGAGCAGGAGGTCAGGCTTCTGCAGGAGCAGCTTCGCCAGCGCCACGCGACGCTTCTCACCACCGGAGAGCGGGACGATCGCCGCGTCGCCCGGAGGGGTGCGCAGCGCATCCATGGCCTGATCGAGCTGCGAGTCGAGGTCCCAGCCGTCCGCCGCGTCGATCTCTTCCTGAAGCGAACCCATCTCCGCCAGGAGAGCGTCGAAGTCGGCATCGGGATCGGCCATGAGTGCCGAGATCTCGTTGAAGCGGTCGAGCTTCGCCTTGATCGCGATGCCGTCCTGGATGTTCTCGAGCACGGTCTTCGTCTCGTCGAGTTCCGGTTCCTGCATGAGGATGCCGACGGTGAACCCCGGAGAGAGCTTCGCCTCCCCGTTCGAGGGGGTGTCCAGACCCGCCATGATCTTGAGGATGGTCGACTTACCGGCGCCGTTGGGGCCGACCATACCGATCTTGGCCCCGGGGAGGAACGCCATGGTCACGTCGTCCAGGATGAGCTTCTCGCCCACTGCCTTGCGTGCACGAACCATCGAGTAGATGTACTCAGCCACCGAAAACCGCTCCTTCTGTTGGCGTCGAAGATCGACACTCCAGCCTACCGGCCCCCTGGCGTGTCACCAGTCGATAGGACGTGTGGCGCCGATGAGGCAGCGCCCCTCGGCGAGTTGCGGGAGAACCGCGGTGACGACTTGCCCCGTCGAGGGCCCGACCTGGCCGACGAGACACTCATCGTCGCCCCAGCGCACGGAGAACTGCAGACTCTCCGCCGGATTCCCTACCGTGGTCTGATCCTGGGTCACCTGCATCGCCTCGCGATCGAACCCTGCACTGATCAGAGCGTCGATGTAGGCGCGACCGAACCCCCGCTGATCGGTCGCCCAGATGCCTTCCGCGGTCGCCGTGAACACAGGCAGGTTCTCCTCGGCGGTGCCATCGGGCACCAGGACGGGGGCCGCGGGAATCGTCGACTCCGCACCGGGCGAGGCGGAGACCGACGGGGAAGGTGACGGAGCGGGGCTCGGCGTGCACCCGGAGAGAAGGAGGGCGGCCGCAGCCGTGGCGGCGAGGACGCCGGCTCCACGCGCGGGCGAGAGGACCGATCGACGAAGCACGTGCCGAGTCTACGTCGCCTTCCCCTTCGTCTCGCCCGAGCAGCCGGCCCGCGCCCTCATCTCTCCGAACTCGGCAGGTCAGCCCCTCCCCGTCAGCTCCGCCTCCGGATCAGCCCAGGAGAGGTCGATCGTCGAGGAGTCCTTCTCCTCATCGGGGCCGCCGACTCCCTCATGGCCGGATGACGCGTCCGCGGAGTCGGTTGACGTCTCCGTGGCACTCGCCTGCGCACGCGCCTGCGGTCGGTAGGCGGTCGTCCCCCAGCGCAGGTCATGTCCGATCGCATCCGCTTCGATGTCGACGCTGGTGCCGTGCTTGCCGTTGCTCTCCCAGTTTCGGATCTTCAGGCGACCGGTCACGATCACGCTGTCACCGGTGCGCAGTGACGCCTTCGCGTTCTCGCCGAGCTGTCGGAATGCGGCCACGGAGAACCAATTGGTCCCGGAGTCCGTCCACGTCTGGGTCACGGCGTCGAAGCGGCGGTGCGTGCTGGCGAGGCGAAAATTGGTGACAGAGACGCCGCCCCCTGTCTGGACCTGCGTCGGGTCGGTCGCGACTCTCCCCACGATGGTCAGGGTGTCGATCATGTGCTCATCCTCTCGATCGCCGGATCTCTTCCGGGCCCCTCCAGAGTGGGGCGCGACGACGGGAGCCGATCGCCCGAATCGTGCAAGTGGTGGACAGCCTCGTTCAGATGGCGTCTGTGGAGAGAAAGCCCCGATGAGGGCGGGAGGACCTCACCGGCCCGAATGTCGGAGGTCGGTCATATCTTCGAATCACGAAAGGAGCCCCGATGTCCGACAACCTGATCACCTCCCTCCCCGAGATCCCCTACGCCACGCCTCGACTCGCTTCCGCACGAGAGCATCTGGTCCGCGCCGCAGATCACCTCTGGAGAGTGCAGGATCAGCGGGAGCACGTGCTCGGTCACCTGCGCATCGTCGCGGATCCGCTCGGGCTTCGATACCGCGCGGAGCGCCTTCATCTCGCGACGGGCGTCTTCCGGGTCGTCGGTGAGTTCTGGCGCGCGGACGATGCCGTCGCGGCCCTCCGCTATTCCTGACGAGTTCAGCGCGGTCGACGACGCAGGCGGAGATTCGACGGCCAATGCCTCGATGCGCCGTGTGTCGCGGGGCATTCGACTCGTGTGGTGCCCCCGGCAGGATTCGAACCTGCGACCAAGAGATTAGAAGGCTCCTGCTCTATCCCCTGAGCTACGGAGGCGCACATCTCTAGAGTATCGCGGTCCCGGAGGCGTTTCGTGAAGCACGCTCCGGTCGGCGATGTCGGGCCCGTCGATAGTATGGCGGCATGGTATCTGCGTCCGAGAATGATCGTCTCGTATGGATCGACTGCGAGATGACGGGCCTCGATCTGGCGGTCGACGAGCTCGTCGAGATCGCCGTCGTCGTCACCGACTTCGAGCTCAACCCCATCGATCCGGGATTCCAGGTGGTGATCCGCCCCAATGAGAGTGCCCTCGAGCACATGAACGACTTCGTCACGAAGATGCACGAGACATCGGGACTCATCGAGGAGATCGCCGGTGGAGTGTCGCTGGAGGAGGCTGAGTCCCAGACCCTCGCGTACATCAAGCGCTTCGTTCCGCTGGAGCGCAAAGCGCCTCTGGCCGGGAACACGATCGGCACGGATCGGATGTTCCTGGCGAAGTACATGCCGCAGGTGGATCAGTGGCTGCACTACCGCAACGTCGACGTCTCCAGCATCAAGGAGCTCTCGCGCCGTTGGTACCCGCGGGTGTTCTTCCAGGCCCCCGCCAAAGACGGCGGTCACCGTGCGCTCGCCGACATCCTCGAGTCGATCAGGGAGCTCCGGTACTACCGCGAAGCGGTGTTCGTCGATGAGCCGGGGCCGTCCAGCGACGAGGCACGGGAGATCGCTTCGCGCACGGTGTCCGAGTTCACTCCGAACATGTAATACACTCGTATGGTTGCCTGCTCCGGTGGGCACATGGTGGGTATAGCTCAGCTGGTAGAGCGCTGGCTTGTGGTGCCGGATGTCGCGGGTTCGAGTCCCGTTACTCACCCTCCTGAAGAAGGCCCGAATCGCAAGGTTCGGGCCTTCTTCGCATCTCCGCATGATCGGCCTGTTCCCCTCCTGAGCTCTAGACTGACGGGGTGTCGCTCGCGGTCTGGTTCTCGTTGCTGACCGCCTCCGTCGTGATCAGTTTCACGCCCGGCGCCGGTGCGATCAACACGATGTCGAACGCCATGAATCAAGGGTGGCGACGATCGATATGGGGCATCGTCGGGCAGCAGATCGCGTTGATCGTCCATGTGGCTGTCGTGGCCGCCGGCGTCGGACTGCTGGTCTCTCGCTCGGAGGTGCTCTTCAACGGCATCCGCTATGCCGGTGCGGCGTACCTGGTGTTCCTCGGGATACGTCTCATCCTCACGAAGCCGGCGGTCGTGGTCGACGACGTTCCCGTTCCGGTCGATTCCAGGGAGAGCCACTGGTCGATGATCCGCCGGGGGTTCTGGGTCAACCTGCTGAACCCGAAGGCGATCGTCTTCTTCCTGGCGTTCATCCCGCAGTTCGTCCGGCTGGATGAGCCGCCACTGCCCCAGTACCTCACCCTCATCGTCACCGTGATCGTCGTCGATGTGATCGTGATGTGGGGGTTCTTCGCTGCGGCCGCGCGCCCCTTCCGTCGCCTCACGCGCACGGCGCGAGGGCAGCGTGTCCTCAACACGGTCTTCGGCGCCCTGTTCATCGTGGTGGCCGCGATTCTCGTTCTCCTCCACTGACCATCCGTCGCCCCTAGGCTGGAGATGATGGACATGGATGCCGCCGCCTTCGAAGAGCTCGTGATCGACGAGCTCGACCGCCTCCCCGACGACATGGTCGAAGGGCTGGAGAACGTCGTGTTCGTCGTCGAGGATCGGCCCGAGGACGGCAGCCTCGATCTGCTCGGGCTCTACGACGGCCTGGCGCTGACCGAGCGGACGCAGTACGGAATGGGTGAACTCCCCGATCGCATCGTCGTCTACCGCGAACCGCACCTCGCGCAGTGCGAGACCGACGACGAGCTCCGCGACGAGATCCACACCACACTGGTCCATGAGATCGCGCACTTCTACGGAATCGACGACGAGCAGTTGCATGAGATGGGCTGGGCGTGACGATCCCGACAGCGGTTCCCGACCTCGATGAGGTGACCGACCTGAGCGCTGCTCCCCTCGAGCCATGGCAGGTGGTGGTCTGGAACGACCCCGTCAACCTGATGAGCTACGTGGTGCGCGTCTTCCGCACGTATTTCGGGTACTCCCTCGATCACGCGACGGCGTTGATGCTCGCCGTGCACCACGACGGGCATGCGATCGTGGCCACCGGACCGCGCGAGACCATGGAGCTGCATGCACAGGCCATGCACGACTTCGGGCTCTGGGCCACGGTCAGGAAGGCGACGTCATGACCTCTGACACCGTGATCGTCCCGATCACCGCCATCGAGGAGCACCACCTCGCGAAGCTCGTGGATGACTTCCTCGAGCTGCTCGTCACCTCGCGTGACGTCGGGGACCCCGCGATCGACCGGCTGGCACCGAACCCCTACCCCGACGATCCCGCCTCCGCTGCCGGCTTCGCGGAGAGCACGCGAGACGACCTCCTCGATCGGCGACTCAGCGATGCGCGCCTGATGCGGACGGCGCTCCGAGAACTCCCCGAGGGTGGTGACGGTCTCGAGGAGGCGGAGGCCCTCCTGACGCGCGAACTCTCGGTCCCCACTGCAGACCTCGACTCCTGGCTCCGCACGCTCACCGCCATTCGACTCGTGATCGCGGCTCGCCTGGGGATCACCTCCGACGAAGAGACCGGAACCGACGGTCGTCACGATGTGTACGACTGGCTCGGCTACCGCCTGGAAGTTCTCATCCAGGCGGCGGATGACGCCGATGGAAGGCGCTAGGGAACCTCGACGACTCGGGTGGCGAGGGAACGAGGATCGTCCCGCTCCCGGTGCAGACGCTCCTGCGCAGCCCAGCGGTCCCAGTGCGGGCGGTAGGTGTCGCCGTCGCGGGCCAGAGCTCGCGCCTTGCGCGACGCCTCCGCGGACTCCACCCAGATTCTGACGTCGGCGAGGCCGGCGGTCGACGCCCGGAGTATCCCGCTGCCCTCGACGATCACGCCGAGAGCCGGATCGACGGCGTGGCTTTCCGCTTCAGCCTGAGCCTCCCAGTCCCACCGCCGCCAAGTCCCGAGGTAGCCGCGGCCGTGCGGGCGGAGGATCCACTCCAGGGCGCGCTCGACGCCGCCTTCGAGACCATCCCAGCCGGGGTACAGC
Organism: Microbacterium sp. PAMC22086; assembly: GCF_019443525.1. NCBI lineage: Bacteria > Bacillati > Actinomycetota > Actinomycetes > Micrococcales > Microbacteriaceae > Microbacterium > Microbacterium sp. PAMC22086. The sequence continues at coordinate 2,301,604 of NZ_CP080380.1, read as the reverse complement.
GAGTCCAGCGCGATGAGCTGCACATGGCCGACCACGGGCCAGCGACGCACGAGCAGGGAGGCGAGAGAGGACTTCCCCGCTCCGCTTCCCCCGTCGATGAGCACGACCGGGTTGACAGCGGCGACGGCGCGGACATCCTGCTCGATCAGTGTCGCAGCCTGCTCCAGCGCGGCTGAGACCGGGTCGTCACTTCTTGAGGGCACGAATGATGCGGGTGAGCGCCCGTCCGGCGACCCAGACGAACGGCACGGCGACCACGAGAAGCGTGACGATGTTCGGCTCGAAGCGCAAGCCCTCTTCGCGACGCACATACACGCCGACGGGAACGGAGACTCCACCGCCACCGCCACCTTCGGCACCGTCTCCGCTGCCACCGCCGAAGCCCGAGTAGGTGAACGCGACCGGCGTGATGCTCACACCGTCGACGTCCTGCGGCTCTCCGTACGCGCTCTTCACGCCGAAGGACGCAGCTTGTTTTCCGAGTTCCAGTGCAATGTTCGGCATAACCCCACGCTAGCCGAGGAACCATGCCCTGTGGGATCAATCCAGGCCGTGGGCTTTCGGGTGTTGTGCGGCGCCTCTGCCATCGCCGCGGCCGATGTGTCGGGCGCGACTGATCGTCGCCGCGCCGAACCGGGCGACGGCCTCATCCATCGCGCCCTCGACTCGGCGCCAGTCCTCGTCGTCGTCCCAGAGCCCGAGGGCGCCTCCGCCGGCTGGTCGAAGATTCTCGGCACGGACGCCGACGAGTCGCACCGGATCACGACGGTCGATCTGCTCGAACAGGGACTGAGCGGCTTCTCCAATGCGCTGACCCACTGCTGTGGGCTCGCTCAGTGTCTGGGACCGGCTCAGCGTACGGAAGTCATCGAAACGGATCTTGATCGCGACGGTCGATGTCTCCCACTCCGCTCGGCGGAGCCGGGCAGCGACGCGGTCGGCCAGTCGGAGCAGTTCCGCCCGCAGGAACGAGCGGTCGAGGATGTCGGCGTCGAAGGTCTCCTCATGACCGATGCTCTTCTCCACGCGCTCCGTGTCGACGACGCGCGCATCCTCTCCCCGGGCGAGCTGTGCGAGTCGCGCACTCAGCGCAGGCCCGACAGCGCGTTCGATCATCTCGCGCGGGGCATCTCGCACATCTCGCACCGTTCGGATCCCCCGAGCCTCCAGCGCTTCAGCGGCCTTCGGCCCGACGCCCCACATGGCACGGACCGGTCGAGGAGAGAGGAAGTCGAGCGTGTCCTTCGCCGCGACGACGAGCATCCCGTCGGGCTTGGATATCGTCGAAGCCATCTTGGCGACGTGCTTGGTGGCGGCGACGCCGACGCTGCACGTGATCCCGACCTCATCGAGGACGCGCGCTCGGATGAGTTCGGCAATGCGCGCGGGGCTCCCCCAGAGACGACGCACACCCTGCACATCGAGGAACGCCTCGTCGACGGACAGCGGCTCCACGAGCGGTGTGAACGATTCGAAGATCGCCATCACCTGCCGAGAGACCTCCTGGTACCGGTGGAAGTGCGGGGGGACGATACGCGCGGACGGACACAGCCTGAGAGCCTGCGAAACCGGCATCGCCGCGCGAACGCCGTATCGGCGGGCCTCATACGACGCGCTCGAGACGACCGAACGGCCGTCCGGCGCGCCGATGATCAGCGGCAGACCGCGGAGAGAGGGATCATCGAGCACCTCGACCGCCGCGTAGAACGCGTCCATGTCGACGTGCAGGATCCTCGTGCCGGTGTCGTCGGCATCGATGGCGGAGACGATGCGTCCGCTGCCGTCACCGTGTCCCATGCATCCATCCTCCCCCGGGCCTCCGACATGAGGCCCGGGGTCGCACGCTACTGCGCAGCGCGCTCGAGAATGAGTTCACGGACGCGTGCGGCGTCCGCCTGGCCCTTCATCGCCTTCATGACCGCTCCGATGACGGCACCGGCGGCCTGCACCTTGCCGTCCTTGATCTTCGCCATGACGTCGGGCTGCGCGGCGAGTGCTTCGTCGATGGCGGCGATCAATGCGCCGTCGTCCGAAACGACCGCGAGTCCACGGGCGTCGACGACCTCCTGCGGGTTGCCCTCGCCGGCGATGACGCCTTCGAGCACCTGGCGAGCGAGCTTGTCGGTGAGGGTGCCGGCGTCGACGAGCTGCTGCAGGGCTGCGACGTTCTCCGGGCTGATGAGCTCGGTGGCGTCCTTCTCCTGGGCGTTCGCGAGACGGGAGATCTCACCCGTCCACCACTTGCGCGCGGTGGCCGGAGTCGCCCCAGCAGCGATCGTCGCCTCCACGACCTCGAGCAGTCCGCCGTTTCGGACGTCCTGGAACTCCAGGTCGGTGAAGCCCCACTCCGCCATCAGGCGGCGACGGCGTGCCACCGGCTGCTCGGGCAGCGCCGCGCGCAGCTCTTCGATCAGTTCGGCGGCAGGCTCCACCGGCAGCAGATCGGGCTCCGGGAAGTAGCGGTAGTCGTCGGCATCGGACTTGGGACGGCCGGGCGAGGTCGTGCCGGTGTCCTCGTGCCAGTGCCGGGTCTCCTGCGTGATGGTCCCGCCGTCGGCGAGGATCTGCGCCTGGCGCTGGATCTCGTACCGCACCGCACGCTCGACCGACCGCATGGAGTTCACGTTCTTCGTCTCCGTGCGCGTGCCGAGCTTCTCCTGGCCGCGGGGGCGGAGGGAGACGTTCGCGTCGCATCGCAGGTTGCCGCGCTCGAGACGCGCCTCGGAGATGCCGAGTCCGCGGACGATGTCGCGGATGGCCTGCACATACGCCTTGGCGACCTCGGGTGCACGGTGGTCGGTACCGAAGATCGTCTTGGTGACGATCTCGACCAGAGGCACGCCAGCACGGTTGTAATCGACCAGCGAGTACTCGGCGCCCTGGATGCGTCCGGTCGCCCCACCCATGTGGGTCAGCTTCCCGGCGTCTTCCTCCATGTGCGCGCGCTCGATGGGGATCGTGATGAGCGTTCCGTCCTCGAGCTCGACCTCGACCGATCCCTCGTAGGCGATCGGCTCGTCGTACTGCGAGATCTGGTAGTTCTTACCGAGGTCCGGGTAGAAGTAGTTCTTCCGGGCGAATCGGCTCGATTCCGCGATCGAGCAGCCGAGGGCGAGCCCCAGGCTGATCGAGGAGCGGATGGCCGTCTCGTTCACGACCGGCAGCGCCCCGGGCAGCCCGAGGTCGACCGGGGCGATGAGCGTGTTCGGCTCGGCAGCGTGGAACGCCTCGTTCGCCGGGTTCGGCGCATCCGAGAACATCTTCGTGTTCGTGTTGAGCTCGACGTGCACCTCGAATCCGAGGACCGGCTCGAACATCTCGAGCGCCTTGTCGAAGTCCATGAGCTTGGCGGCGGCCATCAGCGCTTCCCTCCTGCGAGCTGCGGTGCACGGGTGAGCAGTGGCGCACCCCACGAGTCCACGAGCAGCGTCTCGAGCGCGGCGCCGACCTTGTAGAGTCGGGCGTCCTCACGTGCCGGGGCGATGAACTGGATGCCGACGGGGAGACCGTCGTCGTCTGCCAGGCCGCTGGGGATGGAGATGCCGGGAACGCCAGCGAGGTTCACCGGGATCGTGGTGATGTCGTTCAGGTACATCTGCAGCGGGTCGTCGATCTTCTCGCCGAGCTTGAACGCCGTCGTCGGCGCCGAGGGCGTCGCGATCACGTCGACCTCGGCGAAGGCGTTCGCGAAGTCCTGCTGGATGAGGGTGCGGACCTTCTGCGCACTGCCGTAGTAGGCGTCGTAGTAACCGGCGGACAGCGCGTAGGTGCCGAGGATGATGCGTCGCTTGACCTCGTCGCCGAATCCGGCGTCGCGTGTCGCGGACATGACGTCCTCGACGGTCGGGTTGCCATCGGGAGTCACCCGCAGGCCGAACCGCACCGAGTCGAACTTCGCGAGGTTGCTGGATGCCTCGGCCGGGAGGATCAGGTAGTACGCGGCGACGCCGTACTCGAAGTGGGGGGCGCCGATCTCGACGATCTCGGCACCCTGCGACTCCATGAGCGCGAGCGCGCTGCGGAAGGACGATGCCACACCGGGCTGGAATCCGCTGTCCGGCAGCTCGCGGATGACGCCCACCTTGAGACCCTTGAGCACGTCTCCGCGCGCACCCTCTCGTGCGGCCTCGGCGAACGAGGGCCAGGTGTCGCGCAGCGAGGTCGAGTCCTTCGGGTCGTGCCCGCCGATCGCGTCGTGCAGCAGACCGGAGTCGAGCACGGTCCGAGAGACCGGGCCCACCTGGTCGAGGCTCGAGGCGAGGGCGATGGCTCCGTAACGGCTCACACCGCCGTATGTCGGCTTGACGCCGACCGTGCCGGTCACGTGGGCGGGCTGACGGATCGAGCCGCCCGTGTCGGAACCCAGCGCGAGGGGCGCCTCGAACGCGGCGACCGCGGCGGCCGAGCCACCGCCGGAGCCGCCAGGGATCCGATCGAGGTCCCAGGGGTTGTGCGTGGGGCCGTACGCCGAGTGCTCGGTGGAGGAGCCCATGGCGAACTCGTCCATGTTCGTCTTACCGAGGGCGATCATGCCCGCTGCGCGTGATCGCGCCACGACCGTGGCGTCGTACGGCGAGCGGTATCCCTCGAGGATGCGCGAGCCGCTCGTCGTCGGCTGGTCGGTCGTGACCAGCACGTCCTTGATGGCCAGCGGTACGCCTGCGAGCGGGCCGAGCACCTCACCGGCGGCCCGTCGTGCGTCGATCGCCGCTGCGGCCTCGAGCGCCCCCTCGTTGACGTGCAGGAACGCGTGAACGTCGCCGTCGACCGCAGCGATGCGGTCGAGGTGCGCCTGCGTCGCCTCGACGCTCGACACCTCGCCCGCGGCGAGCTTCGCGGCGAGATCCGCCGCATCCAGCCGGATGATGTCGCTCACTGCTCTTCTCCCAGGATCGCGGTCACGCGGAAGCGGCCGTCGGCGGCATCCGGTGCGTTCTGAAGCACCTGCTCGTGCGTGAGCGTCTGCCCGACCACGTCGGGACGGAAGACATTGCTCAGCGGGATCGGGTGGCTCGTCGCGACGACGTCGGGGGTTGCGACCTCCGACACCTTCGCGATGTTGTCGACGATCGCGTCGAGCTGGCTCGTGAGCCGCGACACCTCGTCGTCGTTCAGCTGGATGCGTGCGAGCACACCGAGATGGCGCACGAGTTCAGGGGTGATTTCAGACACTCCCCCAGTCTAGTTGGCGCGCTCCGCAGTCCCATGCTCTTCACGCGGCTCGCCCTATGCTGGGCGGGTGAGCACGTTCCAGCCTCCTCGCCCGTGGATCGCCAGCTATGCCGCCGGCGTCCCGGAAGACCTCTCTCCCGTCGACGGATCGCTCGTGGACATCGTCGCCGCCTCGGCGCGCGACTATCCGGACGCCCCCGCCCTCCAGTTCTTCGGTCGGGAGACGACGTATGCGCAGCTCCAGTCGGCGATCGAGCGCGCGGCGGCGGGTCTGCGCGATCTCGGTGTCCGCGCCGGCGACCCCGTCGCGATCGTGCTGCCGAACTGCCCGCAGCACATCGTGGCCTTCTATGCGGTGCTCCGTCTCGGCGCCGTCGTCGTCGAGCACAACCCGCTCTACACGCCGCGCGAGCTGCGCAAGCAGTTCGAAGACCACGGCGCGAAGCACGCGATCGTCTGGAACAAAGTCCTCTCCACGGTGCAGGAGTTCCCGGCGGATCTTGCGGTGACGAACCTCGTCTCGGTGGACGTGACCCGCGCCATGCCCTTCCTCACCCGTTTCGCCCTGCGGCTGCCAGTGACCAAAGCACGCGAGTCGCGAGCCGCGCTCACGGAGAGGGTGCGCGGCACGGTCGTCTGGGACACGCTGCTCGCCTCGGAACCACTCCCGGCGTCGCACCCGAAGCCGCTGACCGACGATCTCGCGATCATCCAGTACACCTCCGGAACGACAGGGACACCGAAGGGAGCGGCGCTCACGCACCGCAACCTGCTGGCCAACGCCGCGCAGGCCCAGGCGTGGGTTCCCTCCATCCAACGGGGCAAGGGATGCGTCGTCTACGCGGTCCTGCCGATGTTCCATGCTTACGGCCTCACGCTCTGTCTGACGTTCGCGATGTCGATGGGTGCACGACTGGTGCTGTTCCCCAAGTTCGACCCGGAACTCGTTCTCGACGTCGTCAAGAAGCACCCGGCGACATTCCTGCCGCTCGTGCCGCCCATCGCGGATCGCCTCCTCGCCGCCGCGAAGGCCGAGGGCGTGTCACTCGACGGCATCGAGGTGGCCATCTCGGGTGCCATGGCCCTGCCGCACGAGTTGGTCGTTCCGTTCGAGGAGGCCACCCACGGCTATCTCGTCGAGGGCTACGGACTCAGCGAGTGCTCGCCCGTCCTCATGGCCAACCCGGTCGCGGACAACCGCGTTCCCGGTACCGTCGGACTCCCCCTTCCGGGCACCGAATGCCGCGTCGTGGACCCGGAGAACCCGAGCGAAGACGTGCCGCCCGGCACGGCCGGAGAACTCGTCGTGCGCGGTCCGCAGGTGTTCTCGGGCTACTACGGCAAGCCCGAGGAGACAGAGGCCGTCTTCGTCGACGGGTGGTACCGCACGGGCGACATCGTGACGATCGACGACGCCGGTTTCGTGCGCATCGTCGACCGCATCAAGGAACTCATCATCACGGGCGGCTTCAACGTCGCCCCCACCGAGGTCGAGAACGCTCTGCGCCAGCACCCGCAGGTCGCGGATGCTGCGGTCGTCGGTCTGCCGAGCGAGCACTCCGGCGAAGAGGTCGTCGCGGCGATCGTCGTCGACCAGGGAACAGATGTCGACGTCGAGGCGATCCGCGATTTCGCACGGAGCATCCTCACGCCCTACAAGGTCCCTCGTCGTGTCTTCGTCGTCGATGAGCTCCCGAAGTCTCTGATCGGGAAGGTGCTCCGGCGCCAGGTGAAGGACAAGCTGATCGCGCTGACGACAGGCGTCTGAGGACGCCCTCACAGGCGCCGATCGTCCCGGCGCGCTACCCTTGGGAAGTGACCCCTGAAGATGCAGTGCTGACCGACGCCCCCGAGGACACTCCCGCGACCCCCGGATTCGAGGAGCTCGGCATCACCGGGCCCGTCCTCAAAGCCATCAAGGATCTCGGATACGAGACCCCGTCGCCCATCCAGGCGGCCACCATCCCGACTCTTCTCGCCGGCCGCGATGTCGTCGGCATGGCGCAGACCGGTACCGGCAAGACCGCGGCATTCGCGCTCCCCGTCCTCGAGCGCCTCGACGTCTCGCAGAAGACCCCGCAGGCCCTCGTGCTGGCTCCCACGCGCGAGCTCGCCCTCCAGGTCTGTGAAGCCTTCGAGTCCTACGCCTCCAAGATGAAGGGCGTGCACATGCTGCCCGTCTACGGCGGCCAGGCCTACGGCGTGCAGCTCTCTGCTCTTCGCCGCGGCGTGCACGTGATCGTCGGCACGCCGGGGCGAATCATGGACCACCTCGCCAAGGGCACTCTCGACCTCTCGCAGCTGCAGTACCTGGTGCTCGACGAGGCCGATGAGATGCTGAAGATGGGCTTCGCGGAAGATGTCGAGCAGATCCTCGCGCAGACGCCCGTCGAGAAGCAGGTCGCCCTGTTCTCCGCGACCATGCCCCCGCAGATCCGTCGCCTCGCGCAGAAGTACCTGCGCGATCCGGAAGAGATCAGCATCAAGTCGAAGACCGCGACCGGCACGAACATCACGCAGCGGTACCTCGTGGTGTCGTACGCGCAGAAGGTCGACGCGCTCACCCGCATCCTCGAGGTCGAGAACTTCGACGGCATGATCGTCTTCGTCCGCACCAAGAACGAGACCGAGACGCTCGCCGAGAAGCTGCGTGCCCGTGGCTACTCCGCTGCCGCGATCAACGGCGACGTGCCCCAGGTGCAGCGCGAGCGCAGCGTGAACCAGCTCAAGGACGGCAAGCTCGACATCCTCGTCGCCACCGACGTCGCCGCGCGTGGTCTCGATGTCGAGCGCATCAGCCACGTCATCAACTTCGACATCCCCACCGACACCGAGTCTTACGTGCACCGCATCGGACGCACGGGCCGTGCGGGTCGCAGCGGTGATGCGATCAGCTTCATCACGCCGCGCGAGCGCTACCTGCTCAAGCACATCGAGAAGGCGACGCGTCAGGTCCCGACGCAGATGCAGCTGCCCAGCACGGAAGACGTCAACACCACGCGCCTGAACCGCTTCGACGACGCGATCACCACGGCGTTGTCGGAGACCGCGCGCATCGAGGCGTTCCGCGACATCGTCGCGCACTACGTCCGTCACCACGACGTGCCGGAGGGCGATGTGGCCGCGGCCCTCGCCGTCGTGGCGCAGGGCGACAAGCCGCTGCTCCTCGACCCCGCCAACGATGCCCTCACCAGGGCGGTGGAAGCCGACAACCGTCCGCCGCGCGAGCGCGCCGGCCGCGACGCTCGAGAACCGCGTACCGAGCGACGCGGGCGGGGCGACTACACCGCGTACCGCATCGAGGTCGGCCGACGTCACCGTGTCGAGCCGCGACAGATCGTCGGCGCGCTCGCCAACGAGGGTGGACTGGGGCGCGACGACTTCGGCGCGATCAACATCCGCCCCGACTTCTCCACCGTGGAGCTGCCGTCGAACCTCGATGCTTCCGTCCTCGAGAAGCTGCGCGACACGCGTATCTCCGGTCGTCTGATCGAGATCAAGCCCGACCGCGGCCCCGGCGCACGACGCGCGGGAGGTCCCCGTGAGAGCCGCGATGACGGCGGACGGAGCGACCGTTTCGAGCGTCGGGATCGCGATGAGCGTCCGGCACGAGACACGCGCGACGAGAAGCCGTTCCGCAAGCCGCGTCACAAGAGCTGACCGCACTCGCGCGCGGGACGAGCTAGCTGTGATGTCCAGGGACGTTGTTTCGGCGACACGGCCGTGAAGAGCTGAGAGGTGAGGGCCTCCGGTTGTGAAGTGGAGCTGTTGAGTTCAACCGCTTCAGGAACCAGGAGGCCCTCGTGTCCCACGCTAACGCTGCCCTGACCCCACGCGCCCGGCTTCGACTGGCGCGCCTGATCGTCGAGGATCACTGGCCGCCGCAGGTCGCGGCGAAGATGTTCATGGTCTCGCCCGTGACCGCCCGGAAGTGGGCGGCCAGGCTGCGCCTGGAGGGACCTGCTGGGATGGCTGATCGTTCGAGTCGCCCGCGATCGATGCCGACGAAGACCCCGCTGCCGCAGGTCAAGAAAATCGTGAAAGCGAGGTGGCGGCGGCGTCTCGGCGCGGTTCAGATCGCTGGCGAACTCGGTCTGCCCGCCTCGACCGTCCACGCGGTCCTGGTGCGCTGCCGCATCAACCGGCTCAGCCATATCGACAGGGTCAATGGGGAGCAAATCCGCCGCTACGAGCACGATCATCCCGGATCGCTGATCCACGTCGACGTCACGAAGTTCGGCAACATCCCCGACGGCGGCGGCTGGCGCTTCGTCGGCCGCGTCCAAGGCGAACGCAACCGAGAGGCCACCGCCACCCGCACCAAGAGCAGGAACCATCGTTACGAGCCGAGGCTCGGCACTGCGTTCGTGCACACCGTCATCGACGACCACTCCCGCGTCGCTTACGCCGAGATCTGCTCCGACGAGAAAGCGGACACCGCGATCGGTGTTCTCCGCCGAGCGGTGTCCTGGTTTGCCGACCGCGGTGTCACTGTCGAGCGCGTCCTCTCGGACAACGGCTCGGCCTACAAGTCTCACGCCTGGCGCGATGCCTGCATCGATCTTGGGATCACGGCGAAGAAGACCCGGCCTTACCGTCCACAAACGAATGGGAAGATCGAGCGCTTCCACCGCACCCTCGCCGACGGCTGGGCATACGCGAAGCTCTATCCCTCAGAGACTGAGCGCCGCAAAGCACTCCCGGGCTGGCTGCACTTCTACAATCATCACAGGCACCACTCCGCGATCGGAGCCCCGCCCATCAGCAGAATCGAAAACAACCTGCCTGGACATCACAGCTAGCCCGTTCCGCGCGCGAGTCGTGCCGCCACGTCGATCAGCGGCTCCGGGTGTGCGAGAAGCGCGCGCTGCTCCGGGTGCGCGATGAGATGGGCGATCAGTCGCTGCGCGCCGGCGACCGTGGGCGCCCAATAGCCGCCGACATGGTGCCGGCTCAGCGGGAGAGTGCGCGGCTCGCCGTCGACGATAAGAGTCACCGCACCGTCGTCGGGATCGACCCCGGGGTCGGTCAGCATCGCCGCGGTCAGCGCTCCGAGCAGCAGGGTGCTGACCAGACCCGGCAGGCGGAACCTGGTCGTGGGGACGTCGATCGCGATCTCCTCGATGTCGGCCCATCGCACGATGCCACGGTTCTCGACGCCCTCGCGGATGATCACGGCGTCAGGGGTCAGTCGCAGGTGATGCCGACCGGGGTCTCCGACAGCCAGCGCCTCACGGACCACGATCAGCGGTCCGTAGCGCTTCACGACTCTTCGGCCACGGGCGGGAGCGCGTCAGGCCCTTCGGTGACCAGGACGTGGAACTGCGCCGCGTCGAGAATGCGCAGACCGAGCTCCTCCGCCTTCGCGAGCTTCGACCCCGCGCCGGGTCCGGCAGCGACGAAGTGGGTCTTCTTCGAGACGCTGGAGGCCGCCTTTCCGCCCGCTTTGAGGATGGCTTCCTGCGCACCCTCTCGCGTATATCCGTCGAGCGAGCCGGTCGCCACCACCGTCAGACCTTCGAGGACGCCGCCCTCGGCGACAGCCGCACCAGGGCCGGGGTGGCCGGGCGTCGCCCACTGCACACCCGCATCCGCCCACTGCTGCACGATCTCCTGGTGCCAGTCGACGTCGAACCAGGCGAGCAGCGAATCGGCGATGATCCCGCCCACGCCCTCCACTGCGGCCAGCTCCTCACGCGAGGCCGCGCGGATCGCGTCGAGGGAACCGAACCACTGGGCAAGCGCCCTGGCGGCGACAGGGCCGACATGACGGATGTTCAGTGACACGAGCAGTCGCCACAGATCCTTGGTCTTCGCCTTCTCCAGCTCAGCGAGCAGAGTGAGCGCCTGGGATGAGGGCTGGGGACCCTCGAGACCGGCCTTCTTCTCGGTCGGTGTGGGGTTTCGTCTGAACGGTGCTCGGGTCTTCACGATCCCGTCCTCGTCCTCCTTGGGGAGCCCCGTCTCGGCGTCGCGCACGAAGAGCTCGATGGGAACGAGCTGCTCGAGGGTGAGCGCGAAAAGACCCGCCTCGGTTTCGAGCGGCGGCACCGCGGGAGACGTGGGCTGCGTCAGCGCGGCAGCGGTGACCTCGCCCAGCGCTTCGACGTCGAGGGCGCCACGGGAGCCGATGTGCTCGACGCGGCCGCGCACCTGTGCCGGGCACGACCTCGCATTCGGGCACCGCAGATCGATATCGCCCTCCTTCATCGCCCGCAGCGGTGTGCCGCACTCCGGGCAGTCGACAGGCATCACGAACTCCCGCTCGCTGCCGTCGCGCTTCTCGACCACCGGTCCGAGGACCTCGGGGATGACGTCGCCGGCCTTGCGCAGCACGACGGTGTCGCCGATCAGCACCCCCTTCGCCTTGACGACGTCTTTGTTGTGCAGAGTCGCCTGGCGGACGACGGAACCGGCGACGTGAGCGGGGGCCATGACCGCGAACGGGGTCGCACGACCGGTGCGACCGACCGACACGACGATGTCGAGCAGCTTCGTCTGCACCTCTTCCGGCGGGTACTTGTAGGCGATCGCCCAGCGCGGCGCGCGGCTCGTCGCACCGAGTTCGTCGTGCAGCTCGAGTTCGTCGACCTTGACCACGATCCCATCGAGCTCGTGCTCGATGTCGTGCCGGTGCTCGCCGAAGTACTCCACGAACGATACGACGTCGTCGACGGTGCGACACACCTTCGTGTGCGGGCTCGTGGGCAGGCCCCATTGTGCGAGCAGGTCGTACACCTCGCTCTGCGCCGCCACGGGAGGGTTCGTCCATGCGCCGATGCCATGCACGTAGAGGGCGAGCGACTCGATCCGCAGCAGGCCCGCTTCGAGTTCGAGACCGTTCTTCTTGTCGATCTGCTGGCGGAGCCCTCCGCTGGCCGCGTTGCGCGGATTCGCGAAGGCGGGGAATCGTCGGGCGGCCGCGGTCCTCGCCTTCTCCTCATCGAAGGGCTTCTTCACTCCCCCACGCGACTCCCACCGCTCGAGAGCATCGGCATATGCGCGCTCGCGGAAGGACGCCTGCGCCGCATTGAGCCGTTCGAACGCAGCCACGGGGATGAAGACCTCGCCGCGCACCTCGACGATCGAGGGGTGGCCCTCCCCGCTCAGCCGGTACGGGATCTCCGGAAGACGCCGAGCGTTCTCGGTGACGATCTCTCCCACACGCCCATCGCCTCTGGTGGCTGCAGAGGTCAGAACACCGTTCTCGTAGCGGAGGTTGATCGCCAGTCCGTCGATCTTCAGCTCGGTGAGCCAGGCGACCTCGCGCCCTGCCGAGGCCTTCGTCTTCGCCGCCCACTCCCTCAGCTCTTCGATGGAGAAGACGTTGTCGAGGCTGAGCATCCGCTCCGCGTGCTCGATGGTTGCGAGCCCTGTCGCCTCGGCGGCTCCGACCATCTGCGTCGGCGAGTCCTGTCCCTGCAGTTCGGGATGCAGACGTTCGAGCTCTTCGAGCCGGTGCATCCATCCGTCATACGTGAAGTCGTCGACCAATGAGGTGTCACGGCCGTAGTAGGCCTCTTTCGCATCGAGGATGCGCGTGGTCAGCTCCTCGGCTTCGGTTCGGGCGTCTTCCAGCGAGATGTTCTCCGGCACCCCGTCAGTCTACGAGCGGGCACCGACACCCGAAGCGTCTACGCGCCGACGGGAACGGCCGAGACCGTGGTGTCGATCGTGAACTGCCCGAGCACTCGGGTTCCGATGTACAGCACGGCGGTCTGCCCTGGTGCGACACCGTCGAGCGGCAGCTCCGGGGTGACGCGTACCCCTTCGTCGGAGATCGCGGCGTGCGCGGCGACCGGCTCGGCATGGGCGCGGATCTGTACATGGCACTCGAAGGATACCTCGGTGGGTGCGGCGCCGGCCCAGCTGAACCGCTCCCCGGCGATCTCGGCGATCGCGAGGGCTTCTTTCGGACCGACCACGACGGTGTTCGAGACCGGGCGCACCTCGAGGACGAATCGTGGCTTGCCGTCCGCTGCCGGGACTCCGAGCTTGAGGCCGCGGCGCTGTCCCACTGTGAAGGCGTGGGCCCCTTCGTGCGAGCCCACGACCTCTCCGCTGCGATCGACGATCTCGCCCGTCGCCGTGCCGACCTTCTCGGCGAGCCAGCCTCGGGTGTCCCCATCGGGGATGAAGCAGATGTCGTGGCTGTCCGGCTTCTGCGCGACGCTCAGACCCCGTGCCTCGGCTTCCGCGCGGACGATCGCCTTCGACGGCGTCGTGCCGAGGGGGAAGTAGGTGTGCGCGAGCTGCTCGGCGGTCAGCACTCCCAGCACGTAGGACTGGTCCTTGGCGTTGTCGGACGCGCGGTGCAGCTCGAGACCCCGATCGCCGTCGATCAGTGTCGCGTAGTGCCCGGTGCACACCGCGTCGAAGCCCAGCTCGATCGCGCGCTCCAGGAGCGCGGCGAACTTGATCTTCTCGTTGCACCGCATGCACGGATTGGGGGTGCGGCCGGCCTGGTATTCGGAGATGAAGTCCTGGATCACGTCGTCGCGGAAACGCTCCGAGAAGTCCCACACGTAGAACGGGATGCCGAGCACGTCAGCGGCACGACGGGCGTCCAGCGCGTCCTCGATGGTGCAGCACCCACGACTGCCCGTGCGCAAGGTTCCTCCGGCCCGGGAGAGTGCCAGATGCACTCCGACCACGTCGTGCCCCGCCTCCACGGCTCGGGCGGCCGCGACGGCGGAGTCGACTCCACCGCTCATCGCCGCAAGGATCCGCATGCGACCAGTCTACGAGCGTGCGGCTGTGCCGGCGCCGGATGCGCGCGTGTAGGCCTCCGCGATCACGCCGAGCACCGCGTCGACGTCGGCGTCCGTCGACGTGCGCCCGAGGGAGAAACGCAGGACGCTCCGCGCGTCGCGCTCGCTGTGCCCCATCGCGATGACGACATGCGAGGGCTCGGCGACGCCGGCCTGACACGCGGAACCCGTCGATGCGGCCACCCCGGCGACATCGAGGAGGAACAGGAGGCTCTCGCCCACAGCCCCGGGGAACAGCAGGTGCGCGTTGCCGGGGAGACGCCCGATGGGATCTCCGAGGAGCTCGGCGGCAGGTACAGCCGCACGGATCCCGCTGACGAGACGGTCGCGCAGCAGGCGCAGTCGGGCAGCCTCGTCCTCGCGTTCGTTCTCGGCGAGCTCGAGGGCGACGGCGAACGCGGCGGCTCCGGCTATGTCCTGCGTACCCGCGCGGAGACCGCGCTGCTGCGCGCCGCCACGAAGCACCGCCGTGACGCGGGCGGAGCGGGCGGTGACGAGCGCTCCGACGCCGACAGGGGCGCCGATCTTGTGTCCGGCGAGACTCATCGCGACGAGTCCGACGCCGACTCCGGCCTCGCCGCGCAGGGAGCGGAACGACAGCGGCACGTGCCCGAGCGCGGCGACGGCATCGAGATGGAGGGGGACGTCCGACACCGCTGCAGCCGCAGCGAGGGCACGGGCATCGTTGATCGTCCCGGCTTCGTTGTTGGCTGCGAGGGCGGTCGCGAGCGCGGCACCGGGTAGCAGGGCGGCGAACTCCTCCGGATCGATCCGCGCCTCGGGGGTGACGAGCACCCGTCGCAGCTCAGCCCCTTCATCCACGAGCGCCGCGACCGTGTCCATCGTCGCGTGATGCTCGCCGTCGGGCAGCACGATGGCCGATGATCCCGGAGGGCGGGCGTGCCAGAGTCCCTGCAGCGCGAGGTTGATGGACTCGGTGCCACCCGAGGTGAACACGATCTCGATCGGGTCGGCGTCGACCACCGCGGCGACACGCTCCCGTGACTCCTCCAGCAGACGACGGGCGTCCTGCCCGGGACCGTGCGTCGAGGAGGCGTTGCCGACCGTCTGCGACGCGGCCAGCCAGGCATCTCGTGCCTCGGGGCGCAGGGGCGTGGTCGCCGCGTGGTCGAGATAGTGCCGCATCCTTCGATTCTCTCGCGAAACCGCAGTGAGAGGGTGCTCCCCCCTGGAACCGGGTACGCCCTGGCGCGAGACTGCGGCACATCACGCCTAGTGTGTACTCATGCCCGCGTCCCGAGACCTCGCCATGCCCGGCGGATCTGCCCTCGACAACCTCGGCGTTCGTCTGCACGACGGCGTCGGAACACTCCGTGTCTGGTCGCAGAACGCCTCATCGATCGAACTGGTCGTCTTCGACGCCACCGACCTCGACTGGGCGACCGACGAAGTGCCTCTCGAACGCCTTGCCGGAGGTATCTGGGAGGTCACCACCGAGCTCCTCCAGCCGGGAGTCCGCTACGCGATCCGCGTCGGCGGCCCGCACGGCCCGGGGAACACGTTCAACCCGGAGACGCTGCTGCTGGACCCGTACGCCCGTGGCCTCGCACAGGGCGACGGTTACGAGGAGTGGCGCTCGGTCGTCATCGTCGACGGGTTCGACTGGGGCGACTCGCACAAGCCCCGTGTCCCGCTGGATCGCACGGTCATCTACGAAGGCCACCTCAAGGGACTCACCAAGCGCCACCCCGATGTTCCGCCTGCTCTGCACGGCACCTACGCCGGTCTCGCACACCCCGCGATGATCGAGCACTTCCGCTCCCTGGGGATCACATCGATCGAACTGCTCCCGGTACATGCCTTCGTACCGGAGCCTCGCCTCCTCGAGCGCGGCCTCACCAACTACTGGGGCTACAACACGCTCAACTTCTTCACGCCGCACACCGCGTACGCGACCGAAGAGGCCCGCAAGGAGGGACCCGAAGCGGTCCTCGCCGAGTTCAAGGGCATGGTGCGGCTCCTGCATGAGGCCGGCCTCGAAGTGATCCTCGACGTCGTCTACAACCACACCTCCGAAGAGGGCATCGGCGGACCTCGATCGAGCCTGCGCGGCATCGACAACGCCACCTACTACCGCCAGGACGAGTCCGGCGTCTACATCGACACCACCGGATGCGGCAACACCCTCAACACGGCCACCGACGCCGGGGCCAGGCTCGTGCTGGACTCCCTGCGCTACTGGGCGCAGGAGATGCAGATCGACGGGTTCCGCTTCGACCTCGCCACGGCCATCGCCCGCGACGGCGCCCACACCTACACGCCGGAGCATCCGCTCCTCACCGCCATCGCCTCCGACCCGATCCTCGCCGACACGAAGCTCATCGTCGAGCCGTGGGACGTCGGCCTCGGCGGCTGGCAGACGGGCAACTTCCCGGCGGGGTGGCACGAGTGGAACGACCGCTACAGGGACAGGGTGCGCAACTTCTGGCTGAGCGACATCGACTACGCGCGTCGTGCCTCGGCCCCGGTCGGCATCGGTGGGTTCGCCACGCGTCTGGCCGGATCCTCGAACACCTTCAGCGAGGATCGTGGTCCGCTCGCCAGCGTGAACTTCGTCACCGCCCACGACGGCTTCACCCTCCACGACCTCGTCTCCTACGACGTCAAGCACAACGAGGCGAACGGCGAGCAGAACCGCGACGGCGCCGACATGAACCGTGCGTTCAACCATGGCATCGAAGGGCCGACCGACGACCCGACGATCCTCGCCGCGCGCCGCAAGGCCATGCGCAACCTGCTCGGCACGCTCCTCCTCTCGGCGGGCATCCCCATGCTCACCGCCGGCGACGAGGTCGGACGCACCCAGCGCGGCAATAACAACGCCTATGCGCAGGATTCGGCGCTGACCTGGCTCGGCTGGGAGTTCGAGCCCTGGCAGGAGGATCTGCGCGCCCATGTCTCCCGGCTGATCCGCCTGCGTCAGGAGAACCCTGCGCTGCGCCCCAGCCGCTACGCGCGACTCGGCGAACACATCCCCAACGCCTCGGTGATGGACTGGTACGACCAGAACGGCGAGACGATGGAGCAGGGCAAGTGGGCCGACCCCGGGAACCGGACGCTGCAGTACGTCGCTGCCTCCACACCCGACACCGAGGCCTACAACCGCATCCTGCTCATCGTGCACGGCACCGAATCACCGATCGATGTGCGTCTCCCCGAAGAGATCGAAGGCGCGACTCGTTTCGTGTCGCTGTGGTCGAGCGCCCACGAGCGCCCGTCCGACGAGCAAGAGGTCTTCGCGCCGGGTGATGTGCTGCCGGTGTCCGGAACCTCGATGAGGCTGTTCCGCGTCGAATGACCCCTGCTCCCGACGCACCACGCGGCGCGCTACCCGCGACCACGTCCGCGCGGTACATTCGGGAGGTGGCTGCACGTGCTGGTACTCGGTCCTCGGCTCTTCGGAGCCCCGCTCAGATCCCGGCGCGCGCCCTGGGTGAAGCGGATGCCCCCGGTGCGCTGCGGACGACCCGCATCCCTCTGCTCGATCCTTCCCCGGCTGTTCCGGGCGGATTCGCGCCGAAGGCCTTCGTCGGGGAGATCGTTCCGTTCAGCGTGATCGCGTTCCGTGAGGGGCACGACATGATCGGCGTGCACCTCCGGCTCACGTCGCCATCCGGCGAAGAGAGCCTGCACCGACTCTCCCCCCTCGACGACGGTACGGACACCTGGACCACAGACATCGCCCTCGACGAGCAGGGGGCGTGGCTCTTCCGGTTCGAGGCGTTCTCCGACGACTTCGCGACCTGGGCACATGCGGCAGAGCTGAAGGTGGCGGCCGGTGTCGATGTACCGGTGATGGCCGCGCTCGGCGTCGATCTGCTCACCCGTGCCGCCGCGGAGAAGGACCGCCCCGCGGCACAGCGCAAGCGGCTGCTCGCCGAGGCCGCCTCGCTGCGCGACGGCGACGCCGCGACCACCATCGCCGTGTCGACGGACGCCGGACTCGCTCAGGTCTTCCGGGACCGCCCCGTCAGGACTCTGCGCTCCGCCGGACGCACGCAGAGCCTGAACGCCGACCGGCGCGCAGCCGGTGTCGGCGCCTGGTACGAGTTCTTCCCCCGATCCGAAGGTGCGAAGCGCCTGAAGGACGGCACCGTGAAGAGCGGCACCTTCCGCACGGCCACGAGACGGTTGCCCGAGGTCGCAGCCATGGGATTCGATGTCGTGTACCTGGTGCCGATCCATCCGATCGGGAGCACCAACCGCAAGGGACGCAACAACACGCTCACCACCGAGCCCGGCGATCCGGGCTCGCCCTACGCGATCGGCGCCGCAGACGGTGGTCACGACGCCATCCACCCCGAGTTGGGCACAGCCCAAGACTTCCGCGCCTTCGTGCGCGCGGCGCGGAAAGAGGGACTCGAGATCGCTCTCGATCTCGCCCTCCAGGCCTCCCCCGACCACCCCTGGGTGAGGGAACACCCGGAGTGGTTCACGACTCTCCCCGACGGGACGATCGCGTACGCCGAGAACCCGCCGAAGAAGTACCAGGACATCTACCCGCTGAACTTCGACAACGATCCCGCCGGCATCTATGCCGAGATGCTGCGGGTCGTGCAGCACTGGGTCGCGCAGGGCGTGAAGATCTTCCGCGTGGACAACCCGCACACCAAGCCGTTGCAGTTCTGGGAGTGGCTCATCGCGGAGGTGAATGCGGTCGACCCCGACGTGATCTTCCTCGCTGAGGCGTTCACCCGGCCGGCAGTCATGCGCGCGCTCGCCGCCGTGGGGTTCCAGCAGAGCTACAGCTACTTCACCTGGCGCAACACCAAGGCCGAGCTCGAGGAGTTCCTCACCTCGGTGTCCCACGAGACCTCCGACTACATGCGTCCGAACCTCTTCGTGAACACGCATGACATCCTCACCGAGTACCTGCAGTTCGGAGGCCGGGCCGCCTATCGCATCCGCGCCTGCATCGCCGCGACGGCAGGCCCCGTGTACGGCGTGTATGCCGGATACGAGCTGTTCGAAAACGTCGCAAGGCCCGGATCCGAAGAGAACATCGACAACGAGAAGTACGAATACAAGTTCCGCGACTGGGCGGGGGCCGAAGCCCGCGGTGAGTCCCTCGCTCCCCTGCTGCGGCGACTGAACGAGATCCGCGCCGCGCACCCCGCGTTGCAGCAGCTGCGCAACTTCCGCACGCACTGGAGCGACGACGACGCCGTCCTCGTCTACAGCAAGCACCTGGCGGCGCCGTTCACCGGCACCGGACGTGCGGACACGATCATCGTCGTCGCCAATGTCGACCCGCACTCGGTGCGTGAGACGACCGTGCACCTCGACACGACGCAGTGGGGCGTCCCGCTGGGCGAGCCCTTCGAGGTGGAGGATCTCCTCACGGGTGCGGTCTGGACCTGGAGCGACCACAACTACGTGCGGCTCGACGCCTTCGCCGAGCCGGTGCACATCCTGAAGGTGAGGGACCGATCATGAGCTACACGGAAGACGTCGCCGCATCCACCGAATGGGAGGCGATCTCCTCAGCCACCCACCATGACCCGCATTCCGTGCTCGGCGCGCACGCGCACAAGGACGCCGCGGATCGCACCGTCACGGCTATCCGCGTGCGACGGCCTCTCGCCTCCGAGGTCGCCGCCGTCTTCGGGGACGGCAGCCGACTGGAGCTCACCCACGTCGCGCACGGCATCTGGGAGGGGCAGCACAGCGGCCCTCCACTCCCCTATCGGATCGCGACCCGATACTCGGACCACGACGAGACGTTGTCCGGGGACCCGTACCGCCATGGGCCGACCCTCGGCGACCTCGACCTGCACCTCATCGCCGAAGGACGTCACGAACGTCTCTGGGAGGCGCTGGGGGCGCATGTGCGCACGTCCGACGGGGAGATCGGCGTCTCGTTCTCCGTCTGGGCCCCGAACGCCACTGCCGTGCGCGTGGTGGGTGACCACAACGACTGGAACGGCGAGGCCCACGCGATGCGCTCGATGGGCGTCAGCGGCGTCTGGGAGATCTTCATCCCGGGACTCCCGGTCGGCACCAGGTACAAGTACCAGATCCGCACCCGCGACGGCGCGTGGATCCTCAAGGCCGACCCGATGGCGCTGGCCGCTGAAGTGCCGCCCGCCACGGCATCGCTCGTCGCGACCTCCGCTCACACCTGGTCCGACGGGGCATGGATGACGCGAAGGGCGGCCACCCACGCCGTCGCCCAGCCGCTGTCGATCTACGAGATCCACGTCGGCTCGTGGCGCGAAGGGCTCGGCTATCGCGAGATCGCGGATCCTCTGATCCAGCACGTGACCGATGCGGGCTTCACGCACGTCGAGTTCATGCCGCTGGCGGAGCATCCGTTCGGCGGATCGTGGGGATATCAGGTCAGCGGATACTACGCACCCACGAGTCGCTTCGGCAGCCCGGATGACCTGCGCTACCTGATCGACCGGCTGCACCAGGCGGGTATCGGCGTGATCATGGACTGGGTCCCCGGCCACTTCCCCAAGGACGCCTTCGCCCTCGCGCGCTTCGACGGCCAGCCGCTCTACGAGCACCCGGATCCTCGCCGCGGAGAGCACCAGGACTGGGGAACGCTCATCTTCGACTACGGCCGCCCCGAAGTCCGGGGGTTCTTGGTCGCCAACGCCCTGTACTGGCTCAAGGAGTTCCACGTCGACGGTCTCCGCGTCGATGCCGTCGCCTCGATGCTGTACCTCGACTACTCCCGCGAGCCCGGCGAATGGGAGCCGAACATCCACGGCGGGCGCGAGAACCTCGAGGCGATCCGCTTCCTGCAGGAAGTCAACGCCACCGCGTACCGGCTGCATCCCGGAATCCTCATGATCGCCGAAGAGTCCACCAGCTTCCCCGGAGTCACCGCGCCGACCGATCACGCCGGTCTGGGCTTCGGCTTCAAGTGGAACATGGGCTGGATGAACGACTCGCTGCAGTACATCTCGCGGGACCCGATGTACCGGGGCCACCACGAGGGCGAGATGACATTTTCCTTCGTGTATGCGTTCGGCGAGAACTATCTGCTCCCGATCAGTCATGATGAGGTCGTCCACGGCAAGGGCAGCCTGCTCGCGAAGATGCCCGGGGACCATTGGCACAAGCTGGCGAACGTGCGCGCGTATCTGGCCTACATGTGGGGGCATCCGGGCAAGAAGCTGCTCTTCATGGGGCAGGAGTTCGGCCAGCTCGCCGAATGGTCGGAGGGAAGGCAGCTGGACTGGTGGCTCCTCGATCAGCCCTCCCATGCCCAGCTGCAGGATTTCGTCGGCGTGATGAACCACACGTACCGGGCTCAGGCTCCCCTGTGGGAGCGGGACAACGACGCGTCGTCGTTCAGCCGTCTCGGCGCGCCGAGCTGGGACCCGACGGTGATCGCCTTCGAACGACGTGACGCCCACGGCGGGCGTCTGGTCGTCATCAGCAACTTCGCCGGAGTGGAGCGCACTGGGTACCAGCTCGCGCTTCCGCGGGAGGGCGTGTGGCAGGAGGTGCTCAACACGGATGCCGCCGACTACGGCGGACGCGGATCGGGCAACCTCGGACTGGTCTACGCGAAGCCGTCAGACGGCGCCGCACCGGTGGCCACTCTGACGCTGCCCGCGCTGTCGACACTCTGGCTGCGTCACCAGTCCGACGCCCACGTGCCGACCGTGAGCCACGGCTGATCGCGCGTCGGCGCCTGCCGCGCTGCTGTTCTAGAACAGCAGCGACGAGAGACGGTTGCGCGCCGACACCACACGCGGATCCTCCGCGCCGATGAGCCCGAAGAGCTCCACCAGACGCTCCCGCACGGGTGCGCGCTGGTCGGACGGGAGCTGCGCGAACAGGTCGAGCAGACGACCGAAAGCGTCATCGACGTGCCCGCCGGCGAGGTCGAGGTCAGCCACGTCGAACTGCGCCTGGACATCGAGAGGGGCTTCGGCGGCCGCGGCCCGTGCCGACTGAAGGTCGAGCCCCTGCACACGGTCGAGAAGACGCACCTGTCCGAGACCAGCGAGCGCATCCTCGTCGCGAGGGTTCTCCGCGAGGGCCTTCTCGTACGCCTTGATGGCGGCCGCGTAGTCACCGACTTCGATTGCTGCAAAGGCCTCTGCGTGCAGCGGAGGAAGCTCCGGCTCCGCAGCAGGCGCGGGTTCCGCGCCCGCCTCTGCGACCGAGAGTGTTCCGGTCACGCCATTCTGCGCCGCCACCTGAAGCAACTGTGCGAACACGTCGCGCACCTGCTGCTCCGGGACGGCACCGGTGAACATCGGCACCGGCTGACCCGCGATGAGGGCCACGACCATCGGGATGGACTGCGCACGGAAGCTCTGCGCGAGCTGCGGGTTCGCATCCACATCGACTTTGGCGAGCAAGACGCGCCCGCCGAGCTCGCGCGTCACCTTCTCGATGATCGGACTCAGCTGCTTGCAGGGACCGCACCACTCCGCCCACAGGTCGACGACCACGGGAACGGTACGCGAGAGCTCGAGAATCTGTCCGAAGGTCTCATCGGTGGCGTCCACGACGAGATCGACGACCCCGGGAGCCGGCTCGCCCTCGGCAGGCGGTGTCGGTCGGTTGCGCAGGCTCGACAGGTCTACGGCGCCGCGGAGTGCGGCGGGAGAGATCTCACTCATTTGATCACCTTCACGGACAGGAGGTCCTGGTGTGCTGCCAGGAGGCGGATCTGCTCCGTCGATCCCTTGGCGGGGACCGAGAAGAACAGCTGGAACTCGTAAGTCGTCTCGACGCCCTTCGCGGACTCGGTCGCGTCGGTGAGCGCCTTGGCCTGGGCGTTGTCGCCGAAACGGATCGACACGTCTTCTCCCGTCGGCGTCACGGTCTCGGTATCGGTGAGGGTGACCGCGACGATCGCGCCGCTGTCGAGAGTCGTCATCGAGATGGGCGCGTCCGTCGTCGAGGCCATGTCGAACGCGGCCTTCGACGTGTCGGCAGCACCCTTGTCCGCGAGCGCCTGGATCACGGCCTGACGGCTGTCGGTGATCGATTTCGCGTAGCTGAGCGCCAGATCGTCGAACGTATCGTACGACTCGCTCTGCTCTCCCTGATCCACCACGTCGGCGAAGGTCGCGGCGAGGTCGGCGGGCGCGATGGTGAGGAAAGCGGAGTCGGACGGGACGAGAGACGTCCCGAGCCACGCGGCGGCGACCTCGGGGAAGACCGCGTCAGCCGACATCTCGGCGATGTTCGAGACCTTGTAGTTCGACCAGGGGTCTGCCTGCGTCATCGTCAACACGACGGGAGGCACGGTGTCATCGCCGGTCTTCGACAGCATGAGCACGGTGCGCGGCCACTGGTCGGTCGACTCCGGGAGCACCACCTCGACGTCATCGGTCGGGATCGCTGCGGGAGGCGCCGTGTCCGGGAGCTTCGTCCGCAGGGCATACTCGGTGGTCCGCGCAGCGAGCGCCGGTCCCTCGAAACGTGTGGAGAGAAGGTCGAGGTCGAGTGCCGCGTCGGCTTCGCTGACAGTGCCGGCGAGCGACTTCAGGATGCGCTTGGCCTGTGCCTCCGTGACAGCGGGCGGCTTCTGGTTCTCCGGCGCGATCACCGTCGGGCTGGGTGACGGGGTGGGCGAGGCCTCCCCCAGCTGCGGCCAGGAATCCGACGAGCACCCGGCGGCGAGAATGGCCGTGAGCCCCAGAACCGGGAGTGCCAGCATGCGTCGTCGCCGAGGGGCCGGCGCCACGCGCATGGAGGTCTTGGCGTCGGGATTCTTGTTCTCGTCCACGATCTCCGCTTCTTCGACGTCTCCGCCTGCCGGTGCGGCGCTCTCGGGCGGAGACGCGCTGACGGCAGATCCGGACTCCTCGATCGCCGCACGCTCCGACGGAGGAAGCACGGCGATGTCGATCGGCTCGGTCGCGGGCAGCGGGCCGGGTCCCTTGCGTCGGGGTCCGCGTCCGCGGCGCTGGTGGCGGATCGCGAGCACGTACAGGATGAGGCCGAGCAACAGCACGATGCCGCCGGCGACCATGAGGGGTCCGGCCCACGGTGTCGAGTTGTCGAGCGGCCAGGAAACCACGATGTCGTCCGGCGCATCAGCGGTGCCGTCATAGGTGATCAGCAGGCTCGTGCCCTCGGGCAGCTGCATGTTGTCGGCGACGAGACGGTTGTCTTCGTCGAACGAGTCGAGCCAGAGGTCGGATCCCCGCGGATCGCGCCCTGCGGAACCGGCATCGCCCTCCGCCGGAGCGTCGGTCGCGCCGTCTTCGCTCGCCTCGGTCTCCGCTTCGACATGCTCGACGGCCAGATCGCCGCTCTTCTTAAGAGTGACCTGGTTGTAGTCGGAGTCGGCGAGCCAGGCCTTCATGTCGGCGGTCCGACCGTAGCTCCCGAAGATCTCGCCCTGTCCGCGAACGATCAGGGTCTGCGCGCCGGGATTCGCGCGGAGGACATCGCCGTCGATGAGCACGAACGGCGCCGGTTCGCTGATCTCGACCTGGGTCTTCTGAGTGTCAGGTCCCATGAAGATGGTGCGCTGGGCTATCCCCGCACCGATCAGCACCGCAGCCAGCACGAAGGCCACCACGGCCCATACGAAACGCACGAATAGTCTCCTCACGCATCACCGGCACCTGCCTGCGACGCAACACTCGACATTTCAGACTAGCGAAATCAGCTGTGTGTTGCCCACGAGCAGGTGCAGTGCCCGCTGGATCGGCACGTCGTCGGTGCCGGGGCCGGACGGCTGGGTAATCTTGCTGCAGCCGTCACGAGGAGTCTGCACATGAAGATCCACAATCCCTTCCGCACCGCCCTGGTGGCGACGCTCGGCGTGGGGTTGGGCATCCTGCTGATCAACAGTGTGGAGAATCTGTCCACCGTGCTGCTGTACCTCGGCACCGCGCTGTTCCTGAGTCTGGGCCTCGATCCTCTCGTATCGTTCCTCGAGCGTCGACGGCTTCCGCGCTGGGCGGCCGTCCTCGTGACGATCCTGGCGGTACTCGGTGTCTTCGCGGGGATCGTACTCATCGTGCTGCCGGTGCTCGTGGATCAGATCTCCCAGTTGGTCGCCCAGATCTCGGCGATCGTGCAGCGAGGAAACTTGATCCCTGACCTCAAGGAATGGATCCAGGACGCCTTCCCGAACTTGCTCGTCGATGACGTGTTCACCTACATCACCAACTGGCTGACGAGCAATCTCGCGGAGATCGGCGGATCCATCGGCCAGGGTGTGCTCGTCGCCAGTGGCGCCGTGCTCGGTGGCCTGTTCGGCGCGTTCATCGTGCTCATCCTGACGATCTACCTGACGGCCTCGACGCCCTCCCTCAAGCGAGCCGTCTACCAGCTCGCCCCGGCGTCCAAGCGCGACCGCTTCATCGATCTGTCCGAGCAGATCACCGACTCCGTGGGCTACTACGTCATGGGCCAGGTCTCGCAGGGCGTCCTCAACGGTGTGCTGAGTGCGGTCTATCTCTCCATCATCGATGCACCGTTCCCGGCCGTCCTCGCCGTGATCGCGTTCTTCTTCTCGCTCATCCCCCTCGTCGGAACCTTGACGGGTTCGACGATCATCGTGCTCGTCTGCTTGATCCCCGGGCTCGGATCGCCGGCGACGGCCATCGCCGCCGCGATCTACTACCTGATCTACATGCAGATCGAGGCCTACATCATCTCCCCACGCATCATGAGCCGTGCCGTCTCGGTGCCGGGAGCCGTCGTCGTCGTCGCCGCCCTCGCCGGAGGAAGCCTCCTGGGGCTGCTGGGCGCGCTCATCGCGATCCCCGTAGCGGCGAGCATCCTGATCATCTACCGTCAGGTGCTCATCCCCCGAATGAACGAGCTCTGATCCGAGGCAGTGGCCGCTTCGTCGTCGAACTGAGCGGCCATCGTCAGCTGCGTGTAGTCCGTGAGCCACAGCCCTCCAGCTCCCGCGTCGACGGTACTCACCGCTTCACGCAAGGTCGGAGCGCCAGCGTGATGGTCTGCCACCGCTACGGCCCCATCAGCATCGTCCGGGCCGGGGTAGGCGACGAACAGGGAGCCCCCGCGCATCACGGCAGCACACTAGCCGAGCGCGGTCTCAGCGCGCCGATAGATCCCACCGTCGGAGACGCCTACTCGGCGACCGGCCACTGCGTCGCGAGAGGCAGGGCTGAGGGATTCACCGCCGCCACGATCTCCGTGAGCACTCGCCGCGTCTGCGTCTCGCCCACCCAGAGGTGCTTCCCGCCATCCACCGCGATCAGGGTGGCGTGCGGAATCGCTGCGAATCGTTCCCGAGCCTCTGGCGGGCGCAGGTAGTCGTCGAGCTCCGGCACCAGGACGATCACGGGGAGTCCGGTCGCCGCCCAGGCGGCGACCTCCTCCGGCGTCGCGCGGTGGAGGGGCGGCGAGAGGAGGATGATCCCCTCGATGTCGTGGTCCCGGCCGTACTTCAGTGCGAGTTCGGTACCGAAGGACCACCCCAGAAGCCAGGGACGCGGAAGCGCGCGATCACGGACGAAGTCCATGGCCGCCGCGACGTCGTGCCTCTCGGCAGCCCCGCCGTCGAAGGCGCCATCGCTCGTGCCTCGGGGGGAGGTGGTCCCCCGTGTGTTGAAACGCAGGACGGCGAGGTCCGCGAGCGCGGGGAGGCGAGCGGCGGCCTTGCGGATGATGTGCGAGTCCATGAAGCCACCGGCCGTCGGCAGCGGGTGCAGCGTCACGAGGGTCGCCGTCGGCGGTACGTGCTCCGGCACGGAGAGCTCTCCGACCAGCGTCAGACCGTCAGCGGTCTTCAGCTCGATGTCTTCGCGTCGCGCCGGCAGCTCCAGCGGTCCTCGGATCTCGATGCTCATGCAAGTCTCCAACAGTGTGTGTGCCAATGCCGACGTGCGGCGAGGTCGGCCGCGTCACCGAGCACCCCGTCTGCGCGCCAGGTGACCAGATGTGCCGTACCGGCCTCGATCCCCCGCCCGCATCCGGGGCAGAGGTACTCCTTCTGCGCCTGCGCCGCGGACACGGGCTGCACGGTCCACTCACCACCGCGCCGGGTCTCCGTGCGCTTCCAGCCGGCGAGAAGACGATCGAAGGAGTCTTCGGGCTCAGGGCGCGCCGAAGGGCGTCTGCGGGAGCGGGGCATGGTGCCTGCTCACCACCAGTGGTTGTTGATCCAGAAGTTGTAGGCCCCCGACCAGCTGCCGTAGCGTCCGGTGGCATAGCCGGTCGCCCAACGAAGGTTGTCGACCGGGTCATACCCGTTACCTGGCACCTTGCTGCAGGGAAGCGCCTGCACGAGACCGCAGGCGCCCGACGACTTGTTCGTCGCGTTCGGGTTCCAACCGCTCTCCCGCGAGACGATGTAGTCGACATACTGCCGGTCGCTCTCCGCGATACCGGCTGCCGCCATCCACTCCGCAGGGGCTCCGCCGCCGGTGTAGGGCGGAAGGGAGCCACCCGACGAACCACCGGACGAGCCCCCTCGTGGCGCAGCCGCGACGGTGGGTTCCGGAGCGGGCTTCGGCTTGACGTACACCTCGAAACTGCCGCGCACGACGGGCGCGATCGCAGCGCCCTCGACCGTGACGGTCAAGTTCTGCGTGTCGGCGAGTGCGAGTGAATACGCCGAATCCGGCGACTCCTGGGGTGCGGGTGCGGCAAGTGCCACTCCGGTCGGTGCGACCAACGCGCCGGCGAAACCGACGACCGCGAGGGCACTGACGACGCTGACGACGCCTCGGCTGCGGGACCGGCGTCGAGCACCCGCGCGCGCGGCGCCACCCTTCGCCGCGGGCACAGGCGAGAGGTCGCTTCTTTCGAGATTCATGTCGTTTCGGGAGTTCACGATGAGGGACAGTCTACGCAACAGAGCCTGGATCGACCATCAGAAACCTCAGCGAACAGCCAGAATCACGTCGATCGTCGCGTCGAGGAGCGCGTCGACCTGCTCTTCGCGATACCCGCCGCGCTGCATGCGGAACGCCGCCGAGCGCAACTGCTCGGCCGTCAACGGATCGCCGTCGCGGAGGTACCGCACGATGCGCGTCGATACATGGTCGACCTCGTCGAGACGGTAGCCGAAGGTGAGCACTCCGGTCCGAGCGAAGCGGTGTCGGCGCGGGCGGGCGAGATGGTCGAGGATGACCTGCGCATCTGCTCTGGCCTGTTCGACCCAGGCGCCCGCTCCCTGCGTGCGCACCACGCGATCGCGCTCGCGCGCCGCGAAGGCATCCTCGACCCGGCCCAGTGCCGCGTCGACGTCGGCGACCACGTAACCGCCCTTCACGAGGGGGAACGACGCGGTGCGGACATCCTCAGCGGTGAGCTCATCACCGCCCGTCTCGAACGCGCGGCGAGCCGACGAGAGGAAGGTGTCCACGGCCGCACGGTGATACCCGCGCACGCGTCCGGAAGTGACCGCGAACGCAGGCGGTGCCTGTGTCGTCTGCACGTCGAGCTCGTCATCGTTCATCACAGAACCACCCAAGGAGAGAAGAGGAAGTACAGGCAGAGCGCGGGAATCGTCGAGGGCAGGATGCTGTCGAGACGGTCGAGCAGCCCGCCGTGCCCCGGCAGCCAGGAGCTCATGTCCTTGATGCCGAGGTCGCGCTTGAGCATCGACTCGCCGAGATCTCCGAGCGTCGCGGACAAGAGGATAGACGCGCCGAAGATCAGTCCGCACCACCACGGCAGCTCCAGGAGGAAGAGCGCCAGCACCACACCCACCGCGAGTGAGGCGACGACGGCACCGCCGAAGCCCTCCCAGGTCTTCTTCGGGCTGATCTTCGGTGCCATGGGGTGACGTCCGAACGCCAGGCCCGCAGCATAGGCGCCCGTATCGGCGGCGACGGCGATCGCGATGAACCCGAGCACCCACCACTGTCCACCCTCCTGCTTGAGGAGGATGAGCGCGATGCCTGCGAGGAAGGGCACGTACACCTGGACGAAGACGCTGATCACCGCGTCGGCGAGCACGTCGCCGTAGGTACGGCCGTCCCTCTCGACCATCTGTGCGATGAGGCGCCAGACGATGACGAAAGCCACCGAGACGAAGAGCATGACCCAGCACAGCCAGGGCTCGGCGAAGTAGGCGGACAGCACGAGGAAGGCGGCTGCGATCAGCTGCGGCACCACGTCGACCCGCCGGCCGGAGCTCCGCAGTGCTCTGGAGAGCTCGTAGACGCCCAGCAGTGCGGCCGCGAGGGCGAACGGCACGAACAGCACCTTCAGGAACAGCAGCGATCCGAGCAGCGCAGCGCCGAACGCGAGACCGATCAGGATCGCGAGGATCAGATCCCGCCCCGTGCGCTCCTTGATGCGTTCGTTCGCCTGGTCGAGCTGGTCGCGCGCGTGGGAGACATGGGTGCCCAGCTCATCCCGCGCCGCACGCCATTGCTCGCGGATCGCATTGTGATCCGCCGTGTCCAATGGGGAGGCGTGACCCGCTGCCGAACCATCCGGAGACACCGGCAGCGGGGGGCGCGGAGGAACGGCGGCGGCGTCGAAGGACGGGAATGCCTCGTCCCCGAGCGGGACGCTGTCGGACGGCGGGCCGTCGTGCGCGTCGTGACGCGTGAACGGCTTGTCGTCCTCGGCATCTCGCGTTTCGTCAGACATCCTGACTACACCTCGAGGAGTTCTGCCTCTTTGCGCTTCAGCGCGTCATCGATGAGCTCGACGTGCTGACGCGTCAGGACGTCGAGCTCCTTCTCGCCGCGCGCGATCTCATCCTCGCCGAGCTCGCTCTTGAGCGCGTCCAGCTCGTCCTTCGCCTTGCGACGGATGCCGCGGACGTGGACCTTCGCGTCCTCGGCCTTGGTCTTGACGAGCTTGACGTACTCCTTGCGACGCTCCGCCGTGAGCTCCGGAATCGTCACGCGAACGAGGTTGCCGTCGTTCGTGGGATTGGCACCGAGGTTCGGCATGTCGCGGATGGCCTGCTCGATCGCCTTCAGCGCCGACTTGTCGTACGGCGTGATGATGAGCGTGCGTGCCTCCTGGTTCGCCAGTGAAGCGAGCTGCGCGATCGGGGTGGGAGTGCCGTAGTAGTCCACGAGAACCTTCTGGAACATCTGCGGGTTCGCACGACCGGTGCGCACCGTGGAGAAGTCCTCCTTGGCAGCTTCGACCGCCCGGTTCATACGAGTGGTGGTTTCAGCGAGGACGTCCGCGATCACGGTGACTCCTATCGTCGGGGTGTTATGCAAATTCTATCGGGCGAAGTCGTCTCCGCCGTGTCACACGCTCAGGCGGTGACGAGGGTTCCGATCGGCTCGCCGAGAAGCGCACGGGTCACGTTGCCCGCCGGCTCCATGCCGAACACCCGCATGTCCATGCTGTTGTCCATGCACAGGCTGAACGCCGTGGAGTCGACGACCTTGAGACCGCGCTGCAGGGCGTCGCGATAGGTCACGCGCTCGATGCGCTCCGCGTCGGCGTGCTTGTTCGGGTCGGCGGTGTAGATCGCGTCGACGCCGTTCTTGGCGACGAGCACCTCGTCCGCACCGATCTCGAGAGCGCGCTGCGCGGCGACGGTGTCGGTGGAGAAGTACGGGAGGCCTGCACCGGCACCGAAGATGACGACGCGACCCTTCTCGAGGTGGCGTTCGGCGCGACGCGGAATGTACGGCTCGGCGACCTGCGTCATCGAGATCGCCGACTGCACGCGGGTGGCGGCTCCGGCCTGCTCCAGGAAGTCCTGCAGCGCGAGGGCGTTCATGACCGTGCCCAGCATGCCCATGTAGTCGGCGCGTCCGCGGTCCATACCGCGCTGGCTCAGCTCGGCTCCGCGGAAGAAGTTGCCCCCACCGACGACGATCGCGACCTCGACGCGGTCGACGGCGGCCGCGATGTCGCGCGCGATCTGGGACACCACATCGGGGCTGACGCCCAGCTGCCCCGCTCCGAATGCCTCTCCGGAGAGCTTGAGAAGGACGCGGCGGCGTCCGGTGCGTTCAGTCATGGGTGGGTGTGTCCTCTCGTCCCGATTCAAGATAGTGCCTTGGGGGCATGAAGAAGGGGTTCGGATCTTCGCGATCCGAACCCCTTCGACGTTGCTACGCGCCGACCTTGAAGCGCGCGAAGTCCGTCACGGTGATACCGGCGTCCTTCGCCACCTGGGCGACAGAGAGCTTGTTGTCCTTGGCGTAGTCCTGCTCGAGCAGGGCTACCTGCTTGATGAACGCAGAGACGCGGCCCTCGACGATCTTCGGGAGAGCCGCTTCCGGCTTGCCCTCGTTGCGAGAGATCTCGGTGACGATCTCGCGCTCCTTCTCGACCGCGTCGGCAGGAACATCCTCACGCGACAGGTAGGACGGGTTGGCGAACGAGATGTGCTGGGCGATGCTGCGCGCAGTCTCCGCGTCGTCACCCGAGTAGGCGACGACGACGCCGATCTGCGGCGGCAGGTCCTTGCTCGTGCGGTGCAGGTAGACCTCGACCTTGTCGCCGGTGATCGTGCGCACCCGGCGCAGCTCGACCTTCTCGCCGATGATCGCAGCCTCTTCAGAGATGACCTGCTCGACGCTCTTGTCGCCAGCGGTCGCGGCGAGGGCAGCGTCGACCGAGTCGGCCTTCACTGCTGCTGCGGCGTCGGCGACCTTATCGGCCAGCGCGATGAAACGCTCGTTCTTGGCGACGAAGTCGGTCTCGCAAGCGAGCTCGATGAGCGTCACAGCGCCATCCTGCTCACGAGCGACGATCAGTCCCTCGCTGGTCGAGCGGTCAGCGCGCTTCGCGTTGCCCTTCGCACCCTTGAGACGCAGGATCTCGGTGGCCTTCGCGACGTCTCCGTCGGCCTCCTCGAGCGCCTTCTTGGTGTCGACCATTCCGGTGCCGAGCTGCTCACGCAGCGCCTTGAGGTCAGCGATGGTGAAGTTGGCCATGTGTGGTGGCTCCTTGCTTCGTTAGGTGTGTGTACGAGGGGATTACTTGGCGTCAGCAGCTTCGGCGGCGGCGACCTCAGCGGTCTCCTCACCGGAAGCGGCGGCGATCGCCTCGTCGTGAGCCTCAGCACCGGCCTCGTCGGCAGCGGTCTCGTCGGCGGCGGGCGTCTCGACGACGGCAGCAGCGTCATCTGCGGTGACGACCTCGGCGGCGTCAGCGGACTCCTGAACCTCCTGGGCAGGAGTCTCGAGGAGCTCCTTCTCCCAGTCGGCGAGCGGCTCGGCGTCGCCCGTCTCCGGGTTGTGCTTCTGCTGCAGGCCCTCGGCCGCGGCGTCAGCGATGATGCGCGTCAGCAGCGAGACGGAACGGATCGCGTCGTCGTTGCCGGGGATCGGGTACTGGAAGTCGTCCGGGTCGGCGTTCGTGTCGAGGATGCCGATCACCGGGATGCCGAGCTTCTTGGCCTCGTCGATGGCGAGGTGCTCGCGCTTGGCGTCGACGACCCAGATGGCCGACGGCGTCTTCGTGAGGTTGCGGATACCGCCGAGCGACTTGTGCAGCTTGTCGAGCTCGCGCTTCTTGAGGAGCAGCTCCTTCTTCGTGAAGCCGCTGTTCGCCGGGGTCTCGTAGTCGAGCTCCTCGAGCTCCTTCATGCGAGCGAGACGCTTGGAGATCGTCTGGAAGTTGGTGAGGAGTCCACCGAGCCAGCGCTGGTTCACGAAGGGCTGGCCGACACGGGTCGCCTGCTCTGCGAGGATCTCCTGCGCCTGCTTCTTGGTGCCGACGAAGAGGATCGTTCCACCGTGGGCGACGGTCTCCTTGACGAAGTCGTAGGCCTTGTCGATGTACCCCAGCGACTGCTGCAGGTCGATGATGTGGATGCCGCTGCGCTCCGTGAGGATGAAGCGCTTGACCTTCGGGTTCCACCGACGGGTCTGGTGTCCGAAGTGCACGCCGCTGTCGAGCAGCTGGCGGATGGTGACCACAGCCATGGTCGTCTCCTTGTTCTGGCGCGTTCCTGCGCCGTTGAGGTTGCAAGCCGATCGGATGATCGGACTTCCTGGTGCCCGGCTCACGCCCGCCCGCTCGAAGAACAGGACCTGTGGGAATGGATGCCGCGATCTGAATCGCTTTGGGCACGCGTAGTCACCTCGATTTCGAGGTGCTCCCCCAGCATACAGGATCGCGCGTCCACTGACCCTGCACTCACGCTCGCCTGCCTGACTTGTCCCGCAGAGGTGGCCCCGACGTCGCTTCGTACGCGAACGACCGTGCATGAGCGACGAGACTCCTGCCATGCGCGCATCCTCCAGAACCGTCTCCACACTGCTGATGGCGTTCGTCATCGCCGCCTCGTCCCCGTCGGCCGTCACCGGCGCGACCGAAGCCCCGACGCCGGACGACACCGCCGGGGCCCACTGGAGCTGGCCGTTGGCCGGCCCGCGCCTGGTACTGGAGCCCTATCGCGCCCCCGCGCACGAGTACGGAGCCGGGCATCGCGGAGTCGATCTCGGCGCATCCGTCGGCGCGGTGGTGTCCGCTCCGGCCGACGGGACCGTCGCCTTCCGCGGCACCGTGGTGGATCGCCCGATCCTCACCATCGAACACGCGAATGGACTGGTGACCACATTCGAACCGCTTCGCTCCCCCTTGGTTCCGGGTGACGTGGTGGTCTCCGGCGAGGAGATCGGATTCGTCGACGTGGGCGGACACACCTCACCCGGCGCACTGCACCTCGGTGTTCGACGCAACGGCGACTACGTGAACCCCATGCTCTTCTTCGGCGAGGTTCCTCGCGCCGTGCTTCTCCCATGTTGCCTCGCACGCTGAGCGAAGGTGCGCGGAAGACGCCGGCTCACGCCCGCGGATGGGCGAGCCGATAGGTCGCAGTCAGCCGCTCGGTGGAGACATGTGTATAGATCTGCGTCGTTCCGAGGCTCGCATGTCCGAGGATCTCCTGCACGGCCCGGAGATCGGCTCCACCGTCGAGAAGGTGCGTGGCAGCGGTGTGCCGCAAGGCATGAGGGCCGATCGTCTCCGTGCCGACGATCGGAGCGAGCTCACGTGCGACGAGTTCGTACACGGTGCGCGGTCCCACTCTCGCCCCCCGGCTTCCGAGGATCACTGCGGCGGTGAACGTCCGCGACCTGGCCACGAGAACCGGCCTTCCGCGTGTCAGATACGCGGTGAGCGCGTCCCGCGCGGGCGAGCCGTAAGGAACCACGCGCTCCTTAGCTCCTTTGCCGAGCACGCGCGCAGTGCCGCGATCGAGATCGAGGTCGTCGATGTCCAATCCGCACAGTTCCGAGACGCGGATACCGGAGCCGTACAGCAGCTCGAGGATCGCGTGGTCCCGCAGCGCGAGCGCGTCCCCCTCCTCTGCCGCAGCGCGGAGCGTGTCGAGGAGCGCGGACATCACGTCTCGTGAGGCGACCGTCGGGAGCGTCCTCCCCTTCTTCGGCGCGACCAGACGCAGGCTCGGGTCATGGGCGATGAGGGCGCGCTCCTGCGCCCAGCTGAAGAACGATCGGGCCGTGGCTGCCCGCCGCGCCAGCGTCGATCGCGCATCACCCCGCTGCGTCGCACGCCAGAGCCAATCCCGCAGAACCTCCAAATCGACGGCTTCGAGCGGGACGCCCCCTGCCGATGCGTCGAGGTCGCGCAGGTCGGATCGATAGGCCTTCACGGTCGCGGGAGACAGCCGACGCACCCGCTCCAGGTGATCGGCGAACTCGTCTGCCGCGGTCGCGAGATCCATGACTCCAGCTTGCACCGCTCCCCAGATGTCTCAGGCAGCCTCGCCGTCGAGATGCCCGGCAATCAGCGCGATGGGGACGCGGGCGCTCGATACCACCCCCCGCCGTCGAGTGCGACGTCCCCCTCCAGGTGCAGGAGGCCGAGCACCGTCCGGACGCGATCCGGCGACAAACCAGAGCGACGGGCCACCTCATCTATCGGCAGTCGCGACCTGGTTCCCAGGGCGTCGAGAACACGGGTATGGCTCGACTCCCGGACGTGCGCTCCCTGCTCGTATCCGTCGTCGAGCGAGCCGAGCAGTTCTCTCACCTCCCGGGCTGAGGTGACGCATTGCGCGTCATACTCGCGCAGGAGACGATGACATCCGGCCGAAGAAGCCGAGGTCACAGGCCCGGGGACAGCGCCCAGAGGGCGACCGAGAGCAGCCGCGTGACCGGCGGTGTTCAATGATCCGCTGCGCCACCCTGCCTCGACGACGACCGTCGCGTGCCCGAGCGCCGCAATCAGACGGTTCCTCGCAAGAAACCGCCACTTCGTGGGCGCCGCGCCGCAGGGCGGCTCGCTCACGAGCGCCCCCTCCTCCGCTATTCGTCTCAGGAGCGACTGATGTCCGGCCGGGTAGGCACGATCCACTCCCCCAGCGAGAAACGCTATGGTCGCACCCTGTACGCCGAGAGCCGCTCGATGCGCTGCACCATCGATCCCGTAGGCACCGCCCGAGACGATCACCGCCCCGGTAGCAGCGAGATCACCGGCCAGTTCTGTCGCGACGTGTTCGCCGTAGCCGCTGGATGCTCGCGCCCCGACGATCGACACGCGAGGTTCGCGGGTGAGCAGTTCGGTACGACCTCGCACCCAGAGCGCGCTCGGAGCGTGGGGACCGAGGTCTTCCAGAGCAGCCGGCCACGCCACGTCACCGGGGATCACGAGCTTTGCGTCGACGTCGGCGGCGCTGCGCAGAGCAGCGCCCACCGCAAGGGGGTCTGCGCGCGTGCGCCATCGAGCGCGTCCCTCGCGGAGTGCGCGCGACGCGGCGGCGCTCGCACCGCCCGGTGCGAGCAGCGATGAGGAATCTCCGACGGCCAGCGCGAGGGCTTCCACCGCTCCCGCCGACTGGATCAGTGCACCGGCCACCGCGTCACCAGGCTCAGCGATCACCGTCCACGCGGC
This sequence comes from Microbacterium sp. PAMC22086, assembly GCF_019443525.1. Lineage (NCBI taxonomy): Bacteria > Bacillati > Actinomycetota > Actinomycetes > Micrococcales > Microbacteriaceae > Microbacterium > Microbacterium sp. PAMC22086. The sequence continues at coordinate 2,265,929 of NZ_CP080380.1, read as the reverse complement.
GCGCGCGATGCACTCCTCCGGGTTCTCCCCCGGATGGATGCGACGCGCGAGATCGCTGATCTCGGACTCGGCCAGCAGCAGGTCGATCATCGCGGCAGCCCCCGTCGAAGGTGCAGTGCGCGTCCGATCTCGTCGATGCCTGGCCGCTCGATCTCCGCCAGATCCGCCATCGTCCAGGCGACGCGCAGAACCCGGTCATAGCCACGGAGCGTGAGAGCCCCGCGCTCCAGCGCGCGATCGAGGGGAGAGCGCGTCACCGCAGGCAGCCGGTGCGGTCCCTGTCGCAACCACGTGCCCGGAACATCGCCGTTACGACGCCAGCGGGTTCCGTTCCATCGGGAGGCTGCCCGCGCCCGAGCGGCAGCGACACGATCACGCGCCTGCGCCGTGGAGAGATCGCCTCTCTTGCCCGCCATCGCTCGCGATGCGGCGACACGGTTCACCTGCAGATCGATGTCGATGCGATCACGGAGCGGTCCGGACAACCGAGTGGAGTATCGCCTGATCGACATGGGAGGGCAGACGCACTCGGCACCGCGAACACCATGATTCCCACACGGGCAGGGGTTCATCGCGAGGTTTTAGACCCACTTCGCGGCGTGTCCAGTGTTCATTGGCTTCACGAGCGGTTTCGCTAGTCGCGTGGATCTCTCAACAGCCGTAGTGCACGCAGGAGCTTGGCGACTCTTTAGATACGAGCAGGTCCGGAGCAACGGCCCAGACGAGGAGGACGTAACCGCGCGGGTGTTCGCGCGATCGTTGCCCTCGATTCCTCCAGGGACGCCCTACTTGTTGAGCCCATCGTTCGAGTACGATCTTGAGCTCAATACCTTTTTCCACTCCGCGGACATGCTGGGCTCGAGCATGTCGACGCGCGTCGGATATGCCGGCGACCTCGTTGCGTTCTTCAACTTTCTCCATACCAATCGCGGCGCCAAGGGCTGGCGCGATGCAACGGCGAATGATCATGAGGCATATTTCGCTTGGCGACGCGAAGACCCCGCCGGAGCGCGCGTCGCCGCCTCAACATGGGACCGAGAGTTAGCTGCCGCAAACCGATTTTTCACATGGCAAGTGCGCGAACGAAATTTGCCTGAAACTCCGATCGCCCAGCGTCAACGACGGATGCACCGGCAGCGGCCAGGGCGGAACAGAACTGCGGACACGACACCCGCGACCCGCTCGCACGGATCGGGTCGTGCAAGAGTCGAGTGGCTGCCGTCGGCCTCTTACCGCCGCTGGCGTGATGTTGGGCTTCGCGGTTACCGTGTAGATGGCCGCCGCAATTCCGCGTTTAGAGGGCGATGGGCAACCCGCAATGGCACCTTCGCCGACATGCTGATCCGCACAGGCCTGCGACTATCAGAACACGCGAGCCTGTTCGCATCGGAAGTGCCCGACCTCGTGCAGCTCGATGGTTTCCACCGCTTCTATCTCCCCGGTGCGATCGCAAAACGTGGTTCTGAACGCTGGGTTTACGTTCCTTCGACTGTTCTTCGTGCGGTACACGAGTACATCAACACGGATCGGTTGGAGGTAGTCGACCGGGCGCGATCGGCCGGCCGATATCGGCTGCGACCCAACAGCTTCATTCTCGAACCAGATGGGCGCCATGCCCGTCTGGCTGGCTCCTCGGAGCGCGTCCGTGTCAGTCTCCTCACCCCCGCGGAACGTCGTCGCACCTTCGTCGAAAGCGCTGGCGGCGTCACGCCTGCGTCTCTCTGGCTCTCAGAAGCTGGAGACCCCATGTCGGTTTCCACCTGGAAGCACATCTTCGGCCAGGCGAACGTACGGTGCGGGCAGCATGGGGTGGATCTTGCTGCAAGCGCGCATACGCTGCGTCATTCGTTCGCCGTCATCACACTCGAGCATCTGCAACGCGGTCACATCGCGGCGCTTCAATCCGCAACTCCGGAACAACGCGGGTACTACGTTCGCATGTTTGGAGACCCGCTCGATTGGGTGCGACGCCTTCTTGGTCACCGCAGCGTTGAAACCACTCAGATCTACTTGCACGCGCTCGCGGAACTCGAGATGCGCACCCGCATGACGCTGATTCCGGAGGAGTGGGAGGACTCACGCGACCCAGACCTACTTGCTCCGGATGTGTCATGAGTCGCGCACCTAGCCGGCGCGGCTCGACAGGCGTTGGGAGGCCGTCGCCTGTTCCGAGCGGACACTATGGCCGGCACTCTGAGGTTCCCGCGGATCAGTCTGCTGTCGTTATGTTCGTCGGTGAAGATGGGCGCAGGCGGAGCTTCGACATCGCCGCTCTACCGCTGCCAGGCTGGCATAAAGCGCTCGCACAAAGTTGGGCGCAGCGAACCGGTCCAGCTGGAACTATACGGACTCTCTCCTCAGCCATGGGACGTTGGGCGATCCTTTCCCGTTTCATGCAGCAGTTGGCGTCTACCATCGACCCTCCGTCGACACCCGAGAAACTGCGGGTGAGACACTTCACAGCGTTCAAACGAAGCCTGGCGGAAACCTCAGATCGCAATACCGTATCCAAACATCTCCATGCCATCGGCACGATCTTGGACCAACCGCCCCTTGCCACGCAGATTGACGAGACACTCCGCGCGATGTTTCGTCCTCGGACCCGCTACACCCGCGCGAACGCACCCGGCTACTCGGACAGCGAGCTCCGGTCGATCATTAGGGCCGCCCGCTCAGATGTTGCGGCGATAAGAGATCGGCTCCGCCAACCCATACGTGAGGCTGACGCCTCGGCCATCGAGAACGCCCTTCTCACCGGTGGCGTCTCTGCGGATGGCGTGCCCTTCCTCGACCGGATGGCGCATCGACGGAGGCTGGCTGAGCAGGTCTTCATTACCCGGCAAGATCTCATTCCCTTGCTCGCGCTCTTCGTCCACGCCACGGGTTGGAACGTCGAGACAATCAAGGAGCTGACCACCGCACACCGGATCATCGAAGGCGTTGCAGTCGAGGTCTCTCTGGTAAAGCGCCGCCGCGGTTCCGGCAAATGGCACAACTCTGCAACCTGGGAGATCGGGAACCCAGGGCAGGAGCTTCGCACACCCGGGGGCCTGTACCTCCTATTGCTTCAGCTCATGGCGCCTGCACGGAGCCTCTTAGACGACGACCCCTATTGGGCCGTGTGGCTCGGAGCAGGAAGGTCGGGTCCAGACCGTGTCGCCAACCCGTTCCAGAACGCGTTGAACACCGAGGTGAGCAACCGCGAATGGATCGCACGCCACGGGCTTCGCTCCAGCGAACACTCAGCACCGGGCGCCAAAGCAAATGACGCCGCCCCAGGTTCACCGGCGCTGTCGTTGAGTTTTCCGAGGTTGAAGAAGAGCGTCGACGTCCGCCGAACGCGCGCGGTTGGCGGACATCTGCCCTCAGCGACGCGCTCGAACACCGTGCCAGTACTCTTTCGAAACTACCTATCAGGCGACCCGTCAACGCTGGACTGGGCGCAGGATGTGATGTCTGACGCGGTAGCAGATGTCGAGAAGTCGGCCTGGGACGCTCACGAGAAGGCTCTCAACGCCAGCGGAAGAACCCGTCTCGACGTGCAACCAAGGAATAGTGGCGACGAGGCTAGCCTTTCGAACACGCAAGCCGTGGACGAGACTGGTTGGTCGGCCTGCCGCGATCACGCCCACCATCCATTGACAGGGAGACGTTGCTCGCAGTCTTTTCTCGATTGCTTCCATTGCGCCAACAGCGTGGTGACCAACGATCACCTTCCCAACTTGTTGTCTCTCCTCGACGCACTTGAACAGCGCCGAACACATATGTCGATCGACGGTTGGTGGCGCCGTTACGGACCTACATGGACTGCGATCCGCTACGACGTGCTCCCACAGTTCACGGAAGGTGAAGTGCGCAGCGCTGAGGAACAAAAGCAAGATGACCATCTACTCGATCTCGTCGAACCCCGGTGGGAGCACTCCTAATGCCGACCGCTTTCACTCTTCCTGCCCCCGTCGCCCTCGATCCGTACGTGCTTCATGGACGTCCGTTGATCGACGGTGTCACACTCTCGGAGACCTCACGCTTCAGTGAAGACGTCTGGATTTTAGGTCCGGCTGTGATGCAACGAAGTGGACGTTCTCAGAGTCTGTACTTCGCGAATGTGCCGATCGAGCACCGAACCGACGTGAAGCTCCTGTGCTACACGGCACTGTCGGGTGAGATCCCACACGACGAAGATCGACCAAGCATAGCCACCGTCTTATCAATGCAAAATCGCATCCGCCACGTCGCTAACTGGCTGAGCGAGTACCGCCCAGGTCTGGCATTCGCAGAGATGCAGGTAGATGACCTCAACGACTTCCAGACATACCTCGCCACGAACGTCCGTCCAGTCTGGCAACGATACGCACTCCGAACGGTCGTCGCTGTTCTCTGGCGGTATCGAGTGACGCTCGGTACGCGAGCCCTGACCTTCGATCCGCGGCTCACGGACTACTGGATGGCGGAACCATACCCGGGCAAGCGCACCGAGAACGCGACTTCCCGTATCCCGGAGCCCATCCATGCTCCGTTGCTGGTCTGGTCGATGCGGTTCGTGGACGAATTCGCCGGCGACATACTGAACGGCATCGAGCTCTGGCGCGTGCGCAGAAGCAAAGGAAAGGTAGGTGACGGGGCTTCTGAGCGACGCGGGCTCCGCTGGGGCCAAGCACAAACGCTGATCCATGACTATATGGCTCGCGTCCGTGCCGCTGGCCGTCCGATCCCCGGAAGTGATGGCCGTCCCAACATTGCAGCCATCGGGCGTGCTGTCGGGTGCGATCGGCTTGCACTGGAGCCATTCAAGGCTGAGCTGGCTGAACTCGCCGAAGCGCTCGGGGTCTCCGAATATGCGGACCTCGAGCAGCCGATTGTTGGTCGAATCGACGGTGAGCCTTGGATCGAGGGCTTTCGGACGAATCCCCGGGAGGCTGACTCCCTATCGACGATGTCACAGCTGCTTCAAACTGCCTGTTACATCGTCATCGCGTTCCTCTCAGGAATGCGCGACAACGAGATCAAGCATCTGAGGACTGGCGCTAGCGAGGTCGTCGCTGATTCTCACGGCACGCCCACACGTTGGCTCGCCCACAGCCTCGCTTTCAAGGGCGAAGAGGAGATTGAAGGCGTCCCCGCTACATGGGTCATCGGCGCCCCAGCAGCTCGTGCGATTGACGTTCTCGAGCGTTTGGCGGTTTCGTCCGGGTCCCCCAGCCCGTGGTTGTTCGCGCCGCTTCGAACCGGACCTGGACGAGGATCGGGGGCTCGCAACACAAACGAGGCTCTGACCGTCGGCGGGACGATCAGCGGGCTCAACCGATTCCGGAGCTGGATCACTCGTTACTGCGAGGAACGTGGCCGAAGTGATGGCATCCCCAACCACAACGGCCAACCGTGGCAACTAACGACGCGGCAGTTTCGCCGCACGCTCGCCTGGTACATCGCGCGCAGGCCCGGTGGCGCGATCGCGGGAGCAATCGCCTACAGACACCACAGCATTCAGATGTTCGAGGGGTACGCCGGAACTAGCGACTCGGGCTTTCGAGCGGAGGTAGAAGCGGAAGCGGCACTCGCTCGCGGCGAACACTTGCTGGGGATGGTGGAACGAAACGACCACACTCGGTTGGGCGGCCCAGCTGCGGGTGAAGCTCATGCCCGACTCTCAGAATTCAATTCGAACGGTGCATTCGCGGGCACCGTTCAAACTGATCCCAGACGCTTTCTTCGGCTGCTGAATGCGCGAGGACCAGAGGTCTATCCCGGGCGTTATGTAACTTGCACATACGACGCGTCAAAGGCTCAGTGTCAGAAGACCCCAACGGGCCCGGATCTGCAGTCGTGTCAACCGCTCACGTGCCGCAACGTCGCCCTCACCGACGACAATCTCGCTGCGTGGCAAGAGGAGGTTGCCCTCATCGACGAAGACCTCGATCAGCGCCCGGCCCTTCCGCCGCTGCTCGTCGAGCGATTGAAACAGAGACGAACTCAGATTCTCACGCTCGTGAATGGAGATCCAAATGTCGCGTCGAGTTGATCTGCCGACGGCCGAACAAGTACGCGCCGCTATTCGTGAACTTTCAACTCATTCGCCTGAGTCGGTTCTCACCGTCAGAGCACTGGCCCAACATCTTGGCCTCGCCAACAGCACGTTCTGGCGGCACTTCGGCGACGTCGCGCAATCTGTCGCGGACAACCGTCGCAGCACCCTTCGCACGGACACGAAGCCCGTGCCAGCGACCGCCGGGCGAAAGGATGACACGGAAGTCCGACTCCGCGGTGAGATCGAGCGTCTCAAGTCGCAGGTTGCACTCGCTGCCGCTCAAGTGCAACGGCTCACGCTTGAGAACCACGCGCTCCGTCAACATCTGGAAGCAGAGAACACGATCGTCCGGATTCCGCGCAATCGATGACTGACTGCCAATGCTGGTCGTTCATGAGCAGCTTGGATCACATAGCCTGATCACGCCCGCTTGTCGGCCGCGTGTCTTTCACACAGCGTCCATACCCAAAGCCGGATCACGTATGTTTGTGCAGGCTCACCGCAGTCTTCACAGGCTTCGGTGCTCTCCCATTCTGCTGCGCGGATCGCGTCGAGAAACTCCTCGTGGTAGTTCAGCGGGTCTTGTGAACTCTGGGCGTGAAAGCTCAGTGAACCGAACTTGGATTTCACTTGGTGGACGACATATCCCGGAGCCATCTCCGAGAGGTGCTCATTCAGTCGGGCCAGAATCGGGTACCACCCCTGACCCACCTCGATGACCTCGGGCCATCCGGGGTCGATTCTCGAGATGATCCGACGGATCGATTCGGGAACGTCCTCGGTCATCGTGTGCCCCTCTCCTCGTCCCGAACTGTGGCCGCCGTTTCCCCACCACACGCGTGCCGGGAGAGTTGGCGTGTGCGAGAAAGCTCACGAAATGTTCGACCCACCCGCAGGCTACGGGTGACGTCCTGATCCCAGTTGATCATGCCTCGGCGCCGCCAATCGATGGCGACGTGACCGCGCAAGCCGGAGATCGCGCGGCGTCGCTCGATAAACCCGAGGCCCTCCGGAAAGGGCCCTGGCAACCCACGGGTATCTGGAAGCAGGTGAGTGAAGAGCTCCGCGAATGTAGGACCTCGTCCAGTCCTGCGCCTGGTTTGAGCGATAAAGATGGCAGCTGCTAGCGCCCAAGGCTCGCCGGTGTCTTCGTCGGTAAAGTCGTCGAAGATGTAGGCCCAGTCTGCAGGAGGGGGGCGTGAGGAAGGAATTGGTGACAACTGATCGTTAGTGCCGGGAGGCGCTGGCGGGGAGGATGTCATCATGCCTGGTCCCTATCCCAGAGAGTTCCGCGAGGACGTTGTCGCGGTCGCTCGTAGCCGCGAGAGCGGCGTCACCATCAAGCAGATCGCCACTGACTTCGGCATCAGCGAAGCGACGTTGCAGAACTGGCTCCGTCAGGCCGACGTCGAATACGGCAACCGTCCTGGTCAGACCGCTGCAGACGCAGCGGAGGCGCGGGAGTTGAAGAAGCGGATCCGGTTGCTCGAGCAGGAGAACGAGGTCCTCAGGCGAGCGGCGGCGTATCTGTCGCAGGCGAACCTGCGCCTCGGTGGCTCCCCAAAATGACATACCCGCTCGTTGCTGAGCTCGCCGACGCGGGGATCCCCGTGTCGGTGTCGTGCCGGGTCCTTAAGCTCGCCCGCCAGCCCTACTACCGGTGGAGAGGCGACCCGATCCGGGACGCGGATGTGCTCCGCGCCTATCGGATCAATGCGCTGCACGATGCGCACCACGAGGACCCGACGTTCGGCTACCGATACCTGGCCGACGAGGCGCGCCGGGCTGGCTGGCGGATGAGTCGCCGGACGGCGTGGAAGCTGTGCTCGCAGGCCGGGATCCTCTCGTCCGCGCAACGCCGCCGGCGGGGCAAGGGCAAGAAGGCCGGCCCTCCCGTGTTCGACGACCACGTGCAACGGGTATTCCGTGCCAATGCGCCGAACAGGCTCTGGCTCACGGACATCACGGAACATTGGACGAGCGAAGGCAAGCTCTACTGCTGCGCGATCAAGGACGTGTTCTCGAACCGGATCGTCGGCTACTCGATCTCGGATCGGATGACAGCGAAGCTCGCCGTCGATGCCGTGCGCAACGCCGTCACCCGCCGCGGTGAGGTGGCCGGCTGCATCCTGCACGCGGACAGGGGCAGCCAGTTCCGGAGCAGGGCGATGGCCCGCGAGCTGCGCCGTCACGACATGGTCGGATCGATGGGGCGCGTCGGCGCGGCCGGGGACAACGCGGCGATGGAGAGCTTCTGGTCACTGTTGCAGACGAACGTCCTCAACCAGCAGCGGTGGGCGACGCGGCAGGAGCTTCGCCTCGCCATCGTCGTCTGGATCGAGCGGAAGTATCACCGCCAGCGAGCCCAGGACACCCTCGGCGGGTTGACGCCCATCGAGTTCGAAGCCAAGCTAACCGAGCCGCTCACACTCGCGGCCTAAACCGAAACTGTCACCAGTTCGTTCCTCACGCCCGAAGTACGACGCGGATGAAGGCGCGATCGGTCTCGTCTCAGTCCGATAGAGCCAAGAAAAGCCACGAAGGGGCCTCGTTTCAGTAGTGCTTCACTATGTACCGCCACGCCGACTCCATCGGCTCACCGGTGCGCGGAAGTGCGTACTTCTTGAACACTGCATTGAGCTGTCGCTTGACGGCCTTCATAGAGGACTCTTTCGTCGTCCACTTCTCGTGCACGGCGTGACGGACCAGGGCATCCACCTCGGCCGCGATCTGGCTGACCATCACCGTCATCCCGGCGGGTTTATGCTCCTCGAAGATACGGGTGAGCATCCCCACGTTGGGATCAGGCAGATCCGCAAGCACGCCTTCCTCGTCGGCGTCCTCCGCGGTCTTCAGGTCTGTGGCTACCTCGAACAGTCTCGTGAGCCACAGGATCGAATCGTCAGCATCGGAGATTACTCGCTGCCGAAGCTGGTCCAGCCGCTCGGCTATCGAGCTGTATACGCCGATGTTCGTTCCTCCGCCTTCGAGCTTCTTGCGGATGCGAGCCGTGAGACTATCGACGATTTCCTGAGCGGACTTGCCCTCATAATCGATGGGAACAGGCGGCAGCTGACCGTTTGCGGTCATCTTCTGGATGGTCTCAGCGTCGGCAATGACGACGGCAATGTTCCGGCCGTCAACACGGACGTTTCGCATGTGTGCATGCACGAGCTCGCGGGTCTTCGGGCCGAGTCTCTCCCAGAGAATGTCATCCTCGTCGCCGTCGTTCGGGATCGCAGCGTACACCTGCGCATACCATCGGTAATCGGATTCCCACTCCGAGAGCTGCTCGTCGGGAGCGATAGTTTCCCATAGGCCCTGCGCGTAGAGGAACTCAGCGCGATACTCGGCACGGTCTTCGCTCTGCTGCGGGAGTCTTTCCAGCGCTTGCTGCAGCGAATCCATCGACCCATCGCGGGTGATGCCAACGAAACGGCGCCGCATCTCCTTGAGCGCCACGTCCAGGCTCTGCAGCAGAGCATCAGTCTCGATCTGTCGCTGAGCGTGCTCTGGGTTGCTAGGTGCGATCGCTCGTGCGAACGCACCGCCGAGACCGACGTAATCTACAACCGTCCCGTATTTCTTGGTGAAGCCCGTCGCAAGGTGACGCCAAGGCCTGTTCGTTCGCGTGATCGTCTGAAACAGAGTATGCAACTTCATCGGTTTGTCGAGATACAGCACGCCCTCAATCGGGGCATTGAACCCGGTACCCAGCTTGGCAGTGACCACGAGGAACTTGAGCGCATCGTCGACGTCCCGGAAGCGGTCGAGCAGCGCTTCCTCCTCGCCTTCCGACAGCTTGTACGCGTCGAGCTCGCTCTTTCCAGTGGCGGAGATCACCACCGCCACCTCGGCGTCGCGACCGGACTTGGCAAGTTGATCCTGTAGGGCCTGCTCGTACAGAATGCAGAGCTCCTGGTCGGCGACGACGACCTGCGCCTTCATCCCGTGCGGGTCAATGGAGGCGTAGAAGTGCGCCACGATGTCGGCGGCGACGTTCTGGATCCGCTCGGGGTTATGGAAGATCGCACGGGCGTTGGCGACTCGGCGCGCGAAGGACTCCTTCTGCGCGTCGCTCAGCCCTTCCTCATCCGCCAAAGCATCGAACGCCGCATCGAGCTCATCCTTTGCGACGTCGAACCTGACGGGTCTAGGGATGACCCTCATCGGAACCGTCGTCCCGTCGGCGATCGAACGATCTGAATCGTACGTGTCCAGTGCCCAGCCGGCGTCTCGCTCGTCGCCGAACATCTGATAGGTGTTTCGGTCCAGATCCGCGATAGGGGTGCCAGTGAAACCGAACCGATGGGCGTTCGGCAACGCCGCGCGCATGTCAGCGCCGAGCGAGCCCTCCTGCGTGCGATGGGCCTCATCCACCAGAAGGATCACGTTTTCACGATCGGTGAGCACACCGGCACCCGCAAACTTGTGCACGGTCGTCGCGATAATGCCGCGTTCGTTCGTGCGTAGGGCTGTTTGCAGTGCGGTGATTGTCCGCGCTTTCACTGGTTCGGGAACACCAGCCGAAGCGAACTGCGAGAATGTCTGCGTGACCAGCTGCGTGCGGTCCGCGACCGCGATGATGGTCGGGTTGCGCATCCGCGGATCGAAGTACAATCTCGTCGCCACCCAGGACATCGTGAGCGTCTTCCCCGAACCCTGAGTGTGGTAGATCAGACCCCGCGAGCTCTCCTCGCCGGTCGCACGCGCGACGATCTTTTCAACGGAGTCGTACTGGAAGTACCGCGGCAGGAGCTTGGCTGTGGGGCCGAGACCGGAGCCTCCCTGCTGCTTGTCGTACATCACGTAGTGCTCGATGAGATTCAAGATCACCTGCGGGGCCAGCAGACCATTCACGCTCATGGTGACCCGATCCCAGCCTTCGATCGTCGCGGGCACGGAACTGGAGCCCCACCGCTGCCAATGATCCAATGGCGTCCGCACGGCGGCGTACCGGAAGTCTTTGCCCTCGGTGGCGAATGAGAGCACGTTCGAGACGAAGAATTCGGCCTGATTCTCCTCGTAGGTGCTGTAGATATCTTTCGCGCCGTGTTTCCAAGTCTTGATCACCGACACCGGTGTCTTCGTCTCACCGACAACGACGGGGATCCCGTTGATCCAGAGCACCAGATCAAACCGCGCGCCTCGATAACTCACCTCGTCCGAGACGAGCAGCGTGTTTTGCTCGGGGCGCTCGAAATCCAGTAGCCGAAAGGGTTCGTCGTGATTGGTGTCCGGCATGAGTACTGTGCCCCCGCCGCGCAGCAACGTCGTGAACTCTTCGTTCATATTCATCAGGCCCTCAGCGGACGCCGACAGAGCGACCTGACGGACTCTGGCCAGCACCGCTTCAGCGCGCCCAGACAGCTCAGGGTTGAGCCGCTCAATGGCATCGCGAAGATCGGACTCGATGAAAACCTGCTGCGTCGTGCGCGGTAGGTCTTTGCCAGGGACGTGCGTCCAGCCAGCATCGACTAGAAGGTCAATGAGCGCGGCTTGGACAGTCGTCTTCTCGTTGTACCCGGTGAATCCAGTCATGTCGCAGCCTCCACGTCGAGGTCGAGTAGGTGGTCGTAGCTCGAGGGGATCTCGTGCTTCCCGGACAGGAGCACTGAAAGCAGGTTCGATCGCAGAGTGCGCAGGGCGTCTGCGGTGGCTCGGACAGCGACCACCGCCGCCCAGCCGGCATCTCCCAGGGCCGCAATATCGCGCTGAGACTCAATGTCAGGAACGCCAACCCTCACACTTGCGAGATATTCCGTGATGTTGAGATTGAAGATGCTAGTCGTGCGTTTTTGAAACGGCCGCGCCAGCCCGGATCTGTACGCGGACCACAAGCACCAGAACACGAACCCTGGATCCGCGCGTGTTCGATCGACTCGGAGCAGTCGCATGAAGTCGGAAGGAACCACCCACGGGTGCTCCTCCTCCATACGAATTACCCGACCGACTGGCTGCGTGGGCGAACCGCCTGATCGCTCAAGGACGATATCGCCTACACGCAGAGCGCGTGCTGCTGCGCGCTTGATACTCAAGCTGCGTGTCGCGCCAACAGCTGGGTCCACCGCGACTTCCCCGCCCTTGTACGCGGAGGGCCCGAGAGCTGTCACGTCCTGCTCGTCCGCTCCGGCTGGAAGACCCCAGGCACCACCCAGAGTCGTTTCAAACAGGTCGACAAGTGGCTGCGAACTCCCAGCTCCAAACCGAACGATTTCCGCCATCGCTGAGGACAGGGAAGTAGCCGTGGCCTCCGCCTCGGCATCCGCGGCATCGATCGCGTCATCCGCCGACGCCATCAGGTCCACGATCCGGCGTTGCTTGGCGAGGGACGGCAACGCGATCGGAATCGACTCGAATGCACCCTTGCTCAGTGTCTTTCGACGTAGGACCGTCCCGACGCATCGAGCAGCCATCTCCTCGTGGAATGTCGGGGAGGTCGTGAGCAGCTTCATGAACCCCGGCAGCAGCTGGGTGCGGTCAATCGAATAGACCGGAAAAGCTTGAGGTGTGACAAACGCCCCCGCATACGCCGGCGAGACAACTGTGCTCGGCGCTTCGAAAGCCGTGATCGTCCGGTATACGAGGTCACCTACATGCAGCTGCATCAGCTTGCCAAACTTCATCGAGTCCCCACGCGCGGGTTCGCGATCGACGAGGCCCCATCCACTGCGCTGCACGCCGACGACACGATAGAGATGGTCCGCAACTACGGGGGTGAAATCTGCACGGCGTGCAGCGACGTCACCGAGCGATACCTCGCGCCATCCGTCACGCATCGATACCAGCTTCCTTGAGACGCAGATCCAGCGCAGCCCGCGCGTTGTCCATGACCTCCTGCGCCTCACGCAGCGACGCCAGGGCAGCATCGACGTCTGCTTCTGCCGCGTTCTCGGTCTGGAGGTAGCGGCCGATGTTCAGGTCGTAGCCATGTTCACGTATCCGATCACGGTGAATCAGCTCGAGTGAGAGCTTCTCCTTGTCGGCGAGGTCCTCACCTTGCTTGTACGCTGCGTCGATCGCGTCAACGTCTACCTCGCTGAGCGTGTTCTGATTCTTGCTCGAAGTGAACTGGCGACGTGCATCGATAAACAGCACGCGTTCCTTGCGGTCGGGGCTCTTCTCTGCCCGGAAGATCAACAGGCATACCGGGATCGTTGTCGAGTAGAACAGGTTCTGCGGCAGTCCGATCACGGCTTCCAGCCTGTCGTTCTCGATCACCCATTCGCGCATCGCGGTTTCAGTGCCGCCACGGAACAGCACGCCGTGCGGCATGACCACACCGAGTCTTCCTGTGTGCGGCTTCATGACAGAGAGCATGTGCTGAATCCACGCCCAGTCGCCCTTCTTGGCCGGTGGGACGATGCCCCCCAGGGCGCGCTTGTACTTGTCCTTCGCCCAGGTATCAGCCGGCCAGTTGTCCAGGGAAAATGGCGGGTTGGCGATGACGACATCGAATTTCCGGAGGTTGCCTGCCTCATCTAGAAGCTTCGGCTCGCGGAACGTGTCGCCCCGCTTGATCTCGAAGTCCTCGACCCCATGCAAATACAGATTCATCCGCGCAATGCCCGCGGTAGTGAGGTTCTGTTCCTGGCCGTATAGGAACAGCGACCTCGTGTTCCCGTCCAACTGCTTGATCGCTTCCACCGTCTCTACGAGCATGCCTGCGGAACCACAGGCTGGGTCACAGACCGAGTCGTTCTCCTGCGGATCGAGGATCTTCACCAAGAGATGCACCACATGACGTGGGGTGAAGAACTCGCCGGCTTTCTTGCCCGAAGCTTCCGCGAACTCCCGCAGCAGGTATTCGTATGCGGAGCCGAGCATGTCACCCGAGACGTGATTGGGATCTAGCGTGAGCTTGTCGAAGACCTGCATGAGGGAGCGGAGAGCCGGCTGCGGGATCCGCTCCTGGTTCGACCAGTTCACGTCACCGAAGACGCCGGCGAGCTTGCCCGGGTTGGCTTCTTGAATCGCGACGAGCGCCTTATTGAGCTTCGCCCCAGAGTTCTTCGTGACCTCAAAAGTGTCATCCCAGTGCGCTCCCTCGGGAATGACGAAGGTTTGGTAGTCGTCATCCTCAAGGTCTTGCGACCAGTCTTCTCCGAGGTCGTCGAGTGCCTGCTCGTGATGGAAGTCATATACGTCGCTGATCCACTTGTAGAACAGCACCGGGAACACATATGCCTTGAAATCCCCGGGATCTACCGGTCCGCGTAGCGTGTTTGCCGCGCGCCACAGCGACAGTTCCAATTGACGTTGCGTGAGGTGATCAGGATGCGCTGGCGCCAGAGTCATACAGTCTTCCTTCGGAGGCGAGGCCGAACGCCGGAATGCGGGCGCCGGCGCGGTATCACGTTCCTACCGTAGCGGTCTTCGCACGGCGTGCCGTCGGCGCTGCGGGCCCGCAACGCAGCGCATCCCCGGGCGACCAGCGCGGCTAATTGGAGACGATAGTTACGTCTTGGAGGTCTGTTGCAACGGCCACACCGTTCTTGACTACCCAGGCCTGTACCCAGTGATTACCTGCGTACGAACTGTGCTCAGTCATCTTGTCGCCGCCTTTGACAATCTCGCCTCTGAGGTTGCTCCGCTCGACCGCTTCGGCGCCGGCGTTACGGACTTTCCAGTAGACGTCGTATGGCGGCGCAACCGTGCATCCCTCGATGGTGAAGCTCAGGCTTCGTCCGATTGGCACGTGATTGCCGGTGGCGCTCATTGGCCTGTAGCGTCCGGCCGCTCGCCGCGTTGCCGACATGCGGCCTATCAGACGGAACCTGGCGCGTGGGTCCAGTCGTACGGGGATGTGATGGTCGCGCTCCAGGGATTGCTCCCCCGGGGCTTCTCGCTTCTCGTATGTCTCGAGGGGAGCAGCAGCGGCCGCCAGTGCAAGCTCTGCGGAGGTCGACGCGCCGAACTTGTCTCCGAAGACCTCCTGCCACCGCTCAATACTCTCGTCAGCAGGAGCGTCCAATGCCGTGCGCATCTTCCGGGCCCATGTTTTCAGCTGGCTCTGAAGGTTGAGGAACCCTGTATGAGTAAGTCGGTCCGCAAGGTTCTGTCCGATACGGTCATCGATCCATGGGGCGGACGTCATGGGACCGATGTAGTCGTGGAGATCCTCCACAAGCGCAACGAGCGTCGTGGCCACGTTCTGATACTCATCCACTCCAGCAAAACTGTGAACACGTTCGGTCAGCATCGCCGTCAGCACCACCGACGCCACGTTCAAGGAGGTTCGGTCGCGGAGGTACTTCACGAGTCGGATTGCGCGGATCAGATGCCCACTGGTGACACGAGACGACTGCTCGATCCATTCAGTGAGCGCGACAGGATCCTGCCGAATCCACTCGTTGTCGATCCGGTGAGTGATGTAGCTGCTGCCATCGGCCCTCGTAATGAACGGCACCACGTCAATGTGGAAGTCGTCTGCGTAGTCGATGGTTACACAGCGCTTCCCGAGCGTCGTCTTGGCGCGATACCGGCTTGAGGCCTCGAGCGCCTTTTGAAGCTCGACGGTGTACTTCTTTGGCTCCCAATCCTGCTGCTCCTCCATCGGCAACAAGACGTCGGCATCGAAGTCGTTGCCCGTGTATGGGCGGATGATCGTCTTGTGAGCGAACGATCCCTGCGGGATGAGGTCATCTACTACGAGGTCGCTGAGCGAAGAATCGTCGCCGAGAAACGTGTCGAGGCTTGAGACGCGCGACTGCAAGGTATTCACTCGGCCCTGATTCAGATTGACGTAGTCCCGCAGGAAGGCGTTGAACTCTCGGACTCGTGCGGTCATCCCTGCAGCTCCATTACTCGCTCGTCGATTCCGTGCTCTTGGTATTGGTACAGAACAAATGCCGGGTGCACGGCACGCATACGGTGGCGTCCCATCGTCAAGGCCACCGTGGCAGGTACCGCGGCAAGGATGTGGAGTCGCTCGGCGTTCGGCCATCGGTTCTCCACAGTCGAAAGCAAATCCCGCCAGGCCCTCCCAAAGGACGCCAAATCTGCTCGGGACGTGACTACATCCGGAGAGGGCTCCTGGAGCACGGAGAGGCGCACTGCGGGCGCGCTGGCAAGGTGTGCTGGAACGCGTGAAGGTGCGACCCCCGCTGTGACCTCCACAAACGCGACGACATCCGCCGCGTCGCTATCGGCTATGGACCCAGTAATCGCGAACGTCGCCGGCTCTTCCGCTGGCGTTGGCCAGACCCAGGCCTCTGGTCCGTCAGTCCTGTCCCGCCTGAACAGAACGGTCTCCGTCTTGTCATCAAGTTCGGCGCCGAGGTGGATGAGCATCGGTATTGGCGCGAGTGCGAAGACGGCTAGAACTCCCGCATCGCCAGCCGCGATAGCGTCGCGAGCTTTTTCGACCTGAACGTCGATCTGTTTGCGCGCGGCGTCCCATGCCCAACTGTCAGTCTCTGCGTCAACAGAGATGATGTCGAACATGCCGGTTCGAGAGTCCGCATGCATCCCCGTGAGTCCTGCCTCCCGGAGCGCTTCACCGATCTGCTCTTTGGTTGCAGCGCTGCGTGTTCCGCGGATCGTGCCTGTCATGCGGATGACGATGGCTGGCCTCAGCCGGGCGAAGTCGGTCACGTCACGAACCCAGCGTTCGTGTTCGGATTTCTTCTCCGTGAGGAACTGCACGGTGTATTTTTCAACCAGTTCCGGAGAATCCACCTTCCGATGGCAATCGCCGCACAGGAGGAGCAGGTTCTCTTCTGCAGCACGCTCCTTCGACTTGAGCGGCGACTCGCCTCTCGGCGCTTTCGGCCCGTTCTCGGCAGCGACATTGTGTGCGATCTGACCGGTTGGTATCGAGTGCCAATACTCCGACTCGTCAACTAGCCATTTGGCACACAACACGCACCGTGCTGCCGAGCGCCCCCAGATCCGCTCGCGCACGGGCGCCGGAACGTTCGCCCGTTTCACTGATGTGTCGCTTGCGCGCGTACTCCCCATGAGGGACAGCATAAGGACCGCCACGGACATCGGGCTGGAACTCTTCGGAGACCCTTCAGCAGCGACCGTCGCACAGACGTCGCGGAGCCCACATCAGCGTCCCTGGGCTCGCATGTGGTCGTGGACAGTGTCCGGTCATACACAATGGGCCAGCAACTGGAAACGGGCGGGGAAAATGGCGGTGAATCCTGCTCGATGCACCTCGATCACCCCCGACTCGAGCGGCTGTCTCAGCGCATCAAGCGCGACGCGCGAGAACTCGGCGGCTTCATCGAGGAACAGCACGCCGCGGTGCGCCCGCGCGATCGCTCCCGGTCTCGCGGTGCGGGAGCCGCCGCCGACGAGAGCGGCGACCGACGCGCTGTGATGCGGCGCTTCGAGCGGCGGAAGCGGATCGAGAGCTACGACCGCCTCTCCGCTGAGCGAGCGCACGGACGCGACCTCGAGGGCTTCCTGTTCCTCGAGCGCGGGCAGTATCCCCGGGAGCCTGCGGGCGAGCATCGTCTTCCCCGCTCCCGGGGGGCCGCTCAGAAGCATGTGATGACCACCGGCTGCTGCGACCACGAGTGCGTCCACAGCGTCGTCCTGACCCACGACATCGGCCAGGTCGAGGCTGTCGCCCCGACTGTGCGCGGCCGATGCGATTTCGACGGCCTCCACATCGGGCGCCTCGACATCGGCGCCATGCCAGACCGCCACCTCGGCGAGAGAGGCTGCCGCGCGAATCTCGACGCCGGGAACCAGCCGCGCCTCGGCTTCGTTGCCCCGAGGCACGATCACCGTCTCGAATCCGGCTCGCGCCGCGGCGAAAACTGCGGGAAGCACGCCGGGAACGGGACGGATCCTGCCGTCGAGGCCGAGCTCGCCGATGTGGACGGTCGCGGCGATCGAACGCGCCTCGATGGATCCGCCGGCGGCGAGACAGGCCATGGCTATCCCCAGATCGAATCCGGCCCCGTGCTTGGGAAGGCTCGCCGGTGAGAGGTTCACCGTGAGTCGTCGCCGTGGCAGGTCCAATCCGGCGTTCTTGCAGGCGTTGTGCACGCGTTGGACGGCCTCGCCCAGCGACTTGTCCGGCAGCCCGATGATGCGGAACTCGGGAGTCTGATTCGACATGTCGGCCTCGACCTCGACCAGATGCCCGTCGACTCCGGTGAGAGCGACCGCCCAGGTGCGCGCGGTGGTCATGCGATGTCCACGAGATGCTCGAGCGCGCCGGAGGACGGATCTGGTCCGATGATGCCTATGGCTTCGAGTCGCACACGTCGACCGCGGGCGGCTTCCGGATTCTCCGCGACCCATGCCTGCGCGAGTTGCCACAGCCGACGTCGCTTACGGGCGTCGATCGCCTCGAACGGGTGGCCGTAGGCGGTCGTCCGTCGCGTCTTGACCTCGACCACAGCGAGATGACCGTCGCGCGCGGCGACGATGTCGATCTCTCCCTGCGCGCACCGCCAGTTCCGCGCGAGCACGGTGTACCCGTTGCCCCTCAGATGCTGTGCGGCGCGCTCTTCGCCTGCTCTTCCGAGTTCATCCTTCGCTGCCATGTGCCCAGCATCACGCGGGGTGCGTTCCGAAAGGAGCGATTCGATGCCGCTTCCGCGGCATCTGGGGAGAAGTCAGCTCTCCGAGATCGTGTGGAGGGCGTGCGAAGGCGGCGGGCCGAGAGGAACCGTCACTCGCCGTCGAGGGAGAGCTCCTGCGGGAGCTCGAACTCCCGGCGCTGCAGTTCCTCGACATTGACGTCCTTGAACGTCAGCACGCGCACAGCCTTGACGAAGCGATCGGCACGGTAGATGTCCCACACCCAGACGTCGGTCATCGAGATCTCGAAGTAGAAGTCATGCTCGGTGTCCCGACGGACGACATTGACTTCGTTGGCCAGGTAGAACCGGCGTTCGGTCTCCACGACGTACTGGAACTGCGACACCACATCCCGGTACTCCCGGAACAGTGCCAGCTCGAGCTCGCGGTCGTAGTCGTCGAAGGCTTCCTCATCCATGATGTCTCCATCCTAGAGTCGCAGGCACCGCGGCGCGTCATCGACCGCTCGGGCACGGCCGGTGCGATCCGCTCAGAACAGGGTGGGCACGTCCGCGATCGCCCAGGATGCCCTGTGGTGCGGGGAGAGCCCGACAGTCCGGATCGCGTCGCGATGCGCGGAGCTGGCGTAGCCCTTGTTGCGATCCCACTGATACGCGGGATCCGTCTCGTGGAGCTCGGTCATGTATGTGTCCCGCGCGACCTTCGCGATCACGGATGCCGCCGAGACCGATGCGCAGTCCCGGTCGGCCTTGACCACCGGACGCACCCGGAGCGGGGCGGGATGCACCTTCGACAGATAGTCGTGATTGCCGTCGAGCAGGACGAGAGCACCGTCGAGCGCCGCGCCCTGATCGGCGACGGCCTGAACCGCCCGCGACGCGGCGAGACCGAGCGCCCGCATGATGCCGACCTCATCGATCTCCGCCGCGCTCGCCCACCCGACAGCGGACGCCTGCACCCACGCCGCCGCGCGCGCAGCGACCTCGGGCCTGCGCAGCTCCGTCACGAGCTTGGAATCCCGCAGCCCCTCGGGCACTCGACGGCGAGCACCAGCGGCATCCATCACTGCAGCTCCCACGGCGACCGGTCCGGCGAGTGCACCCCGACCGACCTCGTCCAGAGAGATGATCAGCTCGCACTCGCCGAGGAGCCGGCGCTCGAGAGTCAGCTTCGGCGCGACGACGGTCATTCCGGAGCCGGAACGCCGTTGAAGATCTCGTGATGACCGTCGATCGGCCCCAGCCGGTCCAACGGCCAGGTCGTGAGGAACGCCTTGCCCACGATGTTCCCCATCGGGACGAAGCCGCCGCTGGGGAGGTCCTGGTGCGCGCGGGCGTCGCGCGAACGGTCGCGATTGTCCCCGAGCAGCCACACCGAGTCCTCGGGCACCACGACGTCGAAGGGCTCGTTCGAGGCAGCAGTGTCGCCGGGCGGGAGGTTGAGGTAGCTGAGCTCATCGATGGGCGCGCCGTTGATGGTGATCTGACCGAGCGCGTTGCAGCAGACGACATGATCGCCGGGCAGACCGATCACGCGTTTGACGAGATGGTCCTGCGAGTCGGTGGCGGAGATGCCCACGAAATTCAGCACCCAGTCGACAGCTTCGACCAGCGGCGGCTGCGCAGGGGTCTGCGGCTGCCCGTCGAGCCACCCGCCCGGGTCCTTGAAGACGACGACGTCGCCCCTCTCGTAATCCGTCCAGCGGGGCGTGAGCTCGTCGACCAGGATGCGGTCGTTGATCAGCAGCGTGCGTTCCATCGACGCGGAGGGGATGTAGAACGAACGGACGACGAAACTCTTGACGACGAAGGAGACCAGCGCGGCGATCACGACGATCACCAGGACGTCACGAAGGAAGACCAGGAACCCGCGACGTCTTCTGGACGTGGGCGCGGACGGGGATTCAGTCATCAGGTTCCTTCACGATCAAGCACCGTCGTGCGGCGACGGTATCTAGGTTCGCACACCGCAGGGAGAACAAAGCACCCCGGGACATCGTGTCCCGGGGTGCCGTGGAGATGCTGCGACTCAGCGGTCGCGCTTCTCCTTGATCTTCGCCTTCTTGCCGCGCAGCTGGCGGAGGTAGTAGAGCTTCGCGCGACGCACGTCACCACGGGTGACGACCTCGATGTGGTCGATCACCGGGGAGTGCACCGGGAAGGTACGCTCGACGCCGACCTGGAAGCTGATCTTGCGGACCGTGAAGGTCTCGCGCACGCTGTCGCCCTGACGGCCGATGACGACGCCCTGGAAGACCTGGATACGAGAGCGGCTGCCCTCGGTGATGTTGACGTGCACCTTGACGGTGTCGCCGGGGAAGAAGTCCGGGATGTCCGAACGGAGGGAAGCCGCATCGACGGCGTCGAGGATCTGCATGATCGTCTCTCTCTGCACCCGCCACAGGTCGGATGCATGTATTCAAAGGAACAAGAAAAGGATTGAACTGTACGGCGCTCAAGCGTCCGCGGGCTCCCCTGTGGCAGAACCGGTCACAGCACAAACACTCATTCTGCCATGGATGCGACGCCCGGCCAAAACGCCGACGTCAGTCGCGACTATCGGTCTCCCGCACCACGATGACCTCGTGGGCACGCGTGGGCGGTGCCGGCTCATCCACCGTCGGAATCGTCGACCAGGTGATGGTCTCTCGCAGACGCGCTCCGCTCCCCTTCGCCTCGTTCCACAGCTGCCACAGCTGCAACCAGATCAGGGCGATACCGGCGACGATGGCACCCGTGAGCAACCATGGGAACGCCCCGTCGATGAAGAACCCGACGGCGATCGTCAACCCGTTCCAGACCGTGAATCCCGCGACGTCCCACCAGGAGACCGCCCGTTCGATGCGGACCGAGGGACGCGAGCGCGTCAGGAGGGTGAGCAGAAGCTGGCCGAGGAAGACCGAGGGCATCGCGATCAGCAGCACCCAGAGGATCGACCATCCTCCCTGGAAGACGCCCCACCCGATGAGAAGCCACAGCGGCAGCAGGAACGCCGCCGGAAGAAGCCAGCGGAAGAAGGCCTGTCGCAACCACATGCTCAGATCGTACGACGCCGTCCGTTCCCATGTCCGGGTGTTCGCTGACAGCGGTCGGGGATCCCGAGGCGTGGGATCAGGGAGAATGGAAAGGACGAGAGGACAACCGATGATCGAACTGCGCACCCCTGCCGAGATCGATGAGATGCGCGCAGCAGGACGCTTCGTCGCCGAGACGCTGGCGACGCTGCGCGATGAGACGAAGGTCGGGACGAATCTCCTCTCGATCGATCGCCGCGCACACGACATGATCCGCAAGGCAGGAGCGGAGTCCTGCTACATCGACTACCACCCCTCCTTCGGGGCGAGTCCGTTCGGCAAGGTCATCTGCACCTCGGTCAACGACGCGGTGCTGCACGGGCTCCCCCATGACTACACCCTGCGCGACGGCGACCTCGTCACCCTCGACTTCGCGGTCGCGGTCGACGGCTGGGTCGCCGACTCCGCGGTGTCGTTCGTCGTCGGATCAGCGCGCGAAGAGGACCTCCGGCTCATCGACACCACCGAGCGTGCACTGGCCGCGGCGATCGACTCCGCCACGGTCGGCAACCGCATCGGCGACATCTCCGCAGCCGTCGCCGCTGTCGCGCACGGTGAGGGGTACTCGATCAACACCGACTTCGGGGGACACGGCGTCGGACGCACGATGCACGGAGACCCCCACGTCCCCAACGACGGCCGCGCCGGCCGAGGCTTCCCATTGCGGTCCGGTCTGGTTCTCGCGCTCGAGCCCTGGTTCCTCGCGACGACCGATGAACTCGTCACCGACCCCGATGGATGGACGCTGCGCAGCGCTGACGGCTCCCGCGGAGCGCACTCGGAGCACACCATCGCGATCACGGACGAGGGGCCGATCATCCTGACGGATCGGTCGTTCCTCGGCGTCGACTGAGCTGCGCCACTCCCCTATCCGCAGAACTCAGGCGCGACAGTAGACGTAGATCTCGGTGATGTGCGGAAGGTCGAACAGGTCTCGCTCACGGGTCTGCTCCGACTCGTCGAGCACGGTCTCCATGTCGCCCAGCATGCGGGTGCGCGTCGATTCATCGGCGATGAGAACACTGCTGACGGTCGTCCATCGGCGAAGGTAAAGCTCTCGGGAGATGGGCTCCGTCCAGCGGATCTGGGTTCGTAGAACGGGCTCGAATCCGGGAAGCTCCTCGTCCGCACTGTCGGTCGAGGCATCGGCGGCGGCGGGATGCGCGATGCGATGGCAGTCCCGGTCCCAGGCGCACTCCGGATCCGCGCGGTTCCACAGCAGCCCGAGTGTTCCTCCGGGGACCAGCACGCGTGAGATCTCGGCACAAGCCGGGCCCCGGTCGAACCAATGGAAGGCCTGGGCGACGGTGACCACCTGAACGGACGCATCCACCAGAGGGATGCGCTCGGCGGTGCCGACCAACGCCTCCACTCCGGGGAGCGTGGACCTCAGAACGTCGAGCATGCGCTCCAACGGTTCGACGGCGTAGGTGCGTCGTGCGCGAGCGACGAGCAGTCGGGTGAACTTGCCCGTACCTGCGCCCAGATCCAACGCCGCATCCACGGCGGCTGGCACGATCAGCGTTGCCGCCTCATCGGGAAAGCCGGGACGGTATCGGTCGTAGTCGTCGCCGATGCTCTCGAACGACCGGGCGAGCGCTTGTTCAGGCATGGCTCGACGCTATCAGCGGCGCGTTGCGACACCGCGAGACCGGAAGGGGCGCGGTATGCCATCCTGAGTCCATGATTCCGCAGGATCGTCATGTTCCGGAGCGTCTGCTGCTCGCTCGGCACGGTCAGACGGTGTGGAACGTCGAACATCGCCTGCAGGGTCAGCTCGACTCGCCCCTCACCGACGAGGGCGTGGCACAGTCGCATGCCATCGCGGACCTCCTCGCGGACCGCGGGGTCCTCACCGTGTGCTCCAGCCCGCTCGGCAGGGCGATGCAGACCGCGATCATCATCGCAGAGCGGGTCGGAGCGCAGCTGATCGAAGTCCCCGAGCTCGCGGAGCTGGACCACGGGGAGCTGGCGGGCATGACCTGGGACGAGATAGAGGCGGCGTACCCGACGGCGAGAGAAGAGCGGGCCGCGAATCGCTACGGCTGGGCGTTTCCCGGCGGGGAGAGCTATGCGCAGGCCAGGGCACGGGCGCGAAAGGCACTCAGTGCCTGCGGGCGGGCTTCGGAGGGTGCGCCGCTGCTCGTGAGCCACGAGATGATCGGACGGATGCTGCGGGCGGAACTGCGGGGCCTCGACGCATCGAACGCCCTCGGACTCCGGCATCCGCACGGCGTGGTCTTCGAGATCGACGGCGGCTCGGAGCGGATGCTCTGACGCCTTCCGCGTGACGGAATCGGCTCTCGGCTTCGATCAGACAGGGGACGTCTCGTCACCGGGCAGGAGATCGGGACGACGCCGCTTCGTGCGCTCGATCTGCTGCTCGCGGCGCCAGGAGGCGATCGCGCCATGGTTCCCGCTCAGGAGCACATCCGGCACGGAACGCTCTCGCCACGATGCGGGCTTCGTGTACGAGGGGTACTCCAGAAGACCGTCTTCGTGCGACTCCTCGACCAGGCTCTCCGGGTTGCCCACGACCCCGGGGATGAGCCGGCCGATGGCCTCGATCATCGCCATCGTCGCGACCTCTCCCCCGTTGAGGACGTAGTCGCCGAGGCTGATCAGTCGCACCTCGCCCAGGTCGGACGCGTACTCGAACACCCGCTCGTCGATGCCCTCGTAACGGCCGCAACCGAAGACGAGGTGCTCCCGGGTCGCCAACGCTCGCGCGGTCTTCTGCGTGAACACCTCACCAGCCGGCGACGGGAAAATGATAGTGGGTCGCTCGGTGGGCGCTCCCTCGGACGACCCGGCGATCTCATCGAGGGCGAGACCCCACGGCTCGGGCTTCATCACCATGCCGGCGCCGCCGCCGTAGGGGGTGTCGTCGACCGTGCGGTGTCGATCAGAGGTCCAGTCCCGAAGATCCCGGACACGGAGGTCGATCAGGCCGGATTCCTGGGCCTTCCCGAGCAGGGAGAGCGTCAGGCCGTCGAAGTAGGACGGGAAGATGGAGAGGACGTCGATGCGCACGGGGGAACCGTATCAGCGCTCACTCGGCCGCTTCGGCGTCCGAGGGCGTCTGCGGCTCCGCGTCCGCAGCATCAGGAAGCTCTTCGAAGAGTCCGGGGGGCGGGGTCACGATGACGCGCCCTGCATGGACATCGACCGTCGGGACGATCGCGGAGACGAACGGCACCATGACCTCGTTCTCCCCGGCCTTGACGATGAGGAGGTCCTGCGCGGGAAAGTGCTCCACGCGTACGACCCGGCCGACGACGGTGTCGTCGCGCACGACATCGAGGCCGACGAGTTGGTGGTCGAACCACGCATCGTCCTCGACCTCATCGACGTCCTGGTCGATCCAGAGGATCGCCCTGACGAGGCTGTCTGCGGCGTCGCGATCCTCGACGTCGTCGAAGAAGACGACGGGATTGCCGTTCATGACCCGGTACTCGCGCACCGTGATCTCCTTGCCGTGCCACGGAGATGCCTCTGGCACCTGCAACGTGAAACCGGCACCGGGGACGAATCGTCCCTCAGGGTTGTCGGTGTACAGCTCGAGCTTGAGCCCGCCTTTGAGTCCGTGCGCCTTGACGAGGCGCCCGACACGCAGCTGGTTCTTGCCCTGGTTGCGGTCCTTTGCCACCACGTCAGTCGTCCGCGACATCGACACGGACCCGACGCCCGTCAGCGAGCGCGCTGACGAGGGTGCGAAGGGCCTTCGCGGTGCGGCCGCCGCGCCCGATCACGCGTCCACGGTCATCGGGGTGCACACGCACCTCGAGGAGGTCGCCTCGCGGCGATGTGGACTCGTTGATACGGACATCCTCCGGGTGATCGACGATCCCCTTGACGATGTGTTCGAGCGCGGCGGCGAGCACGACGGATTACTCTGCGTCGGCGGCGGGAGCCGCGTCGGCCTCGGCAGCGGCGGGAGCCTCCTCAGCGGGGGCCTCCACCTTCTTCTCGGCCTTGGGCTTCACGACGGACTTCTTGGCGGCATCGATCTCGAACGGAACCTTGGGCTCCTTGACCTTGAGCGTGGACTTGGCGTCCTTGTCGCCCTTGAACTTGCCCCAGTCGCCCGTGATCTTGAGGATGGCGGCGACCTGCTCGGTCGGCTGCGCGCCGACGGAAAGCCAGTACTGCGCACGCTCGGAGTCGACCTCGATGAACGAGGGCTCCTCGGTGGGGTGGTACTTTCCGATCTCCTCGATCACGCGACCATCGCGCTTGGTCTTCGAGTCGGCGACGACGATGCGGTAGTACGGCGCACGGATCTTGCCCAGGCGCTTGAGACGAATCTTGACAGCCACGATTCTCCTGAATTGTGTGGAAGGAAACGAACTGGTCGCCTGGAGAGTGGGGTGCACACCCGGCGGAAGCTCAAATGAGTGTGGACACCTGCTGGATAGAGGGTCGAGCAGGTCGTCCGACCCTCTATTCTGCCAGAAGCGCGCGCCAGGCGCGAAACGTGGCGAAACGACCGTTGCCGTGTCGCGCCTCGCCCGTGCCAGACTGTGCGGGTGAAGCTCGAGTTCGCCTCCTCGGCCCGGTCCACCGTCGGCCTCGAATGGGAGATCATGCTCGCGGATCCCGCGACCGGTGATCTCGTCGGACGTGCGCCCGAACTGCTCGCAGCGCTCGAAGCCGAGAGCGCCGATGAGCGCCACACGGTCACGGGCGAACTGCTCACGAACACGATCGAGGTCACGAGCGGCATCGGCGACTCGGTCGCCCATGCGGTCGACGACATCGCGAACGCCATCACCGCGGTGCGTGCGGCGACCGACCCGGCAGGAGTCGAGCTGCTCTCGGCGGGAAGCCACCCGTTCGCGCAGTGGTTCGACCAGCAGGTCACCGACAAGTCGCGGTACCACACCCTGATAGAGCGCACCCAGTGGTGGGGGCGGAACATGATGATCTGGGGAATCCACGTCCACATCGGCGTCGAGGACCAGCGCAAGGTGTTCCCCATCATCAACGCTCTCGCCGGGTTCCTCCCCCATCTGCAATCGCTCGCCGCCTCGAGCCCGTTCTGGGCGGGCGAGCGCACCGGCTACGCCTCCAACCGCGCGCTGGTGTTCCAGCAGCTGCCGACCGCGGGACTCCCGTGGCCCCTGCACGACTGGTCGCAGTACGAGTCATACCTCGACGACATGGTGCGCACCGGCGTGATGGCGGATGCCACCGAGGTGCGCTGGGACATCCGCCCGGCACCTCGCTGGGGGACGATCGAGGTCCGCGCGTGTGACGGACTCTCCACGCTGCCGGAGCTCGCCTCGGTCGCGGCGCTCGTGCAGGTCCTCGTCGAGGACTTCTCGCGCCAGCTCGACGAGGGCAAGACCCTTCCGGAGCTTCCCGCCTGGTTCCATCGCGAGAACAAGTGGCGCGCGGCGCGCTACGGGCTGGAAGCGAGAGTGATCGTCGATGCGGCCGGCACCCAGCGCCCTGTGCGCGAGCATCTCGCGGAGACACTCGAAGCCCTCACCCCGACCGCCGTCGAGCTCGGTTGCGGTCGGGAGTTCGGCGGCATCGCCACGATCCTCGACGGCGGGGCGAGCTATGCGCGTCAGCTGGCGATCGCGGATGCGGCTGGTGGCGAACTCTCGGCGGTGGTACAGCATCTGATCCGCGAGTTCCGCTCAGGACCTGAATCCTCCACCGAGGAGCCGTAGCCGGTGCAGTGATCAGTCCTCGACGAGGCGCCTGGCGAGACCCTCATCCAGGACCACGTCCGTGATGAGTCCCGCGGCCAGGGCCGCGCGAAGACTGACCAACTTCGGTATCCCGGACACGACGCACACGCGACGCGGAACTCGGCGGAGACGGTCCAGACCCGGTCCCGTGGCCCTCGCGTTGACCCGGATGTCCCGCCACGACCCGTCGGAGCGGAAGAACACCGTCGCGACGTCGCCGATCGCGTGATCCTCCCGCAGGCTGCGGTAGTCGTCGCGCCCGAGATATCCGCCGACATAGACCCGGCTCGGTACTTCGGCGGCGGGAGAGCCGAGGCTGAACACCGCGACGTCCATCTTCGCCTGCAGGTCGAGAACACGGCGAGTGCTCCGCTCCCGCCACATCGCGTCACGCGTGGCGGGGTCGTCGAAGAATGCCGGAACCGGGAACTGCTGCACCTGCGCGCCGAAGGCGCTGCCGAACCGCTGCAGGATGTCGCTGGAGTACTCGACTCCCGTCGTCTGGGTGTTGCCGGCGCCGTTGAGCTGCACGAAGGTGGTGTTGTGGGTCTCCTTCTGCGTGAGCCCGCGACTCACGGCGCTGATGGTCGAGCCCCATGCGACGCCGATGACCATGTTCGAGTCGACGAACTGCGACAGCAGACGTCCGGCTGTCAGCGCGACGCGCTCGAGCCGCTCGACCTCGCTGAGGATCTCCGGCATCGGGACGACGTGAGCGGCGACGCGATGCCGATCGCGGATCCTGTGCTCGAGCATGCCCAGACGCTCCAAGGGTGAATTGATCCGGATGCCCACCAGACCGCTCTCCCGCGCGAAGCTCAGAAGACGCGAGACCGAGGACCGCGAGGTGCCGAGCTCCTTCGCGATGACCTCCATCGTCTTGTCCTGCATGTAGTAGAGCTGCGCGGCGGTGAGCGCCGCGATCAGCTTGCTGTCGCGGGATTCCGCACTTGCACCGACCATGACATCCTCCTCCACCCCGATCCTTGCACATATGTGCAGTGGGCTTGCGCGGGATGCCACACAGGTCGATGCTGGTTGGCAAGTAAGGAAGAGAGGGTCGACGATGATCGATTCGACACACTCGTCAGCGGAGCGCGCAGAGGTCCGCGCCGTCCGTGAATCCGGACGCACCAGCGTCCTCGTCATCGGTGGTGGGATCAACGGCATCTCCACCTTCCGCGACCTGGCACTCCAGGGCGTCGATGTCGTGCTGGTCGAGCGGGGGGACTTCGCCTCCGGGGCATCCGCCGCGTCGAGCCACATGATCCACGGTGGCATCCGCTACCTCGAGAACGGTGAGTTCCGCCTGGTGCGCGAGTCGGTCAAGGAGCGCAACGGGCTTCTCAAGACCGCCCCGCATTACGTCAAGCCGCTGCAGACGACGATCCCGATCTACTCGACCTTCTCGGGCATCCTTTCCGCTCCCCTGCGGTTCCTGACGCACAAGAGCGGCAAGCCCCAGGAGCGCGGGGCCCTCCTGATCAAGGTGGGCCTGACCATCTACGACACCTTCTCGCGTGACGGCGGGATGGTTCCCCGGCATCGCTTCCTCGGCCGCAAGAAGTCTCTCGCCGAGCTGCCGTCGCTCGACCCGAAGATCAAGTACACGGCGACCTACTACGACGCCTCGATGCACGACCCGGAGCGGCTCGCCCTCGACGTCCTGCAGGACGGGCGCACGGCGCACCCGGGAGCGCATGCCCTCAACTACGTCGAGGCCATCGCCCGTGACGGCGACAAGGTCGTGCTCCGCGACCGCGAGAGCGGCACGGAGTTCACCGTGCAGGCCGACGTGGTCGTGAACGCCTCCGGCCCCTGGACCGACCTGACCAACGCTGCGCTGGGCGCCGACACCCGCTTCATGGGCGGCACCAAGGGGTCGCACATCGTCCTCGATCACCCCGAGCTGCTCGAGGCGACGCAGGGACGCGAGATCTTCTTCGAGCACTCCGACGGGCGCATCGTGCTCATCTACCCGCTCAAGGGGCGCGTCCTGGTCGGCACCACCGACATCGACGCCGACCCTCGCGAGGTCCCCGTGTGCACCGAGGAGGAGGTCGACTACTTCTTCGACCTGATCCACCACGTGTTCCCGACGATTCCCGTGGCGCGTGACCAGATCGTCTACAGGTTCTCCGGCATCCGCCCGCTCCCGCGCCACGAGGACACCGCTCCCGGCTTCGTCTCCCGTGACTACCGCATCGAGGTCGACGACAAGGGCGCCGTCCCTCTCGTCAGCCTGGTCGGCGGCAAGTGGACCACGTTCCGCGCCCTCGGTGAGTCGCTGTCCGACGTCGTGCTCGGTCTCATCGAGCGCACCAGGACCGTCTCCACCGCTGGACGGGCCATCGGCGGCGGTCGCGAATTCCCGCGCACCGAGAAGGCCAAGCGCATCTGGATCCAGGAGAATCTGCCCGGAGCCGGGGCTCGCGCCGATCAGCTTCTCGCCCGTTACGGTACCCGCGCCGCTCAGGTCTGGGAGTATGTCGAGCAGGGCACGGACGCACCGCTCGCCGGCGGCGACCTCTCTACGCGCGAACTCGAGTGGATGGTGCAGAACGAGATGGTGGCACGCCTGGAAGACGTCGTGCTCCGTCGCACCAGCATCGCCTTCACCGGCGGCGCGAACGCAGAGGTCCTCGGCGAGATCGCCGACGCCCTCGCGCCGATGCTCGGTTGGGATCGCTCGCGCCACGACGCCGAGCTCGATCAGACGCGCCAGTTGCTGAACGAACGACACGGACTCGATATCCCGTCCCGCACCCGCGGCTGACGGGGTCTCGGACTGCCGCCCTCCTCGCGGCGCAACTCCCATAACGTGTCGGGGCAGAGGAGCCCCGACACACAAGAAAGGTCAAAGAAGACATGGCTGATGTGAATCTCGGTCTCTACTTCCTCTCCGAGTTGGTCGGCACAGCGATGCTGATCCTGCTCGGATGTGGTGTCGTCGCCAACGTCGCCCTCGCCAAGAACAAGGGGTTCGGCGGCGGCTTCCTGATGGTCAACTGGGGATGGGGCCTCGCGGTCTTCGCCGGTGTGCTCGTCTCCGCGTACTCCGGTGCGATCCTCAACCCGGCCGTCGGTATCGGCCTTCTGCTGGCTGGCAAGATCAGCTTCGTCATGTTCCTCACGGCCACGGCCGCGGAGCTCGTCGGAGCGATCCTCGGTGCGATCGTCGTATGGCTCGCATACAAGCAGCACTTCGATGAGGAGCCGGAGGCCGCCAACAAGCTCGGCGTCTTCTCCACCGGCCCCGCGATCCGTTCCTACGGTTGGAACCTCGTCACCGAGATCATCGGCACCTTCGTTCTCGTTTTCGTGATCTTCGCGTTCGCCGACTACGGCGACATCGAGGTCGGCACGCCCGGAGGCCTCGGACCGCTCACCGCGCTTCCCGTCGCGCTCCTCGTGGTCGCGATCGGCGCCTCTCTCGGTGGTCCGACCGGCTACGCGATCAACCCCGCTCGTGACCTCGGTCCGCGCATCGCTCACGCGATCCTCCCGATCAAGGGCAAGGGCTCCAGCGACTGGTCCTACTCGTGGGTGCCGGTGGTCGGTCCGTTCATCGGTGGTGCACTCGCCGCCGCCGCAGCGCCCGTCCTGCTGTACCTCGCCTGAACGACCTGAATTCAAAGGAGAACACAATGGCTGACTACATCCTCGCCATCGACCAGGGAACGACTTCCAGCCGCGCGATCATCTTCGACAAGAAGGGCAGCATCATCGCGACGGGCCAGAAGGAGCACGAGCAGATCCTGCCGAAGGCCGGCTGGGTCGAGCACGACGCCTCCGAGATCTGGCGCAACGTCCAGGAGGTCATCGGTCTGGCCCTCAGCCGGGCCGACCTCACCCGTCACGACATCGCGGCGGTGGGCATCACCAACCAGCGCGAGACCGCGGTGGTGTGGGACAAGACCACGGGAAAGCCCGCCTACAACGCGATCGTGTGGCAGGACACGCGCACGCAGGACATCGTCGACCGTCTGGCTGCGGACGGTGGAGTCGAGCGGTTCAAGCCCGTCGTCGGACTGCCGCTCGCGACGTACTTCTCTGGTACCAAGATCGCCTGGATCCTGGAGAACGTCGACGGCGCACGCGAGAAGGCCGAAGCCGGTGACCTGATCTTCGGCACCACCGACAGCTGGGTGCTGTGGAACCTCACCGGCGGTGTCGACGGCGGTGTGCACGTGACCGACGTCACCAACGCCTCGCGGACGATGTTCATGGACCTCGAGACGCTCGAGTGGCGCGACGACATCCTCGATGCGTTCGGCGTGCCGCGCTCGATGATGCCGGAGGTCCGCTCCTCCTCCGAGGTCTACGGTGCCGCGGAGGACTCCTCCCTGCTGCGCGAGACCCCGATCGCCGGCATCCTGGGTGACCAGCAGGCGGCGACGTTCGGTCAGGCGGCGTTCCAGAAGGGCGAGAGCAAGAACACCTACGGCACCGGCTGCTTCCTGATCTTCAACACGGGCGAGGAGATCGTCCACTCGAAGAACGGGCTGCTCACGACCGTCGGCTACAAGCTCGGCGACCAGCCGACGCACTACGCGCTCGAGGGCTCCATCGCGGTCACCGGATCCCTGATCCAGTGGTTGCGCGACCAGCTCGGCATCATCTCGTCGGCCCCCGAGGTCGAGGAGCTGGCCGAGAAGGTCGAGGACAACGGCGGCGTGTACATCGTGCCCGCATTCTCGGGTCTGTTCGCTCCGTACTGGCGTCCGGACGCCCGCGGCGCGATCGTCGGTCTCACCCGCTACGCGAACAAGAACCACATCGCTCGCGCAGCGCTCGAGGCCGTCGCCTTCCAGACGCGTGATGTGCTGGACGCCGTGAACGCGGACGCCGGCGTGGACCTCACCGAGCTCAAGGTCGACGGCGGCATGGTCGCGAACGACGCGCTCATGCAGTTCCAGGCGGATGTCCTCGGTGTCCCGGTCGTTCGGCCGGTCGTCGCCGAGACCACGGCACTCGGTGCGGCCTACGCCGCGGGACTCGCGGTCGGGTTCTGGAACGGTCTCGACGACCTCTCTGCCAACTGGCAGGAGGACAAGCGCTGGGAGCCGTCGATGGAGGAAGCCGAACGCGACCGTCAGCTTCGTCTGTGGCGCAAGGCGATCACGAAGTCGATGGACTGGGTCGACGACGACGTGAAGTAGTCGTCTTCAGTGCGAGGCGGGTTCGGAGTTCATCTCCGGACCCGCCTCGTCGTATGCGGGGGCATCCACGAGGGCATCCACGACCGCGACGAATGCTCGAGCGACCTGACGCGCTGCCGCAGCGTCCCAAGCGAGGTACTCCACGCGCACCGGGCCGCCGTGCACCTGGGCTGTGACCACGTGCGCCGCAGAGCGGGCCACGGTCCCCGGTGCGAGAAGGGTCACTGCCAGGCCCGCCTCGACCAGACCGAGGATGAGGGTCGCTGAATCGGCCTCGAACGCGACGTCACGGCTCAGCCCCGCCGCGAGGAAGGCGCCATCGCTCTGCGCACGGCCGGAGGTGCCGGCCGGGAAGTCGGCGAAGGTCATCCCGGCCAGGTCCGAGAGTTCTACAGCACTCGAGCCGCCCCGTGGATGCCCCGGCGGGAACACCACGACGAGGCGCTCACGAGAGAGCACGCGTGAGGCGACACCTTTCGGCGGCACCCCTTCACGCAAACCGAGCAGGGCCACGTCGAGTTCGCCGCTGCGGAGCTTCGTCGTGAGGGTGTCGCTGTTGCCGACCTGCAGTTCCACTCGCACCCGAGGATGCGCCGCACGGTACGTAACGAGCAGCGCAGGCACATCGACGGCGGTCACCGTCGGGATCACACCGATCCGGAGCGTGCCCTCCACGACACCGTCGGCGGCGGCAGCGTCCTCCTTCGCCTCCTCCGCGGCACGAAGCGCGATGCGCGCGTGGGCGACGAACGCCGCCCCTGCTTCACTCAGGCGGACGCTCCGGCTGGATCGGACGAACAATCGACGACCGAGTTCTCGCTCCAGCGATGCGATCTGGTGACTCAACGCCGATTGCGTGACGAAGCACCGCTCGGCCGCTCGGGTGAAGCTCAGAGTGTCGGCGACTTCCACGACATAGCGAAGCTGCTGGAGTTCCATGCTTCCATGATGTGGGTTCATCGATGACGTGACAACCATGCGTTGGACTCATCGACGTGGCGGACGCAGGCTGGAATCATGAACCGCCTGACACTGGTGTTGTCGACCGCCCTCGCCCCCATCGCCTGGGGAACCACCTACCTGGTCACCACAGATCTGCTTCCCGCCGGCCATCCGCTGTTCGCGGGGCTCCTCCGTTCACTCCCCGCGGGGCTGCTCGCCGTCCTCATCAGTCGTCGACTCCCCCACGGCTCCTGGTGGTGGAAGTCTCTCGCACTCGGAGCGCTCAACATCGGCGCCTTCTTCCCGCTGCTCTTCCTCGCCGCCGAGCGACTCCCGGGAGGCGTCGCCGCCGCCGTCGCCGGTGCACAGCCGCTCATCGTCCTGGCGCTCGGAGCCCTCGTGCTGCACGAACGGATCCGACCGCTCACCGCTGCCGCAGCGGCCGTCGGCGCGGG
Source organism: Microbacterium sp. PAMC22086 (assembly GCF_019443525.1). Lineage (NCBI taxonomy): Bacteria > Bacillati > Actinomycetota > Actinomycetes > Micrococcales > Microbacteriaceae > Microbacterium > Microbacterium sp. PAMC22086. The sequence continues at coordinate 2,232,063 of NZ_CP080380.1, read as the reverse complement.
AGGAGTGGCTCTGGTGGTCCTGGGGCCCGCCGCTGAGCTCGACCTCTGGGGAATCCTGGCTGCCCTCGGGGGCGTCACGGCGACGGGTGTCGGGATGATCCTGACCAAGCGCTGGGGCCGTCCCGTCGGGGTGAGCCCCGTGTCCTACGCCGGTTGGCAGCTCAGCGCGGGCGGCCTGTTGCTGCTGCCGCTCACGCTGATCGTCGAGGGCGTGCCGGCGACGATCGACGGCGGTGCCGCTCTCGGATACCTGTGGCTGGCCACCGCCGGGGGGATCGTCGCCTACACGCTGTGGTTCCGCGGTGTGCAGCAGCTGCCGGTGATCGCCCCAGGCCTTCTGGCACTGCTCTCCCCCATCGTCGCGACGGTCCTGGGCGTGCTGATCTCGGGCGAGCGGTTCACGCCGCTGCAGGCGACCGGGTTCATGCTCACCCTCGGCGCTCTGGTGTTGGGACAACTCGTCTCGCGGCCGAAGCCGCCTCAGGGGCGAAACACGCAGGTGACGGCGGCACCGTCTCTCACAGCGCCGCGCTGAAAGAGCTCAGCTCTTGCCGAAGAGCTTCTGGATCTCCGCGAGGTCCGCCTCGCTCGGAGCCTTCGCCGCTCCGCCGCCGAGACCGAACCCGGAACCGGTGGGCGTCGCGGATGACGCGATCCCCGCATTCTCGGCCGCGCGCTTGGCGGGGTTTCCCGAGCGGGAGCCGCCGGAGGACTTGGCCTTCTTGCCGCGCTTGGAAGATGCACCGGGACGCCCCATGCCGGGAACGGCCCCCATACCGGGAATGTTGGGGGTGCCGCCACGAGCAACGGTCTTCATCATCTTCGCGGCCTGCTCGAAGCGCTGCACGAGCTGGTTGACATCGGTGACCGTCATTCCGGATCCGCGTGCGATACGCAGACGGCGTGATCCGTTCAGGACCTTGGGGTTGCGTCGCTCGCCCGGCGTCATCGAGCGGATGATGGCTTCGGTGCGGTCGATCTCACGCTCGTCGAAGTCTTCGAGCTGCTGTTTCATCTGCCCCATGCCCGGGAGCATCCCGAGCATCTTCTTCATCGAGCCCATCTTCTTCATCTGCTGAAGCTGGTCGAGGAAGTCCTCGAGCGTGAAGGCCTCGGTCGCAAGCTTCTCGGCCATCTTCATGGCCTCTTCCTCATCGAAGGCCTGCTGCGCCTGCTCGATGAGGGTCAGGATGTCGCCGAGGTCGAGGATGCGGCTCGCCATGCGGTCGGGGTGGAACGGCTCGAGGTCTTCGAGGCGCTCGCCGGTCGAAGCGAAGATGATCGGGCGGCCGGTGACGGAGGCCACCGAGAGTGCGGCGCCACCGCGGGCGTCGCCGTCGAGCTTCGACAGCACGACTCCGGTGAAGTCGACACCCTCCTGGAACGCCTTGGCGGTGTTCACGGCGTCCTGACCGATCATCGCGTCGATGACGAACAGGACCTCATCCGGGTTCACAGCCTTGCGGATGTCGGCGGCCTGCTTCATGAGCTCGGCATCGACGCCGAGACGGCCGGCGGTGTCGATGATCACGACGTCGTGCTGCTGCCGTCGCGCGTACTCGACGCCGTCACGCGACACCTTCACGGGATCACCGACGCCGTTGCCCGGCTCCGGTGCGTAGACCGATGCGCCGGCCTGCTCCGCGACGACCTGGAGCTGGGTGACCGCGTTCGGGCGCTGGAGGTCAGCCGCGACGAGCAGCGGCGTGTGCCCCTCACCCTCGAGCTGCTTGGCGAGCTTGCCTGCGAAGGTGGTCTTACCGGAGCCCTGCAGGCCCGCGAGCATGATCACGGTCGGCGCGGTCTTCGCGAACTGCAGACGACGCTGCTCTCCGCCGAGGATCTGCACGAGTTCCTCGTTGACGATCTGCACGACCTGCTGGGCGGGGTTCAGCGCCTTGTTGACCTCGTCGCCGAGGGCGCGTTCGCGCACCTTCGCCGTGAATTCCTTGACGACCACGAGCGCGACGTCGGCGTCGAGCAGGGCGCGTCGGATCTCGCGCACGGTGCCGTCGACGTCGGCCGCGGTGAGCTTTCCCTTCGTGCGCAGATTGCGGAAGGTCTCGGTGAGCCGATCGGAGAGCGTGCCAAATGTAGCCATGGTGCTCTGATTCTACGCGAGCGGAGGCCGGTTGCTCAGCGCCGTGCGGACTCAGGACCAGGGCAGGTCGTGGATCGTCCCCAGCGCTTCCCGGAGGACGGTCTCGGGAGTGCCGCGTCCGGCTCCCTGTTCCGCCCAGACCCGCAAGGATGACAGCACCGCCGCCGCGTGAGCGGCCCCCAGGATATCGGCGCGGATGACATCGACCCCGGCGGCGGACGCCGCACGCGACACCGCCGTGGACAGGCGGGCGAGGCGGAGTCCGGTGTCGCGGACGAGCTCGTCCTCCAACCCCATCGCCCGAGCGTTCCGAAGAGCGAGCGCGAGCGGATCAGGGGCGAAGTCGTGCACCACACGCAGCAGGATGTCGCGAACCTCGTCGCCGGTCGCGGCCCTGTCGAGCCGCTCGAGAGAAGCGATGGCCTGACCGATGCGCTCGTCGACACCCGACCACAGCACGTCGCTCTTCGAAGCGAAGTAGTTGAAGAAGCTGGATCGGCTGACGCCGGCGCGCTGGGTGATGTCAGCGACGGACGTGGCGTCGTATCCGCGTTCGAGGAAGAGCTCGCACGCAGCTTCTGCGAGCGTCTCTCGCGAAGACGCCTTGGGGCGACCGGCCCTGCCAGGGGAACTCATGCCCTCACGCTACCGCGAGGACCACCACGACGACGCCGTCGGCAGTGCGGAGGGGTATTGTTGTTCCCAGTCCATTTACTCAAGGAAAGCGGTTCTGCGATGCTCGAGATCCTCACCCCTGGATTCGCTCCGACGCCCGTACCGTACCTCGACGGATGGGATCTTCAGCGCCGTATCCACGCCGATGTCGTCGGACGTACACGTCCGGATACACTGATCCTCCTCGAGCATGAGGCGGTGTACACCGCGGGAAAGCGGACGGAACCGCAGGAGCGCCCACAGGACGGGACTCCCGTGATCGACGTCGATCGCGGCGGCAAGATCACCTGGCACGGCCCCGGGCAACTCGTGGGATATCCGATCGTCCGCCTCGTCGAGCCCATCGATGTCGTCGCCCATGTGCGTCGGCTCGAGCGCGTGCTCATCGATGTGCTGCGCCCGTTCGGCGTCGACGGCTATCAGGTCGACGGCAGAAGCGGCGTCTGGGTGCGCCGACCGCTCTCCGAAGACAAGGTCGCAGCGATCGGGGTGCGCGTGCAACAGGGAGTGACGATGCACGGCTTCGCCATCAACTGCGACAACTCGCTGATCGGGTTTCGCGGAATCATCCCGTGCGGGATCACCGACGCCGGGGTCACGACGGTGAGCGAGGTGGCCGGCTCCGCCGTCTCCCCGCTCGACCTCGTCGACGCCGTCACCCGCGCCTTCCTGGCCGAGTACGCGACCACTGAACTGACAGGAGCCACCGCATGACCGCCGCACCCGAGGGGCGCAAGCTCCTGCGCCTGGAGATCCGCAACGCCGAGACGCCGATCGAGCGCAAACCGGAGTGGATCAAGACCAAGGCGAAGATGGGCCCCGAGTACACGGCCCTGCACTCCCTCGTGAAGAGCGAGGATCTGCACACGGTGTGCCAGGAGGCCGGCTGCCCGAACATCTACGAATGCTGGGAGGACCGGGAGGCGACCTTCCTCATCGGCGGTTCTCAGTGCACGCGCCGGTGCGACTTCTGCCAGATCGACACCGGGAAGCCCGCCGACTACGACACCGATGAGCCGCGTCGTGTCGCCGAGAGCGTGGTCCGCATGAACCTGCGCTACGCGACCGTGACGAGCGTGGCGCGCGACGACCTGCCAGACACCGGCGCATGGCTCAACGCCGAGACGGTGCGCAAGATCCACGAGCTCAATCCGAACACCGGTGTCGAGCTGCTCGCGAACGAGCACAACGCCGATCCGGCATTCCTCGGTCAGATCTTCGACGCCCGCCCGGAGGTGTTCGCGCACAACGTCGAGACCGTACCCCGCATCTTCAAGCGCATCCGTCCCGCCTTCCGCTACGAGCGGTCCCTGAACGTGCTCACCCAGGCGCGAGACGCGGGGCTGATCACCAAGTCGAACCTCATCCTCGGGATGGGCGAGGAGCCGGAAGAGGTCGTCCAGGCGCTGAACGACCTGCACGAGGCCGGATGCGACATCATCACGATCACGCAGTACCTGCGCCCCTCACCTCGTCATCTCCCGGTCTCGCGGTGGGTGAAGCCCGCGGAGTTCGTCGAGTTCAAGGAGGAGGCGGAGCGTATCGGTTTCCTCGGCGTCCTCGCCGGTCCCCTTGTGCGGTCCTCGTATCGGGCCGGGCGTCTGTGGGCGCAGTCGATGCGGTCGAAGGGCCGCGAGATCCCCGCCCACCTGTCGCACATCGCGGACAGCGCAGACCTCGGTTTCGCCCAGGCCGTCTGACTCGGACGCGCTCCGGGGTGTGGCTCAGTCCGCGCTCATGACGGACTGCACGCTGCCGTCCGAGCCGAGGTTCACCAGCAGCACGTCGTCCGTCGAGCTGTCGTCGAGGGCGTACTCGAGCACCGCGAAGGGCTCGGATCCTCCGTGCTCATCAGCGAGGATGGTCATGCTCATCAGGCGCAGGGAACGGATGATGTCGACCGCCGCGTCGCCGGACACGTCGACGAGGACGTCGGGAAGATCATCGCCGTACGTCTCCTGCTGCTGAAGGATGTACTCGGTCACCTCACTGGTGCGGTCGTCGACTTCGGCGAGCATGCCGCGCCGGGCGGTGTCGTCGACGCTCTCCAAGCCAGCGATGAGCGAGGCGGCGATGTCGAGCGCGTCGGCGGACACGTCGTCCTGATCCGGCGCGGTCAGATCGACGGTGACGCTCTGGTCGCCGAGCTCCACGGTCTCCGACCAGAAGATCGAGCCGTCGGGACCCGAGGACAGGAGTCCGAAGTAGTCGTGTTCGATCGCCATAACGCTATGAAACCAGCCTCGTGCTCACTGCGGTAGTCCCGTCATCAACCGACCAATGACTGGACGAACACATGGGGGGTGAAACCGGTCAGATCGTCGATCCCCTCGCCCTGGCCGAGTAGCTTGACCGGGATCCCGGTGCGCTCCTGCACGGCCAGCACGAAGCCGCCCTTGGCAGAGCCGTCGAGCTTGGTGAGGACGAGTCCGGTGACGCCGGCGTGCTCGAGGAAAGCCTCGGCCTGCATCACGCCGTTCTGGCCCGTGGTGGCATCGAGCACGAGGAGCACCTCACTGATCGGGGCCTGCTTCTCGATCACGCGCCGGACCTTCGAGAGCTCATCCATGAGGCCGCCCTTGGTGTGCAGACGCCCCGCCGTGTCGATGATGGCGATCTCGATGCCTTCACGCTTGGCGTACTCGACCGTCTGGAAGGCGACGGATGCCGGGTCCTGCCCCTCCTGCTGCGGACGCACGATCGCGGCCCCGCCGCGCTGCGCCCAGGTCGCGAGCTGCTCGACCGCTGCCGCGCGGAAAGTGTCGGCCGCGCCCACGACCACGCTGCGCTGATAGCCGCGAAGAAACTTCGTGAACTTGCCGATGGTCGTCGTCTTGCCCACGCCGTTGACACCCACGACGAGCACGACAGCGGGACGCTCGGTGAGCTTCAGCGTCGTGTCGAACTTGGCGAAGTGCTCCTCGAGGGTCTCCCGCAGCATGCGCTGAAGATCCTTGGGGTCGGTGGTGCGGTACCGTTCGACCTTCACGCGCAGCTCGTCGACGACGCGCTCGCTGATGTCAGGTCCGAAGTCGGCTGTGATGAGAGCCGTTTCGAGGTCCTCCCAGGTCGTCTCATCGATGGTGGGCTTGACGAACATGCCGCGCAGTGCGCGACCAAGAGACCAGGACTTCTCCGCCATCACTCCAGCCTACGGGTTGCGCGGGTGGATGCTCCGCGCGAGGCGGTTCGATCCGCTAAACGGCCGCCGCCGCCCGATCTCCGACACGCTGCCCCACGACCGCCGAGACGCCGTCCTGGCGCATCGAGACGCCGTAGAGCGCATCGGCGATCTCCATGGTGCGCTTCTGATGCGTGATGACCAGCAGCTGCGAGCTCTCCCTCAGCTGCTCGAAGACGGTGAGCAGCCGGCCGAGGTTCGCATCGTCCAGAGCGGCCTCGACCTCGTCCAGGATGTAGAACGGGCTCGGCCGCGCCTTGAAGATCGCGACCAGCAGCGCCACGGCCGCCAACGACCGCTCCCCGCCGGAGAGGAGGGAGAGGCGCTCGATCTTCTTCCCGACCGGCCGGACGGACACCTCGATGCCCGTCGTCAGCATGTTGTCGGGGTCCGTCAGCGAGATGCTCCCTGTCCCACCGGGGAACAGCAGAGGGAAGACCTGCCCGAACGCCTCCTTCGTGTCTTCGAAGGCACTGGCGAAGATCGTCTGCATCCGCTCATCGAGATCGGTGATGATCGTCAGGAGGTCTTGGCGCGTCTGGGTGAGGTCGGCCAGCTGCTCGGTGAGGAAGGAGTGCCGCTGCTCGAGAGCGGCGAACTCCTCGAGTGCCAGCGGGTTCACGCGACCGAGCTGGGCGAGTTTGCGCTCCGCTTCGGCGAGACGACGCTGCTGGATGCGACGGTCGAACGGTATGGCCGTGTCATCCGTGTGCTCATCGCCGTCGTGCGGCGCCACGCCCGGATCGCGCGGGACCAGCTGGTCAGGACCATATTCCGCAACGAGAATATCTTCGTCGAGAGCCAGCTCGGAAGCGACGCGCTCGAGAAGGCTGTTCAGGTGGAGCTTCTTCTCGTGAATCTGCAGCTCGAGTCCGTGCACGCTCTCGGTGAGTCCGGCGAGCCGCTCCCGAAGAGAGCTCTCCTGCGCGCGCAGGGCGACGAGTTCCTGATTCTGCGCCGATCGCGCAGCTTCAGCCTCGCGCAGAGCGAGGCGTGCCTCCGTGACCGAGCGATCCAGTGAGTCGAGGATGCGAGGCAGTTCTTCGGCCACACCCGACGCCGCCTCTCGCTGCGCACGGCGGATGACCGCTCGGCGCGCAGACTCGGCCGCGGCATCCCTCTCGTGCTCGCGCTGCCGCTCCAGGCTCGTGACCCTCGACTGCGCCGCACGCACGCGCTCACGCAGGGTCTCGATCTCGAGCCGTGCCCGTACCTCACCCTCTCGTGCGAGTTCCAAAGCTTCGAGCAGCCCATCTCGCGCGGAGGCATCGAGCACGGGACGCGGCGCGGAGATCGCGTCGTCCAGCGCCGCCTTCGCCGACTCGGCCTTGGCCTCGGCCTCGGCGACGGCGGACTGCGCCTGTGCGAGCCCCGTCTCGAGGCGCTCGCACTCGGCGACAGCGGATTCGTGGCGCACCGTGACGCGGTTGACCTGCTCGGCGTGGGTGGCCAGAGCCGCATCGTGCTCCCGAAGTGCCCGCAACGCGTCCTTGGCCTGACGTCTGGTCGTCTCGACCGCCTCGTTCGCCTCCTCGCGCGCTTCGCGGAGTGAGTCGACGACGATCTGGATCTCGGCGAGCCGCTCGGTCGCGGCGTCCCTCTCGGCAGCGAGCTCCAAGCGGGAGCGCTCTCCCCCGGAACCAGTGCGCAAGGTCTGGGCCGTGACGACCTCACCCGCGACCGTGACGATGGTCGTGAAGGTGTCGCCCGTCGCATCGAGAGCCGCTCGTGCCGCCCGCGCCGAGTCCAGATCGTCGGCGATCAGCACATGAGACAACACGCCGAGCACGCCGTCGGGAGCCGTGACCGTGTCGACGGCGGGCGTGACCCCTGCGACGACGGGGAGCACCGGGTCGGGTCTGAACGCGTCAGCGATGACGAAGTCGACCACGCCCCTCCGCTGCTCCGCTGCATCCATCGCCAGTGCGAAAGCGTCGGCAGCCGTGTCGATGAGCACGCCCTCCGCGAGCGGACCGAGGACCGCGGCGATAGCGGCCTCGAAACCGGCGCGCACCTGCACGGCATCGCCGACGAGGCCGCGCACGCCCTTGCCACCCGCTCTGACGATCTCGGCAGCGCCACCCGACAATGCGAGCGCGCTGCTCAGAGCCGATGCCTTCGCCGTCAGAGAGTCGACTTCGCGCTCGGCGGCGTGCAGGCGCTCCCGAAGGGCCTCGCGCTCGGACTCCGCAGCCGTCGCGGCGCGCTGTGCGCTCTCGTAGGCGGCCGCGTGTTCGGCCGCCGTTCCTTCGGGCGCCTCCGCGTCGTCGATGGACTCGAGGGCCTGCGCGGCCTCGAGTCGGCGCACGTTCGCCGCCTCGAGGGCGTTCTCCTGACGGAGCACCGCTCCCCGGACAGCAGCGAGGGCGGATGCGGCGGCATCCGCAGTTCCGCGCAGAGCCGACACCCGCATGTCGTATGCGGAGACGAGGGCGCTCTGCTCGGCGATGTCGACGTCGAGCGTGTCGAGTTCGGCACGCGCGTGCACCACTTCGCGACTGGCCGCTGCCGCCGCATCCTGGGCATCTCCGAGACCGGCCGAGATCAGATCGATCTCCTCCTTGGCCTCGTCGATCGTGGCCTGCGTGACCGTGACCGCGGTGACCGCGGCGTCGTCGTCTTCGGTACCGAGGAGGGCGAGCCGCTGATTCGCGAGCGTGAAGAGGCCACGCATGCGCTCCTGCACCTGCTCGAGGCCGAACGCCACGCTGCGTGCCTCGTCGACGGCGACGGAATTCTGATCCTGCTCCAGTCGCGCGATGCTCGCGCGCACGGTCTCGGCCTGGTCTGAGAGCACCAGCCGCTCGGTGTGGCGCTCGTGCTCCGTGCGCGTGTGATCCGCGAGTGCGGCGCGCAGGGCGACGACGTCATCGGCGAAGATACGAGCCTTGGCATCGCGCACGACCGCAGCGATCGTCTGCGCCTCCCGGGCGATCTCGGCCTGGCGTCCCAACGGCTTGAGCTGCCTGCGGATCTCGCCGGCGAGGTCGCTCAGGCGGGTGAGGTTGGTCTCCATCGCATCGAGCTTGCGGAGGGTCTTCTCCTTGCGTCGGCGGTGCTTCAAGATTCCCGCCGCTTCCTCGATGAACCCGCGGCGATCTTCCGGAGACGCCTGGAGCACCGTGTCGAGACGGCCCTGGCCGACGATCACGTGCATCTCGCGGCCCAGGCCGGAGTCGCTCAGAAGCTCCTGCACATCGAGGAGACGGCATCCCTCGCCGTTGATCGCGTACTCACTGGAACCGTTGCGGAAGAGCGTACGGCTGATCGTCACCTCGGCGTACTCGATCGGCAACGCGCCGTCGGCGTTGTCGATCGTCAGCTGCACCTCGGCGCGACCGAGCGGACCGCGCGTCGACGTTCCGGCGAAGATGACGTCTTCCATCTTGCCGCCACGCAGCGTCTTCGCACCCTGCTCGCCCATCACCCAGGCCAGGGCGTCGACGACATTCGACTTGCCCGAGCCGTTCGGACCGACGATGCAGGTGACACCGGGCTCGAAGACGAAACTCGTCGGCTGCGCGAACGACTTGAACCCCTTGAGAGTCAGGCTCTTCAGATGCATGCGGGCACCGCTCGTCCGGGGAGAATCACGCGGCTACGCTACCGGAATCACGCGGTTTCAGCCTTATCCCGCGCGGGCGGCGAGAGAACTCGAGCACCAGACGACACGCCGAGCGGGACCACATGTGCTTGACGCCCGCCCGCTGGATTCGCTACGGTTGCGTCCGGATCGCCACACGAAAGGAGGTTACCGATGATTACGACTCAGCTCAACGCACAGGCCACTGGCCTCGCCGCGCCCGCGCACTTCGCGCCGCGCCACGCGTTCTCGGTAACCGCCGGCGTCCGCATCAGCGCTCTCTCGTAGAACCGCACACCGAGATTCCGTGCCCGTAGTGGGCTCTATCCGGTCGGCTCTTCCGCGCCCCGTCTGCTGACCTGCATCCCAGGTCCCGGCTCATCCCCGCGTGCGGGGCCACTTTTGCGTGACCCCGTCGCCCCGCGTTCTTCCGCATCGCTCCTGGCCGCTTCCTCGGTCGACGTGCGGTGCTTCCGCATCCATCACCGCCTTTCTCTCGAAGGAACCATCGTGAACACCACGTTGCATCGCAGCGACATCCACCCGCCCGATATCGAGGACCGCGAGGTCCTCCAGATCCCCCACCCCGACGAGCTGCGTCGCCTGTCGCTCGCAGATCGTCTCTCCCTCCGGATCGGCCTCTGGCTCTTCCAGAGGGCGCAGCGCCCCCGGCGTCCGCGCCGCGGCCTGCACATCGATCCGGCAGACATGCTTCTGCTCGGTGAGCAGCGTCATCGCTCCGCCGCGGAATCCCAGGCACTGCTGATGTTCGACCTGCAGCGCGGAATGCGCTGATGATCGGGCGTCGGTGATGCTCGTCTCTCCTCCGATGGTTCCCCACCCCCGCCTGCTCCGTGCGGGCGGCGGCGGGGAACCATCGCCGGGGCCTCACCGCCGGCACTCTCCCCCGCTCCGCCCGTCGCGGAGCTCACCCGCTGGAAACACCTACGAAGGAAACATCACATGACGACCGTCGAACCGACGATCACGCCGCTGATCGTGCCGGTCTCCCTGGACGCCGATGACGCGGCCGACTTCCGCGCCTGCGCCGCACTCAACCGCCAGATCTGCGATGAACTGGTCGGCCTCCCCGATCTCGCCTCCACAGCCGAGCAGATGCTGCCCGGATGGCAGGACCAGACAGACGCACTCCACCGGGGGTTCGTCGCCCGCATCGACGGGCAGATCGTCGGCATGATCACGATCTACATCGCCCTCGAAGATGAGGCTCACGCGATCGAGTTCGACCTGCTGGTGCCGCGCGAACACTGGGGGCAGGGCATCGAGGATGCCCTGCTCGCGCAGGCAGAAGCCGAGGCGCGGGTACATGATCGAAACGTCCTGCAGACCTGGACGCTGCATCGTCCGGAGGGCACTGAGCGCATGCTCGTGCCGCGCACGAAGTGGGGACGGATCCCGGCGACTCCGCTCTCCGACCTCGTCGAGAGCGACGGCTACGTGCTCGAGCAGGTCGAGCGCAACAGCGAGTACGACCTCCACGCGGACCCCGCTCCCCTGCGCGCAGCGCTGACGGACGCGACCGCGTTCGCCGGCCCCGACTACCGCGTCCTCGAATGGGATATGCCGACTCCGCCCGAACTCCGGGACGGCTTCGCGGACGTCCTCGCCCGGCTGTCGACGGATGCGCCGAGCGGCGACATGGACTTCGCCGAGGAGAGCTGGGACGCCGATCGCGTCGCCCGCCGGGAGGCGAGGATCCTGAGCTCCGGTCAAGCCGTCTCCGTGGTCGCGGTACAGCACGTTCCGACGGGAGAGCTCGTCGCCTACAACGAGCTGGTCATCGCCGCGGACCGCACCGGTGTCACGGAACAGTACGGCACCCTGGTGCGCAAGGACCACCGCGGGCATCGTCTGGGCACGATCGTGAAGTGCGCGAACCTGCTTCGCTGGCGCGAGCTGATGCCGCACTCCACCGTCGTCTCGACCTTCAATGCGGAGGAGAACAGGCCGATGCTGAGCATCAACGAGGCGATCGGCTTCGTGCCCGTCTCGTACGCCGGGGCGTGGCAGAAGATGATCTGACGAGCGCGCGGACCCGATCTCATTCTTCGGGATGACGTCGGGTCCGCACCGTCATCCGCCGGAGCGATGACGGCACCGCGGCGGGTGGCGAGGCTGGAAGCATGAACACTCCCGTGATCGAAGCCCACGCCCTCATCAAGACCTTCGGGACCACGCGCGCTCTCGCCGGCGTCGATCTGGCGATCCATCGAGGCGAATCCGTGGCGATCATGGGCGCCTCCGGCTCCGGCAAGACGACGCTCCTGCACGTGCTGGCTGGAATCACGGCGCCTGATGCCGGCAGCGTCGTCTTCCGCCCCGCCGAGGGCGCCCCCATCGAGGTGACCGCGCTCAGCGAGTCCGCGCGCTCCCGTCTGCGTCGCGAGAGGTTCGGGTTCGTCTTCCAACAGGGTCTTCTCATCCCCGAGCTGACGGCAGTGGAGAACGTCGCGCTGGCGTCCATGATCAACGGCGTCCGCCGCCAGGACGCCGTGCAGCACGCGGCGTCGTGGCTCGCGGCTCTCGGGCTCGCCGGGATGGAGGATCGTCGCATCGGCGAGCTCTCCGGCGGACAGGCCCAGCGCGTCGCCATCGCCCGCGCTCAGGCGACCGGCGCAGAGCTCGTCTTCGCCGACGAGCCCACGGGTGCCCTCGATTCGACGACGTCCTCCGAGGTCATGGACGCCCTCCTGTGGTCGACGACCGGGCAGGGACGCACACTCGTCGTGGTCACGCACGATCCCGACGTCGCCGCCCGCTGCACACGCACGGTCGCCGTGCGCGACGGACGCATCATCTCGTCGGCGGTGGCCGCATGAACCGCAACGTCCTCGCCCTCCTGCTGCGGCCTGCTCCCGGCCAGAACAGCGTCCTCGCGCTGCCGGTGGTCGCCTTCGCCGTGGTGACGATGCTGGTCCTCACGGTCATCGGGGGTGCGCAGTCCTTCTGGGGATGGACGGATGAGATCGCTCCCCTCTACCAGGCCCTCGCGGCCATCGCGCTGGTCCTGCTGGTGGTGCCGCTGATGTCCCTCGGTGGCGCGGCGGCCCGGCTCTCCGCACGTCGACGAGACGAGCGGCTCTCCACCCTCCGCCTGCTCGGAGTGTCACCGGCCGGAGTCACGATCGCCACCGTGGCGGAGTCGGTGCTCGTGGCTGCGGTCGGCGCTCTCGCCGGTGTCATCGGGCACGTCGCGATCAGCCCTCTCATCGGGCTGATCCCGTTCCGGGGCGAAGCACTCGGGTTCGCAGCCGTGGTCCTTCCGCCGCCGCAGACCGTGATCGTCGTCGCGGCCGTGCTCGCACTCGCAGCCACCAGTGCCGTCATCGGCCTTCGACGCGTCGTCATCTCGCCCTTGGGCGTGCGCACGCGCACGGATGTGCCACCGGTGCACTGGATTCGCGCCGTGATCGCCGCCGGTGCGATCGCAATCGCCTTCGTGCTGATCAAGGTGTTCCCCTCGGTCGGCGGCCTGTTGATGACGATCGTCATCCTCGCCGGGCTGTTCGCAGCTGCGTTGGCGGTGCTGAATCTGGTCGGCCCGTGGGTGCTCAAAGTCTCAGCGGGACGCCAGCTGCGCCGCGCCGAACGTCCCGAGCGACTGCTCGCCGCGCGGATCGTGCTGGATTCTCCGAAGGCGGCCTGGCGTCAGGTCGGAGGCATCGCGATGGCGAGCTTCATGGCCGTGTTCGCCGGCACGGGAGTCGCCCTGCTGAACATGATGAGCACCGCCGACGCCGCCGCGTCCGACATCGCCCTCGCCGACGACATCCGCACCGGGCTCATCATCACACTCATCGGCTCGTTCCTGATGGTCGCGGCGTCGGTCGGGGTCAATCAGGCGTCCGATGTGCTCGACCAGCGCGACCTGCACCGCAGCCTGCACCACCTGGGCATGCCGATCGAGACCGTGGATCGGGCGCGTCGTCGCGCGATCATGTCGCCTCTGCTGGTCACGGCGATCGGGTCGGCGCTGGTCGCAGCCGTCCTGGTCTTCCCGCTCGTCGGGATCGCGCTCATCACGGCCCCACTCTCGCTGATGACCATCGCCGCCGTCGTATCGGTCGGGATCGGCGTGGTCTGGGCCACCACGTGGGCCACGCGCCCACTACTGCAGCGTTCCTTCCAGACCGTGTGAAAGCGACTCATGGTCGAATACTACGTAATGACGTATTATTCGACCGTGAGTGATGAGATCTCCCAGCTCCGCGAAGCACTACTTGCTCTGAGCGAGCGGGTGGCAGTGCTGGAGCAGACGCGCCACGTCTCACACAGCGCGCCCTTCGACGAGGGCGGTTTCTGGGCGTTGAACGGCTTGCAGGCGCGCCTCCCCGATGACGCCTCGACGACAGAGGGAGCGGTGATGCTCGTCGGCGCGCTGACGTCGCCGACGGGAGCACCGGTGTCCTGGCAGCAGACCGTGGGAACCGCAGGACAGCTGGAGGCCACGTGGGCGGAACGCGCATCCGTCTTCGCGGCGCTCGGACACCCTGTGCGCCTCGAGCTCCTTCGTCATATCGTCTCGGGAACCCACGCCACGTCGGAGCTCGCCGCCGTCGACGGCCTCGGGACGACCGGACAACTGCATCATCATCTGCGCCAGCTCGTGTCGGCAGGATGGGTGCGCCAGAGTGGGCGCGGCAGCTATGAGGTGCCGGCCGCACGCATCGTGCCCCTGCTCGCGTGCGTGCTCGGAGCAGAACGATGAGGCGCATCCTGCTCGCCCTCTACCGTGTGCGCGGGGCTCTCTACGGCGTCACCGCTCTCATCCTCGTCGCCATCGCCTTCACCAGTGGGATCAGCCTGGGCGATGGCGCTCGTCAGGCGAGGAGCATCGTCGCCGTCATCTCGGTCGGTGTGCTGGCCGTCTGCGTGCTTCTGGTCTTCATCGGGCCACGCCTGATTCCGACCAGAGAGGCCGTGGCGATCTCGGCTCCGGTGTCCGGGCGGTGGCTGAGCGTGAACAGTCCTGCGACCAAGGTTCCCAGCCACGGCATCCGTCTGTACGGACAGGCGTACGCCATCGATCTCGTGCACGAACCCGACGACACCGCCCGCCCGTCGTTCGGCAGCGGGTCCGCCATGCGGCCGGCGCGGGAGTACCCCGCCTTCGGCGAGCCGGTGTTCGCCATGATCGACGGCGTCGTCGTGCGCGCCACCGACTGGCGGCGCGACCATCGAGCCCGATCTAGCGGGTTGGCGATCGCCTACATGCTGATCGAGGGAGCGGTGCGCGAGCTCGGCGGACCCGGATTCATCTTGGGCAACCACGTGACGATCCGTGGGGCGAACGGCGACTTCGCGACCGTGGCTCACCTGGAGCAGGGGTCCGTCGCCGTGAAGGTCGGTGAGACGGTACGCGCCGGGACCCGGATCGCACGTTGTGGGAACTCCGGAAACAGCAGTGAACCGCATGTCCACGCGCAGCTCATGGATAGAGCATCGCCGTGGACGGCTCAAGGCCTACCGATGCTGTTCGTCGACGTCGTCCTCGACGAGGGCGGTCCTCTCGCGGCTCTCCCCGGAACGGGGCAGCACATGATCGCCGCGGTCGCGCGCGGGTAGCCGCTCTACGTGCGCAGCCGCTGGCACCGCGGGCAGAAGTGCGAACCCCGGTTCATGAAGCTCTCGCGCACGATCGACGTGCCGCATCGAGGGCACGGCTTGCCCTGCTGCCCGTAGGCGTTGAGCGAGTGCGCGAAGTAGCCCTGGGCCGCCCCCTTCATTCGGTCCGGTCGCTGTGCGAGTCGTCGGTTTCCGATTGATGGGTGCATTGCCGAGCGTAGTCGACGGGTGCGAGGTAGCCGAGCGATGAATGCCGGCGGTCGTGGTTGTATTCGGTCTTCCAGTCGCCGATCACGACCTGGGCGTGGAGCAGCGAGTTGAAGCTGTTGATGTTCAGGCACTCGTCGCGGAGCCTGCTCTCGGCATCCTCGCCTTCACTTCGGCGAGGATGCCCGTGGCCAGGCCTCTCGCCCTCGCTGCGCCACCGGCGACATCCTCCGCTTCGCGAGGTCACCATGGACGAGCCCCTCGCTGGGCGACGCGTGCGTCCCGTCATGGCCTGAGACCTCACATCACCGACGGGGCCCTGCCGAGAGACGATCCTCACGGCAGGGCCCCGTCACGGTGCTTGGGCGCGAGCGGCCGGGTGCGCCTCGGGGGTCAGGCGTCGTCCCGCCCGGCGGCGCGGTGGACGAACTCGATGAGGGAGTTCTCCATCTCGGCGCGGGTCTCGGGCTCGTTGTGAACCTCGTGGCGGACGTCGGGGTAGATGTGGAGTTCGACGTCGTGGCCCTTCTCCTCCAGGCGCCGGGCGACCTCGCGCGCACCCTCGCCGTAGTTGGTCACCGGGTCCTCCGCGCCCGCGAAGATCGCGACGGGAACCTGCGGAAGGCGGTCGAAGAAGTCGTCGCCGTTGGCCTGGTCGTACACGTCGACGAAGCCCTGCAGGAACCGGTTGCTCAAGGGGGCGCCGAAGTTGTTGAAGGGGTCGCGGCCGTGATCACGGACGACGTCCGCGTTGCGCGCCACCCAGTCCGTCGGGCCGAAGTCCGGGCCGAGGCGGTCGTAGAAGCCGTCGAACAGCTGGCCCACCAACGCATCCGCAGCGGGGGCGGAACCGTCGGCCGCCACGGCAGCCTTCAGGGCCTCGCGATCCAGCGTCGACTCGACACCGCGCATGCCCACGGCGATACCGCCCAGCGCGAGCCCGTCGACCTCGACACCCGGCTGCAGCACCAGCGCCCGCGCGATCATCGACCCCAGGCTGTGGCCGAACACCACGTACGGCAGGTCGGGGAACAGCTCCTTGGCCTTCCGGTACAGCGTCACCTCGTCCTGCACGATGACCGTCGCCGACTCGTCACCGGCGTCACCCCACGTCCCCGACTGCATCGCCGTCCGACCGTGACCCGCGTGATCGTCCGCGACCACGACGAACCCCGCATCCACCAGCGCGGCCGTCATGTGCAGGTACCGGCGGGAGTGCTCGCCGAGACCGTGGATGAGCTGGACCACCGCCACCGGCGTGACCGCCGGTTCGTACACCCAGGCCTGGATGGTGTCGGTGCCGTTGTGCGACGTGAACTCGAGTTCGCGCAGAGCCATGCTGACCTCCTCGTCATGCCCCTCGGGCGGGGAGCTCGACGGTATGACCCTACCGTACCTGCCGACAACGGGATGTCCGGCCCCCGACCTCCGTCGCCCACTCGCGGAACTCCCTGTCGCGGGCGCTGAGAGCGGCAGGTACGCGCCCAGCCCGTCCCGAGAGCCGCGTGACCGGGTCCGGACCCGGCGGCCCGGCAGGGTCACCCCCGGTGGGGGGCCGCGTCCCGCCCGGATCATGCCTGCCGGCCCGCCCCGTGGCACTTCGGACGCTCTGTGCCGGCGCCGGGCGTGCCCGTCCACGCCCGGACGGCCCGCAGAACGTGGACCAGGCCTCGGCATCGCGGCTAAGGAAGGTGAGGCCGGGGTCGATCAGACAGGCGACACGGGACATCACATGGAGAAACGGCGTCCCCGCTCCGGTGCTGCGTGTACCCGACGACGGCCCCCCGGCCGACGAGCCCGGCGCCGACGACCTCGGTCCCGGCGATCACGCCGCGGCCCACGTCGCCCGCGACTACGGTGCCCGCGCCGACGACGCGCCCCACGACCACGCCACCACGCGCCCGACGACCCGTCCGAGCGTCCCCGCAGTGAAGGCGGTGCAGCGCACCTTCCGGGTGGACCGGTACATGCCCAAGACCGCGGCTCAGGCCCGGGTCGTGGCGCGCCTCGACGACGACGGCGTGCTGCGTTACCGCGAGGACCGCGCCCTCTGGGGCGCGAACAACTGGCAGTTCGTGACGGTGCGGGTGCCCGCCGACGCGAGCAAGGCGCAGGTCATGGCCGTGATCAACGCCAAGACGTCCTCGCGTGTGGGTGACGTGCACACCGGTTCGCGCCTGCGTTCCATCACGCGTGCTCGCTCGGTGACGATCGCGTGGGAGCTCGGCAAGGGCGCCCGCCCCACCTCCGCCTGGGGTGCGAACAAGTCCGTCAACCAGATGTTCTTCGCCCGCTCCTGAGCGACCACAGGTGGGCGTGGCCATCACCACCACGCCCACCTGTGGCGGGCCTGCATCGCCGAGCCCGGCCGAGCGACGCGTCGCCCTTGCGAGGGTGGCGCCGTCGCCGCATGTCGGCTCCGCCCCTCGGGGGTGAGTCCGGGACCGGCGCCCTCATGGGTCGAATCACTCGACCCGGCCATCGAATTCGGCGGCAGCCTCTCGGTGATCCTGGGACCCGCGCGGCGTTGCGGGGCGGCCTGGCACCTCTTCTCCGCGTCGTGCAGCAGCGTCCCTTCGCGTGAGAACACTGTGAACGTTCCCCCGAGATGCCGGGGGAGGCTGGGCCGCCCCCTTCATTCGGTCCGGTCGCTGTGCGAGTCGTCGGTTTCCGATTGATGGGTGCATTGCCGAGCGTAGTCGACGGGTGCGAGGTAGCCGAGCGATGAATGCCGGCGGTCGTGGTTGTATTCGGTCTTCCAGTCGCCGATCACGACCTGGGCGTGGAGCAGCGAGTAGAAGCTGTTGATGTTCAGGCACTCGTCGCGGAGCCTGCTGTTGAACGACTCGACGTACCCGTTGTGCCAGGGCGAGCCGGGCGGGATGTAGAACAGGCCGGTGCGGGTGCCGGCCCAGTCGGCCATCGCGTCGCTGATGAACTCGGGGCCGTTGTCGGATCGGAGCACCGCGGGGGCGCCGCGGACGGCGACGAGGTCCTCGAGGGGGGCGGTGAGCCGGTCCGCGGTGAGCGACCGTTCGACGAGCCCGCCGATGCACTCGCGGGTGTGCTCGTCGACGATGGAGCAGATCTTGATCGGACGGCCCTGCTCGTCCGCGTCGAACTGGAAGTCCACCGCCCACACGAGGTTCGGTGCGACCGCTGCCGGGGCGTCGACGGTCGAAGACCCAACGCGTTTGCGGCGACGCCGCTGCGGGACGCGCAGCCCTTCCTCGCGCCAGAGCCGTTGGATCTTCTTGTGGTTCACGACCCACCCCTCGCCGCGGGCATCGTGGTAGGCCCTGCGGTATCCCCACCGCGGGTGCTTCTTCGCATACGCCCGCAGCCAGTCCCGCAACGCCACCGGTAGTACGTCTGCTCGGACACTCCGAGCTCTCGACACACCCCGGCGATGTCGCTACCGCCCGCGAGCATCCTGTCGGCCCGCCCGAGCTTACGGACGACCTGCTCCGAGGTGTGACGCTTCCTGCTGTTCGTCATGATCTGACCAGTCTCACTGCCCGGACCCCCCGGGCAACAGGACCACTCACACAACCACCGGACCTACCAAACGGGGTCAGCCCAGCCCGACTGGCACAGTTAGTCACGTTGACCTGGCGAGCTTGTCCTCATGGGTCCGAGCCACCGGAGAAGCGCGAACATCGCAGGGCCCCTTACACGGAGGATGTTGATCCTCAAACCAGGCGAGGCGACGACCTCTAGACTGGGCCGATGGCCGACCTCCAGTTCGAAGCTTTGGGGCCCACGTTCTACCGTTGCACGATAGAAATCGCTGACAGCACATATTCATCCGGCGTCATCTTCGACTGCCCGCTTGACGACGAGAAAACGAAGAGAGCGCTGCAGGCTGTAGGCGCAGCCTTTGCGTTCGTGCAGCAGAAAGAGCCGTCGCTACTGCATGCCGAAGTCGCGGCCGAACGGCCCTGCGAGGCAGACCGGAACATGTTCGCCAGGTGTGAGCTCAGCTCGCTCAGCGCCGTTTGGGATTCAGAGGCGAATGCTCCCAGCGTTTCCCTCGCCTATGGTTTCGACGACGGAGTGTATGCGGTCGCAACGATGAATGACAGCACAATCGCATCGGTACTGCTCAACGGCTGAGCCTCAGTACCTCCTCACGGCCGTCGCTGGCACCGCGGACAGAAGTGCGACCCGCGATTCATAAAACTCTCGCGGACGATCGACGTGCCGCATCGAGGGCACGGCTTGACCTGCTGCCCGTAGGCGTTGAGCGAGTGCGCGAAGTAGCCGGCCTGACCGTTGACGTTGACGTACTGCGCATCGAAGCTGGTGCCGCCCTCGGCGAGGGCCTTCGCGAGCACGAGGCGCACCTCGGCGAGCAGCCGGCGCACGGCCTGTGTCGACAGGCTGGCGGCGGGCGTCTCCGGGTGGATGCGCGCAGCCCACAGCGACTCGTCGGCGTAGATGTTGCCGATCCCGCTCACGACCCCCTGGTCGAGCAGCACGCGCTTGATCGCGCTCGCCCGTCTGGCCAGAGCAGCACGGAAAGCCGGATCATCGAAACGAGGATCCAGCGGGTCACGGGCGATATGCGCGACCTGGGTGGGGATCCGCGATCCTGCGTCGTCGATCAGTGCGTCCACCGCCAGCGAGCCGAAAGTCCGCTGGTCGGCGAACACGATCGCGAGTTCGCCGTGGGTCGGATGCTCGATGCCGATGCGCACGCGCTCATGGCGTTCGGCGCCCGCATCGGGAGCACGAAGCAGCATCTGGCCGCTCATCCCGAGGTGCGCGATCAGCGCGGAGTCGCCGTCGTCGAGCGGGAGCCAGAGGAACTTGCCCCGGCGGGACGCTGCGGTGAAGGTGCGTCCTTCGAGCCGACCGACGAAATCAGCGGCACCCGCGACGTGCCGCGTGAGCGCGCGTTCATCGAACACGCTCACCGCGGTGATCAGGGATCCGACGGCAGCCGGGGCGAGGCCCGCACGGACGACCTCGACCTCAGGAAGCTCAGGCACGCTCGCTGAGGGTGCGCCAGGCACTGAGGGCCGCAGCCATCTCGGCCGTCTTCTTGCTGCTGCCCGCGCCGGTCATGCTCACATCGCCCACGATGACGGTCGCGACGAACCGCCGGTCGTGATCGGGCCCGCTCGCTTCCACCGAGTAGCGGGGAGGCGTCGCACCGACACGGGCGGCCAGCTCCTGCAGACTGGTCTTCGGATCCATCGCGGCGCCGTAGCGTTCCGGGTCGGCCAGCAGCGGCTTCGTCAGACGCAGCACGAGCTCTGTCGCGGCTTCGGGCCCGGCCGAGAGGTAGGTGGCCCCGATGACGGCTTCCATCGTGTCGGCGAGGATCGAGTCCTTGTCGCGACCGCCCGTCTGCTCCTCACCGCGTCCGAGCAGAAGATGACTACCGAGATCGATCCCGCGCGCGACTTCGGCGAGGGCGACGGTCGACACGACGCTCGCGCGCCGCTTGGCCAGCTCGCCCTCATCGAGATCAGGGTGCGTGGTGAACAGCATGACGGTGACGGCCTGACCGAGCACCGAGTCCCCGAGGAACTCGAGACGCTCGTTGTGCGGGATGGCGCCGTGCTCGTACGCGTACGAGCGATGAGTGAGGGCCAACTCCAGAAGCTCCGCGTCGATATCGACGCGGAGCTTATCTGGGAGAGGCCTCATCCCCCCGGGGACCTCCGTCACCGTACGCGATTCAGACGTCGGCGACCTTGCGGCCCTTGTACTCCAGGAAGAGCTCCGTACCCTGCGAGTCGGTGACGACCTTCGCCTGGTGGGGACGGCTGTAGACGACCTGGCCGTTCTCGATCGTCTTGACGAGCGCGACGGGCGCCGCCTTCCACTGCGCGCGGCGCGAGCGGGTGTTCGAACGGGATACCTTGCGCTTCGGGGGGTTACCAGCCATGACTAGCTCTCTTCTTTCTCGGCGGCACGAGATTCTTCCGTGCCGTCTTGGTCTGTGATGTTCTGGAGCGCACTCCACCGAGGATCGATGGGAGCGGCCTGCTCCGTTCCGGTGCTCACGGTCAGTCGTTCACCCGTTTTCGGGTCGAGACCCGGGCAATCCGGCTGACACACCGGCTGAAAAGGAAGTGCCAGTACGGCCGCATCCCTGACGAGAGTTTCAAGATCCACGTGGTCGTCTTGAACCTCGAAGTCAGTTTCTTCCTCACCAGGATACGCGAAAAGCTCCTGGAACTCGACTTCGACGGGCCGAGTGATGTCGATCAGGCATCTTCCGCACACGCCGGCGTATTCCGCATCAGCGATTCCCGACACGAGGATGCCCTCGTGGACGGACTCCAACCGCACATCGAGATCGAGTTCGGACCCGGCCTCGTACGACACGATCCCCTCACCCCACGCCTCGGAGAGAGCGACGGTGAACTCGTGTTCGCGCATCTCTCCCGGTCGCCGGACGATGTCGCGGGCAGGGAGCACAAAAGGGCCGTTCATTCGAGAGCGCACGCTTCCATGCTACCGGCCAGGGCTCACGGTCGCTCTGACCGCGCGTTCAGGGAAGGGCGTCAGAGCCCGCGGGACCCAGTATCCAGGAACGCCGCGACCGCCGAGGGGACGAAGGGCGTCACATCGCCGCCGAGAGATGCGACCTGGCGCACGAGGGAGCTGGAGACCATGGCGTGCGAGGGGTCGGGCAGGAGGAACACGGTCTCAATGCCGGCGAGGTGTCGGTTAACGATCGCCATCGGAGACTCGTACGCGACGTCGATCTGGGAGCGGATGCCCTTCACCAGCACACCGGCGTTCACATCGCGGGCGTAATCGACCAGGAGACCCATGCTCCACGAACCGATGACGATGTTGCCCTGCATGCCGTCGTCGGCGATCGACTTCTCCAGCAGGGAGAGCCGCTGCGCGATCGGCAGCATCGCCTCTTTGCCCGGGTTGTGCACGACCAGCACGTGCAGCTCGTCATAGAGAGCGGCCGCGCGCCTGATCACATCGAGGTGACCCAGCGTAGGCGGATCGAAGGAACCCGGGACGACGGCGATCCGGCTGCTCATGGTTCCAGCCTAGGGCACGTCGGTTCCGCGTCAGTTCTTCGCCAGCGCCGCGCGATCCTCATCGCTCACACGTCGTGCGATCGCCTCGCGAAGGCCCGGGTGATCGGCCATGTCGGGGTCGGCGGACAGGATGCCCTCGGCCAGCTCACGCGCCCGGGCGATGAGACCGGCGTCCTTCACGACGCGGAGGAGCTTGAGGGAAGAGCGGACGCCCGCCTGCGCCGCGCCGAGCACATCACCCTCACCGCGCAGCTCCAGATCGACCTCGGCGAGGGCGAAACCGTCGAGAGTCGCGGCGACAGCATCGACGCGGTCGCGCGCGAGCGACCCCGCCTCGGCCTCGGTCACGAGGAGGCAGAGCCCGGGGACGCCGCCTCGACCGACTCGCCCGCGCAACTGGTGCAGCTGCGAGACGCCGAACCGGTCGGCATCGAGGACGATCATCGTCGACGCGTTGGGCACGTCGACGCCGACCTCGATCACCGTGGTGGCGAGGAGGAGGTCGATGTCGCCGCGGGCGAAAGACTGCATCACGGCGTCTTTCTCATCCGACGGCATACGACCGTGCAGCACGGCGCGCCGCAGCCCGCCGAGCGTCGGGTGGGTCGCGAGAGCCTCGTCGAGCTGGACGACGCCCCAGCGGGGCCCTGAGGCGCCCTCGGGCGCGAGCGCGGGCTGCTCCCCCGCTTCGGCCGTCTTCTTAGTCGTGTCGATCGCCGCGCACACCGCGAAGACCTGCCGCCCCTGGGCGATCTCCTCCGCGGCCCGCTCCCAGACGCGATTGAACCACCCGGGGTGCTCCGCGAGCGGAGCCACGAACGACTCGATGCCGGCGCGGCCCGCCGGCATGGTGCGGATGACAGAGGTGTCGAGGTCGCCGAAGACCGTCATCGCGACCGTCCGCGGGATCGGCGTCGCCGTCAGCACGAGGGCGTGAGGACTCGAGCCCTTCGCCCGCAGAGCCTCGCGCTGCTCGACACCGAAGCGGTGCTGCTCGTCGACCACGACCAGACCGAGGTCGGCGAACGTCGTCTTCTCCCCCAGCAGGGCATGGGTCCCGACCACGATCAGCGCCTGCCCGGACGCGACCCGCAGGGCGGCCTTGCGGCGCTCGGCCGCGGGCATCTGACCAGTCAGCAGCGTCGGCATCAGCAACGGCGCGAGATCAGGACCGAGCATCTTGGCGATCGAGCGCAGATGCTGACCGGCCAAGACCTCTGTGGGGGCGATCAGCGCGGCCTGGCCGCCGCTCTCGGCCACCTGCAGCATCGCTCGCAGGGCCACCAGCGTCTTACCGGATCCGACTTCGCCCTGAACGAGACGGTTCATCGGCCAGGCACCGACGAGGTCAGCGGCGATCTGCCGTCCCACCGTCTCCTGATCGGGAGTGAGCGTGTACGGGAGGCTCGCGTCGAAGCGTTCCAGCAGCCCGCCCGCGCTCGCAGGCCGCGACGTGGCGGAGAGCGCACGAATCGCGTCCCGCTGCTGGAGGAGCGCCGTCTGCAGGGTGAGCGCCTCATGCATGCGCAGGGTGCGCACGGCCGGGTCGATGTCGTTCCGGGTGCGGGGGCGGTGCACCAGTTCGAGAGCCTCGCGAGCGGTGAGCAGCTCTTCGCGTTCTCGGATCTCCGCGGTCAACGGGTCGGGGGCTTCCGCGAGGTCGTCGAGCACGCGACCGATGAGTCTGGCTATCTGCCAGGTCTGGATCGTCGAGGTCGCGGGATAGATCGGGATCGGCACGGCTGCGCGCGCGTCGGCACTGCGCCGAGCGGAATCCTCATCGTCGAACAGCTCGTACTCCGGGTGCGCGAACTGCGTCACCCCGTTGAACTCCCCGACCTTGCCGGAGAACACACCGCGTCGTCCCACTGCGAGATCTTTCGACCGCCACTCGGCTGCGCCGACGTTCTTGGCGAAGAAGGTCAGCGACATGCGTCCGATCCCGTCGCCGATCACGACGTCGACCATGGCACCGGGACGGTTGCGCATGCGACGGAAGCTCGAGGAGAGAACCTCGGCGACGATGGTCACCGTCTCTCCGAGGGGCAGGTCGCGGATCGGCGTGAGCTCGCCAGGGTCGGCGTAGCGGCGCGGATAGTGCGCGAGCAGGTCTCCGACGCTCTGCATGCCGAAGGCGCGACCGAGCGTCTTGGCAGACGCCGCACCGAGCGCATCCTCCAACGAGGAATCGAGCGTGAGCGACATGCTCCGAGTCTAGGGAACACGACGGACACAGCCGGCACGCAGGCTGTCGTATCGTGAACGGGTGACGAGGATCATCGCAGGCAGCGCCCGAGGCGCCCGACTCGAGGTGCCGGGCTCGGGCACACGCCCCACGAGTGATCGGGTGCGCGAGTCGCTGTTCGGCGCGCTGGAATCCCTGAGCGCGATCGAGGGAGCGAGAGTGCTCGACCTCTACGCCGGATCAGGCGCCCTCGGGCTCGAGGCGCTCAGCCGCGGAGCGGCGAGTGCCGAGTTCGTGGAACGCGCACGCCAGGCCGCGGCCATCGTCCGACGCAACGCCGCCGTCGTCGCCAAGGCGGGCGGTCTGCCGCCCGGTCGCGTCCACGAGAGCACCGCGCACGCGTTCCTGCAGCGCGCGACGGGACCTTTCGACCTCGTCTTCACCGATCCGCCCTACGATCTCGACGACACCGCCATGACCGCCGATCTCGTCGCGCTCGCTCCGCTGCTGTCGGCGGACGCCGTGGTGGTCGTCGAGCGGGCCCGCCGTTCCACGCCGCCCGACTTCGGAGCAGCGAATCTGGAGCAGTTCCGCGAGAAGAGCTACGGCGATACCACAGTGTGGTGGGCTGAACCTGCCCCGGAGGCGAAGGACTCCGAGCGGCTCGATCAGCCGGCGACCGAGTCCCAGTCCCGGTAGGGGTCCCACCCGGAGAGGTCGACAGGAAGGTCGTCGCAGAGCAGGTCTTCTTCTCCGCGAGCCCGAACCGAACCGATGACGCGGAATCCCGGTGGCAGCGTTCCCTCGGGGAACGTCGCGAGCAGCGCATGGTCCTCTCCCCCCGCCAGCGCGCGTTCCGGGTCGTCTCCGAGAAGAGAGCGATCGAGGGCGATCGTGACGCCCGAAGCCGCGGCCATCCGTCGTGCGTCGAGAGCGAGCCCGTCGGAGACGTCCATCATCGCCGTGGCGCCCGCCGTGGCCGCGACCGCACCGAGGCCGATCGGCGGTGCGGGTCGAAGCTGTGCCGCCAGCGCCGCGCTCTCACCCGAAGCGAGGTTCGCCGGATCCACCGGCACGGGGACATCTCCTTCTCGGAACCGCCCGAACAGCACCGCGAGACCGCGAGCGGCATGCCCGAGCTCCCCGGCCACCGCGACGACATCACCAGCTCGCGCACCGCTCCGCGTCACCGCGACACGCCCTTCCAGGTCGCCGAGAGCGGTCACGGCGACCGTCAGCACGTCGGACACCGTCAGATCGCCGCCGACCACAGCGCATCCGGGCGCGAGAGATGCACAGGCGTCGCGGAAGCCGTCGGCGAGGCGCTCGACGAACGACAGACGCAGCTCCCGCGGGACGGCCAGAGCGACGAGCAGCGCGGTCGGGCGGGCACCCATCGCCGCCACATCGGCGAGGTTCACCGCCGCAGCCTTCCAGCCGAGGTCGTACCCACTCGACCATGCGAGACGGAAGTCGGGACCGTGCACGAGCGTGTCTGTCGTCGCCACCACCGAGCCGGAGGGCGTGGCGATGACGGCCGCATCATCGCCCGGACCGATCAGCGTGTGCGAGGCCGCGGGGGTCCGGGTCAGGATCGCCTGGAGAATACGCCCCTCGGACACATCTCCCAGGCGCGGATCGTCGGTATCGGGTCGGGAGGGCATGCTGTCAAAGGTAGCCTGGAAGCATGCCCCGTTCCCGTCGCCTCGCTGTCCTCGCAGGCGCGGTGTCCCTGGCCGCGATGCTCGCCGGCTGCTCGACCACCGTGCACCTCGAACCCGCCGCCGATGCGAACAACCCCGCATGCGCGAACGTCTCCGTGCTGCTGCCGGAGACCGTCGGCGGATTCGATCGGGTCTGGACCGACGCGCAGGCGACAGGTGCCTGGGGCGACCCCACCGTCGTGCTGCGCTGCGGTGTCGAGCCCCCCGCACCGTCTGCACTCGTGTGCACCACCCTCGGCGGCGTCGACTGGTTGGTCCTCGAGCAGGAAGAGGAGCGTCAGAGGCTGGTCACGTTCGGACGCGACCCCGCGGTCGAGGTGACCATCCGCCGCGGCGAGCAGATCGACTTCCAGGCGATCGTCGACAAGATCTCCGCGAGCATCCAGTCCGGGCTCCAGCCCGCGACCGGACAGTGCACGGACCGCGTCGAGTTCCCCGCGAGCTGATCGCCGCGGAGAACCGCGCGCTCAGCGGCGCAGACCGGCTTCGACGAGCTCGGTGATCAGATCGCCGTAGCTCAGGCCCGAGGCGACCCAGCACTTGGGGAACATCGAGATCGGGGTGAAGCCCGGCATCGTGTTGAGCTCGTTCACCACGAGCTCGCCCGACGGCGTCAGGAACATGTCGACGCGGGCCAGCCCACGGCCGTCGACGGCCTCGAACGCGCGGATACCCGCCTGCTGGATGGCCGCCAACTCCGCGTCGGTCACCTCGGCCGGGCACACGACATCCACGCCGTCGCCGCCGAGGTACTTGCCCTCGAAGTCATAGAAGCCCCGCGAGGTCAGCACGATCTCGCCGGGAAGAGATGCCCGGACCCCGTCGGCGCTCTCGAGCACCGCGACCTCGATCTCGCGACCGCTCACGCCTGTCTCGATCAGCACCTTGTCGTCTTCGGCGAAGGCCACGGCCAGGGCTGCGTCCAGTTCGTCGGCGGCTTCGACCTTGGACACCCCGACGCTCGAGCCCGCACGTGCGGGCTTCACGAACACCGGCAGGCCCAGCTCCGCGGCCCGCGCACGCACGACTGCGGCATCGCGATCCCAGTCCGTGCGGCGCACCGTCACCCAGGGAGCGACCGAGATGCCGGAGGCCTCGAGCGCGATCTTCATGAAGTGCTTGTCCATGCAGAGTGCGGAGTCGAGGACCCCACCGCCCGCGTAAGGGACCTCCAGCGTGTCGAAGAAGCCCTGGATGGTGCCGTCCTCGCCGTGCGGTCCATGCAGGATCGGCAGCACCACGTCGATCTCTCCCCGCCCCTCGACGGTGCCGTCGGTCTGCACGACGCGCAGCGTGCGGTCACCGCCCGGCTCCGGCCAGAGCACGCGCGTGCCGTTGTCGACCACTTCGGGGAGGTGCGCCGCGTCAAGCGGGAACTTCGCGGGATCGTCGTCTTCGAGGACGAACGCGCCTTCACGGGTGATCCCGACCGGGATCACGGCGTAGCGGTCGCGGTCAATCGCGCCCAGCACGCCCCCCGCCGTTGCGGAACTGATCGAATGCTCGCTGGAGCGCCCGCCGAAGAGCACCACCACCGTCTGCTTGTCCATGGTTGGTCCTCTCACCCTGCGGGGTGTCGTCGTCCGTCGTCAGGTGCGGTGCGATGTCCCGCGGATTCATCTTGCCGTCGAGCACCATCTTCACCTGCTCGACGATGGGCATGTCGATCTCGGCCTCGCGCGCCAGCTGCAGGACGGGGGCGACGGAGGCCAATCCCTCGGCCGTCTGCTGCATCTGCTTCACGACGTCCTGGAAGCTGTAGCCCTGACCGAGCAGTCGCCCTGCGGTGTTGTTCCGGCTCAGCGGCGACTGACAGGTGGCGATCAGGTCGCCGAGTCCGGCAAGCCCCTGGAGCGTCTCGGGGTGCGCGCCGTTGGCCACCGCGAAGTCGGTCATCTCGACGAGACCGCGGGTGATGATCGACGCCTTGGTGTTCTCGCCGTAGCCGACGCCGTCGACGATGCCGATGGCCACCGCGATCAGGTTCTTCAGGACGCCGCCGAACTCCGTGCCGATCACATCGGTGTTCACGAAGGTGCGGAAGTAGCTGTTCCGAGCCGCGCGCGCGACGATCTCCGCCGTCTCCTGACTGCGCGAGGAGATCACGGCGGCGGTCGGCTGCTCGCGGGCGATCTCGAGAGCGAGGTTCGGTCCGGAGGCCACGGCGACGCGATCGGGGTCGCAGCGCAGCTCCTGCTGGATCACCTGGCTCATGCGCAGTCCGGTTCCGCGCTCGACGCCCTTCATGAGGCTGATGATCTTGGCGTCGCTGTCGGCGAGCAGCGGCCGCAGCGCCTTCAGATTCTCGCGCAGCGACTGGCTCGGCACCGACAGGTAGACCTGGTCCACGCCGTCCAGAGCGGTTGCGAGCTCGTGCGTCGCCGCCATCGTGCGCGGCAGGTTGATGCCGGGCAGATAGCGGGAGTTGCGCTTGGCCTCGTTGATCTCCTGGGCCAGCTCCGGGCGCCGAGCCCACATCGTCACCTGAGCGTCACCGTCGGCGAGGATCTTGCCGAACGTGGTTCCCCAGCTGCCAGATCCTACGACCGCGGCCCGCGGCCCGGCCGCAGCGGTTCTCTTAGGAGTCAAGGCGTCCAGTCTCCTTCTGTCCGTGGCTCGCGGGGTTCCAGCGCTCCGCGGGTGCCTTCTCGTCGCGCAGCTCTTCGAGGAGTGCGGTGATCGCGTTCATCAGACGGTTCGTCGCCTCGGTGAGCGCCGCAGGCTCTCCTGCCCGCTCGCGCAGATCGGAGACGTCGACGGGGTCGCCGATGAGCACTCTGACCGGCTTGCGCAGCGGCCACAGGCTCAGGCCCTTCTGGTAGCGCCCCATGATCGCCTGGGTACCCCACTGCGCCATCGGGATCAGGGGGATGCCGTCGGCGAGGGCCAGACGCACCGCGCCGGACTTGCCGCGCATCGGCCACATATCGGGATCGCGCGTGAGCGTGCCCTCGGGGTAGACGATCACGCCCCGACCGTGCTCGACGAGCTCTTCGGACTGCTTCATAGTCTGCCGTGCGGACGACGCCGACGACGTGCGCGCGACCGGGATCATCCCGGTGCGATGCAGGAACCAGCCGAGCACCGGCACCTTGAACAGGCTCTCCTTGGCCATGAAGCGCGGCGCGCGACCGGACCGCCACACGGCGACGGCGACGATGAGCGGATCGAACTCCGAGTAGTGGTTCGGGGCGAGCACGTACGATCCCTCGCGCGGCAGCTTCTCCGCGCCGCTCACGCGGATCTTCGCGATCAGCGACACGGGAGGGATGATCAGCGCGGCGAGCGGCCAGAAGATGCTCGGCCGCTTCGTCTCCGATGACCGGGACGTCACCGCGGTCACCGGATGACGTCGAAGTCGGCGCCGAGCGCGTCGAGCTTGGCGAGGAACTTCTCGTAGCCGCGGCTGAGGATGTCGACACCGGACACCTTCGACTCGCCGGTGGCGGTCAGCGCCGCGATCACGTGGCTGTAGCCACCGCGCAGGTCGGGAACCACGATGTCGGCGCCGTGCAACGGCGTCGGACCGGTGATGACCGCGGCCTGCTCGAGGTCGCGACGCGGAACACGACGCGGACCGTCCTGGAGGCCTCGGGGGTGCACGACGATGTCGGCGCCCATCTTGACCAGCGCGTCGGTGAAGCCCATGCGGTTCTCGTACACGGTCTCGTGCACCACGGAACGGCCGTGCGCCTGGGTCAGGGCGACGACGAGAGGCTGCTGCCAGTCCGTCATGAAGCCGGGGTGCACGTCGGTCTCGATCACGACGGGCTTGATCTCGCCGTCGCGACGGAACAGGATGCCGTCTTCCTGGATGTCGAACCAGCCGCCGGCCTTGCGGAAGATGTTGAGGAAGGTGAGCATCTCCTGCTGCTTCGCGCCGCCGACGAAGATCTCGCCATCGGTCGCGAGCGCGGCGGAGGCCCAGGACGCGGCCTCGTTGCGGTCGAAGATCGACCGGTGGTCGTAGCCGCGGAGCTTCTCGACGCCCTCGATCACGATGACGCGGTTCGGCTCGTAGGAGATGATCGCGCCCATCTTCTGCAGCACGGCGATCAGGTCCATGATCTCGGGCTCGATGGCGGCGTTGCGCAGCTCCGTGGCGCCCTCGGCGCGCACGGCCGTGAGGAGCACCTGCTCGGTGGCACCGACGCTGGGGTACGGGAGGTGGATGTTCGCCCCGTGCAGGCGGCTTCCCCCCGTGGAGAGGCGGATGCCGCTGGGGAGCTTCTCGACGATCGCACCGAACTTGCGCAGAGCGTCCAGGTGGAAGTCGATGGGGCGGTCACCGATGCGGCATCCACCGAGGTCGGGGATGAACGCCTGACCGAGACGGTGCAGCAGCGGGCCGCAGAAGAGGATCGGAATGCGCGAGGCACCGGCGTGAGCGTCGATCTGCTCGAAGTGCGCGGATTCCACGTCGCTCGGGTCGAACACCAGCGAACCGGGCTCATCGCCTTCGGACACACGCACACCGTGCACCTCGAGCAGCGAGCGCACGACGGCGACATCGCTGATCGCCGGTACGTCGCGCAGGGTGCTCACGGTCTCGCCGAGGAGTGAGGCGACCATGGCCTTCGTCGCCAGGTTCTTCGCCCCCTTGACGTCGACCCGACCGCGAAGCGGGCGTCCGCCTCGAATGGCGAGGACGTCTCCGGTGAGTGCAGGGACTCCGTCCGGAAGAGCGTCGCGCACAGGTGTCGTCATTCGGAGCCTCACTTCATTTACGGATTTCGGGGGCGGGTTGCCCCTGGCTCCCCCGCCCCCACCGTCTACTGAACGGGAAG
This sequence comes from Microbacterium sp. PAMC22086, assembly GCF_019443525.1. Lineage (NCBI taxonomy): Bacteria > Bacillati > Actinomycetota > Actinomycetes > Micrococcales > Microbacteriaceae > Microbacterium > Microbacterium sp. PAMC22086. The sequence goes on along the minus strand of NZ_CP080380.1, from coordinate 2,201,015 downwards.
GGTTCTGGGCCGCCACGACTCGCGACGGGCCTCGAACTGCGCGATCTTGTCTTCGTTGCGCAGCGTGAGCCCGATGTCATCGAGCCCTTCGAGGAGCCGCCATCTAGTGTAATCGTCGATCCCGATCTCGGCCTGGACGTCACCGATCGAGGCGGTGCGCGCCTCGAGGTCGACGGTCATCTGGACCCCGGGATTCCGGTCGATCTCGGCCCAGAACCGCTCGAGATCCTCTTCCGAGATCGTCGCGGCGAGCAGCCCCTGCTTGCCCGAATTGCCCCGGAAGATGTCGGCGAAGCGCGGGCTCAGCACGACTTTGAAGCCGAAGTCACGCAACGCCCACACCGCGTGTTCGCGGCTCGAACCGGTGCCGAAATCGGAGCCGGCCAGGAGCACGGAGGCCCCGTGGAACGCTGTCCGGTTGAGCACGAAATCGGGATCCTGGCGCCATGCATGGAACAGCGCGTCCTCGAATCCGGTCTTGGTGACGCGCTTGAGGAACACCGCAGGGATGATCTGATCGGTGTCGACGTTCGAACGCTTCAGCGGAGCGGCGATACCGGTGTGAGTGGTGAACTTCTCCATGATTCAGAACCCTTCCGTCAGGTCGCTCGGGCTGGACAGGGTGCCGCGGATCGCGGTCGCTGCGGCGACCAGAGGTGAGACGAGATGCGTGCGCCCTCCCTTGCCCTGGCGTCCTTCGAAGTTGCGGTTGGAGGTGGATGCGCAGCGTTCGCCCGGAGCCAGCTGATCCGGGTTCATGCCCAGGCACATCGAGCATCCGGCGAAACGCCATTCCGCCCCGAAGTCCTTGATCACCTTGTCCAGGCCCTCAGCCTCGGCTTCCAGCCGCACCCTCGCCGATCCCGGCACGACCATGACGCGCACGCCGTCGGCCTTCTTCTTGCCCTCGATGATCGACGCGAACGCTCGGAGGTCCTCGATGCGGCTGTTGGTGCACGACCCCATGAAGACCGCGTCCACCGGCACCTCCTTGAGTGGTGTCCCCGGCTTCAGGTCCATGTACTCCAGCGCCCGCTCCGCGGCTGCGCGCTCATTCGGGTCGTCGATCTCGGCGGGGTCGGGCACGGCGGCCGAGAGGGAGCTGCCCTGACCGGGGTTGGTCCCCCACGTCACGAACGGCTCGAGCTGGTCGGCGTCGATGAACACCTCCGCGTCGAAGGTCGCGCCCTCATCGGTCGGCAACGTGCGCCAGTAGGCGACGGCGTCTTCCCAGTCCTGCCCCTTCGGCGCGTGCGGGCGACCCTGGAGGTAGGCGAACGTCGTCTCGTCGGGGGCGACCATGCCGGCGCGGGCCCCTGCCTCGATCGACATGTTGCAGATCGTCATGCGGCCCTCCATGGAGAGCGCGCGGATGGCGCTGCCGCGGAACTCGAGTACGTAGCCCTGTCCCCCGCCGGTACCGATCTTCGCGATCACCGCGAGGATGATGTCCTTCGCCGTCACACCGGGGCGCAACGTGCCCTCGACGTTGATCGCCATGGTCTTGAAAGGCCTCAGCGGCAGGGTCTGCGTGGCCATGACGTGCTCGACCTCGCTGGTGCCGATACCGAACGCCATCGCGCCGAACGCGCCGTGGGTCGAGGTGTGCGAGTCGCCGCAGACCACGGTGATGCCGGGCATGGTCAGCCCGAGCTGGGGCCCGACCACGTGCACGATGCCCTGTTCCGCATCGCCGAGCGAGTGCAGACGCACCCCGAACTCGGCGGCATTGCGGCGCAGCGTCTCGATCTGCGTACGGCTGGTCAGGTCGGCGATCGGCTTGTCGATGTCCCACGTCGGAGTGTTGTGGTCCTCCGTCGCGATCGTGAGGTCGAGGCGACGAAGCGGCCGCCCTTCGCTGCGGAGGCCATCGAAGGCCTGCGGGCTGGTGACCTCGTGCACGAGGTGCAGGTCGATGTAGATGAGGTCCGGCTCGCCGTTCTCGCCCTTGACGACGAGGTGGTCGTCCCAGACCTTCTCGGCGAGAGTCCTGCGGCGTGCGGAATCGGCACCGTTTGCGGGGGTGGTCATTGCGTGTCTCCTGTGGCTGGCGGTTCGGCCCACGACGGACTCCGCGACGAGGAGGGGCTCAGAACGAGGTCTCGTCGCGGCGCCTAAGAAGAAGGAGCACGGTCCGCATGACGTCAGATTACCACCGCTGAGACGTGCTCCGACCCGTCATGACACTCTGTTGAGCACCCGAACGACCGAGAGGCACCGCATGACCGTCGACACCGCCCGCTTCGCCACCCGCGCGGTCCACGCGGCGAGAAGCCGGGAGACGGCCAGCTCCCGCGCGACGCCCATCTACCTGACGGCGGGCTTCGAGTTCGACGACTTCGATCACGCGGCCGACCACTTCAGCACCGGCACCGGCTTCGGCTACACCCGCACAGGGAACCCCACGGTGCGCGCCGTGGAGCGCCAGCTCGCAGCCCTGGAGTCCGGCGCCGACGCCGTGCTCGTGGCCAGCGGCCAGGCAGCAGTGGCGACGGCCCTTCTTACCGTCGCCGGCGCGGGCGATCACATCGTGTCATCCACCCACATCTACGAAGGCACCAGGGGCCTGTTCCTGGACAACCTCGCTCGACTCGACATCGAGACCACGTTCGTCGACGACATCGCCGATGCGGATGCCTGGAGGGCGGCGATCCGCCCGAACACCCGCGCGCTGTTCGCCGAGTCGCTCGCCAACGCCCGCAACGATGTGCTCGACGTCCGCGCCATCAGCGACGTCGGCGATGAGTACGCGATCCCACTGATCGTCGACAACACGCTGGCGACGCCGGCACTGCTGCGCCCTCTCGAGCACGGCGCGGCGATCGCGGTCCATTCCGCGTCGAAGTTCCTGGCCGGGCACGGCTCCGTGCTCGGCGGCGTCATCATCGATGACGGGCGCTTCGACGCCGCTCTCGCTGGCCACAACGCGCCCCATCTCGTCCTCCCCGGCCGGGGGGACGCACCCAGCGTCTTCGCCCGCCACGGGGGCCGCGCCCGCATCGCCTACGCCCGCGAATCCGTCGCCCCGCGATTCGGCGCATCGCCGTCCCCTCTCAACGCCTTCCTGATCGGACAGGGCGTCGAGACGCTCGGCCTGCGGGTCGAGCGACAGTCTCGCAACGCCCTGCAGATCGCCCAGTGGCTGGAACGGCACGAGGAGGTCGAGAGCGTCGACTACGTCGGGCTCCCCTCGCACCCCGACCACGAGGTCGGCAAACGCTACCTCGAGGGCGGGTCCGGATCGATCTTCACCTTCACTCTGCGGGGCGGGCTCCCTGCGGCACGCCGATTCGTCGAGCATGTACGGGTCTTCACCCACATGACCCACATCGGAGATGTGCGCTCTCTGGTGCTGCACCCCGGGACCACCAGTCATGCCCAGCGCACCGAGCAGGAGCGCGAGGCTCTCGGCGTGCGGCCGGGCACCCTGCGGCTGTCGATCGGCATCGAGGACGTCGACGATCTGATCGCGGATCTGTCCCATGTGCTCCAGAACGTACGGGAGACGGTGGCATGAGCCGCCCTCAGCACTTCGGCTGGTTCCTCGCCCGCGGCTTCGGACCGCAGGGCTGGGGCTATCCGTCCCTCGAATGGGACTACGACTGGACGCGCCCCGAGATCTATCAGGACGCCGCGCGCACCCTGGAGCAGGCCGGCTTCGATCTGGTCATCATCGAGGATGCGCCCTCCCTGGGATCGCCTTCGACGATCGATCTGCGCGTCCGGCACGCGTTCGGCGGGCCGAAGCACGACCCGCTCCTGCTGGCTCCTTATCTGTTCCAGGCGACCAGGCACCTGGGCGTGGTGCCGACGGTGAATCCCGCGGCGTACCTCCCCTACACGGCCGCCCGGCAGTTCGCGACGCTGCAGCACCTCAGCGGCCATCGTCTGGGTCTCAACGTGGTCACCGACACCGGCAGCGCACGGCACTTCTCCGCGGCCCCGCAGCTCGGGCACGACGAGGCCTACGACCGCGCCGAGGAATGGCTCGACGGCATCCGCGCCCTCTGGCGCAGCTGGGACGACGGCGCTCTCCTCGCTGATCGGGACACGGATGTCTACGCCGACGGCACCCGCCTGCGTGCGGTCGAGCATCGCGGTGAGCACTTCGCCTTCGACGGCCCGCTCAACGCCGTGCCGTTCACCGACGGGGACCCCGCGATCGTCTCACCCGGCGGCTCGGGCCGAGGGCTCGGCTTCGCCGGCGCGAAATCCGACGTCCAACTGGCTCTGGCGCCGCTGAACGAGAAGTCCGTGCGGGACTACCGCGCCAAAGTGCACGACGCGGCGATCGAGAGAGGACGACGTCCGGAGGACATCAAGATCCTCTTCGCCATCCAGCCCGTGATCACCCCGTCGGTGGAGGAGGCCGACCGCATCGTGGCCGCGTCCGCACACCCCGACGATGCCGCGCTCGTGCAGATCGCCCGCAAGCAGTCGAGCGACCTCGAGACCGATCTCACGTCGCTCGACCTCGACCGTCCGCTCGACCTCTCTGTCTTCGGTGCGCACGTCTCCCGCGGCAGCATCCAGCGTCTGATCGGCGACCGGGGCGAGGAGGCGCCGCTGCGCGCACACCTCAGCGCGCTCGCCCGCGCGGGTCGGATCTCGGACCGCACCGGCTTCGTCGGAACAGCCGAGGAGTTCGCCGACCTGATCGAAGAGCTCGGCGAATGGGGCAATGACGGCGTCCTGCTGTGGGGGGACTTCCATCCGGTCACCCTGCACCGCACCCTCGACGAGCTCGTGCCGGTGCTCCGCCGGCGAGGCATCCTTCGTCGTGAATACGCGGACGGCGGCCTGCAGTCGAACCTGCGCGCGTTCTGAGCGGCGGTCAGGCCGAACGTCACCAGCCCATGGAGCCGGGAACGCCCTTGAAGGGACCGACGACCCAAGACGTGACCCACCCGCCGTAGAACCCGCCCGGTTGCGGGACCGCGACCTCGTCCCCGACGGTGCACTCGTCCATCGGCGCCGCGTACACGGCGACCCGGTCGGTCAGCGCCTCGAAGCCGGGAGACGGGTGCGGATAGTTCCAGGCCGCTCCAGGGCGAAGGGTGTCTCCGCCGCGCACATCGAAGTAGCGGGCGGTGCCCTTGAACTCGCAGAACGAGGCGCCGGGGGCCTCCACCAGCGCACCGGGGATGAAGTCGGCGATCGGAAGGTAGTACACGGGAGGGTGGCTGGTCTCCAGCACGCGCACGGCATCGCGGGTGTCGGCGATCAGGTCACCGCCGAGGCGGATCGTGATGCGTTCGGCGACCGGTTCGACGCGCGGCGGCCTCGGATAGTCCCAGACGGATTCCTGCCCGGCGGACGGGGTGAGGGGGCGAGGTCTGCGCATCTGTTCACTTTACGTCTCTCGGTGTTGACTGGTGCCATGACCGCCATCCCGATGTTCCCGCTCGGCTCGGTGCACTTCCCGCACACCGCGCTTCCGCTGCGCGTGTTCGAGCCGCGGTACCTCACGATGATCGGGCGGCTCCTGGATGAGGAGGACCCGCGGTTCGGTGTCGTGCTCATCGAACGCGGCCATGAGGTCGGCGGTGGCGATCGGCGCAGTCGCATCGGGACGATGGCGCGGCTGGTCAGCGTCTCCGCGGGTGCCGACGCTCTGCTGGCCGTCGCCGTCGGCACCGATCGCTTCACGGTCGATGAGTGGCTGGATGACGACCCCTATCCCCGCGCCGAGGTCACGCCACTGCCCGAGCTCGACTGGAGCGACGAGCTCACCCCGCTGCGCACGCAAGCGGAGGCGATCGTGCGACGGACACTCGCCCGCGCGCCCGAGGCGCAGTGGGATGCCGACACCGAGCTCTCGGACGATCCGATCGCCGCCGCGTGGCAGCTCGCCGCGATCGCTCCCCTCGGCGACTACGACAGATACGCGCTGCTGCAGTCCGCCACGGTGGGGGCGTTGCTTCGTCAGATCATCGACCTCACGCTCGACGCCGAGCTTCTGTGGTCAGACGGGTGAGGTGGCGCTGGCGCATCGCCAGGAAGAGCGGGAAGGTGAAGGCGAACGCCGTCACTCCGGACAGCACGACATAGAGCCAGCCCCTCCGCATCCCGATCCGTCGCGCCTCGACGATGATGAACACGCTCCCCGCGATCGCCACGATCAGGAGATCGACCGTGATCGATGACACCGCCGGACCGCTGCCGACGAGATCGCCGACGAAGTCCACCATCTGCGTGATGGCCAGCACGTTGAACGTCCAGGTGCCGATGAGACCGACCACCGCCAGCACGAGATAGACGACGGCGAGGGGTGTCCAGTGGCGGTTCATGCCGCCATGATCTCACTCCACGGTCGTCGTGGACCTCGCCGCGCGCTTCTCGCGGGACGAGGCGATCAGGCTGGCGACGGTCGCGATGGTCATCGAGGCGAGGATCACGCCGAGGGAGACCATGTTGCTGATGTCGGGCACCCACTCGACGTGCTCGCCGCCGTTGATGAACGGCAGCTCGTTGACGTGCAGAGCGTGCAGGATCAGCTTGACGCCGATGAAACCGAGGATGACGGCGATGCCGTAGTGCAGGTAGCGCAGACGGTCGAGCAGGTCGCCGAGCAGGAAGTAGAGCTGTCGCAGCCCCATCAGCGCGAAGATGTTGGCTGAGAAGACGAGGAAGCCGTTGGTGGTGATCTCGAAGATCGCGGGGATCGAGTCGATCGCGAAGATCAGGTCGGTGACACCGATGGTGATGAAGACGATCACCATGGGCGTCCACATGCGCTTGCCGTCGACCGTGGTGCGGATCTTGGACCCGTCGTACGTCTCGCTGATGTCGACGCGGCGACGCAGCAGGCGGACGATGAAGTTCTCGCGCTGCACCTCGCCCTCGTGATCGCCGTCCGGCATGGCCTGACGGATCGCCGTCCAGATGAGGAAGGCGCCGAAGATGTAGAAGATCGGCGAGAAGTTCTCGACGATCGCGACACCGGCGAGGATGAACAGGCCGCGCAGGATGAGCGCGATGATGATGCCGACCATGAGCACCTGCTGCTGCAGCCGCCGCGGCACGGCGAACTGGGCCATGATCAGGACGAAGACGAACAGGTTGTCGATGGAGAGGCTGTATTCCAACGCCCATCCGGTGATGAAGTCACCCGCGTTCTGCCAACCTCCGACATTGCCGAGGAGCACCGCGAACAGCAGCGCGAGCCCGACGTAGAAGACCACCCAGAGAGTGGACTCCTTCGTCGACGGGATGTGCGGCCGCAGCCGGATGAGGAGCAGGTCGCCGATCAGGATGATCGTGAGGACGACCATCGAGGTGATCTCGAACCAGACGGGGATTTCCAAGGGCGCACTGCACCTTTCGCGGAGGGGTCGGGAATGAGTCGAAAGTCTCTCCCCCGCACACAGGTGCGGCGCGCGCCCGGAGCAGCGATGACGGTGCTCGTGATGACGTTACGCGCGGATTCGGGATACTCCCTCTCGCCCGGGCAATGCTACCGGAGCCGTGGCATCAGTGGGAACGGATGTCGTCGGAAACTCCCTGCGGCCCGCACGCAATCCCCTGCACCGGATCTGAGACGATGGGGCATCGATCGACACTCTCCTCGTGAGAGACACCGAACGGAACCAGGATGCCCCTGCAGACAACTGATCAGAGATGGGCGGCGCAGGCCGCGGCCGGCGACGAGAACGCCTTTCGCGAGCTGTACCGCGCACACGTGCGTCCCGTGTACTGGATCGCGCAGGGCATCCTCGCCTCGCCGTCCGACGCCGAGGATGTGACCCAGGAGACGTTCGTCGTCGCCTGGCGGAAGATCCCCGACCTCGAGCTCCAGGGCGAGTCGATCCTGCCGTGGCTGGCCACGATCTGCCGATTCCAGGCAGCCAACCGGCTCCGTCAGCGTCGGCGCGATCAGGCGCACACCGCCGAGGCCGTGGACGAGACCCTGCTGCCGGACACGGTGAGCGTCGAGGAGCAGGTCATCACGGCCGAGCTGGCGGCGCGGATAGCCCGAGAAGTGGGCACGTTGAGCGAACTCGATCGTGAGATCTTCCGTCTGTGCGCGTCTGAGGGCTATGCCTATCAGGCGGCTGCGGAAGAGCTCGGGGTGACCCACGCCGTCGTCAGGAACCGTCTCTCTCGAGTACGCACGCAGTTGCGTGGCGCCGTGACGGAAGTGAGAGACGCATGAACGACAAGACCAGCGGCAGCGACCTGCCCGCCCTCTCGGACGAGGCGATCGCCCGTATCGAAGACGCCGTCTTCGCCGAGATCGCCTCCGAGCGCGCGCCGGCGCGCCCGGCCGAGGCCAAGTCCCGTGCTCGTCGGCGGCGGTGGCTCACCGGCGGCGGCATCGCCGCGGCCTTCGTGGTCGGCGTGCTCGTGACGCCCCCCATCCTCGGCGCCGTAGGCGGGGGAACCTCCGTGACGGCCGAAGGTATTGGCTTCTCCAGCGGCACGGTCGCCGACTCCGCACCCTCATCGCCCGAGCGGCTCACGGGCGTGGCCCCCGAGTCACTGTCGGACGGTGGCGCCGTGAGCTCCGATGCGAACGCGGCGACGCTCCCCGGTGCCGCTGACGCGGAGAGCGGGCGCGAGATCATCGCCACCGCGCAGGCGACCGTTCAGGTGAAGAGCATCCCCGAGGCGGCGACGGCGATCGCGGCCCTCGCCGAGGAGCACGGCGGCTACGTCGAGAGCACGGAGATCGGGAAGTCGGTCCCGCTCGACGGCCGCACCGATCCCGCCACCGACACCGCCGATTCGGCGTACGGCTGGGTCGGCATCAGGGTGCCGTCGGCGGATCTTCCCGACGTGATCGCCGCTCTCGCCGACACCGGAGAGGTGCTCTCGTCGTCGACGTCGAAGCAGGACGTGACGTCTGCCGCGATCGATCTGCGCGCCCGCGTCGATTCCACGAAGGCATCGGTCGAGCGGCTCACGCAGCTCATGGCGCAATCGGGAAGCGTGTCCGAGCTGATCGAGGCCGAGGTCGCACTGACCGACCGCCAGGCCCAGCTCGAATCCTACGAACAGCAGCTCGCCGCTCTCGACGACCAGGTCGCGATGTCCTCCCTGCAGGTGCAGCTGACGAAGGCGAGCGCACCGACGACCGCCGACCCGGCCGGCTTCGGCGACGGCCTGCTGGCCGGCTGGAACGGTCTCGTGGTGTCGCTGAACGCACTGGTCATCGCCCTCGGCTTCATCCTCCCGTGGCTCGCACTCGCCGGGGTGGTCGTGCTCCTCGTCTGGCTCCTGCGCCGGACGCGTCGCAACCGCCGTGACGCCGCGGGATCCTCAAGCGGGACATCCGTCGAAGAGAACTGACGCCGCCCCGTAGGAGAAGGCTCGCCCGGATGCTTCCGGGCGAGCCTTCTCGTTGATATTCCGAGGTATACAAGAAGTCTTGTGCGTCTGTCACCTCGGGACTAGCGTCTTCCCCCGTGGAAGACATCTCCGTGATCACCGCCGTGCATCACCCGCTGCGCCGCCGCATCTACGACTATCTGCTCCTGTACGGCACCGCACAGGTCACCGCGATCGCCCGTGCACTCGACAGCCAGGTCGGCAGCATCAGCCATCATCTGCGGATGCTGGAGCGCGCAGGCGTCGTCGAACGCGCACCGGATCCCGCCGGCGACAAGCGCACCAGCTGGTGGAAGGTGGCTCGACGCGGGTTGACCTGGTCGACCGACGACTACGCGGACTCCCCCGCCGATGCCCTGCTCGCGCGCGAAGCCCAGCGGCAGGGCATCCGGATGCAGATAGACCGGCTGCAGCGCTGGCACCGCAGTCGCCGAGACCCCGCGTACGCGGGATACGACGGCTCGAACACGGAGACGACCGCCTGGGCGTCGCCCGACGAGCTGCGCGACCTCTCCGCGCGGATCCTCGGGACGATCCGCGAGTGGCAGGAGGGCATCGACCTCGACGACGGTCAGGAGCGCGTCCCCGTCTTCGTCTTCGCGCACGCCTTCCCCACGGAGCCGTGATGGCGACGGTCAGCGAGCCCGTCGAGGTGACCGCGCCTCCTGCGTTCCGCCGGGACCACCTCGCGCATGCATGGATCGGTGTGAAGGCGCTCTCCGATGCCGGTGACGCCCTGTGGACGATCGCCCTCGCCTGGACAGCCGTGCAGGTCGCCTCCCCCGCGGTCGCCGGGCTGATCGTCGCCGCAGGAACGGTGCCCCGCGCGGTGATCCTCCTGTTCGGAGGAGTGATCGCCGACCGTGCGGACGCCCGCCGCATCATGCTCGCGTTCAACGTGCTCCGGGTCGGTGTCCTGGTCGCCGTGGCCGTGTGGGTGCTCACGACACCGCCCTCGGTCGCGGTCCTCCTCCTCGCCGCCATCGCGTTCGGGGTGTGCGATGCGTTCTACGAGCCGTCAGCCGGGACGATCGCGCGCCAGCTGGTCAGACCCGCCGATCTTCCGGCGTACGGAGCTGCGGCCCAGACGGCGTCACGCCTGGGGACCATGGGAGGTGCAGCGATAGGCGGGTTCGTCGTGGCGCACGCAGGCCTTGCCGCAAGCGCGTCGGTGAACGCCCTGACCTTCACCGTGGTGGTCGCCTTCATCGCGATCTGGCTGCGCCCGCGCTTCCGCCTCGCCCGCGCGGAGAAGGAGTCCGCGCTGCGCTGCATCGCCCGCGGGTTCACCCATCTCTCCGTGAACCCCACGACCCGCACACTCGTGATCGCACTGTCGGGGTTGAATCTGGCGGTCGGCCCGGCGATCGGGCTCGGACTCGCCCTCCGTGCTCACGACGAGGGGTGGGGCGCTCAGGCGGTCGGGCTCTTCGAAGCGCTCCTCGGTCTCGGCGCGGCGCTGGGGGCCGTCTCGGTGGCGAAGTGGCGGCCACGTCACGAGGCGCGCGCCGGGTTCTGGGCGCTGGTCGTGCAAGGGGCAGGCATCGTGGCGCTCGGGTTCGGTCCGGCCTGGACCGTCGCTGCAGCCGCGTTCGTGATCGGTGCGACCGCGGGATACGCCTCGGTGCTGCTCAGCGCCACCTTCTCAGCGACCGTCGACACGGCCTACCTCGGCCGGATGGGCGCGCTCACGCGCCTCGGCGACGACTGTCTGATGCCGCTCGCGATGGCCGGCTTCGGCGCTCTCGCATCGGCAACGACCGTCGGGGTGCCGTTCGCACTCTTCGGGGGCGCGATGATGGCCCTGATGATCCTGCCGTTGAGGAACCGGACGTTCCGCACCCTGTCCTTGAATCCCCGGCACTGAGGGGGAGAAACAAGAAAGCCTCCGGCGAACCGGAGGCTTTCTCTGTTGTGTGACCCCAGCGGGATTCGAACCCGCGTTACCGCCGTGAGAGGGCAGCGTACTAGGCCGCTATACGATGGGGCCGTCTGGCGGAACGTTTCCGTCCCGCGACAACCGTTCAAGTATGCCACGGCGATTCTCACTGCGCCAAATCGACGCCACCCTCTCCCGAATCCCGGGCGTGGCGCACCGAATCCGACGCCGAATACGTTTGCCGTGGGCGAGCGGAAGGAGTTGACTCTTTCCATGCGCGTCACCAAGTTCGAACATGCCGCCCTCCGTCTCGATGCGAACGAGAAGACCCTTCTGATCGACCCTGGGTCGTTCACGACACCCCTGAACGACCTCGCCGATCTGGTCGGGATCGTGATCACCCATGAGCACCCGGACCACTGGACGGCCGACCACTTCGACAGACTCCTGCGCGCGGCACCCGGCACGCCGATCTTCGCCCCCGCCGGCGTCGCCCGCGCCGCAGAGGGATACGACATCACCGTCGTCTCTCCCGGCGACACCGTCGACGTCGGCGGATTCACCCTGCAATTCTTCGGGGGCACCCACGAAGTCATCCACTCCTCCCTCCCGACCGTCGAGAACGTGGGCGTGCTCGTGAACGACGAGCTCTACTACCCCGGCGACTCCTACGCGGTCCCCGAGGGCGTCGCGGTCGGCACTCTCGCCGCACCGCTCGGCGCTCCCTGGCTGAAGATCGGCGAGGCGATGGACTTCGTGCTCGCGGTCGCCCCTCGTCGCTCCTTCGGGACCCATGACATGACGCTGTCGGTGATCGGGAAGAACATGCACAGGCAGCGGCTGCAGTGGGCAACGGAACAGGGCGGCGGCGAGTTCTTCGTGCTGGAGCCCGGCGACTCCCTCGATCTCTGAGCATGGCGGACTCCCCCGGCGCGGAGGTCGCACTCGATGAGCGCGACGTCCGCGAACTCGTCCGCACCGTCGCACCGGAGCTGGCGGCACTTCCGTTGACGCGGTCTGCCGAGGGATGGGACAACGTCACGTGGCGTCTCGGGGCGGATCTCGCGGTGCGCATCCCCCGCCGACTCCAGGCGGCGCCGCTGATCCGGCACGAGCAGCGTGCGCTCCCCTTGATCGCGATGCACCTGGCCGCGGCGAACGTCCGCACGCCCCTACCGGTGTTCGCAGGTTCGCCGACCCCGCACTTCCCCTGGCCCTGGTCGATCGTGCCGTGGTTGCCCGGCGGCCAGGCTCTCGGTCGCCCCCGTCGGGACAACACCGTCTGGGCCGCTCAACTCGCTGCCGTCCTGCTCACCCTCCACCGGGATGCACCTGCAGACGCACCCCGGAACCCGGTCCGCGGGGTGCCGCTGGCGGTGCGGGACGACAGCATCCGCTCCCGCCTCGCAGACCTTCCCGCGACGATCGCCGAGAATCTTGCCGACATCTGGCAGACCGGGCTCGACGCCGCCCCCGCGACCGAGTCCGTCTGGATCCACGGCGACCTGCACCCAGGGAACATCCTCGTCGACGGTGATCGGCTGTCGGCTCTGATCGACTTCGGCGACGTCACAGCCGGCGACCCGGCCTACGACCTCGCCGCAGGATGGCTCGCCTTCGACGCAGAAGGCCGACATGTGTTCCGCCGAGCCACGGGACGCCGATACGACGAGGAGACCTGGGTGCGGGCACGCGCCTGGGCGTCCGCGATCGCGATCATCCTCTGCCATTCGAGCGATGACCGCCCCGATCTGCGCGCGCTCGGGCACGAGACATCCGCTCAGCTGCGGACGGCCCCGACGACCTGACGCCGCGCGCCTGTGAGCACTCCGCTCACCCGCGACCACACCCGGGGCGCGATAGTCGAAGAGGCCGGCGACCGTCGGACCGCACACGGCACACAGGTTCAGGCCTGCGCGACCCTGACCCTCAGCTCACGCGCGAGGTGATCCCGCTGCTCGATCACGAGCCGCCGGAGAGCGGCCGGCGCCTCGGCGTTCGCGGCCAGCCATGCATCGACCGGTTCCAACGAATCGCTGGCCGGGAACAGCCCGACCACCAGCCGTCGCGCGATCTCGATGCTGCGCGCGCCCCAGACCTGCCCGATCCGCGCGAAGTACTCGTCATCGAAGCCGGAGACGAGATCACGGCGCCCGCCGGCGCGGAAACCCCCGATCTCGGCATCGAGGTGATCGTTGCTGAGCGCAAGGTCGTTCCAAGCGGAGTCCCATGCCTCGCGGCGCACGGTGGCATCCGGTCGCGACGAACGCGCCCGCCGTGCGGCTGTACGTCCGTCGCCCGTGTCGTCCCGCTGCTGCTCTGCGGCCACATCCGCAAGATCGGCGTGCCCGGTGGTGACCAGCGCCGTGAGGAGCTGCCAGCGCAGATCGGGATCGATGACGAGGCCTTCGGGTGCCTGCCCGTCCAGCAGTGCCCGCACCTGTTCCTGATGCCCGTCGTCGAAGGCGGATGCCGTCGCGAACGCCCGGGCCCAGGAGAGCTGCGCGTCGCTCCCGGCGTCCGCAGCCTCCAGCGTGCTCCACACGGTCTCGACCCAGCGCCGCTGCTCCTGGTCGCGGCTCGCCTCCGCGACGAAGTGGCGGATCGTGTAGCTGGCGTTCGCGAGGACGCCCGTCAATAGCCCGATGTTGGACTCCGCGGGCGCATGGGTGCGCACGATCTCGAGGTACCGCGCCGCCGCGAGCTCGCCGTCGCGGGTGGCGTTCCACAGCGACGACCAGACGAGGGCGCGCGCCAGCGGGTCGTCGATCGCAGAGAGGGACTCCTCGACCGTCGCGAGCGAACGCGCATCGAGACGAGCCTTCACATAGGTGAGGTCGTCGTCGTTGAGCAGCATCAGATCGGCATCGGGCAGGTCGATCTCGGTCCGTTCGCCGACCACGTCGAGCTCACGCTGCTCGCGCCGCAGGACCCGGCCGTCGACACGCTCGTACAGCCCGATGCGCAGTCGATGCGGGCGAGGGTCGGTCTGCACGAGGATGCTCCGCCCGTCCGCCTCGGTCTCGGTCCACAGCGTGGACATGCCCGAGGTCTGCAGCCAGGCCGCCGACCAATCGCTCATGTCCCGCCCCGAGACGGCGCTCAACTGCACCAGGAAGTCGTCGAGCGTCGTGTTCCCGAACGCGTTGGCGGCGAAGTAGAGACGGGCGCCCTCGAAGAACGCCTCATCCCCGACGAAGGCGACCAGCTGCTTGAGCACGGCGGCACCCTTGGCGTAGGTGATCCCGTCGAAATTCAGCTTCGCGGCCTCGAGATCGGTGATGTCCGCCACGATGGGGTGCGTCGTCGGCAGCTGGTCCTGCTGGTACGCCCACGCCTTGCGGCTGGCGGCGAAGGTGACCCACGCATCGTGATAGCGCGTGGCGACTGCCGACGCATGGGCGCCCATGTAGTCGGCGAAAGATTCCTTGAGCCACAGGTCGTCCCACCAGGTCATCGTCACCAGGTCGCCGAACCACATGTGCGCCATCTCATGCAGGATCGTGTTGGCTCGCGCGGCGCGCTGCGCGTCGGTCGCCGCCCCACGGGAGAGATACGACTCCGTGAACGTCACCAGTCCCGGGTTCTCCATCGCACCGAGGTTGTACTCCGGAACGAAGATCTGGTCGTACTTGCCCCACGGATACGGGTAGGCGAAGGCATCGGTGAAGAAGTCCAGCCCCTGGCGTGTGACCTCGAGGATCTCCTCGGCCTCGAGGTGCGCAGCGAGTGATCTGCGGACGAACACGCCGAGGGCGACGCTCTGATCGTCGCGGCGCCACTCGCCGTCCACCCGCGAGTAGGGTCCCGCAGCCACGGCCGTGATGTAGCTCGAGATCGGCAGGGTCGGTGCGAACTCCACGCGCTGCACGCCGACACCGAGATCGGTGTGCGTCGGAGACTGATTCGAGAGCACCTCCCATCCGGAGGGGGCGTCGACGACGAAGGTGTACTCGGCCTTCATGTCGGGCTGTTCGAAGCAGGCCATCACCCGCCGCGAGTCGGCCGGTTCGTACTGCGTGTAGAGGTAGGTCTCGTCGTCGACCGGATCGTGGAACCGGTGCAGCCCCTCACCGGAGCGACTGTACGCGCCGATCGCCTCGACGCGGACGACGTTGGAATCCACCAGGCCCGAGAGGGCGATGCGGGCACCGTCGTAGACGATCTCCTGATCGACGCCGTTCACGCAGACTCGCTGGACACCTTCGCCGATGAAGTCGAGCCAGATCGCGTCGACGGTCGACGAGAACTCGAGGGTCGTCACGGTCGGGAACCCGGTGCGAGCGCGCTCCGGCGCTCCGGTCAGGTCGAGCTCGACGCGGATGCGGTGCACGGTGACGGCAGCGGATCGCGCTGCGGTCTCCTCGCGGGTGAGGTTGGCGGTGTCCATGCATCCATCCTGGCATCCGGATGCCGCACGAACCGCCGTGGACCGAGACGTCACGCGGTCTGCAGGCGGTGTCCGATCTCGGCGTAGACCTGTGCGGAGGCCTGCGCGCGCACGAGACCGGTGGACTGGTCGCCTCTCGATTGCGCGACAGAAGCGAGGATCGCATCGCTGCGAGCCACTTCTGCGCGATCCCCGGTCGCCTCGGCGATGCTCCGCGCCTCCTGCGCGTGCCGCTCGGCTCCCCGCAGGAGGTCATCCGCATCCTCCGCACCCCTCGTGGCTGCCGACACCAGGATCTCGGCGAGCGAGTTCGCCGCCTCCGTCGCGATCAGCGGCGAGCCCGCACGCTCCGCCTCTCGGAGGATCCGTTCCGCTGCGGTCCTCGCCCTCACGACATCTCCGGCTCGTCCGGCGATCCGCGCGTCGAGAAGCTCGAGATCGGCCGAGGTCGCGAACTCCCTCGCCGTCCGCAGGCTCTGCATCGCGACCGCGGACAGGTCGCTGGCCTGCCTGTCGTCGCCCCGCGCCTCGGCGACGAGGGCGAGCGTGCGTCGGACGAAAGGCAGGGATTCACCGCCGGACGCGTCCAGCAGTTCGTGCAGCTCACTCTCCGCATCATCGAGCCGCCCGATCGCGAGGAGCAGCAGCGGGCGATTGCCGCGCACGACGGCCACATTGAGATCGTCGCCTTCCGCCCGCGCCATCGACAGGGCGAGGGCGTACCCCTCCAGCGCCTCCGGATAACGGGCGAGGATGCGCAGGGTGTCTGCATGGTTGCCGGCGGCGCGTCCCTCCACGACACGGTCTCGCGCATCCCGCGCATGTGCGATCGCGCGTTCATACGACTCCAGCGCCTCATCGAGGTGACTCATCCACCGTTGGACGTTGCCGATCTGGTTCCAAGTGCGGGCGAGAGCCGATCCCGCGGCTATGCGGCGCACCCGCTGCAGCGTGATGAGCGCCTCGTCGAGGCGTCCGAGCTTCTCCGCGCAATGCGCCACGCCGAGCGCGATGTCCGGCACGAGATCGAGCCCCTCCCCTCGCGCCGCCAAGTCGTGCAGCTGCAGGGATTCGCTCCAGAGCGACCAGCGCGAGAGAGCGGGATGCGCCGCGATCGCCACCTGCTCGACGGCGGAGTCGAGGCCGTGCTCGCGGGCTGCGGTCGCGACTGCGAGCACGGTCGAGACTTCACGTGCGGCGAAGTCGGGGTCCTCCCCGATCCGGGAGAGCACCTCGGACGCGGATCTGTCCACGAACCGTCGGCGCACCGACGACGGCCGGAGCGACCGTGACCGTTCTGCCGCGAAGGCGAAGACCGTGTCGTGCATGCGCACACGCCCCTCACGCAGCTCGACCAGATGACGGGCGTGCAGGCGGCGCAGATCCCGCGCGGCGGACGGACCGGCCGCGGCGATGAGCACGCCCTCCTCGATGTCCCTGTCCAGCAGCGCGGCATCGGCGAGAAGGTCGGCCTCGGCCGGAGACAGGGAACGCGTCGCCGCCTCCAGGACCGGACGGATGCGCGCATCGCGAGGTTCGTGCTCGAATCTCGATGCGAGGTCCTGGAACGACCAGCCCTCGTGTTCGCGGACGATTCCCGCCAGCATCACGAGATCGAGCGGGAGGCCCCCTCCGACCGCGACGATGCGGCGCAGCGCATCCGCACGCAGGGCTGCCTCTGCGCCCTTCGCGGATGTCCCCTCCTCGACAGGCAGCAGACGAGCGAGGAGGCGGCGGGCTTCGCCACTCGACATCGGCGGGACGACGACCCTCGCCACATGCAGGTCTGACGACGGAAGACGCTGCTCGAGGTCGGCCAGGTCGACGCGGGCTGTGACGATGAAGCGCACACCGGGAACCAGCAGCGCCGCGAGGCGGCCGGCATCGCCCGCGTCCTCGATGATCACGAGGATGTCGCGGGCTGCCGCCTCCAGCCGCTCCCGCAGACGAGGCAGTTCGTAGGGAAGAGAGCGGACGCCGAGCGCTCCGAGCATGCGCCGCAGGATGTCGATCGGGTCGGCGTGCGGACGGTCGGGCTCCGACTCCCGCAGGTGCACGGTGAGCACCGGCGACGAGCCGGCCAGTGCAGAGGCGAGAGTAGTCTTGCCCGCTCCTGGCAGGCCCGTGAGGATGAGGACGTCCGCTGCGGGCACCGCAGCCAGCAGCGCTTCTCGTCCGACATCCGCACCGGTGGCGTCTCGTGGTCCGAGAGTCACCTCGACGTGGACTCCCGATCTCTGGCCGTTGAGGGCGCGTGCGGTCTCACGCCAGCGAGCCGCCACGGTGCGCCCACCGCCGAGCACACGCACGATATCGCCGACCAGACGATCGTCGACCCGCCGCCGCCCGGGGCGGAAGCAGTCGTAGACGGTCACCTTGGGAGGCTCGGCGCCGTCGCGCAGGCTTCCGATCCTTCGGGCGATCTCGGCATACGACGGCGATCCCGCGTCCGCACGCATCCGTCCGAGGCCCAGACAGAGCTCATCGAGGGTGCTCGGGGCGGGCATGAGTCGAGCCTATGGCACGCTGTCGCGCGTCTGCGGACAGGGTTCGTTCGGGGTCGTTCGGAGTCGGACGAACCGACGCGCCGCACCCCTAGGCTCACTCGACGGAGAGGCCATCCGACCTCCCGGACAAGGACATGACACCCATGACGACACGCGCAGAGATCGCGGCGAAGCTCGACGACTTCTCCTTCCAGAAAATGAACTTCGGCGGGTTCCTGATGAACAAGCGCGCGAAGAACTCGCACGCGCTGTGGACCCGTGCCTCCGACAAGGGGGTCACCGAGCTGACGCTGCTCGCCACGAGGGACTACGGCGAGGGAAACGTGTACGACGTGGCGGCCTTCACCCTCGACGGGAAGGTCCCCGAGGAGATCATCTCGGAGCTGAAGCAGCAGGCGGAAGCCCTCACGGACCGGGTCAACCTGCGCGCGCACGGCTACGTCTACACCTGCCTCGAGCCCTGGGACGGTGGCGGCACCATCTGGATCTCGAAGAAGCCCGAGTTCCGCGCACTGAGCCGCCCCGAGCAGGGCGTCTACGTCATCCCGATCCAACGGCTCACCAGCACGGGCGAACCCCGATGGCTCGCCTGGGCCCGCGAGGGCGATCAGCTGAACATCGCCATCGTGTACAAGCCCTGACGGTGCCGACGCTCTCGGTCGGCGCGACCGCACCGCGCGCAGAGGATGGCGCGCGGGGCGCTCTGATCCTCGTCGCGGCGTCCCTTGCGACCCTCGGGATCGCCGGAGCACTGGCGTTCTACCTGCTCGGCCTGACGGGCGCGATCCTCGCGCTCGCCCAGGTGGGGGCGATTCTCCTCGGTGCAGCGCTCGTCGCCTCCTCGACGATCACCATCCGCCGGCACCAGCGGCGACGTGCCGCCCTCGCCGCGGTCGCTGCGGCACTCGGCTGGGAGTATCGCGCGGACATCGGTGACCACGTGTGGGGCGGCTCCATCGACGAGCAGATCGATCGCGGGAGTCGCACCGCACGAGATCACCTCGACGGGCGTCGCTCCGAGATCCCCTTCGACAGCGTCGAGCGCACCTTCGTCGTCGGCGACCGCGAAGGGGCGACCGTGCACACGGTGCGCGCGGTGCGGATCCCACTGCCGTCCGAGGCGCCGCGGATCACGCTCCGGTCGCGGCGCGGCGGAGGAGCACTCAGTGTGCTCCCACGACGCCCGACCGGCCGATCGCGGTTCCGACTCGAGGGCGATTTCAGCGACGTCTTCGATGTGTCGGTACCGACGGGTTACGAGACGGATGCGCTCTATGTGCTCACTCCCGACCTCATGGTGATCCTCCTCGATGCGAGCGCCGACCTCGACCTGGAGATCGTCGACAGCACGCTGCACGTGTACTTCCCCGCCGTCGACCTGACCGACGACGCAGAGCTGCACCGGTTCCTCACCGTGATCGCAGCACTGCATGGCCGCTTCGGACGTCGCACCCTGCTCTATCGCGACGAAGCCGCCGCTCCCCTCGATCCGGAGGCCTACCGCCGCGACGGCGACGCGCTCGCCGCCAGGGCGCGCCGGGTCGACACACGCGTGCGGTGGTGGCCGGTCCTGGCTGCCGTGGCGACGCCTCTCGTCCCGATGCTCATCGCCGTCGTCTGGCTCCTGCTCGCCGGTTGACCTTCCGGGAGATCTCCGGGCCGCCGAGGAGACGACGGATGGCCGTCTCGGGCGTCACCGAGAGATCGAGCGTCCGCCCTCGGGCGTACTGGCTGAACACCCGGGGATCGATGTAGCTGCCGCGCGCGACGGCGGTGGTGTTGCCGAGCGCCGTCGCCGCCGCCTGCACGGCGAGGCGCTCGGCCTGGCTCCGGTGGTTGCGACTGTCGAGCTCACCGATCCGCGCGAGGGCATCCGCGGCGATGATCGTCCCGTGAAGCGTGCGGAAGTCCTTCGCCGTGAAAGATGCTCCCGTGACCTCCCGCAAGTAGGCGTTGACCTCGGCGGGTGTGATCCGCATGCGACGGCGCCCCCGGCGATACGCGAGCAGGAAGGCCCCTGACTTCCCGGCTGCGAAGTCCGTGAGAGCGTCGGCGAGTGACTCGTCGGTGATCTCGATCGATGCCGTGCGACCGCTCTTGGCCGGGAACGACAGGGCGACCTCGCTGCCGGCCACGCGCACATCACGCCGTCGGAGCGTCGTGAGACCGCGGCTGCCGTGCCGAACCAGATATCGCTCGGACCCGATGCGCAGGGCCGCATCGTCGAGAAGTCGGAACGCGATGGCGAGAGCGCGCTCCCTCGTCTGCCCCTCCTGCGCGAGCGCCCTGGTGACCTGGGCTCTGGCGCGAGGAAGGGCGGCCGCGAGATCGAGCGCACGTACGAACTTCCGGCGGTCCCGCGTCACACGCCACAGCGGGTGATACAGGTACTGCTTGCGCCCGGCACCGTCGACCCCCACGGCTTGGATGTGCGCGAGCGGGTCGGCCGCGATCCACACGTCCTGCCAGGCGGGAGGGATCACGAGATCGTGGATCCGCTCACGATCGGCCTCGGGTGCGGTGTCCCCTGCCGGATCGACGTAGCGGAACCCCGACCCCGATCGCACGCGCCGGAAGCCCGGATCCTGCCCCGGTACCACCCGGATGAGTCTTGCCATCGTGTTCCCCTCCTCGACTGTCTGCGATCGACGATGCCCGGCCGTGTCTACCAGAGGAAGGGAGTGGCGTGGCGGGGTGCCGTCGTGTTATTCCCCGTCGGGCTCGGCGCGGGGCGCCGCGAAGGTGCTGCGCATGTGATCGCTCGTCAGGAAGTCGGCGATACCGATCATGATCAGGCTGAACACGATCTGCTCCGACACCATCCAGAGTGGGTAGAGCCCGGGGATCGCTGCCATCACGAGCGTGATCACCGGGAAGATCTGCGCGAACAGGCGCAGACGCTGATACGCCCACCGCCATCCGCGCTGCGCCCGCCACGCGAAGTAGAACAGGGTCGCGGTCATCGCCAGCACGACGAGCGTGCGCATCCAGACGGCGAACGAGACCGACGCGCCGTCGACTGCCAACGCGAGTGCGACGGCGACGGCGCCGACCCCGATGATCAGCTCGACGACCAGGAGCCAGATGATCCAGGTGAACGCACGCACGGTCTTGGGGTGCGTGCGGTCGGCCTCGCTGATGGCGACGCCCGCCTGCCGCCCGCCGGCGATCCGATCCAGTCGGAGGAAAAGAGACTCCAGAGCCATGATCGGAGCCTATTGCGTGCGGACCTCGTCGGGCTCCTCCATTCGATGGATGTCGACCACTCCGTTGGCCGCCGGGTCGACCGCGCGCTCGAGCACCAGGGCCAGCAGCCCGACAGCGAGGCTCCCCGCGATCATCAGGCCGATGAACCAGCCCTCCAGCCCGCCGCCGAGCAGGACGCCGGCGACGAGCGGCCCCATGATGGCACCGCCCTGGAACGCCGCGGAGTTGATGGCGTTGTAGCGACCGCGCGTACGGTCGGAGGCCAGGTCGTTGTAGATCGCGGGGACGGTGGGCTGCAGCATCGTCTCCCCGAACGCGAAGACGCCCATGTAGGCGATCACCCCGATGGCCGCGACCAGAGTGCCCGGCAGGAATCCGGTCGCGCCGAGCAGCACCCACGACAGCGCCCAGAAGAGCGCCATCACCTGCATGACCCTGGTGCGCCTCTTGCCGGTGATCAGTTTCAGGACGGCGAACTGCAGCAGCACGATGACCGCGGTGTTCACGGCGAAAGAGATGCCGACGACCTGGGTGGAGACCTCGGAGACCTGTCGCGCGAAAGCCGGGAAGCCGGCCTCCATCTGCCCGTATCCGATGAAGACCGACAGGAACGTGAGAAGGGTCAGCCACAGCACGGCGGGGCGACGCAGGATCTCCCGGTATCCCCCGACGGGCGGGGCGTCGACCGCTGCCTCATGCTGAGTGCGCACGTGGCGGAGCGGCCCGAGAATCAAAGCGAGCGGGATCAGGCCGCTCGCCGCGTCGACGAGGAAGATCGTCGTGAAGGTGGCCGGCTCGGTGACATCGACGAAGAAGCCGCCGATCACTCCTCCGACGCCGATCCCGAGGTTCACCAGTGCGAAGTTGACGCCGAAGTACTGCTGGCGCACCTCCCCCTCGACCACGGTGGCGATGAGCGCGTTGAACCCCGGCCAGGACACACCGAAGTTCACGCCGATGAGCATGACGGCGACCGCGGCGACCGCCGGGTGCGTGGCGTAGGCGAGAAGCGTGCATCCGGCGATCATGGACAGCAGCCCCACGATCAGCACCTGTCGTGCGCCGAAGCGGTCGATCAGGGTTCCCCCCGGACCGGTCACGACCAGACCCGTGATCGCGATGAGACTCATCAGCGCCCCCGAGATGCCGAGGTCGAAACCGCGCACCTCGTGGAAGTAGATGATCGTGAACGGCAGTGTCATGCCGCGCCCGAGCGTCTGAACGGCCACGGTCGACAGCAACCAGCGCCCCTCGGTGGGCAGCGCGTCCCAGAAGCTCCTCATACCGATCACCTCGACATTCTTCCCGATGCCTGCGACATCGCCGTTCGGGAGCGGATTGTCGGACGACCCGGTATCTGCCATCATCACGAGCATGGCGCTGTCTCTCGAAGAATTCCGTTCCTCCCTGCTGGACGCCGTCTCCCGGCAGGGACTGGGCATCCAGCTCACGGATGCCCAGGCGCAGCAGGTCGCCGCCGACCCGCAGGCCAGCCGGAGCTGGTACGAGTACTGGCTGTCCACGAGCCCGCAGACGGCGCCTGTCGTCGATGCCTCCTCGACGACGGACGCCTCGCCGACCGCCGAGACGATTCCCCTCGGCGGGCATGACTTCGCGCGGGCGGCCGCGTTCGCATCCGCTCCCCCGGCCTACGGCGGAGGCCCGGCGGAATACGCCGGCCACGCCGTTCCTCCGACCTCCGGCGAGCCGCAGAAGAAGAGCCGGGTCGGCCTCTGGGTGGCGCTTTCGATCGTCGGTGCATTGCTGCTGATCGCGGTCATCATCGTGGTGGTGGCCTTCACGACCGCTCGTCACTGGACGAAGGTCGATTCGCCGGAGAAGCCGGAGACGTTCCACAGCGAGGAGTACGAGACCGGCCTGTACCTCGTGTCGGACGACGGAGTGAGCCCGTGCGCCGTCGACCAGGACTGGACGGACTGCATCGATGCGATGGAGTTCAACTACGCCGGAGCCTGCGCCGGCGTCGAACTCGTTCCTGCGGCCGTGACCCCCTGCGGACAGCACCGCGCCGAGATCGACCGCATGCGCGCGGAGGATTCGGAGGGTTCGGTCGTCGCCTCGCTCGGCGATTTCGGCCACCTCACCCGCACGCCCGAGACCGCGACGCGGCAGGTGTCCAACAACGACTATGAAGCAGCGGTCACCCACGAGGCCGTCTGCTACCTCGGCTTCCTCGGGGAGTGCGAGTAGCGGCGCGGAGGACGACCGCCCGCCTCAGACCGCCTCTCCTCAGACCGCCTCCTGCGGAAGCCCCACCTTCGCCTTCGCCCAGGAGCGACCGCGCGTGTCTTTGAGGATGTTGTACTCGACATCGACGTGCGGCTCGATCGCACTGTACTTGTCGTTCGGCGCACCGATCACGAGTTGGAAGCCGAGTCCTCTCCAGGCGCCGATCGCGCGCTT
Organism: Microbacterium sp. PAMC22086; assembly: GCF_019443525.1. NCBI lineage: Bacteria > Bacillati > Actinomycetota > Actinomycetes > Micrococcales > Microbacteriaceae > Microbacterium > Microbacterium sp. PAMC22086. The sequence goes on along the minus strand of NZ_CP080380.1, from coordinate 2,177,278 downwards.
GGTGAAGTGGGCATCCGCCTTGATCAGAGCTTCGTCCATGAAGACCGGCGCGTAGCGCGGCCGTGCCGCCCCCGCGTCTCCGAGCTGGTAGCGCAGAGCAGCGCCGACGATGAAGGCGACGAGCTCCTGGGACTCCCCTCCGGACTTCTCGCCGATGTGATCGTAGAGCGCGACGTGCTCTCGTGTCGCGGCGGTGACCCGCTCCGCGCTCACCCGCACGTGGTTTCGCACGTCGATGAGTTCGGCGAAGTCGGGCGCCGTCCGACGCATCCGGGCGATGAGGCGGCTCATCTTGCGATACACGGCCTCCCGTTCCGCATCGGTCGAGGCCGCATCGATCAGTCCCCGCACCTCGCGGAGCTCACGTCGGAAGCGCTTGCGCGCCTCCGTCTGATTCTCCCGCGGGGTGATCTGCAGGCGGTGATCGTCATCGTAGAAGGGCAGCTCCTCCATGATGCGGTTGATGGGATCGATGCGATCCTTGATCTCGCGCAGCGAACGGCTGAGAGTCGAGTCGAGACTCGTCAGATCGTTGCCGGAGAGCTTGAGGAGGCTGTCGCGCCACTCGGTCTCCAGCTCGTGCAGTCCATTGGTCTGGAGCGCCTCCAGAATGCTCTCGAACTCCCCGACCGACGCGTCCGGATCCGGCAGGAGCGTCAGATTGTCCCACCGCTCCAGGAACCCGGTCATGAGTCGTCGCATGCTCTCGCGCTGCTGCTCGTGGGCCTCGGCGGCCTCGCGGCGATCCTCGTGAAGGCGCTGGGCCGCGGTTCTCAGCGCGGTGTCCAGGTGCGCCAGGCGCTCCGCCGCGGACGGAGTGTCCCCCGTCTCGGAATGCAGGAATCGACCATCGAGGAACGACGCGTGCCGCTCCCCCATCTCGAGTCCCGATGCCGCGGCCGCATCGATGACGCTCTGACACGCGTCGACGTCGTCGGTGACCTGGCCCCAGTGATCCTGCGTCTGTGTGAGCTCATTGCTCAGACGCGCCTCGTCGTCGCGGAGCCGGGCCGCCCGAGTCCTCAGGTCGTCGGCCTGGTGCCGGAGCTGGCCGATCTCGGGGCTGGCCGTGGTGACCTCGGCTTCGACGGCGACCCAGCGCGCGCGCTCCGCCTCCACCGCGGCGACATCGATCTGCTCCCAGGTCAGGTCATCGATCCTCGCGAACGCGGTCGACCGCGCCTCGATCCGGTCGAGGGCCGCCTCGGCGTCCGCCGCAGAGGCGGCGCACTCGTCATGCCGTGCGCTCAGCTGCCGCAGCTGCTCATCGATCTCACGCAGACGACGGTCGTTGGTGAAGCCCAGCAAGTTGGCGCGGTCCTGCCCGCCGTGCGCGCCGCGACTCCCCTGCGAGACCTGACCGCTGATGGTGAGCGCTCTCTGATGCGCGCCCAGCTGCGACGACGAGTCCACGCAGACGTACCCGAAGCGCTCCTGGAGTCTCTGCTGGAGCCAGCCGGTGAAGGGCGTGGGCAGGTGGTCGAGCCGCCCGGGGAGCGTCTTCGGGTCGGCGCCCCGCATCTCGGGGAGCCCCGTCTGGACGCCTTCGTAATTGAGCCGTTCCGGGGTGCGCACCGCGTTGATGGCCGAACGGAACTCTGCCAGATGCTCGACGTCGATCAGAAGCGTCCTCGCGAAGCCGCCGAGCGCGAGGTTGAAGGCCTCGCGCCATGGCTCGAACTCCGTGCGCACTTCGATGAGTTCCCCGACGAACGGAAGATCCGATGGCGAGAGTCCGACCGCCTGTGCGAGCAGTGCGCGTGATTCGTCGAGGTGCGCGGGGATGCTGCCGCGCACGCGGATGGTCCTCTCGCGTTCGTCGCGCAGACGCCGCATCTCGGCCTCGGCGGTCCTGCGCGCCGTCTCCGCATCCGCGAAGGCCGCACGCGCGTCGCGGATGTCGGACTTCGGCGATGAGCCCCGGGTGCCGGCCACGAAGGCATCGAACTGCGCGGCGGTTTCGACCTCCACCCCGAGCTCCTCGGCGATCGCGTCGAACTTCGCCCTCTCCCGCCGGACGTCCTCCAGACGACGCTCGGCCACGCGCAGCTCACGCTGTGCGGTCTCCAGGCGGTCGCCGCCGGACTGCCGCAGCACATCGAGGAGGCCTTCACGCTCGAGATCGGCGGCATCGACGAGGGCGCGCTTCTCGCGGACGGCGAGGCTGAGCGCGCGGGTGCGATCCCCCAGCTCGACCTCGACCTCGCGCAGCAGATCCAGGCGCCGCTGCGCGTTCCAGAGCGCGGCGAGCGAGGAGGGATCGGTGAAGACGCCGACCTCGTCGATCACCCGCACGCGTTCGGCGGCGGCAGCGATGCGGTCCTTGATCCCGCGGATCGGCTCGAGCGCGCTCACCTGCTGCTTCGCGGTGAGCATCCTCGTACGCGTGCTCTCGAGTTCGTCGAAATGCGCCACCACGGCATCGGCGGTGGCCATGGTCTCTGGCTCTTCCAACACGAGCTTCTTGTACAGATCGTCGACCGTCGTGATCTGCTGCCCCGCCTGGATCCTCGCCAGGAGGCTGATCGCCTTCGCACCGGAACCTGCCGCCCCGATGCCGAGAACCGCCTGCAGCCGCGCCGAGAACTCGCGGTCCGTCGCCAGGGTCTCCAGTCCCGTCGCCCGTACCGACGCATCGGAGAGCCTCTGCGTGGCCGCCTTCTCCAGAAGGCCCAGATCGAATGCCCCGTTCACTGTGGCCCGCACCCGGGTCGTGTCCTCCAGAGTGCGAGCATCCGCGGGGATGTACCACGCGCGCACCGCGGTGAAACGCGATCCGTCGTGGTCGAGCCACGTCGTCGCGATCGCACTCCATGTGTCTTCGCCGTCGCCGCGCAGCACACGCAGCTTCGTGCCGTCCTCGGTGCGGGATTCGTCGATCTTCCCGCGCCCGTAGGAGAGGATGTTCCGCTGCTCGTCGCCGCGAGGGCGACCCGTCACTCCGCCGTTCGAGGCGCCGTTGAACGGCGTCGTGTGGGGCATCATCAAGGCGATGTACGCATCCATGAGGGTGGACTTGCCGGAACCCGAGCCCCCGCAGAGCAGGGTCGCGTCGGGTGAGAAGCGCACACGATGGGGGCCGGCGTCGTATCCGCCCCAGTTGATCAGCTGCAGCTCCTCCGCGACCCACTGCTGTCCCCGCGACCCCGCGGGGATGAGTCCGAAGAGCGTGTCGACCATGGTCATCGTTCCACCACTTCCTGCGACCGCAGCCAATCGCGAAGCTCTTTCAGGGTCTCGGCGCTGAGGACGACCTCGACGAGCGCACTGATCCGATAGCGCCCACTGGTCTCCTCCTGGACGATGCCCTCTCGATCCAGACGGTCCATCGCGTTCCGGATGGCCTTCTGCTGTCGGGCCGTGCCCCCGTCGACGTCGGTGAAGTAGCTGAGCACCGTCTGCTCGAGGTCTTCGATGTCGATGCGCACGGATGCCTCACCGGCGGCGGACTCGCGCTGATACACCGTGCGAAGATGCACCAGCACCAGGGTCTCGGCTCGCGTGTAGGGCGCGTCCTTCAGCAGCACCGGCATGTCGATCTCATCGGAGCGCAACTGCTGCTTGTAGGCGAAACCGCGACCGTGGTCGACGACCAGGCGGAGGTAGAGGTCGTTCAGCCGCGACTCGATCACCTGCTGGTGGTCGAGCAGAAGCGTCCACTCCCGACGATTGCGCTCCGCGGCGATGAAACGACGCTGGAGGATGTGCGCGAGCAGCCGTCGGATCTCGGGATCGAGGGTCCCTCGATCACCCGCGAAGTGCTCCTCGATGTCGTCTTCCATCGGGACGGGGGCGATGAACGCGTCGTCCACCGGCGCTTCCGTCACGAGGCTCTCTTCAGGCATGTGCTTCTTCCTTCGGGTTGCGCGCCGTGACGGCGCCGAACGCGAAACGTCGTGTCGAGCCGTCGGGACGCAGCGCCTCGACGACCGAGACCGCATCGCTCTCGGTCATGCCGTTGCGATGAGCGATCTCGAGCAGTCCGACGAGGTCGACGGGCCGGCGGGTGTCGTCGGCGGCGTCCTCGAAAGCGGTCGCGAGATCGAACTCCGGGCCGAGGTTCGAGACGTACTCTTCGAGCTCCGCATACCTCGGACCACCCCACGCTCGCGTGTCGACATCGGGGAACTCGACATCCTCGGCATCCGCGAGCGGGGCGGGGACGGCGGGAGGGCGGATGCTGCTCACCGTCTGTCTGAGGTGACCCAGATCGATGAGCGGGAGGCTGCGCACCGGCGCGGCGCTCGCCCCCGTGCCATCCCAGACGTGAAGCGCGGCGATGACGTCGCGGAGCAGGTCGTCGATCTGACGGTCCCGCAGCGGATCATGGGTCTTCACCTGGCCGGTGATGACGTGGGATGCCCGCCGCTGCGCGGCGAGGACCTCCTCGACGCCGAGTTCCACCCGACGCCCGATCGCATCGAGTTCGGCACGCTGGGTGGCGTCGAGCATGCGGGCGAACGGCTGCCGGAGCAGGCCGTGCAGCTGTTCGGTGAGCGCATCGATGCGGTCCGGATCGCCGATGAGTCTCAGGGCACCGGCGAACGCGCGCCCTTCCGGCGTCGAGTTCATCACGTCCTGCGCGCGCTGGAGGTATTCGCGGAGCACCTCACCCGTCGGCCGCTCGTCGCGGCGCAGATGGGCGACGACGTCGCGCTGCATCAGCTTGAGGGACTCGGCGACCCGTGTGAAGTCGGCCGGGAGCTCGCGCGCCAGATGCAGCACGTTCTCGGCTTCCTCGTAGAGCTCTTCGTCGTCCAGTGGATCGGCCCGGCCCGATTCCTCGATCCGGTCGATCTCGGCGTCGAGCGCGGCGCGCTCCTCACGCAGACGGGCGAGCCGGCGAAGGGGATCGGCCTCGGCGCTGTCGGCCAGATGCTCCACGGCTTCGAGGAGCGTGCGCACCCGTGAGTTGGAGACACGCGTGCGGCCTCCTCCCGTGCGTCCCGCGATCTCCAGGGCCTCCACCGCGTGTGCGGACAGCCGGTACACCTCGATGTCCTCATCGATCTGCTGCACCAGCCAGCCCAGCCGCACCCAGTTCCTGGCGACGTCGCGTCCCGTCCCCGCCGGTACCCGACGGTCGTCCTCATCGTCGCCTGCTCCCCGCAACTCGTCGAGGATCTCGGAGAGCTCGGCCTGCGCATCGGCGATCGGGATGGATGCCCGGTCGGCGGTAAACAGGAGCGAGAGCGAGGCCACCACGAAGGGCGCGAAGCGACCGTGCAGCAGATCGAGCGTCGGAGTGCTGAATGCGGTGACAGCGCGGGAGAATGCCGCTTCTGTTCGTGTTCCTGTCACGTATTCACATTACTCGGCGCCCTCGACGTCGCCGGACGCGACGCGGGCCTGGTGCCCGGGCAGGCCCCGGATCTACCGCGAGAACTCGGTACGCGTGAGCGGCGTGCTCTCCCGCGATGCCGTGACTAGGAACGTCACGGCATCCGGAAGGTAGCGATCCTCCCCGTACTCGATCGGTTCACCGGCCGAGGCGTAACTCACCCGGCGCACACGCAGCAGCGGGCTCGCGCGACGGACGCCGAGCAGGGTGGCGTCCGCACTGGAGACCGGGACAGCGTCGATGGCGTGCTCGGCGAAGGCGGTCACGACACCGAAGTCGCGAGTGAGCGCCTCGACGACCGAGGCTTCGTCGTCCGCGATCGCGGCGACCCGATCGGCGATCCAGTCGGGATAGGAGGTGCGCTCCAGCATGACGTCGCGCCCGGCGCGAACGATCCCGAGTACTCCGCTCACCTCGCCGGCGACAGCGAGAAGGTCGCCGGCTGGTACCGCGCGGTCGAACGCGTCATGCGCGAGACGTTCCCGGAGTCGCAGGTGCTTCTGACACAGGGCAACCACGACATCGCCGATCTGATGGGCACGACGTTCGAGGCCGCACGCTCGAACGCGCCCGCCGGTGCGCCGGAGTGGTTCTACCCGAACGCCGACACCGGCTACGTGAGCAACTTCCACACGACGATCGAGGGCATCGACTTCATCGGCCTCGACTACAACGGCACGAACACGTTCGGATACAGCGGCCAGCGCTCCGGCTACCAGGCCTACCTCCGCAGCACGCTCCAGGAGATCGCGGCGAAGCCCGACTACGACCCGGCCTCGCCGATCTTCGTCTCGATCCACAGCGGGTACGCCGGCACCTCGCTGGGTGGCCCCTTCCATGCCGACTACGACATGGCAGGACCCGATCTGCAGCGCATCCTCGCGGACTACCCGCAGGTGATGCTGGGTTCCGCGCACACCCATTTCTCATCGAACCCGGAGACGAGCATCTTCCAGAGGGACTTCACGGTCTACGAGAACGCGTCGATGAACTACATCTACCAAGATGTCCCCGCTGACTTCATCGGCGGCGGCTACTTCGGCGGCAACCAGGGCGATGCCGCCGCCGGGGTCCCGCAGAAGAGCGCGAACTTCGTGTCTGTGCTCACCGACGGGCGCACGGTCATCCGCCGCTTCGATGTCACCCATCAGCGGTGGATCGGCATGCCCTGGGTCATCGACACGACCGAGGGCAAGAGCGGCTTCACGTACACCGCGGATCAGCGCAGCACGGTCGCACCGTGGTGGGGTGCCGCTGCCGTGACCGCGAGCGACATCACAGAGGAGTCCCTCACGCTGCGCTTCGATCAGGCGAAGGACGATGAGCTCGTGAACCACTACGGGGTCGAGATCCGCGACCAGGCCGGCAACCCCGTGCCGTTCACGGCGAATCAGGTGCCCGACTTCGGAAGCAACGCCCCGAAGTCCGTCGCCGGCTCGTTCAAGGCGTACTCGCGGTTCTACATGACCCCGAACACGATGGGGTTCGACATCCGCGGCCTGAAGGCGGCGAAGAACTACACCGTTACGGTCACCGCCTACGATGACTTCCGGAACGCGTCCGAACCGCTCACCGGCATCGTGCGCACGGCCGGCGAGCTCGTCTTCCCCGACTTCCCGGCGGCGCCCGCGCCTGCGCCGGACGGCGAATTCCTGCACCTCGCCTTCGAGGGCGACCTCGGAGACACCGGCGCACATGCGGGCACGGCTCCCGCGGCGAAGCCGGTCGGATCGGTCTCCTATGTCGACACCGACCGCCCCGGCGCGTCGGGAACGGCGGTACGCATCGGCGGCGGCGCGAGCAACTACATCGACCTCGGGTCCCGCCCCGAGTTCGATCTCGGCACGGACAAGGACCTCACCATCGGCTTCTGGACGAAGGTCACAGGAGTCGGCGGCTACGGCGCGATCATCAGCAACAAGAACTGGGCGAACTGGTACCGCTCCGGCATCAACCTCGCGCCGGAGGGAACCAACACCGGCAAGCTCGAGTTCACCCTCGGCGACGGCACGAACGGCGTATATGCGACCGGTGATGTCGGCGACTACCGGGGTTCGTGGCACCACATGACCGTGACCGTGGATCGCACGCGCAACGTGGCGAGCACTTACCTGGACGGCGTGCTGGCCAAGGAGATGAGCATCGCGGGCATCGGCAGCATGACCAGTGGTCTGAACATGCTCGTGGGCGTCGACGGCAGCAAGAGCTACGGCATCGGTCTCGACATGGACGACCTGCGGATGTGGGACACGGCGTTGACCGGAACCGAGGTCGCCGCCCTGTTCGCGGCGGGCGACTCCACCGCCGAGAACGCCGCGCTCTCCCAGGCCGTGGAGTACGCCACCGAGCTGATGAACGCGAACGAGGTCGAGGCCGCCAACGGCCGGGTCTTCGATCAGACCCTCGGCGAGGCGCTCGCCACCGCGACGTCGAACAGTGCCGCTCTGCTCGCAGGGGAAGCAGCCCCGCTCGACCGACGTGCCGCAGCGGCACCGACGAGCGAGCAGCTTCGTACGAGCTTCGATGCACTGAAGGCCGCCGTCGACGCGGTGGAGGCTCAGACCGTGCGCTTCAGCTATGGCACCGAGGTGCGCGGGGGCGCCGTCTCGCCCGCAGAGGGCGTCGCCGATCGTGGGGGCCAGGTGCGCCTAACCCTCACCCCGGCGGCCGGTTTCCGGATCGCGGGTTCCACGGTCACGGCCAGCGGCGTCGACAGCTTCGCCATCGAGGGGTCGGACCTGGTGCTGACCGGCGTCCAGAGCAGAGTGCTCGCCTCGGTGGAGTTCGCCGCGGTCGACGCGGGAACGCCTGGAGAGGACGGCGACGGAGGCACCGGGAACGGAAGCCCCGGCGACGGCCACGGCACCGACACGACCCCCGGAGCCGACAGCTCTCCCGACCCCCTGGCGACGACCGGCGCAGACGGCACGATCGGCTGGGTCTGGACGGGCCTTGCCCTCACTCTGCTGGCCGCGGGCACGTGGCTGCTCCACCTGCGCCGCCGCTCGGCCTGACGCGCCATCACGAGAGCCCTCTGCATCCTGTGCTGACACGGGATGCAGGGGGCTTTCGTCGTCGCGGTGGACACGCAGCCGAACTGCTCTGGCGATACTGGTCCGGAAACGACGAAACCCCCGCCTGAGCGGGGGTTTTCGACTTGCTGGGGTACCTGGACTCGAACCAAGAATAACGGAACCAGAAACCGTCGTGTTGCCAATTACACCATACCCCAAGGGCGAAACCTGAGCCTCGCACCGAGAATCAAGCCTACCCGAGCGGCGGCGGAACACCAAAACCGGTGGGCCGTGATCCGCCGCCCGGGCGCGTCGCGCCTCAGCTGGCGAGGAACGCCGACAGGGAGCGCAGACGACGAAGCGACTCCTCCTTGCCCAGCAGCTCCATCGACTCGAACAGCGGCGGGGAGATCCGGCGGCCCGTGATGGCCACGCGCGGCGGGCCGTAGGCGATGCGCGGCTTGAGCTCGAGCTTCTCGACCAGCTCCGCGGCCAGGGCCTCCTGGATCTTCTCCGGCGTGAACTCCTCCAGCGGCTCGAGCGCGACGACGCAGGCATCGAGCACCTCGGCGGCGTTCGCCGGCAGCCCCTTGAGCGCATCCTCGGCGTACGTGACCTCGTCGGCGAACAGGAAGCCCACCATGCCGGGGACCTCGCCCAGCAGCTGCACGCGCTCCTGCACGAGAGGTGCGACGCGGAAGGCCGTCACCAGCTGCTCGTGCGTGGGCTCGTCGAACAGACCGGCCGCGGCGAGATACGGGATCGTGCGCTCGGCGAAGTCCTTCTCCCCCAGCATCCGGATGTGGTCGCCGTTGATCGACTCGGCCTTCTTCTGGTCGAAACGGGCCGGGTTCGGGTTGACGTTGACGATGTCGAACGCGGCCGTGAACTCGTCGAGCGAGAACACGTCGCGGTCGGGACCGATCGACCAGCCGAGCAGCGCGAGGTAGTTGAGCAGCCCCTCGGGAATGAAGCCGCGGTCCCGGTGCAGGAACAGGTCGGCCTGCGGGTCGCGCTTGGAGAGCTTCTTGTTGCCGGTCTCTCCCAACACCAGGGGCATGTGCGCGAAGCGCGGCACGAACGTCGTGACGCCCGCGTCGATGAGCGCGGCGTACAGAGAGAGCTGGCGTGCGGTCGAGGGCATGAGGTCCTCGCCACGCAGCACGTGGGTGATACCCATCAGGGCGTCGTCGACCGGGTTCACGAAGGTGTACAGCGGCACGCCGTTCGGACGCACGACCACGAAGTCGGGGAACGAGCCGGCGGGGAAGGTGACCTCGCCGCGGATCAGGTCGACGTAGGTGACGTCCTCGTCCGGTACCCGTAGGCGCAGCGCAGGCTGGCGACCCTCGGCGCGGAACGCCTCCTTCTGCTCGTCGGTGAGATCGCGGTCGAAGTTGTCGTAGCCGAGCTGCTTGGCACGGCCTGCGGCCTCGTTGCGCGCGTCGATCTCCTCGGCCGTGGAGAAGCTCTCGTAGAGGGCGCCCGTGGCGATGAGCTTGTCGATCACCTCGCGATAGATGTCATGACGCTCGGACTGCCGGTACGGAGCGTGCGGTCCGCCGACCTCGACGCCCTCATCCCAGTCGATCTTGAGCCAGGTCAGAGCATCGACCAGCTGGCGGAAGCTCTCCTCGCTGTCACGGGCGGCGTCGGTGTCCTCGATGCGGAACACCATCTTCCCGCCGTTGTGACGGGCGTACGCCCAGTTGTAGAGAGCCGTGCGGACCATGCCGACATGCGGCAGTCCGGTCGGCGAGGGGCAGAAGCGGACGCGGACGTCGGCACCACTGACAGTCGTGGTGAGGGGGTGAGGGGTAGCCATAGCCCTTCGATTCTACGGGGACGGCCGTCGCATCGCGGGTGGGCGGAGGGCCCTCAGGAAAATGTGCTCACAGCCACGGCTGCACGATGCTCGAGCGGGAGCGCGCCGTGCGCAGCGCGCTCATCCACGACGCGCTCGAACGCCGCACGGAATCGCCGACGATCATCGGCGTCGAGCCGGGCGTAGAGAGCACCGGCCCCGGCGACGCCCCCTTCGACCGAATACCAGAGCAGATCCGGGTCCGCGTTCCAGGTCCAGCCGTGCTCGGTGATCACCACCCGCTCCAGACCCGCGTCCCGCAGCATCCGCGCGAAACCGTCGGCGGTCCGCTCGAAATCCTCGTCGGCCGGGAGCTTCGCACCGGCGAACGGGGCCACACACGCGCGCTCGGTGACCTCTGCCCAGAACCAGGAGGGCGAGAGCGTCCAGGTCGTCGCGACCACGGCGCCACGGCTCACGCGCCGCAGCTCGGCGGCTGACCTGCGTGGAGAGGCGACATGGTTCAGGACGAAGTTCGCGACCACCACATCGACGGCACCGTCGGCGAACGGCAGATCCGGCAGCCCCGCATCGAGCATGTCGACCTGCGGTCGTTCGCGGCGGGACACCCTCCGCATCGACTCCTCCGGCTCACACGCCTGGACGCTCCATCCCGTCTCCGCCCACAGTGCAGCGAGCCTGCCGTCGCCCGCGCCGACATCGAGCAGGCTGCGCCCTCCCGGTGCGCCGAGTGCGCGTTGCATCGTCGAGAAGGTCCCTGCGCAGAGTGCGGCGTAGGAAGCGGAATATGCCTCGCCGACGCCGACCCAGTCCTTCATCGGACGCCGGAGCGGGCGAGCGGGGAGAGCGCTACGATCACGACGACCAGGACGAAAGCCGCGATGCCGAGTCCCGAGTACTGGAAGTTCGACAGCACCACACCGGCAAGCACAGACCCGGCGGCAGCCGAGAGGCTCATCAGCGAATCGCTGCGCCCCTGCCTGCGGGTGCGCAGCTCGGGCGCCGAAGCCTCGGTGAGCAGTGCGGCGCCGGCAACCGTCGCCGCGCTCCACCCCAGCCCCAGCAGGATGAGGGCCACCATCACGCCCCACGCCTCCGTACCGGTGAACACGGCGAACGCGAGAGCTCCGGCGAGCAGTACCTGTCCGAGCAGAACGACCTGCAGTCGGCCCCATCGATCGGCCAACACACCGAAGACCGGGGACAGCGCGTACATGCCACCGACGTGCAGGGCGATCGTGATCCCCACGAGCGCCGAGACATCTGCCGGACTCGCGGCCATGCCCCCGGCGCCGTGGGCCATGTGCGACAGGTGCACCGGAGTCATGGCCATGACCGAGGCCATCACCACATGAGAGCCGGCGATCGCGAAGATCGCATAGCGGGCGACCCGCGGGCGATCCACCGCCACCGCTCCGGCGGCCGCGGTCGACGCCTTCGCGAGCCGCTGGGCCGCCAGAAGCGGATCAGGACGCAGCGCGACGATGTAGAGCAGCAGCGCCGCGCACTGCGCGACGAAGGAAAACAGATACGAGCCCGTCTGCGGTGGCATCCCGACCGCCTGCCCGACGATCTCCCCAGGGCCCAGCAGCAGTGGGCCGGCGACACCGCCGATGGTCGTCGACCAGACGACGATCGACAGGTCGCGGCCTCGGTGCTGCGGGGCGGCGAGATCGGTCGCCGCGAATCGCGACTGGAGGTTTCCCGCATTGCCTGCGCCGATCATCAGGATCCCGGCGAGCAGCAGGGGGAAGATCCGCAGGGCAGCGGCGAGGATCACCACCGCGATGCCGACCAGCGCGAACAGGTTGCCGAGCGTGAGCGCGCGACGGCGTCCGACGCGCGCGGCGAGGCGGGCGAGCGGGATGGCACACGCCGCCGCTCCCAGCGTCACGGAAGCCGTCGCCAAACCGGAGAGCGCGTCGTTCCCCGAGATGTCGGCAGCAAGAAGCGCGCCGAGCGAGACCGTGGCCCCGAAGGCGATGCCGCCGAGCACCTGCCCGAACGACAGCACCAGCACGGTGCGCCGCTGGACCGCCGTCTGCTGCGCCGCCGTCAGGGCGACATCGGTCATGACGCGGGAACGGCGTCGCGCGCGGTGTTGCGCAGAATGCCCAATCCCGAGATCTCGACCTCGACGACGTCACCGGCCGCGAACGTGCCGACACCGGCCGGGGTGCCGGTCATGATGACATCGCCGGGGAGCAGGGTGAACACGGCCGAGGCGTACTCGATGATCGCCGGTACCGAGTGGATCATGTCGGTGAGCGGGGCATGCTGGCGCACCTCGCCGTTCACGCGCGTCTCGATCGTCGCGTTCGCCGGGTCGAAGTCGGTCTCGATAACCGGTCCCAGCGGGCAGAACGTGTCGAAGCCCTTCGCGCGCGACCACTGACCATCCTTGCGCTGGAGGTCGCGAGCGGTCACGTCGTTGCCGATCGTGTAGCCGAGCACGTAATCGAGCGCATTCTCGGCCTTGACGTTCTTCGCGATCTTGCCGATCACGACGACCAGTTCGCCCTCGTACTCGGTGCGCTCGGAGAGCGTCGGCCGCACGATCGCATCTCCGGGGCCGATCACCGCGGTGTTCGGCTTGAGGAACAGCAGGGGCTCCTCAGGAGCCTCTCCCCCCATCTCGGCGGCATGATCGTGATAGTTCTTGCCGACGCAGACGACCTTCGACCGCGGGATCACCGGGGCGAGCAGGGCGGCATCCGCGAGCGGCACCCGAGCGCCGGTGGTCTCGTACCCGGTGAACATCGGGTCGCCGGCGAGCACCACGAGCTCGCGCTCGTCGATGATCCCGTACATGATGGCTTCGTCGTGGCTGAACCGGGCGATCTTCATGGGATCCAGCCTACCGAGCGCGCCCGGGGGTCGCCGAGACCCCCGGCACGCGACGAGACCCACCCTCCCGGAAGAAACACAGAGTAGGTCTCGGCGGGGAACGTGGGTCTCGGCAACTGGAAACTCAGGCGTCGAGGCGCAGCAGCCAGCCGTGTTTGTCCTCACGGCGGCCGTACTGGATGTCGGTGAGCTCCTCGCGCAGCGAGAGCGCGAGCTCGCCCAGCGGCTGCGGCTCGTCGAACCCGTCGCCCACGAGAGCGCCGATCGGGGTGACGACGGCGGCCGTGCCGCAGGCGAACACCTCAACGATGTCGCCCGACGCGACACCCTCGCGCCACTCGTCGATCGAGATCGGCCGCTTCTCCACCGTGTAGCCGCGGTCTTCCGCCAGCTGTAGCAGCGAGTCGCGGGTGATGCCCTCGAGGATGCTGTCGGACTCGGGGGTGACGACGCGCCCGTCCTTGAAGACGAAGACGACGTTCATACCGCCGAGCTCCTCGACGTTGCGCTTCTCGTCGAGGAACACGACCTGGTCGCAGCCCTTGGCACTGGCCTCGCTCTGCGCGAGCAGGCTCGATGCATAGTTGCCGCCGGTCTTGGCCTTGCCGGTGCCGCCCTTGCCGGCGCGAGCGTACTCCTCGGAGAGCCAGATGCGCACCGGCTTCACTCCACCGGAGAAGTAGGCACCTGCGGGGCTGGCGATCACGTAGTACGCGACCTTCTGCGCGGCGCGGACGCCCAGGAACGCCTCCTTGGCGAACATGAACGGACGCAGGTAGAGGCTCTGGTCGGCACCCGTGGGCACCCAGCGTCCGTCGACGGCGATGAGCTCGCGCAGCGACTGGATGAAGTACTCGGTCGGAAGCTCGGGCAGCGCGAGGCGGCGGGCGCTGGCCTGCAGGCGCGCGGCGTTGCGGTCAGGGCGGAACGTGTGGATCGAGCCGTCGGCGTGACGGTAGGCCTTGATGCCCTCGAAGATCTCCTGCGCGTAGTGCAGCACGGACGCTGCGGGGTCGAGCGGGATCGGGCCGTACGGCTGCACGCGCGGACGGTGCCAGCCGCCCTTGGCCGACCAGCAGATGTCGACCATGTGATCGGTGAAGACCACGCCGAAGCCCGGGTTCTCCAGCACCTCGGCCAGCCGTGCGGGCGACGCTGCGGTCAGGTTCTTCGTGACGGCGAACTCCAGGGGAGCCACGGTCGCCTCGGCATCGATGGTCGTCATCTCATCATCCATTCCTCGTGGGTGGGCGCATCCTCGCTCCCGTTCAGCCTACGCCTGCAGTCAGAGGCGTGCAGTGATCGCGGAGCCGATCTCCGCCGTCGTGCGAGCCGCGGTGCGGGCGGCGATGTCGGCCTCGACCGCCGCGCTCACACGTGCGGATTCCTCGGTGAGGCCGAGGTGGTCCAGCAGCAGCGCGATCGAGAGGATCGCAGCGGTGGGATCGGCCTTCTGCTGCCCCGCGATGTCGGGTGCCGAGCCGTGCACGGGCTCGAACATCGACGGGAAGGCGCCATCGGGGTTGATGTTCCCCGACGCGGCGAGACCGATGCCGCCCGTGACGGCACCAGCGAGGTCGGTGAGGATGTCGCCGAACAGGTTGTCGGTCACGATCACGTCGAAGCGCGAGGGATCGGTGACCAGGAAGATCGTGGCGGCATCGACGTGCAGGTAGTCGACGACGACGTCGGGGTGCTCGGCTGCCACCTCGTTCACGATGCGCTGCCAGATGGCCCCCGCGTGCACGAGCACATTGGTCTTGTGCACGAGCGTGACCTTCTTGCGGCGGCGCTCGGCGAGATCGAACGCGTAGCGCACCACGCGCTCCACGCCGAAGGCGGTGTTCACCGAGGTCTCGTTCGCGACCTCCTGCCGTGTCCCCTCGCGGATCGCGCCGCCGTTGCCGACGTACGGCCCCTCCGTGCCTTCACGCACCACGACGAAGTCGATCTCACCCGGGTCGGACAGCGGGCCCGGGGCGCCGGCGAAGAGCTTGGACGGCCGCAGATTCACGTAGTGGTCGAGCGTGAAGCGCAGCTTGAGGAGCAGACCGCGCTCGATGTTGGCGTCCTTGAGACGCGGGTCGCCCGGCTTTCCGCCGACCGCGCCCAGCAGGATCGCGTCGTTCGCGGCGATCGCGGCGAGGTCGTCATCGGTGAGGGTCTCCCCCGTGTCGAGGAAACGGCCGGCACCGAGCGAGAAGCGGGTCTTGTCGAAGACCACTCCGCTGTCGGCGGTGACGGCGTCGAGCACCTTCTCCGCCTCGGCGATGACCTCGGGACCGATGCCGTCACCGGGGATGACGGCCAGCTTCACGACACGCGACATGAGACTCCTTGCGCACTGCACGGGGATGGACCGGCCCACGCCCGCCGCGGGGCGAACGAGCCGGTCCTCCCAGCGTACTGGTCAGTGCGAGGGGGCTTTGCGCAGTGTGACGGCGGCGATCACGCCTGCGACGACCACGAGCCCCGCACCGATGAGCGACGTCACCATCACGCCGGAGCCGAACGCCGAGGCTGCGGCATCCCACAACGCGGTCCCGAGTTGATCGGGCAGCTCCTGAGCGGCGGTGTAGGCACCGGCGAGCGTCTCGCCCGCCGCATGCGCGACGTCGGCAGGCAGCCCCTCCGGAAGCACGAGCGCCCCGCGGTAGAAGGCGGTGATGATGCCGCCAAGGACGGCCGTGCCCAGCACGGCGCCCAGTTCGTACGCGGTCTCGGACACGGCACTCGCCGCCCCCGCCTTGGCCGCGGGAGCGCTCGACAGGATCAGCTCGTTGGAGATCGTCTCCGCCGCGCCGATGCCGATACCGAGCACCACGAACGCCACCACGAGCGGCAGGACACCGTGCTCATGCGTCGTGAACGCCACGATGAGGTATCCGGCCACCGAGAACGCCAGCCCGGCGGGGATGACGATGTGCGGAGGCACCCGACGCGAGACCGGCACGACCGAGAGCCCGGCGACGATCATCGCGAGCATGCCGGGGACCAGCGCGAAACCGGCCATCATCGGTGACAGCCCGAGGACGAGCTGCAGGTGCTGCGACACGAAGTAGAGGAAGCCGACGAGTGCGACGACACTGAGCAGGTTCACCAGGATCGCCCCGGAGAACGAACCGCGACGGAACAGCGCCATGTCGAGCATCGGGCTCTTCACCCGCAGCTGGCGACGGACGAACAGGTAGCCCATCCCGAAGCCGAGCAGTGCCCACGCGCCGGCCGTGAGGCTCGGGCCGTCCACCGCCAGGGACTTGATCGCGTAGACCACCGGGATCATGGTCGCCATCGACAGCGCGATGCTGATCAGGTCGATCCGACCCGGGTTCGGGTCACGGCTCTCCGGGACCAGCAGCGGCGCGGCGATGAGCAACGGGATGAGCACGGGAACGGCGATCAGGAAGACCGATCCCCAGGCGAAGTGCTCGAGGAGGATGCCGCCCACGATCGGGCCCAGCGCCGACCCGGCGGAGAACGCCGAGGCCCACACCGCGATGGCCATGCGGCGCTGGTCGCGGTTCTGGAAGATCGAACGCAGGAGGGAGAGCGTCGACGGCATCAGCATGGCGCCGAAGAAGCCCAGGAGCGCGCGGGCGGCGATGAGCAGCCCGGCGGTCGGTGCGAACGCCGCGAGGGCGGAGACCGCGGCGAAGCCGGTCGCTCCGATCAGCAGCATCCGGCGTCGACCGAAGCGGTCGCCCAGCGTGCCCATCGTGACGAGGAGTCCGGCGAGCACCAGGGGGTACACGTCGATGATCCACAGCTGCTCCGCGCCCGTGGGGGCGAGCGCGATGGAGATCTCGGGGAGCGCGAAGCTCAGCACCGTGTTGTCCACCGAGACCAGCAGCACCGGCAGCATGAGGACGACGAGCGCCGCCCAGCCGCGGGCTCCGACGCGGGGAGCATCCGTCTCTGTCGTCGGGATCGACGCAGTACGGGTCATGGAACACCTCTCAGGATCGTGATCGCACGGTTAGTGAACCGTCCGGATGGTATAGTAACAGAATTCCCTCCCTTCCCCTGTGCAGAGGATCCACGATGCCCCGACCTCCCCTCGCCCGCGAGAAGGTGCTCGACGCCTTCGAAGCGATCCTCATCGAAGAGGGAGAGCGCGCCGCCACTCTCGAAGCCACCGCCAAGGCGGCCGGCGTCTCGAAGGGCGGATTGCTGTACCACTTCGGGTCGAAGGATGAGCTCGAGGCCGGGCTCGTCGAGCGGCTGGACCGCCTCACGACCCTCGACCTCGAGCGCATGACAACTGCCGACGAGGGCCCCGTCGCCTACTACGTGCGCACCTCGGTGATGGAGGACGACGCGCTCGATCGGGTGCTGATCGCCACGACCCGCCTCGCACAGGGCGGCTCGATCCCCGCGGCGGACATGCTCCGCGACACGAGGCGTCGCTGGGCGGAGACCATTCGCCCGCACGTGCGCGACAGTGCGAGCCTCGATCTCGTGATGCTCGTCAGCGACGGGCTCTACTTCAACAACTCGCTCGATGTGCACGGACCGGAGCGACTGGTCCCTCGCAGCGATGAACTCCGTGAGCTGATCGCACTGGTGCTGAAGGCGACGGCCTGAACCCGTCGAAACGCGAAGGAGGGCGGGAGCATCGCGCTCCCGCCCTCCTTCGTCTGTCGCCGATCAGACCTCGGTGATCTCGATCTGGCGGAAGAGGTCGGCGTCGATCGCGGCGCTCACGTCTTCGAGCAGCTCCTCCGACACGGGCGAGTCGAGCGTCAGCACGCTGAGCGCCTGCGCGCCGGCCGCCTGACGGGCGATCTGCATGCCCGCGATGTTGATGCCGGCTTCGCCGAACTTCTGGCCGTAGACGGCCACGATGCCGGGACGGTCGGTGTAGAGCATCACGACATGGTTCTTCTCGATCGGCAGCTCGAGGGTGTGGTCGTTGATGCCGACCAGCTTCTCGGTCTGCTTCGGACCGGTCAGCGTTCCGGAGACCGAGAGCTGCGAGCCGTCGGAGAGGGCACCGCTGAGCGTGATCACGTTGCGGTGCTCGTCGCTCACATCGTCCTTGAGCAGACGCACCGCGATGCCGCGCTGCTCGGCGAGCAGCGGAGCGTTCACGTACGAGACGGTCTCGCTGACGATGTTCGTGAAGACGCCCTTGAGCGCCGCGAGCTTCAGCACGCTCACGTCGTAGTCGTTCAGCTCACCGTGCACCTCGACGTCGAGGCTGGTGAGCGGCGAGGTCGCGAGCGCTGCGAAGATCTGTCCGAGCTTCTCGACGAGCGAGATGCCGGGGCGCACGTAGGGATCGATCACACCACCGGCGACGTTCACCGCGTCCGGCACCAGATCGCCGCCGAGCGCGAGGCGCACGGACTTCGCGACCGAGACGCCCGCCTTCTCCTGCGCCTCTTCCGTGCTGGCACCGAGGTGCGGGGTGACGACGACGTTGGGAAGGTCCAGGAGCGGGCGGGCGGTGCCCCCCTCTGCCGGGGGCTCGGAGGTGAAGACGTCGAGGCCGGCACCCGCGATCTCGCCCGCGACGAGAGCCGCGTGCAGCGCCTCCTCGTCGATGAGCCCACCGCGCGCCACGTTGACCACGAAGGCGGTCGGCTTCATGGCCTTGAACTGCTCGGCGCCGATCATGCCCGTCGTCTCAGGCGTCTTGGGCATGTGGATGGTCAGGAAGTCGGACTCGGCCACGAGCTCGTCGAGCGAGAGCAGCTGCACGCCCAGCTGCTGGGCACGTGCCGAGGTGACGTAAGGGTCGTAGGCGACGACGCGCATGTCGAACGCCGCGAGTCGGGCGGCGACGAGGGCACCGATGCGGCCGAGGCCGACGATGCCGACGGTCTTCTCGAACAGTTCGGCGCCGGTGAACGAGCTGCGCTTCCACGCGCCGGCGGACAGCGAGGCGTGCGCGGCGGGAATACGGCGAGCGAGGCTGAGGATGTGGCCGACCGTGAGCTCGGCGGCCGAGACGATGTTCGAGGTCGGCGCGTTCACGACCATGACACCGGCCGCGGTGGCGGCCTTGATGTCGACGTTGTCGAGGCCCACGCCCGCGCGGGCGACGACCTTCAGCTTCGGGGCGTGAGTCAGAGCCTCCTCGTCGATGCGGGTCGCCGAGCGGACCAGCACGGCGTCCGCGTCCGCGAGCGCCGCGAACAGCGCCTCCCGGTCGGTGCCGTCGACGTCGCGGACGTCGAAGTCGGGACCGAGAGCGTCGATCGTGGCGGGAGAGAGTACTTCGGCGATAAGCACGACAGGCTTCGGCACAGTGGATCCTTCGGGGCAGCGCGGCAGGGGCCGATGCGCCGCACACCATGGGGGCGCGATCGCGTCAACTCTACCGGAGCGGACGCGGGCCTCCGTGCCGTATGACGCGGCAGGACAGGCGGCTCAGGCGCTGGGCATGGTGAGGCTCAGCGCGATGAGACTCATCCAGAACACCGCGACCACACCGAGTCCTGCGAGGAAGACGAGCGCGAGCTCGCCCACTCGCCGCCGCCGACCGATCACATACGCGAAGGCGAACACGATGGCGGGGAAAGCGACGCCGAACAACAGGGTCGCCCACCCGCCGCCGGTCAGTCCGGTCTGCGCCATCGTGATCAGATGCGCCACGGCATTCCAGACGGCGTAGGCGTAGAAGAGTCCCGCCAGGCCGATGACGAGCCCGACGAGCCAGCGCGGAGAACCCGCAGACACCTGCGCTTCGGTCGACGACGTGGTCATGATCCGATCACCCCCACGGTGACGAAGGGCCAGGGAACGAGCAGCACGACTCCCGCGAGCAGCACGGCGACGCGGATCCACGCCGCCCTCCCCCGCGTAAGCACCCAGCTCGCCAGGAACCACAGTGCGGGCGCGGCGATCGCGAGGACGAACCACGGCAGGAACATCACGTCGGAGACCAGGAACGACGCCAGCGGCTGAAGTCGCAGCCCGCCGACGATCCAGCCGATCGTGTAGAGGAGGTACACCCCGCCGACCACTCCGACCAGGAGCAGCATCGGCGTGCTCAAGCCGACCGGCTCGTCGACGGGCGCAGGCGTCACGGTGCCGTCGTCCTCGATCGTTCCCACGTCGTCGCTGCCCTTGCCGACGGCGTTCCAGCCGTGCGGGAGAGCGCGCTCCTTCGGCGTCTGGGCCTCGTCGCCGTCCCAGTTGAGGGCGTCGTCGGAATCGGAAGTCATGTCCCCAGCGTAGGACACCAGGTCCACTAGGATCGGGGTTGCCTTGAGCCGGAACGGCGGGCACCGGAGGGGAAAGGGAACACCGTGGCTGCGAGCGAGAACGCCCAGAGCGACAACACCGACACCGGCGTCGCACGGTCCGCGAAGAGCGCAGCCGCAGAGCCGCCCGCCGGCTGGGTCCCCACTCCCGAAGCCAAGGTCAGGGCCACGCGTTTCCGTTGGATCGCCGGCATCCTCTGGGCGATCGCGATCGTCGGCGAGGGCGTCGGCATCTTCTGGCTCCTGCCTCAGCGCGTGTTCGTCGGCGAGGACGGCGAACTCCTCCGCAACCCCGACACCGGCCTGCTCGAAGAGCAGGGCGTCACCGCGACGTTCCCGCAGTGGGCGTTCATCGCCCTCCTCGTGCTGCTCGTCGTGATCGCAGCCCTGTCGATCACCGGCTCGGTGCTGTGGAAGAAGGCGAACCGCCTCGACCCCGCGCGCAAGGCGGACAAGACGCGATTCTTCGTGCAGAACCAGCTCGGCGCGATCATCGCGGTCGTCGCGTTCCTCCCTCTAGTCATCCTGATCTTCCTCAACAAGGACATGGACAAGGGCCAGAAGACCACCGCCGGAATCGTCGGCGTGGTCCTCGCGGCACTGGCCGTCTTCATCGGCGTCGACTTCACGCCGCCCTCCGTCGAGCAGTACACCGCCGACCAGTCCGCCGTGATCCAGCTCCTGGGCAAGGACGAGGTCGTCTGGGTCGACGGCGGCAAGGTCTATCACGTCTGCGATGAGGTCTCGGCCATCCAGACCGGGAGCGAGATCCGCACCGGAACGACCGCTCAGGCCGTCGAGGCCGGGAAGATCCGTCTGACACTGCAGTTCGCTTCCGAGCTGCGCGCGTGCGATCTTCCGGTGCCGGAGAACGACGAGGCGATCGCAGAGGCCCTGCGCGCGATCCAGGCCGGCCAGGTCGACACGGTGCTCCCCGCCCCGGTGTGGGCTGACCCCGCCGAGGCGCCCATCGTGGTCGAGGAAGCACCGGCCGAGTGACGACGGCTCGACGCTAGTCCGCGTCGAGCGCCTCCACGAGCCGCTCCTCCGCCGACGACAGATGCGCATCGAGGAGGGCGGCGGCGCGCTCCCCGTCTCCCGAGGCGACGGCAGCGAGGATGTCGGCGTGTTGAGCCGCGATGGCCGCCGCGTCGAGAAGGTGGCGCCCCTGCACCTGCGCCATGCACAACCGCACCTCGTCGAGGACGCTGCGGTACATGCGTCCGGTGCGCTCGCTGTCGAGCGCATCGATGAGAGCGGTGTGGAACCGCAGGTCCGGATCCACGGTCGCCCGGTCGGGGCCGGGGGGCATCGCGAGGATCTCCGCATTCGCCTCGAGCGCGGCACGCGGAACCGTCCTGGTCACGGCGAGGTCGCGAAGTGCGGCGCTCTCGAGGCGGGTCCTGGTCCGGTAGACGTCGCGCACGGCCTCGGGATCGATCCCGACCACACGCGCGCTCCGATGCGCAGTACGCACCAGGAGCCCGCTCGCCACGAGCTGCTCGATCGCCGCCTTCGCGCTCGGGCGGGCGACGCCGAACGACTGTGACACCGCGGCTTCCGTGAGCGGATCTCCCGAACGGAACTCGCCGCTGAGGATACGACCGCGCAGCTGGGCCGTCACCGCATCCACGACGCCGACGACTCCCAGCGGTGTCTCCGGTGTGCTGGTCATCCGGTCAGCCTATCGAAGCCGCACCATGTCGGTACACTTGTCAGACAATCTTCCGATGAAGCAGAGGAGCACCGTGACGACCACCCTCGCCGAGCCGCTGGATCCCACACTGCTGGGTTCCACGACACAGGTCCACTCGCGCTCCATCGATCGTTTCGCCCGCGCTCATGATGCCTCGCACTACCTGCTGATCCCCGACGCCGTGCTCTCCCCCGCGGATGCCGAGGGCGTCGCCCGCGCCTTCGGCGCCGTCCGCGCCGCCGGACGCACCATGACGTTCCGCTCCGGGGGTACCAGCCTGTCCGGGCAGAGCGTGAGCGGCGACATCCTCGTCGACACACGCAGCAACTTCCGCGACATCCGCGTGGAGGACGACGGTGCCATGGTGCGCGTCGGACCCGGCGCGACCGTGCGCCAGGTCAACACCAGGCTCACGCGGTATCGCCGCAAGCTCGGCCCCGACCCGGCGAGCGAGATCGCCTGCACGATCGGCGGAGTCGTCGCGAACAACTCCAGCGGCATGGCGTGCGGTATCACCGAGAACTCGTACCAGACCATCGAGTCGATGACGATCGTGCTGCCGAGCGGGACGATCCTCGACACGGGTCGCCCGGATGCGAACGAGGTGCTGCGCGCGGCAGAGCCCGCGATCGCCGACGGCCTTCTCGATCTGCGGGCACGTCTGCTCGCCTCGCCCGAGCACGTCGCGTTCCTCCGCCAGCAGTTCTCGATGAAGAACACCATGGGCTACGGCCTGAACGCCCTGCTCGACTTCGACGATCCGGTGCGCATCCTCGAGCACCTCATCATCGGATCCGAGGGCACGCTCGCGTTCGTGGCCGAGGCCCGTTTCCGCACGATCGAGGTGCGCCCCTCGATCGCCACCGGTCTGCTGGTGTTCGAGACGCTCTCCGCGGCCATGACCGCTCTTCCCGACCTGACCCGGCTCGGTCTCGCCACCATCGAGCTGATGGATGCCGCGTCGCTGCGCGTCGCGCAGGGGCTGAGCGACGTCCCGGCGGCCATCGCCGAGATCGAGGTCCGCGGACACGCCGCTCTCCTGGTCGAGGTCCACGCCGCCGACGCGGAGGCCCTCGTCGAGGCGAGCGCTGCGGCCCAGACGCACTTCGAGGCACTGCCGCTGGCGGTGGCGCCCCGCCTCACCACGGATGCGAGCGAGCGCGCCGCGCTGTGGCACGTGCGAAAAGGCCTCTACACCGCTGTGGCGGGTGCGCGTCCCTCCGGCACGACCGCGCTTCTGGAGGACATCGTGGTGCCGGTGCCACGACTTCTGCACACCTGCGAGCGCCTGATCGAGCTGTTCGCCGCGCACGGCTACGAGGGCTCGGTGATCTTCGGGCACGCCAAGGACGGCAACATCCATTTCCTGCTCAACGAGCGCTTCGACGATCCCGACAGCGTCGCGCGCTACCGGCGCTTCACCGACGACCTGGTCGACCTCGTGCTCTCCCAGCAGGGATCCCTGAAGGCCGAGCACGGCACCGGACGCATCATGGCGCCGTTCGTGCGACGCCAGTACGGTGACGAACTCACCGACATGATGTGGGAGATCAAGCATCTGCTCGACCCCGACCGCATCCTGAACCCCGGAGTGGTCCTCTCCGATGACCCCGATTCGTACCTGCACGACCTGAAGCGGGTGCCGACGGTCGAGAAGGAAGTCGACCGCTGCGTCGAATGCGGCTACTGCGAGCCGACCTGTCCGAGCAAGAGCATCACCCTCACGCCGCGGCAGCGCATCGTGATCCGCCGCGACATGGCGTGGGCCGAGGAGCAGGGCGACACCGAACTGCTCCGCGATCTGCAGAAGGACTACGACTACGACGGCGTGCAGACCTGCGCGGTCGACGGCATGTGCGGTGTGGCGTGCCCTGTCGACATCAACACCGGTGACCTCGTGCGCCGGCTCAGGGCAGAGCAGTCGAATGCGCTCGAGGGAGCCGTGTGGGGCACCGCGGCCAAGCATTGGAGCACGGTCACCCGCGCCGGAGCTGTCGCGCTCACCGTCGCCGATGCGCTGCCCGCTCCGCTCGTGCGCGGAGTGACGCACCTCGGCCGGGCGGTGCTCGGCGCCGACACCGTGCCCCTCTACGACGGCGGACTCCCCCACGGCGGCTCGAAGCCACCGCGCCCTGTGTCACCGGCCGATGCGCAGGCGGTCTTCTTCGGCGCCTGCATCGGCACCATGTTCGGCGCGGAAGGCGAGGGCCAGGGCTCTCGGGACGCGCTGCGCGAGCTGCTCGACCGCGCAGGCATCCCCGTCGTGATCCCGGAGGAGAACGGCGGCCTCTGCTGCGGCACCCCATGGAAGTCGAAGGGCCACCTCGACGGTTATGCGCTCATGTCGGACCGGGTGCTCGACTCGCTCTGGGAGGCCAGCCGCCACGGCGAGCTTCCCGTGGTGTGCGACGCCGCGTCGTGCACCGAGGGTCTGGATGTGATGCTCGCCCAGTCCGTCGCGAAGAACCCGCGCTACGCCGGGCTTCGCATCGAGGATGCCACGACGTTCGTGGCCCGTGAGGTGCTCCCCCGGCTGAGCGTGTCGGCGAAGCTCCCCACCGTCGCGGTGCATCCGACCTGCTCCACGACCGCGCTCGGAGCGACAGGGGCGCTGACGGCGATCGCCGGGGCCGTCGCCGATGACGTGTTCATTCCCGAGGGCTGGGGCTGCTGCGCCTTCGCGGGAGATCGCGGCATGCTGCATCCGGAACTCACCGCCAGTGCGACCGCCCAGGAGTCCGCGGAGATCGCCGAGGCCGAGAGCGCACGCGGCGGCTTCGATGCGTTCGTCTCGGCGAATCGCACGTGCGAGATCGGCATGACCCGCGCCACCGGCCGGCCGTACCGCCACGTGATCGAGGTGCTCGAGGAGCTCACCCGCCCCTGAGTGCCGGCGAACACAGCGAGGGCCCTCCCGAATCGTCTTCGGGAGGGCCCTCGCCTCGTCGCGGTCCGATCCGTCTCAGCCTGCGGACAGGACCGCGACAGCCTCCTCGCGCAGCCCGGCCGGGATCACCGCGACCGTCTGGTCGTGCGCCTGCCTCTCGACCACGCTGCCGTCGGTCCAGCGCAGGTCGGAGCCCAGGAGCTCCTCGGTCAGCTCGAGCGTGCCCGTGCTCGGGTCGAGGGCGTGCACGTGCACGGTCGCCCCGGTGGTCGTGTACCGACGCGGGGCGCCGGTGCGCTCCCCCATGCGGATCCACGGACGTGTGCCGTAGATCGCGTCGCCGTTCACCTCCAGCCACGTGCCCAGCTCGCGCATCGCGCGACGCTGCAGCTCGGGGATCGAGCCGTCGGCCGCTGGGCCCACGTTGATCAGCAGGTTGCCGTTCTTCGCCACGACGTCGACGAGCAGGCGGATCAGGGCCGCGCCCGACAGCGAGTGCCGCTCGTCCTCCGCCTGGTTGAAGCCGAACGAGAAGCCGAGGCCGCGTCTCGAGCCATGAACCGTCGTTGAGCAGTCGCGCGTAGGAGACCTTGCCGGCGAGTTCCGGAAGATGCACGAAGCCCATCGGCCAGCTGAACAGACTCAGGTAGAGGCGGTTCCCGCTGCGTGTGTACACGCCCTCGCGCGGCGGAGTGAATGCCGCATGCCCGGCGCCGACCACGGCGCCACGGTGCAGGCGCATCCACTCACCGATCTCCCCCAGCGTCTGCGCATCGCGGGGGGCGATCGCCCCGCGTCCGTCCGGGCCGATGTTCAACAGCATGTTGCCACCCATCGAGACCGAGTCGACCAGCATCTGCACGAGCATGGTGGGGGACTTCTGATCGGTGTTGTCGCGGTGATAGCCCCACGACCCGTTGAGCGTCTGGCAGGCCTCCCAGGTCAGCGGCACGCCGTCACGCACGATCGGCGAGGTCGGCTGGTACTGCTCGGGGGTAACGAAGTCGGCCGGAATGCCCAGACGGTCGTTGACGAGCATGTTCGGCTGCAGCTCCCGGCACAGCGCGAGCAGCGCGGTGGCGTCCCAGTCGTCGGGTCCCTTGCCCGTTGAGCTCGGCGGCGCCCTCGTCATCGCGGCGCGGGTGGTTCCAGTCCACGGTGAAGTCGGGGTGATGCCAGTCGATGACCGAGTGGTAGAGCCCGACCTTGAGCCCCTCGGCCCGCAGCGCCTCCACGTACTCGCGCACGAGGTCGCGTCCGGTGTTCGCCACCGACGTGTAGTCGGTCAGCTTCGAGCCCCAGAGGCAGAAGCCGTCGTGGTGCTTCGTGGTGAGCACCACGTATCCCATGCCCGTCTCCTTCGCGGTGCGGGCGAGGGCCGCGGCGTCGAAGAGATCCGGGTCGAAGTGCTCGAAATACTGCCGGTAGTCCTCGTCGGTGAGGCGTTCGTAGTTCTGGACCCACTCGTGCCTGGCGGCGCCGCTGTAGAGGCCGAAGTGGACGAACATGCCGAACCGAGCCCGGTCAAACCATTCCTGTCGCATGTCTCCCATCCCGGCATAGACATCGGATGTTTGCGCCTTGGGGTTCATCAGAAAACGAAGAACGGGCGCCCCCGAGGGGACGCCCGTTCTTTCGAGAATCGAATCAGCGAGCAGCGCTGCCGTCGACGTAGTCCTCGTCCTGCTGCTTCCATGCGAAGAGCGAACGCAGCTCCTTGCCGGTGACCTCGATCGGGTGCTGCTCCTCCTTGGCGCGCAGCGCCAGGAACTCCTCGGCACCGTTGTCCTGGTCGTCGATGAAGCGCTTCGCGAAGGCGCCGGACTGGATGTCGGCCAGCACACCCTTCATGCTCTCCTTGACGCGCTCGTCGATGACGCGCGGACCCGAGACGTAGTCGCCGAACTCGGCGGTGTCGGAGATCGACCAGCGCTGCTTGGCGATGCCGCCCTCCCACATCAGGTCGACGATCAGCTTGAGCTCGTGCAGAACCTCGAAGTACGCGATCTGCGGCTGGTAGCCCGCCTCGGTCAGGGTCTCGAAGCCGGCCTGCACCAGGTGGCTCACGCCGCCGCAGAGAACAGCCTGCTCACCGAACAGGTCGGTCTCGGTCTCTTCGGTGAAGGTGGTCTTGATGACACCGGCGCGGGTGCCACCGATGGCCTTCGCGTAGGAGAGCGCCAGGTCCCAGGCCTTGCCCGATGCGTCGCGCTCGACGGCGATGATGTCGGGGATGCCGCGGCCGGCGACGAACTCGCGACGGACCGTGTGGCCGGGAGCCTTCGGGGCGACCAGGATCACGTCGACGCCCTCGGGAGCGTCGATGTAGCCGAAGCGGATGTTGAAGCCGTGCGCGAAGGCGAGCGTCTTGCCGGCCGTGAGGTTCGGCGCGATCGACTCGCTGTAGATCGTGCGCTGGTGCTGGTCCGGCGCGAGGATCATGATGACGTCGGCCCACTCGGTGGCTTCGGCGACGGTCTTCACCGGGAAGCCGGCCTCCTCGGCCTTGGCGGCCGACTTGGAGCCCTCCTTGAGGGCGATCGCGACCTCGACACCCGAGTCGCGCAGGTTCTGCGCGTGGGCGTGGCCCTGCGAGCCGTAGCCGACGATCGCGACCTTCTTGCCCTGGATCAGGGACAGGTCTGCATCGGCGTCGTAGAAGATCTCGGTGCTCACTTTGTGTTTCTCCTTGTTCTTTGCGTTTCGTCTGGCTTCGCGTACTCGATGAGCGGCGAAAACTCGGTACTCAGGTTGGTCAGCCGCGCAGGACGCGCTCGGTGATGCTCTTGCCGCCACGGCCGATCGCGAGAAGACCCGACTGCGCGATCTCCTTGATCCCGAAGGGCTCGAGCGCGCGCAGCATGGCGTCGACCTTGCCCTTGTCGCCGGTCACCTCGATCACGAGGGCGTCGGAGGCGTAGTCGACCACCGAGGCGCGGAAGAGGTTCACGACCTCGATCACGTTCGATCGCGTGGCGTTGTCGGTGCGCACCTTCACGAGCATGTGCTCGCGCTGCACCGACGTGGCGAAGTCGAGCTCGACGATCTTGATCACGTTGATCAGCTTGTTGAGCTGCTTGGTGACCTGCTCGAGCGGGAGCTCGTCGACGTCGACGACGACGGTGATGCGGGAGATCCCCGGCACCTCCGTCACGCCGACGGCGAGGGAGTCGATGTTGAAGCCGCGGCGGGCGAAGAGCCCCGCGACACGGGTCAGCAGGCCGGGGGTGTTCTCCACCAGCAGGCTCAGCACGTGGGTCGACATGGATCAGTCCTCCTCGTCGAATGCGGGCGCGTGCTCGCGGGCGTACTGGACATAGCTGTTGCTGACTCCCTGCGGCACCATCGGCCACACCATGGAGTCGGCGCACACGACGAAGTCGATCACCACGGGGCGGTCGTTCGTCTCTAGCGCGAGCTGGATGGCGGCGTCGACCTCCTCCTCCTTCTCCACGCGGATCGCGAGGCAGCCGTAGGCCTCGGCGAGCTTGACGAAGTCGGGGATGCGGATCGTGCCGTGACCGGTGTTGAGGTCGGTGTTCGAGTGACGACCGTCGTAGAACAGCGTCTGCCACTGCCGCACCATGCCCAGCGACGAGTTGTTGATGATCGCGACCTTGATCGGGATGTTGTTGATCGTGCAGGTCGCGAGCTCCTGATTGGTCATCTGGAAGCAGCCGTCGCCGTCGATCGCCCAGACCGGACGCTCGGGCTGCGCCACCTTGGCCCCCATCGCTGCGGGAACCGAGTAACCCATCGTGCCGGCGCCGCCGGAGTTCAACCAGGCGTTCGGACGCTCGTACTTGATGAACTGCGCCGCCCACATCTGGTGCTGGCCGACGCCCGAGGCGAAGATGCCCTCGGGGCCGGTGAGCTCGCCGATCCGCTGGATCACGTACTGCGGGGCGAGGAGGCCGTCCGTGGTCGGCGCGTAGCCGAGCGGGAACTCGGTGCGCAGACCGTCGAGGTACGACCACCACTCGTCGATGTCGGGCTTGGTGCCTGCAGTCGCTCCGCGGAAGGCCGCATCGAGATCGGTGAGCACGTCGCGCACATCGCCGACGATCGGCACATCGGCTGTGCGGATCTTGGAGATCTCAGCCGGGTCGATGTCGACGTGGACGACCTTCGCGTTCGGCGCGAACAGTGCCGCCTTGCCCGTGACACGGTCGTCGAACCGTGCGCCGAGCGACACGAGCAGGTCGGCCTCCTGCAGCGCCAGCACCGCGGGAACCGTGCCGTGCATGCCCGGCATGCCGAGGTGCTGCGGGTGAGAGTCGGGGAACGCGCCGCGCGCCATCAGCGTCGTGACGACCGGTGCACCGGTGGACTCCGCGAGCTCGAGGAGCTCCGCCGACGCCTTGCCGCGGATCACGCCACCGCCGACATACAGCACCGGCTTCTTGGCCTCGGCGAGCAGCGTTGCCGCGGCCTGGATCTGCTTGCCGTGCGCCTTCGTCACCGGACGGTAGCCGGGGAGGTCGATCTTAGGCGGCCACACGAACGGGGCGGTCGCCTGCTGCGCGTCCTTCGTGATGTCGACCAGCACAGGACCGGGGCGTCCGGTACCGGCGATCTCGTAGGCCGCAGCGATCGCACCGGGGATCTCGGACGCATCCTTCACCAGGAACGAGTGCTTGGTGATCGGCATCGTGATGCCCACGATGTCGGCCTCCTGGAACGCGTCCGTCCCCATCAGCGTCGAGAACACCTGGCCGGTGATGGCGAGCATGGGTACCGAGTCCATGTACGCGTCGGCGATCGCGGTGACGAGGTTGGTCGCACCGGGGCCGGAGGTGGCGATGCACACGCCCACCTTGCCGGATGCCGACGCGTAACCCTCGGCCGCGTGACCGGCGCCCTGCTCGTGCCGCACCAGGATGTGGCGGAGCTCGGAGGCGTCCATCAGCGGATCGTAGACCGGGAGGATCGCGCCGCCGGGAAGACCGAACACGTCGGTCACGCCGAGGAGCTCGAGCGCGCGGACCACGGCCTCCGCACCGGTGATCTCCGGCGCAGAGGATTGACGGGCGGGCGGCCTCGGCACGGCCGGGGCGGAATCAGCAGTCATGAGTTTCCTTCTGATGATCTGTGCAGGACGCCGGATGCCGGAGCGTCCGGGTCAGCCGGTGGTCGCGCCCTCGGCGGCGGACCGCACGAGGCGCGAGTACTTGGCAAGAACGCCTCGGGTGTAGCGCGGGGGAAGCGGCTCCCAGCCAGAACGGCGGGAGGCGAGCTCTGCCTCGTCGACGAGTAGATCGAGAGAGCGAGCTGCGATATCGACCCGTATCAGATCACCATCGCGCACGAAGGCGATAGGACCTGCGTCCACCGCTTCGGGTGCTATGTGGCCGATGCACAGGCCGGTTGTGCCGCCTGAGAATCGTCCGTCAGTCAAGAGTAGTACATCTTTTCCGAGCCCAGCGCCCTTGATGGCCGCCGTGATGGCGAGCATCTCGCGCATGCCCGGTCCGCCCTTGGGGCCCTCGTAGCGGATCACGATGACGGTGCCGGGCTCGATCTCCCCCTCGGCGACGGCGTCCATCGCGGCACGCTCGCGCTCGAAGACGCGGGCGGGACCCTCGAAGACGGCCGCATCGAAGCCGGCGGTCTTGACGACGGCACCCTCGGGAGCGAGCGAGCCGTGCAGGATCGTGAGGCCGCCCGTGGCGTGGATCGGGTTGTCGAACGTGTGGATGACCTCGCCGTCGATCGGCTGCGGGTCGAGGTCGGCGAGGTTCTCGGCGAGCGTCTTGCCCGTGACTGTGAGCGCGTCGCCGTGCAGCAGTCCCTCGTCGAGCATCGCCTTCATGATCACGGGGATGCCGCCGTGACGGTCGACGTCGTTCATGACGTACTTGCCGAAGGGCTTCATGTCGGCGACGTGCGGAACCTTGTCGCCGATGCGGTTGAAGTCGTGCAGGCTCAGCTCGACCTCGGCCTCGCGGGCGATCGCGAGCAAGTGCAGGACGACGTTCGTGGAGCCGCCGAGGGCCATCGCGAGGGCGATCGCGTTCTCGAACGCCTCTTTGGTGAGGATGTCGCGGGTCGTGATGCCCTGACGGAGCAGGTTCACGACGGCCTCGCCCGAGCGGTGAGCGTAGTAGTCGCGACGGCGGTCCGCTGCGGGCGGAGCCGCCGAGCCCGGGAGGCTGAGACCGAGGGCCTCCGCGACCGAAGCCATGGTGTTGGCGGTGTACATGCCGCCGCACGCGCCCTCACCCGGAGCGATGGCGCACTCGATGCGCTTCAGGTCCTCCTCGCTCATGAGGCCGGCGCGACACGCACCCACGGCCTCGAACGAGTCGATGATCGTGACGTCCTTCTCGGTGCCGTCCGAGAGCTTGACCCAGCCCGGAGCGATCGATCCGGCGTACAGGAACACACTCGACAGGTCGAGGCGCGCACTGGCCATGAGCATGCCGGGGATGGACTTGTCGCACCCGGCCAGGAGCACCGAGCCGTCGAGGCGCTCTGCCATCATCACGGTCTCGACCGAGTCGGCGATGACCTCGCGCGACACGAGCGAGAAGTGCATCCCCTCGTGGCCCATCGAGATGCCGTCGGAGACCGAGATGGTGCCGAACTGCAGCGGGTAGCCGCCGCCCGAATGCACACCCTCCTTCGCCCCCTGCGCGAGCCGGTCGAGGCTCAGGTTGCAGGGAGTGATCTCGTTCCAACTCGAGGCGATGCCGATCTGCGGCTTGTCCCAGTCGGCGTCGCCCATGCCGACGGCACGGAGCATGCCGCGGGAGGTCGTGGCCTCGATGCCGTCGGTGACGACGCGGCTGCGGGGCTTGATGTCGATGGGCGCGCTGCTGGCGGGATCATGCGAGGACATGACGGAAGTCTATTGCCGTGCGGAGGTGCGTTCGTCCGCCAACGCCTCCAGAAGCTCGGCGATCTGTTGTGGAGTGTCCACACGCAGGGTCGCCACGCTCTCCCCCGGCCCCACGCGCACGCCAAGGTCACCCGGCTCCAGCACGCGCATCGCGTCCTCGTCTGTCACGTCATCGCCGGCGAACAGGATGCCGGTCGCATCGAACCGGTCGCGGAGGGCCGCCATCGCGGCATCCTTGCCCTCGGTCCGCGAGGAGAACTCGAGCACCCGGTGACCGGAGCGGCGCCTCCAGTGCGGGAAGCGCTCGGCCACGAGGGCGTCGATCTCGGCGAAGACGCGCTGCTCGGTCTCGGCATCGGCGCGACGGGTGTGCACACCCATGCCGAAGGTCTTGGGCTCGAACTCGGCACCGTCGTAGCGTTCGATGATCGGCTGGGCCGCCGCCCAGAGCTCTTCGCGCGCACCGTCTTCTGTCGCCTCGCCCGGAGCGTCGACGTCGCCTTCGCCCGGGAACCAGTACTGCGCGCCGTGCGAACCTGCCAGGGCGATCGCGGA
The DNA here is from genome assembly GCF_019443525.1 of Microbacterium sp. PAMC22086. NCBI lineage: Bacteria > Bacillati > Actinomycetota > Actinomycetes > Micrococcales > Microbacteriaceae > Microbacterium > Microbacterium sp. PAMC22086. The sequence continues at coordinate 2,145,061 of NZ_CP080380.1, read as the reverse complement.
GTCGTCGGAGTGCTCGGTGATGACGCGGAGATCGTGCATGCTGCGTCCGGAGACGTAGGCGACGACCGTGTCAGGTAGTGCTGCAAGACGATCGACCTGGACGGCGACCTCGGGGAGCGCCCGCGCCGCCATCGGGTCGGCGACCAGCGGAGAGGCTGTGCCGTCGAAGTCGAGGGCGACCACCAGCCGCGGCGTGGCGGCCAGGGCCTTGAGGTCGTCGTCAGCGGTTCCGGGGATCCAGGGGCGCGTCATGGATGCTCCAATCACAGGGGTCGTGCTTGTGGGTTCGGTGTCGCGGGTGCTCAGCGGCCGCATACCTCGGAGAGGGCCTTCAGGAACGACGACGACCAGGCGTTCACGTCGTTGTCGAGCACACGTCGGCGAAGCGACCGCATGCGGCGACCCTGCTCGGCGGGCGGCATCTCCACCGCCGTCATGATCGCGTCCTTGAGCCCCTCGATGTCGTGCGGGTTGACCCGGACGGCCTGGCGCAGCTCATCCGCCGCGCCGGTGAACTCGCTCAGCACGAGCACGCCGCGGTCGTCGACGCGGGTGGCGACGTACTCCTTAGCGACCAGGTTCATGCCGTCGCGCAGAGCGGTGACGAGCATCACGTCTGCGGCCAGATACAGCGCGACCATCTCCTCGCGCGGGTATCCCTGGTGGAGGTATCGGATCGCGGAGTGCCCCATGGTGTCGGTGTCGCCGTTGATGCGGCTGACGGCGAGCTCGATCTCGTCACGCAGGTGCACATAGGCGTCCACACGCTCGCGACTGGGGCTGGCGACCTGCACGAGCGTCACGTCCTCGACCTTGAGCCGCCCCTCGGCGAGGAGCTCACCGTACGCCTTGATGCGGTGGCGGATGCCCTTGGTGTAGTCGAGCCGGTCGACCCCGAGCAGGATGCGCTTCGGATTGCCGAGGCTCGCGCGGATCTCCGCCGCCCTCGCACGCACGTCCTCGCGGGCGGCGAGCTCGAGGTAGGGAGTGGTGTCGATGGAGATGGGGAACGCCCGCGCCATCGCGGTGCGCGTGCCCTCGCCCTCCCCCTCGGGCACGGCGACGTGCGGACCTTTGACCTCGTAGCGCAGTCGGCGGCGCACGGCGGTGAGGAAGTACGTGGCATCCTGCGCGCGCTGGAAGCCGATCACGTCGGCACCGAGCAGGCCGCGCAGGACCTGATCACGCCAGGGCAGCTGCGCGTACAAACCGTGCGCGGGGAACGGGATGTGGTGGAAGTACCCGATCGTGACGTCGGGGCGCAGCTCACGCACCATCTGCGGCACGAGCTGCAGCTGGTAGTCGTGCACCCAGACCGTGCCCTCCGGCGCCGCAGCAGCAGCCGCCGCCTCGGCGAAACGGCGATTCACGGTGACGTAGGCGTCCCACCACTCGCGGTGGTACTGCGGCGGTGCGATCACATCGTGGTAGAGGGGCCAGATGGTGTCGTTCGCGAAGCCCTCGTAGTACTCGGCGACCTCTTGGGCGCTCAGGGCGACCGGGATGAGATCGATGCCGTCGGCCTCGAAGGGCGCGAGCTCCAGGTCGGCCTGACCGGCCCAGCCGACCCAGGCGCCGTGCACGCTGCGCATCATCGGCTCGAGGGCCGCGACGAGGCCGCCGGGGGATGTGCGCCACGCCTCCTCTCCATCGGGGCCCACCACGCGGTCCACGGGCAGGCGGTTGGCGACGACGACGAAATCTGCTGCGGCCACGAGGGCTCCTCCCGGGGGTTTCCTCCAGGCTATCGAGGAACCTCGATTTCCGCGGATCGATCGTCAGGGCTTGACGGGAGCCGCTCGACGCTTCTCACCGCTGAGCATCCAGTTCGCGACTCCCGCGGCGAACGCGATGAACGCGGCGACCATCGGCAGCAGGAGCGCAGCCGGAGTCCCGACGCTCTCGGCGATCTCGCCCGCGAAGGCGGCACCGATCGACTGCCCGACCACGACGCCGGAGCCCAACATGGTCATGACGGTGGCCGAGCGCCCGCGCGGGCTGCGAGCGGCGCCGAAGCTGTACTGCGTGACGAGTGTGGGGCCGATGCCGATGCCCATGATCGCGAGCGCCACCATCATGGTTCCCGGCGTGTCGACGAAGCCGAGCAGGAGTGTTCCCGCCAGCAGGATGCCCGAGAAGACGAGCCACCGCGCACGCATCGAGAACGCGGCGGGAAGCCACGCGACACCGAGCGCGAGAATCGCGGAGCCGACGCCCATGACGCCGTAGAGGAGGCCGGCCTGCTCTGGTGCACCGCGGTCGGCCATGAACGATGTGAGCGAGGTGAGCATCGTTCCGAAGAAGATCCCGACACCGAGGATGCCGACGACCACGATCAGCAACTGGGGCCGGAACAGCTCGGAGACGGTCGACGGCGCCTTGCCATCCGCATCCCGATCCTGCGAGACGTGCCGTCCGCTGGGGTGCAGGGCGAAAGCCCCCACGAACACCACGGTCAGCACGGCGGCTCCCACCAGCGGCGCCCACGGCGCGATCGCCGAGGCGAGGATGCCGACGATGAAGGGCCCGAAGACGAACACGGTCTCATCGGCGGCCGACTCGTAGGCCATCGTGCCCGATACCGTCTTGGCGCGGCGCCCCTCGGGCATCCGGTCGCTGATGATCGTCACCAGACGCGACCGCGAGAGCGGCGCAACCTGCGGAGCCGTGGCCCCGATGCCGACCGCCGCGAGCAGCACGAAGCCGTCGGCAGCGGTGCCGTAGACGACGAACGTGAACAGCAGGAGCATCGCCCCGTTCGCCAGGGCGAGCACCAGCAGCACAGTCCGCTGTCCGAACCGGTCGGCCGCGGCTCCCAGCAGCGGCCCGAAGCAGGCGGTGCCGAGGCCGACGGCTGCGGAGGTGAGCCCGCCCAGCGACAGGGAGCCGCGAGCGGAGACGACCACCGTCAGCACGCCGACCACCATCATGGCGAACGGCAGTCGCGCGATGAAGGCGATGAGGAAGTAGGGAAGGCCGGCGAGACGGAGAAGGCTCGGCTCGGCGAGTTGCTGCGGTGTTGTTGCGCGTGTCATGGCTCTCGCGCGTCGAAGACGCGATGTCGGGTGCCGCCGCTGTCCGTCGGAATGCCGACGGCCGGTAGATACACGGTTGTGCGGCCGCGGGCGAGCCGCGACCTGGCCATGATAGCGGGTGCACCCGGGCATCGGCAGGGAGACGCCGGGTCCGTGCTCTCCGCGCGCGCTCGAAACGCACGCCGCATTCGACTCGTTCGTCTGCGGACGCTGCGCTTCATCTGCCCCTCCCCTGCCAGGATCGGGGAGGGCTTGTCAAGGCTCGGTGCGACCGGGGGTGCGGGAAGGTACCGTGGGGGAATGCGCTACCTCTTCAGCACCGGACTTGTCTCTGCGATCTCCGCCGGGGTCTCCCTGCTGCGCGGCACCCGCGAGCAGCCCGTCACCTGGCGCGCCGTCCTGTCCTGGGTGAGTTGGGCGATCACCATGGCTCTCGCCGTCGGCGCCGTGGTCGACATGAACCGCGAGCGTCGCGGAGTGCGGGTCGACGCCGATTCCCCGCAGTCGGTCAAGAAGGCGAAGAAAGCGCAGCGACTGCAGTTCCGTTCGCAGAAGGCCCTCGCCGACACGCAGGACCACGCCAAGGACGCGCGTCCCTGAGCGCGGTCCCGCCCGCGACTCCCGTCACCGGGTGAGGATGAGCGCCTCGCCCTGACCGCCGCCGCCGCACAAGCCGACGGCTGCCGTGCCTGCGCCTCGACGCGCGAGCTCGTGCGCGACATGCACCACCAGCCTGTTGCCGGAAGCGCCGATCGGGTGGCCGATCGCGATGCCGCCGCCGTGGATGTTCACGATGGCCTCGTCGAGGCCGAGTTCGACCTGCGAACGCGCGACGACCGCACCGAACGCCTCGTTGATCTCCACGAGGTCGAGTTCCGAGGGGGCGATGCCCTGCTTCTCGCACGCGCGCTCGATCGCCCGCGCCGGCTGCGCCTGCAGGGAGTTGTCCGGCCCGGCCGTCTGCCCGCTCGCGCCGACGGTCACGAGCACGGGCCATCCCTTGGCCTGGGCGGTCCGTCTAGTGGTCACGACCACGGCCGAGGCGCCGTCCGAGATCGGTGAGGAGTTCCCCGCGGTGATCGAACCGCCTTCCGCGAAAGCTGCGCGCAGCCCCGCGAGGGTCTCGACCGTGGTGTCGGGGCGCACGCCCTCGTCCTTCGTGACACGCACGGGCTCGCCGCGGCGCTGGGGAACGTCCACGGCGACGATCTCCTCATCGAACACACCCGCTTCCTGCGCGGCGGTGGCGCGCTGATGCGAGAGCGCGGCGACGCGGTCCTGCGCCTGCCGGGTGAGATCGAAACGCGCGTTGTGCCGTTCGGTGGATGCCCCCATGCTCTCCCGGTCGTACGCATCCGTGAGCCCGTCGTAGGCCATGTGGTCGAGCACCTCGACGCTCCCGTATGCCCAGCCGTCGCGCGATCCCATGAGCAGGTGGGGTGCGCGCGTCATCGACTCCATCCCGGCGGCGACCACCACCTCGGCATCTCCGGTGCGGATCATCCGCGCCGCGTCGATGACCGCGGTCAGCCCTGAGAGGCACACCTTGTTCACGGAGTGCGCGGGGACGTCCCAGCCGATGCCCGCGCCGATGGCCGCCTGACGGGCTGCGTTCTGCCCGGATCCGGCGGCCAGCACCTGACCGACGATCACCGCGTCGATGTCCGCAGGTGCGATGGAGCCCTGCTCCAGGGCTCCACGGATGGCCAAGGAACCGAGCTGGGGGGCGGTGAACGCGGCGAGCTGCCCCTTGAGGCGTCCCTGCGGGGTGCGAGCAGCGGCGACGATGACGACGTCGTTCTCAGTCATGGTCCATGATCCTTCCGGTGAGCAGAGCGTGGGAGACGATGAGGGGTGGTTCGGTCGCGGCGATGACCTCGTCGACCGTGACGTCGGGTGCGGTCTCGACGAGCACCAGCCCCTCTGCGGTCACGTCGATCACGGCGAGGTCGGTGATGATCCGATCGACCACACCGCGACCGGTCAGCGGCAGCGAGCATTCGTCGACGATCTTCGCCGAACCGTCCTTTGCGACGTGCTCCATGAGCACGATGACCCGGCCGGCCCCGTGCACGAGATCCATGGCACCGCCGGGCCCCTTCACCATCTTGCCCGGGATCATCCAGTTCGCGAGATCGCCGGTCGCGGAGACCTGCATCGCCCCGAGGATCGCCGCGTCGATCTTGCCTCCGCGGATCATGCCGAAGCTGGTCGCCGAGTCGAAGAACGCGGCGCCGGGAAGAGTGGTGACCGTCTCCTTGCCCGCGTTGATGAGGTCGGGGTCAACGGATTCCTCGCTCGGGTAGGGACCGACGCCCAGGATGCCGTTCTCCGACTGCAGGACGACGGTGATGCCGCGCGGCACGTGGTTGGGCACGAGCGTGGGCAAGCCGATGCCCAGGTTCACGTAGGCGCCGTCCTGCAGCTCCGCGGCCGCTCTGGCAGACATCTGCTCACGGGTGAGTGCCATCTCAGGCTCCTTCCGCGGCGACCGTGCGCCGCTCGATGCGCTTGGGGATGTCGGTGCCGACCTCGACGATGCGATGCACGAAGACCCCGGGGAGGTGGATGCTGTCGGGATCGAGCTCCCCCGGCTCCACGAGCTGCTCGACCTGGGCGATGCAGATGCGACCGGCCATCGCGGCGAGCGGATTGAAGTTGCGCGCCGCCTTGTTGAACACGAGATTGCCGTGGCGATCTCCGCGGGCGGCGTGCACCAGAGAGAAATCGGCGGTGATCGCCTCCTCGAGCACGAAGTCCCTCGCCTCCCCGTTCACCTCGAAGCTGCGCACATCCTTCACCGGCGAGGCGACCGCGATCGTGCCGTCCGGGTTGTACCTGCGCGGCAGGCCCCCCTCGGCGACCTGCGTGCCGACGCCCGTCTGGGTGAAGAAACCCGCGATCCCCGAGCCGCCGGCTCTGAGCTTCTCGGCCAGGGTGCCCTGCGGCGTGAGTTCGAGCTCGAGTTCACCGCTGAGGAACTGGCGCTCGAACTCCTTGTTCTCCCCGACATACGACGATGTCATCTTGCGGATGCGCTGGGCGGCGAGCAGGACGCCGAGGCCCCAGTCGTCCACTCCGCAGTTGTTGCTCACGACGCTGAGGTCTCTCGTCCCCTGCGCCAGAAGAGCCTCGATCAAGGCGATCGGGTTCCCGGACAGGCCGAACCCGCCGACCGCCAGTGACGATCCGTCCTCGATGTCGGAGACGGCCGCCTCCGCTGACTCCCACTGCTTGTCGATCACGTCGGCTCCTTCGGTTCCGTGCTCTCCTCAGCATCCGTCCGGGGCAGCCGTCCGGGAAAGCCGGATCTTGCGATGTGGCCGACCCCAGAGGTAGCGTCCACATTATGGAACCCACAACCTCGGTGCCCGGCACTCAGGCGATCGCCAGGGCCGCACGTCTTCTGCGCCTGGTCACGGCCGCGGGTTCCGACGGGGCTTCACTTCAGGAGCTCGCCATAGCCGCCGACCTCTCGCGTTCGACCGCCCACCGGCTCCTGAGCGCTCTGAAGTCGGAGGGCCTCGTCGACCGCGACGGCGCGAGCACCAGGTGGATGCCGGGTCCGGAGCTGTTCCTCATGGGATCGGTGGCGGCCGCGCGGTACGACGTGACAGCACTGGCCCGGGACATCGTGCGCTCACTGGCGGTCAAGACCGAGGAGAGCGCGTTCCTCTCCGTCCGGCGCGCAGACGAGACGGTGTGCCTGCTCCGCGAAGAGGGCTCCTTCCCTATCCGATCCTTCGTCCTCAGTGAAGGAGTGCGCTTCCCCCTCGGTGTCGCCAGCGCCGGGCTCGCCATCCTCGCCTTCCTCCCTGACCACGATGTGGATGCCTACTTGGAACGTCATCCCGAGCTCGAGGGCTCCTGGGGACGCGCCCACGGTCAGCGGCCCCTTCGGACACGTCTCGCCGAGACCAAGGAACGGGGATACGCGGTCAACCCCGGTCTGATCGTCGAGGGCAGCTGGGGCCTGGGCGCTGCGGTCTTCGATCGCTCCGGCCGCCCGGAGTGGGCGCTGAGCCTGACCGGCGTCGCGTTCCGCTTCGGCCCCGACCGCATGGCCGAGCTCGGGCGGACCCTCCTCGCGCACGCACATCAGCTCTCCGCGCGGATCTCCAGCACGAGGCGGTGATCCGATTACATACCATCGGGTATATACTCGCTGGTATGAATCGTGCGGATGTCATCCCCTCCCTCGTCCTCTCGGGATACGCACTCGGCCGCATCGCCGCTCAGGACGCCGGAAACGACGCCCCTGCGGCGCAGTGGCGGGTGCTGAGTCTGCTCGAGCAGGCAGGAGCCAGGCGAGTGGGTGAACTCGCCCACGCAGCGCGGACCACGCAACCGGGCATGACGCGTCTGCTCGGTGCGCTCGAGCGCGAGGAACTCGTGCGCCGCTCCCCCGATCCCGACGACTCCCGCGCGACCGTCGTCGACATCACCTCCCGGGGCACTGCTGCGCTCGCCTCGTGGCGCGCCGAGTTCCGCGAGACGCTCGCGCCGAGGTTCGCCGCGTTGACCGATGCGGAATGGTCTGCCCTCACCCGCGCGGCGGAGATCCTCGCCGCGCACACCGCCACTGATCGAACAGGAGAATCTCGGTGAACACCCCCGCCACCCCCTCGGTGTGGAAGCAGCCGGCACCGGTCTGGGCCGTCGCCTTCGCCTGCGTCGTCGCCTTCATGGGAATCGGACTGGTCGACCCGATCCTTCCCGCGATCGCCGAGTCGCTCCAGGCATCCCCGGTCGAGACGGAGCTGCTGTTCACCAGCTACCTGTTGGTGACAGGGCTCGCGATGCTCGTGACCAGCTAAATCTCCAGCCGCATCGGCGCGAAGGCCACCCTGCTCATCGGACTGGCGCTGATCGTGGTGTTCGCGCTGCTGTGCGCCTTGAGCGGCAGCGTCGATGCGGTGATCGGATTCCGAGCCGGCTGGGGTCTCGGCAACGCCCTGTTCATCTCGACGGCGCTGGCGACCATCGTCGGCGCAGCCTCCGGGGGCAGCAGCGCGGCGATCGTCCTGTACGAAGCGGCGCTCGGCCTCGGCATCGCCATCGGTCCGCTCCTCGGCGGTCTCCTCGGTGAGCAGAGCTGGCGCGGACCGTTCTTCGGCGTCGTCGTGCTGATGGCGATCGCCTTCGTCGCCGTGCTCGTCCTCCTGCGCGGCCCCCGGGAGAAGCGAGTCCCCGTGAAGTTCTCCGCCCCGTTCACCGCCCTGCGACGCCCCGCACTCGCGGTACTGGCGATCACGGCCCTGTTCTACAACATCGGCTTCTTCGTCCTGCTCGCGTTCTCACCGTTCCCCCTAGGCTTCGGGGCCATGGGCATCGGCCTCACGTTCTTCGGCTGGGGTGTCGCGCTCGCCGTCACCAGCGTCTGGGTCGCACCGCTCCTCATGCGCCGGATGGCCCGCACCCGCATCATCCTGGTCGTGCTCCCCCTGCTGGCGATCGATCTCATCGCCGCGGGACTCCTGGTGGCGAACGCCGCCGCGCTGGTCGCCTGCATCGTGGTCGGCGGACTCCTCCTCGGCGTGATGAACACCGTGCTGACCGAAGCGGTGATGGAGGCGACCGACCTCCCCCGCTCCGTCGCCTCCTCGGCATACTCGGCCGTCCGCTTCCTCGGCGGCGCGATGGCTCCCCCGATCGCGGCGTTGCTGTGGCATGCGTTCAACGCGACGGTGCCCTACCTGTTCGCCGCCGCCTCGGTGCTGCTCGCCGCCCTCAGCGTCCTCCTCGGACGCCGGGCACTGGCCCACATCGACGACGAGCCCGCGGACACCACGACGGAAGACGCCGCAGCGATCCTCGTCGGTGACGCATCCTGAGTCGGCACGGCCGAACGCTCCTTGGATATCGTGGGGCGATGAGTGAAACGGCTTCTCTCCCCGAACGCAGCAGGATCGTGCAGCGACACCTCGTGGAAGCGGGCATCGACACCGTGATCCGTGTGCTCCCCGATTCGGCGCGCACGGCGGCGGAGGCCGCAGCGGCGATCGGATGCGAGGTATCGGCGATCGCCAACAGCCTCGTGTTCCTCGCCGACGGCGTGCCAGTTCTGGTGATGACCAGCGGCGGACACCGCGTGGATCTCGTCACCCTGACGAGCAGTATCGGGGTGGCCGAGGTGGCCATGGCCCCCGCGTCAGTCGTCCGCTCTGCCACGGGCCAGGCGATCGGTGGCGTCGCGCCCGTCGGACACCCCGCACCGCTTCGCACCTACATCGACGAAGACCTGCAGCACCACGAGACGCTCTGGGCGGCCGCGGGGCACCCTCACACCGTCATGCCGTTGACCTTCGCACAGCTCCGCACCATCACCGACGGCACGGTCATCTCTGTGGTCTGACTGGCGCAGCACCACGGTCCCTCGCGAGCCGCAGGCACCCGCGGAAACGGCGAGGCCGGCGCCCAGGAGCGGAGGCTCCTCGGCACCGGCCTCGTGCGATCGATCAGTCCTGGGTGACGCGCGCACGAGCGCGCACGGCTCCGAGAACGGTGAGCGCCATACCGAGCACCAGCGCCGCGCCCCCGGCCCAGAGCATCCCGGCGGGTACATTCCCTCCCGTGGTGGCCAGCGACGATCCACCCGTGAGCGGCAGCTCGGTCGGTGGCGTGACGACGGTCGGCGGTGTCGTCGGCGGAATCACCGGCGGCGTCGTGGTGGCTGTGTTGGTGAGGGTGACTGCGAGCGTGGTGCCGGCTCCGACGGTGAGCTGGGCTCCCCCATCGGCCAGCGCGGTGACCCCGGTTCCTGAGAACACGGGCGCACCCCACTCGATTCCGTCGAGGGCCGGCGGAGTCAGCTCCGACAACGTCACCACGGTCCCCGCCGGCAGGTGGATGAGCGGCGCAGTGGCCCCGGCCGTGACGGTGACGGTGCGTTCGACGACCGGATCACCATAGCTGTATCGCACCGTGTACTCGGCATCGGCCGGCACGCCGGACGCACCGGATCCGCCGACGAGCTTGGTCACGGTGAACGCACCGGTCGCGTCACCGTCCCCGGTCCCTCCGCCCGTGACCGTCCACGCCCTCGTCTCCTCGAGCTTGACGCCGTTGACGTCGGCCGTGTTGGCGAAGGTCGCCCCGTCCGCCTGCGAACTCGGCACGGTGAAGTACTTCACGAAGTACATCCGCGTCGGGTCGACCGGTCCAGGGATCTCGAGGTGGAAGGAGGTTCCGTCGGCGTTCCAGGATCCGGTCCAGTTCGTGATCGGCTGCGGATCCTGGTCCTGCATCGTCGTGCTCCACACCACGAGCTGACCGTCTTCGTTGTGATGCTCCGCGAGCCCGTCGCCCGCACCGGTGAGGGTGTCGTCGACCACGATCGACTCCGCACCCTCGAAGCTCGCACCGGGCAGCATCAGCTGCCACGCGATCCTGCCGTCAGCGGTCTGCCACGACCACTTCTGCGGGTCGGTGGGCAGCGGCGAGGATGGACCGATACCGCCACCGGGGATCTCGACCGGCGTGATGGCGCCGTCGACCGTGAACTCCACCGTGCTCTCCGTCGTCTGCTCGTCAGCCGAGGCGACGAACCACAGCGATCCGGTCACCCCGGTGCGGCCGTTCACGTAGTCGGTGAGCGTGCATGTCACGACCGGAGAGGCATCGGAGCTCACGGTGCACTCAGCGATCGGCTTGCTCGAGTCCTCGGCCGAGGGCACGGAGAACGTCGTCCCGGCGCTGGCGAACTCCTTCGGGAGCGTGAATCCGAAGGTCTGACCGCCGACGGCCCCGTCCGGCACCGCCCAGTCGGCGTCGACACGCACCCGGTCCCACTGCGACACGCCGCCACCACCGCCCACGGTCGTCACGGTGATCGACGACGGATCGATGGCCGCGGGATAGTCGTACTCCGCCGCCGAAGCGGCCCCCGCCCCCGCGAGAGTGATCACGGTGGTGAGCACTGCTGCCGCGGCGATGATCGCGGTCGTCTTTCGGCGCACGCCGGCGCCGCCTCTTCTCTCGTGCAAGATCTTCCCCAGTTTCTTGATGGCCCCACTCCTCCGGCGCGGCTGCTGCGCAGCTGTGCCTCCGAAGGCGCGAGGCGTGTGTCCCCACCTGAGAGACCACGTCGGGACCGATCCATTACGCGATACCGCCGGATTCCCCACACGGAACCGACTCGGAACCACGACGGGATCGACGACAGCGCTGCAGGAGCGGAGGCAACTGGCTGCACCGGACGCGACCGGAGTCGGACTCGACGTATCGCGTGACGCAGCACAGAAAGCAGAAAAGCCCCGGTAGATGGCGAGATCTACTGAGGCTATTCCGTGCACCCCCTCGGACTTGAACCGAGAACCCACTGATTAAGAGTCAGTTGCTCTGCCGATTGAGCTAGAGGTGCGTGGCCCGGGATAACCCCGACCGAGGAATTACATTACCAGCCGACCGGGTCCATGTGAAATCGAGCTCGGACCCCGGGCGCGCCGCCCCGGAAACGGCGTCGAAACATGGCCTTTCGGCCCTCCGACGGCGTGGACCCGACGACTATTCTTAGACCGTGACCACCTCCCCCCACGCTGAAGCCCTGCGCCACGACCTCGAGCTCGCCCTCCGCCTGGCCGATGCCGCCGATGCGCAGTCGCTCCCCAGGTTCGATGCCTCGGACCTCGAGATCTCGACCAAGGCCGACAACTCCCACGTGACGGACGCCGATCTCGCCACCGAGCGTGCGATCCGCAGCATCCTCGAGACCGAGCGTCCGGAGGACGGCATCTTCGGCGAGGAGTTCGGCGCTCAGGGCAGCACACAGCGACAGTGGATCATCGATCCGATCGACGGAACGGCCAACTTCCTTCGTGGCGTCCCGCTCTGGGGCACGATGATCGCACTCGCGATCGACGGCGTCCCCCAGATCGGTGTCGTCAGCATGCCGGCGCTCGGACGACGCTGGTGGGCATCAGAAGGACAAGGCGCCTGGACGACCGTCGAGGGCGAAGCGCGCCGGCTGCGCACCTCGTCCGTCTCCTCTCTCGACGACGCGAGTGTGAGCTTCCAGAGCATCGCGCAGTGGGCGGAGGCCGACCGCCTCGACACGCTCCTGACCGTCGCTGAACGAGTCTGGCGCGACCGCGCCTACGGAGACGTCTACTCCTACATGCTCCTCGCAGAGGGGCGCATCGACATGGTCGCCGAGTTCGGCGTCAAGGAGTACGACATCGCCGCAGCGGTGCCGATCGTCCGCGAAGCCGGCGGACGGATGACGGCTGTCGACGGAACCGAGACGATCTCCGCGCGCTCGACACTTGCCACCAACGGAACCCTTCACGGTGACTTCCTGACCCTGATGCAGAGCTGAACCGAACGACGAGGACCGCGATGAACTCCCGGATCATGTCCGCCGCTGCGGGCGTGCTGCTGCTCGCCGCAGCCCTCAGCGCGTGCTCTGCACCGGAACCACGGCCCTCGTCGACGCCTGAAGCCGTCGACCCCCGCCCGACCGAGACCACCGCCCCCGTGAGCTCTCCGACACCCGAGGCGCCCGAGACGGAGCTGACCTGCGAATCGATGATCTCGGCGGGCACGGTCGCGGCCCTCGCCGAGGCCGGCTGGACGGCCGAGACGAAGGAGTTCGTCGCCGGGGGCGTCGAGCTGACCGAGGGGCTGCTGTGCTTCTGGGCCGACTACACCGTCGGTTCCGACCACGGGCAGCTCTACGGCTGGTCGGCCATCGACGACGCCGATGCCGCCTCGGCGCAGTCCGCTCTCCTCGCCGAGGGCTGGAAGCGCGAGGACGGAGCGGACGGTGTCTACTTCACCGAAGACCCCAGATACGCAATGGGTACGGATGATGACGGCTACGGGATGACCTACCTGTTCGGCGACGGCTGGGTGCGCCTCGCCGACACTCGGCAGGGACTCATCCTCATCGAGTGGCCTCGCTGAAGATGAGCCGACGTCAGCGCCCGCTACGGGGCCGCTGAGCCCATCGAGCTCTCGAGGATGCGTCCGAAGGTTCGCGACACCGGCGGAGTCCACAGCAGAACGATGATCCCGGCTGCGAACGCGGCGGTCAGGGCGGCTCCCCAGTCCCAGCGGTCCCCGAATACGAGCACGATCACGCTGAGCGCGATCGCGAGCCCGAGGAAGATCGTGAGCATGAGGCGCGAGAGTCCGCTCCCCCGGCGGATGCCGGCGGCGACCGCGAAGACGAGGAGGCCGAACAGCGCGATGGCCGCCCCGGTGAGGGAGAACACCGAGGCGCTCACATCCGGGTCGTAGCGCCCCAGGAACACCAGGATGCCGAACCCGGTCGCCAGGGCGCCGAAAGCGTACGCCAGGACGGCGACCACGGTCATGATGACGCCGGCGACGACACGGGGAGCGGATACCGGCGGTTCGGATGCGCTGGTGGCGACGCTCGGATCCTTCCGCGGCGGCGGTGACAGCACGAGGCGGCGGTGCAGCAGCCGCACGACCTCGATCGCTGCGACCATGACGATCGTGATCCCGGTGAGCGCGACGGCGAGCTCCGGCCCGGGATCGACGAGCACGAAGAACTGTCTGGCCAGCGGAATGCTGAACACGGCGATGAGCAGGATGAACATCACCCCCACGACGGCCACCTTGAACCGATCGAGCGGGCGCGCGAGGACGGCCAGCACCCAGATGCCCACGACGGCGAGGATGACCGTGGCTCCTGTGCGCAGCTGCTCCTCGTGCACGCCCAGTCCGTGCGCGACGAACGTGTACCAGGTCAGTCCCAGGGCGACGACGATGCCCGAAGGGATCGCGAAGCTGAGCGAGCGCCGGAGGAACCCCGGGACGTAGCGCGCCGCGTTGGGCATGAGCGCGAGGAAGAACGCGGGGATGCCGATGGTGAGGCCGTCGGTGATGGAGAGCTGACGCGGCAGGAACGGGAACTCGAGGACGAATGCGCCGAAGATGATCGCCAAGAGCGTCGCATAGACCGTCTTGTTCAGGAACAGCATCGACACGCGCTCGATGTTCGCGATGACCTGGCGCCCCTCGGCGACGACATCCGGCAGGTGCGAGAACTGTCCGTCCAGCAGCACGAGCCTTGCGACGGCCTTGGTGGCCGGCGATCCCGAGTTCATCGCGATCCCGATGTCGGCCGCTTTGATGGCGAGGGCGTCGTTGACGCCGTCGCCGGTCATCGCGACGGTGTGCCCGTGGCTCTGCAGCGCCGTGACCATGCGCTTCTTCTGCTCGGGGGTGACGCGTCCGAACACCGTGTGCCGGTCGAGCACGTAGGCGAGTTCGGCATCATCGTCGGGAAGCCCTCTGGCATCGAACCCTCGGCGACGTCGAGACCGACCTCGCGCGCGATGGCTGCGACGGTGCGAGGGTTGTCGCCCGAGATGATGCGGATGCCGACTTGCTGGCGCCCGAAGTACGCGAGGGTCTGTGCGGCGTCGGGGCGCACCTGCTCCCGGAACGTGAGCACGATGATGGCCTTGAGACCCTCAGGGAGCCGCTCGGCATCGACATCGGCCTCGGAGAGCACCGCGTCGGCATGACCGAGGACCAGCGTGCGTCGGCCGGTCTCGGCCAACGCGGTCACGGTGCGACCGAGCTGCGTGGCCGACGACGTCGCCGCATCGCCGAACACCATCTCCGGCGCCCCCATGACCCATGTCCCAGGGACCTCGGCGAACGAGACCGCGCTCCACTTGCGTGCGGACGAGAACGGGATGTAGCCCGAGACGACGACAGGCGAGATCACAGGGTAGGCCGTTCGCATCGACCGTGCGGTCGCGTTCGCATCGGGCGACGCGGCGTACCACGCCAATACCGCCGCCGCGTCCTCCTCCTGCGGCGAGGAGAGCCCGTCGAGGCGGTGCGCCTCGTCGAACCCGATCTCGCCGACTGTGAGCGTGCCGGTCTTGTCGAGGCATACCACGTCGACGCGCGCGAGGCCTTCCACCGCCGGCAGCTCGTTCACCAGCACTTGCCTGCGGGCGAGCCGTGACGCTCCCACCGCGAACGCGATGCTCGTCATGAGCACGAGGCCGAGCGGGATCATCGCCGTCAACGACGCGATCGTGTTCACCACCGCCTGCACCCAGGCACCGCTCGAGAAGACCGTGGAGTAACCGCCGAGAACGATGATCTGCGCATTGAGGACGAGAAGCCCGACCGGGCCGATGATCCAGCTGACCCACTTCAAGACCCGATTGACCGATGTGCGCAGCTCACTGGAGACGAGAGAGAAGCGCTTGGCCTCACCCGCGAAGTGGTTCGCATAGGAGTCGGCGCCCACGCGTGTCGCGGTCGCGGTTCCTTCTCCTGCAACGACCACGGCTCCGGAGAGCGCGTCGTCGCCGGGCTGCTTCTCCACCGGGTCCGACTCCCCCGTGAGCATCGACTCGTCGATCTGGAGCCCCCGCGCGGTGAGGACCCGCGCGTCGGCCGGTACCTGCTCTCCGGCCCGGAACACGAGGACATCGTCGAGGACGACCTCTCCCGGCGCGACCTCGACCTCCTCACCGTCTCGGAGGACCAGCGCGCGCGGTGCGTTCATCAGCGCGAGACGGTCGAGTGCGGACTTCGCCCGGAACTCCTGCACGCACCCGATGATCGCGTTCGCGAACGCCGCGAGTCCGAAGAGGGCATCCTGCCGTCGCCCGACGAGGAACAACACGAAGAAGCAGGCGAAGACGATGCCGTTGAAGAGGGTGAACACGTTCGCGCGTACGATGCTCCACGCGCTGCGGCTGGTGTCGGCGACGAACGCATTGGTCTTGCCGGCGGCGACGCGTTCGGCGACCTCGGTCCTGGTGAGACCGATCGTGGGTGGTTCCGAAGTGTTGTCCACAGACCTCAATATGGAGCGCCCCCGGCCGTTTTCGAGTGCGTCGCGATGCCATCGCGCCGGAGGGACGGCGCGGGGTCGTTATCGTGTTGCCGCCCCGACGCAGAAAGGCCCGCCTCCCCCAGTTTCCTGGGAGAGGCGGGCCTCATTCCTGTGTGACAGCGACGTGGTGGAGCTGGGGGGAATCGAACCCCCGTCCAACGCTGAGTCTCCACGCCTTCTCCGGGCGCAGTCTGTGAAGACGTTCTACTCGGCTCCGACCTTTGTCACAGACACCTAAGTCGACAAGCCCAGCCTGGGAAGAGTCCCACGTGACGTCCAGACGCCATCACGCAGCAAGATTCCTAGATGACGCCAGGATCCGTATCGGAATCACATACGGCCTGACGGACTATCGGGCTCGCTTATGCAGCGAGGGCGAAGTCGTTGCGCTTGGTTTCGGCAACTATTGTTTTGCAGAGAGCGTTTACGAGATAACTCTGCATCCTCGGCCCGCTTCTCGTGGATTCACAGGCGCTGTCGAAACCGATCAGCCCCGTGGTCCTTCTCTCGAAGGAGCCGCTGTCACACTGTGGAATTACCAGCCCGAGCGGTGAACGCCCGAGCATCACAGACTACAACGTTCTCCGCGGCTACGCCATTCCGCATCCGGTCCGACGGCTGGCGTAGAGTCGCCCCATGAGCGAAGTCACCGTCACCGTCCGCGGCGAGCACGAGGCGCGGGTCGCCCCTGAGCGCGCCACCATCCGCGTCGGAGTGCGTGCGGATGGGCCCGAGCGCACAGCCGTCGTCGAGAACGTGATGCGCCTTGCCGAACCTGTGCGCAGCAGCATCACCGACCGTGCGGACACGGGCAGCGTCGTCGAGTGGACGAGCAAGCGGCTCTCGGTGCGGGCCGAACGCCCGTGGAGCAACGACGGCAAGCGTCTCGCTCCCGTGTACTACGCGAGCATCGATTTCACCGCCACGTTCGCGGAGGCCTCCGACCTGTCCATCTGGGTCTCCGACATCTCCCCCTGGGACGGGGTCGAGGTGGGCTGGGTGGACTGGCATCTGACGACCGCCACGCGCGCGCAGATCGAGCGCGATGTGGCCGCCGCAGCCGTCGGTGTCGCGGTCACACGAGCCGAGGCCTACGCGGGCGCGCTCGGCCTGGATGAGGTCACTCCCCTGGAGATCGCCGACGTCGGTCTCATCTCCAGCGGACAGCCGTCACCGGGTGCTCCGATGCTCAAAGCGCGTGGTGGGGTGGCGTTCGCCGCCGACGCGGCACCGGCCATGCAATACGAACCCGAGGAGATCGTGATCTCCGCCACGGTGGAGGCGCGCTTCCTCGCCCGATGAGATCCGCTCAGCTCTGCGCGGCGAACGGAGCGAGTTCGGCGGCGAGACGCTCCGACACGCGAGCGTGCACAGCAGTGCCGTCCTCCGTGTGCTCCACGGAGAGGAGCATGCCGGACTCGTGGATCGCCGCGACCAGGTCGCCGCGATCGTAGGGGATCACGGCATGCACCTCGACGGCAGGCTTCGGGAGAGCTTCCTCCACCGCAGCGCGAAGCTCCGCGATTCCCTCGCCCGATCGTGACGACACGAAGTGGGCGTGGGGCTGGAGACCGCGAAGCACGAGCCTCTCGTCCTCGTCGATCAGATCCGCCTTGTTGAAGACGACGATCTCCGGGAGGTCGCGGACGCCGACATCGCCGAGCACATCTCGCACGGTCTGCAGTTGACCTGCCGGATCCGGGTGCGACCCGTCGACGACGTGGAGGACGACGTCGGCCTCGCCGACCTCTTCCAGCGTCGAACGGAACGCTTCCACGAGCTGATGCGGGAGGTTGCGCACGAATCCGACGGTGTCGGTCAAGGTGTAGACGCGGCCGTCCTCCGTCTCAGTGCGACGCACGGTCGCATCCAGCGTCGCGAACAGCGCGTTCTCCACGAGCACTCCCGCGCTGGTGAGCGCGTTGAGGAGGCTGGACTTGCCCGCGTTCGTGTATCCGGCGATCGCCACGGAGGGGATTGTGTTCCGCTTGCGCTCCGCGCGCTTGGCGTCACGGGCAGGACCGAAGTCGCGGATCTGCCGTCGGAGCAGAGCCATCTTGGTGCGGATCCGTCGGCGATCCAGTTCGATCTTGGTCTCACCGGGGCCACGGGAGCCCATTCCGGCGCCGCC
This sequence comes from Microbacterium sp. PAMC22086, assembly GCF_019443525.1. Lineage (NCBI taxonomy): Bacteria > Bacillati > Actinomycetota > Actinomycetes > Micrococcales > Microbacteriaceae > Microbacterium > Microbacterium sp. PAMC22086. Next base: position 2,127,060 of record NZ_CP080380.1, on the reverse strand, counting down.
GGCGCCCACCTGGCCACCGGCCTGGCGGCTCATCGAATCGCCCCAGCCGCGCAGACGCGGCAGCAGGTATTCGAGCTGGGCCAGCTCGACCTGGGCCTTGCCCTCGCGGCTCTTCGCGTGCTGGCTGAAGATGTCGAGGATCACCGTGGTCCGGTCGATGACCTTGACCTTGACGACGTCCTCGAGTGCGCGACGCTGGCTCGGTGCGAGCTCGGTGTCGGCGATGACGGTGTCGGCTCCGACGGCGGCGACGATGTCCTTGAGTTCCTGGGCCTTGCCTCGGCCGAGGTAGGTCGCGGCATCGGGGTGCGGACGACGCTGCAGCACACCGTCGAGCACGACCGCACCAGCGGTCTCCGCCAGCGCGGCGAGTTCCCGGAGTGAGTTCTCCGCGTCTTCCTGAGCTCCCTGGGGATATACGCCCACGAGGACGACGTTCTCCAGGCGCAACTGTCGGTACTCGACCTCGGTGACGTCTTCGAGCTCCGTCGAGAGCCCCCCGACGCGTCGAAGCGCATGACGGTCCTCGAGATCCCACTGCGCGCCGTCCGAGCTCGTGTGCGATGCCGTCGATTCATCCTGCAGCGCCTGCGCAGCGCCGAAGACGTGGACGTCCGAGCGCTTCTCCGCGTGCGCGAGCACACGATCGACCGTGTGGTCGCCGGTGGAGGGTGTGGTGGTCTCCGTCATCCGTTCCTTGTCTCTGGGATTTGTTGCGAGCCTTAACCTTAGCCCGCGCTGTCCGGTACGCTCACCGTATGGGGTCAGATCACTACTTCACTGCGGCCCCGGCAAGCCCCGAGAATCTGCGTAAGATCCGCGTATCGCTCGCAGGTCGAGAGCTGGAAGTCACCACCGCCGGTGGAGTCTTCAGCCCGGATCGTCTGGATGCCGGCACTGCAGTGCTCCTCGCCAACATGCCCCCGGTTCCCCCGGGCGGCGATCTTCTCGACCTCGGCAGCGGCTGGGGTCCGGTGACGCTCTCGATGGCCCTGGCCGCTCCCCACGCGACGGTGTGGGCCGTCGATGTGAACGAGCGTGCCCTCGATCTGGTGCGTCGAAACGCGGCAGCTCTCGGGCTCACCAATGTCAACGCATCTCTGCCCGACGATGTTCCCGAGCACGTCACCTTCCGCACGATCCGCTCGAACCCGCCGATCCGCGTGGGGAAGAACGAGCTGCACGGGCTTCTCGAGCGTTGGATCCCGCGCCTCGATGAGCGCAGCGACGCGTGGCTCGTCGTGCAGCGCAACCTCGGTGCCGATTCGCTTCAGCGATGGATCGGATCGACCTTCCACCCCGGCTACAGCGTCTTCCGCACCGCCACGGGCAAGGGCTACCGCATCCTCAAGGTACGCAAGCACGGAAACCCGCCGACGGAGCCGATCATCCTCAGCTGAGCCCGCGGTTCTCCGATTCTCGGTGGCACCCCGAGTCGGGTGCTCAGGCGAGGTCGACCTCGCCCTGGAACACGAGCTGCGCGGGCCCCGAGAGGGCGACGTGCTCGCCGTCCTCCGCAGGGAACATGCGCACGCCGAGCGTACCTCCCGGCACCTCGACCTGCCAGTTGTTCGGAGCCTTCTCGCCCGCCCAGTACCGCACCGCCAGGGCTGTCGCGGCGACCCCCGTGCCACAGCTGAGCGTCTCTCCCACGCCACGCTCGTAGACGCGCATGCTCACATGGCCGATGCCGTCGCGGACGAGCGGTTCACCGGGAACCACGAACTCGATGTTGGCGCCCGCGGGAAGCAGCGGGTCGAGGTCAGGCGCGCGGTGCAGCTCCAGAGACGCGAGCTCGGCCTCCGAGGCGAGGGCCACAACGACGTGCGGGTTACCCACGTCGATACCGAGCCCCGGCCGGGTGACGGACAGCCCGTCGACGCGTACGAGCGGGTCGTCACCGGAGAGCTTCCAGCGACCGAGATCCACCTGGTATCCGGTGGCGCTTCGGGTGACGTCGCGCACACCCGCCCTCGTGCCGATCGGCAAGGTCGAGCCGGGTTCGATCGTCGCGAGACCGGAGCGCACGAGATAGTGAGCGAACACGCGGATGCCGTTTCCGCACATCTCGGCGATCGATCCGTCGGCATTGCGGTAATCCATGAACCACTCCGCCTGCGGCTCCTCGTCGAGGGTCGCACCGCCTTCGGGAATGGCCGAGGACCTCACGACGCGAAGGATTCCATCAGCGCCGATGCCGAAATGACGATCGCACAGCACCGCGACCTGCTCGACGGTCAGATCGAGCTCGCCGTCCGGGTCAGCGATGATGATGAAGTCGTTGCCCGTGCCGTGACCCTTGGTGAATGCGACCATGGCTCCAGTCTAGGGATCACGCACGACCACTCAGTGCCGCGCGAGTCGGTAACGCCCGCAGAGGAAGTTGCGGTTGCGAGCCACCTCGAGCAGCTCGAGGTCGAGCCTGCGCGGAAGCAGTGGAGCGCCCGAGCCGAGCGTCACCGGTGCGTACTGCACCCACACTTCGTCGAGCAGCCCCGCGTCGGCGAACTGGCCGGCCAGGTCTCCCCCGCCCACGACCCAGAGATCCTTCCCCTCTGCCGCCTGCTCCATCTCTGCATGCACCATGCTGACATCGGCCTGGGTCAGTCTGACGTCAGCACCGGCCGGCAGCTCCAGCTCACGGTGCGTGAACACCCACGTGGGCTGCGTGTAGCCCCACCGTCCCTCCTCGTGGCGCATCACCCACTCGTAGGTCGACGACCCCATCGCCAGAGCTCCGATGCTGCGCTCGAACCCTGTGTACGCCATCGGTCCGTCTTGGTCGATGTCCTGCGTGAGCAGCCAGTCCAAGGAGTGCTCCTCGGTGGCGATGAACCCGTCGAGACTGGAAGCGGTATAGAAGTGGGTCTTCGTCATGCGGCCAGCATCGCAGGAGGCACCGACATGGAGAGGGTCAGGCGCGCAGGAGCGTGTCGGCCTCCGCCGGAGCATCCCACCATTCGAGGTCGGGATAGCGCTTGAACCACGACACCTGCCGGCGGGCATACCGCCGTGTGAGCGCCTGGGTCTGTGCGATGGCCTCGCGTTCGGTGAGGGACCCCTCGAGCTGGGCGAGCGCCTGCGCATAGCCGATCGCACGCGGCGCCGTCGTACCGCGTTCGAGCCCCCGTGCGCGTAGCTCCTCCACCTCGGTGAGGATCCCGCCGTCCCACATGCGCTCCACGCGGGCATCGAGGCGCTCGACGAGAGCTGCGCGGTCGACGCGGAGACCGATGAGACGCGTGTGCGGATGCCAGAGGACGGGACGTTCGGGGAGGGCCGCACCGTGTGTCGCGCTCCCCTGCTCGAGCACCTCGAGGGCACGCACGACACGACGAGGATTACGCGGATCGACACGCGCGGCCGCTTCGGGATCGAGTATGCGCAGACGTTCGAGCAGCTGCGCGGTTCCATGGGTCTCGAGTTCCCGCTCGAGGCGCTCACGCAGTTCCGCATCGCGAGGAGGGAACCGGAAGTCGAACACGACGCTCGACACGTAGAGGCCAGAACCGCCGACGAGGATCGCATCACCGCCTCTGCGGTGGATATCCTCCACCGCAGCACGTGCCCGGGGCTGGTACCACGCGACGGCCGCGTCCTCATCGACCTCGAGGACGTCGAAGAGGTGATGCCGAACGCCCCGCCGCTCGCCCATCGGCACTTTGGCGGTGCCGACATCCATTCCGCGATAGAGCTGCATGGCGTCGGCGTTCACGATCTCGGCCGGATTGCCCTGCTCCCGCAGCGCCTCCGCCAGGTCGATCGCGAGATCACTCTTGCCGGTGCCGGTCGCCCCGACGATCGCCCAGAGTCGTGGTCCGGTCACACGCCGACACGCAGCGTGGGCAGCCCGAGCGAGACGGCCTTCGGCCCTCCATCGCCACTCGGAGCGGGAACGGCGCACGACTCGGACTGCGAGCGGTCCCAGGCGTCTCCACCGCGAGTGCGACGGATCTTCAGCGGCGCCCCCGTCGGATCGTCGGCCAGCAGATGGAACGGGGCGCCGTGCGTGACGGTCACGGTGACGACATCACCGGGGCGGGGCAGCTCAGAGTCTTCCGTGACCTCGAAGTGCACGAGCCTGTTGTCTTCGGCACGCCCCGTGAGGCGGTGGGTCTCGGTGTCCTTCTTACCCTCGCCCGTGGAGACCAGGACTTCGATCTCGCGACCGACCTGCTTCTGGTTCTCCTCCAGAGAGATGCGTTCCTGGAGCGCGATCAGGCGGTTGTAGCGCGCCTGCACGATCTCCTTCGGCACCTGGTCCTCCATCGTCGCGGCGGGCGTGCCCTCGCGGATCGAGTACTGGAAGGTGAAAGCGCTGGAGAAACGAGCCTGCTCGACGACCCGCATCGTGTCCTCGAAGTCCTCCTCGGTCTCGCCAGGGAAGCCGACGATGATGTCGGTGGTGATGGCGGCATTCGGGATGCGGGCGCGAACCCGGTCGAGGATCCCGAGGAATCGCTCGCTGCGGTACGAGCGGCGCATCGCCTTGAGGATGCGGTCGCTTCCCGACTGGAGCGGCATGTGCAGCTGCGGCATCACGTTCGGGGTCTCGGCCATGGCGTCGATCACGTCATCGGTGAACGCCGCAGGATGCGGGCTCGTGAATCGGATGCGCTCCAGCCCCTCGATCTCGCCAGCCGCCCGCAGCAGCTTGCCGAATGCCTGACGATCACCGAACTCCACCCCGTAGGAGTTCACGTTCTGGCCGAGGAGCGTGACCTCGATCGCGCCGTCTTCGACGAGGAGGCGGATCTCGTTCAGGATGTCGCCGGGACGTCGATCCTTCTCCTTGCCGCGAAGGCTCGGCACGATGCAGAAGGTGCACGTGTTGTTGCATCCGACCGAGATGGAGACCCAGCCACTGTGTGCAGAGTCGCGCTTGGTCGGCAGTGTGGAGGGGAAGACCTCGAGCGATTCGAGGATCTCGAGTTCGGCGTCGCCGTTGTGCCGTGCGCGCTCGAGAAGCCCCGGGAGCGAGCCCATGTTGTGCGTGCCGAACACGACGTCGACCCAGGGGGCCTTGTCGAGGACCGCCTGCTTGTCCATCTGCGCCAGACAACCGCCGACCGCGATCTGCATGCCGTCCTTGCGCCGTTTGACGGATGCGAGGTGTCCGAGCGTGCCGTACAGCTTGCCCGCGGCGTTGTCGCGGACCGCGCACGTGTTGATGATCACCACGTCGGCTTCGGCGCCGTCGAGCGCACGTACGTAGCCCGCGCTCTCCAGCGACCCCGAAAGACGCTCGGAGTCATGCACGTTCATCTGGCACCCGAAGGTGCGCACTTCATACGATCGCTGTCGTCCGTCGTCGTCGACGGCTGCCGAGGACGCGCCGATGATCGTCGGTTCACTGCGCGGGATAGTCATGATCACCCCATTGTACGAGCCGCTGCTGAGCAGGGGCGTGTCGCCACCTCAGTCGGAATCGACGAAGCGGACACCGGAGGTCGGACCGCCGAAGGAGGACTCCCGCAGCGCGGACTTCGCGGCCTTCATCGCCACAGCTCCGTTGTAGCCGCGACGGGAGAGCTGGCCCACCAATCGCCGGAGAGCCGTGTCATGGTCGAGCCGCCCCATCGATCGCGCCTTGCCTCGTGCGAACTCGAGCGCGCGTTCGTCATCATCGTCAGGCAGCTCGTCGAGAGCAGCGTCGATCACGTCGCGCGGAATGCCCCGCTGGGCGAGCGCGCGCGACAGGGCCACTCTTCCCTGGCCCTTCCGTTCCACACCCGACGTCACGAGGACCCCCGCGAGAGCGGAATCATCGAGATAGCCACGACGACAGAAGTCGTCGATCACATCGTCGATCATGCCGCTGTCGAGCCCCACACCCCTCAGCACCTGCCGCGACTCGGAGATGGACAACGACCGAGCCCGCAGCTTGCGCACGAGCGACTCTTCTGCAGAGACTCGGATCTCGTCGAGCGACGCCGTCTCTCCGCTGTCGATGCCGTCTCTCGGCTCGTCGCCGAGCGCACGGAGACGAGGAGCGGAACCTGCCGAGCGAGACGCTGTGGCAGAGCTGCCCCTGACTCCTCGTGCGGGGTGCCGATCGCTGGGTGTGCCTGCGTCGCTCTCGTCGATACGGGAAACCCCCGCGGGCGGCGCGTCCCAGGTCGTACGCCATACGGCCGCATCGCCGGTACGTGACGAAGGTTCTTCCGCCTCCTGGCCACGCTCCGGGTTCTGAGCCGGTCGCGTCGAGGCAGGCTTCTTCGATGCACCGCCGAAGAGAGGGATGATGGGGGCGACCCGATCCGGATCGCCCCCACGAGTGTCGTTCATCAGGCCGGACGACGCTCGGCGAGCTCGTCTGCAGCCGCCGGCACAGCCGCGCCGCCGATGCCGAGCTTCTGCTTGATCTGCGTCTCGATGGCCAGCGCGATGTCGGGGTTGTTGAGCAGGAACGTTCGCGCGTTCTCCTTGCCCTGGCCCAGCTGATCTCCGTCGTAGGTGTACCACGAGCCCGACTTCTTCACGATGGCGTGCTCGACACCGAAGTCGATCAGGCTGCCTTCGCGGGAGATGCCGACGCCGTAGAGGATGTCGAACTCGGCCTGCTTGAAGGGCGGTGCCATCTTGTTCTTCACCACCTTCACCCTGGTGCGGTTTCCGACGGCGTCGGTGCCATCCTTCAACGTCTCGATACGACGGATGTCCATGCGGACCGAGGCGTAGAACTTCAGCGCCTTACCACCGGCGGTGGTCTCGGGCGAGCCGAAGAACACACCGATCTTCTCGCGAAGCTGGTTGATGAAGATCATCGTGGTGTTGGTCTGGTTCAGACCACCCGTGAGCTTACGCAGCGCCTGTGACATGAGTCGCGCCTGCAGACCCACGTGCGAGTCGCCCATCTCACCCTCGATCTCGGCGCGAGGGACGAGCGCGGCCACGGAGTCGATGACGATGAGGTCGATGGCCCCCGAGCGCACGAGCATGTCGGCGATCTCGAGCGCCTGCTCACCGGTGTCGGGCTGGGAGACCAGAAGTGCGTCGATGTCGACACCGAGCTTCGCGGCGTAATCCGGGTCGAGCGCGTGCTCGGCGTCGATGAAGGCGGCGATGCCGCCGGCGCGCTGAGCGTTCGCGATCGCGTGCAGGGTGAGAGTCGTCTTACCCGAGGACTCCGGTCCGTAGATCTCGACGATTCGACCACGCGGGAGACCTCCGACGCCGAGGGCGACGTCGAGGGCGATGGAGCCGGTGGGGATGACAGCCACGGGGGCACGCTCATCGCTGCCCAGCCGCATGACCGAGCCCTTTCCGAACTGGCGGTCGATCTGGGCGAGGGCGGTCTCGAGGGACTTCTCGCGGTCGGCGGGTGATGGCATGATGTGCTCCTTCTGCGCGCGTGATGCCGCCTGTAGGCTGTCGCGGCTCTCCCGGTTGGGAGAAACTCTCCGACAAGGCGTAATGGCTCTTCGGCTCGCTTTCCACCGTAGGAGAGGCCACCGACATCGACGCCGCGAGCTCACATACCGTGGAGAACAGATTCCCTGAACCACTTGTGCAGAAGACTACGTCCGCTTCGAACAGATCTTCGACGACACGCCGTGGATCTCATCGCGTGTCCCGTAGGCATCGGACATCGAGGGACGGATCAGCGCCCGCGCGGCTCTTGCCTGCCGACGCCATGCCGCCTGTTCTCCGGCACATCCATCTCGGCGCACAGCGCCAACCAGATCTCGCGCGGTGGAGTGCCGTCGGCCAGCGCTTCCACAGCCGTACGGCCGCCGACGGCGCTGAGACCGAGGTCGTTCACCAGAGAGGAGGCACGCGCCTGGAACTCTGTCTCGACGGCGCGGAGGAACTCGCTACGACGCATCGTTGGTCTGACCGTGGTTCAGTGCAGCGAGAGCTGGGGTTCGATCGAGGCCACGAGGTCGTCCGGAACGACATCCGGGAACACCTGGATGCCCTCGAGCACGGAGATGCGATCTCCGACCTCGCGCATGATCGTCGAGATGGGAACGTCGAGCGCATCGGCGACGGATGCGAGGATCTCGCTCGACGCCTCCTTCTGCCCGCGCTCGACCTCACTGAGGTAGCCGAGGGCAACCGATGCCTTGCTTGCGACCTGCCGGAGCGTGCGCCCCTTCTGCAGGCGGAAGTCCCTCAGCACATCGCCGATTTCCTGTCGAACAAGAATCATCGGAACCTCCTCCCCATGTGATCGTTCGAGGTTTCCCCCGATGAGACAGCCAGTCTAGTACCCCTGGCCTGCACAGAATCTACCCCTGCACTCTGTGGTTTTAGTGTGAGCACAAGAGAGATAACCAGGCCGAGGGCGTCACTATTCCGCCACCACCGCAAGCACCTCTCGGAGTGCTGCCGCCACGGCCTGCGCCCGGATCGCGTCGCGGTCCCCGCTGAAGTGGAAGGCCGTGGTCCGCGACGCCACAGGGGTCACGACTCCGATGTGCACAGTGCCGACCGGCTGGCCGTCCGGGGAGTCCGGGCCGGCGATCCCCGTCGTCGACACGCCTACATCGGCTGGCGCGCCCCCGACACCGACCACGTCTCTGACGCCGTCGGCCATCTGCAGAGCGACCTGCGGGTGCACCGGTCCGTGTGCGGCCAGAAGAGCCGCGTCCACTCCCAGCACGGTCGCCTTCACCGGCGTCGCGTAGGCCACGACGCCCCCGAGAAGCACCGCGGATGCGCCGGGGATGGCGACGACATCCGCGCACAGAGCGCCACCTGTCAGCGATTCGGCGATCCCGAGCGTCCACCCGCGCCGACCCAGCGCTGCGAGGACCGCGGCGCTCTCTTCGCTCATGGCTTCCGGCGCGAACCCCGCACCTGCGCCACGATGTAGTCGATGCCGCTCACCACCGTGAGCACCAGGACGATGAGCATGAGGATGAAGGTGATCAGCGTCCAGGCGTCGAGACCGATGAGGTAGTGCAACGGAAGCAGTGCCCAGCCGAGCGCCACCCCCTGGAATGCCGTCTTGATCTTGCCCATCCAGGCCGCGGCGACGACATGCTCGCTGGCGACCATGAGTCGATGGATCGTGATCCCCCACTCGCGCACCAGTATGATCGCCACGATCCACCAGCTGACCTCGCCCAGGATGGCGAGCCCGATGAATCCAGCGCCCGTGAGCATCTTGTCGGCGATGGGATCCCAGAGTTTGCCGAAGTCGCTGACGATGTCGTATTTGCGTGCGAGGTAGCCGTCAACCCAGTCCGTCGAGATACCGACGATGAAGATGATCGCGGCGGCCCAACGGAGGCCGGGGTCGGGAAGGCCGTACTGGCCGCCCAGCAGCAAGAGGATGAAGAAGACGACCGCCAGCGGGATGCGCGCGACGGTGATGGCGTTGGGAAGCTGCCGAGGAATGGCCATCAGTCGCGTCCCGTCAGGCCCCAGGCGTCTTCGTCGCCCTCGGCCTCCACCTCGGGAAGCCCCTCGTACTGGGCCGCGATCGGATCATGTGTCTGAGGAAGAGGTGGGACGGGCGGAGCGACCGGGGCTGCGGACGGCGACGGCGAGGCCGGCACGTCGTCGCCGCGGAGCTTCGCCATGACCTGCGGGAGCTGCTCGGCCGTGGCCAGCACGTCTCGCGCCTTGGATCCCTCGGACGGACCGACGATCTCGCGCGACTCCAGCAGGTCCATGAGGCGACCGGCTTTCGCGAAGCCGACACGAAGCTTGCGCTGGAGCATCGACGTCGAGCCGAACTGGGACGAGACGATGAGCTCGGCGGCCGCGAGCAGCAGCTCCAGGTCGTCGCCGATATCCTCGTCGACTTCCTTCTTCTTGGTCGGCTCCATCGCCTCCTGCACATCGGGACGGTAGTCCGGACGTGCCTGACGGGTGACGTGCTTGACGACCGCGTCGATCTCCTTCTCGTCGACCCAGGCGCCCTGCAGACGGAACGGCTTGGACGAGCCCATGGGCGAGAACAGCGCATCACCCTGACCGATGAGCTTGTCGGCGCCGGGGCTGTCGAGGATGACGCGGCTGTCGGTGACGCTGGTGACGGCGAAGGCCAGACGAGAGGGCACGTTCGCCTTGATGAGTCCGGTGACGACGTCCACACTCGGACGTTGCGTCGCGAGGACGAGGTGGATGCCGGAGGCTCGCGCCAGCTGCGTGATTCGCACGATCGAGTCCTCCACGTCGCGAGGGGCGACCATCATGAGGTCGGCGAGCTCATCGACCACGACCAGGAGGTACGGGTAAGGCTTCAGAACGCGCTCACTGCCCACCGGCAGCTCGACCTCGCCCGCACGCACGGCTCGGTTGAAGTCGTCGATGTGACGGAAGCCGAAGGATGCGAGGTCGTCGTACCTCATGTCCATCTCCTTCACGACCCACTGCAGCGCTTCCGCCGCCTTCTTGGGGTTCGTGATGATGGGCGTGATCAGGTGCGGGACACCGGCATAGCTGGTGAGCTCCACGCGCTTCGGGTCGATCAGCACCATGCGTACATCGGCCGGGCGAGCGCGCATCAGCAGGCTCGTGATCATGGAGTTCACGAAGCTCGACTTACCAGAGCCTGTGGAACCGGCGACCAGGAGGTGGGGCATCTTGGCGAGGTTCGCGATGACGATGTTGCCGCCGACGTCTTTGCCGACGCCGATCGTCATCGGGTGCGTGCTCTTCTGCGCGACGGGCGAGCGCAGCACGTCGCCGAGCGCCACCATCTCCTTGTCGGCGTTGGGGATCTCGATGCCGATCGCGCTCTTGCCGGGGATCGGCGAGAGGATGCGGACGTCGTTCGATGCCACCGCGTAGGCGAAGTTGTTGCTCAGCTGCAGGATCTTCTCGACCTTGACGCCGTGGCCGACCTCGACCTCGTACTGCGTGACCGTCGGTCCGCGGGAGAACCCGGTGACCTTCGCATCGACCTTGAACTGCGACAGCACACTGGTGATCTGCTCGATCACCTTGTCAGTGGCCTCGGAGCGCATCACCGGCGGCGGACCTTCGACCAGGAGGCCGGGAGAGGGCAGGATGTACGGCGTCACGGGAGCCTGCGGTCCGCGGTCGCCAGGGCCCTCGGTGCCGAAGCCGTCGAGGCCGGGAAGCTCCGGCACCTCTCCGGTGTCGGAGGAGTCGTCGAGGAGCGCCGTGGTCTGCTGCTCCGCGAGGGAGTCGGCGACGGACCTCACATCGGACAGCACCTCGGTGGCCGCGTCATACGGGTTCTCGACGACGACCGCCTGGTCGTAGGCGGGAGTCGGATCGGAGGTCGTGAGCAGCGCCGTGATGTCATCCGAGCCGAGGGTGCCCTCGTCGGGATCTTCTTCCCGACCGGTCTTGTTGCGCCGCCACCAGGGCAGCACGTCGGGGTCGTCGACCTTGTCGGCGTCGTCGATCGCCGCAGCGTCCTTGGCAGGCTTCTCCGGGCGTTCGGCGTCGAACATCCAGGCGTACAGGTCGCCGAGGCGGGCGCCGATGCGGTTCGGCGGTGTCTTGGTGAGGATCAGGATGCTGAGTGCCGCAAGCAGCGACAGCACGATGTACGCGGGAATGTCGGTGAGGTAGGTCAGGGGCTGTCCCACGAGCCAGCCAAGCAGCCCACCCGATTCACTGAGCGCTGGCATCCCCTGGTTCGGATGCGGGCGGGGCCCGGCGACGTGGAGTATCCCCGCGAGCGCCAGGACGAACATTCCGAATCCGATTCCGATTCGCCCGTTGTCATGAACTGACGAAGGGTGACGGAACAGCCAGCCGGCGAGCAGCAGAAGCAGCACCGGCATGATGAAGGCCACACGCCCGACGAACAGCCCGACGGAGTACGCGCTGATGTTCGCAGCGACTTCGTTGCCGATGAAGAACCACTCGTTGACCGCGCCCAGCACGGCGAGGAGCACGAGGAGGAAGGGGAAACCGTCGCGACGATCGTCTTTCTCGAGGGTCTCAGGGCCGAACGCGCGGAAGAGTCCGCCGACACCGTGCGCCAGCCCGACCCAGGCCCGGACGGCGACCGGCGGCTTGTCTGCCTCGTCGATGTACTTCTTGGGAGCGGGCTGCGCCTTGCGAGCGGGTGGGGCCTTGGGAGCCGTCTGCCGCTTCGGGCGCGACGGTGCGCTGGTCGACGCGCTCTCTGTCTTCGTGGTACTCCTGGCCATGCTCTCACGTTACGTCCACCAGCCGACATCTCCGCGTAATGACGCGGCTTTCCCCGGATCCGAGAGGGCGCGGCTACGCCGTGCCGCGCGCCATCGCGTCCCGGCTCTCGCCCTCCCTCACCACGGCGAAGCCCTCGGCGCGATACAGGTTGCGCGCGAAGTTGTCCCGTTCGACGCTCAGGCTGATGCGCGCATGTCCCTGAGAGCCGGCGAGGTGCACGATGCCGCGCAGCAGCGAGCGTCCGACGCCACGCGCACGCCAGAGGGGATGCACTCCGATGATCAGCTCCGGGACGGCGACGCCGATGAAGCCGAATCCCGGGGCGTCCTGCGGGAGCACCCGATACCACGCGGCCCCGACCGGGACGTCGTCCGAAGCGGTGGCCACCAGTCCGTCGTCGGCCATGCGCTTCCACCCCGCGAGGTAACGCCTGTGGTCGGCAGAGGTCAGCACCTCGTGCCGCGGACGCACTCCCCCGGCACGCCAATTGGCGGCCTCGACGAGCATGTCGCCGAGGAACATCGCATCCGTCTGCGCCGCCCTGCGAAGGGAGAAGTCCCTGTACATGACGCGAGCATAGGTCCGCGGTGTTACATCGACGTGACGGCCACCCGTGAGCGGGGAGCGGACTCCCCCAGCGTCACGCCTCGATGACGAGCGGAACGATCATCGGACGACGACGCAGCCGCTGGTTCACCCAGCGACCGATCGTGCGTCGAACGACCTGCGACAGCGCATGGGTGTCACGAACGCCGTTGCCCGATGCCTCCTTGAGCGCCGCGATGATCTTCGGCGTGACGTCGTCGAACACCGAATCATCCTCGGCGACGCCGCGCGCGTGGATCTCCGGTCCCGAGATGATACGGCCGGTGCCGGCATCCACCACCACGATCACCGAGATGAAGCCCTCCTCGCCGAGGATACGGCGATCCTTGAGGTCGGCATCGGTGATCTCGCCGACGGTGGAGCCGTCGACGTACACGAATCCGAGGTCGAGCTGACCGGTGACCTTCGCGACCCCGTCCTTGAGATCGATCACGGTGCCGTTGGAGGCGATGATCGTGTTCTCCTCGGGGACGCCGGTGTCCTGCGCCAGCTTGGCGTTGGCGATCAGGTGCCGGTACTCGCCGTGGACCGGGAGGACGTTCTTCGGCTTCAGGATGTTGTAGCAGTAGATCAGCTCGCCCGCCGCGGCATGCCCGGAGACATGCACCTTCGCGTTGGCCTTGTGGACGACATTGGCACCGAGCTTGGTGAGCCCGTCGATCACGCGATAGACCGCATTCTCGTTGCCCGGGATGAGGCTGGAGGCGAGGATGACCGTGTCGCCCTCACTGATCTCGATCGCGTGGTCCATGTTCGCCATACGACTGAGCACCGCCATCGGCTCGCCCTGGGAGCCGGTGGACATGTAGACGATCTGCTCGTCGGGGAGGTCGCGGGCCTTCTTGAAGTCGATGAGGACTCCGTCCGGCACCTTCAGGTAGCCGAGCTGCTCGGCGATCGTCATGTTGCGCACCATGCTGCGGCCGAGGAATGCGACGCGGCGACCGTTGGCGTGCGCCGCGTCGATCACCTGCTGCACTCGGTGTACGTGGCTGGAGAAGCTCGCGACGATGACACGACGAGGCGCCTTCGCGATCACCTGGTCGAGCACGGGACCGATGGAGCGCTCCGTCGGCGTGAAGCCGGGGACATCGGCGTTCGTCGAGTCGACGAGGAACAGATCCACGCCCTCTTCACCGAGGCGGGCGAATGCGCGCAGGTCGGTGATGCGGCCGTCCAGCGGCAGCTGATCCATCTTGAAGTCACCGGTGGCGAGCACCATGCCTGCGGGCGTGCGGATGGCCACGGCCAGCGCATCCGGGATCGAGTGGTTGACCGCGACGAACTCCAGGTCGAACGGACCGACCCGCTCCTGCTGACCTTCCTTCACAGTGAGGGTGAAGGCCTTGATGCGATGCTCCTTGAGCTTCGCCTCGACCAGTGCCAGGGTGAGCCCGGATCCGATCAGCGGGATGTCGCTCTTCAGACGCAGCAGATACGGCACCGCGCCGATGTGGTCCTCGTGTCCGTGCGTCAGCACCACGCCGACGATGTCATCCAGGCGATCGCGGATCGGCTCGAAGTCCGGCAGGATCAGGTCGACACCCGGCTGGTGCTCCTCAGGGAAGAGCACGCCGCAGTCGACGATCAGGATCTTGCCGTCGTACTCGAACATGGTCATGTTGCGACCGATCTCGCCGAGGCCGCCGATCGGGACGACCCGCAGCGTCCCGTCTTCGAGAGCGGTCGGTTCTACCAGGGGAATGGACATGCTGTCTCCTCAGTCGGACACTCCGCGCGTCCGTTCGTTCGTGGCGACGCGACTCAGCGCGTCGTGCCGTGCACCTTGGGCAGGGCACCACCCGCGGCCGCGTTGCGGTCGGGGCGGAAGTTCGAGAAGTCGGCTCCGGGGACGTTCTGGACGAGGTCGAGTTCATCTTCGATGAGCGCGGCCTCCCATTCCTCGGGGCCGACCAGGGGAAGTCGGACGCGCGGGCTCGAGATGCGGCCGAGTCCGTGCAGGATGTACTTGGCCGCGACCGTTCCCGGAACATGCGTCATCACCGCGCGCACGAGCGGTTCGAGGCGCTTGTGCTCTGCGGTGGCGGTGGCGAGATCGCCCGCGTTCACCGCGTCGATGATCGTGCGGTACGGCGCAGCGGCGACGTTCGCCGTCACACCGATGAGGCCGGTGGCCCCGATCGCGAGGTGCGGGAGCACGTTCGCGTCGTCGCCTGAGAAGTACATCAGGTCGGTCTGGTTGAGCACGCGGCTCACCTCGGAGAAGTCGCCCTTGGCGTCTTTCACGGCGAGGATGTTCGGGTGCTTCGCGAGACGCAGGATGGTCTCGTACTTGATCGGCACACCCGTGCGGCCGGGGATGTCGTAAAGGATCACCGGGAGGTCGGTCGCGTCGGCGACCAGACGGAAGTGCGTGAGGATGCCGGCCTGAGTCGGCTTGTTGTAGTACGGCGTGACGATCATGATGCCGTCGGCGCCGGCCTTCTCGCTGGCCTTGTAGAGCTCGATCGCATGGGCGGTCTCGTTGGAGCCACCGCCGGTGATGATCTTGGCGCGACCAGCGGAGACGGATCTGCCGACCTCGACGAGCTTGAGCTTCTCGGGGTCCGTCAGGGTCG
Source organism: Microbacterium sp. PAMC22086 (assembly GCF_019443525.1). NCBI lineage: Bacteria > Bacillati > Actinomycetota > Actinomycetes > Micrococcales > Microbacteriaceae > Microbacterium > Microbacterium sp. PAMC22086. The sequence goes on along the minus strand of NZ_CP080380.1, from coordinate 2,111,785 downwards.
AGGTCTCGCCGGTCGTCCCCGTCACGACGATGCCGTCCGCTCCCGCGGTGATCACGTCATCGATGTGCTTCTCGACGGCGGGCCAATCGACTTCACCGTCGGCCGTCATCGGAGTGACGAGCGCGACGAGAACCTGTCCGAAAGGGTTGCCCGAATGCGTCATAGACCCAAGCGTATCGGTTCGACTGCCGCTCATGCGGACGCGGTGACGCGGATGAGGTCGCAGGTGCGCCGTACGCTCGAAGGATGGCATGGGTCACACGAGACAGCGAGACGAAGTACGAGAACGCCTGGATCCGTGTGCGTGAGGATCGGGTCACAGGACCGGCCGGTGACGACGGCATCTACGGTGTCGTCACCATGCAGCATCCGGCGGTCTTCATCGTCGCTGTGGACGACGACGACCGCATCTGTCTCGTCACGATCGACCGCTACACCGTGGGCACCACCATCGAGGTGCCTGCGGGAGGCAGCGACGGTGAGGCTCCGCTCGTCGCGGCCCGGCGGGAACTTCGCGAGGAGACCGGCTTCGATGCCGGTGACTGGGTGCCGCTGGGCACCATGCACGCGCTGAACGGTATCGCCGAGGCCGCCGAACACGTCTTCCTCGCACGCGACCTCCAACCTGCCGCAGAAGACGAAGAGGCATCCGGCGAGGGCGACGCGCGCACTGCTGAGACTCAGGCCGAAGAGGGCATCCAGGCCGTCTCATGGGTTCCGTTCGAGACCGTGCTGGGCATGATCGCTGACGGCACGATCACCGATGGGGAGTCGATAGCCGCGATCGCGAAGGCAGGGATCCGGCTCGGCCGTTTCCGCTGACCTCTGCGGATCGCACGCGCCAAGGTCAGACGCGGCCCCGACGCGCCACACCAGATGTCAGCGAGCTCGGCAGGACGCGCGTCAGCGCCACGAGCACCTTGTAGCGCAGCGACGGCACCGAGACGGCCTTGCCACGGGCCGCATCGCGCAGGCCGACGCGCACGACGTCGCGCGCGTTCAGCCACATGATGGCGGGAACACCCTCCTCACCGACCGCAAGCCCCATGCGCTCGTGGAAAGACGTATGAGTGAATCCCGGGCACAACGCCGTCACGGAGACGCCGTCACGGCCGTACTCGGCGTTCGCCCAGCGGCTGAAACCGATCAACCACGCCTTGCAGGCGGAGTACGTCGACCGCGAGATGAACCCCGCGACCGACGCCACGTTGATGATGCGCCCGCCGCGGCCGCGCATGGACTGCAGCGCCGCGTGCATGAGACGCATCGATGCTTCGACATGCACCCGCAGGTGACGCACCTCGTCGTCGATGTCGTTGTCGGCGAACTGCAGGGGAAGACCGAACCCGGCGTTGTTCACCAGGAGGTCGACCGGGTCAGCCGCGTCGCGCAGCCGCTCGGCGACCTTCTCCACACCGCTCTCATCCGCCAGGTCGGCGGCGATGATCTCGACCGCGACACCGTACTCGCTCCGCAGTTGCGCACCCAGCTCCGAGAGAGCCTCCTCCGACCTCGCCACCAAGACGAGATCGGCGCGACGCCGCGCGAGCTGACGAGCGAACTCTGCGCCCAGTCCGGCGCTGGCTCCGGTGATCAGTGCAGTGGGCATCAGCGCTCGTATCCGAGGAAGCGGTAGCGGACGCCGGTGCGTGAGGTGCGCCACTCCCCCTTGTCGACGAGTCGCCAGCCCGTCTTGGCCGGTGCGTAGGTGTCGCCGGCGACGTCGAGATCGAGTTCGGTGACCTCCAGCCGATCCGCGTCACCGATCACCTGGCGGAAGATCTCCGCACCGCCGATGATCCATGCCCTGTCGAGCCCGCGCACGGCTTCCGCGACCGTGGCCGCTCGGCGCGCACCGTCCTCGGACCAGTCCTGCTGCCGAGTCACCACGATGTTGTCGCGGCCGGCGAGCGGTCGGAAGCGCTCCGGAAGCGAATCCCAGGTCTTGCGGCCCATCACCACGGGCGCACCGAGGGTGACGTCCTTGAAATGCGCCAGGTCTTCCGGCACGTGCCAGGGCATCCCGCCCTCGGCGCCGATCACGCCGCCGTGGGCCTCGGCCCAGATCAGCCCGACCCAGGTCATACCGCCACCGCCGCCCTGATCGGCGCGTGGTGCTGGTAGTTCTCCACCACGAAGTCCTCGTAGCGGTAGTCGAGGATCGATTCCGGCTTCCGAGCGAAGCGCAGCGTCGGATACTCGTAGGGGTCTCGGCTGAGCTGCTCACGCACCTGCTCGACGTGATTGTCGTAGACGTGGCAGTCGCCGCCCGTCCAGACGAAGTCTCCGGGCTCCAGGCCGACCTGCTGGGCGATCATCATCGTGAGCAACGCATACGAGGCGATGTTGAAGGGCACGCCGAGGAACATGTCGGCGCTGCGCTGGTAGAGCTGGCAGGAGAGCTTGCCGTCGGCGACGTAGAACTGGAACAGGGCGTGGCAGGGGGCGAGAGCCATGTCGGGGATGTCAGCGGGGTTCCAGGCCGAGACGATGAGCCGCCGGGAGTCGGGCGAGCGGCGGATCTGCTCGATGACCTCGGAGAGCTGGTCGATGCTCCCACCGTCCGGGGTGGGCCACGACCGCCACTGCACCCCGTAGACCGGCCCCAGGTCGCCGGACTCGTCTGCCCACTCATCCCAGATCGTGACGCCGTTGTCGCGGAGCCATCCCACATTGGAATCGCCACGCAGGAACCAGAGGAGCTCGTACGCGATGGACTTGAAGTGCACGCGCTTGGTGGTGATGAGCGGGAATCCTTTCGACAGGTCGAAGCGGATCTGTCGACCGAAGACGCTCGTCGTTCCCGTTCCGGTGCGATCGGACTTGTGCGTGCCGCTCTCCAGCACGTCGCGGAGCAGGTCTTCGTAAGGAGTCGGGACGGCTGCGCTCATGAAAGCCACGATACCGCCACCCTCACCTCCCACGGGCGGATGAGCTCCCGGGCGTGGGACGTTCGTCATGGTCGGAAACATCGGCCATGACCCTTCACCGCACGACATATTCTCGACCTATGTCGCCCGCAGCCGCCCTGGGGATCGCCGCCGCACTCCTCGTGCTCGCGACGATCGTCGGCATCGTGCTGCGTCGTCGCGATGGACGACGACGCGACGGCGGCGCCCTCCTCTTCGACCCCGCAGATGCCGCCGCCGAACTCGGTTCGCGAGCGACACTGGTGCAGTTCAGCACGGAGATGTGTGCACGGTGCCCCCAGGTGAGACGGTTGCTCGGCGCCTACGCGGCCGAGCACGACGACCTCCGTCATCTGGAGGTGGATCTGACGCACCGCCCGGATCTCTCGGCTCGCTACCGAGTCCTGCAGACGCCGACGACCTTCGTGGTCGACGATTCCGGCGCCGTCCGCGCACGGTTCCACGGTGTCCCCGACCGCCACGCCCTCACCGACGCCCTCGCCGCCGTCTGAGCGGAAAGACTGGAGCCCCCATGAGCATTCCCGCAGGCATCGACCCCCGAGGCCCACGATTCGCCGCTGCGATCACCGCGGTCCTGCTGCTGCTGGCGACGTTCCTGGCACTGATCGGGATCTCGACGGCCAGGGGCGGCACCGGCTGGTTCGCCTACCAGCCGCTCGCCGATGCCACCTTCACGCCGTCCGGATGGGCGATCGCCTCGGCATCCCTCGCCCAGCGCGCCCTCGACCCCGGTTTCCTCCTGGCACTCGTCATCGCACTGCTGTTCCTGTGGGGGCTCGTGTCGCCGCGGACGGCGCCCTGGGGTGCGCTCTTCCGCTCAGTGGTGCGACCACGCCTGACGCCGCCCACCGAACTCGAGGATCCGCGTCCGCCGCGGTTCTCGCAGGGTGTCGGACTCCTCGTCGTGGGAATCGGCCTCGTCCTTCACCTCCTCGGCGTCGCGTGGGCTCTCCCGATCGCGACGGCGGCCGCGTTCCTGGCCGCCTTCCTCAACGCCGCGTTCGCGTTCTGCCTGGGCTGCCAGCTCTACCTCCTGCTGCAGCGCGCCGGCCTCATCGGACGTGAAGCGCCCGCCTCCTGACGACTGTTCCCCGGCAGAGGGACGATCGCTAGGCTGACCACGAGTCGATGCTGCGCCCGCAGTGCGAGAACCGGAGGAATCATGCCCGTCACCAGCGAAGCCGCCAGCACCTGGACCGGATCGCTCATGGAGGGATCCGGCACGGTCGCGTTCTCGTCGTCGAGCCTCGGCACCTTCCCGATCAACTGGAAGGCCCGCAGCGAAGGCAGCGACACCACGACGACGCCGGAGGAGCTCATCGCCGCCGCGCACGCGTCGTGCTTCAGCATGGCGCTCTCGCACGCCCTCGCCGAGAACGGAACCCCGCCGGAGCGCGTCAACACGACGGCATCGGTCACCTTCAAGCCCGGCGTCGGCATCACCGGCAGCCACCTCAATGTCAACGCGACGGTCCCGAACCTCACGCCCGAGGCGTTCCAGGAGATCGCGAACGGCGCCAAGACCGGATGCCCGGTGTCTCAGGCGCTCGCCGGGATCGACATCACCCTCGAGGCCACGCTCGCCTGAGCATGCCGTCGGGGTCAGCGTCGCGCGAGGCGGATCGCCTCGCGGATGCTGGCCCTGGCATCCTTGCGGCGGCCGGCCGCATCCTGGACCACGCCGAGCCGGTAGCGCGCACGCCAGTCGTCGCCTGCGGCATCCGCCTCCGCGGTGTACCGCGCGATGAGCGGATCCGCGTCGGCGCGAGCGATCCTCCCGCTGGGGGTCAACTCGGTCTCGACCGGTGGCATCCCGCCTTCCGCGTCGAGAAGGCGCCCCAGCCGGTCGGCACCGAAGCCGAACATCATCTCGCGGACGAGTGCCCAGGCTCCGATCGGTGCCAGCACGAGAAGAGTGATGCCCATGCCGATCGAGACCGGGGTGCCGACCGAGATGAACATCACGGCGAGCCAGATCGCGACGGCGAGGTAGACCAGCAGCGCCGCTGCCATGAGCGCGACGCCGATGCGCGACATCACGACCGGATGCCGATGTCGATCATGTGCTCGAGACCGACGAACACACCGGTGGCCTTCACCGCGAACGGCACGGCGAGCCGGATGCCGGGGGCGTAGGCGAGCGCCGAGTCGATCGTGTCGTGGGTGAACGTGAGCGATTCACCGGGGCCGGAGAGGATGACCTCCTGCTTGGCGACGACGCCGGGACGGCGCAGCGAATGGATCGGCACGCTGCCGACCTGCTGTCCACGTGCGCGCTGATCGGCGTGCGGTGCACTGACCGGGCCTTGATCCGCGCGAGCGGCGGCGATCAGCTCGGCGGTGCGCACGGCTGTCCCGCTCGGTGAGTCGATCTTGGTCTCACGGTGTGCCTCGATGATCTCCGCGGATCCGAAGAAAGGCGCTGCGGCAGCAGCCAGTGCGGATCCGAGGACCGAGCCCAGCGAGAAGTTGGGGATGAAGACCGCGCCGGTGCCGGCGGCTTCGACGAGGGGACGCACGAGGGCGATGCGCTCGGAGGACCAGCCCGAGGTGGCGACCAGCACGTTGATGCCGTGCTCGACCGCGGCCCGCACGACCTCGACGCTCACCTGGGGCGTCGACGCATCGACCACCAGGTCGGCGCCGTCGAGTTCGGAGAGATCACTCGAGGAGGTGAGCACGCGGCTCACCTCGAAGCCTTCGAGCTCGTCGATCACCGCACGGATGATCGAGCCGAGTTTCCCGGTTCCGCCGACGAGTGCTACCTGCGTGGTCATGCGCTCAGTCTATTTCGCGGGCGACCGAGTCAGGCCCGGGGCGCGCGGGTCCGTCACGCAGTCGTCCGCCGCGAGCGGTCGGCTCAGACAAGGAGCGCGTCGGGGATGCCCGTGCGCAGTTCGACCGGAAGATGCCCGGTGTCGTTGTGGGTGAGCAGCGTCCACGGGCGCCCCTGCTTCTGGGCGATGACGGTCAGGCCGCAGTGCGACTGGTTCAGCGTCATCCATCGCCATTCGGGGGCGGCCAGCACCTCGCGGACGAACCAGGAGATGACGAAGTTGTGCGTGATGAGCACCTCGTGCACGTCGCCGGTCTTGCGCACGAGGAACTCGTTCACGGCGTCGGACATCTGCGCCCGGCCCGCCTCGATCTCCGCCTCGGTGATGGAGCCGAAGAACGGCTCGAACACGGACGGGGTCTCATCGGTCATACCGGTGGGCACGCAGTCGAACAGCAGTGCGGTCGGCTCCGGGTCGACCGACGGCAGACGAGCCGCGATCGCCCGCGCCGTCTCGTTGGCGCGCAGCAGAGGCGAATGCCAGACCGCATCGAGAGGAAGCCCCGACAGCCGGTCGGCGATCAACTCCGCCTGACGCTGTCCCCGAGGGGAGAGGGGTCCGTCGGCGAGACCATGCTCTGCATCCTGATGTTCACCGTGTCTGACCAGATATATGTAGTGCGTCACAACTCGCTCGCTTCATCGCCAGCATCCGCCGGGCCTCCCTTCCACCCTATGTCACGGGTGGGACGATGCTCAGTTCCCTGCCCGGGTGAGCTCGGCGACCTGGCTGCGTGAGAGCGACACGCCGGCTCCCTGCATGAGCTCGTCGACGTGATCGCTCGCGAAGGCGTTCACGATGGGGGCGGCGATCGTGCGCTGAGCGAGCAGCCACGCGATGGAGACCGCCGCGACGGGAGCGCTCACCTCTTCGGCGACCTGATCGAGCGCCCGCAGGATCTTGATCCCGCGACGGTTGAGATGCCCGCGCAGCTGTTCGCCCCGCACACCGCGTGAGGTCAGCGCCTTGCTGCGGTGTCGCCCGGAGAGGAAACCGTGCTCGAGCGCATGGGAGGGCGTCACGGCGAGGTTCTGCGCACCGGCGACGAGTCGAAGATCGCCTTCGAACGGCTGGCGACGAACGAGGTTGTACGGCGCGTCGATCACCTGGATGCGCGGATAGCCGGCCGAAGCGAGGATACGGGCCTCCACCAGACGCTCCGGCGCGAAGCCGAAGGCACCCACGGCACCGATCTTCCCGGCCTCGGTCATCCATTCGACGGTCGCCAGCGTGTCCTCGAGGTTGGTGGTCGCATCGAGCGTGGCATCGAGATAGAGGACGTCGATGCGATCGACACCCAGCCTCGTCAGAGAACCCTCGACCGCGCGCACGAGGTTGACCGAGCCGAGACCCGGGTTGTCGGCATGCGCCCCGACCCGAACGCTGACGACGCTGCGATCACGTTGCCCCCGCGAACGCAGCCACTGCCCGATGATGTGCTCGCTGCGCCCGCCGGAGAAGCCGTCGGCGGTGTGGATCGCGTTGCCGCCGAACTCCACGTAGCGGTCGAGAATGCCGTGGCTGGTCTCGAGATCGACGTTCCAGCCGAATTCCGCAGCACCCAGCATGAGCGGGAACGTCTCGAAGCCGGTTTCGCCGAGGGCGACACGGATGGTCTCCCCTATGCCGGGACCGACGATCGGGATGGGTGCAGAGGGATGCTCGGCGACACCCTGTCGGGCGCGTTCATCCGACGCTCCTGCGCCTACGCTGAACAACCGCATACTCTCTCACCCCCGCATCGATCGGTGCGTGCCGACCTGCGTACCTGCTGGATCTGCACCCCCCGGTGCGTACTTCGAGAGTAGGCGAATTCGCCGAACGTCCCGACCAATCCAGGGAACGGCGCGGAAACGTCCGATAACGATTTGATCACACCACGGCGCGACAGAACCCGGGCCCCTCCTGTGCGGAGGAACCCGGGTTCCGGTTCAGAGCGTGCGCTTACTCGGCGGCAGCGTCCTCTGCGGGCGCTGCGTCAGCGGCCGGAGCGTCGTCGAGGACGGGCTCGAGCGAGAGCTTGCCACGGTCGTCGATCTTCGTGATCTTCACGAGGATCTTCTGGCCGACCGAGAGCACGTCATCGACGTTCTCGACCCGCTTGCCACCGGCGAGCTTGCGCACCTCGGTGACGTGGAGCAGGCCGTCCTTGCCCGGGAGCAGCGAGACGAACGCACCGAAGGTGGCGATCTTCACGACGGTTCCGAGGAACTGCTCGCCGATCTCCGGATTAGTCGGGTTGGCGATCGCGTTGACCTGGGCACGAGCGGCCTCGGCCGACGGACCATCGGTCGCGCCGATGTAGACGGTGCCGTCCTCCTCGATGGAGATCTGCGCACCGGTCTCGTCCTGGATCGCGTTGATCGTCTTGCCCTTCGGGCCGATCAGCTCGCCGATCTTGTCGACGGGGATCTGCACGCTGATGACGCGGGGCGCGGTGGGCGCCATCTCGTCAGGAGCGTCGATCGCGGCGTTCAGGACGTTGAGGATCGTCAGACGAGCGTCACGGGCCTGGGTCAGCGCGCCGGTGAGCACCGACGTCGGGATGCCGTCGAGCTTCGTGTCCAGCTGGATGGCCGTGACGAACTCACTGGTACCCGCGACCTTGAAGTCCATGTCGCCGAGAGCATCCTCAGCACCCAGGATGTCGGTCAGCGCGGCGTAACGGGTCTCACCGTTGACCTCGTCGGAGACGAGACCCATGGCGATACCGGCGACGGCCGCACGCAGCGGCACACCAGCGTTGAGCAGCGACAGCGTCGATGCACAGACGGAACCCATCGAGGTGGAACCGTTGGAGCTCAGCGCCTCGGACACCTGACGGATCGCGTACGGGAACTCCTCGCGGCTCGGCAGAACCGGCACGAGCGCGCGCTCGGCGAGGAAGCCGTGCCCGATCTCGCGACGCTTCGGCGAACCCACGCGGCCGGTCTCACCGGTCGAGTAGGGCGGGAAGTTGTAGTGGTGCATGTAGCGCTTGCTCGTGACGGGCGACAGCGAGTCGATCTGCTGCTCCATCTTGAGCATGTTCAGCGTGGTGACACCCAGGATCTGGGTCTCGCCGCGCTGGAAGATCGCGGAGCCGTGCACGCGCGGGATGACCTGCACCTCGGCGTCGAGCGGACGGATGTCCGCGAGTCCGCGACCGTCGATGCGAGCGCCCTCGGTGAGGATGCGTCCGCGGACGATCTTCTTCGTGACGGACTTGTACGCGGCGGAGAACTCGAGCGGAGCCGCAGCCGGGAGCGAACCCGCCTCTGTGGCCTCGATGAGCTCTGCCTTGACACGGTCCTTGATCGCATCGTCAGCGGTCTGACGCTCGACCTTGTCGGCGATCTGGTAGACGTCGCTGAGCTCGGCGAACGCGCGCTCGGAGACGAAGCTGTAGACCTCGTCGCTGTATGCCGGGAAGACCGGGTACACGCCCGGCTCCTTCGACGCGGTGGCGGCGAGCTCGGCCTGAGCCTTGACGAGCTGCGCGATGAAGGGCTTCGATGCCTCGAGGCCCTGGGCCACGACAGCCTCATCGGGCTTGGTGGCGCCGGCCTTGATCAGGTTCCAGCTGCCCTCGGTGGCCTCAGCCTCGACCATCATGATGGCGACGTCTTCCGAGCCATCGGACTTGGTGACGACGCGACCGGCGACGATCAGGTCGAACACAGCCTCACTGACCTGCTCCGCGTTCGGGAACGCGACCCACTGGTCGGCGTGCTCGCCCTGGCCGGGGATGAACGCGAGGCGCACACCGGCGACGGGGCCGGAGAACGGCAGACCCGAGATCTGGGTCGACGCGGAAGCCGCGTTGATCGCGAGCGCGTCGTAGAACTCGCCCGGTGCGATCGACATGACGGTGATGACGACCTGGACCTCATTGCGCAGTCCGTCGACGAACGACGGGCGCAGCGGGCGGTCGATCAGACGGCAGACCAGGATCGCCTCGGTGGAGGGACGACCCTCACGGCGGAAGAACGAGCCCGGGATCTTGCCGGCAGCGTAGGAACGCTCCTCGACGTCGACCGTCAGCGGGAAGAAGTCGAAGCCTTCGCGCGGGTGCTTCCCTGCGCTGGTGGCCGAGAGGAGCATGGTCTCGCCGTCGAGGTACGCGGCGACTGCGCCCTGAGCCTGCTGCGCGAGGCGGCCGGTCTCGAAGCGGATGGTGCGGGTGCCGAAGCGGCCGTTGTCGAGAACGGCCTCGGTGGCGGTGATTTCAGGACCTTCCAAGAGGTCTCTCCTTCTTTGTTTAGACTCGCGAATCCATGTGACGCGCGAGCGTGTTCAAAGGAGCGGAACGGAAGGGTTCGGGCGCGCGGGCACTCCCGCGAATCTCGCCTGCGCTGGCCACCAGTAGAAAGCCACCCGACACGCGCCGAGGAACCCACCACAGGGGACCAGCTTCTCCGCCGATCGCTCCATGAGTCGATGTGAAATTGTGCAGTTGACACACGTCAACCTCATTCACCCTACCAGCGCGGACCTCGAATCCTGCGCGTCGTCACGCATCGCGGATACGACATCGGCCGGTCACAGCCCGTTCACCGCGCGGATGCTCCAGCGTGGGGAGCATCCGCTGTGGTGGAGCCATGCGCTTGTCAGTGATCGGCTGCGGGTACCTCGGTGCCGTGCACGCCGCCGCCATGGCCTCGATCGGACACGACGTCATCGGCATCGACGTCGATGAGCAGAAGGTGAGCGCTCTGGCCGCCGGATCGGCGCCGTTCTTCGAGCCGCGGCTCTCGGAGCTCCTCGCCGACGGCCTGAGCTCGGGACGGCTGCGCTTCAGCAGCCGGATGGCGGACGCCTCGGGTGCGCAGGTGCACTTCCTCGCCGTCGGGACCCCTCAGATTCCTGGAGGTCACGCCGCGGACCTCCACTACGTCCACGCGGCGCTCGACGGCCTGCTCCCCCACCTGCGTGCGGGAGACGTGGTGGCGGGCAAGTCGACCGTGCCGGTGGGAACCGCCGCAGGACTGGCGGAGCGCGTCGTCGCCGCCGGAGCCGCACTCGTGTGGAACCCCGAGTTCCTCCGCGAGGGATGGGCGGTGCACGACACCCTGACACCGGATCGCCTCGTGGTCGGCGCCGAGGCGGATGCCGCCGGAGAGCGCGCCGTCGGTGTGCTCCGAGAGGTGTACGCCTCGAGCATCGACGCCGGGACGCCCTTCCTGGTCACGGACCTCGCGACGGCCGAACTCGTGAAGGGCGCTGCCAATGCCTTCCTCGCCACCAAGATCTCGTTCATCAACGCGATGGCGGAGATCGCGGAAGCGTCGGGCGCCGACGTCGCACTGCTCGCCGACGCGCTCGGCCACGACACCCGGATCGGGCGACGATACCTGGGCGCGGGCATCGGCTTCGGCGGGGGCTGCCTCCCGAAGGACATCCGAGCGTTCACCGCCCGGGCGGAGGAACTCGGTCGAGGGGAAGCGGTCGGCTTCCTGCGCGAAGTCGACGCGATCAACCTCCGGCGTCGCGACCGAGCGGTGCAGATCGTGGTCGACGCCCTGGGCGGACTGGTGTTCGGCCGCAGGATCGCCGTGCTCGGCGCCGCCTTCAAACCCTTCAGCGACGACATCCGCGACTCCCCTGCCCTCGACGTCGCCGTCCGCCTGCGGGGGCTGGGCGCGGACGTCGTCGTGACCGATCCGGCCGCACTCGACAACGCGGCGGCTCTTCACCCTCAGCTCGGCTATGCCCGCGACCGTGACGACGCCCTGAGGGAAGCCGATGCCGTCGTCGTCGTCACCGAGTGGGACGAGTACCGCCGCGACCTCTCCCCCGAACATGCCGGCGCTCTCGTGCGCGGACGGATCATCGTCGACGGCCGCAACTGTCTCGACTCCGCCGCCTGGCGCGCCGCCGGTTGGCAGTACCACGGCATGGGGCGACGCTGACCGCCCGCCCTGGCCGAGGTCACCCCACGAACGCGGAACGCGCAGCGGACGACCGACCGAGGTAGACGTAGTCGTCGTGCTTCGCGACCCTCCCGTCACCGGCTGCCCGACCGTGCAGACGACGCCAGACCCAGGGCAGCGCGTGCCGACGCCACCACACCCCCGCGCCGATGGGCTCGTGCTCGTGCATCGCGGCATCGAGCGCTCCGAGCGCGTCGGCATCGGGCACCCCGAGCATCTCACCGGCCCGGTAGGCGAGGAAGCGGTGGCCTCGGCTGCTCAGGTGCACGAGGTCTTCCCCCCAGTTCGGACGCTCGGCCAGCGAGGGGTGCAGATCCGTATCGATCAGGATCGCCCCGGTGCGGGTCGCGATCCCCGTCAGCGCGGTGGCGAAGGCGGAGAACCGCCGGGTGTAGAGGGCTGCAGCGCGTCGGCCGGGCAGGAACGGGGTGACCAGGAGCACGTCGGCGCCGATCCCCCGCAGCTGCCGCACCGCCCCTTCGACCTCGGCGGCGAGCGCGGCGACATCGACACGGCGCTTCACGAGGTCGTTGGCTCCGATCAGGATCGACACGAGGTCGGGCCGCAGCTCGAGCGCCCTCGCCAGTTGGGGGCCGGACAGGTCCTGCACGCGCTTCGAGCGGATGGCCAGGTTCGCGTAGTGCAGGCCTCCCCTGGCAGCGAGCAGCAGCGCGAGGCGGTCGGCCCACCCTCGCAGGGCTCCGTCCGGGGCCGGGTCGCAGAGTCCTTCGGTGAGGGAGTCCCCGAGCGCGACGTAGCGCTGCCATCGGCGGGCGGCGACCGGTGCGGGCGACTCGGGGCGCACGATGCGGCGAGCGCGAGCCCCGGTGTCCGCCGCGTGCAACCGTCGTGCCTCCGCGAAGTGGTCGAGGAGCTGATCGCAGACGCTCTCCCAGCTGCGTTCCTGCACGGCGTCGCGGCCCGCCTCGCCGAACGCGCGTCGCTTGCGCGTATCTCCGGCGAGGTCGGCCACGCGCATCCGCAGGTCGTCGAGGTCTCCCGGCCGATACAGCCATCCGTCGATCCCCATGCGCACGAGGTCGAGCGGGCCGCCGCGACCCGTGGCGACGACGGGGACGCCGCTCGCGTGCGCTTCCTGCAGGGTCTGTCCGAAGGTCTCGCTCTCTCCCGGGTGCACGAACAGGTCGAACGACGCCATCGCCGCCGCCAGCGCTCCGCCTTCGAGGTGGCCGAGGAACAGGGCATCGGGGAGCCGGCTCTCCAGCCGCGCTCTGCTGGGTCCGTCCCCGACGATCACCAGACGCGTCCCCGGGATGCCACGGAGCGCGGCGAGGTCCTCGACCTGCTTCTCGGGAGCGAGGCGTCCGACGTAGCCGATGACGACTTCGGCGCCCCAGCCCGCGCGGAGCGCGCTCTCTCGCCGGGAGGGGTGGAAACGCTCGGCATCGACTCCTCTCCCCCAGCGTCGGACGCGATCGATGCCGAGCGCGGCGAGTTGTTGGGCCGCATCCGCCGATGGCGCCAGAGTCATCGTCGCGCGCCGGTGAAGACGGGTGATGTGAGTGTGGGCGATACCTGTGGTGGCGGCGATCCCGTAGCGCTCGGTGTACGCCGCGACGTCGGTCTGATACGCGGCGACGGCGGGGAGGTCCAGGCGTTCGGCCGCGAGCACCCCTCGCCAGCCCAGAGCGAACGGAGAGGCGAGGTGCACCACATCGGGCTGGAAGCGCGCGAGCGAGGCGGCGACGCGGCGAGCGCTCGACGTGCCGACCCTGACGTGACGGTACCCCGGGAGCGGGAGGCTGGGGATCGCTTCGATCCTGGCCCCGCTGATCTCGGTCGGTGCGCCGACGGCGGCGGGCGCGATCACGTGCGCCTCGTGTCCTCGCCGTTCGAGGTGGCGAAGGATCTGCAGCACCGACCCGGTGACGCCGTTCATGTGCGGAAGAAAGGACTCCGTGACGATCGCTACTCTCACAGCCCCAGGATGACGGGCCTCGGGGGCCGTGTTCGCCGCAGACGCCCCTGCGCACCAGATGTTCACCGGATGCTGGAGAGCGGGTCACCGGCTATCCGGTCTTTGGTTCCCGTTCACCCGTTGCGGGCACAGTGGGCGACGTGCCGATGGATCTGCTGACCGCATCGCTCTCGAGCCCGTGGAGTCTGGTGCTGATGAGCCTGCTGGTGGTCGGGGATGCCTTCTTCGTCGTGGTGCCGGGCGAGGTCGCGGTGACCGCACTCGGTGCCATCGCGGTGACGACCGGTTCACCACCACTTTGGGCCGTGGTGTTGTGTGCCGCGGTCGCCGCGACCGTCGGAGACGCGTGCTGCTACCTGATCGGGCGATCGGTGGGTACGCAGCGATGGCGGTGGATGCGGGTCCCCCGCGTGCAACAGGCTCTGGCGTGGGCCCGACGCCGATTGGACGGCGGGATGGCGACGGTGCTGTTCACCGCCCGGTTCGTGCCCTTCGCGCGACTGGCGATCAACCTGGTCGCGGGGGCCTCGCGCATCCCTCCTTCCCGCTACCTCGCCCTCGTCGCCCTCGCTGCGACCGGGTGGGCGCTGTACCAGGCCGCCGTAGGGGCGGCCGTCGCGGCGATCCTCCCCGGTGGACCGCTCGTCGCGGTGCCCGTGTCGATCGTGCTCGCGATCGGGCTCGGAGCGCTGATCGACGTGTGTGTGCGACACCGGCGAGGGTGACCCGCCAGAGCGCGTGCTCTAGGCTCGGGGCATGAGCACCGAAGAAGGCGCCTCCTCCTCCGAGGAGATGAAGCGCAAGTTCAAGGAAGCGCTCGAGAAGAAGAACGCGCACCACCGGCAGGGCGAGGCACACCTCGACGGCGACTCCGCCGTGCACAGTGCGAACGCCCCGCAGACCCGGCGCGAGTTCCGACGCAAGAGCGGTTGACCGCGCGGATGCGGGAGCCGGCTCAGCCGGTCTCCCGCATCCCTCACCCTCTCCTCAGGCGCGTTCTGCGCGAGCTCTGGCCCGTTCCTCCTTCGCCGCCATCTCTGCGACGGCCGCCTCACGAAGCTCCTGCACGTCAGCGGCCTGCGGGGCATCCACCTGCCCGTGGGCGTCCACGCCGTCGAGCAGCGACTCGTCGAAGGGGACTTCGCCGCTGAGCACCCGACGCACGCGGGCGCGGTCGATCTGCTTCGTCCAGGTGCCGATGAGGAGCGTCGCCACCGCGTTGCCCGTGAAGTTCGTGAGCGCGCGCCCTTCCGACATGAACCGGTCGATGCCCACGATCACGCCGACGCCGTCAACCAGATCGGGACGATAGGCCTGGAGACCACCGGCGAGGGTGGCAAGACCGGCACCGGTAACCCCCGCTGCGCCCTTGCTCGCGATGATCATGAACACCAGCAGACCGATCTGCTCACCGATCGTCATCGGCTGCCCCATCCCCGTGGCGATGAACAGCGAGGCCATCGTGAGGTAGATCGCCGTACCGTCGAGGTTGAACGAGTACCCGGTCGGGACGGTGATGCCCACCACGGGCTTGGAGACGCCGACGAACTCCATCTTCGCGATCAGTCGAGGAAGCGCCGATTCCGACGAGGAGGTGCCGACGATGAGCAGGTACTCCCTGGCCAGGTACTTCATGAGGGCGAAGATGTTCACGCGGGTCACCGTCCACAGCAGCACCCCGAGGATCACGACGATGAACAGGATGCAGGTGATGTAGAACGCGATCATCAGCGTGCCCAGGCTCCAGATCGCCGCGACGCCGGTCTTGCCCACGACGGCCGCGATCGCGCCGAACGCTCCGAGCGGCGCGAGCCACAGGATCATTCCGAGGATGCGGAAGACCAGCTTCTGGAGCTGCTTGACCGCCTCCATGATCGGGGCGCCGCGATCCCCGAGCCCCTGGAGGGCGAAGCCGACGAGCAGCGCGATGAACAGCACCTGCAGCACGCTCTCCCCGGTGAAAGCCGAGAAGAACGTGGTCGGGATGATGCCGAGGATGAACTCCTGCGTCGTCTTGGCCTCCGCTTCGACCGCGTCGTAGGTGGAGGAGGCCATGTCCAGTCCCGCGCCGGGGTGGATGATGTTGCCGACGACGAGTCCGATCGCGAGCGCGAAGGTGGACATGATCATGAAGTACAGCAGCGCCAGCCCCCCGATCTTGCCGACGGTGGCCGCCTTTGCGATGGAACCCACCCCGACCACGATCGTGCAGAAGATGATCGGCGCGATCATCATCTTGATCAGCGCGACGAAACCCTTGCCCAGCGGTTCGAACGCCTGTCCGACCTCCGGCCAGACGAGGCCGACGACGGCGCCGAGCACGACCGCGAGGAGCACGGACACATACAGCCACGTGTGCCGATCCCACGATTGCTTCCCTCGGCGCCAATTGAACTTCGGCAGTGAGAATCCTGTTGTGAGCGCCATCGCGTCCTCCTCGATCTTCGACGTCTTCGTCCGGGTGGGCGGCTGCTTCGCCGCCGATCAGTGATCACGGTGTCCGACTTCACGCATCGGGGCGAGTTGTGGTCGTATTGGTCACGGCACCTGAGCATCGACGATCGGAGGAAGCGATGGCGCACACCTCCCGCAGCCGCAGCACCGCCTCACGCGTCTTCGTGGTGCTGCTTGTCGCGGCGGTCGTGATCGGCGCCCTCGTGGCGGTCTTCCTCGTCATCGAAGCGCAACGATCGATCCGCGCCGAGGCCGAACGGGTGACGGCGGCCACCTCGGCCTCCTTCGCCGCCTCGCCTCTGGTGATCGACGGTCTGCGCTCGAACGATCAGGGCGCGGCGACCCAGGTGCTCGAGCCGTACTCCCTCGACGTGATCGCCGGCGCGGGGCTCGACTTCATCACGGTCATGACCCCGGACGGCACGCGGATCACCCACCCCGACGCCGACCAGATCGGCGGGATCTACCTGGGCACGATCCCCGCGTCACCGCAGACTCTGACCGAGGAGTTCACCGGAACCCTCGGACCCTCCGTGCGCACGATCACTCCCGTCACCGCAGCGGATGGAGAACTGATCGGCTGGGTCGCCGCCGGTGTGACGACAGAATCCATCACCGATACCCTGATCCGCCGCCTGCCGCTCACGCTCGGTATCACGGTGGGCCTCGTCGCGCTCGGCGCCGGCGGCGCGGTGATCGCCCGTCGGGTGACCCGTCGCATCGCCGGCGACCTGCCGCCCGGGCAGGTGCGTGATGCGGTGTCCTCGTACGAGTCGATCCGCACCCTCGGAGAGGCCCTGCGTGCACAGACCCACGAGCACGGGAACCGGATGCACGCGGCGGTGGCGCTGCTCGAGCTCGGACGCCGTGACGAGGCGATCGAGATCCTCACGGAGACGTCTCGACAGAGCCAGTCGCTCGTCGATCAGGTGACCGCGCGACGTCACGGTGATCCCGCTGTCGGCGCGCTCCTGCTGGGCAAGGCCTCCCAGACCAAGGAGCGCGGCATCGACTGGCGGGTGCACATCGAGCCGGACACACCCCGCACGCCGCTGTCGCCCGTCGATGCCGTCTCGGTGCTCGGCAACCTCGTCGACAACGCCATGGATGCCGCCGTCGAGTCGGACGACCGCTGGGTGCAGGTCTCTCTCCGCTCGCACGAGGGTGCGGGGATCGTGCTGGAGGTTTCGGACAGCGGTCCCGGAATCCCGCCGGCCGTGCGTGAGCGGATCTTCGACCAGGGCTACTCCACGAAGCCCGCCGATGCGCAGGGACGCGGCGTCGGCCTGGCGCTCGTGCGTTCCGTGGTGATCGGAGCGGGCGGCTCGGTGACGGTGAGCGACGACCCGACGACATTCCGGGTCATCCTTCCGGCCGCGTCACCGCGGAGGTCGCAGCAATGATCCGCACCCTCATCGTCGACGACGATTCTCTGACCCTCGAACTGCATCGCGACTATGTGGCACGTCTCGAAGGGTTCGAGGTCGCCGGCGAATGCACGGGTGCCCGTGCCGCCGTGACGGCCGTGCTCGAGCGCCCTGGCACGTTCGACCTCGTTCTGCTCGACATCACGATGCCCGACGGCTCCGGCATCGATGTGCTCCGCGCGCTGCGCGGCCGCTCCGCCGCCGTGGACGTGATCGCCATCACCGGCGTGCGCGACGCGGAGGCCGTGCGGCAGATGGCGGCGCTCGGTGTGTTCCAGTACCTCGTCAAACCGTTCCCCTTCGCGGTGTTCCGCGAGCGGATGGAGCAGTACCGCACGCATCGGGAGCAGGCCCGGGCCACAGACGGCGAAGCCACGCAGGCGGAGATCGACGCGTTGCTCGGCCGCTCCACCGGAACGATCGTGCTTCCCAAGGGGCTCTCGGCGGCCTCGTTGGACAGGGTCACCGCAGAACTGCGCACCGACGGTCCCCTGTCGGCGAGCGAGGCCGCCGAGCGTCTGGGCATGTCCAGGGTGGCGGTGCGCCGCTACCTGGAGCATCTGGTCGCGGAAGGCGTGCTCACCCGGTCCGCACGGTACGGCACCCGCGGACGGCCGGAGACCGAGTACCACTGGAAGCGGAGCCGCGGACCCGCGACCTGATCCTCAGCGCGGCAGGCGCCCGTCGTGCAGGACGGCGCCAGGATCGAAGCGCATCCGCAGATCGCGAAGCCGGGCGATCTCGTCGGCCGACCCGCAGTTCTGGAGCGTCTGCTCCGGATCGAGGAAGGTCGTCACGGTCTGCGGGGCCTCGTTCGGTGCCAGCAGCTCCCGGAACGCGACCAGACTCGCCTCTCCCGGTGCGGTGGGCACTCCCGGGATGATCGGCACGAGAGCGTGCAGCAGCCACCCCACGGACTCCAGAGAGGCGAGGCCCTGGCGTCGCGGTGCGTCGAGCGCGCCGCCGAGCATGCGGATGCCGATGCCCATGATCGGCCACTGCTCCGGGAGCTCGCGGAATTCGAGCAGCGCGTCGATGGTCGCATCGTCGAGGACGCTCAACGCCATCGATGCGCCGCCCCCGGGCGTCGGGTCCGTGGGTTCGCCGGAGGCGGCAGCGAGAGCCGACGGCGAGGTCGGACCGGTGACGTCGCTGCGCACCTCGCCGGCCCGGCGCACCGTGTCGATCAGCTCCTCCTGCGGCCCGTCCGTAGACAGGGCCTGCACGGTGAGGAAGCTGCGCCCCCTGATCTGCTCGGGGAGCTGGGGGGCATCGGGCATGCGCATCGAGTCCAGGAAGACGTTCAGCGTGGGCGGAGCGGAGGCGGCGAGGTCGCGGACGGCACGGACGACCGCCGGGGCATCCGCGACGTCGAAGGTGAGATTCGCACCCCAGACGGCGGGCGCGCTGATGAGGTCGATCTCGAGTGCGGTCACCACGCCCACGAGGCCGCCGGCTCCTCGCAGTGCCCACATGAGGTCGGGGTCGACATCGTCATCGACGCGTTCGTGCGTGCCGTCTGTGCGCAGCACCCAGGCCGCACGGAGGTTGTCCGAGCCGAGACCCGCCGTGCGACTGAACCACGAGTGTCCGCCGCCCAGGGTGTACCCGGCGACGCTGACGACGGGGCTGGTGCCGGCCGGTGCGACTCATCCGGTGCCTTCCAGGGCCTCGACGACCGATCCCCAGCGCACGCCGGCACCGATCTTCGCGATGCCGCTCTCGACGTCGACCTCCAGAGCGTCGAACGCCCCCATGCGCACCAGCACGGCGCCGCGCAGAGAGTCGAGGGCTCCGTGCCCGCCGGGCTGGATCGCGATCCGCACGCCCGACTCCCGGGCGGCGATCAGCAGTGCGCGGAGGTCTTCGACGTCGGCGGGCGTCGCGACCGCCTCCGGACGCTGCTCGACAACGAGGTTCCACGGCCGTCGAGCCTCTTCGTAGCCGGCGTCATCGGGAAGGAGGAGGGTGCCGGTGAATCGTTCCTGGAGCGCGATGATCGCGGGGGGCGTGGGCATGACGCCACCGTACGACATCCCTCGGACATCGTCGATGGCGTCATGCGCGACTCACTCGCCTGCGAGACCGCCCAGCAGATGACCGAAAGAGCGTCCCTCGCCCAGGTACGTCGCGGGATCGTACGGATCGACGACAGCCGAAGCCTCACGACGCACGATCGCCTCCGCGAGCTCTCTGGCACCCTTCTCAACGCGCTTCGCCAGCGGGGCGACGTCGTCACCGGCGCCACCCCAGTCGCTCGACGCCGCGAACACGCCGGTCGACACGGCCTCCGCGTGAAGATAGGCGAAGAGCGGTCGGATCGCGTAGTCGATCGCCAACGAGTGCCGCGCGGTGCCGGCGTTCGCACCGATCAGCACGGGTGTGCCGGTGAGAGCATCGGGGTCGAGCACATCGATGAACGACTTGAACAGACCCGAGTAGCTCGTCGAGAAGATCGGCGTCACCGCGATCAGAGCGTCGGCGGAGACCACCGTGTTGATCGCCGTCTCCAGCGCCGGGGGCGCGAACCCCGTGAGCATGTTGTTCGTGATGTCGTGCGCGTAGTCGCGCAACTCGATCACGTCAACGCTCGCGTCGACGTCGTGCCCGGCGAGCGCCTTCACGGTCTCCGCCGCGAGTCGATCAGCGAGCATCCGCGTGGAGGACGGGTTCGATAGGCCGGCCGAGATGACCGCGATGCGACGCGTGGTCATCTCACGCCTCCTTCCGGGCGAGCCCGAACGCCGCACCGGCGGGGGCCGGGCTGTCCTGGTAGGGCGAGTCGCCGGTCAGGTTGTCGCCGCGGTTCACACCGGGACGCGCCTGTCGGGTCGGGCCGTCGCCGAACTGGGCCGTCACCCGCGCCGCGTGGGTCGGCGCGTCGGGCACGGATGCCGGGCGGTCCTTCGCCAGCTCCTTGCGGAGCACCGGAACGACCTCCGAACCGAGGATGTCGAGCTGCTCGAGCACCGTCTTCAGCGGCAGACCGGCGTGGTCGATGAGGAACAGCTGACGCTGGTAGTCGCCGTAGTGCTCGCGCATGGCGGCGTAGCGGTCGATGACCTGCTGCGGTGATCCCACCGTCAGGGGCGTCATCTCGGTGAAGTCCTCCATGCTCGGACCGTGACCGTACACAGGTGCGTTGTCGAAGTACGGCCGGAACTGGTTCACGGCGTCCTGCGACTTCGCTGCCATGAACACCTGACCGCCGAGCCCGACGATCGCCTGCTCGGGCGTGCCGTGTCCGTAGTGCGCGTAGCGCTGACGGTACAGCTCGATCAGACGCTGGTAGTGCTCCTTCGGCCAGAAGATGTTGTTCGCGAAGAAGCCGTCGCCGTAGTAGGCCGCCTGCTCGGCGATCTCGGGCGTGCGGATCGAGCCGTGCCACACGAACGGTGCGATGCCGTCGAGCGGACGCGGGGTCGAGGTGAAGCCCTGCAGTGGCGTGCGGAACTTGCCCTCCCAGTCGACGACGTCCTCACGCCACAGCTTGTGCAGCAACGCGTAGTTCTCGATGGCGAGCGGCAGTCCCTGGCGGATGTCCTGGCCGAACCACGGATACACCGGGCCGGTGTTGCCACGACCGAGCATGAGGTCCATGCGACCGTCGGACACGTGCTGGAGCATCGCGTACTCCTCGGCGATGCGCACCGGGTCGTTCGTGGTGATGAGCGTCGTGGAGGTGGACACGATCAGACGCTCGGTCTGCGAGGCCAGGGCCGCGAGGAAGGTCGTGGGGCTGGAGGACCAGAAAGGCGGATTGTGGTGCTCGCCGATCGCGAAGACGTCGAGCCCGACCTCTTCCGCGTGCACCGCGATCGCCGTCGTGGCCTTGATGCGCTCCTGCTCGCTCGGGGTGATCCCCGTGGTGGGATCGCGGGTGATGTCGCTGACCGACATGATGCCGAACTGCATCGCCTGCGCGCCTGACTGCTCGCTCATGATTGCTCCGTGTCTCCGAACCGGACGACTCGCATCCGCTTCTATTCATTTGAATGTATCTGTGTCAACGCGCTCACAGCAACTTTATTCCCGGCCTGTACCCTCGAACGATGAGCAGTGCCGGCGCCGACATCGCTGGTCCCCCCACAGGATCGGTTCCCCGCAAGCGCAGGCGCGTGCCGTTCTGGGACAACGCCCGCTACGTCTGCATCGTCCTCGTCGTCCTCGGTCATGCCATCCAGCGCCTCATCTACGACTCCGACATCGCCTTCGCCTTCTACCTGGCGCTGTACGCGTTCCACATGCCGGCGTTCGCGATCATCTCGGGCTACTTCTCGAAGTCCGGCTCCCCCACCAAGACGCAGATGGCCAGGGTGATCACCGACATCATCCTCCCCTACGTCATCTTCGAGACGCTCTGGACGCTCACGAAATGGCTCGTGGAAGGCCAGGCCGACCCGAACCTCACCCGGCCGAGCTGGACGCTGTGGTTCCTGCTCGCCCTCGGCATCTTCCGACTCGTGCTCCCCTACCTCGCCCTGCTGCGCTGGCCCCTGCTGTGGACCATCGTGATCTCGGTCGGCGTGGGCTACCTGCCCAACATCGACAGCACCTTCTCGCTCTCGCGCACCCTGGGTCTGCTGCCGTTCTTCGCACTCGGCTGGTGGCTTCGCGAGCACGACATCGTCGACAGGTTCAGACTCCTCGACTTCCGTCCGTGGTGGCTGCGCGCCGGTAGCGTCGCGATCTTCGCGGCGATCGGCTGGGCCGCCTGGAACTGGCTTCCCGTGTGGCAGGCCATCGACCTGCGCCATTGGCTCTTCTATGAGGACTCCTATGCGGACCTCGGTGGTGAGCAGTGGTGGGCCGGCGGTGTCCGTATCCTCCTGATGCTGCTCGCCGTCATCCTCAGCGCCGCCTTCTTCTGCCTGGTCCCCCGAGGCGCGCACTGGTGGACGACGTTCGGTCAGTACACGATGTACGTGTTCCTGCTGCACTCGTTCGTGCTCTACCCGTTCCGGGAGAGCGGGATCCTGCGCGACCTGGAGCCCACCTGGATCTGGCTCCCGCTCGTGACCATCCTGTCGGTCGTGATCGCGCTCGCGTTGGCGACGAGACCGGTGAGACGGGTGTTCCGCCCGCTGGTCGAACCGCGGCCGGGCTGGCTGTTCGCCGATCCGGAGCTCGCCTCCAAGGAGGGCCGCAGGAATGACCCGACCGGATCGCGGCGACCGCGCTAGAGGCGGGCGATAACCTCGAGAGCGTGACCCGCGCGCAGACCGTCCGAGACCGCATCGTCGAACAGGTGGAGTCCTCGGGATTCGTCGCCCACGGTCTGCATGTGCGCGTGGCGTCCGACACCGCCCAGCACCGGTGGACCGCCGATGTGCGCGAAGACGTCCACTCCATCGCGAAAGGCGTCTGCGTGCTCGCCGCGGGGATGGCCGCGGACGATGGCGCCGTGTCCCTCGACGAACCCGTGTCGACGTATCTTCCCGGCTTCGAGCTCGGAGAGGGCAACGACGAGGTCACTCTGCGGCACCTGCTCTCGATGACGAGCGGCGTCGACCTGCCCTGGTCCGAGACGATGATGACCGACTGGCCCGACCTCGCACGCGAGTTCCTGCGGCGGCCATCGCGCGGACGGACGTTCCAGTACTCCAATGCGAGCACCTACACCGCGATGGCCGCCCTGGCCGCACGCGTGGGCGACGTGGGCGACTATCTGGTCCCCCGTCTGTTCGCTCCGCTCGGCATCGACGACGTGGAGTGGGAGCGCAGCCCCCGCGGTCGCATCGTCGCCGGGGGCGGCCTTCCTCTGCGCACGGAGGAACTGTCCCGTCTCGGCCTGCTGATCCGCGATCGCGGCGTATGGGAGGGGCGCCGGCTGGTCGCTTCCGGGTGGATCGACCAGATGCACAGCAACTGGGGCGCCGCCGGCGAAGGTGCGATCTATGAGAGATACGCTCTCGCGGGATGGGGCGGCCCCGGCCCGGCCTGGCGACTGCACGGCGCCCACGGTCAGCTGCTGATCTTCCTCGACGACGCTGTGGTCACGATCACCGCCGACGACCACTTCGGCGCCGACGACATCGCCGCCTTCGCGGTCGAGACGCTCACCCGCGCGTCTTGACCCGTCAGGCGAACAGGGCCTCGCCCACGAAGGATCCCGGCTTCGCCCCCGCCGGCACAGCCCAGATCCCGGAGCCGACGTGGCGGATGTACTCGTTCATCAGGTCGGTCGAGAGCCGCCGCTGCAACGAGATGAACTGCGCAGGGTCGCGCTGATAGGACAGGAAGAAGAGTCCGGCGTCGAGCCGGCCGAGCGCATTGTTCCCGTCGACGTAGTTGTAGCCCCGGCGGAGGATGCGGATGCCGTCGTTCTGATCGGGATGCGCGAGGCTCACGTGGCTGTTCGCATCGATCGCGGTGGAGTCGAAGACCGGGGCGGTGAACTCGTCCCCGCCCGAGAGCGGCGCCCCCTCGCCTTTGTCGCGACCGATGATGTTGTCCTGCTCGGAGAGACGAACACGATCCCAGGTCTCGATGAGCATGGCGATCTTCCTCGCCACGAGATACGAGCCGCCGGCCAGCCACGCCGGCTCGTCGTTCGAGGACACCCAGACGTGGTCGGCGAGCGCTTCGGTGTCGTCGGCCAGGATGTTCGCCGTGCCGTCCTTGAACCCGAAGAGGTTGCGCGGCGTCGCCTGCGCCGCTGTGGTGCGGGAGGTCTTGCCGAACCCGAGCTGCGACCAGCGCAGGCGTGCGCGCCCGAAGGCGATGCGGCTGAGGTTGCGGATCGCGTGCACCGCGACCTGCGGATCGTCGGCGCACGCCTGGATGCAGAGGTCGCCGTGGGAGGTCTGCGGATCGAGATCGTCTCCGAGGAAGGCGGGCAGACGTTCGAGGCCTGCCGGACGCTTCGCGGCGATCCCGTATCGGTCGCCGTCCTCGTTCTCGAAGAGTCCGGGCCCGAAGCCGAAGGTGAGCGTGAGTCCGGCCGCCGGAAGCCCGAGAGCCTCTCCCGTGTCGTCCGGCGGAGCCTCGGCCGGCCCGCCCACCGCACCCGTCGCGCTCACTTCGAGGCCCTGCACCATGCGCGATGCGGCATAGGACCAGTCCTGCAGCAGCGAGATCAGGTCTTCGCGATCGGTCCGCGGCATCATGTCGAAGCTCGCGAAGTGCAGATGATCCTGCACCGGAGTGGTGATGCCCGCCTGGTGGGCGCCGAAGAACTCGTACGCGGAATGCGCGTCTTCCGCTGCGCGCGCCCGGCCGATCGCCACCCCACCGGTGAGCCCGGCGCCGGCGCCGACTGCAAGCCCTGCGACGCCCCCGCCGATGGCGAGGCCCAGAAGGCCTCGCCTGCTCAGCCCGGAGGGAGCGGATGCCGCGCCCGTCGATGATTCCTCGGGTGCGGCACCCGCTTCTGGTTCGTTCACGTCCGTGATCGTACTCGGTCAGTCCAGCGCGACGCTGGTCAGTCGAGGACCGTGCTGGTGAGCTGCGACAGCGGCTCGGCCAGGGCGTTGATCAGATCGGTGAACTCGCGCTTGTCCGCCTCGGTCAGCTCCGAGTAACCCACGAAACCGTCGGTCAGGGAACCATGGGCGGCGAGGGACTCCTCGAGGGCGGCGTAGCCCGACTCGATCTGAGCGACCAGAGCCTCGCCGTCATCACCCTGCGCGACGGCGAAGTCCTGCACCAGCGAGAACGCCATCTTCGAGCCCTCGACGTTCGCGGCGAAGTCGTAGAGGTCGGTGCCCGACCACCAGTCCTCCTCACCGGAGATCTTCCCGGTGGCCACCTCGTCGAGCAGCGCGATCGCTCCGTTCGAGATGCCGCCGATGCCCTGATCGTCGAGCGCGGTGGTGAAGGCGTCCGAGTGCACGTAGTCGTACAGCTCCTGCACGTCGGCAAGCAGCAGGTCGCCGTAGTCGGCGCGCTCCTGCGGCGTCGACGGCGCCCAGTCCTGCCATGCCGGGGTCTCGCCGTCGGCGTTCAGCGCATCCTGCGCCGGGACCCACAGGTCCTTCTCGATGCGGTGGAAGCCCGTCCAGTCCAGCCCCTCGGCCACCGCGTCGACCTCGCGGTAGTCGATGCGCGGGTCGAGGTCGCCCAGCGCCTCGGCCACGGGCTCGATGCGCTCGTAGAACGCGCGGGTCTGCGGGAAGAGCGTGCGCGCGGTCTCGTCGTCACCGGACTCGTAGGCGGCGACGAAGTCCTCGACGGCCGGGACGAGCTGACCCACCTGGTCCTTCACGAACGCGGCGTAGAGATCGACGGCCTTCTGCTTCTGCTCGGCATCAGGGCCGTCCACCGCGACGCGGTCTCCGGTGACGGTGAACGCCGTCTTGCCGACACCGTCGCCGATCATGCCCGGCTTGCAGAGGGTGAAGTAGTCTCCCGGCTGCGCGACGACCGTGAGCGTGCGCGATGCCGCGGGGGCGATGTTCTCGACCTCTCCGACGATACGCAGCCCGTCCTCGGCCAGCAGGTAGAACTCCGAGACCTGATCGGTGTCGTTCTTGACATTGAAGGTCAGCGTCCCGCTCTTCGCCGTCGCCGCGGACACGGCGCAGTCGGTGGCGGTCGACGAGACGTCGAAGGCCGCGGTGGCCTGCGCGTCACTCTTCGCGACGCAGCCGCTCAGGACGAGGACGGCTGCTCCCGTGGCGGCGAGCACCCCCAGGATCCGGTGCGAGGTGGTCATGCTGCTCCTTGTTGTGAGAGAGAGGGGGATTCGGATGAGGGTTCGGTCGAGCCGCGCGGCTTCGACGGACGCATCGAGCGGAGACCGCGGATGTAGAGCCATCCGACGATCGAGATGTAGAGCACCCATCCGATGACCTGAAGCCACGTCATCGCGGGCATGAAGCCGACGGTCGCCTGCAGGATCGAGGCGAGCGGCCCACCGGGGGCGATCGTCGCCGAGACGTCGAACGCCCACCCGAAGGGGAACGCGGCCCGGCCCACGGCCACGCCGCCGCTCACGGCGTCGATGGGCGCCAGCGCCGTGAACGGCCCGGGAAGGGCCCCCGCCTCCTGCAGGTCCATCAAGGCGTAAGCCAGGACGCCGGCCGCGACGATGACGAGGAAGCCGCCGGTCCAGGCGAAGAAGCGACGCAGATCGAGGCGCAGCGCACCGCGCGAGATCAGCCAGCCGATGATCACGGCTGCGACGAGCCCGAGCAGGGCGCCAAGGAGCGCCGAGGGGGCATCGCCGAACGACTGGACCATCGACCACAGCAGCAGGGTCGTCTCGATGCCCTCGCGAGCGACGGACACGAAGCCGATGGCGATGAGTGCCCACAGGCCGCCCGCGGTGAGGGCGCGGTCGATACCGCCCTCCAGGGTCGCCTTCATGCTGCGACCGGCACGCTGCATCCAGAAGATCATCCAGGTGACCATCGCGACGGCCAGCAGCGAGAGCCCTCCCCCGATCAGCTCCTGCGCCTGGAACGTGAGCTCATAGGCGCCGAAGGTCAGTACCGCACCGATGCCCAGCGCCAGCGCGATCGCGAGGCCGACCCCGGCCCACATCTTCGGCAGCGCATCCTGCCGGCCGAGGCGACGGAGGTAGGCGACGAGGATGCCGACGACGAGCGCGGCTTCGAGACCCTCGCGGAGCCCGATGAGAAAAGTGGCGAGCACGGAAGAACACTCTCTGGCGGTGACTGAGGTAAGGCAGCCCTTACCTCAGAGACTCTAGCACCGTCACGACAGCGCTCCGAACGCAGGCACCGGAAGTAACGGAGCGCAACAGAGGATCGCACCCCCGGGCGAGCGACGTAGCCTCTGTCCATGGCTGAACTCTCGCTCCCCATCCTCGACCTCTCGCAGCTCGACGAAGGCCCCGATGCCGCGGCACGATTCCGCGACGACCTCCGTGCGGCGACGCACGACGTCGGATTCTTCTACCTCACGGGAACGGGGATCTCCCCCGAACTCGAGGAGCGACTGCACCGGGCGGCCCTGGACTTCTTCGCGCTTCCCGACGAGGAGAAGCTCGCGATCGAGAACGTGAACAGCCCGCACTTCCGCGGCTACACCCGCATCGGCGGCGAGCGGACACAGGGGAAGGTCGACTGGCGCGAGCAGATCGACATCGGCCCCGAGCGCCAGCCCGTCGACGACGGCCCCGCCTTCAACCGGCTCATCGGCCCCAATCTCTGGCCGTCGGCGCAGCCCGAGCTCAAGGACGTCGTCGCCGAGTGGCACGAAACGCTGTCCGAAGTCGCGCGCAAGCTCCTGCGCGCCTGGGCGCAGACTCTGGGCGCGGAAGAGTCCTACTTCGACGAGCATTTCGGTGAGCCGTCGACGCTCATCAAGATCGTCCGTTACCCGGGAACCCACGAGCCGGAGCCGCAGCAGGGCGTGGGTGCACACAAGGATTCCGGCGTGCTCACCCTGCTCTGGGTGGAGCCGGGCAAGGGCGGCCTGCAGGTCGAACGCGACGGAGCGTGGGTCGACGCTCCCCCGGTGCCCGGCGCGTTCGTCGTCAACATCGGAGAGCTGCTGGAGTACGCCACCGGCGGCTACCTGAAGGCCACGAACCACCGCGTGGTGTCGCCGCAGGCACCGGACGAGCGGATCTCCATCCCGTTCTTCTTCAACCCTGCGCTCGACAAGGGCCTGCCGCTGATCGAGCTGCCGGAGGAACTGGCGGCGGAGGCGAAAGGGGTGACCGAGGACCCGAGCAACCCCATCCACGCCCTCTACGGGGAGAACGCGCTCAAATCACGTCTGCGCGCGCACCCCGACGTCGCCGCCATCCACCACGCTGACCTCGTGGGCGCCCCGGTCTGACCGAAGGGTCACAGTATCTGTGCGCCGCCGAGGGCGACGATCTCGCGCAGCGCCTGGAGATGCGCCGCGAAGGCGTCACGTCCCGTCTTCGTCGACCGCACCCAGGTGCGCGAACGGCCCCCGACGGTGCCCTTGCGCGCGAGCACGTAGCCGGCTGCCTGCAGATGCGTGATGGCCTTGCTCAGCGGCGAGTCGCCGCACTGGAGGATGTCGCGGAGCGCCGGGAAGTCGAGCTCCATGCCGTCACCGAGCGCGGCCATGAGCGAGAACCGGATCGGTGAGGCGAAGTTGTCGTCCAGCTGCGTCCGCGGATGGGGCCTCGGGGGCGACTCAGCCACGGCTCGCCCGCCCGGGGATGAAGGACGCGACAATGACGAGCACCATCACGACCGCGCCGCCGACGACGCCCGCGAGCCCCCGATCACCGAGCACGTCTCCGCCGAGCACGAGTGCCACGGGGACGCAGGCCGCCAGAAGGACGGCCGTGACGTGCGGCCAGCGCCACGAGGCCCCGACGGCGGGCAGGCCCACGGGTGTGTTGAACACCACCAGCCAGGTGAACAGCGCCAGCATCACCAGGAGCGTGATCACGCTCCTGAGCACACCGTCGGGCGCTCCGGCGAGCATGGTCAGCACACCGAGCACGACGCCGACGAGAACAGTCCCCCACCGAAGGGCGGTGGGGAGCGCGAGGGGTGAAGGCCGCGGGGGTCGCGGATCACCGGCCGCGCGCACGAGCTGAACCGCGCCGTAACCTCCTATACCCACCAGGACCAAGCCCGCCGGGATGAGCACCATGCCGACGGGGAGCCTCGTATCCAACGCCACGAATCCGAACACGAGGACCGCGCCGACGAGAACGACGCCGCCACCCAGAAGAAGCGGCCACCGTGAAGCACTCCAGCGCCACTGCATCCCGTGGCGCTGAGCCATCCCGCTCGCCAGCTGCCCCCACACCAGGAACGTGAACAGGATCACCTGGGAGGCGAGGACGTCGTCCTGCCGGAGGACGAGCGCGAACGCCACGAGATACCCGGCCGTGACAGCCGCATTGACCATCTGGAGCCCGGCGAGCGCGCGTCGGTCGGTGGCACGGTCCCGGCGCTCCACCACCGCATCCACGCGAACCTCCTCCACTTTCCGTGTGGAAAGCTTTCTACTTTCCTATCGGAAAACCGGGAGGGGATCAACCCCTCGTTACATGACGAAGGCCGCCCCACACCGTGGGGCGGCCTTCTCAAGAATGTTCTGCGCGATTGTACGCAGGTCTGCAGTGCCTTAGCGGCGGAGTCCGAGACGCTCGATCAGCGAGCGGTAGCGCGCGATGTCGATGTCCTGGAGGTAGCCGAGCAGACGACGGCGCTGACCGACGAGCAGGAACAGCCCACGACGCGAGTGGTGGTCGTGCTTGTGCTCCTTGAGGTGCTCGGTGAGGTCCTTGATGCGCTGCGTCAGCATTGCGACCTGCACCTCGGGGGATCCGGTGTCACCGGGGTGCGTCGCGTACTCTTCGATGATCGCCTTCTTGACGTCTGCTTCCAGTGCCATAGATTCGATCCCCTCTCTGCTTGTTGCGCGGCGCCCGACGCCTGATACGTGGGCTCTCTTTATCCGCGGCCGATCAAACGGCAACCTGACGAGTCTACCAGCCGGCGACTGCCTCCGGCGCCACCGGCCGGGAGGGAGGCCCTCACGGTTCAACTAGGCTCGAAAGGTGCAGAAGAAGTTCGACGAGTGAGCGCCCGCCGCGGCCACCTGATCGACCTCTCCCCCCTGAGGTCCAGCCCGGCATTCGCCCGGATGTGGACCGGATCCACCCTCGCCGGCATCGGCGGCCAGCTCACCATCGTCACGGTGATGCTCCATGTGTTCGCCCTGACGCAGAACACCTTCGCCGTCTCCATGATCGCGGTCGCCGGCCTCGTGCCGATGATCCTCGCCGGGTTGTACGGCGGCATGCTCGCTGACGCGTTCGACCGACGCCGTGTGGCCCTGATCGCGGCGACGATCACCTTCGCATCCACCGCCCTGCTCGCCGCGCTCACCTGGACGGGCATGGAGACGATCTGGTGGCTGTACGTCCTGAGCATGATCAACTCGGCCGCCAACTCGGTGGGCATGGCCACTCGCACCGCCATCGTGCCTCGCCTCATCCCTCGCGACAAACTCGCGGCCGCATCCGCCCTCAACGGTGTGGCCTTCGGACTCACGGTGATGGCGGGGCCGGCGCTGGCCGGCCTGCTCGTCGCCCTCACCGGCTACGGGTGGACCTACACGATCGACGTCGTGCTGATGCTGTCGATGTTCCTCGGACTGTGGACACTGCCGTCACTGAGGCCGGAGGGCGCGGTCGTCCGTCCGGGCCTCGAGTCGCTCGTCGACGGCTGGCGATTCCTGCGCAAGGCCGGCAACATCCGGATGCAGTACATCATCGACATCATCGCGATGACGTTCGGACAGCCTCTCGTGCTCTTCCCTGCGCTCGGCACGGTGCTCCTCGGTGGCGGTGCGCTCACCACCGGCATCCTCACCGCCGCCGTCGCGGTCGGCACGTTCGCCTCGAGCCTGTTCTCGGGCCGCGTCGTGCAGTACCGCTGGCACGGCCGCGGCATCGCTCGGGCGGTGCAGGCGTACGGCGCGTCCATCCTGCTGTTCGGCCTGGTGCTGCTCATCGGAGCCTTCTCCGCGCCGGCGAGCGAGACCGCGCCGCACGTCGCGCTGATCGTCGCCGCGTGCGTCGCGCTCGCCCTGTCCGGCGCCTCGGACAACGTCAGCTCCATCTACCGCAACACGATGATGCAGGCCGCGGTCCCCGACGCGATGCGCGGACGCCTCCAGGGCCTGTTCATCGTCGTCGTCGCCGGGGGCCCGCGAGTCGGGGCTCTCTACGCCGGGACGCTCGCGACCCTGACCACCCTTTGGTTCCCGCCGCTTCTCGGCGGGGTCCTGGTCATCACACTCGTCGCCATGCTCGCGCGCCGCAGCCGTCGGTTCCACGACTACGACGCAGAGAACCCCGAGCCCTGACGGGCTCGGGGTTCTGGCGACCGCGCGAACGGGGTCAGTCCTGCTGCAGCGCGCCCTGCAGGTCGAGGCTGATCGTGACGTCCTTGCCGACGAGCACGCCGCCGGTCTCCAGCGCCGCGTTCCAGGTGAG
This sequence comes from Microbacterium sp. PAMC22086, assembly GCF_019443525.1. Classification (NCBI taxonomy): domain Bacteria; kingdom Bacillati; phylum Actinomycetota; class Actinomycetes; order Micrococcales; family Microbacteriaceae; genus Microbacterium; species Microbacterium sp. PAMC22086. The sequence goes on along the minus strand of NZ_CP080380.1, from coordinate 2,080,377 downwards.
GCCGAAGTCCTCACGGTTGATGACCGTCTTGGCCGAAGCACCGGCCTTGTAGTTGCCGTACGGGTCGGTGCCGAAGCCACCGAAGTCGAGCTCGAAGCTGACCGGCTTGGTGATGCCGCGGATGGTGAGGTCTCCGTCGACGTACAGGTCATCGCCCTTGACGCGCGCACCGGTGGAGACGAACTCCATGGTCGGGAAGTTCTCCGTGTCGAAGAAGTCGCCCGAGCGCAGGTGCGCATCGCGGCCCTCGTCGTTGGTGTCGATCGAGGTGACGTCGACCGTCGCCTCGACCTTGGCCTCGAGGGGGTTCTCCGGGGCCACGAGCGTCGCGCTCTTGACGCCGAACGTGCCGCGCACCTTCGAGATCATCATGTGGCGCACGCTGAAGGTGACCTCGCTGTGCGAAGGGTCCAGGACCCAGGTGCCGGGACGGTAGCCGGGGATGTCGATGCTGGTCATTGCTTCTCCTCTGGAGACTTCAGCCGCTGCTGCGGCAAGGGACAGGGGCCGCGTTGCCGCGACCACTGTGACAACCTACATTCAGTCGCATGTATTCCCCTGAATGGAGAATCTCTTCCGGAACGCCACGAGGCGCCCCTTTCCCGAAGGAGAGGGGCGCCTCGTGGAGAAGATCGAAGTCAGCCGACGGCGACGAGATCGATGATGAAGATCAGCGTCTTGCCGGAGAGGAAGTGCCCTCCACCGGCCGGGCCGTACGCGAGGTGCGGGGGGATGATCAGCTCGCGGCGCCCGCCGACCTTCATGCCGGGGATTCCGTCCTGCCAGCCCTGGATCAGGCCGCGCAGGGGGAACTGGATAGTCTCGCCGCGGCCCCAGGAGGAGTCGAACTCCTCGCCGGAGTCGAACTCCACACCGGCGTAGTGGACCGTCACCGTGTCGCCGGGCTTCGCCTCGGTGCCGTCACCCTCGATGATGTCGCGGATGACGAGGTCCGCCGGAGCGGGGGTGCTGGGGGCGTCGAACTCAGGCTTTGTGCGTTCAGTCATGTCTCCATCAAACCCGAGGCCGACGGACGGGGTCAACGCGCGCGCACCTGCTCACAGCGAACACCTCATGCACGCACCGTAGAACCTCGGCAAGACGCTCTTGACACCCGCACGGGGCCGGGTGCACCCTGTTTACAGATCAACTCAGCGCCCGGGAGACTCGCAGGCATCGCCGCAGCACCGGGCGCTGAGTCTTGCCGGGGGCGGGCCCGCTGCCTCGCTCCGTGTCAGTAGGAGAGCAGAGCCGCCCTGGTCGCCCTGGTGCGGATCAGGAGAGCGCGCTCGTCGTCCACGGCCAGAGGATCCCGACCGGTGATCGCGCGCTGGCGCACGGCGGCGAGTGCGGTCGCGTCCTTTATGAACGCGCGCATCAGAGGCCGTCGGTCCCCGCGCAGCTGCGAGGCCCAGGCCAGTCCCACCTTTCGTCCGGCGGGGGTCGCGAGCATCGTGACCTCCTCGGGCGTGAACCACCCCGCGGCGGCGTAGTCCTCCAGGCGTGCTCTGGTGAGCCTGGCCTCCTCGCGACGCAGGGCGACGATGCACAGGATGAACCCGATGAACAGCGGCACCTGGAGGGTGAAGTAGAGACCGAAGAAGTCCGCGAACGTCGCGGAGCCGTTCCAGAGCGCGTGCAGGAGGATCGCCCCGACCAGGCCCAGCGCCCCGGCGCCGAGCGCCGCCTGGGCCGAACCGTGCCGGCGGGCGACGAGACCGATCGCGAAGCCGGTGATCGCGGTGAACATGGCATGCGCGAAGGGCGAGAAGAGCCCACGCACCACGAACGTGACGGTGAGCTGTTCACCGCCGCCCTCGATCAGGCTCAACCCGAAGTACTGGATGTTCTCGGTGAACGCGAATCCCGCCCCGACCAGCGCCCCGTACACGATGCCGTCGACGGGGCCGTCGAAGGCTCGTCGGGCGAGCAGGAAGATGAGGAAGACGCCGAGCCCCTTCCAGAGCTCTTCCACGATGGGCGCCTGCACGACGGCGGTGAACTCCTCCGATCGGATGTCGAGCAGCAGGGTCAGTGCCGTGTCGACGAGAAGGGTGAGCCCGACCGCCGCCACCGCACCCCAGGCGATGGCAAACGCGACGAGTCGCTTGGGCTCGGGCTCCCATCGGTCGATCAGGCGCACGCCGAGGAACACGATCGTCAGCGGAATCAGCGCGAGCACAAGGCCGACGACCGATGCGAAGGATCCGAGCGCCCAGACGAAATACCCCACGAGGGCGATCAGCAGGAACCCGAGCACTCCGAAGAGCCAGAGCGACACCGTGCGCCCCTTCCTGGTGGGCACGGGCAACGCGGGAAGAGACTCCGCAGGCGACGGGGCCACGGGAGCCGGTGGCGTGTACGGGGTCGGTTGCGCGAGAGACGAGGCGTACCCGGTGGAAGGCGCCCCGGTCGCAGGCGCGGGAAGGGGGCTCGCGGATGGCGCGGGCATGTAGGGCTGCCGCGACACCTGCGGCGATGCCTGCGGAGGGGCGTAGGGCGAGGGCTGCTGCGGCTGGGACGGTCCTCCGGAACTCATAGGCAAAGCTTATGGGCACAACGCAGACGGTCCGGATATGGCGACGCCCTCCACCCGGCGACCACCAGCCACCCGGTAGCGTAGAAGCATGCGGTTCGCTCACCTGCGCCGTCCTGACTCCCCTCTCGCGGTTCTCGCCGTGGTCGAGGGCTCGGACGCCATCCTCGTCTCTGACCTCCTGAACGACCCTCCTGCCACGCTGCAGCAGCTGATCGAGGGAGGAGACGACGCGCTCGAGGCCCTGCGCGCAGCGCTGGCGACCGGTTCCGCCCGGCGGCACCCTCTCGACGGCTGGGCGTTCGCCTCGGCCGTGCTCGCTCCCCCGGCCGTGCTGGCCGTCGGCCTCAACTACGCCGCGCATTCCAGCGAGCTGGGCCTGAAGACGGATGCCGCACCCACGGTGTTCACGCTCTGGCCGAACTCGCTCACCGGACACGAGCAGACCACGTCGTGGCCGCGCGCTCTCAGCGAAGCCGTCGACTACGAGGCCGAGCTCGGCGTGCTCATCGGCTCGCCCGCGAAGGACGCCGCCGAAGCCGACGCACTGTCGCACGTCTGGGGATACACGGTGGTCAACGACATCACCGCGAGGAACATCCAGTTCTCCGAGGCGCAGTGGTCCCGCTGCAAGTCGTTCGACGGATTCACCCCGACCGGACCCTTCGCCGTGACCGCGGACGAGATCGCCGACCCGCAGGACCTCCACATCTGGACCGTCGTCGACGGTCACACCGTGCAGGATGCGAGCACCGACCAGATGGTGCGCTCGGTGGCGAAGCTGATCACGCACCTCTCGCAGTCGCTCACTCTGCTCCCCGGCACGCTCATCTCGACCGGCAGCCCCGGAGGTGCCGGCTACTCGCGCGACCCGCAGATCTTCCTCCGCGACCACTCCACCGTCACGGTCGGCATCGACGGCATCGGTGAACTCACCACCCACTGCCGGATCACCGACTGACCTCACCGGCACGAAGAGAGGGACGGATGCCGGAGCATCCGTCCCTCTCTTCGTATCCGCGTGATCAGATCTCGATCAGGTCCTCCGACGCGATCACCGGGATCGCCGCCGTGATGGTCTCGAGCCCGGACAGGCGTGCGGGCGAGAGCTGCTTGACGACCTCTTCGCGGGACATCAGACCGGCTTCCACCACCAGATCGGCGACACTGCGGTTGGTCAACAGCGCGGTCTTCGCCAGGGCTGCCGCTGCTGCGTAGCCGATGAAGGGCGTCAGTGCGGTGATGACACCGACCGAGGCTCCCACCATCGCCCCCAGGCGGTCGCGGTTGGCGGTGATGCCGTCGACGCAGTTCACGCGCAGGGTCCACATGGCCTGACGCATCCAGGTGATCGACTGGAAGATCGAGTGCGCGATCACCGGCTCGAAGGCGTTCAGCTGCAGCTGCCCGGCTTCCGCCGCCATCGTCACCGTCATGTCGGCACCGGCCACGGCGAACGCCACCTGGTTCACGACCTCGGGGATGACCGGGTTGACCTTGCCGGGCATGATGCTGGAGCCCGCCTGCATGGCGGGGAGGTTGATCTCGCCGAAGCCCGCCTGGGGGCCCGACGAGAGCAGCCGGAGGTCGTTGCAGATCTTCGACAGCTTCATCGCGTTGCGCTTGAGCGTCGAGGAGAACGACATGAACGATCCGGTGTCGCTGGTGGCCTCGACGAGGTCGCCGGCGGTGCGCAGGTCGAGTTCGGTGATCTCACGCAGGTGCTTGAGCACAGCGGGCGCGTAACCGGGGTGGGTCGTGATGCCGGTGCCGATAGCCGTGGCGCCCATGTTGATCTCGAACATCAGCGAGGCGTTCTCGGTGAGGCGCGTGTGGTCGTAGCCGAGCGTGGTGGCGAAGCCGTTGAACTCCTGGCCCAGCGTCATGGGCACGGCGTCCTGCAGCTGGGTGCGCCCGACCTTCAGAACGTCGTGGAACTCGCGCGACTTGCCCAGGAACGACAGCCGCAGCAGGTCGAGCTCTTCGAGCAACGAGCGCAGCGTCAGCGAGAGGCCGATCTTCACTGCCGTCGGGTACACGTCGTTGGTGGACTGGCTGCGGTTGGTGTGATCGATCGGCGACAGGAAGGCGTAGTCGCCCTTCTCGCGGCCGGCCATCTCGAGCGCGATGTTGGTGATGACCTCGTTCGCGTTCATGTTGGTCGAGGTGCCGGCGCCGCCCTGGATGACACCGACCGTGAACTGCTCGTGGAACTCGCCGTCGATCACTCGCTGCGCGGCACGATCGATCAGGTCAGCGAGCTCGGGGTCGAGCACTCCGATCTCGCGGTTCGCGCGGGCGCTGGCCTGCTTGACCATCGCGAGGCCGACCACCAGGTCGGGATACACCGAGATGGGTCGCTTCGTGATCGGGAAGTTCGCGTCGGCGCGGGCGGTGTGGATCCCCCAGTACGCGTCGACGGGAATCTCCATGCTCCCGAGCGAATCGGTCTCGGTGCGGGTCGGGGTAGGCGCGGCAGAAGCCATGTCACATCCTCGTGGGTCGTGGCGGGTGAGAAGGGTGGGGGATGCCCCCAGTCTACGCCGCTCAGCGTCCGGGTTTGCGGGAGAAGGCCTCGAGTCGCCCTTCCGGGCTGAGCTTCGCCATGCGCTCCAGCCAGGCCTCGGAGAAGTAGTCGCCGGTCGGGGCCTCGGTCACCGGGACCACGGTGTGCGTGATCGTGTCGGGGTAGACGTGGACGATCTGGAAGGCCTGCGCGGCGTCCATGCCGTTGACCTCGGCCGACGGACACGCGACGTTCATCGTGTAGCACGTCGCCGAGGCGACGCTCACGGGAACCCCGGCGAAAAGGCCGTGAGAGGAATAGTGCAGATGCCCGGCGAGGATGCCGCGCACATCGCTCCCCCGCACGATGTCTGCGAGCTCGTCTTGATGCCGCAGCTCCAGGATGTCGAACAGCGGCAGATGGCTCGGGATCGGCGGATGGTGCATCGCCAGCAGCGTCCCGTGCGGGGCGGGCTCGGCGAGCACCTCCGCCAGCCAGGCGAGCTGACCGTCATCGAGATCTCCGTAATGCCACCCCGGGACACTGGTGTCCAGCGCGATGAGTCGGAGGCCGTCGAGGTTCCAGACACCGGTCACCGGCTCCTCGGTCGGCGTCAGATCCAGCAGGCCCTCTCGCAGAGCCGGCCGCTCATCATGGTTGCCTGCCACCCAGATGACCGGGGCCCGCAGCGCCTCGGCCACCGGCTCGACCGCGGCCCGAAGGCGACGATAGGCGTCGGGCTCCCCCAGGTCGGCCAAGTCCCCCGTGACGACGATGGCCGTGGGGTGCGGATGCACGGTGCGGATCGCCTCCAACGTGCGGGCGAAGTTCTCCTCGACGTCGTAGCGTCCGCCCAGCCGCACTCCCCCGGCGAGGAAATGCGGGTCGCTGACGTGGATGAGCACGTGCGACGCGGGCTCGTGCCTGCCGAAGACGTAGGGAGTGCCGGTTCCTGCGGACATGACATCAGCCTATGGCCGCACCGGCCCCCGCACCGGGCCCCGTTCCGCCGTCGTCAGTGACCGATGACGAGGAGCAGGATGCCGCTCACCACTGCGGCGGCGCAGAGCGCGAAGCAGCCGTAGGCCCCGACGAGGGCCAGCGACTTCTGCCCCTCGGTCAACGGACTCTTGCGCGCGGCCTTCGCCGCCTGCTTCTCGGCGCGCTTGAGCTCCTTCTCGGTGATCACCGTGATGGCGTCCGTGAACTCCGCCGGGCTCACCACCGGAGCCCGACCGCTGCGCACGAGCAGACGCAGACCCAGCGCGTAGAACGTGACGATGGCCGCGGCGCCGATGAGGGCTGCCGCGAAAACCTGGAGGAACGCGAACCAGTCGATCACGACGTTCATGCGGACTCCCCGTTCCGATCGGCATCTGCCTTCTTCTTCGATGCCGCAGACTTGGACGCACCGGCGCCCGCCTTGGCCTCCGCCTTCTTCTTGGCCTTGGCCGCGGCATCCTTCTTCGCCTGCGCCTTCGCCTTCTCCCTGGCCTCGGCACGGGCCCTGGCCTCAGCCTTGGCCTGCTCGATGCGCTGTTGACGACGCGTCGGCGGGGGCGTGTCGGGAAGCTCGATGGCCATGCCGGACTCGGCGACATCACTCATCGCGTTGGCGGGCGTGACGGCGTTGCGACGCGAGCGCATGTACAGACCGAGGATGATCAGGACCGCGATCACGGCGTCGATCGCGACGCCCCAGTTGCCCAGCCAGACCACGAGCAGCGCAGCGAGCGCTCCCACTCCACCGGCGGCGGGAAGCGTCAGCAGCCAGCCGATGCCGATGCGGCCGGCGGTCCGCCAGCGCACCGTGGACCCGCGGCGACCGAGGCCGGATCCGATGACCGATCCGGAGGCGACCTGCGTGGTCGAGAGTGCGAATCCGAGGGCGCTGGAGGCGAGGATGGTGGCGGCTGTCGAGCTCTCCGCCGCGAAGCCCTGTGCGGGCTTGACGTCGGTCAGGCCCTTGCCGAGGGTGCGGATGATGCGCCAGCCGCCCAGGTAGGTGCCGAGCGCGATCGTGAACGCACACGCGATGATGACCCACAGCTCGGGCTCGTGGTGAGCGCCGGACTGCCAGCCGATCGTGATCATCGCGAGGGTGATCACACCCATCGTCTTCTGGGCGTCGTTGGTGCCGTGAGCCAGCGCGACCAGCGAGGAGGTGAAGATCTGCCCCCACCGGAATCCGTCGCGACCGTCGGGCTTTCCGTCGTAGCGACGGGTGATCGAGTAGGCGATCTTCGTCGCGGCGAAGGCGATCAGGCCTGCCGTGGCCGGAGCGATCAGCGCGGGGAGCACGATCTTGGAGAGCACCATGCCGAAGTCGATGCCGCCGATGCCTGCGCCGACGAGGGTGGCGCCGATGAGCCCACCGAAGAGCGCGTGCGACGAGCTCGAGGGAAGACCGAGAAGCCACGTGAGCATGTTCCAGGTGATCGCACCGATCAGACCGGCGAAGATCAACGACAGGAACAGATCCGCCCCGGCCTCGATGATCGCATCCTCGCGGATGATCCCGCCGGAGATGGTCTTGGAGACCTCGGTCGACAGGAAGGCGCCGACGAGGTTGAGAACGGCGGCGAGGAGGACGGCTGTCTTGGGCTTCAGCGCGCCGGTGGCGATCGGCGTCGCCATGGCGTTCGCCGTATCGTGAAAGCCGTTGGTGAAGTCGAAGAAGAGTGCCAGCGCGATGACAAGCACGACGATGAGGGCTGCGGTTTCCACCGTTCGCTTTCGGTCGTTTGAGGAAGAAGGAGATGTCGACGTGATCGATGTGATGAACGAAGAGTTCACCGTGGGTTTGACTTCCGTTAACCGGCCCCGGTAGATCCTCCCACCCTCCCCCGTGCCGGTCAACTCGACCTGGGATAGCGTGAGACGGTGACTGACGCTCCTACCGCCGACCGCCGCTCCTCCCTCCGCACCCACCACGGTGACACCTTCGACGATCCGTACGAATGGCTCCGCGCAAAGGAGTCGGCGGAGGTCGTGTCCCACCTCGAGGCCGAGAACGCCCACACGGATGCCCAGACGGCACACCTCGCCGCTCTGCGCGAGCGGCTCTTCGAAGAGATCAAGGGCCGCGTGCAGGAGACGGACCTCTCCGTTCCCACCCGCCGTGGCCACTGGTGGTACTACAGCCGCACCGAGGAGGGCGCGCAGTACGGCATCCAGTGCCGCGCCGCGGCCGAGCCCGACGACTGGACTCCTCCGCGTCTCGAGCCCGGTGTCCCGGTTCCCGGCGAGGTCGTGCTCCTCGACGGCAACATCGAGGCGGAGGGGCACGAGTTCTTCTCGCTCGGAGCGTTCGACACGTCCGACGACGCCACGAAGCTGCTGTGGTCCACCGACTTCGAAGGTGACGAGCTGTACACCGTGCACGTGCGCGACCTCACCACCGGCACCACGCTCGATGACGAGATCCCGAACACGGGCGGCGCTTTCTTCACACCAGACGGTCGGGGTGTGATCTACACGACCCGCGACGAGGCGTGGAGGCCCGACACTTTGTGGCTGCACCGCCTCGGCACGCCCGTCACCGACGACGTGAAGCTCTTCCACGAGCCGGATGAGAAGTTCTGGCTCGGTGCCGGGATCACCCGTAGCCGCCGGTATCTGGTCATCGCGGTCGGTTCGAGCATCACGAGCGAGGAGTACCTCGTCGATCTGACGGGCGAGCTGACCGCGGAGCCGCAGCTCGTGTGGCCGCGTCGCGAAGGCGTGGAGTACTCGGTCGAGCATGCGGTCGTAGACGGCGAGGATCGCCTGCTCGTGCTGCACAACGACGGAGCGCTCGACTTCGAGCTCGTCTCGGTGTCAGCGTCCGAGCCGCAGGGCGAGCGACACCTGGTGCTCGCGCATGAGCAGGGCAGACGACTCCTCGGTGTCGATGCGTTCCGCGACTTCGCCACCGTGGAGTACCGCAGCGAGGGACTCGAGCGCGTCGGTCTGCTCGACTACGCCACGGATGCGGTCGACGAGCTGGTGTTCGACGAACCGCTCTACTCGGCCGGCGTGAGCGGGAACCCCGAATGGCACTCGCCGTTCCTGCGTCTGGGCTACACCTCGTTCGTGACGCCGGGGACCGTGTACGACCTCGACCTCGCGACCCGGGAGCTGGTGCTGCGCAAGCAGGTGCCGGTGCTGGGGGGCTACGACCCCGCCGACTACGGCCAGCGACGCGAGTGGGCGACCGCATCAGACGGCGTGCGCGTGCCGATCTCGCTCGTGTGGAAGCGCTCGTTCGGCGAACCAGGCGTCGAGCCGCGTCCGGTGCACCTGTACGGCTACGGATCGTACGAGCACTCGATCGACCCCGGCTTCTCCGTGGCACGCCTTTCCGAACTCGACAGGGGTGTGATCTTCGCGGTCGCGCACGTGCGCGGAGGCGGCGAGATGGGCCGGCAGTGGTACGAGGACGGCAAACTCCTGCACAAGCGCAACACGTTCACGGACTTCGTCTCCTGCGGCGAGCACCTGGTCGAGTCGGGTGTGACCACGCCGAGTCGGATGGTGGCCGAGGGAGGCAGCGCCGGCGGCCTGCTGATGGGCGCGGTGACGAACCTCGCGCCCGAGCTCTTCGCCGGCATCCTCGCCGGCGTGCCGTTCGTGGACGCCCTGACGACGATCCTCGATCCGTCGTTGCCGCTGACCGTCATCGAATGGGACGAGTGGGGCGACCCGCTCCATGACCCGGACGTCTACGCCTACATGAAGTCGTACAGCCCCTACGAGAACGTCCGCGACGGCGTGGACTACCCACGGATCCTCGCCGTGACGTCCCTGAACGACACGCGGGTGCTCTACGTGGAGCCCGCGAAGTGGGTCGCACGCCTGCGCGAGGCCGGGGCGAAGGACGTGCTCCTCAAGTGCGAGATGGTCGCCGGACACGGTGGGGTGAGCGGGCGCTACAACTCCTGGAAGGAGCGGGCGTTCGAACTCGCCTGGCTGCTGGACACTCTCGGCCTCGCCGCGGAGTGAATCGCTGAGGCTGAGCTCGTCCGCGGAGGGCGGACTCAGCCTCAGGCGGCTCAGCCGAAGAGCGCCGCCGCCTCGTCGTAGCGGTAGCGCGGGACCGTGTTCAGTTCGCCCAGTGCGTCGGCGAACGGCACCCGGACGATATCCGTGCCCTGCATGGCGACCATCTGGCCCCAGGCGCCGTCGACGATCGCGTCGGCAGCGTGCAGACCGAGTCGTGTCGCGAGCACGCGGTCGAACGCCGAGGGCGATCCGCCGCGCTGGATGTGACCGAGGATCGTCGCCCGCGTCTCGATGCCGGTGATGCGCTCGATCTCGGGCGCGAGCAGGTCGCCGATGCCGCCGAGGCGGGGGCGGTTGAAGGCGTCGAGGCCCTTGTCGCTGTAGGCCTCGTCCATTCCGAGGAGCTTGAACCCCTCGGAGACGACGACCAGAGGCGCGCGACCGCGATCATGCGCGCTGGTCACCAGCTCCGTGATCTCGTCGATCGACATCGGCACCTCGGGGATGCAGACGACGTGAGCTCCGGCAGCCATTCCGGCGTGCAGTGCGATCCAGCCGACGTGACGGCCCATGACCTCTGCGACCATGCAGCGCTGGTGCGAGTCGCCGGTCGTGCGCAGCCGATCCATCGCATCCGTGGCGATGTTCACCGCGGTGTCGAAGCCGAACGAGTAGTCGGTCGCCTGCAGGTCGTTGTCGATCGTCTTGGGGACCCCGATGACCTTGATGCCGTCCTTGGCGAGACGGTCCGCTGCGGCCAGCGTGCCCTCACCACCGATCGCGATGATGCCGTCGATCTTGTGCCCGTAGAGGGTCTTGGCAATGTTGTCGGCTCCCCCACGCTCGCCCTCGTACGGGTTCGTGCGGCTGGTGCCGAGGATCGTGCCGCCGACCTTCGACAGCCCCTTCACCTCGTGTCGGGTCAGCGGCATGAAGTCACCGTCGACCAGGCCCCGCCATCCGTCGCGGATGCCGACGAACTCGAGGTCGTATGACGTCGTGCCCTTGAGCACGATGCCGCGGATGACCGCGTTGAGGCCGGGGCAGTCGCCGCCGCTCGTCAGGATGCCGATCTTCATGCTGGTGCCTTCAGACGTTCGGGAGATGGGGGAACAGGCGACGCTGCCTTCGATCGACACTAGCGCCCCGGCACGCTCGGGCGCCATTCGGGAGCGGCGAAAAACGTCGATCTTGACGACCTGATTCACCGATATCGTCGAACTTCCCGGTCTCGAGTGTTCTCGCACCGGATCCGACGTTAAGAACGGCGATTCTTGACGCCTATGCTCCGCCCAGTGCCTGTCGCAGCAGGTGCATGAGTGCCGCCAGCTGCACCGGCTCTGCGGCCGACTCCTCGACCGCTTCACCGTCGAGAGCGCGCGCCGCGAGCCCCTGCTTCTGGTCGATCAGCTCCGCGATCTTCGTGTCGATCGTGTGCGCGGCGATGATCCGCCACGCGGTGACCGGCTCGCCCTGGCCGATGCGGTGCACACGGTCGATCGCCTGCGTCTGCTCGGCGGCCGTCCACGACAGCTCGGCGAGCACGACGTTCGACGCGGCCTGCAGGTTGAGCCCGACGCCTGCCGCGGTGAGCGAGCAGACGGCGATGCCAACTTCGGGGTCGCCGTTGAAATCGTCGATGGCCTGCTGCCGGACCGTGGAGGTCTGGTCGCCACGGATCGACACCGAGCGGATGCCTGCCGCGGCGAAGTGCGCCTCGGCCTGGTCCATGACGTCGATGTGCTTCGCGAAGAACACGACCTTGCCGACCGAGCGCTGCAGTTGAGCGGCATAGTCTGCAGCCAGCGGCGCCTTGGCCTGACCGATGCGACGGACCATGGTGAAGACGTTGTCTCCCCCGGTGCCGGCGGCCTTGGACTCCTCGAGCTCGTTCTGGGCGACCAGCCGCACGATGTCCTCGTCGATCTCTCCCGACGCGAGCCCACGGTCTCCGCGAGCCTCGATGATACGGCGGTAGCGAGCGGCGAGCCGCTCCCCCAGCTCGCGCTCGGCCTGGCGGATGCTGCGCCCGAACTCGTCGTCGAGCTGCACCGGCAGATCGGCGATCAGCTTGTCCGGGAGATCGGCGGCGACGTCCTTCTTCTTGCGACGGACGATCCCCATGGAGATCACCGCATCGCGGGCCTCGGGGTAGAACGCCTTGTCTGCCGGGGTGAATCCTGTGGCGTCGAGCTTCTCCATGAGCTCAGGGCCCGGCTTCTCACCGGTGGTCCAGCCGAGGAAGCGCCAGATCGCGTCGAAATCCTCGACGTCGTTGATCAGCGGCGTACCGGTGAGGGCGAGCATCAGAGGATCGTGCCCCGGAGTGCGCTCGCGCACCTGGGCGGCCAGCGACAGCACGTTCTGCGACCGCTGCGAGGAGAGGTTCTTGATGAAGTGCGCCTCGTCGACGACCATCCCGCGCAGACCGATGGAGGCGAGCCACGACATGTGCCGGTCGAGGATCTCGTAGTTCACGATGAACACGTCGGCGAACGCGTCGATGTCATCGCCGTCGCCCTGGATCACCGTCGCCCGGCGCTGGGGCGTCCAGCGCTCGACCTCGCGCGCCCAGTTCATCTTGACGACGTTGGGCACGACCACCAGCAGCGGATATGCACCAGCGACGGAAGCGGCGAGCACCGACTGCGCGGTCTTGCCGAGACCGGGCTCGTCGGCGAGGAGGAAGCTGCGGTGTCCGGCCTTGACGGCCTCGAGGAACCGGGACTGATGCACCATGACCTCGAGGCCCTTGGGCGAGATGTGGTCGAATTCCGGCGCCGGCGGCAGATCCATCGACGCGGCGGACCCACCGGCCCCGGTCTCGAAAGCCTTGTACAGCGGACCCATGAGCTCCCAGCCGTCGAGACGGCGGCGCGGCGTGGCCGTCGAACGCGGCGTCAGGTCGGGAGCGAGGAAGGGGTTGGCCAACTGTCGCGCCTCGACGGACGGCGGAGTGACCTGGCGCTCCGCGATCGCCGCCGGGATCGCGGAGATCTGCACCGGTGCGGCGTCGGCGATGATGAGCTCTTCCGGGGCGAGTTCGGCTCCGGATTCGAGCAGCCAGTCCCGGCGCATGCGCTTGGCCACCGGCGATGTCGCCTGGTCGGCTTCCAGGAGTTGGATCAGTGAGGTGTCACGGGCGGCCGTCTTCGCGAGGATCGTGGCCACGCCGTCGAGCCGCTTCAGCAACTCGGCGCGTGCGGGATCGCCGATCTCGGCATCCGCCTTCACCCTGGCGCGCTCTTCGCGCACCAGGAAGGCGATCACCTGGAACTTCACTCGATTCGTGGGACCGAGCTTCCCTCGCTGCGACTTCGCCTCGATCTCGCGCACCTTGCGCGCGAGGATCGGGATGAGGGGTGCCTCATCGTCGCGACGGGACGTCTTCTTGCGCCGCGTGGCGGCGGTTGCCGTAGTCGGCATGCTCCTCCTGAGCGTGAAGGCTCCGGCTTCCCCAGGAAACCATGAGCCGTTCTCGTTGTCCGCGTGTGGCGTGAGCCAGGACCGTGCGAACAGTGGATCTTCTTCCCGCCGGGGAACGCGAGAGTCGCGAAGTTCGGCGGGAGCCGATGATCATTCTATGCCATCTCGCTCGCTCAGCGGAGATCGCCCACGCCGAGCCGTCCATCCCGCACGGTCGAACCGGCGATCCGCTCTCGGCTAGGACGAGAGCCCGAGAGCCCGCGCCGCATCCGTGACATCGGCACCCATCTGCACCATCAGCTTGTCGATGCCCTCGAAGGCCACCATGCCCCGCAGCCGCTCCACGAACTCGACCGTGACGTCGTGCCCGTAGAGGTCGAGACCCGTCTCTCCCAGCACGTGAGCCTCGACCTGTCGCACGAGGACGTCGTCGAAGGTGGGATTGGTCCCGACGGAGATCGCCGACGGATGCCGGATCCCGGTGTCGTGGTCGACGAGCCATCCCGCGTACACGCCGTCCGCCGGCACGAACGCATCGACGATGGTCGAGAGGTTCGCCGTGGGGAACCCGAGTTCCCGCCCGCGCTTGAGTCCGTGCACGACGACTCCGCGCACATCGGGATGGCGTCCGAGCACGGTCGTCGCCGCAGCGACGTCGCCCTCCATCAGCAGCTCGCGGATCCAGCTCGACGACACGCGTCGCGTGGAGCCGGGGAGGTACACGTCGTCGATGACCTCGACCGAGAAGCCGTGACGAGGACCGAGCTCGCGCAGAAGCTCGGGGGTGCCGGCTCCCCGAGCGCCGAACCGGAAGTCCTGCCCGACGAGGACCGTGGAGACCCGAAGGGCTCCGACGAGGATGTCGACGACGAAGTCCTCAGCGCTGCGGGCGGCGAGTTCCTCGTCGAACGTGAGCACCAGAGTGGCGTCGAGCCCGAGCTCGCCCAGGAGGTCGAGCTTGCGCTCGACCGTGACGACGTTCTCCGGGCAGCGGTCGGGACGGATCACGGCCAGCGGGTTGCGGTCGAACGTGACGGCGACCGACCGGCTGCCCGTCGCTGCGGCCGCTTCCTCGAGGCGCTCGATCACGGCTCGGTGGCCGGCATGGACGCCGTCGAACTTGCCGATCGCGACCGCGCTCGGTCCGAAGTCGTCCGGCACCTCTTCCGGGCTGCGGAAGACGATCACGCGCCGACCTCGACCGGACGCACGACGTCGGCCGGGCGGTGCGTGCGCAGCCACCAGATGCCGAAGACGGGCAGGACCAGCGGAATGAACAGGTAACCGCGCCCGAACAGCGACCACACGGTCTCATGCTGGAACAGGTCGGGCATCAGAAGGCTCAGCACCCCCACCACGAGGACGCCGGTGAGCTCGAAGACGATCGCGACCCAAGCGACCGAGTACCAGCCGCGGCGGCGGGCCAGGACGAGGGCGAGTGTGGCGAGGATGTACACGACGGCGGCGAGTGCGGAGAGCGCGTACGCCAGCGGCGCCTCGTCGAAGCGACGGACGATCTGCACGAAGCTGCGTCCGGTCGCGGCCAGCGCCATCACGGCATAGACGATCACGAGGACGCGACCGATTCCGGTCATCCGAGAGGAGGGGGCGGTGGAGCTCATAGCGCATTCCATCCTAGAGCCGCAGAAGAGGTCGGGTCTGCGCTCCGACCCGCCGCGTCACGCGATCTGGACGGACCAGATGACCTGCATACGCCACAGCATCACCGCGATCGCGAGCGCCGCCACCCCGAGGATCACCGTGCTCCAGCGACTGCGCTCCATGAGCGCCCACAGCACCGCGCCGACGGGCAGGAGCACCGCGGAGACCAGGTAGACCCAGTACTCGAGCAGGTCTCCGGTCGGAGGGTTCCCGATCAGCGGCGCAACGATGGCGACGATCACCTGCACGATGAGCAGCACCTCGACGAGGGCGAGGGCGCCGACGCTGAAGTCGCTCGGCCGTCTGCCGATCAGACCCGCGACGAGACAGAAGATGCCGGCGGCGACGGCGATGACGATCTGCGCGATCGTGAGCCACAGGATCATCGGTCGCCCTCCGGCATGTTCATGGCGCTCTTGAGGTCGGCACCGCGCTTCTCGACGATGCCGATCAGGAGCCCCTCCGGGTCGATCGCTGCACCGATCGTCTCTTCGAGGCGCGCGGCCTGGCCGCTCAGCCGCTTGCCGTGACGGAGGTCGCGTGCCTCGTCACCGGACATCTCCAGCACGGGGAGGATCCGGCCGGCCGCCTCGCCCGGGGTCAGAGTCGCGGCGCCCTCCAGCGCGTCGAGACCGACCGCATCGGACACATCGAACGGACCGACCCGCGTGCGGCGCAGCGCGGTGAGGTGACCGCCGACGCCGAGCGAGGCCCCGAGATCGCGGGCGAGGGAGCGGATGTACGTTCCGGACGAGCAGTCGACGACGACGTCGAGATCGAGATGGCCGTCGCCTCGCCTGGTTGCGAGCAGGTCGAAGCGCGACACGACGACATCGCGTGCGGCGAGCACGACCTCTTCGCCGGCGCGCACGCGCTCATAAGCGCGACGACCGTCCACCTTGATCGCCGAGACGGCACTGGGAACCTGGGAGATCTCACCCGTGAGCTGCGTGATGCCGGCCGACACCGCCTCATCGGTCACCGCGTCCCACGCTTCGGGCGCGGCCGTGGTGAGGATCTCCCCTTCCGCATCGTCCGTGCCCGTCGTCTGGCCGAGACGGATCGTCGCCACGTAGGTCTTGTCCGCACCGACGATGTAGGTCAGGAGCCTGGTCGCGCCCTCGATGCCGATCACCAGCAGTCCGGTCGCCATCGGGTCGAGTGTTCCGGCGTGCCCCACCTTGCGGGTGCCGAACGCGCGTCGCGTGCGGGCGACGACGTCGTGACTGGTCAGCCCTGCGGGCTTGTCGACGAGGAGGATGCCGGGCGAGACCATCCCCCCAGCCTACCGAGCGCGCGAGCGGGATCTGCGCGTGCGGATGCCCGGTGGCTCCCCTCTCCTGGCCGTCGATCCGCTCGCATAGGCTGGACGGGTGCCTCTCCCACCGGCCTCTCTCGAGCTGATGTCGCCCCTGCCGACGTGGTATCGAGCGACCGCTCGCGACCTGCCGTGGCGTCGACCTTCCTTCCATGACGAGTTCGGCGCCTGGGGCGTTTTGGTGAGCGAGTTCATGTTGCAGCAGACGCCCGTCACGAGGGTCATCCCTCACCTCGAGGCGTGGTTGGAGCGGTGGCCGACGCCCTCGGAGATGGCCACCGCATCGACAGCGGACGTCGTGCAGCAGTGGGCGAACCTGGGATATCCCCGGCGCGCGCTGTGGTTGCACCGTGCCGCGGTCGAGATCACCGAGCGACACGGGGGGATCGTTCCGCGCGAGGTGGACGCCCTGCTGGCCCTTTCCGGTATCGGCGACTACACCGCTCGCGCCGTCGCGGTGTTCGCCTACGGCGACCGGCATCCCGTGGTCGACACGAACACCCGACGGGTGCTCGCGCGCGCCGTCGAGGGCAGGGCACAGCCGGGACCCCCTTCGCGCCGGGACCTCGACCTGATGGCCGACCTGCTGCCGGACGATGTCGCCGAAGCTGCGGTGTTCAATGCCGCAGCGATGGAGCTCGGCGCCACGGTGTGCACGTCCCGGGCGCCGCGGTGCGAGCTGTGCCCTCTCGCCGGCAGCTGCGCATGGCTGGCCGCCGGGAGACCGGACACGGGTGATGAGCGCCGACGCCAGGCCGCATACGAGGGGTCCGACCGACAGGCCCGCGGCGCGGTGCTGAAGCTGCTGCGGAACATCGACCCAGACGCCGTCCCGCTCGACGCCGTCCTGCCGGACTGGCCCGATCCCGGGCAGCGTGATCGGGCTATCGACTCGCTCATCGCCGACGGACTCGCCGAAGCCGATGGGGTCTCTCTGTTCCTGCCGCGGTGACGACGACCGGCTCAGGCGCGACGGCTCAGAGGTGCTGCTCTGTGCGGTGGGCGAGCACAGTCAGCTCGACCCGGCTCCGCACGCCGAGCTTGGTGAAGACCCGGCCGAGGTGGACTTCGACGGTGCGGACGGAGACGTTCAAGGCTTCGCTGATCTCGCGGTTCGCCGCACCGCCGACCGCGCGCATCGCCACCTCCAGCTCGCGCGCCGTGAGCTGAGGCGACCAGGCCGCGCGGCACGCGGAGAGAGCGCCGACCGAGGAGACGATGCTCCCCTCTCTCGCCTCGAGCCGATCCAGTCTGCCGCGCACCGCCCTCGCCCACGCCGTCGCACCCGAGAGCTCGAACAGCCGTTCGGCGTACTGGAGGTGGATCCTCGCCGAGGAGTGATCGTCGCGAATCGCATGCTGTGTTCCGAGCATCGTCTCCACTCGCGCCCTGGCGAACGGCGAGGTCAACGTGCGTGCGATGTCGCGGACCTCATCGCTCTCGGCACGCCACCGCCCGTCGCCTGCCGTCGCGACACGGACCCGCAGGCGCTGGGCGAGCGCGATCTCCGGAGGCTCGATGGACGCCTCCGTCGTGGTGCGACCGGCAGAGATGAAGGCCAACTCGTCCAAACCCGGTACCGCCATCGTGGTCTGCGGCCCACCGAGATCGGACCACAGCCGAACCGTGGCGGCGGCATCGTCGAACGAGCCGGCGAGGAATGACTGGATGCCGCGGTCCACGAGGAGGTCGATCTTCGCTCCCCCGGGCAGGGCGACGGTGAGTGATCGGGCGAAGGGTCCCAGCTCGCCGAGCACCGCCAGGTCGAGGCGTCTGGCGAGCACCACTCCCAATCCGGCAAAGGGCATCGCGATCGGAAAGGAGAGCGCCGCCTGGATCAGCCGGTCCCGCGCGACACCGATGTCGCCCCGCCACACGAGCAGCAGTACCTCGACGACGGCGCGATACGCCTGAACGACCGGGCTGTGCTCGTATCCCGGCACGAACGGGTCGGGCTCGCCGGACAACGCCGATTCGTCGGTCGCGATGAGACGCAGCGCCAGATCGACGTCCCCCTCCACGGCGGCGCGCAGGGTGCGCAGCATCCCGCCGCTCACCGGGCCGGACCCCGCGACTTCTTCGATGTCGTGGTCCCCCACGAGGAGCCAGCTCAGCGCCACCACGGGATCCCTCAGCTCATGCTCGGCACCGATCCGGGATGCGCCATCGCGGAGCGCGTCGAGCCACGTGCGCATACCGCGACGGTCGCCGCGTTCGGCGCAGAGTATCGCGGCGAGGGCGGCCGCCCTGGTCCAGTGATGCCAGTCGTCCTCGTCAGGTGTCTCCGGCCGCAGCGACGTCGGATCGATCTCGGGAACAGCACCCTGCACGACGGTCTGGGCGACGATCAGCGCCCCCAGACCTGCCAACCGGTATCGCTCGGTACCGTGCGGGTACAGTGCCCCCAGCCACGCGGCCGCCTCCGCAGCGAACCCGGCGCCCACCGCCGACGCGCCGGCGACGAGGCGCGCCTCGTCCTGGTCTTCGCCCACCGCATGCTCGCAGGCCTCCCTGGCGAGCAGCAACGCACGATCCGGGTACCCCGCCTCGCTGAGCTCCCTGGCGATGAGGGTGAGTTCCGGCGCGGTGGTCGGCTCTGCCTCGAGCGACGCCCGCGCCCGATGCCAGTCCGCGCTCACTCGTTCGCCGCGACGGCGGAAGACCGCGCTCAGTCGCCCGTGCACCGCCGCCGTCTCTGCCGCACTGGTGGTCGCCCGCAGCCAGATCGCTAGTCGGGCGTCGATGAAGCGCACCCGGCCGGCGTGCACGGCGAGGTGGGCACCGACGCGGGCGGAGGTGACCTCGGCCGCCGAGCGCCCATCGAATTCGAGAATCGGATCGAGAGCATCGTCCAGGCACACGGCGAGTGCGAGAAGCAGCCTGCGATCGCGTTCGTCGAATGCCACTCCCTCGAACCTCTGCGCGATCGCAGGCACCAGCGGCAGGGGCGTCGGCGCCGGGCGCAGACCGTGTCGTTGATCCGGCGTCAACCGCTGGACGACCTCACGGATCGTCGCCGCGTCCGCGTCCAGATCATCGGCGAGGCGAGCGAGCACGTGGGGCGCGCAACCGAGATCCTGCTCGAGCAGCTGCTCCAGGAGGAGCCCGACGGCAGCGGGCGCGATAAACGGCCCCCCAGACGTGTTCGCACCCTCGATGCCGATCCCCCTCAGCTTCGCGGGACGCCGTCCCGCGAAGCCGAGCGTATCAAACGGCGCTTACTCCGCGTCGTCGTCGGTACGGTACGGGTCGGCGTCGCCGGCGTGGGAAGCCGAGGACGCGAGCTTGGCGACATCGGCATCACGCTGCTGCGCTTCACGCAGCAGCGCGCCGATGTGGTCGGCGTTCTCCGGAAGCGCGTCGGGAATGAACTCGAGGGTCGGCACGAGCCTGGTGCTCAGCTGCCGTCCGACCTCGCTGCGCAGCATTCCGGTCGCCGAGGTGAGCGCCGCACCGCTGGAGATGCGCTCCTCCTCCGTGCCCAGCACCGTGTAGAACACCGATGCGTGCTGGAGGTCGCCGCTCACGCGGACGTCGGTGATGGTGACGAAGCCGAGGCGCGGGTCGCGCAGCCCCTTCTCCAGCCGTTCGGCGAGGATCACGCGGATTCGATCCGCGAGACGGGCCTGTCTTTCGCCTGCCATTGTTCTCTCCCTGTCCAGGAACCCTCAGGGCGTCCCCCGTCTCCGTGCTCCGGAAGGAGCAGGAGAGGGAGACGCCCGAAGGTGTTTCGAATTGATCAGCCGCGAGGCTTCTCGACGAGCTCGGTCGTCTCGATCTCATCACCGATCTGGATGTCGTTGTACTTTCCGAGTCCGATACCGGCCTCGTAGTCCGTACGGACCTCGGTGACATCGTCCTTGAAACGACGCAGCGACTCGATGGCAAGGCCATCGGCCAGCACGACGCCGTCGCGGATGACGCGGGCCTTGGCGTTGCGCGTGATCGTTCCCGATCGCACGATGACACCGGCGATGTTGCCGAACTTCGAGGAGCGGAACACCTCGCGGATCTCGGCCACACCCGACTGGATCTCTTCGTACTCCGGCTTGAGCATGCCCTTGAGCGAGCTCTCGATCTCGTCGATCGCGTTGTAGATGACGGAGTAGAAGCGGATGTCCACGCCTTCACGGGCGGCACGCTCGCGTGCCTTCGTGTCGGGGCGCACGTTGAAGCCCACGATGATCGCGTTGTCGATCGTCGCCAGGTTCACGTCGGACTCGGTGATCGCACCGACACCGCGGTGGATGATGCGCAGCTGCACCGAATCATCGACCTCGATCTTGAGCAGCGACTCCTCCAGGGCCTCGACGGCACCGGAGACGTCACCCTTGATGATGAGGTTGAGCGACTCGACCTTGCCGTCTTCGAGAGCACGGGTGAAGTCCTCGAGCGAGATGCGCTTGCGGGCCTTGGCCAGCTGGGCGTTGCGCTCGACTGCTTCACGCTTCTCAGCGATCTGGCGGGCCATGCGGTCTTCCTCGGTGACGATGAAGACGTCACCGGCACGGGGCACCGAGTTCAGACCCTGCACCTGCACCGGACGCGACGGGTAGGCCTCGAGGACCTGCTCGCCGTTCTCGTCCGCCATGGCACGCACGCGGCCATAGGCGGTGCCTGCGACGATCGCGTCACCGATCCGGAGCGTTCCGGACTGGATCAGCACCGTGGCGACCGAACCGCGGCCCTTGTCGAGCTTCGCCTCGATGGCGACACCGCGAGCACCCTTGTTCGGGTTGGCGGTGAGGTCGAGACCAGCGTCGGCGGTGAGCAACACGGCATCCAGCAGTTCCTGGATACCGGTGCCGGCACGAGCGGACACGTCGACGAACATGACGTCGCCACCGAACTCCTCGGCGACCAGGCCGTACTCGGTCAGCTGCTGACGCACCTTCGAGGGGTTGGCGTCGGGCTTGTCGACCTTGTTCACCGCGACCACGATCGGCACGTTCGCCGCCTGCGCGTGGTTCAACGCCTCGACCGTCTGCGGCATGATGCCGTCGTCGGCTGCGACCACGAGGATCGCGAGGTCGGTGACCTGCGCACCACGGGCACGCATGGCGGTGAACGCCTCGTGACCCGGGGTGTCGATGAACGTGATGGCGCGCTCGATGCCCTCGTGCTCGGTCCACACCTGGTAGGCACCGATGTGCTGGGTGATGCCGCCGGCTTCTCCCTCGATGACGTTGGTCTGACGGACCGCGTCGAGCAGTCGCGTCTTACCGTGGTCGACGTGACCCATGACGGTGACGACCGGGGGACGGATCTCGAGGTCGTCTTCGCTCTCGGCTTCCAGCTCGGCCTCGAGGTCGAGACCGAAGCCCTCGAGGAGCTCCTTGTCCTCGTCCTCGGGCGAGACCATCTGGATCTTGTAGCCGAGCTCGGCACCGAGGACCTCGAACGTCGCCTCGTCCAGCGACTCGGTGGCCGTGGCCATCTCGCCGAGGTTGAAGAGGATCGTCACGAGGGTTCCGGGCTGCACCGTGTAGCCGGTCAGCGTCTCGATCTTGTCGGCGAAGTCCGCAATCGATGCGCCGCGACGCATGCGGATGATCTCTCCGTTACCGCGGGTGACGTTGACGCCACCGACGACCGGAGCACTCCGCATCTCGAACTCTTGCCGCTTCGCCCGCCGCGACTTGCGCTGCTTGCTCTTGCCGCCGCCCTTACCGAAGGCACCTGCGGTACCACCGCCGGGGCCGCGGCCACGACCGCCGCCGCCACCAGGACGACCGGCGAAGCCGCCGCCGCCACCGGGACGTGCTCCGGGACCACCGGCACCGCCGGGTCCACCGGCACCGCCGGGGCGACCGGGGCCGCCGGGACGCTGCTGGAACGGAGCACCGGGACGACCGCCCTGGCCACCGCGAGGTGCACCGGGACGAGGCGAGCCGGGACGCGGTGCACCCGGACGGGGTGCGCCGGGACGCGGAGCCTGCGGACGGGGGATGTTGCCAGGCGTCGGACGCTGGCCCATGCCCTGTGCGGACGCGAAGGGGTTGTTGCCCGGACGGGGACCGGCCGGACGCTGGCCCATGCCCTGCGCGGATGAGAAGGGGTTGTTGCCCGGACGCGGAGCGCCGGGGGTGGGTGCGCCGCCTTCAGCGGGCGCGGATGCCTCCGGGGCTGCCGGCGCAGGAGCCTCTGCCGCGGGGGCAGGAGCGGGCGCGGCAGGCGCGGGCGCCGCGGGGGCCGGAACCTCCGGGGCAGGCTTGGGACCAGGCTTCGGACCCGGGGTCGGCGCCGGCTTGGCAGCGGAGCCCGTACCGGGCTTCGTCGCGGACGCCGCGGCAGGCTTCGCCGCAGGAGCGGCGGGGGCTGCGCCCTTGAGCGAGCTGTCGGCCTCGATCGCCGCGCGCAGCTTGCGCGCCACCGGCGGTTCGATGGTCGAAGACGGGCTCTTCACGAACTCGCCGAGTTCCTTGAGCTTTGCAAGTGCGATCTTGCTGTCGACGCCGAGTTCGGCGGCGATCTCATGTACGCGTGGTTTACCAGCCACAATTCTCCTGTCTGAGTCGGTCCACCCAGACAGGGCAGACCACTAGTCGCGGACGGGTCTCATTTCGAGCCGTTCACTTTGTTTCCATAGCTGTTCAGCCTTTGTTTCTTGGTGGGTGCTGTTCGAAGGTCCGTGTGTCCAGCTGAGTGGTCACACGCAGTGCTCGTCCGAAAGCTCGTCGCCGCAGAGCGGCCTGGATGCAATCAGGTGTCGGATGCACCCACGCGCCGCGCCCCGGCAGGACAGCACTCTCATCGGGGATGAGGGTGTCGTTCTGGGCCACCACCCGAAGAAGGGCGGAGCGGGGAGCACGCGTGCGACAACCGACGCACGTTCGTACGGGTTCCATCTTACACCTGCGTTTCACCCCGCCTCGCCCGTTCCCGGGCGCGGCGGAAGGCCGAAGGGGATCAGTCGAGGACGCTGTCCGGCTGGATGTCGATCTTCGCACCGGTGAGCTTGGCGGCCAGACGCGCGTTCTGACCCTCCTTGCCGATCGCCAGCGACAGCTGATAGTCGGGCACCAGGGCGCGGACGGCCTTGGTGCCGGCATCGAGCACGAAGGAGCTCGTGACCTTCGCCGGCGAGAGGGCGTGGGCGACGAAGGTCGGCAGATCGGCGTCGTAATCGACGATGTCGATCTTCTCCCCCGCGAGCTCCTCGGTCACGGCGCGCACGCGACGGCCCATCTCGCCGATGCAGGCGCCCTTGGCGTTGATCGACGGGTCGTTCGCCTTGACCGCGATCTTCGTGCGGTGGCCGGCCTCGCGGGCGAGCGCGACGATCTCGACCAGTCCCGCCGCGATCTCCGGCACCTCGAGCGCGAAGAGCTTGCGCACGAGCCCCGGGTGGGTGCGGGAGACGGTGATCTGCGGGCCCTTGAGTCCCTTGGCGACGCTCGTGACGTACACGCGCAGGCGTGAACCGTGGGTGTACTCCTCGCCCGGCACCTGCTCCTCGGGGGGCAGGATCGCCTCGACGGCTCCGAGATCGACGTGGATCATGCGAGGGTTCGGACCCTGCTGGATCACGCCGGCGACGATGTCGCCCTCTTTGTCCTTGAAGTCACCGAGCACGACGTCGTCCGCGATGTCGCGCAGACGCTGGCTGATGACCTGCTTGGCGGCGAAGGCCGCGATACGCCCGAAATCGTCCGGCGTGGCGTCCTCTTCGCCGATGATCGCGCCCTCTTCGTCCTTGACGACCTGCAGCACGGCGACGTGGCCGGTCTTGCGGTCGAGGTCGACGCGAACGCCCTCGGGCGTGACGCCGTCGGCGGCGACGTGCTTGGAGTACGCGGTCAGGATCGCCTGCTCGATGATGGCGACGAGTTCTTCGAAGGGGATCGCCTTCTCCTTCTCGATCCCTCGCAGCAGACTCAGTTCGATGTCCATGACGGCCTCTCTATTCAGCTCTCGTCGCGCCTGTTCGCACGCGCGACATCCGTACCACGATACCCTGTGCCCACCGGCTCCCGCACGGCGGCGGCGTCGTCGGGATACGGGAGCCGCTCGAGGAGGAGCACGTGAGCACATTCGACACGATCGTGATCGGCGCCGGGATGTCGGGGCTCACGAGCGCCCGGATGCTCGCCGACGCGGGCCAGAGCGTCGTGGTCCTGGAAGGACGCGACCGCATCGGCGGTCGGATGCACACCGACCGCGGCGCCGGATTCCCGGTCGACCTCGGCGCGTCGTGGATCCATGGGATCGAGGACTCGCCTCTGTGGAACCTCGTCCACGCGCTGAGGATCCCGGCGATCGAATACACCGTGGGCAGCTTCCAGGTGGGCGGGCGCCCGATCGAGAACTTCGACGGCGACGGGCATCCGATGGACGAGGGGGCCACCGCGCAGTGGATCGCCGACGTCGACATGGCCGATCGTCTGCTCGTGGAGGAGATCGCCGCCTCCTCCCCCGGCGACACCTACCTGGATGTGACCGAGCGTGCCCTCGACCGGTCGGGATTCGCCCCGGAGCGCATCGACGACATCCGCGAGTTCTTCCGCCATCGGGTCGAGGAGCAGTGCGGCGCCTGGATCGGCGACCTCGACGCCCATGGCCTCGACGAGGACGCGATCGAGGGCGACGAGGTGATCTTCCCCCGCGGGTACGACGAACTGCCCCGACGCATCGGCTCCGGCCTCAATGTGCGCCTGGAGACGGTCGTGACGCGGGTGAGCCGGTCGGGCGACGGCGTCGTCGTGCACGCGGGCGAGACGCAGTACCGGGCCGCCAGGGCGATCGTGACCGTGCCCCTCGGGGTGCTCAAGGCGGGGACGATCGCGTTCGAGCCGGCACTGCCCGACGCGGTCGCAGGCCCCGTCTCCCGGCTCGGGATGGGCGTCTTCAACAAGGTGTTCGTCCAGTTCCCCGAGCGCTTCTGGAACGAGGGGACCTACGTGATCCGTGCCCTCGGCGAGGCCGGCGAGCACTGGCACTCCTGGTACGACGTCTCCGCCGTCAGCGGCATCCCGACACTGCTGACCTTCGCCGCCGGACCCTTCGGTCGCCGTATTCAGGAGCTTCCCGATGCGGAGATCGTCGCCGACGCGGTGAGTGCGCTCCGGGTCCTCTACCCGGATGCCGTGGGCGAGCCGCTCGCCCACTGGGTCACCCGCTGGGGTGAGGACGAGTTCTCGAACGGCTCCTACTCGCACCTCGCACTGGGTTCCACGCATCACGACCACGACGTGCTCGCAGGGCCCGTCGACGGGGTACTGCACTTCGCCGGCGAAGCCACCTGGGGCGACGAACCGGCAACGGTCGGTGCGGCGTTCTACTCCGGGCACCGGGCCGCGGAGCGCATCCTCGATCGCCCCGTCGACCTCACGGACTTCGCGGCCCGCATCACCGCGCGGGAGCAGACGGAAGCGCGTTGATCGCTCCGATCAGCCGGAACAGGTTGCCCACCTGCCGCTGATCCAGGTGCAGGATCAGACGCGGCAGGTCGAGCTTGTCGTCGTCGGCGACCTCGGGTTGCAGCGGAGCCGTCCGCTCGATCCGGCCCGTCGAGAGCATCGAGGCGAACTGCTGGTTGAGCGTTTCGATCTCGTCATCCGTCGGCACGGCCTTCAGGCGCAGCACCAAGGCGTCGCCGACCCACCGCAACGAGTCGTAGTTGTGCCAGAACCCGGTGATCTCCGCGCGCGCCGCCTCCACCGAATCCGTGATCACGACGCGGTCGAAGTCACCCTCCGAAATCACCCCGGTCGGAGCGAGGTGATCGTCGATGAAGCTGCGCAGACCCTGCCAGAAGGTGCCCCCGGGCTCGTCGAGGAGAACGATGGGGGTCGGCTCGGCCTTCCCCGTCTGCTGAAGGGTGAGCAGCTCGAACATCTCGTCGAGAGTGCCGAATCCGCCGGGAAGGCAGATGAATCCACGCGATTCCTTGATCAGCATGAGTTTGCGTGTGAAGAAGTACTTCATCGCGACGACGTGGTCCTGACCGGTCACGAAGCCGTTCGGCTTCTCCTCGAAGGGCAGCCGGATGGAGACGCCCAGCGAGAGAGCGGGGCCCGCTCCCTCCGACGCCGCCTGCATGATGCCGGGTCCGGCACCCGTGACGACCATCCAGCCGTCGCCCGCCAGGGCCGCCGCCACATCGCGAGCCGTGAGGTAGAGCGGATCGTCATGCCGGGTGCGGGCCGATCCGAAGACGGTCACCTTGGGGACTCCGCGGAACGGCGCGAACAGCCGGAACGCATCGCGCATCTCAGCCAGAGCCGCCGAGGCGATCTTGAGGTCGAGACGATCGGCACCGTCCACGCCGAGCAGGATCGCCGTGCGCACCATGCGCATGATCAATCGTCGATCGGCGTGCACTCCCGCGTCGTCGAGCACGGCGTTGATCTCGGAGCTGAGGGCCTCGGGGAGTGGTTCGTCGATCATGTCACCAGGGTGTCATGCGACGGTGCGACCGCGGGCCGCAACGCCGGGGTGTCGCTGCGAGACGCCGGCACCTCCCTGTCACGGCACCGCCACGGTGTCAATGCCCGTGACCACCACCACGGCAGGCGGCACGCTGATGCCATGACCGAGATCACAGGACCCGAAGCCCTCGCCCGCGTCGCCGAGCTCGTGGAGGACATCGACATCACGATGCTCACCACCACCGACGACGACGGCAACCTCGTGAGTCGACCGATGTCGACCCGGCAGATGGACGATGCCGGCGACATCTGGTTCTTCACCTCCGAAGACACCGAGAAGGTCGATGAAGCGCGCAAGCACCGTGACGTCGGCCTCGCCTACTGCGATGCGAAGGGTATGCGCTACGTGTCCGTCGCGGGAACGGCAGAGGTCGTGCATGACCGCGCGAAGATGGAGGAGCTCTACTCCGCGTCTCTGGAGATCTGGTTCGCCGACGGCCTCGACACTCCCGGCATCGCGCTTCTGAAGGTGACCCCGAAGGTCACGGAGTTCTGGGAACCCGCGAAGGGCAGGCTCGCGCTCGCTGCGGGTGCGCTCAAGTCCCTCGTCACCCGCGACACGCCTGACGACGACATCATGAACCACGGCCGCATCGTCTGCTGACGACGCGGCCGCACGGGCTCAGCGGGTGGAGAGCCGCCCGACGACCTCGTCGACGTTGACCGCGTCACGCTCCCCCGTGGCGCGGTCCCACAGCTCGACCTGGCCTTCGGCGGCCCCACGTCCGACGATGACGATCTTCGGGACGCCGACGAGTTCGGCGTCGCCGAACTTCACACCGGGCGATACCTTGGGGCGGTCGTCGTAGAGCACGTCGAGTCCCGCGGCCTCGAGCTGCGCGGAGATGCTCTCCGCCACCTCGAACGCGACCTGATCGCGACCCGCGGCGACGACCTGCACGTCGAACGGCGCGACGGACGCCGGCCAGATGAGGCCCTTGTCGTCGTTGTTGAGCTCGGCGATGATCGCGAGGATGCGGGTCACACCGATGCCGTACGAACCCATCGTCACAGTGACGAGCTTGCCGTTCTCGTTCAGCACCTTCAGCCCCAGGGCCTCGGCGTACTTGCGGCCGAGCTGGAAGACGTGTCCGATCTCCATGCCTCGCGCGAGCTCGACCGGCCCCGAGCCGTCGGGCGCCGGGTCCCCCGCGCGCACGTTCGCGATCTCCACGACGCCGTCGGCGGCGAAGTCGCGTCCGGCGACGACGGAGTGCGCGTGCTTCTGGTCGATGTTCGCCCCGGTGATCCAGCTCGTGCCCTCGCTCACACGCGGGTCGACCAGGTAGCGGATCCCGGTGGCGGACTCCTCGCCGAGCACCGCCCCTGTGGGCGACCAGGGGCCGATGTAGCCCTTCACGAGCAGCGGGTTGTTCTCGAAGTCGTCGGCGGTCGCCGTCTCGACCTCGGCGGGCGCGAAGGCGACCTCGGCGCGCTTCTCGTCGACCTCGCGATCGCCGGGGATGCCGACGATGACCAGTTCGCGCGTGCCGTCGACGTGCGTGAGTGCGAGCACGACGTTCTTGAGGGTGTCGGCCGCGGTGTACTCGCCCTCGAGCTCACGGTTCGCGTGCACGACCAGCGTCTCGATGGTCGGCGTGTCCGGGGAATCGAAGATCACCGGGGTCGCGTCGGCGTCGTAGGCGATCGCCTCCGGAACCGCAGTGGTGAACGCCTCGACGTTGGCCGCGTATCCACCGGCGCTGCGCACGAAGGTGTCTTCTCCGACCGGTGTCGGGTGCAGGAACTCCTCGCTGCGGGATCCGCCCATGGCGCCGGCGTCGGCCTGGACGATCACGTACTCGAGTCCGAGCCGCTGGAAGATGCGCTCGTACGCGTCGCGCTGCGCCTGGTAGCTGGCGTCGAGACCCTCGTCGGACGAGTCGAAGGAGTACGCGTCCTTCATCGTGAACTCGCGGCCGCGGAGCAGGCCCGCCCGGGGGCGCGCCTCGTCACGGTACTTGTCCTGGATCTGGTAGATCGTGAGCGGCAGGTCTTTGTACGACGAGTACAGGTCCTTCACCAGCATGGTGAAGGCCTCCTCGTGCGTGGGCGCGAGGAGGTAGTCGCCTCCCTTGCGATCCTGAAGACGGAAGAGCAGATCGCCGTACTCGTCCCAGCGGCCGGTGGCCTCGTAGGCCTCACGCGGCATGAGAGCCGGGAAGTGCACCTCCTGCGCGCCGGCAGCAGCCATCTCCTCGCGGACGACGGTCTCGATCTTCGACTTGACGCGCAGCCCCAGTGGCAGCCACGCGAAGATGCCGGCGGCCTGCGGGCGGATGTATCCGGCCCGGATCAGCAGCCGATGGCTGGCGACCTCTGCGCCTGCAGGGTCTTCACGGAGCGTGCGGAGGAAGAAGTTCGAAAGACGAGTGACCACGGAGCAAGTCTAGTGAGCCGCGGTCACTCGTCTTCGACCGTGTCAGTTCAGCGCCGGAAGGTTTCCCGGGACCACACCGCCCGCGTAGAGGTCGGCGGCGAGCTCCTGCAGCGCGGTCAACGCGACGCGCTGCGGCAGCGGCCCGTACGAGATGCGCGCGACGCCGAGCTTCTCGTACTCGGAGGCGGCGAGGGCACCGGGGAGCCCGATGACGCTGACCTTGCGCTCTCCGATGCCCTCGACGAGCTGACGGGTGACGTTCATGTCGAGGATGCCGGGGATGAACACAGCCGTCGCTCCCGCGTCGAGGTACGCCCGACCGCGCTGGATGGCGTCGGCGATGCTCTCCGGCACCGGGCGCCCTCCGGCGCGCACGAACGCGTCGGTGCGGGCGTTGAGGGCGAACGGGACGCCCTCGTCCTCCGCCGCCTTCACGATCGCTGCGACAGCGGCGACGGACTCGTCGAGCGGCTTGAGGCGATCCTCGATGTTCGCGCCGACGACCCCGACGCCGATAGCGAGGCGCGTGGTCTCGCCCGCGTCGCCGTATCCGTCATCGAGGTCGGCCGAGACCGGCACCGCGACGGCAGCCGCGATGCGACCCACCATGTCGATCATGATCTCGCGTGGGGTGGCGCCGTCGTCATACCCGAACGACGCGGCGATGCCGTGGCCGGCCGTGGCGATCGCCTTCGTCTCGGGGAGAGCGGCGACCGCCCGTGCGGAGACGACGTCCCACACATTCACGACGCGGAGGATCTCCGGTGCGTCATAGAGTCCGACAAGGGTCTGGGCCTTGGCTGCAGTGGTCATGAGTCCACGCTAACGCGGGTTGCCATCCGCAGGGCCGGTTCGCCGACCTCCTCCCGATCACTCGCGCCTAGGGTGGAGCCATGCCTCAGCGCCGATCACACGTCGCCCCGTCTGCCGCCCAGACCGAACTGGCCACGGCGCTCGCCGCTCTGCGCGAGTCGGCCGAAGCCCCCGTCGACTTCCCTGAGGATGTGATCGCCGAAGCTGAGGCATCGACGGCGACCGTGCCCGAACTCGACCTTCGCGACATCCCCTTCGCGACGCTCGATCCCGAGGGTTCTCGCGACCTCGATCAGGCGTTTCATCTCGAGCGCGACGGCAGCGGCTACACGGTTCGCTACGCGATCGCCGACGTCCCCGGCTTTGTCGTCCCAGGTGGCGCCGTCGACGCCGAGGCTCGGCGGCGCGGACAGACCCTGTACGCCGCCGACGGCTCGATCCCCCTGCATCCGCGGGTCCTGAGCGAGGATCGCGCGTCGCTGCTCGCCGATGTCGATCGACCGGCATTGGTGTGGACATTCGCCCTCGACTCCGCCGGCGTGGTCTCGACCTTCCGTCTGGAGCGCGCGTTGATCCGCTCGCGCGCCCAGCTCGACTACGCCACGACCCAGATGTCGCTCGATCTCGGCGAAGACGGGCCGGCCGCGCTGCTGCCCGAGATCGGCGCCCTGCGGATGGAGCAGGAGCGCCTGCGCGGCGGAGCGAGCCTGAACCTGCCCGATGAAGAGGTCGTGCGCGCCCAGGACGGCACCTATGCGATCGAGCGTCGCAGTCCGCTGCCCGTGGAGGAATGGAACGCTCAGCTCTCGCTCATGACGGGGATGGCAGCCGCGACCCTGATGCTCGATGCCGGGGTGGGGATCCTTCGGACCATGCCGGAACCGGATGACGCTGCGTTCGAGACGTTCCGGCACCAGACGGAAGCCCTCGGTCGACCGTGGACGACGGGCACCTACGGCGAGTACCTGCGAAACCTCGACCGCGCCGACCCGATGACGCTCCCCGTGCTGGAGGCCGCTTCGTCACTGTTCCGCGGAGCGGGGTATCTGGTGTTCGACGGCGAGACGCCGAAGGATGCTGTGCAGGCCGCCATCGCCGCGCCCTATGCTCACGCGACCGCTCCCCTGCGCCGGCTGGTCGATCGGTGGGCCCTCGCGATCTGCCTCGCCGCCTCGAACGGCACGCCTGCCCCCGAATGGGCACGCGCCTCACTCGCAGAGCTGCCCGCGCTGATGCAGGAGTCCGGTCAGCGCGCCTCACGACTGAACGCCGCCACGATCAACAGCGTCGAAGCCGCGCTCCTGACGCCGCTGGTCGGCTCGACGATGGAGGCGACCGTGATCGAGCTGCGGGGCGAGCGTGCGGCGATCCAACTCGCCGACCCCGCGGTCACGGCGACGGCACCCCTGCCCATGGGGGCGAAGCCGGGCGATGTCGTCCAGCTCCGGGTGGCTCGGGCTGACATCGCGAAGGGAGAGGTCGAGTTCGCGATCTGAACATCCTGTCGGCCTGCTGACGTCGTCTGTCCCCACGGCCATACTGGCGGGATGCCTTCACCGTCCGCACTCGTCGATCCCTCGTCACAGACCCAGCCCGATCTGTTCGCACTGGCGTCTGCATTCATCGAAGTCCCGGTATCGTCCTGGCGATCAGCACCGTGGTGGTTCTTTCGACTTTGCCTCGCCGTCCCCCTTTCCTGTGCGTCCGTCGTGGTCTTCGCTCTGGCGCCGAGCCAGCGCGAGCCCGGTGTCACGATGTTCATCGGTGCGGGAGTCACCTGCGCTGTCGCCTCAGTGATCCTCATGCTGACGCTCCTGACAGCCGATGCCTACACGAAGGTGACCCGGTTCGCGCGAAGGGTCCGCCACTGGATCAGCAATGCGATGCTGGGGCTTTCCGTCCTCTTCGTCGTCGTGCTCGCTCTCGGAGCGGTGGCAGCAGGCATGACACCGGGGGTGAACAGCGACCCGCAGGTCCTGCTCCTGCTCACGACCACCGCGGTGGTGGCGGCTTTCTGGGGATGGATGGCGCTGATCATGACACCACCGTTCCTGTCCACCGCTCCGACGAGCGATCTGCATCAAGCTGGTCGGTCCTTCTCCGCGATGACGGCAGCGGCTGTCGTGCTGGTCGCCTACGGTCACGCCTCGTATCGCCACACCGTCGCGCGGCGTGAGGCTGACGTCAGTCGGCCGGCGTCGCCACGGTCGTCATGACCAGGAGCTGAGGATCGCTCAGGTCGAGCGACACCGTGATCGAGGCGAACGCGGCGAGCGAGTCGACGTGCGTTCCTCCGCAGAGGATCACGGCCTCGCCCTCGGGGAGTTCGCAGTGCCAACGACGACGGTCGACGATGGACGGGCCCTCGGTCTCGACGCTGCTGGAGACACCGGCGGCGACCCATGCCGCGAGCTGGTCGTTGACGCGTGCTTCCCGATCGGTGAGCGTCGCCGCGAACGTCTCGGTGTCGAACCCGGCCCTGCGCAGGCTCTTGCCCAGACGGTACTCGTCGACGGCCCCGTCCTCGTGGATCCGACTCGACTGATTGGCGCGGCCCTCGAAGTCGGGGGCACCGAGGGCGTCGACACCGGGGTCCTTGCGCCAGAGGTCCGCCAGGGCCCGGTCGAGCGCGAGAGAGGCGAGGTGACATGCGGTGTGGCCGCGGCTGAGGCCGACACGACGCGCACCCTCGACCGAGAGCGTCACCCGCGCACCCTCGACGAGAGCAGCCGGAGCGGCAGCCTCGATCCGATGCCCGACGAGCCAGGTCCAGCCGTCGGCCCCGCGCTTGACGGGGATGTCGCTCCCGACGGCGAACTCGCCCTCATCCGAGATCGCGGCCATCAGCGCCTCCGTCACCTGGACGGTGTCGCCGGCGACCGCGATGGTCCCCGTGTCGCCCGGCTGATCCGGCCAGGTGTGGTCGACGGGGTGAAAGGGTGTCGTGTCCACGACCACGACGGGGCCGTCCGGGTGGTTCTCGACACGGGTGACGATGCCATCTCCGGCGATGGCCCCTGCCGCGAAGGTCACGATGGTGGGCGTCGACATGGTTCTCCTAGGATTCGACGGCACGCAGTCGGCGCGCGGGCTCCACAGCCCGCAGCTGACGTGTCAGTGGGACGGGGGGATCGTGAAGCTGGCGAGCTTGTCGCCCTCGACGACGAAGATGCCGTCGGACTCACCGTTGAAGACGCGACTCGCCCATCCGAAACGGAGGCGCGTGGTGTCGCCCTCGGTCTCGGCCGAGAGCACGGTCATCTGCGCACCGGCGCCGATCGCGTCACTGCCCGCCCAGTCGCGCACCCCAGCGGGGCCGGCCTTGACCGTGCCCCAATCGCTGACGAAACCGTCGGCGGTGAAGGCATCCACGAATGCCTCGGTGTCGGCGGCGTTGATCGCGTCGATCATCGCCTGCACAGGAGCGGGAAGTGTGTGATCGGACATGTGGTGCTCCTCCTGGCTCAGACCGTGACGACCTGGGCGGTGCCGAGCGGCGCTTCCGGTCCCATCTCTGCGGCGATGCGGTTGGCTTCTTCGATCAGCGTGGCGACGATGTCCGCCTCAGGCACGGTCTTGATGACCTCGCCCTTCACGAAGATCTGCCCCTTGCCGTTGCCCGAGGCGACGCCGAGGTCGGCCTCTCGGGCCTCACCGGGTCCGTTGACGACGCAGCCCATCACGGCGACCCGAAGCGGGACGGTCATGTCCTTGAGTCCCTCGGTGACGTTCTCGGCCAACGTGTATACGTCGACCTGCGCACGACCGCACGAGGGGCACGAGACGATCTCGAGCTTGCGCTCGCGCAGGTTCAGCGACTGCAGGATCTGGTGGCCCACCTTGACCTCTTCGGCCGGCGGCGCCGACAGCGACACCCGGATCGTGTCGCCGATGCCCTCGCCGAGCAGGATGCCGAACGCCGTGGCGCTCTTGATCGTGCCTTGGAACGCCGGGCCGGCCTCGGTCACGCCGAGGTGCAGAGGCCAATCGCCCCGCTCAGCCAGCAGCCGGTACGCCTTGACCATCACGATCGGGTCATTGTGCTTGACCGAGATCTTGAAGTCGTGGAAGTCGTGCTCCTCGAACAGCGACGCCTCCCAGACGGCGCTCTCGACCAGCGCCTCGGCCGTCGCCTTGCCGTACTTGGTGAGGATGCGGCGGTCGAGCGATCCGGCGTTGACACCGATGCGCAGCGAAACGCCCGCGGCCTTCGCCGCCTCCGCGATCTTGCCGACGTTGCCGTCGAACTCCCGGATGTTCCCGGGGTTCACTCGAACCGCGCCGCATCCGGCGTCGATCGCCGTGTAGATGTAGCGCGGCTGGAAGTGGATGTCGGCGATCACAGGGATCTGGCTCTTCATCGCGATGATCTTCAGCGCGTCGGCATCGTCCTGATGCGGCACGGCGACGCGCACGATTTCGCAGCCGGAGGCCGTGAGCTCGGCGATCTGCTGGAGAGTCCCGTTGATGTCGGTCGTCTTCGTGGTCGTCATCGACTGCACGCTGACCGGAGCGTCGCCGCCCACGAGCACCTTGCCCACTTTGATCTGCCGGGACTTACGGCGCGGGGCGAGGACTTCGGGGATCTTCGGCATTCCGAGGTTCACTGCTGGCACCCCTCAAGCCTACGCCGCCAGGATGCAAGTGGGCTGGACGGACGCACCTACGCTGGATGAATGGCAGTCGTCCTCCTCACCGGCTTCGAACCCTTCGACGGCGCCGCGCGCAACCCCTCTGCGGATGCGGTGAACGCCGTCGTGGCCGACTACGACGGCCCGCACGACCTGGTCGTCGCGACTCTTCCCGTCGCATTCGACGCCTCGGCGCGCCGCCTGCGCGCCCTGATCGAGCGCCACTCCCCTGATGTCGTCATCGCCACCGGACTCGCCGGTGGGAGCTCGCACATCGCCCTCGAGCGCATCGGGGTGAACCTGATCGATGCGCGCATCCCCGACAACGACGGCGCACAGCCCGTCGACGTGCCCAGCGAGGCCGGCGGCCCTGCGGCGCGGTTCTCGACGCTTCCCGTCAAGCGTCTCGTCGACGAGCTGATCGCCGAAGGACTCCCGGCGCGGCTCTCGCTGTCGGCGGGCGCGTACGTGTGCAACCACGTGCTGTACACCGCGCTGGGTGCGATCGGGCCGAATGCCATCGCAGGGTTCGTGCACCTCCCCTGGTCGACCGGCACCGCTCCCGCAGACGCTCCGCATGTCGCCGAGGCGCAGCTGGCTCGCGCGGTGCGTCTCGTCGTCGATCACGCCCTCGACACCGAGACGAAAGAGCCGGGCGGCAGCATCTGGTGACGTCATCGCGCTCGGGCCGCCACGCGCGATGTGGTAGTTTCGGCCCCATGCTCGCGAACTTCACCTGGTGGCCCGCCTTCTAGGCGGTGTGTTCGCGTTCCCACGAATTCAGACCGCCGACCTCGGCGGTCTTTTCGTTGCGCCGAGCCGGAGCACAGCACAGGAGACATCGATGACCCTCTCACGACTCGCCGAGCTCAGCGCCGATCCGACGGCGTCCTTCGTGCTGATCGCACGTGACGGCGCCGACACCGTCGAGCTGCTCAGCGGGGAGGTCGTCGACGTCGATCTGCTCGCGGACATCCCGCTGACCATCGACGGCACCCCTCGCGAGGTGTTCTCGATGGTCCCCTATCGCCAGGTGCGTGAACGCGGGTTCGTCGCCCAGGACGACGGTGCCCCGCTGCGGTGCGTGGTCGTCGACGAGCACCTGCACCTGCCCACCGCGGAACTTCTCACGGCCCTCCCCCGCACACCCGTCGCGCTTCACGACGACGGCTTCGACATCGCCGACGCCGAGTACGCCGCGATCGTCGAGAAGGTCATCGCCGAGGAGATCGGCCGTGGGGAGGGTGCGAACTTCGTCATCCGGCGCGATTTCACCGCCGGCATCGACGTCGACGACCGGACGGCCGCCCTCACCTGGTTCCGTGCGCTGCTCACGCACGAACGCGGCGCCTACTGGACTTTCGCCGTCGTCACTCCCGGGCACATCGCCGTCGGCGCCAGCCCGGAGGCCCATGTGGTCGCCCGCGAAGGCATCGTCACGATGAACCCGATCTCCGGAACGTTCCGTCACCCGGCCGGTGGTTCGACGAAGGAGACGCTGATCGACTTCCTCGCCTCGACCAAGGAGACCGAGGAACTGTTCATGGTCGTCGACGAGGAACTCAAGATGATGAGCGCCGTGTGCTCCGACGGTGGGCGGATCACCGGCCCCCACCTCAAGGAGATGTCGCGGCTCACGCACACCGAGTACATGCTTCGCGGACGCAGCTCCCTCGATCCGCGCGACATCCTGCGCGAGACCATGTTCGCGCCGACCGTCACCGGGTCGCCCATGCAGAACGCGTGCGCCGTCATCCGTCGCCACGAGCGCGAGCCCCGCGGCTACTACTCCGGAGTCGCCGCCCTGTTCACCCCGAACGCCGACGGCGGCCACGACCTGGACGCGCCGATCCTCATCCGTACCGTGTACCTCCAGGACGGCACCCTCCGCGTGCCGGTCGGTGCGACGCTCGTTCGGCACTCCGACCCGATGGGCGAGGTGTCCGAGACGCACGGCAAGGCCGCCGGTGTGCTGGGTGCCATCGGAGCGATCGACCGTGACCGCGTCGCCGAGGCACGCAGCGATGCGGACGCTCCGGGCGCGGCACGTGCCCTCGCCGACGACCCCGCGATCTCCGAGCTGCTCTCGTCGCGCAACGCCCGTCTGGCCGAGTTCTGGCTCAACCCGCAGGGCGAGGAGTTCACGGGCCCGTTCGCCGGACACTCGGCCCTCGTCGTGGATGCCGAGGACCGTTTCACGACCATGCTCGCCCACCAGCTGCGCCATCTGGGTCTCGCGGTGACCATCGCCCCCTGGAGCGAGGTGCGGGACGCCGATCTGGATGCCGCAGACCTCGTCGTCGCAGGCCCAGGTCCCGGAGATCCGCGGGATACGGAGAACGCCCGCATCGCCAGGATGCGCGCCGTGGTCGCGCGTCGGCTCGATTCCGACGCACCGCTGCTCGCGGTGTGCCTCAGCCACCAGATCCTCGCCGACAGGCTCGGCATCTCGCTGACTCCGCTCGATACCCCGCATCAGGGTCTGCAGAAGTCCGTGCCGGTGTTCGGAGAGGACGCATCGATCGGCTTCTATAACACCTTCACCGCGCGGGTCAGCCCTGGCACGATGACCGTCGGGGATGCCGACGTGTCAGCGGATCCCGACTCCGGCGATGTGTACGCGCTCCGCGGGGCGCACTTCGCCTCGGTGCAGGGACATCTCGAGTCGATCCTCTCGCGCGACGGGATCCGCACGCTCGAGCGCCTCGTGTCGCACGCCCTCGCCTGATCCGTCGAACCGGGGTCGGTCAGAGCTCGAGCGATACTCGGGAGCGGAGCAGGCGTCGCTCCGCGTCGTTCACCGCGAGCTCGTGGGCATCGCGGAGTGCCGCGAGAGCTTCCTCTTCCCGTCCAGTTCGCCGCAGCAGGTCACCGCGCACGGCATGCCAGAGGTGGAAGCGCACCAGATCATCATGAAGGACCTCCACCTCTGCGAGCGCGTGCTTCACGTCGCCGGTCTGCCCGACCGCGACGGCGCGATTGAGACGAACCACGGGCGACGCATCGTGGACGAGAAGCAGATCGTAGAGCGCGACGATCTGGGCCCAGTCCGTGTCGGCGAAGTGCTGCGCATCGGAATGGCACGCGGCGATGGCCGCATGCAACTGCCAACGACCTGACCGCCGCATCCCGGCAGCGCGCGAGAGCGCTCGATGGGCATCGCGTTGAAGCGCGGCGTCCCACCGCGTCCGGTCCTGGTCGGCGAGCAGCACCATCTCACCCTCGAGCGCTCGCGCGGGCTCCCTGCTGCGATGGAACTTCAGCAGCGCCACCAGCCCCCATGCTTCGGGTTCACCAGGGAGGGCGTGCGCCACGACCTCCGCCAGCCACAGTGCGTCTTCTGCGACGTCGCGATCCGCCCCGGAGTCCGCGCCCGGCAGGAGATGCGCCATGTTGTACATGACCGAGATCACGGTGAGGACCATGTCCAGGCGCGGTGCCCGCTCCCCGCCCTCCGGCACACGCAGCGGGATCCCTGCCGCGCCGATCCTGCGCTTGGCGCGCACGATGCGCTGTCCGACAGCGGTCGGAGTGCTCATCGTCGCCCTGGCGATCTGCTCGGTCGTGAGGCCGCACACCGCGCGCAGGGTGAGCGCGAGCTGTGCGGGCTCGGACAGCACCGGATGGCAGCATCCGAACAGCAGAGGCAGTCGCTCATCCATTTCGGTGTCGACCAGCGGCGCCCGGTCGGAGAGGATCGCGAGCTTCTGGCGGTAGCGCTTGTCGCGGCGCAGCCGATCGAGTGCGTTGTGACGCGCAGCCGTAGTGAGCCACGCGGCCGGATTCGGCGGGACTCCCCTCACGCGCCATCCGACCAGAGCTTCGGCGACAGCCTCGGCCACGGACTCCTCCGCGAGATCGAGGTTGCCGAGCGACGTGGTGAGGGCCGCGACGATCCGGGCGGATTCGGCTCGGACCACCCGCTCCAGGGCGCGATCGGACGCCGCGTCCCCCGATGACGCGGCATCCGAGGCGTTCACTGCTCGAACTGGCTGTAGTCCGTCACGATCGGACGGATCTCGACCGAGGTGCCCTCGAGCTCGAGCATCGGCCACGTCCGCGCCAGGGCGATCGCGGCGTCGAGGTCGGCCACATCGATGAGAGTGAAGCCGCCGACGGCCTCACGCGCCTCCGTGAAGGGACCGTCGACGACGACTGCGCCCGTGGCCCCGTGTCGCACGGTGGTCGCCGCATCGACCGGCTGCAGTTCTGCGCCGCTGTCCTCGATCGAGTCGGCATTGTCCTGGAAC
Organism: Microbacterium sp. PAMC22086; assembly: GCF_019443525.1. Lineage (NCBI taxonomy): Bacteria > Bacillati > Actinomycetota > Actinomycetes > Micrococcales > Microbacteriaceae > Microbacterium > Microbacterium sp. PAMC22086. The sequence continues at coordinate 2,041,442 of NZ_CP080380.1, read as the reverse complement.
CACTGGTAGACACGCGCGTACACGTCTTGAGCGACCTCCGGCGAGACGGCGGCGTCGTGCTCGGGGGTGGATGTAAACATGATGACGTACTTCATGAGGTTCGTCCTTTCGTCTTGAGAACCGTTTCACCCCTTCAGCGAACGGGCAAGGACGAATTCGACACCTCAGCCGAGAAGATTCACCGGGTTGAACAGATCGGCGACGAGCAGCAGCGCTCCCATCGCGATCAGAAGCACCGCGACGACCACGGTCAGCGGCACGAGCTTCGTCGCATCGACGGGCGCCGGGGGCGGCCTGCGGTAGAGCTTGGCCCACGCGCGCTTGATGCCGTCCCACAGCGCGACGACGATGTGACCACCGTCGAGCGGGAGCAGCGGGATGAGGTTGAAGACGAACAGCGCGATGTTCAGCGAGCCCAGCAGACCGAGCAGGAAGGCGAACCTGTTGAGGATGGGCGCATCGGTCGCGGCGACCTCACCTGCAAGGCGTCCGACCCCGACGACGCTCAGCGGTCCATTCGGGTCGCGTTCTCCGCCGGTGACGAGGGAGACGCCGACGTCCCACAGACGCACAGGGAGCGTGACGATCATGGATGCGACCCGAGCGGTGCTGTCCGCGGCCATCTCGGGGCCGGCGGTGAGGGGCTGCTGAACGTAGCCCATCTGCGCCCCCATCCCGATATAGCCGACCTCCTTGACGACAGGCTTTCCCGCGTCGTCGAGGACCGGCTGGCCGCTGGCGTCGGTGATCGTGCGCTCTGCCGCGATCGGCGTGAGACGCAGCGACTTCTCCGCCCCATCACGTCGCACCACCATGTCGAGCGTCTCGCCCGGTGCCGCCTGCACGATCGTGGTGGCCTCGGCGAACGTCGACACCGGCTGTCCGTCGACGGACACGATGACATCTCCCGGCTTGATCCCGGCTTCCGCGGCGGGTGAGGCCGGGTCATCCGGTGTGCACTCGGTTGCCGTCGAGCCCGCGGGCACCACGCATTCGGTCACCGAGGCGATGGTGGTGGTTCCCTGCTCCAGGCCGATCCCCGACAGCAGCACGGTGAAGATCACCGTGGCGAGCACGAAGTTCATGGCGGGACCGCCGAGCATCACGACCACGCGCTTCCACACGGGCAGGCGGTAGAAGACGCGATCTTCCGCGCCCTCCGCGATGGTCTCGTCGTTCGCGCTACGCGCATCCTGGATCAATGAGCGGAAGACGCCGGAGGCCGGACCGGAGCTCTTCGACGCCGGGTACATGCCCGACATCGAGATGAAGCCCCCCAGCGGAAGCAGCTTGAACCCGTACTCCGTCTCGCCGATGCGCCGAGACCACAGCCGCGGGCCGAAGCCGATCATGTACTGACCGACGCGCACGCCGAAGAGCTTCGCGGGGACGAGATGCCCGACCTCATGCAGGCCGATCGACAGCCCGAGGCCGATCAGCATGAACAGGATGCCGGCCAGATAGAGCAGGAATTCCACGTGCCAACGTTAGTGCCCCCAGCTAGGAATCCGCCCGGCGCCGCGGCGCAGCTAGGCTGAGAGGGTGAATGCCCGGCAGCTGCGACTCGTGCGCGCTGCCGCCGTATCCTCGGTGGCGACGTTGCTCGCCGCACTGTCCCACACTCTGGGCGGCGGAGCGGCTCCGCATGCGCTGCTGATCCTCGCGATCGCGACTCTGGTCACACCGCTGTCCGCCGTGCTGGTCGGCGTCAGGCAGTCGCGCGGCCATGTAGCCCTGGCGGTCTTCCTCGCCCAGGGCGCCTTCCACGTCCTGTTCCAGCTGCTGGGCGCCCCGACGGGTACGACGCCGATCGCCGGCGGCGCACACTCCCACCATCTCGACGTGGCGCTTCTCGGGTCTACGGCACCCGCAGCGGCCCCCGGCGCACTGATGCTGTTCGCGCACGTCGTCGCGGCCGTGCTCACCACGATCCTGGTGTGGCATGCGGAAGCGGTCGTGCGGATCGTCGCCCGCTGGGTCGACGCACTCTTCCGACGCGCATCCGCGCTGGCGCCCGCGATGCATCGCCGACCGCCTCGACTGCGTTCGGTCACCGTCGTCTCCTTCGACGCCGCCGTCTCGGCCGCTGTGCCCAGACGCGGTCCTCCTGCGCTCGCCCGCGACTGATCCGTCGCACCGGAGTCCGCCGACCCCCGACGGGGCGGCATCACCCCTTTCGCGGAGACGCGCCGTCGTGGCGCGCCCGCACTTCGAGCACCAGGAGATCTCTCATGTCCCGCAACACCCGTACCCGTCGTCTCAGCCTCGCCGCCCTCGGCGTCCTCGGCGGAGCCACCCTCGCCCTCGCCGTCCCCGCCATGGCCAGCGCCCACGTGGGCGTCAGCCCCGACGAGCTCGCCGCAGGAGACCACGGCGTGCTCACCTTCTCGTTCTCCCACGGCTGCGAGAACTCCCCCACCACCGCTCTGCGCATCACGATGCCCGAGGGCCTCGCCTCGGTGGCACCGACCATGGACAGCAATTGGAACATCGAGGTCGAACGCGGTGATGACGGCCTCGTCAGCGCCGTGACGTACACTGCAGTCACGCCGGTGCCCACCGACCTTCGCGGCGCGGTGAGCATGGGAGTCGGCCTGGACGAGAACACGCCCGACACGCTGGCGTTCCCCGTCGTGCAGGAGTGCGTCGAGGGTTCGACCGAGTGGACGCAGCTCGCCGAGAACGGCGAGGACCCGCACAGCCTCGACGCACCCGCTCCGGTCGTCTCCGTCACCGCGGCCGCCGCCGGCGGGCACGGCGAGCACGCCGAGACCGAAGATGCCGACAAGGGCGACGAGGCCACCGCCAGGTCCGCGGTCTCCGACCCCCTGGGGGTGGCTCTCGGCGCCGGCGGTCTCGTCGCCGGCTTCGCCGCCCTCGTGGTCGCGATCCTCGCCTACCGACGCCGCGCCTGACGGCCTGCACGGCCCCTCGCGCTGCGCTCTCCGGAGCGCGAGGGGCCGTGCCGCGAGTGGTTCCCACCGCGGTCGTGAGATCATGGATCCGCCATGTCGATTGAACAACAACCGAGCTTGCCTCCCGTGCTCCGCCCCGCGAACCCGCCCCGGCGTGAGCTGTCCGAACTCGCTTCCCGTTTCGCCCGCACCGTTCGCGGTGACGTCGACGGGATCGCCCTCACCGGCATCACCCTCGCGACGGCGGATCTCCGCCCCGGCGAGGCGTTCGTCGCGATCCAGGGCGTCAATCGGCACGGTGCGGACTTCGCCGTCACCGCCGCCGAGAAGGGCGCCGTCGCCGTCATCACGGACGAGGCCGGCGCGGAGATCGCAGAAGCGGCGGGACTCCCGATCCTCGTGGTCGATGACCCTCGCGCTGTGCTCGGCGACCTCAGCGCGTGGGTCTACGGCACCGGAGCAGGCGACCCGCTCCCGTTGCTGTTCGCGACCACCGGAACCAACGGCAAGACCAGCGTCTCCCACCTGCTCGAAGGCATCCTGGATCAGATCGGCGTCGTCACCGGACTCTCCTCCACCGCCGAACGTCATATCGCCGGCGAGGTCATCGTCTCGAGGCTGACCACCCCCGAAGCCTCCGAGATGCACGCACTGCTGGCGCTCATGCGCGAACGCGCGGTCGAAGCCGTCGCCGTCGAGGTCAGCGCGCAGGCGCTCTCACGCCACCGCGTCGACGGCATCCGGTTCGACGTCGCCGGCTTCACCAACCTGAGCCACGACCACCTCGACGACTACGCCGACATGGACGAGTACTTCGAGGCGAAGCTGCCGCTGTTCCGCCCCGATCGTGCCGAGCGCGGCGTCATCTGCCTCGATTCCCCCTCGGGGGCGATCGTCGTCGACCGTGCCGAGATCCCTGTCGTCACGGTGGGCACTCCGTCCATCGCCGCAGACCCCGAGGCCGCGACCGCCGCGGACTGGGTCGTCGTCATCGACGAGGAGCGGGCAGCCGGCACCACGTTCACGATGACCGGCCCCGCCGGTTCCCTCACGACCACGGTCCCGGTGATCGGGCCGCACATGGCCGCGAACGCGGCCCTGGCGATCGTGATGCTGCTCGAAGGCGGCTACGCCTGGGATCGCATCGTCGAGGCGCTCACCCGCGACGGCGGTATCCGCGCCTATCTCCCCGGTCGCACCCAGCTGGTCTCCGGAGCGACCGGCCCCGCCGTGTTCGTCGATTTCGGTCACTCCCCCGACGCATTCGAGAAGACGCTCGCCGCCGTCCGCCGAGTGACCCCGGGCAAGGTGCTGATGCTGTTCGGTGCCGATGGCGACCGCGATGCGAGCAAACGCTTCGACATGGCGCGCACCGCTGTCGAAGGCAGCGACATCCTCGTGGTCACCGATCACCACCCGCGCTTCGAGGACCCCGCCTCCATCCGGGCGACTCTCATCGAAGGCGCCCGCAAGGCACGACCGGATGCCGAGATCCACGAGGCCTCGCCGCCCGAGAACGCGATCGTCACCGCGGTCGGACTCGTGGGCGACGGCGATGCGATCCTCTGGGCAGGCCCCGGGCATCAGGACTATCGGGACATCCGCGGGGTCCGCACGCCCTACTCGGCGCGCGAGCTCGCCCGCCGGGCGCTGCGCGCCGCCGGCTGGCCCGTCCCCGACTCGCGCTGGCCGGTGCCCTACCCCGACGAGGACTGATCCGAACGCCAGGGCGGTGAAGCGCCCTGGCGGACTCCTCAGACGGCCGCGATCATGCGGTCGGCGGTCGCACGCGCCCAGGATTCGGCCGCGGCAAGAGTTTCGACCGTGAGCGCGTCCGGCGCATCATGCGCGTCGATGACACGGGCGATCGTGTCGACGATGCCGAGGAACGAGAGCTGTCCCTCATGGAACGCGTCGACGGCCTGCTCGTTGGCCGCGTTGTAGACGGCGGGAAACGTACCGCCCGCGCGTCCGACGGCTTTCGCCAGCGCCACGGACGGGAAGGCCTCTGCATCGAGCGGCTCGAAGGTCCAGGAGGTGGCGGACGACCAGTCCAGCGGTCGTCCGACACCGCCGACACGGTGCGGCCAGTCCAGACCGAGAGAGATCGGCAGGCGCATGTCGGGCGGCGAGGCCTGAGCGATCGTGGAGCCGTCGATGAACTCGACCATCGAGTGCACGATCGACTGCGGATGCACGACGACGTCGATGTCGTCATACGCGATGTCGAAGAGCAGGTGCGCCTCGATCACCTCGAGTCCCTTGTTCACCAGGGTCGCGGAGTTCGTCGTGACCATGCGCCCCATGTCCCACGTGGGGTGCGCGAGCGCCTCCGCCGGGGTGACCTGGGTCAGCTCCGTGCGGCTGCGTCCGCGGAACGGACCGCCGGATGCCGTCACCACGAGCCGCCGCACCTCTGCGTGAGTGCCGGCGAGCAGCGCCTGCGCGAGCGCGGAGTGCTCGGAGTCCACAGGGACGATCTGACCGGGAGCTGCCGCGGCGAGCACGAGGTCGCCGCCCACGATGAGGGACTCCTTGTTCGCGAGGGCGAGTGTGCGGCCCGCCTTCAGCGCCGCGAGGGTCGAGCCGAGCCCGATCGAGCCGGTGATGGCGTTGAGCACCACGTCGGCTTCGACATCGCGGACGAGCTGCTCGGCCTCGACGGCTCCGAGAGCGGTGGACTCGACCTGGAACTGCGCGGCCTGTGCCTCCAGCATCTCGGCGTTCGAACCGGCGGCGAGACCGACCAGCTCGAATCGACGAGGGTTGGCCCGGATCACATCCAGTGCCTGGGTGCCGATGGAGCCGGTGGAGCCGAGGACGATGACGCGACGCATAACGCCAGCCTAGGTCACGCCCACGGCTTCCCCGCGGTTACTGCTGCTGCTGGACCGGGGTCGTGGCGAGGATGTCGACGACGAACACGAGGCTCTCCTTCTGGAGCTCATGTCCCTCGCTCGCGCCGTAACCGTCGGACGGCGGCATCACGACGATGACCTGAGAGCCGACCTGCTGGCCCTCGAGAGCCTTCTGGAAGCCTGCGACGACCCCGGTGGTCTGGAACTGCGCCGGGGCGGCGTCACGGCTCCAGCTGGAGTCGAACTCCGTGCCGTCGGACCACTTGACGCCGAGGTACTGCACGACGACGAGATCGCCCGAGGCGACCGTCGCGCCGTCGCCCTGCTTGAGGACGGCGACCTTGGTCTCGGTCGGCGCCTCGCCGTCCGGGATCGTCACGGTCGGGGCGCCCTTGTCGTCGAGCTTGACGGTCGGCATGCCCGGGGTCGGGTCGACCGGCGTTCCCGTCGCTACCTCCGGGAGCTGCTCGACCGCTTCGGCGTAGACGACCTTGGCTGTGCCGCCGTCGCCGAAGACCTTGCCGGGAAGCGCCAGGACCACCTGGGTGCCGAGGGGCTGGCACTCGAGTGCTGCGATGAACAGTGAAGCGTTGTTCTGGTCGAGGAGGACGGAGGCTTCCCCTCCGTCGCTGCGAGCCGAGGAGTCGACGATCTCACCCGTCGCGGCTTCGATGATCTGGAACTTCACGCCCACGAGGTCGTTCGCGACGACCTCGTCGCCGTCGCCCTTGGAGATGATCGTGCGCTCCACGTCGGCGAACGGCGCGTCCGCGGGGACGGTGACCTTCGCGTCGAGGCCTTCGCCGTCGACGACGACCGCGTCGGACGTCGCACCGGGCTGCGCGTTCAGCAGACATCCGCTGGACGCGGTCGGCGAAGGCGTGCCGGAGCTCTCCGGCGCAGCGCCACCGGCACAGCCCGCCAGCAGAAGGGTCGCCGCGGCGACGGTGGACAGAACGATGAGCGGACGCTTGCGCACAGTGAGACCTCGGGATCGCGGGCAGGAAACTCCATCCTGCCTCATACCCCTTTGCTCGCGCTGGGAGGCGCGGCGCAAGTCTTCATTCCCACGCTGGCATGGATCCGGGAGTAATCTGCTCTGATGACCTCTGAGCAGTCCGTCGAGCCCGAATCCTCGTCACCGGAGGAAGCCTCGTCAGAGGAGACGACGAAGCCGCGTCACGCCGGGTTCGCCTACACGCTCGGCCGCAGCCTCATCACCCCTCTCGCTCGACTGGTGTACCGGCCCCGGATCGAAGGGCGCGAGAACGTCCCCCTGAGCGGTCCCGTCATCTTCGCGAGCAATCACCTGTCCTTCATCGACTCGATCGCGATCCCGGTCGCCGCACCCCGTCCGGTGCACTTCCTGGCGAAGTCGACGTACTTCGAGGGCACCGGCTTCAAGGGCTGGATGAGCAAGACGTTCTTCGAGTCGATCGGCGCGATTCCGGTGCGCCGCGGCGCCGGACAGGCCGCCCTGGATGCCCTCGACCTGCAACGCCAGCTCCTCGACGAGGGACTCGCCGTAGCGCTGTACCCGGAGGGCACCCGCTCCACCGACGGCCGGCTGTACAAGGGCCGCACGGGCGTCGCGTTCCTCGCGCTCCAGACCGGCGCACCCGTGGTCCCGGTCGGTCTGATCGGCACCGACAAGGTGATGCCGGTGGGGGCGAAGATGCCCACGCTCAAAGAGCGCATCACGGTGCGCTTCGGCGAACCGCTCGACCTTTCCCCGCACGGTCCGGCGACCAGCGGACGGGCGCGTCGACTCGCCACGGATCAGATCATGGCCGCGATCCACGGGCTCTCCGGCCAGGAGCTCGCGGGCGCGTACAACGAGGCACCTGCGCAGGGCACGATCGAGAAAATTAAGCAGGCTCTACCGCACGAACGTCGCTGACGCGGCGAGAGCGCGTGGTCAGGTGCGAGCGCGTGGTCGGGCGAGAGCGCGTGGTCAGGCGAGAGCGCGCGGTCGGGCGAGAGCGCTGACCGTCGCCTGGTGACGCACCGGGAAGTTCATCGAATTCGCGATGAAACACCACTCGTTCGCCTGAGCGTGCGCGCGCTCGGCGGCCTCGATCATCGAAGCCTCGGCGACGACGACCTCTGGGCGCAGCAGCGCCTCCACGAACGCGCCGCCGCCTGCGCCGTCTTCGCGCATCACTCCGCTCGCGCGGTCACGGTAGGACACCACGACGACGCCGGCAGTGACACACGCATGCAGGTACGACAGCAGGTGACACTCGGAGAGGGATGCCAGCAGAAGGTCTTCCGGATTCCATCTGGAGGGGTCACCGCGAAAGGGCTTGTCCGCTGAGGCGAGCAGATCGGGCTTTCCGCCGACCTCGATCGTCACGTCTCGGCGGTAGTCACGGTAGCCGGTGGTTCCGGTGCCGGTATTGCCGGTCCACGTCGCGGTGAGCGCATAGTGGTGTTCGCCGAGAGTGCGCGAGGTCGTCTCTGCCATGGGATCAGTCTGTCAGGCTCCTCCGACACGACGCGAGACGCCGCACACCCCGGGCTAGAGTTGACGGGTGCTGGAGACTCTCACCGTTCAGGATTCCGTGGAACTCGCCGTCGTCGAGAGGAGCGGATTCGTCGAATCCCGCCACGCCGGTGCGGCCGTCGTGCTCTCGCCCGACGGCGACGTCGTCGCCCGTCACGGCAATGCCGATGCGCTGATCCTGCCGCGCTCCAGCCTCAAGCCCCTGCAGGCCATCGCCTGCATCACTGCAGGCGCGGTGCTCGAGGGCGAGCAGCTGGCGATCTCGACGGCGAGCCACATCGGCACCGACCGTCACGCCTCGGTGGTACGCGACATCCTCACCGAGGGTGGTCTCACGGAGGACGCCCTGGGCTGTCCCGCCGCCTGGCCGAGTGACTCGGCGACACGCGATGAGCTCGTTCGTGAACACGGTGTGCCGACGCGGGTGCGCATGAACTGCTCCGGCAAGCATGCTGCGATGCTGCGCGCCTGTGTGGCGACGGGCTGGCCGACCGCAGGCTACCTCGATCCCGCTCATCCTCTGCAGCAGCACATCCGCGACGTCATCGAGCGCCTCACGGGCGAGAAGATCGCGCACACCGCGATCGACGGGTGCGGTGCGCCGGTCCACGCCATGACGCTGACCGGTCTGGCGCGCGCGATCCACCGCATCGGCACCGCTTCGGATCGTTCCCCCTTCGCCCTTCACCGCGTCGCTGGCTCCCTCGTCCGCGCGGTGCGCGAGAACCCCTGGACGATCGAGGGCCCCGGCCGCCCCGACACCATCGCGACGGAGACGCTCGGCGTGTTCACCAAGTACGGCGCCGAGGGCGTCATGGTGATGGTCGCCCCCAATGGAACGACCGTGGCGCTGAAGATGCTCGACGGGGCCACTCGCGCTTCGACGATCGTGGCCGCCACGCTTCTCGCCCGCGCGGGAGGGCTGAGCGACGCCGACGTCGCGGCTCTCAGCGGCGCGCTTCCGCTCGCCGTGCTCGGCGGCGGGGCGGACGTCGGTGCCATCCGTCCCGGTGCCGGGATCTGACACCGCGTCTTCCTCTCGGCCGCGCGCGAGGATGCTCATGCCGGCGACAGCTCGGTGAGGTGGACGCGTCTCGGCGCACGCGCGCCGATCACCGACCACGCCCGGCCTGCATGCGGGCGCGCGTAGGGCGGAAGCTCGCGGGCGCCGACCAGCTGGCGGAGGTCGGCCGGGTGTTCACAGCGGATGAGCACCTCACCGACTGATCTGACGCGTTGCCACACGGGCCAGTTGCGCTGCCATGTCTCCGCATCGGCGACCACGATGCATCGCGGTCCCACACCTTTGGGCTCGGTGCCGACGGCCACCACCTCGCACGCAGGATACGCGTCGCGCATCCGGGCGATCACCTCCTCAGCTCCGGGGCTGACGACGCCCGTGATCGCAGAGGTCGGAGCCCACGCCGCCATCGACGGTGCCGCGGTCCGGTCGACTTCGCTTTCATCGACCCAGGCCAGCTGCACTTCGTGGTCGCCCATCCTGGCTCGCCCAGGAGCGCGGTCGCGCACGAATCCCGACGACTCTCCCCCGGCCGCCAGATGCTCCATCCGGTTCGGCATGCGCAACAGCACTCGACGCGGCAGCAGATCGAGCACCCGCCCCAGCGCTCCGCTCGCTCTGGTCACGGTCAGGACGAAGGTCGTCCCCCGCGCTGCACGAAGAACCTGCTCCCAGCGGTGGACGAACTGCTGGCCGTACTCCGGTGGCAGAGCGGCGGTAAGCGCGTCCAGGTCGTCGCCCAGCACGACCGCAGGAGGACGCTCCCTCCCGTCCGCCCATGCGGCGAGCAGATCCCAGGCGTCTTCAGGGTCGCTCGGCAGCCAGACGGCGTCGTGGCGCTGCGCCGCGACCGCCCTCAGCGCCGCGGTGCGGCCGGAGCCGGGCGCACCGAGAAGCGCGAGTCCTCGCTCGCCTGCGCACCGCAGCAGCACCGCTGGCTGCGACTGGCGGCCGGGGTCGTCGGCGCGACCGAGGACGACCGTATCGGGCGACGGCCCGGCTTCGTCGATGACCTCCGAGAGTGGGAGAACGGCAGGAAGAGCGGGGAGCCACGGGCTGGGCGGCACATCTGCTTCCGCCCACCGCATCCCGACGTCCCTCAGATCGGCGGCTGCGGTCAAGGCGACGCGGATCGCGACGGGCTCGTCGTCCGCAGGCCGCCGCACCAGCCCGTGCCCGCGCGCGCTCGCGTCGCCCGCCAGCATCGCGGCCGCGTCCGTGCCGATCATGAGTCGGCTGTCTGCGACGTCTCCGACCCGCAGACTGATGCGAAGGGGGCAGTTCGCGGCCAGTGCGTCTCTGATGACCCCGGACGCACGCTGCGTGCCGATGATGAGATGCATGCCGAGCGCGCGGCCGCGGGCTGCGATGTCGGTGAACACCGCGCCCAGGTCGGGGTGTTCTGACAGCAGGGCCGCGAACTCGTCGACCACGATGACCAGCCGCGGCATCGAGACATCACGCACATCACGAACTCCCGCAGCGGCCAGCACCGCCTCTCGCCGCCGCAGCTCCGCCGTGAGGCTGGAGACGCCGCGCCTGGCGCCCTCCTCGTCGAGGTCGGTGATGACGGCGACCACCTGCCGCAGCGCGCGCAACGGCTCGAATGCGGTGCCGCCCTTGAAGTCGGCGAGCACGAAGGTCACGCGATCCGGTCCGTTCACCGATGCGATGGCTGTGACCCAGCTGACGAGCAGCTCGCTCTTGCCCGTCCCCGTCATACCGGTCACGATCGCGTGCGGCCCGTCGCCGACGATGTCGACCGTGATGCTCCCCCTCTCACCGCGACCGATCGTCGCGGCCAATCCGTCTGCGTCCTGAGGCTGTGCGAGCTCGGAGAGCGACGCCGCGTCGGGGAGCACATCGACCTCGTCGCCCCGATGCGCGAGCTCTGCACCCACGGCGCCTGCCTGCGCGAACGACAAGCACTCGACAGCGATGGCGATCAAGCCGTTCGGGGTGCGCAACGTCCCCCGTCGCGGTTCGATGATGTCGATGACCGTCGTGATGCCCTCTGGCACGTCCTCTTCGACCGAGGCCAGCCAGATCATCGCATCCGCCTGCGGCCGTCCCTCAGCGGTGGAGCCGACCCCCACCCGGAAGCCGCCTCGATGCCCACGTCGCGTATGCGGGAGACTCTCGAACCCGTAGGCGGAGAGGGCGGCACCGCCCGGATCTGCGCCGACCAGGGACAGTTGTGCGGCGCTGAAGCGCAGACACAGCTGCACGATCAGGGCCCTCGCCGCCGCCTGGGTCAGCGGTCGTGGGCCTCGGAGACAGATGCCTCCACCGATCGGCACTGCGATCGGCGCATCCTCGACCACACCGCATCGTTCGCGGAACTCCCGCCCACGGGCATCATCTCCGCCGCTGCAGCGCACCTCACTGGTCGCCCCGCCTGCGCCGACGACGACGGGCGTGATCGCGTCGAGCGGTTGAGCGCCGCGAAGGGGCGGCTGCGCGATGCAGTTCGCCGCGTCGGGGCGCCGCTGCCAGAGCATCTCGCGCTCGTCACTGTGCCGGCGGAGCAGCTCTGCCTCGGCTTCGGCCCACCCCGCTTCGTTCTGCTTCTCACCCTGTCGACGCTCGCGACGCCGGGTGCGTGCGGAGTCCACGAGCGAGGCCCCGATCATCAGGGGCCCCAACGCCGCGAAGCAGAGCGCGAGGAGCGAGCCGGTGACCGTCCACAGCACCACGCCCGCCGCGATCGGCACGAGCGCCGCCAAGAACGGCAGCGGGGCGCGACGCGAGGCGGCCGGAGCCGTCGGAAGTACGATCGGAAGGGAGTCCATCCCCCCAGTGGATCGCATCGCGATCCTGGGATGAGCGCTGTCCACAGCGCGGGACGGTTACTCCGCGGTGTTCTCGATTGGGGAGGACGAGTCGTCTTCTGCGGTCACCTGGACGATGATGAGCGTGACGTTGTCCCGTCCGCCGTTCTCCAGAGCCGCTGCGAGCATCGCATCGGCGGCCGCACCCGGGTCGTCGTGTTCCCGGAGGAAGTGCTGGATGCCGTAGTCGGTGAGCTCTTTGGTGAGACCGTCGGAGCAGATGACGAAGCGGTCACCTGCGCGCACATCGATGGAGACGTAATCGGGGGCCGTGAGCTCACTCGCTCCCACCGCGCGGGTGATCACGTTGCTGTACGGATGCCCTTCGGCCTCTTCCGGGCTGAGCTTCCCCGCCGCGATGAGTTCCTGCACGACCGAGTGGTCTGTCGTGATCTGCACGAGTCGATCGTCACGGAGCAGATACACCCGCGAATCGCCGATGTTCAGTGCGATCCAGTGCGATTCGTCACCGTCGGAGTCGAAGTAGACCCCTGTGAGCGTCGTCCCGGTGCCTTCGTCGGTCGTCTCGGGGTGGTCGGCGATATCACCGACAGCCAGCTCGAGCGCATTCTCGATCGACGGCCCATCGACCTTGCCTGAGGAGACCACAGCCTGCAAGCGGGCGACCGTGCTCTGGCTGGCGATCTCGCCACCGGCGTGACCACCCATCCCGTCGGCGACGATGAACAGCGGGTAGTCGGCCAGGAAAGCGTCCTGGTTCGTCTCGCGGCGTCGGCCTTGATCGGTGATCCCGGACCACGACAGCAGCAGCGGGCGCTGCGCAACCGTGATTCGGTGCGTCTTCGTCTCAGCCACGTGCTGCCTCCGATAGGCCTGCGGCGGATCGGACGGTCGCAGGATACTCACAACACATCGTAGTAGAAGTCACGCGCACCTCGATCACACCTGGGCTCCAGCATCCACCGGCAACGGGAAGAACTCGTCGATGACGACCAGGTCCTCCGTCGCCGCGCAGGCACGTCCGAAGTCGTCGCAGCCGGGGCCTGTGGAGGACACGGGGAGACCAGAAGCACCCACGCGGCGCTGCGACAAGACCATGTCATCCACGTTAGCGGCCGCTGAGGATCGTCCACCACCCGAGACAGCACAGGGCCCTCGACCGGAATCGAGGGCCCTGTGTCAGACGATCACGCCGGAGGCTGCGTGGGGTCGGCCGGCGGAGCTGCGGGCGGCGCCGGCGGAGCTGCGGGCGGCGCGGTCGGCGGCGCAGGCGGGGTTGCCGGCGGCGCCGCGGGAGGAGCCGGCGGCGTGGTCGGCGGAACCGGGGGAACCGGTGCGCCGGTCGCCGGAGCTGCGGGACCTGCAGGCGGTGCGTAGCCGGGCTGAGCGGGCGGCGCGTAACCGGGCTGGGCCGGCGGCGCGTAACCCTGCGCGGGGGGTGCGTAGCCCTGGGGCGCGCCGTAGCCGGCCTGCGGAGCCGCAGCCGATGCCTGAGCCGGGATCCCGTCCCACACCGTGCGGTCGCCGAGCAGGCTGTTCGCTGCCCAGGGAGCGGGCTGGATGCCCGCGTTCCAACGCGACTTGTCGAACGCGTTGATACCGAGCCACACCGGCGGCAGGAAGAAGTACAGAACGACCCAGACGGCGTCCTTCTGCAGCTTCAGGCCGACCCGCCACGCGGCGATCAGGTCGATCACGCGACCGGCGATACCGATGAGCGGGAGGATCAGGAACCATCCCAGGAACGGGATGATCGAGCCGATGATACCGCCACCGATCAGGTACAGAACGAGCCAGGGATTCAGGTCACCGAGCTTGTAGAAGATCATGGTGCTGTAGACGGGCACCCAGGCGCGCCACTTGCCCTGCACTCCCGCCTTCTCGAAGATCTTCATGTAGAACCACGAGTAGAGCGCGTAGATGGCGAGTGGCAGGATCGTGTAGACCAGGATCAACGCGACCAGCGCGCCGCCTGACAGGCCGTCATAGCCGTAGTAGTCGTTCATGGTTCCCTCCAGAAAATTCATGATGCGGCATCATGCGCTGAACACACTAGCGTGTCGCGGGGTTTCCCCGCAGGTCTCTTTCGCCGTCTGGCATGTTCGGGTCGCCGCCGTTCGCGGACGAAGCGTCCCTCCTCGCACGGAAGACGACTCACTCCTCGACGACCAGCTCCAGAATGCCCGGCTGTGCGCCGTCGCGGAAGACGATCCCCCGCTTCTGCGCCCACGCGCGAAGGCCACGGACCGAGCTGACACGCGGCCGATCCTCGGCGATCACCCGCACGAGCAGGCCCTTCGACTTCTTGTTGAAGTGGTTGAGGACTCTTCCGTGTGCGGTCACGACACGGACGTACGCGGAGGAGACGGCACCTGGCACGGGCCCGAGCGCGACGTAGGCCTCGCTGCGCAGGTCGAGGACGAACGACGGGTCGGCCTCGGCGATCGCTGCGGAGGTGGCTTCGGCCCAGTGCCGGCGAAGCGCCGGGAGTCCGGGTAGTGAGGTCCCGGCGGCGAGGCGGTAGGTGGGAAGAGCGTCGAGGGCTCCGACGGGGCCCAGCGGAGCGCTGTGGATCCACACGTGCTCTCCCAGCCACCGTCGGGAGGCTGCGGAGAGGGAACGCGCATCGAGCGCATCGAACAGCACGCCCGTGTACCGGTCGATCGCCGGCATGGTGGGCGACGATCGAAGCGCCCTGTTGTGTGCGATGTCCCCCCGCTGCCGCTCGCTCAGCTTGAGCACGCGTCGTGCGGCCTCTTCATCGGCGGCGAGGTCGATCAGCGCCTCGAGGACCGCCGAGCGTCGTTCGTTGAGCGACGGAAGCACCAGCGAGTCGAGATCGAGAGGGGAACCGTCGCCACCCTCGTGTTTGGTCTCCGACGGAGGGAGCAGGATCTTCATGAAACCTCGGTGGATACAGACGCGTCCGCCTCGGAACCCGTGCGGGTGCCGAGGCGGACGCGTGAAACAGGTACTGCTAGGCGATGAGAGCCGCGTTGCCGGCAACGATCGTCAGGGTGTCGCCCTCCATGGAGAGGAACCCGTCCTGCGCGTTGGCCAGCACCTTGGTGCCATCCGACTGGGTGATGCGAACCTGGCCCTCGGCGAGGATGGCCAGCACCGGCTCGTGGCCGGTCATGAAGCCGATCTCACCCTCGACGGTCTTGGCGACCACGAGGCTCGCCTCTCCCGTCCAGACCTCCGCATCAGCGGAGACGAGGCTGACGTGCAGCGCCATGGTCAGCCGTTCTCCTTCTGGATCTTCGCCCACTGCTCTTCGACGTCGGAGATGCCACCGACGTTGAAGAAGGCCTGCTCGGCCACGTGGTCGAAGTCACCGCGGGTGATCGCGTCGAACGACTCGATGGTCTCCTTCAGCGGGACGGTCGAACCCTCGACGCCCGTGAACTTCTTGGCCATGTAGGTGTTCTGCGAGAGGAACTGCTGGATGCGACGTGCACGCGACACGACGATCTTGTCTTCCTCGGAGAGCTCATCGACACCGAGGATGGCGATGATCTCCTGCAGTTCCTTGTTCTTCTGGAGGATCTGCTTGACCGTCGTGGCGACGCGGTAGTGGTCCTCGCCCAAGTAGCGGGGGTCCATGATGCGCGACGTCGAGGTCAGCGGGTCGATGGCCGGGTACAGACCCTTCGAGGCGATCTCACGAGAGAGCTCGGTCGTCGCGTCGAGGTGGGCGAACGTGGTCGCCGGAGCCGGGTCGGTGTAGTCATCGGCGGGCACGTAGATCGCCTGCAGCGAGGTGATCGAGTGGCCGCGCGTCGAGGTGATGCGCTCCTGGAGCACACCCATCTCGTCGGCGAGGTTCGGCTGGTAACCCACCGCGGAGGGCATGCGGCCCAGCAGCGTGGAGACCTCGGAACCGGCCTGCGTGAAGCGGAAGATGTTGTCGATGAAGAGCAGCACGTCCTGCTTCTGCACGTCACGGAAGTACTCCGCCATCGTCAGAGCCGACAGCGCGACGCGCAGACGCGTTCCCGGCGGCTCGTCCATCTGGCCGAAGACGAGGGCCGTCTTGTCGAAGACGCCCGCCTCTTCCATCTCGTGGATGAGGTCGTTGCCCTCACGGGTGCGCTCACCGACACCGGCGAACACCGACACACCACCGTGGTCCTGCGCGACGCGCTGGATCATCTCCTGGATGAGGACGGTCTTGCCGACACCGGCGCCACCGAACAGACCGATCTTTCCACCCAGCACGTACGGGGTGAGGAGGTCGATCGACTTGATGCCGGTCTCGAACATCTGAGTCTTGGACTCGAGCTGGTCGAAGTTCGGCGCCTTGCGGTGGATCGGCCAGCGCTCGGTGACCTCGATGGTCTCGCCGGGCTCGAGGTTGAGAACCTCGCCGATGACGTTGAACACCTTGCCCTTGGTCACGTCGCCGACGGGGACCGAGATGGCCTCACCGGTGTCGCGGACTTCCTGGCCGCGGACGATGCCGTCGGTCGGGTTCAGGGCGATGGCGCGGACGAGGTCGTCGCCGAGGTGCTGAGCGACCTCGAGCGTGATCTCGGTGGACTCTTCGCCCATCGCGATCGTGGTCTTCAGCGCGTTGTAGATGTCGGGGATCGAGTCATGAGGGAACTCGATGTCGACAACCGGACCGTTGACGCGTGCGACGCGCCCGACGACCGCGGTCGCCGGCTGGTCAGCCGGAGCGGTGAGGGTCATTTTCGTCTCTTTCCTGATGGTCTATTTGCTCGAGAGGGCGTCGGCGCCGCCGACGATCTCGGCGATCTGCTGCGTGATCTCCGCCTGGCGCGCGTTGTTGCGCAGACGGGTGTAGTCGGTGATGAGCTTGTCGGCGTTGTCGCTGGCCGACTTCATCGCCTTCTGCGTCGCCGCCTGCTTCGCGGCAGACGACTGCAGGAGAGCGTTGAAGACGCGGCTCTGGATGTACACCGGCAGGATCGCGTCGAGAACGGTCTCGGCATCCGGCTCGAACTCGTACAGCGGGTAAACGGTGTTACCGGCTTCCGACTCATCGGCTTCCGTGATCTCCAGCGGGAGCAGACGCACGGATTCGGGCGACTGCGTCATCATGCTGACGAAACGGTTGTACACGAGGTGGATCTCATCGACCCCGCCATCCTGTCCCCCGCGGGAGAAGGATTCGAGCAGCGTCGCGGAGATCTCCTCCGCGGTGTGGAACGACGGGGTGTCCGTGTCGCCGGTCCACTCCGCAGCGGCGGCGAGGCGTCGGAACTGGAAGTATCCGACGGCCTTACGACCGATGAGGTAGAAGACCGGCTCCTTGCCCTGCTCGCGCAGGAGCTCTGCGACCTCGAGACCCTCACGGAGGATCTGCGAGTTGAAGGCTCCGGCGAGACCGCGGTCCGAGGAGAAGATCACGACCGCGGAGCGGGTGATGTTCTCGGACTCGCGGGTCAGCGGGTGATCCACGTTCGAGTACGTCGCGACGGCCGACACGGCCCTCGTCACGGCACGCGCGAAGGGTGTGGACGCTTTGACGCGTGCCATCGCCTTCTGAATGCGCGAAGCCGCGATGAGTTCCATCGCCTTCGTGATCTTCTTGGTCGTCTGAGCAGAAGAGATCTTCTGCTTGTAGACCCTGAGTTGAGCGCCCATATGTCAGTACCTCACGCGGTTACGCGCGACGACCCTTGACGATCTTCTCCTGGTTGACGTCCTCAGCCTCGGCTGCAGCGTGCTCCTCGTGGCCCGGGGCGCCGATGGCGTGTCCCTTGCCACCCTGGAACTCCAGGATGAAGGCATCCGTCTGCTTCTCGAGCTCTGCGACCGTGGCGTCATCGAGGACGTTGGTGTCGCGGAGCGTCTCGAGAACCTTGGTGTTGCGACGCAGGTAGTCCAGGAGCTCGCGCTCGAAGCGCAGGACGTCCGAGACCTCGATCGAGTCGAGCTTGCCGTTGGTACCGGCCCAGATCGAGACGACCTGCTCCTCGACGGGGTACGGCGAGTACTGCGGCTGCTTGAGCAGCTCGGTCAGACGCGCACCACGGGAGAGCTGACGACGCGAAGCCGCGTCGAGGTCGGACGCGAACATCGCGAAAGCCTCGAGGGAGCGGTACTGCGCGAGCTCAAGCTTCAACGTTCCGGAGACCTTCTTGATCGACTTGACCTGAGCGTCACCGCCGACTCGCGAGACCGAGATACCCACGTCGACCGCGGGACGCTGGTTCGCGTTGAAGAGGTCGGACTGCAGGAAGATCTGGCCGTCGGTGATCGAGATCACGTTGGTCGGGATGTAGGCCGAGACGTCGTTCGCCTTGGTCTCGATGATCGGGAGACCCGTCATGGAACCAGCGCCGAGCTCGTCGGACAGCTTCGCGCAACGCTCGAGCAGACGCGAGTGCAGGTAGAAGACGTCACCCGGGTAGGCCTCGCGGCCCGGCGGGCGGCGCAGGAGGAGCGACACGGCGCGGTAGGCCTCAGCCTGCTTCGACAGGTCGTCGAAGATGATGAGGACGTGCTTGCCTCCGTACATCCAGTGCTGGCCGATGGCAGAACCCGTGTAGGGAGCCAGGTACTTGAAGCCGGCGGGGTCGGATGCGGGAGCGGCCACGATCGTGGTGTACTCCAGCGCACCGGCCTCTTCGAGGGCGCCCTTCACCGAAGCGATGGTCGAGCCCTTCTGACCGATCGCGACGTAGATGCAGCGAACCTGCTTGTTGACGTCGCCCGACTCCCAGTTGGCCTTCTGGTTGATGATCGTGTCGATCGCGATGGCCGTCTTACCGGTCTGGCGGTCGCCGATGATCAGCTGACGCTGGCCACGACCGACGGGGATCATCGCGTCGATGGCCTTGATGCCGGTCTGCATCGGCTCGTGCACCGACTTGCGCTGCATGACGCCGGGCGCCTGGAGCTCGAGGGCGCGGACGCTCTCGGTCTCGATCGCGCCGAGTCCGTCGATCGGGTTGCCGAGCGGGTCGACCACACGGCCGAGGTAGCCGTCGCCGACCGGAACCGAGAGGACCTCGCCGGTGCGGGTGACTTCCTGACCGGCCTCGACACCGGTGAACTCGCCGAGGACGACGACACCGATCTCGTGCTCGTTCAGGCTCTGTGCGAGACCCTTGGTGCCGTCGGCGAAGATGACGAGCTCGTTCGCCATGACGCCGGGCAGTCCCTCGACGTGCGCGATGCCGTCGGCCGCGTCGATGACGGTGCCGACCTCGGTCGCCCTGGCCCCGGAGGGCTCGTATGCTGCGGCGAAGTCCTTCAGCGCGTCACGGATGACGTCGGGGCTGATCGATAGTTCTGCCATTGTCTTCCCTTTGTATCTGGGTGCGCGGTTCCCCGCGCGAAGTCGTGTTAGCCCGCGAGCTTCTGGCGAAGGTCGGCGAGTCGTGCGGAGATGCTGCCGTCGATGACGTCATCGGCGATCTGCACGCGCAGGCCTCCGACGACGGCAGGGTCGATGACGACGTTGAGCGATACCTGACCGTCGTAGCGACGCGAGAGCGAGTCGCTGAGACGGGCGCGCTGCGCGTCCGTGAGGGCGGTCGCAGTGTGCACCGTGGCGACCACTCGACCGCGCTGGCTCGAGACGACGCTCATCGCCCGGTTCAGCAGCCGTCGGACTCGACGCCCGCGCGGCTCGCGCACGAGCGACGTGATGATCAGCGTCGTCGCGGAGCCGGTGGAGCCTTCGGCCAGGAGACGCTCGACGAGCGCACTCTTGGCGTCTTCTCCGCCGACGCGGCTACCCAGAGCGAGTTCGAGCTCGGGGTTGGCCGCGATCACCCGGGAGAAGCCGAAGAGCTCCCCCTCGATATCCGTTCCGGGCTCGGCGATCGCTGCCGCGCGGATCGCAAGCTCCTCGATACCGTCGACGAGCTCGCCCGCGTTGGACCAGCGTTCTGCGACGACGGTCTTCAGGACGCCCTGGGCACCTGCGGAGAACCCGCCGAACACCGCGGCGACGACATTCTGTCGTGCCGCGGCGGGAGCGGAAGGATTAGCAAGCGCGCCGCTCAGCTGGGACGATGCACTCACGGCATGCGCGGCAGCGAACAGCTCCCGTGCGGTGTCGAGAGTGACGTCCTTCGCTGCGGCAAGCGTCTTGATGGATGCCGCGAGTGCCTGAGTGGTCGCGCTGCCCATTACTGAGCCGCCTTCTCGGATGCCTCGAGCTCGGCGAGGAAGCGATCGACGACAGCCGTCGCACGCGCGTCGTCGGAGAGCGTCTCGCCGACCACGCCACCGGCGAGGTCGATCGCGAGGGTTCCGACCTCGCTACGCAGCGAGACGAGAGCGGCCTGACGCTCCGCTTCGATCTGCGTGTGCGCGGTGGCGATGATGCGTGCGGCCTCGGTGGTCGCAGACTCCTTCGCCTCGGCGACGATCTTCTTACCGTCCTCACGGGCGGCTTCGCGGATCTCACCGGCCTCGGTGCGCGCCTCAGCGAGCTGACGCGTGTACTCCTCGAGTGCCGCCTCCGCCTGCTTCTGCGCCTCGTCGGCCTTGGCGATGTTGCCCTCGATGGCGGCGGACCGCTCGTCGAGCATCTTCGTCAGACGGGGAAGGGCGACCTTCCAGACGACGACGAGGATGACGATGAACCAGAGGCCCGACCAGATGATGTCGTACCACGCAGGAATGAGGGGGTTGTTCGGCTCACCCTCTGCTGCGAGGTTCGTGACAAGAGCGTTCAGCATCCTGTCTCCTTCAGAAGTCGGTGAGGATTACGGGAAGGGGATGAATGCGACGGCGATGCCGACGAACGCAAGTGCCTCGGTGAAGGCGATACCGATCCACATGAGGACCTGGAGACGACCGGCCAGCTCGGGCTGACGAGCGACACCCTCGATGGTCTTGCCGACGACGATGCCGACGCCGATAGCCGGGCCGATGGCTGCGAGGCCGTAGCCGACCGTTCCGAGGTGACCGTTGATTTCAGCGAGAACCGTAGTAGCGTCCACGGGTTTTTCCTTTCGTTGGGTGGGAAGGCTGATGCCTGCCCGCTCAGTGCTCTTCTGCGACCGCGAGCTGGATGTAGACCGCGGTGAGGACGGTGAAGACGTATGCCTGGAGGACGGCGACCAGCATCTCGAAGAGAGTGAAGGCGCCACCGAAGGCGAGGGTTCCGACACCGAGTGCGGCCCAGCCGCCACCTGCGGTGAAGAAGAAGAACTGGGTCGCGGAGAACGCGAGGACCAGGATCATGTGCCCCACGACGAGGTTCATGAGAAGACGCAGCGTCAGCGTGACGGGGCGCAGGATGAACGTCGAGATGAGCTCGATGATCGCGACGATCGGCATCGCGGCGACCGGCACGCCCTGCGGGAACAGGGAGTTCTTGAAGAACTTGAAGCCGTGTCGCTTGATACCGGCGTAGATGAAGGTCACGTAGCTGACGACGGCCAGCGTGAGCGGCACCGCGACGATCGCCGTTCCCGGCATGTTCAGGAACGGGATGATGCCCGTGATGTTCATGAACAGGACCATGAAGAAGATCGTGGTCAGGATCGGCAGGAAGCGGTCACCGTCCTTGCGACCGAGCATGTCGTGGGCGACGTTGGTCCGGACGAAGCCGAGCCCCATCTCCACGAGGCTCTGGAAGCGGCCGGGGACGACCTTCATACGGCGAGTGCCGAGCCAGAGGATCAGAACCACGGCGATCACCGCGAGCAACTGAACCAGGTGGATCCGGTTGACGGGGATGGGGCCTACGTGGAAGAGGATCTCCGGAAAGAAATCGTCGATCGAAGGGCCGTGGAACTCGCCGTCGGAGGCGAGTCGGGGGGTCAGGGTCGCAGCAAGATTAAACAGCGCGGGCTCCAGCTTCGGGGCACCGGTCTAAACCGGGGCGACGATGGTCGGTGTGCTACACAGCGCAAGCGCTCGCGGGCGAGCGGCGGGCACGTATCAACAGTATCAGAATCTGAGGGTCTCCTAAGACCGCTGGCCACCCTCGACGGGTCCGTCTCCGATGTGATTCGCCGAGCCGGGCGCACGGTCTTCGGGAACCTCCGTCGGGAGGTTCGTGTCGCTGACGTTGGGCAGCCGCATGCTCGTGAGGACGATGACGTCGATGGCGAGCGACATCAGCACGCCGGCCACGATCGACAGGAAGAACACCATCGGCTGCAGCCACGGCTGACCGGCGAGCATGATCATCGCGACGACGAAGAGCCCGAGCTTGAGCAGCCAGCCGCCCAGGACGATGGCGAAGAACAACTGCACGTAGATCGGGTCGCCGTACCAGCGGTTCGCGATCAGGATGCTGATGCCGGTGATCGCCAGGAAGACGGCGGCCAGGAGCACGCCGAGCAGACCGCTGACGAGCCCCTCCCCCTGAGCGACGAGGTAGCCGATGCCCCCGGCGATGATCGCGAGCACGACGGTGGCGACCGCCGACCAGATGAGGGTGCGACGCAGGATCGGCGTGCTGGAAACAGGACTCGGGCTCATCAGGACTCCACGGGTGTCGGATCGGGTTCGGTGCCCGCTGCGCTCTTCCTGCGGCGGGTGGGACTCAGCGTGACGACGAGGCAGGCGGCGATGCCCACGATGCCGAAGCCGACACCCGGCAGGTACTGGCCGGGCCAGTCCTCTCGGGCACCGACGTACATGAGCAGGACGGCGAGGGAGACCACGGCCGTCCAGGCGTAGAAGATGAGCACGGCGTCACGGTCGCGGTGGCCCAGATCGAGCATGCGGTGATGCAGGTGCTTCCGGTCGGGCGAGAACGGCGATCGTCCCGCGCTCATGCGTCGGAGCACGGCGAGTCCGAAGTCCAGCAGCGGCAGCAGGACCACCAGCAGCGGGAGCAGGATCGGTAGGAAGGCTCCGACCAACTGGGAACGCCCGAGCCGCTCGGGGTCGAGGGCGGACGGATCCATCTGCCCGGTGATCGCGATCGCCGATGTGGCCATCAGGAGGCCGATCACCAGTGCACCGGAGTCGCCCATGAAGATCTTCGCGGGGCTCCAGTTCAGCGGCAGGAAGCCGAGGCAGGCTCCGATGAGGACGGCGGCGATGAAGGTCGAGAGGTTGAAGTAGCTGGAGGCGCCGGAGTCGCGCGTGAAGATGTAGGAGTAGGCGAAGAACACGCCGTTCGAGATGAGACACACACCGGCGACGAGCCCGTCGAGTCCGTCGATGAAGTTCACCGCATTCATCACGATGACGATCGCGAACATCGTGATCGTGATGCTCAGCCAGCTCGACACCACGATGAGGTCACCGAACGGCAGAGACAGGATCTGCAGTCCCCCACCGACCGTGATGACGCCGGCAGCGAGGAACTGCGCGCCGAGCTTGATCATCCAGTCGATGTCCCAGAGGTCGTCGACGACCCCGATGATCGCGATCAGCAGGGACGCGCCGAGGATCGACCACATGGTCTGCGGCGGCACCCAGATGCTCTGGAAGAACGGGTTCACCGCGGAGAAGCCGAACGCCGCGGCGATGGCGAGGAAGATCGCGACGCCGCCCAGTCGTGGCTTGGGGGTGGTGTGCACGTCCCGGTCGCGGATGGCGGGGTACAGCTTGAACCGGAGGCTCAGCTTCCACACCGCCCAGGTCAGCGCGAACGTGATCGCGGCGGTGAGGATGATCGTGAAGAGGTACTGCTTCACGAATCCCTGTCCTGCTCCTGCGCGTGCTCAGGGTCATGCTCGTGTCCGGCGTGGTCCTCGGGCTCGAGGAGGTCGCCGAGGACTTCCTGGAGCTGCTCCCTGGTCACGGCGCCGTCACGGAGGATGCGTACGGTCCCGGGTTCGGAATCCGCGCCGCGGCGCACCAGCGAGGTGGCATCCACGATTGTGGACGCGATGCCGTCCTTGCTCAGGCCGTCTGCGAGATAGACCGCGACGCTGTCACCCAGCATCTTCTCGGCGTCGTACGCCGAGATGGCCGCGGCTTCGCCCGTGAGGTTCGCGCTGGAGACGGCCAGCGGACCGGTCTCCGCGAGCAGTTCGAGGGCGACCCGGCCCTCCGGCATGCGCACCGCGACCGTGCCGAGAGTCTCTCCCAGGTCCCACACCAGCGACGGCTGCGCGGGCAGCACGATCGTCAGTCCGCCGGGCCAGAATGCCTCGACGAGGCGCTCGACCGGCTCCGGAACGGACTCGGCCAGGGCGGCGAGCGTCTCCTTCGTGCCGATCAGCACGGGCGGCGGCTGATCCCGCCCGCGCCCCTTCGCATCGAGGAGTCGCTGGACGGCGGCCGGGGAGAAGGCATCGGCGGCGACGCCGTACACCGTGTCTGTGGGGATGACGATGAGGTCGCCACGGCCGATCGCCTGGCGCGCGTGGCGCATGCCGGCGAGGAGCTGCGACTCGTCGCTGCAGTCGAAGATGGTTGACATGACGGTTCGATTCTATGCGGCGCGGCCAGTGAGCACGCTCGGAGGTTGCTGATCAGGGTCGGAGCGCGGTGGTGGTGCGATCCCGGAGCGTCAGGTCCCGGTGCGTCGCCGGTGCGCGCCAGCCGTCGACCGCGAGGAGGTCCCTGATCGACTCGCCCTGCAGTTCGCCGTGCTCGATGACGAGGAGACCACCGGGGCGCAGCAGCCGCAGGGCCCGTGAGCTGAGCACACGCACGATGTCGAGACCGTCCTCTCCCCCGTACAGAGCCATGGCCGGATCGAACAGCCGCACCTCCGGATCGCGGGGAATGGCGGCATCGGGCACATACGGCGGATTCGAGATGACCACGGAGGCCGTGCCGTCGAGCTCCGGGAAGGCTTCCCCCAGGTCGGACAGCACCAGCGTGAGGTTGTCGACTCCCGCGACGTTGCGGCTCGCCCAGGCATGCGCGTCCTCGGAGAGCTCGGCGGCGAAGATGCGCGCGTGCGGCACCTCGGTGGCCATCGCGAGGGCGATCGCCCCGCTGCCGGTGCCGAGGTCGATGCCGACCGGCGCGGACTCCGGGGAGCTCAGCAGTGCGTCGATCGCGTACTGCACGACGGTCTCCGTCTCCGGACGGGGTACGAAGACGCCGGGGCCGACGGCGAGCTCGAGGTGACGGAATGGCGCGGTTCCGGTGATGTGCTGCAGCGGCTCCCTGGCTGCACGACGCGTCACGGCCTCATCGAGCGCCGACACCGCTGCGTCATCGATGCCGTCGCCACGGACGATCGCCGCGTGCACCTCGCCGCGTCGTCGTCCGAGGATGTGGCCGGCGAGAAGCTCTGCGTCGACGAGAGGGTCGGGCACTCCGACATCGGCCAGACGCTGGGCCGCCGTGCGGACGACCGCAGCGAGAGAGGTGTCAGACATGCCTTCCAGCGTAGAGTGCGAGCGGCCGTCACAAAGGCCTCCCCATAGGACCCCTCCCCTAAGCTGGTCCGCAGCGACCCCGCACAGGAAGGTTCATCATGCCCGGCATCCACTCCGACATCACGACCGCGTTCGGCAACACACCGCTCGTCCGCCTGAACCGGGTGACCGAGGGACTGGGTGCGACCGTCCTCGCCAAGCTCGAGTACTACAACCCCGCCTCGAGCGTGAAGGATCGCATCGGGATCGCCATGGTCAACGCCGCCGAGGCATCGGGTGAGCTCACGCCGGGCGGCACCATCGTGGAGTCCACGAGCGGCAACACCGGCATCGCTCTCGCGATGGTCGGCGCCGCGCGCGGCTACCGCGTGATCCTGACGATGCCCGCCTCCATGTCGAAGGAGCGCCGGGTCCTGCTGAAGGCGTTCGGCGCGCAGATCGTGCTCACCGACCCCACCAAGGGCATGAGCGGTGCGATCGAGGAGACCAAGCGCATCGTCGCCGAGACTCCCGGAGCCATCTGGATCCGCCAGTTCGAGAATGCCGCGAACCCCCAAATCCACCGCGAGACCACGGCGCAGGAGATCCTCCGCGACACCGACGGCGCGGTCGACATCCTCGTCGCGGGCGTCGGCACCGGTGGAACCGTCACCGGGACCGGACAGGCGCTCAAGGCGGCGAAGCCCGGCGTCCAGGTGATCGCGGTCGAGCCCAAGGATTCCCCGGTGCTCACCGAGGGACACCCCGGCCCGCACAAGATCCAGGGCATCGGCCCGAACTTCGTCCCCGGTGTGCTCGATCGCGAGGTGCTCGATGAGATCCTCACCGCCGAGTTCGACGAGTCCATCCGCGTCGCCCGTGAGCTCGCGGCCAAGGAGGGTCTCCTCGTGGGCATGTCATCCGGCGCCGCGGTGGCCGCCGCGCTGAAGGTCGCGGCCCGACCGGAGAACACCGGCAAGACGATCGTCGTCATGATCCCCGACACCGGTGAGCGTTACATCTCCACCGCGCTGTTCGAGGATCTGCGCGAAGACTGAGACCGGCGATGGGCATGATCGGGCGGATGCGCGAGGACATCGCGGCCGCACGCCTTCGGGATCCGGCCGCGCGCAGCGCCGTCGAGGTCGCTCTGCTCTACCCCGGGCTGCACGCCGTCTGGGCGCACCGCGTCTCGCATGCGCTCTGGCGGCGCCGCCTGCGTCTGCTCGCACGCGCCGGCTCCCAGGTGTCGCGCTGGCTGACCGGGATCGAGATCCACCCCGGCGCGAACATCGGCCGTCGCTTCTTCATCGACCACGGCATGGGCGTGGTCATCGGCGAGACCGCCGTGGTGGGCGACGACGTGATGCTCTACCACGGCGTCACGCTCGGCGGACGCACACGCGCTTCCGGGAAGAGGCATCCCACTCTCGGAGACGGAGTGGCCGTCGGCGCCGGCGCCAAGATCCTCGGCCCCGTGACGATCGGGGCCGGTTCCGTGGTCGGTGCGAACGCCGTGGTCACTCGTGACGCCCCCGCCGACAGCGTGCTCGTCGGAGTGCCGGCGAAGCCGCGTCATCGCACGGTCGGCGAGGACACCAGGGCTCTGCTCACCGCGCCGGACCACTACGCGATCTGAGTAGACGAGAACGGCGGACGCCCTAGCGGCGTTGGCCCTTGACCGCCGCGACCTTCTTACGCAGGAAGAGGAGCGGGAGCAGCACGCTGCCGAGCGCCGTGATCAGCCAGACGATGACCGCACCGAGCAGCCACCCGGTCAGGTCGGTGATCCGCAGCCCGCCGATGGGCAGCAGCACGACGACGACGAGGGAGATCAGCGTCGAGAAGATCCCGATACCGCCCATCAACACCGGCGCGTAGCGGTTGGCCATCTTGCCGACCCAGGGCGCGAGCACGCTCTGCAGGATCGCGAAGATCAGGATGCAGATGACGAAGCCCCACCACTTGTCCCATTCGATCGTGAAGCCGTCGAGGAGGAGGTCAGCGGCGATCAGGCCGAGACCGGCGGACACCACGTAGAGCAGGCCGCGGAACAGGAAAGTGATCACGGGCCGAGCATGGCGCTGTGCACGCACGATGGTGGGGAGCACGGCGTCCGCGCTCCCCACCACCGGAGCGTCACTGCGCCACGAAGAAACGGACGGCTCCGGTCAGGATGCCGACGCCGAGCATGACCAGCGAGACGATCGTGGCGCGCCACAGCACCTTGCGGTGGTGGTCGCCCAGGTTCACGCTCGCGAGCGACACGAGCAGCAGGATGGCGGGTACCAGCGGACTCTGCAGGTGCACGGGCTGGCCGGTGATCGACGCCCTCGCCATCTCCACGGGATCGATGCCGAAGTTCGCGGCGCTCTGGGCGAGCACCGGGAGGATGCCGAAGTAGAACGCATCGTTCGACATGAAGAACGTGAACGGGATCGAGAGCACCCCGGTGATCGGCGCGAGGAACGGACCGAGCGCCGGCGGGAGCACGTCGGTGATCCACGTGGCCATCGCATCGACCATCCCGGTGCCGGTGAGCACGCCGACCAGGACTCCGGCGACGATCACCATGGAGACCACGCCCACGATGCTCGGTGCGTGCGCGACGATCTCCGAGGCCTGTTCCTTGATGCCACGGAAGTTGATGACGAGCGCGAGGCCCGCTCCCACCATGAACACGTACGGCAGCGGCAGGATGTCGAGCACCAGCAGCACCATGACCGCGACGGTGAGAGCGAGGTTGAACCAGATGAGCTTCGGCCGGAGGGTGGGCCGTTCAGGGTCCAGCATCGTGTCGGCCATGGCCGTGTCCGCGGGATCGACGCTCGCGGCGGAGACGGGAGCGTGTCCGCCGGCGACGACCACGAGGTTGCCGGTGCGCAGCGAGGCGCGCGCACCCGGCTTCGGCTCTGCCCCGCGGAAGATCTTCGGCACCGTGGAGAGCGTCCCGCCGTCGGCGCCGACCAGCAGCCCCTCGGAATCCAGGCGACCGAGTCGCCGGCGCTCCTGCAGGCCCAGGATCCATGCGAAGCCGAGGGTCACGACGATCCTTCGGCCTCTTCGCGGGAGCAGGCCTCGGCCTCGGCGACATGATCCTCGACTCGATCGGCGCGAGGTGCTCGCGGTCGACACACGAGGTGTGGTGCGCGTGAGCAACGCCGCCGCCGATCGCCTGCTCGGCCTGGACGAACCTGTCGGGCGGTCCATCGACGATCTCGGGTTCGCCCCGGCTGTCCTCGATGCAGCGACCGGCGCCCGCACTCGCTCGAGTGCCATCGTCGGAGACCGGATGCTCTACCTCGACTCGCGCCCTGTGGTGCGCGACGGCCACGCGCTCGGAGACGTGCTGATCGTGCGCGATCGCACGGATCTGGTCGCCCTGACCGAGCGCCTGGAGACCGTCAGGACGATGACGGCGGCGCTGCGCGTGCAGCGGCACGAGTTCGCCAACCGCATGCACGTGGCCGCCGGGCTCATCGACGCCGACCGGGTGCCGCAGGCCCGGGCGTTCCTGGGCGAGCTCGTGGACCGCGGCCCCGTGGCGTTTCCCGTCGTGGGACTCGACCTCGTGGGCGACCCCTTCCTGCACTCGTTCCTCGGCGCCAAGGGGGTGGAGGCGGGAGAGCGCGGCGTCGCCCTCCGGATAGCGGAGGACACCCAGCTGATCGGCACCGTGCAGGAGGCGGAGGACGTCGCGGCCGTGCTCGGCAACCTGATCGACAACGCGGTGACCGCCGCCGTCTCGGGCGAGCGGACCCCGCGCTGGGTCGAGGTGGCACTGCTGGATGACGGCGATGCCCTCGTGTTCACCGTCTCCGACTCCGGACCCGGCCTCGGAGGTATCGAGCCGTCGCCGGCACAGCCGAGGGAGGGGACCACGGACGACGACGTGCACGGGCATGGCATCGGCCTCCCCCTCTCCACCGAGATCGCCCGTCGCAGCGGCGGGGACCTCTGGGTCATCGATCAGGGCGGTGCCGAAAGCGGTGCGGTGTTCGCCGCGCGCATCGGCGGAGCCGTGGCACGGACCTCACCCGACGAGAAGGAGAACACATGACCGAGCCTGTACGCGTGCTCATCCTCGACGATGATTTCCGGGTGGCCCAGCTGCACCAGGGCATCGTGGACGATCATCCCGGCTTCGCCGTGACGGGAACGGTGCGCTCTCTCGCCGAGGCCCGCGACAGCGTGCGCGCGTCTCGCCCCGATCTCCTGATCGCCGACGTCTTCCTTCCCGACGGGGACGGCATCGCGCTCGTGCGGGAATCCGGGATCGACGCGATCCTCATCTCCGCGGCCGACGACGCCGCCACGGTGCGCAGAGCACTGCGCTCCGGGGCGGTGGGCTATCTCGTGAAGCCGTTCGAAAGACGAGCACTGTCGAGCCTCCTCGATCGCTACATCCGCTGCTGCAATCTCCTCAGCGGTGACCGCGCACTGCGCCAGGAGGACGTGGATCGCGCTCTGGCGATCCTGCACGGTGCGGGTGAGCCCGTGTCGATCTCGCGCTCGGCGACGGAGCAGCTCGTTCTCGCCGCGCTCGGCGACGGTGAGGCTTCGGCCGCAGAGGTCGGCGAACGCGTCGGGATCTCCCGCGCGACTGCGCAGCGGCACTTGGCGGCACTGGCCGCCAGGACCGTCGTGGAGGTGCGCCTCAACTACGGCTCGACCGGACGCCCCGAGCATCGATACGCCGCCCGCACCTGAGCGGCCGACGCGTGAGAGCGTTCGTCAGGAGTCGGAGCCGACCGCGGCGAGCCGTGCTTCCTCGTCGGCGGTGATGGCGCTCTCGATCAGCGGATCGAGTGCTCCATCCATGACCTGATCGAGGTTGTAGGCCTTGAACCCGGTGCGGTGATCCGCGATCCGGTTCTCAGGGAAGTTGTACGTGCGGATGCGCTCCGAGCGGTCCATGCCCCGGATCTGCGATCGGCGGGCGTCGGATGCCGCAGCGTCGAGTTCCTCCTGCTGACGCGCGAGCAGTCGGGCACGCAGCACGCGCATGCCCGCCTCGCGGTTCTGCAGCTGAGACTTCTCGTTCTGCATCGAGACGACGATGCCCGTCGGCACGTGCGTGATCCGCACCGCGGAGTCCGTCGTGTTCACGGACTGCCCACCGGGACCGGAGGAGCGGAACACGTCGATCTTGAGATCGTTCTGGTCGATGTGGATCTCCTCCGGCTCATCGACCTCGGGAAAGACGAGCACGCCGGTGGTCGACGTGTGGATGCGCCCCTGCGACTCGGTCGCCGGCACACGCTGCACGCGATGCACGCCGCCCTCGTACTTCAGGTGCGCCCAGACGCCCTGAGCGGGATCGGACGACGAGCCCTTGATCGCGACCTGGACATCCTTGTAGCCGCCGAGGTCGGACTCGTTGCGTTCGAGCAGCTCCGTCTTCCAGCCCTTGGAGGCCGCGTACTGGATGTACATGCGCAGGAGATCCGCGGCGAACAGCGCGGACTCCGCACCGCCCTCCCCCGCCTTGATCTCCATGATCACGTCGCGGGCGTCGTCCGGGTCACGCGGGATCAGCAGACGCCGCAGACGCTCCTGCGAGGCCTGCAGCTCCTCCTCCATCGCCGGGATCTCCGCGGCGATCGACTCGTCCTCGCGAGCGAACTCACGAGCGGTCTCCAGATCGTCGGTCGCAGCGACCCACGCTTCGTAGGCGGCGACGATGCGCGACAGCTCGGCGTAGCGGCGGTTGACGCGCTTCGCTCGGGCGGCGTCGGCGTGCACCGCCGGGTCGGAGAGTTCCTCCTGCACCCGGCGATGCTCGTCGATCAGAGTCTGGACGGACTCGAACACGGCTCAGCCGCTCAGCGGATGTTGTTGTCGTGCCCGTGCGCGCCCGAGGGGAGCGTAGGGATCGACTTCTGCATCTGCACGAGGAACTCGACGTTGGAGTTGGTCTCCTTGAGCTTGCCGAGCACGACCTCGAGGGCCTGCTGCTGGTCGAGGCCGGCGAGGGCGCGACGCAGCTTCCACGTGATCTTGACCTCGTCGGCCGAGAGCAGCATCTCTTCGCGGCGGGTGCTCGACGCGTTGACGTCGACGGCCGGGAAGATGCGCTTGTCGGCGAGCGAGCGCGACAGGCGCAGCTCGCTGTTGCCGGTGCCCTTGAACTCCTCGAAGATGACCTCGTCCATCTTGGAACCGGTCTCGACGAGCGCGGTGGCGAGGATGGTGAGCGATCCACCGTTCTCGATGTTGCGCGCGGCACCGAAGAAGCGCTTGGGCGGGTACAGCGCCGAGGCGTCGA
The DNA here is from genome assembly GCF_019443525.1 of Microbacterium sp. PAMC22086. Taxonomy (NCBI): domain Bacteria; kingdom Bacillati; phylum Actinomycetota; class Actinomycetes; order Micrococcales; family Microbacteriaceae; genus Microbacterium; species Microbacterium sp. PAMC22086. Next base: position 2,009,868 of record NZ_CP080380.1, on the reverse strand, counting down.
CGCCACCGGTCAGCACACGACCCGAGGCCGGGGCGGCGAGGTTGTACGCGCGGCCGAGGCGGGTGATCGAGTCGAGCAGCACGACGACGTCGCGGCCCAGCTCGACCAGGCGCTTGGCGCGCTCGATCGCGAGCTCGGCGACCGTGGTGTGGTCCTCAGCGGGGCGATCGAAGGTCGAGGCGATGACCTCTCCCTTCACCGTGCGCTCCATGTCGGTGACCTCTTCGGGGCGCTCGTCGACGAGCACGACCATGAGGTGGACCTCGGGGTTGTTCTGCGCGATCGCGTTCGCGATCTGCTGCAGCACGATGGTCTTGCCCGCCTTGGGCGGCGCGACGATGAGGCCGCGCTGGCCCTTGCCGATCGGGGCTACCAGGTCGATGATGCGCTGGGTCAGCTTCTCGGGGGCCGTCTCCAGACGCAGACGCTCCTGCGGGTAGAGCGGCGTGAGCTTGCCGAACTCCACGCGGGTGGCGGCGTCGTCGACCGAGAGGCCGTTGATCGAGTCGACCTTGACCAGCGCGTTGTACTTCTGGCGACCCTGCTGCTCGCCCTCGCGGGGCTGCTTGATCGAGCCGACGACGGCGTCGCCCTTGCGCAGGTTGTACTTCTTCACCTGTCCGAGGGACACGTACACGTCGCTGGGTCCGGCGAGGTAGCCGGTCGTGCGGACGAAAGCGTAGTTGTCGAGCACATCGAGGATGCCGGCGATCGGGATCAGGACGTCGTCCTCGCCGATCTCGGTGTCGAACTCGTCGGTCGGGGTGCCGCTGCGGCGCTTGTTGCGCTGACGGTTGCGGTTGTTGCCGCCGGCCTGGTCATCGTCAGCCGCCGGCTGCGCCTGCTGCTGCTGCTGTTCCTGCGCGACGCCGTTCTGCCCGCGTCCGCGATTGCGGCTACGGCTGCGGTTGCGGCCGCGACCACCCTGCTCCTCGCCACCATCGGAGGAGTCGGAGTCGTTGTTCTGCGAGGTCTCCGCGGGAGCGGCTTCGGAGGCGGACTCCGCTGCCTGCTCCGCGGCGGGTGCCTCGGCATCGGCGGCCGGCTTCTGCGCACCGCGGCGTCCACGCCCGGTCGTCTTGGGGGCGGGCTCGGCAGGAGCCTCCGCGGGTGCCGCCTCGGGGGCGGGTGCTTCCGCAGCAGCGGTGTCGGCGGCCGGAGCCTCGGCATCGGCCTTCTTGGCGCGGCTGCGACGCGGCGCCTTCGCCTTGGGCGCGGCCTCGGTGGGCTCCGCACCTGCGGATGCCGTCTCGGGGGCGGTGGCTTCGGGCGCAGCATCCGACTTCGCGGCCTTCTCGGCCTTCGCCGCTTCGGCCTTCTCGGCCTTGGCTGCCGCCGTGGCGGTGCTGGCGCGACGCGGTGCGCGCTTACGCGCCGGTGCGGACTCGGTGGCCGACTCCGCGGATGCCGCGGGTGCTTCGGCGGTAGGCGCCGACTGGTCGTTCTGGGTCTCGGAGAGGTTCTCCACGAGTACTCCCTTATATGTCATGGGGAATGAGCGTTGAACGCACACAACGGGTGCTGCGCGCGATCGCACGGGCTGACGCTCGGCGCCAGCCAGCCTCGGCACTTGTGCCACAGGGATTTGCGTGCGGGTCTTGCAAGATTTGCAATGGGGCCAGATTCACGCAGTTACGTGGAGCCCTCCGCTCGAGTCCCCACTGTACCACCACGGACGTCGACTGCGAGCAGGAGCGCCTCCCACGGGGTGTCGGTGACTCGATCGGCCAGCTCGACCGCGTCCTGGCGGCTGCCCGGCCCGTCTGCGAGCACGAGCACGCTGGGGCCCGCTCCCGAGACGACGGCGGCGAAGCCCGCTGCGCGCAGCGCCTGCACCAGACGCTGCGTCTCGGGCATGGCTCCTGCCCGGTAGTCCTGATGGAGCCGGTCGGCGGTGGCGTCAAGGAGCAGCTCGGGGCTCTGCATGAGCGCGGCGATCAGCAGCGCGGAGCGCGAGACGTTGAACACGGCATCCGCGGTGGAGACCTGCGGCGGCTGCAGCGACCGCGCCTGCGATGTCGACATCGTGTACGCGGGAACGAGAACGAGGGGCGAGACGCCACGGTGGACGAGCAGCTTCTTGTGCTGCGGTCCGCGCTCCGACATCCACGCGATCGTGAGACCGCCGAAGAGAGCCGGCGCGACGTTGTCGGGGTGGCCTTCGAGCTCGGTCGCGAGGCGGAGGAGGTCGGTGTCGCCGATCTCGACATCGCCCTCGAGCAGGCCCTTCGCGGCGAGCACTCCTGCGGCGACGGCGGCGCCGGAGGAGCCGAGCCCCCGCCCGTGCGGCACGGCGTTCTCGGCGACGATGCGCAGCCCGGGGACCGGACGCCCGGCGTCGGCGAAGACGTAGGCGATGGTGCGCACGATCAGGTTCGACTCGTCACGCGGGATCTCGCTCGCGCCGGAGCCCGTCACCTCGATCTCGAGCCGGCCCGCGGGCAGTGCCGTCACGAGAAGGGTGTCGTAGACGCTGAGAGCAAGGCCCAGCGTGTCGAAACCGGGGCCGAGGTTCGCGCTGGTCGCGGGAACCCGCACCTCGACCGTGCGGCCTTCGACCGCACCGCCCGACGCGGTCGCGGAGGCTGCCGCCATCGTCACTCGCCTTCCACCCGGAGCACCGAGACCACACGGGCGACGACCTCGCTGTCGGCGAGAGCGTCGACCGTGGCGCTGAGCGCCTGCTCGGTGGCGCGGTGGGTGCCGATGATGAGGCGTGCCGTCGGCTCGTCCTCTCCCTCGACGGTCTGCACGACCGTCGCGACCGAGACGCCGCCGTCGCTGAGGATGCCGGCGACCGTGGCGAGCACACCGGGCGCGTCCGCGACCTCGAGAGTGATCTGGTAGCGGGTCGTGACGTGGCCGATCGGCACTACGGGGAGGTTCGCGCGGGTCGACTCCCCCACCCCGACACCGCCGGCGATGTGACGGCGGGCGGCGGAGACGACGTCGCCGAGCACGGCGGACGCGGTCTGCACTCCCCCGGCTCCTGCTCCGTAGAACATGAGGGATCCGGCGGCCTCGGCCTCGACGAACACCGCGTTGTTCGCGCCATGCACGGAGGCGAGCGGGTGCGACGCGGGCACAAGGGCCGGGTAAACCCGCACCGAGATCGACTCGGCACCGTTCGCCTCGATCCGCTCGCACACGGCGAGCAGCTTGATCACGAAACCGGCGGCGCGTGCCTCTTCGATCATGGATGCCGTGATCGAGGTGATGCCCTCGCGGTAGACGCCTTCCAGCGGGACAGCGGTGTGGAACGCGAGGCTCGCGAGGATCGCCGCCTTCTGCGCGGCGTCGTAGCCCTCGACATCCGCCGTCGGATCGGCTTCGGCGTAACCCAGACGCTGCGCGTCGGCGAGCACGTCGGCGAAGTCGGCGCCCTCGGTGTCCATCCGGTCGAGGATGTAGTTGGTGGTGCCGTTCACGATGCCCATGATGCGCACCACGCGGTCGCCGGCGAGCGAGTCGCGCAGCGGACGGATGATCGGGATCGCGCCGGCGGCTGCAGCCTCGTAGTGCACGGAGGCACCGACGCGGTCAGCGGCCTCGAACAGTTCGGGGCCGTGCGTTGCCAACAGCGCCTTGTTGGCGGTGATGACATCGGCGCCGGAGCCGATCGCCTGCAGGATGCTCGTGCGCGCCGGCTCGATGCCGCCGATGAGCTCGATCACGATATCGGCGCCCAGGATCAGCGACTCGGCGTCGGTGGTGAAGAGCTCCTTGGGCAGGTCGACGTCACGCGGAGCGTCCACGTCGCGCACGGCGATGCCGGCGAGCTCCAGCTCAGCACCGGCACGGTCGGCGAGCTCATCGCCGTGGCGCAGCAGGAGCGCCGCGACCTGAGAGCCGACGGCTCCGGCACCCAGCAGCGCCACACGAAGTCGTCGGTAGTCAGTCATGGTTACTCCTTCGGAGGTGGGTCATTGGTCTCCCTCGGGGGCGTTCGCCCCGTCGATGCCCGCGTCGCGGGCCAGCACGTCATCGATGGTCTCGCCACGGACGATGACCGCCGAGCGCCCGCCGCGTACGGCAACGACAGGAGGACGCGGGACATGGTTGTAGTTGCTCGCGAGCGAGACGCAGTACGCACCGGTGGCCGGCACAGCGAGCAGATCGCCCGGCACGAGGTCTTCGGGCAGGTACTCGTGATCGACGACGATGTCACCGGACTCGCAGTGCTTGCCCACCACGCGGCTGAGGCGGGGCTCGCCCTCTCCGACGCGCGAGGCGAGGCGAGCCGAGTACTGCGCGCCGTAGAGGGCCGGACGCGCGTTGTCGCTCATTCCGCCGTCGACGCTGATGTAACGGCGCACGGCTCCGGAATCGATCGTCACGTCCTTCGTGGTGCCGACCTCGTAGATCGTCACACCGGCCGTGCCGACGATGGCGCGCCCCGGTTCGAACGACAAGGCCGGGACGGGGATGCCCCTGGCCGCGCAATCCTCGGCCACCGCGGTGACGATGGCGGCCGCCAGTCCCTCGATCGGAGTCGGGTCGTCGACCCGCGTGTAGGCGATGCCGAAGCCGCCGCCGAGGTTGAGCTGCGGCACCGGTCCGTCCGCGAGCAGGGACGCGTGCAGGTCGAGCACGCGGGACGCCGATTCGCGGAAACCTGCGACGCCGAAGATCTGCGAGCCGATGTGGCAGTGCAGGCCAGCGAACACCAGGCCGGGAATCTCGCGGATGCGTGCCACCGCCCGCTCGGCGTCCGGGAAGGGGAAGCCGAACTTCTGGTCCTCGTGCGCCGTGGCGAGGAAGTCGTGGGTCTCGGCGTGGACGCCGCTGATCACGCGCACCAGCACACGCTGCGTCGCTCCGGTGCGGGCGACGATGGCCGCGAGCCGCTCGATCTCGATGGCGCTGTCGACGATGATCGTGCCCACGCCCACCTCGACCGCCCGCTCGAGCTCGGCCACCGACTTGTTGTTGCCGTGGAAACCGAGAGAGGCCGGTGCGACTCCGGCGGCGAGGGCGACGGCGAGCTCTCCCCCGGTGCACACGTCGACGCGCAGTCCCTCGTCGACGACCCAGCGCGCGACCGTGGTGCAGAGGAAGGCCTTGCCCGCGTAGTACACCTGCGCCGTGGTGCCGTTCTCGGCAGCCGCCTGGTCGAAGGCGAGCCGGAACCGCCGCGCACGGCCGCGCACCTCGTCCTCGTCGAGCACGAGCAGCGGGGTGCCGTAGGTGCGGGCGAGCGTGGTGGCGCTGACGCCCGCGATATCGATCGCACCATCGGCGTCGCGCGTCGCGGAGGCCGGCCAGACGCCGTCGGCGAGATCGTTCGCGTCTTCAGGGACGGCAAGCCATTCCGGAGCGAGCGAATCGGCAGGGAGAAGCACTGATCACCAATCGTGGGAAGGATCTCGGGCAGGGCGCGCACATCGAGGTTGACCCGATTCTAGGGCACCGGCCCCGCCACCTTCGTCACGGCGACGCGCGGCGTCAAGCCCCTGCATCCTGTCATCGTCGCCTCTTAGGGTGGGGTCGTGACGAACAGCGAAACACGAACAGACTCCCCGGCGCGTCCGGGTCTCATCGCGCGCATCACCGGGCCGCTGATCGCCTGGGCGCTCGCACGTCGCCCGGTGCGCGCTGCGCTGCTGTACATCGAACGCCGCGGCCCCATGCTCGCCGACAGCGTCACGTACCGCGCGCTCTTCAGCGTGTTCGCCGGCGTGCTGCTGGGCTTCTCGATCGCTGCACTCTGGCTCGCCGGGAACCCGGTCGCGTGGCAGGCGATCATCGACGCGGTGCAGTCGGCGGTGCCGGGGCTGATCGGCGAGGACGGTGTGATCAAGACCGAGGACCTGCGCGCACCGGCCTCGCTGTCGATCGCCGGCATCATCTCGCTCGTCTCTCTCGTGGGCGCGGCGCTCGGAGCCATCGGCTCCCTGCGCGCAGCCGTGCGCGTGCTGGCGGGGACCCTGCAGGACGACATCCTCTGGATCTGGGTGATCTTGCGCAACCTCGCGCTCGCGATCGGAATCGGTCTCGCCTTCGTCGCCTCGGCCTTCCTCACCTTCGCCGGCCAGCTCGGCATCGTGTGGATCACCGGCCTGCTCGGACTCCCCGAGGACTCTCCGGTGGCCACGTGGACGGTGCGCCTGGTGTCGCTCCTCGTCGTGTTCGCGCTCGACGCGGTGATCATCATCGGCGTGTTCCTCCTGCTCTCCGGTGTCCGCCCGTCAGCACGGTCGCTCTGGTCCGGCGCGCTGCTGGGTGCGCTCGGTCTGCTGGCCTTGCAGGAGCTGTCGAGCCTCTTCGTGGGCGGCGCCACCAGCAACCCGCTCCTGGCCTCGTTCGCCTCGCTGCTCGCGCTGCTGATCTGGCTGAACTTCTCGGCTCAGGTGATGCTGTTCGCCTGCGCCTACATCGTGACCGCCGAGGAGGAGAGCACCGACCGGGTGCACGCGAGATACGCGGCGACCACGTTCCCCGAGCGACGTCTGCAGCGCGCGGAGGTCGAGGTGCGGATCGCGACGGCCGAGCTCCGCGCGGCGCAGAAGGCGGCGGCCGCCGACGCGGGTTCCTGATCCGCGCTCCTCGTTGTGACCAGATCGTCTAGATTGGTCACAACGAGAGGGCATCATGGATCCCCGACGCACGAGCATCACCCTCCCCCATTCCACGGTCTCGACCCTGGAATGGCGACCCGAGTGCGAATCCGCAGTGCCGGTCCTGCTCCTGCACGGAGGCGGCGCCGACAGTGCCGAGCTCTCCTGGGGCGCGGTCGGAGCAGCCCTCGCCGCAGCCGGACACCACGTCTTCGCGCCCGACCATCCCGGTTTCGGGCGCAGCGCCCGCGCGGAGTGGCCGCTCACGCAGGAGCGACTCGTGCGGCATGTGGGGGAACTCGTCGACGGGCTCGGTCTGCACGACTACGCGATCGCGGGCCTCTCCCTCGGCGGCGGGATGACGCTCGGGCATCTCCTGGATCAGCCGGGGCGCGCGCGATCCGCCGTGCTGCTCGGATGCTACGGGCTGATGCCGCGGCTGGCCGATGGCCTCGTCGGCCGGATCACCCATTTCGGCACCTTCATGCTGTTGCGCACCGGGCTGCTCGCCGCGATGACCCGCTCCTACGCGCGCAACCGCTCCGCGATGGAACGCGGCCTCGGCGACCTGGTGCGCACTCCGCAGGCACGGACTCCCGAACTCGTCGAGGCCGTGCTCACCGAGGCCGCCGTCGGCACCGGTCTGGAGACCTTCGCACAGTGGCAGCACAATCAGGTGCTCTGGAATCGTCTGCGCACGCTCTACACCCCGCACCTGCCATCGATCACGACGCCCACGCTCCTCGTGCACGGTGATCGCGACTCGGGAGTCCCGCTCGCGCGCATCCGCACCGCCGCCGAGCTGCTGCCCGCGGGGTCGCTGGTGACCGTTCCCGGTGCCGGCCACTGGGTGCAGCGCGATCGTCCGGACGTCGTCATCCCCGCGATGCTCGACCACCTGGAGAGGACCACCGATGCCCCGCCCCCGCGTCCCTGACCGTCGCGACCGCATCCTCGATGCCGCGGAGGAACTCGTGCTCGCCCACGGGTTCGACGCCATGAGCGTGGCGTCGATCGCCGACCGTGCAGGGATCGGCAAAGGCGCGGTCTATCTGGAGTTCGCCGGCAAGCGCGAGATCCTGGATGCGCTCCTGCAGCGCGGCACGACGCGCATGAACGACCGTGTGAGCCGTGAGCTGGGTGACCGACCGCGACTGAGTGCGGCGTATCGCGCGAGCGCCCGCGCCCTGAGCGACGACGCGCTGATGACGGCGGCTTTCCTCGACGATCGCGGCATCCTCGGGGAACACGTGGCGGAGGTCACCGACGGCCGGTATCGCGATCGGCAGCGACGCGTGATCGAGTGGCTCCGCGCGCTGCAGGACCGGGGGGAGATCGTGGCGGACGTAGACGTCGAGGCGCTCGCCCTGGCACTGTCGAGCGCTTCGATCGGGCTGCTCTCCGCGGCGCGACTGCTCGGCCCGTTCGAGCCCGGCCACCTCGAACGGGCCATCGACACGATCGGCCGCATGGCCGAGACCTTCGAGAGGAACTGACCATGCACGTCGAGACCTTCGGCGCCCGCGACGGGCATCCGCTGCTGCTCCTGCACGGCGGAGGCGTCGCCGGATGGATGTGGGAGCCGTTGCGCACCCATCTCGGCGAGGGCGTACGCGTCATCGTCCCCGACCTGCCCGGTCACGGACGCAGCGCAGACGAGACCTATGTCTCTCACACGGCGACGACCACGGCACTCGCCCGCGTGCTGGAGCAGGAGGGCCGAACAGCGACCATCGTCGGGTTCTCGCTCGGGGCGCAGCTGACCGTGCAGCTCGCCGCGCTGCATCCCGACCGCGTGGGGAATGCCGTCGTCATCAGCGCGCAGGCCGTGCCGATGCGGGCGACCCGCCCCACACTCGCGCTCCTGTCCGCGACGGCGGGACTGGCGAAGCGGGAGTGGTTCGCGCGGGTGCAGGCACGGCAACTGTTCGTCCCGGACGAGCTGCTGGACGACTACCTGCAGGCATCGGGCACGATCTCCCGAGAGACACTGCTGCGCTCCGTCGAGGAGAACCTCCGCTTCGCACCTCCGGACACCTGGCGGTCCTACCCCGGCGCCGCGTCCATCCTCGTCGGCGCGAAGGAGAGGTCGCTCATGAAGCGGTCGGCCGCACTCCTGCATGCGTCACTCCCCCACAGCGACCTGGAAGTCGTCGACGGGTGCGGACACGGTATCCCGCTGCAGCGGCCCGCCTGGCTCGCACGCCACATCGCCGCGACGTTCGGCGACCGTCCCAACGTCGCTGGGCCTCCGGGGCTCTGAGGGTCAGCTGGGGCAGACGCCCTTGTCCTGGAGCGTCGTGTCGGTCACGATCGCTCCGTTCACGTCGACGTCGATCACGGCCGCGCGATCGATGATCTCGAGCCCCGTGAGGGTGAGCCCGGCCGGCAGCTGATCGGCGATGCACACCCGCTGGGGCTGGGTCAGGCCTTCGCCGAGGGAGCCGAGAGTGGAGGCGACCCGGTCGAGATCGATGTCGAGTCCGCCGATGCTCGCCCCGACGGGTGTGAGCTCGAGGTCACCGTCGACCGTGCCGGGCGTGAGGGTCAGCGAGAGCGGCACCGCGGCTCCGAGCACGCTGATCGACCCGCTCACCGTGGCGTTCGGGGCCGCGAACTCCACCGATTCCACGGGCAGATCGGTGCCGGCAAGCAGTGCGGTGAACTGCTCCTGATCGATGCGGATCGTCCCGGTGGCACCACCGATATCGCCGCCGCGCAGCGGGACGCCCGTCGCGGTCACATCGGCAGCTCCGGTGATGCCCTCCAGCGTCACGGAATCCGTGGACAGACGCAGAGTGTCGAGTGCGCCGCCGATCAACTGCGGCAGCAGCAGACCCTCCGTCTGCACATCGAGTTGCTGGTCGGAGGGCAGATCGAGCTGTTCCACGACGATCGACCGCACGACTCCTGGCAGCACGGCTCGTGCGATGAACTCCGCGGCGACCACGAGAGCGGCGAGGACCACGACCACGATGAGCAGCACCCAGGGCCACCGCGGCCGTGTCCGCGGTGCGGCGTCCGCAGCGTCAGGCGCGGAACCCGGGATCACGAGCGTCGGATGCTCCGCCGCGGCATCCGGATACGGCAGGGTCTGGTTGTCGTCGCTCATGACTGCCATCCTGCCGTACCGAGCAGGAGGCCTGCGTGCGCTACATGCGCTCCGGCGCGGAGACTCCGAGGAGGTCGAGCCCGTTGCGCAGCACCTGGCCGGTGGCGTCGTTGAGCCACAGGCGGGTGCGGTGCACGCTCTCGATCGGGTCGTCGCTCAGCGGGATCACGCGGCAGTTGTCGTACCAGCGGTGGTACAGGCCGGCGAGCTCCTCGAGATAGCGGGCGACGCGGTGCGGTTCGCGCACCTCGGCTGCGAACGCCACGATGCGCGGGAACTCCTGCAACGCGCCGAGCAAGGCGCTCTCGCTCTCGTGCGTCAGCGTCTCCGGCGCGAACTCGGAGCGATCGATGCCCGATTGACCGGCGTTGCGGGCGACGTTGTGCGTGCGCGCGTGGGCGTACTGCACGTAGAACACCGGGTTGTCGTTCGTGCGCTTCTGCAGCAGCTCGGGGTCGAGATCGAGCGGCGAGTCGGCAGGTGAGCGCTCCAGCGAGTACCGCAGCGCATCGGTGCCGAGCCAGTCGAGCAGGTCGTCCATCTCGATGATGTTGCCCGCGCGCTTGCTGAGACGGGCCCCGTTGATCGAGACCATCTGGCCGATCAGCACCTCGACGTTCTTCTCCGGGTCCTCCCCCGCCGCACCGGCGACGGCCTTGAGGCGGTGCACGTAGCCGTGGTGATCGGCGCCGAGCAGGTAGATCTTGTTCTGGAAGCCGCGGTCGCCCTTGTTCAGGTAGTAGGCGGCGTCGGCGGCGAAGTACGTGTACTCGCCGTTCGAGCGGCGGATGACGCGGTCTTTGTCGTCGCCGAAGTCGGTGGTGCGCACCCAGACGGCGCCCTCGTCATCGAACACGTGGCCTTGCTCGCGGAGGCGATCGACGGCCTGATCGATCAGGCTCGTTCCGGAAGCATCCTTCGCGTGCAGCGTGCGCTCGGAGAACCAGACGTCGAACGGCACGTTGAAGCGATCGAGCGAGCTCTTGATCTCGGCGAGCTGGAACCCGTAGGCGAGTTCGAGTGCGACGCTCGACTGCTCGGCGTCGGGGAGTGACAGCAGGTCGGGACGCGCTTCGAGAACGCGACCGGCGAGGGTCGTGATGTACTCCCCCGGGTAGCCGCCCTCGGGGGTCGGCTCGCCCTTGGCCGCGGCCAGGACCGAGACGCCGAAGCGCTCCATCTGCGCGCCGGCGTCGTTGATGTAGTACTCGCGGACGGCGTTCGCACCGCTGGCGAGGAGCAGGCGCACGATCGAGTCGCCGAGAGCTGCCCAGCGCGTGTGGGCGATGTGCAGGGGTCCGGTCGGGTTCGCCGAGACGAACTCGACGTTCACGCTGACGCCGGCCTGAGAGGTGTTCGTGCCGTACGCGGAACCGGCATCGACGATGACCTTCGCCAGTGCACCGGCGGCAGCGGCATCGAGGCGGACGTTGATGAACCCCGGGCCTGCGACCTCGGCGCTCGCGATGCCGTCGACGGCGGCGAGGCCGTCGACGATCTGCTGTGCGAGCTCGCGCGGGTTCGTACCGAGCGGCTTGGCCAGGCGCATGGCGATGTTCGAGGACCAGTCGCCGTGGTCGCGGTTGCGGGGGCGCTCCAGCACGATGTCGGATGCGGAGAGCTCCAGCGGCTCGCCGGGACGTCGTTCCTCGGCGATCGGTGCGAGGACGGCGAGGAGGGCTGCGGCGAGGGTTTCGGGGTTCATAGCCTCCCCAGTTTACGGGGCCGGAAGACCTCGGCCGACGGCGCGGACGACGACGAATTTGCGTTCGGCCTCCGGTGATCTACTCTCATGCCATGAAGCCGCCCACCGCCCGACGCCGTGTGGGTGCGGCGGGCATCGTCGCCGGGCTTCTGCTCGCCGTCGCAGCCGTGGTTCTCGGGGTGTGGCGTCCGTGGATCCCCGCACCGGCGACGACCCCGATCAGCGCCGCCGCCGATGACGCATCCGAGACGTCCACGGTCATCGCGCCGGCACCGCTCGTGCTGCCGGAAAAGCCCACGGTGCTCGTCTTCGGGGACTCGTGGACCTACGGCTCGGCCGCGACCGTCCCGACCCTCGGCTACGCCTACCTCCTCGCCGACCTCCTCGGCGGCGAGACGATCGTGGACGGTGTCCGCGGGAGCGGATATCTCAAGCCCGGGCTCGACGGCCCCACCTTCGGGGAGCGCATCGCGGCGCTCGACCCGTCCGCCACGCCCGACCTGGTCATCATCCAGGGATCGATCAACGACCGTGCACAGGGCGTCGCCGGCTACCGCGACGCCGTGAACGCCGCGTGGGACACGTTGGCCGCCACGTACCCGCAGGCGACGATCGTGGTGCTCGGTCCCGCTCCGCACGAGCTCCCCGTCGGAGCGGCCACCGCACGCATCGACACCGATCTCTCCGCGCTCGCCGCCGCACGCGGCTGGTGGTACATCTCCCCGATCGCCCAGGAGTGGATCACCGCGCAGAACTATCTCGACGTGATCGACGTGGAGGTGGGGCGCAAGCATCCCTCCACGAACGGGCACCGCTATCTTGCGGAGAGACTCGCGGCCGCCCTCGATGAACTGCGCACCGCCCCGGTCACCGAGGCCGGTGGGTCGGAGTCCACCCCCGACGAGTGATATTGTCGATCGGTACGCCTCCGTAGCTCAGTGGATAGAGCGCCGGTTTCCGGTACCGTAGGTCGCAGGTTCGACTCCTGTCGGGGGCACAAAGGTTGTACGAGTCACGTCCGTGAGCCCGTACATGAAGTTCTTCATCACGAGAGAAGCCGCCTGATTCCAGGCGGCTTCTGTCGTTCGTGCTCCGTGGTGCGGGGGGCTACTCCGTCAACCACCGTGCGGTGTATCCGAGAGCTTCACTCCCCTCGAGCAACACGACGTCTCCGTTCGAAAGCCGTGAGCACTGGTGCCCCGTCACGGCTTCGATGCCGAGCCGCAAGAGGGTCCCGTGAGCGACGACGACGGTGTCCACGTCGTCGCGGAGAAGCTCTCTCAGCGCGCTGGCGGCGCGGTCGGCGGTGGCAGCGACGGATTCTGCGCCGGGATAGTCCTGGTCGGGCCACCGCTCCCACGCTTCGGTGACCTGCAGACCGTCGGCCTCACCGTAGTGACGTTCGACGAGGCCGTCATGCACGCGGTACTCTGCATGGGGCATGTGCCTACGGATGATCTCGGCCGACTGCGAGGCACGTCGCAGCGGAGACGAGACGATCCGTGTCCAGACCGCCGTCGCCAGCAGACGACCGGCCGCTTCGGCTTGGGCTTCGCCGACCGGATCGAGAGCGATGTCGGACTGCCCCTGCATTCTGCGCTCGCGGTTCCATGCGGTGCGGCCGTGCCTGACCAGTGCGAGGGTCATGCCGACATCACCGCCTCGCGCTCGGGCGCATCTTCCACAGCCTGCGGGTAGACCACCGCATCCGTGATGTGGACGGAGACGGCGTCGCCGACCCGGTGGCGGCTGCCGTGGGTGCGCACGCGCAGATGCGTGCCGTGCCAGTCCACGACGACGTCGCTGCCGTCCGGTGTGAAAAGCGAGGAGCGGACAGTGGCATCACCGCCGGGAGTGAGGGTGACGGCGGCCGGAAGCACGGCAGCGGTAGCCCGCACCGCATTCGCCACTCCAGGGCAGGACACGGTCAGCGGGTGGTCGCCGGCGGAGAACCGGCCGTCGGTGACGCGCCCGTCGACCAACGTCGCGTCGGAGAGGAACTTCGCGACGAACGGACTGTCGGGGCGGGCGAGCAGGTTCGACGGGGTGTCGACCTGCTGGATACGGCCCCCATCCAGCACCGCGACCCTGTCGGCGAGTGCGAGAGCCTCGGAGCGGTCGTGGGTCACGTGCACGACGGTCAGGCCCATCTCCCGGGTGAGGGTGTGCAGCTCGAGGCGAAGCCGGTCACGCAGCGGCTCGTCGAGGGCGGAGAGCGCTTCGTCCAGCAGGAGCACCCGGGGGCGGGCGACCAGCGCCCGGGCCAGGGCGACACGCTGCCGCTGCCCGCCGGAGAGGGTCGCCGGGTCCCGGCGCTCGTAACCGGCGAGTCCCACGAGGTCGAGCGCTTCGCCGACACGGGTGCGGCGCTCGGCGAGGGGCACCTTGGCGCGTCGCAACGGATATTCGACGTTGCGACCCACGTCCCAGTGCGGCCAGACCGCATGCTGCTGGAACACCATCCCCAGCCGGCGCTGCTCCGGCGGTACGGCGACACCGGGACCGGCGATGACGCGGTCATCGAGCAGGACGCGGCCCGCTGTGGGGGTCAGGAACCCGGCGATACTGCGCAGCAGCGTCGTCTTCCCGGATCCCGAAGGGCCGACGAGAGCGAGGAACTCCCCGTCCGCGACCTGCAGGTCGACGTCGGCGAGGCCGACGGCACCGGAGCGGTATCGCAGAGAGACATGTTCGAGTGTGACGGAGGCCATGGGCACCCTTTCTGTTACTTCGTCTTCGGGATCGCGAACCCGATGACAGCGAGTCCGAGCACGGCCACGATGAGCGACCATGCGGCGGCGGTGCTGAACGCACCCGCCTGCTGAAAGCTGAAGATCGCGACGCCGAGGGTCTGCGCCCCTGGCGACAGCAGGAGCACCGACAGCGTGAGCTCGCGCACGGCGGTGACCGCGACGATCACCGCGCCGGAGAGCGCGGCCGGTGCCGCCATCCGACAGGAGATGTCGATCAGGGCGCGCACCCGTGTCGCGCCGCCGATCCGCGCCGCCTCTTCCGCACTGGTCGGTGTCGAGGAGAGCGGAGCGGCGACGGCCTGCACGACGAGCGCTGTGAACGAGGTGACGTAGGCCGCGAGGATAAGCCACGGCGTGTTGAACAGCCCCAACGCGGGTGCGAGCACCAGCCATGCGACCGCGATGACGATGCCGGGGACGGCCTGCGGCACCACGGCGACGGCCCCCAGCGCTCGGTTGGCTCGGCTCGGCACTCGCGCCACGAGCAGCCCGATGGCCAGACCGACGACGCCGCAGATCACGGCCGCCATGATCGCGAGCATCACGGAGTTCGCCGCCCCCTCCAGCGCGTTGCGCGTGGTGAGCGCGCGGACGAGGTGGTGGAGGGTGAGGTTGTCCCAGGTGAGCGGCACGCCGGGAGCACGCAACAGCGTCTGCGTGAGCAGGGCGAAGAGCGGGAGGACCGTGATGAGGAGCACCACGAGCCACATCGCCACCCCCAGTCCCCCACGGGCGCGGCCCAGGGAGACGCGTTCGACGACGGCGCTCGACGAATCCAGCTCCCACCCGCGCCGACCGACCATGGCGTCGGCGACGAGGGCGAGGACCGCCAGGATCAACAGGACGACGCCGATCGTCGCGACCACGGCCAGCGGGTCCTCGACGGTGCCCGACTGCAGGTAGCGATAGACGAGAGTGGCGAGGGTGGTGAAGCGTTCAGGGAGCCCGATGATCGACGGGATTCCGAAGTCGGCGAGGTTCCCGACGGCGATCAGTACGAACGATGACAGCAGCGCCGGCCGCAGCAGAGGGATCGTCACCGAGGTGAGCGCTCGCACGGGACCTGCGCCTCCGACCCGCGCAGCCTGCTCCAGGTCGGTGGGGATACGGCGCAACGCCGCGGAGACGATGAGCATGGCGATGGGATAGCTGTGGATCGTGAGCAGCGCGATGACGCCGTCCGCCCCGTAGATCGACCAGAGCGGTCCGCCGAAGATGTCTCGCCACCACAGGTTCAGCGGACTCGTGGGGCCGGCGACTCCGAGCCATGCGATGGCGCCGACGAACGGGGGCATGAGCAGTGGGCTCAGAGCGAGCAGGCGAAGCGCCGACCGCCCCGGCAGGTCGGTGCGGTCTAGGAGCACGGCGAAGACCGTGCCGACCACGACGGCCAGCACCGCCGACACTCCGGCGGAGAGCAGGCTGTTCGCTCCGGCTTCGAGGACGTCGCCCTGGAGGAGCACCTCCGCCTGCTGCCCGCGGCTCGCCAGCACGAGGATCGCGCCGATGGGGAGCAGGATGAACGCGCCGCACGCCAGCCACAGGACGAGGGTGAGGATGCTGACGCCGTCAAGCGTCCGGCGCCCGCCACCGCGGGCCCGGCGCGATGCCGGACCCGCGGCGAGAGTGGAGATCTCGGTCATTTAGAGGAACAGCGAGCGGAAGGTCTCGACCGCAGCGTCCTGCGTGCTGCGGATGGTCTCGAGGTCCGGGGAGAGGATCTCGATGTCGTCCATCGACGGGGCGCCCTCGGGCGTGCCGACGTCGGAGCGCACCGGCAGGTACGACTGCTCGACGGCGAGCTCCTGGCCGGCGGCGCTCACCAGGAAGTCGACGAACGCCTTGGATGCTGCCTCTTCGTCGGTGTCAGCGAAGATACCGACCGGCTGGGACACGTACGGCACGCCCTCGCTCGGGTACGACACGGCGATGGGCGACCCCTGTGCGGCGAGCTCGCGCACCAGGTAGTCCACCACGATGCCGACGGGCTGCGCGCCCGTGGCGACGGCCTGAGACACGGGGCCGTTGCTGTCGGCGATGACCGGACGGTTCTCGGCCAGGGCCGTCATCCACTTCTCACCCAGCTGGTCGTCGTCCAGCCACACGGCGGCGTTGTACGCCGCTGCCCCGGACACGTCGGGGTTCGGCATCACGATCTTGTCGGCGTACTCGGCGTCGGTGAGGTCCTTCCACGACTCGGGTGCTTCGGTGATGATGCCGGTGTTGTACGCGATGACGGTCGGGATGATCCTGGTGCCGGTGTAGAAGCCCTCGGGGTCGACGACGTCGGGATTCAGGGCGTCCACGTCCGCCGGCGTGTACTTCAGCAGCAGGTCGTCGGCGGCGTACCCCTCGAAGGTGCCGGCGTCGGCGGCGAGGAACACGTCGGCCTGGATGCCACCGGACTCCTGCTCGGTCGCGACTCGAGTGGTCAGGTCGCCGGTGCCGGCGCGGAACACCTCGACGGTGATCTCGGGGTGGACCTCGTTGAAGGCGGCGACGAGTTCGTCGGCCTTCTCCTGCGGCTCGGAGGTGTACAGCGTGATGGTCGCCGGCTCCAGGGCTGCGGCGGACTCCTCGGGCGTCGCGGCGGGAGCCGGCGTCGAGGAGCAGCTGGCGAGGGCGAGTGCGGCGACGCCGAACAGTGCCACGGGAGCGGTCTTGCGAAGGAATGACATGGTGTCCAATCAGGGTTCAGGTGGAGATGACGGAGGAGAAGATCGGTGCGGGCGAGTCGAGCCCGACGTTGGTGACGGCGACGCCGCCCGGCAGCAGATGCACGAGGGAGAACATCGCCAGGTCGTGGCCGCTGACGCGGTTCGGGCCGGCGTCCATCACCTGGTGATAGGCCAGCGACGGACCGACGAAGACGGGGATGCCGCGCAGGGTCGCGGACAGCGGGTGATGGAAGTGCCCGGCCAGGACCGCCCGCACGTCCGAGCCGGCCATGGCGTCGAGGAAGTCGTCCGCGTCCCGCAGCCCCGCCTTCGCCAGCGTCGGCAGCGGAGAGCCCAGCGGCGCATGGTGAACGGCGACGACCGTGCCGAGGCCGTGCGGAGTGCGCAGCACGTCGCGGAGCCACGCCCGCTGGTCGACTCCGAGCTCGCCGCGAGACGAATCCAGGATGATGAAGCGGAGCTCGTCGACGATATGCACTCTGTGGTGGGTCTGCTCGTGGCCGCGCAGCACCCGCGCGGCCTCCGGCTCATCGTGATTGCCGAGCGCGGTGAGCACCGGGACACCGGCGATCTCCGCGAGCTCGTCGAACGCCTCGCGCAGTGCCGGATAGGCATCCGCGTTCCCCCGCTGCACCAGGTCGCCGGTGACCACGACCGCCTCCGGTGTGATCCCGGCGTCGCGCAGGTACGCGCCGACGGCGCGCAGGCGAGCGAACCCGTCCACGGTGTCGTACAGAAGGCCGCTGCTCATGGCATGGACATCACTGAGGTGCAGCACCGTCAACCGACCGGTCGCGCGACTCATGCCGCCACCCCTTCCTTGCGGCGCAGCGCCGCGAGCTGATCGGAGCGGAGACCGTGTGCGCGGAGGTACTCCTCCGCCCCGCCGAACTCGCGGATGACCGCCAGCGCGTGCACGATGGCCTCCGGGGGGCTCTCCAGGTGCAGGCGCAGAACATCGGCGCGTTCCCGGGCTTCGACGGAGGCGGCGATGCGCTCGGCATGCTCCCCTCGCACCGGACGCACCTGTGGTGCGGAGAGCACGTAGTCCGCGACCACGTCGTCCTCGCTCGCCCCCGCGGCGAAGCGCGCCAGCGCGACGACGAGGCCGGTGCGGTCCTTGCCGGCGGTGCAGTGGACCAGGGCTGCACCCTCGGCATCCGCGATGGCTCCGACCGCCGCGGTCAGCGCGTGCCCTCGGCTTCGCAGCAACCCCTCGTAGATCTCCTCGAGGGTGCCCGTGGCCGGGGGCTCGGTGCCGTAGACCGGGACGGACGCCGAAGGGATGCCGTGGACGACGGCATCACTCTCCGCGGGCTCGCGCAGGTCGACGATCACACTCACCCCGAGCGCGATCAGGAGCTTCTCCCCCGCTTCGCTCAGCGCTTCGGGCGCACCGGAGCGGACCAGCCATGGCCTCCTGGTGTCACTCGCCCGGACGTTGAAGAGCCCGTCCACGTCAATCGCCAGCATGAGACCGTCCCGCCGTTACATGTATTTCGAACCACACGAAACGTCATTACAGTCGGGGTACGTCACCGTCTGCTGACCCGGCGATGACGCCCGGCTGGCCGGGAGGTGAACGGTCGGGTGCGCTACTCCTCGGCGATCGCTTCAGCGACGACGTGACGCATGCCCGCAGCGTCCGACGGGGCCACATCGCTGGCGAGGGCAGAGTGCAGCGCATGCAGCACCACGGTGTGTCCGATTCGCGCGAGGAAAGGGTCGACGTCGTGCGTCAGGGCTGCAGGGCCCGTCGCGACGACGATGTCGGCGGTGCGCCCGATGGGCGAACGAGCGAAGCTGGTGACGACGGCGACGCGTGCTCCGCGGTCCGCAGCGGCAGCGCAGGCACGGAGCGTCTGGACGTTCGCACCGGAGTAGCTCAGTCCGAAGCACAGGTCGTCCTCGGTCAGGCTGTTGACGGCGAACTGCTGGGCGAGCGGATCGACGGGCGCCTCGACCGGACGCCCCAGGATGCTGAGACGCATCGCGAAGTCCTGCAGCGGCGGCCCGGAGAACCCGTTGCTGACCAGCACCACGCGGCGGGCATGACGCAGCGCCGTCGCGGCCTCCTGAAGGAGCACCGGGTTCACGCTGTCTTGGGCGAGGCGCACCGCTTCCACGGCGTCATCGAAGGTGTCGGAGGTGACATCGTCTTCCCGGGGACGCAGGGGCGTCGAGCGAGCGAGTTCCAGACGGAGGTGCTGGAACCCGCGGAAGCCCAGGCTCTGGCATGCGCGGATCACGGTTGCCGTCGACGTTCCCGCGGCCTGGGCGAGTTCGGCCGTCGACCACATGACGACCTCCGCAGGTCGCTCCAGAATCAGCGCCGCGACTCGCGACTCACTGGGCCCGAGCAGCGACGACGAGGCACGCACACGAGCGAGCACGCTGAGATCAGGGCGGGAGATGACCATGGCTTCCTCACCGGCGCACACGTCGGAATGCACCTGCATGGAATGTAGCGCCCGAAGTCGAACGGAGAGGAAACTCCGTCGCGTCCCTCAGACCTCGGCCTCTTCGGGGCGGGCGCGCACCGTGGCCGATCCGAGGGACACGGTCGCCAGCAGCCCGAGCGCGAGGAACCCCGCGGCCGTCCACGCCGCATAGCGCGTGCCCTCGGAGAAGGCCGCCTTCGCATCCTCAGCCGCGTCGGCCGTCGCAGCGTTCGCCTCGAGCCCGCTGATCGCCGCTCCCGCGCTGTCCACGACGGCCGAGACGATCTGGTCACGCTGCACGGCGGGCACGCCCCGCTCGTCGAGCGAGGAAGCGAGGATTCCAGCCGTGCTGGTGAACAGCACCGTGCCGAGCACCGCGACGCCGAGAGCGGCGCCGATCTGCCTCGAGGTGGACTGCGTGCCGGATGCGGCCCCACTGTCCGCGACCGGGACCTCGGCGAGCACGACTCCTGTCAGCTGGGCGGTGGCAAGGCCCACGCCGAGTCCGTAGACGAACAGGAACGGGATGAGCGGTCCCCACGAGGCGTCGGGCCCGGTCACGAACCCCACCCCCGCGACACCGACGATCTCTGCAATGAGGCCCACGCGTACCACCCACACCGGAGCGATCTTCCCGCTCGCGGCGCCGGCGACACCGCTGGCGAGGAACGAGCCACCCGCCAGCGCCAGCAGGAGCAACCCGGTCTGCACCGCTTCGAATCCGAGGACGAACTGCAGCCAGAGCGGGAGTGCGAGGATGATGCCGAACTCGCCCAACGACACCACGGCCGCCGCGATGTTGCCGTTGCGGAAGGAGGAGATCGAGAACAGCCGCAGCGCCAGCAGCGTCGGCTTTCCCGTGCGCTCGCGGTAGCGGCCCCAGAGGATGAACCCGATGACGGCGATGACGGCGACCGCGAAGAGCAGGGGTATCGGCGACAGCTCCCACGGCCACGCCCAGTCGCCGATCTGCGGACGCGTATCGATGAGCCACCAGCCGTATGTCCGCCCCTCGATGAGGCCGAACACGAGGCTCCCCATCGCCACGATGGAGAGCGCGGCACCGACGACATCGACTCTGCTGATGCGATCGCTGCGAGATTCCGCCACCGTCAGCAGCACGCCGATCACGATGATGATGCCGAGGGGGATGTTGATCCCGAACGCCCACCGCCACGAATACGCGGTCGTGAGCCACCCGCCCAGGAGAGGGCCGACAGCAGCCATACCACCGATCGTCGACCCCCACACGGCGAAGGCGATCCCTCGCTCGCGTCCTCGGAAGGTCGCATTGATGATCGAGAGCGTCGTGGGCAGGATCATCGCTCCACCGACGCCCTGGGCCAGACGCGCGAGGATCAGCATCCCCCCGTCCGGCGACAGCGCAGCGAACACCGACGACAGGGCGAACACGACGACGCCGATGAGCATCACCCGCCGCCGGCCGAAGCGATCGGCGAGGCTGCCGAACACCAGCAGCAGGGAGGCGAAGACGAGGGTGTACGACTCCTGCACCCACTGCACCTCGGTCGAGGTGATGCCGAGGTCCTCCACGATCGCAGGGATCGCCACGTTGACGATCGTCGAGTCGACGATGATCAGCGAGACCGCGATGCTGATGAAGACGAGCCCGAGCCACCGCAGGCGCACGTACCGTTCCATGATCGCTAGCTTAGTTAGCTAAATGGGATTCAGGTAGGTGTGGTCTCCGCGGAGCGCAGATAGATCTCAGCAGCGCACGGCTAGGCTGGACGCGTGCCCCTTCTCTCGATCGCCGGCTCGACGCGTGCCCCGCACCGTCTTCGCTCGGCGACCCCGATGAGGGAATGGATGCGGGTCATCCTGCACCCGGGCACGAACGGGTGGACCAGTGTGTGGGGCACGCTCTCGCACGGCGAGATCGCCGGCTGCCCGCCGCCACGGAACTAGACCACGCCTCGAACGGGGCGGTGGTCTTCTGCGCCATTCACCCCTTCTCGCGTGAGGTCTTTCCGTGTCCCCGAATTCATCACCTGCCCGTTTCTCCCTCGCCCCGCATGCGCTGTGGCAAGGCATCCGCTCCAACGCCCGCAGCGACGTCCTGGGCGGCTCCCTCCTGCTGGCGGCGACGTTCGCGGCCCTGATCCTGGCCAACAGTCCTGCCGCCTCCTGGTACGAGTCCGTGCGCGACTTCACGTTCGGCATCCCCGAGCTGCACCTCGAGCTCAGCATCGGCGCGTGGGCGGCCGATGGGCTTCTGGCGATCTTCTTCTTCGTCGTCGGCCTCGAGCTGAAGGAGGAGTTCGTCGCCGGGCGTCTGCGCGACCCGCGCCGGGCGGCCCTGCCGATCGCCGCAGCCGTGGGCGGCGTCGTGGTGCCCGCGCTCATCTTCGTCCTGATCAACGCGGGCAGCGGAGCCGATGCGCTGCGCGGGTGGGCGATCCCCACCGCGACCGACATCGCGTTCGCGGTCGCGGTGATCGCCGTGGTCGGCAAGTTCCTCCCCCCGGCGCTGCGTGTGTTCCTGCTGACCCTGGCGATCATCGACGACCTGATCGCGATCACCATCATCGCGACGTTCTACACCGACTCGATCAGCTTCCCGTGGCTGATCCTCGCCCTGCTGCCGCTGGCCGGGTTCGCCGCGCTCGTCGCGAAGGGCGTCCGCGCATGGTGGCTGCTGCT
The DNA here is from genome assembly GCF_019443525.1 of Microbacterium sp. PAMC22086. Taxonomy (NCBI): domain Bacteria; kingdom Bacillati; phylum Actinomycetota; class Actinomycetes; order Micrococcales; family Microbacteriaceae; genus Microbacterium; species Microbacterium sp. PAMC22086. The sequence continues at coordinate 1,987,958 of NZ_CP080380.1, read as the reverse complement.
CCCGCTCGCCATCGCCGTGTGGGTGTGCATCCACGCATCCGGTGTGCACGCGACCGTCGCGGGTGTGCTGCTCGGTTTCGTCGTCCCCGTCACGGCGACCGAACGCGCCAGGGTCCGCACCGGCAGCGACGATGAGGGCCTCCCCGTCTACGACGGCATGGCCGCCCACTTCGCCGACCGCTGGAGCGTCGTGGCCACGCTGTTCGCCGTTCCCGTCTTCGCCTTCTTCGCCGCCGGCGTCACGGTCGGCGGGTGGGACGGACTCGTCTCCGCGTTCTCCGACCCGATCACGATCGGGATCGTCGTCGGACTCGTCGCCGGCAAGCCGATCGGCATCCTTGTCACGACCTTCCTGCTGAGCCGATTCCCCGCACTACGGCTCGACGAGACGCTGCGCTGGCCGGATCTGACCGGTATGGCCTTCCTCGCCGGAATCGGCTTCACCGTCTCCCTGCTCGTGGGAGAGCTCGCCTACGGGTCGAGTTCCGTGGCGGACGAGCATGTGAAGATCGGGGTGCTCGTCGGATCCTTCGTCGCCGCGATCCTGGGTGGAGTGATCCTCGCCCGACGCAACGCACGGGGACGCCGCGAGCATGAGAGCACGGCAGCAAAGGTCTAGCGGGACCATCGTCGCGCCGCGGGTCCCCTCGGGACACGCCGTCTCCCGCTGGTACTGCGTACCGATTCGCGGGAAGCTGGGGCATGAGGTTTCTCCGCCTGCTGTGGCGCTATCCGGCCATCACCACCACCGTTCTCGTGTTCGTCGGCGTGCTGGTCCTCCACGCCGTCGACGCCACGGTCGCCGGTCGATGGATCGCCACCGGCTACGTGGCGGCGTTCGTCGTCTGGACCCTCGTCGGGATGGTGCGCGATGTGCTCCGCGGTCACGTCGGGCTCGACATCCTCGCCGTGGTGGCGATGGTGGCGACTCTCGCCGTCGGGGAGTACATCGCCTCGCTCATCATCGTGCTGATGCTCTCCGGCGGAGAGGCTCTCGAGGACTTCGCCGGGCGCCGTGCGAAGCGTGACCTGTCCGCCCTGCTGGATCGCTCTCCGCGCATCGCGCACGTGCTCCTGCGCCCGCAGTCCGCGGATTCGGATGAGGTCAGGGATCTGCCCGTCGACGAGGTGGCCATCGGCGACGTTCTGCTCGTGCGTCCGGCGGAGATCGTGCCCGTCGACGGCGAGCTGCTCACCGAGACCGGGACTTTCGATGAGTCCTCGCTGACCGGCGAGAGCATGCCCGTGACCCGCGAGTCCGGGGGCGAGGTGCTCTCCGGCGCCATCAACGGAAGTCGGGCCGTGCGGATCAGAGCCGTGCGCACGAGTTCGGACAGTCAGTACCAGCAGATCGTCGCGCTCGTGCATGCGGCGGAAGACTCCCATGCCCCCGTCATACGACTCGCGGACCGCTTCGCCATCCCGTTCACCGCGGTCTCGCTCGTGCTGGCCGGAACCGCCTGGGCCCTTTCCGGGGATGCGACGCGCTTCGCCGAGGTACTCGTGCTCGCCACGCCGTGCCCACTCCTGATCGCCGCACCGGTCGCGTTCCTCGGCGGCCTCTCCCGCGCGGCGAAGACCGGGGTGATCATGAAGGGCGGCGCCGTGATCGAACAGATCGCCCGCGTGCGCTCGGCCGCGTTCGACAAGACCGGCACGCTCACGCAGGGACGACCGGAACTCGTCGCCATCCGCCCGGCGGAGGGCTTCGACGAGGATGAGATCCTGCAGCTCGCCGCCTCTGCGGAGCAGTACTCGACGCACGTGCTCGCTGAAGGCATCCGTCGCGCTGCGCACGCGCGCGGACTCGCGCTCCGCAGCGCTTCCGAAGCCCGGGAGGAGGCCACGAACGGCGTCGTCGCCGAGATCGACGGCCGATCGGTCGTGGTCGGCAAACCGGCCTACGTGGCCGCACTCGCGCCCGACACCGTGCGGGCGACGCTGGAGCTGAGCCAGGCCGCGGCCTACGTCGCGGTGGACGGACGCTTCGCCGGGGTGCTGGTGCTCGCCGACCACCCGAGGCCCGAAGCCGCGGCCGTCGTCTCGTGGCTGCGCACGCACGAGGTGGACCGCGTGGTCATACTCACGGGCGACGTCGGCCCGACGGCGGAGTCGGTGGCCCACCAGGTGGGCATCTCCGAGATCCACGCCGAGCTGCTCCCTCCCGAGAAGGTCGCGCTCGCCGCTGAGCTGCAACCGCGCCCGGTCATGATGGTCGGCGACGGCGTCAACGACGCCCCCGTGCTCGCCGCCGCCGACATCGGCGTGGCCATGGGGGCGAAGGGCGCGACCGCGGCCGGGGACGCCGCTGATGTCGTGATCCTCGTCGACTCGCTGGCGAAGCTCGTCGACGCTGTCGCGATCGGCCGTCACACCCTGCGGGTCGCTCTCACCGCGATCTGGATCGGCATCGGACTGAGCATCGGACTCATGATCGTGGCGATGACCGGACTCATCCCCGCCGTCGTCGGTGCGCTCGTCCAGGAGCTCGTCGATCTCGCGACCATCCTCTACGCGCTCCGCGCCCTGAGCGGCCCCTCCACGGTGCTTCCCGCAGCGCCGGCCCGCCCGAGCACGAGGACCGAGGCGGTTGCTCCGCAACGCGCGGACTGACGAGGAGCGCCCGAACGCTCGGACGCAGACCACCGATGACCGATTCCGTCGCGCTTCTGCAGCATCGGGGGAAGCAGGCTCGTCTCCGCGTCGGCGACGCCCACCTCAGGCGGTCACCGATCGAGGATGGCGCGGGTCGTCACCTCCGGGCGCAGGTCCAGGCGCCGCAGCAGCTGGGCGTTGAGCGCCACGACGATGGTCGACAGCGACATCAGGACCGCTCCGACCGACATCGGCAGCACGAAGCCGATGGGTGCCAGAACGCCGGCCGCGAGCGGCACCGAGAGCAGGTTGTACCCCGCCGCCCACCACAGATTCTGCTTCATCTTGCGGTACGCGGCGCGCGAGAGTTCGATCACCGAGAGCACGGAGCGCGGGTCGTCGCCGGCGAGGATCACCCCGGCCGAGGCGATCGCGACATCGGTGCCGGCACCGATCGCCAGACCCACGTCGGCCTGCGCGAGCGCGGGTGCATCGTTGACGCCGTCACCGACCATCGCGACCTTGCGCCCCTCGTGCTGCAGCTCCTGCACCTTCGCGGCCTTGTCCTCGGGGCGCACGCCGGCGAAGAATCGGTCGATGCCGAGATCTGCCGCGACAGTCTGCGCGACGGCCTCGGCGTCGCCCGTGATCATGACGACCTGCACACCGAGTGCGTGCAGTGCGTCGACGGCCTCGCGGGATTCCGGCCGCACCTCGTCGGCGAGTTTCAACGCCCCGATGACGTGACCGTCCTGAACCACGTGCAGGATGATGGCCCCGTCCCCGCGCCACCGCTCGGCGACGGCGAGCTCATCCGCATGCTCCTCGGCGAGCAGATGCGGGCCGCCGACGCGCACAGTCGTCCCTTCGACGGTCGCCGTGACCCCGACCGCCGGTGACGACGTGAAGTCGCGGCTCTCCGGCACGGACAAGTTCTTCGCGGCGGCGGCGCGGACGATCGCCTTCGCGAGAGGGTGCTCGCTGTCAGCCTCGGCGGCGGCGGCGAGCGCCAGCACTCGATCGCCGTCGTGCTCCCCGGACACGGACACCTCGGACACGACCGGCTCGCCCTTGGTGAGCGTCCCGGTCTTGTCGAACAGCACGGTGTCGACGGTGCGCATGCTCTCCAGTGCCAGGCGGTCCTTGACCAGCACTCCCCCGCGGGCCGCACGCTCGGTGGCGATCGACACGACCAGCGGAATCGCCAGCCCGAGTGCGTGCGGGCAGGCGATCACGAGCACGGTGATGGTGCGGATCACGGCCGCATCGGGCAACCCGACCAGGCTCCACACGATCGCGGTGATCGCCGCGGACCCGAGCGCGAACCAGAACAGCCACCCCGCAGCGGTGTCGGCGAGGCGCTGCGCGCGCGAGGAGGAGCTCTGCGCCTCGGTCACCAGGCGCTGGATGCCGGCGAGCGTGGTGTCGTCCCCGGTGGCGGTGATCTCGACGCGGAGCCCGGAGTCGGTGGCCACCGTGCCGGCGGTGACCTGGTCGCCGATGCCTCGCGCGACCGTGCGCGACTCCCCCGTGACCATCGACTCGTCCATGGACGCCCGGCCGTCGACGATGCGCCCATCCGCGGGCACGCTTCCGCCCGGTCGCACGACCACGACGTCGCCGACCGCGAGGTCTGCGGGTGAGACGATGACGACCTGCCCGGCTTCCACGCGCTCGGCCTCGTCCGGCAGGAGCGCGGCGAGCGAGTCGAGAGCAGAGGTGGTCTGCGCGAGCGAGCGCATCTCGATCCAGTGTCCGAGCAGCATGATCACGATGAGGAGCGCCAGCTCCCACCAGAAGTCGAGCTCATGGTGGAGGATGCCGAGACTCGCTCCCCACGACGCGAGGAAGGCCACCGTGATCGCCAGACCGATGAGCAGCATCATGCCGGGCGTACGGGCTCTGATCTCACTGACGGCCCCGACGAGGAAGGGCTTGCCGCCCCACACGTACATCACGGTTCCGAGCACGGGTGAGACCCATGCCAGGCCCGGCACGTCGGGGAGCGTGTATCCGAGGATCATCGCGAACATGCCGGAAAGCGCGACGGTCGGGACGGCGAGGACGAGCATGACCCAGAACAGCCGCCGGAACTGTGCGACGTGGTCGCCGTGACCCCCGTGACCTGCGTGGCCCCCGTGACCTGCGTGGTCGCCGTGACCCGGGTGATCGTCGTGGCCCTCGTGCGCCGCGTGCATGGGTGCGGAGCCGTCCGACTCGTGATGCGGCGCGGCGTGTGCGGTGCCCTCGTGGTGCGAAGCGCTCATTGCTCTCCTCCTCGGAAAGACGATGCCGTGCAGGCAGCGGATGGAAGCCCGCACAGATGGAGCGGGTCGTCCCGCTCACTCCTTCGGGCCAACCGAGTACCCTCCTGGAGTATTCCCACCTGCACCTCGCCCCGACGTTCGCACCCTCAGGTGCCATCCGCCGCTCAGGGAGCCGGCGCCGTGGCGTGGGAGTCCGGCTCTGCGGTGTCGTGATCGACCGTCGCGGATTCGCCGGGCTCCTCTGTCGGGAGCTCCTCCGTCGTGGACGCGTAAGCCGCGCGCGGGCGCCGGAGCAACTCGATCACGACCGCGAAGACCACGAGCCCCACGGTCACCCCGATCACCGTGCCGAACGCGACCGGCCGCGACGTGATGAGGATGAGAACCGCGACCGCGAAGGCGGCGATGAGGATCGGTCCGTGGAAGCGATCGACCGCGACGCCCAGGCGGCCGGTCGACAGCCCTCGTCGCTCCCACGTGCTCCGGATCGCGGTGAACCCACTATCCAGGAGGCCGCGGATGGCCACAGCGCTGCGGCTCGACCCGGCGAGCCAGGCCCACACGGCGACGAGCACTCCGACCAGGGCGAGCGCCACGATCGTCGAGCTCAGCAGCGAGGTGACCTCGTCGAACAGCGACTGGGCCGCCCCCGCCGTCATGACCGACGGACTCACCGCGCCGATGAAGAACGTTCTCCCGATTCCCATCCCCGCGGACAGGAGCAGGAAAGCGACGGCGAAGCCCACGCTGGTCCACAGGAGGGCACGCGCGCGATCTCGCGCGATCAGGATGCCGGCTACGACGAGCCCGAGCAGCACCCATGGCAGCCAGAACCCCGCCGCGACCGCGATCTGGTAGACGGTGCGCACCAGGACCAGCGCGTCAGCCTGGGCGATCGGGACCGACCTGTCGATCTCGGGGATGAGCTGGGCGAATCCGACGCCACGCTCGGTCAGCACCACCTTGACCCGGTCGACGACCTGACCGAGGTCGATCGAGAGCACTCCATCGTCAGCGAGCTGCACGGCGGTGTCCGGACTGTTCTGCAGGATCGCGACCGCGCGTTCGTGCGTGAACCGCAGCGATTGCGCCCAGATGTCGGCGAACTGATCGGATGCCACGACGTCGTGGATCACGCCGTCGACGAGGGAGGTGAGCCCGCTGGCCGCCGGGGCCTCCAGATGGGAGAGTGCGGATGACGCGCGGGGCGGAAGGTCGAGTTCACGGATTCCGTCGAACACCTCTGCGACGATCTCGCTGAAGTCCACCTGCTCCTGGATGGCGGCGCTGACCTGATCCGCGACGAAGTCCTGTACGTCGGGATCCTCGGCGAGCGGTGCGAAGGTCGCGACGAACCGATCGGCATCGACGAGCTGCAGCCGGGCCCAGGTGCCCATCGCGGCTATCGGAGCCATCAGGACCGCGAGAGCGAGCACGATCCCCGCGACGATGCTCCTCCCCACCGGCCGGCGGCGGGGCCGCTTGAGCGTCTCGTTCTCGTGCTCGAGGAGGACGACGCGGGCCCGCAGGTCTTCCAGTTCACTCATTCGTTGTCCTCGTCTCGGCTGTCGTTCCGACGGCGGGCTGCCGGTCTCGTCAGCTCAGGAGCTTCTGCTTCGCCGCGGCGAACTCCGCATCGGAGAGCACGCCGGAATCCTTGAGGGATGCGAGCTGCTGCAGCTTCGCGATCAGATCGTCAGCGGCGGCGGGTGCCGCCGGAGGCGGAGACGAGTACTGGGCCGCTGCATTCTTGGCGGCGGCATCGACCTGCGCCTGCTGCTGCGCGGCCGCATACTGCTGCTGCTCGTACTCGCCCGGCGCACGCTCCTGCTGATGCCGCGACATCGCGCCGCCGACGGCCGAAGCCGTCCCTGCGACCACTGCGGTCCTGGCGGCGAGGCCGATCAGTCCGGGGCGGCCGAATCTTCTCATGGGCATGTCATTCATCTTCCTGGTCGAGGATGTCCATCACCGCATTCACGACGGGCGCCGGCACGCGCTCGCTGCGCAGCACCTGTCCTCCCGCAGCGGCGAGTTTCTGCGCGAGGGTGCGCGCGAAGGCGAGCTCGAGCACGACCAGGGCGGCGGACTGCCCTGGGGCGATCGCGGCGGCGAGCGCTTCGACGTCCTCCTCACCGGCGAGACCCGCCGCGATCGGCTCGAAGCCGTCGAGATCGAGCTTTCCGTCCTCATCGTCGAGCTCGAGGGCATCCACCAACGACCCGGCCGAGCCCTTCGCCAGACACCTGCCGATGAAGTCCTCGAACTGCGTGCCGAAGTGCACATGCTCGCCGAGCAGTTTGCGCACGGCCGTCTCGCGGGGCCCGAAGAGAAGGCGGATGTTCTCCCCCGAGGCGACGGCTACACCCGCCTCGCACAGCTCATGCGCCTGGTCGTGGTGTCCGGCCTGACGTCGAAGCAGGGCTGCCGTGAGCAGAGTCGCCGATTTCACGGAGGACACCTCTGCGAAGACGTGCGGAGCCCGCAGCATCTCCAGGGCGGTGGCGTAGTCGCCGGCGCGGCGCAGCACGCCGGCGAGGGCGACGTTGACGACGGGAAGGTCCGGGCACTGGATGTACTTGCGCGCGATCCGCATCGCTCGATCCGTTCGGCCGACGGCTTCTTCGAGCAGGGCGACCGACGATTCGCGGAACGCCGGCCAGGAGACGCCGTGCACGACCTCCAGGGGGATCTCCTGGATGCCGATCGCCGCACGACGGCAGGCGGAGACATCACCCGATTCCGCCGCCGCGTAGGCGATCATCATGCGCGCCACATTCGTGAACGAACGATCGGAGCCCCCGTTGGCGATCACGGTTCCGAACTCGCGGACCGCTTCGTCGAGCTCACCCGACCAGTACGAGACGTATCCCGCGGCCGCGGCAGCACTGCCCCCGGCGTAGGTGCTCCAGGGAAGACCGACATCCTCCGCCCCACGAACGGCGATGAGCGACGGTCGGGCCTCGATGAGATGACCGGCCCAGGTCTGCCCGAAGGCGAGATGCCCCAGCGCGCGCTTCGCCAGTTCTCGATCTCCCAGGCTCTGCGCCTCCCTGGCCGCGGCGGAGAAGTACTCGAGCGGGACCATCGGGTTGCCGCGATGCCGGATCTCGGTCCACCCGAGGAGATAGTTCAGCGCCGCGCGGTCGCCGAGATCCGTCGAGTCCGCGTCGAGGAGCATCTGCTGCACCTTCGCGCTCGCCTCCGCGACCTCTGCACGCTCGTCGGCGATGAAGAGCCGGGCGATCTGCAGCACCGCGGGCTCATCGTCGTCGCCCGATCGACCGATCATCGCCTCCGCGCGCCGGAACAGCGCACGGGCCACCCGATGATCGCCGAGCACGTCGCTCGCACACGCGCGCACCAGCAGCACCTGCGCGTCATCGGGCGTGCGTCGCAGCATCAGCATCGCTGTGCATTCGACCTCGTCGGCTCTCGCCCCCACCACCAGACCGAGCCAATGGTGAAGGAGGGTCTCGCGTGCGGTGAGGAACTCGGACGCATGGAGGGAGTGCGTGATCGATGCCGTCGGATCCGTCGCCTGCAGCGCGGCAGCGGCGCGGCGGTGGCATCCAGCGGCGCGTTCGGCATCGATGTCCAGGATCTCGGCGCATCGCCTGGCGAAGGAGGCATGCCAGCGGTACACGACCCCGTGAGGGCCCTCGAAGCGGTCGAGGAACAATCCGAGGCGCACGCAGGTCTCGAGCAGGGCCGCCGCGTCGGGGCGACCGGTCACCGCGGCCGCGAGCGCAGGGGTCAGCTCGCTGCAGACGCTCCCCTGAGAACGAAGTCGGCGACCTCAGGAGGGAGCGTCGCGAGCACGTGCTCCCGCACGTAGTTGCCCAGGAAGCCGGCGGCGCTCTGTGCGCGCTGGTCGGGCCTCGCTCCGCCGATCATCATCAGTCTGACCGCGATCGGCCACCCCTGGGTCTCCTCGAAGATGGTCTGCGCCGAGAGGCCGTCCGTCTCCCCGTCGAGCAGCAGCCGCACTTCCTCTTCCGTGAAGCTGAGCGTGTCCGCGCCGACGAAGGAATCCGGACGCGTCACGCGGTGCCGGGAGAGGGTCACCTCGAGCAATGTCGTCCCCACCAGCACGATCCGCAGGCTGTCCGGCGCCTGCTCGGCCAGCATCCCCAGAAGTCCCGCACGACAGCCCTCCCCTGCGCGCTGAGCATCGTCGACGATCAGGTGCACGCGCTCGTCCGCATCCTCCAGAACTCTGCAGATCTCCTGGTATGCCCGGTGCGGGTCGTCCAGATCCCGGTCAAGGTCCAGGAGACGCACCGAGCGCTCCGCGCCCCGGATCAGCGCGTTCACCACGCCCTGGGTCAGCCGCGACGGGTCGGAGTCGAAAGCGTTGAGCCCGAGCCACGCCACGTGTTCGAGCCCTGACGCCCACTCGGCCACCGAGGTCGTCTTCCCGAATCCGCTGGGGGCACTGACCACGGTCAGCGGGTCTCTGGCGACGGCCTCCGAGATCACCGCGCTCACCCGATCGCGTCGAAGGGCACCTGGTTGGGGTGCCGGCGGCCGGAATCGCACCGTGGGTCCCGGCCTCGTCGAGCGTACGGGGTGCGACATGGCACCAAAGCTAGTGCTGTGCCGGATGCACCTTCAAGGGCATCCTCGCGCGTTCAATCGAGTTGTGCACAATTGAATCGCATGCAATGCTTTACTCATGCCCGTGACCGATGAGATGGTGTGCTTCTCCCTCTACTCCGCTGCGCGCGCCACCACGCAGGCGTACCGGGCTCTGCTCGCCCCCTGGGGGCTGACGTATCCGCAGTATCTGGTCCTCGCCATCCTGTGGCACGAGGGCGATCAGACGATCGGTTCGCTCGGAGACGCCATGCAACTCGACTCCGGGACCCTCTCGCCCCTGGTACGCCGCCTCGAGCAGGCGGGCCTGGTTGCGAAGACGCGCAGCCCCCAGGACGAGCGCGTCGTCACGGTGCAGCTCACCTCCGCAGGCCAGGCGCTCCGCGGGGACCTCGCGAAGATCCCTGCCCAGATCGCGCAGCTCTCCGGCATCCGCGACGACGCGCACGGCCGCCGGCTCATCGAAGAACTCCACGAACTCACCGCTCTGCTGCAGAGCGGTGTCTCGACACCGGCCACCGGCGCCACCGCGCTGCGCGCCGGCGAATGACCACCCTCCCGGAAGGAAACCCCTCAATGGAAGCCCTCTACACCGCAGAAGCCCTCGCCACCGGCGCCGGCCGCAACGGACACGTCGCCACGAACGACGGTCGCGTCGAGTTCGATCTCGCCATCCCCAAGGAGATGGGCGGCAGCGGCGACGGGGCCAATCCCGAGCAGCTCTTCGCGGCCGGATATGCCGCATGCTTCCACTCCGCTCTGCAGTCCGTCGCGCGGGCGCAGAAGATCAAGATCGACCACAGCTCGGTCGGCGCGCGCGTGCAGATCGGGTCGAACGGCGCCGGCGGCTTCGGCCTCGCGGTCGAACTCGAGGTGGTCATCCCCGAGCTCGCGCACGATCAGGCCCAGGCACTCGCCGACGCCGCACACCAGGTCTGCCCGTACTCGAACGCGACGCGCGGCAACATCGACGTCACGATCACCGTGTCGGACGACTGATCAGCGGCAGGAAAGGAAACCACATCATGCGTGCACTCATCCATTCCCGATTCGGCGAAGCCGAAGACGTCCTCGCGGTCGAGGAGCGTCCCGTTCCGGAGCCCGCAGCAGGGCAGGTCCGCCTGCGCATCGTCCTCTCCCCCATCCACAACCACGACCTGTGGACCGTGCGCGGCACCTATGGGTTCAAGCCCGAGCTGCCTGCGGCCTCCGGCACCGAGGCCCTGGGCATCGTCGACGCCCTCGGTGAGGGCGTCGAGCACCTCGCGGTCGGACAGCGCGTCGCGACCGGCGGCACCTTCGGCGCCTGGGCCGAGTACATCGTGGCGAACGCCGCCGGACTCATCCCCGTGCCCGATTCCCTCTCCGACGAGAGCGCGGCCCAGCTCGTCTCGATGCCGTTCAGCACGATCAGCCTGCTGCAGTTCCTCGACGTCAACGAGGGCGACTGGATCGTGCAGAACGCGGCGAACGGCGCTGTCGGACGCATGCTCGCGCAGCTCGGCGCCGCGCGCGGCGTGCACGTGCTCGGGCTGGTGCGCCGCGCGGAGGGTGTCGAGGAGCTGCGTGCCCAGGGCATCGACAACGTCATCTCGACCGATCAGGACGACTGGCGCGAGCAGGCTGCGCGCCTGACCGGCGGCGCGCCGATCGTCGCCGGTGTCGATTCCGTGGGCGGCTCGGCCTCCGGCGACGTGCTCTCGCTCCTCAGCGAAGGCGGCATGCTCGTCGCGTTCGGGGCGATGAACTCCCCCGTCATGGAGATCGCCTCCTCCGATGTGATCTTCAAGCAGGCCATCGTCAAGGGCTTCTGGGGCAGCAAGGTCATCCAGCAGCTCGACGCCGCCACGCGCGGGGCCCTGTTCGGCGAGCTCATCCAGCGCGTCACCGATGGGACGCTGACCCTCCCGGTCGCCGGCGTGTTCGACGCCGCCGATATCGCCGATGCCGTGCGTCTCAGCATGACGCCCGGCCGCGTGGGGAAGGTGCTGCTGCAGTTCTGATCGATCTGCCGCTTCGAAAGGGTCGTCCGCACACGGGCGGCCCTTTCGCATACCCGCCCTGCGGCGGCCGCGCTCAGTTGAGTTCGTCCGCCTCGGCGATCCTGTCGAGACGATCGACCAACAGGTATCCCGCGCTCTCCATCGCTGACGCCGCGTAGACCACGACACCTATCAGGATCACCGTGAACACGATGATCCCGGCGATGTTGCGGCGACGGGTGATGGTGATCACGAGCGCCGTCGCCACGCCGCCGATCGCCACTGTCTACCCGGCGATAGTGGCACACGCCATGCGGATCGCCGATTCGACGGTCAACGGGCCATAACTGTTGAGCAGTACCGCGAGCAGCACAGGTATGACGACCACGCTCAACACGAGGATCACCCGTCGGCGAGACCACCACGGCACGGGCCGGGCGAGAACCGGTGCGGTCTCCAGCGACAGTGTGCTCATCCCGTCACCCTAGTGAGGGCACTCCCAGGAGTCGAGTTCCCGCCGCCACGCCCCAATCGCGCGATCGGGTTGTGACCTCTCCCGCGACTGATTGCGACCCCAGCAGAGCTCAACCGATGGCGACGGCGATGGCCGTGGCGATGATCGCGAGCAGCGGAAGGGTTCCCTGCATCGCGGCGGCGCGGACCTTGGTGGAGTCCGACAGGACGAGCACCAGAGCAGCGGCGACCATCATGCCGGTGCCGGCGAACACGAGGGTCAGACCCACGGTCGCGAAGCCGACGATCGTCAGACCGATTCCGAGCAGCGCGGTCAGCGCGAGGAACAGGTTGTAGAAGCCCTGGTTGAACGCGAGCGCCTTCATCGTCACGGCATCCGCCTCGCTGGCGACGCCGAAGATCTTCCTCGTCTCGGGCTCGGTCCACTTCAGCGACTCGAGCGCGAAGATGAACACGTGGAACGCGGCGGCAGCCGCGGCGAGGACCAGACCGACGATGAGCATACGGCGATTGTCCCGCGCCGGGGTGCCGCACACCAAACGCCCCCGGGCACTCGGCGCGTCTCGATGTGCCGCTCTAGACCAGGAAGATCGACAGCAGTCCCGGGTTGTGCGCGTGCACCAGAACGGCGAAGACCACGGCGTCGAAGAGCAGGTGCACGGTGACGACGTAGGCGAGCGAGTGCGTGCGGAGGAAGATGTAGCCCTGCAGCAGGGCGAACGGAATGGTCAGCAGCGGTCCCCACTCGCGGTAGCCCAGTTCCCACAGGAACGAGACGAAGACGATCGCCTGCAGCAGGTTCGCGACGAGATCCGGGAAGTGGCGCCGCAGCAGAGCGAACACCGTGCAGATGAAGAACAGCTCATCCCAGATGCCGACAGCACCCACGCCGACGAAGAGTCTCGCGATGAGATCGGGCGTGTCGACCACCGGCCAGTTCTGGTACACGCCGCTGGTGATGAAGTAGAAGGGCAGGATCAGCCACCCGAGCACCAGCACCGCCACGAGCCAGCCCCACTGCAGCCGGCCCCAGCGCTTATGGGTCCGCCAGGGGAAGCTGATCGCGCGGTCCCGATAGACGAACCGAGAGATCAGGTACGGCACCGCGACCGCCCCACCCAGTGCGAGGGTGAATCGCAGCATCGCGAGATTGTCGAGCTCTGCGGCCAACGGGATGATGCTCACGATCAGAAGGCCGATCGCGATCAGGGAGAGATCCCTCGTGAGAGACGGGGGCCGGTGCAGGCCGATCGCCCTCGCGCTCTCCCGGCGCGAACCCACGCTCACGACCTGGTCCTCGGGATGCCGACCCCGCTCGATCAGAGCGGCCACGGCGATGCCAGCCGCGAGCAGCGTCCAGCCGAGCCAGGGGATCTCCAGCACGAAGAACGCCGGAGCCGCGGCGCACACGAGCAGCGCCGGCACGAAGCTCCACCGCTGCCTCGTGTCGCGCCGCACATCGGTCATGTGCGCGTCCTGCGCCGATAGACGAGGTCGCGGATGTCCCGCCCCTTGGCGATGCCCTTGCGCTCGAACGCGGTCATCACCCGTCCGTCGAAGCGATCTGCCCATTCTCCGTCGAACGCGCGCTCGAACGACGGCTCGGCATCGAGCACGTCGCGCATCTGCAACGCATAGTCCTCCCAGTCCGTCGCGAGCCGCAGCAGTCCGCCGTCACGCAGTGCCCTCGCGGCGGTGTCGCCGAATCCGGGCCGCACCAGACGGCGCTTGGTGTGCTTCTTCTTGTGCCACGGGTCGGGGAAGAAGATCCACACCTCACGCGCGGCCGCCTCGGGCAGGAACGAGGAGAGCACCTCGGGTGCGTTGGCCTCGACCACGCGCAGGTTCCGGGCGCCCTCGCGATCGGCGTCGAGCATGGTCCGTGCGAGTCCGGCGCGGAACACCTCCACAGCGAGGAAGTCGTCGTCCGGGCGCGACGAGGCCGCCGCCACGATCGCATGCCCCTGCCCCGAGCCGATCTCGACATAGAGATCCGCCGAGCGTCCGTACTCGGTCGCGGGGTCCAAGCGCGCCTCGGGGTGCACTGAGGTCCAGGCGACATCGCGCGGCACATCGAGCAGATAGTGCGGGCCGAGCTCGGTGAAGGCGCGCTCCTGCGCGTCGGACATCCGGCCGCTGCGGCGCACGAACGAGACCGGCTCGTCTCGGAAGGTACGGGGTTCGGGCATGTTTCCAGGGTAGCCGTCGGCGTCGTGGCCTCCGGTGCCGCGGCGGCTCAGACCGCCGGCGCCGTGACGAAGTCGATGAGCTCCTCCACACGGCCCAGCAGCGCCGGTTCCAGGTCTCGATACGTCGTGACCTTGGAGAGGATGTGCTGCCAGGCGCGGGCGATGTCGGCCTGCGTCTCGTGAGGCCAGCCGAACGAGCGGCAGATCCCGACCTTCCACTCGATGCCGCGCGGGATCTCCGGCCACTTCGCGATGCCGAGAGCTCGCGGCGTCACGCACTGCCAGACGTCGACGAAAGGATGCCCGACGATGCGGAGATGGCGTCCGTGCGGGCCGCGCGCGACGGCGTCGGCGATCCTCGACTCCTTCGAGCCCGCGACGAGGTGATCGACGAGGACGCCGTAGCGTCGCGTCGCACTGGGCGGCTCGGCGGCCAGCAGATCATCGAGCAGATCCACGCCCTGGAGGAACTCGACGACCACTCCCTCGACCCGCAGGTCGGCGCCCCACACCTTCTCGACGAGTTCGGCATCGTGCTTGCCCTCGACGAGGATCCGACTGGGCAGGGCCACGCGGGCGCGCTGGTCGGCGACGACGAAGGAACCGGATGCCGTCCGGCGAGGTCCCTGCTCCTTCGCTGCGGGGACGACCAGCCGGACAGGTGCGCCGTCGATGAGGAACCCCCCGCCGAGGGGGAACAGGCGCCGGCGCCCGAGGCGGTCCTCCAGCTCGACGTTGCCGCCCTGCACTCGGGTGACCGCACCGCAGAAGCCGTCGTCGGCGACCTCGACCACGAGATCCGCCTCCGCCGCGACCTGTGGCACCTTCTTCGCGCCGCGGTCGCGCCAGCCCGTCGCCAGCACATCCGAACCGTACATGTCGTCCATGCCTCCCAGCGTATGTGTCTGCGCTGAGGGCGAACGGCGAACCCGCCGTGAGTGCTGTCGCGTGTCGGACGGAGTGCATAGACTCAAGGCATGGGGCTCGGCTGCCGGTCGGAGGGAACACGATGACGAAACGGTGGCTCGCGCTGGCCGCACTCACCCTCGCTGCGGTCGCCGGGGCGTTCACCGCCTCCGCGGCATCCGCCACCGATCCGGTCACGCTCGACGCCGGCTACGTCACCGACCAGGCCGGAGTGCTGAGCGCCGACGAAGAAGCCACCGTCGAGGCCAGGCTCCAGGAGCTGACCGACAACTCGAACGCAGATCTGTTCGTCGTCCTCGTCGACGACTTCACCAATCCCACCGACAACGTGCAGTGGGCCGACACGGTCGCGCAGAACAACAACCTCGGCACCGAGCAGTATCTCCTCGCGATCGCCGTCGACGGGCGCAGCTACTACATCTCCGCTGCGCCCGACGGTCCGGTGAGCTTCGGCCAGCTCGACAGCATCGAAGACAAGATGGTCCCCTTCGCCGCAGACGGCGACTGGGTCGGAGCGATCACCCTCGCCGCCGACGAGATCCAGGGAGACGGGGGCGCCGGCGCACTGCGCATCGGACTGATCGTGGTCGCCGTCATCGCGGTGGCGCTTCTTCTCTGGCTCGTCATCGCCCTGGTGCGCCGCGCACGCCGCAGGGCCGAGATCCGCGAGCGCGGAGCCATGCCGGAGACGCCCGACCCCGCCGATCCCTTCTCCACCCTCACCGACCAGCAGGTCGAGACGCAGGCCGGACTCGCGCTCGTGCAGGCCGACAACGCCATCACCTCCAGCAGAGAGGAACTCGGCTTCGCCGTCGCGCAGTTCGGTGAAGGAGCGACCGAGGAGTTCACGCGCGTCGTCGACGCCGCGAAGGCGAAGATCTCCGAGGCCTTCGACCTCAAGCAGAAGCTCGACGACGAGATCGAGGACACGATCCACGACCGCAGGGCCTGGCACATCCGCATCATCCGGATCGCCGACGAGATCGACGACATCCTCGACGACAACACGGCGGCCTTCGACGCCCTCCGCAAGCTGGAGCAGAACGCCCCGCAGGAACTCGAGCGGGTCCGCGGTGAGCGCGCAGCCCTCGACCCCGTCCTCGCTTCGGCAGCTCCGGCGCTAGCCGCGCTGTCGACGACCTACGCCCCGGCGGCACTCGCGATGGTCGCAGACAACCCCGCCCAGGCCCGCGAACGCGCCGATCTCGCGGATCGGTCGATCGAGGCGGCCGCGGCGGCGATCGCGGCCGGGCGCTCGGGCGAGGCGGCCTTCGCCATCCGCACGGCCGAGCAATCCGTCGCGCAGGCCACGCAGCTCGCACAGGCTGTCTCGACGCTGGGGGCCGAGCTCTCCACGATCGAGGCGCAGTCCCAGGCGCTCGTCGCCGAGCTGCAGGCAGACCTCGCCGCAGCGCAGCAGCTTCCCGACCCCTCGGGCACGATCGCCGCAGCGGCCTCCGCGACCGCGCAGCAGCTTCAGGTGGCGCAGACCGAGCTCGCCGGTTCCGCGCGCAATCCGCAGCGTGTGCTCGAGGCGCTCAGCGCGGCCAACGCACAGATCGACGCGGCGATCGCGCAGGGTCGGGAGAGCGTCGAACGCGCCCGCCGTGTGCAGCAGATGCTGGAGCAGACCCTCGCGCAGGCGAACTCCGAGATCCGTGCCGCTCGCGAGTTCATCGAGACCCGTCGTGGGACCGTCGGCTCCACCGCACGCACGCGTCTCGCCAACGCCGAGGCGAGTCTGTCGCAGGCGCTGAATCTGCGAGCCACCGACCCGGACGCCGCGCTGGCGGAAGCGAATCGTGCGCTCGCTCTGGCGGGACAGGCAACGTCCGCGGCGCAGTCCGACGTGCAGTCCTACAACCCTCCCGGCTTCGACCAGGGCGGCTTCGGCGGCCCCTTCGGCGGTTCCGGATCGTCGTCGGGCGGTTCGGGGATCGGCGGCGACATCCTCGGCGGCATCATCGGCGGCCTGCTCGCTGGTGGAGGCGGAGGCTCCTCTCGTCGAGGAAGCAGCAGCGGCTGGCGCTCCTCGGGAGGGGGAGGCTTCCGCAGCTCCGGTTTCGGAGGCGGAGGTTCGCGCAGCAGCGGCCGCAGCGGCCGATCGGGAGGTAGACGCTTCTGATCCCCTACACAGACACTTACGACAAGCTCTCGAAGACGCCCTCTGAAAGGAACCACGCATGACCAAACAGTCCATCTTCGGACGTATCTCGACCCTCGTCCGCGCGAACATCAACTCCCTGCTGGACTCTGCGGAAGACCCGCAGAAGATGATCGACCAGCTCGTTCGCGACTACACGAACAGCATCGCCGACGCCGAGTCCGCGATCGCGGAGACCATCGGCAACCTGCGCCTGCTCGAGCGCGACCACGAGGAAGACGTCCAGGCTTCGACCGAGTGGGGCAACAAGGCCCTCGCCGCCAGCCGCAAGGCCGATGAGATGCGCGCGAGCGGCAACACCGCCGACGCCGACAAGTTCGACAACCTGGCGAAGATCGCTCTCCAGCGTCAGATCAGCGCCGAGCGCGAGGCCACGGGCGCCGAGCCGCAGATCGCGGCCCAGACCGAGATCGTCGACAAGCTCAAGAGCGGCCTGAACGGCATGAAGGACAAGCTGGTCGAGCTCAAGAACAAGCGCAGCGAACTCCTCGCCCGCGCCAAGGTCGCCGAGGCGCAGACCAAGGTGCAGGACGCGGTCGGCTCGATCAACGTGCTCGACCCCACCAGCGAGCTGGGCCGTTTCGAGGACAAGGTCCGCCGCCAGGAGGCCATCGCACAGGGCAAGATCGAGCTCGCAGCGTCGAGCCTCGACGCCCAGTTCGAGAGCCTGGAAGACCTCGGCGAGCTGACCGAGGTCGAGGCGCGCCTCGCCGAGCTCAAGGCCGGCAGCACCGCTCCCCGCCAGGCCATCGAAGGCAACTGACACGACCGGCGGATGCCCCGAGCTGCGTGCCCGGGGCATCCGCCCTCTCTTCTTCGGAGGCACCCATGGTGCGATTCCTCGTCATCCCGCAGTGGCAGGGCTCGCCCGCACCGCGCGCGATGCTGCTCACAGACGGCGCCTCGGCGATCTCCGGTGATCTCCCCCGGGCTGCCACGACCGTGCTCGATGTGCCGGTCGAGGCCGGCGAATCCCTGGGCACCGGAGTCCGCCGCCTGAGTGCGCTTCTCCGCACCCGCGAACTCGTCCACGGGCACATCGACTCCGGCACCGTCGTGATCGGTGGTGATTGCAGCGTCACCGTCGCCGCCCTCGATGCACTGCCCGGGGGCACCGAGGGTCTTGCCGTGGTGTGGTGCGATGCGCACGCCGACATGCACACCCCCGAGACCTCGCCGTCCGGTGCGTTCTCGGGCATGGCGCTGCGGGCTCTGCTCGGCGAGGGAGAGGAACAGCTCGTGCTCACCCCCGCGATCCCTGCGAGCCGCGTGGTGACGGTCGGGATCCGCAATCTCGACGACGAGGAGGTCGACCAGATCGCCCCTCTCACCAACCTCTCGGTCGACGACCTCGCCCGCCCGGAGGCGCTGCTCGACGCGGTCCGCGCGACCGGGGCTTCACGCGTGTGGGTGCACATCGATGTCGATGTGCTGGACCCCTCAGACTTCGCCGGCGTCTCGTCCTCGGTGCCCTTCGGGCTCTCCCCCGCAGCACTCAGCACCGCCATCCGAGCCCTGCGCACCGAGGTGCCGCTCGCAGGCGCGACCATCGCCGGGTTCGCACCCCGCTCTCCGGCCGATGCCGTCGACGACCTCGGTGCACTGCTGCGGCTGGTCGGAGCGGTGGCGTGACCGCCGGGGCCGACTGGCGAACGCGAGCCGATGAGATCC
Source organism: Microbacterium sp. PAMC22086 (assembly GCF_019443525.1). NCBI lineage: Bacteria > Bacillati > Actinomycetota > Actinomycetes > Micrococcales > Microbacteriaceae > Microbacterium > Microbacterium sp. PAMC22086. The sequence continues at coordinate 1,969,090 of NZ_CP080380.1, read as the reverse complement.
TCGCTCGTGGACGACGATTCGACCGCCGCATCCCGTCCTTCCTGCTGCGCTCTCCGGTGAGCAGGCTCGGCTACCTCTGGGGCACGGCCGTCGGCTGGGTGTGGGGATCCCTGTGGAGCACCGGCCCCGTCGAGCGGCGTGCCGGACTGTGGATCTTCCAGGGCATGCCGAGCTGGACCTTCAACCGCGGAGGAGTGTGCGTCGGCGGCTGCTTCCTGACCGGTGACAGCCGTCCCAGCGAGGCGGTGCTCCGTCACGAGGCTGTGCACAAGGCGCAGTGGCTCCGCTACGGCTTCCTGATGCCCGTTCTCTACCTGTTCGCCGGCCGAGACCCGCTGCGCAACCGCTTCGAGATCGAAGCGGGGCTGGAGGACGGAAACTACGTGCGACGCACGCGCCGATAGATCGCGGCCGTCCGCGAGACGCACCGCAGCTCACAGCACCGCGTTCAGGAGGCCATCGCTGCGCGCGAACGCGGATCGGCAGAGGCCGTGTCAGTGTTCGACGGGCAGCAGGCCGAAGCGCTCGGGAGCATGGATGAGCGCCGGCGAGATCTCCAACGAGGTCGTCAGGTGCTCGACGATGTCTGCCGTGCCCAGGTAGCCGCCCAGCAGGGTGACGTGGGTCTCGATCTCGTCGTCGCACATCATCTCGTCGGCCCACGCACAGGTCGCGCGCGCCAGCGCCTGGCCCGGTGCGCACGCACGACCGCTTCCGGGGGCACCCGATCGCTGCTCTCGCGCCAGCCATGTCACCGTCATGCGGCCAGGGGCCTCGATGAAGCCGATATCGGCGACCTCGGGCACCTCGATGAAGATGCGGCCGGACGCGCACAGCGGCAACGTCGTCAGGAACACCGCGAGCTCGGTCAGCGAGCGCTCGTCCGCCGTCACCAGGTGGTGGGAACGCCGACGGGCTGCGCGACGTTCGGCGCGCGTGCCGCGAGTCTCGAGCGAGGTGTTCATGGTGTCTTCATCGTACACCAAATGAAGGCTTGCCTAACCTTGCATCAGCTGGGCAGCGATGAGGTCGACGGCTCCGACGCATCCTCCACGAGTGCCGCCGACAGCGCGGCCAGCTCTGCGTCGGTCACCCCCTGCGCGCGCAGGTATCCGGCAGCAGACCCCCACCGTTCGTCCACCTGCTCCAGCAGGCGCCGCATCACGGGCGCCGGAGACTGGGTGGCGAGCGCCACCGCGTGCACGGCTTCCGGGTGCTGGGTGCGAAGGTAGTCGGCGATCCGCTGCGAACGCTGAGCCGGGAGCTGTGACTCCGTGAGCGCATAGTCGGCGATCACGGCCTCCCGATCGGCGCCGACGGCGGAGAGGGCGAGGGCGACGGTGACCCCCGTGCGGTCCTTACCGACCGTGCAATGCACCAGCGTGCGCTCCCCCGCGGCGATGATGCGGATGGCGTCCGCGAGCCGTTCCCCGCTCTCTTCGAGGAGATGCAGATACAGGTCGTCGAGGCTGGTGTCGGCTTCGAAGAAGGATCGCACCGACCCCAGGAACAGCGGCAGGTGCGTGGTGTCAGGCCCCTCGATCTCCGAGGGCTCCGCTGCGACCTCTTCGCCGTCACGCAGATCCACGATGTGCTGGACGCGGGCCCGCAACGCGGCGGCGCCCGAGGTGGTCGCCCCGGAGAGTTGCCCTGCTCTCAGCAGAGCGCCGGAGCGGATGCGCCCGCCGTTCGCCGGCATGCCCCCGACATCCCTGACGTTGAAGACCCCTTCGATCTCGAGGATGGTCATGCCTGGGCCTGCGGGGCGCGAACGGGAACCGGGTATCGTCCGGCGATCACGATGCGGTTGAACGCATTGATGGATACGCACGCCCAGCTGAGCGCCGCGTACTCCTTCTCGGTGAACACGCTTCCGACCTGGTCGTACACCTCATCGGATATCCCGTCCTCGGCGATGAACGTGAAGGCTTCGGCGAGCTCGAGCGCAGCGCGCTCGCGATCGCTGAACACGCCGCTCTCTCGCCAGGTGGGAATCTGCGTGAGTGTGTCGATGTCGACTCCGGCCGCCACCGCCCTGTCGACATGGATCCGCGCACAGTAGGCGCAGCCGTTGAGCTGCGAGCAGTGGATCATGACGAGCTCCTTGAGGCGCTCGTCGATGCCGTTGGCCGCGCAGATCTGCCCCACGGTCTTCGAGAATGCGTCAAGCGCCTGGTACGCGGCCGGTTCGGTCTTGGACAGGTGCACACGCGTCTCGCTCATGACTCCATGATATTCGGCGTCTCAGAGCGGGGCCCCGACCGGAGCCATCCACCACTGAAATGCACTACGACAAGAACACCTTGTCAACAGTGGACATATTGCGAGCCGTGAGACAGCATCCACTTGCCATATTGATCCGGCATTTCCGGCATGTCGGGCGGAGGGAGCAGAATGTGGAGGTGGCGATCGACAACAGCGAGTTCAGCTATCTTCCCGCACAGGCCGAAGCGCTCGGCGTCCCCCTTCCCCGGGTAGAACGTCTCACCCTTCCGCTCGCCGACGGACGCACCCTGAGTGCCCTCCGCTTCGGAAGCGAAGCCCCGCGCGTGACGCTGCTGCACGGCGCGGGCCTGAACGCGCACACCTGGGACACCACAACGCTCGCGCTGCAGCAGCCCCTCCTCGCGATCGATCTCGCCGGGCACGGCGACTCCTCCTGGCGAGACGACGTCGACTACACGCCGCGCACCCTCGCCCGCGACGTCGCTGCCGCGATCGAGGCCTGGACCACGCAGCCCCAGCTGGTGGTCGGGCAGTCGCTCGGAGGCCTCACGGGCGCCGCTCTCGCCGCCTCGCGACCTGATCTGGTGTCCGAGGTCATCATCATCGACATCACGCCCGGCATCGACGTGACAGCCGGTCCTGCGGCGTTGCGCGAGTTCTACGCCGGCCCGACTGACTTCGCCTCACGGGACGAACTCGTCGACAAGGCGATCTCGCTCGGCTTCGGCGGGACGCGCCCCGAGACGGAACGCGGCGTCTTCTTGAACACGCGCGTGCGCGCGGACGGACGTGTGGAGTGGAAGCACCACTTCGCCCATCTCGCCGCCCAGGCACTGGCGGCTCACGATCCCGGATCGGCGACGGCGCCGTCGGTGCTCCACGAGACGGGCTGGGACGACCTGGCAGCGGTCACCGCGCCGATCACACTGGTGCGCGCGGCACGCGGCTTCGTCAGCGAAGAAGATGCCGCGGAGCTCCAGCGACGCGTCCCCACGGCCCACCTGGTCGTCCTCGATGCGACCCACAATGTGCAGGAGACGGCTCCGGTCGCTCTGGCCGGGCTCATCGAATCAGCGACCCCCGCCCGCAGAATATGACGTTCCGTTCCATACCCGACCCTCACCCCGCCACACATCTCTAGGCTCGATCCCACGGCACACAGCAGCTGCCGCACCGAGAGGAAACGCCCATGTTCCGACGTACCCGACGTCTCGCGCTGATATCCGCGCTCGCGGCCACCGCCGTGATCCTGAGCGCATGCTCCGGCACTCCCGACCCCGAGCCCAGCAGCGCGCCGGGAACACCCGACCCGAACGCGACGCTGCACGTCGGTCTCGTCCTCGAGCCGACCAACCTCGACATCCGTCACACCAGCGGCGCCGCCCTCGAGCAGATCCTGATCGACAACATCTACGAAGGCCTCGTGACCCGCACGCAGGACAACGAGATCGAAGGTCGGCTCGCCTCGGACTACGAGGTCTCCTCCGACGGCCTCACCTACACGTTCACGCTGAACGAGGGTGTCCTGTTCCATGACGGAACGCCTCTCACCTCGGCCGACGTCGTCTCCTCCTACGAGACCGTCCGCACCGATGCGACCGTGCAGGGCAACGCGGACTTCGCCGCCGTCACGGCGATCACCGCGCCCGACCCGACGACGGTCGAGATCACGCTGTCCGAGCCGAACCAGAACTTCCTGTTCGCCCTCACCGGGCCCGCAGGTCTCGTCTTCAAGTCCGCGGACACGACCGAGCTGAAGACCGCGGAAAACGGCACCGGACCCTTCACGCTGACGCGCTGGAACAAGGGCAGCACCATCACGTTCGCGCGCAACGACGCCTACTGGGGGGATCCTGCCGGGGTCGCCCAGGTCGAGTTCCAGTACATCCCCGACTTCACCGCCGGCGTCAACGCAGCGCTGGCCGGCGACGTCGATGTGCTCACCGCCGTCGACCCGAACCTCGCGCCTCAGCTCGAGGACTCCGGCGACTTCGCCCTCACGACGGGACGCACGACCGACAAGGCGACACTCGCCTTCAACAACAAGAAGGCACCGCTCGACGACGTCCGCGTGCGCGAAGCGCTGCGCCTCGCCATCGACCACGACGCCCTCATCGAGGCGGTCGGCGCTGGAACGCCCCTGTACGGTCCGATCCCCGAGCTCGACCCCGGTTATGAAGATCTGTCGGATGTCGTCTCCTATGACCCGGAGAAGGCCAAGGCGCTGCTCGCCGAGGCCGGCCAGAAGGATCTGGAGCTGACGCTCACGATCCCCTCGTTCTACGGGACGACCGTTCCCAAAGTGCTGATCTCCGACTTCAAGAAGGTCGGTGTGACCCTCGAGGTGAACGCGGTCGAGTTCCCGACCTGGCTGGAAGACGTCTACACCAACCAGGACTACGACCTGAGCTTCGTGCTGCACGTCGAGCCCCGAGATTTCGGCAACTTCGCCAACCCGGACTATTACTTCGGGTACGACAACGCCGAGGTGCAGAGCCTTTACGCGAAGGCGCTGGCCGAGGTCGACCCCGACAAGTCCGCTGAACTGCTCGCACAGGCTGCACGCCTCGTGTCGGAGGACCACGCCGCCGACTGGCTGTACAACGGCGAGACCATCACGGCGGTGAGTCCCAACGTGACCGGATTCCCCGAAGACTCCATCAACTCGCGCATCAACCTCGCCGGCGTCACCGTCTCCGCCGAGAAGTAGCGAGCGGTCACCCCTTCGTGCTCCGCTACGCGCTCGTCCGAGGAGCCCTGCTCATCGCAGGGCTCCTCGTCTCGAGCGTGCTCATCTTCCTGACGCTGCGCGTCTTCCCCGGCGACGTCGCGCAGCTCATCGCGGGCACGCAGGCCTCCCCCGTCGAGGTCGAAGCCCTTCGCGAGTCCCTCGGTCTGAACCGTCCTCTGCTCGCCCAGTACACGGACTGGATCGGGGGGATCTTCCGCGGCGACCTGGGCACCTCGCTGCTGTCGGGGGCATCCGTCGGGGAAGAGCTGTTCCTCAAGGCCCAGGTCACCGTTCCACTGGGGGTCATGTCGCTGCTGATCGCCGTGCTCATCGCCGTGCCCTTCGGAATCCTGGCCGCGCTCCTGCGCAACCGTCGCGGCGGCACCGCACTCAGCGTCGGTGCCCAGACGCTGGCCGCCGTACCCGTGGTGTGGGCCGGCATGATGCTCATCGTCGTGTTCTCGGTCTGGCTGGGGTGGCTTCCTCCGCAGGGCTTCCCCCGCACCGGCTGGTCGACCCCGGGGAAGGCGATCGAGTCCCTGCTGCTCCCCGCCTTGACGATCGGCATCGTCGAGGGGGCGATGCTCATGCGATTCGTCCGCAGCGCAACCCTGCAGGCCGCCGGGCAGGACTTCGTCCGCACCGCCGCGGCGAAGGGCCTCACCCGCACGCGCGCTCTCATCCAGCACGGCATCCCCGCCGTCGGCCTCTCGATCATCACGGTGCTCGGCCTGCAGGTGGCCGGCATCATCGTCGGCTCGGTGGTGATCGAGCAGCTGTTCACCCTTCCGGGGATCGGACGCATGCTCGTGGCCGATGTCGGCACCCGCGACCTCATCAAGGTGCAGAGCGAACTGCTGGTGCTCACCGGCTTCGTACTGGTCGTGGGCTTCCTGGTCGATCTCCTGCACCGCGCGATCGACCCTCGGCAACGGGAGGCCGCATGATTCCGCGCTGGCTCGACCGACTCTGGGCCGCCTCGACAGGGCGCTTCGGGATCATCGTCGTGGCGGTGATCGCCGTCACCGCTCTCGTGTCGCTGTTGTGGACGCCGTTCGACCCGCAGGCCTCGGACATCGGCGATCGCTGGCTGCCACCGAGCTGGCCGCACCTCCTCGGCACGGACGACACCGGACGCGACATCCTGAGCCTGCTGATGGCGGGGGCACGCACGACGGTGTTCGTCAGCGTGGGCGCCGGCATCGTGGCCACCGTGGTGGGCATCGCCCTCGCCGCGCTCGGAGCGCTGACGGCGCGCTGGCTGCGAGAGACCGTCGCCGTGCTCGTCGACATCCTGATCGCCTTCCCCGTGCTGCTGATCGCCATGATGATCTCCTCCGTCTGGGGTGGCTCGCTCTGGGTCGTGATCTGGGCGGTGGGCATCGGATTCGGCGTGAACATCGCGAGGGTCACCCGGCCGGAGCTGCGCCGCGTGCAGCAGAGCGACTTCGTCCTGGCCGCGCGAGCCGCAGGACTCACTCCCTCCCAGAGCCTCGTGCGCCACCTGCTTCCGAACGTGGCGCCGGTCTTCATCGTGCAGCTGTCGTGGTCTATGGCCGTCGCCGTCCTCGCCGAGGCCGGGCTGTCCTACCTGGGCTTCGGCGCTTCCGTGGTCGAGCCGAGCTGGGGCCTGCTGCTCGCCGATCTCCAGCGGTACATCGGGGTGCATCCGCTCTCGGTCATCTGGCCAGGACTCACGATCACGATCACCGTGCTCGCCCTCAACCTGCTGGGCGACGGCCTGCGCGAGGCGACCGATCCCACCCTGCGGCATCGCGCCGCCGAGATCCACACCCCGGGGGTGGTCGCATGAGCCTGTCGGTGCACGACCTCGTGATCGAGATCGACGGACGAACGGTGGTCGACGGCGTCTCCTTCGACGTGCCGGACGGCGCTCGACTCGGTCTGATCGGCGAATCCGGCTCCGGCAAGTCGCTCACCGCCCTCGCGGTGCTGGGCCTGCTCCCCGACGGCGCGACCGCGAGCGGCAGCATCCGCTGGGACGGCACCGAGTTGATCGGGATGCCCGATCGCGAGCTCGCCCGTCTGCGCGGCGACGACATCGGCATCGTGTTCCAAGAACCGCGCACCGCTCTGAACCCCATCAGGACGGTCGGTCGGCAGATCGCGGAGTCGATCCGCATCCATCAGGGACTGGGCCGCCGCGAGGCCAGGGAGCGGGCGATCGTCGAGGCCGCCCGCGTCCGGCTTCCCGATCCCGAGTCGATCGTCGACCGCTACCCCCATCAGCTCTCCGGCGGCCAGAGGCAACGCGTCGCCATCGCGATGGCGCTGGCCTGTCGCCCACGCCTGCTCATCGCCGACGAGCCGACGACCGCGCTCGACGTCACGATCCAGGCCGAGATCCTCTCCCTGCTGCTGTCCCTCGTCGCCGACGAGGGGATGTCCCTCGTCTTCATCACCCACGACCTCGCCGTGCTCGCCCAGGTCGCGACCGACGGCGTCGTGCTCGAACACGGGCGGGTCGTCGAGGCCGCTCCGGTCTCGACCCTCCTGTCGACCCCTGCGTCCCCGGTCACCCAGGGACTGCTGCGAGATGCGACGGCGACGCTGTGGCGACCGGACGGGGACGCCTGATGAACCTGATCGAAGCTCGCGGACTCGGACGGGACTTCTTCGTCCCGAAGCGCTCCGCCTTCGAGCGCACTCGGACCCAGACCGCCCTGGCCCCCACCGACCTCGATGTCGTCGAAGGATCATCCGTCGGCATCATCGGCGAGTCCGGATCGGGAAAGTCCACCCTGGTGAGACTGCTCCTGGGGCTCGACCGAGCGACCTCCGGCACCGTCCGCATCGACGGCCGTGCGGTGGACGCCACAGCCTCGGCGCAGTCTCTGCACTGGCTGCGCCGGGAGACCGGGCTGGTGTTCCAAGACCCCTACGCGTCGCTCGATCGCCGCATGACGGCCGGTCAGATCGTCCGAGAACCGCTCTGGGCACTCGGCGTCGAGGGCGACCACCGTGCGCGGGTCCGCGAGGTGCTCGCGCAGGTGGGTCTGGAACCGGAGATGGGCGACCGCTACCCGCACGAGTTCTCGGGCGGGCAGCGGCAGCGGATCGCCCTCGCGCGGGCGATCGTGCATCGCCCGCGGATCCTGGTGGGCGACGAACCGCTGTCGGCGCTCGACGTGACGGTGCGTGCGCAGATCCTCGACCTGCTGATCGAGCTGCGACGGACGAGCGATCTGACCCTCGTGCTCGTCTCGCACGACATCGGCGTCGTGCAGAACCTGTGCGACACGGTCGTCGTGATGAAAGACGGGCGGATCGTCGAACGCGGCTCCACGACGGACGTGCTCCTGCACCCGGAACAGGACTACACGAAGAAGCTCCTCGCGGCGATCCCCGTGATCCCCGGCTCTCCCGGGCGGTGATCCGACGCCGGTTCGAGCGGACGCCGACGGTCAGCGCCGCGCGCCGAACAGACTCCCCCGTCGCCGTCCTGTGGGCTTGAGCACTCGGCGCATGTAGACGGTGCCGAGGTCGCGGCCGAACTTGTATCCGACGCGCCCCATCCGTCCGGCCTCGATGAAGCCGAGCTTCTCGTGCAACCGGATCGACGCCTCGGCGCCGTGGTCGCTGATGACCGCGACCATCTCGCGCAGCCCGATCTGCTCGCAGGCGTCGATGAGCGCCTGCAGCAATGCTGCCCCCAGACCCTTGCCCCCGGCGCCGGGACCGAGGTAGATCGAATCCTCGACCGTGTACTTGTAGGCGTTCTTGCCCGCCCAGGGCTGCGCGAGCGCGTAGCCCAACACCTCACCGCCCGGCGACACCGCGACGAGGAACGGCAGCTGCAGCCTGGTCAGCAGCGCGTACTTGTCCCGCCAGTAGGGGATGCTGCTGCGCCGCTCGTCGAGCGTCACGGCCGAGTTGCTCACGAAGTGGTTGTAGATCTCCCGCACGTGAGGGAGGTCTGCGGGCCGGGCAGCACGGATCGTGTAGGAGAAGACCTCTGGGGCAGGTGCGGGCCGAAGATGGCGCGGCAGAACGCGGCGACGGTCCCCCGGCTCGAACTGCATGCGCTCAGCTTAGAGACGGACCGGCTTCGCCTTCCACTCTCCAGTCGACCGGATCGGCTCCCTGCTCCTCGAGCAGCGCGTTCGCGCGCGAGAACGGGCGGGAACCGAAGAAGCCGCGACGGGCCGAGAGCGGAGACGGATGCGCCGATACGATCACCGGCGTCTCGCCCAGGAGGGGCTGCAGGTTGGCCGCATCCTTGCCCCACAGGATCGCGACGAGGGGCTGATCACGGGCCACGAGCGCGCGGATCGCGAGCTCGGTGACCTTCTCCCACCCCCAGCCGCGGTGCGAGGCGGCGACGCCCGGGCGCACCGTGAGCACGCGGTTCAGCAGGAGGACGCCCTGTTCGCTCCAGGCGGTGAGGTCTCCGTGCGGTGCCGGCGGGATGCCCAGGTCGCTCTCGCGCTCCTTGTAGATGTTCGAGAGGCTGCGCGGAAGCGGACGCACGTCACGGTCGACGGCGAACGACAGCCCGATGGGATGCCCGGGAGTGGGATACGGATCCTGCCCGGTGATCAGCACGCGCACGTCCGAGAGAGGACGACGGAAGGCCCTGAGCACGTTCTCGCCGGAGGGCAGGTAGCCGTGGCCCGCCTCCTGCTCGGAGCGAAGGCGTTCCCCCAGAGAGGTGATCGTGTCCTGGACCGGGGCCAGTGCGTCCGCCCAGCCGGCGTCGATCCGACCGTCCGTGGCGAGCTCTGCCAGGGTCTGCGCCATCGTCAGTCGATGGACCGCACGCGCAGCGGACCCCGGGCGAGCAGATGCTGTGCCGACTGCGCGACCGGACGCATCGTGATCAGATCGAGGTTCACGTGGCCCGGAGACTCCAGCGCATAGGCGATCACATCGGCGACGTCGTCGGCCAGGAGCGGGGCATCCACGCCCGCGTACACGGCTTCGGCCGCGACGGAGTCGCCACCCAGTCGGTTGAGCGTGAACTCCTCGGTGTGCACCATTCCCGGCGCCACCTCGACCACACGGATCGGCTCGCCGTTGAGTTCCTGACGCAGGACCTTCACCAGCATCCCCTCGGCGGCCTTCGCGGCGTTGTAGCCCGCGCCCCCGGCATACGCGTTCTGCGCGGCAGTGGAGGTGACGAAGATCGTGTCGGCATGGCCGTCGGCGGCGGCCGCGCGGCGCAGCAGCGGAAGCAGACCGGCGACGAGGCGCTGACTGGCCAGGACGTTGGCGTCGAACATCCACTGCCAATCCTCGACCGAGGCGTCCTCGATGCGGTCGGTGCCGCGGGCGCCTCCGGCCACCTGCACCAGCGCGTGCACCGGACCGGACCTCTCGAGCTCGCCCACGAGTGCCTCGACGGCCGCGGCGTCCGTGAGGTCGCAGGCGATCGCCGAGGCTCCGGTCTCCGCGGCCAGCGCTGCGAGTCGATCCTCGCGCCGCGCGACGCCGACGACGTCCCATCCCCGGGCGCGCAGCGCACGCACCGTCGCTGCGCCGATGCCCGAACTCGCACCTGTCACCACTGCACGTCTGTTCACCATGCCTCCACCGTACGGCGTTATCCCCGGATCGCGGACTCCCCCACGGGGCTGTCGCGGATCCCTCAGCCCCGTGATTCCGGGCCTCCGCTCAGTTACGTCACATTTCCCGCCTGTTGTTGACACGCACCGATATTCCGTACTCTCGCAGCAACGGCATCCGCCACCCGACCTTCCGACCACTTCTGGGGGAACCACATGTCCGCACCCGAGTCCTGGCGTTTCGAGACCAAGCAGATCCACTCGGGCGCTGCCCCCGACCCGGTCACCAAGGCACGTGCCACGCCGATCTACCAGACCACCTCCTACGTGTTCGACAGCGCGGACCACGCCGCCAACCTGTTCGCCCTCGCGGAGTTCGGCAACATCTACACCCGCATCCAGAACCCGACGCAAGACGTGTTGGAGCAGCGTCTCGCCGCTCTCGAAGGCGGCACCGGAGCCCTCGTCCTCGCCAGCGGCCAGGCCGCATCGACCTTCGCGGTCCTGAACATCGCCGAGGCCGGCGACCACTTCGTCGCCTCCAGCTCGATCTACGGCGGCACGTACAACCTCTTCAAGTACACGCTCGCGAAGCTCGGCATCGAGGTGACGTTCGTCGAGAACCAGGACGACCCCGAGGAGTGGCGTCGCGCGGTCCGCCCGAACACGAAGCTGTTCTTCGCGGAGACGATCGGCAACCCGCAGATCAACATCCTCGACATCCGCACCGTCGCCGACGTCGCGCACGAGAGCGGCGTCCCGCTGATCGTCGACAACACGATCGCCACCCCGTACCTGATCCGTCCGTTCGAGTTCGGCGCCGACATCGTCGTGCACTCGGTGACGAAGTTCCTCGGCGGTCACGGCACGACCATCGGCGGCGTCATCATCGACGGCGGAAAGTTCGAGTGGTCGAAGAACGTCGACAAGTTCCCCGGCCTCACGGTGCCGGACCCCTCGTACCATGGCGCCAGCTACACGGCCGCGGTCGGCGACGCCCTCGCCTACATCATCAAGGCCCGCGTGCAGCTGCTCCGCGACCTCGGCTCGGCGATCGCCCCGCAGAGCGCCTGGAACCTCATCCAGGGAGTCGAGACCCTGTCGCTGCGCATCGAGCGTCACGTGCAGAACGCCCAGGAGATCGCCGAGTGGCTCGACAGCCGTGATGACGTCGCGACCGTCAACTACTCGGGCCTGCCCTCGTCGCCCTGGTACGCCAAGGCGAACGAGTACGCCCCCAAGGGCGTCGGCGCTGTGCTGTCGTTCGAACTCAAGGGCGGAGTCGAGGCGGGCCGCGAGTTCGTGAACAGCCTGTCCCTGTTCAGCCACCTCGCCAACATCGGCGACGTGCGCTCGCTCGTCATCCACCCCGCATCCACCACCCACGCGCAGCTGACGCCCGAGCAGCAGCTGACCGCCGGTGTGACGCCGGGCCTCGTCCGCCTCTCCGTCGGCATCGAGAACGTCGACGACCTCAAGGCCGACCTCGACCAGGCTCTCGCCGCGGCACGCCGCGTGTCGGAGGCTGCGCGCGCCTGACCCGCTCGCACTGCGAAGATGATGCCCCGGAGCTCACCGCTCCGGGGCATCTTGGCGTGCACGGCTCGCTCGTCCGGCTGACCCACAGGCGGTTCCGTCGAGAATGGGATACCGCCGTGAGGAGAGCATGATCGACGTCGAACACCGACCGCCGCGCATCCGGCGATCCGCCACCGCCGCCGCACGGTGGATCGCCGTCGCCAGCGCCGCGCTGCTGCTGATCGTGGCCTGCGGCTGGATCCCGGGTGTCGTCGGCACAGCGGTCGCGGCCGTGCTCCCCTGGCTCGGACTCGTGCTGCTCGCACTGGTGGTCGCTGCGCTTCTCCGCGCGCGCAGGGTGATCGTGCTCGTCTTGGTCCCTGCCCTGCTGTGGGTGCTCGCGACGGCACCGGCGTTTCCCGGGCTCCCCGGTCAGACGAGCGCGGAGTCGGCATCCGCATCCGCGTTGACGGTCGTGAGCCAGAACGTGCGCGCACGATCCGGTGGAGCCGCCGCGTCCGCGACCGAGCTCGCGCACAGCGGTGCCGACGTGATCGCCCTCGTCGAGCTCGACGGAGACAGCCTCTCGGCCGCTCAGAACGCCCTCGCCGCCGACTACCCGCACTCGTACACGGTCGGAACCGTCGGCGTCTGGAGTCGCTATCCGCTCGCGAACGCCGAGCCGCTCACGCTGGGGCTCAGCTGGAAGCGGGCGCTCCGCGTCGAGGTGCAGGCCCCGTCGGCTCCGGTCGCCGTGTATGTGCTGCACGCCGCATCGGTGCGGCCGGGACACCAGCAGGACCGCGACACGATGCTGAGCGGAATCGCGGAACAGGTCGCCGTCGATCCTGCAGAATCGCTCCTCGTCGTCGGCGACTTCAATGCGCCGTCGACGGATCCGAGCCTGTCCGCTCTGCGCGCGGAGGCCGACGGGGTGCGTCCGACCGACGGGACGCTCGGGTTCACGTGGCCCGTCGCCTTCCCCCTCGTGCGCATCGATCAGGTGTTCGTGCGCGGTCTCGACGTCGTCACCTCGACCACGATGCGGGCGGGGAACAGCGATCATCTCGCCACCCTGACCCGAGTGCGCTGACCCCGAGTGCGCTGACGCCGAGTGTGCTGGGCCCGACGTTTCGATCGGCAGTCTCAGTGGCGCCGCACGCAGGTCGGATCGTAACCTGCCACCGACAGGCTCCGCACCAGGCGAGAATGGGGACATGGACTGGCAGACGACCTCCGAGGACACGGTGCCTTCGGCACCCGTGACGGAGGCCGACGTCCGGCTGCTCCGTGCCCGCCCGCCGGTGACCGGCGCATGGCGAGACGGAGACCCTGTGGGAGGGCGACGCTTCGCCGCCTCCGGTCCCTTCCCCACCGAGAGCGGTGCGCAGCTGCCCGCCATCCGTGTCGCCTACGAGTCCTGGGGCGAGTTGAACAGCGCCCGTGACAACGCCGTCCTGGTGCTGCATGCGCTCACCGGAGACAGCCATGTGCGCGGCCCCGCGGGCGCCGGTCACCCCACCGGCGGCTGGTGGGAGGACATCACCGGTCCCGGTGCTCCGCTCGACACCGACCGCTGGTGCGTGATCGCCCCGAACATGCTGGGAGGCTGCCAGGGTTCGACGGGGCCGGCAAGCGTCGCTCCCGACGGCTACGAGTGGGCGTCACGATTCCCGTACCTGACCATCCGCGACCAGGTCGCCGCTCAGGTGCGCCTCGCCGACGCTCTGGGCATCGAGAGCTGGGCAGCCGTGATCGGCGGCTCCATGGGAGGCATGCACGCGCTGGAATGGGCGGCCACGCATCCCGAGCGCGTGCGGCGACTCGCTGTGCTCTCGTCGCCACCGGTGACGACCGCCGACCAGATCGCGCTCAACACGGTGCAGCTGGAGACCATCCGGATGGATCCGCGATTCCAGGGCGGTGAATACTACGATCTCGGTGACGGCGACGGTCCACACCGCGGCCTCGCCTTGGCACGGCGCATGGCCCTGCTGAACTACCGCAGCCCGATCGAGCTCAACCAGCGCTTCCAGCGATCCTGGCAATCGGATGTCTCGCCCCTCGGCCACGGCGGTCGCTTCGCGGTGGAGTCGTACCTCGACTTCCACGGCAACAAGTTCACCCGCCGTTTCGACGCGAACAGCTACATCACGCTCGTCGAGGCCATGAACTCGCACGATGTCGGCCGCGGGCGCGGTGGCGTCGAGGAGGCGCTGCGTGCCGTCACCGCGACCACGCTGGTGCTCGGCATCGACAGCGACCGCCTCTTCCCCGTCGACGGGCAGCAGCGCATCGCGCGCAGCATCCCGAACGTCATCGACGATGAGGCGGTGGTCATCACCAGCGACTTCGGGCACGACGGGTTCCTCATCGAGACCGAGGCCGTCGGCACGAACCTGCGCCGTCTGCTGGACAGCTGATCCCGCCCGCTCAGGTCTCGATGAACCGCCACGGCAGGGCACCGGCTTCCAGGCGTCCCTGATCCCAGGTGAAGGCGCGGCCGGCGTCGGAATCGAGCACCCTGGTCCGGAACAGCTGCACGATGCCACTCGCCGCCACGGCAGCGGCGACATCGCCGAACACCGAGAGCTGGTGGAGGGTGATCCACGTCGGGGGATACAGCGTCCACTCCCCTGCTGCGTGTCTGGCGAGCGCCTCCGCCGGCCGCACCCAGGCGATCTCCGCGACCTCCTCCGCAGAGGGCGAGGGCTCCTCACCCGGCGCCTCCGCCAGGAAGAACCACGTCCGGATGCGGGTGGGGGCCTCGAGCGGCGGCTGCCACTGCGACAGCGGCACGAGATCATCCACCGCGAGCCCCACCTCCTCGCGGGTCTCCCTGATCGCGGCGCGGCGGGCGTCTTCGGCCTCGTCGTCGCCCTCGCGCACGTCGCCGGGCTCGACCTTGCCCCCGGGGAAGACCCAGGCTCCCGCGAAGGATCCGCGATCGGGGCGCCGCATCAGCAGCAGTTCGAACCCCGGGTCCGCTGCGCGCAGCACCACGACGGTGCCGGCGACGGGCAGGGACGACTCAGGGGCGCTCACCCCGTCACTCTACGACGCGACCAGCTCCGTCGCCGCAGCGCGACGCTCTTCGACGCGATACGACAGCAGCGCGATCAGCAGGCCGGCCCCGGCGAGCGCCGCCCCCGTCCACGCCGGTGCGGTGAAGCCCCAGCCCGCGGCGATCACGACGCCGCCGAGGAACGCGCCCAGGCTGTTGCCGATGTTGAGCGCCGAGTGGTTCATGGCCGCCGCGATCGACTGGTTGTCGCCCGCCACGTCCATGAGCCGCGTCTGGATCGTCGGGCTCAGCACCGACGACACGAAACCGACCACGAGCACCACCGCGGCCAGGCTGACGATCCAGAACGAGAGGAAAGCCAGCAGCGCGAAGACGACGGCCATCGCGGCGAGGCCGAACAGCAGCGTGCGGCGCAGGTCGATGTCGGCGAGGTGACCGCCGACCAGGTTCCCCGCCGTCATCCCGAGTCCCATCAACACGAGGACGATCGGCACCACCCATTCCGGTGAACCGGAGACCTCCGTCACCAGCGGGGCGATGTAGCTGTAGACGGCGAAGAATCCGCCGAAGCCGATGGCTCCGACACCGAGCGTGAACCACACCTGCGGGATGCGGAACACCCGCAGCTCCTGGCGCATCGTGCGGCCGGGGTCTCCGGGATGCTCCGGGACGAAGACGGCTATGCACAGCGTCGCGAGAGCGAACACGAGCGCCACGACCGCGAAGGCGGAGCGCCAGCCCCACTGCTGTCCGAGGAACGTCCCCAACGGCACGCCGATGACGTTGGCGACCGTGAGCCCGGTGAGGATGAAGGCCACGCCCTTGGCACGGTTGCCCGGTCCCATCACGTCGGCGGCGACGAGCGCTCCGATGCCGAAGTAGGCGCCGTGCGGAAGCCCCGCGAGGAAGCGGGACGCGGCGACGAGCTCGAACGTGGGCAGCACCCCCGTGAGCGCGTTGAACACCGTCAGGGCGAGGGCCAGCACGATCATCACACGATGCCGCGGATAGCGGGCGACGAAGCCGGCGATGGTCGGCGCACCGACCACCACGCCGAGCGCGTACAGCGAGATCAGCCAGCCGGCCTGGCTCAGGGCGTCTTCCCGACTGGTCGCCCAGAGCGAAGGCAGCAGGTCGGCGGCGATGTTGGGCAGCAGACCCATGACCACGAATTCGGTCATGCCGATGCCGAAGCTGCCGATGGCGAGAGAGAGGAGCGCCCACTTCGCCGCACCCCTCGATTGCGTCGAGGGATTCACCGGATCAGCTTAGCGGCCGTCGCGGGTGCGCGACCGCCCGGCCCGTCCGCTCTCGCGTCATGAACACGTCCACGTCGTCCTGCGAGTCGACGACGAACCCGTGACGCTCGTAGAGGCTGCGCGCCGGACTGCCCTGGAGCACGTTGAGCCGGTACAGCCCGTCGTCATCGAGGATCATCGCCAGGACCCGGCTGCCGACGCCCCTCCCCTGGTGCGAGGCGCCGATGTAGAGGTGCTCCAGCCAGAAGGCGTCTCCGTCGGGGCGGAGGGCGACAGAACCGACGTCCGCGGCGTCCACGACGATGATCCGCGTGTACGTCGGCTCGAACGCGTCGCGGAACCGCTGCCGGACGCGCGTCTGGTCGTAGCGCCCCAGCCGCTCCAGGTCGGCGCGGAGCACATCGGCCCGCAGCTCGGCGATCCACTCCGCATCCTCGGCGAGCGCCGGTCGGAGAACGACCGACGAGAGCGAAACGGGATCAGTCACCGGACTCCTCGACGGCTGCCTCCTCGATCGCGCTCTCCAGACGTTCGATCTTCGCGTCGAGCTCTCCGGAGTACCCCGGGCAGATGTCGGCCTTGAGCACGAGCGAGACCCGCGACCCGAACGGCATGACCGCTTCGGTCGCGCGCTTCACGACGTCCATGACCGTGTCCCAATCCGGGCCCTCGATCTCGGTGAACATGCTCGTGGTGCGGTGCGGCAGCCCCGATTCGCGCACGACGCGCACGGCAGCGGCCACCGCGTCGTGCACGGAGGCGTCGGTGCGCTCTGCACCATCGGCGGGGGTGCCGCTGGGGGCGACGGAGAAGGCGATCAGCATGGGTTCACTCCTGGGTGCGGGGATGACGGACGGGCACCCGCACGAGAGCGCGGATGCCCAGGACGAGCAGGACGACGAGAAGCACGTTGCGCACGGTGAGCACGGCGACGGAGAGGGCATCCGCCCGCAGCAGCGCGTCGTAGCCGAGCGGATAGACGAGGCAGGTGAGCAGACAGAGGGCGAGGACGACGACGGCCGGTGTGCGTGCCCTCACCCGATCGAGCACGAGCCACAGGATGACCGGGGCGATCAGCCAGGTCTGGAACTGCGGTGAGCCGACCTTGTTGGTGACGATCAGCAGCGTCACCAGCGTGAGAGCGAGCGGAGGGAACAGCCGCGGGAACGTCGCTCCGCGCACCGCCTTGAGCGCGCCCACCGCGGTGACCGCCAGCACGGAGACAGCCATGAGCGGTGTGAGCGCGGCGGCGACGGCATCGACACCGGGCGCGGTGATCTGGAAGGTCAGGATCTCGAAGCTGTACTCGATACGGGCGGCCCCGGCGACCGCGAGCCACAGGAAGGGCGTGGCGGCCACGGCTTCGATCTGCAGCCCTCGTCCGGTCTGCTCCGTCAGGAACCCGAGGATCTCGGTGTCCGCTCCGAGCAGCAGCAGCGTCGCGACGACGCCGGCGGTGACCACCGCTGCGGCGAACAGCACCCGCATCCGTGCCCGGAGCGCGACGACGGCGGCGAGGACGAGCGCACCGGGCCAGATCTTGATCCAGGCGCCGACCGTGAGAAGCGCGGCGCCGACCGCCGGCCGCGACACCAACCAGAGTCCACCGATCACGGCGATCGGAACGGTGATCGCATCGATCCGATAGAGCGCGATCGGCCCGAGCAGAAGCACGGCCGCACACCAGAACCAGGCGGCGATGCGTCGAGCGCGCGCGGGAGAGCGCCCGATGAGCACACCGAAGGCGATCGCGTCGAGGATGACGACCAGGGCCGCCCACCCCACCAGGTACGCGCTGGACACGCCGAGCAGAGGCACGAGCGGCGCGGAGAGAGCGGCGGCGATGAGCATCGGCACGAGGGCGAGCTGGGGGTAGACCCAGGTCTCGTCGATGCCGACGATTCCTCCTCCGCTGAGCGCCGAGGTCGCCCAGGGCTCGTACACGAGCACGACATCGCCCATCGGCTGGCTGGGATACACCCAGCCGAGCCAGGCCGTGAGCAGGTGCACGAGGAGGAAGACGCACCACAGCGCGACCACTCTGCTCGTCGACGTGCGATTCACGCGAGGACGTCCGCGATCGCGTGCGGCAGTGCTGCCGCGACATCCATCGCGACGATCGGATGCCCCGCCGCACCGGCGCGCGTCTCGGCCGCGATCCGCCCGGCATGACCGTGCACCCACGCTCCCGCAGCGGCGACTTCGGCGATCGGTCGTCCGGGGTTCGCCGCGAGCACCGCACCCAACACCCCGGCGAGCACGTCGCCCGTCCCCGCGGTCGCCAGCCATCCGGTCCCCGCATCCACGGCGATGACGTCTCCGTGGGGCGACGCGATCAGCGTGCGGGATCCTTTGAGCAGCACGGTGCCCCCGAGCCTGTCCGCCATGTGCTGCGCGGCCTGCGCACGATCCTCCTCGGCCGAGGAGACGCCGAGGCCCTCCTGCAGCCGTGCGAACTCGCGCGCGTGAGGCGTCACGAGGAACGGTGCGGTCGTCCCCTCGGCGAGATCGAGCGCTCCGGCGTCGATGACGACGGCCGCGGGGCCGGTGAGGATGTCGCGCAGCGCGGTGGTCTCCGCGTCGCTGCGGTGCGTCGGGTCGGTCCCCGAGCCGATCACCCAGGCGTCGACCCGAGCGCGACCCGTATCCGCGCCGGTGACGGTCTCCGGACGCCGGGCGAGCACGGCATCGGCAACCCGCTCCGCCCCGATGTAGCGGACGAAACCGGCCCCTGCGCGCCATGCGGCCTCGACGCCGAGGACCGCAGCTCCGGGATAGGCGGGCGATCCGGTGCGAAGAGCCACCACACCGCGGGCGTACTTGTCGTCGTCCGCGGTGGGCACACGGAACAACCGCGCCGTGTCGCCGCGTGTCCACTCGCGCACTTCGACCATGACTCCACGTTAGTGCGACGGCCCGTCCTGCACCCGCCGAGCGGTAGCGTCGAAGCGTGAGTGTTCTCTTCTCCCCGCTGCGCATCCGTTCCGTCACCTTCCGCAACCGTCTCTGGGTATCGCCGATGTGCATGTACAGCGCTGAGGACGGCGTGGCGCAGGAGTGGCATCACACCCACCTCGCCCAGTTCGCATCCGGTGGTGCCGGACTCATCGTCGCCGAGGCGACGGCCGTCGTTCCCGAAGGCCGGATCTCGCCGCGTGATGTGGGCCTGTGGAACGACGCGCAGCGCGACGCCCTGGCCCCGATCGTCCGGGCGATCCACGATCGCGGAGCGCGTGCGGGGATCCAGCTCGCCCACGCCGGCCGCAAGGCGTCGACGTGGTGGCCCTGGGCTCCCGAGCGCGGGTCGGTGCCGGCGGCTGAGGGAGGGTGGACGACAGCCGCGCCGTCGGCCGTCGCCTTCGACGGCTTCGATGCGCCGGTCGCCCTCGACCTCGCAGGCATCGACCGCGTGGTCGAGGCGTTCGCCGTCGCAGCGCGGCGTGCGGTCGATGCCGGGTTCGACGTGCTGGAGATCCATGGCGCGCACGGCTACCTCCTGCACCAGTTCCTGTCCCCGCTGTCGAATCTGCGCGACGACGAGTACGGCGGATCGCTCGAGAACCGCGCCCGGCTGCTGCTGCGCGTGATCGACGCCGTCCGTGAGGCTGCGGGTGACGACCTCCCGCTGTTCGTCCGCATCTCCGCCACGGACCACGCCGATGGAGGCTTCACGCCCGAGGAGGCGGCGATCGTCGGCGACTGGGCGGTGCAGCACAGCGCCGACCTCATCGACGTCTCCAGCGGCGGCCTCGTCGCGCACCAGCGGATCAGCGTCTTCCCCGGGTACCAGGTGCCTCTCGCCGAGACCGTGCGTCAAGGCGGTCGGATCCCCGTGTCGGCCGTCGGTCTCATCACAGCGGCCGCCCAGGCCGAGCGGGTGCTCGCCGATGGCGCGGCCGATGCGATCTTCGCCGGCCGGGAGTGGCTGCGCGACCCGCACTTCGCTCTTCGCGCCGCCCATGAGCTCGACGCCGACATCGCCTGGCCGCCGCAGTACGAACGCGCGCGCCTGCGCTGAGTCTCCTCGGCACGATGAAGGCCGCCGGTCCCCTGAGGGGTCCGGCGGCCTTCATCGTCGCGATCGACGATCAGCGTCCGCGGAAGCGACGGGTCGCGTCCTGCACCTCTCCGATCAGTTCCTCCAGGATGTCCTCCAGGAACAGCACAGCGGTGGTGTTCCCCTGTCCGTCGCGCACCTTCGCCAGGTGCCGACCCGCACGACGCATGACCGCGAGAGCGTCTTCCAGATCCGTGTCCTCCTGCACCGGCACCATGTGGTGGATGCGCTTGGCCGGAACGGGCTCGATCATCTTGGCCTCCGCGTCCGGGCCCTCGGATGCCCGAAGGATGTCCTTCAGGTGCACGTAGCCGATCGGCACGGACTCGTCGTCGACGATCACATAGCGCGAGAAGCCGTAGCGGGCGACCGCCTTCTCGATGTCCTCGGGCGTGGTCGACTGCGGCAGCGTCACCAGATCGCTCAGGGGAACGGCGACGTCGCGTGCCTTCTTGTCGGTGAACTCCACCGCAGCGGCGACGGTTCCCGCCGTGTCCATGAGCACCCCCTCGCGACGCGACTGGCTGACGATGGTCGCCACCTCGTCGAGCGTGAACGTGGATGCCGCTTCGTTCTTCGGCTCGACGCGGAACAGGCGCAGGACGCCGTTCGCGGCCGCGTTGAGCACCCAGATCACCGGCATGAACACCTTCGACACCCACACCAGCGGCGGGGCCAGGAACAGCACGGCCCGATCCGGCACCGAGAACGCCAGGTTCTTCGGCACCATCTCGCCGAACACCACGTGCAGGAACGACACGATCAGCAGCGCGATCGTGAACGAGACCGCGTCGACCGCGCCATCGGGCCAGCCGAGCGCGTGCAGCGGCACGGAGAGCAGGTGGTGGATCGCCGGCTCCGAGACGTTCAGGATGAGCAGCGAACAGATCGTGATGCCCAGCTGCGACGTGGCGAGCATCAGCGTCGCGTGCTCCATCGCGTACAGGGCCGTCTTGGCCGCGCGCGAGCCCTGATCGGCGAGAGGCTCGATCTGCGACCGCCTGGCCGAGATCACCGCGAACTCTCCGCCGACGAAGAAGGCGTTCGCGACAAGGAGCACGACGAGCCAGGCGAGCCCTCCCCAATCGCTCATCGGGCCACCTCCTCGTTGACGTCGTCGAGCGGTCTCGGAACGTAGCGCACCCGATCCACCCGTCGCCCGTCCATGCGCACCACCTGCAGCACACCGCTGTCGAGCGGCACCTCGTCGCCGACCGAAGGGACGCGCTCGAGCACGCTCATGACATAACCGCCCACCGTGTCGTACACGTCGCCCTCCGGCACTTCCACACCGGCACGACGACGCAGCTCATCGGGTCGCAGCTCACCGGGGAACGTGATGCCCTCCCGGTTGCGGATGACTCCGGCCCTGGTGCGATCGTGCTCGTCGGCGACCTCACCGACAAGTTCCTCGACGAGGTCTTCCAGGGTCACGAGACCCGCTGTGCCGCCGTACTCGTCCACGACGATCGCCAGCTGGTAGCCGCGGGCGCGCAGCTCCGCGATCAGGGCGTCGACGTGTACCGTCTCCGGCACGCGGAGCGGTTCCGTCGCGAGAGCGCCGACGGGGACTTCGGTACGACGATCGCGCGGCACGGAGATCGCCGCCTTGAGGTGCACGACGCCCATGATGTCGTCGAGGTCGTCGCCGTAGACCGGGAAGCGGCTGTGGCCCGTGCGTCGCGCGAGTTGGATGACGTCATCCACGGAATCGCCCGCGGCGATCGCGTGCATGCTCGGCCGAGCGGTCATCACGTCGGCGGCCGTCAGCCGCGAGAACATGAGGGTGCGATCGAGCAACGACGCGGTGTCGGCCTCCAGCAGGCCCGCGTTGGCGGACCGTCGCACGAGCGAGGACAGCTCCTCCGCGCTGCGGGCGCCGGAGAGCTCTTCCTTCGGTTCAATGCCCATCCCGCGCAGCACGCCGTTCGCACTGCCGTTGAGCACCACCACGGCGGGCTTGAACACCGTCGTGAACGCGATCTGGAACGGGATCACGAGCTTCGCAGTGGCCAGAGGCAGGGCGAGGGCGAAGTTCTTGGGGACGAGCTCACCGAGGATCATCGAGAGCACCGTCGCCACCAGCATGGCCACGACGGTCGCGATCGGCGCGACGGCGGCCTCAGGGATGCTCCAGGCGATGAAGGTCGGACGCAGGAGGTTCGACAGCGCCGGCTCCATCGTGTAACCGGTGAGCAGCGTCGTCAGCGTGATGCCGAGCTGCGCGGCCGAGAGATGCGTCGACGTGTGCTTGAGAGCGCTGATCGTGAGCGAGAGCCGGGACTCACCGCGCGCCTGCCTGGCCTCGAGCTCGGCGCGGTCGAGGTTCACCAGTGCGAACTCGCTCGCGACGAAGAGGCCTGTGCCGACCGTGAGCAGGAGCCCCACGCCCAACATGACGTAGTCCATCAGAGGTTCCTCTCCGGTGAGAGAGGCAGACAGTGGGGCGATGTTCTACAACTGGGAGGGTCGTCCATTATGCCGACGATTGTACCGAAGACAGCGGGGTGTGCGCTCGACGATCACCAGCTGACCGGCAGCGCCTTGCCCTCCTCGTAGCCGGCCGCCGACTGCAGCCCCACCACGGCGCGGTCGTGGAACTCGGGCACGGTCGCCGCCCCCGCGTAGGTGAAGGATGAGCGCACGCCGGAGGTGATCATGTCCAGAAGGTCCTCGATGCCCGGACGCAGCGGGTCGAGGTAGATCTTCGACGAGGAGATGCCCTCGGCGAAGAGCTCCTTGCGGGCACGCTCGTAGGCGTCGAGCCGACCGAAGCGCGCCTGGACCGCCTTGGTCGACGCCATGCCCCAGGCTTCCTTGAACAGGCGCCCATCGGCATCGCGCTGCAGCTCCCCCGGCGCCTCGATCGTGCCGGCGAACCACGATCCGACCATGACGGACGCCGCACCGGCGGCGAGGGCGAGCGCCACATCACGCGGATAGCGCACCCCGCCGTCCGCCCAGACATGCGCGCCGAGCTCACGTGCCGCCTGGGCGGTCTCGAGCACGGCGGAGAACTGCGGGCGTCCGACCGCCGTCATCATGCGGGTGGTGCACATCGCGCCAGGACCGACGCCGACCTTGAGGATCGACGCTCCGGCATCCACCAGGTCGGCCACGCCGTCGGCTGTGACGACGTTGCCCGCCACGACGGGCAGGCCGAGATCGAGTTCGGCGACGGCGCGCAGAGCCCGCAGCATACCCTCCTGGTGGCCGTGAGCGGTGTCGACCACCAGCACGTCGACACCGGCGGCGGCGAGTGCCTTGGCCTTGGCGGCGACATCGCCGTTGATGCCGACGGCGGCAGCGACCGCGAGACGTCCGTCGGCATCGACCGCCGGACGGTAGAGCGTCGAGCGCAGCGCGCTGCGGGCACTCAGCGTGCCGACGAGATGGCCGTGGTGCACGACCGTCACCAGCTCGACGCCCGCGTCGGTGATCACATCGAACGCGTGCCGCTCCGAACCGATGTCGTCCGCGTCGATCGACGGCGTGCCGTGGTGCACCAGGTCGCCGAGCTGCGCATCGGGAAGCGCCGTGGCCAGTCTGGTCGCGGGGAGGATGCCGAGGATGTGCTCGACGCCGATCGGCGCCGCGCCACGGGCGACCACGATCCCGTGGCCGCTGGCCGCCGGGAGCAGACGAAGCGCGTCGGCGGCCGATGCCTCCGGCGGCAGCACGAGAGGCGTGTCCCAGAGCACCGGCTGCGACTTGACCTCGCGGATCGCGGCGTCCAGATCCTGCAACGGCATGTCCTGCGGCAGGACGCCGAGGCCGCCACGCCGCGCGAGCACGGCAGCGATGCGGGGGCCGGTCACGGAGTTCATGTTCGCGGCGACGAGCGGCAACGTCGCCGGTGTGCCGTCCTGCGGGGCGAGATCGACCTGCAGACGGCTGGTGACAGCGGATCTGCGCGGCACCAGGAAGACGTCGGAGTAGGTCAGATCGACGGTCGGCTGCTCTCCAGAGAACTTCATGCCTCCACGGTACTCAGATCGCGACGCGGTGGGCGCACGGCTTCGACGATTCCCCGAGCGAAACACGTTAGGCTTGTTGGTCGAGAGTGTGCGGGCCCGAACGCATCCTGCGTCGACGTCCGCACCAGAGAGCTTCAGCGATGAAAGAGGGCGATCGAGCGTGTCGAACCAGGTGACCGGCGTCAACGGCGACGGGGGGTTCGGAGCCAATTCCTGGCTCGTTGAAGAGCTCTACGAGCAGTTCAAGGTGAACCGCGACTCCGTCGACAAGGAGTGGTGGCCCATCCTGGAGAAATACCACTCCGAGACGGCGACCGCGGCTCCCGCAGCAGCGTCCGACGCACCGGCCCCGACGGCTCATCCCGTCACGGCGCCGATCCCCGTGATCGGCTCGCAGCCCGTCGCCCGCACGACGGCCAAGCCCGCCGCCGCAGCACCGATCCCGGCGCAGGCTCCGAAGCCCGCAGCGAAGTCCGAGTCGGCGGAGGCTCCGGCTCCCGTCGAAGAAGACAAGGTCACGCCCCTTCGCGGTCTGCCCAAGACACTCGCGGCGAACATGGACGAGTCGCTCACCGTCCCGACCGCCACCAGTGTGCGCACGGTGCCGGCGAAGCTGATGATCGACAACCGCATCGTCATCAACAACCACATGGCGCGCACCCGCGGCGGCAAGATCAGCTTCACCCACCTCATCGGCTGGGCGCTCATCCGCACGCTGGACGAGTTCCGCAGCCAGAACGTGTTCTACGCAGAGGTCGACGGCAAGCCCTCCGTGGTGGCGCCGGCGCATGTCAACCTCGGCATCGCGATCGACCTGCCCAAGCCCGACGGCACGCGCGCCCTCATGGTGCCCAGCATCAAGCGCGCCGACACGTTGACGTTCACCGAGTACCTCTCCGCTTACGAGGATCTGGTCACGCGCGCACGCGGCAACAAGCTGACCGCGGGCGACTTCCAGGGCACCACGGTGTCGCTCACCAACCCGGGCGGCATCGGCACCGTGCATTCGGTGCCGCGTCTGATGAAGGGCCAGGGCTGCATCATCGGCGCCGGCGCCCTCGAGTACCCGGCCGAGTTCCAGGGTGCGAGCGAGAAGACGCTCAACGAGCTGGCGATCGGCAAGACCATCACGCTCACCAGCACCTACGACCACCGCGTCATCCAGGGAGCGGGCTCCGGCGAGTTCCTCAAGAAGGTGCACGAGCTGCTCATCGGTCAGCGCGGCTTCTACGACGACATCTTCGCCGCTCTGCGCATCCCGTACGCCCCCATCCGCTGGAACCCCGACATCGCCGTCGACCTCGCCGAGCGCGTCGACAAGCAGTCGCGGGTGCAGGAGCTGATCAACTCCTTCCGCGTGCGTGGTCATCTGATGGCCGACATCGACCCGCTCGAGTACGTGCAGCGCTCGCACCCCGACCTCGAGATCGAGAGCCACGGTCTGACCTTCTGGGACCTCGACCGCGAATTCGTCACGGGCGGCTTCGGAGGACGACGCATCGCGAAGCTCCGCGACATCCTCGGCGTGCTCCGCGACTCCTACTGCCGCACGCTCGGCATCGAGTACATGCACATCCAGGACCCGGAGCAGCGCCGCTGGTTCCAGGAGAAGGTCGAGGTCAAGTACCAGAAGCCCGGCCACGACGAGCAGCTGCGGGTCCTCCGCAAGCTCAACGAGGCCGAGGCCTTCGAGACCTTCCTGCAGACCAAGTTCGTCGGCCAGAAGCGCTTCTCGCTCGAGGGCGGCGAGTCGCTGATCCCGCTGCTCGACGAGATCCTGCAGGGCGCGGCCACCGCCGGGCTCGAGGGCGCCGCGATCGGCATGGCCCACCGCGGCCGCCTGAACGTACTCACCAACATCGCAGGCAAGACGTACGGCCAGGTGTTCCGCGAGTTCGAGGGCACGCAGACGCCGGGCAACCAGCGCGGCTCCGGAGACGTGAAGTACCACCTCGGCACCGAGGGCACCTTCGTCGCCGACGACCAGTCTGAGCTTCCCGTCTACCTCGCCGCCAACCCCTCGCACCTCGAGACGGTCGACGGCGTGCTGGAGGGTATCGTCCGCGCCAAGCAGGACCGCAAGCCGATCGGCACGTTCGCCTGGCTGCCGATCCTCGTGCACGGCGACGCGGCCTTCGCAGGCCAGGGCGTCGTGGTCGAGACGCTGCAGATGTCGCAGCTGCGCGGCTACCGCACCGGCGGCACGATCCACGTGGTCGTGAACAACCAGGTCGGTTTCACCACGACGCCGAACGACGGTCGCACCTCGATCTACTCGACCGACGTCGCCAAGACGATCGAGGCGCCGGTGTTCCACGTGAACGGCGACGACCCCGAAGCGGTCATCCACGTCGCTCAGCTCGCTTTCGAGTACCGCGAGCGCTTCCACCGCGATGTCGTGATCGACCTGGTCTGCTACCGCCGACGCGGCCACAACGAGGGAGACGACCCCTCGATGACGCAGCCGCTGATGACCGATCTCATCCAGGCGAAGCGGTCCGTCCGCCGCCTGTACACCGAGTCGCTCGTCGGTCGTGGTGACATCACCGAGCAGGAGTACGACGAGGCCAAGGCCGACTTCCAGAACCGCCTGGAGATCGCCTTCGCTGAGACGCACGCCGCCGAGACCGGCGCTCTGCCGATCTCCCCGGAGCTGCCGCCTGCCGACGACCAGGTCGGCGCTCCGGAGATCACCGGTGTGCCGAACGAGGTCATCCAGATGATCGGCGACGCCTTCGTGAACAAGCCCGAGGGCTTCACGGTGCACCCCAAGATCCAGCAGCTGCTGGAGAAGCGCCTCGACATGAGCCGCAACGGCGTCATCGACTGGGGCTTCGGCGAGCTGCTCGCATTCGGCTCTCTCCTCGTGGAAGGCACCTCGGTGCGTCTCGCCGGTCAGGATGCTCGTCGCGGGACGTTCGTGCAGCGCCATGCGACTCTGCACGACCGCGCGAACGGCCAGGAGTGGCTCCCGCTGTCGAACCTGTCCGACGCACAGGGCCGCTTCTTCGTCTACGACTCGCTGCTCAGCGAATACGCCGCTCTCGGCTTCGAGTACGGCTACTCGGTCGAGGCTCCTGAGGCCCTCGTGCTCTGGGAAGCGCAGTTCGGCGACTTCGTCAACGGCGCCCAGTCGATCATCGACGAGTACATCTCCGCGGCCGAGCAGAAGTGGGGACAGCAGTCCAGCGTCACCCTGCTCCTCCCCCACGGCTACGAGGGCCAGGGACCGGACCACTCGTCGGCACGCATCGAGCGCTTCCTGCAGCTGTGCGCGCAGGACAACATGATCGTGTCGCGCCCGTCGACGCCCGCGTCGTACTTCCACCTGCTGCGCCGCCAGGCGTACGCCCGTCCGCGCAAACCGCTGATCGTCTTCACCCCGAAGGCGATGCTGCGTCTGCGCGGCGCGACGAGCCCGGTCGAAGCGTTCACCCAGGGTCGGTTCGAGCCGGTCATCGACGACGACCG
This sequence comes from Microbacterium sp. PAMC22086, assembly GCF_019443525.1. Lineage (NCBI taxonomy): Bacteria > Bacillati > Actinomycetota > Actinomycetes > Micrococcales > Microbacteriaceae > Microbacterium > Microbacterium sp. PAMC22086. The sequence goes on along the minus strand of NZ_CP080380.1, from coordinate 1,941,301 downwards.
CGGTCTCGACCGCACGGCCGTCAAGCGCGTGCTCGTGCACTCGGGCAAGGTGCACTGGGATCTGCGGGCCGAGCTCGAGAAGAACCCGAATCCCGAGGTCGCCCTCGTCCGGCTCGAGCAGCTGTACCCGACGCCGATCGATGAGCTCAAGGCGATCACCGACTCCTACCCGAACGCCGAGCTGGTCTGGGTGCAGGAAGAGCCGGAGAACCAGGGCGCCTGGCCGTTCCTCGCGCTCGCCTTCGCCGACGTTCCCGGCGACCGATCGTTCCGCCCGGTCTCGCGCACGGCTTCGGCATCGCCGGCGACGGGATCCTCGAAGGTCCACGCCGCCGAGCAGGCAGCACTGATCCGCGCGGCCGTCACCCTCGGCTGATCGTCAGACGAGAGGGCGCTGCGACTCCGGTCGCAGCGCCCTCTCTCGTCTGTGCGGTGCGGATCAGTACCAGATGTCGAGAGACGGAGCGGGGAAAGAGATGAGCGCCCGGTCGAACGCCTCGACGGCCGCAGGGCTGGCCGTGACGCGTCCGGCACCGTGCAGTGTCGTGGCGCGGACTCCACCGGCATAGAGCGCCGAGAGCATCGAGACGTCGAGCGTGATGTCGGCCTCGGCGCCCTCGTCTGCGGCGTCGACTGTCGCGATGCCGTCGTCGTCCACGCGCAGGCGCCAGTCGCCGTTCGTGAAGCCCAGCGAGTCCTCGACCCGGAGGACCGTGTCGATCGGGGCCGAGTACTGACGTGCCGTCAGCGCCGTCGGGAGGTCGAGGATGCGCAGCCACCCGTGGTCGTGCACCTCCTGCTTCACCCCGCGGGTGTCGTGCACCAACCACGGCAGGGGGTCATCGATCGGGCGGAGGTCGGCGACCACCTCATCGACGAGGTCGTGCTGCAGGGCGAAGCGCCAGAGCGCGGCGCGCGCGTCAGCCGTCTCCGCGACGAGCAGACGCACGTCCATCCGGAAGCGGAAGGTGCCGGTCGCCTCACCCACGGTGTAGGCCATCACCCCGCGCAGCGCACCGTCCTCGTCGCGGTAGCGCACACCGCGGGCCTGGTCGCGATCCGGGGTGGGCGCGACTCCTGCGTAACCCTCCCATCGGCCTTCCCAGCCGGGGATCTGTCCCGATGCTCTGCCTCGGGCGCGCTCGTGCACCGCACCGAGGTCGGCGGCGAGCGTCTCGCGATCGATGTACTCGAGAGTGCCGGTCGGAGTCGGTCCGCTCCAGCCCGCACGTCGTGTCTCGACCGTGTGGCGCGCGACCGGAATCGCTGCACCGAAGCCGTAGCGGCCGTAGATCGTCGCCTCGGACACCGTGAGCCCGGCGATGGCCACTCCGGCGGATGCCGCAGCCCGCAGCTCCCCTTCGAGAAGCGCCCTGGCGATCCCACGGCGGCGGTGGGTCGCCGCGACCGTGACCACGCTGATCGCCCACATCCCGATCTCGGCGCCGCCGGGGACGGTGAGGGGTGTGATCCAGCCGTCTATGGTCGCCACGGGCAGCGCAGCGGCCGGGGCGTTCTTCTCGTACACCCCGACGTTCCGCCGCTCCGCGAAGGTCTTTCGCACCTGGGCGAGCATGTCGCTCGTCGGCTCGGGGCCGAGGAATCCGCGGTCGACGGCACGCTCGAAACCCGAGGCGCTCGCGTCATCGCTCAGATCGACGACGCGGTAGTCGAGGCCGGCTCCGGCCAGTCTTTCCGTCGAGGTGGTGTCAGCGGGTACGTCGCGCGCATCGATGGAGGTCATCCGTCCACACTACCGACGGCCTCCGGCGTGCGGTCAGTGCTGCGAGGCCTGAACGGCGCGCAGACGCTCGAAGACCTGGTCGCGAAGCTGCTCGGGAGCGGTCTCCTTGCAGGCGCGGGCGATCACCTCGGTGAGGGTCGTGGCGACGAGAGCCTCATCCCGACATGACGGGCAGTTGTCGAGGTGCTCGCGGATCTCGGTGTGCTCGGTCTTGCACACCTCGTTGCGGAGGTACTCCTCCAGATCCTGACGGGCTTTGTCGCAGCCGCAGTCGCTCATTTCTTGCTCCTCGTCTCAGCCGCGGCGATGCCCCGCTCAGCGGCGTAATCTGCCAACAGCTCCCGCAGCATCCGCCTGCCACGGTGCAGGCGGCTCATCACGGTGCCGATGGGGGTCTTCATGATGTCGGCGATCTCCTGATACGCGAAACCTTCGACATCTGCGAGATAGACCGCGAGGCGGAAGTCCTCCGGCACGGCCTGCAGCGCATCCTTGACCACCGAGGCCGGCATCCGGTCGATGGCCTCCGCCTCGGCCGAACGACTGTGCGACGCCGTGGTGGACTCGGCTCCGCCCAACTGCCAGTCCTCGAGCTCGTCGATCGTGCCCTGGAAAGGCTCGCGCTGGCGCTTGCGGTAGATGTTGATGTACGTGTTGGTGAGGATCCGATAGAGCCACGCCTTGAGGTTCGTGCCCTGCGAGAACTTCGCCCAGGACCCGTAGGCCTTCACGAAGGTCTCCTGCACGAGATCGGCGGCATCCGCCGGGTTGCGCGTCATGCGCATCGCGGCGGCGTAGAGCTGATCCATGAAGGGGATCGCCTGCTCCTCGAACTCGCGCCGAGGGTCGCCGACGGTGTCTGCGGTTACGGTGTCATCCATCACCGGCCAGTCTAGGCCGCTGAGGTCGATCACCTCGCGCTCCAACGTCGCCGGCATACTCTCTCCTTCGGGTCGGGAGGCCTGTCTTTCGCGACGAAGCTCCCTGCGTTTACTAAAGTGAGAACCGATGAGCGCCAACAGGTATTCCCCCTCCCGTGTGCAGGGCGCCTATCCCGCGCCCACGGCCGACGTGCCCGTGCACGCCGAACTCACGATCCCCGGTTCCAAATCGCTGACCAATCGCGAGCTGATGATCGCCGCGATCGCCGATGGGCCGGGCCGGTTGATCGCCCCCTTGCACTCCGACGACTCCGCACGCATGGTCGATGCGCTGCGCGCCCTCGGCGTCGGCATCGAAGAGGTCGACGCCGGGAACGACTTCGGGCCCGACCTCGTCGTCACCCCCGCGAAGCTCAGCGGCGGCACCACGATCGACTGCGGTCAGGCCGGCACCGTCATGCGCTTCATCGCCCCGCTGGCGGGCCTCGCGGCGCACGACGTGCACCTCACGGCGCACGAGACGGCGCTGCATCGTCCGATGGGCGCGCTGATCAGCGCGCTGCGCGACCTCGGCGTCGACATCGACGACGAAGGCACGTGGGCTCTCCCCTTCACGATCCGCGGCCACGGGCGAATCCGCGGCGGACGCGTCGAGATCGACGCCTCCGCGTCGAGCCAGTTCGTCTCCGGTCTCCTGCTCGCCGCCCCCCGCTTCGACGTCGGCCTGCACCTCGTCCACACCGGCGAGCACCTGCCGAGCCTTCCGCACATCGACATGACGATCGAGGCTCTGAGCCGCCGCGGCATCCGCATCGAACGTCCCGCCGTCGGCGAATGGCTGGTCGAGGCGGGCGTTCCGCGGGCCAAGGAGATCGCGATCGAACCCGATCTCTCCAACGCCGCGCCGTTCCTCGCCGCCGCGCTGGTCACCGGCGGATCGGTGTCGATCACCGGCTGGCCCGCACATTCCACTCAGCCCGGCGCCCTGCTGCCCGAGATCCTGCAGGCCACGGGGGCGCACGTCGGCCGTCACGGCGGCACGCTCACCGTGCGCGCCGGTTCCGGCATCCGGGGCCTCGACCTCGACCTGTCCGCGGCGAGCGAGCTCACCCCGACGCTGGTCGGCCTCGCCGCCTTCGCGGAGTCTCCGACCACGATCCGCGGCATCGGACACATCCGCATGCATGAGACCGACCGGATCGCGGCGCTGATCGGCAACCTCCGCGCGCTCGGCGGCGAGGCCGAGGAGCTCTCCGACGGACTGCGCATCATCCCCCGGCCTCTGCACGGCGGAAGCTGGGCCGCACACCACGATCACCGGATGGCCACCACCGGAGCGCTCATCGGCCTGCGCGTCCCCGGCGTCGAGATCGACGACATCGGCACCACCGCGAAGACCCTCCCGGAGTTCACGATGCTCTGGGAGAGGATGCTGCGGGGCTGAGGGTGAGCTGGCTGGACGACGCCGACGACCTCGAAGACGACTTCGAGGACTTCGACGAGAGCAGCATCCGCACCCGTCCCAACCCGAAGGCGAATCGCCCGCGCACCAAACGGCGACCCGCGCACGAGGACGCGCAGGTGGGACGAGTGCTCGGTGTCGACCGCGGACGATACTCGGTCCTCCTCGGTGAGGGCACCGCCGAGGAGCGCATGATCACTACGACGCGCGCGCGCGAGCTGCGACGCATGCCCATCGTCACGGGCGATCAGGCACGGGTGGTGGGCGACACCTCGGGAGACGAGGGCACGCTCGCGCGCATCATCGGCATCGTCGATCGCACCTCTCTGCTGCGCCGCAGCGCCGACGACACCGATCAGGTCGAGCGGGTGATCGTGGCGAACGCCGATCAGATGCTCGTCGTCGTCGCGGCCGCCGACCCGGAGCCCCGCGCGCGCCTCGTCGACCGTTACCTCGTTGCGGCACTGGATGCCGGCATCCGCCCGCTGCTCGTCGTCACCAAGACCGACATCGCCGATCCGACCGAGTTCCTGACGCACTTCGACGGACTGGACCTGCGTGTGTTCACCAGTGCGCAGGACGAGATGCCCCTCGACGAGATCGGCGACGCGCTGGTCGGACACTCCACGGTCTTCGTCGGACACTCCGGGGTGGGCAAGTCGACGCTCGTCAACGCCCTCGTGCCGTCGGCCTTGCGCGCCACCGGGCACGTGAACCAGGTCACCGGACGCGGTCGGCATACCTCGTCATCGACCGTTTCGCTGCGCTACGAGGGTGCGGACGGCACCGGCTGGGTGATCGACACCCCCGGCGTGCGCTCCTTCGGACTCGGACACGTCGATCCGGCGAACATCCTGGCCGCGTTCACCGAACTCGCCGCGATCGCCCAAGACTGCCCCCGGGGCTGCACCCATCTCGCCGATGCACCCGACTGCGCTCTGATCGAGGCCGCCGAGCGCGGAGAGCTGGGCGAGACCGGGCGTGCCCGACTCGATTCCCTGCAGCGACTGCTGCAGACGTTCGCGGACAAGGCGGATCAGGCCCCCGGCCGTTAGGCTGGAGACGTGACCCAGCGCCTCGAACCAGGAACCGCAGCCCCCGACTTCTCCCTCCTCGACCAGGACGGGAACATCGTCCGTCTCGAGGATCTGCGCGGCCAGAAGACCGTGCTGTACTTCTACCCGGCGGCGATGACTCCCGGCTGCACCACCCAGGCGTGCGACTTCCGCGACAGCATCTCGTCCCTCCAGGGCGCCGGCTACCGCGTCATCGGGGTCTCACGCGACGAGCCCGCCACGCTGGCGAAGTTCCGCGAGCGCGATGGGCTGACCTTCCCGCTCCTCAGCGACCCTGACCACGCCGTCCACTCCGCCTACGGTGCGTGGGGCGAGAAGATGAACTACGGCAAGCTCGTCGAGGGGGTCATCCGCTCGACGTTCGTGCTCGACGAGGACGGCAAGATCGCTCTCGCGCAGTACAACGTGAAGGCCACGGGTCACGTGGCACGGCTGCGCAAGCAGCTCGGCATCGACGCCTGACCCGCAGCTGTCCCCGAGGTCAGCAGACCTCCCCGACGTCCGCAGCTCTCAGAGGTCACTCCGTTGCGCGCTGCGGACCTTCTCGACGTGCGCTCGAGATCAACAGCGCGAACCCGAGCAGTCCGGGAAGCCCGACCCCGAGGGTGAACGGCCAAGAGATCGGCTGCAGCGTGAGAGAGGCGAGCGCGAGGGCTACGGCGAGTACCTGAAAGACCACTCCGCCTGATCGAGCCCACGACTTCCCGACCCGCGTGCCCACCGCGAAAGCCACGAGGGCTGCGGCGCCGATCAGCGTGAGCACGATGAGCGCCAGGGCCGTCGGCAGGGATGCCGCATCGCCCGCCCCGAGACCGGCGAGTTCGACCACGGCGAAGACCAGGAGCGCCACTGCTTCGAGGGCGAGGATCGCCGCTGCCGCCAAGGCGATTCCGGGTGCGCGCACGGTGTCTCCCAAGGATCGAAAGAAGAGAAAACCCTTGATTTCATGGTTTTCATGTAACAGAATAGAGAAAGTCATGTGCTCCCACAGCGGCGTGGGGCGAGCATTCACGCTCGCATCACAATTCGCGGGCATTCCGTCCGCATCTCAACAGGGTAGCGGAACCCGAACTTCTACCCGAATCCGAGAGGTCGCATCGCGACATCTCTTGAAATCCATACCGAGGAGCCCCCATGGACTGGCGCGATAAGGCCGCCTGCCTGACTGTCGACCCCGAGCTTTTCTTCCCCGTGGGGAACACTGGCCCTGCCGTCGATCAGATCGAGAAGGCGAAGACGGTGTGCGCCACCTGCACCGTCACCGAGATCTGCCTGCAGTACGCCCTGGAGACCAGCCAGGACTCGGGCGTCTGGGGCGGGCTCTCCGAAGACGAGCGCCGCGCTCTCAAGCGTCGCGCCGCTCGCGCACGCCGCGCCTCCTGAACGTCCGAAAGCGGCCTGAGATCGACTCTCAGGCCGCTTTCGTCTGTTCGGATGCGGCAGCTCTCACCTCTCGAGCCAGCGCAGGGGGATGTCGATGACCACTTCGGTGCCCTCGCCATCGCTCCCGTGCCACTCGATCGTTCCACCGAGCTCACCCTGGATGAGCGTGCGGATGATCTGAGTGCCGAGGCCCTGGCCGATGCGCCCTTCCGGCAGACCGAGACCGGTGTCCCGCACCGTCACGCGCAGATTGTCCTCGGTGCGCTTGGCGTCGATCGTGACGAAGCCCTCTTGACCTGCGAGACCGTGCTCGACCGCATTCGTCACGACCTCCGTCAGAGCGAGCGCGAGAGGTGTCGCGTACTCGCTCGGAAGAACTCCGAACCGTCCGGTGGACTGTGTCCGCGCGCGCGTGTTCGGAGCCGAGGCGACCTCGGCCACGAGCTTGAGCACGCGGTGGAAGACCTCGTCGAAGTCGACCTTCTGCGTCAGCCCCTGGGCGAGCGTGTCGTGCACCACGGCGATCGCATCCACGCGGCGCATGGCCTGTGTGAGGGCGTCGCGCGCCTCGTCTGAGTGGGTACGTCGCGCCTGGATGCGCAGAAGCGAGGCGACCGTCTGCAGGTTGTTCTTCACCCGGTGGTGGATCTCACGGATCGTCGCGTCCTTGGTGATGAGCTCCTGCTCCTGGTGGCGCAGTTCTGAGACGTCTCGGCACAGCACGATCGCCCCGATGCGGGTGCCGTGGTCCTTCAGCGGGATGGCACGCAAGGACACCGTCACACCGCGGGCTTCGATGTCGGTGCGCCAGGGAGCGCGCCCGGTGACCACCACGGGCAGCGACTCGTCGACCTGCCGGGAGGGCGGGACGAGACGAGTGGTCACCTCGGCGAGAGACTCCCCCTCGAGCTCGTCGTCGAATCCCATCCGGTTGAAGGCCGAGAGCGCGTTCGGGCTGGCGAAGGTGGTGATCCCGTCGACATCGATGCGAATGAGACCATCGGAGGCACGAGGCGCTCCCCGACGCGGTGACGTCGGAGCCGTGAGGTCGGGGAAGCTCCCGTCGGCGATCATGCGGAACAGGTCGTTCGCGCACTCGTCGAAGGTGATCTGCTGGCGAGACGGCGTGCGCACCTCGCCGAGGTTCGTGTGCCGGGTCACCACTCCGATCACGGTCGAGTGGGCGTCGGCACCGCGACCGACGCTCAGGATCGGCACGGCCCGCACGCGCGTCGGCGTCTCCTCGAACCAGTCGGGCGAGGAGGAGTCGACGATCTCGGCCGACTCGAAGGCGCCCTGGACCTGGGTGCGCCACTGGGGCCGCACCCGCTCTCCGACGATGTCGCGATAGAAGAGCGTCGCCGCGCCGCTAGGTCGCGCGTGCGCGACCGCGATGAACGAACCGTCCTCGGTCTGGATCCAGATCACGATGTCGGCGGAGGCGAGGTCCGCGAGGAGCTGTCCGTCCCCGGCGAGACGGTGGAGCCATTCGACATCGCTGTCGTTCAGGCGCCCCTGGGCATGGGCGAGATCACTGAGGGTTGACACCTGACCAGCCTACGGTCAGATGCCTCAGAGAATGGCCAGCGACGTCGCCCGCCAGCGACGATCGATCCCTTCCAGGCGCACGGCGACGGCGCGGGTGCGCCCAGGACCGGCCACCACGACGACGGCTTCGATCACGCCGTCGAGCGGCTCCGTGACCCTCAGCGCCCTGATCTCGAACGTGGGTCGGGCGGGAGCGACCCCGCGCGCGCTGCGTGCCCTCGAGGAGAGGTTCGCGCGCGTGACCAGACTTCGGAATGCGTCCTCGCTGAACCACCTGGCGAGCTGATCGACCTCCCTGACACCGGCCAGCACTTCGAGGACGCCGTGCGTGAGGCTGCGCAGAAGCGGCACGGGGTCGGGAAGCTCGCTGGTCGATGTCGGCTGGGGTGCGAAGTACTCGTGCGGCGTCATGTCGAACTCTCGGTCGGGAAGGTCTGCGAGTGAGCAGTACAGCACCGTGCCGCCAGCGCCGGAGTGGGGTGAGGCGAAGAATGTGGATAACTCGTACGCGCCCGAGCGGGGTCGCCTACGCTCTGTCGGATGCACTGGGACCGACTGTTCGAAGACCTCGAAGGCCAGCTGACCGCGGAGTGGGAGGCGGAACGAGCGGTGCTGGACGCCGAGTCCGAACGGCTGCGCATCGCACGGTTGGACCTGCGCGCGCGGCTGCGTACGCTGTGCAGCGCAGGAGCGGACGTCACGATCGGTCTCGTGAACGGGCGACGGATTCCGGTCTCGTTGCAGACGCTCGGAGCGGACTGGGTCGCCGTCTCCACGCGCGGCACCGGCGAGGAACGCAGCGCACCCGCCGGCTTCTTCCTCCCCCTCGCGGCCGTCACCGGCATCACGACGGATCACGGCATGATCCTGGCGAGCCTCGACGAACCACCCACCGCAGACTCCCCGCTCCGAGAGCGGATGACGCTCGGATTCGTGCTGCGTGACCTCGCACGCCGTCGTGTGCCCGTGCACATCAGCACCCATGTGGGCGACGACGTCCACGGCACGATCGATCGAGCGGCGTCCGATCACCTCGATCTCGCCGTGCATGATCCGGGCGAAGCGCGCCTCGCCCGAGCGGTGCACGGGTTCCGCATCATCCCGTTCACATCACTCGTGGCCGTGCGTACTCCGGTCGATCAGGTGCCGTGAGCCGAAGAGGTGCCCCAGACCTCGGGGAAGCTCGCGGTCTGGGACTGGCGCCACAGCGCCATCCGCCGAGAGTTCTCCGATTCTTCGGCCAGGTACCCGTCGAGGCTGGACTCCTCCACTCGCCAACGAGGCGGTGATCCCAGCTGCGCTCCCCGCAGTCTTCCCTCCTGCACCAGGGCGACGACCTCGTCGACCCCGATGCTCAGCAGCTCCGCCACCTGCGAGGGGGCGAGGTAGCGCGGTGCGCGAACGGGGAATGCAGGCATCCCCTCATTCTCGCCCACAGGTTCGCCGCATTCGGGTCCGCTCGTCCCTTGTGGATAACTCCCGGAGCCCCGACGCCGTTTCTGTGACGATATCGCCATGGCTTCCTTCTCTGTTCCTCGGCGCGCGTTCTGGGGCGACGTCCGCTTCCTCGTGGGCATCGCGCTGGTGGCTCTCTCGATCGCCGGTGTCTGGCTCATCGTGTCGGCGTTCGACGATGCCGTTCCGACGCTCCAGGCCACCCGGACCATCACGCAGGGTGAGGTGCTGACGTCCGACGACTTCCAGGTCGTCGACGTCGGTCTGGGGTCGCTGGCCGACGACTACCTCGGCCCGGACGACGTCCCGACCGGCAGCATCGCGTCCCGCACTCTCGAGAGCGGAGAACTCGTTCCGTCCTCGGCTGTGACCGACGCCGACCTCAGCCGCTCCACCACGATCGTCATCCAGAGCAGCACCGGTATCCCGGAAGGAGTGGAGGCGGGCACGGTCGTGGAGGTCTGGCAGGCGCCGCCCCTCGACGAAGGACGCTCCTACGATGTCCCCCGCATCCTGGTCGCCGACGTGATCGTGCACGACGTGCTCGATGCGGAAGGCGTGCTCGCCGACACCGGAACCCAGCTCGAGGTCGTGATCGATCGGGCCGATGTGGCCGACGTGCTCGCCGCCATCACGGGTGGGGCCGCCCTCTCCGTGGTGCCGGTCGGGGCCGAGTCGTGACCGGCGTCGTGGTGGCGATCCCTCAGCCACGGGCGGGTGAACTGGCGGCGGAGCTGGCGCACGAAGGCATCGACGTCGTCGCGATCCTCTCCCCCACCGCCGTCATCGAGGTGCCTCCGGGCGCGGAGGCGATCATCGTCCCCGCCACCAGAGCGGTGCTGAGCGCCGAGCTGATCTCCGCATGCGACCGTGCCGGGGTGCGCATCCTGGCGCTCGGCGGCGCAGACAGCCGCCTGCTGGGGCGTCTCGGGCTGTCGGAGGCCCTCCGCCCGGAAGCGGCAGGATGGGAGATCGCTGCCGCGCTGGCATCCGAGACAGACACCGTGCCACGCCCGCAGTCCGTCCTTCCGCATCGCGTGATCGCGGTCTGGGGACCGCACGGCGCTCCGGGGCGCTCGACCCTCGCTATCCAACTGGCCGTGGAACTCTCCCGCCGCGAGCGCAGGACCGCGCTGGTCGACACCGACACGGTCGCGCCCGCGCTCGCCCTGCTTCTCGGTCTCAGCGACGACGCGCCCGGTGTCGCCGCAGCGTGCCGGCGGGCGGAACGCGGTGCGCTCGACTCCGCCGAGCTGACCAGACTCGCCACGACGGTGGCCACGGGCGGCGGTGATATCGAGGTGCTGCCCGGTATCAATCGTCCCAGCCGCTGGCCCGAGCTGTCATCGACCCGCCTGCGGGCCACGCTCGGCGCCTGCCGCGAGTGGTCCGAGGAGACGGTCGTCGATGTGGCCGCTGCCTTCGACGCCGACGAGGAGGTCACGTACGACCTTGCCGGGCCCCGGCGCCATGCGGCGACCACGGCCTCGTTGAACGAGGCAGACCTGATCATCGCGGTCGCATCGGCCGACCCGCTCGGCATCAGCAGATTCGTACGTGAGCACGCCGAACTGCGGCGTCTCACCGCCCCCGCGCCCGTCGTCGTCGTGGTCAATCAGGTGCGACCGGGCCCGCTCGGCATCGATGCGCGTGGTCAGGTGCGACGCACGCTCGAGAGGTTCGCGGGCATCACCGATGTCGTCTTCCTGCCGTTCGACCAGCGCGCAGCGGATGCCGCTCTGCTGCACGCCCGGCCCATGACCGATGTCGCGCCCCGTTCGCCGTTCCTCGCAGCCGTGAGACGACTGGCGTCGACGCTCTTCCCGGCGGACGCCGCGTCAGCTACTGCCGATAGCTCGAGAGGAAGTTCCCCAGTCGTTCGACGGCTTCGCTCAGCACTCGGGGCTCGGGGAGTGTGACCAGGCGAAGGTGGTCAGGGGTGGCCCAGTTGAAGCCGGTGCCCTGGACCAGGAGGATGTGCTCCGAGACCAGCAGGTCGTAGACGAGCCGCGCGTCGTCCCTGATCTCATGCACGTTCGGGTCGAGCCGTGGGAATGCGTACAACGCCCCCTGGGGCTTCACGCACGAGACGCCGGGGATCGACTCGAGACCTTCCCAGGCGATGTCCCGCTGCTCGTGCAGGCGCCCGGTCGGAGCGATGAGCGCCTCGATCGACTGCACGCCGGAGAGCGCCGCCTGCAGGGCGTGCTGGGCGGGGACGTTCGGGCAGAGTCGGGTCGACGCGAGCAGCGTGATCCCCTCGATGAACCCCTTGGCGTGGTCCTGCGGCCCTGTGATGACCATCCATCCCGAGCGGAATCCGGCCACGCGATACGTCTTGGACAGGCCGTTGAAGGTCAGGCAGAGCAGATCAGGGGCGAGAGTCGCCGTCGGGATGTGCACGGCGCCGTCGAACAGGATGCGATCGTAGATCTCGTCGGAGAGCAGCAGCAGCTGGTGCTCTCGAGCGATCTGCACCAAGCCCTCGAGGATCTGGCGGGAGTACACCACTCCCGTGGGGTTGTTCGGGTTGATGATAACCAGTGCCTTGGTGCGCGGCGTGATCTTCGATCGGATGTCCTCGAGGTCAGGCTGCCACTGGTCATCCTCATCGCAGAGGTAGTGGACGGGAGTGCCGCCGGCGAGGCTGGTCATCGCCGTCCAGAGCGGATAGTCCGGCGCCGGGATGAGGACCTCGTCGCCCTCGTCGAGCAGCGCCTGCATCGTCATCGTGATGAGCTCGGAGACACCGTTTCCGAGGTACACGTCGTCGGGGTCGAACCGCGGGAAGCCCTCGATCTCCTCGTACCGGCTCACCACGGCACGTCGAGCCGAGACGATGCCCTTGCTGTCGCTGTATCCGTGGGCCGTCGGCAGCGCGGCGAGCATGTCGCGCACGATCTGGTGCGGGGCGTCGAAGCCGAAGATCGCCGGGTTGCCGGTGTTCAGCTTGAGGATCTGATGCCCCTCCGCCTCCAAGCGCGCCGCCTCGACGAGGGCGTTTCCGCGAATCTCGTACAGGACGTTCTTGAGCTTCGACGACTGGTCGAAGTTGCGCGTTGGGGTCATCGACCAAGCCTACAGCGACGAGAGGAGGGCCAATCCACGCGGACTGGCCCTCCTCTGTGCGGAGAGACTACTTCTTCTTCTTGCCCTGGGCGCGCCGCTGCTCGCGGTTGCCGGCGGCGGGAGCCTCGGCCTCGGCGCGCTGCCCGAAGGCGCCACGCGGTGCTTCCTCGGCCTCGGCCTGCGGAGCCTGGGCACGAGCCGCCGCCTGACGGACGCGATCCGTCGCCGCCTGCTGGACCTGACCGCGATCGTTGCGGACCTCGACCTCACCCGCATCATTCGCCGCGGAGTACTCGAGGCGCTGCTCACCGCCGTCGGAGGCGAGCCCCTTGGCCTCGACCTCGGCCGTCTCCGAGTCACCGGCGCGACGCACCTCGACCTCGAGGTTGTAGAGGTAGCCGACCGACTCCTCCTTGATCTGGCCCATCATCGACTGGAACATGGCGTAGCCCTCACGCTGGTACTCGATGAGGGGGTCGCGCTGAGCCATCGCACGAAGGCCGATGCCGTCCTTGAGGTAGTCCATCTCGTAGAGGTGGTCGCGCCAGCGACGATCGAGCACCTGCAGCACGACACGACGCTCGAGCTCGCGCGTGGCGGCCTCGCCGAGAGACTCCTCACGCGTCTGGTACGCGATCTTCGCGTCGGAGAGCAGCTCACGGGTGAGCCCGTCCGCATCGATGCCGCCCTTGCGGTCGGCGGCCTCGGCCACGACCTCGTCGATCGTCACGCCCACCGGGTAGAGCGTCTTGAGCTCGGTCCAGAGGGCATCGAAGTCCCAGCTCTCGTTGTGGCCCTCGCCGGTGTGGTCTCGCACGACGCCGCTGATGGCGTCCTCGATGAAGTGCTGCACACGATCGGCGATGTCATCGCCCTGGAGGATGTGCCGACGATCCGCGTAGATGGCCTCACGCTGGCGGTTCAGGACGTCGTCGTACTTCAGGACGTTCTTGCGCATCTCGGCGTTGCGGGACTCGACCTGCGACTGGGCGCTGCGGATCGCTCGGGAGACGAGCCCCGACTCGATCGGCACATCGTCCGGGAAGTTGGTGCGGGCGAGGATGGCCTCGGCCGCCCCCGACTGGAACAGACGCATCAGATCGTCGGTGAGGCTCAGGTAGAAGCGGCTCTCACCGGGGTCACCCTGACGGCCGGAACGACCGCGAAGCTGGTTGTCGATGCGGCGCGACTCGTGGCGCTCGGTGCCGAGCACGTAGAGACCGCCGGCCGCAATGACCTTCTCGGCCTCCTCCGCGACGACGCTCTTCATCGCCTCGTAGGTCTCGTCCCACGCGATCTCGTACTCCTCGGGCGTCTCCACGGGGTCGAGCCCCTTGCCCTTGAGCTCCTGGACCGCGAGGAACTCGGCATTTCCGCCGAGCATGATGTCGGTTCCTCGTCCGGCCATGTTCGTGGCGACGGTGACTGCGCCCAGGCGACCGGCGCGCGCGACGATCTCGGCCTCGCGCGCGTGGTTCTTCGCGTTGAGGACCTCGTGCTTGATGCCCTTCTTCGCGAGCAGGCGCGAGAGGTACTCGCTCTTCTCGACGCTGACCGTTCCGACCAGAACCGGCTGGCCCTCCGCGTGCCGCTCGGCGATGTCCTCGACGACCTGAGCGAACTTCGCGGTCTCGTTCTTGTAGACGAGGTCGGACTGGTCCTTGCGGATCATCGGCCGGTTGGTCGGGATCGGGATTACGCCGAGCTTGTACGTCGACATGAACTCGGCGGCCTCGGTCTCGGCCGTACCGGTCATGCCGGCGAGCTTGTCGTAGAGACGGAAGTAGTTCTGCAGGGTGACGGTGGCGAGGGTCTGGTTCTCTGCCTTGACCGGCACGCCCTCCTTCGCCTCGATCGCCTGGTGGATGCCCTCGTTGTAGCGGCGACCGACCAGGATGCGACCCGTGTGCTCGTCGACGATCATGACCTCGTCGTTCATCACGACGTAGTCGGTGTCCTTCTTGAACAACGCGAGTGCCTTGATCGAGTTGTTGAGGAACGAGATCAGGGGGGTGTTCGCCGACTCGTAGAGGTTGTCGATGCCGAGGTAGTCCTCGACCTTCTCGATACCGGGCTCGAGCACGCCGACGGTGCGCTTCTTCTCGTCGACCTCGTAGTCCACGCCGACCTCGAGGGTGCGGGCGATCTTGGCGAACTCGGCGAACCAGCGGTTGGCCTCGCCCGACGACGGGCCGGAGATGATGAGCGGGGTGCGGGCCTCGTCGATGAGGATCGAGTCGACCTCGTCGACGATCGCGAAGAAGTGCTCGCGCTGGACGAGGTCCTCCTTGCGCCACGCCATGTTGTCGCGCAGGTAGTCGAAGCCGAACTCGTTGTTCGTGCCGTAGGTGATGTCGGCGGCGTACTGCTCGCGGCGCACCGCAGGCGTCTGACCGGAGACGATGATGCCCGTGGTCATGCCGAGAGCACGGAACACACGCCCCATGAGCTCTGCCTGGTAGCTGGCCAGGAAGTCGTTGACCGTGATGACGTGCACGCCCTTGCCGGCGATCGCGTTCAGATACGCGGGCAGCGTCGCGACGAGTGTCTTTCCCTCACCGGTCTTCATCTCGGCGATGTTGCCGAGGTGAAGGGCGGCACCACCCATGATCTGCACGTCGTAGGCACGCATGCCGAGGGTGCGCTTGGCGGCCTCTCGCACCGCGGCGAATGCCTCCGGCATCAGCTGATCGAGGGTCTCACCCTTCTCGAAGCGGGCGCGCAGCTCGACGGTCTCGTTGCGCAGCTCGTCGTCGGTGAGCTTGGAGATGTCCTCTTCCAGCGCTCCCACTGCCTTGACGACCTGATTCAGGCGGCGGATGACCCGCCCCTCGCCCGCACGCAGCAGCTTCTCAAGAGGATTGGCCACGGATGTCATCTCCCTGTCAGTGGGTAAATCGCCGGCCATCGGTGAACCCGACGCCAGGCATACTTCGCCATGTTACCGGGCCGTGACCTGCACGTCGCCTGCATGGTGGTCCCGCGCGTCGGTCCGGGGGTGCGACCGATAACCATATACTCGGTATCGCATTCCCACGCACGGTAACGGAGATGAACGATGTCAGTACGCCAGAGCCTGCTCGCCATCCTCGCGCAGGGGCCCTGCTACGGCTACCAGCTCCGACACGAGTTCGATCGCCGCACCGGCTCGATCTGGCCGCTGAACGTCGGGCAGATCTACAACACCCTCGAGCGTCTGGAACGCGACGGGCTGGTCTCGCGTGGCGATGCCGACGACCACGGTCACGTGTACTGGCAGGTCACGGATGCGGGGCACACGGACGTCGAGAACTGGCTCTCCTCCCCCGTCGTGCGCTCCCAGGGCACCCGCGACGAACTGACGATCAAACTGGCCGTCGCAGCGACCCTCCCCGGCGTCGACGCCGCAGCCACGATCGACGCGCAGCGATCGGCATCGATGCGACAGCTGGAAGCGCTCCAGCACGAGCGACAGGCGCGAGGAGACGGGGACGACCCCGAAGGACTCGCGTGGTCGCTGGTCGCCGACTCCATGATCTTCGCCGCGGAGGCCGAAGTCCGCTGGCTCGATCACGCGGCGCAGCGCCTCAGCGGGCATCCCCGCCATGCGCTGTCGCTCGAGCTCACCGCCGAACGCCCCAAGCGCGGGAGGCCGGCGAAGGCCGGAGCCCCGATCGCCGCGCCCGTGCCCGCCCTGTGACCGGCGTCGCCGACGTCTTCCGCACGCCGCGACGGGCGTGAGATCCCCGTTCGCCCCGAGCGGATGCTCAGCCACCACAGGCCCCGGGGAAACTAGGATCGGTTCATGGCTGGATTTTGGGGCAAACGCAAACGCGAACAGGAAGAACTCGCCGCACAGGACGCCGATCTGGCTCGCCGTGCCGAACAGGCCCTGGTCAGCGCCGACGAGCGGATCCGCACGACCTCGGACGAGCTCTCCTTCGCCGAGGCGGAACTCGGCGAGTCGCTCACCGGTGACCTGCGCAAGGCTCTCGCTGCGGTGCGCACCCACCTGCGCGAGGCATTCCAGCTCCACCAGTTGAACCACGACGAGATTCCCGACACCGTCGAGGAGCTCCGTACGCGCAACGCCCGCATCCTCCAGCTCTGCGACTGGGCCCAGGACCTGCTCGACGAGAAGACGTCGGTCCTCGCCGAGTCGGTCGCCAAGGTTCGCCGCGCGCCCGAGATCATCGCGCAGGTACGGGCCGAGGCGGCCGCCCTCAGCGCTCGGATCCCACAGACCAACGAGGCCGTCGCTCGGCTCTCGGCCCGATACTCCGATTCCGCCATGCACCAGATCACGGCCAGCGCGGCGGAGGCCGAGCAGCTCATCAGCTTCGCGACGCACAGCGCCGATGTCTCGGAGCGTCGTCGCGCGGCGAAGCAGAACGAGGAGGCGAACGTCGCCCTGGAGACGGCGACCGAAGCCACACGACGCGCGTCCGCGCTGCTCGATGCGGTGGAGGACTTCGAGATCGAGGCGCTGCGCGCCGAGTCCACCCTCGCCGAGGTCGTGGCCGACTCCCGTGGGGATCTCATCGCCGCTCGCACCGCGCCGAACGTACCCGCCGTCGCCCAGGCCGTCGCCGAGCTGCAGAGCGCCCTCGCAGCGCTCACGCCCTCCGGACAGCCGAACGACCCGTTCGCCGAGCTCTCCCAGCTGCGCGACGCCAACTCGGCGCTCGACGAGGCGATCGCCAAGGCACGTCATCGCGCGGACAACCCGCTGCCGAGCATCGCGCAGGTGCAGCACGCGATCGATGACGCCGACCGCCAGCTCGGCGTGGCCCGCGGCCTCATCTCCGGACACCGCGGATGGATCGGCGCAGACGCCCGCACCCGCCTCGCCGAGGCGGAGAGGCTTCGTGTGGATCTGTCGGATCTGCTGCCCGCCGAGGACACCCGCGAGGCGGCACTCGTGCAAGCCCGCCGGGTCGCTCACCTCGCATCCGAGGCACTTCAGCTCGCCCAGCGCGACATCGACTCCTCCCGCCCGCAGGACCAGGGCTGGGGCGGTGGCGGCGGCTGGGGCGGTGGCGGCGGACGGCGCGGCGGCGGTGGCGGAGACCTCGCGTCCGGCATCCTCGGCGGTCTCGTGATCGGCAGTCTGCTCGACGGCATCTTCGACTGATTCCGACGCGTCTCGGCATCCGGACGTCACGACGGCCCGATCCCTTCCGGGATCGGGCCGTCGTGCACTGCGGATCAGGAGGCGAGAGCCTCGGAGGGCGGAGCCTGAGTGCTCAACGCGATCACACCGTAATCCCAGCCCTTGCGGCGGTAGACGACGCTCGGGTGGTCGGTGCGCACATCCACGAAGAGGAAGAAGTCGTGTCCGACCAGTTCCATCCTGTCGACGGCTTCCTCAACGGTCATCCACACCGCATCGAAGCTCTTCGTGCGGATGACGACGGGCGAGTATTCTTCCTCTTCGCTCTGCTGCACCGGCATGCTGCCGGTCGCCACCGCGTGGAGGATGTCGGCCGACGCCGGCTGGACGTCGATGCCCTCGAGCGATCCGCTTCCCTTCTCGAAGTGCGCGCCGCGAGGGTGCTGTCGTCCGTCGACTCGCTTCTCCTTGGCGCGACGCAGTTGCTCGGACATCTTGTCGACAGCGAGATCGAGGGCGACGAACTTGTCTCCGTCCGTCGCCTCTGCGCGAACGACCGGTCCCTTCCCGATCAGTGTCAGCTCGACGGTCTCGTCGGGGACACGACCGTTGCGATACACGCGATGGGTGACTTTCACATCCAGTCTCTGCGCGCGGGACGCGAGCATCTGGATCTTGGCGATCTTCTCTTCGACAACGGTTCGGAAGCGATCGGTGATACCCACTCCGACGCCAACGATGCTTGTTTCCATTGCTGCCTCCTTGTCCCGGTCCTCCCGGCCAAGGGCGGACCGTGGTCGCCTTGTGTCCCCCCCACCGTAGTCCGCTGATCGGCGGATGTCACGGTCTGGTTCCCCTGTATCGCCGGTGCATCCCCGATGAGGTTCATCCGAATCCGCTGCGACGCGGCGTGGCGGCGAGCGCGACCGCCGCCACCACACGGAATCCGGCTGATCTCAGGGCTCGCGACGCTTCATCCAGCGTCGCCCCGGTGGTGACGACGTCGTCGACGATCACCGCTTCGGCGCCCTCCCCCCTCCGACGCGCACGCAAGGCTCCGCGTACGTTCGCCTCTCGTGCCCGCACACCGAGATCACGTTGGTCGACCGTGCGGCTCGCGAGGGAGAGCAGCCGCTGCGGCTCGGACTGCGCTCGACGGATCAGGAGGTCGGGGACGCGATAGCCGCGCCGACGGAACGCGCTCCTGGTCGTCGGCACCGGCACGACCCACGTCGCCGCGCCCACCGAAGGCGCGAGCACCGTCGCCAGGGCCGCGCCGAGCGGACGGGCGAGGAGCGTCTCGCCCTCACCCTTGAGGCGACGGATGCACCGGGCCGCGACACCCTCGAACCGAAGGGCGGCCGTGACCTGCATCCCTCGAGGCGTCACCGCGATCTGCGGGGTCGGTGCGAGCGCCTCTCGGCATCGCGGGCACAGGAGTGTTCCCGGCTCATCACAGCCGGCACACGACGCTGCGAGGAGGAACGCGGCGATCTCCGCGCCGACGCCGAGCAGCTGGGGCTTCGTCCACATGCGAGGAGTATGCGGCCGTGGATCCGTCCGGTTCCGCCACCGCGCTCCGTTCTGCGCACGATCGTGTGACGACCGCCGTCGGTGCAGGGAATGTCACTCGCCGACGCGAGTGGCGAGCACGGAGACGCCGGACGCGACCTCGCGCCATGCCGACCCCGCGTGGGCGAACAGCTCGCCGTTCGCTCCGAGGATCCGCACGCCGGAAGCGGTGCGAGCGCCGGCGATCGAGATCGCATTGCTCGGGGCGGCCTCTGCCGAACCGGGCCCTCCCACCATCTGAGTGAGAAGACGCGGGCTGTTCGGATCGACGAGGACTCCCACACGGTCTGCACCCAGCCAGGACAGCCCCGTCGCCAGCTCGAACAACTGGGTCAACTGCTTGACCTCGCCGAGCTCGATCGGGATGCCCGCCGAGTCGCGAACCACGGCTGCGACCACGACCCACATCTGCTTGCCGACGGTCACCACGGCAGCCACCCTGGCGCCGTCCGGTGCGACCCTCAGATGAGAGATCGCCGAGGCGCTCGGCCACGCCGTCGCGACTTGATGCGCCACGGCGTCGCTCCCCGACGCCTGCAAGGCCGTGGGCGCTCCCGCGGGGACGGACCAGGTGTACCCGTAGGAGTCGAGCGAGGGTCTGATGAGCCCTGGACGGGAATCGAGCTCGTCGAGGCTTCCCTCGCCGATCAGATAGACGTGCTGGTCACCGAGCTGCGTGGCGGCGCGGGAGTCATCCGCAGCCACATCGATCGAGACGATGGGTTGCGTGATGGCGGTGATCTCCGAGCTGATACCGGTGAGGGGCGAGATCTCATCGCCGACGATCCGCCCGAAGGCGCCGTTCTGCAGCACAAGCGTGCCGACCTCGGCCGACGGCTCCACCACGTCCGCCACGCCGGCACCGAGGTCGCGCCCGTCGACGGTGAACCGTACCTGGGTGACCGCGACGCCGGCGCCGCGGAGGGTCGCCTGCAGCTGGGTGCGCATGCGGGCGAGAGTGGCCGCATCGAGGCCCGAAGCGGGGCGCGTGAGCGCGACATCGGCCACCTGTCCGACGATGGGCACCGCGTCCTGTGCCAGCTGCACGTCGGCGGGGAAGGCGTTCTGCACCGCCGGGTCCAGCCATCCGCTGGGCTCGCCGCCGATGAGGGCCCGCGTGACGGTCGTCGCGGGACTCTGCCGCCGCGGGAACCAGCGCATGTCAGGCACCAGTCTCGACCAGCCGAGGTCGAAGTACTGCAGCGGATACCCTTCGAAGACCTTGGTGAAGCGCGTCTCGTCGATCACGACACCGTCCGGCGCCTGCGTGATGCGCCATTCGCCGCTCTCCATCCGCTGCAGCGTGAACGCCACGTTGGATGACCCGAGGGCCTCGGAGTAGCCGCCGGAGTCGTCGACGCTCGCGACCAGGTCGAGCGTGACCTGGACCTCAGCGGTGTCCGCACCCTCCACCTCGTCGTCGGGGACCGAGGATGTGATGGTCCTGGTATCCGTGCCGACGTCGATCGACACCCCTGCCGAGGGACTCCAGCTCCGCTGCAGCGAGGGCGAGAGGAAGTCGCGTGCGGTGTCCCAGTTCTCGGTCGTCGTGATGCCGGCCTCGAGGAAGCCCTCGACGATCTCCTCGGGCCCGGCACCCGTGATGGGGCCGGAGGCGACCGGCAGGATGTCGACGTCCTGCGGGGACTCCCCGAGCTTCAGGCCGACGGCGACATCACCGCTGGTGGGCAGTCCCGCGCACGCAGGAAGCACAAGCGCGGTGAGTGCCAGCGCGATGGCCAGCATCCTCCGTGTCCCTCGTCGCCGGGTCATGACCGGTCCTCCTCGTCGAACAGACCGGCGGGCGCGTCCGTCAACGAGATCGGCTGCGTCGCGTCGCCGATCTCCGCGAACGGCTCCTGCGGCTCGATGGAGATCGGGCTCGGACCGTCCAGGATCCCGTCGTGCCGGGGGATCGTGAGCACGAAGTTCGTTCCCACACCGAGCTCCGACCAGACCTCGAGCGTGCCGCCGTGCAGACTCGCATCCCCCAGGGCGATGGAGAGCCCGAGTCCCGTGCCGCCGATCGTGCGCTGACGAGAGGGGTCGGCGCGCCAGAAGCGGTCGAAGACCCGCTCCGCGTCGGCGGGCTGCATCCCGAGGCCGAAATCTCGCACCCCTGCCGCCACGGCGTGCTGGTTGCTGTCGACCGTGACGACGACGGGACGCCCCTCGCCGTGCTCGATCGCGTTGCCGATCAGATTGCGCAGCACCCGGCGCACGCGCCGCGGATCCATGTCGACGGGTGAGTAGCCGCCAGGCGCCACGAGCCGCAGCTCAGTGCCATGACCCTCCGCGAGCGGGCGCATCTGCTCGATGATGTCCTCGGCCAGGTGGGTGAGGCTCGTCGCCTCGAGTTCGAGCTGCACCGATCCCGCGTCGTAGCGGCTGATCTCCAGCAGATCCGACAGCAGCGTCTCGAACCGCTGCACCTGGGCGTGCAGCAGCTCCGCCGTCCGCGCGGTGGTGGGGTCGAACTCCTCGCGCTGGTCGTTGAGCATGTCCGCAGCGAGGCGGATCGTGGTCAGCGGTGTCCGCAACTCGTGCGAGACATCCGACACGAAGCGCTGCTGCACCATCGACAGCTCGCCGAGTTCCTTGATCTGCGACTCGATGCTGTCCGCCATCGCGTTGAACGAGCGTCCGAGCGTGGCCAACTCGTCCTCTCCGTGCACCTCGAGGCGCACCCCGAGGTCGCCCGCCGCGAGCCGTGCGCTGGTCTCTGCGGCCTGCACGATCGGGGTGGAGACCGCGCGAAGGACGATCCACGAGATCGCGGCGACGATCGCGACCAGACCGATCCCGGCGATCCAGAGCGTGCGCTGCACGAAGACGAGGGTCTGATCGGCATCGCCCAGGTCGTAGGCGAAGTAGATCGCGAACGCTCCCGCCTCGGGCACCTGGAGCTGCTGGCCCACGATGATGCCGGGGACCTCTCCCCCGTCCGCGACGGGCAGCGCCACGGACTGCCAGGCCTGGCGATCGTCGAACTCCACGACGCGGGCCTGGAGCTCGGGGCTCAGCAGGCTCCGACTCAACCCCGCCTCGAAGCCGTTCAGGCGGACGCCCTTCGCGTTGTCGATCTTGAACCCGGCGAGCTGATCCGTGCTCGATGTGCGCGTGAGATTCGACTGGACGCTGTTCCACAGTTCCGTGAGTGCAGCAGAGTCGTCTCCCACCTCGGCCACATCCAGGATCCCCTGCGCCTGATCGACCGCTCGGCGGGAGTCTTCGAGAGCGACGTCCTTGCGCGAGATGAACAGATCGTTCTGGATGACCAGGGCCATCGTCACGCACGTGATGAAGATCGCCAGGGAGGTGGCGAGCAGGGTTATCGAGAGCGTGCGGAAGCGGAGCGAGCGTCGCCAGAGGATGGCGAGCATCGTCGGCCAGCCTCGCCAGTCGCGCAGGACAGCGACCGTCGTGGTGGTCGCTGTCGTCGCGGCCATCGTGCTCCTAGCCGATGCTCCCGGCGCGGTAGCCCACGCCGCGCACCGTCATGACGATCTTCGGGTTGTCGGGGTCGAGCTCGACCTTCGCGCGCAGACGCTGCACGTGCACGTTCACCAGCCGGGTGTCTGCCTTGTAGTGATAGCCCCAGACCTGCTCGAGCAGCATCTCCCGGGAGAACACCTGCTGAGGCTTCGAGGCGAGCGCGACGAGAAGCTGGAACTCCAGCGGTGTGAGAGCGATCGGGGCGGTGCCGCGACGGACCTCGTGCGCGTCGACGTCGACGGTGAGATCCCCGACCCGGAGCTGCTCGCTCGTGGCCTGCGGCGTGGGCCGGAGCCGCGTGCGGATGCGCGCCACCAGTTCCTTCGGGTTGAAGGGCTTGACCATGTAGTCGTCTGCGCCGACCTCGAGTCCGCGGACCACATCGGCGGTGTCGCTGCGTGCGGTGAGCATGATGATCGGCACGCCGGACTCGGCACGGATGCGAGTGCAGATCTCGATTCCGTCCATACCGGGGAGCATGAGATCGAGCAGCACCAGGTCGGGCCGCTGCGTGCGCCACTCGTCGACGGCGCGCGCACCGTCCGCGCAGAACACCGGCTCGAAGCCTTCGGTGCGGAGCACGATCCCGATCATCTCGGCGAGCGCGGTGTCGTCGTCGACCACGAGAATACGTGAGGTCATAAGAGTTACCTTATGGCACCGAGTCCCGCCGACCCCAGGTCTGCGCGCCACGCATCGGATATGACACGATGGGAGCGCGCGATGGAGAGGGAGTGCCTGTGACCGGCCAGACGTGGACGCCTGCCCCGAAGAAGGGCATCATTCCCCTTCATCCACTGTCGTTCGGGATGCTGCTGGGCAAGGCCTTCGCGGCGCTGCGCCACAACCCCAAGGTGCTCTTCGGCTTCGCCGTCGTGATCCAGCTCGTCGTGGTCGTCGTCACCGCCGTGGTCATGGGCGTCGTCCTCTTCACGACCTTCAGCCGCCTGGAGACGGTCTCGCCTTCCTCTCCGGATTTCGAAGCGGTGATGGCCGGCACCATCGCGGTGAACCTGATCGCCGGACTCGCCGTCGGACTGGCCTCGATCGCCTTCACGGCGATGATGCAGGGCGTCGTCGCCGCGGAGATCGGGTACGCCGCGATCGGGGTGAAGGCGACGCTGCGCATGCTCTGGCGCCGGATGGCCCCCGCGTTCTGGCGACTCGCCGGGTTCGCCTCCCTCTCGGTGGCTGCCGTGTTCGGCATCTTCATCATCGCCGCGGTGATCATCGCCGCCTTCATCGCCGGGGGTCTCGGCGGCAGCGTCGAGATGGTCGGCGTCGTCGTCCTCGTGGTGATCGTCATCGTCCTCGCCTGCATCCCGCTCGCGGTGTGGCTCACCACGAAGCTGCTGCTGGTGCCCTCGATCCTGGTCCTCGAGCGTGCGCGTTTCCGTGACGCCTTCGTGCGATCCTGGCGACTCACCCGCGGGCGCTTCTGGGTCGCGTTCGGGGTGACCTTCCTCATCAGCGCGATCATGGGCATCGCGGCGCAGGTCGTCAGCGTGCCCGTCACACTGCTCGGTTCCCTTCTCGGTTCCGTGGTCGCACCCACGGGCGCCGAGGACCCCAGCGCTGTCATCGCCTTCATCGTGACGCTCATCGCCCCGCAGATCCTGCTCCTGGTCATCCAGGCGATCACGCTCGTGGTGCAGAGCACCGGTTCCGCACTCGTCTACCTCGACTGCCGGATGCGCTACGAAGGGCTGGATCAGACCCTGATCGCGTATGTCGAGCGCCGCGACCTCGGCTGGACCGATGAGCAGCAGGACGATCCCTTCCGCGTCGACCCGACGCGCGCTGTCACCTCGGCACCGCCGCCCCGCCAGGTGCCGGAGCACGTCATGATGTCGCAGGGGTATGCGTACGCGCAGTACGGCGCACAGCAACCGGTCACGCAACCGGGGGCTGCGCCGTCGTTCGCTCCGCAGTATTCTCCCGCCCAGCCGTACGCGGGGACGCCGTACCCGTACGCACCGGGCTCGCCTGCACAGCCTCCTGTGCCACCTCCTGCGCAGACGCAGAACGGAGCAGCGGCCTCGGCGCCCTCCGTCGCCTTCCCCGCACCGCCGCCTCCTGCGCCTCCCGTGCCTCCCGTCCGGACCAGCGCGTCCCCGACGCCCAGCAGCCCTGCCGCCGGAGACGCTCCCACTGACGGCGGTTGGACAGCGCCAGGGGCCGACGGCGCCGCATGATCCGACGGTTCGACGACCTCTTCGTCCCCGATGGGGACGACGCACGACGCTGGGCGGAGGAAGAGCTCTCGAATCCCCGCTACGCCGACGCGAAACCCACGTGGTTCGATCTCCTCGCCCGTGACATCGGCCGCTTCCTGGCTGACCTCTTCAGCTCGGGCAACGGCGCGAACGTGGGGCCGTCCGCGCTCATCATCGTCACCGTCATCATCGCGGCCGCACTGATCGCCGCTCTCATCATCTGGGGAAGACCGCGCAGCTCCCGCGCGGTCAGGCGCCCGACCGGCGACCTCCTCGGAGCAGCCGACGATCGCAGCGCCGCACAGTTGAGGTCGGACGCCGACCGGGCCGCGCGCGAGCGCGACTGGGATGCAGCGACCATCCTCCGCTACCGGGCCATCGCGCGCAGCCTGCGCGAGCGCGACCTGATCGATCCGGCCCCCGGCGCGACGGCCCAGTCGATCGCCCGCGAGGCGAGCACGGTGTTCGCCGACGAGGCCGGCGCGATGCGTCGAGCGGCCGTCTCGTTCGACGACGTCCGCTACCTCGGGCACTCCGCGACGCCGGAGACGTATCGCGACCTCGTCGACACCGATGACCGGATCCGCGCGCGCCGCCCCGAAGGAGTGCCGGCATGAGTGTGATCGATCACGAGCCCACCGTCTCCCCCACTGCCGCATCGTCCCCGGGTGATCCCTCCACCGCGGAGCACCGCCCGAGTCGGGCGAAGACGATCATCGGGTGGACGATCGTCGCCGCCCTCGTGCTGATCGTCGCGCTGGTCGGTCTTCGTGTCGCCGCGACCGCACCTGGAGCACGAGGAGCGCTCGATCCGGAGGCACGCGATGACGCCGGCGCGCTCGCGCTCGCCGAGATCCTGCGCGACCAGGGGGTCGACATCGAGGTGCACCGCTCTCGATCCCAGGCGCGCGCGGCGATCGACGAGAGCACGACGCTCGTGATGTCCAACCCGTACACGCTCACCGACGAGGCCCTGCAGACGCTCACCGAGCCCGCGGAGCGCGTCGTTTTCCTCTCCACCAGCACACACCTGCTGAACGAGCTCGGCATCGGCGACAACGCCACGGGAACACTGTCGGCAGCGACGGCGGACTGCGACGTCGCCGAGTTCGCCGAGGTGGGGACGATCCGCGCCGACCGCCTGTTCACTCCCGCGGACGGCGTGCAGGCCTGCTTCGGAGACGCCGACGGTGCGGCCGTGCTCGTGGACCGCCGCGCCCGTCCGCAACGCGTCATCGTGGAGGGCACGAGGCTCTTCAGCAACGCGACTCTCGCCGAGAACGGCAACGCCGCCCTCGGCCTCGCCCTGCTGGGCCAGACCGACCGCATCGTCTGGTACGTCCCGAGCTTCGCGGACTCCGATATCGAAGCCGAGCCGATCGACACGCTCGGAAGCCTCACACCGACCTGGGTCACTCCTGCGATCCTGCTGCTGATCGCCGCAGGGATAGCCGCTGCCCTCTGGCGCGGCCAGCGGTTCGGCCCCCTCGTCGCCGAGACGCTTCCGGTCACCGTGCGCGCATCCGAGACCATGCACGGACGTGCACGTCTCACGGCGAGAGCTGCGGATGCGGCGCACGCCGCGCAGGCTCTCCGCGAGGGGACGCAGCGCCGGCTCGCCCGACGACTAGGACTCGCCGTCCACGCCGGCGCCGACGAGGTCGCTGATGCGGCCTCTGACCGACTGCGCATCCCGCGCGGCACACTGCAGACCCTGCTGGCCGGGTCGCTCCCCGACGACGACGCCGGCCTGGTCGACCTCGCCAGACGCCTCGACCAGCTCGAGACCGCCGTGGACGACAGCACCCACGCCGACCGATCAGATCCGACCACCCATCCCCGAGAATCAGAGGGAAACACGTGACCGTTGAGAACCATCCCATCGACGACGCCGCGCTGCGTCAGGCCATGCACCGGGTGCGCACCGAGGTCGACAAGGCGGTGGTGGGCCAGGCCGGCACCGTCACCGGACTGCTCGTGTCCCTCCTCGCCAGGGGCCACGTGCTCCTGGAGGGAGTCCCCGGTGTCGCGAAGACCCTGGTCGTCCGCTCGTTCGCCAGGGCACTCGGGCTCGACACCAAGCGCGTCCAGTTCACCCCCGACCTGATGCCCGGCGACGTCACCGGGTCACTCGTGTACGACGCACGCACCGGCGAGTTCGATTTCCGCGCGGGTCCGGTGTTCACGAACATCCTGCTCGCCGACGAGATCAACCGCACGCCGCCGAAGACCCAGGCCGCACTCCTGGAGGCCATGGAGGAGCGTCAGGTGTCGGCGGACGGCGTCAGCCGTCCCCTGCCCGACCCGTTCCTCGTCGCCGCGACGCAGAACCCCATCGAGCACGAAGGCACGTATTCGCTGCCCGAGGCGCAGCTGGACCGCTTCCTGATGAAGCTCGTCGTCGGCATGCCGGAGCGCGACGCGGAGGTGTCGGTGCTGCGCCGACACGCCGAGGGCTTCTCCCCTCGTGAGCTCACCGGCCTCGAGGCCGTCGTCACCGCCGAGGAGATCAGGGCGGCGCAGCAGGCAGCCGCAGCGGTCGAGGTCACCGACGACGTGCTCGGATACGTCGTCGACCTCGCTCGTGCGACCCGCCAGTCGCCGTCCGTCGAGCTGGGAGCCAGCCCGCGCGCCTCGACCGGTCTGCTCGCCGCGGCGAAGGCGTGGGCCTGGCTGAACGCCTCTTCCGCGGTCACCCCCGACCACGTGCAGACGATGCTGGTTCCGGTGTGGCGTCACCGCCTCCAGCTGCGACCCGATGCCCAGATGGAGGGCGTGTCCGCCGATGCGGTGCTCACCTCCGTGGTGCAGCAGACCAGGGTGCCGATCTAGGTGTTCGTCACCGGCCGCCTCGCCGTCGCCCTTGCCGTGGGCCTCATCCCGCTCGTCATCGCCGGACTCGCGGGCTACCCGGCGTACGCGGTTCTCGGTGCGTGGATCGGTCTGTGCCTGCTGCTCGTCGCCGCCGACGTCGCCCTCGCCGCGAGTCCTCGCTCGGTCACGGTGAGCCGCAGACTCCCCCGACGGGTGCGCATCGGAGAGCCCGTCCCCGTCAGCGTGGCCGTGCACAACCACGGCACGAAGCTGCTGAACGCGGTGATCCGTGACGCCTGGCAGCCGACGGCGGGCGCGCCGACGGAGCGACAGCGTCTGCTCCTGCCCCCGGGCGAGCGCGGCCGTGTCACGATTCCGCTGCTTCCCCGCCGCCGCGGTGAGCTGGTCAGCGAGTTCGTGATGATCCGATCCCGCGGCCCTCTCGGCATCGCGGGTCGGCAGGCACGTCATTCGGTTCGCGGCTCGATCCGCGTGCTCCCCGCTTTCTCCTCGCGCAAGCACCTTCCGTCCCGCCTCGCGCGTCTGCGCGAACTGGATGGCAACACCAGCATCCAGGTGCGCGGTCAGGGCACCGAGTTCGATTCGCTGCGCGAGTATGTCCGCGGCGACGATGTGCGCTCGATCGACTGGCGGGCGACCGCCAGGGCGGGAACGACCATGCTGCGCACGTGGCGACCGGAACGCGACCGCCACGTCGTCATCATCATCGACACCGGGCGCACCGCCGCGGCGCGTGTCGGCGACGGCACGCGCGTGGACGCCTCACTCGAGGCGGCCCTGCTGCTGGCCGCGCTCGCTTCGCGTGCCGGCGACCACGTGCACCTGCTCATGTACGACAGGGTGGTGCGCGGTCGTGTCACGGGCGTCGATGGCGCCGCTCTCCTCCCGGCGCTGACCGATGCCATGGCTCCCGTGCACGCACGACTGGTCGATACGGACTGGCATGGAGCCTTCGCCGCGGTGCGCACGCTCACCACGCGTCCCTCGCTGATCGTGGCACTGACGGCGCAGGATGCCGCCGAGTCGGCCCGTGGGTTCCTCGGAGCCTTCCCGAACGCGTCTCGTGCGACGACCGTGCTCGTCGGATCCGTGACCGACGACGGGATCTCCGCGCTCGCACGCCGTCGCGACTCCCGGGAAGAGGTGTACCTGGCAGCGGCCGCCGAACGCTCCCTCCGCGACGCGGAGAACGTCGCGGACGCGATCCGCAGAGCCGGCGGGGAGGCGATCGCCGCCGACCCGGAGGAGCTTCCCCCGAGGATCGCCGATCGCTACCTCGAGCTGAAGGCGGCGGGTCGTCTCTGACGCCGAACCGATCGAGACCGAGCCCGAGCCCCGGGGCGGCCTCACCCGGTGCCGGAAGTCAGCCGACGACCAGGCGCGGGGTGCCCGCTTCGTATTCGACGAGATCGCCGGTCTCGCCCTGGCGATGCGCCCTCCCGCCGATCACCAGCATGTAGATGAGGAACACGGCGAGCGCGGCGGCGCCGATGCCGATCTTCACCGGCCACGGCAGTGCCCAGCCGGTCACGAAGCCCTCGACGAGACCGGCGAGGAAGAGGGCGAACACCAGCCCCATCGCGACGGTCGCCAGCGCTCGCCCCTCCTCGGCGAGCGCTTCCCCTCGCGTGCGGTGGCCGGGTGCGACCCAGGCCCAGAACACATGCAAGCCGGCGGCAGCCGCCACGAAGATGCACGTCATCTCGAGCATTCCGTGGGGGAGGATGTACAGGACCATGAGGTCGGCCTTGTCGTGGACGGCCATCACGGCCCCGGTGGTGCCGAGTCCCATCGCGTTCTGCACGAGCACGTAGACCGGCCAGATCCCGGTGACGCCGAAGAGCACGCACTGCATGGCGATCCAGGCGTTGTTCGTCCAGACCATCCCCATGAAGGCAGCGGCCGGGTTCTCGGTGTAGTAGCCCGTGAAGCTCTCGTCCGCGTACTGCTCGAGGGCCGCCGGGGAGCCCAGGGTCGCCACCAGCGCCGGATCGCTCGCGATCCAGGCTGCGGTACCGACGGCGACCGCGATGAACGAGATCGCGATCACCAGCGTCGTCCAGCGCAGGCGGTACAGCGCAGCAGGAAGCTGCAGGCGGAAGAATCGTCCCGTCTGCGTGAGGATGCTGTCGGACGCGCCGGTGAGGCGCAGCCTGGCGCGAACGAGGATGGTGGACAGATACGCGCCCTGGGGCGAGTCGCCGACGGATGTCTTCAGCTCGGCCAGATCGGCGGAGGCGGCGCGGTATCGCACGATGAGCTCGTCCACCCCGTCGCCGTCGAGTCGGGCGCGACTGAGTTCGTCCAGTCGCTCCCATTCGGCGCGGCGTGCATCGGTCAACGCATCGGCATCCACCTGATTTACTGTACTCATGTCCGTCCCGATCGACGTCTCCGACGAGGTGCTCTCCGGCGAAGCCGTCGCGATCGATGTGCAGCCCGTGGGGTTCCTCCTGCGGGCGCTCGGCGCCGCGATCGACATGCTCCTCGGATACGCCGTGTTCATCCTGTGGATCTTCCTGCGCATCTGGCTGCTGGATGTCGGCGTGCTGGATGAGACCACCGACCGCATCGCCCTGGTCTCGGCGTTCGTCGTGAGCTTCGTCGTCCTGCCGATCACGATGGAGGTCGCCTTGAAGGGGCGCAGTCTCGGCAAGCTGGCGGTCGGCGGCAGGATCGTACGCGTGGACGGTGGCGCCGCCGGGTTCCGTCACGCCTTCATCCGCGCCCTTCTGGGCGTGCTCGAGATCTACATGACCTTCGGCGGCGTCGCCGTGCTCACCGGCGCGTTCAACGCGCGGTCGCAGCGCTTGGGCGATCTGGTCGCCGGAACCTACAGTCAGCGCGTGCGCACACCGGCACTCGTCTCGCACGTCCCGGTGCTCCCTCCGGCCTTGGCCGGTTGGGCCCAGATCGCCGACGTCGCGCGGCTCCCCGACCGGCTAGCCCGCCGGATCTCCCAGTTCCTGCAGAGTGCTCCCCGCATGATCCCGTCCGCGCGGGAGCGGGTCGCCCTCGATCTGCTCACCGAGGCGAGCCCTTTCGTCTCCCCGATGCCCTCCGCACCGCCGGAGCAGATCCTGATCGGGATCACCGTGCTGCGCCGTGAGCGCGAGCGCAGAGCACTGCAGAACTCCGATCTGCGCGCCGAGCGGCTCACCGGCAGACGCGTCGGCGTCTGAGCCGGTACTCGGCGCCTCCTGTCAGCACCGTTCCGCAGTGGGCGTGCTCAGTACCGATAGTGCTCGAGCTTGTACGGCCCCTCCACGGGTACCCCGATGTAGGCGGCCTGCTCGTCGGTGAGCGTGGTCAGCTGCACACCGAGAGCGTCGAGGTGCAGGCGGGCCACCTTCTCGTCGAGCGCCTTGGGAAGCACGTAGACGCCGGTCGGATAGGCGGCGATGTTCGTGTAGAGCTCGAGCTGTGCGAGCACCTGGTTGGTGAACGACGCGCTCATCACGAACGACGGGTGCCCCGTGGCGTTGCCGAGGTTCATCAGGCGTCCTTCGCTGAGAACCAGGACGCTACGACCGTTCGGCATGCGCCACTCGTGCACCTGCGGCTTGATCTCGACCTTCTCCACGCCGTCGCGTGCTTCGAGCCCTGCCATGTCGATCTCGTTGTCGAAGTGACCGACGTTCGCCACGATCGCGAGGTGCTTCAGCGCCTGCAGATGCTCGGTCGTGACCACGTCGCGGTTGCCAGTGCCGGTCACCAGGATGTCGATCTCGCCGGCCACGTCGAGCAGACGCGCGACCTGGAAGCCGTCCATGGCGGCCTGCAGCGCGCAGATCGGATCCACCTCGCTCACGATCACGCGCGCACCCTGACCGCGCAGAGCCTCAGCAGCCCCCTTGCCGACGTCTCCGTAGCCGCAGACGAAGGCGACCTTGCCACCCATGAGCACGTCCGTCGCACGGTTGAGACCGTCGGGAAGCGAGTGCCGGATGCCGTACTTGTTGTCGAACTTGCTCTTGGTGACCGAGTCGTTCACGTTGATGGCGGGGAAGAGCAGCTCCCCCGCGGCCGCGAGCTCGTACAGCCGGTGCACACCGGTCGTGGTCTCCTCGGTGACGCCGATGAGGCCAGCGGCGAGCCTGGTCCAGCGATCGGGTGCGACCGCGAGCGAGGCGCGCAGCAGGTCGAGGATGATCGTGTACTCGTGGGAGTCGGTCTCGGTCGGCGCGGGAGCGGCGCCGGCCTTCTCGAACTCGACGCCCTTGTGCACGAGCAGGGTCGCATCTCCGCCGTCGTCGAGGATCAGGTTGGGTCCGTCGAAACCTGCAGAGGACCAGTCGAAGATGCGATCGGTGCAGGCCCAGTACTCGTCGAGCGTCTCTCCCTTCCATGCGAACACGGGAACGCCTGCCGGCGCGTCGACGGTGCCACCGGGGCCGACCACGACCGCAGCCGCCGCCTCGTCCTGGGTGGAGAAGATGTTGCAGCTCGCCCACCGCACCTGGGCGCCGAGCGCCACGAGCGTCTCGATGAGGACGGCGGTCTGCACTGTCATGTGCAGCGAGCCCGCGATCCGGGCACCCTTCAGGGGTTGCGCGGCGCCGAACTCCTCACGAAGCGCCATGAGACCCGGCATCTCGTTCTCGGCGAGTCGCAGCTGGTGACGGCCGGCTTCGGCGAGGGACAGGTCGGCGACGCGGTACTCGAGCTCGGTCATGCGCTCATTCTTCCATCATGAAGTGGCCGACAGCAGGCGCGTGTCAGAAACGGATCGCATCGATCACCTTCACCCGCAGCGCGACCAGGGCGGGGATGAATCCCGACACCGCCCCGACGATGACGGAGGCGAGGAGACCGATGAGCGCTGCGCGCATGGGGAAGGGCGGGATGTCCTGGATCCCGTAGAACATCGACGTGATGATCCACTCCGAGCGCAGCACGGCGACGACGATCGCGATCCCGATCACGCCTGCCACGGTCGTCGCGACCAGGCTCTCCAGGAAGACGGCGAAGAACACCCGCCCCGAGCTCGCTCCGAAGGCGCGCCGCACCCCGATCTCTCGCACGCGCTGGCGCATCGCCACGAGTTGGATGTTGATCAGGCTGAGCGCACCGAGAGCGAGGATCAGCGCTGCGATACCCCCGGTGACCATCTCGAACGTGGCCTGAGCGTCCAGAGCCCCCGGCTGCGCCGCCCAGTCGGAGCGGTTCACCGTGACCGTCTGTCCCTCGGGCAGGCCCGCTCGGAGATCCATCGCGAGCACCGGCGCGATCTGGTCGACCTGCCCCGTTCCCATCCAGATCTCGTACTGCGTCCAGGCGTCGGCGGGCAGCGCATCCACGCGCGCGCGGTACGCGTCGTAGAGCAGGTCGACGCGCAGCTCCTCGTCGCCGAAACCCTGGCGCGGTGTGATGCCGACCACCTGGTAGGTGCCTCCGGCCGGGCCGCTGAGTGTCACGGTCGGGTGCTGCGTCAGCGGCACCCGACCCAGACGCTCCCAGAGCGGCTCCGTGATCACGACGGGCGGCGCCATCGCCTCGACGTCGGAGTCGAGGAACCAGCGCCCCTCCAGAAGCCGCTCCCGGTGGATCTGCGAGAACGCGGGGTCCATGACACGCGCGGCCACCGGCGTTATGCCGTCGGGGAGCTGCACGTCGAGGAGCACTCCCTGGGCGATACGCGCCGTGTGGCTGAACCCGAAGCGCTCGGAGACACGGCTGAAGCGCGCATCGAACTCGTCGGCGTCGACAGGTGTGCCGTCATCGCTGTTGACGGAGACGACGACCGTCGCCGCTCGCCCTCCCCACCGGTCGGACTGCTCGGCCTGGAATTGGCGCTGGTATTCCGAGATCGCCACGACCGCGGTGAGCGCCCCCACCGACACGGCGATCCCGATCAGGCTGAGCAGGACGCGCAGCTTGTGCACGCGGATCTCCGCCCAGGCGTCGGAGAGAGCGCCGAGGAAGCCGGTCATGCGACGAACTCCGGCGGCGCGGACGGCACCGAGGCCGCCAGGGTCGAGGCCTCGAAGGCGCGGCTGAGGTCGACCGTCTCCAGACGCCCGGCGTCGAGCCGGTAGTGCCGGCGCGCACGCGCGGCGACGTGGAGGTCGTGGGTGATCGTGACCAGCGCGGCGTCCGTCTCGGTGGCCACCTCGTCGAGGAGGGACATGACGGATGCGCCCGTGTCGATGTCGAGCGCGCCGGTCGGCTCGTCCGCGAGGATCAACACGGGCTTGCGAACGAGTGCCCGCGCGATGGCGACGCGCTGCTGCTCACCGCCGGAGAGTCTGTCGGCGATCTGCTCGATGCGATGCCCGAGGCCGACCCGCTCGAGCATGTCGGCGGCGATCTGACGACGATTCCAGAACATGCGTCCCTTGGCATGGCCGAGCGGCATCATCACGTTGTCGATCGCGGTGCGCCCGGGGAGCAGGTTGAACTGCTGGAAGACGAAGCCGACGTTGTCGCCGCGCAGACGGTCGAGCCGTCCCGACCGCATCCGGCGCACCTCGCGTCCCTCGAACGCGACCGATCCGGATGTGGGTGCATCCAGCATCCCCAGGATGTTGAGCAGCGTCGACTTCCCCGACCCCGACCGTCCCACGATCGAGACATGGTCTCCTGCAGCCACTTCGAGCGTGATGCCACGAAGGATGTCCAGGCGCGAGTCATCGGCCAGCAGGACGCTCTCGGAGACGTCGTCGAGCGCGACGAGACTCACCAGCTCATCCCGCTGTCGCACTGCTCCACTCCCGGCGAGACCTCGTAGCAGAACTCCTCGACCGGAGCGACGAAGCCGGGCACGAACTGGCGGATGCTGTCTCCCTCGGCCAGCCCCTCCGTCACCTCGACCATGACGCCGTCATTGACGCCGAGCGTCACGGACCGCTCCTCGGGGTCGGACCCGTCGCCCGCGTCGACCCACACCTTGCCGGATCCCGCGCCGCCCTGGACAGCCGTGACCGGGATCACGAGCGCATCGTCGACCTGACCGAGCGCGAGATCCATCTTCGCGGGGAGCCCGGCGAAGACCGTCTGGTCCGCGGGTACAGCGCAGCGCACGCTCGCGGTGCCCTCCGCCGTCACCTGCACCCCGACGCCGGTGCACGCGAAAGGTGCCGGGCCGCCCGTGATGGTGACGGTCGCCTCGGTCGGGGCGTTGACGAGGCGGTACAGCTGCACGGGATCGACGGTGGCCAGCAGATGGTATCGGGCCGGGGTGAGCTTGTAGGTCTCGGTCCCGACCGTGGTGGTCTGTCCCTTGACGATGGCGAGCTCCGACACGTCGCCGGCCTCGGGCGCGAGCACGTCGATGTCCTAGCGCGGGTCGTCCTGGCGCACGGTGTAGAGCTTCTGGCCGGCAGCCACCGCCGCCCCCTCCCCCACGTGCACGGCGAGCACCGTGCCGTTGAGCTCTCCACGCACGGCGTAGGCGTCGTCACGCGCGACGTTCCCGCTCAGGCTCAGAGCGTTCACCACCGACCCGCGCTCCACTGCGACGATCGGATCCGTGACAGAGGCCTCGGGGCTGACGACGCTCTCCGCGCGGTCGGGGAAGAAGGCGATCTTGACGAGAGCGGCTGCGCACGCTCCGAAGATCACGACGAGAAGCAGGGGGAAGATCCAGCGACGCCAGACGATCACGAGTGCCTTTCCGGCAGCGCCGCCCTGGCACGCCTGCGGTCAGCGTATCCAGAGTTCGGATCCGGGCCGACCGGTGGGTCCGCGTGTCGAGGCGACGACCTCAGGCGCGCAGAGCCTCGTGACGCACGACGAGCCAACCGGCGGGAACCGAGAGCCGGTCCGCGTGCGGAGAACACAGATCATGCGCCTGAGGATCATTCGCGGCACCGAGCGGGCCGAGGGCCGCCATCTGGTCGCCGTAGTCGTAGGTGAGGGTGGCCACGGCTTCTCGCGCGCAGCCGACCTTCGAGCACAGTCGTCCGTCCATCTCCGCCAGCGTACGGCGCACCCCGTCGCGGCCGCGGATGCCGCGCCGGGCGCGCCGGGCACCGCCTAGACTTTCGTCATGCCTCGTCGCCGTGCCACCCACACCTCCGCAGCCCCTCGGCGCGGGGCGCGACACGGCCGCCACGGCCGCCTCGGCCGCAGCGAGGTCGTGCGGCCACCGCTGGCTCCGCTCGACGGCCGCCTCGACAGATTCGATCTCACCGTCGGCACCGCGGTCGAATTCCTCCGCGGCACATGGCCGGAGTTGCAGGACGTGAGGTTCGAGATCGGCGCGATCCCGGGATTCGATGCGACCGAAGAGGTGCCGCGCTGGTACCTCGACCGCAAGAACAAGCGCATCGTGCTGTTCCGTCTTCCCATCGAGCGGCTCCTCCCCCCGGGGCACGACGATGCGGCGCACCGCCGTATGGCGATCGAGAGCGCCGTGTTCCGGGCAGCGGCGGAGTACGTCGGCCGCGAGCCGTGGGATCTCGGCCACGACCACTGAGATTCCCGCTGCGGAGACTCTCTCCTCGGTCAGGGATAGACCGTGATCGGCTTCTCTCCGGCACCGCTCGCCTGAACGGGCAGCACCGCGATCGCCCCGGGTCCCGTGAGGGTCACCGCAGCATGCACGGGGGCTGTCGTCTGCATCCGATAGGTGGTCCGCCCGGGCACCTCGAGTCCGCCGGTGCGTCCCGCCGGGATGACGATCTCCTGCGGCTGGCCGCCGTCGAGGGATTCGAGCGTCACTGTCGCATCGCGGTCGGACGTGTTCGCCAGCTGCAGTCGGGCGTCGGGGCCGGCCGGAACCGCGAACACCACGTCGACGTCGAGCTCCGGGGAGGGCATCACCCAGGCGAAGTCCGAGTCGAGACCGAATCCGTCCTGCTGCCTGATCGCGGCGACCAGCGGCACGTCGGATTCGACCTCGACGGTGTACTGCCCCGGCTCGAGGCCGGAAAGCGACACCTGAGAGGGCAGATCGGCCTCGACCGGGACCGTGAACTCGTCAGCGGCGCCCGTCGCGCCCTCTGCGCGCACCGTCACCTGGACGCGCGCGGCGACACCCGGTGAGAGCACGCGCAGGACGGCCATCTCCGCATCATCGCCGCTGGCCGCGAAGGCCTGCACTCCCGTGAAGACGAGCTTCTGCTGCGGCCCCGCCACCGAGTCCTGGAGATCGATGCCTGCGGGATCGAGAACGCGCACGAGCGATGACTGGAGGGCGGCTCGCACCGGTGCGCCCACCGCGCTCACCTTGACCACGGGCACGTCGTTGCCGGTGGCGAACGATGTGAGCGGGAGAGCTGCCTGCGACCGGGCGGGGACGATGACCGTCCGGGTGCTGCGGGCAGGTCCGTACACCGAGAGTGTCACCGTCGACGGGACGTCGGCCGCGTTCGTGAGCGTGACGATGTCCTCGGTGCCGGTGTCGATGCTCCCCCCGACCAGCCAGGACTCCAACCGCGGCACCCCGCAGGGCAGCGCGGCGTACCCCGCGAGGTCGTCGGCGGCGATCGTGACGGACTCCGCGCCGGCGATCAGGGGCACCGAGCGTCCGTCAACCGCGCCGGTGAGCACCTGCGGCCCGCCTGCGTCCGGGAGGTCCGTCATCGCGAGTCCCTCCGCCGCGGGGTCTCCCGCCGTGCCTCCGGTCGTCAGGGTCGGCGACGCTGCCGAGAGCATGTCCAGCGGGGCCGACGAGTCGCGCCCGAGAGCACGGAGATCGCCGTTGCAGACGAGAGTGCTGTCGCCGGGAACGGGCGTGACCTCGACCTGTGCGGGGTCGTGTTCGACGACCGGCCATGGCGCGTGCACCGCTGTCGCGACCCCGACCACGCAGGCGGCGATGACGGCGACACCGGTGATGACTCGAGCGCCCGTCGCAGCGACTCGGAATGCGCGGGTCCCGCTGCTCATCGGTCCTCCTCGGTCGACTTCGGGTGCTGCTCATCGATGGCGGACGATGCTTCGACACTCGGTGCCGGCGCGTCATCGATCACCGGCTCGGCGATCGGGGCCATCGCCTCGTCGTTCAGGGCGGGCTCATCCTGGGGATCCTCGATCGCCCCGACCGGGACGTCCTCGAGGAGCTCCCTGTCCTCCGCGTGCCGCGGCAGGACGATCGGCTCGTCGGCTACGCGACCGACGATCCGGGACTGCGCGCGCGCCGCACGGCGTGACGCACGGGTCGGGATCGACAGCAGGAGCGCGGCGAAGACCGCCAGCAGCTGGAGGGTGATCACGAGTCGTGCGGTGCCCTGCTGGCTCGAGGTCATCGACGACTGCGCGGCCACCTCGGCCTCGAGCCGCCAGAGCACGCCACGATCGGTCGTTCCCGCGTGGACGAGTCCGGCGCGCTGGTCGATCGAGGCGACCGCGGCCGTGCGCAGAGTCCTTGCCTTGTCGCCCTCGCCCGGAACCTGGGCGACCAGCACGTAGCTGATGCCCATCTGCGCCAGCTCCCCGGGAGCATCGAAGTCACGGGCCGAGAGGAGATCCACAGCGAGGCCGGAGATGTCGGCGCCCTGCGGCTCGACGGCGGTGGAGAGCATGGTCGACTGCGAACCGAGCGTCTCGCTCGCGCCCCAGGCCACCTCTGCGGCGAGCCCGCCGTCGTTCTGAGGGGTGAGCACGAGGGTCGCGATCGGCCGATCGCCCGCGGCCTGCGCCGCGACGTACGCCGGCAGCGTGGAATCGGGGCCGTTCGTGAGCACCGAACGGTCCATGTGCAGTGCGCTGAGCGCAGGGACCGCGCAGACCGCCAGGGCGGATGCTGCGACGACGGCGGCGAGGATCCGCAGCCGGGGAAGGGTGAGAGCGGTGTCCAAGGTGACGACAGCCGCGCCGACCACACCGATCCAGGCCAGGCTGAGGCCCGTGCCCGGCCAGATCGCGACCGGAGTGCCCTGGGCGAAACTCACCGTGACGCCGACCGCGAGGAACGCCGTCGCAAGCCCGGAGAGCGCGACGACGAGCAGCGTGATGCCCGCGCGCCACCGCGGAGCCACCGCCGCGCCGAGCGCGAGCGCGGCGAGGGGGGCGCACAGCAGCGGTGCCCAGGCGGCGATCGGTGCGGGGATCACGTCCATCCAGCCGGCCAGCGCCTCCGTCGGGAACCCCCCGGCGAGTGCGAGACGCCCGACGGCATCCGCTGCGGCCTGGGGACCCGCCCAGATGAGTCCCGGGTCTCCCAGGAGTGCCAGAGGCGTGCCGTGGGAGAGCTGCCAGATCGCGAGCGGCGCGAAGAGCGCGACGGTCGGCACCGGCAGCCAGAGCAGTCGTCCCGCACCTCGGAACTGCGCGGTTCCCAACACGATGCCCAGCGCGATGATCCAGAGCAGGGCGAGGGCGGGGGCCAGCGACGGCGCGCAGGCGATGACGGCGGCGAGGAGGAGGGACGCGCTTCCGGCCGCGCCCCACGACCTGTGCGCGACGACGGCGCTGTGGAAGAGCCAGGGAAGCAGGAGGTGGACGAGCACCGCGGTCGGACGTCCGTCGATCAGAGCGGTGAGGAAGGTAGGCGCGAGAGCCCAGGCGACGCCGGCGAAGATCCGCAGCCCCTCGCGGTCGGTCACGCGCGTGGCGGCGAACCACCCGCCCAGGACCGCGAGCGGAAGCGCGAGGAGCCACAGCAGCACCATGGCGAAGGACGGACCGGCAGGCCAGAGCGAGCCGAGCACCGCCACGACGGCGGCGAAGGGATCGGCGGGTCCGACGAGGCCGACGGCGACGTCGCGCACTCCCCAAGCCGCGTCGCTCCAGAGTGCGGCGACGGTCTGCCGGAGAGGGAGCAGTCCTCCTCCCCCGAGCGTCGGCCAAGCCAGCAGACTCGTGAAGGACGCGATGCTGACGACGAGCGCCGCCAGCACGGCCCAGGCTCCACCTCCGGAGAAGAATCGCAGTTCGCTGACGGCACCGCCCTCGCTGCCGTGACCGTCGTCCAGACGCCGTCGCAGCTCGGACGAGGTCACGCGCAGCGGCGCGATGCTGGCCCAGGTCGACGTGCGGAAGGCCTTGATCCTGGCACGGGAGCGCGCGATCGCGCCGAAGCGGAACATGGCCGTGAGCGCGGCCCCCCATTCGGGCAGAACGGCCTCCGGCCGCTTTCCGACGAGGTCGGTGACAGATCGCCACAGCGCGAGCGGAAGCAGGCTGAGCCAATGCAGCGGCACGGCAGCCGCCGGTGCGTAGACCAGGCGCCGGTGCAGTTGAGCGAGGCGGGTCACGTAGGCCCGGCGCGATCGTCCGGACGGCAGCGCGGCAGGCCCGCCGGGAGAGACGGATATCCGCGCGCTCGGTGCGAGCACGACGCGGCCTCCACCCAGGCGGGCGCGCACACCGAGATCGAGTCCTTCGTCGGCACCGGCGAGTGCGGGATCCGGGCGCAGGGCGTCACGGACCTCACCCCGAATGAGGAGGCCTCGCACATCGGCACCGAGGGCATCGTCGGAGCGGTCGTGCTGTCCCTGGTCGACTTCCCCTGCGGCGAGTTCGACCGAGCGCCCGAGCGTGGTCATGCTGACGCCCAGGGAGACGATCTCACGGTCATTGTCCGTGGCGACGAGTTTGGGAGCGACGATGGCCGCGGAGGGCGAGCGCTCCAGCGTGCCGCTCAGACGCTCCAGCGCCCGCGGATGCGGCGCCGTGTCCTGCGCGAGCAGCCAGATCGCCGATCCTTCGGCGACACGCGGTCGCGCCAGTTCCACGGCTTCCGCGAAGGACGTGGTGGCGCGCGCCTCGATGATCCCCTCGACGGTGCTCGCCACCGCCTCGCTCTCGCGCACGGACGACGCATCGCCGCAGACGACGAGGGTCACAGCGGTTGCGGGCGTGGTCTGTGCGCGGAGGGCTTCGAGAGTGCGGAGGAGTTGCGCTCGGGAAGAGGATCCAGTGCGCGCGACGATGATGGCGTGAACTCGGGCTGGCATGACGTCGTCAGCCTATGCGCGCGACGGTCGACGTCGGCGTACCCGACGCGGCGCGCCCGCGAAGCCATGAGGCCTCATCGTTCGCGGTTCGGCAGCGGGCGATTCAGCTCGCGCGGCGCTTGAGCTTGCGACGCTCGCGCTCGGAGAGTCCACCCCAGATGCCGAATCGCTCATCGTTGTTGAGAGCGTATTCGAGGCACTCGCCGCGGACGTCGCACGATGTGCAGATCCGCTTGGCGTCTCGGGTGGATCCGCCCTTCTCAGGGAAGAACGCCTCGGGGTCCGTCTGCGAGCAGAGCGCATCGCTCTGCCAGGCGAGGGCGTTGTCGTCGTCGGCGGCGTCGGTGCGCCGCACCCCGGGAACGCCGAGGTTGATCGGATCGACGAACCAGTTCTCCGGTACGTCTGAACGGTAACCCGTCATCTCGATCTCCAACCCTGTCTCCGCCCCCCGGCGGGCCGTGCGCATGACTAATTACACCCGTGTCATTCGCTCCGGTCAAGTCGCGGATGGTAAACCCTCAAGCAACTCTTTAAGGTTCTTGGGCCGTCATCGGCGTGTCGGAATCCGGAGCGTCGGCGTGCGGGTCAGCGCCCGGGGCCCGCGATGAACACCTCTCCGACGCCCGAGACGGTGAGGGACCCCTCCGCGGAATCGGCGAACGCGACGGTGCCGACCTGGAGCGCGACGTCGTTCCCCGTGTTCGAGGCCACAGCGACCTCGCCGGCGGTCGCGAGCACCATGGTCGGTCCCGAGATTTCGAGCCCGATCGGCGCGCCGTCGAGGACGACCCGCTCGAGAGCGAAGTCGGGCACCGGAACGGGATAGGACGTGATCGGCCCCTCACCCTCCCCTCGCAGCACGGGCACCTCGCCGGGCGTGGTGTCGAGGATCGAGAGGAGTTCGGGGACGTCGATGCGTTTGGGGGTGAGGCCGCCGCGCAGAACGTTGTCGCTCGCGGCCATGATCTCCACGCCGAGGCCGGAGAGGTACGCGTGCAGCAGACCGGCGCGCAGGAAGACTCCCTCTCCTCGCTTCAGCACCACGTGGTTCATCAGAAGCGCCACGACGACGCCCGGGTCGCCCGGATAGGTCCGCGCCACACCCGCGATCGCGCGGAGCGTGGTGCCCCACTCCCCCGCGTCGGCGCGCGTCGAGGCCGCGACGATCGCGGCGATGATCTCCTCCACCTCGGTGCGCGCCTCGCCGCCGAGCACCCACGCGATCACGTCGCGCAGCGCATCGCCCTCGGCGCTCAGGCGTGCCCGCAGCTGCCGGACGCCGTCGCTGTCGTCGAGCGCCTCCAGTAGGGAGAGCGTGTCGGAGACCGGTCGCAGCCCGCTCAGCGACTCGAACCGCTCGCTGAGCGCGACGAGGAGCTCCGGCTTGTGGTTGTCGTCCCGATAGTTGCGCCGCGGGTCGTCCGAGGCGAGGGCGCTCTCCCTGGCCCAGCCGTCGCGAGCCTGCTCGATCGTCGGGTGCACCTGGATCGAGAGCGGGCGCCCCGCCGCGAGCAGCTTGAGCAGGTACGGGAGCGTGCCCCCTGTGACCTGATCGAGCGTGCCGCCGTCGGCCACATCGGCGGGGTCGCCGGGGTGGTCTCCGAACCAGACCTCGGCCTCCGGTGCGCCGGTCGGCGTGCGGCCTTCGAGGTCGGCGAGAAGCGAGTCCGATCCCCAGGCGTAGTCGCGGGGCGTGTTCGTGAGGCTCAGCAGCATGCCACCAGCGTAGAGCCGCGCTGCGGCGTTCAGCGACGCTCGGAGCACGGCGCGGTAGCCTGAACGCGATGGCCCAGTACACGAAGCATCCGGTGTCTGCCCCACCAACCGCGCCGGAGCGCGAGTCGACGGGGCATCTGCTGCTGCGCGGCTATGCGATCCTCGTCCTCTTCGTCACGTTCGCCCACTCGGCCGTGTACAACCTGCTCGGACGGGACGGCGCCGCGATCACGCTCGCCGTCTTCACCCTCGCGACCCTCGCCATCGGCATCCCGATGCTCGCCCGGAACCGTCCGCAGCCGTTCCGCTGGCGCCGCCTGCCCTGGACCGCGCTCGGATACACGACCCTGGCCCTCGTCTCGGTCGCCTGGTCGCAGTGGCGCGGCTCGACGATCATCACCTGGGTGCTGCTCGCGGCCGTCACCGTGAACGGGCTCTTCCTCGCTCACGTGCTCACCTGGCACGAGATCGTGCGGGCACTGTCCTCGGCGTTCAAGTGGATCCTGGGCCTCTCGCTGGCGATCGAGCTCTGGGTCTCGCTGGTGCTGCACGGCCCGCTGCTTCCGAACTTCCTCACGCTGCCGGACGGCAAGATCGACCCGCAGTGGTACTGGGTGCGCGACAACCTGTTCGACGGCGGGCGGATCCAGGGCATCGTGGGCAACGCCAACCTCCTGGCGATCATCTCGCTCTTCGCGCTCATCACGTTCGGTGTCCTGTTCGCGGCGCGGGCCCGGTGGCGCACCACCCTCGCCCTGTGGATGCTGCTCGCGGCCTACTTCCTCCTGCGCACGGCATCAGCCACCGCGCTCGTGTGCGCAGCCGCGGTCGCGCTGGTCCTCGTCGTCGCACTGGCGATGCGGCGTGCGCGCACGCCCGGCGCCCGCACCCGGATCTACGTGGTCGCCATCGGCGGCACGGCGATCGCAGGGCTGGGAGCCTGGCTGCTTCGGGAGCCGCTGCTGGGTCTTCTCGGCCGGAGTGCGGATCTCACCGGCCGCTCCGACAAGATCTGGACGAAGGTGCTGCAGCGCGCGGGCGAGCACCCGGTCTTCGGCAACGGGTTCTCGAGCCCCTGGATCCCCGAAGACCCGGCCTTCGACGAGTGGATCACCGACCACGGCATCACCGTCTTCCATGCCCACAACATGTGGCTGGACGTGCTCCTCCAGCTCGGCGTCGTCGGTGTCATCCTGATGGCCGTCGCGTACGGCACGCTGCTGTGGCGCTCCTGGTTCTTCGCCGTCGACCGACCGCGCTGGGACCTCGACGGCGAGCGCCCCTTCTCCCCGCTCACCCTCCTGCCCAACCTGTTCACGGTGGTGCTGCTCGTGCAGGGCTTCTCCGAGTCGACGCCGATCATGCTGTGGGGCTGGCTGCTCCTGGTGCTGCTGTCTTTCAAACTCAAGTCGGTGCCGCTGGTCGGGGTCGGCGAACGCGACCTCCTGTTCGAACGCGGCGCTCAGCAGCGGCGGGTGCCGTGACGCCGGTGCGCCCGTTCGTCCGCCTGCTCGGATCGGTGGAGCTGGCCCGTGCGTTCACGCTCGCCGCGCTGACGGCGGTGTTCGGGTCGTACGCGATCCGGCAGATGACATCGGCCGTCACACTGGGGACGATCATCGCGGTGCTGTGCGTGCTGGGCGCGTCGATCCTCTGGGTACGCCGGGAGGAGCTCTCGCTGCTGCGCATCGCGC
The DNA here is from genome assembly GCF_019443525.1 of Microbacterium sp. PAMC22086. Taxonomy (NCBI): domain Bacteria; kingdom Bacillati; phylum Actinomycetota; class Actinomycetes; order Micrococcales; family Microbacteriaceae; genus Microbacterium; species Microbacterium sp. PAMC22086. The sequence goes on along the minus strand of NZ_CP080380.1, from coordinate 1,897,215 downwards.
CGTCCTCTCTGCTGGCGTTCCTCGCATGGGCACTCGTGAGCGTCTTCTGGACGACCGACAAGTCCGACACGCTCTTCGGCTGGATGTCGCTGTTCGGCTACGCGTTCCTGGCCATCACGATCGGACACATCCGCGACACCCTCCAGACCGTCCGGGCGATCGGAGACACTCTCCGCGTGCTGCTGGCCGCCTCCCTCGCCGTGGAGATCCTCTCCGGCGTCCTGCTCGACCTGCCGTTCACATTCCTCGGCATCCAGGGCGATCTCGCGGCGGGGGGCCCGATCCAGGGCCTGTTCGGCAGTCGCAACATGCTCGGTTTCATCGCGGTCATCGCGCTGATCACTTTCGTCATCGAGTGGCGCACGCAGTCGGTGAACGCACCGCTCGCCGTGGTCTCGATCGGGCTGGCCGGGTTCCTGGCGTTGCTCTCCTCCTCGCCGACGGTCCTGGTCCTCGCCTGCGCCGTCGGCGTCGTCACCGTGGCGCTCACGATCGTCCGCCACGCCCCACCGGAGCGACGAGCGATCGTGCAGTGGATGCTCGCTGCGGTCGTGGCGCTCGCTCTCGCCGCGGCCTTTGCACTGCGCCACCAGATCATCGCCCTGCTCGACGCCGGGTCCGACTTCTCCCTGCGCGGCTCGCTCTGGAACACGATCCTCGACTTCGTCGCGGTCAAGCCGATCCAGGGCTGGGGCTGGTTCGGCGACTGGGCCCGCGGCGAGTACCCGTTTACCTACATCAACTTCCAGCTCGACGACCGCCATCAGAGTGCGCTGAACGCCTTCTTCGATGTGCTCCTGCAGCTCGGTGCGGCCGGCCTGGTGGTCTTCCTTCTCCTGGGCGGTGTCGCCCTGATCCGCTCCTGGCTCGTCGCGAGCACGCGTCGTTCGGTGGTCTACGCATGGACCCCGATCATCATCGTCACGCTCGCGGTCGACTCGATGTTCGAGAGCTTCACCCTGGTGGGTGCGGGATGGTTCATGCTGGTGCTGTGCGCCCTGCGCGCCGGGCAATCGCGGTCCTGGCGCGAGAACATCGATGCGGCGCACACGGGCGCGATCCCGACGCTGCGGCCTCAGAAGTAGCCGACGAGCCCGGTCAGAGCACCGAGGCCAGCTTCTGCGCCCAGACGATCGCGTCTCGAACCCCGTCATCCACGGAGCGCTCCGCGCGCCAATCAAGCACGTCGGATGCGCGATCGACGACCGCGAAGGCGCCGGCCTGATCTCCAGGACGACGGGCCGTCTCGATGACGGGAAGAGTCTCACCCGTCACACGCTCGAATGCGGCGACGAGCTCACGGACGGTCACGCCCTCGCCGGTGCCGATGTTGACCACTTGATAGGGGTCGTCGAGCGTCGCGACCTCATCGAATCTCCGGACGGCCGCGACGTGCGCGAGCGCGAGGTCCCAGACGTGGATGTAGTCGCGGAGTCCGGAGCCGTCCCGCGTCGGCCAGTCCGTGCCAGTGATAGCGAACGGCTCGCCGGCGGCGCGGGCCTGCATGATCTTCCCGAGCGCATGCGAGGGCACGGGGTTCTGCAGCCCGGTGCGCATCTTCGGGTCGGCGCCGATCGGGTTGAAGTAGCGGAGAGCAATCGCCCGGAAGTCACCATTCGACGCGGCATCCTTCAGGATCTGCTCGACCATCGCTTTCGTCGTGGCGTACGGGCTGGAGGGGCCGAGCGGGCTGCCCTCGTCCGCTCCCTCACCGCTGTCCCCCGCGTAGACCGCGGCGGACGAGCTGAACACGATGCGAGCGATCCCCGCGTCGCGAAGATGCTGGAGCAGGACGATCGTCTTGCCTACGTTGGCGTCATAGTAGCCGAGGGGGTCGGCGACGGATTCCGGCACGACGATCCGTGCGGCGCAATGGACGACCGCGTCGATGTCGGGGTGATCTGCCAGAAGATGCGTCAGGACGTCCGGGTCGGCGATGTCGCCTTCGTAGAGGTCACGTCCCTCGCAGAACGCCCGAAGCCCCTTGGAGAGGTCGTCGAGGATGACCACGTCGATCCCCGCCTCGATGCACGCGGTGGCGACCGTGGATCCGATGTATCCGGCGCCGCCGGTGATCAGTACCTTCATCGCAGCCAGTCTAGCCATCACCGCTCCGCAGCCGAGGTGAGCCTCTCCGCGGATACGAAGGTGGCGGACGGTAGGCTACTCACTGCTCGTCATGTCCCGCATCGTCCCCGACGGTGGCCCGAGGCGCCGCAGCCCTCACACCCCTGAACTGCCCACCGATCTTCGAGGAGAAGGTATGACCGCGGCGCCCGCTGCATTCGATCCGAAAGCGGCGACGATCGTCGTCGTCACCTTCAACAGATCGCATCTGCTCACCGGACTCCTCACCAGCATCACGGCGATGGACCCGAAGCCCGGACGCGTCGTGATCATCGACAACGCCTCCTCCGACGACACGACCGACGTCGTCGAGTCGTTCCGCGACGGCATCGGCACCGAGATCGTCTACCGGCGCCTGGAGACGAACACGGGTGGCTCCGGCGGGTTCAGCGAGGGGATGCGCACCGCCTACGAACTCGGCTCCGAGTGGATCTGGATGATGGACGACGACGTCGAGGTGCTCCCCGACGGACTCACGAAGATGGGCAAGTGGGCCCCGCGCTTCAAGAGCATCCAGGGGCGGCGCTACGACTACGACGGCAGCGAGTTCTACTGGCAGTACCGCATCGCGGAGCGCATGGGTATTCCGATCCCGTTCGCCCCGTCCGGTTTCGACGACTCCGGATACAAGGAGATGAACAGCGGATGCTTCGAGGGCATGTTCATCCACCGCTCGATCGTGAAGCAGATCGGCCTGCCGGACCACCGCTTCTTCATCTACTGGGATGACCAGATGTACGGCTGGCTCGCCTCGCGCAAGACGACGGCCGTCATCGTCGACGAGTTCGTGCTGCGACGCACGCGCGAGATCAAGCAGTGGGACATGGGCATCCGCCACATGAACGCCTCCAGCAACGCCTACCGCTTCTACATCATGCGCAATCGCGCCTACATCAAGCACTACTACCGCGTGCATGACAACTACAACCCCGTGCTCTTCGGCCTCGGCACCGCGATGACGTTCGCGAAGGAGCTCATCCGGCTGCTCTTCGTCGAGCGTACGGTGCGGGGCACGAGCAACCTGTTCCGCGGGCTCAAGGAAGGCGGCAGGATCAGCCGCGACCGCTCCTGGCAGCCCATGGCACCACTGGAAGACGCATGATGAGCGAGCCGACTCCCGAGCTCCGTTGGGCGCCCGTCGAGCCGAAGCCGAAGAACACGGGCCGCGTCTGGCTGATCATCGGGATCGTCGTCGCCGCCTTGGCGATCGTCGGCGCCCTGCTGTTCTTCCTGCTGCCCCGGGGCGAGGAACCCGCACCCGGCGCGAGCGGCTCCCCCAGCCCGACCGGAACGACGGCCCCCTCCGCCTCCCCCACGGAGACGCGCACGCCGCAGACCACGCCGCCGGCACCGGTCGACCCGACCGTCGACGTGTTCCGCGAGCAGGTGGGCGGCTGGCTGACCGATGCTCCCCGCGGCCTCGACATCATCGCCGGGGCGACCGGAGATGATGCGCTGGCCGTCATGGACACCCTGGAGCAGGACGCACGCCGCCTGTCCGACGCGCAGCCGCCCTCGTCGATCGCACAGCAGTGGCGCGACGGCGTCGACGCCTATTCGAAGCGCCTCGCCGACCTGCACGCTGCCATCACCGATGGCTCCGACACCGCGGCTTCCATCGATGCCGCTCGTGCTGCCGTCACAGACCTGCAGACTCTCGTGGGGCTCTGACCCCGAGTCCTCGCCTTCCGGCCGCGGCTACGAGTTGTAGTCGGCGTTGTATCTGTCGAGGACCTCGGCGATCGGTGCGTCGAGAACGAGCGCCCCCTTGTCGAGGTAGAGCCCCCGCGTGCAGAACCGACGGAGATCGCGCTCGTTGTGACTCACGAAGAACAGCGTGCGGCCCTCGGCGAGCAGTTCGTCGATGCGCGTGTAGCACTTCTCGCGGAACGCCTTGTCCCCCACCGCCAGCACCTCGTCGACGAGGAGGATCGGTTCGTCGAGCTGAGAGACGACCGCGAAGGCGAGTCGGACCTTCATCCCGTTGGAGAGGTGCTTGTACGGGGTGTCCTCGAATCCCGCGAGTTCGGCGAACTCGATGATGCCGTCGTAGCGGCGCGTGACCTCGTCGCGGGACATCCCGTGCAGGCCGGAGGTCAGACGGACGTTCTCGCGCACCGTGAGATCTCCGACGAAGCCTCCGGTGATCTCGATGAGGGGCGCGACTCCGCCGTTGACGGCGACGGTGCCCTCATCGGGTAGGAGCACCTTGGCGACGAGCCGGAGAAGTGTCGACTTCCCCTGACCGTTGCGCCCGACGACGCCGATGGACTCGCCCGGCTCCACCGAGAACGAGACGTCACGCAGTGCCCAGAACTCACCCGGGCGAGAACGACGAGACGCTCCGGCGAAGAGATCCTTGAAGCTACGGCTCCCGCGCCTGTTGCGACGGAAGTGGACGCCGAGACCCTGGACTTCGATGGCCGAGCGCATCACAGCTCCTTCAACACGAGGCGTTCCAGGCTCCGGAAGGTCCAGATGCCGAGTCCGAGGATCAGCAGGCTCATGATGACGCTGATCGTCAGCGTGAACGGATTCCACTGATCAGGGAAGAAGGGCATGCGGTAGAGCATCATGATTCCCGCGAGGGGGTTGAACGCTCCGAGGGTCTGGAAGATGCCGGGAAGGTCGGTGACGTTGTAGATGATCGGCGTGGCGTAGAACATCGCGCGCAGGATCAGCGCCGTCGTGCGCTCGAGGTCGACGAAGAGGACGCAGAGCGGGGCGACGAGCAGTCCGAGCCCGACCAGGAGCACCGTCTGCAGCAGCATCGCCACCGGCATCCACAGCACTCCCCAGCCGACGTGCACGGTCCGGCCGGGATCGAGCTCGACGAAGAGGTTCACCACGATGAACAGCACCAGGACGGGCAGCGAGAAGAGATACTCGATGCCCTTGCTGAGCACGATGCGGTTCACCCAGATCGAGCGCGGGATCGCGGTCGACCTCACCAACCGGGCGTCCTTCTTGAAGGCGCGGGTGAAGTCCGACACCGAGGCGTTGAACCACACCCAGGGCAGCAGCGCGCTGATCAGGAAGATGATGTACGGCTCTTCGCCGACATCGCGGTTGAACACCTGCGTGAACACGAACCAGTAGATCGCGCTCATGACGAGCGGATCGAGCACCGACCAGAGATAGCCGAGGATGCTGGTCGAGTAGCGGACCTTCAGGTCTCGGGCCGACAGCAGCCACAGCGAATGCAGATATCGCCGGGGCGTCCCGGGCGCCCCGACAGCAGCGTGACTCACGATGTCGAGTCTACGAGAGACTGTTGTTCCACATCGACAGCGCCGAGCCGATGGCCATGTGCATGTCGAGGTACTGGTAGGTGCCCAGACGCCCCCCGAAGTGGACGTCCCGCTCCCCCTTGGCCAGTTCCCGATACGCCAGGAGGCCCCCGCGGTCAGCCGGAGTGTTCACCGGGTAGTAAGGCTCGTCGTCCCGCTTGGCGAAACGCGAGAACTCCCGCATGATCACCGTTCGATCGGCGTCGTAGACATCCTTGCGCTCGGGGTGGAAGTGCTTGAACTCGTGGATGCGCGTGTACGGCACATCCATGTCGGGGTAGTTCATCACGCTCGTGCCCTGGAAATCCCCGACATCGAGGACTTCCTGCTCGAAGTCCAGAGTTCTCCAGCTGAGCGCGCCCTCCGCGTAGTCGAAGTAGCGATCGACAGGGCCCGTGTAAACGATGGGCACCTGCCCGACCATAGCCTTCTTGTTGAAGGGCTGGGACTCGTCGAAGAAGTCCACGTCCAACCGCACCTCGATGTTGGGGTGATCGGCCATCCGCTCGATCCACGCCGTATAGCCGTCGGTCGGAAGGCCCTCCCACGTGTCGTTGAAGTAGCGGTTGTCGTAGGTGTAGCGCACGGGGAGGCGACTGATGATGTCACCGGAGAGCTTTTGGGGGTCGGTCTGCCACTGCTTCGCGGTGTAGTCGCGGAAGAAGGCTTCGAACAGCGGGCGTCCGACGAGAGCGATGCCCTTCTCCTCGAAGTTGGCAGCCGTCTTCGCGTCGAACTCCCCCGCCTGCTCCCTGATCAGCGCACGTGCCTGACCAGGGGTGTACGCGGACTGGAAGAACTGGTTGATCGTGCCCAGGTTCACCGGCATCGGGAAGACGGTGCCCTTGTGCGTGCTGTAGACGCGGTGCACATAGTTCGTGAACGACGTGAATCGGTTGACGTACTCCCACACCGTCGGGTTCGAGGTGTGGAACAGATGCGCCCCGTAGCGATGCACCTCGATGCCCGTCCCCGGTTCGGCCTCACTGTAGGCGTTGCCCCCGATGTGAGGACGTCGGTCGATGACCGTCACCTTGCGGCCTGCCCGGGCGGCATGCTCGGCGATCGTGAGGCCGAAGAATCCCGACCCCACGACGAGGAGATCAGTGCTGTTCGCGCCCAATGCGCACCAGCCTTCCGCCGTCGCGCGCGGACTCGAGGGCAGATTCGACGACCTCGAGCGTGTGTACCGCCTCACTCATGGTCGATAGTTCGCTGGGCTGGCCGAGGACAGCATCGCGGAACGCCTCGAGCTCGGCGCGGAGCGGTTCACGCTTCGCGAATGCGAACCGGGTCACATCCCCTTCGGACACACCACGGAACGTGGAGACCGAATCCCATTCGAACAGCTCGGTGCCGTTCGCATGGAACGTGAGGTCGCCGGTCGCGGTGTCTGCGACGAAGGTGCCGCGCTCGCCCGTCACGAGGGTCACCCGCTCCTTCATGGGGCTGAGCCAGTTGATCAAGTGGTTGGTGATGATCCCGCTCTCGAGGCGGCCGGTCATCGCGATCATGTCCTCGAACTCACGACCGCTCTTGAACGCGGTCTGCGCACTGATCGAGGAATACACGGACTGAGCGACCCATGCGGTGAGGTCGATGTCATGCGTGCCGAGGTCCTTGGCCACCCCCACATCGCCGATACGCGCCGGGAAGGTGCTCTGTCGTCGCGTGGCGATCTGATAGACGGCTCCGGCATCGCCCTCGGCGAGTCGGCGACGAAGCTGCTGGAGCGCAGGATTGAATCGCTCGACGTGACCGACGGCCCCGACGAGCCCCCGTGCCTCGAAGGCCTCGCTCACACGGTGACCGGAAACGCTGTCGTCCGCGATCGGCTTCTCCACCAGCGTGTGCACGCCGGCGTCCGCGAGGGTGAGCGCGGCTTCGGCGTGGAACCGGGTCGGGATGGCGACGACGGCGATGTCGATACCGGCGGCGATCAGCTCCTCGACGTTCGCAAGGAGGGGGATGCCACCCGCCACGCGATAGGGGTCGCCACCGGGATCTGCGACGGCAACGAGCTCGACTCCCTCGATGTCGCGAAGGATCCGCGCGTGATGGCGTCCCATCGATCCGACGCCGAGCAGACCGGCCTTCAGGGTCGCCATCAGCTGCCGGCTCCGGCGAGAGCGTTCACCGCGGCGACGATCCGATCGAGGTCCGCGGCCGAGAGCGACGGATGAATCGGGAGTGAGACCGCTTCACGAGCCGCACGCTCGGTCGCGGGGAGGTCGAGTCCTGGCGCGTACTGCGCGAGCGACGGGAGCCGGTGGTTGGGGATCGGGTAGTACACGCCACTGCCGATCGCGTACTCCTCTTTGAGAGCCTTCACGAATCCGTCTCGGTCGTCCTCGACGCGGATCGTGTACTGGTGGTAGACGTGCCTCGCCCCCTCAGCGACCGGGGGAACGGTGACGCCTGAGAGGTTGGCGTCCAGGAACGCGGCGTTCGATCGACGCGTCTCGGTCCAGGCGTCCACCTTCGTCAGCTGCACGCGTCCGATCGCGGCGTGGATGTCGGTCATCCGCGCGTTGAAGCCGATCAGCTCGTTCTCGTACTGACGTTCCATGCCCTGGTTGCGCAGCAGCCGGACACGGCGCGCGGTCTCCTCGTCAGCGGTGACGACCATGCCGCCCTCGCCACTCGTCATGTTCTTGGTCGGGTACAACGAGAACATCGTCATCGTGCCGAACGTGCCCACGGGGCGGCCGTTCAGAGCGGCACCATGCGCCTGTGCTGCGTCCTCATAGAGCGCGAGGCCGCGCTTCGCCGCGATTTCGCCGAGCTCGGTCATCCGAGCCGGGTGGCCGTAGAGGTGCACGGGAAGGATGCCACGGGTGCGCTCCGTGACGGCCGCATCGACGGCGGCGGGGTCCAGCGTGAACGTCTCAGGCTCGATGTCCGCGAAGACGGGTGTGGCCCCGGTGAGCGCGACCGCGTTGGCGGTGGCTGCGAAGGTGAAGGACGGGACGATGACCTCGTCACCGGGTCCGACGCCTGCGGCGAGCAGCCCGAGGTGGAGCCCCGAGGTCCCGGAGTTGACCGCGATGACAGGGAGCCCGTCCACGAAGTGGTCGGCGAACTCCTTCTCGAACGCAGCGACTTCGGGGCCCTGAGCCACCATGCCGCTCAGCAGCACGCGGTCGACGGCCGCTCGTTCGTCGTCACCGATCAGCGGCTTCGCCGCGGGGATGAATTCCGTCATCGTTCCTCCAATGCGAGAACGCCATCTGTCTCGAGATAGCGGGAGCCGGTCGTCGGGCACACCCAGACGCCGGGTTCGGTTTCCGTTAGCGGGACGCCGGCTTTGCCCACCCATCCGACCCGACGCGCCGGAACCCCGACGACAAGGGCGAAGTCAGGGACGTCCTTGACGACGACGGCCCCTGCCGCGACCGTCGCCCATGCGCCGATGATCACCGGAGCGACGCAGGTCGCCCGTGCACCGATGGACGCGCCGTCACCGATGACGACTCCGACAGGCTCCCAGTCGTGCGCGGATTTCAGCTGCCCGTCGGGAGTGACCGCGCGCGGATACGTGTCGTTCGTGAGAACCACGGCGGGTCCGATGAAGACACCGGCGCCGAGGACTGCCGGCTCGTACACGAGCGCATAGTTCTGGACCTTGCAGTTGTCCCCCATGCGCACCCCCGTGCCGATGTAGGCGCCACGCCCGATGATGCAGTTCTCGCCGAGGACGGCGCTCTCTCGGACCTGCGCAAGATGCCAGATCGAGCTTCCGCTTCCGATATTCGCATCCGAGGAGACATCGGCGCTGTCAGCGATCCGCGTTCCGGCCGCGGCAGGCACGGCAGGGTCAACGAGTGGGGAGGGTGTCACAAAGAAGAACCTTACCCTCCCCCGTCCGGGAACCTGTGTGAGCGCCCTGCCAGACAGCCCGCCCTCAGACCCGCCGAGTATCATGGCGGCGACACGAGCGGCTCATACTCGAAGGCTCCGCCGCCGACGTCCCCGCGCTCACAGACGTCAGGATGACCACGAGATGGCCGAACACGAGACGAAGACGAACCCGAAGCCGCAACGAACAGGGATCGGCGTGCACGTCCGCTCCCACGGCAAGGCGCTCCTTGCCGTGGGCGTTGCGAGCGGCCTCGGGATCATCGCCTCCTTCGCGTTCCAGCTGCTGAGCGCCCGGGTCCTGTCCCCCGCCGATTTCGGTCTGCTCGCCGCGTTCTTCGTGATCGTCAACGTCGCGGCCATCGGCAGCGCGTCGCTCCAGAGCACCGTGACGGTTCAGACGGCCTCAGCTCTCACCACGGTCGAGCACGGCGACGTGAAGAGGAAGCGCTGGCCGCTCGACGCCATCGTGCTCGGGCTGGGCGGCGCGGCCGTCGTCGCGGCGCTGTCTCCGTGGCTTGCCTCCGCACTCGACACGACACCCCTGGTCATCCTCGCCGCGGCGGTGACGATTCCTCTCAGCTTCGTCTTCGCCGATACGGTGGGGCTGCTCCAGGGATCAGGCCGTGTGGCCCAGGCGGTCTGGTGGTCGACGTTCTCCCAGATCGCGCGCGTGATCTTCGCCGTCGGAGCCATCGCGATCGGTACGGGACTCGGCGGCTTCGTCGGAGCAGTGCTCGCCGCCCTCGTGGTCGCGGTCGTCGGCGGGCTCTGGACCGCCCACGGTGTCCCGCGCCCGCAGAAAGGCGTCTTCAGCCAAGCCGGAGTCACGATCATCGTTCTCACGGTGGCCTTCGCTTGGTTGACGAGTTCGGACGTGATCTTCCTTCGGGCCGGGGCGCCCGAAGATCTTGCCGGCATGTATGCGTCAGTGACCGTTCTCGTGAAGACGGGCTTCTTGCTGCCCTCGACGCTGTCGCTCTATCTGCTGCCTCGCTTCGTCGCGAATCGAGACAACCCGAACCTCTCACGGGTCGGCGTCCTCGCCACTCTCGGCCTCTCGGTCGCGACGAGCGTGGCCATGATCCTGGTCTTCCTCGTGCTCGGCGACTGGATCGTGGGTCTGATCTATCCGGCCGCATACGCACCGGCCGCCGACCTGCTCGTGCCGACCGCGCTCGCCTACCTTCCCTGGATCGCCGCCCAGGGAATGATGATCAAGATGACGAGTTCCACCTCACGCGGTGCCGCCGCTCTTCTTCTCGTCGCTGCAGCCGCGCAGTGGATCGCCTTCACGATCACGATCCCGAACATCGGCGCGATGCTGATCTCCTACGCCGCGATCGGAACCATCGTGCTCATCGCCTTCTTCGCGATCGACATGCGCAACGCACGACGCCTTCGGCGCGCCCTCGTCGTCTGAGGCGCGGACCGCGGCTTCGCGACGCCGAGGTCCGGGATGTCATCGACATGCGGGACGATGATGCGTCGAATCGCCCGCCGGGCGCGCGGATAGGATGGGACGCGGTGAAGACGCACCACACAACACCTGCGACCTTCTGTGCCACCGAACCTACTCGTCGGCAGTGTCGCTTCCCTGAACGAGGAGCCCCTCTGCGATGACCCGCCGGACACGACAGATCGTTGCTGCAGTACTCGCCCCCCTCGCACTGTTGGTCGCGCTTCTCGCCTGGGGAGTCTCCTCCCCGCAGGGCTCGAGTCCGGACGAGGACTACCACATGGGAAGCATCTGGTGTGCGAACGGCCCCATCGAAGGTCGTTGCGAGACCACCGATTCCGACAGGGTGCGGGCGCTCCCCTCCGATCTCGCGGAAGCCGCGCAGTGCTTCGCCTTCAAACCTGACCAGGCGGCGACATGCCCGCTGGATGAGAACGGCATGACGTACACCCAGCGAGGAAACTGGTACGACAACGGGTACCCCCCTGTCTTCTACGGCGTCATGACGGCGTTCGTCACCGACGACGTATCGCTCTCGATCCTGATGATGCGAGCGTTCAACGCGCTCCTCTTCGTCGGCGTGCTCTGCGCCCTGTTCTTCCTCCTGCCGCTGCGGATGCGACCGAACCTCGTCTGGGCCTCCCTGATCGGGATCGTTCCGCTGGGAATGTTCCTCATCCCGAGCGCGAATCCGAGCAGTTGGGCGATCCTTCAGGCAAGTGGGCTGTGGCTCGCCGTCTGGGGCTTCTTCGAACAGACCGGCCGCAAGAAGGTCGCGCTGGCTGCGCTCTCCACTGTGCTGATGCTCATCGGTGCAGGCGCGCGCAGTGACGCTGCAGCCTACGGTGTCGTCGCGCTCGCCGTCGCCGTCGTTCTCGCCTTCCGCCCGACGCGCGGTTTTCTGCTCCAGCTGCTGCTCCCCGCGGGCCTCGCCGTCATCGCCGGCGCGCTCTTTCTCACCAGCGGTCAGTCGGGGGTACTGACGAGCACCACCGAGAGCGGAGATCTGCCCTTCTTCTCCCTCCTCTTCTCCAACGTGCAGGCGCTTCCCCAGCTGTGGATCGGCGCCCTCGGATTCTGGGGACTCGGGTGGCTCGACACGCAGCTGCCTGCCCTGGTCTGGGGCACGACCTTCGGCCTCTTCGCTGCCCTGCTGTTCTGGGGGCTGAAGCACGGCAACGCGCGCAAGTGGCTCGCGATGGCCGGTGTCCTGGCCGCACTCGTCGTCGTTCCTCTGTACATCCTCATGCGCGAGGGGATCATGGTCGGGTCCGGCGTCCAGCCCCGCTACGTCTATCCGCTGGTGATCATGCTCGTCGGAGTGGCACTGGTCGGTCTCAAGGATGCCGCCCTCGGTCTGACCCGCGTACAGGTCGGAGTCGTCGCGGCCGGAATCATCGGTGCCAACAGCATCGCTCTGCACACGAACCTTCGCCGGTACATCACCGGTGCCGATGGCACGGGAATCAACCTCGACCGCGGCATCGAATGGTGGTGGAACGCCCCCCTCTCTCCGATGGGCGTGTGGGCCCTCGGATCGCTGGCGTTCGCCGCAGCGATCGTCGCACTCGTCTGGTCCGTCTGGCCGAGCATCACCCGGACATCACCGCGTGCACGCTGGAACGACGAGGACCTCTTCGCCACCATCGATCGCTGAGCAGCTCTCAGAGCGCGGCAGCGACGCAGACGAGGGGCTCTACGGCTCGACTCCGTCTTCGCTGTCGGCGCGCTGATTACGCAGCGCCTCGACGTCGGCGCGGAGGATGGCAATCTCCTCGGCGACGCGACGAGTCTCATCCTCGGCGGTCGAAAGCTCCCAGGACTGGTGGAGCGTGACGCCGATGAGAAGGGCGAGCGCCGCCACGAACAGCAGGTTCGTGGGTATCTGGACGCCGAGCACTTCGGACAGCCAGAACAGCAGATCAGGGAAGAGCGTGAGCACCAGCATCGTGACGCCGATGGTCAGCCAGAGGATCGCGTACTTCTCACGGAGACGGTGGCTGAGCAGCATCCAGATGATGATCGCCAGGATGAAGAAGGCGAAGACGATCCCGACGACGACGATCATGCGCCGGCCTCCCAACGACGGCCGCGCATGATGGCGAGCCCCAGCGCGAACACGGAACGGAAGAGATAGATGCTCGAGCCGATGGGGCCTTGCGACGGTCGGCCGTGGTTGCGGGGCCTCATGGCCACCGGTACCTGCGTGACCCGGAGACCGGCGTGTGCCGCGGCCACGAGCGAATCGATCGTGTCGCCGAGGTACTCGGCCGGGTAGTAGCGAACGTACTGCGCGATCGCACGCGAGTTCGCCGCGCGGAAGCCGCTGGTCACATCGGTCAACTTGGCCTTGGCGACCCGGGAGACCACGGATGCGAGGAAGACCATCGCCCACCGCCTCGGACCCCGGACGGAGTAGTCGCCCACATCGGCGAAGCGGGCGCCGATCGAGATGTCGGCGACCCGCAGGCCCTCGAGCACCTCCGCGATGTTCGCGGGGTTATGCTGACCGTCGGCGTCCACCTGGATCGCGCAGTCGTAGCCGTGACGCTGAGCGTAGGTGAATCCCGTCTTCATCGCCCCGCCGACGCCCAGATTGAACGGAAGAGGAAGGACGGCAGCGCCGGCACCGCGAGCGACCTCTGCCGTGCGATCGGTCGACCCGTCATCGACGACGACGACGTCATAGCGGTCGTCCGCCGCGAGAACCTCTCGAACGGTCACACCCACATTCGACTCTTCGTTCCACGCTGGAACGATCACAAGCACACGACCCGACTTCTCCGACATCATCGCCAATCATATCCAGAACACAGTGCCGCACCGAGGTCGCTCACGTCCTCGCGCGTCGTAAGACGAGTCAGTCGACTCTCGTCGCCACCTGACGGAAGCGGAGACCCGCGACGGCACCGCGAACGGCCGCACCGATCTTCCGGTTCCGATCCTTCTCGCACAGAACCACCTTGATCCAGGACTTCGTGGCATACGCCGCGTCCTCCCAGAACCATCGTCCCAGGCCATAACGCCGGACCATGATCACGCGGTTGCGCGTCATGTAGTAGTGCCGCATCGGCGAATAGTTCGAGAGGTAGATCCGTCGTCCGAGGAACGTCGAAGGAACGGATGCCCCGAATCGGTGATCCAGGACCGTGTCGTACACCTTCACGATGCGGAATCCCGAGCGTCGCGCCCGCAAGGAGATGTCGTGGTCGACGTAGTCGATGAACAGCCGCTCGTCGTGCAGACCGATCTCATCCAGTGCTTCACGGGCGAAGAGGGCACCGGACGAAATCAGCGCGACCTGGTCGCGGATCCCGGAACTGGACTCACCGTCGTAGAGATGCCCGGTCTCCTCGGCGCGCAATGCCGGCCCCGCGATGGCAACCGGCGCGCCCGGCTGCTCGAACGCAGTCAGGAGCGCGGCGAGCATGCCGTCCGATACCGTGCTGTCCTGGTCGAAGATCCAGACGTAGTCGAATCCGTCTGCGAGAGCCTGTCGCATGCCAGAGTTGAATCCGGCCGCGACACCGACATTGCCGTCCTGGTCGAGCACGACCACGGAATCGCGGCCGGTCAGCGGTGCGAGCACGTCAGCCGTGGCGGAGTCATCTGGCGAGTTGTTGACGACGTAGACCCGCTCGGCCTGCTTCGCGAGCTCATCGATGTTGCCGATGATGCCAGCGTCCGGCTTGTACGACAGAACGACAGCCGCCACCTTCGGAGCTGTCGCCGTCATCGCTCCACCGATGAATCCACGGTGATCTTGGCCGACACTGTCCCCATCGTCATATCATCTGTCCGGACACGCAGGGTGGCGCCTCGCATCAGGCCGTGGCTACTCGGCTCGCTGACACCGGCGGCGTTCGCGTTGACGAAGTAGTCGCCGGGGCCGAAGCCCGCGTCGGTGATCCGCAGATCGATGACTGTCTTCCCCGCAATCGGGTCGAGCGTGACGCCGAGGACCTCGGTGTTGGAGGCCATAACCATCTGGCCGAGCGGCGTGTCCATGCTGAACCCGATCTCCCAGCGTTCGATAGGCCGCAGCGTGTCAACATGAACCCGGATCGTGAAGGGGTCTCCTGTCGGAAGCTCCTTGATCGTCCCGCCCTCGTCATCGATGAGCTCGATGCCCTTCACTTGGATCGGATGGATGGTCTCCTCCGGCGGGGCCTCCCCCACCTCGCGGTCGGCGAGCACGTCGCGCAGTCCGTCGACAGCCCGATTGATGTCTCCGTCGAACACGAGCTTGCCGCGGTGGAGCAGGATGCCGCGGTCGCACAGTTCCTGAACCTGCTGCGCGGAGTGACTGACGAGGATGATCGTCCGCCCCTCCTCGCGGAACTGGTGGATGCGATCCATGCATTTGCGCTGGAAAGCCTCATCTCCCACGGCGAGGACCTCGTCGACCAGCAGCACATCGGGATCGGTGTGCACCGCGACGGCGAATGCCAGGCGCACATACATGCCGGACGAGTAGAACTTGACGGCTGTCTCGATGAAGTCGCCGATGCCACTGAATTCGAGGATGTCGTCGAAGCGCTCGTCGATCTGCGCGCGGCTGAGTCCGAGAATGGCGGCGTTGAGATAGACGTTCTCCCTGCCGGACAGGTCGGGGTGGAACCCGGCGCCGAGTTCCAGCAGCGCGGCCATCCGCCCCCGCGCCTGCACGGTACCGGTGGTGGGTGCGACGATGCCGCCGATGAGCTTCAGGAGAGTGCTCTTGCCAGAACCGTTCTGTCCGAGCAGGCCCACCGTCGTGCCCGCCTTGATATCGAGCGTGATCTCGTCGACAGCGGTGAACTCTTCGCGGAACGCCTTCCCGTGGCGCCCGAAGTGGACGATGCGATCCTTCAAGTTGTTGTCCTTGCGCACGCGGAACTGTTTGCTCACGCCGTTGAGACGGATGATGTCCGGGCGGGACGAGAGGTCGGTGTTATCGATCATGGTCTACAGCTCCTGCGCGAAGTTGCCCTGCATGCGTGTGAAGACGCGATGCGAGATCCAGAGGAACACGAGTCCGATGACGCTCATGATCGCCATCCTCAGTCCGAGGTTCGGGGGGTAGTCGGCGATGGTTCCGGAACCCCAGAACGCGCGGTGGAATCCGAAGACACCCACCGTGAGAGGGTTTGCCAGGTACACCTCGAGGAGCCAGGTCGGAAGGTCGTACTGCGCGACGACCGTCTTGACCATGGTCCACGAGTAGACGATCGGAGACGCCCACATCGCGAGCATCATGACGACCTCGGTGAGGTACTGGATGTCGCGCAGGTAGACGTTGAGCGCAGCCAGCAGGAGCCCGGCCGCGATTCCCC
Organism: Microbacterium sp. PAMC22086; assembly: GCF_019443525.1. Classification (NCBI taxonomy): domain Bacteria; kingdom Bacillati; phylum Actinomycetota; class Actinomycetes; order Micrococcales; family Microbacteriaceae; genus Microbacterium; species Microbacterium sp. PAMC22086. The sequence continues at coordinate 1,881,166 of NZ_CP080380.1, read as the reverse complement.
ACAGCAGCACCATGCCGAGAGAGGGGAAGAACCACAGCATGTGCACGGGCTCTGGGAGACCGTTGAGCAGGAGCGCGGCGACCAGGAGCACACCGAGCTGGACGAGGAACATGAAGCTGGCCGCTCCGATGCTCCCGAGCGGGAAGATCTCACGAGGGAGATAGATTTTCTTGACGAGTCCGGCGTTCGAGATGATCGACCCCGTCGAACCGAAGATCACGTCGGCGAAGAACGTGTAGAGCGTGAACCCGGCGAACAGGTAGATCGCGAAGTTGTCGATGCCCCGTGAGGCCCCGAGGATCTGTCCGAGCACGATGAAATACACGAGAAACTGCACGAGTGGGCGGATCACCGTCCACAGGAACCCGAGGAAGCTGTCGCGATAACGCGCTTGGAGGTCGCGGCGGATCAGCAGCATGAGCAGCTCGCGCCGTCGATACAGTTCGCCGACCTTGCCGCCACGACCGCCGTCGCGGAGTCCGCGCGCGTCGATCGTGGTGAACGGCTCGGCGGCGAGCCGAGTGAATCTGTCCACGGGGGTTTCCTTTACGGGTATTCGGGTCGTCCCTGAGCCTATCCTCAGCAGATCCTGTGCCTCGGTGCGGCGCGCCTCAGCGACGCCCGGGCAGCCGACGACGGATACCGCCGACGATGCGCTCACGGACGGCGCGGATTCGTGCGCCGGCACCGGGGTGGTTTCGCCGCATGTACATCCGGGCGAAATCGCGCAGCTTCCCCTCCCCCACATGTCCGATGCCTCGCAGGAAGGCGATCTGCTCGTACGTCCGTCCGGGGACGGTCGACGACATCTCGTCGAAGTTGAAGTCGAGCGTCGTGTAGCTCGCCGCGAAGTAGTCCGCGTTCGTGATGGTGCGGGTGTGGTAGCCGAGTTCGGCGGCTGCATAGCTGGGGACGCGCTCGAGCACGTGGGCGAGGCCACCGTCCTGATACGCCTCCGCGCCGCCGAAGTCCGAGTATGCCCAGGGCTGCTCGATCAACAACCGCAGCGCCTCGGGGCGAGCGATGAACATCGACCCGTACGGCGCGAGCGGAGAGATGTCGTCGAGCGGCACCATGATCCCCATCTGCGTCGCGAGCTTCTCGAATCCCGGCTTGTTCGCCCACCAGGCGCGCCCCATCGTCGGGTAGCCGATGTGCACCATGGGCGGGTAGACGATTCCGAGACCCGGTTCCTGTTGGAAGAGAGCGAGAACGTTGGCCGCGTAGCCCGGGCTCGCGAGCAGGTTCGCAAACTGCTGCTCCTTGAACGCACGGCCGACGTTGAAACCGTCCTGGGGCGTCTTCTTCGAGTGGAGCTTGACGACGAGGTCGTAGGCGCCATCGAGCAGAACGTCCTTGCACGCGACGAGGAACGCGCTCTGATCGCGTCCGTCGTTGGACGCGACGACACGGACGTCCACGGATCGGCCCTCGCGCGGCCGGGCGTCGATGATCGCTCGGATCTCGACAGCGCGCCCCTCGTCCTGCGTGGTGATGACGAGGTCGTAAGTCGTGGGGAGCATGTCGACGCGGTCGAGCATCTCATCCGTCATGTCGACGTAGAAGATGTGCAGGATCGCGACGATGCGGGGCGGACGAGACGGGTCAAACCCGTGATCGCGATCACCGAGCACGTTGTTCAATCCGAGATCGACGTTCAGATCTTTCGGAGGGACGTTCCGCGCCAGGTTCGAGTACATGTGCTCGACGGGGTATCCGTACGCCGCCATGTCCTCGGCTATCCATCGGCCGATCACTCCATGACGGTCCAGGTACGGCGGCCAGTGGAAGAAAGGACGACGCTTGACGAGCGGACAGCCCTCGGCGATCAGAAGGTCGGCATTGAACAGCGCGGGATGGCCGGTCGGGTACTTCTCCGCAGGGAATGCAGCTTCGGATACGAAACCGGCCTCGGAGAAGCGCTGCGTGAAAGTCACCTCGTGGTTGAGCACCGCGGCGTAGTAGTCATCCATGGCTGGCAGATCACGCCAGTAGTCGCGCCATGACTGGGACAGGAACATCCGCTTGCGCACCGCGATCCAGAAGGACTGCAGATGGTCCGGCACCAGGCCCTCGCCGGTTGCAGGGTTCTTCATCCGCACGTTGTCCGTCATGCCCCAGAAGTCCAGCTTCTGCGACGCCATGCGATCGAACACCGGCGCGTACGGGCGCACGGGCCCGAACCAGGTGTCGTTGGTGAGCACGAGCTCGTCGTAGTCGCCGATCTGATCGCCCAGGTGATCGATGCCGGCCTTGTGACCCCAGATGTCGAAGCCCTCGTTCGGACGCACCAGGATGTCGTCCGTCACGGCCTCAAGACGCTCCCGACCCTCCCCGCTCAGGGCTCCGTTAACCACGGCGAGGATGTGATCGGCGTCGTCGCGCATCTGCTCCAGGGCGTACACGACGTAGTCCTCGACGGCACCCCGCCGGTCGAACACGACGTAGATGACCGCGCGCTTGCTGTCGGGGGCCAGCCCCGACGGCTGATCGTTCATCATCACAGCATCTCTCCCTCGATCGGGTGCCCTCGTCGCAGCACCTTGCGGAGCGTGTGCATCCCGATGCGGGCGACCGCGACGAAGGGGCGCATGATCGGTGCGAGACGCGCAGAGGTCGCCGGATGGTTCAGACGCATGTACATGCGAGTCATCGCGACGATTCCACCGGCGCCGGCCCACCCCGCACGATGCAGCCATTGGATCTGCTCCAAGGGGTACCCGGGCGGGGTGATCGAGAGCTGGTCGAGCTTGTACGCGAGGTTCGCATAGGCGATCCCCGCGTGCTCCTGGTTGAGCACGGTGCGGCTGTGATAACCGAGCTCGCCCATCGCCAGCGGCATGAGGCGCTCCTGCACGCGCGCGAGGTCGGCGCCGTCGCGCTTAGAGACGGCGTAGTCCTCGTAGCTCAGTTCGTCCTCGAGCAGGAGCCGCAGCGCCTGCGGTCGACCGATCCACATACCGCCCATGGGCGCCAGCGGCGATGCCCCATCGAAGGGCACCTTGATGCCCAGACGCTCGCAGATCTCGAGAGCGGGCTCACGATAATGAGACCATCCGCGACCCGCCAACGAGTAGCCGATGTGCATCATCGGCGGGAACACCGCTCCCAGTCCCGGCTCTCTCTCGAAGAGGCCCAGGAGATTAGAGAACTGTCCGGGGCTGGAGATGAGGTTCTCGAGCTGGTACCGACGGAAGTAGCGAGCGATGTTCGCACCACGCTTGCGTGGAGCGCGGGAGTGGACCTTGACGACGAGGTCGTACCGATCGGACTCGAGGATGTCGCGGCAGCCGATGAAGAACGCACTCATGTCCCGCCCGTATTTGGCGGGAACCGTACGAATGTCGACGCTCGTGGCCTTCGCGAACTGCCGGTCATCGATCGCAGTGCGGATGAGCGCGGCCTTCTCGTCGTCACCTGTCGTGACGACGAGATCGAAGTCGACGGGGATCTGCTCGAGCCGGTTGAGGATGTGGTCCACGGTACGCGGATCGGTGCAGTGAGCGAGGACGGCGATTCGTCGATCGGGTGCGGGGGCGTGCTCGATCTCGTCGAGGACTTCGAGCATCCCGGCATCGGTGTTCAGCGTCTTGGGCTGCACATTCTTCGCGAGGTTGCTCCACATCAACTCGATCGGGTATCCGTAACCGGCGATGACGGCCGCCGTGCGGCGTCCGATCACCGCGTGCCTGTCTAGGAAGGGCGGGTAGTGGAAGAAGGGGCGCCGCTTGACAAGAGGACTTCCGTCGGCGAGCAGCAGATCGGCGTTGAAGAGCGAAGGGTGCTCGGTCGGATAGTCGGCCGACGCGAATGCGACCGAGGCCTTGTAGCCGCGCTGCTGGAAGTGCTTGGTGAACTCGATCTCGTGCTTGAGCACGGCATCGAAGTAGGACGGCATCTCGGGGAGATCGCGCCAGTACGCCATCCACTCCGGCGAAAGGAACATCTCTTTGCGCACCGCGATCCAGAACGACTGGAGGTGGTAGGGCAGCTCGCCCTCGTTGGTGAACTTGTTGAGCGGCTCCCACTCGTGGTCGGTCATCCCCCAGAAGTGCACCTCGCGGGCATTCATCTTCTCGAACACAGGCGAGTACGGACGCACAGGCCCGAACCAGGTGTCGTTCGTCAGCAGCACCTCATCGAACTCGGCGATGCGGTCGCCGATGTGCGCGAGCCCCTCTTTGTGCGCCCAGATGTCGAAACCCACATTCGGACGGACGAGGATGTCATCCGTGACGGTCTCGAGCAGTGCGCGACCGGCATCGTCCAGAGGACCGTTCACGACGGCAAGGATGTGCCCGGCGTCATCGCGCATGCCCTTCAGCGCGTAGCGGACGAACTCCTCGACCGTGCCTCGGCGGTCGTAGACAACGTAAATGACGAGGCGACGCCCTCCGTCCGGAAAAGTCGCAGGCTTCTGTCCCGCCGTCGTCATCTAATCCCTCCAGCCCCTCGCGAAGAGGGCACAACTCATGGCCACGCCAAGATCGACGTGTCATCGAACTCGGTCGAGCCTAGTCAGCGTCCCTGTGCGAGCGCCTTGAGCAGATACTCGCCGTAACCGCTCTTGCGGAGCGGCTCCGCACGCTCGCGCAGCTCGTCATCGGTGAGGAATCCCATTCGCCAAGCGACCTCCTCGGGGCAGCCGATCGAGAGGCCCTGGCGCTTCTCCACGGTGCGGATGAAATCGGTCGCCTCCGCGAGGGAGTCGAACGTGCCCGTGTCGAGCCATGCGGTGCCGCGGGTGAGGAGCTGCACCTTCAGCTTCCCGCGATCGAGATACTCGCGGTTGATGTCGGTGATCTCCAGCTCACCGCGCGGTGAGGGCTTGAGCGCCTTGGCGATCTCGATGACGTCGTTGTCATAGAAGTAGAGACCGGGCACGGCGTAGTTGCTCTTGGGCTGCGCAGGCTTCTCTTCGAGAGAGACGACCTTGCCCTCGCGGTCGAACTCGACGACGCCGTATGCCGTCGCGTCATCGACCCGATAGCCGAACACGACCCCGCCGTCGAGCTCCGTGTACTGGCGCAGCTGAGTTCCCATCCCCTGGCCGTAGAAGATGTTGTCTCCGAGCACGAGGGCCACGGACTCGTCGCCGATGTGCTCCTCGCCCAGGATGAAGGCCTGTGCGAGGCCATCCGGGGACGGCTGTGTCTTGTAGGTGATCGAGACCCCGAACTTCGACCCGTCACCCAGCAGCCGCTGGAACGACTCCGCATCATGGGGCGTCGTGATCATCAGGATGTCCCGGATGCCCGCCAGGATCAGGGTCGACAGCGGGTAGTAGATCATCGGCTTGTCGTACACCGGGACCAACTGCTTCGAGACGCCGAGGGTGATCGGGTGCAGCCGGGAGCCTGTGCCGCCGGCGAGAATGATGCCACGCATGATCTACAGTCTCCCTGATCGCGCTCACCTGAACAAACGCCCCGAATCCTGCGCACCCCACCCGGTACGCTAAAGCTCATGCAGAAATTGCTCGTCACCGGCGGCGCCGGCTTCATCGGTTCCAACTTCGTGCACCACGTCATCGACAACACCGATGCCCATGTCACGGTGCTCGACAAGCTCACGTATGCGGGGAACAGGGCATCGCTCGACGGCCTCCCCGACGACCGTCTGCGCTTCGTGGAAGGCGACATCGCCGATGCCGAGCTGGTGGACGGCCTCTTCGCCGATGTCGATTCGGTGGTCCACTATGCCGCCGAATCCCACAACGACAACTCCCTGCACGACCCGCGGCCCTTCCTCGACACCAACATCATCGGCACCTACACGCTGCTCGAGGCAGCCCGCCGTCACGATCGTCGCTTCCACCACATCTCGACCGACGAGGTCTACGGAGACCTCGAGCTCGACGACCCCGAGCGGTTCACCGAGCAGACGCCCTACAACCCCTCGTCTCCTTATTCCTCCACCAAGGCCGGCAGCGATCTGCTAGTGCGCGCCTGGGTGCGTTCGTTCGGCGTGCGGGCGACCATCTCGAACTGCTCGAACAACTACGGTCCGTATCAGCACGTGGAGAAGTTCATCCCGCGCCAGATCACGAACGTCATCCGCGGCATCCGGCCGAAGCTGTATGGCGCAGGCCAGAACGTGCGTGACTGGATCCACGCCGACGACCACTCCTCTGCCGTGCTCACCATCCTCGACAAGGGTGAGATCGGCGAGACCTACCTGATCGGTGCCGACGGCGAGAAGGACAACAAGTCCGTCGTCGAGCTCATCCTCACCGAGATGGGTCAGCCGGCGGACGCCTACGATCACGTCACGGATCGCGCCGGTCACGATCTGCGGTACGCGATCGATTCCACGAAGCTGCGCACCGAGCTGGGCTGGACCCCGGCCTTCGGCAACTTCGAGTCTGGGCTCGCCTCGACCATCGCCTGGTATCGCGACAATGAGGCCTGGTGGGCTCCGTCGAAGGACACCACCGAGTCCTTCTACGCGTCCAAGGGGCAGTGATGACGGAGTTCGGCAAGGCGCTCACGGTCACTGAGACGGCGATCCCGGGCCTGCTCATCGCAGATCTCCCGGTCCACGGCGACTCCCGCGGCTGGTTCAAGGAGAACTGGCAACGCGAGAAGATGATCGCGGCCGGCCTGCCGGACTTCGGCCCCGTGCAGAACAACATCTCCTTCAACGACGCGATCGGGACAACGCGCGGAATCCACGCGGAGCCCTGGGACAAGTGGGTCTCCGTGGCGACCGGCCGCATCTTCGGCGCCTGGGTGGATCTGCGTGAGGGCCGCTCCTTCGGCACCGTCTTCACGGCCGAGCTCGACCCCTCTCGCGCGATATTCGTGCCCCGCGGCGTCGGCAACTCGTATCAGACGCTCGAGGCCGATACCGCGTACGTGTACCTCGTCAACGACCACTGGTCAGCTGACGCGGAGTACTCATTCCTCAACCTCGCTGATGAGACCGCCGCGGTGAAGTGGCCGATTCCCCTCGCAGAGGTCGAGATCTCGCCGAAGGACCTTGCCCATCCTCGTCTCGCCGATGTGACGCCCATCCCCCCCAAGAAGACCCTCGTGGTGGGAGCGAACGGCCAGTTAGGTCGCGCTCTGCGTGACCTCCTGGGCGATTCGGCCGAGTACGAGTATGCCGGCCGCGACGAGTTGGATCTCACCCAGCCCTCCTTCCCCCTTTCCCATCGCTGGCGTGACTACGAGACGATCATCAACGCCGCCGCATATACGGCGGTCGACGCAGCGGAGACGCCGGAAGGCCGAGCAGATGCCTGGGCCGCCAACGTGACGGGCATTGCAGCCCTCGCGAAGGTAGCGGCGGCGAACGGCATCACGCTCGTGCACGTATCGAGCGACTACGTCTTCGACGGAACGAAGAACGGTGCGTACTCGGAGGACGACCCCCTCTGCCCGCTGGGTGTCTATGGCCAGACGAAGGCAGCCGGCGACGTTGCTGTGAGCACGGTACCCCGTCACTACATTATCCGGACGTCCTGGGTGATCGGCGAGGGGAACAACTTCGTGCGGACGATGGCGTCTCTCGCGGAGCGCGGCATCGATCCGAAGGTGGTCGACGACCAGGTCGGCCGCCTGACGTTCACCTCGGACATCGCCGCCGGCGTGGAGCATCTGCTGAAGACACGACCCGAGTATGGCGTCTACAACCTCACGGGCGCGGGAGAGCCGATGACCTGGGCGGAGATCGCCAAGTCCGCCTTCACCGCGACGGGTCACGATGCGGCCAGGGTGACGGGGGTCAGCACCGAGGCCTACTTCTCCGCTGCCACCGCCCCCGTGGCCCCGCGTCCGAAGAACAGCGTTCTCGACATCGACAAGATCGGTGCGACAGGATTCACGCCCTCCCCCATGATGGACTCGCTCGCGGCATACCTCGCATAGTCCCGGATCTTCTCCAGCGTCTCAGCGAGTCGTCCTCCCGAGGACCCCAGAACCCGCGCGACTAACCGTCCCTGCGCGACGCCTCAGGCAGCGCCAACTGGCGTGCCGACAGGGATGCACGCTCCCCGACTCGACGAGAGAATGCCGCGGCAGGCTCTTCGACGACTCGCGTGAACACCCACGCCACGACAAAGATCACGGGCAGCGCCACGACCATAGCGCGCATCGGGTGGGCAGGAACGAGGTGAATCGCGCCGAGGAGCAACGGCACGTGGATGAGGTAGAGGCTGAAGGATATCCGACCGAGGAATCGGAACACTCCCAGAGAGAAGAAACGGGAGAGCCCCGAGTCGCCGACCAGAGCGTAGACGAGGAGGACGGCTCCGGTGACGACGAACCCCTGGGAGAACGGGCGCAAGAATCCTTGAACATCCGCCGGTAGCGCGAGCCGGACGATGTCGGGGACCCCGATGAGGAGAATGCCCCCGACGAACCAGGCCCACGATGTGCGCCGGGACGCGTCGCGGCCGCGCGCCACGACGGTCGAGGCTAGCAGGCCTCCCGCGAGGAAGACGGGCCCATAGGCGAGCGCCTGGACGCCGACCACGGCCCCGATCCCGCTCGCAGCGCCGCCTACGAGGATCCACAGCCACTGCCTCCTCTTCACGCCTCGGACGAGGAGGACTGCGATCGGGAGCATCAGGGAGAACAGCAGCTCCCAGCGGAGGGTCCACAGAGGATTGTTCAGCTTCGGCGAACCGGTGATGAGGAAGAAGGAATCGACGACATCCGCTGCAGTCAACGTGGGAAAGCTGAAGGCCTGACTCCAGGAGCTGGCCACCTGCGCAGGATCCTGTCGCGTCGCGATGATCACAATGATGGCCAGGACCACAGCGGCCGCAGACGGTAGTCAGAGCCGCAGCAGACGCCGTGGGAAGTAGTTCCAGAGGTCCAACCCGCTACCGCGCAGCATGGGCAGCACGAGGACGAATCCACTCAGCACGAAGAAGACGATGACTGCTTCCGGCCCCATGACGAGGTATCGCAACGGCGTGTTCGCAATGAGGCCGACGACCGGAGAGGAGCTCGTCTCCCCGCTGAGCACGCGGAGGTACTCGTCGCTCAGGCTCGTCGCGAGCAGGAAATGGTAAACGACGACCATCACTGCCGCGACACCGCGCAACCCGTCCAAGGCGATGAAGCGCGACGAATTCTGCCCCGGAGCTGCGCGGACATTCGACAGGTCCGCAGCTCCGGGCTCCATCGCGCTCAGCCGACCACCACGTCTCTGCACCCGAGGAACGCGTGTCCGCCTGCTCCGTTGTTGATGGCGTAGGCACAGACGGTTTGCTTGCCCGCTGCCATCGGAATGCGCTCCCCGAACCCGTGCTTGGAACCTGACGCCGGATATGCGGCGCCCACGTCGTTACGAGTCTTGTCCGCCATGTAGGCCGTCCCGATCGCTCCGACGTATATGTGGACCGAGATGGGCTCCGAGGTGTCAGGATCGATTGCCCACCCGCTGACCGTCGCCGCGCCGACCTCGCCCGTGACGCCCTCGAGATTGCCGAACGGCGCGCGGCCGGGGTCGGGACCGGCGGGGGCCGGCACGTTCACCGAACGGCACCCCAGGAACGTGTGCCCGCCCGCTCCGTTGTTGATCGCGTAGACGCACACCTGGTGTGTTCCCGGCGACATCGCTATTCTCTCCGCGAAACCGTGTTTCGGTCCCGAAGCCGGATATGCCGCGCCCACGTCGTTGCGCACCTTGTCCGCCTTGTACGCCGCGCTGGAGTTGTCGACGTAGATGTGGATGGAGATGGGATCGGCGGTATCGGGGTCGATCGCCCAGCCCGAGACCTCGGCGCCCCCCGTGTATGCGGAGACTCCCTCGAACCCGCCGAAGGGTGCGCGTCCCGGATCCGCCGTCGGGGGTGCCGGGATCGTGACCGACTTGCATCCGAGGAAGTTGTGACCACCCGCACCGTTGTTGATGGCATAGACGCATACCTGATGCGTTCCCGGCGACATGGCGATCTTCTCGACGAACGCGTGGTTCGGACCATAGGCGGGATACGCAGCTCCGACGTCGCTACGCGGCTTGTTCGCCGTGTAGGCGGCGCTGGTGGAATCCACGTAGATGTGGACGGAGATCGGGTCGATGACGTCGGGGTCGATGGTCCACCCGCTGACCGTGGCTCCGCCCGACTCGACGGCCACACCCTCGAACACCCCCAACGGCGCTCGTCCGAGGTCGGGGCCCGCAGGGGCTGCGACCGTCACCGTTCGGCATCCGAGGAAGGTGTGGCCGCCCGCCCCGTTGTTGATCGCGTATGCGCAGATGTCGGTCTTTCCCACCGGCACGGTGAGTTTCTCGACGAATCCGTGCTTGTTGCCGTATCCGGGATACGCCGCGCCCACATCGGAACGATCCTTGTCGGCCGTATAGGCCTTGCCGACCGCGCCGACGTAGAGGTGGACTCCGATCGGAGCCGTGGTGTCGGGGTCGAGCGCCCAGCCGGAGGCGGTCGCGACAGTCCCGTCGACGGACACTCCCTCGAACCCTCCGATGGGAGGTCGACCGAGATCGACGGCGCCCGGGACGACGACGGTCTCGCACCGGAGCAGCACTGTCCCGCCCGCCCCCACGTTTATCGCATACGCGCACACGTCCTGGCGGCCCGGTGACGCATTGATCTTCGCGGAGAAGCCGTGGTTCTCGCCGTAACCCGGGAAGTGAGGGACGAGATCCGGGCGCTTCTTATCGGCGACGATGGCGGTGCCGACCGCCCCCACATAGATATGCACGGAGACGGGGTCGACGGTGTCGGGATCGACAGCCCAGCCTTCGACCTGCACGCCACCATCGACGACAGTGACCGAATCGAGGAGCCCCTGCGGAGGGCCGCTCTTCGCCTGTATCGTCTTGCAGAGGAAGAGCACATTGCCGCCCGAGCCGACGTTGATGCCGTACACGCAGATGTCCACCGGCCCTGCTCCTGTCGCCGCGACGCGGGCATCGAACCCGTGGTTGGGTCCGAGGTCCGGGTACGCGTTGCCGACATCAGCCCTGGGCCGGTCTGCCGTGATCGCTGTTCCGACGCCGCCGACATAGACGTGCACGCCGATGGGATCCCGAGTGTCGCGGTCTGCGGCCCAACCAGAGACCCGGAATTCTCCGGGGAGCGCCTCGATCAGCTCGATGTTCCCGAACGGGTTGTTCGCAGACGACTGCGTCGAGCCGAACCAGTCGGTGAAGTAGTTGTAGAAGTTGCGGTTGCCGTACGCGGAGCAGCGGTCACCGTCGCCGTGGCCGGCGCGAAGTGCCGCAGCGTTAGGCTGGTACGGCGTGTAGTAGTAGAGCGCCGAGGTCGCCTTGTTCGCGATGTAGACGGGGGAAGAGCCGCATCCCAGCTTCGGGTCCGGGTTGTAGAGGATGTTCCAAGTCTTGCCCGGCGCATACCACTGGAACCACTTGCCCTCCATGTAGATCTGCATCTGGCGAGCCGCCCCGTAGATCTGGTGGAAGAAGCCGATGTAGTTCGGGTCGCAGGGCGCATTGTCAGGGCACCCCTGCCCGAGGGCGATCCGGTAGCGCCAGGCGCTCGGCCACGTGTGGGTGACGAGGCTCTGCTCCTTCTGGAGCATCACGATCAGCACCTGGGGGTTGATGTTGCAGGCCTGTGAGACTCGATAGATGATGCGCGCCGCGGACTCGTTCGCAGCCCCCGAATACCCACTGCAGTACGCGTCTGCCGGACGGGTCACCGTGTTCATCGTGAAGTCCTTGATGCACACGATCGGCTCGCCGTTCTCGTCTCGGCCCCCCTGACACCGAGCCACCTTGCTGTTGAAGAACGCCTGGATCTGCGCCTCGGTCATCGTGCTCTTGTTCGTGAACACGGCGTCGCTGATGATGTTGCCGGCGTTGAATCCTGCCAGCGAGGTCTTGGCGATCCCGCTCGAGGCGGGGTCGGACATCATTCGAGACGTGCTCGAGCCGCTCGCGGAGACGGACGCGTTGGCGGCAGTGGCGGGGACCACCGTTCCGATGACAAGGGCGGAGACAGCGAGGAAACAGGTGAGGAGCCGGGGGAGCCTCATGTTGTTTCGCGAGCGTGGGGCACGTCGAGACATGTGACCAGTGTGACGGAAGTTGCGTGATGATGCCACTGTTACACGCTTTGCGCCACAACTTTTCGGCGTGTCGCGCGTATGCGCAGGTTGCTCTCAGCGAATCACAGGTCTGCGTGCAGGCCCCAGAGGCGTTCCGCAGAGCTCGCCCAGGAGAAGGCTCGTGACCGGTCGGAGGCGAGCACGCGGAGTCTGTCTGCCGCTCCACCGGTCGCCTCGGCGACCGCGTCGGCGATCGACTCGGCGGGGACCAGCATGCCCCCGTCGGCGATGACGTCCCGATGTGACCCACTGGAGACCGCCACGACGGGAACGCCGAGCACCATGGCCTCCACCGCGCGCCACGGCCAGCCTGCCACCGCATCCGTCGCGACATAGGCGGATGCGCCGTCTAGTACCGCTGCACGATCCTCGACGCTCAGTGCCCCCCGCACATGCGTGCGCCTCTCCGGCAGTCCTGCCGCCGCAGCGGCGTCGGCGTGACGAGGCTCCGCCCCTTCCGGCGCGTCGATGACCACCGCGTCGAGGCCGGCGGCCACCGCACCCCGGAAGCCGTCGGACAGACTCGAGACGGACCCGGTCAGAACCACGTACTCGTCGGGCAGCGAGAGAGCGCGGCGACGCTCGGACGCGTCACCGGGAGCGCGGAATCCCTGAGGCGGTGCACCGGCGATCACACGGAGACGGTCGCCGATCTTCGCGAGCTCGGACAGACGCTCCGCGACGGCGTGAGAGGGCACCACGACCGCGTCGGCATGCCTGACGGCGCGTCGGAGCATACCGCGCTGCCAGGCGACGCTGCCTTTGGAGAGCGTCTCCGGCGCTTCCCATGCGCGCAGATCCCACACCGTGACCGTGGTCTGGTCGTTGTCGTGCACGCGATCGTGGCGCACGAGCGGGGCCATGAGCGTCGGCGAATGGATCAGTCCCCCGCCGACACCGGGGACGATCCCGAGCTGCCAGGCGGCAGCGATTTCTCGGCGCCCCATGCCGAGGGTGCGGACGTCTCCGATCCCCGCCACAGGCACGGTCGCGCCCGCCGGAACGATGGCATCCACTGCGCACCCGGAGGGCGCCGTCGCGACCAGTCCTGCCGCGAGTCCCACCGCGGCGTCCGCATGATCGGCATCCACGACGCTCACGAGCTGATCCAGAACAACACGCAGCCGAGCACCCATGCCCACAGGCTATCTTCGCCGTGCCGCTCCCCCACGGAACGCGCCGACCGTGCCGCCCGAATGTCAGCGTTCGCACAGTTTTCCCCCACCACCACTGCAGCGGTTCGTGCTTGAATGCTCGGGTGAGCGATGGTCGACTTCCCGTCCGGCGCCGATGGATCGGGTGGACCGTCGGCGTTCTGCTCTCCCTTCTCCTGATCGCCATCGGCTGGGTCTGCATCCGTGGGATCGGCGCGGTGAACGACCTCCAGCAGGTGGCGAAAGGCGCCTCTCAGCTGAAGTCTTCGATCGCTGCGGGAGACCTCGAGGGCGCCAAGCCGCTCGCGAAGAGCATCGCGCACAACGCGGAGTCCGCTCGCAGCCTGACGTCCGACCCCGTGTGGCACGCGTTCGGTGCCCTGCCATGGATCGGACCGAACTTCAGCGCGGTGAGCGAGATCGCCGAGATCGCCGACGACGTGTCGGCCGACGCGCTCACGCCCCTCCTCGACGTGGCGGCGGACTTCGATCTGGCGAGCCTGGGCTTCGCCGGCGGGGCGATCGATCTGGCGCCGTTCGCAGAGATCGCCGGCCCGCTCGGCACGGCCGACACCGCGCTCAGCGCCGCGCAGCTGCACGCACGACGCATCGACGCCGACGCCACGCTCCCACCGCTCGCCGACGCCATCCGCACCATGCGCTCATCCGTCACCGAGGCCGCGACGGTCGTGGGTTCGCTCCATGGCGCGGCCGTTCTGCTGCCCACCATGCTCGGCGGCGAGGGACCGCGCAACTACGTACTCGCGATGCAGAACAACGCCGAGCTGCGCTCGTCGGGCGGCATCATCGGATCCATCGCCCTGTTGCACGCCGAGGGTGGCAGGATCACCCTCCAGAGCCAGGCGTCGACGCGGGACTTCCCCCCGCTCGACACCGCGCTGCCCCTCAGCGACTCGACGATCGCGCTCTTCGAGGACCGTCCCGGCCGCTATCTGCAGAACATCACGAGCATCCCCGACTTCAGCGAGGCAGGTGCTGCCATCGCCGCCCGCTGGGAGGGTCGATTCGGTGGGACCGTCGACGGCGTCATCGCCGTGGACGCCGTCGTCGCGAAGCATCTGATAGCGGCGACCGGAGACCTCACGTTCGGCCCGTTCACGGCGACGCCCGAGAACGTCACCGACATCCTGCTCTCAGAGATCTACGCCGCGGTTCCCGATCCCGCCGTGCAGGACGAGATCTTCGCGCAGGCCGCAGGAGCGCTCTTCGGCGCCGCGCTGTCCGGAGGAGACCCGCGCGCACTGATCGGAGCACTGGCGACGTCGGCGGAGGAGGGCCGCATCCGGATCTGGAGCGCCCATGACGACGAAGAGGCCGTGCTCGCCGGCTCTGCACTGGGGGGCACGATTCCCAACGACAGCGTCGACGCGACCTACGTAGGGGTGCTGATGAACGACACCACCGGCGGCAAGATGGACTTCTACACCCGCGCATCCATCTCGACATCGGTCGGGAGCTGCCAGGGGACCCCGACCACGCAGGTGCGGGTGACATGGACCAACACGGCCCCCGCCGACGCCGCCACCTCGTTGCCGCCCTACGTCACGGCGGGCGGCTTCTACGGCGTGCCTGCAGGCACAGTGCGCACGCTGATCGCCGTGTACGGCCCCGAGGGGGCGACGCCGTCGCACATCGACCGGGACGGCGCAGAAGAGGGCGTGCAGACGGCGATGATCGGCGACCGCTCGACTGTGCAGCACGAGGTCTCCCTCGCGCCGGGCGAATCGACGACGATCACGGTCGAGTTCCAGGGCACCGGTGCGGGAGAGCGACTCACGGAGGTGCGGCACACCCCGCTGATCCACACCCCCGACACGACACGGGAGCCGCTCCGATGCGCCTCGTGACATTCCCGGCTCGATAGGGTACTGTCGACTCACTGGGGAATATCTGGCGTCTGCCATCCTGCCGTGGGGGCGGGAAGACGCCACGCAGTTGGATGCAGGGGTGTGTCCAAAAGCGATTCCGCGTGAAATTTCTGGGGAGAAATCATGCTGAAGAAACTGGCTGTCATCAGCCTTGCCGCTGGCGCGCTCGTACTCGTCGCGCCCACTGTGGCCACCGCTGCGCCGACTGTACCGGCCGCGTCGTCCGACTCGTATCCGACGCCTCCCGGCGCCAAGGTCGGCGACCCGATCATCGACATCTGCGAAGTCTCGACGATCGTGTTCGGTCCGGGGTATTTCCTGGCATCCGAGAACGTCAACGTGTCGGTGTCCGGCTACAACGCCGGCAAGGCCGCCGTCTCCGGCAACATCGCCGGCGCCGACGGAAGCCTGACCCTCACGTTCCGTCCGCCGTCCGACGGTGAGGGCTCCTACGCCGTCGCCTTCAACGGCTCGCGTTCGTACACCGCCACGATCACGGTTTCGCACGGCCACGATGCGGCCACCAGCTGCGACCACGATCCCGGGGTTGCGACCGCGGGTTCGGAGCTGCCGCTCACCGGTGGCGGCATCGAGCTGGCCCTCACCGGCGGAAGCGTGTCGCCCTGGGTCCTCGGCGGCGGAGCAGCAGCTCTGGTCGCCGGTGGAGCCCTCGTCGCGGTGGGAGCATCGCGCCGCAAGCGCGCCTAGGTCCGGCTGCCGCTTCGTGCAGTGGTCGACTGGACGACGGTGATCCCTCCCCCTCCGATCACCGTCGTCTGGTGCATCCGGTGGAATCCACCGGAAGCCCACGGTCGTTCTCCTTCGGGAGACGGCCGTGGGCTTTGTCGTTCATGGCGTCGGCACAGAGGGGCGCGCATGGGGTGCCGAGCGGGTAGCTCGACCCTCAGGCGGCCGTGATCACGGCTCGGGCGTCGGCGTCTCCGTCGGCGGATGCAGCTTCTGCTGGATCAAGTCGTGGATGAAGGCGTAGTCGGGCTGGTGCTCGTCCACGCCGGCGTCGGGGGTGAGCTCGATCGACGTGACCGGCTGCTCCTTCGCCTTGAGCATCAGGTCGAAGAACTCCGGCAGTTTTTCCGACGGGAGATCCGTGCTGATCAGGGCCGTCCCGGCCGCTGCCACCTCGTTGAAACGGGTGAGGACGGTCTGCGGCGTGAACTGGGCGAGGATGGCAGCCTGCAGCTCCCGCTGACGCTTCATCCGGTCCCAGTCACTGGTCGTGTAGCGCGAACGGGCGTACCACTGCGCCGTGTCGCCGTCCATGCGCTGCGTTCCCGGTTCGATCCAGCCGATAGCCCACTCGTTCACGTCGGTGCCCGTCCACCCCTCGGGCGGACCGCCCTTGGGCAGCCGCTCCGTGACGTCGATCTCGACACCACCCAGTGCATCGACGAGCTCAGCGAAGCCGTGCATGTCGACGAACACGTAGTACGGGATCTCGATCCCGAGTACGCCTTCGGCCGCATCCTTCGTCGCCTCGATACCCGGTTCCGACCCGTTGGCCACGGCGTCGGGGTAGAGACCGGCGCCGGCGTCTTCCCGGCAGACCTCGGCGGCGTTGCGCACGTGGTTCATCCATCCGTTCCAGCCGCAGGTAGAGGAGCCGTGGCCCTCGAACCCCTCCGGATACAGCTCCTGCATCGGGCTGCCGTCGCTGAACGGCGCGTTGGGGAGCTCTCGGGGGATGCCGGTGATCGTCACGGCACCGGTGTCGGCGTTCACCGAGACCACCGAGATGCTGTCGAACCTCATGGAGTCGCGGCCGTCGCCGCTGTCGGCTCCGAGGAGGAGGATGTTGTAGTAGCCGTCGCTGGGCTGCACACTGGGACCGCTCTGTCCGAAGATCGAGCCGATGGTGTTGCGCACCGATCCGACGGCGGTGGCTGCGTATCCCGCCCCGCCGCCGACAAGTCCCAGCAGCACCAGCGCCACGACGGGGATGGCGAGTCGGGAGACTCCTGGCACCTTCACAAGGCGCACCAGGCGCAGAGTGTCGAACGTGAGCACCACCCAGAGCACGACGTATCCCACCAGCAGCACCTGAACGATCGTCAGCACGGCGGCCGAGAAGAAACCGCCGCCGATCGTGAGCCACAGCAGGACAGGGCGTGCGAAGAGCGCGAGTCCGAGAGCGACGATCGCGAGCACCCAGGAGACCAGTGTGGCGCCGAGCCCGAAACGGCCGAGGCGGCGGTTGCCGGCGAGGACCTGGGCGGAACCCGGCACCAGAAGGTTCACGGCGACCAGCCACCACCCGCGTTTGGTCATCATCCCCGAATCGGCGGAGTCCGGGTGCCGCAGCGGCCGGGTCTCGATCAGCGGGCGCCGTGTTGCGCGCGGAGGCGCAAGAGTCACAGGGAGGCCTTCAGCCGTTCGTTCTTCTCCTCGACCTGCGCCTCGAGATCGCGCGCGTACTCCTCGACGCGGTCAGCGAGAGCGGCGTCGGCCGTTCCGAGGATCCGTGCGGCGAGCAGACCCGCATTGCGAGCGCCGCCGATGGAGACCGTCGCGACCGGGATGCCGGCGGGCATCTGCACGATGGACAGCAGGGAGTCCATGCCCTCGAGATACGCGAGAGGCACAGGGACACCCACCACGGGGAGCGGAGTCATCGAGGCGAGCATTCCCGGAAGGTGGGCTGCTCCCCCGGCGCCGGCGATGATGACGCGGATGCCGCGCGAGCGCGCTTCTCGCGCATACGACATGAGCTTGTCCGGGGTGCGGTGTGCGGATACCACCTCGACCTCGTGCGGGATGCCGAAGTCCGTGAGCGCCTGGGACGCGTCGCTCATCACACGCCAGTCGGAGTCGGATCCCATCACGACGCCGACCAGAGGCTCGGCGGAAGAGTGCAGTGGCTCGGTCACCAGATCAGGGTACGGTCTGCCGCTGTGAGATTCCCCGAACGGCACGCCTCTTGCCCCGCATGTGTCGGCGAAGAGGCGATGCGGGCTGCGGATCAGTCGAAGTGTGCGGCGACGGCCCTGGCGACGTAGACCGCGTCGTCGAGGTCGTCGTCGGCGACATTCACGTGTCCGACCTTGCGGCCCGGCCTCGGCGCCTTCCCGTAGGTGTGGATCTTCGCCTGCGGGTGCTCGGCCATCGCCGCGCCGAAACGCTCGTCGAGCGTCCCCTCGACGGGTCCGCCGAGGATGTTGACCATCACGGACCACGCGGCTCGCGGCGCGGTGCTCCCGAGAGGAAGATCGGCGACGGCACGCAGGTGCTGTTCGAACTGGCCGGTGACGGCGCCGTCCTGGCTCCAGTGCCCGCTGTTGTGCGGCCGCATGGCGAGCTCGTTCACGAGGATGCGCTCATCGTCGGTCTCGAACAGCTCGACCGCGAGCATCCCGGTCACGCCGAGCCCTTCGGCGATGGTGCGGCCGATCGCCTCCGCGACCTCGGTCAGGCGCTCGGCGGCGGCGGGGGCCGGAGCGATGACCTCGGCGCACACGCCGTCACGCTGAACGGTCTCCACCACGGGATAGGCGACAATCTCACCGCCCGCTCGACGGGCGACCTGCTGCGCGAGCTCGCGCACGAACGGGACGAGCTCCTCGACGAGAAGCGCCTCCCCCTCGGCGAGCGCTTCCAGCCAGTCCTGCGCATCCCGTGCTGCACGGACCACGCGCACGCCCTTGCCGTCGTAGCCTCCGCGCGGAGTCTTCACCACTCCTGCTCCTGCGTGCTCGTCGAGGAACGCCTGCAGCTCGGTCGTGGTGCGCACAGCCGCCCAGTCGGGCTGGGGCACTCCGAGTTCCGCGAGACGCGCGCGCATCACGAGCTTGTCCTGCGCGTACTGGAGGGCGTCCGGCCCCGGGTGCACGACGACGCCGTCTGCGACGAGCTGACGGAGAACGTCCTGCGGCACGTGCTCGTGGTCGAAGGTCACGACATCGACGTCGGCCGCGAAGGCGCGCACGGTCTCCAGATCCCGGTAGTCGCCGACCGCGGTGGCCGCGAGTCCGGCGGACATCCCTTCACCCTCGGCGAGCACTCGCAGTTCGAGCCCGAGTTCGACCGCCGGAGCGATCATCATCCGGGCCAGCTGTCCTCCGCCGATCACGCCAACACGCAGCGCCATGTGCCGCCTCCATTCGTCTGCCCCCATTCTCCCGCACCGATGCGGGCATGCACGACAGATTGCGGATCGACGGCACGGATGACCGCGCTCGGCCGCCTGAACGCCGCCGGATTCAGTCGCCGACGGCCTGCGCGTCGCGGTGCGCGAGAATCTGCCCGACCTCGATCTGGTCGGCGAGGGTCTCATGCACGAGGGTCACGTTCGGGACGTTCGCCAACCGCAGCGGCGTGTCGACGCCGTTCGACAGCGTGATCGTGCCCGAGCCCCACATCCGCTGCAGCGGACCGCGGCGGACGGCGATGGTGTAGCCCCGGGCATGGGACATCTCGTGACGCCGACGGGAACCGATCCCCTGGCGGGCGATGACCCTCCTGGTCGTGACGGTGGTGCTCCGCGAGTACCAGATGACGAACGGCAGCACGACGGCCAGCAGCACCAGACCCCCGGCGGCGGTGAGGAGCATCCAGTCCTCGATACCCTCCGGCAGATTGCCGAAGAAGTACCCCGTCGCCCCGAAAGTCGCGATGAGCACGAGTGCCGACCAGAACAGGCGACGTGCGTGGCTCCGGAAGCGCGCGATCAGCAGCTCCTCCGAAGGCGTACCGGGCGGCGGCATCAGGGGCCTCCCGCCGAGCGTCACAGGCTGGGTCACCCCACCATTGTGCCCGTGATCTGCGACAAAGCCGTCTGTGCGGCGGCGTGTCAGGTTCCGGCCGGTCGCACGTGCACGACGTCGCCGGCGGAGATCGGGTTCTCGCGACCATCCGATTCGACCAGAAGACGGCCCTCCGCATCGATCGCCGTGGCCACCCCGTCGAGGGAGCGGCCGGCCGGCAGAGACACGCTTACCCTCAGCCCGAGCGTCGCGCAGCGGGCGGACACGACACCGTGCAGGCCGCTCACGACGGCGTCTCCAGAGGCGGTCAGCGCCGACAGGTGCCCGTCGAGCTTCTCGAGGTAGGCGGACAGCAACCGGTCCTCGTCCACGACGACGCCGAGGGATGCGAACGACGTCGCCGTCGGCACAGGGAGCTGCTCGATCGTCATGGCCGTGTTGACGCCCGCCCCGACGATCACCGCCGCCGTCGTCGCCTCCGCGAGGATGCCGCAGATCTTCCGCCCGTCGACGAGAACATCATTCGGCCACTTCACGGCGACGTCATGTCCGACGAGCTGCTCAGCGATCGCCTCCGTCATCGCCGCACCAGCGGCGAGCGGGATCCATCCCCGCGCGGCCGGATCGGCCGGAATCGTGCGCAGCAGCACCGAGATCGCGAGAGCGGAATCCGCCGGCGCGACCCACGTGCGATCGAGGCGACCACGTCCGGCCGTCTGGTTGCGCGTGACCAGGGTCGCCAGGTGCGGCCAGCCCTCGGCGTCAGCCGCTTTCGCCCGCAGGTCGGCATTCGTCGAACCGGTGTCCGCCACCAGCTCGAGGCGAGGCACGATCGCCCTCGCGAGCGGGAAGTCCATCCTCAGGCGTCCTCGTCGTCTATTTCTTCGTCGTCGTCGTCCTCGTCTTCGCGGACGGTTCCGACCTCATGCGCCTGCCAACGCTCCCACTCCTGCATGAGGCGCTCGACCGCGGCATGGAACTTCGCGGTCGCCACCCCCTGCGTGGTGTCGCCGAAGTAGTGCTGGACCCACATCCGCAGCCGGGCGATCGCAGCCTCATCGGCTCGGACCCGATCGACCTCGGCGACGATGTCGACCGCAGCCTCCGCGGTCAGCCATTCGCAATCCGACAGGTAGCCCTGCGTGTCGATCGATGCCTGCTCGTCCGTCGGACGCGTGATCATCAGCGGCTTTCCGGCGGCGAGCCGGTCGTAGACCATGGCGGAGATGTCGACGATGGCGACGTCGGCCGCGGTGAGCTGCCAGCCCAACTCCGGAGCCGCGTCGTAGACATGGTGAGCGGTCGCGTCCGCGGCATTCGCCGCTTCGATCGCGGCCACGATCCGTCGATGCGCGGCGCCGTACGCCTCATCGACCACGCCACTGCGGGGATGGGGGCGGTAGATCACACGGTGGGCACCGGTCGCCAGCAGCCGGCTCACGAGCTCCTCGCCGTGCGAAGCGATCGAACCGTAGTGGGCGCTGGGACGGTCGCCTTCCCAGGTCGGCGCATAGAGCACGACGGTCCGCTCATCGGGCGTGTACGGAAGCGTTCCGGAGTAGTGATCGGCCTGCGGGCGCCCGATCTCGATCGTGCGGTGGTTCACGTCGTAATCCCACAGCGTGCGCGAGAGACGATCGCGAGCGGCCTGTCCGGCGACGAAGGCGTAGTCGTAGGCCTTGTACTGGTTCGTCGTCATGTACATCTTGTCGGACTCGCCGTGATTGATGAACACATGCCAGCGCCGCCCGTACCGGAACATCTGGAAGTTCCTGGTGTTCTGGTTGACGTACAGCACGATGCGGATGTCCTGGGTGGCGATGAACCGCTCCAGATCGCGCACCTTCGGGACGAACACCACCGGAGTGGCGTCTTCTTCGAGGAGCTTCTCGGTCCCGGTGGCCTGCCGGGAGAGCACGACGACGGGCCAGCGCTTCGCGAGCTCGGCGAGCGGGCGGTACCACTGACGCATCTGGTACATGTTCACGGCACCGTCGGCGAAGTAGACCGCGACCTTGAAGTGGTCGGTCGGAAACGGCTCGCGCTCGGCGAGCCGGCGTCGCACGCGCTGCACCGCGGTGCGAGACGCGAGCGCCCGCTTCAGCAGACGGTATGCCTTCTTCGCGTCAGACAGTGCAACCATCCCTCCAGAATAGTTCGTCCGCGTCCGATCCTCCCGCCGCAGCCCGTCCCGCGGACTGCGGACGCCCTGCCGCGCCCTCGATCAGGGAACGTGCGTGGACACCGTGCCATGATCATCATGTGCGCGCCGACGAATTCTCCGCTCCCCTGCCCGGGGTGTCCTTCGTGATGCCGGTGCTCAACGAACGCGCGTACCTCGAGCACGCGATCGCCTCGGTGCTCGCTCAGGATGTCGATGCCCCCACCGAGCTCGTGCTCGCGCTGGGCCCGTCGACGGATGGCACGACCGAGCTCGCCCGACGACTCGCGGCGACGGACGACCGCATCCGGCTGGTGGACAACCCTGCGGCGCACATCCCGGTGGGACTAAACGCCGCGATCCGGGCAAGCCGCTACAGCACGATCGTGCGCGTCGACGCGCACTCCGAACTCTCCCCCGGTTACGCCGCCCTGGCGTTGCAGACTCTGGAGCGCACCGGATCGGCGAACGTCGGCGGCGTGATGCACGCCGAGGGGCGCACGCCCTTCCAGAAGGCGGTCGCTCGTCTGTACAACTCCCCTGTCGGGCTCGGCGGAGGCGCCTATCACGGGAGTTCGCAGGAGGGCGAGGCGGAGTCGGCGTACCTCGGCGTGATGCGGCGCGACGTCCTCGATGAGGTCGGGCTGTTCGACGAGTCGATCCGACGTGGCGAGGACTGGGAGCTCAACCTACGGATCCGACAGGCCGGCCATAGGGTGTGGTTCGACCCCGATCTGTCGGTCACCTACTGGCCGCGGGAGAGCTGGCTGCGACTGGCTCGGCAGTTCCGCGCGACGGGCGCCTGGCGCGGCGAGCTCGTGCGTCGGTTCGGTCGCCGCAACGGGATCCGCTATTTCGCCCCGCCCGCGCTCGTGGTGGTCGTGGCCCTCGCCGTCGTCATCGGCGTCCTGCAGCTGACGGGCGTGCTCAGCGGAGTGGCGTCTCTGATCGCATCGATCCTCGTCTACGTGCCGCTCGCGCTGTATCTGCTGCTCGTGATCGGCGTGGCGCTCGCGCCCGGCGGAGGGGGCGTGCGCCAGCGGGCGTGGACGCTCCTGGTGCTGCCGACGATGCACATCTCCTGGGGCCTGGGCTTCCTGGGTGGTGTGCTGCGCGGTGCCCGCGACACCGTCGACGCCTCGCGCCTCGGCACCCGGAACACACCTCTCCCCTGACGCGGCCGCGCGGACTCAGGGCGTGACGAACCCCAGATCGAGGATACGGTCGACCACACGCTGCGCGGCATGACCATCGTCGCGGGAGTTGAACTGCTTCCGCCAGGCCGCATAGCGATCCGCGTACGCGTCCACGTGGCCCGCGTCGTCCAGAGCGGCCGCGAGCTCCTCCTGAGTGCGCACGAGCGGACCGGGTGCGCGCTCCGCGAGGTCGAAGTAGAACCCGCGCAGCTGTCCGCGATAGTGATCGATGTCGGGCACCAGGAAGTACATCGGCTTTCCGGTGACGCTGAAGTCGAACATCACCGAGGAGTAGTCGGTGATCAGGGCGTCTGCCGCCAGAAGCAGCCGTGCCGTCTCGGGGTACCCGGTCACATCGATGACCCGTGCACCCGCGCGATCGCGTCCCTGTTCCAGAGTGCGGGAGTGACCGCGCACGAGGACCACGGCGTTCGCCTGGTGCGCCAGAAGCTCCGCATCGACGAAGTCGACCATCTCGGCACGGTCATCGCGCCAGGTCGGTGCGTACAGGAGCACGCGCTCCTCGGGCCCGATGCCCAACGCCGCGCGGACCTCGGCAGGGTCGCCGTTGGTGAGCGCATCGTTGCGGGGGTATCCCTCCACCCAGATCGGCCGCCCGAAGAAGGCGTACGCCTTGCGCAGGATGCGCTCGGAATAGGTGTTCTGGGCCAACAGAACGTCCCAGCGCCGGGATTCCTTCACGACCGCGGCCATCCGTCGCGGATCGAAGCCGGGACGGTGCAGGGCGAGCCGCTTGAGCGGTGTGCCGTGCCAGGTCTGGAGCACCTTCTGCCCCGGCTTGCGGGCGAACCGTCGACGCAGCCAGTCGTTGACCACCAGCAGCCGTGCGGCTCCGCGGGCGTGCCACCACTGGGGGCTGCCCTCGACGACGGCGATCGCCCCCTCCGGCACCTCGACCGAGAGGTCGACGACGCTCCAGTAGCGTCGCACCTCGGGTGCGCGCGCCGCGAGCTCGCGATCGATGGCCCGCGGGTTGCATCCGACGCTTCGTCCGTAGAAGCTCTCGAAGAACACGGCGTTCTCTGTGCCGCCCGCCTGCGCGACGTACCGTTCCTCGAGGGTCGAGCGCCCCTCAGCGGTCTCGTACACCGGATCCACCGGCGCGGCGATGCGGACGGTACCGGCATTCAACGCAATCCGAACCCCGGTGAGCACGGCAGGAGCGAGTCGCACATCATCGAGATCGACGTCGGCGATCCGCAGCTCGTACGTCCCCGTCGGCAGGGGAAGCGAAGGGCCGCCCCAACGGGAGGCCTGCAACGGGAACGTCGCCTTCCAGGTCTTGCCGCCCCCGGTGACACGAGCCTCGACGTGCGCTCGTGGTCCGACAAGGTCGGCCGTTTCCGGTCGCTGACCGGTCCCTTCGATGATCAGGGCCTCCGCCGCGTCATCGATGCGGGCCGTTGTCATGCTGCTCCCTTCGGCGCGGGAATCCCCCGCGCGCGGATGACCTGGTACACGCGCTCGGTGTTGCGCCCGTCCCGATATGCGTGCATCTCCGCGCTGAGCGTAGCGGAACGCTCGGACGCCGCGTCGTGGGCGGCTGTGTCTTCGAGGAGCGCTTCAAGCTGTGCCAGGAGCTCCGCCCAGTCGGTGGCCGCGTCGGGACCTGCGACGTCGTCGTACCGGCCGTAGAAGCCGCGAATGCGCGCGTACTCCTCGGCATCCGGAGCCAGGAACAGCACGGGCATGCGCAGCAGACCGACGTCGTATGCGAGCGAGGAGTAGTCGGTGACGAGCACGTCGAACGCGGCGAGCGCCGGCGTCACGTCGGGAAGCGACGCGGCGCCGAGTGCGTGCACCCTGCGGCTCGGAAGCGGGGGCGCATATCCGCCCTCTCCCAGGGGATGAGAGCGCACGAACAGGACGGCGTCGTGCTCTTCGAGGACCCGGACGATGCGGATCCACTCCTCAGCGGTGGGAACGGCGGGGTCGGGAGCCCCATCACGCCAGGTCGGTGCGTAGAGGATGGTGCGCGCGGTATCGGGAATCTCCCCCACGACGCTACGAAGCAGAGCGGATGCCGCGGACCTCACGTGTTCCGCCGGTCCTGCCGAGAGCACGTCGACACGAGGTTCCCCTGTGACCACCACACGGTCATCACCCAGGCCGAACGCGGACTCCAAGCGCCCCCGTGCGCGGTGCGAAGCGGCCGGGAGCACGCGGATGCGCTGGGCTGCGGCGCGGTAGAGGATACCGACCGCGCGACGCAACAGCGCCGCCGCGGGAACATTCGGAACCTGGGTCGTCGCCGGAGAATCCAGCCCGATCCGCTTCAGCGGGATCCCGTGCCAGAGCTGGACCACGAAAGCGCCGCCGTTCGCGTAGCGGTTCACGTCGCCGAGTCCGTGGGTGACCACGAGCACCCCCGCCCGAGCGGTCGTCCACCATCCGCGCAGTCCGCTCTTGCGCACGGTGCGGATACCGAGGGCGGCCGCGTCCCGATCCTCACGCTCCGACGCCGTGAGCCAGACGGTGTCGTGGCCCGCCTCGGACGCGTAGCGCTGGAGTGCGAGAGCGCCGTCGCCCACTCCGGCACCGCAGCCGAAGACCCAGCGCCGGCCGCGCGGAAGGAGGAGGGTGCCGATGCGTCCGACGGCATACAACGGGATCCGGAGGAGCTTGGCCGCATTGCCGGTGCCGAAAGAGAAGGACGCCACTCCGCGAGCCTATCGCGGCGGTGGCGTCCTTCCCTGTGCGTGGTGGGGTCAGCCGGCGAGTTCGCCGAGCGTCACCTCGATGTCGTACTCCTTGCCGCCGCGCACGTAGGTGACCTTGGCATCGCTGCCGGCCGCCGCCGCGCGCACCTGCGCGGTGAGATCGCTCGCGCTGGTGATCGGGACGCCGTTGAACCTGGTGACGATGTCGCCCTCCTGGATACCCGCAGCTGCGGCGGCGCCGCCGTCGGTCACCTTGGCGATGTACGCCCCGGAGACGGTAGCGCCCTGCACGCTCGAGGCATCCTGGACGGACGCGCCGAGCAGGCCGTGCGTCGCCGCACCGTCGGCGATGATCTCGTCCGACACCCGCTTGGCGATGTTCGACGGGATGGCGAACCCGATACCGATCGACCCCGACTCTTCGGAGCTTCCCGAACTCGCGATGGCCACGTTGATGCCGATCAGCTCGCCCTTGCTGTTCACGAGCGCGCCGCCGGAGTTCCCGTGGTTGATCGCGGCGTCCGTCTGGATCACGGCGATCGAGATGGAGTCCGAGGTCTGCGGCGTGCCGCTTCCGGGGATGTCGAACTGGAACGGCCCCTGGCCCTGACCCTGATCCGGCGTCTGCTGCTGGTCCGGGGCGTCCTCGGAGGAGGAGTCGGGCAGGGCGGACGAGGCGATCTGGATGCTGCGGTTCAACGCACTCACGATGCCGGTGGTGACGGAGTTCGCGAGCCCGAGAGGAGCGCCGAGCGCCACAGCGGTGTCGCCGACGTTGAGCTTCGAGGAATCGGCGAAGTCCATCGGGGTCAGCCCCTTGGCGTCCTTCAGCTTGATCACGGCGAGGTCGTAGATCGGGTCTGTCCCGACCACGGTCGCCTCGAAGATGCGCCCGTCCGATGTGGTCACGCGGATCGTCGGATCGGCGACCGCGCCGCCGAGGGTCACGACGTGCGTGTTGGTGAGCACGTAACCGTCATCGCTGATGATGACACCGGATCCGCTGCCTCCCTGATCGGCGCCCGCCACCTCGATGGTGACGACGGACGGGAGTGCGGCCGTCGCGACCGCTGTGGTCTCGTTGACCGATCCGGGGTTGTTCACCGTCACCGTCTGCGGACCGGAGGCCGTGCCGGAGGACGGGCGGTCCTGGAGGCCGTCCAGCAGCGCACCGCCGCCGAACCCGGCGACGCCGCCGACCAGAGCGGCCGCGACGATGAAGGCGGCGAACTTCGCGCCCCCACGAGGCTTCTGCTCCTTGGTCTTCGCGCCATCGCCCTGCGTGCCGTACGCGGCGCCGCCGTCGAGCGGCTGCGTGGGCTGGGTGTAGGACGCCGCGGTGGGGATGCCGAAGGCGGCTCCCTGCGCGGTGGCTGCGCCCGGCGCGCCGGCGGCAGGTGCTGCGTAGCCGTGAGGGACTGGAGCGATCACGGGCGCGGCCGGGGCCTGCGAGGTGAACGTCGACGGCATCTGATGCCCCTGCATGGGGGCGGCAGCGGCCGGCGCGGTCGTGTCAGCGGCGGCATCCGTCACCGGCTGAGCGGCGATCTGTGCGGCCTCGGTGGACGGCGTGGCGTCGTTCGACGCGGATGCCGACTGGTCCTGGGGGTTGTCTTCGTTCATGGTGTGTGCTCCTTCGACGACCATTTCAGAATGACGCCTGTATCTGTGCGTTCCTTATGCCGAAGATGAGTTTCAGCTATGGCCTTAGCCTGTTCTTCATGAGTGTCATTCCCGGCGCATGGCGTCGTACCGCAGCGGGGGCAGGTCTGCTCGCTGCCGACGGAACCGTCGCGCCCACCATCTTCGCAGAGATGTCGGCAGCGGCGGCTCGAACCGGGGCGATCAATCTCGGCCAGGGCTTCCCCGACGAGGACGGTCCCGCAGAGGTGCTGGAGGCGGCGCGAGCCGCCATCGCGAGCGGAGCCAATCAGTACCCGCCCGGTCGCGGCACACCGGATCTCCTCGATGCCATCAGCGAGCATCAGCGGCGCTTCTACGGGCTCCGTGTCGATCCTTCCAGCGAGGTGATCGTGACGGCCGGAGCGACGGAGGCCCTGACCGCGACCCTGCTGGCGCTGATCGACGGCCCCGAAGACGAGGTCGTCGTGTTCGAGCCCTACTACGACTCCTATGCCGCCGCCGTGGCCCTCGCGGGGGCACGGCTGCGCACGGTTCCGCTGCGCGCGCCGGACTTCCAACCCGACCTCGAGCGGCTCGCCGCGACGGTGAGCGATCGCACCAGGATCATCCTGGTCAACGACCCGCACAATCCCACGGGAGCGATCTTCGGGCGTGAGGTGCTCGAAGAGGTGGTGCGCCTGGCGGAGAAGCACGATGCGATCATCGTCACCGACGAGGTGTACGAGCATCTGGCGTTCCATGCCGCGCACACCCCGATCGCCACGCTCCCCGGAGCATCCGCGCGCACGCTGACGATCTCGTCCGCCGGGAAGACCTTCTCCACGACGGGGTGGAAGATCGGGTGGGTGCATGGACCGGCCGCGCTCATCACGGCCGTGCTCACCGTGAAGCAGTACCTCACCTACGTCAACGGCTCGCCATTTCAGCCGGCTGTCGCCGTGGGGCTGCGGATGGACGCCGCGTACTTCACGGACGCGGCCGCCGTGCTCGCCCACAAGCACGGGATCCTCGGCGACGGGCTGAGGGCGGCCGGATTCACCGTGCACGCGCCTCAGGGCGGCTACTTCACCGTCGCGGATGCGACGGCGCTGGGCGGACAGGACGCCGCGGCGTTCTGCCGGGCCCTGCCGGAGCGCGTGGGCGTCGTGGCGATCCCGCTCACAGCCTTCGTCTCCGAGGAGCACAGGAGCGATTACGCGGGCCTGGTGCGCTTCGCCGCCTGCAAGCGCGTCGAGGTCCTCGAAGAGGCGGCGACGCGCCTCGCCCGCTTCTCCGCGTGACCGCACCTGCTGTGCCTGCCCCGGGCCCGGTTCGCGCCTAGGCTTCGGGGGCCACGACCTCACGAGGAGTGACGGAGTACCGCCGCACGCGCAGCGACGGGTTCGTGATCCGCACGCGCTCGATCGTCTCCCTCTCGACCACCGCGACGGCGATCCCGGGAGCGGTTCCCACTCCGGCGAGTACGACGCCCTGGGGATCGACGATCTGCGAGTGTCCCACCCCGATCGGGGTCGGATGGTCTGCCGCGACCACGTAGACGGTGTTCTCGATCGCACGAGCGGCGAGCAGCGTCGTCCAGTGGTGTTCCTTGAGCGGCCCCCTGACCCACTCGGCCGGCACGACCAGGGCATCGGCCTGCGCATCGACCAGGGAACGGGCCACTTCAGGGAAGCGGAGGTCATAACAGGTCATGAGCCCGAAACGCAGGCCCCCCAGCTCGAAAGTCGCGGCCTCCCCCACCTCACCCGGCTCCACCCAGTCGGACTCGGTCTGGCCGAACGCGTCGTACAGGTGCTGCTTGCGGTACACGGCGAGGACGCGGTCACCCCGCACGGCCACCACGGTGTTGCGCACTCGATGCCCGTCGGTCGCCCGTTCGGCCAGACCCGCGACGATCACGACGGCGTACTCGGAGGCCAGTGCCCTCAGGGTCTCGACGAACTCCCCGTCGAGGTCCTCCGCATTGGCAGCCAGGCTCTCGTCCATGGGGTCGACGAAGTAACTCGAGTACTCAGGGAACACGATCAGCTTCGCCCCCCGCCCGGCGGCGTCGGCCGTCAGCGCGGCGATCCGCTCCCGGTTCTCGGCTCGGGAGGCGGTCGGCGCGAACTGGCACACGGCGACGGGGACGGCTGCGGTCTCGGACATGTCTCCATCCTCTCGCATCGACACGCCCGGGACGTCGCCCGGAGGCCCCCAGGATTCGCCCGCCTTCGGAATCCGTGATAAGTTACTTCTTGTGCCGCGGGGTGGAGCAGTTCGGTAGCTCGCCGGGCTCATAACCCGGAGGTCGCAGGTTCAAATCCTGTCCCCGCAACAAGAAAGGCCCCGAGATCATCACGATCTCGGGGCCTTGTCCTTTTGAGCCGAGTCCTATTCGACAGGTTCAGTCAACAGTTGGCCGATTGGGCGAACGGCCGCGAAGTGCTCCTCGGCGAGATCAGCAGGCTCCTCCAAAACGGAATCGGTATCCCCAGCGACCTGAGCAGCTCTGTCTTCGACATCCGCTCAGGGAGCCGGCCGGTTGACGCGGCATATCTCACCGGAACGACAACCTGGGGCTCTCACGCGGTTCGCCTCGATGACCTGTCGATAACAGACTTCAACTATCAGTTCAGTGCTGAGGTGGCAGATCCGACTCTCTTCACCCCGCGATTCCACTGCGACACGAATGCCAATCGTTGCTTCTACCCGAACGGGGAAGAAGCGGGCCTCTAAAGAGAAGAGACGCCGAACCGGCTACGCGCCGGCCCTATGCCCCGATACTCCACCTGAAGTGTCGGGGCATAGATGCGCACAGCGAGGCCTCGATTGAGATCAATGGTGAGCGTGCCCGATAGGCTCGCGTCTGCACGGCCCGTCAAACTGACCGTGAGTAGGCTGCCCACGCGATCGGCGTCAACCATGCGGTAGAGGTCGTGACGCCGCCCCCAGATCGGTAGGGACATCGGGAAGGCTAGGCGCACTGGAAGGGGCTCTGTGAGCAAAGCACTGGCCTGGCGCTGCACTATCTGCCCGTCAGTGCCAAACGAGCGCGTCGTGTCGTCATAAGACTGCCGCCTACCGGTCCGAGGGTCGACGAGGACATACGACGAGTGCATCGGTTCGGCGTGAAGCTCGAGGCTCTGGGGCTCTTCGCCCGGATCTTGCACGATGACTTCACAAGAGAAGGTCCGAACCAGACGCCAGTCAGTCAAAGTCGCGACAGCATCCATGAGGAGCGAGGTGGACTTCTCAGACAAGCTCAGGTCCTTCCTTCGGCCTTCAGGCCCCAGATGGGCCCACCGCGGGGCGTGCGCAACCTACGGGCACCTTCGTGATCGTACCGGCACGAGCGGCCGACAGCTGATCACCACCGGTCGAGCGGAAACGAGTTCTTACTTGGAATCGCGAGCCGAACGTAATCGCATATCGAACTATCTGACTCGGAGAAGTCCAAGCCAGAGGGCCTTTCGCTTTGCCCGGACGATGCCCGGCGTCACCACGATACGAGAATGGGCGCCCCCTCGGGGGCGCCCATTCTGTTCGGTGCTGCGGATCAGTTGCCCGCTGCGGAGTCCAGCTCGATCAGCTTCTGGACCGCCGCGGTGAGGCGCTCGTCGGCCTCGGCGAACTTCGCGAGGTCTCCGGCCTTCAGCGCGGCCTCACGGTCGAGCAGCGCGGTCTGAGCGGCAGCCAGGGCCTCAGCCTCGGCTCCCGTCGGCTGCGTGGGCTCGGTCGTCGGCACCTCGCCGGTGTCGGGCACCTCGGCGTTTGGATCCGGTTCGACCGTGTCGTCACCGCCGGTGGCACCGGAGTCACCGCCGAAGAGGGTGTCGAGCGCCTCGGTCAGGGTGTTCTCGAAGGCGACGCGATCACCGAAGGCGACCAGCACCTTCTGCAGACGCGGCAGCTGCGTTCCCTCAGACGACTGCACGTAGACGGGCTGCACGTAGAGCAGACCACCACCGACGGGCAGCGTCAGCAGGTTGCCGTAGATGACCTCGGACTCCCCCTGCTGGAGCAGGTTGAGCTGAGGCACGACCGAAGTGTCCGAGTTGTAGGTGTTCTGCACCTGACCGGGACCGGGGACCGTGGTGTCGGTGTCGATCTCGAGCATGCGCAGCTGGCCGTAGCCCTCCGCCTTCACGCCCTTCTCCGAGCCGGCATCCGAATCCACCGCGAGGTAGCCCATCAGCACATCGCGGCTGCCGCCCGCTCCCTGCGAGTTCGGGATGAACGTCGAGAACATCGAGAACCGGGGAGAGTCCTGACCCGGCATCTGCATGGTCAGGTAGTACGGCGGCTGCAGCATCGATTCGCTGCGGGGGTCGTTGGGCGTCTGCCAGCGGTTGTCCTGCTGCGCGAACGATCCGGCCTTGTCGACGTGATACACGCCGAGGATGTCGCGCTGCACCTTGAACAGGTCGGTCGGGTAGCGCACATGGCTCATGAGCTCCCCCGACATCTCGCTGATCGGCTTCACCGTCGACGGGTAGACCTTCTGCCAGCTCTTGAGCACCGGGTCCTCGTCGTCCCACGCGTACAGCTTCACCGAACCGTCATAGGCATCGACCGTCGCCTTGACGGAGTTGCGGATGTAGTTGATGTCGTCGATCGCGAGGGTCGGCGAGGGGATGTTGGAGTCGGCGATGGCGTCGGACAGGCTCACGCTCGTCGAGTACGGGTAGGTCTGGCTCGTCGTGTAGCCGTCGACGATCCAGACGATGCGGCCGTCCACCACACTCGGGTAGGGGTCGCTGTCGAGCTCGAGGTACGGTGCCACCTTCTGCACGCGCGTCTTGGGGTCGCGGTCGTACAGGATCTGCGAGTCCTCGTTCACGAGGTTCGAGAACAGGATCTGCTCCGACTGGAACTTCAGCGCGTAGAGGAGCTTGGTGAACGTGTCGCCGACCTTCGGGCCGCCGTCGCCGTCGAACGTGGTCTTCGTCTCGCTCGAGCCGTCCTTGCCGCGCGGGTAGTCGATCTCTGCGGGCTCCGAGCCCTCGGGAGCGCCGACGATCGAGTACTCGGGCGAGTTCTCACCGAAGTACACGCGCGGCTCGAAGTTCTCCCGATCGGACAGGAATCCCGAAGTGGGGATACCGCGCTCGAGGAACACCGGCTCGCCGTCGGTAGTGCGCTGGTTGCCCGCGGCGGCGACGAGGCCGTAGCCGTGGGTGTAGACCGCGACGCGGTTGTTCCAGTTGTCACCGTCGCCCAGGCCCGACATGTCGAGGTCGCGCACCGACACCACGGTGTCCTGCATCTTCCCGTCGATCTCGTACCGGTCGACGTCCATCGTCTTCTGGAACTGGTAGTACCCGCGGTACTGCTCGAGCTGACGCACCGTCGGCGGGATGACCTTCGGGTCCATGATGCGGATGGAGGCGGTGGTCTCCGCATCCGCGCGCAGCTGACCCGCCTCGGCGTCGGTCTTGGCGGCGAAGGGCGTGGTCTCGAGGTCTGCGACCCCGTACGCCTCCTTCGTGCCGTCGATGTTCCGCTGGTAGTACTCGGCCTGGTAGGCGTTCTGGTTCGGCTTCACCTGGAAGGTGGTGACCACCCACGGGTATCCGACGCCGACGACGAGCGAGGCCACGATGAGCAGCGCGGTCGCGGCAAGCGGGAAGCGCCAGCGGCCGATGACGGCCGTGACGAAGAAGAGGATCGCCACGACAGCGGCGATGATCGCGAGGATGGCGAGACCGGGGATCGTCGCGTTCACGCCCGTGTACGCCGCACCCGTGATGCGATCGTCGGGCTCGACGAGCGTCTTGTACTGGTCGAGCCAGAGGCTCGCCGCCTGCACGAGCAGGTAGAGACCGGCGATGACCGCGAGCTGGATGCGCGCGGGCTTCGAGATGCGCAGCTCACCCTGACCGATGCGCACCGAGCCGTACAGGTACGACACGAGGGCGGTGACCAGGAGCGAGAGCAGGAGCACGGCGGAGACGAACGCGAGCAGGATCGTGTAGAACGGCATCGCGAACATGTAGAAGCCGGTGTCGATGCCGAACTGCGGGTCGACGTCCGAGGTGGCCACACCGTTGATCCAGAGCCAGACCGTCTTCCACTGCCCCGCGGCCGCGAAGCCGGCGAACAGTCCGAAGAAGATGGGCATGCCCCACATCGCCAGGCGACGCAGCGGCTCGATGACCTCCTGGTACCGGTCCAGCTGCGAGCTGAGCCGCACGTAGACCGGACGCAGCCGGTAGGCGAGCTGGATGACGACGAACAGCGGAACGGCCATCCCGAGGAAGCCCACCACGAACATCACCGCCGTGGCGATCCACTGCGTCGTGAGGACGCCGGTGAAGCCCACCTGGTCGAACCAGAGGAATTCGGTGTAGAGGGAGGCGAACACGAAGAACACCGCGATCAAGGCGGCGATGATCACCAGGGAGATGCCGAGAATGCGTCGTGAGGTTCGAGGCGTGGCCGGATTCGGAGCTGAAGGCGAGGAGGTCACCCCACCATCCTAGGCATCGCTCACTGTGCGCAGGCTGTCATCCCGATCACAGCGCGGTCACGGTGACGTCTGCGCTCAGCTGCCTGCGAGGTCGCAGGTCGGGAGCGCTGAGACGTCGCCGTCGTCCGCGATGACCTCGAGGGCGGCGAGCGACTCCTCGAGCGTCGCCGTGCGGATGACCTGCAGTCCGTCCGGCACGTGTCCGACGACCTCGTCGCAGTTCGCCGCGGGAGCCAGGAAGTAGTCGGCTCCTGCGTCTCGCGCGCCGTAGAGCTTCTGACGGATGCCGCCGATCGGACCGACCGTGCCCGCCGCGTCGATGGTTCCGGTGCCGGCGATGTCCTTCCCGCCGTTGAGCTCCCCTTCGGTCAGCGTGTCGATGATCCCGAGCGCGAACATCATCCCGGCGCTGGGTCCGCCGACGTTGTCGAGCTGGATCGTGACGTCGATCTCGAAGTCATAGTCGGTGCGCAGCGTGATGCCGATGAGCCATGCGGTCGCGTCGCCCTCGGTGTGCTTCTCCGGGGTGACCTCCACGGTCTGCTCGGCGCCGCCGCGCAACACGGTGAGCTGCACCGGCGCTCCCGCCGCGGCCTGGATCGCCTCCCGCAGCTGCGTGGCCGAGGAGACCGGAGTGCCGTCGATCGCGGTGATGACGTCATCGGCTTCGAGGATGCCGTCGGCCGGGGAGTCCGCCACGGCCTCGACCACGACGACCTCGGCGCCGGTGTCGTATCCGAGCTCGTTCAACGCGGCCGCTGTCGCCTCGTGCTGGGAGTCGACCATCAACGTGGCGTTGCGCTCGTCGCGCTGCTCGCTCGTCACCCCCTGGGGGAACACCGAGTCGAGGGGGACGACCGCCTTGGACGAATCCATCCACGCCAGGGCGAGCTCGAACCAGCTGGGTGTGCGCTCGCGGTTGCCCACGACCTGCACCGTCGTGAGGTCCAGAGTCCCCGCGGTCTCGAACGTCTCGGCGCCCTCGACGCTGATCAGCGGCACCTGCTCGCCGTCAGCACCCTTCGCGGTGCCGAGGGTGTCGTACACCGGCCCCGGTCGCTGGATCACGTAGGGCGACGGAAGGAACGTCAGCACGACCAGCGCGAGGAGCGCGACGATCAGCGCCCAGACTCCGAGTCCGAGCTTCCCAGACCGCGTTCGATCCACTGCATTCCTCCGTCGTTCGCGAGCGGCGTACACCGATCTGCCCGCATCGGGTTCGCGCGCAGAAACCTGTGACTAGCGTAGATGCCACGGCAACAGAAGTGCTGAGAGGGCGAGCGACATGGCAGACAACGACCCGACACCCGAGGACTTCCAGGAGTTCCTGCGGAAGATGCTCTCGAACCAGAGCGGCGGCGACATCGATCCCGAGGCGCTGCGGGGCGCCTTCGAAGGGATGGACGGCTTCACACTCGACCCCGCGATGATGCAGACGATCATGTCGCAGCTGCAGGGCGCCTTCGGCGGCGACCCCTGGGAGAACGCGCTGCGTCAGGCTCTTTTCATCGCCAACCGCGACGGACAGGGCGTGACCGACGGATCGCGCACCTCGCTCGCCGATTCCTTCGCGCTCGCGAACCTGTGGCTCGGCGAGGCGACGACCATCTCGGAGCTCTCCGAGACCCCGACCGCGATGACCAGGGGCGAGTGGGTGGAGAAGACCCTTCCGGTGTGGAAGGAGATCGCCGATCCCGTGTCGACGAGCATCGCTGACGCGCTGACCTCGGCGTTGGACACGCAGGTGCCCGAAGAGATGCGCGGCGTGGTCCAGGGCGCAGGCCGGCTGATGCGGGGCCTGGGCGGCTCGGTGTTCGCCGCGCAGTTCGGACAGGTGCTCGGCAACCTCTCTCTCGAAGTCGTCTCCGGCGGTGACGTCGGCATCCCGGTGCTGCCCGCAGGCACCGCGGCGATCATCCCGCAGAACCTCACGGCCTTCGGCGAAGGCCTCGAGATCCCCGAAGACCAGATCGCGCTCTACCTCGCCACCCGCGAGCTCGCCTACGCGCGTCTGTACCGGCACGCGAAGTGGCTGCACCTGCACGTCATGGCGCAGATCACCGACTTCGCTCGCGGAGTCACGGTCGACGTGGACGCGCTCGAAGACGTCGCCAGCCGCCTCGATCCCTCGAACCCCGAAGAACTGCGCGCGGCGATCGAGGGTGGTGCGCTCCTGCCCGTGCAGAGCGACGCCCAGCGCGAGGCGCTCACCCGCCTCGAGAACCTCATCGCCACGATCGACGGCTGGGTCGACGTCGTGACCGCCCAGGCGACCACTCGTCTTCCCGACGGCGCGCGCATCGCGGAAGCCGCCCGGCGCCGGCGCGCGGTCGGCGGACCCGCCGAGGACGCTCTCGGTGCCCTCGTGGGCCTCAAGCTCCGTCCACGGCGCATGCGCGAGGCCTCGGCCATGTGGCAGACGGTGACGGATGCCGCCGGCATCAGCGGGCGAGACTCCCTGTGGGACTACCCGGACCTCATGCCGACCGCCGAGGACATCGACGACCCGAGTGCGCTCGTCGCTCGCCTGCAGGCTGCCGAGCGCGGCGAGCAGCCGGCCGCCGACGAGTTCGACGAGGCCCTCGCCCGCCTGCTCGACGGTGACGACTTCTCGGAGGACGCACCCGCCGAGGACTCGACGAACGATGCGGACGAAGACGGCGACGCCGCCCCGGAGGGCGACAGGCCGGTCTGAGCGCGAAGGTGCGGGCGGGCCGCGGATTCCGCGGACGCCCGCACCGCTCCTGCCCCGTTCGACGAGCACGGAGAAGTTGTCCACCGATGCCTGGTTCCGGCCCCGCACCGACCGCTTCCTCACCACAATCGGAGAGATGCCGCTGACTCCTCCGCTCCTCATGCGTCTGCACCCGAGCTCGCCTCTGCTCTGGCGCGACGCGCACACGCTCCAGCTCGGCGACGAAGGCGGACTGCGCATCGCTGCTGACGATGCGTGGGTAGAGCCACTGCTCAGCAGACTGCGCTCCGGTTTCCGGCGCGGGGCGTTCGACGTGATCGCACACGCGGCTGGCGCGCCGCGGGAGGCGGCGCGCACGCTCCTCGCCCGCCTCGATCCGCTGTTGCTCGACGACGCCGCCCCGCCACGACCCGCCTGGGTCGAGAGCATCGGGATCGCCGACGGGCGCAGCGAGTACCGCATGCGCGAGGCGCTCGCCGACGAAGGCATCGCCCTCGTCGAGGTCGGCCGTCGGCCCGGCGTGGGCGTCGTGCTCGTCAACGGCGCTGCCGCCGCGCTGCAGTTCGCCCGGTTCCTGCGCGAGGACATCCCGCACCTGCCGGTATCTTTCGAACCCGGCCGCGTGACCGTCGGGCCGCTGGTGGTACCCGGCGCGTCGGCCTGCCTCGCCTGTCGCGACGCCCACGCGCGAGACCTCGACCCGGCCTGGCCCCTGCTGCACGCGCAGATGATCGGCCGCGACCCCGGCCCGATCCGCGCGGCGCAGGTCGCCGAGGCCGGGCGGTTGGCGGCCCTGCTCCTCGCAGACGACGAGACCGCCGACGGGCGCCTGGTGCGCGTCAGCGCGGACGGCTCGCTCGAGTGGCGTTCGGTGTCGTTTCACGAAGAATGCCGGTGCCGCGCCCCGTGGTCCCCATCTCAGCGAGGAACCGAGACGGGGAGCGCTCACCCCGCCCCGCTGATCTCGACCACGACAGCGCCAGCGTCCGCGCGGCGCGCGTGACCCCCACGTAGGCCAGCCGTCGCTCTTCGTCGACCGCCTCGAACGTCGTCGCATATGAGATGGGCAGCGATCCCTCCGCCCATCCGGCCAGATACACGTGCGGCCATTCCAGGCCCTTGGCCGCGTGCAGGGTAGAGAGCGTGACGGTGCGCATCGTCGGTTCGTGCTGGTCCTTGGCCCGCGCCATCAGCGCGTCGCTGAAGCCGCGCAGGTTCGCATTCGCTCCTGCCTCCTCAGCGAGCCTCAGGATGGCGCGACGCGCCTCCCATCCGCTGCGCTGCGCTCCCCCTGCGGCCGGCGGCTCGTCGGTGAGTCCGAGCTCGCGCAGCACGCGCTGCACCCCGGGCAGGAATCCCTGCTCGCTGGGGGCGACAGCGGCGGCCCGCAGGGCGAGGATCGCCTGACGGACCTCCGGCATGGCGAAGAATCGTGTCCCGCCCAGAACGGATGTCGCGATGCCCTCGGCGGCGAGCGCCTGCTGCAGCACAGCGGACTGCGCGTGAGCGCGATAGAGCACGGCGATCTCCGACGGCGAGGCCCCAGCCTCGATGCGCGCGGAGATCGACGCGGCGATCCCGGCGGCTTCCTCCCCCTCCGTCTCGTATGCGGTGACGGTCGGCGCATCCGCGGTGAACTGCTCCCGTGCCGGTACGAGCTCCAGCGCTCCGGGCCGGCCGTGCATCAGAGCGTTGGCTGCGGTGAGGATCGGCGGCTGCGAGCGGTAGTTCGTCTCCAGACGCACGACGGTGGCGTCCGGGTGACGGCGCTCGAACT
Organism: Microbacterium sp. PAMC22086; assembly: GCF_019443525.1. NCBI lineage: Bacteria > Bacillati > Actinomycetota > Actinomycetes > Micrococcales > Microbacteriaceae > Microbacterium > Microbacterium sp. PAMC22086. The sequence continues at coordinate 1,842,753 of NZ_CP080380.1, read as the reverse complement.
CGAGCAGGAAACGCTGCTCCGCGCCGGCGAAGGAGTAGATGGTCTGGCTGGCGTCGCCGACCACGCAGATGTCGTGCCGGTCTCCGAGCCACAGCTCCAGCAGGCGGTTCTGCAACGGGGAGACGTCTTGGAACTCGTCGACCGTGAAGTGTCGGTACTGCTCGTGGACGGATGCGGCGACGCGCGGCTCCGCCTCCAGCATGCCCGCACAGGCGAGGAGCACGTCTTCGAAGTCGAGCTGGCGACGATCGTCCTTCAACGCCTCGTACCCGCGCATCAGCTCGATCAGCTGCCCCGCGTCGACCCCGCTGATCGGACGGCCGAGCGCTGCGTACTGGTCGATCGACAGCATCGACACCTTGCGCCACTCGATCTCGGAGGCGATGTCGCGAAGCGTCGCGGTGCTGGGACGGAGCCGGATCGCGTCGGCCGCCTGCCCCAGCATCCGCACCTTGTTGTCGATGATGGATGGCGCGGGCGATCCGGCCAGCGTGGGCCAGAAGAAGTTCAGCTGCGCGAGTGCGGTCGCATGGAACGTGCGGGCGGCGACGCCTTCGACACCGAGCGCCCGCAGGCGGCCGCGGAGCTCTCCCGCCGCTTTCGCGGTGAAGGTGACCGCCATGACGCGCGAGGGAGAGTATGCGCCGGTGTCGACGCCGTGTGCGATGCGATGCGTGATCACCCGGGTCTTTCCGGTCCCCGCTCCGGCGAGCACGACGACGGGACCACGCAACACGGATGCCGCTGCCCGCTGCCGCTCATCGAGGGCATCGAGTGCGCTCACGCGCGATCCTCGTACCAGTCGACGATCAGCGCACGGGCGATCGACGCCGGCCCCGGAAGCCCCACCGGGCCGTGTCCGGCGAGCGCGGTACCGATCTCGGCACGCGTGAACCAGCGCACCTCGATGATCTCCTCGCCGTCGGCGCGCGCCGCGGACTCGTCGTCGACAACGGCACGGAAGCCGACCATGAGCGATCGCGGGAACGGCCAGGCCTGCGAGGAGACGTACCGCAGGGCGGAAAGACGCACCCCCGATTCCTCCTCGATCTCGCGATACGCGGTCGACTCGAGCGATTCCCCCGCCTCGGTGAAACCCGCGAAGCAGGAGAACATGCGCCCGCCCCAGTTGGCATTGGCGCCGAGCAGGAGCCGCTCGCCGTCTCTGCTCTCGACGGCGACGATCACGGCTGGATCCGTGCGCGGGAAGTGCTGGCGTGCGCACACGAGGCAGCGTCGCGACCATCCGCCCTGCTGCAGCAGGGTCGCCCCACCGCAGGTCGGACAGAACGGCGCGTCCCGAAGCCATCCGGCGAGGGCGATGGCGCCGATCAGGAGCTCGGACTCCTGCCCGTCGATGCGACCGCCGAGATCACGCAGGCCGAGCCAGATCTCGTCCGGGGCGGTGTCGAGCGCGTCGCTCTCCGGCGGTGCAGCGGCGAGGAGCAGCACGGTGCCGTCGGCATCGCGTCCGAGAAGAGCCCAGCTCGCCTCGACGACCTCGTCAGGGGTCACGCGCAGCAGCGCGGAATCCACGACCCTGACCCGGCCCTCGCGCACGACGATCACACGGGTCGCCGGGTCGTTTCGCAGACGATCGAGCACGTCCGGCTCCTCGCGGAGTTCGGCTGCACGATCGAGGGATGGGCGCGGAATGGTCATCGACTCCCTCTCTCACGGGCGTGGCGGAGGCGGGACCGCCCCTGAGCCGACCTACCCTGGGGGCATGGGACGCTCTCCTTTCACTCTAGCCGCGGCAGTGACCGCCGCACTGCCCGGGGCGGAGGTCACGGGTGCGCGCAGTCTGAGCGCGGATGGCGAGGGGCGATTCGACTCCGCCGTCGCCTCGCTGGCCGACGGTCGCGAGCTCGCGATACGCGTCGCGGACGACGACGAGACGGCGCGTGAACTCGCCGCCGAGGCGATCGCGCTCCGTGCGCTCACCGACGGGGCCCGTGCCATGCTGCCGTTCCGCGTGCCCGCCTACATCGGCGAGACGCGCATCGGCGACGGACGCGCACTCGTCACCGAGCTTCTGCCCGGCTTTCAGATCGAGGCCCCCCTGGTACCGCCGGGACGCGGAGCCGCGCAGTCGATGGGCGCATCGATCGCCGCCGTGCACGGCCTGCCCACCTCGGTCGTGCGCGGGGCGGGACTCGCCACGCGCACCGCGGAGGAGAGCCGCGCCGAGCTGGAGCGTCTGGTCGACACCGCCGCCGCCACCGGCCGGGTTCCTGCACGTCTCACCGTGCGCTGGCGCGACGCCGTCGCCGACGACTCCCTGTGGCGCTTCGAATCCACCGTGGTTCTCGGGGGTGTGCAGTCGACCTCGTTCCTGTTCGAGGACGACCCGGAGCTCGGCCCCGAGGTCGTCGGCCTCCTCGGCTGGCACGGGCTCTCGGTCGGAGACCCCGCGCTCGACCTCTCCTGGCTCTCAGCAGCACCCGACGCCGCCGCCGACGTGCACGCCGCCTATGCCGGTGCGATCGACCGTGCGCCCGACGCCGGCCTCGAGGTGCGCGCTCGCCTGCTCGCCGAGCTCGAGTTCGCCCGCTGGCTGGTGCACGGCGACTCCATGCACCGACCGGACATCGTCGACGACGCCGCCGCGCTGCTCGACGCTCTCGCCGAAGGCCTGCGCACAGACGATCTCAGCATCATCGACGCCCGCACCGCCGGCGTCGACTCCGCGCTGGATGCGCTCGACCGTGTGCCGAGGGGCGCTGTCACAGAGGTGGACACCTCCATGCACACGGATGCCTACAATCCCGAAGAGCTGTGGATCGAGGTTCCGGAGGAGTCCGACTCGTCGCAGACCGACACGGAATCGGTGGAGCCGCTGCGCACGGTCGGCACGGATCGGGATCACGATGACAGCGCCCACCGCACCGAGATGCTGAACGTCGAGACGGAAGACCTCTCCGAGGCGCGGAGCATCTTCGCAGGAACCCACAGCGCCGATGTCGGCGAGGCGACACGTCCCGCCGCGCCGAACGCGGCGGCCGCGTACGACGAAGACGACTCGGACGAGGCTCAGCGCGCGGCGCGTGCGGCGCTCCAGCGCTGGAAGAGCTCCTCCTCCGAGTAGACCCGGTCGCCGCGGATGATCAGGTCGTCCGCGACGTAGTACAGCGCGACATCGATCTCGTCCAGGGGCACGTCGAAGCGTCGGTGGTATGCGAGACGGTAGAGCGCGAGCTGCAGCATCCGCTCCTCGCGCTCGGCCGCCGTCCGCGGAGCCTTGCCGGTCTTCCAGTCCACGATCTCGATGCGATCGCCGCGGTCTGCTCGCCGGTAGACGGCGTCGAGCTTGCAGATAACGATGTGAGACTCCCCCGCATCCGGCCCGGAGAGACCGGCGCCGAGGGCGAAGTCGATCTCGATCTCGACGGCGATCGGCTGCAGCCCGCCCCACTCGCTGCGCTCGAACGTCGCCTGCAGAACCGCGAGATCGGCGGCGTCGGCAGGTGCACCCGGCCCTTCGGCCGCCCCGGGGTCACCGTACGCGGGCTGTGGCGGGGCCTCGTCCTCGTCGAGCTCCCAGAGCGCCTCGTCCACACGGCTGCCGACGCCCACGAGCTCGGACCGCTGCTCCACCCAGGCGTGGAAGAGCGTGCCGAGACGGGTCTGCCGGTACGGCCGCTCCGGCATGGGCCTGACGATGGAGGACAGCGTGCCGGAGAAGTCGGTGACGTAGTCCTTGAACCGCGATGCCGGCACGCGCGTGGGCGCTTCGGCATCGGTGCCGCGCTGCCGGGCCGCACGCTCGGCCAACAGGCGGGCCAGCTCCACGGACGGTTCCGCCGTTCCGGCTCGGGCAGCATCCTCGACGGCCGCGGCTGCGGCGGAGACGACTCCTCGTCGAGCCCCCAGCGGGTCGAGCGGCCAGCGCAGGGTGGCACCGGGGCCGTCATAGGGGTTGTCGTCGGGGTCGACCGCTTCGATGGGATCGAGACCCTGCACATCGATGGCCTCGACGAGATAGGGACTCGGCGTGCGCGGTGACTTCTGCCCTGCCCAGTGCGCACCGCTGAGGAGCAGATCGGTGCGCGCACGCGTGACCGCGACGTACGCGAGACGCCGCTCCTCCTGCTGCTGATATGCCCTGTAGGCATCCTTGAAGCGTTTGATCGCGCCGCCCTGCGGGTTCGCCTTCGTCGCACCGCCGGACAGCGATGCCTGCGCGAGTCTCTGCCTCTTGACGGGGTCTTTCTCGTCGCCCATCGCCTCGACCGGATCCCACTCGAATCGGGGAAGCGCGTCTCTGTCGCCGCGGAGAGCGAACGGGACGACCCCGAATCCGAACCAGCCGGAAGTGTCGGAGACCCGACTGGGGAGTTCGTCGACCACCAGCCGCACCACGGCGACGGCATCCCACTCCAGCCCCTTCGACCCGTGAATCGTCAGCAGCTGCACGACACCGGCCTCGGGCGGCTCCGGCCGCGGCATCAGCTCGTCGGTGCTCTCGGCCTTGTCGAGCCAGGCCAGCAGGCTGCCGATGCTTCCCCGATCGTCCGCGGCCAAGAAGGCGCGGACCTCGTCTGCGAAGGCACGCAGTTGCGTCGCGGCGATGCGGGCGGGCCCTCTGGTCTCGTTGGCGGCCAGCTCGATGTCGAGGCGCAGCTCGAGTTCGATCAGGCGGATCAGCTCGGGGATCGGCTGCGAGGATGCGCGGCGGAGGCGCTCCAGCATCTCTCCCGCCGCGCGCACCCGAGCCCTGCCGTCGGGGGTGATCGCCTCGAGGAGCCGGTAGTCGTCGCGCACCGCCCGCACCACGTCGACCGCGTCGATGATCGACACCGCCTCATCGGCACCGCGCGAGGAGCGCAGCCGCACGCGCACCTCCTCGGGCAGCGGCGCCATCGCGGGATCGCGCTCCGACAGCGTGCGGCCGAGGTCGTAGAGCGCGGCCATGTCGGCCACTCCGACTCCGAAACGCGGTCCGGTGAGAAGGCGGATGAGCGCCGACCCCGCGGTGGGGTCGTGCACGACACGGAGTGTGGAGACGACATCGACCACCTCCGGCGTCGCCAACAGTCCGCCGAGACCGAGGATGCGGTGCGGGATACCCCGCGCGGCGAGCGCCGCGGCGAAGGTCTGCATGTGCCGCTTCGACCGGAACAGGATCGCTCCGGTGTGCGCTTTACCGCCCTGTGCCTCGCCGGCGTTGCGGGCTTCGTGTGCGGCCCGGCGCTCGGCGAACCACTCCGCGACGACCGACGCCTCCTCATCGACCGTGAACGGGAACTCCACCGTCACGGTGCCCTCTCCCGCGCCCGGACGCGGTTCGAGTGGCGGCACGTCGAGCCCCGGGCGCTGGAGCGGTTCGAGCACGCGGTTGGCGATCCCGAGGATGCCGCGGTCGTTGCGCCAGCTCGTCATGAGGCTGTAGGTCTGCGCCGTACCGGTGCGGGAGAACGTGCCGGAGAAGGCGTAGAGGTTGTCGGCGCTGGCTCCCCGCCACCCGTAGATCGACTGGTGCGGGTCGCCGACGGCCATCACCGCGGTGTCGCGGAAGAGTTCCGCGAGGAACCGGGTCTGGATGACCGATGTGTCCTGATACTCGTCGAGCAGCACCACCCGGTGCTGCTCGCGGAGCTCGTCGCGGACGTCGGGAGCGGACTCGACGATGTCGTAGGCACCTCCCACCTGGTCGGCGAAGTCGAGCACGCCGCGGCGCTGCTTCTCGGCGATGTAGTCGCGCACGAGGCGCGACAGCGTCGGCAGACTGAGGAGGTTCACCGCCGCCTTCTCGACATCGCCGTTGCCGCGATACGGCTCGAAGGCGAGGGCCTGATCCCGCGCGATGCGCTCAGCGAGATCGAGGTCGACACGGTGGTCGAGGGCGTCACCGGCGAGCCTCTGCACGGCATCGATGACCGTGCCGAGCGCGAACTCGATGTTCTCCAGCTCGGGGAGGTCGCTGCGCAGCACGACTTCCCGTGCCAGCATCCAGGAGGCGGCCTGACTGAGCATCGCCACGTCGGGATCCCGTCCAATGCGCGCTGCGTGTTCGCGCACGATCCCGTCGGCGAAGGCGTTGTACGTCGAGACACGGGGCCGGATCATCAGCTCTTCCGCGGCACGCGGGGTCGCCGGATCCCACCCGGTTCCCCGGTGCGCGGCGATCTCATCGAGCACGTGTGCGCGCACCAGCTCGCGCTGACGGCCGGGTGCAGCCTCCTCGACCCTGCGCAGTGATCCGTCGGCGACGATCTCCGCCAGATGCGGGAGCAGGCCGCGGCGACCGTACTCGTCGATGACCGCGAGACGATGACCGATCCGCTCCGCGAGCTCGCCTGCGGCCTTGCGCGTGAAAGTGAGACCGAGGATCTCGTCGCGGCGCACGTGCCCGTTGGCGACGAGCCACACCACCCGTCCTGACATCGTCTCGGTCTTGCCGCTGCCCGCACCCGCGACCACGAGAGCAGGCTCAGGCGGCGCCTCGATCACGCGTTGCTGGGCCGGCGTCGGCGATGGCTGCCCCAGTGCGGCGGCGATGTCGGTGGCCGAGATCCCCTCGCCACCCTGCTCCGCCCGGTTCCACCCCGTCACGAGCTCACCGCCGGCACCGTGTGGATACGGCACGGATGCACCCGACGCTGTGTGTCGGCGCAGTGCGACTCGACCTGAGCGGTGAAGCTCGACGCCGACATGCCGCGGGCCGCATCCGCGACGCGCAGCAGGAAGGCCGAGCGCGACTCGTCGTCCAACGTGTGCTGATGGGCGATGCGGTAGTCGCTCTTGGCAAGGGTCTTGGAGACGATCACGAGCCGTGCTCCCGCCAGCGACGACGGCGGCGCCCCCTCGACCAGCCCCTGCTGCACGGCGACCTGATAGGCGGCCAACTGCGCATGCGCGAGCACGCCCGAGTCGGATTCGGGATCGTTCTTGCCCGTCTTCAGATCCACCACGACCGTGGGCCCGTCCGGACCTCCCGACATCCGCTCCCAGCCGCGACCTCGCGCCGCGGGGTGCTCGCCCGCTCCGGGCGGGTAGGCCTCCACCCGGTCGATGTAGCCGTGGATGATCGCCTGATTCGCCCGGTCCTCCCCCACCTCGTGGACGGTGGGAACGGCGTCGTCGGCCGACTCCGCCACGTCGACCGCGAAGCGGAACTCGACCTCGCTGCCGATGACCCGCCCACCCTCGCGGCGCACATCACCCAGGTAGGTGTGCAGCCGATCCACGAGCAGGTCGGCGCGACGGCGCTCCTTGCGCCCGATCCACTCGGTCTCGAAATCGAGCTCCGGCCAGTGCTCGGCCACGATCGCGCGCATCTTCTCGAGATCTCCCTCGGGAACCCGCTCCATCGCCTCGTGCACGATCGTCCCGATGCCGGCCGTGGGCGGCATCACCGTGTCCCCGCCGAGAGCCGAGACCACCCAGTTGAGACCGCATTCCTCATACGACTCCATCTTCGAGGGTGAGACCCGCGCCCCCGTGACGGCGAGATCGCGCAGCGGCGCCGCGGTCGAGGGAGGGGTCATCCCGTACCAGTCCGCCGGATCAGCCCCCGGCACGCCCTCACGCGCGAGGACGGTGAGCTGCGCCGCGGCGGCCCGCCGCACCGGCTCGGCTGACACCGTGGTGAGGGTGCGCCGGTGGCGGGCGACCAGTCCGCGCAATGTGAGCGGGTGCTCCGCCGACGCGTGCCGCTCCGGAGGTTCAGGGGCGGGCAGGAAGCCGAAGAACGGGCTGGGTGTCAGGTCGTCGTCGTCCACCGCCGTGATCAGGAGACGGTCGCGCGCACGCGACACGGCGCGCACGAACAGCCGGAGCTCGTCGTGCAGCGCCGCACGTCGACGATCCAGGGCTCCCGGAGGCTCGATGAGGGTCCCCGTGCGCGCAGCCTGGATCGCGTCGGGCAGGCGCCAGGTCTGCAGCAGACCGCCGCGCAGACGCACGTTCGGCCAGATGCCGTCCTGCACACCGGCGACCACGACGGCGTCGAACTCCGTACCCAGAGCGGTGGCGGGGGTCAGCAGCGTGACCTTCCCCGGCCGGTCGGGTGTCGACAGCGAATCCTCGGGGACCTCGCTGTCGAGGATGTCCCGCACGAAGACCTCGGGCTTCTCGTTCGGTGTGCGCTCGACGAAGCGCTTCGCCGCATCGAACAGGGAGACCAGCGCATCGAGGGAACGGGCTGTCTCCGCCCCCGTCGGCAGCAACGAGATCTCACGCCAGGCGATCTGCAGACGCCTGCCGTCGACGGCCCTGGCCTGATCCCACACCCGCCAGAGCAGGTCATGGATCGTCTCTCCCGCCGCCGCGCCACGGGCCAGCGCTTCGATCACCAGCGCGAAACGCTCGGCCGTGCGCGACTCCGGGGCGTCGATGAGCGTGAGGTCCGCCGGGTTCGCCATGGCCCGCCGCAGCAGCTCGCGCGCCGGCGTCGATCCCCCCTGTTCGAGTTCGACGTGGCGGAGTCGGGCACGCAGCCGGCGCAGGCCGATCGCGTCCATCCCTCCGAACGGGGTGCGCAGCGCCTCCTCGAGGGCTTCCGACGTGCGCTCTTGGACCGGGGTGAGCGCCAGGCGCACGATACCCACGATGTCGCGCACGATGCCCTCGCTGCCGAGCGGGCGTTGCACACCGGCCGCACGAGTCGGGATCTCCCTGGCGGCGAGTTCGGTCTCCAGCGTCGTCACCTGCCGCGTGTCGTGGGCGATGACCGCCATGCGATCCCACCGGATGCCGTCGGAGAGGTGCCACTCGCGCATCACTCCGGCTATGCGATCGAGTTCTTCGTAGGGAGACGGGGCCACGAACGTCGACACCCCGGCCTCGACCTCTTCGGCCGTCACGGGCACGGGGGCGCGCCGATGCTCGACCCGGCCCGACACACCGATCGCCTGGGTCACCGTGCGGGTGAGAGCGGTGAGCGCCGGACGCTGGCGGCGCGGCCCGTCGAGCACGTGCACCTCTCCCAGAACCCCGGCGAGCTGTGCGAACAGCTCGGGGCTTGCTCCGCGGAACGAGCCGGAGGAGATGTCGGGATCACCGAAGGCCAGCACGGCGATCCCCCGGCTGCGCAGGGCCTTCACGACGGCGATCCCCCCACGCGTGAGCTCCTGCGCGTCGTCGATGAGCACCACGCGCAGAGGCGCGAGCGGGCCGAGGGCGGCCGTCTCGGCCGTGTGCAGGATGGTGCTCGCCTCGCTCAGCAGGTCGGCGGCGTCACGGTGGGCCGACCGGAGCGCGTCGAGCACCGCGCGGTACTCCACGAGGAACTCCGCCGTCGCCGCCCACACCTCGTTGCCCGATGCTCGCAGCTCCGCGGCGTCGACACCGATCTCCGTGCACTCGGCGAGGAATGCGCGCAGCTCCGAGCGGAACCCCTTCGACGCCCGCACCGAAGGGCTCAGCGCATCCGGCCACGGGATGCGTCCGTCTTCCGCATCGCCGCTGAGCAGCTCGGCGATGATCCGGTCCTGGTCGGCACCCGTCAGCAGCGCCGGCGGCTCCGCTCCCTCTCTCACCATCGCTCCACGCACCAGCTGGAAGGCGAAGGAGCCGAGCGACCGAGCCAGTGGCCCGGGCGTCGCCTGGCCGATGCGCACGCCGATCCGGTCGCGCAGAGCGGTCGCCGCCTGACGGTTCGGCGTGAGCGCGAGCACCTGCTCCGGGCGGAGCGCCTCGGCGTCGAGCAGGTGCACGATCCGGTCGATCAGGGTGCGCGTCTTACCGGTTCCCGGGGCGCCGATGATGACTCCGGATGCCGTCGGCTCCGCGGCGATCACAGCGCGCTGAGCAGTATCCGGTGTCATGCCTCCACGCTATCCGGACGCGCGGACATCGCCGTCCGCACCCGCCACGCTCACTCGCGTGACCGCGGCGCGTCCGCCTGTGCGCTCACGGCGAAACCGGGCGCCACCGCCGATCCCGCCCCGTGCTCGCGGGGTAGAGTTGGCGCAGTCCCCGAACTTCAAGGAGCACGCGTGGAAATCCGCATCGGCATCATCAACACCGGCCGTGAACTGAGCTTCGACACCGGCGCAAGCGCGGAAGAAGTCCGCACCCAGGTCGCCGCGGCGCTCGAGCAGAGCGCATCGCACGTGAGCTTCGCCGATGTGAAGGGCAACTCCTACATCGTCCCGACCGCGAACCTCGCCTACATCGAACTGGGCACCGAGGAATCGCGCCGCGTCGGCTTCGTCGCCTGACCCGACGATGTACATCCTCCTCGCACTCATCGGCGCGTGCGCTCTGGGAATCGCCGCGCACTTCCTGATCGGTGACCGTGAGCTGCGCGGAGTCGCACTGACTCCGTCGATCGCGACCGCCGTCTCGGCGATCACGTACACGGCCCTGCAGTGGGCGGGCGTCGGCGAGGACAGCATCTGGCTGTGGCTCGCGAGCGTGCTGGGAGCGCCCATCGTCGCGGCGCTGGCGACCGTGGCGCTCACCAGGCTCCGCAAGCGCTCCGACGCTCAGAACCGGGCAGCGCTCGGCATCTGACCCGCCGGGCTCCGCCTGCGAACGGACGGGACGGTCCGAGCGAATCGTCGGCTAGGACGCGAGTCCCATCGCGTCCATGCGCCGGGCGTGCGCGCCCATGAGCTCGGTGTACACGGGCTCGATGCGCTCCTCGTCGACGTCGAGGCGCTCCGGTCGCAGCGCGGAGCGGCACACGAGGATCGTGTCGCCGACCAGACGGCGGGCCCACATCGACAGGAGCGATCGCCACTCCTCGTCGCTCTCGATGGTCTCCTGAACGATGGCGACGATCTCGTGCCGAGCGTCGTCCTCACGGAGGATCTCCGCCACGCGGCGCCCGGTGTCCCCGTAGCTGGAGGCCAGCGCGAGGTAGAAGTCGTCGAGCATCCCGGCGGTGATGTACACCGCCAGCAGCGTCTCCCTGGGGCGCGCGCCGATGGTCTTGCGGCGGAAGGCGTCGAGGTTCTCCCGGAACGGGAGCATCAGCTGCGTCGGGTCGTCCCCGCGCTCGGCGATGAGGTCGACGATTCCTCGGTGCTTGGTCAGAGCGGCTCCGGCGGCGCGCGAGAGCGACTCCTTCTCGGAGAGCTCGGGCGTGGCCCGGATGAGGCGCGTCAGCGTCTCGAAGTAGCCCAGCTGCAGATAGGCGGCCTGACCGAGGAAGCGGTTGAGCTCGGGGGCGAGTTCGGCGAAGTCGATGCGCGTCGTATCCCCCTGATCGCCTCTGCTGCGCAGGGCCAGGGTGCGTCGCGGCGCGTCGTCGCGCTGCCAGAACCACTTAACCACGAGGTCGTCCTCCCGAGTCCACCACGTCGTTCACAATACTCGTGCCGGACCCACCTTCCTGGCCGATACCACCCCTCGGGTAGGCTGGGCGTGTCCCCGCCGTCGGAGCGGGGCCCCGCGCCTGTGGCACAAGAGACGGCGTGGATCCGTTAACGTGGCGATCCCACAGGGTCGCCGGACAGGCAATCTGAATAAAGTGACAACTTTCGCCGATCTCGGCATCGACCAGGACATCGTCGACGCACTCGCCGCCAAGGGCATCGTCGACGCGTTCCCCATCCAGGAACAGACCATCCCCCTCGGCCTTCCTGGCCAGGACATCATCGGTCAGGCCAAGACGGGAACCGGCAAGACCTTCGGCTTCGGCATCCCCGTCGTCCAGCGCCTCGGCAAGGACCCGGAGCACGGGGTCAAGGCGCTCATCGTCGTCCCCACGCGCGAGCTCGCAGTGCAGGTGTACGAAGACATCGACCTGCTCACCAGCAACCGCTCGACCAGCGTCGTGGCGATCTACGGCGGCAAGGCCTACGAGGGGCAGATCGACCAGCTCAAGGCGGGCGCGCAGATCGTCGTCGGCACGCCGGGGCGACTGATCGACCTCGCGGGCCAGCGCCTGCTCGACCTCTCGAACGCGACCGAGGTCGTGCTGGACGAGGCCGACAAGATGCTCGACCTCGGCTTCCTCGCCGACATCGAGAAGATCTTCCAGAAGGTTCCGTCCGTCCGCCACACGCAGCTGTTCTCTGCGACCATGCCCGGCCCGATCGTGGCCCTCGCACGTCGCTTCATGACGAACCCGATCCACATCCGCGCGAGCGACCCCGACGAGGGTCTCACGCAGGCCAACATCAAGCACCTCGTGTACCGCGCGCACTCGATGGACAAGGACGAGGTCATCGCCCGCATCCTGCAGGCCGAGGGTCGCGGCAAGACCGTCATCTTCACGCGCACCAAGCGCGCGGCGCAGCGCCTCGTCGACGAGCTGGGCGACCGCGGCTTCAACGTCGGCGGTGTGCACGGCGACATGGGCCAGGACCAGCGTGAGCGTTCGATGGCCGCTTTCAAGGCGGGCAAGCGCGATGTCCTCGTGGCCACCGATGTGGCCGCCCGAGGCATCGACGTCGACGATGTGACGCACGTCATCAACCACACGATCCCCGACGAGGACAAGACCTACCTGCACCGCGCCGGCCGCACGGGCCGCGCGGGCAAGACCGGCATCGCCGTCACCTTCGTCGACTGGGAGGACCTGCACAAGTGGGCCCTGATCAACCGGGCGCTCGAGTTCGGCCAGCCGGAGCCCATCGAGACCTACTCGTCGAGCCCGCACCTGTACGAGGACCTCAACATCCCCCAGGGCACCAAGGGCCGACTGGTGTCGGCACCCAAGACCGAGTCCGTCAAGACCGAGCGCACCCGTCGCCCGGAGCGCGCGGCCGATGCTGCTGCCGAGGGCACCGACGAGAGCGGCACGCGCCGTCGCCGCCGCCGTCGCAACAGCACGACCCCGGTCGGATCGACCTTCACCGAGGGTGCAGCGGAGCCCGCATCGGGCGAGGGACATTCCGCGCCGTCAGCCGACCGCGGTGCCGAGGGCGCAGGAACGCATGACGGCGCCGGCAAGGAGCACCACGACGGCAAGCCGGCACCGGCACGTCGTCGCCGCCGTCGCCGCGGCGGTTCCGGCGCAGGCGCGGCTCCCGTCACCGGAGCCTGAGCTTCGACCGAAAGGGCGCATGCGTCCGGTTCACACCGGCGTATGCGCCCTTTCCCGTGCGCGCGCGGCGCGGCGCGATGGTCAGGGAACGCGCGGGGCGATGCCGGTGCCGCGCGCCAGGAGCCTGGCGACCATCTCATCGGCTGTGGTGTTCTCGCCGGGGCGGTTCGGCTTGCCGGTGCCGTGATAATCGCTGGAGCCGGTGACGATGAGGTCGTGCTTCGCGGCGATCTCGCGCAGCATCCTCTTGCCCGACTCCGTGTTCTCGCGATGCTCGATCTCGAACCCGCCGAGGCCGGCGTCGATGAGCCGCTCGATGAACGGCACCGGCATCATGCGGTCGCGGCCCGCCGTCACGGGGTGGGCGATGATCGCCACTCCCCCGGCCTCGGTGATCAAGCGCACCGCGGTGATCGGATCGGGCGCATAGTGCGGCTCGTAGTACCCCTCCCGCGGATGCAGGATGCCGTCGAACGCCTCCGTCCGATCCCGCACGATCCCCCGCGCGACGAGAGCGTCGGCGATGTGAGGGCGCCCGACCGTCGCGTCGAGCGTCGTCTGCGCGACCACATCGTCCCAGTGCAGGTCGTAGTCGCGCCCGATGTTGCGCACGATGCGCTCGGCACGACCGATCCGGTCCCCCCTGATGCGATCCGTCTCGGCGCGCAGCGCCTCGTCCTGCGGATCGAAGAGATAGCCGAGCACGTGCACGCTGCGCCATTCGTGCTTCGCGGAGAGCTCCATCCCCGGGATGAACGTCATCCCGAGGGCGACGGCGGCCTCTCCCGCCTCGGCCCATCCGGTGGAACGGTCATGATCGGTGAGCGCGAGCGTGCGCACCCCGTGCGCGTGCGCTTGCGCGACCACCTCGGCGGGCGACTCCGTGCCATCGGAATGGTTGGAGTGCAGGTGCAGGTCGGCGGGACCGGCGAACCCGTGGGACGAAGTGGCCATCCAATGAGCGTACCGAGCGTCGCCCGGTGCAGGCGCCGAGGCGCACGGAGGCGGATGTCGAGGCAGGGACTTCACAGGCGGCGCTCCTAGGCTGGAGGGGATGTTTCGTCTCCTGGGGATCCTGTTCACCGTGCTGCTCGCGATCGCGACGGCGATCGTCGTGTGGCCGCAGTTCTTCCGTCTCGAGCAGACCTACCCGTTCGCACAGCTCGTGTCGGCGCGCGGCCTCGTGCTCGGCGGATTCCTCGTGGTCGCGGTCCTCGCGCTCCTGCTGCTGTTCGCCCGCCCGCTGCGTGGATTCGCCGCCTCCGTGCTGATCGTCGCCCTGCTCGGTGCCGGCGCGACGGCGGCCATCGGCGCCACCCGCGGCTTCGGCGGCTCCGACCTCCCGGAGAAGACCGAGGGCAGCATCAGGGTGCTCACCTGGAACACAGCGGGTGAAGCCGTACCCGCCGAGGTGATCGCGCAGCGGATCCTCGATCAGGGTGCCGACATCGTCGCCCTCCCGGAGACCACCGAGGCCGTCGGCGAGCGCATCGCGATCATGCTGCGGGAGCAGGGGCATCCGATGTGGGTGCACCACGTGCAGTTCCGCCCCGATGTGCAGGACGGTCCGCAGTCATGGCAGACCACCGTGTTGGTCGCCCCCGACCTCGGTGAGTACTCCGTGATCGAGTCGGCGAAGGACGGCACGAGCAACACCGGCTCGGTGCCCAGCGTCGTGCTGATGCCGATCGACGGCTCCGGCCCCACCATCGTCGCCGTGCACGCGGTGGCCCCGCGCATGGAGGAGATGCAGCAGTGGCGCAGCGACCTCCAGTGGATCGCCGACCAGTGCCCCCAGGGCGACTTCATCCTGGCCGGCGACTTCAACGCGACGATCGACCACATGGCCCCGCTCGGCGTGGAAGGCGGCGACATCGGCTACTGCCGCGATGTCGCTTCCCGCACCGGCAACGGGCTCACCGGCACCTGGCCGAGCTCTCTGCCCGCGCTGGCGGGCGCGCCGATCGATCATGTGATGGCATCGCAGAACTGGTCTCCGACGGGATCCGTCGTGCTCGATGACGCCGGGGGGAGCGACCACCGCGCCCTGGTCGTGCAGCTGGAGCCCGCCGGCTGATTCCCGCGCCAGCCCGCCAAGTGACAGACTGGAGGGATGAGCACTGGAGAGCGCGACACGATCGCAGAGCCCACCGTCGAAGCGTCTGTCGAGAACGGCACCACCAACCGCAAGCAGCCCTTCCCCCAGGGCTTCCTCGACACCATCTCGACCGGTTGGGCCGAGCGTCCCGAGACGCTCCCCTCGCCGCGCGCACAGGCGCCGTACGCGGCGGTGCGGCGCGCAGCCGTCTCCGCGGCCTTCCCCGGCAAGCGTCTCGTGATCCCCGCCGGCTCGCTCAAGCAGCGCAGCAACGACACCGACTACGTCTTCCGCGCGCACTCGGCCTTCGCGCACCTCACCGGTTGGGCATCGGATGCCGAGCCCGATTCGGTGCTCGTCTTCGCCCCCACCGAGGGTGGTCACGACATCACGCTCTTCTTCCGTGAGCGCGCCGACCGCACGACGACGGAGTTCTACGCCGACGCCACGGTCGGAGAGTTCTGGATCGGTCCGCGCCCGTCCCTCGCCGGTGTCGCCGCCGACCTCGAGATCGCGACCGCGCACCTGGACCAGTTCGAAGCCGTCGAGGGCGAGCTCGTGCTCGACGAAGACGAGACCCTCACACGATTCGTATCGGAACTGCGCCTCGTCAAGGACGAGTTCGAGATCGCCGAGATGCGCCGTGCCGTCGAGATCACCGCGAAGGGCTTCGACGACATCATCCGCGAGCTTCCCGCGGCTACGGCGCATGCACGGGGCGAGCGTGTCGTCGAGAGCGTCTTCCACCGCCGTGCGCGTGAAGATGGCAACGGCGAGGGGTACGACACGATCGCCGCCTCCGGCCCGCACGCCTGCTACCTGCACTGGACGCGCAACGACGGCACCGTGGTCCCCGGCGATCTGATCCTGGTGGATGCGGGCGTCGAGGCCGACAGCCTGTACACCGCCGACATCACCCGCACGCTGCCCGTCTCCGGAACGTTCACCGAGGTGCAGCGACGGGTCTACGAGACCGTGCGCGAGGCCGCAGACGCCGCGTTCGCCGCCGCCCGGGTCGGAGTGCGCTTCCGCGACGTGCACGGCGCAGCCATGAAGGTCATCGCCGAGCGCACGGCCGAGTGGGGTCTGCTGCCCGTCAGCGCCGAAGAGGCCCTGGACGCCGACAAGGGCGGCCAGCACCGTCGGTACATGGTGCACGGCACCTCGCACCACCTCGGCATCGACGTGCACGACTGCGCGCAGGCCCGTCGCGAGATGTACTACGACGGCATCCTCGCACCGGGCATGGTCTTCACGATCGAGCCCGGACTGTACTTCCAGATCGACGACCTCACGGTGCCGGCCGAACTCCGCGGCATCGGCGTGCGCATCGAGGACGACATCGTGATGACCGAAGACGGCCCCGTGAACCTCTCGGCCGGCATCCCCCGCACCGCCGACGAGGTCGAGGCCTGGATCGCGCGACTGCAGAGCTGACGCCGATGCGCAAACAGGGGCGGGCTCGGCCGTTCTGACGATGCACGAGGCTGCGCACACGGTCGACCTCGCGCTCGCGCGCGAGTTGATCGCCGCGTCGTTCCCCGAACACGGCGATGCGGTGCTCCGCCCTGTCGCCACCATCGGGACGGTGAACACGATCGTCCGTGTCGGGAAGGATCTGGTCGCCCGCTTCCCTCTCCTCCCCGTCGCACGGGCGGAGGCGGAGGCGGAGGCGGAGGCCGCGTCGATGACCGCGCTCGCGGTGAGCAGCCCCTTCCCGGCACCGCTGCCTCGCGGCGTGGGCGACGGCAGCGCAGCCTTCCCCTCGGCCTGGTCGCTGCAGACCTGGCTCACCGGCGAGACCGCCGGCTCCACCGCGCAAGCGGCATCCGCGTCGCTGGCCGAGGACCTGGTGACGCTGATCCGGGGGCTGCGGGCGACCGAGGTCGAGGATCGGGTCTTCGACGGCCGTGGCCGCGGAGGTACTCTCACCGACCATGACGAATGGGTGGCCGAGTGTCTGCACAGGAGCGGGCATCTTCTCGACACCGACCGCGCCACCCGACTCTGGAAGGCGCTGCGTTCCCTGCCATCGGACGGCCCGGACGTGATGAGTCATCGTGACCTCACGCCGTTCAATCTTCTGGTCCGTGAAGCCGACGGCGTCACCCGACTGGTGGGGGTTCTCGACGGCGGCGGCTTCGGGCCCGCCGATCGGGCGCTCGACCTGGTCAGCGCCTGGCATCTGTTCGACGCTCCCGCCCGCGCGGTGCTGCGCGACGGAGTGGGGGTGAGCGACACCGAGTGGCTGCGAGGCGCGGCGTGGGCCTTCCAGCAGGCGATCGGGCTCGGCTGGTACTACGAGCAGTCGAATCCCCCGATGAGCACGCTGGGGCTCACGACGCTGCGGCGCCTGCTCGACGACCAGGAGCTGGCGACGCTGGACCGGTGACGTCGGCGCGGTGACGTCGGCGCGGTGACGTGCTCAGCGATCGATGAACTCGGCGACGATCGGCGCGAGCGACGCCCCGATCTCTGCCGCGGGGCACTTGTGCCCCTTGACCTCGAAGGCGTGGCCGGCACCCTCGACCCAGACCACGCGCGCATCCTGGCAGCTCGCGACGGCCTCCTCGAACTGGGCGATCGGCTGGATGAACGGATCGTTCGTCCCCTCGACGAACAGCTGCGGCACCGTGATGCCCGGCAGATGCTCGATGCGCGGCTTCTCCGGCCGCCCCGGCGGATGCAGCGGATAGCCGAGGTAGGCGAGCCCGTCGACGAGCATGCCCTCGGCGACCGCCATCGACGCCATGCGTCCCCCATACGACTTCCCGGTCGCCCACAGGCTCGCTGAGGGGGCGGACTCTCGTGCGAAGGCTGCGACGGCGTTCCAGGTGGCGATCGCGTGCGCGGCAGGTCCCGGCATCCGTCGTCCCTGCTCCACGTACGGGAAGTTGAAACGCAGGGTCGAGAAGCCGCTCGCACCGAGCGCGTCGACGTAGCCTGTGAGGAACGGGTGGTCCTTGCCGGTACCCGCGCCGTGCGCGACGATTACCGTCGCCCCGTTGTCACCGGGGGTCCAGTCTGCGGAGACGACAGTGGGACCGTTCGAGAGTTCGACCGGGATCTGGACCATCAGACGGAGAATGCGCAGATCGCCGTCATGCCCGCTCGCCCTGGATGCCGTCCGCATCGGGGGCGGCATCGGGCTCGACCGGCGTCACCGTCGACGCAGCGGCAGTCCCGGCTTCCGGCGTCGCACCGGATTCCGGTTCGGCGACGGGCTCGGCCACCGGGTCGGCGGGACGCGGCGGAATGACGGGCGCTTCGGGAGAGGGAGAGGGAGCGGTCGCACCGGGCGTGATCCGCTCACCGTAACGCGGCGGCTCATCGAGGTTGACCGGGGGGCGCACCGGGGCGACCTTGTTGGCGCCGAGCACCTGGCGGGCCTTGCCCAGCGATGTGGACAGGACCGTGACCTCGTAGTGGTCGGCCCCGAACTGCGTGACGCTCGCGAAGTCACGACGACGACGGACGATCGCGTACGTGACGAGGCTCAGGAGCATGCCGACCGCGACGCCGATGAGGACGAAGCCCAGGAAGAGCTGGATCGGAACCTCGGGGTTGCCCAGCACGAGGATGGCGGCGAGGAACAGACCGATCAACACGCCGTTGATCGCTCCGGAGCGCGCCGCGGCCGCATAGCCGAGCTTGCCGGTCACACGCTCCACGGTGCGCACGCTCTGTCCGACGATGGCGATGTCGCGCGCGGGCACCTCCCCGGCGATCAGCTTCGAGACCGTCTTCTGCGCGCTCTCGTAGTCGCGCATCGACGCGACGATCTCGCCGGTGTCTGTGCCGCTCGCGGGCCGGTTCAGCATGCTCATCCGGCTATTCTTCCACGCGCACCGTCGGACGGCCCGAGGCGCGACCATCCCGCCGCAGACCTGAGCCGCCGACTACTCTGGAGAAGTGAGCACACAACGGGTTTTCGCCGCGCGCCTCGCCGGGTGCGCCGTCTTCGATCCCGTCGGCGACCGGCTCGGCAAGGTCCGGGATGTCGTCGTCGTGTACCGAAGTACCGCAGCGCCCCGCGTCATCGGTCTGGTCGTGGAGATCCCGGGACGCCGACAGGTGTTCCTCTCCATCGGACGCGTCACCTCGATCCGCGCCGGCCAGGTCATCAGCACGGGTCTGATCAACGTGCGACGGTTCTCTCCCCGCGCCGGCGAGGTGCGGGTGCTCGCCGAGATGCTCGGGCGACGCGTGAGCTTCGTCGACGGCAGCGGCACCGCGGTGATCGAAGACATCGCGATCGAGCCGAACCGCCTCGGCGAATGGGCGATCAGCCAGCTGTTCCTCCGCCGCCCGAAGACCAGCGCCTCCCCGTTCGCGAAGGGACCGACGACTTTCGCGGGGTGGAGCGAGGTCACCGAGCAGCGCGCGCCCGGCGAGTCGCAGTCGGCCGAGCAGCTCGTCGCCTCGTACTCCGAGCTGCACGCCGCCGACCTCGCCAACACGCTCCTCGACCTTCCGCAGCAGCGCATGATCGAGGTCGCCGAGGAGCTGTCGGACGACCGCCTCGCCGACGCCCTCGAGGAGATGCCGGAAGACGAGCAGGTGCACATCCTCGACCGGCTGGGCGACGAGCGCGCGGCCGACATCCTCGACCAGATGGAACCGGACGATGCGGCCGACCTTCTGGCCCAGCTGGCCCCGGACCGTCTCGAGCAGCTCCTCGAACTCATGGAGCCGGAGGAGGCCGAGGACGTCAGGATGCTGCTGCGGTACGGACCCGACACCGCCGGCGGTCTGATGACCCCCGAGCCGATCATCCTGTCGGCCGATGCCACCGTCGCCGAGGCGCTGGCCCTGATCCGCCGCCATGAGCTGCACCCCGCGCTGGCCGCCGCGGTGTTCGTGACCCTCCCGCCGTTCGAGACCCCCACCGGGCGCCTGCTCGGGCTCGTGCACTTCCAGCGGATGCTGCGCTACCCGCCGCACGAGCGGCTCGGCGCCATCCTCGACGACAGCCTCGAGCCCGTACCCGTCACCGCATCCGCCGCCGAGGTGGCGCGACTGCTGGCGAGCTACGACCTCGTCTCGCTCCCGGTGATCGATGCGGCGCACCGCCTCGTCGGAGCGATCAGCATCGACGACGTGCTGGACTACCTGCTCCCGGACGACTGGCGCTCGCACGACAGCGACGACAGCTCCCCCGCGAAGGAGATACGCTGATGGCCCGGTCCCCGCGCCTCGACGCACCGGGCCGCACCACCACCCGCCCCAGGGCGACCTCTCGCGACCGCTTCGGGCGCTTCACCGAGTGGGTCGCTCGTGCGATGGGCACGCCGGCCTTCCTGCTGATCCTCAGCCTCTTCTGCGTGGTCTGGATCCTCTGGAACACGTTGATGCCCGACGAGCTGCGCTTCGACGACGCCGCCCTCGGATTCACGGCGTTGACTCTCATGCTCTCCCTGCAGGCCTCGTACGCCGCACCGCTCATCCTGCTCGCGCAGAACCGCCAGGACGACCGCGACCGGGTGCAGATCGAGCACGACCGGCAGCGTGCCGAGCGCAACCTCGCCGACACCGAGTACCTCGCCCGAGAGATCGTCGCGCTGCGGATGTCGCTCGAAGAGCGCAACTCGCAGGCCGTCACCCGCGACGTGCTCAGGCAGGAGCTCAAGGCACTTCTCGCCGAGCTCGAAGACGCGCCGGACAAGACCCGACCCGGCACCGCCTCATGACGGCGGCCGAGCGCGTCCGATCGGCCGTCGCCGCCGTGACGGATCCGGAGCTGCGCCGCCCCATCGGCGAACTCGACATGGTCCGCGAGATCTCCGTCGACGGCGACCGCGCCCGCGTCGGCATCGTGCTGACGATCGTCGGGTGCCCCGCGGCGGCCAGGATCGAAGCCGACGTGCGCGGTGCGGCCGCATCCGTTCCCGGCATCGCCGAGGTCGAGGTCGAGGTCGGCGTGATGACGCCGGCCGAGCGCAAGGCGCTCACCGAGAAGCTCCGCGCGGGCAGACCCGCACGACACATGCCGTTCGGCCCCGACTCGCTCACCCGTGTGATCCTCGTCTCCAGCGGCAAGGGCGGCGTCGGCAAGTCGACGGTCACGGCCAACCTCGCCGTCGCCCTCGCCGATCAGAGGCTGTCCGTCGGCCTCGTCGATGCGGACGTGCACGGGTTCTCGATCCCCGGGCTCCTCGGCATCCCGGCGGGTACCCAGCCGACCCGCATCGACGACCTGATGCTCCCCCCGGTCGCGCATGGCGTGAAGACGATCTCGATCGGGATGTTCCTCCGCGACGGCGAGTCCGTGGTGGCGTGGCGCGGACCGATGCTGCACCGCACGGTGTCGCAATTTCTCACCGACGTCTTCTTCGGGGATCTCGATGTGCTCCTGATCGACATGCCGCCGGGAACGGGCGACATCGCGATCTCGATCGGCCAGCTCCTCCCCCATGCAGAGGTGCTCGTCGTGACCACCCCGCAGACCGCCGCGGCCGAGGTCGCCATCCGCAGCGGTCTCGTCGCGCGTCAGACCGGTCAGCGCGTGATCGGAGTGATCGAGAACATGGCGGCGTACACGCTCCCCGACGGCACCCTGATCGACCTGTTCGGCTCCGGCGGGGGCGCGGCCGTCGCCGAGGCGCTCTCCGAGCCGGGAGCGACGGTCCCGCTGCTCGCCTCGATCCCCCTCAGCCCCGCTCTGCGTCAGGGCGGAGACGCGGGAGAGCCGATCGTCGGCGGCGGGACGACCGATGCCGCGGCCGCGACGATCCGCGACCTCGCGGCCACCCTCGCCCGGCAGGGCAGGGGCCTCTCCGGTCGATCGCTGCCGATGTCGATCGGCTGAGCGCGTGGGAGGATGAACGAGTGTCCCCACGCTCCCTGACCGTCGACGAGAGCCTGCTGCGACGGATGGCGCGCGACGCCGCAATCTATTCGCTGACCCGCCCGTCCGCCCTCGTGATGTGGTTCGCCCTCGCCGGTGCGCTGGTGCTCAGCATCCTCAATCTCAGCGCCCCCGTTGCACCGGGGGAAGAAGCCCCGTTCGCCGCGGGCTGGATGCCCGTGATCATCGCCGGGCTCGCAGGCTTCGCCGTCTTCATGTCCATCTCGGGCGCCCGAACGGCCGTGCGGATCGCGATGCCGGTGGAGCAGGTGGTGTGGGTGGCCCTCGAAGACGACAGGCTGCAGATGGGCAGCGGTCGCCGTCGATCCGACATCGACTACCGCACGTTCCAGAAGATGCACGTGGGCAAGGACGCCGTGCTGCTGAAGCTGCGTGACGCCTCGGTCGCCACCGCGATCCCTCGCGCCCTGCTCACGGACGACGACATCGCGACGCTCCGCTCCAAGATCTCCTAGCTCTCCCAGACCTCAGGCGACGACCTCCGAGGCTCAGGGCCTCCAGCGCGACGACGCCGGCGTCGACGGGCGACCAGACGACGGATCAGGATGACGCCGGGGACGAGCACGACGATCAGCGGGCAGGCCACCGCGCCGAAGGCCAGGAGCGAACCGACGGCGAAGTCGCTGCCTCCGTTGCGACCGAGACCGACAGACCCGCGTCCGAAGGTGTCACCGGCGACCAGGAATTCACCGTCGTAGGTGTCCAGCGCGTCGACGCAGGTCACGGTGTGGATGCCGGCCTCGAGCGAGGTGAACTGCGCGCTCTGCGCGAAGCCCGGCCGGGGCGTCATCCACCACAGCGTGTCGTCCCAGGTGAGCGACGGCGCGCCCGACAACGTCAGTCCGACGCCATCCGGGCCGACCACCGCGCACTCCATCGTGCCCAGCGCCGCCGAGATCCCGTTGCCCCAGATGCCACCCCGCTCACCGGAATCGAGCCCCACCTCCGCGGAGCGCCCGAGCGGTGACGGAGCCGCGTCATCGACGGAGGCCGCGACCGGCAGCACCCAGAGGGTCCAGATCAGGACCGCCACGCACGCGCACAGCGCGGCGAGCCAGAAGGCCACGGCGTCGCGATCGGCGAGCCGCCCTCGGGTCACGTGGCTTCAGGGTCGAAAGGCGGGCGATTGGTCGCGCTGAACTCCTGCGGAGCCACACGCGTGGGGGCGACGGTTCCGGTGATCGGCTCCGCGATCGTCTCGCGCGCCTGCATGGGAGTCGCGGGCTGAGGTTCCTCCATCAGCGCGTCGCGGATGATCCGGCGGGGGTCGTACTGACGAGGGTCGAGCTTGCGCCAATCGACGTCGTCGATCTCGGGCCCCATCTCCTCACGCACCCTGGTCTTGGTCGCGCGCAGGTACTCGCCGGCCTTGCGGACCATGCGGGAGAAGCTCTCCGCGGCCCGCGGCAGACGTTCGGGGCCGATGATCAGGACCGCGATGAGGCCGATCAGCAGCAGCTTCTCGAAAGTGAGCCCGAACGTCATCTCTACAGGCTACCGCCGCGCCTGCGGTCCCCGCACTCGCCGACCGAATACGCTGGAGAGGTTCACCGGGCAGGCAGGGAGAAACAGGCCATGAGCGAGTATGACGCGAACGCGCGTTTTCTGCGCGAGTCCATCGTGGAACCCGACGCCATCACCCGCGCCCGCGCACATGCGGTCGAGCTGGGAGCGATGCCGATCAGCGCGGCCGTCGGCTCGCAGATCGCCGTGCTCGCCGCGGCGACCGGCGCTCGTTCCATCGTCGAGATCGGCACCGGCGCCGGCGTCTCCGGCCTCTGGCTGCTGCGTGGGGCGCCGCAGGCCGTGCTCACCTCGATCGACAACGAGCCGGAGCATCTCGCCGCGGCACGGCAGGCCTTCGCCGATGCGAAGATCCCGTCCACACGAGCCCGCTTCATCACGGGGCGAGCGATCGATGTGCTCCCCCGCATGAACGAGAACTCCTACGACATCGTGCTGGTGGACGCCGACCCCGAGCACGTCATCGAATACGTCGAGCACGGTCTGCGTCTCGCACGCACCGGGGGGCTCGTCCTCGTGCCCCGTGTGCTCGCAGGCGGCCGCGTCGCCGACCCCGTGCAGCGCGACGAGATCACCTCGGCCTACCGGTCCCTCGTGCAGGAGACGCAGGAGTCCTCGGCCGTCCTGGCCACGCTCTCCCCCGCCGGCGAAGGACTGCTGCAGCTGATCAGCCTCGCAGAGCGCGACTGACGCACGAACCTCGCGGGGCACAGGCACCGTTCGCAGACGAAAAGGGCGGTGGATCCGAGGATCCACCGCCCTTTTCGGATCCGCTCGAGCGGACCCAGGTCGATCAGGCCGGTGCCACGACGGCGGCAAGCACGTCGTGAAGCTCCTTGGCCTCGGCGTCGTTCACAGAGACGACCAGGCGGCCGCCGCCTTCGAGCGGAACGCGCACGATGATGAGTCGTCCTTCTTTCACGGCTTCCATAGGCCCGTCTCCGGTCCTCGGCTTCATCGCTGCCATCGTGGCTCCCTTTCCTCCGGTGGTATGGGATGAGTTTATCGGGTGTCACCGGGACCTGGAGGTCACGGAGCAACAATTGGCTCGAGCTTCACGATCACGGCACCTGCCAGAACGTGCTCCCGAGCGCATATACGTGGTAGATCCAGAACCATTGTCCGACCAGACATGCGGCCAGCACCCCGATGCGCCAGAGGCGTGATCGAGACACGGCGACCGCACCCCAGAGCGGGCTGAGGGGCAGGAGCAGACGGAAAGTGCTCGACTGCGGGAAGAAGACGGCGAGCAGATACAGCAGGTAACTCGCACTCCACAGCCGAAGATCCGCGCCGAGAGCCCGAACCTGCGGGGAGAACAGGAGCGCTGCAGACGCGCCGATGACCAGCACGGCGAGTACGAGGGGTCCCCACCACTGCGGCATCCCCCAGAGCGCGAACCAGAACTGCGACGCCTGGACCCACCCCTCGAACGGGATGAACCCCTCGACACCGCCGGTGATCCAATGCTGACGCCACGCGAGTTCGGTCGCGAGATACGCACCGGGGTCTCCCGTGACGATTCCCGCGATCGCCTGCCAGGCGAAGCCGGACGCGGTCGCGAGGGCGCCGAGAGCGAGGATGTGCGCGATCTCGCGTCCCGGGAGCGGATCCTGTGCGCGCCGGATCCAGCGCAGGACACCGTGCAGGCCCAGATAGAGGGCGAAGGCGAGGATCCCCGGGCGGGTGAAGGCCATCACCGGGATGAGGACGTACAACCAGGCGTACCTGCGCCGGATCGTCGCCTCGAGGGCCAGGAACAGCAGCAGAAGGAACAGGGTCTCGGCATAGCCGACCTGGAACATCGCCGCGATCGGCCCGGCGGCGAAGAACACCACGGCCCACATCGCCGCCGAGTTCCCGAGACGCTCGCGAAGCAGACGATGAAGCGCGAGACAGGCCAGGTACCCCGCCACGAGTGACAGCAGGAGAGCCCCGGCGCCCCAGGACCCGAGCACGAACCCGATGCCCTTGGCCGCATATGCGAACACCGGCATGAATGCCCAGGCGTTCTCGACCACGACGCCCGTGTCCGAGAGCGGCAGCTCGCTCGGATATCCGTTCTCGGCGACCAGCCAGTACCACTGCGCATCCCAGCCGAGGACGAAGTCGATGAGCCCGGCCCCCGCGCCGAAACGCGAGGACGAGGTCGACAGCGAAGCGGCGATGAGCAGGAACGCCGTCGTGACGGCCCGTGCGCCGAGGTAGATGACGGCCACACGCAGCGCGACCGGTGCCATCGCCCAGCGGCGTGCGATGCTCAGCGCGACGTGAGCCATGCGCGAAGGCCCCGCTCCACGGCGTCGATCTGCGCGAGGGGAACGCGCTCCTCATCGTGGTGGGCGAGATGCGGGTCGCCGGGGCCGTAGTTCACCGCGGGGATCCCGAGCGCGGAGAAGCGTGCGACGTCGGTCCAGCCGTACTTCGGCCGGGGCTCTGCGCCGACGGCGGCGACGAACTGCTTCGCGATCTCGGCGTCGAGGCCGGGACGCGCGCCCTCGGCGGCATCCGTGATCTCGATGTCGAAGCCGGCGAGGACTCCACGCAGATGGGCCTCGGCGTCGGCCGCCGACTTGCTCGGCGCGAACCGGTAGTTGACCTCGACCTCGCACGCGTCCGGGATCACGTTGCCCGCGACTCCACCCGCGATGCGCACCGCGCTCAAGCTCTCGCGGTACAGCAGCCCCTCGACCAGCACCTCCTTGGCGCGGTACTCCGCCAGCCGGGTGAGGATGGGCGCGGCGCGGTGGATCGCGTTCTCACCGATCCAGGCGCGTGCGCTGTGGGCGCGTACGCCGCTCGTGCGCACGAGCGCGCGGAGAGTGCCGTTGCACCCGCCCTCGACCTCGCCGTTGGACGGTTCCCCCAGGATCGCGAAGTCGGCCTCGAAGAGATCGGGGCGCACGGCGGCGAGCAGTCCGAGGCCGTTCTTCGAAGCCTCGATCTCCTCGTTGTCGTACCACATCCACGTGATGTCGATCGCGGGGTCGGTCAGTTCGGCCGCGAGCTTCAGCTGCACGGCGGTGCCCGCCTTCATGTCGACGGTGCCGCGCCCCCAGAGATAGGGCACCCCGTCGATCTCGATGTCGCGGGTCGGCAGGTTCGCGTTGATCGGCACGGTGTCGATGTGACCGGCGATCGCGACGCGCTGTGCCCGGCCGCGGTCGGTGCGGGCGACGATCGTGTTCCCGTGACGGAAGACGTCGAGGTGCTCCAACGGCGTCACCGCTGCCTCGATCGCATCGGCCAAGCTCTTCTCCTCACCGGAGACGCTCGGGATATCGCAGATCGCACGGGTGAGGTCGACGGAGGACGCGGTCAGATCGAGCACCATGGGTCAAGACTACTTACCCCGTCACGAGTGACGTCGCCATCCCTCGGGGGCGATAGCGTGGAGGGATGAGCGACGCACGCACTGTATGGGGTATCGGACTCACCACGATCGCCGGGGACGGCACCGTCCTCGATACGTGGTACCCCGAGGTGCGGACAGGCGCCTCCACCTCCGATGAGGTCACCGTCGCCATCGCCGCACTCGAGCCCCTCGCCGGGCCCGACGAACGGCGGAACGTCACGCTCGAGGTCGTGCACCTGGAGATCGACCTCGACGCCGCCCCGGCGTCGACCGCGGACGCCTACCTGCGTCTGCACGCACTCTCCCATCTGGTGGTGCGTCCCAACGAGCTGAACCTGGACGGTATCTTCGGGCACCTTCCGAACGTGGCCTGGACCAACGCCGGCCCCGTCCTTCCCGCGGATGCCGCTCGCCTGCGCCCGCACCTCCAGCGCGCCGGCATCCAGGTGCAGGGGCTCGACAAGTTCCCCCGCCTGACCGACTACGTGCAGCCTTCCGGCGTCCGCATCGCCGACGCCTCCCGTGTGCGTCTGGGCGCGTACCTCTCCCCCGGCACGACCGTCATGCACGAGGGATTCGTCAACTTCAACGCCGGCACGCTGGGCGCGTCGATGGTCGAAGGACGCATCTCGCAGGGCGTGGTGGTCGGCGACGGCAGCGACATCGGCGGAGGCTCGTCGATCATGGGCACCCTCTCCGGCGGCGGAACGCATCGCGTGTCCATCGGAGCCCGCACGCTGCTCGGCGCGAACGCCGGCATCGGCATCTCGCTCGGTGACGACTGCGTCGTCGAGGCCGGGCTCTATGTCACGGCCGGCACCAAGATCGTCCTCGTCGACGGGCCCGTGACCGCCGATGGCGCACGCAAGAGCGTGAAGGGGGCCGAGCTCTCCGGTCACGATGGGGTGCTCTTCCGCCGGAACTCGCTCAGCGGTGCAGTGGAGGCCGTGCGTCGCGCCGGTGTGGGAGTGACGCTGAACGAGGCGCTGCACGCCTGAGAACGCCCCCAGGGGACGCCTGCCCCGCTCCTGCAGGCGGCCGACGACCCGCGCGGAAGTCGACATGCGGCCGACGGCATGCACGCACTGGTAGACTGACGGAGTTGCGTGTACCGCCGGTCTCGTAACATCGTCGTCGTCACGGGGTCTCCGAGGACCGAAGCGAGCGGAACCGCTCCCACCACCAGCATCAGCTGGCCTTTCGAACGGCGAACCGATGCGCAATTCCTGCGCCGTCGCCCACCTCACCCCTTTATCTCGCGCCGTTCATTCGGGCGCTGACGGAGTTTCTGCATGTCTACTTTCCTTGAACTCGGCGTTCCTGCCGAGCTCGCCGCCGTTCTCGCCGATTCCGGCAAGACCGAGGCGTTCGCCATCCAGCGCGACACCCTTCCCGACTCCCTCGCCGGACGCGACCTCCTGGGTCGCGGACGCACGGGCAGCGGCAAGACCATCGCCTTCGCCCTGCCGCTCGTCGCGCGCCTCGCCGCTTCCGGCGGACAGCGCCGTGCCGGCCTCCCGCGCGGACTCGTCCTCGCCCCCACGCGTGAGCTCGCGACGCAGATCGCCGCGACCATCGCACCTCTCGCCGAGGCCGCGGGCCTGCGCGTCACGACCGTCTTCGGCGGCGTCAGCCAGCGTCCGCAGGAGCAGGCGCTGCGCGGCGGCGTCGACATCGTCGTGGCCTGCCCCGGTCGACTCGAAGACCTCATGAAGCAGCAGGTGGTTCGCCTGAGCGCGATCGAGGTCACCGTGCTCGACGAGGCCGATCACATGGCCGACCTCGGCTTCCTGCCCGGCGTCACCCGCATCCTCACCGCGACCCCGGCCGGTGGACAGCGTCTGCTGTTCAGCGCGACCCTGGACCGCGGCATCGACACCCTCGCCCGCCGCTTCCTCTCGAACGCGGTCAGCCACGAGGTCGACGAGGAGAGCGTGCCCGTCGGCGAGATGACCCACCGCGTGCTGGTCGTCGACTCCACCGACAACAAAACCGCCCTCGTGCGCGAGCTCGCCTCGGGCACCGGTCGCCGCATCCTCTTCACCCGCACCAAGCACCAGGCGAAGAAGCTCGCGAAGCAGCTCACCGCCGCGGGGATCCCCGCCGTCGACCTGCACGGCAACCTGTCGCAGAATGCGCGCGAGCGCAACCTCGGCGCCTTCTCCGCCGCTCCCGAAGACGGCGGAGTGCGCGTGCTCGTGGCGACCGACGTCGCGGCGCGCGGCGTGCACGTCGACAACGTCGACCTCGTCGTCCACGTCGACCCGCCCGTCGAGCACAAGGCGTACCTGCACCGTTCCGGCCGCACCGCGCGTGCGGGTGCCGCGGGCACCGTCGTGACCGTCGTGCTCCCCGAGCAGCGCCGCGACGTCAAGGATCTCCTGCGCAAGGCCGCCATCTCGGCTCCCCTGGAAGACGTCACCACAGCGGCCGTCACCGCGCTGGTGCCCGAGCGCGCAGCGCATGTGCGCCCGGCCCCCGTGCAGGCTCCGCAGCAGCAGCGCCAGTCCTCCAAGCAGCGCCCGGCAGGCGGCGAGAAGAGCGGAGCGGCCAACCCGCCGTCGCGTCGCCGTCGTCGTCCCCGCGCCGGTGCTTCCGGCACGGGCGCAGGTGGTGGCTACTCCACGCAGAGCGGCTCCCGTCAGGGCGGCCGCAGCTCGCAGGGTCGCTGAACACTCGAGCCGCTGATTTCAGCTCAGCACGGCGCCTTCTCCGCTCGTCGGAGGGGGCGCCGTGCCGTTTCCCCGCGACGAATGCCGGGAATCCGAATCCACCGCGTCGCTGCCAGACGACGAAAGCGCCCCCTCCGTCGTGCGGAAGGGGCGCTTTCTCGTCTGAACTCAGCGCGTCGGGAAGGAACGCTCGGGCGCTCCTGTGTACAGCTGCTGCGGGCGACCGATCTTGGTCTGCGGGTCGAGCTGCAGCTCACGCCACTGCGCGAGCCAGCCCGGCAGACGGCCGATCGCGAACAGCACCGTGAACATGCGCGTCGGGAAGCCCATGGCCTTGTAGATGACCCCGGTGTAGAAGTCGACGTTCGGGTACAGGCGACGCTCGCGGAAGTAGTCGTCGGCCAGCGCGAGCTCCTCGAGCTCCTTCGCGAGGTCGAGCAGAGGGTCGGTGACGCCCAGGGAGGAGAGCACCTCGTCGGCGGCCTCCTTGACGAGCTTGGCGCGAGGGTCGTAGTTCTTGTAGACCCGGTGGCCGAAGCCCATCAGCTTCACGCCCTCTTCCTTGTTCTTCACGCGCTCGACGAAGCGAGCGACGCTCTGACCGGAGTCACGGATCTGACCGAGCATCGTCAGCACGGCCTCGTTGGCACCACCGTGGAGCGGGCCGGAGAGAGCCTGGATGCCGGCGGAGACCGACGCGAACTGGTTCGCGCCGGTGGAGCCCACCAGGCGGACCGTGGACGTGGAGGCGTTCTGCTCGTGGTCCTCGTGCAGAATGAGGAGCAGCTCGAGAGCCTTCGACATCACCGGGTTGACCTCGTACTCCTCGCTGTGCACACCGAAGTTCAGCTTCAGGAAATTGTCGACGAAGCTCAGCGAGTTGTCCGGGTAGAGGAACGCCTGGCCGACGCTCTTCTTGTGCGCGTAGGCCGCGATCACGGGGAGCTTGGCGAGCATGCGCACCATGTTCAGCTCGACGTGCTCCGGGTTGTGCGGGTCTGTCTGCCCCTCGTAGTAGGTCGAGAGGGCGGCGACGGCCGAAGACAGCACCGACATGGGGTGCGCCGTGTGCGGCAGAGCCGAGAAGAAGCGCTTGAGGTCTTCGTGCAGCAGCGTGTGACGACGGATCTTCTCGTCGAACTCCGCGAGCTCGGAGGCGGACGGCAGCTCTCCGTAGATCAGGAGCCAGGCGACCTCGAGGTAGCTGGTGGAGCCCGCGAGCTGCTCAATCGGATAGCCGCGATACCGCAGGATGCCCTTGTCACCGTCGATGAAGGTGATCTCGGACTTCGTGGAGGCCGTGTTCACGAAACCGTAGTCCAGGCCGGTGTATCCGGTCTGTCGGGTCAGCGTCGAGAAATCGATGCTGTCGTGCCCTGCCGTGCCGCGCAGCACCGGGAATTCGGCGGTCGTGTCGCCGATCGTCAGCTTCGCCGTCTGGTCTGCCGCTGCACTCACGCGGACCTCCTCGTTGTGTCCGCCCCCGCTCGTCGCGGTGATGTCGAACAAGATCTTGATCAAGCCTGAACTGGCGATCTCACGGCGCTCAAGCGCCAGGTCGGGTCACGACCGAATCGCCTCTACAGCCTAGTAGTCACACAGGCCTACTGTGACATCCGCCAAACAGAAGGACCCTCCGAGGAGGGAACCTACATATAGGTTGCCATATCGGTTGTGGAGAGTCGACGCGCGGCCTCGCAGACGTGCGCGGTCGGCGCGGTGAGTGCGAGCCTGACATGCTGTGCGGAGTCGGCTCCGTAGAAGGGCCCAGGGCCTGCGAGGATGCCGAGATTAGCGAGTCGCGCCATCGACTCCCAGGCGTCGCGCCCCTCGGTCGCCCAGAGGTACAGCCCCGCCTCGGAACCCTCGATGCGGAAGCCCGCCGCCTCCAGCGCAGGACGAAGGGCATCGCGACGGGTGCGGTAGAGCTCCTTCTGCACCGCGACGTGCTCATCGTCTCCGAGAGCGACCGCCATCGCGTGCTGCACCGGTGCGGGCGGCATCAGCCCGAGGTGCTTGCGTGCCGTGAGCAGCTCTCCCACGATGCGCGCACAGCCGGCCACGAACGCCGCACGGTATCCGGCGAGGTTGGACTGCTTGCTCAGGGAGTAGACGCTGAGCAGATTCGCACGGCTTCCGCCGGTCACCCGCGGGTCGAGGATCGAGGGGATCGGCTCGGTCGCCCACTCGTCGTCCCACCCCAGCTCGGCATAGCACTCATCGCTCGCCAGGACGGCTCCGAGCTCGCGGGCGCGGCTCACGGCTGCGGCGAGCTCGTCCACGGTCCAGGTGCGGCCGTCCGGGTTGCCCGGGGTGTTGATCCAGATGAGCTTGGTGCCCTCGGGCCAGTCCTGCGGGTCATCGGCGGGCAGGGGCGTGGCCCCCACAACGCGCGCGCCGACCTCGTAGGTCGGATACGCCACGCGCGGGTGCACGACGATGTCGCCGGCCCCCAGACCGAGCAGAGTGGGCAGCAGCGCGACGAGCTCTTTCGAGCCGATCGTCGGGAGCACGTTGTCGACGCGGAGGTCGGGCACTCCCCTGCGTCTGGCGTACCAGTCCACGATGGCCTCGCGCAGCGTCGGCGTGCCGACCGTCTGCGGGTAGGCGTGGGCGTCCGTCGCCTCGGCCAGCGCACGCCGGATGATCTCGGGAGTCGGGTCGACAGGAGAGCCGACCGACAGATCGATGAGCCCGTCCTGGTGCCTCTCGGCACGCTCACGGAACGGGACGACGGCGTCCCACGGGTAGTCGGCGAGGTCGCGGACGCTCACGAAGCGCGCCTACTCGCCCTGCGGCGGCAGAGCGGCGATGATCGGGTGGTCGAACGAGTAGACGCCGACCTTGGCGGCGCCGCCCGGGGACCCGATCTCGTCGAAGAACTCGACGTTGGCCTTGTAGTAGTCCTGCCATTCGTCGGGCAGATCATCTTCGTAGTAGATGGCCTCGACGGGGCACACCGGCTCGCAGGCACCACAGTCGACGCACTCGTCGGGATGGATGTACAACGAGCGTTCACCCTCGTAGATGCAGTCAACGGGGCACTCGTCGATGCAGGCGCGATCCTTGACATCGACGCACGGGAGGGCGATCACATACGTCACCCCCTCAGTCTACGACTCGCGAGCCTCGGGTTCTTGCGCGGCGGGTGCCTCCGTGCGCACGGGAAGACGTCGCACCGAGGGCCAGGCGATCACGAGCAGCACGATTCCGGCCACCAGGTAGGTCCAGATCTGCCCCGTGAACGACGCGGGCACGACGACGGAGCCTCCGGGACCCTCGCCCGAGATCAGCACCAGCATGCCGATCATCCCCAGCCCCGCTGCCACGGCGGCACCGCGGTCGTGCGTGAGCGCGCGCACGGCGATCAGGATGGCCGCGCAGGCGATCGCGGCGACGATCATGCCGACCGGGATCGGACCCCACATCACGCTGTGGCTGATCGTGCCGGCGATGCCGTAGACACCGCCCACCAGGGCGGCAGCGATCCACGACAACACTCTCGACATCCAGCTCACGCGCACCTGTCGATCCTACCGAGGAGGCCCGCACGATCCCGATCAGAACCTGGCAGGGTCAGGCCGCGACTCCGAACAGACGAAGGAGGGCGGCCACCACCGCAGCCGCCACCACGACCACGAGGAAGGACTGCCGCAGCCACAGCAGCCCGCCCGCGACCAGCAGAGCGGGCACGCGCGCATCAACGGTGATCGTCTGCCCGTCCCCCAGGGTCTGCACGGCCACGAGAGCCGCCAGGAGCGCCACCGTCAGAAGATCAGAGATGCGGGCCGTGCGCGGCGCCTCGAGCACCCGGGGCGGCACCAGGTAGCCGGCAGCCTTGAGGGCGAGGCATATCACCGCCGCGAGGAGGATGGCGCTCCAGAGAGTCATGACGTCGCCTCCGGTCCCGCGTCGGTCGTCTCGACCGATGTCGCAGGCCGCCCCATCCAGTTGAACCAGCCGACGGCGATCGCGACGACCGCGGCGACGAGCACCGGAAGTCCGGGCATCAGCATCGGGGTGAAGGCCGCGGCGACCACAGCCGCGGCGATGCCGACCACGACGGCCTGACGCTGGCGGAGTCTCGGCCACAGCAGAGCGAGGAATGCCGCAGCCGCCGCCGCATCCAGCCCCCAGGCCTTGGGGTCTCCGAGCACGTCGCCCACGAGTGCCCCGACGAGGGTGGTGATGTTCCAGCCGACGAAGATGCCGATCCCCGTCACCCAGAATCCGACCTGCCGCAGCCGCGGGTCTCTCTGCGAGATCGCCACCGCCGTCGACTCGTCGATCGTGAAGTGCGCAGCAGCCGCCTTGCGCACGGGTCCTCCCCCGACGATCGGCGACATCCGCATGCCGTAGGCGACGTTGCGCACCCCGAGAAGCGCCGCCGAGGCGATCGCCGAGGGCAGCGCGGCGACGCCGCCCGCAGTGAAGACGCCGACGAAGGCGAACTGGGATCCTCCGGTGAACATCAGCAGGCTCAGCACACACGTCTGCCAGACGTCGAGACCCGAGGCCACGGCGAGGGCGCCGAAAGAGATGCCGTAGGCACTGGTCGCGAGAACGACGCCGAGCGACTCGCGCCAGACCTCACGCTCTGCGGTCATCACACACCACTCGAACCACTGTTCGCTTCACTGAACACATGATCATAATTCTGAACACCAGCGCACGGATAGTCAAGCGAACGAACGTTTGACATGATGAACACATGGAGGAACTTCGCACACGCATCGCCCGCACCCTGCGTCGGGAGCGAGAGGCGGCGAGTCTGTCGGTGTCCGAGCTCGCTCGACGAGCCGGCATCTCCAAGGCGACGGTGTCCCAGCTCGAGAGCGGAGCAGGCAACCCCAGCGTCGAGACGCTGTGGGCGCTCGGCGTGGCGCTCGGCGTACCCTTCGCCGTGCTGGTCGATCAGCAGGCCAACGCACCGACCCTCATCCGCGCAGACGACCTCGCGGGCGTTCCGTCCTCCGCAGCCGCGTACAGCGCGACGTTGCTGTCGGCGAGCCCTCCCGGCGCCCGCCGGGACATCTACCTGATCCAGGCCGAGCCGGGTGACGCCCGCCGTTCCGACCCTCATCACCCCGGGACGATCGAGCACGTGATCATGATGACGGGACAGGCACGGATCGGCCCGGTCGACGAACCAGTGCTGCTGGGCCCCGGCGACTACCTCACCTACGCCGGAGATGCTCCGCACATCTTCGAGGCGACCGCGCCCGGCACCAGCGCGGTGCTCATCTCCGAGCTGCGCTGAGCGTCACTCCGACCCGGCCGCCGGCGACGGGTCGGGGATCTCGTGCGGCCGATACTGCGGGAGCCGCGAAGCCGGGAGGATCGCCAGCGCGCTGATACCCGCGAGCAGGAGCAGGCCGAGCTTGAGAGTGCCGAGCCGGGACTCCTCGTTCACGGCGACGGCTGCGTCGACCTGTTCCGGCGTCGCGTCCGTGGCCTCGAGCGCGACACGGAGATCGTCGTTGCTGACGAAGTTGAGGTTGTCCATGTCGACCTGTGCGACGAGTGACGGCGGAAGCTCGGGGTGCTCGACGACAGCGCGACCGATACTGAGCCCGAGAAGAGAGACCAGCAGCGCCCCTGCGAGCGCGGTGCCGACGGCCGAGGCGAGGTTCTGCGTGGTGCCGCGCAGCGAACCCACGTCTCCGGCGAGTTCGGCGGGGGCCGCCGTCACGAGGACGTTGAACACCAACGTCACCAGCGCGCCCTGTCCGATGCCGAAGACGATGAGCCCGGCGATCGTCGGGATGGTCTCCCAGTTGTTGTTCACGACGAACGACAACCACACCAGCGCGACCGTGGTGAGGATGAAGCCGACCACGCCGATCGTCCGCGGCGGGAAGCGCCGGTACAGCCGCACCACGAGCGTGGCTGTGACGAAGACGGTGAGGTTGAACGGCATCATCGCCATCGAGGTGTCGAACGGGGTCCTGCCCTGCACGATCTGGATGTAGAGCGGGATCGTGAAGTTCACGCACGCCTCCAGGGCGACCACGATGAACATGGCATACACGGCGGCCCGCTCACGCGACGAGCCGAGCACGCTCAGATCGATCAGGGGAACCCTCCCCTCCGACATCCGTCTCCGCGTCCACAGGAAGAAGGCCTGCCCGAGTACCAGCCCCACCACGATGAAGACGGGGGCAGGCGAGAGCCCGATGACGTTGAAAGGGGCGTCGGCCGTCGCCGCCACCGCACCCCAGGAGTTCAGGTTGTTGAACCCGAGCGTCAGCAGCACGATCGCCGCGCCGATGAGGAGTGAGGCGACGAGGTCGATGCGGATCGACGCGTCTCCGCGATCGCCGCGCAGGGTGAAGCTCAGTGCGGCGACGACGACGGCGATCCCCAGCACGATGAAGAACATCGGCCGCCAGCCGACCAGGGTCCCCAGGGTGCCGCCGATCAGGAAGGCGCTGACACCCGAGATCGCGCGCGCCGAACCGATGGCGCCGATGGCGGTCGCCTGCTGCTGGCCGCGGTAGTTCTCGGCAATGAGTGCCACGATCGACGGCACGATGATCGCTGCGGCCGCGCCGGCGACGGCCTGTCCGGCGATCGCCCACCACACCGTGGGCGCCAGGATCATCATCACCGAGGAGGCCGCGAACAGCGCGATCACGATCCGGAAGATGAGCACCCAGCCGATCCTCTGACCGAGCTTCGCGCCTGTCATCACGAGCGCGGCCACGGCGAGCCCGTACATGACGATCGTCGTGCTCGCGACCGTGGGCGGGACGCCGAACTCGCTCACCATGCCGCCGAGGGAGATCGGCAGCGCGGCGACGTTGAACGACATCAGCACCTGTGCGAGGAACAGGCTGACCATCGGGAACCACGAGGTCTTGGTCTGCTCCGGCTGCGTCTGGGTCATGACTGCTCCTGCGGTGCGGGTGAGGGTGCGGTCGCGGAGGCTTCACGACGCGCCGGGGCCGAGGCGAAGAGGTTCAGCCCCAGAACACGTGACAGGTACCCGATGGCCATCTGCGAACGGATGGAGTTCCCGGCCTCGTCCAGTCGCGGCGAGAATCCGGCAACCGCGCCCTTGCCGGGTGCGACAGCGACGATGCCGCCGGCGACACCGGACTTCGCCGGGAGCCCGATCTCGAACAGCCAGTCGCCGGATCGTTCGTACAACCCCGTCGACGCGACGACAGCGAGAGTGTCGCGGCACACCTCTTCCGAGACCACCCGCTCTCCGGTGACCGGATTCACTCCCCCGTCGGCGAGCGTCGCCCCCATCACAGCGAGATCGTGAGCCGTGACGCTCAAGGCGCACTGACGCGTGTAGACGTCGACCACCTCGTCGGGATCGCCCGACAGCCGACCATAGCTGCGCAGCAGACGACCGAGAGCGCGATTGCGGTCGTTCGTCTGCGCTTCCGATGCGTAGACCACCCCGTCGAGACTCAGCGGACGCCCGGCGAAGGCGGAGAGCCCCTCACGAACGCGCTCCCACTGCTCGACCGCGGTGGCGCCGGGCATGAGGGCGGTCGTGGCGATCGCACCGGCGTTGACCATCGGATTCATCGGATGCCCGTCGTTGAGCTCGACCGCCACGACGGAGTTGAAGGCGAGTCCTGTGTTGTTCACGCCGACGATGTCGCGCACGCGCTCATGGCCGTGCTCCTGGATCGCCAGGGCTTAGACGAACATCTTCGAGATCGACTGGATGGAGAAAGGATGCAGAGCGTCGCCGGCATCGTGCAGCCCGCCACCGACCTCGATCACCGCCAGACCGAAGAGCTCCGGATCGACCTCGGCGAGCACGGGGATGTAGTCGGCGACGGTGCCGCCGCGTTCCCCGCGATAGCGGGAGTGTGCGTCGCGCACGATCTCCTCGACGCGATCCCACCCCGGCAGGGAGCCGGTGGAGACCTCCTGCGGCACATCGCGCCACGCTGCCGGGTCGAGCACATCTCCTCCTCGGATCCGTGACGCCCCCAGGTCGTCAGAGTCACCGTAGCGCTCGACGCCCACCGATGGCTAGAGAATCCTCGGGAGGACGGGCGGGGATCAGTACCAGTTCATGGCCTGCGAATGCGCCCATGCGCTGCAGGGAGTGCCGTACACCGACGAGATGTATCCCAGTCCCCAGGCGACCTGAGTGGCGGCGTTCGTCTGCCAGTCGGATCCGGCTGACGCCATCTTGCTGCCGGGAAGCGCCTGCGGGATGCCGGTGGCACCGCTCGGGTTGTACGCCTGGTAGTTCCAACCGGACTCCTTGTTCCACAGGGAGTTCAGGCAGGAGAACTGATCGCCGCCCCATCCATAGGTGCTCGACATGATCTGCTGCGCGGAGGCCTTGGCGCCCTCCGGCGTGTTGGCTGCGGCCAATGCGGCCGCCGCCTGCTGCTCCGCGGCGGCCTGAGCCGCCGCCTGCTCCGCCGCTATCCTCGCGGCCTCTTCCTCCGCCTGCTTCTGCTGCGCCGCGGTGAGTGCACTGCGCAGCTCTGCGGTATCGGCGACGACGTTCGCCGTCTCCTCTTCCGCCTTGTCGGCGAGGATGCCCACCAGAAGCACCGGAGTCACGTCGCTGTCATCCAGCTTGTCGATGTGGCTGACGAGGTCGGAGGTGTCGATCGTCGTGACGACGCCGACGTCGAGCCCGGAGGCGACGACCTCGGACTCCAGCGTCTCGGCCGCCGCCACAGCGCCCTTCGCCTGCGCCAGGGTCGTTGAGGCGTCTTCCGTGATCTGCGCGAGCGGCTCGGCGCCGGCGAGGGCGGGAGCGGTGACGGCGGACGCGGCGTTCATGGCACCTACGGCGGGGGTGGAGGCGAGGCCGACGCTCAAGGTGATGCCGACGAGGGCGGCCGAGGCGACGCCGAGGATGGTCATCGGGCGGTGCGCGGCGTTTCGGGCCGAGGCTGCCGCGGAGGCGCGCCGAAGCGCACGGGTCTTGTGAAGCATGGGTTCGACTTTCGGGTGGTCGTACGCCCTTGCAGGAGACTCATCGGGAGCTCGTCCCAGGCGCAAGTGAACCACTCTGAACCATGAACCTGAACGAAAACCATCCCTCACCTGGGATTTACATGAGAAGAGGGCCCCATGCGCGCCTTGCGGCGGCACGAGGCCCTCTCACTCGGAGCATCTCCGAGACGGGTTTCAGACGTTCGCGTCCTGGCGCTTCAGGCGGGCGGTCTCACGCGCACGCGTGTTCGCGTCGAGGTTCACCTTGCGGATGCGGACGACCTCGGGGGTCACCTCGACGCACTCGTCGTCGCGGGCGAACTCGAGGCTCTCCTCCAGCGTGAGCTGGCGCGGAGGCGTCATCGACTCGAAGGTGTCGGAGCTCGCCGCACGCATGTTGGTGAGCTTCTTCTCCTTGGTGATGTTGACGTCCATGTCGTCGGCGCGGGAGTTCTCGCCGATGACCATGCCCTCGTAGACCTCCTGCGTGGGCTGCACGAAGAACGACATGCGCTCCTGCAGGGCGATCATGGCGAACGGAGTGACGACACCCTGACGGTCGGCGACGATCGAGCCGTTCTGACGCGTCGTGATGGAACCGGCCCACGGCTCGTAGCCGTGCGAGATCGCGTTCGCGATGCCGGTGCCGCGGGTGGTGGTCAGGAACTCGCTGCGGAAGCCGATCAGGCCGCGCGACGGAACGATGAACTCCATGCGCACCCAGCCGGTGCCGTGGTTGGTCATGTTCTCCATGCGACCCTTGCGGTTCGCGAGCAGCTGGGTGATCGCTCCGAGGTGCTCCTCCGGAGTGTCGATGGTCAGGTGCTCGAACGGCTCGTAGGTCTTGCCGTCGATCTTCTTCGTGACCACCTGCGGCTTGCCGACGGTGAGCTCGAAGCCCTCGCGGCGCATGTTCTCGACGAGGATGGCGAGCGCGAGCTCTCCACGGCCCTGCACCTCCCACGCATCCGGACGCCCGATGTCGACGACCTTGAGCGACACGTTGCCGATGAGCTCCTTGTCGAGACGGTCCTTGACCATGCGAGCGGTGAGCTTGTGACCCTTGACCTTGCCCATGAGGGGCGAGGTGTTGGTGCCGATGGTCATCGAGATGGCGGGGTCGTCGACCGTGATGGCCGGCAGCGGACGCACGTCTTCGGGGTCGGCGATGGTCTCGCCGATCGTGATGTTCTCGAAGCCGGCGATGGCGACGATGTCGCCGGGGCCGGCGGAATCGGCGGGGTAGCGCTCGAGGGCACGGGTCTTCAGCAGCTCGGTGATGCGGGCGTTCTGGTGGGTGCCGTCGGCGCGGACCCAGGCCACGGTCTGGCCCTTCTTCAGCGTGCCGTTGAAGACGCGCAGCAGTGCGAGACGGCCGAGGAACGGGCTGGAGTCGAGGTTGGTGACCCAGGCCTGCAGCGGGTGCTCGTCGTCGTACGCGGGCGCGGGAACGTGCTCGAGGATCGCCTCGAACAGCGGCTCGAGATCGTCGTTGTCCGGCAGCGATCCGTCGGCAGGACGGTTCTGCGATGCGGCACCGGCACGACCGGAGGCGTAGACGACCGGCACGTCGAGGAGAGCGTCGACATCGAGGTCGGGCACATCGTCGACCAGGTCGGAGGCGAGACCGAGCAGCAGGTCGTGCGCCTCTTCCTCGACCTCCGCGATGCGGGCGTCGGGGCGGTCGGTCTTGTTGACCAGGAGGATGACGGGAAGCTTGGCCTCGAGCGCCTTGCGCAGCACGAAGCGGGTCTGCGGCAGCGGGCCCTCACTCGCGTCGACGAGCAGCACGACACCGTCGACCATGGACAGGCCGCGCTCGACCTCGCCACCGAAGTCGGCGTGACCGGGGGTGTCGATCACGTTGATCGTGATCTCCTTGCCCTGGGCGTGCTTGCCCTTGTACGTGATCGCCGTGTTCTTGGCGAGGATCGTGATGCCCTTCTCACGTTCCAGATCGTTCGAGTCCATGGCGCGCTCGTCGACGTGAGCGTGTTCGCCGAAGGAGCCCGTCTGACGCAGCATCGCGTCGACGAGAGTGGTCTTGCCGTGGTCGACGTGCGCCACGATCGCGACGTTGCGGAGGTCAGAACGGAGGGCGTGCGCCATACAGGTGTCCTAAAAGATGTGGGGTTTCGCCGGGAAGCCGACGTTCCAGGATAACGCAAGCTCAGGGCTTGTTCCTGAAAAGCAGGTCGTAGCATCGAGATCGTGACCCGACCGCAGGCTCCGTGGGACCTCCCCGACCTCTCCCCCGCCCCGTCCCGTGCCCGGCTGTGGGTGGAGATCGCGATCGTCCTGGCTCTCGGCCTCGGCCAGTCCGCCGTGTACGCGATCGTGCAGCTCGCCTACCGCCTCACCGACGAGGTGCCGCTCGCCGAGCAGGTGGCGAAGCTCAATCCCTCGCGAAGCGACAGGGAGATCTTCGACCTCATCTACCAGGTGCTCGCGATCGGCTTCTCGCTCGTGCCCGTGCTGCTGGTGTGCTTCCTGCTGTGGCAGTCCCGACGCCCGCACCTGGCGCGACTCGGGCTCGACGGCACGGGGGTCGCGAAGGATGCAGGTCGCGGTGTCCTCCTCGTCCTGGCGATCGGCATCCCCGGCCTCGGCCTGTACCTAGCCGGCCGGGCTCTCGGGCTCACGGTCGCGATCGACCCCGCCGGGATCGACGCCTACTGGTGGACCGTGCCGGTGTTGCTGCTGGCAGCGGCGCGGGCATCGCTGCAGGAGGAGTTCGTCCTGCTCGGATACCTCTTCACGCGGCTCCGGCAGCTCGGCTGGAGCCCGTGGACGATCATCGTCTCCACGTCGGTCCTGCGGGCCAGCTACCACCTCTACCAGGGGTATCCGGCGTTCATCGGCAACCTCGCGATGGGCCTGCTCTTCGGATGGCTGTATCAGCGGTCGGGCCGGCTGATGCCGTTCCTCGTGGCGCACTTCGTCATCGACGCCGCCGCGTTCGTGGGGTACCCGTGGGCGGCGGCCACCTGGCCCGAGCTGTTCGGGTTGCCCGGCTGATCAGCTCAGGGTGAGACGGTGCCGGCGACGATGATCGCCCCGATCGCCCAGAGCACGATCACGGCGAGTGCGATGAGCGCGGGGGCGTCCCAGGTGCGACGGATCGACGTGGGCACGGGAGGCGCCGCCTCCCAGAGATCGCGGATTTCCGTGAGGGCGCGGAGGCCGGCGGGAGCCTTGGGTTCGGCGGCGTCACCCCGTGCGGGGCGCGGTGGCCTGGCACGGGCGGGGCCGCCGTAGCAGGTGAGGTCTCGTCCATCGTCGAGCGAGAACTGGAGCTGCCAGCGAAGGTCGATGTCGCGCACGTTGTTCCAGCCGAAGCTGGTACGGCGCAGCATGTTCTGCACGACGACGCCCTCGGGGCCCACCCGAACCGAGGAGACGTAGGTGAGCTCGTAGACGACCCACAGAGCCAGCAGCACCCACGGGGCGATGAGCAGCATCTGCACCCAGCTCCCTCGCACGACGGTGTCGCCGAGAAGGAACAACGCGAGCAGCGTGCTCGGGATCAGGATGACCAGTCCCGAGGACGCGCGATACGTTCGCGCGCCCTCGGGATGCTGTGGTTCGGTCACCGTCAGCGACCGCCGAGAGGGATCGACGCCCCGGGGATCGCCTTGAGCAGACGGTCGGTGTACTCCTGCTGCGGGTTGGCGAAGATCTCGTCGACAGTGCCCTGCTCGACGATCCTGCCCTTCTCCATGACGCACACGAGGTCGCTCGACACGCGGACGACGGCGAGGTCGTGCGTGATGAACAGATACGTGAGCCCGAGCTCGGACTGGAGTTCGGCGAGCAGCTGCAGCACCTGGTCCTGCACGAGCACATCGAGCGCCGAGACGGCCTCGTCGAGCACGATGATGTCGGGCTTCAGTGCCAGTGCACGCGCGATCGCGACGCGCTGACGCTGTCCGCCCGACAGCTCGTTCGGGTACCGAGTGGCGAGCACGCGCGGCAGCGAGACCTGATCGAGCAGCTCCTCGACGCGTTCGCGCTGCGATGCGCGATCGCCCACGCCGTGGATCTGCAGCGGCTCGGCGATCGTGTTGCCGATGTTGCGTAGCGGATCGAGCGAGCCGTACGGGTCCTGGAAGACCGGCTGCATGCGACGACGCAGGCCGAACGCCTGAGCGCTCGACAGCTTCGACACGTCCCGGCCGTCGATCTCGATGGTGCCGCTGGTGGGCTCCACGAGCTTCAGCACCATCTTCGCCACCGTGGACTTGCCGGAGCCCGATTCGCCCACGAGAGCGAGCGTCTTTCCTCGGGGGATCTCGAACGACACATCATCGACCGCTCGGAAGGCCTCGCTGCGGAACCCTCCCTGACGGATCCGATAGTCCTTCGTGAGCCCCGCGACACGCACCGTCGGAGGGATGGCGGCGAGGTCTTCGATCGTCTCGATGCCTCGGTCCTCCACCACTGCCTGGATGCGCTGCGACGCGACGCTGGGCGCCGCAGCGACCAGGCGCTTCGTGTAGGGGTGCTGAGGGTCTTCGAGGATCTGGCGGCTCGGCCCTGCCTCGACGATGTTGCCGCCGTTCATCACGATGATCTTGTTCGCACGCTCGGCCGCGAGGCCAAGGTCGTGCGTGATCAGGAGCATCGAGGTGCCCTTGTCGCGGGTGAGCGAGGCCATGTGGTCGAGGATCACGCGCTGCACCGTCACGTCCAGAGCCGAGGTCGGCTCGTCGGCGATGAGCAGCTTGGGGTCTGCCGCGAGCCCGATACCGATCAGCGCACGCTGACGCATGCCGCCTGAGAACTGGTGCGGGAACTGATGCAGTCGCTTCTCGGCATCGGCCAGGCCCGCCTGCTGCAGAACCTCGATCGTGCGCGCCTTGGCACTCCCGCGATCCCGGGCGATGCCGTTCGCACGGATCGCCTCCTTGACCTGGAATCCGATGCTCCAGACGGGATTGAGGTTCGACATCGGGTCCTGCGGCACGAAGCCGATGTCCCGACCGCGCACGGCCTCGATCTCACGGCGGTTCAGTGTCGTGAGCTCTCGCCCGTCGAGGGTGATGGACCCCGCGGTGACCTCTCCGGTTCCGGGAAGCAGGTTCACGATGGCCGTGGCCGTCGTGGACTTGCCTGATCCCGACTCGCCGACGATGGCGACGGTCTCGCCCGGCATGATGTCGAAGCTGACTCCGTGGAGCACTTCGCGCAGCCCCTCCTGGGTGCGGAAGGCGACCGTGAGGTCGCGGACGCTCAGCAGAGGGACCTGTTCGGTGACGCGCTCGCTCATCGGCGTGCCCTCGCCTTCGGGTCGAGGGCGTCTCTGATGAGCTCGCCCAGGGTGACGAAGGCCAGCACCGCGAGGGTGAGGGCGATCGACGGATAGATGAGTGCCATCGGAGCCACGCGCAGCGAGGCCTGAGCCTTCGCGATGTCGTTGCCCCACGACATCACGTCGCTGCCGAGCCCCACTCCGAGGAACGAGAGCGTGGCTTCAGCGACGATGGCCCCAGCGAGGCCGAGCGTCGAGACGACGAGGAGCGGAGCGATCGCATTCGGGACGACGTGGTTCAACAGGATCTTGAACTTCGACTGCCCGAGCGCCTGCGATGCCATCACGAAGTCGGCTTGGCGGACGCGGAGCACCTCCGCCCGAACGACACGCGCGGTCGAGGCCCAGGCGAACGCCCCGATGGCGAACGCGAGAGTCCACACCGACCGGGCGTCCCGGAACACGGTCATCACGACGACGGCCGCGAGGATGTACGGGATCGCGAAGAAGATGTCACCGATGCGCGACAGCAATCCGTCGAGCCAGCCGCCGTAGAAACCGGCGAGGGCTCCCATGATCAGGCCGAGCACAGACGAGATCACGGTGGCGATCAGGCCCACAGCCAGCGACGTCTGCGATCCCCACACGATGCGGGCGTAGATGTCGCACCCCTGGAACGTGAATCCGAGGGGGTGCCCCTCGGTCGGCCCGCCGTTGCTGTTGGAGAGCTGGCAGCCTTCGTTGGGGGGTGTGGAGGTGAACAGCGTCGGCCACAATGCCATCACGAGGAAGAACAGCGCGAGCGCGATCGAGAACCAGAACAGGGGGCGACGGCGCAGGTCGAACCAGGCGTCCCTCCACAGGTTGCTGGGCTTGTCCGAGATACGGACGGCGTCGACGGAGATCGACTCGGTCTCCACCGGGGCGACGTAGTGCTGAGGTGTGGAATCAGGCATAGCGGATCCTCGGGTCGAGCAGACCGTAGAGCAGGTCGATGAGAAGGTTCACCAGCACGTACAGGATGACGAACACCGTCACGAAAGAGACCACAGTGGGGCCTTCGCCGCGCAGGATCGCCTGGAACAGCGTGTTACCGACACCCGGGACGTTGAAGATTCCCTCGGTGACGGTGGCGCCGACGAGCAGCACGCCGAAGTTCGTGGCGGAGTTGGTGATGACGGGAATCAGCGAGTTGCGCAGCACGTGTACGGGAAGCACGCGACCCCGTGAGAGACCCTTGCTGTAGGCGGTGCGCACCCAGTCCTGGTTCAGGGTCTCGATGACGGAGCTGCGCATCAGACGCATGCTCACCGCATAGAGGCTGAAGCCGAGGACGATCGCCGGGAGCCA
This sequence comes from Microbacterium sp. PAMC22086, assembly GCF_019443525.1. NCBI lineage: Bacteria > Bacillati > Actinomycetota > Actinomycetes > Micrococcales > Microbacteriaceae > Microbacterium > Microbacterium sp. PAMC22086. The sequence continues at coordinate 1,797,764 of NZ_CP080380.1, read as the reverse complement.
TAGTCCGCCCCAGTCGTTGTCCGCGCCCACGGTGGGCTTGAACCATCCGAGCTGGATCGCGAGGAAGTACTGCGCGAGGAACGCTGCCACGAAGATGGGGATCGCGATCGCGACGAGGGCGATCACGAGAGACACGTTGTCGAACAGCTTGCCCTTGCGCAGCGCCGAGATCGTTCCGATGATGATCGCCAACACGAACTCGATCGCGATCGCCATGACGGCGAGGCGCCCCGTGACGGGGAGAGTGGCGGCGAGGACGGCCGAGACCGGGCGGCCCGAGTAGGTCGTGCCCAGGTCACCCTGGAAGACACCGGTGATGTAGTACCAGTACTGCACGATGAACGGCTCGTTCAGGTGGTACTGCTCGCGCAGCTGCTCGAGGACAGCGGGGTTCGGGGTCTTGTCCCCGAACAGGGCGAGGATCGGATCGCCGGGCATGGCGAACACGAGGAAATAGATGAGCAGGGTGGCTCCGAAGAAGACCGGGATCACCTGCAGAAGACGTCTCAGAATGTAACCGAGCATCCGCTTGTCCCTTCTTGAGGGCAAAGAAAGCGAGGCGAACACAGCCCATGAGGCGGTGACGAAGAATCGTCACCGCCTCATGGGTGAAGTGCCGTCAGACTTTACTCGCCGGCCTTCGTGATCTCGTAGTACAGCGGGACCGAGTTCCAGCCGAACGTCACGTTGTCGACGTTCTCGCTGAACCCACCGGTCACGTTCGAGTACCACAGCGGGATCGCAGGCAGATCCTGGAACAGGATCTCCTGTGCCTTGGTGAAGTCCTCGAGCTGCGCGTCGGGGTCGGGGTTGCTGATGCCCGCCGAGATGAGGTCGTCGAACTCGGGGTTCGAGTAGTCACCGTCGTTGGAACCGGCGCCCGTCGCGTAGAGCGGTCCGAGGAAGTTGTACAGACCCGGGTAGTCGGCCTGCCAGCCCGAACGTGCCGCCGTGGTGATGGTGCGGTCGTTGATCTTGCTGCGCAGGTCCTGGAAGGTCGGGTACGGGTCGCCCGACGCCTCGATGCCGAGCGTGTTCTTGATGCTGTTGCTCACTGCGTCGACCCAGGCGTCGTGTCCGCCGTCGGAGTTGTAGGCGATCTTGAAGTCGCCCTCCCACGGAGCGATGGCGTCAGCCTCGGCCCAGAGTTCCTTGGCCTTCTCGGGGTCGTAGCTGAGGACCTCGTTGCCGGGGATCGAGTCGGACCAGCCGGCGATGACCGGGGAAGTGAAGTCCGCCGCCGGGGTGCGGGTGCCGGAGAAGATCGTCTCGGTGATCTCCTCGCGGTTGATCGCCATCGACAGCGCCTGACGACGCAGCTTGCCCTCTTCGCCGCTGAAGTGCGGCAGGAACTGGCCGATGGTGAACGACTGGAACACAGCAGAGGGCTGGTTCACGGCGCGGTCGCCGAGCTCGTCGGTGAAGACGGCCAGCGAGTTCGTCGGGATCGCGTCGATGACGTCGACCTCGTTCGACAGCAGGTCGGCGTACGCCGCTTCCTGCGTCGCGTAGAACTTGATGGTGAGGCCACCGTTGGCCGCCTTGCGTCCGCCGTCGTAGTCGTCGTTGCGGACGAGCTCGATCTGGACGTCGTGCTGCCACGCGTCTTCGTCGGCGATCTTGTACGGGCCGTTGCCGATCGGGTTCTGACCGAAGGCATCCATGTCTTCGAATGCGACATCGGGCAGCGGGTAGAACGCCGAATAGCCGAGACGCAGCGCGAAGTCGGAGGCCGGCTTGTTGAGCGCGATCGTGAAGGTGTAGTCGTCGACCTGCTTCAGGCCGGTGAGCTCGGAGTCCTCGTCGTAGCTGAAGCCCTCGATGTCCTCGAAGAAGTAGCTGGAGAGGTGGCCGTTCGAGAGCTTCGCGCCCTCGTTCCACGCCTTGATGAAGTTGTCGGCCGTGACCTCTTCACCGTCGGTGAAGGTCAGGCCTTCCTTGATCTTGATCGTGAGGTTCTGGGGGTCCTCGGTGGTGATCTCCTCAGCCACGTCGTTGACCGGCTTGCCCTCGGCGTCGTAGTAGATCAGCCCTGCGAAGATCTCGTCGAGGATCTTTCCGCCACCCACCTCGTTGGTGTTGGTCGGGATGAGCGGGTTCTCCGGCTCGGATCCGTTGGTCGTGATGATGGCGTCCGCGTTGACGTTTCCGCCGGCGTCACCGTTCGACTCGTTTCCGCCGCTGGCGCAGCCCGCGAGCGCCAGGGCGCCGATCACGAACAACGCGGTGCCCGCAAGGGCGATCTTGTTGCGCTTCACTTTGTGTCCTCCTGTGGACATTCGGGGTTCTGCGTGCGCATCGTCGAGCACGCAGGGATACCTGAGCGTAACCCGCCGCCTCGCCCACGGACGCCCTCAGCTAACGAACTGTTACTGAGTGGTGACCATCTGTAACACCGGGGAAACACCGCGAAACAGCAGACGGTGCCGCGCTCCCATACAGAAGCGCGGCACCGTCTGCTCAGATGAGCACGTGGTTCAGGCGAAAGCCTCCACCGGCGGGCAGGCGCACACGAGGTTGCGGTCGCCGTACGCCTGATCGATGCGACGCACCGGCGGCCAGTACTTGCCGGCGACCAGGGCGTGCACGGGATAGGCGGCATCCTCTCGCGAGTACGCATGGTTCCACTCCCCCGCGATGAGCGACACCGCGGTGTGTGGCGCGTGCACGAGGGGGTTGTCGTCCGCGGGCCAGCGTCTGGCGGCGACCGCATCCGCTTCGGCCTTGATCATGACCATCGCCTCGACGAACCGCTCGATCTCGTCGAGGTCCTCCGACTCGGTCGGCTCGACCATGAGGGTTCCCGCGACGGGGAAAGACATGGTCGGCGCGTGGAAGCCGTAGTCGATGAGGCGCTTGGCGACATCGTCGACCGTGATGCCGGTCGCTTCCTTGAGCGGGCGGAGGTCGAGGATGCACTCGTGCGCCACGCGGCCGTTCTCGCCGGTGTAGAGCACCGGGAAGTGGGCGCTGAGGCGCTCCGCGATGTAGTTCGCCGACAGCACGGCCGCAGCGGTGGCCCGACGCAGTCCATCGGCTCCCATCATGCGCACGTACGCCCAGGAGATCGGCAGGATGCCCGCGGATCCGTACGGAGCCGCGGAGATCACGCCGCCGCCGAACGTGTAGCCGCCGAAGTGCTCGGCGCTCTGTGCGAGCGGGTGCGAGGGGAGGAACGGCGCGAGGTGGGACTTCGCCGCCACCGGTCCGATGCCGGGCCCGCCGCCGCCGTGCGGGATGGCGAAGGTCTTGTGCAGGTTGAGATGCGAGACATCGCCGCCCAGGTCGCCGAAGCGCGCATAGCCCAGCAGCGCGTTGAGGTTCGCGCCGTCGACGTACACCTGTCCGCCCGCGTCGTGCACAGCGGCCGTGATCTCGACGACCTGCTCCTCGTACACGCCGTGCGTGGAGGGGTAGGTGATCATGAGAGCGGAGAGGTCGTCGGCGTGCAGGGTGATCTTCGCGCGCAGGTCGTCGAGGTCGACGTTGCCGAGCTCGTCCGTCGCCACGACGACGACCTTCATCCCCGCGAGCACGGCCGAGGCCGCGTTCGTGCCGTGAGCCGACGACGGGATGAGGCACACCGTGCGGTGCGCGTCGCCGTTCGCGTGGTGATAGCCGCGGATGGCGAGGAGGCCCGCCAGCTCACCCTGCGAACCGGCGTTCGGCTGCAGCGAGACCGCGTCATACCCGGTGACCTCGGCCAGCCAGCCCTCGAGCTGCTCGATGAGCTCGAGGTAGCCCTGCACGTCGGCGGCCGGAGCGAACGGGTGGATACCGGCGAACTCCGGCCAGCTGATGGCTGCCATCTCGGTCGCCGCGTTGAGCTTCATCGTGCACGAGCCCAGGGGGATCATGCCGCGATCGAGCGCGTAGTCGCGGTCGGAGAGGCTCTTCAGATACCGCATCATGGCGGTCTCCGAGCGGTGCGAGTGGAAGACGGGGTGCGTGAGGTACTCATCCTGACGCAGCAGCGCCTCGGGAAGCCGGCCGTGCTCGGAGGCGGCGATGTAGCCGAAGGAGCGCCCTGTACCCGATGCGAAGCAACCCGCGACCCGGTCGAGGTCGGTGAACGTCGTGGTCTCGTCGACCGAGACGCCGACGGTGTCGGCGTCGACTTCGTGGAGGAGATAGCCCGCGTCGTGCGCGGTGGCGACGATCTCGGAGGCGCGGCCCGGCACGCGGACACGGAGAGTGTCGAAGAACTCCCTGTGCTCGATGTCGAGTTCGAGCTCGATGAGCCAGGTGGCCAGAGCGTCGGCCTTGCGGGCCACGTCCACGGCGATCGCCCGGAGCCCGTCCGGACCGTGGTAGACCGCGTACATCGACGCCATGACGGCCAGCAGCACCTGCGCGGTGCAGATGTTCGACGTCGCCTTCTCACGACGGATGTGCTGCTCACGCGTCTGCAGCGAGAGCCGGTAGGCGGGCTTGCCGTCGGCATCCACCGAGACACCGACAAGACGGCCGGGCAGCTGACGCTCGAGACCGGAGCGGACAGCCATGTAGCCCGCGTGCGGGCCGCCGAAGCCCATCGGTACGCCGAAGCGCTGCGTCGTGCCGACCGACACGTCGGCACCGAGGGAACCGGGCGAGGCGATCAGCGTGAGAGCGAGCAGATCGGCGGCCGCGACCGCGAGAGCACCGGAGAGGTGCGCCGCTTCGAAGACGGCCGACGGATCCCACACCCGTCCGGATGCGCCGGGGTACTGGACGAAGACGCCGAACAGCTCGGAGGGCAGCTCCTCGCCCGCAGCGAAGTCGACGGTGACGATGTCGATACCGAGCGCCTCCGCGCGCGTAGCGAGCATCGCCCTGGTCTGCGGGAGCGCGTCCGCGTCGACCGCGAACACCGTCGACGACGACTTCGAGGCGCGCCGGGAGAGCAGCATCGCCTCGACGACCGCCGTCGACTCGTCGAGCATCGAGGCGTTCGCCGTGGTGAGGCCGGTGAGTTCTGCGACCATCGTCTGGAAGTTGATGAGCGCCTCCAGGCGCCCCTGCGAGATCTCCGGCTGGTACGGCGTGTACGCGGTGTACCAGGACGGGTTCTCCAGCACGTTGCGCTGGATCACCTGCGGCGTGATGGTGCCGTAGTAGCCGAGGCCGATCATCGGTCGGTTCACGGTGTTGCGCGAGGCGAGCGCGCGCAGCTCGGCGAGAGCCTCAGTCTCGCTCGCGGCGGACGGGATGCGCGAGGGCGCGTCCGCTGCCTCGGATGACGGGCCCGTGTAGATCGACGCGGGCACGGCCTGGCGCATGAGCGCCTCGACCGGGCTCAGCGCATCGTCCGCTCCGGCGTTGTCGAGACCGAGGGCGGCGAGCATCGTGCGCTGCGCGGCATCCGTGGGTCCGATGTGACGATCGGCGAAAGTGACCACTGGCGAATCAGCCCTCCGTGAGTGCGACATAGGCGTCGCGGTCGAGCAGTCCATCCAGCGCGCCGTCGGCGACGGCGACCTTGAGCAGCCATCCGCCCTCGAACGGCGCCGCGTTGACCAGCGACGGGTCATCGACGGCCGCGTCATTGATCTCGACGACCGTGCCGGAGACCGGTGCGTACAGCTCACCGACCGACTTGGTGGACTCGATCTCTCCGACGACCGCTCCCGCGGTGACCTCGGTGCCGACGGCCGGGAGCTCGACGAACACGACGTCGCCCAGCTTCTCGGCGGCGTAGTCGGTGATGCCGATGGTCACGGTGTCGCCGTCAGCGGCGATCCACTCGTGCTCTTCGGTGTAGTGGAGTGCGGCGAGATCGGTCATTTGGTCCTCCGGTAGAAAGGCAGGGCGGTCACGGTCGCGGGGATCCTGGTGCCCCGCACATCAAGGAATACTGCGGTTCCCTCTTCCGCGGAAGAAGGCTTCACGTAGGCCATCGCGATCGGATGACCGAGCGTGGGGCTGAGCGCCCCGCTCGTGATCTCGCCGAGCGCCGATCCGTCTTCGTCGACGACGGCGTATCCGGCGCGGCCGGCGCGCTTGCCCTCGGCCACGAGTCCGACCAGGACCGGCGCTTGCGCTGCCTCGGTCGACTCCGCGGCGGCGGAGAGCGCCGCCTTGCCGACGAAGTGCTCCTTCGCGGTCACGACGACGCGTCCGAGGCCTGCCTGAGACGGCTGGGTGTCAAGGCTCAGTTCGTGCCCGTAGAGCGGCATCCCCGCTTCGAGGCGAAGGGTGTCGCGCGCGGCGAGCCCGGCGGGAACCAGGCCGTGCGGCGTGCCGGCAGCGAGCAGGGCATCCCACAGCGCCGCCGCGTCGTCAGCGGCGACGAGAAGCTCGAAGCCGTCCTCGCCCGTGTAGCCGGTGCGCGCGAGGAGGAGCGGTTTGCCGCGGTAGTTCGCCGACGCCCAGGCGTAGTACTTCTGCTCGGACCAGGGAATGCTCACGTCGGTGATGTCAGCGGTCGCGGCGAGGATGGCCTCGGCGTTCGGACCCTGTACGGCGATGAGGGCGTAGTCGTCGGAGACGTCTTCGACGTCGACTCCGCGATCGCCGAGGAACCCCGCGAAGCTGCGCTCCTCGCCCGGTGCCCGAGCGGGGAGGTCGCGCTCGACGAGCGACGGGAAATCACGGACGCGTTTCGCGAATGCCGAGTCGACGAAGCCCCGATTGCCGGCGTTCGCGATCACGAGGTAGCGGTCCTCGGCCAGCCGGTAGGCGATGACATCATCGATGATGCCGCCGCCCTCCGCGAGCAGGAGCGAGTACTTCGCCTTCCCGACCGGCATCGCCGAGATGCGGCCGGCCAGAGCATAGTCGAGGAATTCCGCTGCGGCCTCGCCCGTCACCAGGAACTCGGCCATGTGCGAGATGTCGAAGATGCCCGCGCTCTCGCGCACGGCGTGGTGCTCGGCGAGGTCGGACGTGTAGCGCACCGGCATCTGCCAGCCGCCGAAGTCGGTGAACGACGCGCCGAGCGCCTCATGGCGTTCGCGGAGCGGGGTGTAGCGGGGGTCGGACATGGAGTTCTCCCGGGCTGTGTCGGGCGGAACGGCGGCATCGCCGTTCCTCGGAACTCCCCCTCTGTCATAGGCCTGAGAGCTTCACCCGCGCACGGAGGCGGGGCTTTCACCGTCGGCGGATCCGCGCGGTCGCGGGATCGCTTTTCAGAGTGGCCGGAACCGCGCGGTACGCGTACCTGAGAGATTGGCGGGGAGGCTTGCTCCTTCGGTGCCCGGCTGCGTTCGCCGGGGCTCTCCCGCGTGGGTCATTCGGCCTGTCTTCAGTTGTGGGTTCAGTCTAGCCGGTGCGGCCCCCGCGCCGAGGCCTGCGTCCCGACAACAAAGCTCCCGTCGCGCCCTCGGCCGCTGCGAACGTGCGCGAGCGACCGAGAGTGCGACGGGAGCGAGGGTGTGGCGGAGGCCCGTCAGTGCGCGATGCCGAGTTCGGCGCGGACCTCGTCGCGGAGGCGGCCGAGGTTGTCGGGCTCTGGCGCCGCGCCGAGGAGAGTCCTGGTGTAATCGTGCTGCGGATTCAGGATCACCTCGTCCGCAGGACCGCGCTCGACCACGTCGCCCTTGTAGAGCACCATGATCTCGTCGGAGAAGTGCCGAGCCGTCGCCAGGTCGTGCGTGATGTAGAGCACACCGAGGTTCTCCTCGCGCTGCAGGTCAGCCAGCAGGTTGAGAACGCCCAGCCGGATCGACACGTCGAGCATCGAGACCGGCTCATCCGCGACGATGAACCGCGCCCCCGAAGCAAGGGCACGAGCGATCGCGACCCGCTGCCGCTGCCCGCCGGACAGCTCGTGCGGGCGGCGCTCTGCGAAGCTCTCCTCCGGCGTCAACCGCACCCGCTCCAGCAGCTCGACCGCACGTTCGCGCACCTGCGAGCGGGACAGGTCGGGGTGGTGCAGGCGGATCGGACGCCGATGCCGGGATAGGTGAACACCTGCTCCATCACGATGGATCCGGCCACGACGAACCCGAGGGTGATCGAGAAGCCGGCGATCGAGGGGATGGCGGCGTTGCGCGCGGCGTACGTCGTGAGGACCCGGCGCGGCCGGAGCCCCTTCGTCTCGGCCGTGAGCACGTAGTCCTCGGCGAGCGTGGACACCATCATGTTGCGCATGCCGAACATCCAGCCGCCGACCGAGCTGATCACGATCGTGAGCGCCGGGAGGATCGCGTGCGCCACCGCGTCGGTGAAGAACGCCCAGGTCGGCTCGGGGCCGTCAGGGTAGTCGAAGACGTCGTAGCCGCCGAAGATGGGGAACCATCCCAGACCGACCGCGAACACGGCCACCAGGATCAGCGCCATCCAGAAGTACGGGATCGACTGCAGCACCGTGGTGGCGGGGATGAGGTGATCGACCCAGGTGCCGCGCTTCCATCCGGCCCAGGCGCCGAGCACGACGCCGAGGACGAAGGAGATGACGGTCGCGGTGCCGACCAGGATGAGCGTCCAGGGCAGGGCACCCGCGATGAGTTCCGTCACCGGGGTGGGGAACTTGGTGACCGAGACGCCGAGGTCGCCCTGGAACATGCGTCCCCAGTAGGCCAGATACTGCTCCAGAGGGAGGAGTCATCGCCGCCGAGCAGGAGCTTGATGTTGCGGATGGTGGTCTCGGAGACCTCACCGCCTGCTCGCTGCATCTTGGCGATCATGATGTCTGCCGGGTTCCCCGGCATGAGCCGGGGAAGAAGGAAGTTGATGGAGATCGCGGCCCAGAGCGTGAACGCGTAGAACCCGATTCTTCGTGCATAGAACTTCATGTCACTTGTTTCCTGACTGCCTTCTTCCCCGACTCCTCTCCTACTTGACCGGCTGCAGCTGCGTCAGGACGTAGCCTGCCGCGATGGCACCCCAGGACGGCGGGAAGGCGTAGAGGTCTTCCTCGGTCGGCCAGCCCGTGTAGTCCTTCGTGTTGTAGAAGGTCTGGGTCGCGTTGATGACGAGCGGGATGTAGGGCAGGTCGCGGACGATCTCGGTCTGGATCGTGCCGTACAGCTCCTTCTTCGTGGCCTCGTCGTTCGTGCTGATCGCCGCCTGGATGGCGGTGTCGACGACCGGGTTGCTGTACCGGCTGAAGTTCCAGCGGCCTGCCGGGATCTCGGTGCCGACGGGGCTGGTCGACTCGACGGCGGTACCGCCGAACCAGTCACGGTAGATCTGGAACGGGTCGGCGACGGAGGTGCCGATCACACCACCGACGATCAGCTGGAACTCGCCACCCTGACGGGAGTCGGAGAACTCCTGCCACTGCACCGTGGAGGCCGTGATCTTGATGCCGGCGGCCTCGGCCTGCTCGGCGATCAGCTTCGCGGCGTCGTTGTAGTCCGTCCAGCCGTCGACCGAGGTGAGCGTGAGCTCGAGCGGAGCGCCGTCCTTCTCATAGATGCCGCTGGAGCCCTTGGTGTAGCCGGCGGCTTCGAGGATCGAACCCGCCTCGGCGGCGTTCGCCTCCTGCGGGCTGACCTCGTTGGCGGGGTCGGCGACCCACTTCTCGTCGCGGGGCAGCAGAGCGAACGTCGGCGAGATGTCGCCGGTGAGGCCGACGAACGCCTTGTCCTTGATCGTGGAGCGGTCGATCGCGGCGTTGAGCGCCTGACGCACGGCGACGTCGGTCTGCGGACCGGTGCAGCCGAGCTCGGCGTTCGAGCAGGTGTAGAGCACCGTCGGGTCCTGCGGTGTGTTGATCCAGTCGATCTTGCCGTTGGCGGTCACATCATCCGGGTTCGGGATGAACATGCCGGTCCAGTCGAGCTTGCCGGCGGCCAGCAGGTCCTGCGCGGTCTGGTTGTTGTCGACGGCGATGTACTGGACCTTCTTGATGCCCAGCTTGTCGGCGTCGCGGAAGTTCTCGTTCGCGACGAGGGTGTACGACTCGCTCGTGGTCTTGTCGACGACGTAGGCGCCGGAGCCGACCGGCTCCTCGTTCGCGAAGTTCGCGAAGTCGGTGACGTCTGCCCAGACGTGCTCGGGGAGGATGTAGGTCGACCCGAGGCGCTGGAACTCGGTGGTGTACTGCGCCGAGGAGTAGGTCAGCACGACGGTGGTGTCGTCGGTGGCCTCGGCGGAGACCAGGCCGTTGCCCTCGGGGTTGTTGGCCTCGTAGTTGAAGGAGAACGCGACGTCCTTCGCGGTGAGCGGCTTGCCGTCGCTCCACTTGAGGTCGGGCTTGATGGTGATGGTGATCACCGTGCCGTCCTCGTTGTACTCGAACGAGTCGCCGATCAGGCCGACCGGCTCGGAGTCGGCCGTCTTGTTGTAGAAGAACAGCGGCTCGTAGATCGGGCCCAGCGCGCCGCGGAGCACGGTCGGTGCGAACGGGTTGTAGTTCGCGGTGATCGGGGTCTGGCTGCCGGCCCAGACACGCAGGGCCCGGTCGCCATCGGCGTTGCCGCTGTCGCTACCGCCGCCACAGGCCGCGAGGCCCAGGGCGAGGACGGATGCTCCGGCAATCGCGGTGAGCGCAATCTTGCGCCTTCCGTTTACGGATCATTTCTCTTGTTTCCTCTCGGTGCTGCACTGCAGGAGGGATCGCTCCGGATGGAGCAGAACCCCGGATGCGGGGTTCATGGGCCCCGCGGAGGCGGCCGGTCGGCCGCTCTCGAAGGGGTTTGTTAGGACAGTAACCTAACAAACCCCGTCCCGGTGAACAAGACTCCCCGAGCCCGCCAGATAACGTTTCGGACTCGACCGCCGTCGTGGTCATATACGCGCACTAAGGGTGCGAATGACACTAAGATCGATCCCGGAGGTTAAGGTGTCCATGACTCAAAGCAGCGACATCCGCGTCGCGGTCTCGACGGTCATTCTGACGTTGCGACGCACGGATGACGGACGCGCGGTGCTCGCGCTGCCGCTCGTGCTGCGCACCCGCGAGCCCTTCGCCGACCAATGGGCCCTTCCCGGCGGGTGGCTCACGCCGACCGAGTCGCCCGTCGACGCCTCGGCGCGCACCCTCGCCGAGACCACCGGCCTCGCCCCCAGCTACCTCGAGCAGCTCTACGCCTTCGGCGCCGTCGACCGCTCCCCCACCAGGGTCGTGTCGATCGTGTACTGGGCGCTGCTGCGACAGGACGACGTGACGGCGCAGAGCGCAGCACATCGCGCATCCGGCGCCGCCCCCGAGAACGTGAAGTGGTTCGACGTCGACGAGCTGCCGCAGCTGGCCTTCGATCACACCGAGATCGTCGAGTACGCACTGTGGCGACTGCGCAACAAGGTCGGATACAGCCGCGTCGCGCAGGGATTCCTGCCCGCGGAGTTCACGCTCGCCGAGCTGCGGGAGGCCTATGAGGCGATCCTCGACCGCACCCTCGATCCCGCCAACTTCCGCCGCCAGGTGGAGGCAGCGGGCAACCTGCTCCCCACCGACCGGTTCCGCACCGGAAGCCACCGCCCCGCGCGTCTGTATCGCGACAACACCGATGTCGAGCTGGCCGATCGTGGCCCGCTCGGTCCCGAAGAAACGAGCACCCGATGAGCATCACCTTCGTACCCGCTCCTGCTGTCCCGCCCCTGGACGCCTCGGTCGACCATGCGATCCAGGCCATCGTCAGCGGAGCGTCGACCGATGCCACGTGCGCCACCGATCTCGCAGCCGGCCCCTGGGATTTCGACGCACGACCGGGCTACGGACCGGGCTCGTCGATGGGGGATGTGATCCCGACCGGCGCACCCCGACAGGGCGAACTGCCCGTCGAGTACCGCGAAGCCTCGGAGGAGGAACTCGACGGGCGGATCCGGGCGGCGAAGGCCACCCTCGGCGACAGGGTCGTGATCCTCGGCCACTTCTACCAGCGGGAGGAGGTCGTGCAGCACGCGGACTACGTCGGGGACTCCTTCCAGCTCGCGACTGCAGCCAAGGGACGCTCGGACGCCGAGGCCATCGTGTTCTGTGGAGTGCACTTCATGGCCGAGACCGCCGACCTGCTCTCACAGCCCGACCAGGCGGTGATCCTTCCCAACCTCGCCGCCGGCTGCTCGATGGCCGACATGGCCGACATCGACCAGGTCGAGGAGTGCTGGGAGCAGCTCGAAGAGGTGCTCGGCGACCTCGACGCCGTAGACGCCGACGGGCGTGTGCCCGTGATCCCCGTGACCTACATGAACTCCTCCGCAGCGATCAAGGGCTTCGTCGGACGGCACGGCGGGATCGTCTGCACCTCCTCCAACGCCCAGACGGTCCTCGAGTGGGCGTTCGAGCGCGGACACCGGGTGCTGTTCTTCCCCGACCAGCACCTCGGCCGCAACACCGCGAAGGCGATGGGTGTGCCGCTCGAGCAGATGCCGATGTGGAACCCGCGGCGAGCGCTCGGCGGATCGTCCGCGACAGAGATCGTCGACGCACGCGTGATCCTGTGGCACGGGTTCTGCTCGGTGCACCGCCGCTTCACGGTCGGCCAGATCGACCAGGCCCGTGCCGAGCACCCCGGCGTGCGTGTGATCGTGCACCCCGAATGCCCGATGGAGGTCGTCGACGCCGCAGACGAGGCAGGCTCGACCGAGTACATCCGCCGCGCGATCGACGCGGCCACGGAGCCCACCACGTTCGCGATCGGCACCGAGATCAACCTGGTCCGCCGACTCGCGGCGCAGTACCCGCAGCACGAGATCTTCTGCCTCGACCCGGTGGTGTGCCCCTGCTCGACGATGTACCGCATCCACCCCGGATACCTGGCCTGGGTGCTGGAAGAGCTGGTCGCCGGCCGCACGCCGAACCGGATCACCGTCTCCGAAGACGTCGCCGATCCCGCACGGGTGGCACTGGAGCGGATGCTCGCGGCGAAGCCTCCGGCGGTCGCAGGCGCGCGATGAACGTCGTGGTCGTCGGCTCGGGCATCGCGGGACTCACCGCGGCGCTCCACGCGCACGAGTCCGGCCACGAGGTGACGATCGTCACAAAGGGCGACCTCGGCGACGGCTGCACCGGACTCGCTCAGGGCGGTGTCGCCGGGATCTACGGGCCTCGCGACTCCGCCGCGCAGCACGCCGACGACACGATGGACGCCGGTGCGGGGCTGTCCGACCCGGAAGCCGTCGGTGTGCTGGTCGCGGAGGGCGCGTCCCGGATCGCCGAGCTGATCGCCCGCGGCGTCGCCTTCGATCGCGCGGCTGACGGCTCGCTGCAGCTCGGACGTGAAGCCGCGCACCGCCACGCCCGCATCGTGCATGCGGGTGGCGACGCCACGGGAGCGGCGATCTCTGCAGCGCTGGTCGCGTCTGTGCGTCGGACGCGAATCGATGTCATCGAGCGCGCCTTCCTGATCGATCTCGTGCGCGTCGGGGGTGCGGTGCGCGGTCTGCGAATCCTTCGCGACGGCGCGGTCTCCGACACGTCGGCCGATGCGGTGATCCTCGCCACCGGGGGCGCGGGGCACCTGTATGCGCACACGACGAACCCGGCGGGAGCGACGGGAGACGGCATCGCCGCCGCGCTGCGCGCGGGAGCAGCGGTCGCCGACCTGGAGTTCGTCCAGTTCCACCCGACGATCCTCGCCTCGGGCCCGGCCTTCCTGATCTCTGAGGCCGTGCGCGGCGAAGGTGCGACGCTGATCGACGACGAGGGCCGCCGGTTCGTGTTCGACAGCCACCCCGACGGCGAGCTCGCACCGCGCGACGTCGTGTCACGGGCGATCGCCCGCCGCGCCGCGGCTCAGGGCGCACCGGTCAGGCTCGACGCCACGATGCTCGGCGCCTCCGTCCTCGCGCGACGCTTCCCCACCATCGACCGGGTGACCAGAGAGCGCGGCTTCGACTGGGCGCGTGAGCCGATTCCCGTGACACCGGCCGCGCACTATCTGATGGGCGGCGTGGTGACCGATCTCGATGGACGCACGACGGTCCGCGGTCTGCTCGCCGTGGGAGAGGTCGCCCGCACGGGAGTGCACGGGGCCAACCGGCTGGCGTCGAACTCGCTCCTCGAGGGCGCGGTGTTCGGGGCCCGCGCGGCTGCCGCCCTGACGCAGCCGTGGACGGAGGTCGATCACGAGTCCTGCCCGGTCGACCCGCGCGCGCACGAGAGCCGCGACACGGGGGCGCCCGCCTTCACCCGGGCCGCCCTGCAGCAGCTCATGTGGGACGAGGTCGGACTGCTGCGGACGGGCGAGGGGCTCACCCACGCACTCCGCACGCTGCGGGCGTGGTCTTCATCGAGCTCAGCGCCGACGACGGCGAGCGCCCACGAAGACGCCAACCTGCTGCTTCTGGCAGAGTCGACGGCGTCTGCGGCGCTGGCGCGAACGACGTCCGTCGGCGCGCATCATCGTGTCGACGCGCACATTCCCGAAACCGGTGCGCGCTCGCACGCCCCCTCATCGATCCTGGAGACCGTCTGATGCTGACCACTGCCACTGTGAACCGCGTCGTCGGCGCGGCCCTCGAAGAGGACGCCCCCTGGGGCGACCTGACCAGCACCACGCTGCTGCCCGCAGATGCCACCGCCACCGCCGATCTCGTTGCTCGCGAGGCCGGGGTCTTCAGCGGTGGTGAGGTGTTCGCCGCCGCGTTCCGGCTCACTGACACGGCTCTCGAGGTGGACCTGCACGTCGGCGACGGTGACGACTTCGCCGCGGGCGACGTCCTCGCGTCGGTCTCGGGCTCAGCGCGCAGCGTGCTCACGGCGGAACGCGTCGCACTGAACTTCACGCAGCGGATGAGCGGCATCGCCACTCTCACCGCCGCCTACGTGGCAGCGATCGACGGCACGGGCGCCCGGATCGCCGACACCCGCAAGACCACGCCGGGGCTGCGCGCGTTCGAGCGTCATGCCGTCGAGTCCGGTGGCGGCCGCAACCACCGCCACTCGCTGTCCGATGCCGTGATGGCGAAGGACAACCACCTCGCGGTGCTGAAACGCTCCGGCCGCGACCTCGCGACCGCACTGCGCGAGGCACTATCCCGCCTTCCCCACACGACTCACGTCGTGGTCGAGGTGGATCGTCTCGACCAGATCGAGGCGGTGCTCGACGGCGGTGCCCACACCGTGCTGCTCGACAACTTCTCGCTCGACGACCTGCGCGAGGGGGTTACCCTGATCGGCGACCGCGCCACCGTCGAAGCCTCCGGTGGGGTGAACCTCGACACCGTCGGCGACATCGCCCGCACCGGGGTGGATGTGATCTCGGTCGGCGCTCTGACGCACTCCGCACGAGCCCTCGACCTGGGCCTGGATCTGCGGATCGACTGACCCCGATGTCGCACCCTGGCATGTTGTATCTCGATCACGCCGCGACCTCCCCGGTACGACCGGAGGTGCTCGAGGCGATGGGCCCGTATCTCTCCGGGGTGTACGGCAACCCGTCGAGCCATCACACTGCCGGCGAAGCCGCCGCGGGTGCTCTGGACGATGCCCGCGCACGGGTGGCCCGGATCCTCGGGAGGCGCACGGGCGATGTCGTGTTCACCGCAGGGGGCACCGAGGCGAACAATCTCGCGGTGAAGGGCATCGTGCTGGCGGCTCTCGAGGCAGGGCGACGTCATCTGGTGATCTCACCGATCGAGCACGAGTCGATCCTCGAATCCGCCGAATACCTCCGACGCTTCCATGCCGTCGAGGTGACGCTGCTGCCGGTCGACGCGCGCGGGCGGATCGCACCGGACGACCTGACGGCGGCGATCCGCGACGATACCGCGCTGGTGTCGATCGGCCACGCGAACAACGAGATCGGCACGATCCAGGACGCGACGGCACTGGCTTCCGTCACCCGGGCCGCCCGTGTGCCCCTGCATCTGGACGCCGTGCAGTCGGCCGGCTGGCTGGGGCTGCGGGATCTCGGCGCCGATGCGGTGTCGATCGCCGGCCACAAGCTCGGCACACCCAAGGGCATCGGCGCCCTGGCCGTGCGCGGGCGGGTGCCCATCGAGCCGCTGCTGCACGGCGGCGGGCAGGAGCGCGGACGACGCTCCGGTACCGAGAACGTCGCGGGGGCCGTGGCACTTGCGACGGCTCTGGAGATCGCCGAGCACGAACGCGAGGTGGTCGCCGCGCGCGTCGGCGCGGCGACGAGGCACTTCATCGCCCTGGTCCTCGACAGCATCCCCGAAGCCGTGCTCACCGGTGACGCCCCGCATCGTCTGCCAGGGACGGCGAGCTTCACCTTCGCTGGCACCAGCGGGGAATCGGTGCTGCTCGAGCTGGAGCGCCGCGGTGTCATCTCGTCGAGCGGATCGGCGTGTGCGGCGGGCAGCGATGAGCCCTCCCATGTGCTCCTCGCCTGCGCCGTGGCGCCCGAGGTGGCGCAGACCGCCGTGCGCTTCACCTTCGGACGCGTTCCGCTGCCCGAAGACGCTCCCGTACGACTGGCCGCGCTCGTCACAGAGTCGGTGCGCGCGGCTCGGGGCTGACACGCGGCCATAGACTCGGCAGGTGACTGCCTCCGCCCCGATCGTGACGCTGATCGTCCCCGGACGCGACATCGCCGCCTTCGCCCCCGCCGCCTTGGACTCTCTGCGCGCGCAGACCGAGTCGCGGTGGCGAGCGATCCTCATCGACGACGGCTCGACCGACGAGACGGGGGCGATCTTCGACGCCGCCGCAGCCGATGACCGTCGGTTCACGTCGATCCGACACGAGGCCTCCCGCGGCCTCGGCGCGGCGCGCAATGTCGGTCTCGATCAGGTCTCCACCCCCTACCTCGGTTTCCTCGACGCGGACGACGAACTGCTGCCGGACGCCCTGGCCCGCCTGACGGGAACGCTCGCGCAGACGGGAAGCGACTTCGTCGCCGGTGCCTACGTGCGCTCGCGTCCGCACGGCGGCGGCTACGTCGCCGGTCGCGTGCAGCCCTGGGTCTCGGCGGCGACCTCGCCGGAGCGGCTCGCGACCACTCTCGAGTCCCACCCGCGGGCGGTGTCGAACATCGTCGCGTGGTCGAAGGTGAGTCGCACCGACTTCTGGCATGATCTGCGCTTCCCCGAAGGCGTGGCCTACGAGGACCAGGTGGTCGCCCAGCTGATGTACACGCGGGCACGCGCCTTCGACGTGATCCCCGATGTCGTCGTGCGCTGGCGGCTCCGAGCCGACGGCACCTCGATCACCCAGAGCAAGGCGCAACTGTCCGTTCTGCGGGACTATCTCGCGGCGCTGCGCGGCGGCATCCGGGTGCTGCATGAGGCCGGGGCGCACGCTTCCGTGACTGCACGGCTGGAGCTGATCCTGGCGATGGACCGCGTGCCGCTTCTCGAGATCGCCGACGCGCACCCGGATCCGGCCTACGCGGTCGACGTCGAGGCCTTCGTCGCCGAACTCCGCGCCCTTCCCGAGTTCGCCGATGCCGTGCCCGACCCTGCCATCGCCGCCGCGCTCGCGTGGTGAGAACGAGCCTCCCGACGACGGAACGGTGAACGCGTGAACGACTACCTCTCCTCCCTCTTCTCGCTCGACGGACGCACCGCGATCGTCACCGGTGGCAGCTCCGGCATCGGCCGCGGCATCGCCACAGCGCTCGCACGTGCCGGAGCGGCGACGGTCGTCGTCGCCCGCGGAGAGGACCGCATCCGGGAGACCGTCGACGAGCTGCGTGCCCACGGCTGCCGCGCAGCCGGGGTCGTCGGCGACCTCGGCACACGGGACGGGATCCACGCCGTCGCAGAGGCCGCGGAGATGCCGTTCGGCGAGCCGGACATCCTCGTGAACTCGGCCGGCATCAACATCCGTCCGCCGTTCGCGGAGATCACGGAGGACGACTGGGACGCGACGATGACCGTCAACGCGCTCGCGCCCTTCCTGCTCGGCCAGCGCTACGCGAAGGGCATGGCCGCGCGCGGATACGGCCGACTCCTCCACATCAGCTCCCAGCAGGCTCACCGTGCCTTCGTGGGAAGCGGGGTCTACGGCGCATCGAAGGGTGCCGTCGAGTCGCTCGTACGCTCGGAGGCCGAGGCCTGGGGCGGAACCGGCGTCACGAGCAACACGCTCGTCCCCGGCTTCGTGCTGACCCCGTTGAACGCCCGCCTGCAGCAGGATCCGCAGAAGGTCGCCGAGCTCGCGGCACGCACAATGATCGGACGCAACGGACTGCCGAGCGACTTCGCCGGGGCCGCGGTGTTCCTCGCCGGAGCGGGATCGGCCTACGTCACCGGCCACTCGCTATTCGTCGACGGCGGACTGTCGGTGCACTGAGGCGCCTCGGTGCTCCGGGACCGGCGCCGACGGCTCAGGGCTCCGGCGGGTAGATCCGCTCGTCGGGACGAGGCTCGGCCAACAGCGGCACCGCCGCGGTGATGGCCGCGACGGCATCGGCACCCGCAGAGTCGATAGGCGCCTTGTCCGCACGGCGCTCGGCGAGGGGTGCCGGGGCGCCGCCGGTCACCGCCTCTTCGACCGCGGCCTCGGTGTCGAGCACGCGCGACGCCGCCACCTGCTCGGCTGCGAGCTCGGCGTAGAGTCCGCCCAGTGCGAGGAGCTCGGCATGGGTTCCCGACTCGACGATGCGTCCGGCCTCCAGCACGTGGATCACGTCGGCACCCATCACTGTCGAGAGCCGGTGGGCGATGGAGAGCGTGGTGCGCCCCTTCGCCGCCTCGTCGAGCGCTTCCTGCACCACGCGCTCCGACACCGTGTCGAGCGCGGAGGTGGCCTCATCCAGAAGCAGCACCGGCGGATCCTTGAGGAGCACACGGGCGATCGCGATCCGCTGCTTCTCGCCGCCGGAAAGCCGGTACCCGCGCTCCCCCACCACCGTGTCGTACCCCTGCTCGAACCCGGCGATGATGTGGTGGATGTTCGCGGCCGTGCACGCGGCGATCAGTTCGTCCTCGGTCGCATCCGGCTTGGCGTAGCGCAGATTCTCGCGGATGGTGGCGTGGAACAGGTAGGTCTCCTGGGAGACGATCCCGACATGGTCGATGATCGACTCCTGGGTGAGCGCGCGCACGTCGGCGCCGGCGAACATCACCGCGCCTCCCTTCGCTTCGTACAGTCGGGGCGCGAGGTACAGGATCGTGGTCTTGCCGGCGCCGGACGGTCCGACGAACGCGACGTGCTGCCCCGGTTCCGCCACGAACGACACCCCGTCGAGCGTCGGTCTGGCATCGGCGGAGGCGTCCGGATAGCGGAAGACGACGTCGGCGAACTCCAGACGCCCCCGTGGCCCCGGTGCCTCGTCGACCGTGATCGCATCCGGGGCATCCTCGATCTCCGGCACCAGGTCGAGGTACTCGAAGATGCGGGCGAACAGCGCCGATGACGTCTGCAGGTCGAGCGACACCCGCATCAGTCCCATCAACGGCATGAGAAGTCGTGCCTGCACGGTGGTGAAGGCGACGACGGTTCCCGCGGTGATGGCACCGGTGCCGCCGGCGATCAAGTAGCCGGAGACCAGATAGATGACAGCGGGAACACTGGCCATGAGCACCTGCACGACCGCGAAGAAACCCTGACCGCTCATCGCCCGACGCACCTGCAGCGTGACCTGGTTGCGGTTCTCGGCCTGGTAGCGCTCCGACTCGGTGCGCTGCCGGTTGAACGCCTTCGACAGCAGCATGCCCGAGACGCTCAGCGTCTCCTGGGTGATCGAGGTGAGCTCGGACAGGGATTCCTGCGTCTCCCCCGCGATGCGGGCCCGCACCTGGCCCACCTTGCGCTGCACGAAGATCAGGAACGGCATCATGATCACCGCGATCAGCGTCAGCCGCCAGTCGATCAGGATCATCGCGACGAGCGAGGCGATCACGGTCACGACGTTGCCGAGGATGCTGGTGACGGTGTTGGTCAGCACACTGGAGACGCCGCCGACGTCGTTCTGCAGTCGGGACTGGATGACGCCCGTCTTGGTGCGGGTGAAGAAGCCGAGCTCCATCGCCTGCAGGTGCTCGAACAGCTTCACCCGCAGGTCTCCGGTGACGCTGTTGCCGACGGTCGAGGTCAGCCACGTCTGAGCGACCCCCAGCACCGCGGAGATCAGGAACAATCCGATCATCGCGGCCACGAGCCAGGCCAGCAGCTCGAGGTGCGGCCCGCCCCCGGCCACCGGGAACAGCGCGTCATCGAAGATGCGCTGCACGATCAGGGGCGGGATGACGGCGATCGCGGCCCCGACCACCACCAGGATGCCCGTGAAGAAGATGCGCCAGCGATACGCCCGGAACAACGACACCACCCGCGCGCCGAGCCCGTTGATCCGAGGCGCCTCGGCGTTCAGCCTCCGCTGCGCGTCTTCATCGACACCGCGGAAACCACCGCGATGTCCACCACCCATGCCTCCGCCCATGCTCATGGCGCCAGCGTACCCACGCACGACGACATCGAGACCCGAGCCCGCGCCGAGCGCGGATATCTGTGAGTTCGGAATGAAATGTCCGCGGCTGCCGTTACGCTGAAGGACTCTTGCGAACTCTTGCGAACTCTCGCGATATCCATTCTTCTTCGCCCTGGAGGCCGCCCATGTCTGCCGTCGATACCGGCTCCCTCTCCACGACCGCCGCACCGGCGGGGGGCGAGATCTCCCGCAAGGACATGCGGGTGATCTGGCTCCTCCTGGTCGCCGCCTTCGTCGCCATCCTCAACGAGACCACGATGGGGATCGCGATTCCCCATCTGAACACCGACCTGGGCATCCCGCCCGAGCTCGGCCAATGGCTCACCAGCGCCTTCATGCTGACCATGGCTGTGGTGATCCCCACCACCGGCTTCATCCTGCAACGGTTCACGACGCGCCAGGTCTTCATCGCCGCGATGATCGCCTTCTCGCTCGGCACGCTCGTCGCGCTCATCGCGCCCGGATTCACGGTGCTGCTCGTCGGCCGCGTGATCCAGGCCGCCGGTACCGGCATCATGATGCCGCTGCTGATGACGACGATCATGAACGTGGTCCCGCCGCAGTCCCGCGGCCGCATGATGGGCCGTGTCGGCCTGGTGATCTCGCTCGCTCCCGCGATCGGCCCGACGCTCGCGGGCGCCGTCCTCGAATTCGCCAGCTGGCGTGCCCTCTTCGGGATCATCCTCCCGATCGCCCTGATCGCCCTGGCCATGGGCGCGAAGTGGATGACGAACCTCGGCGAGACCCGAGCCGTTCCGCTCGACGTGCTCTCGATCCCGCTCGCGGCGCTCGGCTTCGGCGGCATCGTGTTCGGACTCAGCCAGTTCGGCGGCGAGGGCGGATCGGGCGAGACCACCGGCATCGTCTCGCTGGTCGTGGGTGCTCTGTCGCTCGGACTCTTCGTCTGGCGCCAGCTCGTGCTGCAGCGCATCGACGACGCGCTGCTCGACCTGCGGGTGTTCCGCTCCAGCAACTTCACCCTCTCCGTGATCATCATGTCGATCCTGGCGCTGTCGATGTTCGGCACCCTGACGCTGCTTCCGCAGTATCTGCAGAACGTCGCCGGTCTGAATCCGCTGCAGTCGGGGCTGATCCTGCTCCCCGGATCGCTGCTGATGGGTCTGCTCGGACCGATCATGGGGCGCGTCTACGATGCGCGCGGCACGCGTCCGCTGCTGATCCCCGGCACGATCCTCGTCTCCGCCGCGCTGTTCTTCTACTCGACCGTGGGCGAGCACACCGTGTGGTGGGTCCTCATCATCGTGCAGGCCGCCATGTCGGTCGGACTCGCGATGTCGTTCACGCCGCTGTTCTCCGCCTCGCTCGGTTCGCTCCAGCGCTCCCTGTACTCGCACGGTTCGGCTGTGCTGAACACACTGCAGCAGGTCGGCGGCGCGGCGGGCGTGGCGCTGCTGCTGGTGACGTACTCGTCGATCCTGCACGCCGGCGAACAAGAGGGACTGTCGACCGCGGTCGCCGGTGCCCCCGGCGCGCGCATGGCGTTCCTGATCGCGGCGATCATCTCGCTCGCGGCGGTGGCCCTCAGCCCGTTCGTCCGCAAGCCTGCAGACGATGCCGGCGAGGGACTCCACGGAGGGCACTGACCGTCCGTAGACGGCCCGCGATGGCGTCTGCCTCTTACTCGCTCTTCGGTGCGGGGATGTGGCAGACGCCATCGCTGCAGTAGCCGAAGGCGTCGCCTTCGAGCAGGTTCAGAGAGTCCGGGAGCGGCTGCAGCCCGAGGGGTGCTTCCTGCTGCACGGAGTCCTGCTGCGTGTTCTTCATCCCTCGATCGTACGCCTGCCCGACGCACGTGGCGCCGAACCGGGCGAGACGCCTCGACAGTGGACGGACGGCGATTCTCGCTTACGGTTGTTCCATGCTCAAACGACTCCTCGCCCGCACGTTCTGGGCGTTCAGCAGATGGACGCTCGTGAGCGAGGCCGCACCGACACGTCCGACCGTTCTCGTGGGGGCACCCCATACGTCGAACTGGGACTTCGTCCTGATGCTCGCCATCGCGTGGCGGCTCGACATCGACGTGCACTGGCTCGGCAAGAAGAGCCTCTTCCGCGGCTGGCGCGGTCCGATCATGCGACGCCTCGGCGGCATCCCCGTCGATCGCTCCGACCCGGCTCGCGTGGTGAACGATGTCGTGGGACAGGTCCACGCCGGGACCGTGTTCGGTCTCGTCGTCACCCCGGACGGCACCCGCGGCGGCAACGAGTACTGGAAATCGGGCTTCTACCGGATCGCGCGAGAGACCGGCATGCCGGTGACCCTCGGGTTCGTCGACAGGACGACCATGACGTCGGGGCTCGGGCCGACGATCGACCTGACCGGGGATGTAGGGGCGGACATGGACCGGATCCGCGCGTTCTACGCCGACAAAGCCGGCGTGCGTCCCGAACGACGCACCGAGCCGCGGTTGCGCGAAGAGCTCCCCGCCACCACTGAGCCCGACGCCGCGTAGGCTGCGCCTCCCGCGGGAAGACCTGGACAGCACCCGCGCCGGGAAACCACACTGAGTCCATGACAGCAGACTCTTCGGGTGGCGAGCACGAGCTCGACGATCGTGCCGACGGACGGGACGAGACCGCGAACGAACGCGCTGATCGCAACTGGGATGAGTTGCTGCAGGAGCTGCGCGTCATGCAGACCGGCACCCAGATCCTCACCGGCTTCCTCCTGGCGGTCGCGTTCCAGCCCCGGTTCACCGATATGGACGAACTCCAGCGCGACGTCTACGTCATCCTCGTCGCACTCGCCGCCGTGGCGACCATCCTCGCCCTGGCGCCGGTGGGGATGCATCGCGCGCTGTTCGGGTATCGCCGCAAGCCCGACCTCGTCCGCATCGCCGCCCGGATCGTCCGCATCGACCTGGTCGTGATCGGCGCGCTCACCATCGGGGTGACCACCCTGATCGTGGACTTCACGGTCAACCGCACGGCGGGGATCGTCGCGCTCGTCGCGGCCCTCGTTCTCGTGGCGGCGCTCTGGGTGGCGCTGCCGCGCATCATGCGCGGCAGACCCCGCGCCCGCGGAGGTGCGTCGGAATGACGCGGCGCCCCGCGAGCGCGCGTGCCCTCAGCGGCCTGCCGGGCTCCGGTTCTCGGCGCTGACCATCCACGCGAACTGCTCGAGCCGCTCGATGATGGCGTGCAGAAGATCCGCCGAGGTCGGGTCCTCTTCGTCGACGGCGTCGTGCACGTCGCGCACCGTGCCCACTGCGGCTTCGAGGCGCTCGGTGACCAGGTCGATCGTCTCGGTCGTCGACACCTCGCCCGCAGGGAACTCAGGAAGCGACGTCGTCTTGGCGATGGTCGCGCTGCGTCCGTCGGGGACGGCGTGCAGGGCGCGCATGCGCTCCGCGATCGTGTCGCTGAACGTGCGCGCGTCGTCGATGATCTCGTCGAGCTGACGGTGCGTGTCGCGGAAGTTGCGCCCCACGACGTTCCAGTGCGCCTGCTTCCCCTGGATCGCGAGATCGAGCAGGTCGACGAGCACCGCCTGCAGGTTGTTCGCGAGCGTCGTCGAGGCGGTGAATCCCTTTTCGGCGTTCTGCTGCCTCGTCGTCTTCGCCGCGCCCTTCGTCGAGCCGGTCTTCTTGGTCGTTGTGCTTTCAGCCATGGTGTGACCTCCTGCGGGTGACACTAGTGCGGACGGTGGCCAGGGGCGAGGGGGTTGACACCGTGGGGACGCACCCCGGAATGTGACTCGGGTGAGTGACGCAGACGCAGTGAATGAAGACCAGGACCCGACGCAGCCGGAGATCGTCATCTCCCCGATCAGCGACGACGACGCTGGCGAGGTGCTGACCGTGCAGCGCGCGGCTTTCGTATCGGAAGCCGCGATCTACGGAAGCGTCGACATGCCGCCCCTGACGCAGACGCTCCCCGAACTGGAAGCGGAGCTCCGATCCGAGTCCGGACTGACCGCGCGCATCGACGGGCGACTCGTCGGCGCGATCCGGTACGTCGAGAAGGACGGTGTGCTCCTGATCGGCCGGATCGCGATCGCTCCCGACATGCAGGGCGAGGGCATCGGAAGGCTGCTGCTCGAGAGCGCCGAGAAGGCGTCGGGCGCTGACGTCGCCGAGTTGTTCACCGGAAGCCTGAGCGAAGCGAACATCCGCCTCTACGAGGCGTGCGGGTACGAGGAGCACGAGCGCGTGCCCGACGGCGACGGCACCGCGCAGGTGTTTCTGCGCAAGCAGCTGCGAGCAGGGTAAGAGCCTCCTCCGAATCCGCGCAAGGGGGTTGAGACCATCTCCGAGGTGGGGCATCGTAGCCCGGACATGTCGCGACCGTGACATGCCCCGACCGGAAGGAGAGTCTCGTGCTCACCCTCACCGACAACGCCTCCGCCATCGTGACGACCCTCGTCAGCCGTCAGACCGACGCCCCGGATGCCGGGCTCCGCATCCACTCGACCGAGGCCCAGGGCCCGGAGGGCGGTGCACGCCTCGCCGTGCTCGTCGCCGCAGACCCGGAGCCGCAGGATCAGGTCGTGGAGGTCGCCGGCACCCGGCTGTTCCTCGATGAGTCGGCCGCTGCCGCCCTCGACGACAAGATCCTCGATGCCGGCGTGGACGACGAAGGCTCCGTCTCGTTCGCCGTCACACCTCAGGTCGCCTGACCGAAGGATTCCGGATGCCGCGGCCGACTCGGTCGCGGCATCCGTCTGTCTGCACCGCGTAACCTGGAACGAGCTCGCAAACCCGTGCGAACAGTCGAAAGGCCACCGTGAAGATCTCTCTGCTCCGCCGCTTCGTCGTCCTCGCGGAGGAACTGCATTTCCCTCGTGCGGCGGAGAAACTCGGCATTCCGCTGGCCTCGCTCTACACGTCGATCGACAAGCTCGAGGCCGAGGTCGGCCATCCGATCGTCCATCGCGAGGGCCCGACGCGGCTGACACCCGTCGGCGAGCTCCTGCTGGTGGAGGCGAAGACGGCAGTCGCTGCCGCTCCGGAGCCGGTGCGCAACGCCCCCGCCCCTGCCGGAGGAAAGGCCAAAGCCTCGAAGGGCAAGGGCCGCACGCCCGCCGTGAAGGGGCAGCCGAAGCCGTACAAGAAGCGGCAGGGCCGCTAGCGGGACGGCGAAGGACTCAGTCCCAGTCGAGGTACTCCTCGATGACGACCGCGGTCTCGATCGGGTGCGTCATCGGGAACAGGTGATCGGCGCCGTCGATGCTCTTCACGCTCGCGCGCTCCGGTGCCGTCGACTGCAGCTGCTCTCCGTTGGCGAACGGAGCATCGATGTCCTTGGTGCCCTGGATGATCAGGACGGGCACCACCGGCGCGAGCGGGATGTCGCTCTCTTCGACCGCGAGCAGAGCCAGACCGTTCACGCGATCGGCGTGCGCCAGAGCGAAGGCGCGCGCGACAGTGCCGCCGAACCCATGGCCGCCGACCCACGTGTCGCCCAGCCCGACGTGTTCGATCACGGCGAGCGCATCCTCGACACGGTCATCCAGCGAGACCTCTTCGCGCTTGGCCTCGGCACGATGGCCGATGCGCAGCACGTGGAAGCCCGCCTCTTCGGCGAGGTAGTGCGAGACGACGCCGAGAACATCAGCAGCCAGATCGCGCTCCTGGATCAGGACGAGCTTGACCGGCCCGTCGCCCTCGTCGACGAAGGGGATCGCGCGGCCGTCGGGCTCGAAGATCTGGGTGTCGGTCATCGGCGTCAATCTCCTCGTGCCGTCGGTGTCAGGAACTCAGGCGGAACGTCCACGGCGGACGCCAGCGACCGGACCGCGGCCGGAGCCGCCGTGTCCCAGCGTATCTTGAGCGGGCGGTCAGGGAGGTGATCGGGCAGCAGATCAGGTTGCCGGTCGAATCGGGCAAAGGCGACTGTCGGCTGCGTCAGCCCGCCAGGGTCTCCGCGGGATCGACCTCGAACCAGTGCTTCTGATTGCGTCGACACTCGAGAGCAGGCACCCGTTCTGTCACCTCACGCCAGCGCCGGCCGTTAGCCTCACGATGGTTGATCCACTGGGTCGGCTTGTCGTAGTAGCGAACGCTACCTCCGCACTTCGGACATTTCTCCGCACGGATCCGCTCGAATGTGATGCGCCGGCCGTGTCCGCTGATCGCCAGACCGAACATGAGCGGGCGGCGCGTCTCGGTCTTCGCCGTGCGTCGCAACGAGAGAGTCAGGATGAGCCCGAATTCGGGATCGTCCTTATGCGCGTCGAAGAGCGCGTTCGCGCGATATGCCTCGACCACCTCGCTGGGCCTGATGGGGTCCGCCAGCCACCGGTAGTAGGGCTGACGGGAGAGCTTCAAAACCCGGCACGTCACCGTCACGGGAATCCCCGATGCGGCGAGCTCTGTCACGAGCGGATACCACCTTTTCCCGGCAGGTTCGCCTGCGACAGATACGCCGCCGCCCGCCGCAGGACCTCGTTCTCCTGCTCCAGCAGCCGGTTCCGCTTCTTCAGGTCGCGGATCTCGGCCGCCTCGGTGCGGGATTGGCCGGGCTTGGCGCCCTCGTCGATGTCAGCTCGACGCAGCCACTTCTGCAACGTCATCGGATGGACACCGAAGTCTTTCGCGATCTGCTCGATCGTCACTCCGGGCTCGCGGTTCCTCGCGACGCGCACGACGTCGTCACGGAACTCGCTCGGGTAGGGCTTAGGCACAGCAACATCCTTCCAGGCCGCCCTCCCGGGCAAGCCAGATCAGATGTCACCTATCCGTGCAGCAGTCCCCCCCAAGGTTTAGTTCGAGAACCGGAACTCGACCACGTCGCCGCAGCTAACAACCTCAGCGGACACTGGTCCGCGAGTCGCTGGCCTGATCGCGAGATAACCAGCGGCGAAGCACGTCGATCCACTCGTCGAAGGCGTCGAGGTGCGCATCATGGCTGCCGCCAGAGAGATCGACTCTGACCGTCTCGGGCCTGCGCCGGATCAGCTCGCCCTTGTCGGCATCGCTGAACATCCCGTGCTTGGTGAAAATCGCGAGCGTTGGAACCTGCAGAGCTTCCCACTCGTCCCAGCGCGGTTCATGCACAGCCTCGATCGTGCGTTGCATGACCGCGGCGTCGAAACGCGGGACGAGCCCATCATCCGTCGACTGGAGATCCGCTACCCAGGCATCAACGATCGCGTCATCACCGAGGAACTCGCGGGCAGCGGCCTCGTCCCGGAACGGAACCGGCCAGGACGCGAAGTACGCGCCGAGACCAGCAGCCTCGCGCGGATCGTCACTCCCCGACACATGACCTTCGAGCATCACGAGCCCGTCGGCCAGGTCTGGGCGCGCTGCTGCTGCGAGAAAAGCAGTGTGGGCTCCCATCGACTGCCCGACGAGCGTCGCTCGACTCCCTGGGGCGAGCTCCTCGATCGCCGCCACGACGTCGCCGACGAAGGCGTCGCGGGATACATCATCGGGAAGCCGCGTGCTCGCACCGTGCCCTCGCTGGTCCACGAGCAGGACCCGATGGTCCTGCAACGCTCGCGCCGTGCGCAGCAACTCCCGTGAGCTCCCGGCAAGCCCGTGCAGCAGCACGACGACAGGGCCGTCGCCGCCGAGGTCGGTGACCGCGATGCAGACGCCTCCGGGGCGTTGCACGACGCAGCTGGTCACGCGACCTGTAGCGGCGCGATCGCCGCGATCTGCTCACCTGCTGCGTCCTCGGCGCGGTCGAGCTCATAGTGGCTCTGCAGGTTGATCCAGAACTCGGCCGACGTGCCGAAGTACCTCGCGAGCCGCAGCGCCGTGTCTGCGGTGATCCCCCGCTTGCCGTGCACGATCTCGTTGATCCGCCGGGGCGGGACGCCGATCGACACGGCGAGCTTGTTCTGTGTGATGCCGAAGCCCTCGATGAAGTCCTCCATGAGGACCTCACCTGGGTGGATCGGCTCGATCCTGTCAGTGGTAGTCAACGATCTCCACCTCCTCCGGTCCGGCGTCCGTCCACACGAAGCAGATCCGCCACTGGTCGTTGATTCTGATGCTGTGCTGCCCGGCTCGATCGCCTCTCAGCGCTTCGAGCCTGTTGCCTGGTGGGATGCGGAGGTCATCGAGCACCTCCGCTGAGCCCACCTGGCGCAATTTCCGCAACGCGACTCGGTGGATCCTCGGATCGATCGAGCGCACGCGTTCACGACGCCACAGCCGTTCGGTGTCCTTGTTGCCGAACGATCTGATCACGCGACCAGTCTATAACGAAGTCCGTCATTAACGCTATACGTTAAACCGGAACTCCACCGAGTTCCCGCACATACCAACCTCACGCGCGAGGAGGCAACCGGCCGGAATCCCGAGAGGGCGAACTTGCGTAAAGCGAGCTATACATGTGAAGCTAGCTTCACATGTCAAACAAGCTTCACATGTCAAACAAGCTTCACACAGGAGAGTTCATGAACACCGAGTCACACAACGACAGCCGCACACGTTGGGGCCGTGTCAACTTCGCCGGAGGGCATGTCCCCGCGATGGCGGTTGCGATCCCTGCGGGATTGATCCTGGCCATCGGAGTCGGCGCACTGACGCTCTTGACCAAAGTCGCCCCGGGCGATCAGGCTCTGGTCATCGCCGGCGTATTCGCCCTCGTGATGTCGTGGGGTTTCATCGGCCTCATCTGGATACTGGTAGTGGATCGCTCGACTCTGCGGGGCGCAATCGACAACCCGGATGAGTCGATCGAGTCGAAGTGGCTCGACTCCGCGATGGCGGGCGCGCTCCGAGACACGATCACGTTGACCGGAGTCACCCTCGCGGCTCTCGCCATTACCGGCTTCGATCTCGATGTCATGTGGGCCCTCATTGGAGTGATCGGGATCGCCTTCTTCAGCACCGTTGTGCGCTATCTCATGGCGAAGAAGCGTGGCTGATGATGAAGAATTCCCTTCAGGAACGCCGACTGGACCGCGGCTGGTCACAACAGCACCTCGCCGACGAGCTCGGAGTCTCCCGCCAGACCGTCATCTCCATCGAGCGTGGACGCTTCGACCCGTCATTGCCGCTAGCCTTCCGTCTGGCAGCGGTCTTCGACTGCAGGATCGATGAACTCTTCGATCCCCAAACCGAAGACCCTCATCCGAGTTGACACCCAGCATGCGGCCTAGGCGATGGCAAGGTTGAAGCGGAACGCGACTATACGTTGAAACGAAACTCCACGACGTCGCCGTCCTGCATGACGTAGTCCTTGCCCTCGAGGCGGGCCTTGCCCTTGGCACGGGCCTCGACGACGGAACCTGTCTCGACCAGATCCTCGAACGAGACGATCTCGGCCTTGATGAAGCCCTTCTCGAAGTCGGTGTGGATGACACCGGCGGCCTGCGGCGCCTTCGAGCCCTTGGGGATCGTCCAGGCGCGAGCTTCCTTCGGACCGGCGGTCAGATACGTCTGCAGGCCCAGGGTGTCGAAGCCGATGCGGGCGAGCTGGTCGAGGCCGGACTCGTCCTGGCCGGTCGAGGCGAGCAGTTCCGCCGCATCCTCCGGGTCGAGGTCGATGAGCTCGGATTCGATCTTCGCGTCGAGGAAGATGGCCTTCGCCGGGGCGACGAGGGCTGCGAGCTCCGCCTTGCGCGCATCGTCGGTCAGCACGGCCTCGTCGACGTTGAAGACGAAGATGACGGGCTTCGCGGTGAGCAGACCCAGTTCCCGGATCGGCGTCAGGTCGATACCGGCGACCGACAGCAGCACGCCGCGCTCCAGCGCATCCTTCGCCGCATTCGCGGTCTCGAGCACGACGGGCTCGATCTTCTTGCCGCGCACTTCCTTCTCGTACCGGCTGATCGCCTTGTCGACGGTCTCGAGGTCGGCGAGCATGAGCTCGGCGTTGATCGTCTCCATGTCGGAGGCCGGGTTGACCGTGCCGTCGACGTGCACGACGTCGTCGTCGGCGAAACCGCGCACGACCTGTGCGATGGCGTCGGCCTCACGGATGTTCGCGAGGAACTTGTTGCCGAGGCCCTCACCCTCGCTCGCACCGCGCACGATGCCGGCGATGTCGACGAACGACACTGCCGCGGGGAGGATCCGCTCGCTGCCGAAGATCTCCGCGAGCTTCTCGAGGCGCGGGTCGGGCAGGTTCACCACGCCGACGTTGGGCTCGATCGTCGCGAACGGATAGTTCGCCGCGAGCACGTCGTTCTTGGTGAGTGCGTTGAAGAGGGTGGACTTGCCGACGTTGGGCAGGCCGACGATGCCGATAGTGAGAGCCACGGGGCACGAGTCTACCTGGCCGGAGCCCCGCGATCCTGCGGAAGGCTGCGCGTCAGTCGCGGACGGCGCGGTACACCCTGGTCACGTACGGGAGGTCGATGGTCGCGTCGCCGTGCAGGTCGAGCTCGTCGAAGAGAGCGTCGAGCTCCCCGCGGATGCGCGTCTTCTCCTCGTCGGGAGCGGTGATGATGTAGCTGCGCGACGCCGCCATCCGATGCAGCACATCGCGGGTGACGGGTCGGACCCATTCCCAGCGCTCCTGGTCGAGCGGTCCGAACGGCGCGGTGACGACCGGATCGCCCTCGGCGAGCATGATCTCGGCGTGGCTGCCATGCATGACCTCGGTGAGCCTGCGCACCCACTCGACGCGATCGTCGCGGATGTTCCAGATGAGGCCGAGCACTCCCCCGCTGCGCACTGCACGACCGATCTCGGTCGAGCCCGCGACGGGATCGACCCAGTGCCAGGCCTGGCCCAGCACGACGGCATCGACACTCGCATCCGGAAGAGGCAGCCGCTCCGCCGACCCGACGAAGGTCGGCACACCCGGCACGGCGCCGCGAAGCGCCGCGAGCATCTCGGGATCGGGGTCGACAGCGACCACCTCGGCGTCAGGGGCCTGGGTCAGCACCCGGGTGAGCTTGCCCGTTCCCGCGCCGACATCGGCGACACGGCGGGAATCCGCCGGCATCCGCTCGAGCATCCAGGCCACCGCCTCGAAGGGGTACTCCGGCCTTCCGGTCTCGTAGTCTCCGGCCTGCGCTCCGAACGACGTCGCCATGTCCTCAGCCATGTCGCCAGCATACGGCGAGTCTGCGACCCCACTTCGAGCACCCGGGGGAAAGTGGGGATGTGCCACTGGACTTCACTGCGATCGACTTCGAGACCGCGAACTCCAGCCCGGCCTCCGCGTGCTCGGTCGGACTCGTCCGTGTGCGCGGCGGAGAAGTCGTCGCCACCACCGGATGGCTGATCCAGCCGCCGCCGGGACACGACGAGTTCCAGGAATGGAACGTGCGCATCCACGGCATCCAGCCCGAGGACGTGCTCTCGGCCGCGACCTGGGTCGACCAGTTCGACCGCCTGTGCGCTTTCGCCGGAGCCGACGTGCTCGTCGCGCACAACGCCGGCTTCGACCTCAACGTGCTGCGCCGCGCCTCCGAAGCGACGGGGCAGCTCTGCCCGCCCTACCGCTCGCTGTGCAGCCTGCAGGTCGCCCGCAAGACCTACACGCTCGATTCGTATCGCCTGCCGATCGCCGCGGCCGCAGCCGGGTTCGAGGAGTTCTCGCACCATGATGCGCTCGCCGATGCCCGCGCCTGCGCGCGGATCGTCATCGATGCGGCGGCACGAGCAGGTGCGGCCGATGTCTTCGCCCTCGCCGATGCTCTGAGCCTGCGTGTCACCGCGCCCGTCGCTCCGGCCGCACCCGCTCTGGAGCGCGCCGTCGCCTGACCTGCCTCGTCGCGTCTGACTCGTCACGCGGGATCCGTGCGCGGCGACCGTGGAATGTCGGATGCCGGCCGCATCATGAACACATGGATGCTCTGGCTGTCGTTCTTCTCCTCGTCGCCCTCGCGGCGGGTGTCGCTATGGGCTGGTTCCTGCGAGCCGGACGTGGCGCCGCCGATCTCGCGCGCGCTCAGGCCGAGCTGGCGGCCGCACGAGACGATCGCGACCGCCAGTACGATCTGTACCGCGATGCCGTCGAGCATGCGCGCAACGAGCAGCGGGCGGAGGCGCAGCGCGTCCAGCAGCAGAACGCCGTGCTGACAGCACTCGCTCCGGTTCGCGAGAGTCTGCAGCAGATGCAGACCAAGGTCACCGCCATCGAGCGGGAACGGCACGCGCAGTTCGGCACTCTCGAAGAGCAGCTGCGCCGGGCCCAGGAGTCCGATGAAGCTCTGCGGGCGACGACCGAGTCGCTCGCCGGGGCTCTGCGTTCCACTGCCACGCGCGGCGTCTGGGGTGAGACTCAGCTACGCCGCGTCGTCGAAGCCGCGGGACTCACCCGGCACATCGACTTCGATCTGCAGGCGACGATCTCCTCCGACCATGGTCAGGGGCGCCCCGACATGGTGATCCGCCTCGCCGGGGGCAGCTCGATCGCCGTCGATGCCAAGGTTCCTCTCGCCGCCTATCTTGAGGCCTCCGCTCTTCCCGGCGGCGACGCGCAGGAGCCGCAGCGCCGCACCCTCATGCAGAAGCACGTCAAGGCGGTCCGCGCGCACATCGACGCGCTGGCGAAGAAGGCCTACTGGGCGGGCCTCGATGCGAGCCCGGAGTTCGTGATCTGCTTCCTGCCGAGCGAATCACTGCTGGCCGCAGCCATCGATGAAGACCCAACCCTCCTCGACTATGCGTTCAGTCGCCGAGTGGCGCTCGCCTCCCCCGTCAACCTCTGGGCTGTGCTGAAGACCGTGGCCTTCACCTGGACGCAGCAGGAGGTCTCGACCGAGGCGCGTACCCTGCTCGCGCTCGGCACGCAGCTCTACGACCGGCTGGGAACGCTCGCCGGGCACGCCGACGATCTGCGTCGAGCGCTGGAGCGCACTGTCGACAGTTACAACCGGTTCGCCGGATCGCTCGAGACCCGTGTGCTCGTTACCGCTCGTCAGTTCCCCGGGGTCGACGCGTCAGCGCTCGCGACAGCCGCCCCGACGACGGCGAGCACGGGCCGGCGATTCACCGCACCGGAACTGCTCGCTGCAGACTCGACCGCGGCGCAGGAAGCTCTCTCAGACGGCGAGTCTGCTCATATCGACCCACTCGATCCCGCAGAGGCCGTCCAGCCCGAGGCCGTCCGCGCCGACGTGGGCGACGTGCGGCTTCGGCTCGACGAAGGGTGACACCTTCGGCAGAGCATCAGCCAGTGGTGCGGTAGCTCCGCGGGCGTTCAGCGACGACGGATCAGGCGATGCCGGGAACGCCGCTGAGCAGCAGGATGACGAGTCCGCTGGTGGCCAGGAACGCTCCGATCATCCACCAGGAGCTGATCTCGTGCCCTTCATCGCGGCGGACGCGGAAGAGGACGTCGGCGCGACGAGCCGGATCGACCATCGCGGCCGGTGGCGTCGTGACCGGGGGCGTCGGAACGGATTCCGCATCTGCGCTCACCCGGAGGATGCGCCCCGTGTTGGTCGTGATGATCTTCGTCGGGGCTGCCTTCGAACCGCTCGTGTGCTGCGTTGTCATCTGTTCGCCCTCCTGTGCCTGCGGTGCCTGGCGGCTCCGTCGACGGCGACAAACCCAGTGACAATTGTGACACGGCACCCAGGGGAACCGTGGATCGAGCGGCTGTGAGGCGGTACCGGCTCGATAACGATGCCGCCGATATCGCCGGCGATGATCACGTGTCAGAGGACGAGCGAAGGATCAGAGCCACTTCGAGACGAGGTGCTCCGAAGCGATGCGACGAAGCGTTCCGGAGGCTCCTCGGAGCACGACGCTCTCGGTGTAGACGTAGCCGCGTTCACGACGGACACCGGCGACGAGCTGGCCGTCGGTGACGCCGGTGGCGACGAAGATCGTGTTGTTGCCCTGCACCAGATCATCGGCCTCGTAGACCTTGTCCATATCGAGACCGGCATCGATGCCGCGCTGGCGCTCATCGTCATCGCGCGGCCAGAGGCGTCCCTGGATGTGTCCGCCGAGAGCCTTGATCGCGCACGCCGTGACGATGCCCTCAGGGCTGCCGCCGACGCCGACGCACATGTCGGTGCGAGCATCGTGACGGGCGGCGTTGATGCCACCGGCGACGTCACCGTCGCTCATGAGACGCGTGCCGGCACCCGCATCGCGGATCTCCTGGATGAGCTGCTCGTGACGCGGACGGTTCAGCACCGAGACGACGATCTCGTCGACAGGCTTGTCGAGCGCGCCGGCGAGCCTGCGGATGTTCTCGCCGATGGGAAGACGGATGTCGACGACGCCGACGCCTGCCGGGCCGGTGACGAGCTTGTCCATGTAGAAGACGGTCGAGGCGTCGAGCATGGTGCCACGGTCGGAGACGGCGATCACCGAGAGCGCGTTCTGACGTCCGGCCGCGGTGAGCGAGGTGCCGTCGATGGGATCGACCGCGATGTCGCAGAGCGGTCCACGGCCCGTGCCGACGACCTCGCCGTTGAAGAGCATCGGGGCGTTGTCCTTCTCGCCCTCGCCGATGACCACTCGTCCCTGGAAGTCGACCGTGCCGAGGAACGCGCGCATCGCGTCGACGGCGGCGCCGTCCGCCGCCTCCTTGGCTCCGCGACCGATGAAGGGGACCGCACGGATAGCCGCAGCCTCCGTCGCACGCACCAGCTCCATCGCGAGGTTACGGTCGGGACGAAGAGGGCTCAGATCCGCTGTCAGACTCACCATGCGGTCAGCCTAGCCACCCTCGTGTCCAAATCCGCTGGCTTTCGAGCCGGATCCGACGAAGGAATCCGAATTCTTAACAGCCAGGCAGAAGCCATCGTGCTCGGCGGAGATCTGGGCTGCGGTATCAGCGTGCGCGCCCCGATAGAGTGGCAGCTGTCCCGGCTTCCCCTATCGCAGGAGTTCTCATGCCCGTCGCCACCCCGGATCAGTACGCCGAAATGCTCGACCGCGCGAAGGCCGGCGGCTTCGCGTACCCCGCATTCAACGTCTCCAGCTCGCAGACGATCAACTCCGTCCTCCAGGGGCTGACCGAGGCCGGCTCCGACGGCATCATCCAGGTCACCACGGGTGGCGCCGACTACTTCGCCGGCCACACGGTGAAGGCTCGTGCCGCGGGCGCGCTCGCGTTCGCGCGCTTCGCCACCGAGGTCGCGAAGAACTACCCGATCACCGTCGCGCTGCACACCGACCACTGCCCGAAGGACGCGCTGGCCGGTTTCGTCGAGCCGCTGATCGCCGCCTCCGAGGAAGAGGTCAAGGCCGGCCGCAACCCGATCTTCCAGTCCCACATGTGGGACGGCTCCGCCGTTCCCCTCGCGGAGAACATCGAGATCGCCAAGGACCTGCTCCCCCGCATGAAGAACATCAACGCCATCCTCGAGGTCGAGATCGGCGTCGTCGGCGGCGAAGAGGACGGCGTGCAGCACGAGGGGTCGAACGAGGCCCTCTACACGACGTTCGCCGATGTCGACCAGGCGGTTCAGGCGCTGGGTCTCGGCGAGCAGGGCCGCTACATCGCCGCCCTGACCTTCGGCAACGTGCACGGTGTGTACAAGCCCGGTGGCGTCAAGCTGCGCCCTGAGCTGCTCGGCGAGATCCAGGCAGAGGTCGCGGCGAAGTACAACACCGGCGCCAAGCCTCTCGACCTGGTGTTCCACGGCGGCTCCGGCTCGACCGATGAGGAGATCGCCCTCGCGGTCGCCAACGGTGTCATCAAGATGAACATCGACACCGACACGCAGTACGCCTACACGCGTGCGATCGCCGACTACATGTTCAAGAACTACGACGGCGTGCTGAAGGTGGATGGCGAGGTCGGCAACAAGAAGCAGTACGACCCGCGCGCCTGGGGCAAGATCGCCGAGTCGGCGATGGCCGCCCGCGTGGTCGAGTCGACCCGTCAGCTCGGCTCGTACGGACAGTCCAAGAGCTGATCCGCGAGCGAGACAGCAGAAGGGGCCCGGCATTCCTGCCGGGCCCCTTCTGCGTCCCCGATGGGCCGGCGTACGTCGACGCCGACCGGCTGAGGTCAGGGAGTCGTCATCTGCTCGAGGTGGGCGACGAAGGCAGGGTCACTCATCATCGGCACCGCGATGCAGACGGAGACCACGCCCATGGTGACGATCGCTCCGACGATCGGGAGCCACCAGGTGAGGCGGCCACGACGCAGGCGTCGGATCGAGAGCGCGGCGGTGATCGACCATCCGACGACGAGGACGATCGCGGCGATCATCCCCCAGGTCTTCGCCTGCGCGAAGTTCGTGAACTCCCCCTCGATGCCGACGACCTTCATGGTCTGGTTCATGACGCTCGGCAGATCCAGGTACGACAGACCGGTGATGACGACGTTGATCAGTCCGTAGGCGAGCATCACGATCGTCGCGAAGCGATCGACAGGATGCGACCGCTTCGTCGAAGACTCGTTCACCGGGTTCCCGGCCTGAACCGCGGGCGGCAGTGGCGCCGAGGGCGGTGCGATCACGACCTCGTCGAGCGGGGGCAGGCCGGCGGCTCGTCGCTGTTCCTCGGGGGTCGCGAGTTCGCCGTACTGGGGCCTCTGGTCGCTCATCCCGCCATGCTAACGGCACAACCTCGGGCCGGTTCACAGCGGGCGACCGCACCCGGTGGGGCACAAACGATAGCGGCCCCGGAGAAGTGGGGACTTCTCGGGGCCGCGGACGTAGAGCGTGGGGACGCTCCTCATCCAGATTGACCGCCAGCGCTGGGGACGCTAGAGGCGATCGGTGACGTTCACGTATGCCGCCACTGTTCCCATAGTAGGAAAACGCGTGCCGACGCGCCAGGGGCCTTCCTTCAGATAGTGAACTCGGCTCCGGAGGAGCCCTCGTCCAGCACGTCAGCCCCGAGCTGCAGAGAGAGATGGCGTGCAGTGCGCTGGAGCGTCGAGACGAGGGTGCGATCGACCACGGCACCATCGACCGGCAGCGAGATCGCCAGCGAGGCGATGACCCCGGGGGCGATGACCGGCACGGCGACGCAGGTGGCGCCGATCGCGTACTCCTCCTGATCGATCGTCCACCCCGGAGAGCGTTCCAGCTGCGTCAGCAATGCCTTGCGATCGGTGATGGTGTGCGGTGTGAGCTCGGGCAGACGATGCTGCGAGAGGTAGTCAAGGCGATCGGCTTCCGGGAGCTCCGCGAGGATCTGCTTGCCCAGCGCAGTCGCATGAGCGCTGGACTGCAGCCCCACCCACAGCTCGATCCGGGGATTGCGGACGGCGTCGACGATGTCGACCATGTGCATCTCCCCGTCATCGAAGCGGGAGAGATACGCCGTGGCTCCGACGTCTTCGGTCACCTCCCGCAGCGCTGCGCGCACGCGGGCGA
This sequence comes from Microbacterium sp. PAMC22086, assembly GCF_019443525.1. NCBI lineage: Bacteria > Bacillati > Actinomycetota > Actinomycetes > Micrococcales > Microbacteriaceae > Microbacterium > Microbacterium sp. PAMC22086. The sequence goes on along the minus strand of NZ_CP080380.1, from coordinate 1,760,385 downwards.
GGAACACTCCCCGCGAACCGATCTGCTGCTGGAACGACGGAAACCGGGCGCCCAGCACGACACCGTCCGGTTCCGAGGAGAGGTATCCCTCATGCACGAGCGTGCGCACCAGGTTGTAGGTGGTACCTGGGGTCAGACCGGTGATGGCCGCGAGCATCTTGGGAGGAAGCGGCCGAGGTGAGTTGGCGACGATGTCGACCAGCCGCAGAGCGCGCGTTGCACCGACCCGATGAGGGTGGGCTCCGCCTCCGCGGCGCTCACTGCTAAGCGCCTCCTCCGGACGCGCGACCTCCGAGGGCCCGCGCGTCACGCTGACCCGCAGCATCTTGACGCAGTTCCTTGGGCAGGGAGAACATGAGGTCTTCCTCTGCCGTCTTCACCTCTTCGATGTCGCGGTAGCCGGCGTCGCCGATCGCATCGAGCACCTCGCGCACCAGTACCTCGGGCACGGATGCCCCACTGGTCACACCGACGGTCTCGACCCCGTCGAGCCACTCCTGCTGGATCTCTTCTGCGTAGTCCACTCGGTAGGCGGCCTTCGCCCCGTACTCGAGGGCGACCTCGACGAGGCGCACGCTGTTGGACGAGTTCGATGAGCCGACGACGATCACCAGGTCTGCTCCGGCGGCGACCTTCTTGATCGCGACCTGACGGTTCTGCGTCGCGTAGCAGATGTCATCGGACGGCGGATTCTGGAGTTCGGGGAATCGCACGCGCAGACGGTTGACCGTCTCCATCGTCTCGTCGACCGAGAGGGTGGTCTGCGAGAGCCAGACGACCTTGTTCGGGTCCTTCACCACGACGGTGTCGGCTTCCTCCGGAGAGTTCACGACGGTGACGTGCTCCGGGGCCTCCCCTGCCGTTCCCTCGACCTCTTCGTGGCCCTCGTGCCCGATGAGCAGGATCTCGAAATCGTCGCGTGCGAAGCGCACGGCCTCGCGGTGCACCTTGGTGACGAGCGGGCAGGTCGCATCGATCGCGTGGAGTCCTCGATCGGATGCCGCGTTCACGACTGCCGGCGAGACACCGTGAGCGCTGAAGACGACGTGGGCCCCCTCAGGGACCTCATCGACCTCTTCGACGAAGATGGCGCCCTTCTCCTCGAGCTCGGTCACCACGTGGATGTTGTGCACGATCTGCTTGCGCACGTAGACCGGGGCGCCGTAGCGCTCGAGGGCCTTCTCCACCGCCACCACGGCACGGTCCACACCCGCGCAGTATCCGCGCGGTGCGGCGAGCAGAACCCGCTTGCGTCCGGCCACCGGGTTATCCTGAAGCCGCCCGGCCGCCGCACGAACTCTTGGAAGGCGGGGCACGGGGAGATGAACGGCAGTCGAAGTCACCCTTGAATTCTACCGCCGCGCGGCTGTGCGAGGCCGGGGAGACTCGGGAGCGGGAACGGGAGCGGATGACAGTCTTCGAAGCGACCACGGGCCAGGGCGAGACGCCACCGGCCGATTCCGTCGCACCCCGCGACTCGACGGCCGACGCTCCCACCTCGGTCACCCGGCTGAACGCCACCATCCGCGACTTCATCGCGCGGTGGAACACCGTCTGGGTCGAGGGAGAGATCACCTCCTGGAATGTGCGCGCCGGCAACGTGTTCGCGCGGCTGAAGGACACGCGCTCCGATGCGCAGATCTCCATCCGGGTGTGGTCGAGTGTGCGCGGGCGCGTCCCCTCCGACATCGGCATCGGCGATCATGTGGTCGCCGCGGTCAAGGCCGATTACTTCGTCAAGGCCGGCGATTTCAGCTTCGCCGTCTCCGCGATGAAGCACGTCGGGCTGGGCGACCAGCTCGAGCGCCTCGAGAAGCTGCGCGCGCAGCTGCGACAGGAAGGCCTGTTCGACTCTTCGCGCAAGAAGCGCCTACCCTTCCTGCCGCATGTGATCGGTCTGATCACGGGCGAGCGCTCGGACGCCGAGAAGGATGTGCACCGCAACGCCGAGCTGCGCTGGCCGCAGGTGCGCTTCCGCACCGAGTACGCCGCCGTGCAGGGCGACCGCTGCGTTCCCGACACGCTCGCCGCCCTCGCCCGGCTCGACGCCGACCCCGAGGTCGACGTGATCATCATCGCCCGCGGTGGCGGAGACCCGCAGACGCTCCTCGGTTTCAGCGATGAGAGGCTCGTGCGCGCCGTCGCCGCGGCCTCTACACCCGTCGTGAGCGCGATCGGGCACGAGAACGACCATCCGCTGCTCGACGATGTGGCGGATCTGCGGGCTTCGACGCCGACCGACGCCGCCAAGCGCGTCGTCCCCGATGTCGGTGAGCAGCGGGCGCTCATCGCGCAGCTGCGGTCCCGCGCGACCACGAGGCTCACGCAGCGCCTCACACACGACATCGCTCAACTGGAGCAGCTCCGCTCCCGCCCGGTGCTGCGTTCGCCCGCTCCGATCATCGACGCCCGCGCCCAGGAGATCTGGCTGCTGCTCGGACGCGGCCGGGACACCGTGAACCGACAGCTCGACGACGCCGGACGCCGCACCGGAGAGCTTCGGGCTTCGCTCCGCGCGCTCTCGCCCGCCGCGACCCTGGCTCGCGGCTACGCGATCGCCCACCTCGATGGGGGCGTGATCCTGCGCGACGCCGCCGATGCCCCGGCCGGAAGCACGCTCACGATCACCCTCGACCGGGGCTCGCTGACCGCCCGCTCGGAGGGCGAGATCGCGGAAGACGCCTGAGCCGGACACCCGCGGCACACGACGTAAGATGGAGGAGTGAGCGCCCTGAACGACACCCCTGTGGACACGCTGTCGTTCGAGGCGGCTCGAGACGAGCTCGTCAAGGTCGTCGCCGAACTCGAACAGGGATCCCCGACCCTCGAGAACTCGCTCGCCCTCTGGGAACGTGGTGAGGCTCTCGCCGCCCGTTGCGAAGAGTGGCTGCTGGGCGCCAAGCGCCGCCTCGACGCGGCTCGCGCCGCGGCATCCGATGTCGAGACGCCGGTAGGAGACTCGTGAGCAAGCAGCCCCCGATCATCGCCGAGCTCGGCCGCCCCGAGACTCCGGAAGAGACCGCCGCCCGCAAGGCCGCGTTCAGCAAGGCCTACCGGTCGAGCCAGACGGTGCGAAACCTCGTGGCCGCTCTCCTGGTCACGGTCGCCGTGGTCGCGGTCATCATCTTCGCCGTCCCTCGCGGCACTCCGGTCGAGCAGAAGCCACTGGATGTCGCCGCCGTCGCCGAGGGCGTGGAGTCGTCGATGGAACGCCCCGTGCTGATCCCGGAGCTCGGCGACTTCTGGCGTGCGAACGGCGCCGAGATGCAGGGTGGCGCCACCGTGGTGTGGGAGGTCACCCTGGCCCCGAAGTCCGACACGGAGCGCGGCTTCATCAAGGTGGCCCAGGCGTTCGACGCCGATTCCTCCTGGGCTCCGCAGCGTCTGAACGGCATCGCCCCGACCGACACCGTGCGCATCGGCGGCCTCGACTGGGACGTCTACAAGCCCGGAAACGCCGAATCGAACGCGAACGTGACGTATGCCATCGGCACGCAGGCCGGCGACGACTACATCCTGCTCTACGGCTCGCGCTCGGCCGATTCGAGCGCCGAACTCGCCGAATCCCTCATTCCGCAGATCCGCATCATCTCGGAGGCCCCATGACGCACCCGTTGACCCCCACAGCCGCCTGGAAGCAGATGCAGGACGGCAACCGCCGTTTCGTGCAGGACGAGCCCCGGCACCCGAATCAAGACGTCGCCCGTCGCAAGGATCTGACGGCAGCGCAGCATCCGGTCGCCACCCTGTTCGGCTGCTCCGACTCGCGCCTCGCCGCCGAGATCATCTTCGACCTCGGCCTCGGCGACCTGTTCGTGGTGCGCAACGCCGGACAGGTGATCGGCGAATCGATCGTCGCGAGCCTGGAGTATGCCGTCGCGGTGCTCGAGGTGCCGCTGATCGTCGTGCTCGCCCATGACTCCTGCGGCGCCGTGCGTGCGGCGATCGACGGCACCGCGATCGACGCCGCTCCCCTGCCCCCGCACATCTGGAAGCTGATCGCCCCCATCGTTCCCGCCGCGCGGAAGGTGCTGGCCGAGAGCGGCGGGACCACTGTCGCCGAGATCGACTCGGAACTGGTCGGCATCGAGCATCTGCGCAACACCGTGAGTGATCTGCTGCAGTCGTCCGAGATCATCAGCGATGCCGTGTCCGCGGGTCGCCTGGGCATCGTCGGCGCCAACTACCGTCTGGCCGAGGGCACCGCGGTGCCCGTGATCACGGTCGGAATCGACGCCGACGGCGTCACCACCGAGGGAACTGACCCCGCAACCAAGGAGGGTTCGGAATGACCGAGCAGGACTACCGCATCGAGCACGACACCATGGGCGAGGTGCGGGTGCCCGTGAACGCACTCTACGGAGCGCAGACCCAGCGCGCCGTGGAGAACTTCCCGATCTCGGGCAAGGGACTGGAATCGACCCAGATCGCTGCCCTGGCCCGCATCAAGAAGGCCGCGGCGCTGGCCAACAAGGAGCTCGGCACTCTCGACGGTGCCATCGCCGATGCGATCGCCCAGGCCGCCGACCAGGTCGCCTCCGGAGACCACGACGGCGAGTTCCCGGTCGACACCTACCAGACCGGCTCCGGTACCTCGTCGAACATGAACATGAACGAGGTGCTGGCGACGCTCGCGACGCGCATCCTCGGCGCGACCGTCCACCCCAACGACCACGTGAACGCCTCGCAGTCGTCGAACGATGTGTTCCCGACCTCCGTGCACATCGCGGTCACCCAGGCCCTCATCGACACGCTCATCCCCGCGCTCGACCACCTCGCCGTCGCCCTCGAGGCGAAGGCCGAGCTGTGGAAGGACGCCGTCAAGTCCGGCCGCACCCACCTGATGGATGCCACCCCGGTGACCCTGGGCCAGGAGTTCGGCGGCTACGCCCGTCAGATCCGCCTGGGCATCGAGCGCGTGCAGTCGGCCCTCCCCCGCGTCGCCGAGGTCCCGCTGGGCGGCACCGCGGTCGGCACCGGCATCAACACCCCGCTCGGCTTCCCGCAGAAGGTCATCGCGCTGCTCGCGGCAGAGACCGAGCTGCCCATCACCGAGGCCAAGGATCACTTCGAGGCGCAGGCCAACCGTGACGGACTGGTCGAGGCCTCCGGCGCGCTGCGCACGATCGCGGTCTCGCTGACCAAGATCAACAACGACCTGCGCTGGATGGGCTCCGGCCCCAACACGGGTCTCGGCGAGCTGCACATCCCCGACCTGCAGCCTGGTTCCTCGATCATGCCGGGCAAGGTCAACCCGGTCGTTCCCGAGGCCGTGCTGATGGTGTGCGCACGCGTGATCGGCAACGACGCGACGGTCGCCTGGGCCGGCGCATCCGGCTCCTTCGAGCTGAACGTCGCCATCCCGGTCATGGGCACGGCCGTGCTCGAGTCGATCCGTCTGCTCTCGAACGCCTCGCGCGTGCTCGCTGACAAGACGATCGACGGCCTTCAGGCCAACGTCGAGCGCGCCGCCGCATTCGCGGGAATGAGCCCGTCGATCGTGACGCCGCTGAACAAGCTCATCGGCTACGAGGCTGCGGCGAAGATCGCCAAGCACTCGGTCGCCAAGGGCATCACGGTGCGCGACGCCGTGATCGACCTCGGCTACGTCGAGCGCGGCGACCTCACCCTCGAGCAGCTCGACGAGAAGCTCGACCTGCTGTCGATGACGCACCCGGGCTGAGTTCCCCCACGAAACAGCGGATGCCGCGAGGACTCGTTCCTCGCGGCATCCGCTGTTCTTGGGCACCGCTCACATGCATGACCTGGCCACGGATGCCGGAGCGCATGACGGTGAGCAGTCATGCATCCGGCAAGAACTCATGCAGGTGTCACGGTCAGGCGCGTGCCCGCCCGAGAGCCGCTGCGATCGCTGCCACGACCACATCCCAGGAGTGCAGGATCATCGCGTAGTCGAAACGCAGCGTCTCGAATCCGAGACGTGAGGCCACGGCGTCGCGCATGAGATCCCGGTGGCGATTCGCCGGTCCGTCATGGTTCTCCCGACCGTCTGCCTCCAGGATGACTCGACCCTCGATGACGAAGTCGACGCGTCCGACACCGTCGATGATCACCTGCGTACGCACGGCGACCCCGATCAGGTGGAGCCTCAGCCGAACCACCGATTCTAGGCCGCTCTCCGCATCAGGGCGTGCGAGATCGATGAGCCAGCGCGCTGTCGAGGGAAGGGCCGCGCGGACGTTCGCGCGGGCCACCGCCGTCAGCATCCGCTTGTTCCACGCAGACTCGAACGCGGCGAAGAAGAACTCCTCTCCGTAGCAGCCGAACGCATGCACCAGTGCGACCTCGATCGGGGCGATCCCGACGTCCATACGCCCGGGAGTGAAGTGAGCGACGCACGCGCACGGCTTCGGGTGATGCCGTCGCCCACCCAGCCCCATCCAGACATGCACCTCATTCGAGACCTCGAGGGTCCATACTCCACGGAGCCTCAACGCGCTCCCACACGTGAGTGCGCCTCCGTGTGCCGCTGCGGCGACCACCTCCGACGCCGCTCCCGTTGAGGCGAAGACGCCTGGCCGCACCCGCACGAGCCGTCCTGCCGTGCACTCGGCCCCCAGTCGCGAGCGCGAACAGCCGAATGCCTGAAGTCGCGTTCCGCGCGCGACCCCGCCGAGGTGTCCGAGGATGAATTCGACGTCGATCATCCCTCGATCCTGGCTGCGCACCTCCCCGCGACGCCGCCGCGCCGACGCAACTGGTGGACAGGTCTTGGAAGCACGCAGATGTGCAGGTCGATACTCCTTCTCCCCCTGTCCGGATGCATGAGGAACCGACGAATGTCTGAGCCGGGGAGGACGCACGATCCTGCAAGCGGCCATGGCTCATGCATCCGAGCGGAGCCCGGCCGAGTGCCCGGCCGCTGTGCACAGTCACCCCGCACATGTGACAGCGGATGCCGCGAGAACCTGTTCCTCGCGGCACCCGCTGTCTCGCGCCGTCAGCTGAGCTCTCCACCCTCCAGGAGCTCGGTGACGAGCGCTGCGATCGCCGAGCGCTCGGAGCGGGTCAGGGTCACGTGGCCGAAGAGCTCGTGTCCCTTCAGCGTCTCGATCACGCTGGCGATCCCGTCGTGTCGGCCGACGCGGAGGTTGTCGCGTTGGCCGACGTCGTGCGTGAGGATCACGCGCGAGTTCTGTCCCATGCGGCTCAGCACCGTCAGCAGCACATTGCGCTCGAGAGACTGGGCCTCGTCGACGATCACGAACGCGTCGTGCAGGGAGCGCCCACGGATGTGGGTCAGCGGGAGCACTTCGAGCAATCCACGCTCGATCACCTCCTCGACCACGTTGCCCGAGACGACCGAGCCGAGCGCGTCGAACACCGCCTGCCCCCACGGGCCCATCTTCTCGCCCTGGTCACCGGGGAGGTAGCCGAGCTCCTGCCCGCCGACCGCGAACAACGGTCGGAACACGATGATCTTCTTCTGCTGCTGCCGCTCCAGAACCGCCTCGAGTCCTGCGCAGAGCGCGAGCGCCGACTTGCCGGTGCCGGCGCGTCCGCCGAGGGAGACGATGCCTACCTCCTGATCGAGCAACAGGTCGATCGCGATGCGCTGCTCCGCCGAACGGCCGTGCATCCCGAAGATGTCGCGGTCTCCGCGCACCAGTCGGTACTCGCCGTCTCCGCTCACCCGACCGAGCGCAGAGCCGCGCTCGGAGTGGATGATCAGTCCGGTGTTCACCGGAAGGCCGCGAGCCTGCTCGCTGATGCCGACCTCGCTCTCGTAGAGGTCGCTGATGTCGTCGCCGGAGAGGTCGAGCGTCGAGATCCCGGTCCACCCGGAGTCCACCGCCTGCTCGGCGAGGTACTCCTCGGCGCGCAGGCCCAGGGATGCAGCCTTCACACGCATCGGCAGGTCCTTCGAGACGATCGTGACGTCCTGACCGTCCTGCGCGAGATGCATCGCGACCGAGAGGATGCGGGTGTCGTTGTCGCTGAGGCGGATACCGGCCGGGAGCACCGAGGAGTCGGTGTTCGCGAGTTCGACCCGGAGAGTGCCGCCCTCACCGACCTCGACCGGGAAATCCAGGCGTCCGTGCTCGATGCGCAGGTCATCGAGGTGTCGAAGGGCCTGCCGCGCGAAGTAGCCGATCTCCGGATCGTGCCGTTTGCCCTCGAGCTCGGTGATCACGACGACGGGGAGGACGACCGAGTGCTCGGCGAACCGGAAGAACGCCTGCGGATCGCTCAGCAGGACCGAGGTGTCGAGGACATAGGTGCGCAGATCCTGATCCGGATCGGCGGACGATGCTCGCCTCGTGGTCTTACGGGTGGACTGCTGCGCGGTGCTTGTGGCCTGCTGCGCTGTACGTGTGGTCACGACCCACTCCCGACCCGGGTAATCCCGGCTATTCGAACGAGTCGACCAGGGGGTCACGAGTCGTCAACCTGAGGCCGACTCGAACGGGCGCCTTGCCCGATGCCTAGAACGTACGACCGCGTGGGCGATTAACGCGGACTCGACACGCCAGCGATTCGTTAAGCGCTGGTGAACGTCTCGTTGCCGAACGCGTGCAGGGCCTCATCGAGAAGCGCGAACGTCGCCGCATCCGTGCCTGCGTGGGGCGCGATCCGCACCGAGGATCCACGTGCGGTCACGACGAGACCGGCGTTGGCGAGTGCCGCGGCGAGGCGTGCGGGCTCCTCCGGGGCGAGTGCCACGATGCCGGCACGCTCGACGCGATCACGCGGGGAGCGCACCTCGATCCCATGGCGGTCGGCGATCTCGATCACGGTGTCGACGTGTTCCGCGAGGCGCTCCTCGATGGCGGCGACACCGGCATCGCGCACATCGCGCACACCGATCGCGAGTCGTCCCGCGGCGAGCGTGTCCGGCTGACTCACGGTGAAGGCCCGAGCCGAGGGCGCTGGCGCCGGGAGTTCGTCGACGAACAGACCGGTGGCCGTCGTGCCGGTGATACCGGAGAGCACGGGCGAGATGCGATCTCTGGCGCGGGGGGAGAACCACGCGAAGGCGCTGCCCCGGCCGGCGCGCAGCCACTTGTAGCCGTGTCCGACCACCACATCCGCCGCGGAGTAGTCGACGTCGATCACGCCGAACGATTGGACGGCGTCGAGGATGAGCAGGCGATCGGGACCGATCGCCTCGCGAAGCGCCGCCAGGTCGGTGCGATACCCGGTGCGGAAGTCGACGTGACTCACGGCGAGGGCGACCACCTCGTCATCCAGTGCCTCCCTGACGGCATCAGCGGTCACGCGTCCGTCCTCCGGGGTGATCCACCGCGGGATGATCGCACGGTCCGATGCCGTCGATGCGCGCTCCAGGGTCAGGCTCACGCTGGGGAACTCGGCGGTGCTCGCGATCACAGCGCCGGACAGGCCGAACAGCGCGTGCATGAGCCCGTGGGTCGAAGACGGCTGCAGGGTGACGTCGTCGGCTTCGCCGCCCAGCAGCTCGGCGACGAGTTCCTGGGCCTGACCGATGCGCTCGGCGACCAGGGAGAGGGAGGACGGTCGTCCGCTGCCGAGCAGGTCGGCGTCGGCGAACACCTCTTCGCGTACGGAGGGCGACAGCGGGCCGAACGCCGCCCAGTTCAGGTAGCCGGACTCGTTGTCGAAGGTGTCGACATAGTCCTGGAAAGTGCTCACTTCGTCATTGTGGCATGGGTCTGCGCGGGCCCGTCGCCGGGTCAGCGACCGAAGCGCCTGTCGCGGTCGGCGTAGTCGCGGATCGCGCGAAGAAAGTCCACCTGACGCAGGTCGGGGCCCAACGCCTCGACGAAGTAGAACTCGCTGTGTGCGCTCTGCCACAGGAGGAAGTCGCTGAGCCGCTGCTCCCCGCTCGTGCGGATCACGAGATCGGGATCGGGCTGCCCACCCGTGTAGAGGTGCTCGCCGATCATCTCGGGCGTGAGGTGGGCGGCGAGGTCCTCCAGCGTGCCACCGGAGGCCTCATGCTTCGCGATGATGCTCCGCACCGCGTCGACGATCTCATTGCGCCCGCCGTAACCGACGGCGAGATTCACGTGCAGTCCGGTGTGATCCTTGGTGCGGTTCTCCGCGTCGGAGAGCACCCGTGCGAGTTCTGCGGGGAGGATGTCGGAGCGTCCGACGTGCTTCACTCGCCAGTTCCCCTCCTGCGACAGCGCCTCGGCGAGCTCGGCGATGATCTCGATGAGGTCGGCGAGCTCCGCGGAGTCGCGCTTTCTCAGGTTGTCGCTGGAGAGCAGATAGAGCGACACCACGCGCACGCCGAGCTCGTCGCACCAGCCGAGGAACTCGCGCATCTTCGCAGCGCCTGCACGGTGTCCCTCCGCAGGCGTGTCCAATCCGAGCTGACGCGCCCACCGGCGATTGCCGTCGATCATCATCGCGACATGATGCGGCACCGTGGCCGGATCGAGGTGGCGGCGCAACCTGTTGGTGTAGAGCCGATACAGCGGCCCTCGCCCCGGGCTCTCGCGTGACATCACCTCCCTACGCTACCGTGCCGGGGCCTGCGGCATCGTGTGCGGAAGCTGGGATATATGTGCCCTGCACGGTATGCGGGTCGGCTTAGAGTGAGCGTGTGAGTACTCCCGAGCCCTCCGGTCCCGACGTCCCTCAGCTGCCTCTGCTCGAAGCCGCGGCCGTCGATGCCGCCGTCGAGACCAAGCCGACCTGGCGAGGATGGATCCATGCCGGCACGTTCCCGGTGGCGCTGGTCGCCGGTGTGGTGCTGATCATCGTCTCCCAAGGCGCCGCGGCCAAGTGGGCCTCCGCCGTGTTCATGCTCACGTCACTGCTGCTGTTCGGCAACTCGGCGCTCTACCACCGCATCGACTGGCGGCCGAAGGTGAAGGTGCTGCTCAAGCGCATCGACCACGCCAACATCCTGCTGCTTATCGCCGGTACCTACACACCGCTGGCGGTGCTGGCGCTGCCTCCGGAGAAGGGCGTGCTGCTGCTCAGCCTGGTGTGGGGAGGCACGCTGGTCGGCATCCTCTTCCGGGTGTTCTGGATCCACGCCCCGCGCTGGCTCTATGTCGCCCTCTACCTGCTGCTCGGCTGGGCAGCCGTGATGTACCTCGCCGACCTCATGAACGCGAACTTCGCGATGATGGTGCTGGTGATCGTCGGCGGGCTCCTGTACACGGGGGGCGCGGTCGTCTACGCGCTCAAGAAGCCGAACCCGTGGCCCGGGCACTTCGGGTTCCACGAGATCTTCCACGTGTGCACGGTGCTCGCGTTCCTCTGCCACTGGACCGCATGCCTGCTCATCGCGCTGTCGCCGCTGTCGCCCTCGCTGGGCGCACCGTGACGCGAGGTCAGCGCGCGGGCGTATCGCCGTCGGTGTCAGAGGCAGCGGTGCCGTCCGAGGTCGGCGCACCCTTTCCGGGAGCCGCGGCGGCATCGCCCTCGGCCCGCGCCGCTTCCTCGGCGTCGAGCTCGTCGCGCACCTCTTCGCGGTACCGGACACGGCGGATGCGGCGGTTCATGTCCCAGATCAGCAGGATCACCGCGATCACGACCACGACGATCGCGGCGAAGCCGACGAACCCCGGGGTGACCGACACCGGGTCGACGGTCATGCTCGGCGTCGGCATCGGGGTCTCGGACAGAGAGAACATGAATCGGCCTTTCGTACGCAGGTCGCATAACCTGGTAACACCAGCCTAACGACCGGAAGACCCACCCGTGACGACCGCACAAGAGCTCGATGAACGCTATGGCCGAACCCGACGACGCCGCGCGCCGTGGATCATCGGCGGTGCGATCGCACTGCTGATCGTCGGCGCCTTCAGCTGGATGACCGTGGCGCAGTCGATGGCCTCCGTCGACGCGGACGATCTGGGCTTCGAGCTCGTCGACGAGCACTCGGTGAACATCACCTTCCAGGTCACCGGAGTGCAGGGCAAAGACGTGGTGTGCGCCGTCGAGGCGCTCGACGAGGAGTTCGGTGTCGTCGGCTGGAAGATCGTCGAGATCGAGGCCGGAGACAGCCACTCGCAGGCGCGCTCCGTCACGATCCCCACGGTGTCGGAGGCCACCACAGGTTTGGTGAACACCTGCTGGGTCGCCTAGACTCGTGCCAGACAAGACGACGCCCCGGCACCGTGCCGGGGCGTCTTGGCATATCCCCCGCAGCATGCCGGAGGGATCCCGAAAGAAGGAGCTTCGTCATGTCCACCGATGCTCAGGTTCCCTTCCTCACGCAGGAAGCGTATGACCGGCTCGTCGCCGAGCTGGAGCACCTGTCCACCTTCGGCCGCGACGAGATCGCCAAGCGCATCGAGGCGGCCCGCGAAGAGGGCGACCTCAAGGAGAACGGCGGATACCACGCCGCGAAGGACGAGCAGGGCAAGCAGGAAGCGCGCATCCGCACGCTGGAGGCTCTGCTGAAGACCGCCAAGGTGGGCGAAGCTCCGGCCAGCCGCGGAATCGTCGAGCCCGGCACCGTGGTCACCGCCCTCGTCGCCGGAGGCGAGGAGGTGTTCCTGCTCGGCAGCCGCGAGATCGCCGCAGGCAGCGACCTCGATGTGTACAGCGAAGCCAGCCCGCTCGGCCAGGCCATCCTCGGCCTCAAGGTCGGCGAGAAGTCGTCGTACGAGGCGCCGAACGGCCGCGAGATCAGCGTGGAGATCGTGAACGTCGAGACGTACACGGGCTGAGACACCACACAAAAGCGCCCCCGCATCGTCAGGACGCGGGGGCGCTTCTGTGTGCATGCGCAGTCGTGCTCAATCGGGGACGAGGATGGGTTCGAAGCCGGCGCGACGCAGGGTGTCGAGCGTGTGCTCGGAGTGCTCGGGACCGCGCGTCTCGACGCTGAGCTCGAGGATGACGTCGCTGATCTGCAGACCGTGACCGTGGCGCGTGTGCATGGCCTCGATCACGTTCGCGCCGGCCTCGGCGATGAGCTCGGAGACGCGGGCCAGCTGACCGGGGCGGTCGGGCAGAGGGATGCGGATCGTGAGATAGCGACCCGAAGCGGCGAGTCCGTGCGAGACCACGCGCTGCAGCAGGAGCGGATCGATGTTCCCACCAGACAACACGGCCATGGTGGTTCCGCTGCCCGTCACCTTGCCTGCCAGGATCGCCGCCACACCGGCGGCACCGGCGGGCTCGACCACGACCTTCGCCTGCTCCAGCAGGATGAGGATGGCCCGTGCCAGGTCGTCGTCGGAGACCGTGACGACCTCGTCGACGAGGTCCTTGATGATGTCGAACGGGACGGCACCGGGACGAGCGACCAGGATGCCGTCGGCGATGGTCGGTCGGGTGACGATGTCGACGGGCTCGCCGGCCTCGAGCGACGGCGGAACGGCGGCGGCGTTCTCGGCCTGCACGCCGATGATGCGGACCGTGCGGCCGAGCTCGGCGGCGCGTGCCTTCACGGCTGCCGCGACGCCGGCGATCAGACCTCCCCCGCCGATGCCGAGCACGACGGTGTCGACGTCGGGCGCATCCTCGAGGAGTTCGAGTCCGAGCGTTCCCTGCCCGATCACGATGTCGCGGTGATCGAACGGATGGATCAGCACCGCACCCGTGCGCTCGGAGAACTCAGCGGCGAGACGCAGCGAGGTCGCCACCGTCTCCCCCTCCAACACGACTTCCGCTCCGTAGCCGCGGGTGGCGAGCAGCTTCGGCACCGGAACGCCCAGAGGCATGAAGATCGTCGCCGGGATGCCAAGCGCCTGCGCCGCCAGCGCCACTCCCTGCGCGTGGTTTCCGGCTGAGGCCGCGACCACGCCACGCGAGCGCTCTTCGGCGCTCAGCTTCGACAGCCGGTAGGCCGCACCGCGGATCTTGAAGGATCCCGTGCGCTGGAGGTTCTCCATCTTCAGCAGCACCGGGGCGCCGAGGATGTCGGAGAGCGCTCGCGACGGCAGCGTCGGCGTGTGCGAGATCACCTCAGCCAGACTCTGAGCAGCGTGCTCGAACTCGGTCAGGCTGGGGACTGCGCTCATCGATTCCTCCGTCTCCGCTCGCGCGGTACTGTGCTCCAGATAAGGTCTCCGCTCGGCCCGACGCCGGTGCGCCAGGATCCCGAGCTGATGGTCACGGCTGCGACGTTGATGAACGCCGCCAACGGCACCGCGAACAGTGCGCCGGGGATGCCGGCGATCATCGCTCCACCCGCCACCACGAGGACGACGGCGAGCGGATGCACCTTGACCGCCGAACCCATCATGATCGGCTGCAGGATGTGTCCTTCGATCTGCTGGACGGCCAGCACGACCAGCAGCATCCAGAGCGCGATCCAGGGGCCGTTGTACACCAGCGCCAGGAACACGGCGACGGCGCCGGTCACGACCGCACCCACGATCGGGATGAACGAGCCGAGGAACACCAGGACGGCGACCGGGAGCGCAAGGGGCACCTGCAACAGGAACGCCCCGAGTCCGATGCCGATCGCGTCGATCGTCGCGACGAACAGCTGCGTGCGCGCGTAGTTCACGATCGTGGTCCAGCCGTTGCGTGCCGCTCCGTCGACGGCCGGCTGAGCCATGCGCGGGAAGATCCGGAGGGTCCAACGCCAGATGCCGGCGCCGTCGGCGAGGAGACAGATCAGGATGAACAACGACAGCACGGCGCCCGTGGCGACGTGGCCGACGGTGGTCCCGATCGCCAGGGCGCCGGTCCACAGCACCTGCGCCTGCTCGTTGAGGAAGTCGAGCCCCTGCTGCAGGTAGTTCGCGATCTGCGTGTCGGAGAGGCTCAGAGGACCCTCGTGCAACCAGACCTGGAACTGATCGAAGGCCTCGGTCGAACGCTGCTGCACGTCGGGCAGCTGAGCACGCACCTGCCAGACGACGAGCCACATCAGCCCGGTGACGATGGCGGCCGTCCCGATGAGCGAGATGGCGATCGCCAGCCAGCGCGGGAGACCACGCCGCAGCATCCACGAGAAGGCCGGCCACAGCAGCGCGGCGATGAGGATGCCGACCATCAAGGGGATGACGAGGAGCTTGAGCAGCATCACGAGCCAGATGAAGACGCCGATCGCCGCCGCGATCAGCAGCAGCCGCCAGGCATAGCCCGCCGTGATGCGCAGCGGCAGCGGTACCGCCTCATCGGCCTCGGTCGACACGGTGCGCTCGGTGGAGACCGGGCGCGGACGGAACAGATCTCTCAGTCGGGGTCGCTGGTCCTCACTCATCGCCCAAGTCTACGGTCACGCCGTATGCCCTCGAACGCATCTTTCCCTGGAGGGTGCATGTCGGCGCTCGGCGATACCCTGACCGTGTGACCGACACCCTCACTCCGACCCAGGCACGCCGCATCGCTCTGGCCGCGCAGGGCTTCACCCGCGCGCGGCCCGCATCGGTCGCGGGGCGCCACGTGCACCGGGTGATGGATCGTCTCGGTGTGCTGCAGATCGACTCCGTGAACGTGTTCGCACGATCCCATTACCTGCCGTTGTTCTCTCGGCTGGGCTCCTACGAGCCGGCCCTGCTCGACCGTGTCTTCCTCTCGCGCACGACCCATTACGTGGAATACCTCGCTCACGAGGCGACCTTCATCCCGATCGAGGACTGGCCGCTGTGGCGTTTTCGCATGGACGACTTCCGCCGACGCTGGGCGGGCGAAGAGTCCTGGATGTCGAGCAACGCGCGAACGCTGCAGTGGGTCCAGGACGAGCTGCGTGTGCGCGGGCCCTTGCGTCCCGCCGATCTCCGTGCCGATGCTCCCAGAGAACGCGGCACCTGGTGGGACTGGGACGACGTCAAGCTAGCCCTCGAACACCTGTGGCGAACCGGCGATGTCGCCATCAGCGGGCGCCGCGGGTTCGAGCGCACCTATGCGCTGGCCGAGCACGTCATCCCTGACGACATCCGTTCGCAAGAGGTCTCCCGCGCCGATGCCATCCGTGAGCTGACCCGTCGCGCGGCCCGATCGAGCGGCGTCGCGACGCAGTCCGACCTGGCCGACTACTACCGGATCCGCGACCGGGCCGCCGTCGCGCGCTCGATCACAGAGCTCGTCGACGCCGGCGAGCTGGAGCCCGTACAGGTGCGCGGCTGGGAACGCGGCGGGCGTCCACTCGCCGCCTGGCGGCATCGGGATGCGGTGCTGCCCCGCAAGGTCGACGCGGCGGCGATTCTGACGCCGTTCGACCCGGTGGTGTGGTTTCGGGATCGCGCACTCCGCGCGTTCGACCTCGACTACCGCATCGAGATCTACGTACCGGCAGAGAAGCGGCGGTTCGGCTACTACTCCTTGCCGGTCCTCGTGGGCGACCGCATCGTCGCGCGCGTCGATCTCAAGTCCGACCGCGCGACATCGACGCTGCAGGTGCAATCCGCCTGGTGGGAACCACAGGCTCACCCCGGCGATGCCGAGCAGATCGCTGCCGAGCTCCGACTCGCAGCGGCGTGGCAGGGACTGGAGCATGTCTCGGTGTCGAGGTGGGGTGACGCCACCGAAGCGCTGCATGGGGCGCTGGTGGCCGGAGCAGGCACCGGTCCCTCCGTGCGTCGTCACGTGCACGCGCGAGAGAGTCCGGTGTGAGCAGGGCCCGGTGGTGGCTGCTCGGCGGCGTCGCCGGTCTCGTCGTCGTCGCCGCGGGGCTCTGGCTCTGGTCGTCGACGAACCGCTCCTCCACGCCGGAAGAAGCGGCGCTCGCCTATGTCCAGGCGCTCGAGTCCGGTGACGCCGACGCCGTGGCGGCCACCGGGATCGACGTGTCGGACACCGCACTGGTCGCCTTCGCCGCCGCCACCGCGTTCATCGAGGACTCCGAGGTCACAACCGTCCGACGCGAAGACGACGACACTTCGGCCGTCGTCGCGATCTCCTTCCGGCTCGACGGCAAGACGCACACCGCGCAGCTGACACTCGGCATCATCGACGGCCGCTGGAGCGTCGATGCGACGGGACTCGGCACACTGACCGTGGAAACGACGATCGGGTCGGATGTCGCGATCGGCGATGCGACCGTTCCGGCGGAGACGGCTGCACTGCTGCTCCCCGCGACCTACGCCCTCGCGGCCGCACCGGAGGCACTGTTCGAGGGCGGGAGCGCGGCGCTGGTGCTGCCAGGGGTGAAGACCACGACGACGCTCGACGTCATGCTGCGGCCGGAGGCGACGGCGGTCGCGCAGGCCCAGCTCGACACGCTCCTCGAGACCTGCACCGCTGGGGGCACAGAAGTCCCCGACGGATGCGGCATACGGATCCCCTGGGGGACCGAGTTCCGCGAGGTGGATGCCATCCGCTATCGGATCGACACAGCACCGGTCATCGCGTTGACTCCCGCCGGTTTCACCGCAGAGGGTGGAGTGCTCGTGGCCACCATCACCGGGACCGCCCAGAACGGCGAGGCCCGCACGGCCACCTATCGGACGGACTCCTGGAGCGTGCGCGGCGACCTGGCGTTCACCGCCGACGGACTCCTCCTGTCGGTGTGGTGAACGACCGGCGTCAGAACTGCACGCGCGGCGGTTCGGAGATCGCGCTGCTGTCGGCGACCTCGAAGAACTCCCGCTCGGAGAAACCCAGTCCCTTGGCGAACAGGTTGTTGGGGAAGACCTTGATCTTGGTGTTCAGCTCGCGCACGCCGCCGTTGTAGAAGCGGCGCGCCGCCTGGACCTTGTCCTCGGTGTCGACCAGTGCCTGCTGCACCTGGAGGAAGTTCGTGCTCGCCTGCAACTGCGGGTAGGCCTCGGCGACCGCGAAGAGGCTCCGCAACGCCTGCTGCAGGTGCCCCTCGGCGATGCCCGCCTCGCCCGGCCCTCCGGCTGACAGGGTCTCGGCACGCGCCCGCGTGACGTTCTCGAAGACGGCCTTCTCGTGGGAGGCGTAGCCCTTCACCGTCTCGATGAGGTTCGGAATGAGGTCGGCTCGTCGCTTCAACTGCACCGTGATGCCGCTCCACGCCTCATCGACGCGGACGTTCAGCTGCACCAGCGAGTTGTACGTGGCCCACAGATAGATGCCGACGAGCAGGATCACTCCGACAACGATCAGTACCGGCACGAGCCATTCCATCAGAGCCCCACCCTTCCTCGTGTTTCTCTCATCCTAGACGCGCAGTCTGCACGTGGACTGGGCGCGCGCGGGCGTCCCTGCGTCCCTATCAGCTGCCGAGGACCCGCTCGAGGTAGCGGTTGCCGAAACGACGCTCCGGGTCGAGGCGATCGCGCAACGCGACGAAGTCGTCGAAGCGCGGGTATCGCTCCCGGAGGGTCTGCGCCGTGAGCGTGTGGAGCTTGCCCCAGTGCGGGCGCCCGCCGAACTCGTGCATGATCTCCTCCACGGCGCCGAAGTACTCCGTGGGGTCGGCCCGCCAGTAGCGGTGCACGGCGATGTACGCGCTCGCGCGTCCGTGAGCCGTCGACAGCCAGCGGTCGTCGGACGCGGCGAAGCGCACCTCGATCGGGAACTCGATCGTCCATCCGCGCCGCGCGATCAGCGCCTGCACCGCTTCGAAGGCCGGCACGACGTTCTCGACGGGGATCGCGTACTCCATCTCCCGGAATCGCACGGTCCTGCTCTGGATGAGCACCCGATGCGAGAGTTCGGTGTACTCGCGATCTCCGGTGAGCCTGACCGCGAGCCGACTGAAGGACGGAGTGATCGCCGGAATGACCTGACCCGCAGCGCACGCCACGCGATACACCCCGTTCGAGAGCAGCGTCTCATCGATCCACCGCCCGACCACCGGGAGCGGCTTGCGCACCGTCGCCTCCGGCAGCCGCGTCTGGCGCTTGGTCAGCGCGATATCCGTGTGAGGGAACCAATAGAACTCGAAGTGGTCGGATGCGGCGACGCGCTCTTCGAGGGTGGCGAGCACCTCCTCCAGGGGTACCGGCTCGTCGATCGCGTGCATGACGTACGCCGGCACGCACTGCAGGGTCACCTCGACGATGATGCCGAGGGCGCCGAGTCCGAGAGCCGCAGCGGGCAGCAGCTCGCTCTCGTGCTCCTGGTCGATGCGGAGGAACTCGCCGGCGGCCGTGACCATGGTGACGCCGACGACCTGGGTCGCGAGGCCACCGTACTCGGCACCGGTGCCGTGGGTTCCGGTCGAGATCGCGCCGGCGATCGACTGACGATCGATGTCGCCCAGGTTCTCCATCGCGAGTCCATACGGGGCGAGAAGTCCGGGGATACGGTGCAGCCGGGTGCCGGCGAGCAGGGTCACGCGTCCCGTCGCGGCGTCCGCCGAGACGAGTCCCTGCAGGTCGTCGAGCTCGAGCAGGACGCCCGGGGCGACCGCGATGCCCGTGAAGCTGTGGCCGGCGCCGACGGCCTTCACCGGAAGACCCTGCTTCACCGCGGCGACCACCGCCCGCTGCACGCCCTCGGGGCTGCGCGGACGCTCCACGCGTACGGGTCGCACCGAGGCCGAGCGAGCCCAGTTCTGCCAGGTGCCGCCGATTCTCGTCACAGGAAGGCCTTTCCCTCGCCGCGGTAGGTCGGCAGCTCATCGATGATCTCGTCGCCCGAGACCAGGTGATAGCTCTCGATGCGCTCGGCCGGCTCGCCGCTCTTGGCATGCCGGAACCAGACTCGGTCGCCCACGCCCAGCGATGTCGCCGCCGGGCCCTGCAGGGGCGTCTGCACCTCACCGGCAGCTTCACGGGAGAGGGTGTGGAGCCCTTGTGGCCAGACGGGACGCGGTTGACGCGAGGCCACCGCGGGGCCGGAGGCGATCCATCCTCCGCCGAGCACCGTGGCGATATCGACGGCCGGGCGCCGCACCACGTCGAACGCGAATGCGGACGCCGGAGCGGGGCGGAACGAACGATACCCGTCGAACAGATGGCCGCCGAGGAGCCCGCTTCCTGCGCTCGCCTCACTGAGCGACTCATCGCTTCCGGTGAACTCGAGCGACCCCGTTCCTCCGCCGTTGAGGATCTCCAGCGACGTGATCTCTCCGACCGCGGCGACGATGGCCGCCCGGCGCTCGCGCAGCTCGTTCCGTGAGCGCGACTGCACCATCCGGATCAGCGGGGCATCGGGGCCGGCATCGTCCCCCTGTCCCGCGATCTGCGCGTCGTACATCTGCAGTCCGACGAGCCGGAATCCCGGGCGGGCGACGACCTTGCGAGCGAAGGCGGCGACCTCTCCCGCGTTGAACAGCGCCGAACGGCGCACGCCGATGTGGCCGAGGAGTGAGGAGCGCCAGGAGGCATCGACGTCGATCGCGACACGGATCTCCGGACGCGAACCGGGTCCTGCGACGCTGTCGATCAGGTCGAGGTGCACGAGGTCGTCGATCATCAGCGTGATGCGCTGAGCAGCCTGCTCGTCGGCGAAGAGCCGTGCCAGACCCGCGCGATCGACGGTGGGATACCCGAGCATGATGTCGTCATGGGTCTCGGCGAGCCACAGCGCCTCCTCGAGCGTGAAGGCGAGGATGCCGCGGAACCCCGGGAGCTTCAGCACGGCATCGAGCACGGACCGCACCCGTACCGATTTCGAGGCGACCCGGATCGGCAGCCCGCCCGCCCGCACCAGAAGGTCCATCGCGTTGTAGCGGAGCGCCTCCCTGTCGATCACCGCCACCGGCGCGGGAAGATGCCCCGTCGCGGCGGACAGGCGCGGCCAGTAGCGGGCCGGGTCCTCCCATTCGGGGGCGACCGCAGGCGCGCCGTGGGCGGGGCTCAGTTCGTCGATGAGGTCGAGCACTCCCCCACACTAAGGCCTCCCCGGACTGCGGATCACCCCCGAAGGCACCGCGTCGCATCCGGGCACGCAGATAGGCTGGCGAGGAGGCCCCCGTAGCCCAATGGCAGAGGCAGGCGACTTAAAATCGCTTCAGTCTGGGTTCGAGTCCCAGCGGGGGCACATCCTCGCTCAGTCCTCCGCCGGCGCGACCGTCTTCCGCTCGCCCGAAGCCTCGCGAATGCGACGCACGACGAGAACGACCAGTGCGATCGCGATGGCCGAGTACACGGCGTAGTCGAGGTAGCCGAGGTACTGCTCCAGCTTCTCGTGCTGCGTGCCCAGCGCCGCTCCGACTCCGAGGAGAAGAGCATTCCAGAGCCCGCTGCCGATGATGGTGTAGATGCTGAACGTCACGAGGTTCATGCGGGAGGCCCCGGCCGGAATCGAGATCAGGCTGCGCACGCCGGGTACCATCCGTCCCACCAGCACGGTCCAGCCGCCGCTGCGCACGAACCACTCCGATCCGCGTTCGAGATCGGAGCGGCTCACCAGCTTGGTGGTCGCGAGCATCCGCACCGCGCGATCCATCCCGATGGCGGCGCCGAGCCCGTACAGCAGCAGCGCACCCAGCCAGGACGCGAGCGTGCTCCAGAAGATCAGCCACCCCAGGTTCAGAGAGCCGCTCTGGCTCAGGTACCCCGCGAAGGGAAGGATCACCTCGCTCGGGATCGGCGGCACCAGGACCTCGAGGAAGACCAGCACGCCCACGCCGATGTCTCCCAGCGCAGTGAGGACATCGGCCGCGAATCCGGTGAGCCCGGTGAAGCCGTGATCGGCAGCAGCAGCGAGAGCCATCTGCGGTCAGCGCCCGAAGATGTCGCCGATACCGGGGATGCCGAGGTTGCCGAGCTGCTCGCCCCAGCCGCTCGCCGCCTCTCCCAGCCCCGACACCGTCTCGCCCGCGGAGCCCATCAGATCGCCCGCACCCCCGGCGAAGGACTCGACGTCGATACCGGCGGCGAGGGACTCGACATCGATGCCCTCTGCCAACGCGCCGAAGTCGACGCCGATGTTCGCGGCCTGCTCCAGAAGAGGACCCGCCACCGTGCTGAGCACCGCGCCCCCGGCCACCGCACCGAGCAGTCCGACCGCCGCGCCACCAGCGACGACCGCAGCACCGCCGACACCCGCACCGCGCACGCGCGACAGCAGACCGCGCATCCGCCCCGGGTTCATGGCCTCGGCACGTCCGGCGGCGCGAGCGAGGTCATCCGGCGACGACGACCGCGGACGCTCGCCCGGCTCGAGCTCCTGTCGCATGCGGGCTTCGACGAGCGAGCGCTGCTCAGGGGCCAGGCGCGCGAACGCCTCGCGGTGGATCTGCTCGACGCGCTGCGGATCCGCCGTCTGCAGCAGGTAGTCGTAGCGGGCGATGGCCGCACGGTCCGCATCGGTCATGGCCTGCGAGGCCCGAGAGGCTCCGGGCACCGGCGGTGCGTAGGGGTCGGCGGCAGACGGTGCGGAGCTCGTGGAGCGGGGCCGCTCGCGGGACGCGGCGGGCGGCGTGTACGGGTCGGCCGCCACCGGACGGTTCTGGCTCGGCTGCCGCTCCGGGTCGCCCTGCCCTCGAACGGCGTCGACGGCGCCACGGAGCATGCCGCCCCAATCCGTCGACCGGGACCCGTCCTGCGCGCGTGATCCGTCAGCCGTGTGACCGTTGCGCGCCGAACCGGCGTTCTTCTCGAGCGCCTCGGATGCCATGCCGATCAGTCGGGAGAGCTTTCCCATGGGTGGTCCCTTTCGTGGTGCGGACCGCCCAGGATCCACCACGTCAGGACGACGGCAGGGTCTCTCAGCAGCCCGCGATGCGGGTGCCAAGGTCTCCTCCACCCTCACGGGCCGGCGGGCCGGAGCACGATCTCGTGCTCGTAATGACGACGTCGCCGCATTCGGGAGTACTCCCCTTGCCTGCGCGACGATACCGGCTGTACCTGTGCACCGCCTCGGAGACGCTCCGCAGAGACGACGATCGGCCCCGGCGCAGAGCGCACAGGGCCGATCGTCGTACTCGAAGGTCTGTTACTTGGCTGCAGCCTCGGCCGGCTCGGGAGCCTTCTCGGCGACAGGCTTCTTCGCGGCAGGCTTCTTCACCGCGGGCTTCTTCGCAGCCGGCTTCTTCGCAGCGGGCTTCTCCGATGCCTCGGCCGATGCCGCCGGGGCAGCGTCCGCCACGGGAGCGGCGGGAGCGGCCGGACGCGGGCGGGCGGCGAACTCCTCGAAGACGTAACGCGGGTTCTGCACGGTCTCGAGGTTCACCAGGTCGCGGCCGAGCCACAGGTTGTTCCACCAGCCCGAGATGACACGGAACTTGCGCTCCCACGTCGGCATCGCGAGACCGTGGTAGCCGCGGTGCGCGACCCAGGCCACGAAGCCCTTGAGAGCGATCTTGCCGGACTGGAAGACACCGTTGTACAAGCCGAGCCCTGCGACAGCGCCCAGGTTCTTGTGGAGGTACTCCTTGGGGTTCTCCCCACGCAGCACGGCGACGAGGTTCTTCGCGAGCAGCTTCGCCTGGCGAACCGCGTGCTGGGCGTTCGGCACGCAGAAGCCGCCGACGCCACCGCCCGAGAGGTCGGGGACAGCGGACACGTCTCCGGCTGCCCACGCGCCCTCGACGAAGGCCTCGGGGGTTCCGACGCGCAGGTCGGCGCGGGTCTGGATGCGACCGCGCTCCTCGACGGGCAGGTCGCCGCCGCGCACGACGGTCGGGTTGGCCATGACACCTGCGGTCCACACGATGACGTCGGTCGGGATCACCTCGCCGGTGGAGAGCTCGACGTTGCCGTCGACCGCGCTCGTCAGCTGCGTGTCGAGGTGCACGTTGGCGCCGCGCTTGGCGAGGTCCTTGAGCACCCACTCGCTGGTCTGCAGCGAGACCTCGGGCATGATGCGGCCCATCGCCTCGATGAGGTGGAAGTGGGTGTCTTCGAAGCTGATCTGCGGGTACTTGCCCACCAGCGCGGACGTCAGGGAACGCAGCTCGGCGAACACCTCGATACCCGCGAAGCCACCACCGACGACGACGACGGTCAGCAGACGGTCGCGCTCGGGACCGGCGGGAAGCGAGGCGGCCTTGTCGAAGCTCGACATGACCTTGTCGCGGATCGCGACGGCCTCTTCGATCGTCTTCAGTCCGATCGCGTTGTCGGCGATCCCGGGGATCGGGAAGGTGCGCGAGACGGCACCGGCCGTGACGACGATCTGGTCGTACGCGAACTCGTACGGCTCGCCGACGGGCGGCGTGATCGTCGCGACCTTCTGTGCGTGGTTGATGTTCGTCACCTTGGCGGTGAGGACGTTGGTGCGCTTGAGGTGACGGCGGTGCGCGACCAGCGAGTGCCTGGCCTCGATCGAGCCGGCGGCGACCTCGGGGAGGAACGGCTGGTACGTCATGTACGGTAGCGGGTCGACCATGGTGACGTCGGCCTCACCCTTGCGCAGGTGCTTCTCGAGCTTCCACGCGGTGTAGAAACCCGCGTACCCTCCGCCGACGATCAGGATCTTGGGCACAGTGCTGTTCTGAGGCACAGAAGAACTACTCCTCGGAGTCGGGGGTGTGGCGTACGGAAATGCGCGCCGATCGGATGCGCCGGGCAGCTGCGGTGACGCCAAGCGCTACCAGGATACCAGGGACCGTGAGCGCAATGAGCGGCAGGGTACCGTAGCGCAATGAATCCGCGCTGGGAAGCAACGGTGAACCGGCTTCGGTGGGCGCATCGGGCGCGGGGAGAGGCGGGACGGCGACGGGTGTCACCGTCGGAACCGGCTGCGGCTCCGTCTCCGCGCGACGGAACACGCGGATCCACTCGGCGAGGTCTCCCATGGGGTTCTCGCTCACCGCAGGGAGGTTCGCGGAAATCGCCGCTGCGGCATCCACCAGCCCGTATCCGTAGAGGGGATCCTGGGGTTTGACCGCATCAGGGACGGGGATCGCGGTCTTGATGATGCGGTTGATGACGTCGATCGCCTTGATGTCGGGGTGCGCCGAGCGGATCAGCGCTGCGACTCCCGCGACGATGGGCGCCGCACCACTGGTTCCGCGCCACGGCACGACCGTGCCGTCTGCGGAGACGCCGATGAGCCCCTCGCTGGGCGCGGAGATCCCGATCGTGATGCCCTGGGTCGACGCCTCGATGCTCGCCATGCCGGTCTGGTCGACGCCACCGACCGTGAGCACACCGGGAATGGTCGCCGGGGCGCCGATGATGTTCGTCCCACTCCCCCTATTGCCGGCGGCGACCACGACCACCACGTCATGCTCGAAGGCATACAGGAACGCGTCGTCCCAGCTCTTGTCCCAATCGAGCGTGTTCGTCGTGAACGAGAGGTTGATGATGTCGGCACCGTTGTCGACGGCCCAGCGCATGCCCTTCGCCACCTGCTCCGTGAACGGAACGGCGGCGGCCGCGCTGAACCCCACCGAGATCGAGAGCAGGTTGGCCTCCGGCGCCACACCGATCATGCCGGTGCCGTCGGGCGCACCGCGACCGGCAGCCAGCGAAGCCACCCAGGAACCGTGATTGCCATCGACGGCGCCCAGGGGCGTGCGCCCGTCCGGAGTGCCTGACCCCGAGACATCGGTGCCACCCACCACAGCGTCGCCGAAGACCGAGGGCACCTTGCCGATGCCGGTGTCGATCACCGCGATGGTGACGCCCTTGCCACGAGTGGTCTGCCAGGCCTCACGGATCCGCGCCCCGTCGAGCCAGTACTCCGAAGCCCGCACCGGGTCGGCAGGGTCGTCGGGGATCGGGGCCGGAGTCGGTGCGACGCCGAGGAGCAGCACCGTCGCCGCCACCACCACGATGGCGGCAGCGCTGCGCAGCGTCCGGCGTGCGGTCATACCGCGGAAGCCGCCTCATCGCGCAGGGCGGCGCCAGGGTCTTCACAACGGCAGACCGAAGGCGACCAGGAGGATCGAGCGAGTGCGGCGTCGCCGATCGGGTTGACTCCCGGGCCTGCGGCCAGGGCATGCCCGGCCAGAGCATGCAGGCATTTGACGCGCGTGGGCATTCCCCCGGCGGAGATGCCGTCGATCTCGGAGACCTCGCCGAACTGCCTCCGGTCAGCGAGGTAGGCCTCGTGGGCTGCGAGATACGCCGACGCCACTGCCTCGTCGTCGACGAGAAGGGCCGCGAGCTCCGGCATCACCTGGGTCGCCTCGAGCGTCGACATCGCCGCCGTCGCCGCGGGGTGGGTCAGGTAGTAGAACGTCGGGAACGGCGTACCGTCCGGCAGACGCGGTGTGGTGGCGACCACCGTCGGGTTGCCGCACGCGCAACGGGCCGCGATGCCCACCACACCTCGGGCGGAACGACCGAGCTGGGCCGATACGACGGCGAGCTCGGCGGGCGTGGGTGCAGGAAACGGCGGCGTGGTCACCTCACCAGCGTAGGGGAGCCGCCGGGGAAGTTGCTCGACGGGACGGTCAGGGAGCGACGGCGGCCGTATCGCTGAGGCCGGTCGAGACGATGGTGCGCAGCAACTGCGGCATCCAGTCCGTCGGCTTCTCGACGATCGTGTCGCTCACGGGCTCCTGCTCCCGCGGAAGTGCTGCGGGATCGAGGTCGTTGTCGATCAGATACACGACCTCTCCGGGCTTGACGTAGTAGAGGCGCTCGCGGGCCTGGGTCGTGATGTACACGGGGTCGTTCCAGCGCTCACGTTCGGCGACGAGGGAGGCGATCTGATCTTCGCTCACCTTCACCGACGCTTCGAGGGCTGCGATCTTCTGACGCTGATCGATGAAGGTTCCGAGCGTGGGCACGAGCACCCAGGCGCCCAGCACCACCAGCGAGAGCATGATGACGGAGAAGGCCGAGAGGCGGATGCCGGACGCCCACTCGCGGACGTCGACGCGAGACGCCTCACCACGGCTCCTGCTCGATGAGCGCGGTGCGGACGACGATGCGGCGGGCGTGGCCGTCTTCCTCGACTTCATCGTGCCGGCGGGTCGCGGCGTCTGCGGCCCCGGAGACGCCGAAGGAGGAGCCGGTCGTCGTGCCACGGCTCCTCCTTCGTCGTGCCGCTTCAGCGGCGGTGTTCACCGCCGAGACGGCGGCTTCTTCGGTGTATCGGTGCGCTCAGGCCTGGTAGCGCGGGAACGCGGAACGGCCGGCGAAGACCGCGGCGTCGCCGAGCTCTTCCTCGATGCGCAGCAGCTGGTTGTACTTCGCGACGCGCTCGCTGCGAGCAGGAGCACCCGCCTTGATCTGTCCGGCGTTGGTCGCGACGACCAGGTCGGCGATCGTGGTGTCTTCGGTCTCTCCCGAACGGTGCGAGAGCATCGCCGTGTAACCGGAGCGCTGAGCGAGGCTGACCGCGTCGAACGTCTCGGTGAGCGTGCCGATCTGGTTGACCTTGACGAGCAGCGAGTTCGCGACGCCGCGCTTGATGCCGTCGGCGAGACGCTGCGGGTTGGTGACGAACAGGTCGTCGCCGACCAGCTGCACCTTGCTGCCGAGTGCGTCGGTGAGGTGCTTCCAGTTGTCCCAGTCGTCTTCGGCGAGAGCATCTTCGATCGTGACGATCGGGAAGTCGTTGACGAGTCCGACGTAGTACTCGGTGAGCGCCGCGGCGTCCCAGTCCTTGTTGTCGAGACGGTAGACGCCGTCCTTGAAGAACTCGGTCGCGGCGACGTCGAGGCCGAGCGCGATGTCGGTGCCGGGCGTGAAGCCGGCCTTCTCGATCGCCTTCACCAGGAAGTCCAGTCCCTCGCGGTTGCTGGGCAGGTCGGGAGCGAAGCCGCCCTCGTCGCCGAGGCCGGTCGCGTAGCCCGCGGCCTTCAGCTCTGCACGCAGCACGTGGTAGGTCTCGACTCCCCAGCGGAGCGCCTCGGAGTAGGTCTCCGCACCGATCGGGGCGAGGAAGAACTCCTGCATGTCGATGCCGTTGTCGGCGTGCTCGCCACCGTTGATGACGTTGAACAGCGGAACGGGCAGCACGTGCGCGTTCGGGCCGCCCAGGTAGCGGAAGAGCGGGAGGTCGGCCGAGTCGGCCGCTGCCTTCGCGACGGCGAGGCTGACGCCGAGGATGGCGTTGGCTCCGACGCGCTTCTTGTTCTCGGTGCCGTCGACCTCGATCAGGATCTCGTCGACGATGCGCTGCTCGCTCGCCTCGACACCTTCGATCGCCGGTCCGAGCTCGTCGATGATGGCCTCGACGGCCTTGAGCACGCCCTTGCCGCCGTAACGGCTCTTGTCTCCGTCGCGGAGCTCGTACGCCTCGAACGCGCCCGTGGATGCGCCAGACGGCACGGCCGCCCGCTGCACGATGCCGTCGTCGAGGAGGACCTCCACCTCAACGGTCGGGTTTCCGCGCGAGTCGAGAATCTCGCGTGCGCCTACAGCCTCGATCAGTGCCACTGATGTGCTCCTTGCTCAGGGGGAAAACGTTGTGTGGAGCGTCGTCGATCCGCGCTCAGTCTAGCCCGGCCCTCCGACAGGGTCAGGGACCCGACCGACAGGTTCGCGCGCACGCTCCCGACGCCGTCGATATCAGACGACCACGGCGATGGCGAAGCCGTCCCAGCCCTTCGCGCCGACGGTCTGCAGGGCCGTGGCGTCGAATCGCGGGTCCTCCCCCAGCATCCGCAGTCCCTCACGGGTGCCGACGACCTTGGGGTCGGTGCTGTCATCGCGGACGATCTCGCCCTCACGCCCGATGTTGTCGAGCACGACCACGGTGCCGGGGTGGCCGAGCTTCGCCGCCCAATCGAGGTAGATCGTGTTCGACTCCTTGTCGGCGTCGATGAACACCAGGTCGAACCCGCCGACCAGGGTGGGGAGCACGTCCACTCCCCTACCCACGCGGATGTCGACACGATCACCGACGCCCGCGGCATCGATGCTGGCGCGGGCGATCGCCGCGTTGTCCGACTCCGCCTCGATCGTCACGACGCGCCCTCCGGGGCCGACGGCCCGCGCGAGCCAGATCGTGGAATAGCCGCCGAGCGTGCCGACCTCCAGCACCCGCCGCGCTCCGCTGATGCGGACGAGGAGGTTCAGCAGCTTGCCGGCGACAGGAGCCACCTCGATCTCGGGCAGGCCCGCCTCGCGCTGCGCGCTGAGCGCCGACTCCAGATCCGCATCGGGTCCGACCAGCAGATCGGAGAGGAAGGCGTCGGCTTCGGACCAGGCGGTGGGGGTGGATTCCATGGCCTCAGCCAACCCCCGGCCGCTGCCGTCCGTCAAGACCGCGGTGCGGAGAGCAGGCGCCCCGGAGCATCGGCGAGCTCGGGCTGAGCGCGGAACTGCCCGGTCAGCACCAGCACGACCGTGAGGAGGGCGAGGACGATCCAGGTCGCCACACCGAGCGGTCCGGCCAGGGCCATGTCGGGCTGCGTCGCGGCGATGATGAGGACGAGCCCCGCCGCGGCGTTCAGCGAGCCGTGCGCGATGACCGCCGGCCACACGGATGCCGAACGCAGGCGCAGCCAACCGAGCAGAATGCCCCAGGCCACGCATCCGCCGATCATGAGCAGCACGCCGGTGAGGTCGGTGCGCCCGAAGTTGTAGCCGAGAAGGATGACCGGGCTGTGCCATGCACCCCAGATCACCCCGCTGAGGATCAGGGCCGGCCAGGTGCCGAGCGGGCGCAGCGCCGGAAGCAGCCAGCCGCGCCAGCCGAGCTCCTCGCCGAAAGCGAAGAGGCTGTTGAACAGCCCGCCGACGGGGATCATCGCGAGCTGTGCGAACACGATGACCTGGACAGGAGGCAGCGGCATGCCAGCCGGGACGGCCTTCTCGAGTTCGGCGGCGAACGCCGCGAACGTCAGATCGAGCTGCACGAAGCCGAGCGCGGCGGAAAGCAGGATACCCAGACCCACCAGCAGCGGCGGAACGAGCCAGCCGGCGACCATGAGCCAGATCACCCGCTTCGCCGGCCGCATCGGCCACAGTCCGAGGAACCGTGCACGCTGGCCGCGCGCGGGGACGCGCATCACGAACGTCACGACGAGGGCTGCCACCGCGGGTGTGAACATCATCACCGGCAGCAGGAGGACCGAGATCGGCTCAGCGAGACCGTCGCCCAGCCACAACGGCAACGCCACCAGCCAGGCGAGGGCGAAGGAGACCGCCACGAAGGCGATCACCGCGGTCCACGGCACGCGGCGCGTGTGCAGGGCCTGATGGTTCATGAGGTCGCCTTTCCGGAGTCGGTCGAGGAGGTGCCGGGTGTTCGTGAGCGGTCGACATAGGCCTGCAGCAGCGCCGCGGCTTCTTCCGCGCCGTCGATCGTCACGATGAACGGCCGTCTGTCACGGCGGGAGACCTCGATCGCCGAACCGCGCCGCATGACGATGCCGGACCGTCCGTCGACGCTGATGCGCCACCCCCAGCCGCCGAACTCGGCGAACGGCGAGATCTCGACGGCGCGCACAGACTCGATCTCGTCGAGCGGGATGCGGATGCGCGGCCACCTCAGCAGGGCCCGCGCCGAGAAGCCCTCCGGCGTGACCTTGACGCGGAAGGAGGCTGTCGCCGCCAGCGCGAGGCCCACGACGAGCACCACCACGGCGACGATCCAGCCACCCTCGACACCGGTGCCGAGCATGAACGCACCGAGCGCGACCAGGCCGAGGAGCACGAAGAACAGGAACGCGAGCGCGCCGCGTGGCATGGTCGTCGTGGCGACCCACACGACGCGTTCTCCCTCCGCCACGTTCACGGCATACCGTGGCTCCAGCGTGCGCCCCCGTTCGGGGCGGACGCGGGGCTGCACGGCCCAGGCGATGCCGCCGACAGCCACGAGTCCGGCGAAGGCCAGTGCGAAGGTCTCGCCGATGCCCCGCACGTCGGAGACATCGGTGAGGTCGCGCTGGAGCGCGAGGGATCCGAGACTCAGTATCGCCGCCAGCGCGGCCATGCCCGCGGCGAGCGCGCCCATCAGGCGGGCAGTGCCGCCCCAGTGCGCACCGGCGGAAGCGAGCGTCGCGACCGCCATCAGCACCGGCAGCCCGAGCCCGAGCGCGATGAGGAGCCAGAGGTACGTGTACGGCGCCCCGAATCCGTCGGCACCGCTAGGGCCCCAATGGGTCGCGACCTGAGCCGGCAGCGTGGGCAACCAGGTGAGGAGGATCACGACGGCGACGGCGGTGATCACGGTCGGCACGATCACCGCGACGAGGAAGAAGGCCACTCGTGCGCGTCGCAGCAGTTGCGGCGGGGTACGGGTGAGGTCGTGGGTGGCGTCACGATGGGTCATGGCGAATCCTCCTCGTGGTTCTCGATCGGGTCCATGCCGGTGCGGGCGTCACGGTGCGCATGGACGATGCCGGCGAGCGTGTCGGCGGAGACGCCGAGTGCCGCGGCACGGCGCACCAGATCGTCGATGTCGTTGGCGAGTTCTGCGAGCGGCGCGGCCGAGGCCGCGATCACCGCTCCCCTGCCGCGACGCAGATCGACCAGGCCCTCGTCACGCAGTCGCTGGTAGGCGTGCAGCACGGTGTGCTGGTTGATGTCGAGCGCTTCGGCGACATCGCGTGCCGCGGGAAGGCGATCGCCCGGAGCGAGGACCCCGGTGAGGATGTCGGAGCGGATGGAGGCCGCGACCTGGTCGTACAGCGCGCGGGAGCTGTCGGGATCGACACGGATGAGCATCCGATCCTCCTCTCGTGGAATCGCTACTTATTCTATGCGAACTATAACAACTGTGACAACCCTCCAGACGTCTTTGTCGCTCTCTGCTCGTTCCTCCACACTGGCGTGATGCGCATCACTCCCCGCCGTCTCGCGATCGGCATGAGCCTGTGGATCCCCAACCTCTTCAGCGGCATCCGCATCCGCCGCTTCAGTGAGGATTGGACCCATGCCACGGTCGAACTCCACGTGAACGTCTTCACCCGCAACTACGTCAAGACCGCGTTCGGTGGGTCGATGTCGGCGATGACCGACCCGTACTTCTTCATGCTGGTGATGCACCAGCTCGGACGCGATCACGTCGTGTGGGACACCCGCGGCGAGATCGAGTTCCTCAAGCCCGGCCGTGGCGTGCTCACTGCCGAGTTCGAGGTGTCGAAGGAGAAGGCCGAGGAGATCCGTGAGCGCGCACGCGGCGGAGCCAAGGTGCTCGAGTGGTTCGAGACGGTCATCACCGACAGGGAGGGCGACGTCGTCGCGAAGGTAGGCCGCGAGGTCTACATCCGGGAGAAGAAGCGGGTCACCGCCTCGCGTAGTTGATCGAGGGCCGTGGAGGTGTAGGCGGGGCGGTCGTCAGAACGTGCCGCCCGGATAGACACCCTCCGGCAACGTGAAGCAGACCGAACCCGACGCGATGTTGCACGTTGTACGCGCCTGTGGGATCAATCCAATTCCTCGACTCGAATCGATCATCGTCCTCCAAGCGAGTCTCAAGGTCCTTGACGATACGTTCGGCGTTTGAAGAGGGCGTTAGCGTGACGGTGGTCGAACCATTCCAGTTGTGCTGCGTCTCATCGCAAGACAACAACGTTCCCTCCGGCTTTTGAACAATGTCCACCACTGCCTCCGCCGGAATCAGCGATGCGATCTCCATCTCAATTGCCTGCGCATCAGTCTTGACCTCTTCCCATGTCACGCTGCTCTCCTCGCTCGGCTCTTCGGCTGCGGGCGTGCACCCTGACAACACCGTCACACACAGCAGAAAGATGGCTGCAGTCCGCCACGGCGCGGTTCCGATGCGTTCACCAGCGTCAGGCCTCAGAATTTCCCTCCGGGGTAAACGTCATCTGGCAAGGTGAAGCACGGTGACCCCGAGCTGATCAGGAGCGCCGCCGCGCCATCTGGGCCAATGACGTAGGTTTCGGCGGTATCAGGCGACATCAGTTGAATCTCATACTCGTCGACGACGTCGCGACGGTTTCGCACGTCGAAGCGCTCATCCTCCCGAAAGTGCGATTCAAGTGTTCTGACGATCTGCTCCGCATCGGCATCGGGCGTCAGCGCGATCGCCGTCGAGCCATACCAGGTGTGTTGCCCGTCATCGCACGAGAACAACGTGCCAGTCGGCTTCTGAACAATGCTCACGACGTACTCGGCCGGAACGAGATCCGCGATCTCGAGTTCTGTTGCCTGGGTCGCGGTCTTCGCTTCCTCCCAGGTGAGGCTCTTCTGATCCATCGGAACCTCTTTCTCGGGAGCTGTGCAACCGACCAGCGCGACAGCGACCAGGAAGGCGACTGTTCCCGCAAGCCATCGCCGGATCACTGTTTCACCAGCTTCGCGATGTCACGCAAGACCGGCAGATTGTCGTCGATATTGGTGGCGATCAGGTTGTGATTGTCCATCAGCACCCCGATGTCATCGAGCGATACATACACCGACGGGCATCCACTGGATGGCACAGCTGCCGACTCTGCCAGTTCGTCATCATGCGGCCCTTCGTAGTATTCGCCGTGCTCGAAAGAGCGTGCATGTGGCGGAGCCAAGGTGCTCTCGTGCGTGGAGACCGTCATCATCGACCGCGAGGGTAGCGTCGTCGCGAAGGTGCTGCAGGAGCGCCTGCGCCCGCCCGCTGTGCCGTCTCGTCCTGGATCTCGGCGAGACGGCGGGACAGGCTGGAGGCGAGGCGGCGGAGAGGTTGCGGCACCGCGCGCAGCGCACCGAGGTCGGGGCAGGTGCCCACGACGACCTCGGCCCCTCTCTCACGCAGCCGGCGGATCGTGTCGTGCAGGTGCTGTGCGGACAGCGCCACGGGCAACCGGTGCGTCACGTCGTTCCCTCCGACGACGATCACGGCCACGTGCGGACGGTAATCCGTGGGCAGGGCATCGAGCTGGCCGGGGAGATCGGGCGACTCCGAGCCGACGACGGCCACCGTGCGCAGCCGCACCGGCCGATGCATCCGGCGTCCCGTCGCCTTCGCCAGCCGCCCGCCGAGGGTCTCCTTGCGGTGCTCGGCCCCGAGGCCTGCGGCGATCGAGTCGCCGAGTACGAGCAGTTCGAGGGGCTCTCCGTCGAGACCTCGACGCCAGAGGCGATCCGCATCGAGCGCTTCCTCGCCCAGCGGCTTCCCGATCCGGCGTCGTGCGAGCGCCGCCTGCTGCCGGAGCACGAGACGGAGGCCGACCAGGAGCGCGACGAGTGCCACCCCGACCAGGACAGGCGGCACGACGACGGGGTTCCGAACGCGACTCACGCCCCGATTCCACCCCGACATCGTGAACGCGGCGTAAACGGGAGCAAGGACGCCCCGTCATTCCGGGTGCACCTGTCGGGACTTCGTGCGGATGTCGGGCAGAGCCACGGCGATTCCCCCGACATCCGTGCATCCGCCCGACAGATGTCCCGGCGCGGCGGACCGGACCGGACCGGTCAGGACAGCGGCTTGAGCTCCAGCTCGCCGGTGCCGGCGGAGACGGTCGCGAAGGCGGTGTAGCCGTCGGCCGCCGAACGCTCGAGCAGCGCCTTGACGTTCTTGGTGCGTCGCTCGAGCCGCACCCTCGCGCCCCCTGCGATCAGCGCCGCCTTGTGCCGGACGAGCTCGTGCACCGGAACGTCGGCATCGTGGATGAGCACGACGGCCTGTGCGGTGGCATCGGCCTCGTCGGCGATCAGGTCGACGAGGCGTTCGAAGCCGAGCGAGAAGCCCACGGCGGGAACCTGCTGTCCGAGGAAGCGGCCGATCATGCCGTCATAGCGACCGCCACCGCCGAGCGAGTAGCCGACCGAGGGGTGCGCGAGCTCGAAGATCGTGCCGGTGTAGTACCCCATGCCGCGCACGAGGAACGGATCGAAGACCAGGGGGATGTCGGACTGCCCCCGCCCCGCGGCGACCGCCTCGCCGATTCCGACGAGGTGCTCGACCAGTTCGGTCGGGGCACCATCGGGGAGCGCCTTGCGGATCTGCCGTTCGCCGAACGGGTTGTACTCCGTGGTCTGCGGACGACGCAGGAACGCATCGAACGCGTCGGCGGCTGCGGTGGAGGCGCTGCGCTCACGCAGCTCGGCCGCCACGCCCTCGGGCCCGATCTTGTCGAGCTTGTCGATCGTGATGAGCACCCCGGGGCGCTCCTCGGCGGTGAACCCGAAACTGTCCAGCATCCAGTCCAGCACCCGACGGTCGTTGATCCGCACGGTCGCACCGTCGAGACCGAGCGCGTCGACCGCGTCGAGCGAGGCGACCATCAGCTCGGCCTCGGCGCGCGACGAGTCATCTCCCATGATGTCGATGTCGCACTGCACGAACTGGCGGTAGCGCCCCTTCTGCGGGCGTTCGGCGCGCCAGACCGGACCGATCTGGATCGAGCGGAACACCGTGGGCAGCTGGCCGCGGTTGCTGGCGTAGAAGCGCGCGAGCGGCACGGTCAGGTCGTAGCGTAGGCCGAGGTCCGAGAGGGCGGCCGGGTCGTCGGCGGCAGCGCGGATCGCGTCGGCATCGAGGCCGCGGCGCAGGATGTTGTACGACAGCTTCTCGTTGTCGCCGCCGATGCCGGCGTGCAGGCGGTCGTAGTCCTCGACGACGGGCGTCTCGATCTCGTCGAATCCATGCGCGCGGTAGCGCTCGCGGATGACGGAGAGCACGCGCTCACGGCGGGCCTTGTCGGCGGGGAGGATGTCGCGCATGCCGCGCGGCGGGTTCACGGTAGCCACGGTTCCATCTTCCCAGGTCTGCCGACGCCCCCGTGCCGGGATCAGGGTGCCGCTTCGGCTACCCGCACGTCGTCTTCCAGCACGCGCAACCGCTCGCGCAGCGCCCGCTCGGCATCCCAGCCCTGCGCACGCGCCGTCGCCACCAGTGCCAGGAGCGCCTCACCGAGCTCGTCCTCCGATGCCGGGGCGGCGGCGGACTCCACCGCGACGCCCACTCCCGCCGCGCGACCGGCGAGCTTCTGG
Organism: Microbacterium sp. PAMC22086; assembly: GCF_019443525.1. Lineage (NCBI taxonomy): Bacteria > Bacillati > Actinomycetota > Actinomycetes > Micrococcales > Microbacteriaceae > Microbacterium > Microbacterium sp. PAMC22086. The sequence goes on along the minus strand of NZ_CP080380.1, from coordinate 1,724,929 downwards.
GCGAGCGCGAGCGCCGGCATCCCCCGCGGCACACCATCGAGCACGCTGCGGCGGGTGCGCTTCTCCGCCGCCTTCGCGGCGTTCCAGTGCACCAGCACCTGCTCCGGCGTCTCGGCCACCTCGCCGGCGAACACATGCGGATGCCGACGCACCATCTTCTCGGTGAGCGTGCGTGCCACGTCGTCGATGTCGAAGGGATCGTCCGGGTCCTGTGCCGCGATCGCCGAATGGAACAGCACCTGCCAGAGCAGATCCCCCAGCTCCTCGCGGAGGTCGTCGCGGCTGCCGCTCTCGACGGCGTCGATCACCTCGTGCGACTCCTCGATCAGGTACGGCACGAGGTCACGGTGTGTGATCCGCTGCGACCATACGCAACGCTCCCGGACGGCGTGCATGGTTTGGGCTGCCTGACGCAGCGGATCGGCAGCGTCCGCCGCGGCCGGGGACTCAGAGCTCACGCTTCCTCCTTGCATCGACCCGACCGGAAGCGGCGAGGGCCGGAACATTCCTCACGACGATGCGGACGCGACCCGACGGTACCAGCGCGCCCGCAGGGAGACGATGATCCCGGAGAACACGAGAGCGATCAACGACCCCATGAGCACACCGAGGATCGCCTGGTCCCTGATGCCGCCATCGTCGGCGAAAGCGAGGTTCGCCAGCAGCAGCGAAACGGTGAAGCCGATGCCGCCGAGGGTACCGGCGGCGAGGATGTCGGCGAACGGCAGCGCAGGATCGGCGCCCTTCGGACGGATGCGCATCGCGAGCCAGCCGAACAGCGAGATGCCGATGATCTTGCCCACGGGCAACGCGACCACGATCGCCCAGAACGCCGGCGACAGCTCGGTGATCGAGACGGCGGGGATCACCACGAACGCCGCGACGAAGGCGAACAGCGGCAGGATGGCGCCGTTCACGGTCGGCTCGAGTGCATGCCTGGTGCGCCCGGCGGGCACGGGCGACATCACGAGGCCGAGCAGCACGCCGGCGATCGTGGCGTGGATGCCGGAGGAGGCGACCAGACCCCAGGTGATCACGCCGACCAGGGCCATGGCGACGGCGATCAGCGGGTGGCCCTTGGCGTGCAGCAGCCTGCTCAGCGCCCAGAAGACGGCAACCCCGACGATCGCGAGCCCGAACAGCAGCCACTGCACGTCATCGGCGAACAGCACGGCGATGAAGATGATGCCGATGATGTCGTCGAGGATCGCGAGGGCGAGCAGGAAGACGCGGACGCGCGAGGGCAGACCCTTGCCGAACATCGCCAGCACACCGAGCGCGAACGCGATATCCGTCGCCGTGGGGATGGGCCAGCCCGGAGCCGTCGTGCTGTCGCCGCCGGCGATCAGCAGGTACACCGCGATCGGGACCAGCACGCCGCCGGTCGCCGCGATGGCGGGCTGCACGGCCTTGCGCGGGGAGTCGAGCTCGCCGTGGGTCAGCTCGTGGCGCAGCTCGATGGCCACGACGAGGAAGAAGACGGCGAGAAGGCCGTCGGACACCCAGTGCGCGATCGACAAATCCAGGGCCGTGCCGGGGATCGCGATATGGAGATCGAGGAAGGCGGCGAGCGCGTCGTGCGTCGGCAGGTTCGCGAGCAGGAGTCCGAGGCCGGCCGCGATGAGGAGGAGGACGGCAGGGAACTGCTGCCCGCGGAGGGGGTTCGCTGAGATGCGCATTCCCCCCATCGTAGGTCGCCGACAGGCCTCGGCGCCTCTCGTCATCGCCCGATCGCGAAGCAGATCGTCATGCGTGCAGGACACTCCTCTGACGAGGGATACTCTCGAAGTGTGACCCCCGCACACTCCTTCTCCGAGCCCACGAACACCGAGGCCATCCGCGTGATCGGCCGATTCGAAGCCGGCCGCGGCATCCCCGATGCCATGCGCACCGATGTCAGGATGCTCGGGCAGCTGCTCGGGCAGGTGCTGCGCGAAGCCGGCGGCGACGACCTCTTCGAAGACGTCGAACGGCTGCGTCTGGCGACGATCCAGGCCTATGACGAGGAGACCTCCGACGCCTTCGAGCGCGCGGCGGCGATCGCCGAGTCGTTCACGGTGGCTCGGGCCGACGAGGTCGCCCGCGCGTTCACCTGCTACTTCCACCTCGTGAACCTCGCCGAGGAGCACCAGCGCGTGCGCGTGCTGCGCGAGCGCGCCGGACAGCCGGGCCGGGAGGACGCCGCCGACACCGTCGCGACCGCGTACGCGCGGCTGCGCACCGAGGTCGGCGACGACGAGGCCCGCCGCCGACTGGAGGGGCTCCGCTTCCACCCGGTCTTCACGGCGCACCCCACCGAGGCCCGCCGACGCGCGGTGTCGTCGAGCATCCGCCGCCTGTCCGAGCTGCTCACGCAGCACGATGCCGCGAGCGAGGGCGGCTCGGAGGAGCACCGTGCCCGCCGCCGGATGCTGGAGGAGATCGACACCCTCTGGCGCACGGCCCCGCTGCGGTCGCAGAAGCCCTCCCCGACCGACGAGGTCCGCACCGTGATGGGGGTGTTCGACGAGACGCTCTTCACGACGGTGCCGCACGTGTACCGCCGCATCGACGATGCGCTCCGCGGAGAGGACTCCGGCGCCACCGCCCCGGTCGTTCCCGCCTTCGTGCGGATCGGCTCCTGGGTGGGCGGCGACCGCGACGGGAACCCCTTCGTGACGGCATCCGTGACCCGCGAGGCCTCCCAGATCGCGGCCGACCATGTGCTGCGCGGTCTCGAGCGCGCGCTCGATCGCATCGGCCGCACCCTCACTCTCGCCTCCGACGACACTCCGCCCAGCGCCGAGGTCACGGGGCTGTGGGAGCGGTTCGCCGCGGCGGAGCCGAACCTGGCGGCCGAACTCGCCACCCGCTCGCCCGACGAGCCGCACCGTCGCGTGCTGCTGGTGCTGGCGCGTCGCGTCGCCGCGACCCGTCACGGTGACAGCACTCAGGCGTACTCGCGTCCTGAGGAACTGCTCGCGGATCTGCGCGCGGTGCAGTCCTCGCTCGCGGACGCCGGAGCGAAGCGGCACGCGTTCGGCGGCGTGCAGCACCTGATCTGGCAGGTCGAGACCTACGGCTTCCACCTCACGGAGCTCGAGGTGCGCCAGCACTCCCAGGTGCACGCGAAGGCCCTGGCCGAGCTCGATGCCGGCGAGGCCATCAGCGCGCAGACCGAGGAGGTGCTGGAGGTGTTCCGCGCGATCGCGGACATCCAGAACGACCGTGGCCTGCGCGCCGCCGGGCGCTACGTCGTCTCCTTCACCCAGGCGGCTTCCGACCTCGCGAACGTGCACCGTCTCGCCCGCTACGCGCTCGGTGACGACGCCCCGGTGCTCGACGTGGTGCCCCTGTTCGAGACGTTCGCCGATCTGCAGGCGGCTCCCGGCATCCTCGCGGAGGCCGTGACGTTCCCCGAGTTCCGCGAGCGCATGGCCGCCACCGGCAATCGGCTCGAAGTCATGCTCGGCTACTCGGACTCGTCGAAGGACGTCGGCCCCGTCGCCGCGAACCTCGCCCTGTACGAGGCGCAGGAGAAGATCGCACGGTGGGCGCAGGAATCCGACATCGAGCTGACCCTCTTCCACGGTCGCGGCGGTGCGCTCGGCCGCGGCGGCGGGCCCGCCAACTCCGCGATCCTCGCGCAGCCTCCGCACTCGGTCGACGGCCGGTTCAAGCTCACCGAGCAGGGCGAGGTCATCTTCGCCCGCTACGGCGAGCCCGCGATCGCCATGCGGCACATCGACCAGGTCGCGGCGGCGACGCTGCTGGCATCCTCCCCCACTGAGGAGGAGCGCACGAGCCGGGCGGCCGCCCGCTATGCCGAGGTCGCCTCGATCATGGACGCGGCCTCCCGGGAGCGCTTCTTCTCGCTCGTGAAGGCGGAGGGCTTCGCCCCCTGGTTCGCCACCGTGACCCCGATGGAGGAGATCGGGCTGCTGGCTCTCGGCTCCCGCCCCGCCCGCCGGGGGCTCTCGGTCGAATCGCTGGAAGACCTGCGGGCCATCCCGTGGGTGTTCGCCTGGACGCAGGCCCGCATCAACCTCGCCGGATGGTTCGGACTCGGCACCGCCCTGGACGCGGTCGGCGACGAAGAGCTGCTCGTGGAGGCGTACCGGGAGTGGCCGCTGCTTCGCACCATGATCGACAACGTCGCGATGAGTCTCGCCAAGACCGACGAGCGCATCGCCCGTCAGTACCTGGCCCTCGGCGACCGCGACGATCTGGCACAGCTCGTGCTCGACGAGCTCGCGACCACGCGGCGCTGGGTGATCCGTCTCACCGGGGGCGAGAGCCTGCTTGAGAACAAGCCCGTGCTGCAGCGCGCCGTGCAGCTGCGCAGCCCCTACGTCGACGCGCTCTCGCTGCTGCAGCTGCGCGCGCTGCGGGCCCTCCGCTCGGCCGCAGAGGATCCGACCGGCTCCGGCGCCGACCCGGAACAGCAGCGTCTGCTGCTGCTGTCCGTCAGCGGTGTGGCCGCAGGCCTGCAGAACACCGGGTGACCGACGTCGCCACCGACCGAGCGGGAACCCTCGCTTTCGGTGCCCACTAGAGTGAAATCTCTGCCGGATCCGGCACAGCCTCACGCGACACGATCGCCTGCACCACCATCCCCCACCAGAAAGCTCTTCCGCGTGACCGCTACGTCTCCCGTCGACTTCCATCCGCTCGCCGCATCCGTGCAGCCCGTCTTCGACACGGTGCTCTCCCGCAGCCCCTACGAGCCGGAGTTCCACCAGGCCGTCCACGAGGTGCTGCACTCGATCGCACCTGTGCTGGAGCGCCACCCGGAATACGTCGACGGCGGCATCCTCGAGCGACTCGTCGAGCCCGAGCGCCAGATCCTCTTCCGCGTGCCGTGGATCGACGACGCCGGCAGGCTGCAGGTCAACCGCGGCTACCGCATCCAGTTCTCCTCCGTGCTCGGCCCATACAAGGGCGGACTGCGCTTCCACCCCTCGGTGAACCTGTCGATCATCAAGTTCCTCGGTTTCGAGCAGATCTTCAAGAACGCGCTCACCGGCCAGGGCATCGGCGGCGGCAAGGGCGGATCCGACTTCGACCCGCACGGAAAGTCCGACGCCGAGGTCATGCGCTTCTGCCAGTCGTTCATGAACGAGCTCTACCGTCACCTCGGCGAGCACACCGATGTGCCCGCGGGCGACATCGGCGTCGGCGGCCGCGAGATCGGCTACCTCTTCGGCCAGTACCGCAAGGTCACCAACCGCCACGAGTCCGGCATGTTCACCGGCAAGGGGACGGGGTGGGGCGGTGCAGAGGTGCGCACCGAGGCCACCGGGTACGGCGCGGTGTTCTTCGCGCAGGAGATGCTCGCGGTGCACAGCGACTCCCTCACCGGCAAGCGCGTGGGCATCTCGGGATCGGGCAACGTCGCGATCTACGCGATCCAGAAGGCCACCCAGCTCGGCGCCACCGCGGTGACGGCCTCGGACTCCTCCGGCTACGTCGTCGACGACGCCGGGATCGACCTCGACCTGCTGCGTCAGATCAAGGAGGTCGAGCGTGCCCGCATCGTCGAGTACGCCAACCGCCGCCCGAGCGCCCGCTTCGTCGAAGGCGGCAGCGTGTGGGAGGTCCCGGTCGACATCGCCGTCCCCTCCGCCACCCAGAACGAGGTCAGCCTCGCCGATGCCCAGGCCCTGATCGCGAACGGCGTGCGCGCCGTGTCCGAGGGCGCGAACATGCCGTGCGTGCCGGATGCGGTCGAGGCGTTCCAGAAGGCCGGTGTGCTGTTCGCCCCCGGAAAGGCCGCGAACGCCGGTGGCGTCGCCACCTCCGCGCTCGAGATGAGCCAGAACGCCTCGCGTCAGCGCTGGAGCTTCGGCGACAGCGAGAACAAGCTGCGCGAGATCATGGCCGACATCCACGATGCGGCCTTCGACGCCGCGGAGCGACACGATGTCGCGGGCGACTACGTCGCCGGAGCCAACATCGCCGGCTTCGAGCGCGTCGCCGCGGCGATGCTCGCCCAGGGTGTCATCTGACCCCTTCCTCAACACAGGTTCCTCGACACGAGAAGAGCCGCCTCCCTTCCGGGGAGGCGGCTCTTCTCGTGTCGGGATGTCGGGTCAGCTCTCGTCGACCGGAACCTTGACGACCTTGTTGTATCCGGTCACCGCCTGGTTCTCGTCGAAGGCGACGACCTTCTTGCGGAAGCCCTTCGTGATGATGGCGAGGTAGACGACCCCGATCGCGGTCCACACCAGGCCGCCGCGCAGGGCGTCCTCGTGCAGGTTCGCCCAGAGCAGACCGGTGAGCACCATGCCGATGCCGGGCATCACGATGAAGCTGAAGATGTCGCCGGGAGTCTTGCGACGGCCCTTGCGGATCGCGAACCACGCGATCACCGAGATGTTGACGAAGGTGAAGGCGATCAGCGCGCCGAAGTTGATCCACGCGGCGATCAGCTCGAGGGTGAACGGGATGGCCAGCAGCGAGATGGCGCCGACCAGCACGATGTTGAAGGTCGGGGTGTGGGTGCGCGGGTTGATGTAGCCGAACGCCCGCTGCGGCAGCACGTTGTTGCGGCCCATCACCAGCAGCATCCGCGACACCGAGGCGTGCGACGCCAGGCCGGAGGCGAGGGTGGCGCAGAAGCCGGCCGCTGTCAGCACCGCCATGAGCACGGGGCCGCCGACCAGGTTGCCGATGACCGGCAGCGTGGAGTCCTCGACGAACTGCATGTCGCCGCCCGGCGCGAACTCGTTCCAGTCGGGGAAGCGCAGCTGCGTGAGGTAGCCGGAGATGAGGAAGATCGCGCCTCCCAGAAGCACCGTCAGCAGGATGGCCTTGGGCATGATCTTCGGGTCCTTGGCCTCTTCCGCGTACATCGTCACGGCGTCGAAGCCGATGAACGAGAAGCACACGATCGTGGCGCCCATCAGCACCGCACTCATCGTGGCGCCGTCGTGGAAGAACGGGGCCATCGAGGCCACGGTCGCGGCGCCGTCGCCGCGCATCAGCTGCGCGATCACCATCACCACGAAGACGACCATCACGATGATCGAGAAGATGAGCAGGATCATGTTCAGGTTCGAGGTGCCGCGCATCGTGCGGTAGATGATGCTCGTCACGAGGATGCAGTACAGCACGACCCAGATCCACCCGGGGATCTCGGGGAAGAGCGCCTCGAGATAGCTGCGGATGATGAGGCAGTTCACCATCGGCAGCAGCACGTAGTCGATCAGCGACGTCCAACCGACCATGAAGCCGAGGTTCGGATGGATCGACTCGCGCACGTAGGTGTAGGCGGATCCGGCACTCGGGATCGCGCTGGAGATCTTGCCGTAGCTGATGGCGGTGAATACCATCACGACCAGCGCGACCAGGTACGCCGCCGGAACGACGTTGTCGGTGTCACGGGCGACCATGCCGAAGGTGTCGAAGACGACCGTCGGTGTCATGTAGCCGAGCCCGAGCCCGACGATGGCCCACAACCCCAGATTTCGTCGGAGCGTCCCTCCGCCTTGCGCCAGCGGCTTCGTCTTCGTTGCCATGGGTACTCCTCGGGGAACAGCGCATGGGTCGGACTTCGGATCGTCCGACGCTGAGGAACAGTATGGACCGGAGGTAATCGCCAGCGCTACGACGAATTCGGTTCGAAATACGCTTTTAACAATCCGATGGACAGCGGGATTCGAAGATGAGGCCCCGAGTCACCACCCTTCGGTCAGCACCCTGTCCAGCATCGCGACGACATGATCGGCGCTCTGCGCCGTGAGGCACAGCGGTGGTTTGATCTTCAGAACGTTGGACCGCTCGGATGTCGTCAGCACGATCACACCGAGTTCACGCATCCGCTCGCAGATCGCCGCGGCCTCGGCGGCCGCCGGCTCCATGGTGTCGCGGTCACGGACGAGTTCGACACCGAGATACAGCCCCTCGCCATGGACGACGCCTATCAGCGGATGCCGGTCGGCGAGGCCCCGAAGGCCCTCGGCGAGGCGCGCGCCGATCACTGTCGCGTTGTGCTGCAGTCCGTCCTCGGCCATCGCGTCGAGCACCGCGATGCCGACCCGGCAGCTGAGCGTGCTGCCGCCGGCGGAGGAGAAGAACTGGCCCTGCGTCGACAGCGCGTCCGCGATGCGCCTCGAGGTGATGACCCCGCCGATCGGGAATCCGTTGCCCATCGGCTTCGCGATCGTGATGATGTCGGGCACCACCTCTGCGAGCTCGAACCCCCAGAAGGCGGACCCCATGCGCCCGAAGCCGACCTGCACCTCATCGGCGATGCACACCCCGCCCGCCGCCCTGATCTGGGCATAGGCGCCGGCGAGATAGCCGTCGGGGAGCACCACGCCCCCCGCGTTGCCGAGGATCGACTCGCACAGGAACGCCGCGACCTCCCGTCCGTCCTCCCGCAGCCGATCGAGATCGGTCGCGAGGTCGGCGAGATAGGCGTCGGCGACGTCCGCACCGCGATACGTGCCGCGGAAGCGGTTGGGCACATCGGCGATGTGCACCCAGTCGGGGCGCGTGGCGAGCGCGAAGGGGTTGTCATAGGCGCTGGTGGTCACCGCATCGCTCGCCATCGTCCAGCCGTGATAGGCCTCTCGCAGCGCGACGACCGTGCGACGACCGGTCGCCGCCTGCGCCAGACGGATGGCGAGATCGACCGCCTCCGAGCCGCTGTTGACCAGCAGCACCGTGTCGAGGTCGCTGCCTTCCGGCATCAGGGCGAGAAGTCGTTCGCTGTACTCCGCGAGGTCGCGGAACAGGAAGCGGGAGTTCGTGGCGAGGGTCCGCAGCTGGCGGTCCGCGGCGTCCGCGACCTTCGGATGGGCGTGGCCGAGACCTGCGACGTTGTTGACCATGTCGACGTACGTGCGCGCAGTGGTGTCGATCAGGTGGTGCTGCCAGCCGCGTTCGATCTGCGGGGGACGTTCGTAGTAGCGCTCCTGCGCCGTAGCGAAGATCCTCTCGCGACGGCCGAGCTCCGCCGCGGCATCGTCGTGCTGCGTGAAGGAGGGCAGCCCGAGGACGGGTGCGGGGTCGGCGGTCAGCCGACTCCACGCCGGGACGCGGTCGGGGGCGACCAGGGCTGCGCCGTCCGCCTGTTGCTCCGGAGCATCGTCTCGCCGGATGCCCACCGTCAGCCGCCGCGGTTCGAAAGCTGCGGCGAGCCACCCCACGGTCTCGCCGGCGCCCACAGGGCGCTCACGGCGCTCCTCCGCATCGAGTCCCGTGATCTCGAGCACCCAGTCGTGGCCGCCGCCAGGACCGTCGAGGTCGAGGATGAGCCGAGCGGTCCCACCCCGTTGCGTCACACGCCCACTCGCGGGCGCCGCCACCCGCACCCGGGGCCCCGGAGGGAAGTGCAGTTCGCAGGCGGTCGCCCAGGTCTGCCCCGCCTCTGCATCGTCGACGCGCGCTCGCGTCAGCCGGAATGCGCCGTACGGCATCACCGCCACGGCGACCCCGAGCTCGATCGCCTCGGCGATCAGCTCCTCCTCCGCGTCCTCCCGGAGCCAGCGCCCGCCGTCGAGGGCTGCGGACTCGACTCCGGGATCGATCACGGCGACGCGGCCGGTGAGATCCGGCAGCAGCGAGGCGAGCGGGGCGACCTCCGCCTCCGCCGCCAGATCCGCCGCATCGAAGCCGCCTTCGTCGATTCCGACCGCGACGAGCACGTGCTCGGTCATCTCGACCAGCGGCAGCAGGGTCGCGGCGTCGAAGATCGCCTGCTCGCCCGCGATCCGCTCCCGTGCGTAGTCGTTGTCGCCGTCGATCTCGAGCTGACGCCACCCGCTCGCCACCAGCAGCGCGGCGCGCAGCACCACGAGAGGCCAGACCGCTCTGGCCTCCGCCACGCTCAGCGGGGCATCCCGGTGGAAGGCGGCGATCGTCTCGATCACGCGCAGCGGCCGCTCCGGCTCGTGGTGCAGCATCGACGATGCGCACACCGCGAGCTCGGCCACGCGCCATCCGCGTCCGAGATCGCCCAGATCGAGGACCGTGTGCGGATGCAGACGGGAATCGTCGCCCCGCGTCCCCATCACGTTGTCGTCGGTGAGGTCGCCGTGGATCGCCTGCACCGGAAGGCCCGCGGCGAGCGGGGCGAGAGCGGCATCCGCCTTCGCCGCCGCACGCAGCACGCGCCCTCGCAGTGCGGCGTCGGCGATGGACGGTGCGAGTGCCGTGGTCTGCTCGTGTGCGACGCGCATGTCCCACATCTGCGGGCGATCGAGACCGGGATGACCGAGGGGCGCCAGCGCATTCACGGAAGCGGCGGCGAGCGCGCCGAACTCGGCGAGCACCACCGGGGCGAGGTACCCCGCATTCACCAGCGACTCCCCCGGGGCGAACTCGCTGCGCCGCACGGCGAATCCGTTCCAGCGCTGGGTGAGCGCGCCGTCGAGACCCGGGAGCACCGCCGGCACGCGGACCCCCGCGTCGCGGTAGGCGTCGAGGGCGGCATGCTGCGCGTCGCGCGCCGCATCGCCGAACACCGCGTTGTCGATGCGCAGCACGCTCTTCGCGCCGTCCTCCGCCGTGAGGAGGAAGTTCCGGTCCTGATTGCTGCCGAGCTCCTGCGCGCTCGCCGTGATCCCGTAGCAGTCCAGGGCGATGCGCGCGGCATCCGCCGTGCTCACGTCGGGGCGGACCAGGCCCACTCCGCCCGTCATGCGCGGTGCTGCCGGTGGTGCGCGCCGTCGATGCTCACGTCGTGCGCATGCCGTGCGAGCGACGTGCCGTAGCGCTCGGTCAGCTGCACCATCAGGTCGGGGGTGTCGCGGTCGACACCGAACACATGCCCAGGGAAGTCGAGATCGGGCTGCGCCGCCGCGATCTCGGCCTCGCGATCCGGCGAGAACAACTGCGCGGGGTCGCCGACGGCCACCCAGCCGATCGGGACGACGGTGCCCTCCGCTAGCACGGCACGACGGAGCACGATCGCATTGACGCGCACCTCGCAGCGCGGCCCGATCAGCGCACCGTTGAACAGTCGCGACCCCGAGGCGAGGAACGTCTCCTCGCCGACGGTCGCGCCCGCGATGCTGGACAGCGTGCCGATCAGGGTGTGCGACCCGATGTGCACGGCGTTCGCCGCCGTGGCGCGGATGAGCGCGTTCTCCATCACGATGACGTGCTCTCCGAGGGTGATCGCTCCTCCCTCGGCGGTGATCACGGCGCCGTGCAGCACCTGGCAGCCCGGCCCGATCTCGACGTCGCCGGAGATCACGGCGGTGGGGGCGATGACGGCGGTGTCATGGACGCGGGGCCGAGCCCCGAGGTGCTCGTACAACATGCCGCCAGACTAGTCCCGCGGCCGCGGCGGCGCGCTACGCGGACGCGGCCGGCTCAGGGAAGATCGCAGTGAACAGCTGACCGACCCACTCGAGCAGCTGCGCGTCGGGAAGCAGCTCGAGCCCCACGCCGACGGCGGCGGGGACCGTGGGCATCGGCACGACCAGCGCCTCTCCCCCTGCCACGAGCTTCGCCTTCGGGTAGAGCCGCTGCAGCCGTACCTTGATCGAATCCTCGAGCCGGGCGGGCGCGATGCGCAGATTCGACCCCATCACCACGACGTCCGTCAGGCCCGCACGCGCGGCGCGCCGGCGCAGGCGCGAGATCGCCAGCAGCCCCTCGACCTCTTCCGGCGGCGTTCCGTACCGGTCGACGAGCTCTTCGATGACCAGGTCGATCGCGTCGTCCCTGGCCGTCGCCGCCGAGGCGGCGGAGAGCTTCTGGTAGGCCTCCAGGCGCAGCCGCTCACTGTCGATGTAGTACTCGGGGATGCGCGCGTCGAGGGGAAGCTCGAGACGCAGTTCCTGCCCCGTCTCGACCTCGTCGCCGCGGAAGGTCGCCACCGCCTCGCCGATCATGCGCAGATAGAGGTCGAACCCGACGCCCGCGATATGACCGGCCTGCTCGGCGCCGAGCAGGTTGCCCGCGCCGCGCAGCTCGAGGTCCTTCAGGGCGACCTGCATGCCGGAGCCCAGGTCGTTGTTGACCGCGATGGTCTGCAGCCGGTCGGCGGCGGTCTCGCTCAGCGGCTTCATCTCGTCGTACAGGAAGTACGCGTACGCGCGCTCGCGCCCTCGCCCGACGCGCCCGCGCAACTGGTGCAGCTGGCTGAGCCCGTACTTGTCGGCGCGGTCGATGATGATCGTGTTCGCGTTCGCGATGTCGAGACCCGTCTCGATGATCGTCGTCGAGACGAGCACGTCGAACTTGCGCTCCCAGAAGTCGTCGACGACCTGCTCGAGCTGGTGCTCGCCCATCTGTCCGTGCGCGACGGCGATCCTGGCTTCGGGCACGAGTTCGGCGAGCTCGCTCGCGACGCGCTGAATCGACTGCACGCGGTTGTGCACGAAGAAGATCTGCCCCTCGCGGAGGATCTCGCGACGGATCGCCGCGGCCATCTGCTTGTCGCTGCGCGGACCGACGAAGGACAGGATCGGATGCCGGTCCTCGGGCGGAGTCGCCAGCGTCGACATCTCACGGATGCCGGTCACCGCCATCTCGAGCGTGCGCGGGATCGGGGTGGCGCTCATGGCGAGGATGTCGACGTTGGTCTTCATCTTCTTGAGCGCGTCTTTGTGCTCGACGCCGAAACGCTGCTCCTCGTCGATGATCATCAGACCGAGGTCTTTGAACATCACCTGGTCGGTGAGGATGCGGTGGGTGCCGATCACCATGTCGACGGACCCCTCCAGCAGACCCTGCAGAGTGAGCCGCGCCTCCTTGTCGGTCTGGAAGCGCGACAGCGGCCGCACCTTGACCGGGAAACCGGCGAAGCGCTCGGTGAACGTCTCGAGGTGCTGCTTCACGAGCAGCGTCGTCGGCACGAGCATCGCCACCTGTTTGCCGTCCTGGATCGCCTTGAAGGCGGCCCGGACGGCGACCTCGGTCTTGCCGAAGCCGACGTCTCCCGAGAGCAGGCGGTCCATCGGGATGGGCCGTTCCATGTCGGCCTTGATCTCGTCGATCGTCTGCAACTGGTCCAGGGTCTCCGCGAACGGGAACGCCTCCTCCAGCTCGCGCTGCCATGGCGTGTCCGGGCCGAAGGCATGGCCCTTGGCGCTCATCCGTGCGGAATAGAGCTTCACGAGCTCGACCGCGATGTCGCGGACGGCCTTGCGGGCCTTGCCCTTTGCCTGCGACCAGTCGCTGCCGCCCATCTTCGACAGAGTCGGGGCCTCGCCGCCGACGTACTTGGAGAGCAGGTCGAGCTGATCCGTGGGCACGAACAGCTTGTCGCCCGGGTACCCGCGCTTGGACGGCGCGTATTCGAGCACGAGGTAGTCGCGGATCGACTTGGTGGCGTTACGCCCGCCGGTGGACACCTCGCGCTGGGTCATCTCCACGAAGCGGCCGATGCCGTGGGTCGCGTGCACCACGAAGTCGCCCTGCTTGAGCTGCAGCGGGTCGACGACGTTCTTGCGCCGCGATGCGAGCTTCTTGACGACGCGCTGGTCGCCACCGATCGTGCGACCGTAGAACTCGTTGTCGGTGAGCACGGCGAGCTTCGCCTCGGCCACCTGGAAGCCGGCCTCGACGGATCCGGTGACCAGCGTCGCGACACCACCCTCCGGCGCCTCGGTGAGCGTCTCGACCACACGGGCCGCGAGTCCTCGGTCGGCGAGCACGTCGCGTGCGCGGTCGACCAGGCCGTGACCGGCGGCGATCACGACCACGCGCCAGCCGTCGGTGACCTTCGCCTCGACGAAGGAGATCGCGCCGTCGACGTTGCCGTGGAAGGAGGGGATGACGGCGGCGCCGAGGTTGGTGGCCTCCGCATCGCCTTCGCCGAGTCCGGCGCCGAACGGGCTGAGCCGCCACCACACGCCGCCCCGGTCGCGCACCACCTCGCGGAGGTCGGCGATCGTCAGGAAGTCGCCGGCGCCCAGATCGATGGGCGCGGAGGCGCCGGAGGTGGCCGCGCTCCAGGCAGCATCCAGGAACTCGCGGTTCGTGTCGCCCAGGGTGATCGCACGTGCGGTCGCGCGCTCGGGGTCGATGACCGCCGTGGCGCTCCCGGAGGGCAAATACTCGGCGAGCGACTTCAACGGGCCGGCGACGGCGGGCAGCAGCGACTCCATGCCCTCGACCGGGATGCCCTCGGCCATCTTCTCGAGCATTCCGGAGATCGCCGGGAAGCCGCCGACGAGCGCGCGGGCGCGCTCGCGGACCTCTGCCGTGAGCAGCAGTTCGCGGGTCGGAGGAAGGTCGACGCTCGCGACATCGCCCGGGAGCGAGCGCTGGTCGGCAACCGAGAACGCGCGGATCTGGTCGATCTCGTCGCCGAAGAACTCGATGCGGTACGGGTGCTCGGAGGTGGGAGGGAAGACGTCGAGGATGCCGCCGCGCACCGCGAACTCGCCGCGCCGCGACACCATGTCTACGCGCGAGTAGGCGCGCTCGACCAGCTGCTCGACCACGCGGTCGAGTTCGTGTCCTCGGCTGCCGGCGGCGAGCTCGAGCGGGGCGATCTCGCCCAGGTTCCCCGCGATCGGCTGGAGAACAGCCCGCACCGATGCCACAACGACGAGCGGGTGATCCCCCGACCACTCCGCGATCCGTCGCAGCGTCTGCAGGCGCTGCCCGACGGTGTCGGGGCTCGGGCTGAGGCGCTCGTGCGGCAGCGTCTCCCAGGCGGGGAAGGTGAGGATGTCGGCGTCGGGCAGATAGGCGTGCATCGCCAGCGCGAGGCTCTCGGCCCGCCTGCCCGTCGGCACGACGGCGAGGAGGGCGGCCGGGTGTCCTGCCGCCGTCCGCTTCTCGAGCAGGCCGGCGAGCGCCGGGGCATCGAGCCCGTCGACCAGGCCGAGGTCGGCATCGGTGCGCGCCCAGCTGAGGGCGTCACGGTACAGAGACGCCTCTTCCAAGGCGCGCAGAATCCCCGGAACAGTCACCGGATAAGACTAGTCGCGCCCACGGACACTCCGGCCGCTGCCCCTGCCACGGGTGCGCACCTCAATAGGCTGTCGGGATGGATTCCGTCGCCCTCACCACCGAACGCCTCGTCCTGCGCCCCCCGACGGAGGGCGACATCGATGCGATCACCGTCGCCTGCCAGGACCCGGAGATCGGGCGCTGGACCACGGTGCCGAGCCCGTACGCACGCGAGGACGCCGAGGAGTTCGTGCGCCTCATCGCGGGGTGGTGGGCCGACGGCTCGGAGGTCGTCTGGGCGATGTACGCCGACGACGTACTCGTGGGCATGATCGGTCTGCACAACATCGCCGACCACTTCACGGGCGCTGCCGCCGAGCTCGGCTACTGGGTGACGGCCGACGCCCGGGGCCGGGGGTATCTCACGGAGGCCGCCCGCGCGGTGCTCGACTGGGGCTTCGGCGAGCTCGGGCTCGTCCGCATCCGTTGGCAGGCCATCGTCGGGAACATCCCCTCGGCCCGCGCCGCCCGCGCTCTCGGCTTCCGCTACGAGGGTCTCCAGCGGCAGGCGCTCACGAGCCCCCGCGGTCGCGACGACGGATGGATGGCCGCTCTGCTGCCGGCCGACGACCGCACGCCGGTGGACTGGACGGTGCTCTGAGGCGCGAGCGCACCGGGTACGAGCCCGAGGAGCGACAGGTCACCAGGTGACAGTGTCGGCGGCCGATGACAGGATGAACGCATGCCGGAGATGCCGGAGGTCCAGGGCCTGACCGCCTTTCTCGCCGAACGTGCCGTCGGGCGCACGATCACCCGCGCGACCGTCTCGGCGATCGCCGCGCTGAAGACCTACGATCCGCCGATCACCGCGCTGCAGCAGGCCACGATCACGGCGTCTGCTCGCCTCGGGAAGTTCGTGGTGCTCTCCTGCGGCGACGACCTGCACCTGGTGTTCCACCTCGCCAAGGCCGGGTGGCTGCGCTGGTACGAGACGCTCCCTGCGACGCTCGTCAAACCCGGCAAGTCGCCCATCGCCCTGCGCATCGCGCTCGACGACGGCAGCGGCTTCGACCTCACCGAGGCGGGAACGAAGAAGTCGCTCGCGGTTTACGTGGTGCGCGATCCGCACGACGTGCCCGGCATCGCGCGACTCGGCCCCGACCCCCTCGACTCCTCCTTCACCCGCGACGCGTTCGCGGCACTGCTCGAGGATCGGCGCATGCAGATCAAGGGGCTGCTGCGCGATCAGGCGGTGATCGCCGGCATCGGCAACGCCTACTCCGATGAGATCCTGCATGCCGCACGCATGTCGCCGTATGCGATCGCCGGAAAGCTCGACGATGCCGAGATCGACCGCCTGTTCACCGCCATGCGCGAGACGCTCGGCGAGGCGGTGGCCGCAGCCTCCGGCAAGCCCCCCGCCGACCTGAAAGACGCCAAACGCCGGGGGATGCAGGTGCATGCACGCCGCGGCGAGGCCTGCCCGGTGTGCGCAGACACGGTGCGCAGCGTGTTCTTCGCCGACCGCTCTCTCGAGTACTGCCCCACGTGCCAGACCGGCGGCAAGGTGCTCGCCGACCGGCGTCTGTCCCGACTGCTCAAGTGACGGCGGGCGATCGGAGGGCGCCGATCCATGTCTTGGAATGAAATCTGCGCAGACGCGTTGAGTACACTCAGAGCAACAACGTGCTCCGGGGTCGGTGGGAATCCGAACCGGCGGTGACAGTCCGCGAGCGTCTCGAGAGATCGAGATGCCGATCCGGTGGAATTCCGGGACCGACGGTGATGCGAGGGAGACCTCGCTAGTCCGGAAGGGAGGCAGCACGAGACGCATCCGTGCGTCCGTTCCGCCACCCCTGTCTGACCCCGGAGCCTCAGAGGAGGACGACGGATGGCAGTGAACGCGGCAGAGCGAAACGCGATGGATCGCGCGCTCCACCTCGCCGCCCGAGGACCGCGCGGGGCGAACCCGCAGGTCGGCACGGTCATCCTCTCCCCCGACGGCACGGTCCTCGCCGAGGGCTGGCACCATGGCGCCGGCACCCCGCATGCCGAGGTCGACGCGCTCTCGAAGCTCGCCCCCGGCGAAGCCCGCGGCGCCACCGCCGTCGTGACCCTGGAGCCGTGCAACCACACCGGCCGCACGGGGCCCTGTGCCGTGGCGCTCATCGAAGCGGGGATCGCCCGGGTGGTCTACGCACTCGATGACCCCGGTGCCGTCTCGGGCGGCGGTGCGGAGCGTCTGCGGTCCGCGGGTGTCGACGTCGAAGCGGGCGAGCAGGCCGATGCCGCGCACGCCCTGATCGCCGGATGGCTCACGGCCCAGCGCCTCGGACGCCCGCAGATCACCGTCAAGTGGGCGCAGAGCCTCGACGGGCGCGCCGCCGCCGACGACGGCTCCAGCCAGTGGATCACGGGTCCCGCAGCCCGCGCCGACGTGCATCGCCGCCGCGCGGAAGCCGATGCCATCGCGGTCGGCACCGGAACCGTGCTCGCCGACGATCCGGCCCTCACCGCCCGCGACGGCGACGCCCTGCTGCCGCACCAGCCGATCCCGGTGGTCATCGGGTCACGGCCCACCCCTGCCGACGCCGCGGTGCACCGGCATCCGCACTCCCCCCTGTTCTTCGACACGCACGATCTGCACACGGTCGTCGCCGACCTGCATGCCCGCGGGGTGCAGAACCTGTTCGTGGAGGGCGGCCCGACGCTCGCCAGCGCCTTCCTCCAGGCCGGACTCGCCGACCGCCTGCTCGTCTACATCGCGCCGGTGCTGCTCGGCGGCGGCCGCCTGGCCCTCACCGACATCGGTGTCGCATCCATCGGCGAGGCACGCCGCCTGACCATCGACGAATGGGTCCCCCTCGGGAGCGACCTGCTCGCGATCGCGCACCCTGCGCACGACGCACACCCGCGGAACGAAGGAGCGGCCTGATGTTCACCGGAATCATCGAGGAGATGGGCGAGATCACCGCGATCGCGCCCGCGGGCGACGGCTGGCGCCTGACCGTGCGCGCACCCCGCGCGGCAGCGGACGCCGTACACGGCGAGTCGATCGCGGTCTCCGGCGTGTGCCTGACCGTCGTCGGCTCGACCGCGGACACCTTCGACACCGACGTGATGAAGCAGACGCTCGACGTCGCCGCGATCGGGTCGGCGACGGTCGGCACCCGCGTCAACATCGAGAAGGCCATGCCGGTGGGGGCGCGACTGGGCGGGCACATCGTGCAGGGCCACGTCGATGGGGTCGGCGACGTGCTCGAGGTACGACCGGGCGCCCAGTGGAGTGTGCTGCGCATCAGCCTGCCCGCCGACCTCGCCCCGCTCGTCGTCGACAAGGGTTCGATCTCGGTCGACGGCACCTCGCTGACCGTGAGCGCGGTGAGCGCACCCGCAGACCCCTCCCCCTGGTTCGAGATCTCACTGATCCCGGAGACCCTCGCCGCGACCACCCTCGGCATCCGCGCCGTCGGCGACCGCGTGAACCTGGAGACCGACATCCTCGCCCGGCACGTCGAGCGCCTGCTCGCGTTCCGCGCCGCACCGGAAGGAGGCTCGCGATGAGCCTTTCCACGATCGCCGAGGCCCTGGAGGCGCTGCGCGCCGGGCGCCCCGTTCTCGTCGCCGACGACGAGAACCGCGAGAACGAGGGCGACGTCATCCTGTCGGCAGAGCTCGCGACGCCGGAGTGGGTGGCCTGGACGGTGCGCTGGTCGTCGGGATTCATCTGCGCTCCGATGCCGGCCGACCTCGCCGACCATCTGAACCTTCCGCCGATGGTGGCCGCCAGCGAAGACGCCCGCTCGACCGCGTACACCGTGAGCGTCGATGCCGCCCAGGGCGTCACCACCGGCATCAGCGCCCACGATCGCGCGCACACCCTGAACGTGCTGTCGAACCCGGAGTCGACGTCGACGAGCATCATCCGCCCGGGGCACGTGCTGCCGCTGAGGGCTGTCGACGGCGGCGTGCGCGAGCGCAGCGGCCACACCGAGGCCGCCGTCGAGCTCATGAAGCTCGCCGGACTCCGACCCGTCGGCGCGATCGCCGAGGTCGTCGCGGAGGACGGCAGCATGATGCGCCTTCCCGGGCTGATCGAACTCGGTGCCCGTGACGGCGTGCCGGTGATCACCATCGAGCAGCTCATCGCTCACCTCAACGAGATCGACCCGGACGGAGCGACCCCGAGCGCGCACCGGGGCCGCCGGGTGAGTCTGCGTGCCGACGCCACGGTGCCCACCACGCACGGCACCTTCCGCTTCCTGGCCTACAAGGACCGCGTCACCGGCACCGACCACATCGCGGTCGTCTCGGGCGAGCTCAGTGAGACCGCGCTGGTGCGCGTGCACTCGGAGTGCCTGACCGGCGAGGCGTTCGGCTCGCTGAAATGCGAGTGCGGCCCCCAGCTCGACTCCGCGCTCGACGCGATCGAGAAAGAGGGCGGGATCGTGATCTACATGCGCGGGCACGAGGGGCGCGGGATCGGCCTCATCAACAAGCTGCGCGCGTACAGCCTGCAGGAGGAGGGCCTCGACACGGTCGATGCCAACCTCGCGCTGGGGCTGCCCGCCGACGCCCGCGACTACGCCGCGGCCGCCGGCATCCTCTCCGACCTGGGCGTGTCGAAGGTGCGTCTGCTGACGAACAACACCGACAAGGTCGCGCAGCTGCGTGAGCTCGGCCTCGACGTGATCGAGCAGGTGCCGCTGATCGTCGGAGTGGGACCCAACAACCATCAGTACCTGGAGACCAAGCGTGACCGCATGGGTCACATCATCGGCGAAGCGGAACTCGCAGAGGCGCTCGCCCACGGAGAGGACGACGAATGAGCGGCGCAGGAGCACCCGAGACCGGCAACATCGACGGACGAGGACTGAACGTCGTCATCGTCGCCGGCACCTGGCACGAGACGATCTCCAACGGCCTGATCGCCGGCGCGGAGCGTGTGCTGGATGAGGCGAAGGCCACGCACCGACTGGTGCGCGTGCCCGGCTCGTTCGAGCTCGCGATCGCGGCGCAGGCCGCGTTCGCCGGCGGAGCGGATGCGGTCGTCGCGCTCGGCGTGATCATCCGCGGAGGCACTCCGCACTTCGAGTACGTCTCGGCGGCGACCACCGACGGCCTCACCCGCGTCGCCCTCGATGCCGGCAAGCCTGTCGGATTCGGTGTGCTCACCCTCGACGACGAGCAGCAGGGTCTCGACCGCGCCGGTCTCGAAGGCTCCAAGGAGGACAAGGGCGCCGAAGCCGCCGATGCCGCGTTGCGGACGGCCCTGGTCACCCGGGAGCTGCGCGGCTGAGGTCAGCCTGCCCTTGCTAGCGCAGAAGGGTGCCGCACTCGTACGGTGAGGGCATGGAGACCCTCCGCCACATCGTGCTGTTCGTCCACCTCATCGGATTCGCCGTGCTCTTCGGCGCCTGGGCCGCCCAGGCATTCGGAGGCAAGCGGGAGTTCACCCGGCTGATGAACATCGGCATGGCGATCGCCGCGGTCGCCGGCCTCGCTCTCGCCGCACCGTGGGGGCTCTCCTACGAGCTCAACTACGTCAAGGTCGGCGTCAAGCTCGTGATCCTGCTCGTCATCGGCGCTTTGCTCGGTATCGGCCTGGCTCGTCAGCGCCGCGGAGCAGCCATCCCGTCCGCGGTGTTCTGGCTGGTCGGCATCCTCACCGCGGCCAATGCCGCGATCGCCGCGATCTGGCGCTGACCGCAGGATCCCGCGGCCTGAGCGCTTCCGCGACAGCGCGCGGAGTGAGTCGACTCAGCGCTTCCGCGGTGCCGCCGTGCTCTCGCGCACGATGAGCTCGGTGGCCACCAGCGGGGTCTGCTGCCGTTCGACGCCGTCGAGTTCCGCGAGCAGCGCGTCCACCGCGAGTGCTCCCAGACGCTCCGGATGCTGCTGCACCGTCGTCAGCGGCGGCCACAGCTGCGCGGCATCGGGCAGGCCGTCGAACCCGACGATGCTGACGTCTTCCGGAACGTCGCGCCCGACCTCGCGGAAGGCGCGCAGCACTCCGATCGCCATCTGGTCGTTCGCCGCGAACACGGCGGTGACCCCGTCGATCTCGCGCAGTTCCACACCGGCCGCGTAGCCGGATGCAGCGGTCCAATCGCCCGACAGAGGGGCCGGGACATCACGTCCGTGCCCTTCCAGGGTCTGCTGCCATGCTTCGCGCCGACGCTCCGCGGAGTACGAGCGCGCGGGGCCGGTGACATGCCACACCGTGTCGTGCCCAAGCCCGAGCAGGTGCTCGGTCGCCAGACGTGCACCCTGCGCCTGGTCGGTGTCCACGAACGGGTGGGTGTCTCCGCGGTTCGAGTCGACGAACACGACCGGAAGCGCGTCGGGGATCTCGATGTCGGCCTCGTCGAGCTGATGAGCCTCGATCACGATGATGATGCCGTCGACCGCGTGTTCCTCCAGTCGTCGGAATGCTCCGGCCACCGTCTCACCGGCACTGGATTCGACGGGGATGAGGGTGAGGGCGTAGCCGAGCTGGGCGGCGCGTACGGCGATCGCATCGAGCGTGCGCTGGTTGCCGTACGAGCTGAACGAGAACATCACGACACCGATGGTGCGGAATCGCCCTGATCGTAGCGCTCGAGCGGCACTGTTGGGTCGATAGCCGAGGCTGTTCATGGCCGCTTCGACGCGCTCGCGCGTGGCGGCGCCGACGTATCCCCTGGCATTCACGACGCGGGACACCGTCTGACCGGAGACACCGGCCTCCCTGGCGACGTCTTCCATCGAGGGCTCGCGTCTGCGCGTCGACGTCTCTGTCGGATGCTCTGGGGTCACGATCACCCATCCCCTCATATGTTGACGTTGACACACTACCAGTCCATCCAATATGTTGACGTTGACACACGGCGCACGGTGCGCCCGAAACGTAAGAAGGACTCGTCGATGACGACTGAATCCCCGCAACCCTGGGTGCCCCCGGCATCCGGCGCCGCGACAAGCGCGACTGGAAGGGATGGGCCTTCGTCGGCCCGTTCATGGTCGTGTTCGCCCTGGTGTTCCTGACACCCCTCGCCTATGCGCTCTACCTGAGCTTCTTCCAGGAGAAGCTCATCGGCGGCACCGCTTTCGTCGGGCTGGACAACTACGCACGCGCACTCTCCGATCCGCAATTCTGGGAGGCGTTCGGCCGCGTGCTGGTCTTCCTCGTCGTGCAGGTGCCGATCATGCTGATCCTCGCGCTCGGAGCCGCTCTCGCCCTCGACAGCGCCCGCCTGCGCGGAGCATCCTTCTTCCGCATCCTGATCTTCCTGCCCTACGCCGTCCCCGCGGTGGTGGCGGTACTGATGTGGGGCTACATCTACGGAGACCAGTTCGGTCTCACGAGCAATATCAACGACTTCCTCGGGGTCGACGCGATCACCCCGTTCGCGAAGGAATGGATGCTGCTCTCGATCGGCAACATCGTCACGTGGGAGTTCGTCGGCTACAACATGCTGATCTTCTACTCCTCGCTCAAGACCATCCCGACCGACATGTACGAGGCCGCTTCCCTCGACGGCGCCGGGGCCTGGCGCACGATCTTCTCGATCAAGATCCCCTCCGTGCGCGGGGCGCTCGTGATCGCGACGATCTTCTCGATCATCGGGAGCTTCCAGCTCTTCAACGAGCCCAACATCCTGCGTCCGCTGGCGCCGAACGTGATCACCACGTTCTTCACCCCGAACATGTACGCGTACAACCTGTCGTTCGCCGGGCAGCAGTTCAACTACGCCGCGACGATCGCCATCATCATGGGCGTCATCACCGCGGTCATCGCCTACGTCGTGCAGCTGCGCGGCTCGAAGTCGGAGGTGCGCTGACATGGCACTCCCCCTCGCCCGCCCCTCTCGCAGACGCCATGACCCGATGAATCCGCGTAAGTCCAACACGCTGCTCATCGTCATGATCCTGTACGCGCTGTACACCCTCGTCCCGCTGGTCTGGCTGCTGTTCAGCTCGACCAAGACGCAGGCCGGACTCTTCAGCTCGTTCGGGCTGTGGTTCGCCGACGACTTCGCCTTCATCGACAACCTGGTCGCCACGTTCTCCTACCGCGACGGCATCTTCCTGCGCTGGTTGGGCAACACCCTGCTGTACGTGGTGGTGGGTGCGGGAGGAGCGACGCTGCTGGCCACCATGGCGGGTTACGGACTCGCGAAGTTCCGCTTCCCCGGGCACCGTGCGGTGTTCGCCGTGGTCCTGGGCGCCGTGGCCGTGCCCGGCACCGCCCTCGCGGTCCCGACCTTCCTGCTCTTCAGCCGGTTCGTTCGGCTCCCGCAGCGCGGAACGGCTGGCGACCCTGCGCCGGCACCAGAGCACCGGTCCGCTGATGTGCTCGGAGTTCTGGGACGGCTGGTTCGACTGGTGGGGCGGCGTGCATCACACCACCGATGTCGCCACGGCCGCCGCCGACCTCGACGAGCTGCTGGCGGCCGGTGCTTCGGTCAACATCTACATGTTCCACGGCGGCACCAACTTCGCGCTGACCAACGGCGCGAACCACAAGGGTCGCTATCTGCCGCTGGTGACCTCCTACGACTACGACGCCCCGCTCGACGAGGCCGGCAACCCCACGGAGAAGTTCTTCGCCTTCCGCGAGGTCATCGCCCGGTATGCGCCGGTGCCGGATGAGCTTCCGGCTGCGGCCGAGGCAGCGCCCGCGTTCGAAGTTCCGCTCACGCCCGCGGGCGCCTGGACGGACCTCGCGGGTCCTGCGTCGACGACCGCGCAGCCCGAGACCTTCGACGCACTCGGCCACCTCAGCGCCCTCGTGCGCTACGACGCCGAGCTTCGGGATGCACGCGGCGGATTGCTCGTCGTCGACGAGGTGCGCGATCTGGCGTGGGTGAGCGTCGACGACCGCGTGGTCGGCACGCTCTCGCGCACCCGGCACGACCGGGCGATCCGGATCCCGGACGGCCGGACCCTCAGCACCCTGGTCGAGGATCAGGGTCGGGTGAACTACGACCGCCGCCTCGGCGAGGAGAAGGGTCTGATCGGCGAGATCACCCTCGACGGCGCGCCGGTGACGGGCTGGCGCTCGACGCCGTTGGATGTCGCAGAGATCGCCGCGGAGGTCGACGCCGAGATCGATACCGAGCTCGACGCCACTACCGGCACCGACGCCGCCGATGTCCTGAAGACGGGCCTGGCCGCGTGGACCAGCTCGTTCACCCTGGATGCACCGACGGACCTCGTCCTCGACACCATGGCCTGGAGCAAGGGCTACGCGTTCGTGAACGGCTTCTTCCTCGGCCGCTATTGGCGCAACGGTCCGCAGCGCACGCTCTCCATGCCCGCACCTGCCACGAGAGAGGGGGCGAACCGTCTGGTCGTGCTGGAACTCGAGAACGTCGTGGAGCCGCGCGCCGTCTTCGTCGGTGCCCCTTCGCTCGGCGACACGGAGGAATAGCACCGCGGAGGTGCCCGCCCGGATGACACGCGAAAAGCGCGCACAGCAAACACTCAGGAAGGCGTAAACTCGCCCGAGTCCCTTGGTATACCGGGGACTCGATCGGAGGAGTTCCATGAGTACTGCCACTGCGCCCGCGAATCCTCGCTCGCGCGTCATCACCGCGAGCCTGGTCGGCACCACGATCGAGTTCTACGACTTCTACGCGTATGCCACGGCTGCCGTACTCGTGTTCCCGGTGCTGTTCTTCCCCACCGGGAACGACACCACCTCGCTCCTGTCGTCGTTCGCGGTGTTCGGCGCCGCGATGGTCGCCCGCCCCATCGGCGCCGTGGTGTTCGGCCACTTCGGCGACAAGTTCGGGCGCAAAGCCACGCTGGTGGCCTCGCTGCTGACGATGGGCATCGCGACCTTCGTCATCGGCCTGCTGCCGACGTACCAGGACATCGGATGGTGGGCGGCACTCCTGCTGCTGATCCTCCGGCTCGCGCAGGGCTTCGCGCTCGGCGGCGAATGGTCGGGTGCGGCGCTGGTCGCCACCGAGAACGCCCCGAAGGGCAAGCGCGCCTGGTACGGCACCTTCCCGCAGCTGGGGGCACCGCTCGGCTTCATCATCGCGAACTTCCTCTTCCTCGCCATCAACTGGCTGCTGCCGCACGCCGAGAACCCGGTGCTGAAGTCCGAGGCGTTCCTCTCCTGGGGCTGGCGCATCCCGTTCCTGTTCTCGGCCGTGATGGTCATCATCGGGCTGTGGGTGCGACTGAAGCTCGTCGAGTCCGACACCTTCAAGAAGGCCGAGACGAAGGGCGTGATCCGCAAGCTCCCGCTCGCGACCGTCTTCCGTCACCACTGGAAGCAGCTCATCCTCGGCACGTTCATCATGCTGGCGACCTACGTGCTGTTCTATCTGATGACGAACTTCACCCTCGCCTACGGCACCAAGCCCGCATCGTTGGAGACGGCATCGGCCGCAGCGAAGGCCGCGGCAGAGGCGACGGGCGCCCCGTTCGACCCGACCAAGTTCGCGACCCAGTTCTATCCCGGCCTCGGCTTCGGCTACACCGACTTCGTGCTGATGCAGATCATCGGCGTCGTGTTCTTCGGTATCTTCACGCTGCTCTCCGGTCCCATCGCCGACGCGATCGGACGACGCAAGCTCCTGCTGTGGGTCACCGGTGTGATCATCGTGTTCGGCTTCACGTTCAACACGTTCCTGCTCCCTGCCGCCGACCCGAAGTTCACCGGTGCGCTCGCACAGGCCTTCCTGGTGTTCGGCTTCATGCTGATGGGAGCAACATTCGGCCCGATGGGCGCTCTGCTGCCCGAGCTGTTCCCGACCAACGTCAGGTACACCGGCTCGGCGATCGCGTACAACGTGTCGTCGATCCTGGGCGCGGCCGTGGCGCCGCTGATCGCGCTCTGGCTGTGGTCGCTCGGTGACGGCGCTCCGTGGCTGGTGGGCCTGTACCTGTCGGCGATGGGTGTGCTGACCTTCATCGCGCTCCTCCTCAGCCCGGAGACCAAGGACCACGACTACGACGACGACCTCGGCGTCGCGGCGGCCGTCGAGCTGTGATCCTGCGGCCGTGACGACTCACGTCACGGCCGCAGATACTCCTCGATCGCGGCGATCGTGGTGGTGTTGTCGAGATGCCGCACGGCGCGGATCCCGCGCACTCGATCAGTTCGTGGGTGCCGGTGCCGCAGCAGGCGTCCCAGATGCATCGACGATTCTGCCGCCACCGAGCCGCGTTCAGCCCCTCCATAGGATTCGACCGCGAACGAAGTACGGTCGAAGTACCATCTCCAGATAGAGGTCCCGCATGTCCGGTTCGGCGACAGCACGCCGCCGCGGACGTGGCGCGCAGCCCGAAGGCCCCCGCGCCACCTTCCGCCAGCTCCTCCCCTTCCTCTTCGAGCACAAGCGCACCCTGATCGTGGTCGCCGTGCTCAGCGTCATCGGCGCGGCGACGTCGCTCGTGCAGCCGTTGCTCGTGGGTCAGGTCATCGAGGCGGTGCAGTCCGACACCGGCATCGGGATCCTCGTGTGGCTGCTCGTGGGCTTCGTGGTCGTGTCGTCTGTCATCTCCGGCTTCCAGCACTACCTCCTCCAGCGCACGGGCACCGCGGTCGTGTACTCGAGCCGCCGCAAGCTGATCGACCGCATCCTGCATCTGCCCACGTCGGAGTTCGATGCCCGCCGCACCGGCGACCTCGTCTCGCGCGTGGGCACCGACACGACCCTGCTCTACGCCGTGCTCACCCAGGGCCTCGCAGACGCGGTCGGCAGCGCCGTGCTCTTCCTCGGCGCGCTCATCGCGATGCTCGTGATCGATCCCATCCTGCTGCTGCTCATCGTCGTGGTGATCGGCATCTCGGTCGCGGTGGTCGTGTTGCTCAGCGGGCGCATCCGCACCGCATCGACCGCGCAGCAGGAGAAGGTAGGCGAGCTGGCCTCCGGTGTCGAACGCGCCGTGGGCTCGATCCGCACCATCCGCGCGTCTGGTGCGACCGAGCGCGAGACCACCGCGGTGTCCGAGCTCGCGTCCGACGCCTACGGCATCGGCGTGCGCATCGCCAAGATCTCCTCGATGGTCGTGCCCGTCTCCGGCATCGCCCTGCAGCTGTCGCTGCTCGTCGTCCTCGGCGTGGGCGGATTCCGCGTGGCCGCAGGAGCCATCACGATCGCCTCGCTGATCTCGTTCATCATGTTCCTGTTCCTGCTCGTGATGCCGCTGGCCACGACGTTCGGAGCGATCACGTCGGTGAACCAGGCCCTCGGGGCGCTCGGACGCATCCAGGAGGTGCTCGACCTGCCCACCGAGTCGCAGGACGATGAGAAGATCGCCGCGTCGCTGCCCCGTGAGACGGCAGCACCGGATGCGCCGGCGATCGAATTCCGCGACGTGCGCTTCCACTACCCCGCGAACGTCGTGGCCGCGCGTCAGGCCGCCGCCAAGGAAGCACGGAATCTGCTCGCCGACGCGCACCTGGAATCGGCAGAGGATGCCGCGCCGGCCGCCCAGGACCACGAAGTGCTGCGCGGGGTCTCCTTCGCCGTGCCGCACGGCTCCCGCGTCGCGCTGGTCGGCCCCAGCGGTGCGGGCAAGAGCACGATCCTGTCGCTGATCGAGCGCTTCTACGACCCCACGGGCGGATCGATCCGCCTGCACGGTCACGATGCGCGCACCTACCCGCGCGACGAGCTCCGCGCCCACTTCGGCTACGTCGAACAGGATGCGCCGACGCTGGCCGGCACACTCGCCGAGAACCTGCGGCTCGCCTCCCCCGAAGCGACGGACGCCGACTGCGAACGAGTGCTGCGCGCCGTGAACCTGGGCGACGTGCTGGAGCGCAACCCGCTCGGGATCGAGGCTCCGGTGGGCGAGGACGGCGTGATGCTCTCCGGTGGTGAGCGTCAGCGTCTCGCGATCGCCCGCGCCCTGCTCACCGACGCCCCGATCCTGCTGCTCGACGAGTCCACGTCATCACTCGACGGCGTGAACGAGCAACGCATGCGCGAGGCCATCGACGCGGTATCCACCGACCGCACGCTCATCGTGATCGCACACCGCCTCTCGACCGTCGTCGACAGCGACCTGATCGTGGTGCTGCAGGACGGCGTCGTGGTCGGCCAGGGTACGCACACCGAGCTCGTGGAATCGACGCCGCTGTACCGCGACCTCGCACGTCACCAGCTGCTCGCCTGACGCCACCCGTTCCCGGGCAACACGAAGGCGGGACGTCGGAGACCACTCAGCCATGGGTTCGTCTCTGATGTCCCGCCTTCGCGGGTCTGCAGGGCACGGAGCCCTGAGGGTGCCGGCTCCCCCGAACCGGCACCGGTCTGGGGTTACGCTTTGTCGAGGCGGTAGCGCAGCGAGGCCAGCTCGGCGCGCAGGGCCGCGGGAACCTTGTCACCGAAGGTGTCGTAGAACGCCTCGGTCAGGTCGGCCTCGGTCTTCCACGCCTCGGCATCGACGGAGAACAGCTCGTCGAGGTCGGCGGCGGGGATGTCGAGTCCGTCGAGGTTGAGGTCCTCCACGCGCGGCAGGCGTCCGATCGGGCTGTCGACCGCGGAGACATCGCCCGCGATGCGGCGGATGATCCAGTCGACGACACGCGAGTTGTCGCCGAAGCCCGGCCACAGGAACCGGCCGTCGGCACCGCGGCGGAACCAGTTCACCTGGAAGATGCGCGGCGCCCGGTCGAAGCGAAGACCGCGACCGACCTTGAGCCAGTGACCGAAGTAGTCCGCCATGTTGTAGCCGCAGAAGGGCAGCATCGCGAACGGGTCGCGGCGCAGCTCCCCCACGGTTCCCTCAGCGGCAGCGGTGCGCTCGGACGAGATGTTCGAGCCGAGGAAGACGCCGTGCGTCCAGTCGGTGGCCTCGACCACGAGCGGGACGTTGCTGGCGCGGCGTCCGCCGAACAGGATGACGTCGAGCGGCACGGCCTCTTCCCAGTCCTCGGAGATCTGCGGGCACTGCGCCGCCGACACCGTGAAGCGGGAGTTGGGGTGTGCGGCCGGTCGGCCGGACTCGGGGGTCCAGTCGTTGCCCTCCCAGTCGATCAGGTGCGCGGGCGCCTCGTCGGTCAGACCCTCCCACCACACGTCGCCGTCGGGGCGGAGCGCGACGTTGGTGAAGATCGTGTTGCCCCACAGCGTCTCGACCGCGGTGACGTTGGTCGACTCGCCGGTGCCGGGTGCGACGCCGAAGAAGCCGGCCTCGGGGTTGATGGCCCACATGCGGCCGTCTTCGCCCGGACGGATCCAGGCGATGTCGTCGCCGAGGGTCTCGACGCGCCAGCCGGGGATGGTCGGGCGGAGCATCGCGAGGTTCGTCTTCCCGCAAGCCGACGGGAAGGCCGCAGCCACGTGGTAGGCCTTGCCCTGGGGGTCGATCACGCGGATGAGCAGCATGTGCTCGGCGAGCCAGCCCTCGTCGCGGGCGATCACCGAGGCGATGCGCAGCGCGAAGCACTTCTTGGCCAGGATCGCGTTGCCGCCGTAGCCCGAGCCGTAGGAGTAGACCTCGAGCGTCTCGGGGAAGTGCACGATGTACTTGTCGTCGTTGCAGGGCCACTCGGCATCCTGCTCGCCCGGTGCGAGCGGAGCACCGACCGAGTGCACGGTCTTGACCCACGGCGCCCCCTCGGCGACCTGACGAGTGACGGCATCGCCGACGCGGGTCATGATGCCGATGGAGGCGACCGCGTAGGCGCTGTCGGTGATCTGGACGCCGATGTGCGAGAGCGGACCGCCGACGCGTCCCATCGAGAACGGCACGACGTACATCGTGCGGCCGCGCATCGATCCCTCGAAGATCTCGTCCATCTTGGCGTGCATCTCGGCGGGGGCCGCCCAGTTGTTCGTGGGGCCCGCGTCCTCTTCGCGCTCGGAGGAGATGAAGGTGCGCCCCTCGGTGCGGGCGACATCGCTGGGGTGCGAACGGGCGAGGTAGGAACCGGGGCGCCATTCGGGGTTGAGCTTGATCAGCTTGCCCTCGTCGACGAGTCCGCGCAGGAGCCAGTCGTTCTCGGCAGGCGAGCCGTCGACCCAGTGCACCGCGTCGGGCTGGGTGAGTGCGCGGATCTCCTCGACCCAGGCGGCCAGCTCGGCCATCGCGGGGGTGTCATACGTCGGAGCCGCGCCGAACGTACGCGTCTGTGCGACGGGAGACGTGCGGGGGGTGAAGACTTCGGCGATAGCCATGACGTGTGCTCCTTTGAAGTGTGGGGCGTTGCACCTATCTTCTTCCGGTTCGAGCGCGACTTTCGGC
This sequence comes from Microbacterium sp. PAMC22086, assembly GCF_019443525.1. Classification (NCBI taxonomy): domain Bacteria; kingdom Bacillati; phylum Actinomycetota; class Actinomycetes; order Micrococcales; family Microbacteriaceae; genus Microbacterium; species Microbacterium sp. PAMC22086. The sequence continues at coordinate 1,694,890 of NZ_CP080380.1, read as the reverse complement.
CATTTCGAGCGATAAGAACTTAAATTCTTTCGCTAGACTCAAGGAATGGCGTCCTCCGGCATCCACCTCACGACTCTCGGTCACCGCATCCGTCACCACCGGCTGGAGAACGGGTTCACGCTCGACGAGCTCGGTGCTCTCGTCGGCGTCGCCGGTTCGCAGCTGAGCCTGATCGAGAACGGCAAGCGCGAGCCCAAGCTCTCGCTGCTGCAGGCGATCGCCCAGGCGACCAAGACGGAGGTGACCGATCTCATCTCCGGGGAACCGCCGAACCGTCGTGCCGCTCTCGAGATCGCCCTGGAACGCGCGCAGGAGAGCCCCGTCTTCCGCCAGCTCGGCGTCGCGCCCGTGCGCGTGACCAAGGGCATGAGCGACGAGACCATCGAATCGGTCCTCGGCCTGCACCGGGAGCTGGAGCGTCGCGAACGCGAGGCCATCGCCACACCGGAGGAGGCGCGGCGCGCGAACACCGAGCTGCGGCTGCGGATGCGCGCGCAGAACAACTACCTCCCCGAGATCGAGAAGCTCGCCGAGAAGCACCTCAAGGCCGCGGGACACGTGCAGGGCGCTCTCACGCACCGCACCGTGAGCATCATGGCCGAGAAGCTCGGATTCGAGCTGATCTACGTCAACGACCTCCCCCATTCGACCCGATCGGTCACCGACCTCGAGAACGGACGCATCTATCTGCCGCCGGCCTCGATCCCCGGCGGTCACGGTCTGCGGTCGATGGCGCTGCAGGCCATGGCGCACCGCCTGCTCGGGCACGCCCCGCCCACCGACTACGCCGACTTCCTGCAGCAGCGCCTCGAGATCAACTACTTCGCCGCGTGCTGCCTGATGCCGGAGACCGCATCGGTCGCGTTCCTGCAGCAGGCGAAGAAGGATCGCAACCTCGCGGTCGAGGACTTCCGAGACGGCTTCGGCGTGACGCACGAGGCGGCGGGCATGCGCATGACCAACCTGCTGACGCAGCACCTCGGCATGGCGCTGCATTTCCTGCGCGTCGACTCCACCGGCGCCATCACCCGCGTGTACGAGAACGACGATCTGCCGCTGCCGATGGATGTGACGGGCGCGGTCGAGGGACAGCGGGTGTGCCGGAAGTTCCAGGCGCGCGCGGCGTTCACGCAGCAGAACCGCACGGTCGAGCACCACCAGTACACCGACACCCCCTCCGGCACGTTCTGGTGCTCCACCCAGACCGGCTCGTCGAGCGATGGCGAGTTCTCGGTGACCGTCGGCGTGCCCTTCGACGACGCACGATGGTGGCGTGGACGCGAGACCGGCGACAGGGCCGTGTCGACCTGCCCCGACGAGTCGTGCTGCCGACGCCCCTCGGCCGAGCTGAGCGACCGTTGGAGCGGACGGGCCTGGCCGAGCGCACGCGTGCACACCCACATGTTCTCCCCGCTCCCCCGCGGCGCGTTCCCCGGTGTCGACGACAACGAGGTCTACAACTTCCTCGCACGCCACGCGAGCGAGTAGTCGCGGCGGCCGGTCGAGGCAGGAGCCGGCGCCGGTCGAGGCGGGAGCGGGCGCCGAGGCGGGAGCGGGCGCCGAGGCGCGAGGATGCCGCGCCGGCTCAGTCGTCGGCGAACGCGGCGAACCGGGCGAGGGCGGCGGCCACCGCGGCGGGATCCTCCGGCCGCTCGAACAGCGCGGGCGGCGCGTCGCGTGTCGCCCCCGCGTGCGACCAGGTGCCGATCACGCGCCCCTGCTCGACCAGGGTCGGACGCACCATCCCGTTCTTGCCGGGGCCGACGGCTGCGAGATGCTCCTGCGCGCAGACGGTCGTGCGGTCGGCGTAGGAGATGTAGTACTCGTCGAACGCGCCGAGGGCGTGGACGGACGGCGCCCCGGTCGTGCGTCGAGGGCGCCGGCGGGGCGCGAAGAGTCCGTCGCCGAGGTCCTCCACCCTCTCGGCCGCCTGCGCGGCCGCCTCGCGCGCCTGGCCGAGGGTGAGCCCCGACCACCAGGCGAAGTCGGCGATGGCGGCGGGGCCGTGTCCGTCGATGTAGCGGACGAACAACTCGGCGAGCGGATCGTCGGGGACGGCGTGCTCGCGGATGTGTTCCTCCACGAGCACGAAGCGCTGCTCGCGGGTGACACCTTCCCGCGGGACGACGGGTCCCTGGCAGATCAGGCCGCCGATCGTGAGGGTGAACAGCAGATGGATGCCGCGCTGGCCCGCGGGGTCGATGCCGATGCTCTCGAGGATCTCGAACACCTCGGCACGGGTGCACCCGCCGTCGCGCAGCGCCGGGGTCAGTGCCCTGACGGCCGCGACGACCATGTCGTCGTCGATGCCGAGGTCACGGTGTCGGGAGGCCGCCTGCTGACGCTGGCGCCCAGCGGTGACCTGGAGCATCCAGCCGAGGTCGCGCGCGGGAACCGTGTGCAGTGTGCCGCGCATGGTCCAGCCGCGCACGATGTCACCGCGGTCGAAGGCACGGTCGACGTCGCGCAGCCGCACCGGGTTCCCGGTGCGGACGGCGAGCGCCCATCGCCCGGCCGTGAAGTCCTGACTCTGCACGGCGAGCATGTGATGCGCGGCATCCGTCACGGTGCGCGCCGGCGCCGTGAGCCGGTGCGATCGGAGGCGCTCGGCGAGCAGGGTCGCGGTCTTCATGACCTCATCATGCCGGGCACCACCGACCCGGCGCACGGATCGCGTCAGCCCTGCAGGGTGACCTCTGGACGTTCGGGGAGCACGATCGGGTGCGAGCCCGCCATGACCTCGAGCACGCGGATGACCTGGCAGGAGTACCCGAACTCGTTGTCGTACCAGACGTAGAGGATGAGGGTGTCCTCGTCGGCGATCGTGGCGAGGCCGTCGACGATACCCGCCCGGTGGGAGCCGACGAAGTCGGTGGAGACCACGTCGGGGCTCTCGACGTAGTCGATCTGCTGACGCAGCTTCGAGTGCAGCGACACGCGGCGCAGGTAGTCGTTGACCTGGTCCTTCGTGGCGGGGCGCGCGATCGTCAGGTGCAGCACGGCGAGCGAGACGTCGGGGGTGGGAACGCGGATCGAGCTGCCGGTGAGCTTGCCCTCCAGCTGCGGGAGCGCCTTGGCGACCGCCTTCGCGGCCCCCGTCTCGGTGATGACCATGTTGAGCACCGCCGAGCGTCCGCGACGGTCGCCCTTGTGGAAGTTGTCGATCAGGTTCTGGTCGTTCGTGAACGAGTGCACGGTCTCGACGTGCCCCTTGACGACTCCGTACGCCTCGTCGATCGCCGCGAGCACGGGCGTGATGGCGTTGGTCGTGCAGGATGCGGCCGAGAGGATGCGGTCGGTATCGGCGATCGTATCGTCGTTGATCCCGTGGACGATGTTCTTGAGAGGGCTCTTCCCCGGCGCGGTGAGCAGCACACGGGCGACGCCCTTCGAACGCAGGTGCTGCGAGAGGCCGGCTTCGTCGCGCCAGCGCCCGGTGTTGTCGACGACGATCGCTGCGTGGATGCCGTGGGCGGTGTAGTCGATGGTCGCGGGGTCGTCGGAGTAGATCACCTGGATGCGGGTGCCGTTCGCGATGATCTGCTCGGCTTCCTCGTCGACGGTGACCGACCCGGCGAACCGACCGTGCACGGAGTCGCGCAGCAGCAGGGATGCGCGCTTGACGAGGTCGTTCTCGGCGCCGCGGCGGACGACGATGGCGCGCAGACGCAGGCCGCTGCCTCCGCCGGTGTGGGCGATGAGGATGCGGGCGAGGAGGCGACCGATGCGTCCGAAGCCGTAGAGCACGACGTCGGTGGGTTCGGCGGCGACGGCTCCCATCGCGGGCGCGAGCACCTCGGCGAGGTAGGTCTCCAGCGGCTGCCCGCTCTCGGCGTGTCCGGCGACGAGCCGGGCGACGTCGAGGGAGGAGGCGCCGGGAGCAAGGGCATGGATCGCTTCCAGCACGGCGAGGCTGTCTTCGATCGGGAGCCGCTCATGCCCGAGCTGCGCGACGCGCTCGTGCACTTCGACGAGGCCGGTCGCCGACAGGCCGAGCAGCCGGTGCCCGTGGAGAGAGGTGACCACGTCGTGTTCGCGTCGGAGCGCCCCGATGAGCGGGATCATCCGCTCCGCCAGCTCTTCGCTCTCAGTCCAGTCGTCGCGGTGTGCCGCGGAATCGTTCATCTGCGTCCTTGCATGTGTGAGCGCGCGCCGAGATCGCCGGCGCGCGGGTTGCCGGGTGAATCGGGGGATGCATTCAGCGTACAAGTCGCGGGAACGCGTGCCGAATCGGGACGTCGACGGTGCCCGGTCGCCCGCGGGAATCCCGCGCGCCGCGCGTGCGTTCTCTTCGTCGGATGCTCGATGAAAGGCCGCCGATGACAGATCACCCTCGCCGCTCGGCGTGGCCGCCCCTGCTGCTCGCGATCGCGCTCGAGGTCACCGCGACCCTCTCGCTGCGCGCGGCCGAGGGCTTCACCCACCCGCTCTGGCTGATCGTCGTCGTCATCGGCTACTCCGGCTCGCTGTGGCTGCTGTCCGTCGTGCTCGATCGCGGCATGGCCGTGGGCGTGGCGTACGGCATCTGGTCGGCGATCGGAGTCGTGCTCACCGCAGTTTTCGGCACCGTGCTGTTCGGCGAGCTGCTGGGACCGGTGCAGATCATCGGCGTCGGCGTGATCGTGATCGGCGTGCTGCTCGTCGAGCTCGGCTCGCACACGCGTGAGGCGAAGGAGGTCACCCCATGACCTGGCTGCTCCTCGCCCTCGCGATCGCCAGCGAGGTCACCGCGACGCTGAGCCTGCGCGCCTCCGAAGGCCTGCGCCGGCGCCGCTGGATCCCCGTGATCGTCGTGGGCTATCTCGCCGCGTTCACTCTGCTGGGCACGATCCTCGCGCTGGGGATGCCCGTGGGCGTCGCCTACGGCATCTGGGCAGCGGCCGGTGTCGCGCTGACCGCGGTGCTGGGGCGGGTGATCTTCAAGGACCACTTCTCGGCCATGATGGCCATCGGCGTCGCGCTGATCGCCGTCGGGGTGGGGATGATCGAGTTCGGCGGCGGACACTGACCACCAGCCCTCGTCGGCGTCTGCTCGAGCCGCTCCTCTTCGTCGTGATTTTACGTCTACATTGGTGGAATAATGACACAGTCACTCCACGGCGACGAGGCCGATCTGATCATCCGCGGCGGCCGCATCCACACCCTCGACCCCTCGGATGCGATCGTCGGAGCTCTCGCCGTCCGTGACGGGGTGATCATCGCCCGAGGCGACGATGCGGAATCCCTCGATGCCCGCGCCGTGGTTGAGCTGGATCGTCTGACGCACTTCCCGCGGCCGGAGGACTGGCCCATCATGCCGGTCGACTACGCCGGATTCTGGTTCAAACCAGCCGGATTCCTCGACCAGAACCCGGCCATGGATGTACCGGAGGCGTCGCAGGCGCACCGCGGCGCGACGGCGAGCACATGCTGCGGCGGAGACACCTGCACCTGCGCGCACTGAGTCGGATGCCCGCCCGGGGCAGGCGCACAGAAACCCCGGTCTCGCCGCCTCTGCGCGTCGAGTCCGCGCCTGCCCGCGGCTCAGTACCTCGCCGAGAACGCGCCGTCCGACTGCAGCAGCTGCCCCGAGATCCAGCGTCCTTCCTCCGACACGAGGAACTCCACCACGGCCGCGATGTCGCCGGGGCGCCCGAGACGCCCGAGCGGTGTCATCTCCGCCAGCCCGCGGCGCGTCTCGTCGTCCATCCAGCCAGTGTCGATGGGCCCGGGGTTGAGCACGTTCGCCGAGATGCCGCGCGGGCCGAGCTCGCGGGCCGCAGAGATCACGAGCCGGTCGAGAGCACCCTTGGAGGCCCCGTAGGGGAGGTTGCCGGTCACGTGGTCGCTGGTGAGCGCCACGATCGCGCCTCCACCGTCGCCCACCTGCCGCGCGAAGGCCGCGATCAGCAGCAGACTCGCCCTCGCGTTCACGGCGACGTGCCGGTCGAAGCTCTCGGCCGTCGTGTCGAGGATGCCGGATTCCACATCGTGCGCATGGCTCAGGATGAGTGCCGAGACCGGGCCGTGGGCTGCGTTCACCTCAGCCATCAGGGTCTCCGGCCCCTCGGGCGCGGCGAGGTCGGCGATGTGATCGGCGTCGCGCAGGTCGCTGGTGACGACCGTCCAACCGGCGGCGCGCAGCCGAGGAACGATACCGGCGGCGATGCTGTCGGCACGCGCGGCGCCGGTGATCAGAGCGAGGGGCATCCGCACACCGTATCGGACTCCCCAGGCGCTCGCATCACCCTCAGGCGAGCGCGGCGATCGCGTCGCGGAGGATGCCGTCGGCCTCGTGGAGGGCTGCGGCCGCGTCCTGCGGCGTCGCGTCGGCAGCGAGCATCAGCAGCGCGAGCTTGACCGAGCCGTCCGCCGCCTGCAGTGCCGCCGCAGCCTGGTCGATGTCGACGCCGGCGAGCTGCGACACCGTGCGGATCGAGCGGGCATGCAGCTTCTCGTTCGTGGCCAGCAGATCGACCATGACGCCGCGGTAGGTCTTGCCGAGGTTGATCATCGACAGTGTCGTCAGCATGTTGACGACGAGTTTCTGCGCCGTCCCCGACTTGAGGCGCGTGGAGCCGGAGATGAACTCGGGGCCGGTGACGACCTCGATCGCGACCTCCGCGGCCGCGCCGATGTCGGAACCGGCGTTCGAGGCGATCGCCGCGGTGAAGGCACCGACGCTGCGGGCGTAGGTCAGCCCTCCCACGACGTAGGGCGTGCGGCCGGAGGCGGAGATGCCGACCACCGTGTCGTTCTCCGAGAGACCGAGCTCGCGCAGCGAGGCTTCCGCGGCCGCGTCGTCGTCTTCGGCGTTCTCCACGGCGGAGCGGATCGCCGTCTCGCCCCCCGCGATCAGCCCGACCACCATCGACGGGTCGGTGCCGAAGGTCGGCGGGCACTCGCTCGCATCCAGAACGCCGATGCGCCCGGCCGTGCCTGCACCGATGTAGATGAGGCGTCCGCCGCGGCGGAACCGCTCGGTGATGCCGTCGACCACGATGGCGATCTCCTCCGCCCGCTCGGCGACGGCCTCCGGCACCCGCCGGTCCTCCGCGTTCATGCGTCGCACGAGCTCGGCGGTGCCCAGCAGGTCGAGGTCGCCGCGATCGGTCGTCGAAGCCTCGGTGTCGAGGCGCTCGAGCACGGAGAGGAGGGTGGCCAGGCGGGAATCGTCATTCGGCACGGTGGACGAACCTTTCGTGGGGGAGGTCGGTGCGGCGCGCGAGCAGCAGCGCGCCGTCGAGTGCATCGCCGCTCGCGGGCACGATCGTGCGTCCGGCGGTCTGCAGGGAAGAGGTCAATGACGCGCGGAACCACGCGTGGTCAGTGAGGCCGCCGTGGATCACCACGTCGGCGGTGCGGGTGGATGCGGCGACAGCCGTCGCGGTGAGGAGTCGAATCGCCTCGGCCACGATCTCGCCGGCGACCGCATCGCCGTCGGCAGCGGCATCCAGCACGAGAGGTGCGAGCGTCGCGAGGCGTCGAGGGAGGGGTTCGCGCTGGGCGAGCCAGGCCTGGATGTCGGATGGCGCACCCACCGGCTGCGCGATCGCCGCGGTGAGGGCGGTGCGGGCGCCCAGGGCGTCGTCCGCACGCAGCACGGCACGCAGGGCCTCGCGCCCGAGCCACGAGCCGCTGCCGAAGTCGCCGAGTTCCGGACCCCAGCCGTCGACGAGTCGCGCGCCCTCGGCGTCGACGCCGAGGGCCGCCGCTCCGGTTCCCGCGATGAGGAGCACTCCCCCGGCACCGGCGAGTGCACCGGCGTGAGCGGTGACCACATCGGAGGCGACGGCCACCGCGGCTCCGCTCGCTGCGGCGAGCCGGGACGACAGTTCCTGCGCCGCATGCGGCGCCAGCCAGGCGCCCGCGGCGCCCACCCCGATCAGGTCGAGGCGGTCACCCTCCAGAAGCGGGAGGATCGCCTCGAGTGCACACTCCACCCCGCCCGCTGCGGCGAGCCCGGGAGCTCCGACGCCTGCGCGCGCGACCCGCTCGCCGTCGCCGTCGATCACGACGCGGCACCGGGACTTGCCGAGATCGACGGATGCGGTCGTCTTCGCGCTCATCGACTCTCCCGGGGATCGGTGGAAACAGGTGGTGAAAAGAGACTACATGCGAAGTAGACTCTGCAAAAAGAATTTACACCGAGCAGACGGAGAACCGATGAGCATCCAGTCGACGATCGAAGCCGCCGCTTCCACGCTGACGCCGTCGCTGGCCCGTATCGCGCTGGTCGTCCGCGAGAACCCCTCCGTCGTGATCGACAACACGATCAACGAGCTGGCCGCGGAATGCGACACCTCGGTCGCTTCGGTCGTGCGCTTCTGCCGGGCGATCGGCTTCAGCGGCTACGCCCCGCTGCGCATGGCCCTGGCCGCCGAGCTCGGCAAGGAAGCCGCCCAGTTCTCCGCACGCGGCGCCTATGGGTCGGAGATCTCCGATGCCGACACCCTGCAGGAGGCGGTGTCGAAGGTGGCGGCGCTCGAACTGCTGGCGATCGAGGAGACCGTCGCCCGACTCGACTTCACCGTGCTCGAAGCGGCAGTGGACGCGATCGACGGGGCCGAGCGCATCATCCTCTACGGGCTCGGTGCCAGCCGGTTCGTCGCGGAGGATCTCGCCCACAAGCTCCTCCGCGTCGGACGGAACGCGCATATTCCCGCCGATCCGCACGAGGCCGTCGCCGTCTCCGTGCTGCCGACCGCATCGACCGTCGCGATCGGCTTCTCCCACTCCGGTTCGACGCTCGAAACCGTGCGGTTCTTGGAGACGGCGCGTACCAGCGGAGCCACCACGATCGCGGTCACGTCGGCGAAGGACTCCCCCCTCACCCGCGCGGCCGATCACCCGCTCTTCACTGAGGTGCGCGAGTCGACCTTCCGCGCAGGCGCCATGGTGAGCCGCATCGCGCAGCTCACGCTCGTCGACTGCCTGTTCCTCGGTGTCGCCAAACGCCGGTACGCCGAGACCGTCGATGCCCTGCAGCGCACGGGTCAGGCGACGCGCGCACTCCGCGGCTGACGAACACGGCGACGGACACGGCCCGCACACGAGAGAGCCACCCTGACACGAAGGTCAGGGTGGCTCTCGGTCACAGCGAGGTGCTGTGGGGTGTTCCTCGAAGGAGCATCCGGATTACTGGTACGACTTCACGATCTCGAGGAGGCTCGGGACGTTGGCGTATGCCTCGGCCGCGTTCTCCTTGGTGACGATGATCGGGTCGAGCAGGTAGGCCGGGACGACCTTCACGCCGTTGTCGTACTGCTCGGTGTCGTTGACGTCGACCTCCTCGCCCTTCTGGAGCTGGCCGACCATCTTGATCGACTGCTCGACGAGGAGCGTGGTGTCCTTGTTGATCGTGGAGTACTGGATGCCCTCCATGATCGACTTGACGGACTCGACCTCGGAGTCCTGACCCGTGACGACCGGGACCGGCTTGCCTGCTCCCTGCACCGAGGTGATGATGGCGCGGGCGAGCGTGTCGTTCGGCGAGAGGACGCCGTCGAGCGTCTCGGAACCGTAGGTCGACGTGAGGATCGAGTCCATGCGGCGCTGAGCGTTCTCGGCCTTCCAGCCCTCGGTCGCCGTCTGGGAGATCTCGGTCTGACCGGAGACGACCTTGAGCGTGCCGTCATCGATCTTCGGCTGGAGCACGTCCATCGCGCCGTTGAAGAACACGGGAGCGTTGGCGTCGTCCGGCGAACCCGAGAACAGCTCGATGTTGTACGGCGCCTCGTGACCCGCGCGCTCGGCGAGGCCGTCGAGGAGCGCCTGGCCCTGCAGCTGGCCGACCTTGAAGTTGTCGAAGGCGACGTAGTAGTCCACGGCCTCGGTGTTCTCGATCAGACGGTCGTACGCGATGACGGTGACGCCGGCGTCGCGGGCTGCCTCGACCTGCGTCGACAGCTGCTTGCCGTCCTTCGCACCGATGATGATGACCTTGGCGCCACCGGTGACCATCGCCTGGATCTGGTTTTGCTGCTCGGCGACCGTGTTGCTGGCCGGTGCGTACTGCACATCGGCCTTGAATCCGGCCTTCTTCAGGCCGTCGGTGAACAGCTGACCGGCGAGGACCCAGTTCTCCGAGGTCTTGTCCGGAAGGGCGACACCGATCGTGGCATCGGCGGCGAAGCCTTTGGCCTCGTCCCCCGACCCGGAGCCGGTGTCACCGCCGCGCTCCGAGGAGCAGCCGGTGAGGGCGAAAGCGCCCACGGCGACGATCGCTGTCGCCGTAAGAAGCATCTTCTTCATGTGATCTCTTTCTCTGGTGTGTGAAGGTCAAGGCGCGTGTGCGGTGCGCGACTCGACCCTTACTTTCCGCGCGTCTCGTCGACGGCGGGGGCTTCGTACTTCTGGCTGGTGGGGTAGTTCGCCTTCGGGTCGAAGGTCTCGAGGGCGGGGTCTTCCTTGCGACCGAACCGGCGCGTCAGGAACCCGATGATCGAGGGGCGGCCCTGCTGCTTGTTCCAGACGTCGACACCGACCGCGAACAGGAGCACCAGGCCCTTGATCATCGACACCACGTCGGCACCGGCGCCGAGCAGCGCGAGTCCGTTGTTGAGGAACGCCATCACGAGACCACCGATGATCGACCCGATCACGGTTCCGATGCCGCCCGAGACGGCGGCACCGCCGATGAAGACCGAGGCGATGGCGTCGAGCTCCCAGCCGTTGCCGTCCTGCGGACCGGAGGCCGTGGCACGGGCCACGTAGATCATCCCGGCGAGCGAGGCGAGCACCGACATGTTCATCATGACGAAGAAGTCGACCCAGCGGTCCTTCACGCCCGACAGACGCGCTGCCTGGCGGTTGCCGCCGACGGCGTAGATGTGGCGGCCGAAAACGGTGTTGTTCGTGATGAACGAGTAGAGGATGACGAGGGCGAGCAGGATGACGCCCGAGATCGGGAAGCTGGTGCCTTCACGCCCTGTCGCGAACAGCCACCCGGCGATGAGGATCACGGCCGAGATCAGCACGACCTTGGTGATGCTCACCCAGCGGGGCGCCATGTCCGAACCCATCTTGGCCTGCGCGCGGCGGGTGCGGATCTCCGAGATGACGATCCAGAGCACACCGATCAGGGCGAGGACCATGGTGAGCACGTTGAACGGCACGGGGATGAAAGACAGCTCGGGCAGGTAGCCGGCGCCGATGACCTTGAACCCCTGCGGGACGGGGATCGACTGCGAGTCGCCGACCCACTGGTTCGCGCCACGGAAGAACAGCATGCCCGCCAGCGTCACGATGAATGCGGGCACCCCGACATACGCGACCCAGAATCCTTGCCAGGCGCCCACCAGCACGCCCACGCCGAGGCCGAGGAGGATGGCCAGCGGCCACGGCAGGTTCCAGTCCGCCATCGCCTTGGCGACGATGATGCCGGTGAACGCCGCGACCGACCCGACCGACAGGTCGATGTGGCCCATGATGATGACCATCACCATGCCGATCGCGAGGATCAGGATGTAGGAGTACTGGTTGACGACGTTGATCAGGTTGCCCGACGAGAGCGTGAGTCCCTGACCCTTGAAGATCCAGGTCAGCACCTGGAAGACGACCAGGATCACGACGAGGCTGCCGAGGATGCCGAACTGACGGAGGGTCGACTGGCCGCCTCCGAACATCTTGGTGATGTCCTTGAAATGGAAGCCGCGCTTCGTTGCGGTGGTGTCGGTGGTCATGCGGATGCTTTCTGGGTCGCGGAGGTCATGCTGCGCATGAGGTCCTCAGGTGTCGCCTGATCGGCCGGGATGCAGTCGGTGACCCGACCTTCGAAGACGGTGTAGATGCGGTCGGAGATGCCGAGGAGTTCGGGAAGCTCGCTGGAGATGACGATGACGCCCTTGCCCTGGGCTGCGAGCTGGTTGATGATCGCGTAGATCTCGTACTTGGCACCGACGTCGATGCCGCGTGTGGGCTCGTCGAGGATCAGCAGGTCGGGGTCGGTGAACATCCACTTCGCCAGCACGACCTTCTGCTGGTTGCCGCCGGAGAGCTTGCCGACGCCCTCCTCCACCGAGGGCGTCTTGATGCGGAGCGCCTTGCGGTACTCCTCCGCGACGGCGAACTCGGCGCGGGCGTCGACGACACCGCGCTTGGCGATCTTGGAGAGCTTGGCGGCGACGACCGAACGCTTGATCGTGTCGAGCAGGTTGAGCCCGAGCACCTTTCGGTCCTCGCTCACGTACGCGAGCCCGTGCTTGATCGCCGACGCCACATCGTGCAGGGCGACCTCCTGGCCGTCCTTGATCAGGGTGCCGGAGAGGTAGGTGCCATAGGAGCGGCCGAAGATGCTCATCGCGAACTCGGTGCGCCCCGCCCCCATCAGACCGGCGATGCCGACCACCTCGCCGCGGCGCACGTTGATGTTCGAGCCCTTCACGACCATGCGCTCGGGAACGGTCGGATGCTGCACCCACCAGTCCTTGACCTCGAAGAACACCTCGCCGATCTCGGGGGTGCGATCCGGGTAGCGGCTCTCGAGCGAGCGGCCGACCATGCCGCGGATGATGCGGTCCTCGTTGATCTCCCCGCGCGAGATGTCGAGCGTCTCGACCGTGCGGCCGTCGCGGATGATCGTGATCTCGTCGGCGATCTGCTCGATCTCGTTGAGCTTGTGGCTGATCATGATCGACGCGATGCCCTTGGCCTTGAGGCCCAGGATCAGGTCGAGCAGGTGCTGCGAGTCGTTCTCGTTGAGTGCGGCGGTCGGCTCGTCGAGGATCAGGAGCTTGACGTCCTTGTTGAGCGCCTTCGCGATCTCGATCAGCTGCTGCTTGCCGACACCGAGGGTCTTGATCTGCACGTCGGGGTCTTCGCTCAGCCCGACGCGGGCGAGCAGTTCGATCGCCCGTTCCTTCTGGGCCTTCCAGTCGATGCGGGCACCGCGCTGGATCTCGTTGCCGAGGAAGATGTTCTCGGTGACCGAGAGCTCGGGGATCAGGGCGAGCTCCTGGTGGATGATCGCGATGCCGGCATGCTCGCTGGCGGCGATGTCCTTGAAGCGCTGCTCCTCGCCGTAGAGCAGGATCTCCCCGTCGTAGGTTCCGTAGGGGTACACCCCGGACAGGACCTTCATCAGGGTCGACTTCCCGGCGCCGTTTTCGCCGCAGATCGCGTGGATCTCGCCGGCGCGGACGGTGATCGAGACGTCGGCGAGTGCCTTGACCCCCGGGAACTCCTTGGTGATGCTGCGCATCTCCAGGATGGGGCCTGACACGGTAGGCAACGTTGCTGTGGTGCTCACGGATCTTTCCTCGCGACGTGCGGTCACCTTCGATGTGACCGTTCACATTGGATTACATAGTCCACTCACGACGAACCGCTGTCAAGTCCGCGCGCCGATTTCGTGTCGCTACCGTGATGCATGCGGCCCGATCGGCTGGGAGCGGTCCCGCGACGGGTCAGCGTGCTGCGGCGGATTCGCGCGCACGCAGGATCGTCTGCAGCGGGCCGAACTCCGGCACCTGCTCTCCCCTGATCTGCGCGAGGAGGATGCGCACGGCTCGGCGCCCGAGCTCGGGGAAGTCCTGGTGCACCGTGCTCAGCGTCGGAGCCACGTGCGCGGCGACCGGTATGTCGTCGAACCCGATCACGCTCACGTCGTGCGGCACCCGCACCCCGGAATCGCGGAAGCCGTGCATCAGCCCGATCGCCATCAGATCGTTCGCGGCGAACACCGCCGTGAAGTCCCGACGGCGCGAGAGCTCCTTGCCCGCGAAGTAGCCGAAGTCGGCTGTCCAGTCGCCGCGGATCGGCGGGAACGTCGGCAGGTCGGCCTCGCGCAGTCCGTCGAGATACCCGCGCATGCGCGACTCCGCCTCGATCCAGTCCTGCGGGCCGGCCAGATGCAGGATGTCGCTGTGACCGAGCGATATCAGGTGGGCCGTCGCGGCCTTGGCGCCCGCCACCTGGTCGGCGGACAGGCTCACCCCGTCCGAGCCCGATGCCGTCTGCAGGGTCACGAACGGCATGTCCACCGACATGCCGCGAAGGACATGGAACACCCGCACCTGCGGTGCGAGCACCACGATGCCGTCGACCTGCTCGCGCGACAGCTGGCGCACCGCGTTGCCGATCGCCTCGGGCGTCGTGTCGGCGAGGTTCAGGGTCGAGACCGAGTACCCCTCCTCGCGCGCCGCATCCTCGATGCCGGCGATGGACGAGGTCGGACCGAACTCCCCGATCGTGGCGGACAGGATGCCCAGCATGTTCGACTTGCTGGTGACCAGAGCGCGGGCGGCCAGGTTCGGCCGGTAGTCGAGCACCGAGATCGCATCGACGACCTTGGCCTTCGTCTCCGGACGGATGCTCGGATGATCGTTGAGCACTCGGGACACCGTCTGATGCGAGACACCGGCGAGCCTGGCGACGTCGCGGATGCTCGGCAACCGCGCACGCTCGGAGGCGGTGGACATCACTTGCCTCCTCGCGTGTGCACGGTCACATCGTCACTACATTATGTCTGGCGGCGCGCGCGTGTGCACCACTCGAACGCCGTTGCCGCGCGTGACGGGTTGTGCGCGAGCACCGGAAGCACCGCCCGGTTTCGTCGAGCGGCACCGGAACGGCTCCCTCCAGCATGGCATCGTGGCGGCGTGGACACACTGCTGCGCGGCGGGCGCGTCATCGACCCGAAGACGGAAACCGACCGGATCACCGATCTGCTGATCACCCAGGGGCGGGTGGCCGCGGTCGGCGACGGGCTCACGGCGCCGACCGATGCCGAGGTGGTGGACGTGACGGGCCTCATCGTCGGACCTGGCTTCGTCGACCTGCACAGCCACGTGCACTCGATCGCCGGGTGCCCGTCGCCGACTTCACCGCGTCAAGGGATCTGCTCGGCACACCCGACTGGCAGCAGTCCTCCTCCCCCGCCGAACGCCGCCGATGTCGGAGCCTGCTGGAGGATGAGCTGGGTGCCGGCGCACTGGGGATCGGCGTGCTTATGGGTTACGCGCCGCGGTCCGACCCCGACGAGTACCTCGCCCTCTCCCGGCTGGCCGCCGCTGCCCACGCCCCGACCTTCACGCACGTGCGCGAACTGATCGAGGCCGATCCGCGCACACAGATCGACGGCTCGGAGGAGCTCGTCCGCGTCGCCGCGGAGACCGGGGCGGCGATGCATCACTGCCACGTGAACAGCACCTCGCTGCGCCACATCGACCGGGTGCTGGGCCTGCTGGATCGCAGCCGCGCCGCAGGTTCCCGCGTGACGGTCGAGGCCTACCCCTACGGCGCCGGCAGCACGGCGATCGGCGCGTTCTTCCTCGCCCCGGAGAAACTCGCGGGGCTCGGCATCACTCCGAGTTCTCTGGTGCTCGTCGACACCGGCGAGCGCATCGCCGACGAAGCCCGGCTGCGCGAGGTGCGGGCGACCGACCCCGGCGCCACCTGCATCGTGACGTTCCTCGACGAGGCCGATCCCTTCGACCGCGCGCACCTGCATCGGGCGCTGGCCTATCCCGACTCGATCGTGGCGAGTGATGCGATGCCCATCTCCTGGGCGGCGAGCGGCGGGGGGACGGTGTACGAGCAGCACGAGTGGCCGCTTCCCGCGGGCGGGCACACGCATCCCCGCACCGCGGGCACGTTCGCGAAGTCACTGCGGCTCATGGTTCTCGACAGCGGCACGTGGAGCTGGGTCGAAGCTTTCCGGCGCTGTTCGTTCCTCCCCGCTCGTGTGCTCGACGAGGTCTCGTCCGGCATGCGGGGCAAGGGCCATCTGACGATCGGGGCGGATGCCGACGTCGTGGTGATCGACCCGACGACGCTGACGGACAGAGCCACCTATGCCGATCCGACCCGCCCGTCGCGGGGTGTGCGCGAGCTCTTCGTGCACGGCACTCGTGTCGTGCACGCGGGAGAGATCGTGACCGATGCCCTGCCGGGGCGCGCCGTACGAGGGGATGCATGATGGACGAGGAGCTGCAGGAGTTCCTGGACGCCACGGCCGCCGAGCTCGGCGTGCCCGGCGCAGTGGTCGGCGTGATCGACCGCGACCGGGAAGTCATCGCCGCCACCGGTGTCGCCGCTGTCGACACCGGTGCCGCCGTGACCGCGCGCACGCTCTTCCAGATCGGCTCGACGACGAAGACGTTCACCGGAACCGTCGCGATGCACCTGGTCGAGAGCGGCGTGCTCGGCATCCGTACACCCGCGCCCTGCTCGACGTCGTGCCCGAGCTCGACGCCGACCGCGACGAACCGCTCAAGATGATCCCCGGCCGTCCTCCGGCACCGGGGGCCTTCCCCGTCGGCTGCGCCTTCGCCGCACGCTGCCCGCTCGCGACCGACCTCTGCCGCGAGAGCGACCCTGAACTCGTGGCCGACACCGATGGGCACAGGGTCGCCTGCTGGCATCCGGTCAGCGGTGAGACAGCGGTACCGGTGGCGATCGCCACGGCGGCGGAAGAGGAAGAGACGGTCCTGCGATGAGCGAGCTGCGTTTCGATCGGGTCAGCGTGCGCTACGGCACGCATCGGGCAGGTCTCACCGCCGTCGACGACGTCTCCCTCGTCGTCCCCTCCGGATCCGTGGTGGGGCTCGTGGGCGAGTCGGGTTCGGGCAAGTCGACACTGGCCCGCGCCGCGATCGGGCTCGCACCGATCAGCGAGGGTGCAATCACGCTCGACGGCGTGGACGTGCGCAGCTTCCGCCGTCGCCGCCCCCTCCAGATGGTGTTCCAGGATCCGTTCTCCTCGCCTGCACTCGGCGACTGCGGGCTCGTGGCCTCCGCGGCGAGTGTGCTCGATGTCCGCTCGTGGCCGACATCCTGCGTTTCTGACACTGATTCCAACACACGGCAATCACGAAGACCATAGAGTGGATTCTGATTGATCGATTCGATCAATCATGACCCGATGACGAAGGCGACAGTGATCGAAATGGCCAACCTCGACGAGACCGACCGGAGGATCCTCACGGTGCTCGACACGGACCCGCGGCGGCCGGTCGCCCTGATCGCCCAGGATCTGGGTCTCGCCCGCGGCACGGTGCATGCCCGTCTCGACCGCCTCGAATCGGGCGGATACCTGCGCGCGCACAGCTCACGCATCCTCCCTCAGGCCCTGGGTCGCGGCGTCGCGGCGTCGATCCTGGTCGAGTTGGATCAGCATCAGATCACCGCCGCCATCGATGCCCTCAGCCGCGTGCCCGAGGTGCTGGAGTGCTTCGCTCCCGCCGGCGACACCGACCTGCTGCTGCGGGTCGTCGCCAAGGACCCGGACGACCTCTACCGCGTGGCAGAAGTCGTGCGCCTATGCCCCGGCATCCTCCGCACCTCGACGAGTCTCTTCCTCCGCGAGGTGATCCCCTACCGTGTGAGCGCCCTGCTCAACGCGGGGTGAGGCCGCATCCCGCCGAAACGGCGTCCGCTCAGCCGATGATGCGCGCGCCGGGCACCGGACCGTGCACGTGGAGCGGATCGAGGCCGGTCTCCCGCAGGGAGGACTGCACGTCCTGTGCCGTCTCGGGGTCGGGGCAGAGCAGCGCGACCGTGGGTCCTGATCCCGACACGATGCCCTGGAGCGCGCCGGCGGCGACGCCCTGCCGGATCGTCTCGGCGAGGTCGGGCCGTTCGTAGAGGGCCGCGGCCTGCAGGTCGTTGAACAGCGTCTCGGCGAGCTGGACCGGGTCGCCCGACCGGAGAGCCTGCAGCACCGGGATCGGCACGTCCAGCGACAGCGGCGGGTCGTCGGCGAGGGCCCCCTCCTCCTCGCGCAGCAGGTCGAGACGTTCGTAGACCACGGGCGTCGAGAGGCCCTGCTCGCTGGGCACCAGGATCCAGTCGAAGCGACCCCGTGCGAGCGCCGGATTGAGCTGATCGCCGCGGCCGGTGCCCACCGCCGTGCCGCCGTGCAGCGCGAACGGCACATCGGCGCCGAGGCAGGCGGCCAGATCGTGCAGACGGGTCTGCGACAGGCCCGTGCCCCACAGTGCGTCGCAGGCGACCAGCGCGGCCGCGGCATCGGCTGATCCGCCGCCCATGCCGCCGGCCACGGGCACGCTCTTGCGAATCTCGAGCGCGACGCCGCCCCGGTGATCCACCGCCACCGCGAGCAGCTTGGCCGCACGCATCGCCAGGTTGCGGTCGTCGAGGGGGACCGAGTCGATGTCTTCCACACCAGAGACCGTGACCGAGAAGTCGTCGGCAGGGCGTGCGATCACGTCTTCGTAGAGCGAGACCGCTTGGAAGACCGTCGCCAGCGCGTGGTAGCCGTCGTCATGCCGGCCGCCGACCCCGAGGAAGACGTTGATCTTGCCCGGGGCGCGCACGTGCACGGAATCGGCGAACGCGGCATGGCTCATGATCGGCTCACAGCTCCGAGGACTTCGCCCACAGGTTGACGTCGATGGCACCGGCGAGCTCGTCGATGCGCGCGAGCTCCTCGGTGGTGAAGGCAGGGCCGTTCACGGCCGCGATGTTCTCGTCGAGCTGCTCCGGACGCGAGGCTCCGATCAGCGCGGAGGCCACGACGGGCGTGCGCAGCGTCCACTGCAGCGCGAGCTGCGCAAGCGACTGGCCGCGACCCTGTGCGACCTCGTTGAGCGAGCGCAGCGTCTGGACGGCCTCCTCTGTGAGCCGGCCCTCGGGCAGCGAGCCGCGCTTCTGCGCGCGCTCGGCCGTGCCGTCTCCGAGGTACTTGTCGGTGAGCAGCCCCTGCGCCAGCGGCGTGAAGGCGATCGCCCCGAGACCCGACTGCTCGAGCGTGTCGGTCAGTCCGTCTTCGACCCAGCGGTTGAGGATCGAGTACGCCGGCTGGTGGATGACGAGCGGTGTGCCGAGGTCCTTCGCGACCGCGACGGCTTCTGCCGTGCGCTCGGCGCTGTACGACGAGATGCCGACGTAGAGCGCCTTGCCCTGGCGGACGAGGGTGTCGAGGGCGCCGACCGTCTCAGCGATCGGGGTGACCGGGTCGACCCGGTGCGAGTAGAAGATGTCGACGTAGTCGAGCCCCATGCGGGTCAGCGACTGCTCGGCGCTCGCGAGGATGTACTTGCGGCTCGCGAAGTCGCCGTACGGCCCCGGCCACATGTCCCATCCGGCCTTCGACGAGATGATCAGCTCGTCGCGGTACGGGCGGAAGTCCTCGGCGAAGATGCGGCCGAAGTTCTTCTCGGCGGAGCCGTAGGGCGGACCGTAGTTGTTCGCCAGATCGAAGTGGGTGATGCCGCGGTCGAACGCGTGGCGCAGCAGTGCGCGCTGATTGTCGAGCGGGATGTTGTCGCCGAAGTTCCACCACAGCCCGAGCGAGATCGGCGGCAGGTACAGGCCGGAGGTGCCCACCTGCCGGTAGGCGAACTGCTGATAGCGACTCTCGTCGGCCGCGTACGGACGGTGCAGCTCGGGGACATCGGGGCGGAAGCGGGGGGACTCGTTCACGGTGCCAGGTTACTGGGTGGGAGCGACGTCGTCAGTGAGAACCTCGGACGCGGCCGCGTGCTGTGCGATGCGCTGGTAGTCCTCGACGGTGAGGTCCTCGCCTCGAGCCGTCGGCGCGACGCCGGCGGCGAGCAGCACCTCGGAGGCCGCCGCGGAGCTGCCGAAGATGCCGGACAGCGCCTGACGGAGCATCTTGCGACGCTGGTTGAAGGCGGCGTCGACGATCCGGAACGTGCGACGACGTTCCTCTTCGGTGCCCCGCTCCCCCGCGGAACGGTCGAAGCCGACGAGCAGGCTGTCGACGTTCGGCACCGGCCAGAACACCTGACGGGAGACGTTCCCGGAGAGCTTCCAGTCGCCGTACCAGGCGGCCTTGACGCTGGGCGAGCCGTAGATCTTCGAACCGGGCTTCGCGGCCAGCCGCTCGGCGACCTCGGCCTGGACCATCACGACACCACGCTGCAGATAGGCGAAGTTCTCGAGGAAGTGCAGCAGCACCGGCACCGAGACGTTGTAGGGCAGGTTGGCCACCAGCACCGTCGGCTCGCCAGGCAGCTCGGTGATGCGCAGCGCATCGGCATCGACGACCGTGAGACGGTCGGCTTCGACGCCGTGCTCGGCGGCGGTCTGCGCGAGGCGGGCCGCGAGGCGGTGATCGATCTCGACGGCCGTGACCGATGCGCCGGTCTCCAGGATCGCGAGGGTCAGCGACCCGAGCCCCGGACCGACCTCGACCACGCGCTCGTCCGGTTGCACGCGGGCCGCCTGCACGATCTTGCGGACGGTGTTCGCGTCGGTGACGAAGTTCTGGCCGAGCTTCTTCGTCGGGGTGACGTCGAGCTCGGCGGCGAGGCGGCGGATCTCGGTGGCGCCGAGCAGGGTGACGGTCATCCTCCCATTCTCCCCCATGGCACCGATGTCTCCCGCCGTCAGTGGTCTTCTCTGGTGCCCTCCCTCGGTGAACTCGTCGCGCCCCGCCGCATGGGCCGGGACTTCCGGTGGCTGCTCGCCTCCTCGTGGACGAGCAACATCGGCGACGGCGTCGCCCTCGCGGCCGCTCCCCTGCTCATCGCGTCGATGACATCCTCGCCGATCCTGGTGGCGGCCGGTGCGATCCTGCAGTTCCTCCCCTGGTTGCTGTTCGGGCTGCATGCGGGCGCGATCGCCGACCGCTTCGACCGTCGGCGCCTCGTCATGTTCGCGAACGCCGCCAGGGCCGTGGTGCTCGCGGCGCTGTGCATCTTCCTCATCACGGGCGTCGCGAACATCTGGATCGTGCTCGCCGTCGCGTTCCTCTACGGCACCGCCGAGGTCTTCGTCGACACGGCGGGCAGCACTCTGCTGCCGATGCTCGTGAAGCCCGCCGACCTCGGGATCGGCAACGCGCGTCTGCAGGCCGGATACCTCGTGGCGAACCAGTTCGCCGGCCCGCCGCTGGGCGCGTTCCTGTTCGCCGCGGGCACGGCCTGGCCGTTCCTGCTCGAGGTGGTGTGCGTGAGCTTCGCGGTCGTGCTCATCTCGCGCATGGCCAAGACGCCCGTCCCGCCCCGCGAGACCGACACGCATCCTCCCGTGCACACCGACATCGCCGAAGGTCTGCGCTGGCTGTGGCGCAACCCTCCGGTGCGCATGCTCGTGCTCATCATCCTGGTCTTCAACATCACCTGGGCAGCCCCCTGGGGCGTGCTCGTGCTGTACGCCACCGAGCACCTGCACATGGGCGCTGTCGGCTACGGAGCGCTCACGACCGCGTCAGCGGCCGGCGGCATCCTCGCGACGCTCAGCTTCGGCTGGCTGGAGAGGCATGTGTCCTTCGCGACGCTGATGCGGGTGGTGCTGTCGCTCGAAGTGCTCATGCACCTGTCGTTCGCGCTGACCACGACCGGCTGGGTCGCGCTGGTCATCATGTTCTTCTTCGGCGCCTATGCGTTCGTGTGGGGCACGATCTCCACGACCGTGCGGCAGCGCCTGGTGCCCGCCGAGCTGCAGGGGCGGGTGGCCTCGGTGAACATGGTCGGAGTCTTCGGCGGCATGGTCGTCGGACAGGCGCTCGGCGGCGTGATCGCCCAGGTATGGGGGCTCACCGCGCCGTGGTGGTTCGCGTTCGTCGGCGCGGCCCTCACGCTGTTGCTGGTGTGGAAGCCCATCTCACAGATCGTGTCGGCGAAGCCCATCGCCGACACCGGGCCCGAAGACGCGGAACCCGCGAGTCAGTCGGCGAACGAGCCGTAGACCCGCAGGGTGTTCTGGGCGAGCTGGGCGCACAGCTCATCCACGTCGATGCCGAGCTCCGCAGCCATGAAGCGCACCGTGATCGGCACGAGGTACGGCGCGTTCGGGCGGCCTCGCAGCGGCACCGGAGTGAGGAACGGGGCGTCCGTCTCGACCAGGATGCGATCGAGCGGGGTGACCTGCAGCGCGTCGCGCAGGTTCTGGGCGTTCTTGAACGTGAGGTTCCCCGCGAACGACAGGTGGTAACCGGCGTCGGCGCAGATGCGGGCCATCGCGTCATCGCCCGAGAAGCAGTGGAACACCGTGCGCTCCGGCGCACCGACGCGGGCGAGCGTCTCCAGCACCGCCTCGTGCGCGTCGCGATCGTGGATCTGCATCGCGATGCCGTGCTTCTTCGCGAGGGCGATGTGCGCCTCGAACGACTCGAACTGCGGCGCCTGCCGCTCGGGCTCCGTGCGGAAGAAGTCCAGGCCCGTCTCGCCGATCGCCCTGGTGCGCGGGTGGGCGGCGAGTTCGTCGATCACCGCGATCGCCTCGTCGAGTCGACCTTCCTCGGCATAGGTCGGCGCGTCGTTGGGATGGATCGCGACGGCGGCGAGCACGCGCGGGTCGGATGCCGCGGCCTCGACAGCCCACCGCGACGACTCGATGTCGCCCGATGCCTGGACGACCCCGGCGATGCCCACGGCCGCCGCGCGGTCGAGCTGCTCGGTCAGCGACAGCGGCTCGTCGCCGTCGACGATCTCGAGGTGCGCATGGTTGTCGTACACCGGAACCGTCAGCGGCTCGGGGGCGGACGGATACTTCAGATCCTTGCGTCCGTCCCCCGAGCGCTCACGCACGTAGGTCTCGGCCATGTCGTCGGGCTCCGTCGTCGGGCCGCGGCTCAGGCCGTGGTCTCCACCCGCGGGAACAGCGGGGCGAGGCCGTTCACGCTGGTACCGGGACGAAGCACGCCCCAGGTGCCGGCCTCGCGGATCGGCTGGTCCTGCAGACGGCCCAGGGTCTCAGCGGCCCCGAGGGCGATCCAGAGCTTCTCGGTCGACTGCGGCATCACCGGCGAGAGCAGCACCGCGAGCGCGCGCAGGCCCTCGGCGCAGGTGTACAGCACGGTGCCGAGGCGCGCGCGCTGGTCCTCGTCTCCGCTGTTCGCCTGCTTGGCCAACGCCCACGGCTCGTTCACGGTGATGTAGCCGTTCAGCGCGTCGACGATCGTCCAGATCGACGAGATCGCCTCGTCGATGCGGAACTGCGCGACCGCGGCATCCGCGTTCGTCGCCGCATCCGCCACGATCTTCTGGATCGCGAGATCCTTCTCGGTGTACTCGGCCGCGGGGGGGACGACGCCCTCGAAGTACTTCTCGATCATCGCGGTCGTGCGCGAGGCGAGGTTGCCGAAGCCGTTCGCGAGCTCGGCCTGATAGCGGGCCGACAGGTCTTCCCACGAGAACGAGCCGTCCTGGCCGAAGGCGATCGCGGAGAGGAAGTAGAAGCGGTAGGCGTCGGAACCGAAGACATCGGTGATCTCGGTCGGCGCGATGCCGGTGAGCTTCGACTTGGACATCTTCTCGCCGCCGACGAGCAGCCAGCCGTGCGCGAAGACGCCCTTGGGCACCTCGAGGCCGGCCGCCATCAGCAGCGCCGGCCAGATCACGGCGTGGAAGCGCAGGATGTCCTTGCCGACCACGTGGTACGCGGGCCAGCGACGCTCGAACGTCTCCTCGTCGGAGCCGTAGCCCACCGCCGTGGCGTAGTTGAGCAGGGCGTCGACCCACACGTAGATGACGTGCGACTCGTCCCACGGCAGCGGGATGCCCCAGTCGAACGTCGACCGCGAGATCGACAGGTCCTTGAGGCCCTGGCTCACGAAGGAGACGACCTCGTTGCGTGCCGAGTCGGGGCGCACGAAGTCGGGCTGGGTCTTGTAGAGCTCGAGCAGACGGTCCTGGAACTCGCTGAGCTTGAAGAAGTAGTTCTTCTCCTGCAGCAGCTCCAGCGGCTTCGAGTGGAGCGCACAGACCTTCAGCCCCTCGAAGGGACCGGTGCCGTCGACGATCTCCGACTCGGGCTTGAACTCCTCGCAGCCCACGCAGTAGAGCGCCTCGTACTCGCCCGCGTAGATGTAGCCGCGGTCGTACAGGCGCTGGAAGAACGTCTGCACGTTCGTCTCGTGGCGCTCCTGCGTGGTGCGGATGAAGTCGTCGTTGGCGACGTCGAGCGTCGTCAGCAGCGGGAACCAGCTCTCGCTGACGAGCTTGTCGACCCACTCCTGCGGGGTGACGTTGTTCGCCGCCGCGGCCCGCAGCATCTTCTGCCCGTGCTCGTCGGTGCCCGTGAGCATCCAGGTGTCATCCCCCGCCTGGCGGTGCCACCGTGCGAGCGTGTCGACGGCCACCGTCGTGTACCCGTGGCCGATGTGAGGCACGTCGGACGGGTAGTAGATGGGCGTGGTGATGTAGAAGGATTCGCCTGCGGGCATGGAGCAATTCTAGGCGGGATACCGCGGGGGGTTACGCCGTGCGCCGGAGGTCTCCCCCGGCTCACGCCACCGACACGTCGATCCGATGCCACCCCTGCGCGCCGTCGGGCGCGGGGGCCGCCGGATCCGCTGTCTGCATCTCGCCATCGACGCTGAGCGCCCGGCATTCGACGGTGTGCGCGCCGCTCTCCGCCACCCAGTCGATGCTCCACTGCACCCACGTGTCGGCCGAGATGGCGGTCGCGAGTTCCGCGGCACGCCAGGGACCGTCGTCGATGCGCACCTCGACGCCGGTGATGCCGACGTGCTGCTGCCAGGCCATTCCGGCGATCACCGCGTCACCCGCCGGGATCGACTGCCCGCGGCGTGGCACGTCGATGCGCGACTGCAGCTTGACCGGTCCGCGATCGGACCATCCGCGCGTCGTCCAATAGGCCTTCGCACGGTCGAACCGCGTCACCTCCAGCTGCGTGACCCACTTCGTGGCCGACACGTAGCCGTAGAGCCCCGGCACCACCATCCGCACCGGGAAGCCGTGCTCGATCGGCAGCGGCTCGCCGTTCATGCCGACCGCGAGCAGGGCGTCGCGGTCATCGGTCAGAGCCTCGATCGGGGTCGATGCCGTGAAGCCCTCGGCGGAGGTCGAGAGCACCATGTCGGCCTCGGCGTCGACGCCCGCACGTGCGAGCAGCTCCCGCACCGGCACACCCAGCCAGCGGGCGTTGCCGATCAGCGAGCCGCCCACTTCGTTCGACACGCACGCGAGCGTCACGTCGGACTCCTGCATCGGCATGGCGAGCAGCTGGTCCCAGGTGATCTCCACCTCGCGGTCGACCATCCCGTGGATGCGCAGCGACCAGTCGGCAGGATCGACCTGCGGCACGATCAGGGCGGTGTCGATGCGGTAGAACTCCGCGTTCGGGGTCACGACGGAGGCGAGGCCGGGTATCCCCAGCTCCGCGCCGGCGGCGACCGGGGCGGCCGGTCGTGCCGCGACAGGCAGTCGCAGTGCCGCGCGGACCGCCTCGATCGAACGGGTCGCGCCGCGGGCGACGTTCCCGACGATGAGGGCGACGGCGCTGGCGGCGGCGACCCGTCACCAGCACGTCGTCCGGCACCCGGACGCCCGCGCCGCGGAACACGTCGAGCGCGCCGAGGGCCATCTGATCGTTCGCGCAGATGAGCGCGGCCGGCGTGCCGGCCGCGAGAAGCTCCTCGGCGGCCTGGCGCCCGGACGCCCGGGTGAAGTCGCCGCGCCGCACCGTCACGTCGTCGAGTGATCCGCCGGCCTCCGCCACGGCAGCGGCGAAGCCCTCCCAGCGCTGCAGTCCATCCGGGGAGTCCGCCGGCCCCGCGAGGAAGGCGAGCCGCCCGTCCCCCACCTGCGCCAGCACGTGCCTGGTCAGCTCGGCCACCGCCTCGGCGTTGCTCACCGTCACATGGTCGTAGTGATCGCCGCGCGGGGGGCCGGAGAGCACCACCACGGGGATGCGTCGCGCCAGACGGGCCAGCACGTCGTCGGGCACGCTGCTGGCGAGGACCATGAGCCCGTCAACCCGGCCTGCCATGTCCCGCACGGTGGAGCGATCGGGGTCGTCACGTCCGACCCCGACCATCAGCACGAAGCCCTGCTTCCACGCCTCCAGCTCCGCACCGCGCAGCACCTCGTCGAGGAACAGCATCGAGGTGTGCCGGCCGTCGTCCTCCGCCTCCTCGCGGACGATCGCGAACGGCGGCGCCTCGCTGTCGGCGGCGGAGAGGGCATCGCGAGGCGGGGCGTCCTCCGCGGCGTCGAACCCGGGGAAGTACAGTCCCAGCACCCCTGTCCGCCGCTCAGCGAGGCCCCTGGCACTGCCGCTGGGGACGTACCCCAGCGCGGCGACGGCGTCGAGCACGCGTTCGCGAGTGACCGGACGCACGGCGTCCGGCGAGCGCAGCACCCGCGAGACCGTGGCGATCGAGACGCCGGCCCGATCGGCCACGTCGTACACGGTCGCCGCCTTGCTCACGCCGACGCCCCTCCGGATCGGGCGGCGAGGGCGGCCTGGTAGAGGTCTCGGGAGGAGAGACCGGTGAGGGCCGCGACCTCGGACGCGGCATCCTTCAGCCGGATGCCGTCGGCGACGAGCTTCTGCACCTGGACGAGGGCGTCTTCCGGGGAGGCATCACGACGCGACGCCCCTTCGACCACGACGACGATCTCGCCCTTCACCCCGTTCTCGGCCCAGGCGACGAGTTCGGAGGAGGTGCCGCGGCGCACCTCCTCGTAGAGCTTCGTGAGCTCGCGGCACACCGCGATCCGCCGCTCGTCGCCGAAGGCGGCGCCCATGTCGGCAAGAGCGCTGGCGAGGCGGGCGGGCGACTCGAAGAAGACCATGGTGCGGGGTTCGGCGGCCAGCGCGCGCAGTGTGGAGCGACGCTCCCCCGGCTTGCGCGGCAGGAACCCCTCGAACGTGAAGCGGTCGGTGGGCAGGCCCGAGATCGCGAGCGCCATCAGCACCGCGCTCGGCCCGGGGATCGCGGTCACCGTCACGCCCTGGGCGACGGCCTCGGCGACCAGTCCGTACCCGGGGTCGCTGACGGTCGGCATCCCGGCATCGCTCATCACCACGATGTCGGTCTCCGCCGCGAGGGCTGCCAGCTCGGCCGCCTTCTGCTTCTCGTTGTGGTCATGCAGGGCGATCAGGCGCGGCCTGTTGTCGATCTGCAGGGCCTTGAGCAGGCGCTGGGTGGTGCGGGTGTCCTCCGCGACGACGACCTCGGCGTTCTCCAGCACCTCCACGAGGCGGCGAGAGGCGTCGCCGAGATTTCCGATCGGAGTGGCGGCGAGGATGATCACCCGCCCAGCTTAGGCGGGCGGGATGCAGCCGGCGGAGAAGGCCGGTTGTCTAGGCTGGAGCGGTGACCGCGCCCGTGCCCCTGCTTCCCGCTCCCGAGGAACGGTCGACGCGCTACGGGCAGCTCCGCGATCGTCTGCTGCGGGATCCGGACTGGGGACGCGCGATCCGCTGGCTCGCCCCTCTCGTGATCACCGCGATCGCCGCCCTCCTCCGTCTGATCAACGTCGCGCATCCGCATCAGCTGGCGTTCGACGAGACCTACTACGTCAAGGACGCGTGGTCGCTGTGGACCCTCGGCTACGAGGGCACCTGGGGTGAGAACGCCAACGACGCGTTCATCACCCTGCAGCAGCTGCCGCTGTCCGAACAGGGCGCGTTCATCGTGCATCCACCTCTCGGCAAGTGGCTCATCGCGCTGGGCATGGCGATCGGCGGTCCCGACAACAGCGCGGGCTGGCGACTCGCGACGGCACTGCTCGGCACCGCCTCCGTTCTGCTGGTCTACCTGATCGCGCGACGACTCAGCGGCTCCGTGGTGGTCGCGAGCGTGGCCGGAACACTGCTCGCGATCGACGGCCTCAGCATCGTCATGAGCCGCATCGCCCTGCTCGACGGCATCCTGACCTTCTTCGTCCTGCTCGGCGTGCTGTTCGTGATCATCGACCGGCAGCGGACCATCCCGGTGCTCGAGAGGCGCGACCCCGACAAGCCCGACCCGTTCTGGGGGCCGGTGCTCTGGCGCCGCCCCTGGCTGATCGCGGCGGGGACGGCCCTGGGCGCAGCGTCGGCCGTGAAGTGGTCGGGGCTGTACGTGCTGGCCGGATTCGGCCTGTACGTCGTGGTCACCGATGCGCTGGCCCGGCGGCGGGCCGGGGTGGTGCTGTGGCCCACGGCGGCCGCCTTCCGCCAGGGGCCCGTCTCGTTCGTGCTGCTCGTCTTCCCCGCCCTGGCCGTGTACCTGATCAGCTGGACCGGATGGCTGGTGACAGCAGGGGGCTATGACCGCCAGAGCGACCCGAACCCGCTGATCGCCCTGTGGAAGTACCACGAGTCGATGCTCGGGTTCCACGTCGGTCTGACTCGCGGGCACCCCTATGCGAGCCCCGCCTGGGAGTGGCCTCTGCTGCTGCGTCCCACGGCCGTATGGGTCGACTCCGATCCCACCGGCTGCGGCACGGACCACTGCATCGGCGTGATCTCCGCGATCCCGAACCCGCTCATCTGGTACGCGGGCGTGGCCGCGGCGATCTACCTGCTCTACCGCCTGGTACGCGGCTGGATCACCCGGCGGCCCGTCGGCCCGGAGCTGAGCATCCCCCTCGTCGGCCTCGCGGTCACCTATGTGCCGTGGCTGATGTTCCCCGATCGCACGATCTTCCAGTTCTACACGGTCGTTATGATGCCGTTCCTCGTGATCGCTCTGGCCATGACGCTGCGGATCATCGCCGGCACGCGCGAGGATCCGCTGCACCGTCGGCAGTCCGGCGAGCGCACGGTGATGATCTTCCTCGCGTTCGTGGTGCTGGTGTCGGCGTTCTTCCTGCCGCTGTGGACAGGGATGAGCGTGCCGTACGAGTTCTGGCTCCTGCACAACTGGCTGCCCGGCTGGGTGTGACCCGCTAGCCGGAGAGCACCTCGTCGGTGGCGACGTGTCGCATCGAGGTCATGCCCGTGGTCCGCGTCGAGCGGCACCGGCACGGGCGTGGCCCCGGCGATGCGCACCGGCGAGGGATATGCCTCGAACGACCGCCACGCGAAGACGACCTCGTCGCCCTCACCTGCCACCGCGTGGATGAGCTGGGAGGCGATCTCGACCGACCCGGCCCCGACCGTGACCTCGGACGCATCGACACCGTAGCGTTCGGCGAGCCGTTCGCGAAGCGCGGCGGCGCTCATGTCGGGATAGCGGTTGATGCCGTCGAGGCGATCGCGCACGGCCTGGACGACCGAGGCCAGCGGCGGATGCGGGGACTCGTTCGAGGAGAGCTTCGAGGCACCGGTCGGAGCGGAGCGCCCCTGACGGTATGCGGGAACGGCGTCGAGTCCGGCGCGGGTGGGGAGGGGCATCGGAAGCTGCGCATCCCGCGCAATCGACCGGCGTTCCTCGGGGAACTGCTAGGCAGATTGCACAGTCGCGACGATCACGCGGCGGAGGCCGCGAGCCGGAACCCGATGCCCACCGCGACGAAGTCGGCCTCATAGGCCCCGTGTCGCCGCGCGCAGCGGGCCAGGTCGACGTCGTGGCGGAACGCGCCGCCGCGCGTGATGTGCGGGTCGGCCGCCCAGTCCTCGACGGCCGGGACGCTGTCGGGCGCACCCGGGTACGGCGCGTACCGGGTGGAGGTCCACTCGTCGACGTTGCCGGCCATGTCGAGCACTCCGAACGCACTGGCACCGTCGGGGAACGACCCGACGGGCGTCGTGGTGCCGAGCCCGAGGTCGAACAGGTTCGCCCTCCCCCGCACGTATTCGTCTCCCCAGGGGAACTCGCGGGTGTCATCACCGCGCGCCGCCCGCTCCCACTCGTCTTCGGTCGGCAGTCGCACCTCTTCGCCGAGTTGCGAGCCGATCCAGGCGGCGAAGGCGGATGCTTCGGCCCAGGTGACTCCGACGACCGGATGCTGGCACGGGCGCCGGTCTCCTCCGCGTACGCGGCCCACTGCGCGACGGTGACCGGGGTGCGGGCGAGCCGGAACGCCGGGACGACGATCCGCGTGCGCGGCGTCTCCTTCTCGTACCAGGCACGCGGAACCCCCGTGTCGGCATAGCGGACGGTGAGGGCGTCTACCTCGTCGGGCGGTGTCCCCCGCTGCAGCGTGCCCGCCGGGATGCCGACCCACTCGATCTGCTGCGCGGCCATGCAGCTTCCCCTCTCGAACCCTGTCGGTCCCCAGCGTAGGAGCCGCAGCGCCCTCGAGGGCCGCCGTCAGCGCGTGAGCGAGACCTCGGCCGGGTCACTCACCGGCAGCCGGCACACGAACGCGCGGCAGTCGTAGGCGCGTTCCGCCGACGCGTCCTTCCCCTCGAACAGCTCGAACCCGGCATCGGCGAACGCCCGCGCCTGCTCCGTGGTCACCACGGTGACGACCTCGGCGTCCGCGCCCCTGGCGACCACGGCGAGGGCACTGTCGCGCGCTCCGGTGACCACGACGAGCTGGCGGGGAGGAACGGCGAGCCCCGCCGCCACCCGCAGCAGGGTGCCGTGGGCGAACGGCTGCTCCAGCGAACGCGCGGCGAGCGCGCTCACGGTCGTCACCACCGCTTCGCGATACCGCTCCCCCGCTCCCAGCCACCATGCGGTCAGGGCAGCGCCGGCCACCGCAGCGGCATCGGAGGGCAGGTCGCCGTCGGTCTGGTCGGGCGAGGCCGCGATGCCCTGGGCGGACAGCAGCGGGTCGTCACCGACCGTGCCGTCGAGTGCCCCGTCGAGAATGCTGCGCGCCGCGATCGCCCAGGTCATCTCGCCGCTCGCCAGCGCGAGCGCGAGAACAGGCCGTCGGCGAGAAGGCCGAGGTCCGCGGCGGTCGCTGACGCGGCGGATGCCCGTCCGTCGAGCGACGCCCGCACGAGGGCGCCGTCGGCATCCCGGTTGGTCCGCAGCACCTCGTCCGCGGCAGAGGCCGCAGCATCGATCCAGCTCTGCTCGCCGAGCGCCGCGCCGGCCCTGGCGAGGGCGCCGATCGCGAGTCCGTTCCAGCCGGTGATCACCTTGCCGTCGACCGCCGGGGGCTCGAGCCCCGCCCGTTCGGCGAGCGGGCGGAGGTAGTACCCACCCTCGTTGCGCACGCCGTCGATCGTCGACTCCGAGTCCTGCGCCGCGCCGAATCCGCCGCCGTCGCGACGGAGCGCATCGATCAGGAAGGACGCGATGCCGCGCACGGTGCGCTCGTCTCCCGCGTCGCGCGCGACATCGAGCAGCTGCGCGTTGTCGGTCAGCATCCGCTCGTAGTGCGGCACCGTCCAGTCGCGCTGGGTCGCATACCGGAAGAACCCGCCATCCGCATCGCGAAGGTCGGAGTCCGCCATCGCGGCGAGCGCGCGTGCGGTGGCCGCCGACGCCTCGGGAGCGCCCTCCCGCACGAGCGGGTGCTGCAGGAAGCGCAGCGTCGTGGCGACAGGGAACTTCGGGGCTCCCCCGAAGCCGCCGAACTGCGGATCCTCGCGCTGCGCGATCGCCTGCGCCGCGGTCCCGATCGCGACGACGTCCGGCAGGGCCGAAGGCGTGGACTCCGCCGCGCGGGCGAGCGCGTCGGTCACGGCATCCGCCGATTCCTCCGCCTGCGCACGACGCAGCGTCCACGCCTCCCGCACCGCCGCGAGCACGTCGCGGAACGCGGGCATCGAGGGGCGCACCTGCGGCGGCCAGTAGGTGCCGGCGTAGAAGGTGCGCCCGCGCGGGGTGGCGAAGACCGTGAGTGGCCAGCCGAGACTCTGCGTGAAGGCCGAGGCTGCGGCCATGTAGGCGCCGTCGACCTGCGGATGCTCCTCGCGGTCGACCTTCACGGCCACGAACCCGTCGTTGATGAGCGCGGCGGTGGCGGGGTCGGCGAACGACTCCCGCGCCATCACGTGGCACCAGTGGCAGGTCGAGTAGCCGATCGAGATGAGCAGCGGCACGTCGCGCCGCTGCGCCTCGGCGAACGCCTCCTCACCCCACGGATACCAGTCGACGGGGTTGTCGGCGTGCGCTCGGAGGTACGGGCTGAGGGTGTCGGCGAGCCGGTTGGTCATGCCTTCACGCTACGCCGGCGGGGCGCGGCGGGGTCAGCCGACGAGCAGCTCGACCGGACGCGACGCCGCGTAGCCCACCAGCGGCAGAGCGCGCTCCGCCGCCAGGGCGATGCGGGCTTCGAGCACCTCCGAGACGATCTCGTAGCCGTCGAAGTCCGTGTTGCTGGCGTAGACGCCGACCGGAAGGGTGAGCGCCTGGAAGAACGCGAACAGCGGACGCAGCTGGTGCTCGATGATCAGCGCATGCTTCTCGCCGCCGCCGGTCGCCGCCAGCAGCACGGGCGTGCCCACAAGGTCGTACTGGCCGACGAAGTCGAAGAGGTGCTTGAAGAGCCCGGTGAAGGAGGCGCGGTAGACGGGGCTGCCCACGATCAGCAGATCGGCGGACTCGATCGCCTGCAGCTGCGCCTCGACCTCCGGCGACAATTGATCGCGCTGGAGCGCGCCGGCCAGTCCCGGACCGATCCGCGTCAGCTCGATGAGCTGCGCCTCGACCTCAGCGCGCTCGGCGACGGCGGCCGAGATCGCGCGGACGAGGGCGGTCGTCTTGCTGGGCTCGTGCAGGGATCCCGACACGGCGACGACACGGAACGGAGCTGTCATGCCTCGACGGTACTCACGACGACGCCCTGTGTCGCGCGGTGCGACACAGGGCGTCATGTGAGCTCGAAGGCTCCGTCTCACCGGAGCGGGTCAGTTGACCTCGTCCGGGTGGGAGCCGACGCGGCCGGAGCCGTCGAGCGGGTCGAGCGCGTCGATCGCCGCGATCTCGGCATCGGTCAGTTCGAAGCCGAAGACATCGAGGTTCTCGCGCAGGCGCTCGGCGCGCACCGACTTCGGGAACACGATGATGCCCTTCTGCAGGTGCCAGCGCAGCACGGCCTGGGCGGGGGTGACCCCGTGGGTCGCCGCGGCATCCGCCACCGCCGGAGCGCCGAACAGGTCGTACTTGCCCTGACCGAGCGGACCCCACGCCTCGATGCGCACACCGTTCGCGTCGGCCCAGGCGACCACGTCGCGCTGCTGGTAGGCGGGGTGCAGCTCGATCTGGTTCACGGCCGGCACGACACCGGTCTCCTTCACGGTGCGCTCCAGGTGCGGAACCAGGAAGTTCGAGACGCCGATGCTGCGGGTGAGCCCCGCCTCGCGCAGCTCGATGAGCTTCGCGAATGCGTGCACGTAGTCGTCCTTCGCGGGGGTGGGCCAGTGCACCAGGTATAGATCGACCTTCTCCAGGCCGAGCTTCTCCAGGCTCTCGGCGATGGCCGCACGCGGCTCGTCGTCGTGGTGGCGGTCGTTCCAGAGCTTCGTCGTGACGAACAGCTCGTCGCGCGGGATGCCGGAAGCCGCGATGGCGGCACCGACGCCCTCCTCGTTGCCGTAGATCGCGGCGGTGTCGATGTGGCGGTAGCCGATCTCGAGCGCCTCGCTCACCACGCGCTCGGTCTGTGCCGGCGGCACCTTGAAGACGCCGTAGCCGAGCTGCGGGATGGAATTGCCGTCGTTCAGTTCGAGTGCAGGAATCGTCATCCCTCCAGCCTATGACCTGTGATGGCAGGCGGATCCGAACGATGACGAGGGAAGTCGGTGCGGGTGACGCGGCCCGCAGCCGAGGTTCCGGAGGCTGAGGAACGATGAACGAGCGCGACGCCTCCGACGATGCGGAGTATCTCCCGCCACCTCCCCCTGCCGCGGACACCGAGGAGATCGGAGCCACCGCCGGCGACTGGCGGATCGAGGGCGACTGGACGAACGCGGCGAACGACCTCGGCTCACGCGATGCCGCAACAGCGGCGTTCGCCTCCGACGCCGGCCGTGCCACGGTGACGGTGCTGCAGTTCCCCACCGACGACGCTGCCGCGCAGGCGGCCCTCGACATCCGCGCCAGGATCGGCGACCCGACATACACGGAACACGTTCTCGTCGCGCTGCAACTGCGGCGGCATCGACGGCGGCACCTCTGCCGCACCCGCCGCTGTCGCGCCCACACCGGACAGACCGGCGATCAGCAGACCTGCCGTCAGCGCTGACGCGACGACACCCCGCGCTCGGCGCCCGAAACTCGTATTCCCCACAGTGACTCCCCAGTCGATGCTGTTCCGAACGCGAGGTCGTCACTCCACCGCGCGCGCTCCCGCGCTAGCACATCGCCCCTCTCGGCTTCCGGGAGACCCGGCGCCGACCGGCTCAGCGCCGGGGCACCGCCGCCATCGCCGCCGCTCCTCGTCCGACCAGGCGTTCGAGCGGCCCCCGTCCGAAGAACATCGACCAGAGCGTCGTGATCACGAGCAACCCGATCGCGGTCGCGGCCCAGAAGGCGTTGCTGGAGAAGAACCCGCCCGGCCCGCCGACCACCATGACCGAGAGGACGTGCGCGCTGTATGCCGTCAACGGCATGGAACCGAGCGCACCGAGTGGGAGCAGCGCCCAGCGCAGGGGCCTGCTCAGCAGCAGACACAGCGCGATGATCGTGAGTGCGAAGCCGCCGGATCCGAGGATCTCGGCCGTGCCGCCGCTGTGCGGGTCGACCGCGAAGACCGCCGTGAGCACGGCGCGAAGCGGGTCGGACGCGGCGAGCGCCTGCGGATAGTCCTCCCACCCAGCCGGCGGAGCCCAACTGCCGGAACCGCCGTCGATGATCGAGCCGCCGCTCGAGGAGAGCTCCGCAGCGGACGAGCTGCCGCCGACGGCACCGGTGATACCCGCTGCCTGTCCGATGCCTCCCAGGCCGTATCCGACCACCATCAGTGCGACGCCGATGCCGAGAGCCGCCACCGCGGTGCGCAGCCGCCCGATGTTCAGGCGCCCGAGCGCCATGCCCGCCAGCACCAGGGCCATCCAGACGGTGATCGGATAAGTGCCGTACAGCACGAACCCGATGCCGGAACCGTAGGGGTTGAGCATCACCGCGTTCAGGAACGCGAGCAGCGCGGGGCCCAGGAGCGCGAGCACCCCGGCTCCCGCCAGCAGCTGCCAGGGTCGCCAGCGCAGGAACGGGATGACCGCGACGTAGAGCAGGCCGTAGAGCGTGAGGATCACCGCGATCGGGGTGTTCAGCATCTCCAAGGCCAGACCGATCACGAAGATCACCGCGCCCCGGCCGATCAGGTTCAGCCGGATGCTCGGGATGTGCTCCCGCTCGGGGAGGGCGCTGCGCCCGGTCATCAGGGCGATCGAGATGCCGGCGAGCACCGCGAAGAGGATCGAGGAGCGTCCGTGCACCAGATCGGTCCAGGTGGCCGGGTCGAGCCACTGGAACGGCTCGGTCTCGCCGATGTGCGCTCCGGCCATGCCGAGGATCGCCAGCCCCCTGGCGATGTCAAGGCCCAGGATGCGCGGGGGCCGTCCGAACTCGTGGAACCACCGGACGGGAGCGAGAGCAGTGATCACCCCCCGATCGTAGGGGCTGACATCGGCATGCACATGTCCGATCCCGGCATACGATGGAGGGCTATGTCCTCCCCTGTGATCTCCTATCCCCCGGAGCTGCCGGTCAGTGCGGCCAGGGCCGAGATCTCCGATGCCATCCGCGACCATCAGGTCGTGATCGTCGCCGGTGCGACGGGCTCTGGCAAGACCACGCAGCTGCCGAAGATCGCGCTCGAGCTGGGGCGCGAGCGCATCGCGCACACGCAGCCCCGGCGTCTCGCCGCCCGCACGATCGCGGAACGAGTCGCGGAAGAGCTCCAGGTCGAGATGGGCGCGCTCGTCGGATACAAGGTGCGCTTCACCGACAAGGTGTCCGACGCCACCCGCATCGCCCTGATGACCGACGGCATCCTGCTCAACGAGATCCACCGCGACCGGCTGCTCACGCGCTACGACACGATCATCATCGACGAGGCGCACGAGCGCTCCCTCAACGTCGACTTCCTGCTCGGCTACCTGGCCCGCATCCTCCCGGAGCGCCCCGACCTCAAGGTGATCATCACCTCGGCGACGATCGATCCGGAGAGCTTCGCGAAGCACTTCGCCGCCTCCGACGGCACGCCGGCACCGATCATCGAGGTCTCCGGACGCACCTATCCGGTGGAGATCCGCTATCGCGGTCCGGTCGAGGATGCGGACGACGAGGCCGAGCCGGCCGAGCCGGAGGACGAGGTCTCGGCCATCGTCGCCGCGCTGCGTGAACTCGACCGCGAGGCGCCGGGCGACGTGCTCGTCTTCCTCCCCGGCGAGGCCGAGATCCGCGATGCCGCCGACGCCGTTCGCGGCGCCTATGCGAACGACCGCGCCCCCACCGAGGTGCTGCCCCTGTTCGGACGCCTCTCCGCCGCCGATCAGCACCGGGTGTTCGAGCGCAGCCGGGTGGCCGGGGTGCGCCGCCGGGTGATCCTCGCCACCAACGTCGCCGAGACGAGCCTCACGGTCCCCGGCATCAAGTACGTGATCGACACCGGCACCGCACGCATCTCCCGATACAGCAATCGCTCCAAGGTGCAGCGGCTGCCGATCGAGGCCGTCTCGCAGGCCTCGGCGAATCAGCGTTCGGGCCGCGCGGGCCGAACCAGCGACGGCATCGCCATCCGCCTCTACTCGGAAGAGGACTACGCCAAGCGGCCGGAATACACCGAGCCCGAGATCCTGCGCACCTCTCTGGCCTCGGTCATCCTGCAGATGCTCTCGCTCGGCTTCGGCGACATCACGGCGTTCCCCTTCCTCACCCCGCCCGACTCCCGCGGCGTGAAGGCCGCGTTCGACCTGCTCACCGAGCTCGGAGCGGTCGAGCCGTCCCGCCGCGACGGCGCCCCGCACCTCACCCGCACGGGTCGCGACATCTCGCGCATGCCGATCGATCCGCGGTTCGCACGCATGCTGATCGAAGCCGGGCGGGCCGGTTCCGGCGGCACCGTGACGCGCGACGTGCTCGCGATCGTCTCGGGCATGACGATCCAGGACGTGCGCGAGCGGCCGGAGGAACGCCGGGAGGAGGCCGACCGTCTGCACGCGCGATTCGTCGACCCGACCAGTGACTTCCTCACCCTGCTGAATCTGTGGAACCACCTGCGCGAGCAGCAGCGCGAACTCGGCTCGAGCGCCTTCCGCCGGCTGTGCCGCTCCGAGCACCTCAACTACGTGCGGGTGCGCGAGTGGTTCGACGTGCATCGCCAGCTGCGCACGCTCGTGAAGACACCGGACCGGCGGCGCGACGACGCCCGCACGGATGAGGGCGACGCGACCAGCGACCCCGACGCCATCCACCGCGCCCTGCTGTCGGGTCTGCTCTCGCAGATCGGCATCCTCGACGAGCGCACCGCCCCTGCGGGTAGATCGCACTCCCCCGCCAAGGAGCCGAAGGGCCGCCGTGTCGCGGAGTACCGCGGCGCCCGCGGCATCCGCTTCTCGATCTTCCCCGGGTCGGGGCTGCGCAAGAAGAGCCCGCGCGCGGTGATCGCCGCCGAGATCGTCGAGACCTCGCGCACGTTCGCGCGCACGGTCGCCGCGATCGATCCCGCCTGGGCCGAGCCGCTCGCCGGCGACCTCGCCAAGCGACAGGTGACCGAGCCGCACTGGTCGAAGGATGCCGGCGCCGCGGTCGCCTTCGAGAAGGTGACGCTGTTCGGGCTCGAGATCATCCCGCGTCGGCGCGTGCAGTTCGCCCGCATCGACCGGGCCGCCTCGCGAGAGCTGTTCGTGCGGCATGCGCTCGTCGAGGGCGAGTGGGATCCGACACGGATCGACAAGCGGGTGAGCGCCTTCTGGCGCAGCAACGCCGAATTGCGCAAACGCCTCGAGAAGCTCGAGGAGCGCGAGCGCCGCCGCGACATCCTCGCCGGCGACGAAGCCGTCTTCCGGTTCTACGACGAACGCATCCCCACCGATGTGTTCGACGTGCGCTCGTTCGAGAGCTGGTGGCGCGAAGCGATGGCCACGACGCCGAAGCTGCTCGTGATGCGCGAGAGCGACCTGATCGATGACGAGGAACGAGCGGATCAGCGCGAGTTCCCGACGCGGTGGACGCAGGGCGACCAGGTGCTCGGCCTCGCCTACCGGTTCGAGCCCGGCGCCGACGACGACGGTGTGAGCGTGGTCGTGCCGCTGCCGCTGCTCGCGCAGATCGAGGACCGCGGCTTCGACTGGCAGGTTCCTGGCCTGCGCGCCGAACTCGTGACCGGGCTTCTGCGCGCCCTCCCCAAGGCGATCCGCCGCCACGTCGTCCCCGCGGCCGATTGGGCCGAGAAGTTCGGTGCAGAGCTGGTCGAGGAGGGACCGGAGTCGCACGGCGGCCTGCCGCCGCGCACGCTCAAGGAGGCCCTCGCCCGCCGCATCCAGCCGCTCGCGAATCAGCTGGTCTCCGCCGCCGACTTCGACGACGAGCGGGTGCCGCCGCACCTGCGCATGAACTTCCGCGCCGTGGACGAGCGCGGCAGGATCGTCGGCTCGGGGCGCGATCTGCGTGCCCTGCAGGCCCAGCTCTCCGACCGCGCACGCAGCAGCGTCGCCCGATCGATCGCCGCCCCTGCCCGCGCCGGTACGCCTCGAGCGGGCCGCGGAGCCGAACGCGGCGGCGTCGAGCGCGTGGCCGCCGCACCGCTCGAGCAGACGGGCCTCACCGCCTGGGCCTTCGGCGACCTGCCCGAGGTGCTCGACACCCGCGTCGCCGGCGGCGTCGTGCGGGGGTATCCGGCCATCGTCGACCAGGGCAAGACCGTTTCGGTCCGCGTCGAATCCACCCCGGATGCCGCCGCTGCCGCCACGCGCGACGGCGTGCTGCGGCTCGTGCTGCTCGGCGTGCCCTCGCCCTCGTCCTATGTGCAGGAGCACCTCACCAGCCAGGAGAAGCTGGCGCTCGCCGCCTCGCCCTATCCCTCCGCCGCCGCCCTCATCGAGGACTGCCGCGCGGCGGTCGCGCGCAAGGTCATCGAGGGTCTCGTGCCCGACGGGATCGTGCGCAACGAGGCGGACTTCGCGCGGGTGCGCGACGCGGTCTCCTCCGTCCTCGTCGACGAGCTCTTCGCGTGCGTCTCCCTGGTCGCCCGCATCCTCACCAAATCCCGCGACGTCGA
The DNA here is from genome assembly GCF_019443525.1 of Microbacterium sp. PAMC22086. NCBI lineage: Bacteria > Bacillati > Actinomycetota > Actinomycetes > Micrococcales > Microbacteriaceae > Microbacterium > Microbacterium sp. PAMC22086. The sequence goes on along the minus strand of NZ_CP080380.1, from coordinate 1,656,236 downwards.
GCGCGGCATCAAGTCGCAGAACTCGCTCGCCCTGCTCGGACCCCTCAACGACATCCGCACCCAGCTGAGCGGCCTGCTGCACCCCGGGTTCGTCTCCGCCGCCGGCGCCGACCGCCTCACGCAGTTCCCCCGATACCTGGAGGGGATGCTCGACCGGCTGAAGACCCTCTCCAGCGAACCCGGCAAGGACCGCGCGCGCATGACCGAGTACGAGCGGATGGCGAAGGCCTTCGAAGACGCGGGCGGCACGATCCCGCTCCCCGCCGACGCGACACCCGCGCTCGTCGAGGTGCGCTGGCTGCTGGAGGAGTATCGGGTGAGCGTCTTCGCACAGCGACTGGGCACCGCGCAGCCGGTGTCGCCGCAGCGCATCATGAAGGCGCTGTCGGGGCGCTGATCCGCGACCGCTCGGCCCGCCGCGGGTAGCCTTGAGCGCATGGCTCGCGCGATCGTGTACACCGAAATCGGCTCCCCCGCTGTCCTGCATCTGATCGAGGTCCCCGATCCCGTCGCGGCACGGGGCGAGGTCGTCGTGCGCATCGAAGCGGCAGGGGCGAACCCGATCGACGCCAAGCTGCGCGGCGGCAAGCGCCCGTCGCCGCCGATCACCGAGCCACGTCCGGTCGGCTTCGACGGCGCCGGCGTCATCGAAGCGCTCGGTGAGGGCGTCGACGACTTCGCCGTCGGCGACCGGGTCGCCATCCGCGACGGGCACGGCACCTATTCCTCGGCGCTCGCCATCCCGACCGAGAACCTCGCCAAGCTCCCCGACTCCGTCACCACCGCCGAAGGCGCCGGAATCGGCATCCCCGCCGGCACCGCCTACCAGGCACTGCGCTCGCTCGGGGTGACCGAGGGCGACGTGCTGCTCGTGCACGGAGGCGCCGGAGCGGTCGGTCAAGCGGCCGTGCAGTTCGCGGTCGCCTGGGGTGCGACCGTGATCGCGACCGGCAGCCCCGCACGCCACGACCAGCTGCGCGAGCTCGGCGCCCTCCCCGTGGCCTACGGCGACGGCGTTCTCGACCGGGTCCGCGCGGCCGCATCGTCCCCCGTCACGGTGGTGCTCGACTGCGCCGGCACCGACGAGGCGATCGAGACCTCCCTCGCCCTGGTGGCCGACCGAGACCGCATCGCGACGATCGTGCGGGGGCCGGATGCCGCGTCCTTCGGCATCCGCGCCTTCTCCGGCGGCTCCCCCGTGCCGTTGACCGCGCAGGAACTCGCCTGGCGTGCCGAGGCCCTGCCCGAGACGATCGCGCTCCTGGATGCCGGGGACTTCACGATCGAGCTCGGACCGCAGCTGCCGCTCGCCGAAGCGGCGCGGGCCCATGAGCTCATGGAATCCGGCGCCGCCTCGGGCAAGATCATCCTGCTGCCCTAGCGTCAGCCGTTCCGGATCAGGCCGGAGCCACCGGCCGTCCGATCGACAGCATCAGTCGGTTCGCCCAGTTGAAGAACGCGGCGCCGTGGATGACGTCGGCGACCTCCAGATCGTCGAGTCCTGCCGCGCGCAGCCGCGCGATCTCCTCCTCGCCGAACGCGCTGGGCGTGTCGGTGAGGGCGACGGATGCCGCGACGATCGCGTTCCAGCGCGCGCCCAGGTCGGCATCGACGCCCTCGTCCAGCAGCAGGTCGACGTCTTCTGTGCGCCTGCTGTGGTGCGCGGCGAATCGAGAGTGCACCGAGGCGCAGAAGACGCAGCCGTTGCGGCGCGATGCCGCCGTGGCCGCCAGCTCGCGGTCCGCACGCGGGAGGCCCTCCGCAGCGTTGTAGAAGATGTCCTTGTCCACCAAGGTGCGCGCCTTGAGCACCTCGGGGTCGCGGGCCAACAGTCGGAAGTAGTCGTTCTTCGCCCGCGCGACGTCGACGAGACCGTCGTAGTGCCGCGCGGTCAGCTCCTCCTCCGCGAGGGGTTCCAGGTGCGGGACCCAGCCGACCTCGCCGCGGGTGAAGGCGTGCGGGTGCGGGGCGTCGTCGTGACGGAGCACGGTCTGAGCGGCGGTCATGCTGCCTCCTCCTCGACGAGCGCGGTCCGGGCGAGCCCTGCGGCAGCGAGCGCCCGAAGCCCGGTGACCACGCGCTGCTGGAAGGCGAGGAACGACACCAGCTGCGACAACGTCACGATCCCGTCCGCCGACCACCCGGCATCGAGCAGGCGTCCGAGGTCGGCGCCCGAGGCCTCACGAGGGCGGAACACGAGCAGATGCGTGTGCGCGAGCGCGGCGGCGAGGCGCTCGCCGATGACCGCGGTGACGGTGCCGGCGGGCTCGTACCGCTCACCCTCGGTGTTCTCGTTCTGCAGGCCGAGCTCGGTGTAGGCGCCGAACGGACCGCGCACGGCTGAATCGGCCGCCTCCGCCAACACGACGCGCGCCCGCTGCGGGTCCGTCTCCCGTGCACGCACGGCGTAGAACACCGCGGTCGCGTCATCGGCTCCGGCCAGCCCGGTCGCGAAGGCCGCGACGAGCTCGCGCTCCGCCTGCGAGATGTGCGCGACCGTCACCGGCCGGAAGAGGGCGTCGAAGCTCGCCTGCAGCTGCTCCCTGGTGACGGGACGGCGACGGCGCAGGGCATCCAGCTCCGGCGTCACCTCCACGATCCGGTCCACGATGTCGTCGGTCATGCGTTCTCCTTGAGGGTGAAGGTGTCTGGGGTGGAAGGGCTGAGTGCATAGCCGAGGGCGGGAGCGACCTCGTCGGCGAAGAGGGCGATCGAGCGCAGCACGTGCTCATGCGGTGCGTCGACCGAGTGCACCTGGAATGCCACCTCGGTCGCCCGGGCGAGGGTGCGGTCGGCGGCGAGAGACTCCGCCACGTCTTCGGGCGTGCCCAGGTGCGTATCGAGGGCGGCGATCAGTTCGTCGATGCTGTCGCCGGGGATCGTCTGCCCCTGCCGGCGGAAGCCCTCCGCCGCCCGGCGCAGCCCGACCTCGGCGAACCGCAGCGCCTCGGCACGGTCGTCCGCGACGAACACGGTGCGTGAGGCGGTGATCCTCGGAGTCGCTCCCTCCGGCAGAGCGTCGAGGTACGCGTCGATGATCGGGTCCTGCAGTTCCGACAACGGCGCGTGCAGGCGGTCAGCACGGCGCGGCTGCGTGCGGGAGAGCAGCAGGCCGTGCCCGTGCACCCCGGCACGGTGGCCGCCGGGAGCCGAGAAGGTGGCCTGCCAGATGCGGTCGGCGAGGTCGCCGGCATCCGGGTAGAGCGTGTTGCCCGCGCCGACGTCGCGCCCGGCGAGGCCGTCGAGCAGTGTTCGCAGCTTGCGGTCGTAGGTCGGCGCTTTGTCGCGCACGTCCTCCCCGAAGGGCACGAACGACGAGGGGGTGCCGCCGCTGCCGAGTCCCAGATCCACACGCCCCCCGGAGAGCAGATCGGCGACAGCGGCGTCTTCGGCCACGCGCACGGGATCTTCCAAGGGCAGGGTGATCACCCCGGTGCCGAGGCGGATGTCCCTGGTCGCGGCGGCCACGTGCGCGAGGAAGACGAGCGGCGACGGCAGGCCTCCCTCCGCCGCGTGGAAGTGATGCTGGGCGACCCAGGCCCTCCCGATCCCGTGCCGCTCCGCCTGCTGGATCTGTGCGGTCGCCAGCGCGTACCGCGAAGCCGCGGACGCGTCGTCGAGCAGGCGGGTGAAGAAGGCGACGGTGGGGGCGGTGGTCATACGAGGTTCTCCGTTCGTCCGGGGACCGCGGCCAGCAGCTCCCTGGTGTACTCGTGCTGCGGATCGCGGAAGAGGTCCTCCGTCTGTCCCTCCTCCACGATCCGGCCACGGCGCATGACCGAGACCGTGTGGCTGATCCTGCGCACGACGGCGAGGTCGTGCGAGATGAACAGGTATGTGAGCGCGAGCTCCGCCTGCAACGAGGTGAGCAGTTCGAGGATGCGTGCCTGCACCGTGACATCCAGCGCCGACACGGCCTCGTCGAGCACCACGACCTCCGGATCGATCGCGAGGGCCCTGGCGATCGCGACGCGCTGCCGCTGTCCGCCCGAGAGCTCGCGCGGGGTGCGGCGTGCGATGTCGGCGGGCAGCGAGACCCGGTCGAGGAGGGCGAGCGCCCGCTCCCTGCGCTCGGCACGCGAGCCGACGCGGAAGTTCTGCAGCGGCTCCGCGACGATGTCGACGATCTGCTGACGGGGATCCAATGAGGCGAAGGGGTTCTGGTAGACCAGCTGCACGCGTCGGCGCAGAGCGCGCAGCTGCTCGCGCTTCGCGTGCGTGACGTCTTCTCCCGCGACCTCGATGGCCCCGGCGTCGGGCTGGTGGAATCGCGTGATCAGCCGCGCCGTGGTGGTCTTGCCCGAGCCCGACTCCCCCACGAGCGCGTGGGTGGTGCCCCGGCGCACACGGAACGAGACGTCGTCCACCGCGCGGAACCGCTCGCGCCCCGCCACCCGGAACTCCTTCACGAGCCCCTCGGCCACGATCGCATAGGGGTTCTCTGCCGCCACGGCCGCCGCATCGCGCAGGAACGGCGGGGCCTCGGGCCGACGGAATCCGGTCGCGAACGCAGGAGCATCGGCGAGCAGCTGTCGCGTGTAGGGATCGGAGGGCGCGGCCAGCACCGCCTCGCTCGGCGCCTGTTCCACGATCCGTCCGCCCTTGAGCACGACGAGACGCTCGGCACGGTCCGCAGCCACCCCGAGATCATGGGTCACGAGCAGGATGCTGGTGCCCTCCTCGCGCTGCAGTTCGTCGAGCAGATCGAGCACGGTGCGCTGCACGGTGGCATCGAGCGCACTGGTCGGCTCGTCGGCGATCAGCAGACGGGGCCGCAGCGCGATCGCCGTGGCGATCAGCACCCGCTGACGCATGCCGCCGGAGAGCTCGTGCGGATACTGCCGAGCCCGCAGATCCGGGTCGTCGATGCCGACGCGGTCGAGCAGCTCGATCACCCGTGCGCGACGCGAGCGCCGGTCCCGATGTCCGTGCAGGTGCAGGATCTCCTCGACCTGCGCCCCGATCGGACGCACGGGGTCGAGGGAGGTGGTGGGGTCCTGCGGCACCAGACCGATCTCCGCACCGCGGATGCCCCGCAGCGCGCGATCGGTCCATCCCGAGATGTCGAGGTCTCCGAGTACCACGCTGCCTCCGTCGACCGTGCCGCCGGAGGGCAGGAGACCGAGGATCGCATGGGCGGTCGTGGACTTGCCCGATCCCGACTCGCCGACCAGGGCGAGCGTCTCGCCTTCCTCGATCTCGAACGAGATGCCGTGCACGACTTCCCTGCCGTTGTAGGAGATCCGCAGATCCGACGCTGCCAGAACGCTCATCGCGTCCTCCTTCCGACGCGGTGGCTGATGCGGTTGGCGCTGAGCACGACCGCGACGACGACGAGACCGGGGAGCGCGGTGAGCCACCAGGCGGTGCCCACGTAGTTGCGGCCCTCGGCGATCAGCAGGCCCCATTCCGGGGTGGGCGGCGGAGCACCGTAGCCGAGGAAGCCGAGGGTCGAGATCGCGAGGATCGCGGTGCCGAACTGCAGCGCGGCGAGCGCGACGATCGGGGTGAGGGAGTTGGGCAGCACGTGTCGGCGGAGGGCTGCGAAGAACGTCGCACCGCTGCCGAAGGCCGCCTCGACGTACTCGGTGCGCCGTACGCGGGCGACCTCGGCGCGCATCAGACGTGCGAAGGCCGCCACGCTGCCGAGGCCCACCGCGAGGGCGGCGTTGACCGTGCCGAACCCGAGCAGGATGATCACCGAGAGCGACAGCAGCAGCCCGGGGATCGCGAGCAGCACGTCGACGATCCGCATCAGGACGTCGTCGACCACGCCACCAACGGCTCCGGCGATCGCGCCGAGCACCGTGCCGAGGGCGAGACCGACCGTGACGGCGATCAGCGCGCCCGAGAGCGAGTGCACGGCGCCGTGGACCACGCGGCCGAACAGGTCACGGCCGAGGGTGTCGGTGCCGAACCAGTGCGCGGCGCTCGGGGGCAGCAGCTTGTCCGCAGGCACGCCGGTGAGCGGGTCACCGGGCGCGAACACCCCGGGGACGACGGCCCAGAGCACGGCGACGGCGACCACGGCGAAGGCCAGATACAGCCCCCACCCGCGGTGGCGCAGACGACCACCCGAGCGAGGCGGCTGCGTGCCCTCCGGAACGACCGGCGCCGCGACGACGTCGGGGTCGACGCTCGTCTGGGCGATCACGGGAGCGGTCATGCGGACACCTCCTGGGGTGCGGGTCGCGAGGCGGCGGATGCGGTGGAGCGCGAGAGCGTGCGCTGACGGGGGTCGATGAGAGGGGTGACGAGATCGACCGCGAAGCTGATCACCACGAAGCCGAGGGCCGAGAGCAGCACGACGCCCTGCAGCACCGGGATGTCCTGGTTCGCGACGGCCTGCTCGGTGAGGCGGCCGATGCCCGTGCGTCCGAAGACGGTCTCGGTCACGACCGCTCCCCCGACGAGTTCACCGAACAGCACTCCGGCGATCGTGAGGGTCGGTACGGCGGCGTTGCGGGCGACCGAGCGCGTGAGCACCCACAGCGGCGGGGCGCCCTTCGCCCGCACCACGGTGACGAACGGCTGCGCCTGCACCTGGTCGATCGCGCGGACCAGCACCTGCGCGAGCGGGGCCGAGATCGGCACGGCGAGGGTCAGCACGGGAAGGACGAGCCCGCTCACCGGGTCGGCTCCGACGATGGGTACCCAGCCGAGTCCGAACGAGAACACCTGGATGAGCAGGATGCCGAGCCAGAACACCGGCACCGCCACGAACAGGCCCGGCACCTGGCGGAGGCCGTCGCGCAGCCAGGCGAAGGGGGCGAGCCAGGAGAGCCCGGCGATCAGCACGGCCAGCAGCAGGGCGACGACGAGTCCGAGCGATGCGAGCAGTAGAGTCGCGGGAAGCGCCTCGGTGAGCATCGTCAGCACGGGCGTGCCGAACTGCGTCGAGAAGCCGAAGTCCCCGGCGAGGAAGCCGAGGCCCGCATGCACGTACTGCTCCCACCAGGGCAGATCGGCGCCGTAGGTGGTGCGGATGCTGTCGAGCTGGTCCGGCGACAGCCCGAGGCTGGGGTCGGAGAACTTGATCAGGATCGCATCGCCCGGCAGCAGCTGCAGCAGGAAGAAGGTGGCCGTGAAGGCCGCGATCAGAACGATCGCGGCCTGCCCGGCTCGTCGGAGGACGAACGTCATCGAAGCACCATGCCGATCAGTGCTCGGCGAGCCAGACGCCGGAGAACGTGGGGCGTCCCACCGACTCGAAGGCGACGCCGTGCACGGAGGTCGCGGTGCCGTACACCTGCGGCTCCTCGAACAGCGGGATCACATAGGCCTGCTCGGCGATGTAGTCCTGCACGGCCTGGGACGCGGCGACGCGCGCGTCGGCGTCGGGCTCCGAAGCCACGGCGAGCAGCAGCTCGTCGAGCTTCGCGTCCTTCGAGATCAGCACGTCACGGTTCTTCGTGAAGTACTGGCTCTTGATCACGTCGAGATCCGCCCGGCCGACCATGGAGTGGTAGAAGCCGGTCTTCAGCGGGTCGCGGGTATCCTCGGCGTAGCTGCCGGCGTCACCGGGCTTGATCGAGAGCTCGACGCCCACCTTCGCGAGCTGCTGCGCGACGAGTTCGAGGGTCTGCTTCGACAGCGGCTGGGGCTTCGCCTCGTACACCGTGATCGAGAGGCGCTCCCCGTCCTTCTCGCGGATGCCGTCGGCGCCGGGCGTCCATCCGGCCTCGTCGAGCAGCTTCTCCGCCTTCTTCGGGTCGTACGCGTAGTGCTCCGACTCGTCCTTGTAGCCGAGCGCCTGGGACGACAGCACCGAGGTCGCCACCGGGTAGCTCTCCGTGAAGAGGGTGTCGACGACCTCCTGGGCGTTCACCGCGGCGATGAGGGCCTGTCGGACGCGGATGTCGGTGAGCAGCGGATTCTCTGGCCGCAGCGCGATGGAGTTGTTCACGCCGCGGGTCTGCGGGGCGTAGAGCGTGAAGCCGGCGCTCTCGACGCGGTCCTCGTCGAACGCCTGCACGTAGCGGACGTAGTCGGACTGGCCTGCCAGCAGCGAGCCGATGCGCACCGAGTCCTCGGGGGTGATCAGCACGTGCACGGCGTCGAGGTAGGGGCGGCCGTCGTTGTCGACGCTGTCGGGACCCCAGTCGTAGCCGTCGCGGGCGGTGAGCGTGTACTCGGTGCCGAGCTTCTCGCCCGTGACCGTGAAGGGTCCGGAGCCGATGATCTCGGCGGCGTTGCCCGCGCCGAAGTCCTCGATCGTGCCGTCGAGGGTCTCCGGCGACAGCAGACCCGAGTTGATGGTGGAGGTCGCCTGCAGGAACCCGGGCGACGGCGCCGAGAAGCGGAACCTTACGGTGTCCTCGTCGACGACCTCGCTGCTGGCGTAGTTGTTGATCGCCTCCGAGACCGTGAGGCCCCGCTCCGCGTCGCCCAGGCCGTAGGTGTCGAAGTTCTTCTTCACGGCCGCGGCATCGAGCACCGTGCCGTCGGAGAACGTGACGTCGGGGTTGAGGTCGAACGTGTACTCGGTGGCGTCATCGTTCATCGTCCAGTCGGAGGCGATCCACGGCTCGATCTCGAGCGTGTCCGGGTTCTGCCAGGTGAGACGGGCCGCGATGTTGTTCACGATGCCGCCGTTCGGGTAGAAGCCGGCCTGCGGCGGGTACAGGTTCGTGTACGCCTGGTGCTCGAGGTAGGTGAGGGTTCCTCCCTTGACGGGGTCTGCGCCCTCGGCGGGCGCGTTCGCCGGGGCGGGTGTCGACGCGCAGGCGGCGAGGCCGCCGGCGAGGACGAGCGGCAGCGCGATGGCGGCGACGCGGATGAGACGACGGTTCATGGGTGGGCTCCAGGCTTCGGGTGCGGTGCTGCGAGTGCGGTGCTGCGGGTGCGGTGCTGTGGTGCGGCGCGGTGGTGAGGTGAGGTGGGTCTCACCGTAGGAATCGCGGCTCTTGCGGCGCGAGCCGGCGGACTCCGGATGTCGCGTGGGGAAACGCGTGGTCACGCGTCGACATACGAGGAAATGCGCAGGCGATCGCGGAGCGTCGCTCCTGCGCTCTCCTTTGCACTCCGCAGCAGTCCACGACGACGCAGTTCGGGGGCGGCCTGGCGTGCGAACGCCTCGAACTGCGCGGGCTGGAAGGCCGACAGCACGTTGAATCCGTCCGCGGCGCCCTCGTCGCGCCAGGTCTCGAAGTGATCCGCGATCGTCCCGGCATCTCCGACGACGAAGGCCGCGGGCACCGCGTGCGCGGCGACGAGGTGCCGCCACGTGAGAGGGTCGTCGCCGGCGGCTCCCGATCCGGAGACGCCCGCTCCGGCCACGCGCAGTCCCGCGATGAGGCCGAGCCGCTCGATCAGCCGGGCGCCGTGTTCCCCCAGTCGCACGGCCTCGGCGGCGGTCACCGGTGCGTCGAAGGCGGCGGAGCGCAGCGGGTCGTCCGCCGGGACATCGAACGCGTCGGCGAGCGCGGCGACGGTGCGGTCGTGCGGGAAGGCCCTCCGTGCGCGCTGGTGATCCTCGGCGAGGGGCACCAGCGCGAGCAGACGCTCCACGATGCGTCGCGCATCGGCATCCGTGTCCGCGACGACGGGGAGCACCGGGGCGATCACGTTCAGCGCATCCGGCGATCTCGCGGCTTCGGCGGCGATGTCCCGCAGCAGCCGACGGGTGGCGATCGCATCGGCCAGGGTGGGCGCCGCGATCAGCGCGAGATCGGCCTGGGTGGCCGCGAGCGCCCTCGACCGCGGCGACGTGCCGGCGTGCACGATCGGGATCTGCCCCTGCGGTGGGCGGGCGACGTTGAGCGGACCGGCGACCTGCACGTGCGCACCTCGCAGATCGGCGGTATGGAGCGCTTCCGGGTCGATCAGCACGCCGCGTTCGGCATCCGCGATCCACGCGTCCTCTCCCCACGAACCCCACAGCCGCCGCAGCGCCTCCACGAACTCCTCCGCCCGGTCGTAGCGGGTCTCGTTGTCGGCGTGCGCGTCGCGACCGTGGTTGCCCGCGGCTCGCGGTTCGGCCCCCGTGACGAGGTTGATCCCGGCCCGACCGCGGGTGAGCACGTCGAGCGAGGCCAGTGAGCGCGCGGTCGTGTACGGGTCGGCGTAGGTCGTGTTCACCGTGGCGATCAGACCGATCCGCGACGTCACACCGGCGAGGAAGAGCACGGCACTCACGGGGTCGATGCGGGCGAGCAGGTACGGGTCGCGGAATTCCAGATCCGGCCCCGTCGCGAGCCAGTCGCCGAAGAAGAGGTAGTCGAGACCAGCGTCCTCCCCCTCGCGGGCGATGCGGCGCAGCATGTCGGCGTCGGTCGCGGGGTCGCGGTGCGCACCGGACTGACGCCAGCCCGAGGGGTACGCGCCCAGGGTGCGCACCATGGCGCCGATGATGAGGGGTTCGGTCATGCCGTCACGGTAGGAGCCCTCGGCTGCCGCTGCCACGGGGCCGATGCCGGGCGTCACGGGATGTAACAGTCCGTCACGGCCGGAGCACCCCCTACGCTGAGACCATGACAGGTCTTCGGTGGGGAATCCTCGCGACCGGCGGTATCGCCGGCGCATTCGCGTCCGATCTGCGAACTGCGGGGCTCGACCTCGTGGCCGTCGGATCCCGCTCACAGGAGTCGGCAGACGCGTTCGCTGCCCGCTTCGACATCCCCCACGCGCACGCCTCGTACGAGGCCCTGGTGGCCGACCCCGACGTCGACATCGTCTACGTGTCGACGCCGCACCCGATGCACCATGAGAACGCCCGGCTCGCGCTCGAGAACGGCAAGCACGTGCTCGCCGAGAAGGCGTTCACGCTGAATCGGGCAGAGGCGGAAGACCTGCAGGCGCTCGCGGCCGAACGCGGCCTGCTGGCCATGGAGGCGATGTGGACGCGGTACCTGCCGCACATGGTCCGCATCCGCGAGCTCATGGCCGACGGCGCCCTCGGCGAGATCCGCGCGGTGAGCGCCGACCACACGCAGCTGCTCCCCTCCGACCCCGCGCACCGGCTCAACGCCCTCGAGCTCGGCGGCGGCGCCCTGCTCGACCTCGGCATCTATCCGATCTCCTTCATCTGGGACATCCTCGGCGCACCGACCACCATCCACGCCGTCGGCCGACTCGTGGAGACCGGAGCGGACTCCGAGGTCGCGACCGTGATGACGCACGAGGGCGGAGCGGTCTCGACCAGCCTCTCGTCGTCGCGCGCCGCAGGACCCAACGTGGCGAGCATCATCGGCACGGCCGCCCGCATCGACATCGACACCGTCTGGTACAGCCCCACCACCTTCCGTCTGGTCCTGCCGGACGGCACGGTGCAGGAGAGCTACACCTCAGAGGTCGACGGTCGCGGCATGCAGTTCCAGGCGCTCGCCGCCGAACGGCTGGTGCGCGACGGCATCCTCGAGGGCGACATCCTGCCGATCGCCGAGAGCGTCGCGATCATGGGCACCCTCGATGAGATCAGAGCGCAGATCGGCGTCCGCTATCCCCGTGAGGAGGTCTGATCATGGCTGAGGCCACCGATGCCCGCGTCGCCGTCTATCTCGACTTCGACAACATCGTCATCTCCTGGTACGACCGCGTCCACGGACGCAACGCCTACGGCAAGGACCGCCAGCGGATCAGCGAGAACCCGAACGATCCGGAGGTCACCGACCGGCTGAGCCGCGCGATGATCGAGGTCGGCGCCATCATCGACTACGCCGCCTCCTTCGGCACACTGGTGCTCACCCGGGCCTACGCCGACTGGTCCTCCCCGGTGAACGCCGAGTACCGCTCACAGCTCGTGGCCCGTGCGGTCGACCTCGTGCAGCTGTTCCCGGCGGCCGCCTACGCGAAGAACGGTGCCGACATCCGCCTCGCCGTCGACGCGGTCGAGGACATGTTCCGACTCCCCGATCTCACGCATGTCGTGATCGTGGCCGGCGACAGCGACTACGTGCCGCTGGCCCAGCGCTGCAAGCGGCTCGGTCGCTACGTGATCGGCGTCGGGGTGTCGGGTTCCACCGCGAAGTCGCTGGCCGCAGCGTGCGACGAGTTCGAGTCGTACGACTCGCTGCCCGGCGTCGTCCGCCCGGTGAAGGCCGCACCGGTCGCCGCCGCGACGACCCAGGCCGTGGTGGAGCCGCCTGCCCCGGTCGCCGACGCCGTCGCCGAAACCGCTGCGGGGACTGCATCGAAGCCGAAGACCGCTTCCAAGCGCACGCGCTCCAAGCCCGCGCCCAAGGTGGAAGAGCCCCGGGTCGAGGACAAGGTCGATGACCAGGAGGTGGCGACGCAGCTGCTGGAGCGCGCGCTGCGCCTCGGTCACGACAAGGCCGACGCCGACGAGTGGCTGCACAGCTCCGCCGTCAAGACGCACATGCGCCGCATGGACCCCTCGTTCAGCGAGAAGGCCCTGGGCTACCGCTCGTTCTCCGACTTCCTGAAGTCGCGCGACGACATCGCCGAGCTCGAGGAGACAGGGCACGAGCGGCTGGTCCGCTTGCGCGAAGCCGCCGCCTGATCAACGCCGTGGCGGCGAAGGCGCGTCGATCCGCGCCTCCGCCGCCACGAGGGCCTATCAGAGGGTGGCCTCGAACGGGTCGAAGTCACCGGCGATGGAGCCGACCTGATCGAGCGTGCTCTCGACCTCGACGAAGCGGCGCGATTCCGCGGCCTCCTCGATCGACAGCAGCGTGTCGAGCACGTGGTAGCCGAACTCTCCCGTGGCCACGTGCGGACGGCCGGCGGCGATCGCGCGCGCCATGTCGAGCAGTCCCACGCCGCGACCGGAGAGCACGCCCTCCTGCTCGACGTCGATGACCTCCTGCTCGATCGGCTCCGGCGGGATGAACAGGCGCGTGAGCGGTCGGGTGATCGAGATCGCGCCGCCGAATGTGTTCGGGTCCGGGATCACGATGGTGCCCTCGGTACCGGTGATCTCGACGATCCCCTGCCGGATGACGGGCGAATCGGTGCTGTAGACGCTCTGCGCCTGGCCGCCCTGCTCGAAGTCCATCAGCACGCTCAGCGTCGAGGGGATCTCGACCGGGAACTCCTGACCGGCCAGCTCGCCGACCTGCACGCGACGGGTGGGCGCGCCCTGCAGCCCGAGTGCGGCCACCGAGGCGACCGGACCGAAGACGTGCACGAGGGCCGACACGTAGTAGGGACCCATGTCGAGCAGGGGGCCCGCTCCCTTGGCGTACAGGAACGCGGGATTCGGGTGGAAGATCTCCGGCCCCGACCACTGGAACGTGGTCTGCGCGAACAGCGGACGGCCGATGTCGCCGCGCGCGATGGCACGCTTCGCCGTCTGCACGCCGGGTCCGAGCACGGTGTCGGGGGCGACGCCGACACGGAGACCGGCGGCCTCCACCTTCTCGAGCAGTCGACGGGACTCCTCGCGGTCGACGCCGATCGGCTTCTCGGTCCACACGTGCTTGCCCGCCGCGATGATCGCCTCGGAGACCTCGACGTGCACGGCCGGGATGGTGAGGTTCACGACGATGTCGATCTCCGGGTCGCCGAGAACCGTGTCGACGCCGCCGGAGCGCGGGACGCCGTACTTCTCGGCCTGCGCCTTGGCACGCTCCTCGAGGAGGTCGCCGATCGCGAGGACGCGCACGTCGGGGAACGTGGTGAGGTTCGACAGGTACTGGTCGCTGATGTTCCCGGCGCCGATGATGCCGACGCCGACGGGTCCTGCACCGATCGCCATCAGCCGGCGACCTTCTCGTCGAGGTAGACCCGGCTGCGCTCGATGGCGTCGAACAGGTCGCCCTCGTAGTGGTCGAACTCCACGATCGCGAGCTCGAGCGCGGGGGCCGCGGCGATGGCCTCGACGAGCGGCACCGAGCCGTCTCCTGCCGGCACCTGATCTGCGGGCGGGTAGGCACCGGCGAGTGCGGGGTCGAGAGTGCCGTCCTTCGCGTGCACGGCGATCACGCGGCTGCCCAGACGTCCGAGCAGCGCGACGGGGTCGACGCCGCCACGAGCCACCCAGTACAGGTCGACCTCCAGCACGACGCGCTCGTCGAGGAGACCGGCGAGGATCTCGAGTCCGGTGACGCCGTCGAACACGGCCTCCAGCTCGTGCGCGTGGTTGTGATATCCGACGCGCACGCCGACGCCGGCCCCGACCTCGGCGGCCTCGTTCAGCAGCCGCGCGGTCTCCTCGATCTGCTCGACCGACTCCCAGCGCGCGGGCTCCGTGTACGGGTCGATGACGGTGTCCATACCGAGCACCTTCGCCGCGGCGAAGACCTCGGCCGGGGTCGGCACGGGCACCGTGGTGCCGCTGCCGTCGGGGTTCACGAACGACGAAGACGCCAGGAAGGCGTGGCCGGAAGGGGCGACCAGGCCGGCGGCGGTCAGCGCCGCGGCGAGGGGCTCGGCGCGGCGGACGAAGTCGTAGGGCTCGACCGCAGTGAAGCCACGGGCGGCCACCGCCGCGAGGGAGGATTCGAGGTCGGCCTCCAGCTCGTCCTTGATCGTGAACAGCTGCAGGGAAGTCCGAATCGTCATCGGTCGTGCTCCTTCGGTCATCGGTGACGTGGCGGGACCGCTGTCCCGGTGCAGGCACGCTATCACCAAATACCTCCATGCGGAAGTTTTGGTTCGCTAGACTCCCCTCATGCCCGCCGACACGTCCGAGCCCGCCGAGCCGTCGCGACAGCGCGGCACCTACGCCAAGGGGATCGCTCGACGACAGGAGATCCTCGATCGCGCCATCGAGGTGTTCGCCGAGCGCGGCGCCGATCGCACGAGCCTGCGGGCGATCGCCCGCGAGGTGGGCGTCACCCACGCGGCTCTCACCCACTACTTCGGCTCCTTGGAAGAGCTTCTCGTGGCCGTCTACGAGGAGAGCACGGTGCCGGCCCGACAGCCCAGCGCGCCCGCGGAGGATGCGACGCCGGTGGAGATGATGATCGAGTCCGCGCGCATCAACCGCGCGATCCCCGGACTCGTGCAGCTGTACTCGACCCTCGTCGCCACGGCGCTCGAGGAAGGGCACCCGGCGGCGCGCACGTTCGCGACCGGTCGGTTCACCCGCCTCCGCGCCCGACTCGCCGACATCGTCCGGCATCAGCAGGACGAGGGCAGGATCCGCGACGACATCGATCCCGATGCGGTCGCCGCCCTCGTCGTGGCGGCCTCCGACGGCCTCCAGACGCAATGGCTGCTCGACGAGACCGCCCCTCAACACGATGCGCTCGCCCTCCTCGACCGGCTGCTGCGACCCGCCTCCTGAGGGCTCCGCCGGTGCGGAGGGGAGGCGCCGAGGACAGGGCTAGGCTCGAAGAGTGACGCCCCCGCCGCAGTCCCCGTACGCCAGGGCGCTGGGCGAGCGCATCGATGACCTGCACCCGCGGCTGCGCGCGTACTTCGAGGCGATCCCCGATGGCGCAGTGGGCATCGGCGAGGGCGTGTTCCAGCGCGTCGGCACCCCGCGACGATGGCTGTGGCCGTCCCTCCGTCTCCTCGAGCGCCGGGGCGTGGTCGCCGCGGTCTGGGAGAGTGACGTGCCGTTCCGCGTGGAGAACCGCACGATCGCCTCCAGGGCCATCGGCGAACGCACCTTCCACTTCGACCGCGGACCGTGGACCATGCGCGATGCGGCGGCGCTCACACGACACGGCCGCGTCGTCGACGAGCTGGGCGAGCCGGGCCTGGTCGCCGCGTGCTTCGACGTCGAGGTACACCAGGGCGCGCTGCACCTCGTCAGCCGCGCGGTCGGCCTGCGCCTCGGACGCCTCCGGATGCGCATCCCCGCGCCCATCGCTCCCCTCATCCGCCTCACCGAGCGCTTCGACGATGCCCTCGATCGGCAGCGCATGGCCCTGACCGTCGACGCGCCGTTCCTCGGCCGCGTGTACGAGTACCGGGGCGACTTCACCTATCGCATCCACCATTCCGAGAAGGAGCAGACCACATGAGCGCAGGACGGGTCGTCATCGGCGGATCCACCGGATTCATGGGCCGCTTCCTCCTGCCGAGATTCCGCGCCGAGGGTCGCGAGGTCGTCACGATCTCCCGTTCGGGTGCCGACATCCGCTGGGGCGATCAGGTCGAGATCGACCGCGCCGTCGACGGTGCGGCCCTCGTGATCGGCCTCGCCGGCAAGAGCGTCAACTGCCGTTACACGCCGGAGAACCGCGCCGAGATCTTCCGCTCCCGCCTCGACACCACGGCGTCGCTGAGCACCGCGATCCGGCGTGCGTCGGCCCCTCCGGCGCTCTGGGTGAACTCCTCGACGGCGACCATCTACCGTCACGCCGAAGACCGCCCGATGACCGAGTCGACCGGAGAGATCGGCACCGGGTTCTCGGTCGAGGTCGCGAAGGCATGGGAGAAGGCGCTGTTCGCCGACGAGCTGCCCTCCACCCGCCGCGTCGCCCTGCGCAGCACGATCGTCCTCGGCCACGGGGGCGTGCTCGGTCCCGTGGAGAAGCTCGCGCGGTTCGGGCTCGGCGGGTCGCAGTACGACGGACGCTGGCCGATCAGCGCGGCACGACGGGCGGCAGGAACCGGTCATCTCCCCGGTGCGCGTCGGGGCCGCCAGCGCTTCAGCTGGGTGCACATCGAAGACGTCGCCCGCATCATCGAGTTCCTCGAGCAGACTCCGTCGCTGGACGGTCCGGTCAACGCCGCGTCGCCGCACCCCGTCGACAACGCCGAGTTCATGGCGACGGTGCGCCGCGTCCTGGGCGTGCGTGTCGGTGTGCCGATGCCGCGATGGATGCTGGAGCTCGGAGCGATCGGCATGCGCACCGAGACCGAGCTGATCCTGAAGAGCCGGTGGGTGCTGCCGGAGAAGCTCGCCGCGGCCGGGTTCGAGTTCCGGTACCCGACGCTCGAAGACGCGATCCGCGAGTCGTTCGACCGCTCGCAGGTCGCTGAGGCCGAGTCCGTCGCCTAGGCGGAGCCCGCAGGTCCGGTCGAACCCTCGCCGTCGGTCCCGCGGTTCTTCTCGATCTCCTGGCGCAGCCGCCACTCCTCGATCTCTCGGTCGAGGTCGGCGATCTGCTGCTCGGTCGTCCTGGTGTCCCTCGGCGGTGCCGGACGCACGTCGGTCGGCGCCGCAGGGCGTTCCGCTCTGCGCATCCGCGGCATCTGGATGCCGGACTCGCCGTACTCGCGACCGAGCCCGAACCACAGCAGGCCACCGATCAACGGCAGCAGGATGACGATGATGATCCATGCCAGCTTGGGCAGGAACTTCACCAGCGAGCTGTCCCGCGTGATGATGTCGATCAGCGCGCCGATCATCAGGGCGATGACGAGGAGCGAGAACAGGAACGCCATGGATTCAGGGTAGACGACGCCGCGGCATACCGCTCGGGCTACGGAAGCAGGTGACCGCCGGCGCGGAACAGCTCGTACCACTCGGGGCGGGTGAGCTCGATGTCGGCGCCGGCCGCCGCGTCCTGCACCCGCTGCGGCGTCGTGGTGCCGAGGACGACCTGCATGCCCGCGGGGTGGCGGGTGATCCAGGCGGTCGCGATGGCGATGGGTGTCACGTCATGCGCCGCCGCGAGGCGATCGATCACGGCGTTCAGCTCTGCGTACTCGGGATTGCCGAGAAACACGCCGTGGGAGAAGCCGTCCTGGAACGGCGACCAGGCCTGGATCGTGATGCCGTTGATCCGGCAGTACTCCACGATGCCGCCGCCGTCGCGCACGACGCTCTGCGCGTGCCCGGCCATGTTGGCCGCGACCGGCTGCGCGATGATCGGCGCGTGCGTGATCGACAGCTGCAGCTGATTCGCGACCAGCGGCTGCCGGACCGCCGTGCGGAGGAGGTCGATCTGGCGCGGCGTGTGGTTGGAGACGCCGAACGCCTTCACCTTTCCCGCGCTCTCCAGATCGTCGAAGGCGCGAGCGACCTCCTCGGGCTCGACGAGGGCGTCGGGGCGGTGGAGCAGGAGCACGTCGAGGCGGTCGGTCCGCAGAGCTGCGAGCGATCCCTCGACCTGCGCCACGATGTGCGCGTACGAGAAGTCGAACATCCCCTGCGACGGCACGATGCCGCACTTCGTCTGGAGAACGATCTCGTCGCGCTCGGAAGAGGTGAGCTGCAGCGCATCGGCGAACCGCGCCTCGCAGTGATGCATGCTGCCGCCGTAGATGTCGGCGTGGTCGAAGAAGTCGATACCGGCGGTGCGGGCGGTTTCGTACAGCGTGCGGATGTGAGCGTCGTCCTTGTCGTCGATGCGCATCATTCCGGCGATGACGGCGGGGGCGGTGGCTGATCCGAACGACACTGTCTTCATGCGCTCAACGCTACCCTCCGGCGCCGACGGCGTCAGGAGTCGTCGGGCACCGCGCCGGGGAGCAGAGCGGTGACAGGAACGCCGAGGACCTCGGCGATGCGCGCGAGGTCGACGACCGTGAAGTCGTCGATGCCGTCGAGCAGATTTCCCAGGGCGTCGGGCCCGATACCCGAGCGCTCGGACAGCTCGGAGAAGGACACCCCCGCGTGGAACCGCGCCCCGTCGACCTCAGATGCCAGCAAATGACGTAATTCTGTCCCCATCTGCCTACACTAGCGCCACGAACAGACGCGCATGGGGCTCGAATGAGCCAGAATGGCGGCATTCTGGAGTCGTCACGCTGCTATGGTGAGCCAGGTGAAGACACCTGCCGAGGAGTTCAACGACGCTGTCGGTCGCCAGATGCGCGCGGAGATCGCCGCGTCACGGAGCAGCATCGCAGCGATGGCGCGCAGCATCGGGATCGCCCGGAGCGCTCTCGACAACTACGTGACGGGCAAGCGCGCGATCCCGGTCCCCGTCGTCTACGCGGTCTGCGCCGACCTCGGCGTCGAGCCCCACGTGCTCTTCGCCCGCGCAGAAGAGCGGCTGCGCGCAGACGGCGATGCCACCGCGCGCATCACGCCGATCCGCCGCGCACCCGATGTCGCCGGCCCGCGCGAAGATACCCGAGAGGTCGCCTTCGAATCCGGCGTCAGGCACGATGCCGACACCGACGACCTCTACGAATAGGCCGGGCTTCCGCCCCGGAGCGAGAGACCGGCACGAGGAGGGGGACCATGCAGCACCTTCTCCGCCTCGCCGACGAGCAGGGGGTGCGCGTCGTCGAACGGGTCGGCCGCACGCGCGGGGGCTATGACCCCGTGACGCGCACGATCCGCCTCAGCCCCGGGATGAGCGCGCGCACGACTCGCAGCGTCCTCGCCCACGAACTCGGCCACGCCTGCCTCGGCCATCTCCCCGCGCCCACCCCCGCCATCCGTGCGCTTCAGGAGCGCCAGGCAGACGAATGGGCGGCATCCCGGTTGATCACCCCGCGCGCCTACGCCGAGGCGGAGGAGGTTCGGGGACCGCATCTGGCGAGCCTCGCCTTCGAGATGGATGTCACGATCGAGCTGGTCGTGGCCTATCAGCGCCTGTTGCGTCAGACGCTGCTCGTCGCTGGTTGAATATCGACATGGCCTTCCTCGTCACGCCCTCCCCCGTCACCCTCACCGGCCGACTCGTCGAACTGCGCCCTCTCGATCGCTCGCACATCGAGGGACTGATCGAGGCCGTACAGGAGGACGACCTGTGGAAGACGGCGTGGTACACCTCGGTGCCCGCACCGGACGGGGTGGCGGCAGAGGTCGAGCGACGGATCGGACTCATCGAGAAGGGCGAGATGGTCCCGTTCACGGCCTTCGACGCGTCCGGCCGCATCCTGGGACTCACGTCGTACTACGACATCGTCGCCGACGTGCCTCGTCTGCACATCGGCTTCACCTGGAACCGCCCCTCCGCACACGGCACCGGCACCAACGCCGAATCCAAGCTGCTGCTGCTGCGGCATGCGTTCGAGACGCTCGGGGTGTTCCGAGTCGGCCTGACGACGCAGTGGGTGAACTTCCAATCGCGCGCCGCGATCGAGCGCCTCGGGGCCAAGCAGGACGGCGTGATGCGGGCGATGAGCCGGTACCGCAACGGCGCGCTGCGCGACAGCGTGGAGTACTCGATCATCGAGCCGGAGTGGCCCGCAGTCAGGGCGAACCTCGAAGCGCGGCTCGCCAGACGACGGTGAGCGGTCAGACGCGCCGCGGCGCGACGCGCAGACCGCGATGAATCACTCGGCGGCCTTGCCCGACCAGTTGTTCGACCGACGGGTGGCGGTGCCGCCCTGGCGGAGGAGGAAGGCCATGGCCAGCGTGACCAGAAGGAGCCCCCCGCAGAACGCGATCGCCTGGAACGCGGGCAGCCCGAACGAGATGCCCATCAGCAGGATCCCTCCGATGAAGAGGATCATGAAGAAGAGGAAGCTGAGGATCACGGGATCTCCTGTCGTCGGTGCCATCTACCAGGATAGCCCGGACTCGGAAACCCCCTGTGCACGTTCGTCGTCGTCTGGTGTGCTCGGAGCATGAAGACACCACTCACCGCTGTCGCCGTGTCATGCACGTTGAAGCCGTCACCCGTAGCCTCCAGCTCCGATCTCCTCGCGACGCAGCTGCTCGAAGCCCTCTCCGCGCACGGCGTCACCGGAGACCTGGTCCGCGCCGTGGATCTCTCCCTCAACCCCGGAGTCGAGAAGGACATGGGCGGCGACGACGAGTGGCCGCGCATCCGTGAGCAGGTGCTGGACGCCGACATCCTCATCTTCGTCACCCCCACCTGGATGGGGCAGCATTCGAGCGTCGCGCAACGTGTGCTCGAACGCCTCGATGCAGAACTCGGCGAGACGGATGCTGACGGACGACCCACGCTGTTCGACAAGGTGGCCATCGCGGGCATCGTCGGCAACGAAGACGGGGCCCATCACATCGCCGCGATCCTCTTCCAGTCGCTGAACGACGTCGGCTTCACGGTTCCCGCCCAGAGCTCGGTCTACTGGAACGGCGAGGCGATGCACACCACCGACTACAAGGATCTCGACAAGACACCCGAGAAGGTCGCCTCCGCGATCGAGACGGCCGCGAGGAACGCCGCGCACCTGGCGCGGCTGCTCGCGGCGCACGAATACCCGGCGGAGTGAGCTGGGGCAACGCGTCGAGGTCGAGTGCCGGCCGCCGACACCCGGTCAGTGCGCAGGGGCGCGCGAGGCAGGCTCTGAGGGCCCGCGGAAGGTGATGACCTCGCCCCTGCGCGCTTTCTCGAGCGTGAATCCTGCGAGCTCCAGACGTCGATAGACCCGGCGGGGCAGGGCGGGAAGCTCGGCGGAGAAGCCGCGGGGCGGTTTGGCGAGCCCGGCGAAGAGCGACAGATCGGCACCGGCGCCGCGCACCTCGATGCGCGCGTAGTCGCTGCGGCACCGCCAGCGCAGGAACTCGAGCTCCCGGAACGGGATCCTGTGCAGCTCGTCCCCCACTCCCACACGCAGCTCGTCGTTCCCGAAGGCGACCGCGCAGGGCACTGTTCGCCGACGCAGGATCGCCGTGAACACGAGATACACCGGAAGCGCGACCGTGATGCCCAGGAAGAGGATCATCATCCGAGGCCCCATCCACATCACGATGTCGTCGAGAGCGATCACGAGTGCGACACCGAGCAGCCCGCCGACCACAGTGATCCCGACGATCGCCTGCGTGAGGGTGCGCAGCCGCAGCTCGACGGCGGGGAAGCGCACGATCGACCCGTCGCCGCTCTCCTCCCGTTCCCACTCCGGTGACACCGGCGACGGCCTCTTCTTCGCGTCTCTGCGCCCGAAGAGATCCGTGACCCGAGAGATGAGCGCGAGCCAGATCCAGCCGGTCGCCGGGATGGCCGCGAGTTGCAGCACCACGGCGATGCCGCGCACCTCGTCGGGGAACGGCTCGATCAGGTCTCCCCCGAACTCGACCACGAAGGCCAGGACGGCTCCGAGCACGATGGCGACGCCGAGATGCAGAATCGCGCCGTTGCGAGTCGGCACCATGCCCAGGGTCGCGTTCACGAACGCGAAGCCGAAGCACCAGCCCCCGACCAGCATGAGCAGGAACGGGAAGATGCTCAGGTCGTCGCCCAGGAGCGTGAAGCCGATGGCCGCGAGCAGCAGCACCGTGCCCACGACCAGTGGGGTGCGCACGAGCGTCCGCGTCACCTTCACGCGAACGCGCGCTTCGGCGGCGGTCTCCTCGGTCATCGGGATGATTCTAGGTCCGGGCGGGTGTCGACGGGCTCCCCGGGGGACAAATGCAGGCCCCGACCAGCCGCTCGTGGCGAGCAGCCGGCCGGAGCCTTTGGTACGTCAGCGAATCCGGTGCCGACGCGACGGACTCAGAAGTCCCAGTACTCGTCACCACCCGCATGATTCCGCGGGTTATCGGCAGTCGTGGAGTTGTCGTGCCCCCAGCGTGCCACTGTGAAATGGGCCTGGTGTCCACCTCGCGAAAGCGGTCGCTGGCACACTTTCAAGGGTAGTCGCGCTTGGTCCCCCGGGCAACGAAAACTCACTCAGGCGACGAGGGAACTCTGAAAGCCGTCGACGTGTCCGACTTCTCGATGGCAAGGTCAAAATCTGCTTCAGTCATTGTTGCCAGCAGGCCTGTGGGGGCTCGCATCGACCCATCAGAAGCAGTTGGCAGATCGGTATTTGGTGTCTGCCACCAGTCCAGGAGTGCCTCTGCCGTCTCCGTAGAATCTCGTTTGGCAAGCCTGTCTCGCACTGAGGTAGAAAAAGAACAAGCTCGCGTCTCATCTAGAGAAGCGAGCCTGCCGTGTTACTTCAACAATGCGTGGTGCATCCGGCAACTTCAAGTAACGGAAACTACGCGGCAGCGGTGGGTTTTGGCCAGGCCGCAACGCCGCTGCAGCTGGTCAGCCGACATCGACGATGGCCATCATGCCAGCATCTTCATGATCAAGGATGTGGCAGTGGTATACGGTGCGCCCCGGGTGACGAGCGAAGTCGATGAGCACCCGCACTCGACCTTGTGCAGGAACATTGACGACGTCACGCCAAACCTGTTCGCTGACCGGTTGCCCGTCCGTCTCGATCACCTGCATCGGCCATACGTGTAAATGGAAGGGGTGATCCATGGGTGTGGGGTTCGTAATGAGCCACTCTTCCACGGCTCCCGTAGCAACGCGTTGGTCAACTCGGTCGATGTCGAAAGTACGACCGTCGAATCCGAGATCCATCATGCTCCCGCCACCGCGCATCATCGACCCCATTCCCATGGTGAAGGCAATCTCCCGCCGCCGCGCAACGGGCTGCTCGCGTAGATCCCGAAGAACCGGCGAGCGAACTGGCACCGTATCTGGCGTAGAAGTCTCTTGCCCGGAGACAGTGAGCGTGGCAATGGCCTCAGCTCCGGAGAGGTTTCGACCTCCCATCATTCCCATTCCCATTCCACCACGGTCGTAGCCCAGTGTCTGAAACTCACCACTACCGGCGCTCATGCTCACGAGAAGGTCGGCGCGATTACCGGGAGCCAGGAGCACGTCCCGCACTTCCCGGGGAGCCTGTTCGTGACCCCCGTCGATCCCCAGCAACTCCAGGCGCTGCCCGGGCAAGGCCAAACGTAGGTAACGGGAAGTGCACGCATTGATCACTCGCCAGCGTTCCCGCTCCCCAGGTCGTGCCGACATGTGTGGGCGGTGCTGGCCGTTGACCAATAAGAGATCACCTTCACGGCCCATCATCACGTCCATGCCCGAGGCGGTCGCGATCTGTCCTCCAGCGGTGAGTGAGATGTCGGAGACGACGAGCACCCGCTCTCGACTGACCGGCATTTTTTCATCCTCGACAATAAGTGCACCGTACAAGCCGCCGAATAGCTGGTCAGCGACAGAGCCATGCCGATGAGGGTGATACCAGCACACACCAGACGGGTGACCCTCTGGCAAGGTAAACCGGTAACCAAAACTCTGCCCAGGGTCTATAGAGAGGAAGGGGTTGTCACTATTCCCCGAGGGAGAAACCTGTAGCCCGTGGGTATGCAGGTTGGTTGGGGTGTCCAGTTCGTTACGCAACTGCACCTCGATGGTGTCCCCCGGTCGCACCCACCAGGTTCGCCCCGGCAATGTGCCCCCGTAGGTCAGGGCCTGTACCTGTCGTCCGGCGATGGTCACCTCGCGACGAGCGGCGACAAGATCCACCTGCAGCAAACCACCGCTGCTGCGTAACACCTCCGGCTCAACCAGCAGATCACCTTCAGCCACGCGCCCACCCCAGGGAAGACCTGTCTGAGAGAGACCGAGCCCTCCAATAACGACACCGAGCCCTCCCACAGCCCCGAGCTGGAGCGCCTGTCGACGGCTGATCGGTTTCATGCGTCAGGTGCTCCGTCGAGTCGTTGACGTCGCTCGTCGTCCTCACTGGTGTCAATTTCTCCACGGGCATAGCGCTCATCGAGCAACTCGCGAGCCCCATTGGCCCCGGTCCGATGAGGTGTCTGTCGAGGCCCACGTGCGGCGAAGACTCGAACAAGAACCACGATCAGTATGACAATTCCCACCACGAGCAGGACGAGGAAGACCCAACTCCAGCCCATACCCCACCAGCCCACGTGGTCCCCATTCGGCCCCATTTCCCTCACCTCCGAGGTGCTGTCTCCAAAGACGGCGCGGCAACTGTTGAGATGATCTCGGCGAAAGAGTAATTGTTCCAACAATCATCGAGTCATTGGACTCAATTCTAGTCGAGACCCGAATCGCGTGCCGCCATTGCTAAACTGCACCGTCGTGGCATCCGGGTTGGCATGATCACTGGTGACGCACAACAGGTTGCGGACGCGGTCGCAACCGATCTCGGTATCGACGAAGTGTTTGCAGGAGTTCTCCCCGGGGACAAGTCCGCCAAGGTCGCTGAACTGCAGGAGCGTGGCTTCAAGGTTGCGATGGTTGGCGACGGGGTGAACGATGCCCCTGCTCTTGTTCGCGCAGACGTGGGTGTTGCAATCGGCGCGGGTACCGACGTCGCGATCGAATCGGCGGGCGTCGTTCTGGTGTCGAGCGACCCGCGTGCCGTGCTGAGCGCGATCGAGCTTTCACACGCCTCCTACCGGAAGATGTTGCAAAACCTCGTTTGGGCGACCGCGTACAACGCCATCTCGGTACCGCTGGCCGCTGGTGTGCTCGCTCCCATTGGCTTCAATCTGCCACCGGCCGCCGCCGCAGTGTTGATGTCGCTGTCCACGATCATCGTTGCCCTGAACGCCCAGCTACTCCGCCGCCACGAGCTGAACCCGGAGATACTGGCACCATTGCATACTGCCTAGCTGTACCAAACCGCTGACCGATCAAGGAGGCCCAGCAACTCCACCCAGGTCGAGCCTGTGCTCACAATGGTCTTGCTACCAGCCGAAGGGACAACGACGCTTCCGATTCGTCAAGTCTCACAAACGGAGGCCGCGCGTTTCCCGTACCCGTTCCCGTTCGTGCTCTTGAGTTCGAGGGGCACGAGCATCTCTTGTGACTCGGAGAGCGGCTTCCGCACGAGCGTAATCGACCTTCTGCGTTGTGGAATCAGGCGAGGCTCCGAGTACCGCGGCACTCGTGATCTGATATCGGTCGCGGTAGGCGGCGATCACGGACGCTGCACGATACCAGGCGGCGGCGCACTGCGGGTCTGCGGGCTCGGCACCGAGAGCTGCAATCCATGGTGCCGAGTCAGCGACCGCGGTGTTAAGAACTACATCGACTCGCTCCTCGATGAGATCACGACGCTCGACGAGAGCCTGCTGCATCTCCTCACTCATGGGACTGCTGCACGGATAGGTGACATCTGATCTGGCTTGCCCGGGAGGGCGGCCTGGAAGGATGTTGCTGTGCCCAAGCCCTACCCGACCGAGTTCCGTGATGACGTCGTGCGCGTCGCGCGGAACCGCGAGCCCGGAGTGACGATCGAGCAGATCGCGAAAGACTTCGGGGTCCACCCGATGACGTTGCAGAAGTGGCTGCGTCGCGCCGACGTCGACGAGGGTGCCAAGCCCGGCCAATCCCGTGTCGAAGGGGCTGAGCTGCGGGAGGCGCGGAAACGGATCCGGCTGCTGGAGCAGGAGAACGAGGTGTTGCGTCGAGCGGCGGCGTATCTGTCGCAGGCGAACCTCCCGGGAAAAGGTTCTACCCGCTCGTGACGGAGCTCGCCGCCGCAGGGATTCCTGTGACGGTGACGTGTCGGGTGCTCAAGCTCTCCCGCCAGCCCTATTACCGGTGGCTGGCGGATCCCATCACCTCCAGCGAGGTGGTGGAGGCGTATCGCGCGAACGCGCTCTTCGACGCGCACCGCGACGACCCCGAGTTCGGGCACCGGCTCCTCGCCGACGAGGCCCGTGATGCGGGCGAATCCATGTCGGATCGGACGGCGTGGCGGATCGCGTCCACGAATGGGTGGTGGAGCGCGTTCGGGAAGAAGCGCGGCAAGGGCCGGCGCCCCGGCCCACCCGTCCACGACGACCTCTGCGCCGTCATCGACGAGGACGGCAGAACGCGTCACGTGTTCGCCGCCGACGCGCCGAACGAGCTCTGGCTCGTGGACATCACGGAGCACAAAACGACTTGGATTCCAGCAGTCGTCGCAACGGTGTGAACTATCCCGGGCTCAGTAAAGCATTCATCCGCTCCGTCGGAGTGTCCCAGCCCAGCGCCTTGCGCGGTCGGTCGTTCAGTTCGTCGGCGATGGCGGCCAGGGCCCCGGCATCGTGGGCGCGGAGGTTTGTGCCTTTGGGGAGATACTGCCGGAGCAGCCCGTTGGTGTTCTCGTTCGTGCCGCGCTGCCAGGGTGATGCCCGCTCGCAGAAGTAGACCGCCATGTCCGTGGCGAGGGAGAAGGCCCGGTGCTCGCTCATCTCCGCGCCCTGATCCCAGGTGAGGGTCTTCTTCAGAGCGGCCGGCATCCCCTGCAGCGCGGTGACGAGGCTGTCGCGAACAGCATCGGCAGTGCGCTCAATCGGAAGATGGCCGAGGACCACGTAGCGTGTGGTCCTTTCAACGAGTGTCGCGACGGCTGAACCGCTGCCGGCGCCGACGATCAGGTCGCCTTCCCAGTGCCCTGGGATCGTGCGGCCTTCGACGTCGGCGGGGCGCTTTGAGATCGGTGTCATCTCGTCGATGAACCTGCTCGTGCGCGTCTGCGGGTCACGGTGCGGTTTGCGGCGCGAACGACCGCGACGCAGCGAGCCTGCCAACTCGCGTCTCAGCTCTCCATGCGCGTGGACGTAGATCGCCTGGTAGATCGTCTCGCAGCTCACGCGCATCCCCGGGTCATGGGGAAAGTCTCGCTGAAGGCGATGACGGATCTGCTCCGGCGACCATCGTTTCTTGAGCTTGGTGGCGACATAGTCCCGCAGAGGGCCGTCGAGCGCGAGCTTCGCTGCCCGCGGGCGCTCACGCCGCTTCACGGAGACGCGGTGCGCCGTGTGAGGCAGATAGCCGCTCCTGCTGACGGTGTTGCGTCTGACTTCGCGGCTGATCGTCGAAGGCGCCCGGCCCATCATCGCTGCGATCTTCCGGATCGACAGACCCGTCATCATCAGGTCCTTCAGCCGTTCTCGCTCGAGGAGGCTGAGGTAGCGAGCATCGATGATCTGCTCGACACGGGCGAGGGGGACGCGTTCGCCTTGCACCCATGCGGTTCTCGGGTTCTTCACGTTCGCCAGGACCTCCTCAGGCCGGTAGAGCACCACTCTGCCGTCGGGGTAGATCCGGCCCTTCGAGAACACGCGGATGCCCTTGTCCCAGTCCAGTGCCTGGTGAGATTCGACGCCCAACCGTTGGGCGGCCTCACGGCGCGAAACGCCCTCACGTCGAAGCTTGAGGAACTCCTGCCGCTTCGCGTCCGCATAAGCGCCCGTGAAGATCCCCGCCTTATGCGCCCAGGCGTAGCAGGTGACCCGGTTGAAGCCGAGTTCGCGTGCGACCGCCGAGACGTTGCCGCTCACAGCGAGCCGTCTGAAGAACTCCGCCTTGTCCTCCGGGGTGTGCTTGCGCTGCGTGCTCCGCGGCGTCGACAACCCTGCCTGCTTCATCCACCGGTAGCCGCGATCCGGACTCACGCCGACGGCCAGCGCAGCTGCCCGCACCGATCCGCCCCGATCGATCAACGCCAGAAACGCCAGCCTCTGCTGCTCGGTGTACTTCCTCGCCGGCATCTCCGCTCCTCGCCGCTGGTGTTGCGACGACTGCTGGAATCCAAGCGAGTGAAGGCAAGCTCTACCTCTGCGCGATCAAGGACGTGTATTCGGGCCGGATCGTCGGGTACTCGATCGACTCGAGAATGAAGTCCCGCTTGGCCGTCCAGGCGCTCGAGAACGCCGCCCAGATGCGCGGTGATGTCGCCGGCTGCATCGTCCACTCGGACCGAGGATCTCAATTTCGGAGCAGGAAGTTCCTGCGCGCCCTGGCCTGCCACCGCATGGTCGGATCGATGGGCAGAGTCGGCTCCAGCGGCGACAACGCCGCCATGGAATCGTTCTTCGCCCTGCTGCAGAAGAACGTCCTCGACCGCCGCTCGTGGACCACCCGGGAACAGCTCCGGATTGCGATCGTCACCTGGATCGAGCGGACCTACCACCGCCGGAGGCGCCAACTCCGCCTGGGCCGTTTGACGCCCATCGAGTTCGAGACCATCATGAACACGACCGCCGCACTGGCGGCGTGACTACAACCTGTCACCTATTCGTGCAGCAGTCCCCTTACCGCTGCGATTTGGTTCGGTACGGATCATTTCAAGCCAACGCGTGGAGTACTCTTCGAAGCCCAAGGACTGCGCCTGTTGGATCTCCAGCTCGGCTTGCAGCCGAGCTGCGGTCTCCTCCGGTGGCTCCCACAGGCCCCGTGCCATCTTCGACTGCACCCCGGCAAGCCAGGTTCGAGCATCCGTTTTGGTCAGGAAGGTGAGCGGCCGGTCTTGATCGGTTCTGGCGGTGTAGGTCGTTCCGTCGAGTCCCGGGTAGCGAGCTTGCCATCGACCAGACGGGAGCTTGCGCAGGCTCCCCCAATTCTCGCGTTTACTGTTACTCATGATGCCCTCCCCTGGACTCGAACGGACGCTGGCGGACCGTCGTGCCACTTCGTGCCACTCGACCTCACACCTCTCCTAGATCCGCATGATTCCGCGGATCTTCGGGGGTTGATTCGATCGTTGGTGGCACGAAGTGGCACGGCTTCGGCGGTGCAGCAACCGCAAATTCCGGTCGCTACCTCGCCTTCCTTCCATATGGAAGGTGCGCGCGTGCCATCCCCGTGCCACTTCGAGTGGGTATTCCTGTTCATCTCTGTTCTCCTCTGTCTTTCGACTGGGAGACACGAAAACGCCCCTGATCTGCGAAAATTCGCGGATCAGGGGCGTGATCAGGCATTTACCTGGGGCCTCTAAGAAGAAATCTTAGAAGTCCCAGTCGTCGTCTTCCGTGGCCTCGGCCTTGCCGATGACGTACGACGAGCCCGACCCCGAGAAGAAGTCGTGGTTCTCGTCGGCGTTCGGCGAGAGCGCCGACAGGATCGCCGGGTTCACGTTCGTGACGCTGGAGGGGAACATCGCCTCGTAGCCCAGGTTCATGAGGGCCTTGTTGGCGTTGTAGTGCAGGAACTTCTTCACGTCTTCGGTCAGACCGACGCCGTCGTAGAGGTCCTGCGTGTACTGCACCTCGTTGTCGTAGAGCTCGTACATGAGCGAGAACGTGTAGTCCTTGAGCTCATCGCGGCGCTCCTGGGTCTCGTTCTCGAGCCCCTTCTGGAACTTGTAGCCGATGTAGTACCCGTGCACGGCCTCGTCACGGATGATGAGGCGGATCAGGTCGGCCGTGTTCGTCAGCTTCGCCTTCGAGGACCAGTAGATCGGCAGGTAGAAGCCCGAATAGAACAGGAAGGACTCCAGCAGGGTGGAGGCCACCTTGCGCTTGAGCGGGTCGTCGCCCTGGTAGTAGTCCATGATGATCTGAGCCTTCTTCTGAAGGTTCGGGTTCTCGGTGGACCAGCGGAACGCCTCGTCGATCTCCTTCGTCGACGCGAGCGTCGAGAAGATCGAGGAGTAGCTCTTCGCGTGCACCGACTCCATGAACGCGATGTTCGTGTAGACGGCCTCTTCGTGAGGCGTGATCGCGTCGGGGATCAGCGACACCGCGCCCACGGTGCCCTGGATCGTGTCGAGCAGCGTGAGACCGGTGAACACCCGCATGGTGAGCAGCTGCTCGTCGGGGGTGAGCGTGTTCCACGACTGCACGTCGTTCGACAGCGGCACCTTCTCGGGCAACCAGAAGTTGTTCACCAGACGGTTCCAGACCTCGAGGTCTTTGTCGTCCTGGATGCGGTTCCAGTTGATCGCCTGCACGCTGGAGACCAGCTTGAGTCTTTCGGGAGTCATTTTCTTCGTCGTTTCTCGGGATTCAGAGCGTCGTTCTCAGGTCAACAACAGGTCAGAGCATGCACGAGACGCACTCGGCCATGTCGGTGCCCTCGAGCGCCAGCTGACGCAGGCGGATGTAGTAGATCGTCTTGATGCCCTTGCGCCATGCGTAGATCTGCGCCTTGTTGATGTCACGCGTGGTGGCGGTGTCCTTGAAGAACAGCGTCAGCGACAGGCCTTGGTCGACGTGCTGCGTGGCCGCGGCGTACGTGTCGATGACCTTCTCGTAGCCGATCTCGTACGCGTCCTGGTAGTACTCCAGGTTGTCGTTCGTCATGAACGCCGCCGGGTAGTAGACGCGACCGAGCTTGCCTTCCTTGCGGATCTCGATCTTCGACGCGATCGGGTGGATCGACGACGTCGAGTTGTTGATGTACGAGATCGAACCGGTCGGCGGCACGGCCTGCAGGTTCTGGTTGTAGATGCCGTGCTTCTGGATCGACGCCTTCAGCTCAGCCCAGTCGTCCTGTGTCGGGATGTGCTTGCCGGCGAAGAGCTCCTTGACCTTCTCGGTCGCGGGGACCCAGGCCTGGTCGATGTACTTGTCGAAGAACTCGCCCGATGCGTAGGTCGAGTCCTCGAACCCGTCGAACGTGGTGCCGCGCTCGATGGCGAGGTTGTTCGAGGCACGCAGCGCGTGGAACAGCACCGTGTAGAAGTAGATGTTCGTGAAGTCGATGCCCTCTTCGGAGCCGTAGTACACGTGCTCGCGAGCGAGGTACCCGTGCAGGTTCATCTGGCCGAGGCCGATCGCGTGAGAGCGGTCGTTGCCGTCTTCGATCGAGCGCACCGAGCCGATGTGGCTCTGGTCGCTCACTGCGGTGAGAGCGCGGATCGCCGTCTCGACGGTCTGTCCGAGGTCGTCGGCGTCCATCGACAGCGCGATGTTCATCGAGCCGAGGTTGCAGGAGATGTCCTTGCCGATGTTGTCGTACGACAGGTCGGCGTTGTACGTGGTCGGCGTGTTCACCTGCAGGATCTCGCTGCAGAGGTTGGACATGTTGATCCGACCCTTGATCGGGTTGGCCTTGTTCACCGTGTCTTCGAACATGACGTACGGGTAGCCGGACTCGAACTGGATCTCGGCGACGGTCTGGAAGAACTCGCGCGCGTTGATCTTGGTCTTCTTGATGCGCGGGTCGTCGACCATCTCGCGGTACTTCTCGGTGACCGAGATGTCGCCGAACGGAACGCCGTAGACCTTCTCGACGTCGTACGGCGAGAACAGGTACATGTCCTCGTCGTTCTTGGCCAGCTCGAACGTGATGTCCGGCACCACGACGCCCAGGGACAGCGTCTTGATGCGGATCTTCTCGTCGGCGTTCTCGCGCTTGGTGTCGAGGAAGCGCATGATGTCGGGGTGGTGGGCGTTGAGGTACACCGCGCCGGCGCCCTGACGCGCACCGAGCTGGTTGGCGTAGCTGAAGCTGTCTTCGAGGAGCTTCATCACCGGGATGATGCCCGAGGACTGGTTCTCGATCTGCTTGATCGGCGCACCCGATTCGCGGATGTTCGACAGCAGCAGGGCGACGCCGCCGCCGCGCTTGGAGAGCTGCAGGGCGGAGTTGATTCCGCGGGCGATCGACTCCATGTTGTCTTCGATGCGCAGCAGGAAGCAGCTGACGAGTTCGCCGCGCTGCGCCTTGCCGGCGTTGAGGAAGGTCGGGGTGGCCGGCTGGAAGCGGCCGGAGATGATCTCCTCGACGAGGGCGACGGCGAGCTTCTCATCGCCGTCTGCGAGTCCGAGGGCGGTCATGACGACGCGGTCCTCGAAGCGCTCGAGGTAGCGCTTGCCATCGAACGTCTTGAGCGTGTAGCTCGTGTAGTACTTGAATGCGCCGAGGAAGGTCTCGAAGCGGAACCTCTTGCCGTAGGCGAGGTCGTTGAGCTTCTGGATGAACTCCATCGAGTACTTCTCGATGACGGCACCCTCGTAGTACTCCTTCTCCACGAGGTAGTCCAGGCGCTCCTTGAGCGAGTGGAAGAACACCGTGTTCTGGTTCACGTGCTGCAGGAAGTACTCCCGTGCGGCGCGCTTGTCGGCGTCGAACTGGATCTTGCCGTCCGCGTCGTACAGGTTGAGCATCGCGTTGAGGGCGTGATAGTCGAGACCCTCATAGGAGGGGTTCGCCTTGAATGCCGCTGTCTCGGTCACTGAAGCTGCCACCGTCGTTCCAATCCGTCGCTCACGCGATCCACATCGTCTTGTGTGCCGAAGATCTCGAGCCGATACAAGTGAGGCACGTGGCACTTGCGGCTGATGATGTCGCCGGCGAGGCAGAACGCCTCGCCGAAGTTGGTGTTGCCCGCGGAGATCACGCCGCGGATGTGACGCCGGTTGCGCTCGTCGTTGAGAAACCGGATCACCTGTTTCGGAACGGCGCCCTTCTCGACGCCGCGCCCTGCTCCCCCGCCGTAGGTGGGGGTGACCAGCAC
The DNA here is from genome assembly GCF_019443525.1 of Microbacterium sp. PAMC22086. Taxonomy (NCBI): domain Bacteria; kingdom Bacillati; phylum Actinomycetota; class Actinomycetes; order Micrococcales; family Microbacteriaceae; genus Microbacterium; species Microbacterium sp. PAMC22086. The sequence goes on along the minus strand of NZ_CP080380.1, from coordinate 1,623,569 downwards.
GAAGGGCTCGTCGATGACGAGGTCTTCTTCGTGCCGGTGGAGGGGGATGCGTCGGGACGGGAGCCCGAGCTTCTCGATGAACCGCGCGGTGTTACCCGAGACGCTCGAGAAGTAGATCAGGAGCGGCGCTGCGGTCGCGACGGCGCTCATGGGGCGTCACGCCAGACGGGAGGCGAGCTCGTCGATCTTGTCGGGACGGAAGCCCGACCAGTGACCCTCGTCGGTGACGACGACGGGTGCCTGCATGTAGCCGAGCGCCTTGACCTGCTCGAGCGCCGTCGGGTCTTCCGACAGGTCGAGGATCTCGTACTCGATGCCCTTGGCATCCAGGGCACGGTAGGTGGCGTTGCACTGAACGCAGGAAGGCTTTGTGTAGACCGTGATCGACATCTTTTTCGTAACCCCTCAAATCTCTGGCCTGCTTCTCATCAGGCTGTTTCCCGGTAGACCCCTGCCGGGACTTCAATACTACATATGGGGACCGACATTGGGGGCGACCACAAGGGGTAGTAGTTACATCCTTGTAGTTATCCACCGTTCTTTACAGATACAACACAGGTTCTCCACCGTTTCTTCCACAGGCAGAGGCCCCGTACGGGGACACTCGAACCGCAGGAAATCGCGGCTGGGAAGCACCCGTGAGCGATCTGTCCACAGGGGCGACCATACGAGGGGCTTCGGACATTCCGAGACCTGTGGAAACTCCCTCTCGGCGTGTCGGCGGCGTGTCGCATCCGTACCCGCTTCGACGCTCCCCGCCGGGTGCCGGTACCGTTGTCTGGTGGCGGGATATCGGGATCTTCTTCGCACGCCGGGAGTGGCGCGCATGATCGCTGCTCAGCTGACGGCGCGCTTCCCCAACGGGATGATGTCGCTGGCGATCCTGCTGCATGTCGAGCAGCAGACGGGGTCTTACGGATCTGCCGGTCTGGTGCTCGCCGCGACCAGTGTGGGGCAGGCGATCGCCGGCCCCATCACCAGCCGCTGGATGGGCGTCTGGGGCATGCGTCGCGTGATCACCCTCACCCTGTCGGTGTGCGTCGTGGCGGTGCTGTGCCTCGCCCTGCTCCCGCTCGAAGTACCGGGGTACATGGCGCTCGGGATGGTCGCGGGCCTCTCCACTCCGCCGGTCCAGGCCGCGGTCCGCACGATCTACCCCAAGCTCGTGAACTCGTCGAACCTCACTCCGTTGTTCTCCCTCGACGCCTCGCTGCAGGAGATCATCTGGGTGCTGGCCCCCGTCGTGATCACGCTCGTCTCCACTCAGATCGGCACCGCGGAGGGACTGCTGCTGGTGGCGATCATCCTCGTCGGCGGCGGAGCGTGGTTCATCCTCTCCCCCGAGGTCGGGCGCGTGCGCATCCCGCGCAGTCGCAACGCTCTCGGCAAGGTCGTGCTCAAGCCGCCCGTGCTGCTGGCGACTGTGATCGGCTTCCTCCTGATCGGGGCCTGCGCCGCCGTGGAGGTCGGCGTGGTCGCGACGTTCGAGCACGGAAGCCTCGCCGCCGGTCTCGTGCTCGCCGTGTTCTCGGCCGGAAGCCTCGCCGGCGGTCTGGCGTTCGGACACATCCCCATCGGGCCGTGGGCCATGGCGCGCCGCCTGCTGATCGTGACGATCGGGCTCGGCCTGACGATGGTCATGCTCAACGTCTTCTGGCTGGGCGGCACCCTGATCCTCGCCGGCATCGGCATCGCCCCCGCTCTCGCCGTGCTCTTCGCCATCACCTCGGCCAGCGTGAAGTTCAGCGAGACCGCTGAGGCGTTCGGATGGGCAGGCACCGGTCAGCTCATCGGCGCCGCGGCAGGATCCGCCGTCGCCGGCTTCCTCGTCGATGTCGGCGACTGGCGCGGTGCGTACCTCGCCGCCACGATCTTCGCCGCGGTCGGGCTCCTCGTCGCCGTCGTCTTCGTCCGCTCCTTCCCCGACCTGCGTCACCGCGACGCGAGCCCGCATCCCGACACCGAACCCCTGGCGGTCACCCCCTCATGAGCTCCTCCTCCTCGACCTCTGCCCCCGAGATCGTCTGCATCGGCGAGACCATGGCGCTGATCACCCCGACGGACGCCCGGCTGGCCGATGCCGCCGCGGCGACGATCGGTCTCGCCGGCGCGGAGTCCAACGTGGCTGCCGGCGCAGCCTCCACCGGGCACCGCGTCGCCTGGGCATCGCGTCTGGGCGCTGACCCCCTCGGCGACCGCGTCGCCACCGAGCTCGAGCACCGAGGCGTGGAGCTGTGGATCGACCGCGATGCCACCGCGCCGACCGGCGTCATGTTCAAGGATCCGGGAGCGGAGTCGTCCTCCGTCTACTACTACCGTCAGGGATCAGCCGCCTCCCGCATGGAGCCGGGATTTCTCACGACCGCGCAGCTCCAGAGCGTGCGGATCGTGCACACCACCGGGATCACCCCCGCGCTCTCCGCCTCGTGTCGTGAGATGGTCGATCGGCTCTTCATCGACGCACGCGCGGCAGGCGCTCTCGTGTCGTTCGACGTGAACGACCGTCGTCCGCTGTGGAGCACGCAGGAGGCGACCGAGACCCTCGCCCGCCTCGCGGACGCCGCGGACATCACCTTCGTCGGCCGCGACGAGGCCGAACGCATCTGGGGCACGGCGACGCCGGCCGAGATCCGCGCCTTCCTCCCGAACTGCGCGCTGCTGGTCGTCAAGGACGGCGACGTCGGCGCCACCGCCTTCGACGGCGACACCGAACCGGTGTTCGTCCCCGCCCCCGTGGTCGACGTCGTCGAACCGGTCGGCGCAGGCGACGCGTTCGCCTCCGGATTCCTGGCGGCCACCCTCGAGGGAGCCGACCTCGCCGCATGCCTGTCCGCCGGCCACGCGGCCGCCGAGCGCGTGCTGACGATCGCCGCCGATCTTCCGCCGCTGGTGACGCTCAGCTGAACGCCGCGGGCCCCCCGCCAGGGCTCCCCCGCTCCCCCGGTCGTAGGCTGGTGCCATGCCCGCACCGCTCACTCTGCCCCGTATCTCGTGGGGTTCCCCGTCGGCATCCCGGCGAGCGCTTCTGGTTCACGGCCTCGGGTCGTCCGGCGCTCTGATGTGGCGTCTCGGCGACGCTCTCGCCGATGCGGGATGGCACGCGACAGCCGTGGATCTGCGAGGTCACGGCGACGCGCCGCGCTCCCTGGACTACTCGGTCGCCGCATACGGTGTCGACCTCGCCGTCACGCTCCCCGAAGGCGGCGGCGCCTGGGACGCAGTCATCGGCCACTCGCTCGGCGGCGCCGCCAGCACGGTCGCCGCAGCATCCGCTGCGGAATGGACGCGGCGTCTCGTGCTCATCGATCCCGCGATCCACGTGGACGGACGCGATGCGGCGATCGTCCGCCGCAACCAGGAGCGCGCATTCGCCGACACCCGGCTCGAGGTCGTGCAGCAGGAGCATCCGCACTGGCATCCGCAGGATCAGGAGCTCAAGGTCGACGCCGTCCTGCGCGCGAGCGCCTGGGCCGTGGAGCAGACCAGCGCCCAGAACCAGCCGTGGGACGTGCGCGCCGAGGCCGCGCGGCTGCGCGTGCCCACGCACGTGATCGGCGCCGACCCCGCCGTCTACAGCATCTTCACGGGTGCTCTCGCCGACGAGGTCCTCGCCGCGAACCCCTTGATCTCCCTGTCGATCGTCGAGGGCGCAGGACACTCCCTGCACCGCGATCGCCCGGAGGAATCCGTCCGTCAGCTTCTGGAGGCACTGGCATGAGCACGTTCGATCCCGCGGAATTCCTCCCCGACGACCTTCTCGAGCGCATCCGCGAGCGCGCACCGATCCATGACCGCGAGAACACCTTCCCCGCGCAGGACCTCGACGAGCTGCGGGCCGCGGGATACCTGTCGATCCTGGTGCCGACCGTGCGTGGGGGCGCCGGACTCGGACTCGCCGAAGCCGCGATCCTGCAGCAGCGTCTCGCGGGTGCCGCACCGGCGACCGCCCTGGCCGTCAACATGCACCTCGTGTGGACGGGCGTCGCCAAGGTCTTCTCCGACCGCGGCGTGCCAGGACTGGAGTTCGTGCAGGATGGCGCGGTGGCGGGCGAGGTCTTCGCGTTCGGCATCAGCGAGGGCGGCAACGACCTGGTGCTGTTCGGCAGCGACACCGCAGCCGTGCCCGATGGCGACGGCGGATACTCCTTCACCGGCACCAAGATCTTCACCTCCCTCGCCCCGGTGTGGACGCGACTGGGCCTGCACGGGCTCGACACCACGAGCCCCGACGCGCCCCAGCTCGTGTTCGCCTTCATCGAGCGGACGGATGCGGTCACCACCTCCGACGACTGGGACACCCTCGGCATGCGCGGCACGCAGAGTCGCACCACGCGGCTGAACGGCGCCGTCGCCGATGCCGCGCACGTCGTGCGCCGTATCGACCCGGGCCCCAGCCCCGACCCCATCGTGTTCGGCATCTTCTCGGTCTTCGAGATCCTGCTCGCGTCCGTCTACACAGGCATCGCCCGCCGAGCACTGAAACTCGCCGTCACGACGGCGCAGAAGCGGCACTCGAAGAAGACGGGTCTCGCCTACAGCCAGGATCCCGACATCCGCTGGCGCATCGCCGACATGGCGATCGCCTACGACGCGCTGCCGCCGCAGATCGCCGCGCTCGCACGCGATGTGGACGACCGTGTCGATCACGGCGCGCGGTGGTTCCCGCAGCTCTCCGGCGTCAAGCACCGCGCGATCACGATGGCCAAGCATGTCGTCGACGAGGCGATGCTCGTCGCCGGCGGCGGGTCGTACTTCTCCGCCAACGAGCTCTCCCGCCTCTACCGCGACGTGCTGGCCGGGGCGTTCCACCCCTCCGACCCCGAATCCGCGCACGCCACCGCGGCGAGCGCGTGGCTGGGCCCTCTCGAAAGCTGAGTTTTTCTGCCGATTCCGCTGGACGAATGGCCATATTTTGCGAAATCGGTTGCCGAGAGCATCGTGGAGTGCGAGGATCGCACCATGAGTCCGGCGAAGAAGCACCCTTCCCTCGATGCGGTCTCGAAGACGATCGTCGAGCTGCTCCAAGAGGACGGCCGTCGTTCCTACTCCGAGATCGGCCGCACCGTAGGGATGAGCGAAGCGGCCGTGCGCCAGAGGGTGCAGCGGCTGACCGAGTCCGGTGTCATGCAGATCGTCGCCGTCACCGACCCGATGCAGCTGGGCTTCCATCGCCAGGCCATGATCGGCGTGCGCGTGTCCGGCGATGCCCGCCGCGTCGCCGAGGCGATCGCCGCGATCGACGCCGTGGACTACGTCGTCATCACGGTCGGCTCCTTCGACGTCCTCGCCGAGGTGGTCTGCGAGGACGATGACGACCTGCTCGCACTGATCAACGACGTCATCCGCCCGATCGAGGGCGTCCTCTCCACCGAAACCTTCATATACGCCAAGCTGCAGAAGCAGCTCTACAACTGGGGGACCAGATGAGCATCGCACGCACCATCCCGTCGGAATCCGAGCTGCAGACGATGGCGAAGGATCATCTCTGGATGCACTTCACCCGGCAGTCCACGATGGCCGAGTCTGGTGTGCCCATCATCGTCAAGGGCGAGGGTCATCGGATCTGGGACGCCAAGGGCAAGGAGTACTTCGACGGCCTCGCCGGACTCTTCGTCGTGAACGCCGGCCACGGTCGGCGACGACTGGCAGAGGCCGCGGCGGCACAGGCGTCCGAGCTGGCGTTCTTCCCGCTGTGGTCGTATGCGCACCCGGCGGCGATCGAACTGGCCGACCGCCTCGCAGACGAGGCACCCGGCGACCTGAACAAGGTCTTCTTCTCCACCGGTGGCGGCGAGGCGGTCGAGACCGCCTTCAAGCTCGCCAAGCACTACTGGAAGCTGCAGGGAAAGCCCGCCAAGCACAAGGTCATCTCGCGCGCGGTGGCGTACCACGGCACCCCGCAGGGCGCTCTGGCGATCACCGGCATCCCGGCGATGAAGTCGATGTTCGAACCGGTCACCCCCGGCGGCTTCCGCGTGCCGAACACCAACTTCTACCGCGCGGCCGAGATGGGCGGGCCGGCCGATGACCTCGAGGCCTTCGGCCGGTGGGCGGCCGACCGCATCGAGGAGATGATCCTCTTCGAAGGGGCCGACACCGTGGCCGCGGTCTTCCTCGAGCCCGTGCAGAACTCCGGCGGATGCTTCCCGCCCCCTCCCGGCTACTTCGCCCGCGTGCGCGAGATCTGCGACCGCCACGACGTGCTGCTCGTCTCGGATGAGGTCATCTGCGCCTTCGGCCGGCTGGGTCACACGTTCGCGTGCACGGGTCTGGGCTACGTGCCCGACATGATCACGTGCGCCAAGGGCATGACGAGCGGTTACTCCCCCATCGGGGCGACGATCATCAGCGACCGCATCTACGAGCCCTTCTCGAAGGGCGACATGTCCTTCCCGCACGGCTACACCTTCGGCGGACACCCGGTCTCGGCCGCGGTCGCGCTGGAGAACCTCGCGATCTTCGACGAGGAGGGGTTGAACGCGCACGTGCGTGAGAACTCTCCGCTGTTCCGCTCCGAGCTCGAGAAGCTGCTCGATCTGCCGCTGGTCGGCGATGTGCGCGGCGACGGATACTTCTTCGGCATCGAGCTCGTGAAGGACAAGGCGACCAAGGAGACCTTCGACGACGCCGAGTCGGAGCGGCTGCTGCGCGGCTTCCTCTCCCCCGCCCTGTTCGAAGCCGGTCTGTACTGCCGTGCGGATGACCGCGGCGACCCCGTGATCCAGCTCGCACCGCCGCTCACCGTCGGGCCTTCGGAGTTCCGCGAGATCGAGCAGATCCTGCGGGATGTGCTCACGCGCGCGCAGTCGGTCCTCTGACCGTCGCGGACACGGCACGGCGCGAAGGTCACACGACCGGCGCCGCGCTCCGCTTCGCCAGCAGCGCGAGGTGGAGTGCGGCGAGGGTCTCCCCGTCGTCGAGGTCGACATCGAGCAAGTCGCCGATCAGCGTGAGGCGCTGGTAGAAGACGGAGCGTGAGAGGTGGCTCGCCGCGGCGGCGGCGGAGCGGTTGCCGGGGTGTGCCACGAGCGCCGCCAGCACATCGAGCAGGTCGCCACGGCGCTCGCGGTCGTACGCCACGAGCGGTGCCAGCATCCGCTCGCTGTGGGCGAGCAGGCGATGGTCGTCGCGCAACGAGGCGACGAAGCGCTCGAGCGGACGGTCGTCCACGCGCCGCACGCGCGGACCGCCATCCGAACGGTCGCTGGCCGCCAGATCGCGCGCGGCCCGCAGCGAGGCGAGCAGACCCAGCACGTCGTCCGCAGGGGGCCCGACGAAGACCGTGCGGTCAGGACCGACCAGGCTCGCGACGAGCGCATCCGACAGCGGAACGGATGCCGGCAGCGACAGCAGTGCGACATCGTCGTCACCGACCCGCGCAGCGACCACCGCGACCCCGGCCTGCGCCGCGCGGTGCGCGAGGTGCACCGCAGGTTCCGTACCACGGGCCACGATGCCGTGGCAGTGCCGCCCGGCGAGCAGGAAGCCGCTGGTCGCGAGGCGGGCCTCGATATCATCCGGACTCGCGAACCGCGCGCCGAGCAGGTCGTCGATGAGGCCGCGCTGTGCAAGCAGCGACCACTCGGAATCACCGCCGTCGGCGAGGCATCCGAAGGCGAGGGCCGTGGCTCCCTGTTCGAGCACGGTGAGCCGGCCGGCCGGATGCGCGGGTCCGGGGAGCGCGAGCAGGGTCCCCCACCGCACGCCGCGCGCCTGGACGGGAACACGGTCGGCGGAGCGCAGCATTCCCAGCGCCTGGGCCACCGGCATCCGCAGGGTCTCGTGCGCTATCACCTCCCGCGCCAGGTTCTCCAGCACGACGGGTGCGCCGAGCGCACGCGCCGTCTCGGCGACGACGACGTCGGCCGGGGCTCCCCGCAGGCTCAGCGCCGTGAAGAGTTCGTGCAGGTGCTGGCGTTCGCGCAGCGCCATGGTCTGCGCGGCGATCAGCGCGCGGTGCACGGTCTCGGTGACGGCGACGAACTTGACCTCGCTGGTCAGTGCGATCAGCGCGAGCCCGCGCTCCGCGCACACCTCGACGACGGCATCCGGGATGCGCGCCTGGCCGGAGCCGAGCTCGACCACGATGCCCGCGACCCCGGCCTGGTGCAGTCCCTGGGCGAAAGCACGCAGCTCCGCCGCAGCGGTCGGCCAGCCGGCCCCGGTGCTGAGCAGGAGTTCCCCGCCGTCGAGCAGACGGGCGACACCGGCGCTGTCGGACACGTGCACCCAGCGCACGGCGGCATCGAGCGCACTGCCGCCGACGATCAGCTCGGGAGCGCCCGCCTGCAGCACGGGCTCTGCGAGCACATCGGCGACCGTGAGGAGCGCGTCACCGCGTGTCGGACGATCTGTCCGGATGAAGCGGAAGTCCTGACGTTCTGACATCACGATCAGCTCCCTCGCTCTGTGATCATTGAGGAGCACAAGCCTATCGAACACCGGTCAGAGTGTTCGAAACCCGCATTCTTCAGCCCTCGGAGGAACATCGTGGACATCGTCCGTCACGTCATCAACGGCACGGAGACCGCCGAAGCGGCCCGCACCGGTCAGATCTTCGACCCCGCAACCGGTCAGGTGTCCAAGCAAGTCGCCTTCGCATCAGCGGCCGAGGTGGAGACCGCGATCGCCGCGGCTGCGGCCGCCCTGCCGGCCTGGCGCGAGACGAGCCTGATCAAACGCGCCGACGTGTTCTTCCGCCTTCGCCAGCTGTTGAAGGAGCGCACGCCCGAGCTGGCCGCGATCGTCACCTCCGAGCACGGCAAGGTGCTCTCGGATGCCGCCGGCGAGGTGTCGCGCGGCATCGAGAACGTCGAGTTCGCGGCCGGACTCGTGCACCTTCTCAAGGGCGAGCGCAGCGAGCAGGTCTCGCGCGGTGTCGACGTGCACTCGGTCAAGCAGCCGGTCGGCGTCGTCGCCGCGATCACCCCGTTCAACTTCCCCGTGATGGTGCCGCTGTGGATGGTGGCCTCGGCCATCGCCTGCGGTAACACGGTCGTGCTCAAGCCGAGCGAGAAGGACCCGTCCGCAGCGGTGTGGCTCGCGAAGCTCTTCACCGAGGCCGGCCTCCCCGACGGCGTGCTCAACGTCGTCCACGGCGACAAGGAGGCCGTGGACGCGATCCTCGACTCCCCCAGGGTCGACGCCGTCAGCTTCGTCGGCTCCACCCCGATCGCCCGCTCGATCTACCAGCGCGCCTCGTCCGCCGGCAAGCGCGTGCAGGCCCTCGGCGGCGCCAAGAACCACATGGTCGTCATGCCCGACGCCGACATCGATGCGGCCGCAGACGCCGCGGTCTCCGCCGCCTACGGCTCCGCCGGCGAGCGCTGCATGGCCGTCTCGGTGCTGGTCGCGGTGGGCGACATCGCCGATGACCTGGTCTCCGCCATCGCCTCCCGCATCGACGGGCTGAAGATCGGCGCCGGCACGGATGCCGAAAGCGAGATGGGTCCGCTCATCACCCGCGAGCACCGCGACAAGGTCGCCTCCTACGTCACCGGCGCCGAGGCCGAGGGCGCGACGGTCGTCGTCGACGGCACGCAGAAGCAGTTCGACTCCGAGGGCTTCTTCCTCGGCGTCAGCCTGATCGACCAGGTCGCCCCCGGCATGAAGGTCTACGACGACGAGATCTTCGGCCCGGTGCTGTCGGTCGTGCGCGTCGAGACCTACGCCGAGGCGGTGGCCCTCGTGAACGCGAACGCCTACGGCAACGGCACCGCGATCTTCACGCGAGACGGCGGCACCGCCCGTCAGTACGAGTTCGACATCGAGGTCGGCATGGTCGGGGTCAACGTAGCGATCCCGGTGCCGATCGGCGCCTACTCGTTCGGCGGATGGAAGGACTCGCTGTTCGGCGACTCCCACATCTACGGCCCCGAGTCGGTGCACTTCTACACGCGCTCCAAGGTCGTCACGACCCGCTGGCCCGACCACACCCCGTCGCAGATCGACCTCGGCTTCCCGAGCAACCACTGACAGGAGCGACCACGATGACGAACTTCACCGACCGCCACGGCGTCTCGCACCCGCTCCCCGCCCCCGAGGCCGAGGCGCAGGTGCGTGCCGACGACCGCGGCCACGTGTTCCACTCCTGGAGCGCGCAGGGCATGATCGACCCGATGCCCGTCGCGACGGGCGAGGGCTCGACGTTCTGGGACTACCAGGGCAACGCGTACCTCGACTTCTCCAGCCAGCTCGTGAACCTCAACCTCGGGCACCAGCATCCCGACCTGGTCGCCGCGATCCAGCAGCAGGCGGGGCGTCTCGCGACGATCCAGCCCTCGATCGCGAACGACGTGCGCGGAGAGCTCGCGCGCCTGATCGCCGAGGTCGCCCCGGAAGGACTCGAGAAGGTCTTCTTCACGAACGGCGGCGCCGAAGCCAACGAGTATGCAGTGCGCATGGCCCGCCAGTTCACCGGCCGCCGCAAGGTGCTCTCGATGTACCGCAGCTACCACGGCTCCACGTCGACCGCGATCTCGCTCACCGGCGACCCCCGGCGCTGGGCCAACGACACCGTCGATTCCGGGGCCGTGCGCTTCTTCGGGCCCTACCTGTACCGCTCGCCGTTCCACGCCGAGACCCCGGAGCAGGAGTCGGAGCGAGCGCTCGCCCATCTGGAGCAGACGATCCAGCTCGAGGGACCGCAGACGATCGCGGCGATCATCATCGAGACCGTGGTCGGCACGAACGGCGTGCTCGTGCCGCCGCCGGGCTACCTGCAGGGCGTGCGCGCGCTGTGCGACCGCTACGGCATCGTCTACATCGCCGACGAGGTCATGGTCGGCTTCGGTCGCCTGGGCGAGTGGTTCGGCATCGATGCGTTCGACGCGAGCCCTGACCTGATCACCTTCGCGAAGGGTGTGAACTCCGGATACGTGCCCCTCGGCGGCGTGGTGATCTCCGACCGCATCGCGAGCGCCTTCGACACGATGCCGTTCGCCGGCGGACTGACCTATTCCGGTCACCCGCTGGCGTGCGCGGCGGGTGTGGCGACGTTCGAGGTGTTCCGCCGTGACGGCATCCTGGAGCGCGTGCGCGACCTCGGCACGCGAATCGTCGAGCCGACGGTGCGCTCCTGGGCCGAGAAGCACCCGAGCGTCGGCGACGTGCGCGGCCTCGGGCTGTTCTGGGCGGTCGAGCTGGTGCGCGACACGCAGACGCGCGAGCCCCTCGTGCCGTTCAACGCCTCGGGTGCCGACGCCGCCCCGATGGGAGCCTTCGCCGCGGCCGCCAAGAAGGGCGGGGTCTGGCCGTTCACGCACTTCAACCGCATGCACGTGGCGCCGCCGCTGGTGATCAGCGAGGACGACCTGGTGCGCGGACTCGCCGCGCTCGACGACGCGCTCTCCGTGGCCGACGAGGCCGCCGCCGGCTGACACGCGCACACCCACAGACGAAGCCCCGGCGACGCGAGGTCGCCGGGGCTTCGTGTGTGTGCGGGCTCCTCCTGCGGCTCATCCCGCGGAGTCGAACACCCGCTCCCCCTCGACCCAGGTGCCGCGCACCTCGGTCAGACCGATCTCCTCCGCCGGATGCTCGAACGGATCCCGGTCGAGCAGGGCGAGGTCCGCCCGCACGCCCACCGCGATCGTGCCGGTGTCGTCGAGATGGTTCACGCGTGCGGAGCCGGCGGTGTACGCGACGAGCGCGGTGGCGAGGTCGATCGCCTGCTCGGGCAGGAACGCCTCGTAGTCGCCCTCCCACTCGGTCGGCGCGGAGCGGCGGTTGACGGCCACGTGGATAGCGGCGAGCGGGTTGGGCGTGCTCACCGACCAGTCGCTGCCCGCGGCGAGCGTGGCGCCGGAGCGCAGCAGGTCGCCGAACGGATACTGCCAGGTGCTGCGCTGCTCTCCGAGGAACGGGATGGTGAGGTCGACCATCTGCGGCTCGAGCGTCGCCCACAGCATCTGCATGTTGGCGGTGACGTCGAGCGCCCGGAACCGCGGGATGTCGTCGGGGTGCACGACCTGGATGTGGGAGATGTGATGCCTGTTGCCGCGCGGCCCGTTGTGCACGAGCGCGGCCTCGACCGCATCCAGGCACTCCCGCACGGCGCGGTCGCCGATCGCGTGGAAGTGCAGCGTGAAGCCCAGGGCATCGAGCCGGGTCGCGGCCTCTTTGAGCAGCTCCGGTTCGACGAACGAGATCCCGGAGTCCTCGCGTGGATGCCCATGGCCGTCGCAGTAGGGCTCGAGCATCGCCGCGGTGAAGTTCTCGGCGACGCCGTCTTGCATGATCTTCACGCTGCGGGCCCGGAAGCGGCCGACCGTGCCGGCGTCGCGACGGGCGACGATGTCGTCGATCTGCTCCAGTCCGCGCGAACGGTCCCACCACAGGGAACCGACGACGCGGCCGGTGAGGGCGCCGGAGGCCGCGGCCGTCAGATACGCAGGGAGCGGGTCGCCCGCGTCGCCGTACTCGGTGCCGACGATCGCATCCTGCCAGGCGGTGACACCGTACGAGTGCAGGTGCCGCTGCCCCTGCAGGAGCGCCTCCACGAGTCGCTCCGGCACCTCGACCGGGAGGAGCCGGTTGACCAGGCCCATCGCGCCCTCGTGCAGCGTGCCGCTCGGGGCACCGCCGGCGTCGCGTTCGATCCGACCGTCCGCAGGGTCTGCGGTGTCGCGGGTGATGCCGGCGAGCGCCAGTGCCCGGGAATTGACCCAGGCCCCGTGTCCGTCGCGGTTGGGCAGGAACGCGGGGCGATCGGGCAGCACGGAGTCCAGGTCGGCCGCGGTCGGTGTGCCGCCGGGGAACGCCGACATCTGCCAGCCGCCGCCGAGGATCCACTCGTCGTCCGGATGCTCCGCCGCGTACTCCGCGATCCGCGCCAGGTACTCCTCCCGCGTCGCCAGCGCCGACAGGTCGCAGCGCAGCATGTCGAGACCACCCCAGACCGGATGCACGTGCGCGTCCTGGAACCCGGGAACCAGCAGCCCGCCGTCGAGGTCGACGACCTCGGTGTCCGGTCCGATCAGCGCCGAGACATCGTGGCCCACCGCGCTGATGCGACCTGCGGTGACCGCCACGGCGTGCGCGGTGGAACGCGCGGCATCCGAGAGGAACACCCGTCCTCCCCGCACGCCGCCGGTGAACACCAGATCTGCATACGTCACCGTCAACCCCCGGCCATCGTGCGGGCGATCTCGGTCGCCGAGTCGCCCGCTCTCTTGAGCACCACCGCCACCAGCGCGAGAGCGAACAGCGTGAGCACCAGCATGATCGTCGACACTGCGGCGATCTCAGGACGCAGGCCGCTGCGCAGCGCGCTGAGCACGTACACCGGCCACGGCGTGGTTCCCGAGACCTGCACGAATGCCGACACGACCGTGTTGTCGAGGCTCAGCGTGAACGACAGCAGGAACCCGGCGAGCACCGCGGGCATCGCGAGCGGGAGCGTGACCTTGAAGAAGGTGCGCACGGGCGGAGCGTAGAGGTCGGCCGAGGCCTCTTCCAGGCGGGCGTCGAGTCCCACCAGGCGGGCCCGCACGATGTACGACACGATGGCGATCGAGAACAGCGACTGTCCGACGACGAGCCGCATGGTGCCGTCGTTGAAGATGCCGATGCCCGCGTCCTGTCCGAGGAAGACGAGCCACGGCAGCAGCGCGACGGCATCCACGATCTCGGGGGTGACCGACACGAGCAGCAGGAGGCCGAGGAACCACCACACCCACTTGCCGGGGTTGCGGGCCATCGCGATGCCGGCGAGGGTGCCCAGTGCTGTCGCGAGCAGGGCGGCCAGCAGACCGGTGCGCACCGACACGAGCATGGCGTCGCGGATCGCCGGTTTGTTCACGATCGCGAGGAAGGAGTCGAACCCGAAGTGGTCCCATGACACCAGCAGGCGCCCGACGTTGAACGAGTAGGCGATGATCACGAGGATCGGCAGGAACAGGAACAGGAACACCAGTGCCGCCCAGATCGGGAGCACGAAGCGTCCGGCTCCGCGGCGCGCGCGCGGCGCCGGCACGGTGGTCTTGGTATCGGTCATGATCCCTCCCCCAGGACGAGGCGGTGGCGTTGTCGGAGCGGCAGCGTCACGAGCCAGAGCAGACCTGCGGCGAGCGCGATCGAGATCATGATGACGATGATCAGCAGCACGGCCATCGCCGAGCCCAGCGCCCAGTTCTGGGCGGTCTGGAACTGACTCGCCACCACCTGCCCGATCATGTTGCCCTTCGCTCCTCCGAGCACGGTGGCGGTGATGTAGTCGCCCATCAGCGGGATGTAGACGAGGAGCACACCGGCGATGATGCCGGGCCTGGCCAACGGCACGGTCACCCGGAGGAAGGTCGTGATGCTGTTCGCCCCGAGATCCTTGCTCGCCTCTCGCAGCGGGCCGGAGACCCGGTCGAAGGCCACGAACAGGGGCAGGATCATCAGCGGCAGATAGTTGTAGACGACGCCGAGCAGCACGGCCCCGCGCGAGTACAGCAGATCGAGCGGGCCGGGGATGACCCCGATGCCCTGCAGCAGCTGCGAGAGCCACCCCTCAGGGGCGAGGATCACCTGCCAGCCGATGGTGCGCACGAGGAAGTTCGTCCAGAACGGCACCATCACCAGCGCGAGCAGCAGCCCGCGCTTCGACGGCGGGGCCTTCACCGCGATCCAGTACGCGACGGGGCCGCCGATCACCAGGCACAGCACGGTGCCGAGGATGCCGATCCACAGCGTGTTCAGGAAGGTGCTGAAGAACGTCGGAGAGAGCGCCTCGAGGTAGCGATCGAAGGAGAGGTGGTCCAGCGCGTGCGTGGCGAAGATGCTCGGCTTGTAGCCGAAGCTGAACACCACGACCATGAAGATCGGGGCGACGAAGAAGATGAGCAGCCAGGCCCACGCGGGGATGGCGAGACCGAACTTGAGCTTAGGCACCGGCGGCCGCCTTCATCGAGTTCCAGATCGAGACGACGCGGTCCTGCGCATCGGTGAGCTTGCCCTCGTGCATGGTCTCCACCTGGTTCTCGTCGAAGAACACCATGTCGAGCCGTTCGAGACCCGCGGCCTCCGCCTCTTCGCGGATGCCGCTGATCCCAGTGTCGTAGCCGATGTAGTCCACCTGCGCGAGCTGCACATCGGGCTGCAGCGCGAAGTCGATGAACGCGTGCGCGGCCTCGGGGTGCGGGGCACCGGCGGCGATCGCCCAGTTGTCCATCCACAGCTCGGTCGCCGGGCTCCCCAGCACCCACTGCCAGCGGTCGGGGTCGTCGGACTCGAAGATGCCGAGCCGCGCGTCGCCGTTGTAGGACTGCAGCAGCGCGTGCGAGGCCTGGGGAATCGATGAACCGCCGGGATACGAGTCGAACGCCGAGACGTGCGGCGCGAGATCCTTCACCAGGAACTTCTCGACGGCGTCGAGGTCGTCGGGATCCGTGGTCGTCCAGTCGATGCCGTTGGCCCAGAAATAGATGCCCAGCAGCGGCGCCGGGTCGTCGAGCACCGAGGTCGAACCGGAGGCCTCGTTCTGCGCGGCGTCGATGAAGTCGTTCCAGGTCGTGAGCTCTCGCGAGATCACCCTCTTGTCGTAGACGAAGCCCGTGGTCCCCCAGGCCTTGCACACCGAGTACTCGTTGCCGGGGTCCCACGAGCGCCCACGGAACTCGGGCGCCACGTGCTTCATGTTCGGGAGCAGGTCGAGGTTGAACTTCTGCAGGAGTCCGTTCTCGGCCATCGGCCCGACGAAGACTCCGGTCGGTACGACGATGTCGTATCCCGAGGTGCCGCGCGCCGCGACGAGCTTGGCGATCAGCTCCTCGTTCGAGTTGAAGGCGTCGAGCACGATGCGCGGGCCGTTCTCCGCGGTGAACTGCTCGAGCACCTCCGGGGCGTCGTAGTCGCCCCAGCTGTAGATGGAGAGCTTGTCCTCGAGGGGGCCGCCCTTGGCGTGCACCGCCGCGGCGTTCTGCCCCGGCGCGCATGCGCTGAGCACGACCGCCCCTCCCGCCATGATCGCGGTGGCGAGGAAGCCGCGCCGGGTCAGCTCGGTGCGGATCACCCGCGCAGCGCTCCGATGCGCCAGCACGCGCACCGGGGGCACGCCCGTCACCGGCCGCCGTCCTTGGGCAGGGTGATCACGTGCGTCGCGGTGGTCGGGATGCCCTCGGCGGCGAACAACCGTGCATCCGCCGGGCTCCAGACGCAGCGGACGACGTCGTCGACCCCCACCGACGGGGCGGTCGGGGCGGGCATGCGCGAGAGGAATGTGGCGTCCTCACCGATGCGGACCGCGACCTGCAGGGTCTCGCCGAGGTGGGAGACCCCCAGCACGCGTCCGGGGACTCCGGCGCCCTCCCCCTGCTCCAGACGGATGTACTCCGGCCGGATCGCGGCGACGGCCGGTTGTCCTGCGGCGACACGCTCGCCACCCCACCGACCGGAGATCGCCCCGATGGCGGTGTCGACCGCGTTCCCGGCTGCGCGCACGGTGCCGTGCACGAAGTTCTGCTGCCCGATGAAGGAGGCGACGTACGCCGAGGCGGGCTCCGCGTAGATGGCGGCCGGTGCGTCGAGCTGCTCGATCCGCCCCGCACGCATCACGGCGATCCGATCGCTCATCGACAGCGCCTCGGCCTGATCGTGCGTGACGAACACGAAGGTCGTGCCGAGCCGTGCCTGCAGCAGCTTCAGCTCGAGCTGCATCTCTTCGCGCAGCTGCCGGTCCAGCGCTGCCAGCGGCTCGTCCAGCAGGAGGACGCTCGGCCTGTTGATGAGCGCCCGCGACAGGGCAATGCGCTGTTGCTGTCCACCGGAGAGCTGCGTCGGCTTGCGGTCGGCGAACGCCCGCAGCTGCACCATGTCGAGCGCTTCGCTCACGCGCTCGCGCTGCTCGGCCTTCGGCACCCGCCGCTGCTGCAGCCCGTACGCGACGTTCTCGGCGACCGTCAGATGCGGGAAGAGGGCATACGCCTGGAAGACGGTGTTGACCTCGCGCCGATAGGGCGGGAGGTTCAGGACGCTGCGACCGGAGATGAGGATGTCGCCGGCGTCCGGGAACTCGAAGCCCGCGATCATGCGCAGGGTCGTCGTCTTGCCGCAGCCGGAGGGCCCGAGGAGCGAGAGGAACTCTCCCGGCTGCACATCCAGATTCAGGTCGTCGACGGCGGTGGCAGCACCGTAGCGCTTGGTGACGCCGTCGATGCGGACCGCACCGGTGGTGGCGGGTGCGTCGAGTGTCGCCGTCGACGTTCGGGTGGTGTCGGGCATGGAGCCTCCCCATTGAGATTCGCTTGTCGCGAGTCTGTCATAGGAAGGGCGCCAGGTATAGCGAAATCAGAAGTCTCTTGATCCGTTCGCAACTGTATCCGTTGCGAACTCTCAAAAAAGCGACCGATTAGCGCTGATCAGATGAGGAAGCCGCGCAGCAGCGCCTCGGAGCCGGCGAGGTGGTCGCGCATCGCCGCCTCTGCCGCATCCGGACGCCCGGCGAGGATCGCGGTGACGATGCTCTCGTGCTGCTCGCCCGAGTGCTGGATGTTGCGCGGCATCAGCGGGAACGTGTCGAGCCACACGTTGACATCGGCTCTGTTCTCGGCAACGAGCGCGACGAGCGACGGGATGCCAGCGGCCTCGGCGATCGCCAGGTGGAGCAGCGTGTCCAGTCGCCGATACTCCTCCGGCCCGGCCGGCAGCGCCGCTTCATGTCGCGCCCACAGGTCGGCACGGGTCGAGGCGTCGAGCGATCGACTCGCCGCGGCGCGCACGGCCCCGGTCTCGAGCACGCGGCGCAGTCCGAGGACGTCGTCGATCTCCTCGGGCGTCACCGTCCCCGACGTGGTCGGGTGCGGCAACGGGTCGGCGACGAACGTCCCCCCGTACCGTCCGCGCCGCGGCAGCAGGTAGCCGGTGTCCGCCAGTTCGCGGATCGCCTCGCGCACGGTGTCCCGGCTCACCCCGAACGACGCGGCGAGCTCGCGCTCCGGCGGCAGCGACTCCCCCGGAGCGACCACGCCGAGCCGGATCGTCTGCACGAGGCGGGCGACCGTGTCCTCGAGGGCGTTGCCGCGCCGCAGCGGTCGGTAGACCGCCTTGCGAACCTCGACGAGGTCGCCGTCGTGGGGGTGCTCGCTCATGCCTTCACCCTGTCACAGCGAGGTGAGGGTCGCTCACAGCGGGGTGACGTAGGCGTTCGTGATCCCGCCGTCGACGACGAAGGCGCTCGCGGTGATGAACGACGAGTCGTCCGAGGCGAGGAAGGCCACGGCCGCCGCGAGTTCCGCGGGCTCGGCGAAGCGGCCCATCGGCACGTGGACGAGGCGCCGCTGCGCACGTTCCGGATCCTTGGCGAACAGCTCCTGCAGCAGCGGGGTGTTCACCGGTCCAGGGCACAGCGCGTTGACCCGCACCCCCTGACGCGCGAACTGCACCCCGAGCTCACGGGACATCGCCAGCACGCCGCCCTTCGACGCGGTGTAGCTGATCTGCGAGGTCGCCGATCCGAGCAGCGCGACGAACGACGCGGTGTTGATGATGGAGCCGCGCCCCGCAGGCACCATGTGGCGCAGCGCCGCACGGCTGCACAGGTACACGCTCTTGAGGTTCACGTCCTGCACCCGGTCCCAGGCCGGGAGCTCGGTCGTCTCGATGGAGTCGTCGTCGGCCGGCGAGATGCCCGCGTTGTTGAAGGCGATGTCGATGCGGCCGAACTCCTCGGCGACGCCGTCGAACAGCGCGTCGACCTTGGCCTCGTCGGCGACGTCGACCGGACGGAACGCCCCGCCCACCGCGGCGGCCGCCGCCTCTCCGGTCGTCGGATCGACGTCGGCGATCACGACGAAGGCGCCCTCCGCGGCGAACCGCTGGGCGGTGGCGAACCCGATGCCGCTCGCGCCACCGGTGATGATGGCGACGCGGTCCTTCAGTCGCTGGGTCAGATCGATGCTCATGTGAGTTCTCCGTTCCGGGTGGGTGAGGGGACGACGCGATCAGGCTTCATCGGTCGCGAAGAAGACGTTCTTGGTCTCGGTGAAGTGCTCGGCGGCGTCGGGGCCGAGCTCGCGCCCCAGGCCCGACGCCTTCATGCCGCCGAACGGTGTGGAGTACCGCACCGAGGAATGGGAGTTCACCGACAGCACGCCGCTGCGCACACCCCGTGCCACGCGCACACCGCGCCCCAGGCTCTCGGTCCACACGGAGCCGGCGAGCCCGTAGGCGGTGTCGTTGGCCAGACGGATGGCGTCGGCCTCATCCTCGAACGGCATCACCGCGACGACGGGCCCGAACACCTCCTGCTGGGCGATGCGGTCGGCAGGGTCGGCGAGCACGACGGCCGGAGCGAACCAGAACCCGTCCCCGTCCGGCGCGCTTCCCCGGAACGCGATGTCGGCGCCGTCGAGGAAAGAGGCGACGGTGTCGCGGTGCCCTGCCGAGATGAGCGGCCCCATGTCGGTGTCCTCGCGTGCGGGGTCGCCCACGCGCCAGGCGGCCACGGCCGGTTCGAGCAGTTCGAGGAAGCGGTCGTACACCGAGCGCTGCACGAGCAGGCGGCTGCGGGCGCAGCAGTCCTGGCCTGCGTTGTCGAACACCGAGCCGGGGACCCCCGCCGCCGCGCGTTCGAGGTCGGCATCGGCGAAGACGATGTTGGCGCTCTTGCCGCCGAGCTCGAGAGTGACCGGCTTGAGCGCTCTCGCACAGCCGGCCGCGACCTCGATGCCGACCTCGGTCGAGCCGGTGAAGACCACCTTGCGCACGTCGGGGTGCTCGACCAGACGTTGGCCGACGACCGAGCCCGAGCCCGTGACGACCTCGAACAGCCCTTCCGGGAGTCCGGCCTCGAGCGCGAGCTCACCGAGGCGGATCGCAGTGAGCGGGGTCAGTTCGGCGGGCTTCAGCACCACGGCGTTGCCCGCGGCGAGCGCCGGCGCGAACGCCCAGGAGGCGATCGTCATGGGGAAGTTCCAGGGCACGATGACGCCGACGACGCCGTAGGGGTCGTGGAAGGTGACATCGAGCCCGCCGGCCACCGGGATCTGTCGTCCGGACAGCCGCTCCGGGTCGGCGGAATAGTAGTTGAGCACCTGGGCGACGTGCCCGGCCTCCCACCGTGCGGAGCCGATCGGATGCCCGGAGTTGAGCACCTCCAGCTGGGCCAGCTCCTCGACCGCGCCCTCGACCGCACGGGCGAACGCCCGAAGCGCGTCGGCTCTGGCGATCGGAGCCAGTGCCGCCCACCGGCGCTGGGCGGAGACCGCACGGGCGATCGCCGCATCGGTCTCTCCGACATCCGCGCGTGCGACGTCGCGGATCGCGGCTCCGGTCGACGGGTTGATGACTGTGAACGCACTCATCGGGCGTCCTCCTTCCGCTGCGCGGCGAACGCACGCGCCTGTGAGACGAGATCTGCGAAGAGACGCCGGTCTTCGGCGTTCTCCTCGGGATGCCATTGGATGCCGACGATGCGGCCGGACGAGGTGTCGACAAACGCCTGCACGAGTCCATCGTCGGAGCTGGCGGCCGCGACCAGCCCCTCCCCGAGTCGATCGATGCCCTGATGGTGGTAGCTGTGCACCCGCACATCTCCCGCGCCGAGCACCTCGGCGAGCGCGGTGTCGTCCGAGACCTCGATGTCGTTCTCGGCGAACACGCCTCCGCCGAGGCGGTACCGTTCGGTGCCGAGCGACTCGGGGAGGTGCTGCTGAAGAGTGCCTCCGCGCGCCACGTTGACCAGCTGCAGTCCCCGGCAGATCGCGAGCACCGGGATGCGCCGCCGCTCCGCCGCCCGGAACAGCGCCAGCTCCCACGCGTCACGGTCGACCCGGGCGGGGTCGGTCAGCGGATGCCGCTGCGCACCGTAGAGCTCGGGCGCGACGTCGGCCCCGCCGGAGAGGATCAGTCCGTCCATCCCGGCGATCGCCGCATCCGCCGATTCCGGGTCCTGCGGGGGCAGCAGCAGCGCGATGCCGCCGGACGCCGTCACACCGGTCAGGTACTGCTCGGGCAGGAATGCCGCCCGCACATCCCACACCCCCTGCTGCGCCCGCTCCAGGTAGGTCGTGACCCCGATCAGGGGTGCCGGGTCAGAGCCGCTCGAAACCACGGACGCGCTCCCAGTCGGTCACGGCGGCATCGTAGGCTTCCAGCTCGATGCGCGCCTGGTTCAGATAGTGGTCCACGACGTCATCACCGAAGGCCTCCCTGGCGATGGTCGACGCACTGAACAGCTGTGCGGCCTCGCGCAAGGTCGTCGGCAGGTGGTCGACGCCCGCCTCGTAGGCGTTGCCCTCGAACCGCTCGGGCAGGGCCAACTCGTTCTCGATGCCGTACAGGCCACCGGCGATGATCGCCGAGATGCCCATGTACGGGTTCACGTCGCCGCCGGGCACCCGGTTCTCGACCCGCAGCCCCGATCCGCTGCCGATCACGCGCAGCGCACAGGTGCGGTTGTCGATGCCCCAGGCCACGCCGGTCGGGGCGAAGCTGCCCTTCGCGAAGCGCTTGTACGAGTTGATGTTGGGCGCATACAGCAGCGTGAACTCGCGCAGGGTGGCGAGGATGCCGGCGATCCAGTGCTCCATGACGGGGCTGAAGCCGTGCGCACCGTCGCCGGCCATCACCGGCGTCCCGTCGTCGGCGCGCAGGGAGAGGTGGATGTGACAGCTGTTGCCCTCGCGCTCGTTGAACTTCGCCATGAACGTGAGCGACTGCCCGTGCTGCGCGGCGATCTCCTTCGCGCCGTTCTTGTAGATCACGTGCTGGTCGGCCGTCTCGCGCACCTCGGCGTAGCGGAACGCGATCTCCTGCTGCCCGAGGTTGCACTCGCCCTTCACGCCTTCGCAGTAGAGACCCGCTCCGTCCATGCCGAGGCGGATGTCGCGCAGCAGCGGTTCCATGCGGGTCGAGGCCTGCAGGTTGTAGTCGACGTTGTAGTCGGTGGCCGGTGTCAGCCCCTCGTACTTGCGCGCCCAGGCGTCGCGGTAGGTGTTCTCGAACACGATGAACTCGAGCTCGGTGCCGGAGAAGGCCGTCCATCCGCGCTCTGCGAGCCGGTCGCGCTGCCGGTCGAGGATCGCGCGCGGCGAGGGGCCGACGGGTTCGCCGTTCTGCCAGACCAGGTCGGCCATGATCAGCACGCTGCCCTCGAGCCACGGCATCCGCCGCAGGGTCGCGACATCAGGGCGCAGCACCATGTCGCCGTAGCCGCGGTTCCAGCCCGACATCGCGTAGCCGTCGACCGTGTTCATGTCGACGTCGACGGACAGCAGGTAGTCGCAGGCCTCGGCGCCGTGATGCAGGATGTCCTCCTGGAACAGCCGCGCGGAGACCCGCTTTCCGACCAGCCGACCCTGCGCATCGGCGAAGGCCACGATCACCGTGTCGATCTCACCGGCGGCGATGCCGGCATCCAGCTGCTCGATGCTGAGGTTTCCCGACATCTTCTCGCTCCCGTCGTCGTGGTGAAGCGATCGACCGACCGGCTTCGCCATCAGAGTAGATCACTGTCGCGTTTAAAGGTAGACGAAACCACCATTGACTGCCACAATCATCCGCAAGGTGCACCCGGCGCCTGTGTTCATGCGAACGGAGAGCGGATGTCTGAGCAGAGCAATGAATCCCGCAAGGTCGCTGGGGCGACCTATACACGTGCCGGGAGCGAGTACTTCGAGAAACGGACGCTGAAGAGATCCGCCGGCGTCTGGGGCCTGTGGGGCCTCGCGGTCGCTGCCGTCATCTCCGGCGACTTCTCCGGCTGGAACTTCGGCATCGACTTCGCGGGCTTCGGCGGGATGCTGATCGCCTTCGCGATCCTCGTGCTCATGTACTACGGCATGATCTTCGCGATCGGCGAGATGGCCGCGATGATGCCGCACACCGGTGGCGCGTACTCCTTCGCACGATCGGCGATGGGACCCTGGGGTGGTCTCGTGACCGGGGTGGCCGAGACGATCGAGTACGTCGCCACCACGGCGGTGATCGTCTACTTCTCGGCGTCGTATGCGAACGGCATCACCAGTGAGCTGCTCGGCCTCGAGCTGCCGGGGTGGGCCTGGTACCTCATCCTCTACATCGTCTTCATCGCTCTGAACTCCGCGGGTGCGGCGATCTCCTTCCGCTTCGCGATCGTCGTCTCGATCATCTCGATCGGCATCATCCTGGTCTTCTCCGCGATGGCGGTCTTCTCCGGCGCCTTCAGCTGGGACGCACTGTGGGACATCGCTCCCGACCCCGGCCAGACGGAGTTCCTGCCGCACGGCGTGCTGCCGATCCTGTTCGCTCTCCCGTTCGCGATGTGGTTCTTCCTCGGCATCGAAGAACTGCCGCTGGCCGCCGAGGAGTCGCACAACCCGACCCGCGACATCCCGAAGGCCGGATTCTGGGCTCGCGGCACGCTCATCGTCACGGGTCTGCTCGTGCTGTTCCTGAACACCGGCGTGATCGGCGCCGAGGCCACCGGCACTGCGGGCGAGCCGCTGCTCGACGGCTTCCGTGCGATCGTCGGCGATCAGCTCGCCGCCGTGCTCGCCCTCTTCGCCCTCATCGGACTGCTCGCCTCGCTGCAGGGGATCATGTTCGCCTACGGCCGCAACATGTACTCGCTGTCACGCGCCGGCTACTACCCGCGCTTCCTGTCACTGACCGGCAAGCGCCAGACCCCGTGGGTCGCCCTCGTCGTGGGTGCGGCGATCGGCTTCGTCGCCCTCATCGTGCTCGACGTCCTCGCAGCCGTCGACGCCGAGGGTGCGGGTTCCGTCGCCGGTGCGATCGTGCTGAACATCGCCGTGTGGGGAGCCGTGCTGGCCTACGGCCTCCAGCTGGTCTCGTTCATGATCCTGCGCAAGAAGTACCCGAACGTCGACCGTCCGTACCGCAGCCCGTGGGGCATCCCCGGCGCCGCGGTCGCGCTGGTGATCGCCGCGCTGATCTTCGTCGGGTTCCTGCTCAACCCCACGTTCGGCCCGGCGATCGTCGCGATCGCGATCGTCTACGTCGTGATCCTGCTCGGGTTCGGACTCTTCTTCCGACACCGCCTGGTGCTCTCCCCCGAGGAGGAGTACGCGATCTCGGGCGGCACCCACGGCGACCCGCAGGCCGAGGGCTACGACGCCATGGAGGGTGAGGTCTTCGACGACAGCGGCAGGTGAATCACCGCGCAGCGCCTCGACGACTCCGTCGGGGCGCTGTGTCGTGCCCGGCTCGGAACGCCCTACTTGCGGTCGAAGTCGAAGGCCTTGAGGAGTTCGACGACGGCCTTGTCGCGCTCCTCGCCGCCCTCGTCGAACATGTGGGTGACGTGTGTGCGGAGGTGGTTCTCCAGCAGCAGGCGGTTCAACGACTCCAGCGAGCGCTGGATGGCGCGGGACTGCGTGATGATGTCCATGCAGTACTCCTCGTTCTCGATCATCCGCGCGACGCCGCGCATCTGGCCCTCGAGAATGCTGGTGCGGTGCAGAGCACGCTTCTTGATGTCTTCGATCACCCCTTGAGGGTACTCGTCCGTCGAGGCGGACGGCTGTCTGAGCACCGAGACACCGCACCCGCGCCGTCGGCACCGCGACGACGACGGCGTGAAAGGATGACGTCATGCCGCGAACACCGATGGCGATGCTGTCCCCCTCCGACCAGGAGCGCCTGCGCGCGCTCCGAAGAATGAAGGCCGTCGCCCTCGGAGCTCTGGTGTTCATGGCCGTCGTCTTCGTGTTCGCCTTCGCGTTCCAGCAGCGGTTCGAGGGGCTCACCTATGTGCGCGCTGCGGCCGAGGGCGGCATGGTGGGTGCGCTCGCGGACTGGTTCGCCGTCACCGCACTGTTCCGCCGTCCGCTCGGCCTCCCGATCCCGCACACCGCGATCATCCCCAACCGCAAGGACGAGATCGGCCGTACGCTCGGCGAGTTCGTGGAGACGAACTTCCTCGCAGCCGACGTGGTGCGCACCAAGTTGTCGAGCACGCGGATCGCGCTGCGCGCCGGCGAATGGCTGCGCGAGGCCCCGCACGCCGAGCGAGTGGGCACCGAGGGCACGACCATCGCCACGGCCGTACTCAACGCGCTGAGCGATGATGATGTGCGAGACCTCATCACCGACCTCGCCCGTGAGCACCTGGTCGACCCCGAGTGGGGTCCGCCCGCGGGAGCCTGGCTCGAGAAGATCGTCGAGGCCGACGCCCATCACGGCGCCGTCGACCTGGCCGCCGACAGCATCGCGCGCTGGCTCGACGCGAATGCCGAATCGTTCAGCGGACTCGTCTCCCGTCGCCTGCCAGGGTGGGTGCCGAAGCTGGCTCATCGCTTCGTCGACGACACGGTCTACCACGAGGCCGTCAAGTTCGTGCATGCCGTGCAGGCCGACCCGCATCACCCGGCCCGCATCGCCGTCGACGGGTATCTGGCGCGTCTGGCGGACAGTCTGCAGAACGACCCGGCGACCCGCGCGAAGCTCGAGAACGCCAAGGCCTCGCTCTTCGACAGCCCGCGTGTGGGCGCCCTGGCCGCCGAGGCGTGGAACACCGCGAAGAACGGTCTGCTCACCGCCCTCGCCGATCCGGAGAGCGGTCTGCGCCGCCGCGCGGTGCAGGCCCTGCAGGAGGTCGGAGAACGCCTCACGACCGACACCGCGCTGCAGCACCGCGTCGACACCTGGGTGTCGGACGCGGCTGTATTCCTCGTCGACCGCTACCGGCACGACATCGCCTCGATCATCACCGACACCGTCGAGCGCTGGGACCCGGCCGAGACGACCGAGAAGATAGAGCTGATGGTCGGCCGCGACCTGCAGTACATCCGACTGAACGGCACGTTCGTCGGCGCGCTGGCAGGTCTCGTCATCTTCTCCATCGCCCACGCCCTGATCCCCGGAGTCTGATCATGAGCCCCCACACCGCACAGCTCAGCAACGACCCGCTCTGGCCGCGTGCCGGATCCTGGCCCGCATTCGACGGCACCGCCGACGCCGTCGTGCTCGGAGTGCCGACCTGGCGCACCTCGCTGTCACCGACGGGAGCGCACGCGACGCCGGCCGCGATCCGCGAGGCCCTCCCCCGCTACGGGATGACGCTGATGGGTCCGCCCGCGATCGAGCTCGACGAGGTGCTGCGCATCGCCGACGCCGGTGATGTCGCCGACCCCGACGGTTCCGCCGGCGAGGCGCGGGTCATCTCCCGCGTGCGCGAACTCGCCGCGGCCTCGAAGCTCGTCATCGCGCTCGGCGGCGACAACTCGCTCACCTATCCGACGGCGCTCGGGGCCGAGGCCACCGGACTGATCACGTTCGACGCGCACTTCGACCTGCGCGACGGCGTCTCCAACGGCACGCCGGTGCGACGCCTCGTGGAAGACATCCCCGCCACATCGCCGGTCGACACCGCCCGGATCGACCCGACCCGGATCGTGCAGATCGGCATCGCCGACTTCGCGAACTCCGCCGCCTACGCCCGGCGCGCAGCCGACTGGGGCATTCGCGTGATCACCCTCGACGAGCTCCGCCGCCGCGGCATCGACGACGTGATCGCTGAGGCCCTGGACGTCGCAGGAGCAGGAGCCGATCCGCGGATCCACCTCGACATCGACGTCGACGTGTGCGACCGCTCGGTGGCGCCCGGCTGCCCCGCGAGCGTTCCCGGCGGACTGCAGGCCTGGGAGCTTCGGGCGCTCACGCGTGCCGTGGCCTCGGACTCCCGGGTGGTGAGTGCCGACCTCGCAGAGGTCGATGCGACGGCCGACGCCGACGATGCCCGCACCGTGCGCCTGGCGGCGCTGTGCGTGTTGGAGCTGCTCGCCGGCCTCGCGTCGCGTCGCTGACCGCGGAGTGCGCCCGCCACCATCTCGGGGCGGGCGCACTCCGGTCAGGCTCCGGCGATCAGCCTCTCGACGAACCAGAACAGCCCGACGGCGGCGACGACCGCGGCGATCCAGAATCCCGCCGAGGGCAGCCGCCGCCGCAGCAGCACGAACAACGGGAACACCACCGCGATCACCAGAAGCTGCGCCAGCTCGATGCCCACGTTGAAGACGAGGAGCGCCCCGAGCAGATCCCACGAGAACGGCTCGTCGATTCCCAGCGCTCCGGCGAAGCCCACGCCGTGCATCAGCCCGAAGGCGAAGACCACGCCGATACGCAGCAGATCCCCTCGGGTGAAGCCGTCGACCACCGCTGCGGATGCCGGCGCCGCGAGGATCCGCTCACGCACAGCGACAGCGTTCCCGCCGCCCCCGACGAGCGGCTGCTCGTCGAGAGGACCCTGGGGCTTCCCGGAAAGAGGCCGAAGCGTCCCCTCCGCCCCCATCGCATCCGTCCGCCTGGCACGCCGGAACCGTCGCATCTCCCAGAGCGCGACGACGGCGATCGACAGGGCGATGGCCGGCTCCACGATCCACGCGGGAATGCTCACCACCCCGAGGGCGGCGAGGATGAAGGTCGCCGAGTGCGCGACCGTGAACGCCGTCGCCGCCAGCACGATGTCCCTGAGCCGGCGAGATCCGATGATCAGCGCCAGCAGGAACAGCAGGTGGTCGGGGCCGAGCAGCAGATGCTCCGCCCCCAGCACAAGGAACTCACCCATCCGAGAGCCCCAGTCGGTCGTGGTGACCATCGAGGGGTTCGTGTCGGTGTCGAGACTGGCCACACCCGCGCCCGAACGCACGTCGTAGTCGACGATCGTCGTCGTCATGCCCCCGGGAGCCGTTCCGGGGAACAGCTCGGTCGTGATCCGATACGGCACGGGCATCGCCTCGACCTGCGCCGTGCAGTCGGCTTCGATCACCAGGCGCGCATGCGGCACGCCGTCCCGGATGACGATCTCGTAGGGCGCCACCACGGCGTTGGGGCACGCCTGCGACGGCTCCCCGTCCTGCGCCACGCTCACCGAGAACCGAGGCAGCACGTATCCCTCGACGGAGTCGGCATGGTCGTCGAGCACCGCGGGCGTGAGCTTCTCCGGATCCCGGCCGCTCGCCTGCACGTCGGCGTAGGCCTCCTGCTCGAAGGCCGTGTCGCCCATCGCCCGCGCTCCGTCGGTGGCGAGCAGGACGTACTCGATGTCGAGCACGGTGCGCACGACGCCGCGCTCGGGTTCGGACACATCGGCGAAGACCGTCGCCGCATAGCTGTGCGCCGCGGCCGGGGCCGCCGTCAGCATCACGCTGACGGCGACCCCGGTGAGGGCGACGACTCCGGCGACCAGGGTGCGGATCGCCGGTCGGGGGCGCTGGCGCGCACCCGGATGCCGACGCCCCGTGCTCATTCCTGTCCCTCCGGGCGGCGCAGCATCCGCCGGCGGAGCAGAACGCCGCCTCCGGCGAGCAGCAGCAGTCCGGCGAAGGCGAGCATCGTCGGGGCCGGGCCACCGGTCGCCGCCAGCGGATCGGACTGTCCACCGGCGGAACCGCCGCCCTGGTTCGCGCCGCCTCCGGTGTTACCGCCACCGGGGTTACCGCCGGGGGTGCCACCGGGGTTACCACCAGGGTTGCCGCCGGGGTTGCCGCCGTCGGAGCCGGCCGTCGAGGTCACGGTGAACGTGACCTGGTTCTGCCGGGCGGCCGCGTCGGTCGCGATGTACTTCAGGGTGTAGGTGCCGGTCGCGGTCGGGGTGAACGTGTATCCGTCTCCGGCAGCCACGGCGAGTGCCCGCAGGCCGGACGCCGGGTCGTCGACGGGCACCGGGGCACCTGACGGGTCGGTCACCTCGAGCATCGTGCTCACGCGCCCCGAGTTGTCCACGGCCTCGGCATGCGGGGCGGTGTAGGCGGTTCCGACTGTGGCCTCACCCGCGGGTTCCGGGGCGACGCGCACGAGCGGCGGCATGGTGTCGAGTGCGGTGAGCTCCCGCGTCGCCACCCGGTACACGTCCTTGTCGGAGAGCGGAGCGCTGTAGACCTCGACTCCGGCGATCCGTCCGTCCATGGTGGCGTCGTCGAGCGCGCCCGACGTGTTCGCGTCGCCGCCGATCACCATGTAGCGCGCATCGGCCGCGCTGGGCTTGACGGAGAACGACACTCCTTCGGACTCGGCCTTTCGGACGCCGTCGACGTACAGCCGTGCATCCTGACCGTCATACCAGGCGGTCACGTGGTACCACTGGCCGTACTTCAGGCTGACCGCCGGACGAGGCGAGGCGTACCAGAACTGCAGCTCGTACGTCGTCGCGCTGGTGCCGACGGCCTCGAGACCGATGCCGCCGCTCTGCATGCCGCCGAACACGTCGACGTATCCGCCGGCGATCGCGTCGAGACGGAAGGTCGCATCGAGGGTGAAGCCGTCCTGCAGCGCTGCATACTCCGCGTCCGTCCACTTCGGAGTGCGGATGCCGGTGGCAGCCCCCTCCGCGCCGATCACGACATCGGATCCCACGGCGGGATCGTTCTCGATCCGGGCATCGGCGCCTGCGGTGAGCGGACGCGCGGCCGGAGAGGAGTCGCTCGCCGTGCCGCCCGCGAAGCCGACATCCAGGAGATCAGCCGTGGGCAGGGCAGCGCGGAGGTCGTCGAAGGTCAGGCTGCTGGGGTCGAAGGGCCCCTCACCGCCGCTGCCCTCGGTGCTCGTGAACCGGGCCGTCAACGCCGACCCCTCCTTGCCCCAGGCGTTGATGGGGGTGACCCGCACCTCGTACTCCTTTCCGGGGAGCAGGTTCCACACCTCGTGCCTGCGGTCGGCAGGCATCGGCAGGTTGTAGAAGCCCGACCACTGCAGGAAGGAGTTGACCTCCTCACCGGTGGCCACGTCGACCGTCGAGTAGCGGTACTTGTGCACGATGTCGCCGACGGAGTTCGGCGCGGGGACGGCCTGCGGGAACGAGACCATCGCCTTCGCGCTCGCGATGTCGCCCACGGTCACGGCCGCACCCTCCGGCCAGACCGGTCCTGCGGACTGGCTCGCTCGGTAGGTGTCGTTGAACGGGAACCGCTCGTCGTAGCTCTTGGTCTCATCCACGGAGTCAGCCACGTCCCAGGTCCACGTCTGGTCGATCCACTGATCGGCGAGCAGATCGTAGTTCTTGATGGTGACGGTGGAGCCGGTGATCTCGACGATGGCCGTCTGGCGGTTGTTGCCCGCGTCATCCGGCGTGGTGTCGTTGCCGCGGCTGGTCGGGCTCGAGTTCACGACACCGGACTCGAACTCGTAGTACGCCAGCGGCGGCGCGTTCACGGTGGTGAATCCCTGAGTGGACCGCTCGCCGCTCCGGTTCTCCTGGCCCTGCCAGATCGAGGTCGGGATGTTCTGCGGCGTGTGGATGTGACCACCCCAGACGACAGCCTGCGGGAAGTCATCGAACACGGACTGGAAGCCGTCGCCGCAGCCGCTGGAGAGACCGGTGCCGTACCACTCGTTCGAGACGTAGTGGGTGCACTGGAGCGGGTGGTGCACCAGCACCATGACGGGCTTGTTCGGGTCCTCGGCCGTGGCGGCCGCCAGCCTCTGCTGCAGCCAGGACTGGGCGTAGGCGTAGTTGCCGCCGCTCGCTCCCGAGGGCTTGCCCGTGTCGGGGTCGATGGTGCCGCTGCCCGGCGACACCGTGATGACGTGGTAGCCGTTCACGGTGTAGTCGGCGTTCGGCTTCTGACCGCCCGTCGCCTGCGTGAACAGGTCGTACGACGAGATGCCCGAGACATCGTGGTTTCCGAGCGACGCGATCGCCGGGATGCCGAGGCCTGCCTTCGAATCCATCGTCTGCTTGAGCCCGGCGAACTCGCCCGGCGTCGCACTGTTGGTGAGGTCGCCGACGAACAGGGCGGTCTGCACGTTCTCCTGCGCCCAGAAGTCGTAGGCCTCGGCGAGCTCGTCCCAATTGACGTGGATGTCACCGATCGCCGCGAAGCGCACGTCCGGTCCTCCGGCCTCGACCGCCGGCCCCGCTGCGACGCTCGGAGCCGCAGCCACGGCCGCATCCGGCGCACCGGTCACGGTGATCGTGCGGGTCTCCTCGCTCACACCGCCCGCGGCATCGCTGATCGAATAGGCGACGACGTAATCGCCGGGGATGGTCGGGGTGAATCGATACCCGCCCGATTCCTCCGGCATCACCATCGTGACGACACCGGAAGGGTCTTTCACCGTGACGACGAGCTCGCTCGCGGAGCCGTCGACGTCGACCGCCGTGGCCGGCGGGAGCACGATCGCGCGTCCGACCTGACCGCTCGTCGGCGCCTCGCCGTCGAGACGGATGATGGTGCCGCCGGTCTCGATGGAGCCAGGAGCCTCGCTGTCGGACACGGCGAGAGCCGACCGGTCGGAGGCGGCGACAGCCGGTGCAGTGAAGTTGGGTGCGGCGAAGGCCGGTGCCGCCGTCAGAGCGGGCGCTGCGATGCAGGCGGCGACGGCGACCAGCGATGCGGGGCGCAGGAGCCGGGTGAATCCACGGCGGGAGAGGGTCGGATCGGGGGCGGGCGGTTTACGACGAGACACGGAGCATCCTCTGTGAGAAGAGAAGAAATCGGACCCACCCAATCGACCGCCGCGAGATGTCCGGTGGGTGAACTCCGACCGACCTGCGCGTGTCATCGCGCGCCCGCACGACGATCCGGGCGACCCGGTGCGCACAGTGGGCGCGTGCCGTCAGCCCGGACTTCAGTCCTCACCCGGAAGCGCGGCGGCGCCGAAAGCCTGCGCCTCGAACGAGATCGTGTGCGGGACGTAGCGGTCCTCGGCGCATTCGACGGGGCGGCCGTTCGCTGCGAAGGTCTCCCGTCGCACCTGCAGGAGCGGACTGGACCTGCGCACCCCGAGCAGACGCGCATCCTCGGTGGCTGCGGCCACCGCCTCGATCCTGTGGTTCCCCGACGACACCACGATTCCGGCATCCGCGAGCACCCGTGTCGTGGAGACGACATCGTCGGGGACGCCAGTCACATGCGGCACCACCCAGGGCGCCCAGGTCGAGCGCTCCACCATCACGGCACGCTGGTCGAGGGTCCGGACCCGGGTGAAGGTCAGGACGTCGGCATCCGTCCGAATAGCCAGCAGACGCGCCTCCCGCGCCGTGGCCTTCCTCGTCGCACGTGCCACGATGAGACCGCCGGGTGCGCGCCCGCGACCGCGGGCCCACTGCGTGAACGACCGCATCCGGTCGAATCCCTGCGGCTGGCTGGGCTGCACGAACCATCCGGAGCCCCGGTGCGACTCGACCAGCCCCTGCCGCGCCAGGGTGGCGAGCACGGTGCGGATCGTGCGTCGAGAGACGCCGTGGAGGGCGGCCAACTCCATCTCGCTGGGAAGTCCTGCTCCCCCGGCGTAGGTTCCATCGAGGATCTGCCCGCGCAGACGGGCCAGCACCTCACTCATCGGACCGCATGCGAGCGCATCACGGCGTTGTCGAGCGGAACGCTCCCGGGTTGCGACGGCACAGCTCACTCTAACGCCCGTGCGCCGTCACGCAGGAGATGACTGAAGCCCCCGGGCATGTGCCTGGGGGCTTCAGTGTTCGGTGGACCTCCGTAGAGAGTTTGAGAACCCCTGCCCACACCTGAAAACCCTGTCTTTGCGCAGGTCACGGGGCTTCTACAACCACGACCAGCGCTCCTCTGAGCCCACCGTTACCGACTCCAGGGGTCGAGTGGTGCGATCACTTGGGATGGCTCAAACCCTCCTTCGCCCGGAGCAGGTCGACGATCTGGTGGCGCGGTACCGCGAGGGCGCAACGCTCGTGGAGCTGGCATCCGTGTTCGGCGTGAACCGCCGCACGGTCGCCACCCACCTCACCCGGCGGGAGGTGACGATCCGCCGTGGGCGGTTCGATCCCTCCGCATCCACGAAGCAGCCGACCTCTACCTCAGCGGGTTGACGCTGGTAGAGGTCGGCGTGAAGGTTGGGGCGGGGCCTCAGGCTGTCCGGCGAGCGCTCGCTTCGCACGGCATCGTGATCCGGCCTGGCGGGCGCTGTGGTTCTCGCATCACGGCATCCACTGCCGTGGGCGGTTGAGCCTAGATACGAAGGGCTGGCTCACGCAGGCTCGCCTCGACGCGCGAGTCGTGGCGCTGGTGACGACGGACCGCAGCCTCGCGCAGGCGCGCACGGATGAGCAGAGCGACGCTCAGGGGTCCCATGATGATGAACTTGAGCGCGTTCCAGCATGCCCACAGCATGATGAGGTGGAGCCAGCCGGGGCCGCCGTCGGCTGCCGAGCCAGAGCAGATGCTGGCGATCAGGATGTACGGAAGCGCGACCAGCATCGCGGGTATCCCCCACTTGAGTCCGCGGCGGGTGCGGATGCCAGCGAGTAGGCGGTTGCTCGGCATGTAGCGGTGCAGGTAGTCGCGGGTGCGAACGCTGAGCGTCCAGATAAGGCGAAACATGGCGGGCCTCTCGTCACACGTGTTACTCCGTCGAGGAGGCAGAACGTGTGTGAGTGCCCGAAGGCCGTCCCGGAGGACCCGCAATATGAGGAGAACCTGCCTCACCATCCACTGTACGCCGGGGTCGGCGTTCACGGAACCCTTCGCTCCCGAGTTGCCGCGCGCACCTCTCTGTAGGAGTGAGAGGGCCCGACGATGACGAACCTGAGCGACGGAGTCCAGGACGAGCGCACAGCACGGATGGTGCTGTCGATGATCGTCGAACCAGACGACGCGGTAACAGGCCGACTCCTGGGCGAGCTGGGAGCGCTTGAGTTGCTCCGACTCGCCGAACGTGACGACGTGGTGCCGGGCCTCAGTAACGTTGACGCCCAGGTGTGGCGTTCCCAGTTCGAGCGCTCAGACGCTCGGACACTTGAGCAGAACGTCGTCGAAGCCGAGCGCGCTGGTATCGGCGCGCTAGGTGTGATGTCCAGGGACGTTGTTTCGGCGACACGGCCGTGAAGAGCTGAGAGGTGAGGGCCTCCGGTTGTGAAGTGGAGCTGTTGAGTTCAACCGCTTCAGGAACCAGGAGGCCCTCGTGTCCCACGCTAACGCTGCCCTGACCCCACGCGCCCGGCTTCGACTGGCGCGCCTGATCGTCGAGGATCACTGGCCGCCGCAGGTCGCGGCGAAGATGTTCATGGTCTCGCCCGTGACCGCCCGGAAGTGGGCGGCCAGGCTGCGCCTGGAGGGACCTGCTGGGATGGCTGATCGTTCGAGTCGCCCGCGATCGATGCCGACGAAGACCCCGCTGCCGCAGGTCAAGAAAATCGTGAAAGCGAGGTGGCGGCGGCGTCTCGGCGCGGTTCAGATCGCTGGCGAACTCGGTCTGCCCGCCTCGACCGTCCACGCGGTCCTGGTGCGCTGCCGCATCAACCGGCTCAGCCATATCGACAGGGTCAATGGGGAGCAAATCCGCCGCTACGAGCACGATCATCCCGGATCGCTGATCCACGTCGACGTCACGAAGTTCGGCAACATCCCCGACGGCGGCGGCTGGCGCTTCGTCGGCCGCGTCCAAGGCGAACGCAACCGAGAGGCCACCGCCACCCGCACCAAGAGCAGGAACCATCGTTACGAGCCGAGGCTCGGCACTGCGTTCGTGCACACCGTCATCGACGACCACTCCCGCGTCGCTTACGCCGAGATCTGCTCCGACGAGAAAGCGGACACCGCGATCGGTGTTCTCCGCCGAGCGGTGTCCTGGTTTGCCGACCGCGGTGTCACTGTCGAGCGCGTCCTCTCGGACAACGGCTCGGCCTACAAGTCTCACGCCTGGCGCGATGCCTGCATCGATCTTGGGATCACGGCGAAGAAGACCCGGCCTTACCGTCCACAAACGAATGGGAAGATCGAGCGCTTCCACCGCACCCTCGCCGACGGCTGGGCATACGCGAAGCTCTATCCCTCAGAGACTGAGCGCCGCAAAGCACTCCCGGGCTGGCTGCACTTCTACAATCATCACAGGCACCACTCCGCGATCGGAGCCCCGCCCATCAGCAGAATCGAAAACAACCTGCCTGGACATCACAACTAGGCCGTGTTGCTAAAGGGGTCTGTCGGAAAGTTTGTGTGTGAGGGGTTCGGCGTGATCGGTTCGGCTTCGGTCGTCCGGGAAGATGAATCACGTCATGAACACTGAATTGAAGACACCAACTGAGCAATCCGAGACCGTCGATCTGCGGACCGGGGAGATCCTTCCTGCGCCGCCGGATGTCACTGCGGTCGCGGAGCAACTCGTGGCCGCCGCTCGTGGTCAAGGGATCGAGCTGACTGGCCCGGACGGGCTGCTGACGGGGCTGACCCGGCAGGTACTGCAGTCCGCGTTGGAGGCGGAGCTGACCGAGCACCTCGGCTACGACCCGGGCGACCGGGTCGGGAAGCAGACGCCGAACAGTCGGAACGGATCCACGCCGAAGACGGTGCGGACCGAGATCGGCGATCTCACGATCCAGGTCCCGAGGGACCGGGCGGGCACGTTCGCGCCGGTGGTGGTGCCCAAGCATCAGCGCCGGATCGCGGGGTTCGACGAGGCGGTGATCTCGCTGTATGCGAAGGGCATGACCACCGGCGATATCGCCAAGCACCTCTCCGATCTCTACGGATCAGACGTCTCTCGTGATCTGGTGTCGACGGTGACCGACAAGGTGCTCGGCGACATGCAGGAATGGCAAGCCCGTCCGCTGGACGTCGTCTATCCCGTGGTTCTGATCGACGCGCTCGTGATCAAGGTCCGCGACGGGCAGGTCGCCAACCGGCCTGTCTACGTCGCTGTCGGCATCGATCTCGAGGGTCACCGTGACGTTCTCGGGTTGTGGATGGGACCGACCGGCGGGGAGGGCGCGAAGCAGTGGATGAACATGCTCACGGAGCTGCGCAACCGTGGTGTCGCCGATGTCTGCATCGTCTGCTGCGACGGACTCAAAGGCCTCCCCGATGCGATCACCGCGATCTGGCCCCTCGCAACGGTGCAGCAGTGTGTCGTGCATCTCGTGCGGAACTCACTTCGATACGCGTCGAAGAAGTACTGGTCCAAGATCACCAGGCAGCTCCGCGAGGTCTATACCGCTCCGACCATCGCAGCGGCCGAGGCGAGATTCGCGGAGTTCGCCGAGCAATGGCGGAGCCTGTATCCGGCGATGATCCAGATGTGGGAGAACGCGTGGGGCGAGTTCGTGCCGTTCCTGAAGTTCCCGCCGGAGATCAGACGCCTCATCTATACGACCAATGGGATCGAGTCGCTCAATGCCAGGTTCCGGCAGGCCACGAGACGCCGCGGGCACTTCCCCAACGAGCAGGCGGCGATGAAGGTGCTCTACCTGACGGTGCTCGAGCGGCGCCCGAATCGCACGAACCCGACCGGGCAGATCGCCGGCTGGAAAGCTATCCTGAATACCCTGTCCATCACCTACGGCGACCGCCTAGGAATCAACTAAGCCGAAGCCCCATACACAAAGGAACGGACAGACCCTGCTAAAGCCTTCTGATGGATCGGTCGGCGAGTCTTGAGTGGTGTCGCGTGATGTGATCTCGGATGAGGCGTGGGCTGTGATCGGTCCGTTGTTCCCGAAGGTGAAGGCGACGGGGCGTCCGCCGGTGGACCGCCGCACGGTGGTCGAGGCGACGGCGTGGCGTTTCCGTACGGGTGCGCCGTGGCGGGATGTGCCGGAGCGGTTCGGGAACTGGAACACGATCTATAAGAACTTCAACCGATGGGCCGATCAGGGTGTCTGGGCACGCTTGCTGGAGAAAGTGCAGTCCCTCGCTCAGCAGACCGGGGACCTGGACTGGGTCGCGTCCATCGACTCCACGATCGTCCGCGTACACCAGCACGGCGCCACCCTCCCGCGAACCACAGGGGGATCCGTCGAACTACAAGAAGTTCGGCGAGGAGCCGCCTGACCACGCGATCGGCCGCTCGCGTGGCGGGCTGACGACCAAGAATCACCTGGTCTGTGATGGGAAAGGCCGCGCTCTCGCGTTCATCCTGACACCGGGGCAAGCAGCGGACACCAGCATGCTGGCCGCGACGCTCGGGGAGATCAGCGTGGCCGGCGCGAGAGGCAGACCCCGCTCCAGACCCGACCGGGTGCTTGCAGACAAGGGTTACCCATCAAAGGCGAACAGAGCCTGGCTGCGACAGCGTGGGATCGCGGCAACGATCCCCGAGCGCGACGACCAGATCGCGCATCGGCGGAAGAAGCCGGGTCGCCCGATCGACTTCGGCGAGACGCAGCGCGTCCGCTACCGCGATCGCAACGTCGTCGAGCGATGCTTCAACAAGCTCAAGCAGTGGCGCGGCATCGCGATGCGCTCAGACAAGCTCGCCCGCAACTACCACGCCGGACTCTGTCTCGCTGCGACACTCCACTGGCTCACCAGTCCCTTTAGCAACACGGCCTAGTTGTGATGTCCAGGGACGTTGTTTCGGCGACACGGCCGTGAAGAGCTGAGAGGTGAGGGCCTCCGGTTGTGAAGTGGAGCTGTTGAGTTCAACCGCTTCAGGAACCAGGAGGCCCTCGTGTCCCACGCTAACGCTGCCCTGACCCCACGCGCCCGGCTTCGACTGGCGCGCCTGATCGTCGAGGATCACTGGCCGCCGCAGGTCGCGGCGAAGATGTTCATGGTCTCGCCCGTGACCGCCCGGAAGTGGGCGGCCAGGCTGCGCCTGGAGGGACCTGCTGGGATGGCTGATCGTTCGAGTCGCCCGCGATCGATGCCGACGAAGACCCCGCTGCCGCAGGTCAAGAAAATCGTGAAAGCGAGGTGGCGGCGGCGTCTCGGCGCGGTTCAGATCGCTGGCGAACTCGGTCTGCCCGCCTCGACCGTCCACGCGGTCCTGGTGCGCTGCCGCATCAACCGGCTCAGCCATATCGACAGGGTCAATGGGGAGCAAATCCGCCGCTACGAGCACGATCATCCCGGATCGCTGATCCACGTCGACGTCACGAAGTTCGGCAACATCCCCGACGGCGGCGGCTGGCGCTTCGTCGGCCGCGTCCAAGGCGAACGCAACCGAGAGGCCACCGCCACCCGCACCAAGAGCAGGAACCATCGTTACGAGCCGAGGCTCGGCACTGCGTTCGTGCACACCGTCATCGACGACCACTCCCGCGTCGCTTACGCCGAGATCTGCTCCGACGAGAAAGCGGACACCGCGATCGGTGTTCTCCGCCGAGCGGTGTCCTGGTTTGCCGACCGCGGTGTCACTGTCGAGCGCGTCCTCTCGGACAACGGCTCGGCCTACAAGTCTCACGCCTGGCGCGATGCCTGCATCGATCTTGGGATCACGGCGAAGAAGACCCGGCCTTACCGTCCACAAACGAATGGGAAGATCGAGCGCTTCCACCGCACCCTCGCCGACGGCTGGGCATACGCGAAGCTCTATCCCTCAGAGACTGAGCGCCGCAAAGCACTCCCGGGCTGGCTGCACTTCTACAATCATCACAGGCACCACTCCGCGATCGGAGCCCCGCCCATCAGCAGAATCGAAAACAACCTGCCTGGACATCACACCTAGTGCGGCGCGACCGGTGCCCAGGCGTCGGTACCGACCTCAGCAGGCAACTCCTGCTCGTCGAAGCGGTCGACTTGGAAGGCCGACAGCACAGGCGACGCCATGCCAGTGAGCACCTGTTCAGCCATGAGCTCCCCGAGGATCAACCCAAGAGTCGCACCGGAGTGAGTGAACAGGGTGAAGAGACCGCGGATGCCGGGGACGGCACCGGCGACCGGATCACCGTCTCCGGGAATCGGCTTCCACCCGGCGCCGACGTGCCCGGCGACCAGCGTCGGCGCTCCCGTGAGCACCTTCGACGCCTCGTCGAGCAGGCCCTGGACCGACTCCTCAGGCACCGTGATCGAGCCGTCGTCGCCGACGATGACCGACTCCTCGGCCCAGCCCGCATCGAGCACGAGCCGGCGATCCGGTGTCGGACGCACGGCGACCCGCGGCGTGTTCAGCACCGTGCGCACCTCGAAGTCCACCGGCTCGGTGAAGAGCACGAACGCCGCAGGTGACGCATCGGGCACCACCACGCCCAGTTCGGCGAGCTGCCCCGGCACGCTGGGTCCGGTCGCGAGCACCACGCGGTCGGCGGCTATGCGGCTTCCGTCCTCGAGCACGACACCGACGACCGCGTCGTCGTGAACCTCGACGCGTGCCTCGCCGGCATTCTCGATGATCGTCGCTCCGTCGTTCCGCGCCTCGTCCACGAACGCGGCGATCACGTGCGGCAGGTTCACCCATCCCTCGCCGGGGTTGAAGATCGCGCCCTCGTCGGCCACCGCATCGGCGTTCACATCCGGCGCGTGGCGTGCGACGTCAGCCCGGTCCATCCACACGGCGTCGTACCCGCCGGCCCGCTCGAAGTCGAACGTCGAGCGGAAGCTCTCACCCGGACCCGCCCACTTCAGCGCCCCGTCGAATCGCAGGTAGGCGCTGCTGTCGGGTCGGGTCGCGCTCCAGGTGCGGTAGCGGTCGATGCCGAGCAGGCGCAGGTAGTGGTACTCCGTCGAGCGGTCGCCCGAGGAGTTCAGCCACGCGATGGAACGGCCCGATGCGCCGTCGGCCAGCGCGCCGCGGGTGACGAGGGTGACGTCGGCGCCGGCCCGCGCGAGGTGCGCCGTGGTCGATGCGCCGAGGATGCCGCCGCCGATGACGACGATCTTCTCGGATCCAGTTACAGACATGTTCTTCCTTACTTCTCTTCTGTCGTTACTTCTGTTGTGCGGCCGCGTGCGCGGCCGCGATCACGCGCAGCCCGGCCACGGCATCCGTCGGATCGACCGGAACGGCCGCGCCGTCGTTGATCGCGGATGCGACTCCGGCGTAGAACGCCCCATAGTCGCCGCGAACGCTCGGAATCCGTTCGCTGTGCTCGCCGGCGTCGAGGGTTCCCCATGCGGCTTCCGGCGTTTCACCGAATCCGGGGTCGCCGGGGCGCGCACCCGAGATCATCGCGGGCTCCTGTCCGTCCAGCCCGCACGACGTGTACGCCGCCTCGGACCCGAGTACCCGGAATCGCGGCCCCGGAGTGGGAGCCACAGCGCTCATCCAGAGGTGCGAGCGGACCCCGTTCTCGTGTTCCAGGGCGAGGAAGACATCGTCGTCAGCGGCCACCCCCTCGCGCCGGCGATCGATCTCGGCGTACACATCGCGCACGGGACCGAACAGCTGCAGGGCCTGGTCGATCAGATGCGGGCCCAGGTCGAACAGGATGCCGCCGGCCTCGGATGCCGGGGCATCGGCCTTCCACCCCTGCGGAGCCTGCGGCTGCCACCAGGTGAACCGCGACTCGAAACGCCGGATCTCTCCCAGCCGTCCGGATCGCACCAGCTCTCGGAGTGTGAGGAAGTCGCCGTCCCACCGCCGGTTCTGGAAGACGGTGAGCCTCAGTCCCTCGGAGGCGGCGAGAGCGATGAGTGCCTCACCCTGCGCGGCATCGGCCACGAAGGGCTTGTCTACGACGACGTGGCATCCCGCCCGCAGAGCCGCCTCCGCGAGGGCGGCATGCGTGCCGCTCGGGGAGGCGACGACGACGAGGTCGATATCGGCGGCATCCGTCCACAGCGAGTCGGCGTCAGGCAGCACCCGCGCCTGCGGGTGCTGCCGCCGAGCCTGCGCCGCCCGATCCGGGTCGGCGGTGACGATCACGTCGATCTCGAACTCCGCGCTCGCCGCGAGGAACGGTGCGTGGAAGATCCGCCCTGCCGTGCCGAAGCCGATGATCGCGGTGTGGATCGCCATTAGAGCACCTCGGAGAGGAACAGCCGCAGCCGGTCGCTCTTCGGGGCGTCGAAGATCTCCTCGGGTGTTCCGGCCTCGACCACACGGCCCTCGTCCATGAACACGACCTGGTCGGCGACCTTGCGGGCGAAGCCCATCTCGTGTGTGACGACGAGCATGGTCATTCCGCGCTGCGCCAGCTCGGCCATCAGATTCAGCACACCCTTCACGAGCTCGGGGTCGAGCGCGCTGGTGGCCTCGTCGAAGAGCATCAGTTCCGGTTCCATGGCGAGCGCCCTGGCGATGGCGACGCGCTGCTGCTGCCCACCCGAGAGGTCGCGCGGTCGGTGATCGGCGCGCTCCGCGAGACCCACCTCGGTGAGTCGGGCGAGGGCGATACGCTCGGCCTCGCCCTTCGACTTGCGCTTCACGTTGCGCAGCGCCAGCGCCACGTTCTCGAGCGCGGTGTGATCGGGGAAGAGGTTGAAGTGCTGGAAGACGAGACCCGCGCGGCGGCGCAGCACGTCGGGCTTCAGCGCGAGCGCATCGTCGTCGGCCAGCAGCACACGGCCGCCCTTCGGCTCGTGCAGACGGTTCACCCCGCGAAGCAGCGTGGACTTGCCCGAGCCCGAGGGGCCGATGATGCACGTCGTGGTGCCGGGTTCGACGGTGATCGAGACGTCGCGGATCACGTCGATGTCGCCGTACGCCATCTCGAGGTTCTCGATCTGCAGACGGGAGCCCTCGTAGAAGTGGCCGTCGGTCACGGGGAGGGGCGAGGTGTAGGTCATGTGTTCTCTCCTCGGGTGTAGACCGGGCTGAGCGGGGGCTGCTGTTCGGCGACCTCTTCGAGGCCGCTCTTGGGCGGGGACGCCTTGCGACGACCCGTGCGGAAGCGGTTGTCGAAGTAGTTGACGAGGTGGGTCAGCGGCACCGTGATCACGAGATAGAAGACGCCGGCCATCACCAGCGGCGACAGGTTTCCGGTGAGGACTGCAGCATCCTGCCCGACGCGGAAGAGCTCACGCTCACTCACCAGCAGACCCAGGAAGTACACCAGGCTCGAGTCCTTCACGATCGCGATGAACTGGTTGACCAGCGCCGGCAGCACGCGGCGGATGCCCTGCGGCACGACCACGAGCCGCATCGCGCTGCCGTACGTCATCCCGAGAGCGCGGCACGCCTCGAGCTGGCCGCGTTCGACGCTCTGGATGCCGGCGCGGAAGATCTCGCCGATGTAGGCACCGGCGATCAGGCTCAGCGCGAGGATCCCGAGCGGGTAGGGAGACGGGCCGAAGACCTGCCGACTCAGTGCCGCGAAGCCCTGGCCGATGAGCAGGATGGTGAGGATCGCGGGGAGGCCGCGGAAGACGTCGGTGTAGATGCGGGCGGGAACCCGCAACCAGGCGGTGCGGGAGACGCCCATGACCGCGAGGATCATGCCGATCACGATGCCGAGCACCGTGGCCGCGAGCGAGATGATGAGCGTGTTGACGAGGCCTGTTCCGAGCAGCTGCGGCATGACCTGCAGCATCGCGTCGAAGTCGAGGAACGTCTTGATGATCTTGTCGAGCCAGTCCATGAGGATCTCCTAGTCAGGATGCGGGGCCGAAGCCCCGCATCCGTTGGGGGCGACTACTCGCCGTCGTCGCCCTCGCCCTGCTCTGCGCTGGGGAGGTACTGGTCGGGCATCGGGGAGCCGGGGAACCACTTCTCGTAGAGCTCCTTCCACGTGCCGTCCTCCATCGCCTCGTGCAGGGCGTCGTCCAGGGCCTTCTTGAACTCGTCCTTGCCCTTGGCGATCGCGAAGCCGGCCGGGGCGTCGAACGACGGGATGTCGATGGCGTTCTTGAGGCCGTACTGCTCGGCGTACTCCTTCGCCGCCTCGAAGTCGAGGAAGTGCGCGTCGACCGAGCCGCTGTTGACGGCGGAGATCGCGGAGTTGTTGTCGGGGAAGCGCACGAGCTCGGTGTCGGTGAAGTTCTTCACCGCGTACGCCTCCTGCAGAGTGCCCTGCACGACGCCGAGACGCTTGCCAGCCAGGCTGTCCTCGTCGGTGATGCCGCTGTCGGGGCTGGCCATGACGGTCAGGTATCCGGCCAGGTAGCCCTCGGAGAAGTCGACCGTCTGCTCGCGCTCCTCGGTGATGCCGATCGCGGCGACGCCCACGTCGAACTGGCCGTTCGCGACGGCCGACAGCAGGCCGGAGAAGTCCTGGCCGGTGAAGACGACGTCGTCGATGCCGATGCGCTCGGCGACGTCGGTGAAGAGCTCGACGTCGAAGCCGGTGAACTCACCGCTCTCGTCGGTGAAGGTGTACGGCTTGGCATCGCCGAGGCTCGCCACGCGGATCTGGCCGGGGGTGATGAGGCCGTAAGGGTTCTCTTCGCCGGCGTCGTCGCCGGACGAACCGGCGCCGCTCTGGGCGCATCCGGTCAGGGCGAGAACGCCGGCTACTGCGGCGGCGACCGCGATGCGGCGGAAGGATTTCTTGGCCACGATGTGGCTCCTCTCGAAGGGACTGCTCTGTCGGGGTGGGGCAGGCGAACGAATCTCAGTGTAAATTGAGACCGGTCTCAATTAGGTGTTTCCAGGAGAGTACACGCGTCGGCAGGACTCGTCAATATGCTGAGAGTCCGCGTCAAGAGGGAGGGTGCATTCGGTGAGTGCGCAGAGTGAGGGGCGACGCGGGGCGACCGTGGCCGATGTCGCAGCGCTGGCGGGAGTCGCGAAGGCGACCGCTGCACGGGCGCTCGGCGAGTACGGCGCGGTGAGTGCGAAGGTGCGGCAGCGGGTGCGCGATGCCGCGACTGAACTGGGCTATCGACCGAACGAGGTCGCCCGGAGCATGAGCACCGGACGCTCGAACACCATCGGCATCATCGTCGGCGACATCGAGAACCCCGCC
The DNA here is from genome assembly GCF_019443525.1 of Microbacterium sp. PAMC22086. Lineage (NCBI taxonomy): Bacteria > Bacillati > Actinomycetota > Actinomycetes > Micrococcales > Microbacteriaceae > Microbacterium > Microbacterium sp. PAMC22086. The sequence goes on along the minus strand of NZ_CP080380.1, from coordinate 1,580,176 downwards.
TTCGCACAGGCCACCCGCGGAGCATCCGACGTCGCCGACGCCGCCGGCTACGACCTGATCCTCTCAAACTCCGGCGAGCAGCCCGATGCCGAGGAGACGGCCATCGAGGTGCAGCTGTCGAAACGCGTCGACGGACTGCTCATCGCGCCGGCATCGTCGCTGCGCGCCTCGAACTACACCCCTATCACCGACGCTGGCCGCCCGGTCGTGTTCTTCGACCGTGTGGTCTACGACTTCGACGCCGAAGCAGTGATCGCCGCGAACCGCGACGGCGCGCGGCGTCTCGCCCAGGTCCTCCTGGATGCCGGACACCGCCGCATCGCGTACGTGTCGACTCTCAATGACCTGGAGCCGGTCGAGACTCGCGCCGTATGGGATGAGCATGGCTCCCTACGGTTCAGCCCGGGGCTCGCGTCATCGGTGATCGACGATCGTGTAGGCGGCATCGGTACCGCGCTGCGTGCAGCTGGCGTCCCGGATCCCCTGGCGTTCGTACGGCTCGGAGCGAAACTCAACGGCATCGGCCGCACCGTCACCGAGCTAATCACCGGCGACTCTGCCGTCACGTCCATCATCGCCTCTGACAGCGTGATTGCGATCCATGCGTTCCGCGCGATCCGTGACATTGGGCTGCGCATCCCCGACGATATCTCTCTCGTCGCCTTCGACAACGCCCCCTGGACATCCGTCACAGAACCCGGGATCACAGTGATCTCGCAACCGGAGCGCGAACTTGGCGCGATGGCGGCACGTCTGCTGATCGAGCGGATTGAGGGCGACGCGCGACCCGCGGTGCGGCACACGCTCCCGCAGGCGATCATCGAGCGCGGGTCGGTCGGTCCACCGCGTGCCCGATTGCTGGGCAGTATCCAGTGACCCGAATGGCGGAAACGCAACGAGCAGCCCAAATCGCTGATCGCGGCAACCAAACGCTGCCCGATACGGTGCCGCGGCTCGCCGCTGCTCTACTAGGCCGTGTTGCTAAAGCCTTCTGATGGATCGGTCGGCGAGTCTTGAGTGGTGTCGCGTGATGTGATCTCGGATGAGGCGTGGGCTGTGATCGGTCCGTTGTTCCCGAAGGTGAAGGCGACGGGGCGTCCGCCGGTGGACCGCCGCACGGTGGTCGAGGCGACGGCGTGGCGTTTCCGTACGGGTGCGCCGTGGCGGGATGTGCCGGAGCGGTTCGGGAACTGGAACACGATCTATAAGAACTTCAACCGATGGGCCGATCAGGGTGTCTGGGCACGCTTGCTGGAGAAAGTGCAGTCCCTCGCTCAGCAGACCGGGGACCTGGACTGGGTCGCGTCCATCGACTCCACGATCGTCCGCGTACACCAGCACGGCGCCACCCTCCCGCGAACCACAGGGGGATCCGTCGAACTACAAGAAGTTCGGCGAGGAGCCGCCTGACCACGCGATCGGCCGCTCGCGTGGCGGGCTGACGACCAAGAATCACCTGGTCTGTGATGGGAAAGGCCGCGCTCTCGCGTTCATCCTGACACCGGGGCAAGCAGCGGACACCAGCATGCTGGCCGCGACGCTCGGGGAGATCAGCGTGGCCGGCGCGAGAGGCAGACCCCGCTCCAGACCCGACCGGGTGCTTGCAGACAAGGGTTACCCATCAAAGGCGAACAGAGCCTGGCTGCGACAGCGTGGGATCGCGGCAACGATCCCCGAGCGCGACGACCAGATCGCGCATCGGCGGAAGAAGCCGGGTCGCCCGATCGACTTCGGCGAGACGCAGCGCGTCCGCTACCGCGATCGCAACGTCGTCGAGCGATGCTTCAACAAGCTCAAGCAGTGGCGCGGCATCGCGATGCGCTCAGACAAGCTCGCCCGCAACTACCACGCCGGACTCTGTCTCGCTGCGACACTCCACTGGCTCACCAGTCCCTTTAGCAACACGGCCTAGCTGTGATGTCCAGGCAGGTTGTTTTCGATTCTGCTGATGGGCGGGGCTCCGATCGCGGAGTGGTGCCTGTGATGATTGTAGAAGTGCAGCCAGCCCGGGAGTGCTTTGCGGCGCTCAGTCTCTGAGGGATAGAGCTTCGCGTATGCCCAGCCGTCGGCGAGGGTGCGGTGGAAGCGCTCGATCTTCCCATTCGTTTGTGGACGGTAAGGCCGGGTCTTCTTCGCCGTGATCCCAAGATCGATGCAGGCATCGCGCCAGGCGTGAGACTTGTAGGCCGAGCCGTTGTCCGAGAGGACGCGCTCGACAGTGACACCGCGGTCGGCAAACCAGGACACCGCTCGGCGGAGAACACCGATCGCGGTGTCCGCTTTCTCGTCGGAGCAGATCTCGGCGTAAGCGACGCGGGAGTGGTCGTCGATGACGGTGTGCACGAACGCAGTGCCGAGCCTCGGCTCGTAACGATGGTTCCTGCTCTTGGTGCGGGTGGCGGTGGCCTCTCGGTTGCGTTCGCCTTGGACGCGGCCGACGAAGCGCCAGCCGCCGCCGTCGGGGATGTTGCCGAACTTCGTGACGTCGACGTGGATCAGCGATCCGGGATGATCGTGCTCGTAGCGGCGGATTTGCTCCCCATTGACCCTGTCGATATGGCTGAGCCGGTTGATGCGGCAGCGCACCAGGACCGCGTGGACGGTCGAGGCGGGCAGACCGAGTTCGCCAGCGATCTGAACCGCGCCGAGACGCCGCCGCCACCTCGCTTTCACGATTTTCTTGACCTGCGGCAGCGGGGTCTTCGTCGGCATCGATCGCGGGCGACTCGAACGATCAGCCATCCCAGCAGGTCCCTCCAGGCGCAGCCTGGCCGCCCACTTCCGGGCGGTCACGGGCGAGACCATGAACATCTTCGCCGCGACCTGCGGCGGCCAGTGATCCTCGACGATCAGGCGCGCCAGTCGAAGCCGGGCGCGTGGGGTCAGGGCAGCGTTAGCGTGGGACACGAGGGCCTCCTGGTTCCTGAAGCGGTTGAACTCAACAGCTCCACTTCACAACCGGAGGCCCTCACCTCTCAGCTCTTCACGGCCGTGTCGCCGAAACAACGTCCCTGGACATCACACCTAGTCCCCGGCGACAAGGAGTGGCCTTCCGCGCTCGACGATCTTGGCGACCGACGGCCATACGTCCTGTGGGCTCGTGGCACGACATCGTTCCTCGCGCGACCGCTCAGCGATTTCGTCACGATCACCGGCGCGAGGGCCTCGACCTCCTACGGCGAGCATGTGGCCGGGCAGCTTGCCTCCGACCTCGCCAACGCTGAGCGGCTTGTCGTGGCCGGCGGTGCGTACGGCATCGAAGGAGCGGCCCATCGAGCGGCCCTTGCATCCGGCGGCGACACGATCGCGGTCATGGCGAACGGCGCAGACCGCATGTACCCGATGGGTCACCGTGAACTGCTTGAGCGGGTGGCCGACCTGGGCCTCATGGTCAGTGAGATGCCACCCGGCGCAGTCCCGACGCGCCATCGCTTCATTGCTCGGGCGCGCCTAATGGCTGCGCTCTCCACAGCGACCGTCGTGGTCGAGGCTGGCGTTCGCTCTGGATCAATGACCGTCGCCCGGCGTGCGCACGAGCTTGGCCGCGCTGTCGGAGCTGTTCCCTGCCCGGTGACCAGCGCAGCGAGCGCCGGGCCGCACCAACTCCTGCGAGATGGCGCGTCACTGGTGACGGATGCCGCGGACCTGCTCTCTCCACGCGGACGTGACGGCGCAAGCGCGATCCGGGCATCTGCGGCTTCCCGCGATTCAGGGCGGCCGTCAACAGCCACGAAGTCGATGAGCACCCGCGCCCTGTAGCTGCCTGCGAGCCGCTTCTACGATCTGCCGCTCAGGTGGCGATGTATGCCGAGCGCGCTGCTTTCGCCTTCTCCCAGTCCTCCTGCACTTCGCTCACAGTCGGCTTGGTGCTCATGTACTCGGCGGCGTGAGAGTGTCCGGTCATCCGTTCGCAAGCACGATCGAAGAGAGGTTCAATGACTGCGATGGCAGCATCGAGCCGAGAACTGTCGATCTTCGACAGGCGGGTCATCATGATGTTCTTGCGATATCGCTGTGTGACGTTCTGCAGGAGTTCCTGCTCAACGAATGCTTCGCACCAGGCGCGAATGAGGTCGTAGGTCTCTTTGATGAGTGCATCCTGGACCACGGGCTCCGCGCTGGTCATCTCTTGAAGTTTGACGTTGATCCGCTTGGCTAGATCGGCCGGCGTATCGAGCCTCGGCTCGACGTCCGGAGCCAGGATTCCCTTGGCCTCTCCACCGTCGCGCACCTCGTAGATTTTCGTCCTGAGCTTCTTGTTCTGCCTGGCGGCCATCAGCGCTGACGCGAACATGATGTTGTGGGTCAAGACAACAACCTGATGTGTCTCGGCGAGATTCTGGATGCGTGCAGCAACCTCATCAAGTCTGCGGTAGTCGAGACTTGTGACCGGGTCATCGAAGATCAGAGGTGCTTTGGTCCCTCGCATCCGACTCTCGGCAAGAAAGTCGGCCAGCGCCAACACCTTCTGCTCACCTTCCGAGAGCACCGCAGAGGGCTTGTAGGAGGCGACCGCCTTCTTGCGTTGCGCCTGTCCGCTACGCCCCTGAAATCGAAGTGCGACCTGAGGCGCTCGAAGACGAGCGCACTCCTCGGCGAACAGCGTCTCGAAGTTCTTGTTCACGAGGTCTTCACTGGCAAGCTTGGACTGGACCGTGAGTTGCTTCGACGCGCCGCTTGAAATGACCCGTGAGAGCTTGTCAAGTTGTTGCGCTCTTCGCGCACGTCGGACGTACTCGCGGGCTGCGGCGATGTTCCGGTTCAACTCAATGCGTGCCGTGAGTTCTGAAAGCTCCTTCTGCTTTCCGGTGAGCGCGCTCGCCGCATTTGCTTTGTCCTCCGACATCTGCTGAACGGCCGCCCGTGCAGTCGCCAGTTCGGCTCCAACTTTGGAGGCCACTGCTTCTGCGCTCTCTCGGAGGGTGCCTGCGGTCACGGGCTTCCCATTCGCGGTGTCCTGAGCTGCGGCTCGGGCCGCCGCGAGCACGTCACATGCTTGGCTCGCCCATACCGGTGGGTCTTCACCATCCCGCTGTTCTGTGGCGAACTCGTTCGCGCGGGTGAGCTCGGCTTCGTCGAACCTGAGGCTGGAGTTGCGCACCTCGGTGTTCGTGTCCGCGACCTGACGGACAAGCGTTTCATCGAGGAACGTGCGATAGCGAGTCAGCAGGTTCAAGGCCGTCGGGCTGAGCTCCTGCATGCAGTAGAGACACTTGTCTCCGGCAGTTGGATAGTGCTCGCGGTCAAGGTGTTGGCGGTACGAGTCTCCCGCAACGATGAACTCCTGCCATTCCCCATCTGCGGGGCCTGGCAGCTCATCCTGACTGAAGAGTTGCTCTCGCGCTTCTGTCCTTCGACCTTCCGCTTCCTGGAGTTTCACCCGGGCTTTCTCGTAGACGACCGCATCGAAGTTCATCGCCGTTGTAAGCACGCCGTGCAGCCGATTGAGGTGACGTACCGTCTCCTGTGTGCTGGAGAGAATCGCGTCGAGCGAGTTGGAACGGAGCGCCGCGATCTCACCTTCGAGCCGCTCGCGGTCGGCCTCGGCACCGTCAGGCAGCGTTGCCAGTGCGTCAAGCTCCGCGAGGTCTGTGGTGGCACCCAGGGTCTCGATCACGGGATACACCTTCGTACCTCGCGTGAACCTCGACAACAGCGAGTTGCTCCCCGGCGCCAAGGCCTTGACCTCGGTTGCGATCCGCTGCTGAATGCCTTGCAGCCCGGCAGCGACGTGACCAAACAGTGCGAGTTCGGCCGGTGTGTAGACGTAACCCAGATCGCTGTCAACGTGCAACGAGACTGCGCTCGCGTCGAAGACGCTGATGCGGGTGAATGGCGCAAGGCCGGATTCGTCCTTCCACATCACCGAGGAGTCCATGCCAGACAGTCGGTACTGGATGGTGGCGCTGGGCGACGGCGGGCTGTCGAGATCGGCGGTGTGCGCGTTCGGAAGGATGTCTTCAGCGGTCCGAACAGCCGAGATGCGCTTCAGTATTCGTGCATACCCGGTCTTCCCCGATCCGTTCTGCCCAAAGAGCACGGTCAGTTCCGGGTCGAAGCCAAGTTCTTGGTCAGCGGCGAGCGCATTGACGCCTTCGATGCTCGCCAGACTGACGAGTTCAAGAGTCTCCTCTTCCGCCGCATCCGTGGCGACGAGTTCAAGCTTCGGAACTTCCGGGGCCTCACCATCGCCAAGCCCCTTATCCGCAAGGAAGGTGGTGTAGGCGGCGTCCAGCAGGGCATCGCTCGGCGCCTGGCGAGAGAGGATCGTTTCGGCAGTGATCTGACGTACCCATGCGTCCTGCCCGTTCGCCCAACCCACGAGCAAGCGTCGGGGCGTCGCGTCTCCCAAGTTGACCGAGACCTCTTCAGCGGCCACGTCTGCCTCCGTCCTGGCGAACGGTGTCAGGAGATACGTGTCGCCGATCCAGCTCGAACTGTCATGGTGCTGTCCATCATGCCTGAGGAGTCGGGGGTCGGGCCGGACGACACAGCGGCCGCGGCGCTCCGAAGCTCGTTCTGGCTCACAGCGACGGCCCGGTTCGCTGGGTCCGAGAGTGTCGGGAGTGTTCTTGATCTTGTTCGACGCGAGCGAGGTTCATCGTTCTGTCCAGGGCTGTACGCGCCCGCGCAGCGTCGATCCTCTGGGCCGCAGACTCGGGTGGGGCGCCGAGGGGTGCGTCGTCGGTGACGCGGTAGCGGTCTCGGTAGGCAGCGACCACGCGGGCAGCCTTGCGCCAGGTCGCGGCTCGTCGCCGATCGGTGGGCGCTGCTCCAAGAGCGTTCGTCCACGGTGTGCTCTCCGTGAGCGCGGCTTCGAGCACAGCGTCGGCGCGTGCCTCGATCAGTTCCTCTCGATCATTGAGAGCTGCTCGCATCTCGGCGTCGATGACTCCGTGCGCCTGTGGAAGGAGGCCGGCGATGAGTCGCGGCGGCTTGCGGGTCCTGCCGGAGCCTGCAGGCCGGGCGGTCGCGCGCTCGACCCGGTAGTGGAGGACGGCGGCGATGTCGTCGGCGTCGCTGAATCCGCGCGCTGCGACGAGGCGCGGCAGGAGGGCATCGACATTGTGATGGTTCGCTTCAGCGCGTCGGAGTTCAGCCGCGAGCGGGCCGAACGCCTCGGACTCGATGGCACTCTCGGCCTGTTCCTCGGTGAGCCCGGAGCCCCGAACGAGAGTGGCCCAGCGGTCGCGTTGGGCTGCGGCGGCGATGGTCTCGTACTCGGCGGCGAGCTGGGCGATCGAGCCCCACTGTTCCTGTTCGGCGACGATGGTCTCGTGCGCCGAGAGTTCGGCCCCACTGTGCTGCAGGACTCCGTAGAGCACGCTTCGCGCGGTGGCATGCGGGTCGTCGCCGGGGTGTGGCTGCGCGTGGTCGTCGGCGCGGTCGAGCGTCACGTAGGCGTGGTTGGAGTGCCGCCCTCGGGTCATCGCGACGTAGAAGGTCTCCCTTGTCGAGGTTGGTTCGACCAGGACGTGCGCGGTGTCGGTCGTGATGCCTTGCGCCCGGTAGGCGGTGACTGCGTAGCCGAGATCGACATGCTCGGCCACGTAAGCGGCGGGGAGGAGGATGCTGCCGCCGAACCTCCGTCCTCGCTTCCGAGCCCTGATGGTTCCATCGTCGCGGACGGCAGTGCCGGTCCCATAGTCGCGTGCGATGGTGATGGTCCCGTCGTCGCCGACGGCGGTGACGGTCCAGATGTCACCGTTGCGCACCCAGTCCCGTCCGGCCAGGGTGCGGAGGTTCCGGTTGTTGAGTCGCGTGATGATGGTGTCGCCGACGCCTGCGGCGGTGCCGTCGCGCAGCTCGACTTCGCGGTCGGGGTTCAGCGTCTTGTTGAGGATCAGGTCGGCGCGGGCGCGACCGTTCAGCACGGTCATGTCTTGATGGGTCTCGGCGATCAGCACCGAGACGAGTCCCGCGTCGCGGTCGGTGCGCCAGGCGTTGTAGGCGGCATCGGTCATGGCCTCGCCGTCGCCGTCGGTGATGCGCTGATGGGCGAGGTAGGTGTCGATAGCCGCCGTGCGGCCGTGGCGTAGCTCAAGTGAGGCGGTCTTCTCCCAGACGTGGGTGAAGCGGTGAACGTCGACCAGTTCGGGGGTGTCGGCTCGGTCTCTGGCGATCATCGCGAATGCTCCGCCGGCGTCCACGGATTGCAGTTGCGCGTAGTCGCCGACCAGCAGCACCTTCGCGCCCGCTTCATGGGCGAGGTGGGTGATGCGGTCCAGCGACAGGGCGCCGGCCAGGGATGCTTCGTCGATGATGACGAGCTGTCTCGCCTCGAACGTGGTGCCGTGGATGAGGTGGTTCTGCCACCACTTCGCCGTGTTCTCCGTCGCGATCCCGAGATCGTCCGCCAGCACCTGGGCGGCAACCGCCGACGGTGCCAACCCGACGACCGAACCGGAGCCGTGCTCGGCTTCCCACGCTCGTCGGAGCGCGTTCATGGCGGTGGTCTTGCCCGCCCCAGCAGGACCGACCAGCACGTCAAGCATCCGCCCCGACACCGCGATCCGGGTCAAGGCATCGGCTTGGTCGTCGCCGAGCATTCGACCATCCGCGGCGGGTCTGCGCGTGGTCTTTTCGACCGTCGCGAGCTGCACCGTCGGCCCGGCCAGGTTCGCTGCTCGTTCGAGGAGTCTGTCCTCGGCCGCGAGCTGGGACTCGGAGGTGAACACGGTCGAGCTCTTCGGTCGGAACACGGAACTGCCGTCGGGCCGACGGAACACGACAGGCGAGGAGGCGAGTTCGGGGGGCGTCAGCCGAACGGAAACGAGCTCGGCAGCATCGGCAACCATCGCGACGATCGCTTCCCGATCGTGCATGGTGGCGAACCGCCAGCCCATCGTCTGCCGGGATGCCTCGGCCATGAGATTCCACCGTCGCCAGGTCGAACGCTTCTCACCGACCACCTCGATGACCGAACGCCCCAGCTCACCGATGACATCGAGCGGCACGTCGTCGGCACGCAGCAGGAGCGGCTTGTCGTTGTCGCTCACCTCGCGCGCCCATGTCGTCGCATCCCGCCCCAACGCTTTCGTGGCGCGCTCCCGCCATTCGGCGGTGAGGTCAGCCAACGATTGGACCTGCTTCTCGGGGCGGGTCGCGAGTGTGGCTCGGGCTCGGAGTTTCATGATGGCTGCTGGTGCCGGTCGTCGTCCGTGCGCTGCGACGTACTCAGCGATGAGGCGATCGGTCTCGGCGTCGATGTGACGGGCGCGGGTCGAGAACTCTGCGATCAGTTCCTCGGGCACTCCCGTGATCGCCCATGCCGGGTTGTGGTCGCGGCCCATCTCTCGGGCCTCCCACGAGACGCCGAAGGTGCGCGTCATATGGTCGGCGAACACGGCTTCATGTAGCTCGGAGAGCGCCACCACGGCGGCGTGCATCGGCCTGCCGTCGAGCGAACGCCACTTCCCATCGAAGTCGGTCTTGACCTTGTTGCTGATGACCACGTGCGTGTGGAGGTGGGGGTCGCCGGCGCGGGAGTCAAAGTGATCGAACGCGGTCGCGATCAGCCCCGTGACCTCGACCTGTGCAACCGCGCCATCTCCGGCGGTTGCGCCCGTGCGGGTGGCTGCAACCTCGCGCTCCATGAACGCAACCACCTCCGCAACCGCTCGATGATGCGCCTCCCCGATGAGCGCTTGGACCCCGGCGTCCGCGACTGCCCACAGCACGCTCGTGGACTTCGGGATGGAGAAGGTGAAGTCGAAGCCCGCCACAGCACGCCGTGTGCTGCGGGCAGTCTCCTCGGCAACGATCTGCGCGACAGCCTCGCCCTTGGCCCCAGGCGTCAGCGTCTGGCCAAGAGCGGCGATCCGCGCCTCGATCCGCTCGTCCTGGCTCTTGTACGCCGGGAAGCCCAGGCCGAGCTTGTCACCTGTGATCGGATCACATCCCGTGCCCATCAGGAGCTGGAGCTGGTCTTCTGACACTCGGTCGCCCACCTGAATCTCACACTTGCCCAGGGCCGCTACGCCAGCGCCGAGCCAGCGACCAGGCGGGGTGCCTTCCTCCATGTAGTAGCGGGTCAGCGGCGTTGAAAGCGGCCGGTTGCCGTCGGCCGCCGCGACGGTCCTGAGCAGGTACTTGTAGCCGTCACCTGCCGACATCACGCGCATCGAAACCGTCATTCTCGTCTCCGTTCCTGTCGGGCAGGTGAGCACCCGCACCCGGTGACTTCTGCTGCGGTGACGCCTGGCTCTACCTCGACCTGCAAGAGGCGTGTGGCCTCCGAGGGCGGATGGAACGAAGGCCGGAGATGGAGGAGTCGGGCGGTAGGCGCGTGTGGGTGTCGTGCACCTGATAGGTGGCCAGCTCGGCATCAGTTCTCGGTGAGGCACGGATGCCGGGGGGCGACCGTTACCGGAGCAGACTTCATGTGCGACCTCACCGTCAGCGGCGAATCGCGACTCAGGATCGGGTCGCTGCTCAGCGGCCACGGCGGCCTCGACCTCGCCGTCGAGCACGTCTTCACCGCCAACACCGTGTGGTTCTCCGGACTCAACGCGCCCATCGCCCGCGTCTTCTCCCACCACTAGCCAGATGCACCGAACCTCGGCGACATCTCGACCATCGACTGGAGTCAAGTCGAGCCCGTGGACATCCTCATCGGCGGGTTCCCGTGCCAAGACGTTTCGACGGTAGGCAAGCGCGCCGGCCTCGCTCCGGGTACCCGCTCGGGGCTCTTGGCGCACGTGGCCGCAGCCATCGACGCGCTCCAGCCCGAGTGGTGACGGCGCTCACTGAAATTCCCCACTTCAACTCTGAGGAATTTCGCTGAGCGCCGTCAACGCTGTGGTCCCTGATCGACGGACTGTTCAGCGCTGGGGACGCTACGCCGACGCCATCACCCGCTGGGAACACATCACCGGGCGACCCGCGCCCGCACCAGCCCTCCTGAACGACGCCGACGGCCCCGGCCCAGCACCCGCGCTCGTGGAGTGGCTCATGGGCCTACCGACCGGATGGGTCACCGATACCGACCAGCTGACGCAGAATCAACAGATCACCGCGCTCGGCAACGGAGTGCTACCTCTCCAGGCCGTGTCCGCACTGCCGCTGCTCGACGCGTGAACGTGGACTATGAGAGAGGCACGTCTGGAACTCAAGCGGTTCGGTGTTCGGTGATGTCGGTCAGCCACAACCGGTTCGGCGCCACGGCAGTGAACTCGCGATTGACGAGGTCGTCGTGCACGGCAGGTCCCGGCCGGCGGTGCTTCCTCCGGCCCTTGCGACGATGCGCGGCGGAGAACATGCCTTCCTGCGAGCACAACCTCCACACGCGACGCTCCGACACCTGCCAGCCATCATCGACGAGCTCGTCCGCGATGAGCCGGTAGCCCTGGCAGCGATCCTCATCCCACACATCCCGAGCCGCATTGATCAGATGCGCCTCGTCCCAATCACGATCGGAGATAGGCGTTCGGAGCCACTGGTAGTACGCCTGTTTGGAGAAGCCGAGCACCCTGCACGCCACCGCGACCGACACCCGGGAATGGGTGCCGGCCGCGGCCAGTTCGCGGACGAGCGGGAACACTATTTTGGGGACGCGGACCCGATCCGAAGATTCGCCTGCGACAGATACGCCGCAGCCTTCCGGAGGATCTCGTTCTCCATCTCCAACTCACGGATCCGCTTCAGCATCTTCGCCTGCTCACGCTGCCCGGCCATGTCGCCCGACGCTGCGGGCGCGATCCCGCGACCGGCCAGCTCGGCGTTGCGCACCCACGCTTGCAACGCGGATTTCGAGATCCCCATATCCGCGCAGACCTGCTTCTGCGACATTCCCTGCGTGAGGACCAGAGCGACCGCGTCTCGCTTGAACTCCTCTGAGAACTTCACTGGCATGACTCCATCCTTCCCACCCCGATCGCTCAGATCAAAGCAGTCCCAGAGTCAACCAACGCTTCAGCATTCCCGTCCGAACAAGCGGGCAAGAGTTGACCACTAGTCCGGAATAGAATTGGAAGTGACAGATCAGAATTTTCCGGAGGAGCGCCCTGCTACGCGCATCGAGTGGCCGAGCGTTTCCGCTATCTACTCGCCGCTTGGGGAGTAGGCTTCTTCCAGCCGAGAGCCTGGCAACACGGGAAAGCCCGTCACTGTTTCAATCTGATGACGTACTCGTAGCGGTCGCCCGGTGATGCGCTCCGCACGTACTCGATGGGTTGACCACGATGATCGGACGTCCAGCGATAGGTGTTGAGCATCGGTGCTCCAACCGCCACGCCCAGCAGCGCCGCGTCTCTGCTCGTGGCAGGTTCTGCACGGATGACCTCGGTGGCCTCCGCCGGATGAACATCGAGATTTGCTCCGATGACTTCGTAGAGCGACTGAGACTGCTCAAGCTCCGGCGCAGTCACACCCGCAGCGATCGCATCAGGAATCCAAGACTCCATCAGACAGAATGGACGGCCGTCCGCCGTGCGCACGCGCTCTGCGAGCCACAGGTGGATTCCTGGGAGGAAGTCGAGTGCGGGTGCCGGCGGATCCGGGTCAACTGCGACCCTGACGCCCATGATACCGGGCTCCTTGCCGAGATCGCGCAAAGTGTCCGTGAAGCTACGAAGACTGCCGAGCACATGCGAAACGCCCTGCTCGGCGACGAACGTCCCTTGCCCCTGCTGTCGACGCACAAGATTGCTTGCTTCCAGCTGCGACAGCGCTTGCCTCACCGTGTTTCGAGACACATCGAAAGTTCGCGTGAGCTCCATCTCTGTGGGCAGTTGATCTCCCGGCGCCAATTCTCCGCTCTGGATCGCGGCGCGGAGCGAATCGGCAACTCTCTGGTATGCAGTTGCCATGACCCCTCCCTAATTTGTACCAACAACTCTTGACATTGTAGGTACAACTATCTAGTCTGACAATTGTTCACGCAGAACCCAGCCTCTCGGGACACTGCAGTCAAGGAAAGGTACCGATGAAAAGCGAATCATCACTCTCGCCACGCGAGAGCACGCAGGGGTCGTTCGACAATCTTGATGACAAGATCCTTGGGTCCCTCGCCACGGCGCTTATCGGCGACGCACTCGGCGCGCCTACAGAACAGCGCAGCATCCAAGAAATCCGCACTCTCTTTGGCGGCCGTGTCGAGACGTTCCTCGAACCGCCCGCAGACTCGCCATATTCCAAGGGCCGCAAGGCCGCACAGATCACCGATGACTCGAGCCAAATGCTCATGCTCGCTCAGGCGTTCATCGATGGCAACGGCGATGTGACCGCGCGCGCGGTTGCCGACATGGTGCTCACGTGGTCGGAGAACACGGACTACTTCCCACACTTCGCCGGTCCCAGCACTCGTCGCGCGATCGATGCACTCCGCAACGGCGCAGACCCCGAAATCATCGGCGCTGAAGGTCGAGAGACCACCATGGGCACGAGTAACGGAGGCGCCATGCGTGTCGCCCCCGCAGGCCTCGTCTACCCGGGTGACATCGAAGGAGCCGTTCACGCGGCCGCTGTCACCTGCCGCCCCAGCCACTTCACCAACGTCGGCGTGTCTGGTGCTGGCGCGATCGCTGCTGCCGTCGCTGCCGCACTGCGCGACAACGCGAGCATGACGGATGTCGTGCGTGCAGCCCGCGAAGGCGCACGCCTGGGCGCCGCGATCGGCGGCACTCAGGGGCGCGAATCCGCGGGCGCAAGCGTCGCCTCACGCATGGACCTCGCCGTGTCGATTGCAATGACCAGCGATGACCTCGACACAGCCGTGTCGCGCATCGCCGACACGGTGGGCAGCGGTCTGCACTCCGCTGAGGCTGTACCGGCCGCGCTCGGCTGCTTCGTCGCTGCGGGTGGAGATCCCTGGTGGACGGTCGTCGCGGCCGCAAACATCGGCGACGACTCTGACACCGTCGCAACGATGGCCGGCTCCATTGCAGGCGCATACAGCGGCTTCGCCCGGGTTCCCAGCGACAAGATTCAGCAGGTGCTCGCCGCGAACGACCTACAAATCGGCGGCATCGCCGAAGGCCTCACCCGCATCGCGCGATCCCGCGTCGCACAGTAGCTGTTGCCCTCTGGGCAGAAATAGGTTGGCACAGTTCAAGGAGGAACTAATGGGCAAGAAAACCGTCGCTGTCGCAGCTATTACTGCTGCGACGCTCATGCTCGGAGCATGCAGCTCCGGCACCGCACCTGACGAGTCATCCGAGAATCCAGGGGCGGATCTTCGGGCTGGTGAAGCATATGACCCGCGAGCCTTCGAAGGGGAGAGCATCAACCTGCTGCTCATCGAGCACCCATTCGTCGAGTCGCTCCGGCCGCTCATTCCAGCCTTCGAAGAGGAGACTGGAATCAAGGTCAACCTCGAAGTGCTCAACGAACAGCAGGGCTTCGACAAGCTCCAGGCGGACCTGTCTGCCGGAGTCGGCAACTACGACCTGTTCATGACAGACCCACTGCACAACTGGCAGTATTCAGCCGCAGGCTGGATCGAGCCACTGGATGGGTACGTAGGCAACGATGCCATCACCATGCCGGGCTACAATCTCGATGATTTCGCGCCGGGCGTTCTGAACGCGGGACGATGGAATCGAGAACTGCTCTCTGGGCTCGGCGAAGGCTCGCTTTGGGCGCTGCCCATCAACTTCGAGTCGTACAACTTGACGTATCGCCCCAGCCTGTTAGAGGCAGCAGGAGTAGAAGCACCCGAAACGTACGAGGACGTGCTCTCCGTGACAAAGAAGCTCGCCCCCGCTCTCTCGGGAAACGACTACCCGATTGTCACCCGATTCGACAAGTACTGGGACCTGACCTATCTCACGTTTGGAAGCATGGCTGAGGCATACGGTGTGCACCTGCTCGACGACGAGGGCAAGATCGATATCGCCTCAGACGCTTCCATCGAAGCCACCGAACTCTTCATCGACATCGTCAAGGCCGGCTCACCAGAAGATGCGAGCGCGTTCACCTGGTACGAAGTTCTGCAGGGAATGGCCAGTGGTCGCTTTGCTCTCGCCCTGAACGAGGCCGACCTGTTCGCCGCAACCTACGAGAACCCTGAAGAATCAGAAATCTCTGACGACGTCGCCTACGCCATGATTCCGGAAGGCCCCGAAGGTCGCGCCGCCAGCGCATGGATCTGGCAACTCAGCATGGCCGCCGCATCCGCCGAGAAGGGCGCCGCATGGACATTCCTCCAGTGGCTGACCAGCGCCGATGTTCTCCTTCAGACGCACCTTGCCGGAAACATGAACCCGGTGCGGCTCTCTGCGTGGGATGACCCGGAACTCGCGGCCCTCGTCGACACGTGGGGGGCCGAACCTGGCCAGTACCGTGAGGTGCTGGAAGGCACGGCAGAGATCGCCGCGATCAACTTCCCGCCGCACCCCGAGCTGACCAGAGCGCTCGACCGTTGGGCTGAAGCAATCCAGCAGACGTTCTTCGACGGGAAAGCCAAAGAGAACCTCGAAGCAGCCGCGGCTGACATCGAGCGCATCCTCCTCCCCTAGGTAGCAGGCCGTTGGGGCGGAGCGATCCGCCCCAACGGCTCGTCCTCACCCAGTCGGCATATTCCAAAGAAGGGATTCCCATGGCAACTGCCTCACTGATCGTCAAGACGAAGCCATCGACGACTCAGAAGCGACAGCGGCGCACTTACATGCTGATGCTCGCGCCGGCGCTACTTCTCGTCATCGGCATCATG
Source organism: Microbacterium sp. PAMC22086 (assembly GCF_019443525.1). NCBI lineage: Bacteria > Bacillati > Actinomycetota > Actinomycetes > Micrococcales > Microbacteriaceae > Microbacterium > Microbacterium sp. PAMC22086. The sequence goes on along the minus strand of NZ_CP080380.1, from coordinate 1,564,524 downwards.
GTGCCGTTCGCGCAGGGCATCGTCAAGAGTTTCACGAACGAGAAGGGCTACATCCAGAACCCTACGTTCGTCGGCCTCGACAACTACATCTCGCTGTTCACGAATTCAACGTTCTTGACCGGCCTCGGGATCACAGTGCTCTACGTCGTGCTCGTCTTGGCTATCCAGCTACCGCTCGCTCTTGCGATCGCTCTTCTACTCGAGAAGACCAGCTTCTGGCGTCGCATCGGCCGCAACTTCATTGTGCTCCCCCTGTTGATTCCGCCAATCGTCGCCGGCCTTATGTGGAAGACAATGATGCAGCCTAGCGCCGGCGTGCTCAACTACCTGCTTGCCAGTGTGGGCCTCCCCACATCACCGTGGCTGACTGATCCCGCCACATCTTTGCTGTCGGTTGTCTTGATTGACACGTGGGCGTTCACCTCTTTCAGCGCCCTCATCATCCTCGCCGGTCTCCAAGCACTCCCCGAGAGCCTGCGCGAAGCAGCCATGATAGACGGCGCCGGCTGGTGGCAGTCATTCCGACACATCGCACTGCCGTGGCTGGCGCCATACATCGTGCTCGTGGCCTTGTTCCGCGTCGCCGACTCACTGAAGCAATTCGACCTCATCTGGCCGGTCACCCGCGGCGGCCCCCTCAACTCGACGCGACTACTGCACGTGCAGGGCTACGAAGAAGCATTCCGCTTCTCCAGCCCGGCTATGGCGATGGCGATCATCTTCATCCTGTGGATCATCATCTACCTGTCGAGTTTCCTGCTGCTTCGGCTCTGGCGACGCACTATCAACGCTGTGGAGTGATTGTGAAAAGATTCGCTGCTCGTATCGGGTTCACGCTTGCCTTCGCGGGGCTCGCTGTCTTCGTTCTGTTACCCATCGTGTGGATCCTTATGATGTCGCTGAAGGACTACGCCGACGTCATCGCCTACCCGCCGAAATTCTTCTTCGTGCCGACGCTCGACAACTACATCGATGTGCTGTTCGGCAGCGGCGAAGCGGGCGCAGGTGAATTCCGTCAGTACATGCTGAACTCTGTGATCGTCTCCGGCGGAGCCGTGATCCTGTCACTGGCCGTCGGGGTGCCCGCCGCCTTTGCGCTAAGCCGCAATCGCGTGCGCGGCGCCGACCACTTTGCCTTCACCTTCCTGTCGCTGCGGTTTGCACCTGAACTGGCCGTGATCATCCCGCTGTATGCGATCTTCCAGCAGGTGCGGGTCTACGACACCTACATCGGCATGATCCTCTCGCATCAGCTGATCACGATCCCACTTGTCATCTGGATCGTGAGGACCTTCCTCGCCGATGTCCCGATCGAGATCGAGGAGGCCTCACAGCTCGACGGATGCGGGCCATGGCGCACGCTCTTTGGTGTTGTTGTGCCGATCATCCGTCCAGGTATCGCCAGCGCCGCAATCCTGGCCTTTATCTTCAGTTGGAACAACTTGTTGATGGGACTCGTGCTCTCAGGCCCGAACACACGACCGGTCACCGTGGGAATCCTCCAGGCAATCGGCTTCGACCAAGTGCGCTGGGGCTGGATGGCAGCGGCCGCAATGATCGCCGCCATTCCTGGCATGATAATCGCGGTGTACCTGCAACGGCACCTCGTGCGAGGCCTGACCATGGGCGTCGGAAAGTAACCGCAGACAAAGGAGATGCTGTGAATCAAGACCTGCGAGTCATCCAATCCGGAGTTGCGACGTTCTTCGGACGACCGATGGCCACAATCGACTCACTCGGTGGCGCTCGTTGTGCCATCACCGGCATTCCATGGGATGAAGGAAACGCTGGGCGAAACGGCGCCAACATGGGGCCTCGCGCATTCCGCGACGCCTCAAGCTGGTTCTTCGGCTACGACGCACAGCGCGACTTCGACCTCTGGGAAGAACTGCCCACCGTCGATGTCGGCGATGTTCCTGTCATGCCGCCGAACGCTGAGGCCACCATGAGTCTCATCGAGAGCCATATTCGGCGCATCTGCGAACAAGGCGTCTTGCCACTGTCAATCGGCGGCAATCACTCGCTGGCGATTGGTGCTGCGCGGGGCGCGGCGGCGACCGTGGGCAAGATGGGCTACATCAGTATCGATGCCCATCTCGATACCGCATATGACTGGGGTGGTGAGACTCTCACCAGCGGATGCCCGACCATGCGCGCGGCTGAGATTCCCAATGTTGACCCCGAGAATGTGGTTGTCTTCGGCATCCACGGTTGGCTCAATCCTCGCGATCAGGTGATGTCGGCTGCGGAGCAGGGCATCCGTTGGTACGGCATGGAAGAGATCCAGCGGCTCGGCGTGGAGCGCGCAATCGACGAAGCCCTCGCCCGCGCGTTGGATGGTGTCGACGGCCTCTACGTCAGTTTTGATCTGGATGCTGTGGATGCCTCGGCCTTTCCTGGAACCGGCACCCCGGAGCCGGGTGGTTTCACACCTCGCGAGACGTTCCAAATCGCGCGCGCGCTTGGTCGTGCGAAGCCGATCGCCATGGACCTGGTCGAGATCGCGCCGATCTATGACCTCTCGGGGATCAGCGCACGGCTGGCCTGCGGCACGGCGATGGAAATGCTGTCCGGCACGATCGGGCACTGACTGTGTCAGCACGCAGCGACCATCCCCTCATTGCGGTCATCGGCGACATCGCCCTGGATTACACGATCGAGACGGACCCCCGATCTGCGCGCGATGAAAAGGTCACTGTCACACATTCATCACGTGATCTGGGCGGCACTGGCGCGAACAGCGCCGCCCAGATCGTGAAGCTCGGCACCCGTTCGGAACTGATTTCAGTTGTCGGCAACGATCCGTCTGGAGAATGGCTGCTGAGACAAGCCGCCGAAGCGGGGATCGGCACCGATTTCATCGCGCAAGCTCCTGGTGATTCGACGTTCGCGACCATCGTGCGCGAAGGATCCGAACGCACGGTCTACGTTGACCTCGGTGTGGGTGCGCTGACGCTGCTGCCCGATGCGGACGTGCTAGAGCGTGCTGACCTGATCTATGTCAGCTACGCCCCTCACGCGGTAAGCACACTCGTAAGGCAAGGCTTCGGCGAGCGCACCGTTGTCGGGTTGGAGCACTGGATGACTGACAGCGAGTTTCTCGCCGCTAGTCGAGACGTTCGTGCGATCATCACGAACACGGCGGGGTTCGCCGCGTTCGAGCATGCATCGCACCCCGCCGTCGTCGTGACCCAGGGCGGCGACGGCGTGCAGTTGTGGAGCTATGGCGAGCTGATCGAGGTGGTGCCCGCCATCACTGTCGACGTTGTCGATGCCACGGGCGCAGGCGATTCCTTTGCCGGTGCCCTCTGCCACGCTCTTGCAAGTGGCAAAGCGATAGGAGACGCGATCCGTCTGGCCGTGGTGGCCGCGGGGTTATCGACGCGCAGAGCTGGCGCGCAGGCTGGCCAGCCGACGTTGCAAGAGCTCGAGGGCTTTGCGAGACGCTGACCTCACGCTGGACTACACAAACAGGTCGTCGAACGCCTCGAGCCGGATGCGAGTGCCGACGGGAATGGCAGCCACAGTGACCGACTCCGCGGCACCCTCTGCACCGGCCGACGTGTCGACCAATTCCATCAGCTCACGGGCGGGTCTGTCGGGAAGTTTGTGTGTGAGGGGTTCGGCGTGATCGGTTCGGCTTCGGTCGTCCGGGAAGATGAATCACGTCATGAACACTGAATTGAAGACACCAACTGAGCAATCCGAGACCGTCGATCTGCGGACCGGGGAGATCCTTCCTGCGCCGCCGGATGTCACTGCGGTCGCGGAGCAACTCGTGGCCGCCGCTCGTGGTCAAGGGATCGAGCTGACTGGCCCGGACGGGCTGCTGACGGGGCTGACCCGGCAGGTACTGCAGTCCGCGTTGGAGGCGGAGCTGACCGAACACCTCGGCTACGACCCGGGCGACCGGGTCGGGAAGCAGACGCCGAACAGTCGGAACGGATCCACGCCGAAGACGGTGCGGACCGAGATCGGCGATCTCACGATCCAGGTCCCGAGGGACCGGGCGGGGACATTCGCGCCGGTGGTGGTGCCCAAGCATCAGCGCCGGATCGCGGGGTTCGACGAGGCGGTGATCTCGCTGTATGCGAAGGGCATGACCACCGGCGATATCGCCAAGCACCTCTCCGATCTCTACGGATCAGACGTCTCTCGTGATCTGGTGTCGACGGTGACCGACAAGGTGCTCGGCGACATGCAGGAATGGCAAGCCCGTCCGCTGGACGTCGTCTATCCCGTGGTTCTGATCGACGCGCTCGTGATCAAGGTCCGCGACGGGCAGGTCGCCAACCGGCCTGTCTACGTCGCTGTCGGCATCGATCTCGAGGGTCACCGTGACGTTCTCGGGTTGTGGATGGGACCGACCGGCGGGGAGGGCGCGAAGCAGTGGATGAACATGCTCACGGAGCTGCGCAACCGTGGTGTCGCCGATGTCTGCATCGTCTGCTGCGACGGACTCAAAGGCCTCCCCGATGCGATCACCGCGATCTGGCCCCTCGCAACGGTGCAGCAGTGTGTCGTGCATCTCGTGCGGAACTCACTTCGATACGCGTCGAAGAAGTACTGGTCCAAGATCACCAGGCAGCTCCGCGAGGTCTATACCGCTCCGACCATCGCAGCGGCCGAGGCGAGATTCGCGGAGTTCGCCGAGCAATGGCGGAGCCTGTATCCGGCGATGATCCAGATGTGGGAGAACGCGTGGGGCGAGTTCGTGCCGTTCCTGAAGTTCCCGCCCGAGATCAGACGCCTCATCTATACGACCAATGGGATCGAGTCGCTCAATGCCAGGTTCCGGCAGGCCACGAGACGCCGCGGGCACTTCCCCAACGAGCAGGCGGCGATGAAGGTGCTCTACCTGACGGTGCTCGAGCGGCGCCCGAATCGCACGAACCCGACCGGGCAGATCGCCGGCTGGAAAGCTATCCTGAACACCCTGTCCATCACCTACGGCGACCGCCTAGGAATCAACTAAGCCGAAGCCCCATACACAAAGGAACGGACAGACCCCCAGCAGGATGCGCTCGCGGGCATGCTCCACCACGAGTTCGATCGGCTCATGGCTGCCGAGACCGAGGAGCTGGAACGCCTCACCACCAACCGCGACCGGCTCGAAAGCGAGCAGGACCGGCTCATGCAGGCGCACTACGCCGACGCGATCCCGCTCTCAGTGCTCAAGCGCGAACAAGACCGCATCGTCGCCGAACTCGACCAGGTGACCCGCCGCATCGACGCCCACTTCGGCGACTACGCCGAGGCCCGCGCCCACCTCGACGACGCCCTCGGCCTGCTCGCCAACTGCGCCGACATCTACACCCGCTGCGACGACACCAACCGGCGGCTGTGCAACCAGGCGTTCTTCACGAAGGTCTTCATCGACGAGGACAACGAGCTGCGGGTCGAGCACAACCGGACCTTCGAGATGCTCCTTGATCCGCAAGTCAACGCGAATGCCCTGACCTGGGCCGCAGACGCCAACAAGGCCCGAACCTCGGCCAGCGTTTCCGTTGGCAAGGGTTCGAGCCTTGTGCGTGGGGTGGACCTAAGGGGATTCGAACCCCTGACCTCCTCGATGCGAACGAGGCGCGCTACCAACTGCGCCATAGGCCCGTGAACGACATCTACGCTATCACGACGGAGAAGCTGTTCGCGCCGCGGACGGTCATCCGGCGGCGCGGCGGGAGAGCAACTCGCGCACGTGCGCTTCGATCTCGGCGTCGTCGACGAAGCCCATCCGCGCATACGGCGATGAGGCCGCAGGCAGGGCCACCGGCGCCTCGGGCGCCATCTGCTCGGCACGCTCGCGAAGAGCAGCGACCCTTGCTGCCTTGCGACGCTGCTCCTGCGCCTCCAGCTGGGCCTGCGCGGCCTGCGCGCGGGATCCCGCCACCGAGACCAGGGGCTCCGGCAGCGGCCGCGGCGTCCACGTCGCCCGTCCCTGATCGTGCAGCTCCGGCGCGACGCGAGGAGCGGCGGGAGCGGCGACGACGTGCGTTGCTCGCGCGACCCGACCGGCGACGGCGGCCATGCGCTGCAGCGCGACACCGGCGACGACGATCGCGGCGCCGCCGAGCCAGAGCAGCAGCGCGCTTCCCGCGGCCAGCAGCTGCCACACACCGAGGCCGGCGAGCACGAGCCCGACGAGGAGAGTACTGGTCGCCGCGACCCGCACACGTCGACGCGCGCGCGCACGACGGATCACGGGATCGGCTCGGGTGGCGGCGAGTTCTTCACGGAGCGCCTCGAGCTCGGCGGCCTCGCGTTCGGACTGCACGCGCTTGGCCAGCTTCTGCTGCGCGAGCGCGGTGCGCGCATTCAACTCGAAGCGCACCTCACCGGGGGTCTCGCTCGTCTCGGCGAGCACGCGCAGGGCTTGGTTCAGCCGCACGGCATTGCGTTCGGCGGCGTTGTACTGGAAGCGGCCCCGCCACGAAGGCAGCAGATAGAGCATCCAGAGCAGCACGGAGACGAGTACGATCACTCCCCCGCTCAGCACCGGCCCATCCATACCGTCCACGCTAAGGGTTGCGAGCGGGCAGCGCCGTACACACGGGCGCGTGTCGCGGCGAGTCCGTGCGGATCCGCCGCCGGAGCACCCGTTTCAGTGCGAGATGCGGTCCGAGGGCGGCACCGTCGCAGCATCGGGCGGCACCTGGCCGCTGAGCCAGCGCGCGAGCACGCCCTGGGGCACGTCTTCCCTGGTCAGAGCGAACGCGTAGTGGTCGCGCCAGTCGCCGTCGATGTGGATGTAGCGACGACGCAGTCCCTCGTAGCGGAACCCCAGCTTCTGGACGATGCGCAGACTCGCGTCGTTCTCCGGGCGGATGCAGATCTCCATCCGGTGGAGCCCGTACTCGGTGAAACACGCATCGGTGGCCATCGCGACCGCCGTCGGGGTGATTCCCCGACCGGCGAACCGCTCGCTCACCCAGTACCCGATCGTGGCCGAGCACAGGGACCCGCGCGAGACTCCCCACACGTTGAGCTGCCCTGCGATCTCGCCGTCGTACTCCATGACGAACGGGTAGCCCGAGCCGTCGCGATACTGCTGGAGCAGCCGTCGGATGCTGAGCCTCATGTCGAACGACACCGAGCCGTACGGGACCGTCGCCTCCCACGGCTGGAGCCACGACCTGTTGGCGAGCAGCTCATGCTGCAGCGGTCTCGCATCCTTGGCACGGACGAGCCGCAGTTCTATGGGTCCGTGTCGCATTCCCGCCGCCAGATCCATGCCGCACCGACGCCCGCAGAGTCGCCTAGAGGCGTTCCGCGAACTCCTTGAGCCAGGGGCGCAGCTCGGGACCGAGGTCGTCCCGGTCTGCCGCGAGCTGCACGATCGCCTTGATGTAGTCGACGCGGTCGCCCGTGTCGTAGCGGCGTCCGCCGAAGATGACGCCGACGACGCCGGGGCCGTCGGGATCGGTCGCGAGCACCTGCAGCGCGTCGGTGAGCTGGATCTCGCCGCCCTTGCCCGGCTCGGTGTGCTCGAGGATGTCGAACACCGAGGCCGGAAGCACGTAGCGGCCGATGACGGCCAGGTTCGACGGTGCGTCTTCCTGGGCGGGCTTCTCGACGAGTCCGGTGACGCGGACGGCGTCGGATCCTTCGAGCGGCTCGACCGCGGCTGCACCGTACATGTGGATGTTGGCGGGGTCGACCTCCATGAGCGCGATCACCGCGGCGCCGGAGCGCTCGTGCTCGGCGATCATGTCGGTCAGCAGCGCGTCGCGCTCGTCGATGAGGTCGTCTCCGAGGAGCACGGCGAAGGAGCTGTCGCCGACGTGGGTGCGTGCACGAAGGACCGCGTGTCCGAGCCCCTTCGGCTCTCCCTGGCGCACGAAGTGGATGTCGGCGAGGTCGCTCGACTTCATCACACGCTCGAGACGCCCGGTGTCGCCCTTCTCCATGAGCCTGACCTCGAGCTCCGGCACGGAGTCGAAGTGGTTGGAGATGGCGTTCTTGTTTCGTCCGATGATGACGAGGATGTCGTCGATGCCGGCGTTGGCCGCCTCTTCGACGACGTACTGGATCGCCGGCTTGTCGACGACGGGGAGCATCTCTTTCGGCATCGCCTTCGTCGCAGGGAGGAATCTCGTACCCAGGCCTGCTGCGGGAATGACGGCTTTGATCTTGTGGTCAGCCATCTTGCCAGCCTAGTGGTGAGCGCCGACGTAGACTCGGAGCCATGTCGAACGACGTCGAACATGCGAAGCGCGCACTCCGCGCCGAACTCCGCGAACGACGCCAGCTCCTCTCCGACACGCAGCGCGAAGCCGCCGCCACGGCCATCGGCGAACGCCTCGACGCCCTGGTCGACGAGCTCGGCGCCCGATCCATCTCGTGCTTCCTCTCCACCACCACCGAGCCGGGCACCCGCGAGTTCGTGACCAGGGCCGTGCGCCGCGGCATCCGCGTGCTCCTGCCCGTCACCCGCGCCGACGGGCTGCTGGACTGGGCTGTCGCCACCGATGACGACGAGGTCACCGAGGGACTCTTCGGCCTGCCGGAGCCCACCGGCGAGGTGCTGGGCCCGATCGCGGTGAACGACGTGGACCTGATGATCGTCCCCGCCGCGGCGGTCGATCGCACCGGCATGCGCATGGGGTGGGGACGCGGCTACTTCGACAAGACGATCGGCTCGATGGAGAAGTGCCCTCCCGTCTACGCCGTGATCTATGATTCCGAGGTACTCGACGAACTTCCGCGAGAGGTGCACGACCAGCCGGTGAACGGCGTCGTCACCCCGTCGCAGACCCTCACCCTGTCGCCACGCCGGCGCTGATCGCAAGGACCCCCATGCCCACCTACGCCTATGCCTGCACCGCGTGCGGACACACTTTCGACGCCGTGCAGAGCTTCGCCGACGACGCTCTCACCGTGTGCCCCGAGTGCGGTGGCGCGCTGCGCAAGCAGTACGGCTCGATCGGTGTGACCTTCAACGGCTCCGGCTTCTATCGCACGGACTCGCGCGCGAAATCCGGGGCTTCGAAGGATGGTTCGGCATCATCGAAGACGGAATCGACGACGAGCGCCAAACCGGCGGCTGCGTCGACTCCGGCCTCTTCCTGAGGCCCCGATCTGTTGGGGGACCCCATGCTCAAAGGTTTCAAGGACTTCCTGCTGCGCGGCAACGTCATCGACCTGGCCGTCGCTGTCGTCATCGGCACCGCTTTCACCGCGATCGTCACGGCTGTCGTCAACAGCATCATCAATCCGCTCATCGCGCTCTTCCTGAAGGCGGATGCGACAGGCAAGTTCGGCATCCAGGTCCCGAACATCTATGGAGAGATGGTGACGTTCCCGATCGGCGAACTGATCTCGGCGATCATCAGCTTCCTCGCCGTCGCCGCCGTCGTCTACTTCGTCTTCGTGCTGCCGATGAACACCTTCAAGGCCCGTGTCGAGGCTCGCAAGGGCACGCCGGCCGAGGAGCCCGAGGAGGAGCCGGCCGCATCGACCGAGTCCGAGCTGCTCGTCGAGATCCGCGATCTGCTCAAGGCACAGCGCGGGGCCTGAGAGCTTCCACTCGCACGACGAGACGCACGGTTCCTCTTCGGAGGGGCCGTGCGTTTCTCGTCGGCGGGCGCAGACGGAGACTCACGCTCAGTAGTGCGGCGGCACGTCCCGCATCAGCTGATCGTCGTTCGGCCCTCTGGCGCCCTTGGGCCGTGTCGGCGGAGGCGACACCTCGGCGGGGCCGGACTCCGGTTCGGGATCGCTTCCCGGCACCGGCGTGAGACGCGCACGTCGGGAGCCGGATACCCGCACGACGCGCTGGCGCGGTTCGGGGGTGTCGGGCTCGTCAGTCATTCCGGGGGTCGACGATGTCGATCGGCTGCGTGTCGTTCTCGGCACGCGGGGCGGAATCCAAGATGCCGAGCACCGCGGCGATCCGCGTCGCGACGGTCGCGGGGTCGCTGTAGAGATCGAAGGCGTGCACCCGCACGTAATGCCAGCCGAGGCGACGCAGCACATGCGGTCGCAGACGCAGGGTCTCCCGCAGCGATTCTCCTCGCGACTCCGGGTCGGACTCGATGACGACCGCCTTGCCGCCGTGCTGCGCGACCAGCGGGAGCAGCCCGCGATAGTCGACATCGACCGAGGCTCCGAGTCGCCGCAGCTCCCGTGCGAGGGCGAGCGTGAGCGGATCGGCGAGATCCTCCAGGCGAGCATCCCTGCTGCGCGCGGCCAGGCCGCCGAGGATCGACATCAGTGTCGCCGCTCCGTGCTCCAGGCGTCCGTCGTCGAAGGACGAGGGGCGGATCGACGACACGAGCACCATCGACCGGCGGGCCCTGGTCATCCCGACCGTGAGAAGTCGCTCTCCGTCGGGAGTGGAGAGATCGCCGAAGTCGCTCAGGACGCGGCCGTGCTTGGTGAGCCCGAACCCCAGCGAGAAGATCACGCGGTCGCGACTCTCGGCGACCGACTCCTCGAGGGTCAGCACCGCGAAGGGTTCGACCGTGTCGCGCCCGACGAAGTCCGCCACATCCGAACGTCCGGCGAACGCCGAGGTGACGGCTGCACGCACGCGCTCGGCGTGACGGGCGCTCGCGGTCACGACCATGAGGGACTCAGCCGGACGGTGCACGGCGTGCTCGACAACGAGGGTCACGACCCTGGCGACCTCGGCATCCGGACTCTCGACCGCGCCGGAGATCGGATCGGGCGTTCCCGTCCCGCCCTCCACGTAGTCGACCGTGAGGCTGCCACGGCCGAGGTACGAACCCGCCCAGGGAAGGGAGACGATCTCGCCGCCATAGAACGCGTCGTTGATCAGTTCCGCGAGGTCCTCACCGCCGGCACGATAGCTGCGGGTCAGGGTCATCACCGGCAGGAGCTCGGAAAGACGCTCGAAAGCCGAGACGTCGTCGAACGGCACCTCGGGCTCCCACGACTCCTCAGGATCCACCGCGATGCGGAAGGGAGTCGGGCGCTGCGTCACCGGGTCGCCGAACGCGACGATCTGGCGCGCGCGACGGATCGCCGGGGCGGCCTCCGCGAGGTTGATCGCTGCGGCGTCGACCAGGATCACGGTGTCGAACTCCACGGAGTCCGGAATCTCCGGGACGAGGTACGGCGACGAGATCCAGACCGGTGCGAGCACATCGACCAGGGTGGGCGCGGCACTGACGACCTGCGCGGTCGTGGTCGCTGACTGCGTCAGCGCACGGCGCAGGTGCTGCGACTGCTGAGGCTCGTCGACGATCGCGATCCGCCACTGGTTGGCCAACTGCCATGCGAGCAGCGGTCCGGCCATGGCGGCATGGGCCTCATCGACCAGGCGGAAGTCCCGTTCGAGGCGGTCGACGACAGCGGTGTTCGCGCCGAGCAGCGCGCGGTTGTCCTGCAGGGCACGCTCGAGGAGGGACTGCCACCAGGCGAATTCGAGCTCCTCCCCCACCTGGGACTCCGCGACATGGCGCACCGAGAGCTCGGCGAGCAGGGGCTCCAGCCCGAGAAGGGCGAGCCGATCGCGCAGCTGAGCGCGCTCGACGAGGTTCTCGAAGACATCGGACTTCGCAGCGAGCCCCGCGAGGGTGCGGACGAGTCGCGCGACCGGGAGCGAGGCCAACGGTTCGCGACGCCCCAGTGCGGCGTCGAGCTCGCTGAGTTCAGCCTCGACCCGCTGCCAGGCCGCGTACACATCGGCGAGACCGAGGGGAATCTCCGGCGCGACGCCGGCTTCGACGAAGCGCTGCCACTGCGTGCGCTGCGCCTGGATCCGCAGAAGCGCCTCGTGCATCTCGATGACATGCACGCCGGGGCGCACGTACTCCTTGGCCAAGCGCCGCAACCGCCGCCTGTTCGCACCCGACAGCCCAGGGGCGTCGCGACGCGAACCGTGCGCCTGGATGAGCTCACCCAGCGGACGCTCGAACACGGTCGGGCTGAAGCGGTCGAGGGAGTCGCGGATGCCCTGCAGCAGTCGCAGGTACTCGCCCAGCTCGTCGATGGTCGCAAACGGGCGCATGTGCGTCTGGGCGATCAGCTCGTAGCCGCGCTCGAGGAGGGCCGGCACGCTGTCGGAGTGCAGGCGACCGGCGAGCTCATGAGCCGCACGAGCCGCTTCGGTGCTGGAGAAGGTCACCCCGTACCAGGGCGAATCGTTCGGGCCGAAGCGGAACTCTCCGAGACGGGCGGCCTGCGCGAGAGCCTCGGCGGCTTCGCTGCGATCCGCGGCGAGACGGCGCAGCGCATCGGGTCCCAGCCGAGCCGTGGTCGACGGCGGCACCGGGAGCGATGCCAGCCGCGTCAGCTGCCTGGTCGCATCGAGCACGGAGGCGTTCAGCCCGGCCACCGGCGCACTGAGCGCCTGGCGGTAGTCGCGAAGGACCGTGCGCAGGCGCACGAGCGCGTCGTCGACCTCGCTGACCTTGGGCGCCGTGGCCTTCTCGTTGCGTCCGATCGCCCTGACCAGGTCGCGCCGCACGCTCGCCGGCGAGATCGCCAGGCTGTCGAGCCCGATCCCGGCGAGTCGATGGCGCACGCCGTCCAGCGTGGAGCGACGGGCGGAGACGACCAGTACCCGCTTGCCGCCGCGCACCAGCTCCCCGAGCGCGTTGATGACGGTCTGCGTCCCCCCGGTACCCGGAAGAGTGGCCACGGTGAGGGAGTGCCCTGCAGCGATACGGGCGAGCACCGCCTCCTGCTCCGCGTCGGCGTCGAGGAGGAGGTTGTCGGATGCCGGAGCGCGATCGTCCGGGCCGATGTGATGAGGGGTGGCGCGCGGGGCGGTGACCTGCTCGCGGTCGCCCACGTGGCCGGCGAGCGCGTTCAGCACCTGATGGTCGAGACTGCCGCCGTCGCGGGACATCACGCCGGACACATCGGCGAACGTCGAGACGACCAGGCGCGGCTCGACCGAGAAGGTGTCGATCGAGCGCGTCAGCGCGCGCAGGCTGTCGATCACGGGCTGCGGTTTGAAGATGCCGCCGTCGTAGGCCAGTGCGGCGAGGGCTACGGCATCGATCGTGAGGCCGAAGTGGTCGCGCGCGATCCGCACGAGTTCCGGGTTCACCTCGAAGGTTCCCTGGAGCTTCAACTCGAAATCGGAGTGGTGGCGGCGGATGGCCAGCGGGCGCAGCAGCACGGGGGCGGCGAAACCTGCGCCGCCGATGCGCCACCGTGCGACGCCCACGGCGAGATGCACCGCTTCGATGCCGCGGACCGTACGCAGTTCGGTGTTCTTCGCCGTGATCCGCTCCGCGGCCAGTCGTGCCGTGCGCAGTCCGACCTCATCACGGAAGAGGTTCGACAGCAGCGTCGACTTCCCGGTGATGAACTGCGGCAGGCTGCCCGGGTGCGCCTTGGAGATGTCGATGCCGGACTCCGGGGTGTCGCGGAAGCTGACCAGCGGCGAGGGGCCGCCGAGATTGGCCGCTTCGGCCCTCAGACGCGTGCGCTCGGCCTCGGCCGCGTGCGCGATGTCGATGCCCGTCGTGGTCCCGTGCAGGTCGCCGATCGGCACAGCAGGGTCCACCGCTGTGTCGTCCGCAGACTTGTCTTCACGTCGCCACACACTGACACCCTAGGCGCGTGACCCGCGGAGGCGCGGTATCCCGGGCGGGTTTCCGCCGAATTCCGCCGTCCGAGAGGCAACCTGCACTCCTCCTGCCCGGTGTGGTAGCCGCTCGCGTTCTCCACCCGGAGCGGCCGGCGCAGGACTCCGAGTCGGATCGGGCGGTCAGGATGGGGGCATGACCTTCCGCTACGACTTCGCGCCGACACCGTTCGGCGATGCTCTCGCGGTGTTCTCCGACGAGGGCATCGTGCGCTTCGACCTCTCCGAATCCGAAGACCCGCGCGTGCCCTGGCTGCTCGAAGGCGTCTCCCGGCAGCTGAGCGCGGTGCCCGAGCCCGACCCCGGTGCCGCCGACGAGCTCGCACACCTGCTCGCCGAGTACTTCGACGGTGAACCGGTGCGCTTCGAGGAGCACATCCGGCTCGACTGGCGACTCGTCGACGGGTTCGCCCTGACCGCGCTGCAGACGATCTGCGACATCGGGTGGGGAGAGACGATGAGCTACGGAGAGGTCGCGGTGCTCGCCGGGCACCCCGGTGCGGCGCGCGCCGTGGGCACGGCGTGCCGCATCACCCCGTTCTCGATCATCGTGCCGGTGCATCGCGTCGTGCGCTCCGACGGGAGCGCTGGTCAGTACGGTGCGCACCCCGAACGCAAGCGATTCCTGCTCGACCTCGAGGCGAGCAGAGCCGCCGGCCGCTGATCTCGTGGGCCCGGCGTGTAGGCCGCCGGGCCCACGCGCATCTCGACGTGAGTGATATCGTCGACGCTACGAAACGGGGAACTGCGTCGTCACCCCGGAAGTAGGTAGTCGTGTCCTCACCCGTCACCCGCGAATCCGAGGCGGATCTCATCGCCAATGCGGTGCGCGAGCTTGCGAGGCGCACGCGCTTCCCGGTCGCGTTCGGCGGCCTCATCGAAGAAGGCGTCGTGAGCGTCACCAGCATCGTCGGTGCGCGCACCCGATCGCTGGACGGTCTGCGCGTGCGGCCGGAACGTGGACTCGGCGGACGGGCGATGATGGAACTGCGCCCCAGGATGACGAGCGACTACGGGTCTTCGCAGCAGATCACGCACGACTACGACGTCTTCGTGCTGGGTGAGGGACTGCGCACTCTTCTCGCCCTTCCGATCGTCGTCCAGGGTCGTTCACGCGGCGTGCTCTACGCAGGAGGCTGGGATGAGGAGCGGGTCGGCGGGGTGACCACCGCTCCCGCCATGCAGGTCGCGCAGTCCGTCGCCGACGAACTGCGCATCCGCGACGAGGTGCAGCGACGGATGCAGGAGGCGCCCCTCGGCGTCGACAGCGTCGCACCGGCGCACCGGGAGGAACTGCGTCAGAGCTTCGCGGAACTTCGCAGCATCGCCGCCTCTGTCGACGACGTCGATATCCGCGCGAGGATCGCGCACGTCGAACGCCGACTCATGACGCTCGTGGGAAGCACATCCGCGCCGGCGACAGGCCCCATCCCCACGGTCCGCCTCTCCCCCCGCGAGACCGATGTGCTCGCGTGCGCGGCGCTCGGTTCGACGAACGCGGAGATCGCCGCGCAGCTCGGCCTGCGCGAAGGCACGATCAAGGCGTACCTCGGAACCGCGATGTCGAAGCTCGATGCTTCCACGCGTCATGCGGCTGTCACCAGAGCGCGGCGTGCGGGACTTCTTCCCTGACCACAGGGAATTGATTTATTGCTTCGCGTGAATACCATTGCGCTAATGATTGTTCCGACTTGTCGCATTTCGTCCTGACGGGTAAAGTCCCCGTATGGCAAGACGAATTGTGCATCAGCTGGTAGACGACATCGATGGCAGCGTCCTGGAGGTCGGCGAGGGCGAGACTGTACATTTCTCGCTCAACGGCGCCGCTTATGAGATCGACTTGAACTCCGCGCACGCCGATGAATTGCGCAAGGCCCTCGAGCCTTACGTGACTGCGGGGCGAAAGGCCGGCTCCTCGAGCGCTCCTCGCACCTCCGCGGCTCGGAAGCGGCCCGCGCGCAACCCCGAGGTCGCAGCCATCCGCGCCTGGGCGAACGACAATGGGCACAAGCTCTCCGAGCGCGGTCGCATTCCCGCACAGGTCGTGGACGCATACAACGCCGCACACTGACCTCGGTCGCAATTAAGCAGCACTTCCGCCTGCACCGGCAGGCGGGTATTAAGCGCCTCCCTGCAACCAGGGTTCGTCGCGGAGCGTGATCTCTTCTGTCATATCCATGAGGAATCGGATCACGACTTCCCTTTCGGCAGGCGCGAGTCGGGCGGCAGAATAGAAGCGCTTCGCCTGCTGCCGTCCGACGGTTTCCATCGCGGCATGACGCGTCTGCGCGGTGATGTTGATCTGCAGCGCCCTGCGATCCGTCGGGTGCGGGGCACGCGTGATGTGCCCTCCCTGTTCCAGACGGTCGAGAAGCTTGGTCGTCGCCGCGGTCGAGACCCCCAGGTGATGCGCGATCCCTCCGGGCGTCGCCACCAGGTTCCGGTTCGCGCACACGATCAGATAGTGCAGCGCGCGCATGTCGGTCTCGTTCAGGCGCATGTATCGACGCGATGCCTGGGAGAGCGTCTGCTCCGCCTCGCGCAGTCCGGCGAGCGCCTCCATGACCCTCGAGATCTGCTTGAGCTCCTCCGGCGAGACGCCGGTCCGGTCGATCAGGACACTGCGAGGATCGCTCGCCTCGACGTCGTAGATGGCCGAATGGGTCAACCCGTCCGGGGCCGCCCCGGATGACCGCGATCCTTCGCCTGCGACGGGGAGCGAATCCTGCGCACCCGCGTGCGGGGTGGTGCCGGGCTCCGTGTCCATGCGATCATGTTACACACCAACAGTTTCATGCTAAGTTGACTACTCACCAAGTTAGCTAAATGGAGAAGCTTCAGAACAGGGAGATGCCATGGACGACGTGACCCTCCTCGCGGAAGACGGGACAGCCATCGGCACCCTTCCCAAGAGCGAAGTCCATACCCACGACACTCCCCTGCACCTCGCCTTCTCGTGCTACGTCCTCGACCGCGAAGGACGACTGCTGCTGACGCGCCGAGCACTCTCGAAGAAGACCTGGCCCGGTGTCTGGACGAACAGCTTCTGCGGGCATCCTCGGCCCGACGAGGCGATGTCCGATGCCGTGCGTCGACACGGCGCCGGCGAGCTCGGCCTGCAGCTCTCCGAGATCCGGATGATCCTCCCCGATTACCGCTACCGCGCGGTGGATGCCAGCGGAATCGTCGAGAACGAGATCTGCCCCGTGCACGTCGCGGTCTTCGACGGCGAACCCGCCGCCAACCCCGACGAGGTGTCCGAATGGACGTGGGTCGCCGTCGGTCCGCTCGTCGAGGCCGTCACGCATGCGCCCTTCGCCTTCAGTCCCTGGCTGGTCGAGCAGCTCCCGCTGCTGCGGCGGCTCGGCGAGGTGTGAGAGATGAGCACGACGACGACGGAAGAATCGCTGGGGACACGGATCGAGCAGGCCCTGCGACACCGCTTCTCCGAGCGGAGCGCCGCCGCCGAACGGTACGGGAGCGAGTTCGTCGGACTGTGGCGGGCGGCTGAGGAGCACGCTCTCGGTGGAAAGCTCATCCGCCCGCGTCTGCTCCTGGACCTCGCGCGTGCTTTGGCACCTGCCCCTCTGACCACCGACGAGATGCGCTCCGCCATCGATGTCGCGGCCCATGTCGAGCTGCTCCACTTCGCCTTCCTCCTGCACGACGACGTCATCGACGGCGATCTGATGCGGCGGCGGCGCCCCAATCTGATCGGTGCGCTCGTCGCAGGACGCCCGGCGGGCCCGACCGAACCCGCCCTCCACTGGGCGCGCTCGAGCGCGATCCTCCTCGGAGACCTGCTGCTGTCGTCGGCGGTGCTGGGATTCGCGCGGGCGGGCGTCACGGACGAGGCCCGCGAGCGTCTGCTCGGCCTACTCGAGGAGACGATCTTCGAGACCGTCGCCGGTGAGCACGCCGATGTGGCACTCAGCGACGGCATCATCACCCCCGATCTGCGGACGATACTCTCCACGAGCGCGTACAAGACCTCGACGTACTCCTTCGTGCTCCCGCTGCGGGCGGCCGCGGTGCTCGTCGGCTCGTCGACCGCGGCAGAAGATCACCTCGCCGTGATCGGCCGGCACCTCGGCCTCGCCTATCAGCTGCAGGACGATCTGCTCTCCGTGTTCGGCGACCCCGATGAGCACGGCAAGGACCCGTTCTCCGATCTGCGGGAGGGCAAGGAGACCGCGATCATCGCCTACGCGCGTATGACCAGCCAGTGGGACGGGATCGAGCTGCACTTCGGTAGAGCCGACCTCAACCCCACGGACGGAGCAGCTGCCCGCGATCGACTGCGCGAATGCGGCTCGGAGAGCTTCGTGCGAGGCCTGGTGCGGGAGCACCTCGAGTCGGCGGACGCCGCACTGCGCGAGGCGGAGGCCGCCGGGCTGCTCCCGGCAGCGGCCGGGGATGCCATCCGCGCACTCGCGTCCCGAGTCGGAAGCCGCAGCCGATGACCGCGAACTCGGCCGGCCACAGGGACGACACCGCCCTTCGTCGCTTCAACCGCACGGCGGAGATCGCGACGACCGATGTGATCCGCACCTATTCGACGTCGTTCGGGCTCGCCACCCGTCTTCTCGGAAAGCGCCATCGCCAGCACGTGCGCAACATCTATGCCATGGTGCGCATCGCCGATGAGATCGTCGACGGCGTGGCCGCCGAGGCAGGGCTGGACGTCGCCGCGCAATCGGCCGCCCTCGATTCCTACATCGCCGAGACTCATCGATCGATGCGCAGCGCCTACAGCAGCGACCTGATCCTGCATGCGTTCGCACGGACCGCACGGGAGTGCGGGATCGGCGAGGACCTGACACAGCCGTTCTTCGATTCGATGCGCGCGGACATCGAGGAAGACGCCGGCTTCGCCGCCTACGACATCGACGCCCATGCGGCGTACGTCTACGGCTCCGCCGAGGTCGTGGGTCTCATGTGTCTGCAGGTCTTCCTGCGCGGGGTCGAGCGCACGCCCGAAGAGCTCGAGACCCTGCGCCACGGTGCACGCCAGCTCGGTGCGGCGTTCCAGAACGTGAACTTCCTCCGAGACCTCGCAGACGACACCGACCGACTCCACCGCGGCTACCTCGGTGGGACCGCGCGTCTGACGGATGCCGATCGGGACGCATGGGTTGCGACCGTGTTCCGGCAGCTGTCCGACGCCCGCGACACGATCCCGCTGCTGCCGAAGGACGCCCGTGCGGCGGTGCGCAGCGCCCTGGCTCTGTTCGCCGCGCTCACCCGACGTGTGTCCCAGACACCTGTCGACGTCCTCTACCGACGCCGCGTGCGCGTTCCCGATCCGATCAAGGCCGCACTCGCCACCCGCGCCGTCCTCACCACCGCGATGGAGCGCGACCGATGAGCCGGGTCGTGGTCATCGGTGCAGGAGTCGCCGGTCTCGCGACAGCGGGCCTGCTCGCTCGGGACGGGCACGAGGTGGTCGTGCTCGAGAAGAACGACCGCGTCGGCGGACGCGCGGGGACGATCGAGCGCGACGGCTTCCGCTTCGACTCCGGCCCCTCGTGGTACCTCATGCCCGAGGTCTTCGACCACTTCTTCGCGATGATGGGCACCTCGACCGCGGAGCAGCTCGACCTCATCCGCCTCGACCCCGGCTACCGGGTGTTCCGCGCCCCGGACGCGACGGATGCCGACCGCTCCCCCGTGACGGTGCCCGCCGGACGCGAGCAGGTCACTCGGCTCTTCGAAGAACTGGAGCCCGGCTCCACAGCGGAGCTCGACTCCTACCTCGACTCCGCGCAGCATGCCGGAGCGATGGCGCAGAAGTACTTCCTCTACAACCCGTTCACCCGCATGCGCTCGCTCCTCGCACCAGAGGTGCTCCGGGCGCTGCCTCGCCTCGCCACCCTGCTCGGAACGCGGCTGCAGTCCTTCGCTGCCCGACGCTTCACGCACCCCGTGGTGCGCCAGATCCTCGGCTACCCCGCGGTGTTCCTCGGAACCGACCCCCGAAGCGCGCCGGCGATGTACCACCTCATGAGCGCGCTCGATCTCGACCAGGGCGTCAGCTATCCGCAGGGCGGTTTCTGGCGTGTGATCGAGCGGATCGAAGCGCTGGCCCTCGACGCGGGGGTACGGATCATCACCGAGGCGAACGTCACCGGAATCCGCACGCAGGACGGCGCCGACGGCACCCGTGTGACGGGTGTCGGCTGGGTCGACGGCGCCGGTTCCTCGCACATCGAGAGCGCCGATGTGGTGGTCTCCGCGGCCGACCTGCACCACACCGAGACCACTCTGCTCCCGCCCTCGCTGCAGACCTACCCCGAGTCGTGGTGGGCGCGGCGCACCAGTGGACCGGGCGGCGTGCTCGTGATGCTCGGCGTGCGCGGCGCGCTCCCCGAGCTCCCACACCACTCCCTGTTCTTCACCGACGACTGGGACGCGAACTTCGACGCGATCTTCGGGGCCGCCCCGACCGTGCCGGACCCGGCGTCGATCTACGTGTGCCGCCCCAGTGCCACGGACCCCGAGGTCGCGCCCGCCGATCACGAGAACCTGTTCGTGCTGATCCCGGTACCCGCGGACGTCGATCTCGGACACGGTGGACCCGACGGAGAGGGATCACCCGCGATCGAACGCGCAGCGGACGCGGCGATCGATCAGGTCGCGACCTGGGCCGGGATCCCCGATCTCCGCGACCGCATCGTGGTGCGCGAGACGAAGGGTCCCGCCGACTTCCGCGACGACTACCACTCCTGGCACGGCGGCATGCTGGGGCCCGCGCACATCCTCTCGCAGAGCGCGATGTTCCGTGCTCAGAACACGTCGAAGCGCGTGCAGGGTCTGTTCTACGCGGGTGCCACCACCGCGCCGGGTGTCGGTGTCCCGATGTGCCTGATCAGTGCGGAGATCGTCCTCAAGCGCATCCGCGGCGATCACTCCCCCGGTCCGCTCCCCGTCCCCCGCACCTCACCTGCGGGGACAGAGGCGTCCTGATGGGCGTGGTGTACCTGGCGGCCCTTCTCCTGTCGCTGGGCTGCATGCTGCTGCTGGACTGGCGATTTCGACTCTTCTTCTGGCGCGATGCGGTATCGGCTGCGGTGGTGACGGCCGTCGGTCTCGTCTTCTTCCTGATCTGGGATGTCGCCGGCATCGCCAACGGGATCTTCTTCCGGGGCGACGGCATGATCGCGACGGGATTGGTGCTCGCGCCGGAGCTGCCCCTCGAGGAACCGATCTTCCTGCTGTTCCTCGTGGTGTGCACCATGATCATCTACACCGGAGCAGAACGGGTGCTGACGCGGCGCCGCAAGCAGGCGGAAGGCGGCGGGTCATGACCTATATCCAGCTCTCCGCGTGCTTCGTCGCCGTCGCCGTCCTCGGCGGCATCGGGCTCGCGTTCGCATCCCGCGGAAAGGGCCCGCGACCGCTCGCCGTCGTGCTGACCGTGATCGTGCTGTTCCTGCTCACCGCGGCCTTCGACACCGCGATGATCGCAAGCGGCCTCTTCCACTACGCGCAGGACCCGCTGCTCGGGGTGCACATCGGACTGGCTCCCATCGAGGACTTCGCGTACCCCCTGGCGGGCGCGCTGCTCCTTCCGGCCCTGTGGACGGCGATGCGCGCCCGGCGGCGAGTGCAGGATCGTCGAACGCTCGAACAGGAGGAACGACGATGAGCACTGCCGCAGCCCCGTCGAACAGCATCGGACGCGACATCGCCCAGATCGTGCTGTCGTCGCGTCCGATCAGCTGGATCAACACGGCCTTCCCGTTCGCCGCCGCGTATCTGCTCAGCACACGCGAGATCGATCTGACGCTGGTGATCGGCACGCTGTACTTCCTCATCCCCTACAACCTCGCGATGTACGGGATCAACGATGTCTTCGACTACGCCTCCGACCTCGCGAACCCCCGCAAGGGCGGGATCGAGGGGGCCCTCCTCGCACCCCGCATGCACCGGACGACGCTCTGGGCGGCGGCGGTGACGAACATCCCCTTCCTCGTCTACCTCGTGATCGTCGGGAATCCGGCGTCCTGGCTCTGGCTGACGGTCAGCGTGTTCGCCGTGATCGCGTACTCCGCCCCCGTCCTGCGCTTCAAAGAGCGCCCGTTCCTCGATTCCATCACCTCGAGCACGCACTTCGTGAGTCCTGCCATCGTCGGCCTCGCCCTCGCCGGGGCGCCGGCGACCGCCGCCACGGTCATCACGCTCAGCGCCTTCTTCCTCTGGGGCATGGCCGCACACGCCTTCGGTGCCGTGCAGGACATCGGGCCCGATCGGGAGGCCGGGATCTCGTCGATCGCCACCGTCATCGGAGCGCGCGCGACCGTACGCCTGTCCCTCTCCCTGTGGGTGATCGCGGGCGCAGCCATGCTGCTGACGCCCTGGCCGGGCCCGCTCGCCGCGGCCCTGGCTCTGCCCTACGTCGTGAACGCGGCTCGGTGGTGGAACGTGACCGATGAGACCTCCGGCTCCACGAACCGCGCCTGGCGACGTTTCATCGCCCTGAACTACTTCGCCGGTTTCCTCGCCACGATGATCCTCATCCTCGCGTGGATCTCCTGACCCGCAGCACACCCGAAAGGAACCCGATGTCCCGCCGCGAACCGACGCCGACCCCGTCCACGAGGGAGCGTTCACGACGACACTCCTGGGTGCGCGTCTTCCTTCCCGTGGCCCTGATCCTCGTGTGGCTGGTGGGCGCATCGCTCGGCGGACCCCTGTTCGGCAAGGTCGACGAGGTCTCCTCCAACGAGCAGACCACCTACCTCCCCGAGTCCGCGGATGCGACCCAGGTGCAGAAGCTGCTGGGCGAGTTCAACGACAGCGACTCGATCCCGGCCATCGCCGTATTCACCTCCGACGAGAAGCTCACCGCTGCCGAGCTCGACGCGATCTCCGGTGCCGTCGCGGACGCGCCGAAGGTCGAAGGCGTCGGCGAAGACGTCTCTCCCGCACTCCCCTCGGATGACGGCCGCGCGGTGCAGGCCTTCATCCCGATCGACTCCGACGCCGAGCTCGCGGACGCGACGAGCGCTCTCGGGGAAGAGCTGCGCGCTGCGGTCCCTGACGGGATCACGGTCTACATCACGGGACCCGCGGGGTTCAGTGCCGACCTGGTGGCGGGCTTCGCCGGTATCGACGGCCTACTCCTGGGCGTCGCGCTCCTCGCCGTGCTGGTCATCCTGGTGCTGGTGTATCGCTCGTTCCTCCTCCCGTTGGTCGTGCTGTCCACCAGCCTCTTCGCCCTCTGCGTCGCGCTGCTCGTGGTGTGGTGGCTCGCGAAGTTCGAGATCCTGCTGCTCAGCGGCCAGACGCAGGGAATCCTCTTCATCCTGGTGATCGGGGCTGCCACCGACTACGCCCTGCTGCTGGTCGCGCGCTTCCGAGAAGAGCTGCGCGTCTCACAGGACAAGGGCACCGCGATCATGGCGGCGTGGAAGGGCTCGGTCGAGCCGATCGTCGCATCTGGCGGCACGGTGATCGCAGGGCTCCTGTGCCTGCTGCTCAGCGATCTGAAGTCCAACAGCACGCTCGGGCCGGTCGCGGCGATCGGCATCGTGTTCGCGATGCTCTCCGCCCTGACGCTGCTGCCGTCACTGCTGCTGCTCTTCGGACGCGCCGTCTTCTGGCCGCGACGCCCGCGCTTCGAGCCGGAGGTCGTCGCCGCAGAGCACGGCATGCGCACCACGGGTCTGTGGGCGCGACTCGCCGGCTTCATCAAGCGCCGTCCGCGCGTGATCTGGATCGTGACCACGCTCGTCCTGCTCGCGGGAGCGGCGGGAGTCACCCAGCTCGATGTGGACGGCGTGCCGCAGTCCGACCTGGTCCTCGGTGCATCGGAAGCGCGCGATGGCCAGGTGGCGCTCGGCGAGCACTTCCCCGGCGGATCCGGCAGTCCGGTCTACGTCGTCGTCGCCGAGGACCAGCTGCAGGACGCCGCTGACATCCTGCTCGCGAACGACGGCGTCGACGCGGTCTCCGTGACCTCCGCCGACTCCCCGAGTGGCTCGGCCCCTGTGACCGCAGACGGGATCATGGCCGTGGGCCCTCCCGGAACGCCGGTCCCCGAGCCGACCACGGTGAAGGGCGACGTGCTCCTGCAGGGCACTCTGACCGATGCGGCGGACTCCGAGGCCGCAGCCTCCACGGTGCGCGAGCTTCGCGGCGAGCTCGACGGCGTGGATGCCCGGGTGGGAGGAGTCACGGCGACCTCGATCGACACCAACGACGCCTCGATCCACGACCGGAACCTCATCATTCCCGTCATCCTCGTGGTGATCATGTTCATCCTGATGCTGCTGTTGCGCTCTGTCCTCGCGCCCGTGCTGCTGATCCTCACCACGGTGCTGTCCTTCGGCACGGCGATGGGGGTGTCGGCGCTCGTCTTCAATGGTATCTTCGCCTTCCCCGGTGCCGATCCCGCAGTTCCTCTCTTCGGGTTCGTCTTCCTCGTCGCGCTCGGCATCGACTACAACATCTTCCTGATGACGCGAGTGCGCGAGGAGTCGAAGGCGCATGGGACGCGGGAGGGCATCCTGCGCGGGCTCTCGATCACCGGCGGCGTGATCACGTCGGCGGGTCTCGTGCTCGCCGCGACCTTCGCCGCGCTGTCGGTGATCCCGATCCTGTTCCTGGTGCAACTCGCCTTCATCGTCGCCTTCGGTGTGCTCCTGGACACCTTCGTCGTGCGTTCGCTGCTGGTCCCGGCGCTGACCTACGACATCGGCAAGGCGATCTGGTGGCCGTCGAAGCTGTGGCGGCGCGGGAAGGACTGAGACGTGGCGGCGTGCATCCGGTCGCTTAGACTGGATGCACGCCCACGTAGCTCAGGGGATAGAGCAGCCCTCTCCTAAAGGGCAGGTCGCAGGTTCGAATCCTGTCGCGGGCACGACGTCGAAGAGAAGAGGGGCCGCCCGAAAGGGTGGCCCCTCTTCGTCGTCTCAGGCCCTCGTCAGCGGGTCCGCGGCGTCAGGCGGCCAGAGCGAGGTACGGCTCCCATCGCGGGTCGCTGCGTTCGGTTCCGCGCACGGTCCAGGCGGTGCCGTGCGGCGGTCGAGGGGTGAAGCGCAGCTGCCAGCGCATCTCCTGCGGCGTGCGATCACTCTTGACGTTGTTGCAGCGCAGGCAGCACGCGACGAGGTTCTCCCAGGAGTCCGCTCCCCCGCGCGAGCGCGGCAGCACGTGATCGATCGTCGATGCCGCCTTCCCGCAGTATCCGCAGCGGTGGTTGTCGCGGCGGAGCACGCCGCGCCGGGTGACCGGCACACGCCTGCTCGTCGGGACCCGCACGTAGCGGGCCAGGATGATGACCGCCGGGCGATCGTAGACGCCGTGCGTGCCCCAGACGGGGTCTTCCTCGATCCGTTCGATCACGGTCGCCTTGTCGTTCATCACCAGCACCAGGGCTCGTTTGAACGACACGATCGCCAGCGGTTCGTATCCGGCATTCAGGACCAGTGTGCGCATTCGTCATCCTCTCGATCCGCCGGGACGGCTTCCCGGCACTCTCGACTCACACGAGGTCGTGCAGGAGGCAGATCGATCGCGGGGACGAAAAAAGGCGCCGTCTAGAGACAGCGCCTTTCGCGCACGGCAACGCCGTGGCATCCCTGCGGGCTATGCAGAAGGACGTGACGACCGAGGGCATCCATGGTTCGGATGCTCGGTATTCGCTCCATCAGCCTCTCCCACCTGTACGACAACGGGATCAGGCTAACCCATCGCGCTGGGTGCAGGGCGAAACAGCGGGTGAATGGAGTGAGGCGTGTCCGGAAATCAGCCGGCGTTGACCGAGAGCCAGGACATGGGCTCCACGAGTCCGCCGTTGATCCAGACCTCGAAGTGGAGGTGGTTGGCGGTCGAGCGGCCAGTGCTGCCGACGTAGCCGATCAGCTGCCCGGCGGAGACCGACTGCCCCGCCTGCACCTGACGCGAGCCGTAGAGCATGTGGCCGTAGGTGGTCTGCACACGCTGTCCGCCGACGACGCTGTCGAGCATCACGGCAACGCCGTAGCCGCCGATGCTCTCGGCGGAAGCACGGACGACGCCGCCGGCGGCCGCATAGATCGGCGTACCGGCCGGAGCGAGCATGTCGGCACCGTTGTGCGCACCACCCACCGTGCGACTGACGTTCCACGAACCCATGGGAAGCGGATAGCGCACCTCACCGGAACCCGGCGAGGTGAGCGCGTAGCCCGCGGTGTTGAAGCGGGAGGAGGCGGTCCCTGCGGTGGAAGCGGCGGAAGCGGCGGCGGCTGCACGTGCTGCGGCCGCCTCTTCTGCCTTCTTCTTCTCGATCTCCTCGGGGGTGGTCGCGCTGAAGGTGCCGCGAGCGAGGGGTGCCGCAGTGGCCTGCGAAGCGACGACGAGAGACTGCGCGTCGACGGCCGCGAGCTGCTGAACAGTCGTCGGCGCGGCTTCGCTCGGCTTCGCCGAGGCGAAGGCGGGCAGCGCGATTCCGGCGACCAGTGCACCGACGGCTCCGAAGATGGCGATGGATCGGAGTGGCTTGACGGCCTTGCGAGCACTCATGCGCGCACCGGATCGGCGGGCGGGTACTCGGTCTTCAGATGTCTTCTTCGCGGGCGGTTCGATGTCTGCGGCCAAAACTTGGTCCTCCTGGGCCCTCGCGCTGTTCGGGTCAGCGCTGGCTCGTCGGCACTCTGCTCTCGTGGCACGAATGTAGCTCGGGTACTTTGTGCGTTCCTGCCGTGAAGACGACGAGCCTGGAAGGCAATCTTCGCGGGTTCATCTCCAGCGGGCTTCTTCGCTGGCGACCTGTCCGAGGTTACCGGAAGATAACGATCATGTCACCCCGGGAATCTGACAATCACCGCAGAAGCCTCCGGCGCCCCGCCGCTGCGCTGGCGACGGTCCCGGATTTCTCGCGGGATCAGGCCGGTTCGCCCACCAGGAAGATGTGCGATGCCAGCTCCACCGGGAGCTCGAGCCCCTCGTCTTTGCCGTCCATCTGGATGAGCACGTAGCCCTCGCTGAAGCGGAAGTCTCCGTGGGCGCCGGGAACGACACCCGCGTCACGCAACTGCTCGAGCAGCTCGGGATCGACCTGAGCCGGCTCGGCGAGACGACGGACCGTGCCCTCGACGGGTGCACCCGCGGCGTTCAGACGCTGCACGAGTCCGATGACGCCCTCGTCGAACGTGCGCGCGGGAACGTCTCCGAGCTGGTCGAGTCCGGGGATCGGATTGCCGTACGGCGACTCGGTGGGATGTCCGAGCAGCTCGACGAGGCGGCGTTCGACCTGCTCGCTCATGACGTGCTCCCAGCGGCAGGCCTCTTCATGCACGAACGCCCAGTCGAGTCCGATGACGTCGGACAGCAGACGCTCGGCGAGCCGATGCTTGCGCATGACGTTGACGGCCTTGTTGCGCCCCGCGTCTGTGAGCTCGAGAGTGCGGTCCTCGGAGACGATGACGAGACCGTCGCGCTCCATGCGGCCGACGGTCTGCGACACGGTCGGACCGGAGTGGCCGAGACGTTCGGAGATGCGCGCGCGCAGAGGCACGATGTTCTCCTCCTCGAGTTCGAGGATGGTGCGGAGATACATCTCCGTGGTGTCGATCAGGTCGGTCATGTGCAGGCCCTCCGAGGTTCTTAGGCAAGCCTACATTCCTCGGCGGACATCGGACTCTCGAGCGGTCCTGCGACAGGTCGAGCGCCCCCTAGAATCGACCCATGGCGATCGAGATTCCCCGTGACCTCCTGCCCATCGACGGCCGCTTCGGCTGCGGTCCCTCGAAAGTGCGCCCTGCGCAGCTCGAGGCGCTGGTCTCTTCGGGGTCGACGATCCTGGGGACATCGCATCGCCAGGCGCCGGTGAAGAACCTCGTCGGCAGCGTCCGCGAGCAGCTCGCCGCCCTGTTCCGCATTCCCGAGCGATACGAGATCATCCTCGGCAACGGCGGATCGACCGCGTTCTGGGACGCGGCAGCCTTCGGCCTCATCGACCGCCGTAGCCAGAACCTCGTGTTCGGCGAGTTCGGCGGCAAGTTCGCCGCCTCCGCCGCCGCCCCTTGGCTCGAGGCACCCGACGTGCGCAAGGCCGAGCCCGGCTCGCTGACCGTCGCCGAGGTCGTGGAAGGCGTCGACGTGTACGCCTGGCCGCACAACGAGACCTCGACCGGCGTCGCCGCACCGATCCAGCGCATCGCCGTCAATGGCGCACTGACCGTCATCGACGCCACGAGCGCGGCGGGAGGTATCGACTTCGATGCCGCACAGGCCGACGTGTACTACTTCGCACCGCAGAAGAACCTCGGCTCCGACGGTGGCCTGTGGTTCGCCGCGGTCTCGCCGGCCGCGATCGAGCGCATCGATCGAATCGCCGCGTCGGGTCGCTACATCCCCGAGTTCCTGAGCCTGAAGAACGCGGTCGACAACTCGCGGCTCAACCAGACGTTGAACACCCCGGCGCTGACGACCCTGCACCTGCTCGACAGCCAGCTGCGCTGGATCCTCGACAACGGCGGCCTCGCCTGGGCGGCGGCGCGCACCGCCGATTCGTCTTCGGTTCTGTACGACTGGGCCGAGGCCTCCTCCGTCGCGACGCCGTTCGTCACGGAAGCCGCACACCGCTCACCCGTGGTCGCCACGATCGACTTCGACGACAGCATCGATGCCGCGGCGATCGCGAAGACGCTCCGCGCGAACGGGATCGTCGACACGGAGCCCTATCGCAAGCTCGGGCGCAACCAGCTGCGCGTGGCCACGTTCGTCTCGATCGAGCCGGATGATGTGCGTCAGCTGACCCGATCGATCGAGTACGTGCTGGAGAACCTGGGCGCCTGAGCGCCTGGAGTCACTCCTCCTCGTCGACCTCGCCGGCGTCCTCATCGAGCGCGTCGGCGTCGTCGTCTTCCGGCTCTTCGTCTTCGGCGGCGCCGTCGTCGAGTTCGTCGATGTCCACGCCGTCCAGATCGCCGGCGTGCAGGAGGTCCGCTTCGCCGTCGTCGAGGTCGTCGTCATCGAGGTCGTCGTCGTCGAGACCATCGTCGGCCAACGCATCGTCGCCGATCGCCACGTCGCCGCCGGCAGCAGCGGCCGCCTCGGCGAGCTCGACCTGATGGGCGCGGTACTCGGCCAGCCTCTCGGCCCAGGGGACCCACTCCGGCGCGAGCAGCGCGCCGTCGCCGGGCAGGAGTTCGATCTCGAGGACCGTAGGCTCCTCGCCCTCGACGCGGGCGACGGTCACGGTCCAGAACCACCCCGGGTAGCCGGGGAGTCGGTTCTGGAAGCGCAGCGAGACCGAGCCGTCTTCCTCGGCGAGGTATCCGGCGGCGGGGCCGACAGTGGACGCCGGGGTGATCTCGGCCAGCGCGGCCAGCGCGAGGTCGTGGGCGGCGATGAGACGCGCGTCGGCGTCAGGCGTCGAGGTCATCAGCGACCTTGCGCAGGACGGCCGCGATCTTGCGGCCCTGTCCGGAAGAGGGGTAGCGCCCGCGGCGCAGATCCCCGCCGATGCCGTCGAGGAGCTTCACGAGATCCTCGACGATGATGGCCATGTCGTCTGCAGGCTTGCGCTTGGCCTTCGAGAGGCTGGGCGGTGCCTCGAGCACACGCACGGACAGCGCCTGGAGTCCGCGCTTGCCGTCGGCGACGCCGAACTCCACGCGTGCACCGGCCTTCACCGCGGTGCCGGTGGGCATCGCGGAGGCGTGCAGGAAGACGTCCTGGCCGTCATCGCTGGCGATGAAGCCGAAACCCTTGTCTTCGTCGTAGAACCTGACCTTGCCGGTGGGCATGGGAGAACCTCGCTGAGATCGATATGCAGAACAGTGGACGCGCTCGTGTGCGTGCCCCCAGCCTACCGGTCGTGGCGCTCGCGCAGCCGAAGGCCTCAGTGCGAGTAGGCTGAGGCGGATGAGCACGCAGAATTCCGAACCGGAGGTTCCCATCCGCCGGCTGGATCGTATCCTGGCGTTCACCGCGCTCGGAATCGCCGCGGCGTCCGTGGTGTGCTTCTTCGCGATCATCATCGGCACCGCGCTCGGGATGGACCAGGCCGCGTTCGGCGAGGGCATCTGGCCCGTCGTCGCCGCGATCCCCTACTGGGGGCTGCCGGTCGCCTTCCTCATGATCATCACGCTCCTGACCATGAGCTTCATCCGGAAGGGACGCGCGTCTTCGCGTTCCTGAGGCATCGGCCATGAGCACTCACGCGCGACCGCTGGCGGATTGGCTGGCGGCAGCGAGCGATGACGACCTCCGCCATTTCTTCCGCGCACGGGGCGTGCGAGCGGATGCGCCGTGGCAGGACTTCTTCGATGCCGCTGAGGCACTGCTCGATCCGGCATCGCTGATGCGTGTGCTCCCCACGCTCACGGCATCCGAGGCGAGCGCGCTGGTCTCCGCCGCCGCCGGACAGGACGCCGGACGCGAGACGGAGCAACTGAAAGCGCTCGCGCTGCTCCGGCCCGACGGCACGCCCTATCCCCCGGTGGTCGCCGCGATCGCCGGGCGCACCGCCTCCGGACCGCCCGCCGAAGCACCGGCACCGGCCTCGTCCGAGGCTGCCGCAGCGCACGCGGCCGAGCGCGCCTTCACGACCGTGGCCGTGCTCGCCGACCTTCTGATGATCGCGAGGGAGAGCCCGTTCGCCCTGCTCACGGGCGGTGGCGTCAGCGCCGGCGAGAAGCGTCAGCTCACCGAAGCCGGCGTCCCCGCCGAGATCGTCGACACCCTCGCCGCCATCGCGCTCCAGTCCGGGCTCGCCGTCTCCGCAGACCGGCGGCTGCGATCGAGCCAGTCGGCGGAGGACTGGCTGCGCTCGTCCGCTGCCGATCGATGGGCGGTCCTTGCGACCGCGTTCCGCGACGCGCTGCCACGCGGAGTCCGCTCCGAGACCGGCGGATGGATCCCGCCCGAGGTATGGCCGTTCGCACACCCGTGGGATCCCGCCTGGGCCGAGCGTTCGCGCACCCTGCAGGAAGCGGCTTCGCTGCTCGGTCTGATCGCCGAGGACGCAACCGAGCCCGAGTGGGCCGTGAGCCTGCGTCGCGGGGATGCCGCCGACCCGGAAGCTCTCGTGCGCCTGCTGCCGACCGAGGTCGACCGCATCTTCTTGCAGAACGATCTGACGGCGATCGCACCGGGTCCGCTGGAGCCGGCGCTCGACGTACGACTGCGCACGATCGCGGCCCGGGAGTCCGCAGCCCAGGCGTCGTCCTACCGCTTCACCTCCGAGTCGGTGGCGCACGCGTTCGTCGCAGGCGAGACCGAGCAGTCGATCCTCGATTTCCTCTCCTCCGTCTCCCTCACGGGTCTCCCTCAGCCCCTCAGCTACCTGATCGCCCAGACCGCCCAGCGACACGGACTGGTCCGCGTCTCGACCGATGACGAGACCGGCCGCACGCGGATCGAGAGCTCCGACTCACACCTCATCCAGGCGATGGCGGTGGATCAGTCCCTCCGCCCGCTCGCCCTCACCGCGCACCTCGACGCCCTGACCACCCGCGTCGGCCGGGACACGGTGTACTGGGCGCTCACCGATGCGCGATATCCGGCGACGCTCGTCGGCCCCGACGGCGCCCTGCTCGTCCGCGAGCGGCATCCGGCGCCCCCGTCGTCGGCATCGACCGGGGACTCGATCGACCTGATGCCGCTCATCACCCGGTTGCGCTCGCATCAGGGACCGGATGCCGATGCGGCGTGGCTCGACCGTGAGCTCGAGGCTGCCGTGCGCGCGAAGTCCGTCCTCCAGGTCACGGTCGGGATGCCGGACGGATCGACCAGGGAACTCCTCCTGGAAGCGACAGGGATCGGCGGCGGCAGACTCCGCGGACGAGACCGGGCGGCCGACGTGGAGCGGACGCTCCCGGTGTCGAGCATCCTCACAGCGACGATCGTCGCGCCGTAGGGCCCTGCACCTGTCTCGACCGCTAAACTGGTGAGCTATGTCTGATGGCCCACTGATCGTCCAGAGCGATCGCACCGTGCTGCTCGAAGTCGCCCACGCCGACGCCGAGAGCGCCCGCCACGAGCTGGCGATCTTCGCCGAGCTGGAACGCGCCCCCGAGCACATCCACACCTACCGAATCACGCGTCTGGGGCTGTGGAACGCCAGAGCCGCAGGGCACACCGCCGAAGACATGCTCGAGACGCTCGATCGCTGGTCGCGCTTCCCCGTGCCTCCTTCCGTGTCCGTCGACCTACGCGAGACGGTGAACCGCTACGGGCGGCTGGTCATCGAACGCGACGACGAGGGAACCCTGATCCTGCGCTCCTCCGATCCCGCCGTGCTGGCGCAGGTCGCGAACAACAAGCGCATCCAGCCGCTGCTCATCGGCCACCCGACGCCTGAGACGTTCGTCGTCGATGCCTGGGCTCGCGGGCAGATCAAGCAGGAGCTGCTGAAGATCGGCTGGCCCGCCGAAGACCTCGCCGGGTACACCCCGGGGACACCGCACGAGATCGACCTCGCCGAGGACGGCTGGCACATCCGCCCCTACCAGCAGGATGCCGTCGATGCCTTCTCGAAGGACGGCTCGGGCGTCGTCGTGCTCCCCTGTGGCGCCGGCAAGACGATCGTGGGCGCCGGCGCGATGGCCGCGACCAAGACCACCACGTTGATCCTCGTCACCAACACCGTCTCGGCCCGCCAGTGGCGCGACGAGCTGCTCAAGCGCACCAGCCTCACTCCCGAGGAGATCGGCGAGTATTCGGGTCAGGCCAAAGAGGTCAAGCCCGTCACGATCGCGACCTACCAGATCCTGACCGCTAAGCGTAAGGGCGAGTACGCGCACCTGGCGCTGCTCGATGCCCTCGACTGGGGCCTCATCGTGTACGACGAGGTGCACCTGCTGCCGGCTCCGGTGTTCAAGCTCACCGCCGACCTGCAGGCGCGTCGACGGATCGGCCTCACCGCCACCCTCGTGCGCGAGGACGGACGCGAGGGCGACGTCTTCAGCCTGATCGGCCCCAAGCGCTTCGACGCTCCCTGGAAGCAGATCGAGGCGCAGGGCTTCATCTCCCCCGCCGCGTGCTACGAGGTGCGCGTCGATCTGCCGCCGAGCGACCGGCTCGAATACGCCGCGGCGACCGACGACGAACGCTATCGCCTGGCGGCCTCCGCCCCGGCGAAGGTCCAGGCGGTGCGTGAACTCATCGCCAAGCACGAGGGCGAGCGCATCCTCGTGATCGGACAGTATCTCGATCAGCTCGAGTCGCTGTCCGAGGCTCTGAACGCGCCGCAGATCACCGGCGCGACCCCCATCGACGAGCGCGAAGAGCTCTACCGCGCCTTCCGCGAAGGCGACATCTCGCTCCTCGTGGTCTCCAAGGTGGCGAACTTCTCGATCGACCTCCCTGAGGCCTCGGTCGCGATCCAGGTGTCCGGCTCCTTCGGATCGCGTCAGGAGGAGGCCCAGCGACTGGGTCGCCTGCTGCGCCCGAAGCAGTCAGGACACACCGCGAGCTTCTACACCCTCGTCGCCCGCGACACGATCGATCAGGACTACGCCCAGAACCGTCAGCGTTTCCTGGCCGAGCAGGGATACAGCTACACGATCATGGACTCGGACGCGATCGCCGCCTGACCGCGGAAGATCACGCTCGGGCGGAACGTCCCTGCAGGGCGAGGCCGAGGTGATGGGTACCGGTCGCCCCCACGGTGGGCGATGCGACCCGCGCCGTGCGTGCGATCCCGAGCCTCGCCGCCCAACGGTCGGCGAGCAGGGCGTAGACGACCATGGCCAGCGCTGACGCGAGAAGGTCGACAGCCGTGCCCGAGGTCGCGTTGGCGTCGACCAAGGTGACGGATCCGAGCAGGAAGATCAGCACGTTGTTGACGATGTGCAGCGAGATCGCCGCCTCGAGTCCACCCGTGCGCCAGGTCAGCCAGGCGGCGACGATCGCGAACATGCCCACGCTGGCCGCGCCCCAGATGTCGTAGCCGTGGCCGAGCACGAACAGCGGCACGGGCAGGAGGATGGCGAAGGCGGGATGACGCAGCCATCCCCCGACCAGCTGCATCAGATACCCGCGGAACACGTACTCCTCGGCCGCGGCCTGGAAGGGGATCAGCAGCAGCACGAGCAGCACCATGATCCACAGTCCCGGGTGCGAGAAGTCGGCGGTCACCGCGTCGCCGGTGAGCGCCGACCACCCCAGCACGACGGCGAAGTAGACGACAAACACCGCGAGCGCCAACAGCAGACTCCTGCCGAGCCATCCCATCCGCAGACGCCCGGTGACAGACGACAGCAGACCGACCCCGCGTCCCTCGACGATCCGCGAGGCCAGCAGCAGGGCGGGGATCATCAGGATCAGCGGCAGCACCAGCGCCACGAGCAGCCACGGGCGGTCGAGGTCGAAATACTGCGACGTCGTGAGGAGCACCTGCGCGTCGACACCCCACTCCGGGACGAACATCGACACGATGGCCAGTGGCACGATCACGATCAGCAGGATCGCGATGTAGAGGGCGATGCCGACGAGCCCGGTCAGCAGCATGCGCCACCAGCGATACCGCGGCCGCAGGCGTGCCAGCCGGTGGTAGGCGAGCTGCTCGACACCGGGCAGTCCGGCCTGTGCGACGGTGTTTCCGGGGGCGGGGGTGGCGTCCTCGTTCAAGCTCATACCTCGATCCTCCCGTGTGCAGCTGTGCGCCGCATCCGACCGTGGGACGATCTCGGCTCCCGCCGTCCACTTACCGCGCGCCCGGCTCGCTCGAAGGCGGCGACTCCACGCCGTTCCGCACAATAGTCAGCATCCACATGGTCGGAGTCACCATAATGGGGACATGACTGCTCCGCGCATCCTGGTCGTCGATGACGAACCCAACATCCGCGACCTGCTCTCCACGGGTCTCAGCTTCGCCGGATTCCAGGTGAAGACGGTCGCCAACGGCGCCGCCACGATCTCGGCCGTCCTCGAAGAGGAGCCAGACCTCATCATCCTGGATGTCATGCTGCCCGACATGAACGGGTTCAGCGTGACCAAGCGCCTCCGCGGCGCGGGTTTCACCGCCCCGATCCTGTTCCTGACGGCGAAGGACGGCACCGACGACAAGATCGAAGGCCTCAACGCGGGTGGCGACGACTACGTCACCAAGCCGTTCAGCCTCGACGAGATCGTCGCCAGGGCCCAGGCGATCCTCCGCCGCACGATGCAGGCCGACGAGGAGTCGATCATCCGCGCCGGTGAGCTCTCCATGGATCAGGACACGCACGACGTCCACGTCGGCAAGGAGCCGATCGAGTTGAGCCCGACGGAGTTCAAGCTGCTCCGCTACCTGATGCTCAACCCGAACCGCGTGCTGTCGAAGGCCCAGATCCTCGACCACGTCTGGGAGTACGACTTCAACGGCGACGCCGGCATCGTGGAGAGCTACATCTCCTACCTCCGCCGCAAGATCGATCCGCACACCGAAGAGTCGTTGATCCAGACCAAGCGCGGCTTCGGCTACATGCTCAAGGTCGGCAAGACGGTCTGACGACCACCGCACCACCATCGACGCCGCCCCGCGGCGGAGTCGCCGCATGAGGGAGGACCGCATGGCGCACAAGCCCGATGCGGTCACCAGCTGGTGGCGACGCATCAGCCTTCGGGCGAAGGTCACCGGCGTCACGGTCGCGGTGCTCGCCCTCGGCCTGCTCGTCGCGGGTATCGGCACGGTGCCGATCCTGCGCAACGCCCTGGTCGCGAACATCGACGCCCAGCTTCCCGCCCTGGTCTCCAGTGACCTGGTCGATCGCTACTTCGACACCGTGACGGTCAATGGCGTCAGCACCTACACCCCCCGCGACGAGCAGCCTCGGGACTTCTCCTTCGCGATCTACGACGCGACGGGCGAGCTCCGCGCGACGGCACGCGGCACCGCGGGCCAGGCGCCTCTGTTCCCCGCCCAGTACTCCCTCACGAAAGCGACGGCGAACACCGACCAGATCCCGCTCGAGATGGAGGGAGCCGACGGCCAGCGCTTCCATGCCGCCGTCGCCGTGGTCCCCTCGGAGGGCGGAGTGCTGCGCATTCAGCTGGTGGCCCTGCCGCTCTCGCCTGCCGATCGCATCATCAGCCAGTACTTCGGCATCTACATCACGATCGCCCTGATCACCATCCTGATCGCCGCACTCCTCACGCGTGGACTCGTGACCCTGACGTTCCGCAGGCTCGGCCAGGTCGAGGCGACGGCCATGTCGATCGCCGCCGGCGACTTCCGGCAGCGGCTGACCGACCTCGAGCCGACCACAGAGGTCGGGCGGTTGAACACCGCCATCAACACGATGCTCGATCGCGTCGACCGCTCTCTCGCGCAGCGGGACCGCACGGTGCAGCACATGCGGCGGTTCATCGGCGATGCGAGCCACGAGCTGCGCACGCCGCTGGTGAGTGTCCGCGGCTACGCGGAGCTGTACCGCATGGGCGCGATCAAGGGCGAGGAGGATACGGCCCGGGCCATGGAGCGCATCGAGAAGGAAGCCATCAGGATGGGTGTCCTGGTGGAGGACCTTCTCGCTCTCGCCCGGTTGGACGAGGAACGCGAGCCGGAGATCGTGCCGCTCGATCTGCGGCCGATCGCGAGGGACGCCGCCCTCGATCTGCGTGCCGCGGCTCCCGGACGCACGGTCACCGTGATCGACCGCACCGCCGACAGCAAGACCGTGATCCCCGTTCACGAGATCCCACCGCTTCAGCCGCCGCAGCCCCCGACTCCGCGCGGCCTGTCGCGCGCCACGCTCTCGCGCCTTCGCCGTCGCCCCCGGCCGCAGGAGCAGGCCCCAGCCATCGACTTCACAGAGGTCACCGATCTCCCTGTGCGCACACCGCCGATCGTGCTCGGCGAAGAGAACAAGGTCCGTCAGGTGGTCACCAATCTGCTGGGCAATGCGCGCCGATTCTCCCCGGAAGACGGTCCGATCGAGATCGTCGTCGACTCGGACCGCGTCGCGGGAACCGGAAGCATCGCGATCGTCGATCACGGCGAGGGGATCCCTCCGCAGATCCGGGAGCAGATCTTCGAGCGGTTCTGGCGAGCCGACACCTCACGCGCCAGGGAGACGGGAGGCTCCGGCCTCGGGCTCGCCATCGTCGCATCGATCCTGAAGGCGCTGCACGGCGGCGTCGACGTCTCGGAGACCCCTGGTGGCGGCGCGACGTTCACCGTCACACTTCCTCTCGCACCGGCGCAGGCCACTCCCGCGCATCTCCTCGAGGACACGCAGCCTCTGGAACGGCTCGATCTGCCCTGAGCCCAGGCCCGGACCGCCTGCACTCCTGCACCACCGCTGCCGCGCACCGATTGCGCACAGCACGCGGAGCTCACTGTCTTCGTCGGTGCACACGGCAGCGACGTCCGCTTAGCCTCGGAACCCCTACGAGAAGGAGTTCCCATGTCTGTCTTCACCGTCGACACCGAAGCCGTCCATGCGGCCCACGGAGCGACACGCGCCACCATCGAGCGCTTGCAGAGCGAGTCCGCGACCCTGATGGCCCAGCTCCGCCAGCTGCAGTCGACCTGGTCGGGGACGGCGTCCAATGCCTTCCAGACGTGCGCCGAGCAGTGGCAGGGCGCTCAGGTCCACGTGGAGCAGGTGCTCGAATCGATCGGCACCTCTCTCGGCTCGGTCGCCACCCAGTACGCAGACGCCGATCAGTACTCGGCCAGTCTGTTCCGGTGACACCACCTCGGCGTCAACGCAGAACGCCCCCGGCCGAAGCCGGGGGCGTTCTGTCAGGAGAGCTGGATCAGAAGTCCATGCCACCCGACGGGTCACCCATGGGAGCTGCAGCCTTCTCGGGCTTGTCAGCGACGACGACCTCGGTGGTGAGGAAGAGAGCCGCGATCGAGGCTGCGTTCTGCAGCGCCGAGCGGGTCACCTTCGCCGGGTCGATGATTCCCGCAGCGAACATGTCGACGTACTCACCCGTGGCCGCGTTGAGGCCCTGGCCCGAGGGGAGCTCGGAGACCTTGTTCGCGACGACACCCGGCTCGAGACCGGCGTTCAGCGCGATCTGCTTGAGCGGAGCCTCGATCGCGACGCGGACGATGTTCGCACCGGTCGCCTCGTCGCCCGAGAGCGAGAGGGAGTCGAGGGCCTTGGTGCCCGACTGGATGAGCGCGACGCCACCACCGGCGACGATGCCCTCCTCGACGGCTGCCTTCGCGTTGCGAACGGCGTCCTCGATGCGGTGCTTGCGCTCCTTGAGCTCGACCTCGGTCGCGGCTCCGGCCTTGATGACGGCGACGCCACCGGCGAGCTTCGCCAGGCGCTCCTGGAGCTTCTCGCGGTCGTAGTCGCTGTCGGTGTTCTCGATCTCGCGACGGATCTGCGTGACGCGACCCTCGATCTGGTCTGCCTCGCCGGCACCCTCGACGATGGTGGTCTCGTCCTTGGTGACGATCACCTTGCGTGCACGACCGAGCAGGTCGAGCGTGGCGTTCTCGAGCTTGAGGCCGACCTCTTCGGTGATGACCTGACCACCGGTGAGGATCGCGATGTCCTGCAGCTGCGCCTTGCGGCGGTCGCCGAAGCCGGGAGCCTTGACGGCGACCGACTTGAAGATGCCCTTGAGCTTGTTCAGCACGAGCGTCGCGAGAGCCTCGCCCTCGACGTCCTCGGCGATGATGACGAGCTCCTTGCCGTCCTGGATCACCTTGTCGACGATGGGCAGGAGGTCCTTGATGTTGGAGACCTTCTGGTTCGCGATGAGGATGTACGGGTCCTCGAAGACCGCCTCCTGGCGCTCCGGGTCCGTGACGAAGTAGGGGTTCAGGTAACCCTTGTCGAAGCGCATGCCCTCGGTGAGCTCGAGCTCGGTGCCGAACGTCTGCGACTCCTCGACGGTGACGACGCCCTCCTTGCCGACCTTGTCGATCGCCTCGGCGATGAGCTCGCCGATCGCGGGGTCAGCAGCGGAGATCGAGGCCGTGGCGGCGATCTGCTCCTTGGAGTCGATCTCCTTGGCGCTGGCGAGCAGCTCCTCGGTGATCGCGGCGACGGCCTTCTCGATGCCGCGCTTGAGCGAGATGGGGTCGGCGCCGGCTGCGACGTTGCGCAGACCCTCGCGGACCAGAGCCTGGGCGAGGACCGTGGCGGTCGTGGTGCCGTCACCTGCGACGTCGTCGGTCTTCTTGGCGACCTCCTTGACGAGCTCCGCGCCGATCTTCTCGTACGGGTCGTCCAGCTCGATCTCCTTGGCGATGGAGACGCCGTCGTTCGTGATCGTGGGGGCGCCCCACTTCTTCTCGAGAACGACGTTGCGGCCGCGCGGGCCGAGGGTGACCTTGACCGCGTCGGCGAGGATGTTCAGGCCGCGCTCGAGGCCGCGGCGGGCCTCCTCATCGAAAGCAATGATCTTTGCCATGAGTTTTTTCGTCCCTCCTGGACGTAGACGTTGGGTTTAGCACTCAGAGTGAGAGAGTGCTAACGCCATTCTGGCACTCGACACCTTCGAGTGCAAGCCGCCGGAGGTGAGGTCCACCCGGGGGTCAGGGGGCCGGAGTCTCCCCGGGCGTCTCGGACGCCGAGCTCGATCGATCGAGGCCGATCACCACGGTGAACTGCTTCTGCCCGTCCTCCGTCTGACCGGAGTAGTAGTCGCTCTGCTGCACGGCTGCGCCGCCGAGGAGGTTCGCCAACCCGATCGCTGCGAGCTCGTCCTCGTCGTTGAGGTAGAAGACCGTCGTGGCGGGGAAGTCCTGGCTGGAGCTGTCGCCCGCGAAGACGATGTCCGACGCCCACCCGTTGTTGATGAGCAGATCCCTCATCTGCGTGTCCAGGCCCTCGTCCGGCGTGCCGTTGAGGATCAGCACGGAGATCGAGGTGTCCACCACGCCGGTCTCCTCCGGGGTGGGCACGGCGGTGGGCACGGCCTCGGGGAAGAGCGAGACGCGACCCATCACCACGAGGGACCCGAAGATCCCGCCGATGATGAGCACGAGCGCGGCGACGAAGGACCACAGCAGCACGACCCAGCCGTTCATCCCCGGCGCTTCGGCGCGGTGCGCTCCTACACGTCCGGAGGAACGGGGAACGTCATCGAAGCGATCGCGGGAGGGCTTGGACACCCCTCGATGCTAGCGGCACCTTCCTGGCAATCCGTTCCTCGGCGCGGATCATGCGACCCACGAGGCTGTCGGTGCGTGCGTTCAGCCCACGAAACCCGGCGTCCGGGCCGAGCGCTGCCTGGCACGGGAATCCCGGATCCGACGCAGTCTCCGCACCAGCATCGGGTCGTACTCCAGAGCGGCTTCCGATTCGATCAGTCGCCCGAGGAGCTGGTAGTAGCGCGCCGCGCTCATCCCCAGCTGGGCACGGATGACCTCTTCCTTGGCCGAGCCGTGGCGCGGCCAAGCGACCTCCATCGCGAGGATCGCGCGGTCGCGCTCCGTGAGATCTCCGAGCATGGGTCCAGGTTAGGACGCATCCGCGGGGAGGGCTGTTCGCCACTCCCACCAGGCGCCGAGAGGATCCGCGGCCGCACGCACCTGCCCGTCGATCGCGACGACGAAGCCCGGCCAATCTTCCGTGTCCACCGGAGGCACCCAGACATCCAGCGCACCGGGCGGATCGATCGTGACCCAGTGTGCGTCCAGGGCGGAGATGCGCGCGACCAGGGCGCTTCTGCGCTCCCGCGGGATGTGGACAAGAACGCCGGGTGTCGTGATGACGAGCGTCGCCTCGGTCGGTGCGGCGGCCGCGAGCGCCTCGATGCCCTCCAGAGCATCCCCGGCGACGAGGAGAGGCGGATCGGATGCCGCGATGTCCAGCGCGGCCTCGATGCGCTCATCCCTCCCCCTCTCCCCCGGCCACACGAGTCCGCGCAGCCACCTCCGATCCCGTTCGTCCGCCGCATCCAGCGGAGCCAGATCGATGCCTGCCCTCCAGACGATCTCCGGAAGACGCAACCGGGGCAGAGGTCCGGTCACCGTGCTCTCCAGCACGACCGTCGACGGTCCTTCCACGGGGTCGAGCGCGGCTCGGAGCGCGCCGTCGTCACCGAGGAAGCGATACGAGTAGCGGTCCGGGTAGAGGCAGAGCCCCGCAGAGGCTCCGACCTCGAGCAACGCGATCGGGCCGTCGATCTCGGACAGCACGGGAAGCAGCGCGGCGAGGCGGAGCGGCTCATTGGTCTGCAGGCTGCGACTCGCGCACTCCGCGACGACCTCGTCGGCGTTGCGGAGCACGAACTCCCGCCACTGCGGATACGCCGCGAGTCCGGCGCCGAGTATCCGGGTCACGGCGAACACGAGAGGCGGTTGCCTCCGCGTCTCCGGAATCCGCAGCAGGACACCCCGCACCTCTTCGTCAGCGGCGACTCCGGCGGCCCATGCCGCGTAGAGGGCGCTGCGACCGGGCGCCTCGTCACGGGCGAATCGTGCGTAGCGCTCCTGCACAGCATCCGTCATCCGTCCATTCTGACCCGGAGCACCCGAGACCTCGCCGCGCGGGGGAGAATGGAGACGACTCAGGAGGACACATGTCGTACAGCGTGGACAAGACCGAAGACGAATGGCGCGAAGAGCTCGGCGAGGAGCAGTACGCCGTGCTGCGGCAGGCCGCGACCGAACGGGCCTGGACCGGTGAGCTGCTCGATGAGGAGCGTGCGGGCCTCTACACGTGCGGCGCCTGCAACGCGGAGCTCTTCAAGAGCGGCACGAAGTTCGATTCCGGATGCGGATGGCCCAGCTTCTACGAGTCGATCCGCCCCGATGCGGTCGAGCTCATCGAAGACGACAGCCTCGGGATGGTGCGCACCGAGGTGCGCTGCGCCAACTGCGGGTCGCACCTCGGCCACGTGTTCCCCGACGGGTTCGGAACGCCGACGGGCGACCGCTACTGCATGAACTCGATCGCACTGAACTTCACCCCCGACGCGTCGTGAGCGCCCTCGACGCCGTCCGGGCACGGCAGTCCTGGTCGAAGGTCGAAGACACCGCGCCGACCCGCGAGGAGCTGCTGACGTTCGTCGCTGCGGCAGGCCGCGTCGCCGACCACTCATCGCTGCGGCCCTGGCGGCTGATCGAGCTGCGCGGCGCGGATCGCGAGGTGCTGGGCGCGGCGATCGCGAAGGCCCAGGGAGATTCCTCACCCTCGTCGAAGCCGCTTCGCGCTCCGCTGCTCATCGCCGTCGTCGCGAGCTACCGCAAGAGCGAGAAGGTGCCCCGGTGGGAGCAGGAGGCGGTCGCGTCCGGTGTCGCGCACGTGTTGAGTCTTCTGCTCGACGAGGCCGGGTGGGGCGTCATCTGGCGCACGGGCCACTACACGCGTGCCAAGGCGGTGGCCAAGGCCCACGGCCTCGGCAAGAACGAGGAGCTCCTCGGCTGGCTTTACGTGGGTGGCAAGCCCGAAGGCAAGAAGCCCGGCCGGCGTAAGAGCGTCGATGCCCGCAAGCTCGTCACGCGCCTGCCCGCGGCGAGCACCGAGAAGGCGAAGAAGAAGAAGAAGAAGAAGAAGTAGTGCCTCAGCGTCGACGCCGCCACGGCATGGCCACGACGACCGACCCGACGGCGACCACGACCATCGCGAGCACCTGCCAGAGCGCGGGTCCCGCCGCCGGTGGCCACAGGAGGTCGATCACGACCGACGTGACCAACTGCCCGAGCACCGATCCCAGGCCCATCAGCAGCACACCCGTCTGGGCAACGATGAAGGTGCCGAGCAGGATGTACGCGGCGCCCAGGAAACCTCCGAGGTAGAGCCAGGGCTCCCCCGGCAGCGCCGCAGGTGCGCCGCGGAACGCGATGCTCACGCCCGACGCGAGCGCGAGGACCACGGTGCCGGCGATGAAGCTCATCAGCGTCGCGGCCAGCGGTGAGCGCGCGCGCTGCGCCAGCCGCCCGTTGGTCGCCGCCTGCCACGCGATGCCGACGCCCGCTGCGAA
This sequence comes from Microbacterium sp. PAMC22086, assembly GCF_019443525.1. Classification (NCBI taxonomy): domain Bacteria; kingdom Bacillati; phylum Actinomycetota; class Actinomycetes; order Micrococcales; family Microbacteriaceae; genus Microbacterium; species Microbacterium sp. PAMC22086. The sequence continues at coordinate 1,522,142 of NZ_CP080380.1, read as the reverse complement.
CGGCAGCAGCAGCATCCACAGCGGTGCGGAGGCGAGCACATCGCCGGAGAGCGAGATGCCGACCGCCGCGAGCGCGAGCAGACCGCCGAGGACCCGACCGGGAGTGACCGCGACGACGCCTGCCGGACCGAAGCCGATCCGATCGAGCACGAGGCCGTGCACCGTCTGCCCGGCCACCACGCCGACGGTGAACAGCGAGACGCCGAGCACTCCCGCCGTGAGCCCCTGGGTGGAGACCGTGAGCGCGCCGCAGGCGCCCCCGAGCAGCATCCAGAACGGGATCGTCTGCTGCCGGATGCCGTCGCGGAGTCTCGCCACTCCTCGTCGGGCGGAGGGGAGACAGATGATCACGACCGCGAGCGCCAGAAGGCCCACGGAGAAGGAGACGAAGCCGGCGACGATCCCATCGTCGACACGCACTCCGAGCACTCCGTTGATCCGCGCCTGGATCGCCGTCATCACCCCGATCGCCACCGCACCGCCCAGTGCCACCGGGGCGGGAAGTCGACGGGGCTCTGGCACCTGTCGACCCTACCCGAGCCCGTGGGCGCTCTCGTTCCTGCGGATGTCGGAGCCCGGCGCTACGCTGGCGGCATGTGCGCGAGCTACGGTCTCGATCCCCGATTCACCGATGCGGAGCTCCTCGCCGCCGCCGACGACGCGGTGCTCGAGGGCCTGCGGGTGTGGGCCCGCGAGAATGCGGGTGAGACCGTCCGCCCCACGGGCAAGAGCCTGCGCAACCTCAATCCCCTGGTCGTGCAGCCCGATGCCGCGCCGACCCTGGAGCCCGCGTGGTGGGGCTTCCTCGTGAACGGCGAGCCGGCGAAGTTCCCCTCGATCAACACCCGCGCCGAACGCCTTCAGGAGCGTCCAGGAGGGGCGAAGTCGAGAGCGATCGTGCCGGCGACGAGCTGGTACGAGATGCAGAAGCCCTCTCGCCAGTGGAACGAGTTCATCATCGACGACGGCACCCTGTTCGGCATGGCCGCGGTCACCCAGCGCGGGCGCACCGCCGACGGCGAGTGGTTCACGTGCTACTCGATCGTGATGCGCCCCGCCCCGGCACACCTCGTCGATCTGCACGATCGGATGCCGCTGCTGGTCCCCTCCTCGTTGAGCCACGACTGGCTGACCGCGCCGGCGTCGAGGGAGATCATCGACGAGGCGGTCCTCGCCTCCGACGAGATGGCCGCGCGCGTGCAGGCACGTCCTCGCCCCTGAGGTGCGGATGTCCGCCGCCGGGCGGACCCTCTCTCCATCAGATGTGTACTTGAGGAGGACGCGCGATCCCGGGGTCGCTCCGTAACGTTGTCCTCATGATCACAGCAGAAGGCCTCACCAAGAGATTCGGAGACAAGACCGCCGTCGATGACGTGTCGTTCACGGTCAAGCCGGGCAGCGTCACCGGATTCCTGGGCCCGAACGGCGCCGGGAAGTCGACCACCATGCGGATGATCGTCGGCCTCGACCGGCCGACGTCCGGCCGTGCCGCCATCGCCGGCCGCGAGTACCGCAAGCTGCGCGCACCGCTCACCGAGGTGGGCGTGCTCCTCGACGCGAAGGCGGTGCACACCGGCCGCACCGCGCGCAACCATCTCCGCGCGATGGCCGCGACCCACGGCATCCCCTCCTCTCGCGTCGACGAGGTGATCGACCTCGCCGGCATCGGATCGGTGGCCCGCAAGCGTGCAGGCGGGTTCTCGCTCGGCATGGGACAGCGCCTCGGTATCGCCTCGGCGTTGCTCGGCGACCCGCACACGCTGATCCTCGACGAGCCGGTCAACGGCCTCGACCCCGAGGGCGTCCGCTGGGTCCGCCAGTTCGTCCGCCACGCCGCCTCCGAGGGGCGCACCGTGCTTCTCTCGAGCCATCTGATGAGCGAGATGGCGCAGACCGCCGACCACGTCATCGTGATGGGACGAGGCCGCGTGCTCGCGGATGCGCCGCTCCCCGAACTCGTGCGCTCGTGGACCCGCAACACGGTCAGGGTGCGCACTCCCCGCCCGGCCGATCTGGCCGCAGCCGTCGGCGGACCCGATGTCGAGATCGTGAGCTCGGCTCCCGACCTGCTCGACATCGTGGGGCTGCCTGCTGCGCGCATCGGCGACCTCGCTGCGGACCGCGGCATTGCGCTGCACGAACTCACCCCGACCACCGGTTCGCTCGAAGACGCCTACCTCGCCCTCACCGGCGACTCCGTCGAGTACCGCACCAAGGAGATCTCATGACCACGACACAGGCCCCCGCCGCCACACGGCCGCGCGTGGACACCGGTCGAAAGCTGACGTTCGTGCGCGCGCTGCGCGGTGAATGGATCAAGCTCGCCACCCTGCGCTCGACCTGGTGGTCCATCGGGATCGCCGCCGCTCTGACAGTGGGGATCGCGGTTCTCATCGCCCAGGCCCTCGACATGCCGGACTTCGAGCCGATCCAGGCCGTCATCATGCCCATCCAGTTCACCATGCTGCTCGCCGGCATCATCGGTGCGATCTCGGTCACCGGCGAGTACTCGACCGGAATGATCCGTTCGACGCTCACGGCGAATCCTGTTCGCGGATCGGTGCTGGCGGCGAAGTCGACCGTGCTGGCCGTCTTCATGTTCCTGTCGTCGCTGGTGATCTTCGCCATCGCCGCCCTCGCCGTCACTCTCATCGTGGCGCCGCGGGATCAGAGCATCGACTGGTCCGACCCGTCGGCCTCGATCCTGCCGATCGTCGTAGCCTCGCTGTCCATGGCTGTCTTCGCCCTCATCGGCGTCTCGTTCGGGTTCATCCTGCGCTCGGGGGCCGGAGCCATCGCCGCCACCGTCGGCGTGCTGTTCGTGCTGCCTATCGTCGCGAGTTTCTTCTCCTTCGCCGGCGAGGCGTGGGCGTGGGTCATCGAGGCCTCGTCCTACCTCCCGGTGGCGGCTGCGCAAGCCGCGATCATGCCCAGTGAGACGGCGGCTCTCGACGCACCCACCGCGTTCCTGACGCTGGGCTGCTGGGTGGCCGGTGGTGCCCTGGTCGCGTGGGGCGTGCTGCGCACGCGCGACGCGTAAAGTCGGCCTGTGAGCAGAACGCGAAGCCGCAGCGACTCGATCCGTGAGGACGAGGAGCTGCGGCTTCCGCGTGCCCCTGGCCTGTTCCGACGCTTCTGGGCGCGCCACCCGCTGTTCGCCGACATCCTGCTCGCCCTGATCTGCCTGTTCCTGTCGCTCGCACCGGCCGCGCCCTACCCCGACCCCTCGCTCCCCGAGGGCACCTACATCACCCTCAACATCGCGACGCTGGCGATGGTCGCGATCGGGTGCAGCACCCTTCTCTGGCGCCGTCGAGCGCCGCTGGGCCCCTTCCTCGCTGCGGTGATCCTGGGTACCGTCGGTCTGTTCACGGGCATGTCCGGCGGCATCATCCTCCTGCTCGTCGCCTGCTACGGCGTCGCGGTCTATCGCTCGGCCCGCCTGGCCTGGATCTGCTACGGGATCGGCGCGGCATGGTTCCTCGGCTTCACCACGGTGCTCATGCTGACCGGCGCGACCGTGCTCCAGGTCGGCCTCGACACCGCACTCAGCTACGTCGCGCTCGGTCTCATCGGCACACTCGTCGGAGTCAACGTCGGTGACCGCAAGCGCTACCTCCTCGCCATCATCGACCGCTCACGCCAGCTCCTGATCGAGCGCGACCAGCAGGCGCAGCTCGCAGCCGCGTCCGAACGCGCCCGCATCGCCCGGGAGATGCATGACATCGTCTCCCACTCGCTCACCGTCATCGTCGCCCTGTCCGAAGGTGCGGCCGCGACACCGGACCGGGAGCAGGCACGCAAGGCCGCGGCATCCGCCGCCGACACCGCCAGAGGTGCGCTCACCGAGATGCGCTCGATGCTCGGAGTGCTGCGCGACGACGAATCCCCGTTGCCGCTGGTCCCGATGCAGCCCGTACCCGCGCACGACACCGTGGAGACCGCGCAACGAGCCGGCTATCCGGCGACGCTCACCGTCGTCGGGCAGGCGGAGGTCTCCCCCGCCGTCGCGCATGCGATCGGAAGGATCGTCCAGGAGGGGGTGACCAATGCGATGCGTCATGCTCCCACTGCGAAGACCATCACGGTGCGACTGGAGTACACGACCGAGACGGTCACGATCGAGATCGTGAACGACGGCGTCGCAGGCGAGGTCGGGTCGGACGGATTCGGCGTGCGCGGACTGTCCGAGCGCGCTGCGCACGTTCACGGAATGGTGCGGTCGGCACCTGCGGACGGGGGACGATGGGTTCTGCGGGCCGTGCTCCCCACCTCGGGAAGCACACCCGCCGCACGACGAGAGACGATGGAGGACGACGGATGACGGATGCGATCAGGGTGCTGCTGGTGGATGACCAGGAGCTCATCCGAGTCGGGTTCCGGATGGTGCTCGACGCGGAGGAAGACATCGTGGTGGTCGGTGAGGCCGGCGACGGCAAGGCGGCGATCACGCAGACCGCCCTGCTCGCCCCCGACCTGGTGCTCATGGACATCCGGATGCCGGAGCTGGACGGCATCGCCGCCACCGAGGAGATCGTCCGCGACCACCCGCAGACCAAGGTGCTCGTTCTGACCACGTTCGATCTCGACGAGTACGCGTTCGGAGCGATCCGCGCGGGCGCGAGTGGGTTCCTGTTGAAGGACGCGCAGCGCCACGAGATGATCTCTGCCGTGCGCGCCGTGTCCCGCGGAGATGCAGCGCTCTCCCCTCGGGTCACGAGAGCGCTGATGGAGCATGTGACACCCCGACTCGGAGCGACCTCGTCCGCCGCTCCGGCCGCCGAGGAGAGCGCCGCACTCGAATCGCTCACCGATCGCGAGCGCGACGTGTTCCTCGCGATCGGCCGCGGCCTCACCAACGCGGAGATCGCCCAGACTCTCTATGTCGGCGAGTCCACGGTGAAGACGCACGTCGGTCGCGTGCTCGCGAAACTCGGTGCCCGCGACAGGATCCACGCAGTCATCCTGGCGCACCGGCACGGACTCGTCGGCGACGAGCGAGGCTAGCTCAGGTCCGGGCCGGAGTCCACTCCGAGACCTGGTTGAGCCGCTGCACCTCGTCGTCCGAGAGCTCGAGGCGGGCACCGGCGAGGAGATCGGGAACCTGGTCCACGCTGCGCGCACTCGCGATCGGTGCGACGACCGTCGGCTGCGCGCGGAGCCAGGCGAGTGAGGTCGCGGCGATCGAGGCGTCGTGCACGTCGCCGATCTCCTGGAGCGCATCGATGACCCGCAGCCCCGCCGGCGTCGCGTACTTCGCCGCGCCGTGGGCCCGCGGCGAGCTCTGCCCTTCGACATCCGTCGAGCGGTACTTGCCGGTGAGGAAGCCGCTCGCCAGTGAGTAGTACGGGACGAGACCGAGCCCGAACTCCTCGGCGACCGGGATGATCGTGTCCTCGACCTCGTTGCGGTGCACGAGGTTGTAATGCGGCTGCACAGCGACCGGCAGCGCGGCACCGGTGCGACGGGCGATCTCGATCCACTCGCGGATGCGATCGGCGGAGTAGTTCGACACGGCGAAGTGCCGCACCAGACCGTCGTCGACGAGCTGACCGAACGCGGCGACAGTCTCCTCCAGCGGAACCGTCTCGTCGTCGAAGTGCGCGTAGTAGAGGTCGATCTCATCGACGCCCAGGCGCGCCAGCGAGGCTTCGGCGGCCTTGCGGACGTTCGACGCGGCAAGACCGCGGAACTTCGGGTGCTGGCTCACCTTGGTCGCGACGACCACCCCTGCGGGCCTGCGAGAAGCCAGCCATTCGCCGACGATCGTCTCACTCTCTCCGCCCTCGTTCCCCGGCACCCAGGAGCTGTACGAGTCAGCGGTGTCGATGAAGTCGCCACCGCCGTCCACGAACGCGTCGAGAACCGCGAAGGAGGTGTCGCGGTCGGCCGTCCAGCCGAACACGTTGCCGCCGAGCGAAAGCGGGAGGACGTCGAGATCACTGGTGCCGATGCGAGTCATGAGGGGGACAACCTCCGAGTCCACCCGTCGCATTCCCGGATGCCCTCCTGTGGCGACCCGCAGACATCACCGCGTCGGCCTCTCCTCCTCGTGATGGATCTGAGAGGGGCGCCCCACGAGCCGTGGATCAGGGGCGTGAGCGATCAACGGATCCTTGCCCGGGTAGTCGAACCGCGAGAGGACGCACCTCATCGCTTCCAGCCGCGCGCGCCTCTTGTCGTTGGACGCGATGACGGTCCAAGGGAGGGCAGGGGTGTCCGTCCGAAGGAACATCGCCTCCTCCGCTGCGATGTACTCGTCCCAGCGGTCGATGCTCGCGAGGTCGGTCGGGCTGAGCTTCCACTGCGCGACCGCGTCTTGGCCCCGGCGCGCGAAGCGGCTCCGCTGCTCCGCCTCATCTATCGAGAACCACAGCTTCACGAGGCGTATGCCCGAGCCGACGAGCATGCGCTCGAACTCCGGCACGGTCTGGATGAACTCCTCGTACTCGGCGGACGAGCAGTAGCCCATGACCCGCTCTACACCGGCGCGGTTGTACCAGGAGCGATCCATCATCACGATCTCGCCGCCGGAGGGCAGATGCGCGACGTAGCGCTGGAAATACCACTGCGTCCGCTCCGCATCGGTGGGTTTTTCGAGTGCCACGACACGGGCACCCCGGGGGTTCAGGTGCTCCATGAAGCGCGTGATCGCGCCGCCTTTGCCCGCCGCGTCTCTTCCCTCGAACAGGATGAGCACGCGGTCGGACGAGCGCGTGATGTGCGCCTGGAGCTTGAGGAGTTCGATCTGCAGCAGGCGCTTCTCGCATGCGTACGCCTCCCGCGTGAGCGCGGTCTCATACGGGTCGCCGCTCTGCCACTCCGGCATGGACCGCTGCGACTCCGGCGAGCTGCTCATGACATACCCCTCCCCCGGTGCTCCATGGATCACGCCCTTCAGGGGCAAGCGCAGGTGGCCGCGGCGGGGAGTCGGCCACCTGCGCAGTCATCCACCTGGTGTCACGACGTCGTACCCACCAGGAAACTCAACGTTCAGTAACGTATCACCCTCTAGTGCGATACTCCGATATGCTCTTTCACCATCACGATCTGGCGCGGAAAGTGCGCGCGGTGGCGGCTATGGTGCAGAGATGGGAACGATCCAGTACGGCAACGGCGAGGAGATCCATATCGAGGACCGCGCGCTCGCGCATCTGAAGGTGGCCATCGCCACCAAGTTGCGACGCAACGAGAGCTTCACCCTGTCGTGGCGTCATCCCGACGGAGATCCCGCAGGACGCTCGACGATCTGGCTGCACCCCTCGATTCCGCTCCGCTTCACCTTCGACGAGCCGGAGGCGCCCCCGCTGAACCCCTCGTGGATTCAGGACCTGATGCAGTCGGCGAGCTCGACGGGCGGGATCGGCCTCATCGACGAGGTCGTCGACACACCAGAACCCGTCTCAGTGGACTGAGTCCGCCGAGAGCACGGATCAGAGACGCGTGAGCCTCAGCTCGTCCGCCATACGGAGAGCAGCTGCCATCCCTCGGGCACCTGCGACTCGAGGGCAGCCATGTCGTCGCCTTCGATCTCACGGATACCGTCACGACGCAGGAACTTGCCTTCGACCGAGCGCATCGATCCTGCTTTCTCCATCGTCGCCATCGCCGAGACGAGGTCCCATCCGGCGGGAGCCTGAGCGGTGAGCTGCGCGCGAACCTCGGCGAGGTCTTCGCCCTTCAGCGTCACGCTGTGGGCTTCGACAGGGCGAATCAGTCCGTGGAGCATCACACCAGCCTAGGACGAGGGAGGGGCGGATGTTTCGTTCACTCCCCTGCACCCCTGCTCTGCGAAGGGCCGGAGGAGTGATACCGCCCCCACCCGCCTGCGCTGTAGGGCGAGTCGCTGCTGGATCAGCGACGGGGTCGGCTCCGCATCGGGCTCGCTCATGCGCAGAGCCTACGACCTACGCGACGGGGCATACCGGGCAAAATCGCCGACGACGGACAAGCCCGGCCCGAGTTCTGCCTGCAGATCTGCCACGAGCTGCTGGCCCTCAGCGATCCATGTGCGTCCGATCAGTGGATCTGGCCATCGCATTTCGGTGACCGGATCCAGCACGGTCTCCCAGACCTAATTCCACTCCCGGAGCCGCTTTCGCAGCTCAGCTGAGACCACAAACTTCTCCGGTATCCGGTCGCCTCCGAACCACTCCGGGTACAGCAGAAACGTGTTCATACGCTCTTCAGGAGTCATCCCCCGACTATCTAGGTTCGCCATCAGGGCGACGATAGCAATGCGGGAGCGTGCCATACGCATCCCGGCATTCGTCGCCTCTCGGCTGATGCCGTCGGTGTTTCCTGAGCCGACTACGGGACTCGAACCCGTAACCCCCGTTTAAAAGATCCCCTGTTCATACGTGTACTTGCGTGCACCGTCCGCAGGTTTTCGCGGGATCGGTACAACCATGTACACGCATGTACAGATCCAAAACCACGACTAAACCATGGATCCGCCGCCTCTCCGACGTCGGAGGTTGCGACACAGAATCGAACCCTCTCGGACGGAGGAAGGAATCACCGGCTATGGGGAGCCCCGACTCGACGCTCTCCGCGTACCGGGATAAGCAGTCACAGGAACGATCGATCCTCAAGGCGGCAAAGCACGGCCCGCTGCAGTCGCTCACCGATCGTGGGGTCTGTCGGAAAGTTTGTGTGTGAGGGGTTCGGCGTGATCGGTTCGGCTTCGGTCGGACGGGAAGATGAATCACGTCATGAGCACTGAATTGAAGACAACAACTGAGCAATCCGAGACCGTCGATCTGCGAACCGGGGAGGTCCTTCCTGCGCCGCCGAATGTCACCGCGGTCGCAGAGCAACTCGTGGCCGCCGCTCGTGGTCAAGGGATCGAACTGACTGGCCCGAACGGGCTGCTGACGGGACTGACCCGGCAGGTCCTGCAGTCCGCGTTGGAGGCGGAGCTGACCGAGCACCTCGGCTACGACCCGGGCGACCGGGTCGGGAAGCAGACGCCGAACAGCCGGAACGGATCCACGCCGAAGACGGTGCGGACCGAGATCGGCGATCTCACGATCCAGGTCCCGAGGGACCGGGCGGGCACGTTCGCGCCGGTGGTGGTGCCCAAGCATCAGCGCCGGATCGCGGGGTTCGACGAGGCGGTGATCTCGCTGTATGCGAAGGGCATGACCACCGGCGATATCGCCAAGCACCTCTCCGATCTCTACGGATCAGACGTCTCTCGTGATCTGGTGTCGACGGTGACCGACAAGGTGCTCGGCGACATGCAGGAATGGCAAGCCCGTCCGCTGGACGTCGTCTATCCCGTGGTTCTGATCGACGCGCTCGTGATCAAGGTCCGCGACGGGCAGGTCGCCAACCGGCCTGTCTACGTCGCTGTCGGCATCGATCTCGAGGGTCACCGTGACGTTCTCGGGTTGTGGATGGGACCGACCGGCGGGGAGGGCGCGAAGCAGTGGATGAACATGCTCACGGAGCTGCGCAACCGTGGTGTCGCCGATGTCTGCATCGTCTGCTGCGACGGACTCAAAGGCCTCCCCGATGCGATCACCGCGATCTGGCCCCTCGCAACGGTGCAGCAGTGTGTCGTGCATCTCGTGCGGAACTCACTTCGATACGCGTCGAAGAAGTACTGGTCCAAGATCACCAGGCAGCTCCGCGAGGTCTATACCGCTCCGACCATCGCAGCGGCCGAGGCGAGATTCGCGGAGTTCGCCGAGCAATGGCGGAGCCTGTATCCGGCGATGATCCAGATGTGGGAGAACGCGTGGGGCGAGTTCGTGCCGTTCCTGAAGTTCCCGCCGGAGATCAGACGCCTCATCTATACGACCAATGGGATCGAGTCGCTCAATGCCAGGTTCCGGCAGGCCACGAGACGCCGCGGGCACTTCCCCAACGAGCAGGCGGCGATGAAGGTGCTCTACCTGACGGTGCTCGAGCGGCGCCCGAATCGCACGAACCCGACCGGGCAGATCGCCGGCTGGAAAGCTATCCTGAATACCCTGTCCATCACCTACGGCGACCGCCTAGGAATCAACTAAGCCGAAGCCCCATACACAAAGGAACGGACAGACCCGAACCCGATGGTGGCGCAGTAGCCGAGCGGCTCGGCGGCGCCGCCCAAGCCGTTTGACACGGCGCTGGCACCGGGGCCCGTCACTCCGACCACCCTTAAATCGCGAAGGCTCCCATGGTCGTCCTTTAGCCATTCCCACGAGAAATCGCAACCGCCTAGCTTCCCCCTGAGGTTGTTGGAACGCTCGAGAGGTGAGTTTCCCAAAGGTGCAACGAGCAGGGTGCCCTCGCCTCTCGCCCACGTCGACCAGGCAGCGGACGTCTGTGGTCGTCGCGATCAGTGTCGCTCTTGCCGTCAGCCTCGCCGGGTGCAGCCTTTCCGTGCCGTCTGACCCGGAAGGCACACTCGCCCACGTGACCGGAGGAGAGCTGCGGGTCGGGGTGACCATCGAACCGGGTTTAGTTGATCCGGACGGCAGCGGAGTGTCCGGCCCACTCGTCGACCTCGTCCAGGACTTCTCAGCGACAATCCATACGGAACCCGAGTGGACGATTGGCAGCGAAGAAACGCTCGTAGGGTTGCTCGAGGATGGTGAACTCGACCTGCTCATTGGTGGATTCACAGACAAATCCCCCTGGACCGATCGTGCCGGTATGACCCGCGGCTACCAGGAAATCGACGGTGCGGACGGGCGGAGCGTCGTGCTTCTCGTCCCTCTGGGGGAGAACGCATTCCTCACGAAGCTGGAGTCGTTCCTCGACGATGAGGTCGGGCCATGAGAGACAACCACCAGTTCGGGCGATCGGACCTGCCCCCCGATCAGTTGACGGCGTTGAAGAAGGCGGTTCGGTGGGAGTACTTCACTATTTGCTACACCGTCGTCACCATCACGGTGGTGGCCTTCGTCGTGGGGAATTCCCAGGCCATGCGAACAGCCTGGATCGAGGACATGCTGTCTCTCATCCCCCAGATCGCCTTTCTCATTGCGCTGCCTTTCGTCCGCCGTAGGCCCACTGTCAACCACCCCTACGGTCTGCACCGCGCTATGGGCGTCGGACACCTCGTCGCCGGCGTCGCACTCCTCGCGGTCGGCCTCAATCTTGCCGCCGAAGCGGTCATTGGACTCCTCAAAGCGGAGCATCCGACCATAGGTACCGTGAACCTGTTCGGTCACACAATCTGGCTCGGCTGGCTCATGGTCGCCGTGATGACGGTCGTCGTCGTCGGCCCTGTGTTCCTCTACGGACCCGCGAAGGCGAAGCTTGCGCCCGTATTGCACAACAAGCTCCTCTACGCCGACGCTGACATGGCCAAGGCGGATTGGCAGACCAACGCCGCATCAATCATCGGCGTCCTCGGCGTTGGGATCGGCCTCTGGTGGCTGGACGGTGCCGCGGCACTCTTTATTTCTCTCGGGATCATCTGGGACGGCATCCGCAATACGAAGGGAGCGGTCGTCGACCTCATGGACCAACGTGCACGCACGTTCGACGACAAGCACCCGCATCCGCTCGGCCAGATGATTACGCAACTGATTCGTGAGCAGACCTGGGTTGCCGACGCAGCCGTACGCATTCGCGACCAGGGGCAGGTGTTCCACGTCGAAGCATTCGTACTTCCGAAGAAGCGTCGTGTCGCCGTTGATGCTCTTGACCGCCTGGCCCAGAGCATCTCCGACCTCGACTGGAAAGTACAGGATGTCGTGATCATCCCGTCCACACAGCTCCCAGAGGAAGCAGACGCCGCGAGGTGCCGACCGGCGCAGGGCGACTAACCATCATCACGCCGGGCCGTCGGGGGCGCGTAGACGACTGTAGACCCCCGGCCGGCCGAGTGGGGGCCTTCACGCTTCAGAGTCCGGTGCGATCGTTGTGATCAGAGATCGCGGAGCGGTATTGTCCGCGCGTGAGTCCGGTGGAGTTTGCCGTCGGGGCCGCGGTACGCGACAGCGCCCGCCACCGGTCACGAGTGTTGCCAGATCGTCCTCCTCGGGCAGGTTGGGTGCAATGGGGACGGAACCGCCGCCCCCGGCCGGCGCTGCTCCGATGGCGCCGAGGGCACCCCAGAACGTCCAGCGCCACCACTCACGGAAGCCCATGCCCTGCCAAGTGATGTTGTGCCGCTTCGCGAGCACCTGCGTGCGAAGGTGCGCGGCGGTGTTCGAGTTGCACGGCCACGCGAGGTCGTTCGCGCGTCGCTCCTCGTGGTTGCTGGTGTCGGGGACTCCGACGGCGTCGGGGTGGATGCGGTACCACTTCTGGCCGTTCCACCATGCGGTGCCGTACACCTTGCGGTTTCCTGGAGTGAGCGTCATCCGCTGGTACCAGATGCGCAGCTGATCGGCCTTCTCGCGGCCGCCGTCAAGCACCACCATCGGCGGGTGTCCTTCGGCCTCGAGCTGGTTCGAGAGCCCGTCGAACGCACCGCGCGTCCCTGACGCGTGGTTGTACGCCGCTCCGGCATATCGGGTTGACATGGCAGTCGCAGGCCTGTCAGCCGCCACGACGGGCACGAGACCGATAGGGAGAGACCAACAACCCCGCCCGGGGCTGAGGGGAACGTGAAGGTCATCGCACCGGTCGAGGTGATGGTCAGAATTGCGAAGAGCCCGTTCGCGGTCACCGCGAACGGGCGATCCTCGGTCGGTGCCAGCAAACCGAAGTTGTAGGCGGTGCCGGACGCGAACGATGCGCCCGTCGACACGACTATGCCCTCGAGCGATACCCGGCCTGCGGCGGTGACAACGCGCGAGGGAAAGGGCAGCGCATGCTCGGCCATGAGTCCGCCGCCATCACCCTCGACGTCTACGCGGACCTGTTCGACGACGACCTGAGTGCCGTCTCACTCAACCTCGAGGCCGCAGCCCGCGAACAGAGTGTGGGCAAAAAGTGGGCAGCACTCCTCGCCTAGATACGACGAAGGCCCGCATCCCCAGTGTTTCCAGGGGGATGCGGGCCTTGGTGTGTGGAGCCGACTACGGGACTCGAACCCGTAACCCCCGTATTACAAGTACGGTGCGCTACCAATTGCGCCAAGTCGGCGGATGCCACCCACCAGCTTAGCGATGGCATCGACCCCGCTTCGACCTAGGGGGCAGGCGTGGTGGTCGGTGTGGGAGTCGGCGTCGGCGTGGCACGCGAGGCATCGCTCGCGACGCTGAGCACGAACTGCGAGAACTCGGCCGGATCGTCGAGCGCTCCGACGTATGCTTCGCCGTTCGCGACGACCATCGGAGCCGACTGCAGGACCAGGTCCTTGGAGCCCGCGAGCGGTCCGTCCAGCGCGCGCGTGGTCGCATCCTTCGCCCAGCTGACGAAGTCGCCGTTCTCGATGCACGACCGCACGGCCTTGGTGTTGTCGGTGCCGACGGCCGCGGCGAGGTTCGCGAGCTCTTCATCGGACATGCCATCGCTGCCGACCTCGGGCTGGTTGTCCAGCAGGTCGTGGTTGAACGCGTAGAACTGCGCGGGCGAGTGCGTGGCGACGCAGGCGGCTGCGGCCGCCGAGCGCAGGGAGTACTTGGTGCCGTTCGAGCTCGCGGTGAGGAGAGCGACCGGGTGGTAGCTGACGGTCACGGCACCCTCGCTGATCCAGCCGGCGAACTGACGCGCGTTCGCCCGCTCGAACTTCCCCGCGTCCGGCGAGAGGTAGTCGACGTAGACGTGGATGTCGACCTTCTCAGACGTCGTTGCCTTGGGTGTCGGCTCGGTCGACGCACCCGCGTCGGTCGGCTCTGCGGACGGTGTCGCGGGGACCTCGTCGGATCCTGCGACCGCGGTGATGTCTGTGACGACCACGCCGTCCGACTCCATCCCCGTCGGGGTGAGCTTGGGCTTGGACACCTGGGCGGACACCGCAAGGGTCACCGCAGTGCCGATCGCCCCCACCGCGACGACCGCGACGGCGCCGATGATGATACGTCGCATGAGGCGCGCCCTCGACTGCTGGGCGTGCACTTGCTGAGCCTTCTCCCGCACGGCCTCGCGAGAATTGCGAGGTGTGGGGACGTTCGGCGTTTCGTCGCTCGACATCGTTCCTCTTGTGAGTCTGCGGGGGTCCGGGTTGGCCCCGACCGCCGCTCAGCGACGATCGCCGCTGCGCGCGGCCGAGTTCGATGCTAACCAGTGAGGCTGAGAAATACCCAGGTACAGCCGTTCATGTCATACTGAATTCGACCCAAAGACGGGTCACGGTGACTCATCTCACCGCTTCATCACTACGGATCGTCCGGCACGTACCTGCCGGTGAAGGAGAAACGACAATGGCATCTGTGACTTTCGACGAAGCCACCCGCCTGTACCCCGGTGGAACCCGTCCGGCCGTCGACAAGCTGAACCTCGAGGTCGGTGACGGCGAGTTCCTCGTCCTCGTCGGTCCTTCCGGTTGCGGCAAGTCCACGTCCCTGCGCATGCTCGCCGGCCTCGAAGAGGTCAACGCTGGCCGCATCCTCATCGGCGACCGCGACGTGACCGACGTCCCGCCGAAGGACCGCGACATCGCGATGGTCTTCCAGAACTACGCGCTGTACCCGCACATGACCGTCGCCGAGAACATGGGCTTCGCTCTCAAGATCGCCGGCGTCGGCAAGGAAGAGCGCGCTACTCGCGTGCTCGAGGCTGCGAAGCTCCTCGACCTCGAGCCCTACCTGACCCGCAAGCCGAAGGCCCTCTCGGGTGGTCAGCGTCAGCGTGTCGCCATGGGCCGTGCGATCGTGCGCCAGCCGCAGGTGTTCCTCATGGACGAGCCGCTGTCGAACCTCGACGCCAAGCTCCGCGTCCAGACCCGTACGCAGATCGCGTCGCTGCAGCGTCGTCTCGGCGTCACCACGGTCTACGTCACCCACGACCAGACCGAGGCGCTGACCATGGGTGACCGCATCGCGGTCCTCAAGGACGGCCTGCTCCAGCAGGTCGGCTCCCCGCGCGACCTCTACGAGAAGCCGAACAACGTCTTCGTGGCCGGCTTCATCGGCTCGCCCGCGATGAACCTGTTCTCGGCGGACCTCGCCGAGGGCGGCATCCGCTTCGGCACCGAGGTGGTCCCGCTCGACCGCGACACCGTCGGCCGCGCAAACGGTTCGCAGGTCACGGTCGGCGTGCGCCCGGAGGACATCGTCGTCGGCCCCGCCGATGGCAAGGGCCTCTCGGTCACGGTCGACCTCGTCGAGGAGCTCGGCGCTGACGGCTACCTCTACGGGCACACCGAGATCAACGGCAAGCGCGCCGACCTCGTCGCTCGCGTCGATGGCCGCAACCACCCGAACGCGGGTGAGACGGTCACGCTCGCAGCTTCGGCCGGCCACGTGCACGCGTTCGACATCGAGTCGGACGAGCGCCTGAACGACAAGCCGGTCGTCTCCGCCTGATCGGATCCACAGACGCGGCGCAGGCTGACTTCGGTCGCCTGCGCCGCGTCTCTTTTTCCTCTTCGCACGCAACCAGGGAGCACCATGCAGGATTCGCTGCGGATCACCGCCAGCAAGATCGACCCGGGGTTGCTCTCCCTCCCCTGGTCCACCACGTTGGCGAAGTGGCCGTCCGAGCACATCGTCTCGCTCCCGAAGGGGCTCTCCCGCCACCTCGTGCGCTTCGCGGACCTCTCCGGTCGCGTCGTCGCCGTCAAGGAGACCACCGCGGAGATGGCGCAGCGCGAGTACGACATGCTCGGCAACCTCGCCCGACTCGATGTGCCCTGCGTCGACCGGGTGGCCGTGATCGCCGGGCGCACCGACGCGCATGGTGACCCACTCCCCGCCGCGCTGGTCACCTCGCACCTGCGCTTCTCGATGCCGTACCGCGCTCTGTTCACACGCGTTCTGCGCCCGGACACCGCCAACCGTCTGGTGGACGCACTCGCGCTGCTGCTCGTACGCCTGCACAACGTGGGCTTCTACTGGGGCGACGTGTCGCTGTCGAACACCCTGTTCCGACGGGACGCCGGCGCATTCGCCGCCTACCTCGTCGACGCGGAGACGGGAGAGCTGCACGAGGAGGGGCTCACCGACGGCCAGCGCGCCTACGACCTCGACCTCGCACGCACCAACATCGCCGGCGAGATCATGGACCTCGCTGCCGGCGGACGGCTCGAGCACGGCGTGGACGCGGTCGCGATCGCCGACGGCATCGTGTCGTCGTATCGGTCGCTGTGGGCAGAGCTGACCGCCCAGGAGTCGTTCTCCGCCGCGGAGACATGGCGCATCACCGAACGTGTCGAGCGGCTCAACGCCCTCGGCTTCGACATTGACGAGATGTCGATGTCGACGACCGCGGACGGCACCGTGGTGGAGATCCAGCCGAAGGTCGTGGATGCCGGACATCATCAGCGCCGTCTCATCCGCCTGACCGGCCTCGACGTCGAGGAGAACCAGGCACGACGTCTGCTCAACGACCTCGACGAGTTCCGGGCCCGCTCGACGAAGCAGTGGGCGGACGAGGAGATGTACGCGCACGAGTGGCTGACCCGAGTGTTCGAGCCGGTCGTGCGTGCGATCCCCTACGAGCTGCGCGCCAAACTCGAGCCGGCCGAGGTGTTCCACCAGGTGCTGGAGCACCGCTGGTACCTGTCTCAGGCGGAAGGACGCTCCATCCCGCTCGCCGAAGTGCTCACCAGCTACATCAACGAGGTGCTGCGGCATCGGCGCGACGAAGCCACCATCATGGGTCCGCCCACCGAGACGATGAGTCTTCCCGTCATCACCGGCATGACGCCGGTCGCCGATGAGGACGAGGACGTGGACTGGCGGGATCTGGTCTGACCGACCGGCGGCTCAGTAGCCGACGGTGAACCGCTCCCTGTGGTGGTTGCCCTGCTCGATCTCGTCGACCACCGCGACGGCGAAGTCGGCACCCGAGATGTACGACTTGCCTTCGGCGTCGCGGACGATCACGTCGCCGCCGTCCCGGTAGTGGCCGGTGCGCTCGCCCTCCGCCCACGGTCCGAAGACCTCGGCGGGGTGGATGAAGAACCAGTCCAGGCCCGCGTCGGTCGCCTCGAGGAGGGCCAGCGAGTCGATGCCGACCTGCGCCTCGTGCTTGTACTCGTCCGGGAAGCCCTGATCGAACAGGCGCGGCCCGCCGGGGGCCACGAGGCTCCCGCCGGCACCGCCGACCACGCCGAGACGCGTGTCCGTACCCGCGAGCTGCTCGACGACATTCGACAGCGCCTCGAGCGCACGGTCGGCCATGTCACCGCGCGGCGAGAGAGCCGAGACCACGGCGTCCGTGCCGACGAACGCTTCCGCGAGCGGGGCCAGGTCGAGAGCGGAGCCCTGCAGATATGCGGCGCCCGCCACCGGATCGGCCGGCGCGGAACGCGAGATCGCGATCACGGCATGGCCACGGCTCACCGCCTCCGTGACGATGTGACGACCGGCGTAACCGGTCCCTCCGAGCACGATGATGCGAGCCATGGTCTGCCTTCCCTCGAACGGTCTAGTTCTTCTTCGCGGCGCGGAGCGACGCGACCTGGTAGAGCGCGACGGAGGTCGCGATGCCGGCGTTCAGCGACTCGGTGGCCGCAGAGATCGGGATCGAGACGATCTGATCGCAGGTCTCGGAGACCAGGCGGGACAGCCCCTTGCCCTCCGACCCGACGACGATCACCACGGGACGATCGGCGAGCTGCAGCTCGGGGAGCGACACATCGCCGTCGCCGTCGAGGCCGAGCACGAACACACCCTGCTTCTTGAACTCCTTGAGCTGCGTGGTGAGGTTGGTCGCCAGCGCCACAGGGGTGCGAGCGACGGCTCCGGCACTGGTCTTCCAGGCAGCGGAGTTGACGCCGGCCGAGCGACGCTGGGGAAGGATGATCCCCTGGCCTCCGAACGCCGCGGTGGAGCGGATGATGGCGCCGAGGTTGCGGGGGTCGGTGATGCCGTCGAGCGCCACGAACAGCGGCACCTCGCCGCGGTCGATGACCTGCTCGAGCAGATCCTGCGGGTGCGCGTACTCGTACGGCGGCACCTTGATCGCGACGCCCTGGTGCACACCGTCGAACCCGGCCATGCGGTCGAGCTCCGGACGTGTGACCTCCATCACCGGGATGCCCCGATGCGTGGCGATCGAGAGCATCTCCTTCACGCGGTCGTCCATCTCGACGCGCTGCGCGATGTAGAACGCCGTCGCCGGGATCTTCGCCCGCAGTGCCTCGAGGACCGAGTTGCGACCCGTCACGTTCTCGGTGTCGTCTCCCGCCTTGGCCTTCGGCGCACGATTGCCCCCGCCACCGGAGCCCGGCCGGCTGCCACCGGGGCGGCCCTTGCCGCCCGTCGCGGCGGCGTAGCGCTCGGCCGCGGCCTTGCGCTTGCCGGCGGGGTGCCACGCGCGGTCCTCCGCCTTCGGCGTCGGTCCCCGACCCTCGAGCGCCTTGCGCCCGAGTCCGCCGGTGCCCTTGGTCGGGCCCTTCTTGTTTCCCTTGCTCGCGCCGGGGCGCCCTGGCTTAGCCATCGATACTCCAATGAGTTCCGGCCGGAGTGTCCTCCAGCGTGATTCCTGCGGCGGCGATCGCATCTCGGATGCGATCGGCCGCCGCCCAGTCCTTGTCAGCGCGTGCCTGAGTGCGCTGGGTGATCATCGTCTGGACGAGGGCGTCCAGAGCGGATTGCGAGGCGTCGGCCTTCGCCCCGGATGTGTGTGTGAGGCCCAGGACCGACGTCATCGCCAGCACGGCGCGCAGCGCGTCGAGCGCGGCGTCGTCCTCCCCCGCGTCCAGCGCCGCGTTTCCCGCACGCACCGTCTCGTGCAGCACGGCGAGCGCCTGGGGCACGCCGAGATCATCGTCCATCGCCGCCGCGAACGCCGCGGGGAGGCTCTGCGACAGGAAGAACCCGATGCCGCCTCCGGCAACACGTGCGGCGCGCTGCTGGAAAGTGCTGATCCGACTCAGAGCCGCTTCGGCCTCCGCCCACGACGAATCGCCGAGGTCGAGGCTCGACCGGTAATGAGCGGCGGCGAGCGCGTAGCGCACCACCAGCGGATCGTGCGCGGCCAGCACGTCTGCTGCCAACGTGAAGTTCCCGAGCGACTTCGACATCTTCTGGCCGTCGACGGTGACGAGACCGTTGTGCATCCAGTAGCGCGCGAAGCCGTCACCTGCCGCCGTCGACTGGGCGAGCTCGTTCTCGTGATGCGGGAATCGCAGGTCGAGCCCACCGCCGTGGATGTCGAACTCGGGCCCGAGATAGCGCTTCGACATCGCGGAGCACTCGATGTGCCATCCCGGACGCCCGGCGCCCCACGGCGACGCCCAGGTGGCGTCTGCCGGCTCTTCGGGCTTGCTGCCCTTCCACAGGGCGAAGTCCTGCGGATTGCGCTTGCCCCGAGGGTCGGCGTCCTCCGCGGCTTCCATGGCATCGAGGGATTGATGGGTGAGCGATCCGTAGTCCGGCCAGGAGCGCACGTCGAAGTACACGTCTCCCGAACCGTCAGGGGCGGGATATGCGTGACCGCGCTCGATCAGCAGCGCGATGAGCTCCTGCATCTGCGGCACCGATGCCGTGGCTCGCGGCTCGTACGTCGGGGGCAGGATGCCGACCCCCGCGTAGGCCGCGCTGAACTCCTGCTCCATGCGATACGCGAGCGCCCACCACGGCTCGGAGTCGGTGGCGTTCGCGAGCACCTTGTCGTCGATGTCGGTGACGTTGCGCACCAAGGTGACCCGACCGTGGCGGTACTGCAGCCAGCGGCGCAGCAGATCGAAGCTCAAGGCCGCCCTGACGTGCCCGATGTGGGGGCCTGATTGCACCGTGGGTCCGCACACGTACATCGTGATGTTCTCGGGATCGAGAGGCACGAAGTCGCGCAGCTGCTGCGCGCGGGTGTCGTAGAGGCGGACTGTCACCGCTCAAGCCTACTCGGGGACGGCTGAGCGCCCGCCTTCAGATGACGATGAACGCCGGGAACCACCGACGCGATGGCCGTCACCGCGATGCCCTCTCCCCTGCCGGGGAACCCGAGCCCGTCCGTGGTCGTCGCCGTCACGGACACCGGAGCGCCCAGGACGGCGGACAGAACCCCTTCGGCCTCGGCCCGCCGCGGGCTGAAGCGCGGTCGATTGCCCTGGAACTGCACCGAGACGTTGCCGATCTCGAACCCGGCTTCGGCCAGCAGCTCCCGGGTGCGAGCGAGGAAGACGTCCGCATGCGCGCCGGCGTACTCGGGGTGGGAGGTGCCGAAGTGCTCTCCGATGTCACCGAGCCCCGCGGCACCCAGCAGCGCGTCGACGATCGCATGGGCGACGGCGTCTCCGTCCGAATGACCGGAGAGGGGCTGCTCCCCCGGCCACTCGAGGCCGGCGAGCCACAGGTTCCCCTCGCCCCCGAAGGCGTGGACGTCCGTGCCGATGCCCACCCGGGGGGTGACGGTCGCCGCGACGCTCGCACCCAGCAGGTGGCGGGCGCGCTGGAGGTCAGCGGGCGTGGTGATCTTGAAGGCGCGTTCCGAACCGGCGATGTACCGCACGGGGTGGCCGGCCGCCGAGAACAGGGCCGCATCATCGGTGTACTCGATCCCGCTGTCGTCAGCGGCAGCGTACGCCGCCTCGAGCGGGCCCCTCGGAAACCCCTGCGGCGTCTGGGCCGCAGCGAGCTCGGAGCGGTCGACAGCCCCGACGACGGCCCCGTCCACGACCTTCTTGAGCGTGTCGACAACGGGCAGTGCCGGGATGATGCCGTGCCCTGCCGTCACGGCAGCGGTGACGGCGTCGATCTGCGACGGAGGGGTGAGCGCGCGCGCCGCATCGTGCACCAGCACGATCTCGACGTCTCCCCAGAGCGCGGCGAGACCTGCCGCCACCGACTGCTGCCTGGTCGCACCACCGGTGACCACACGACCGAGATCAGCCCGGTCGCCGGCCGCGGCGCGCAGTTCCGTCTCGGCGTCGCCCTCCCATCCATCGGGGGCGACCACGACGACCTGCGCAGGCGATGCGGCGAAGACGCCGTCGAGCGCGTGGCGGAGGACGGAATGGGCGTCGATGCCGACGAAGGCCTTCGGAGCTTCGGCGCCCAGACGCGTGCCGGAGCCTGCAGCCACGACGATGATCGCTGAACGCGGGACAGGGAGGATGGTCACAGCATCACGTTACCGGCGAAGACGACGAAAGGCGGATGCCGAAGCACCCGCCTTTCGTCGTGAAGAGAGCTCAGGAAGCGAGGACCTCGTCGAGCAGTGCGCCCGCCTTGTCCTCGTCGGTCTTCTCGGCCAGCGCGAGCTCGGAGATGAGGATCTGACGAGCCTTCGCCAGCATGCGCTTCTCGCCCGCGGAGAGACCGCGGTCCTGATCGCGACGCCACAGATCGCGCACGACCTCGCTCACCTTGATCACATCGCCGGAGGCGAGCTTCTCGAGGTTCGCCTTGTACCGGCGCGACCAGTTCGTGGGTTCTTCCGTGAAGGGTGCTCGCAGCACCTCGAAAACATGATCGAGGCCTTCCTTGCCGATGACGTCACGCACGCCGACCAGGTCGACATTCTCCGCGGGGACCTCAATGATGAGATCACCCTGGGTGACGTTGAGCTTCAGGTATTTCTTCGCCTCACCCTTGATGATGCGCTCCTTGACCTCGATGATGGTCGCAGCGCCATGGTGGGGATAGACGACGGTCTCGCCAACCTCAAAAAGCATAAAAACGTGTCCTTTCGGCAACCTCAAGGATACCACAGGGGACATGCGCTAAGGTTCGCGCCCCCCGGTGCCGCAGGAGCCCTCACGACTTACGCATAGAATGGATGCGGATATCCCCGCCGGACCTCAGGAGGACCCGTGAAATCGCGCCTTGTTGCGTCTGCAGCCCTCAGCGCCCTTGTTCTGCTCGGCGCGACCGGGTGCACGTTCATCACCCCACAGTCCACCAAGACCGAGTACGCCGCATCCGACGGCGTGAACGTCTCCGACGCCGACGGCCCGATCGACGTGCGCAACGCCCTCGTGGTCGCCACCGAAGACGGCTCTGTGGGCAATCTCATCGCGGCGTTCGTCAACCCCACCGATGAGAAGGCGACTCTCACGATCACGGTCGCGGGCGTCGACCCGCTCGTCGTCACCGTCCCCGCCGGCGACACGGTGAGCCTGGGCGCCGGTGCCGAACCGCTGCGCATCGTCGGACTCGACACCAAGCCGGGCGCGACGGTGGAGATGCACTTCCAGTCCGGCGACTCCACCGGGGTCAAGACGGAGGTTCCCGTGCTCGACGGAACGCTCCCCTACTACTCGGACCTCGCCCCCTCGGAGAAGACGGCCCCTTCGACGCCGACGCCGAAGCCCACCGACACGGCGGCTCCGGCCCCCAGCAACTGACACCTCAGAGCACGAAGACGAAGAGGCCGGCGCCCAGGGGCGCCGGCCTCTTCGCTGTCTCGACGGGCTCTTCGTCCCGCCGGGAGATCAGCCTTCGAAGCGGTATCCCAGACCGCGCACAGTGACGAGCATCACAGGCTCGCTCGGGTTCTCCTCGATGCGCGAGCGGATCCGCTTGATGTGCACATCGAGCGTCTTGGTGTCGCCGAAGTAGTCGCTCCCCCAGACCCGGTCGATGAGCTGGCCGCGGGTCAGTACGCGCCCGGAGTTGCGCATCAGCACCTCGAGCAGCTCGAACTCCTTCAGCGGCATGTTGATCTGGGCTCCGGCCACGGAGACGGTGTGCCGATCGATGTCGAGCGAGACCCGTCCGCCGTCGAGCACGCGCTCGTCGAGCTCGCTGTCCGCCTGCACGACCCGGCGCAGCACGGCACGCATGCGGGCGAGCAGCTCCCGGGACGAGTAGGGCTTCGTGATGTAGTCGTCGGCTCCGAGTTCGAGGCCCACCACGATGTCGACCTCGGAGTCCTTGGCCGTGAGCATGATGATGGGAACGGCGGAGGTCGACCGGATCTGCCTGCACACCTCTGTTCCCGGCATGCCGGGAAGCATCAGGTCGAGCAGCACGATGTCGGCCCCGCGCTCCCGGAAGGCCGCGAGCGCTCCGGGGCCGTCCTCCGCGATCTCCACCTCGTAGCCCTCACGCCGGAGCAGGTACGCGAGCGGGTCGGCGAGGTCGGGCTCGTCTTCGACGAGAAGGATTCGGGTCATGCTCTCTCTCCGTTTCGAACGCGCGCGGATGCGGCGGACTTGGCCGCTTTGCGCGCGCGCTTCTTCTTGCTCTTCTTGCCCGCGTCGAGGTTGTCGGGGGCGTCGATCCGGGGAAGACGGATCGTGAACGTGGACCCGCGGCCCGGACGCGACCACAGCCGCACCTCGCCGCCGTGCCGCTGGGTGGCGTGCTTGACGATGGAGAGCCCGAGGCCGGTCCCTCCGGTGCGCCGCGAACGGGCCTCATCGGCCCGGTAGAACCGCTCGAAGATGCGCTCGCGATCGGCTTCTGCGATGCCGATCCCCTGGTCGGACACCGCGATCTCGACCACGCCGTCCTCCGCGCGGACGCCTACTCCGACGCGGGAGCCGCGGGGCGAATAGACGATCGCATTGGCGATCAGGTTTCCGACCGCCTCGATCAGGATCTGGGCGTCGCCGCGCACGAAGACGCCGCGGTCCCCTCCCCTGGTGAGCTCGACCCCTGCGGAATCGGCCTGCACGACGTGAGCCTCGATCGAGGAGGCGATCACCTCGTCGATCGCGACCGGGCCGACCTTCGTCAGACCGTCCTCGGCCTGGAGCCGGGACAGGCTCATGATGCGTCCGGTGAGCTGTCCGAGCCGCCCCGCCTCTGCGGAGATGCGCGCGGCGAAGATGCGCACCTGGGTGGGATCGTCGGCCGCGGACTCGATGGCCTCGGCGAGAAGGCTCACCGCGCCCACGGGCGTCTTCAGCTCGTGGCTCGTGTTCGCCACGAAGTCACGACGCATCTGATCGAGCCGCTCCTGCTCCGTGACGTCGCGGATGATCAGCAGCACCAGACGCGTGCCGATCACGCTGGCGCGCGCCGAGACCAGGCGGGGGTCGAGGCTCAGGCCCCCTCGGGTGAGGCGCATCGACTCGGTGGCGGTACCGCCGGCCTCCCTGACGCCGCGCACGAGCTGGCGCAGCTCCGGGTTGTCGAGCGTCGAGCCGACATCGATCCCGAACCGGGTCGCCGCTTGCGAGGAGGCGAGTACCAGACCGGAGGTGTCGACGATCGCCGCGGCATCGTCCATGCTGTGCAGGACATCGGTGATGCCGGCGGGAATCGCCAGCGATGTCTCCTCCTGCACGCGGGCCCGCGCCCGGTATGCCCACACGACGAGCAGGGAGAGGCCGACGCCGATCACCAGCCCGATGGCGAGCGAAGACAGCGCGAGCTGCGGCAAGGTCATGACATAAGCGTAGAGTGCGTTCACCGTCCGTCCGGCGGGTTTCCGCGCCCTGGCGGGAACAGGAGAAGTACTATTCACGTGCTGGGCACCGTTCGTTAACCTTCGAAGCAGACAATCGCTTCGGGCTTGTGCGGGAGCACAGACCTGCTCTCGTGCGGACGACCCGCCGTCTCGCGCTGACACAGCCGAGATCCGAATGAAAGGTTGCGCCCCAACATGCGCGAAGTCTTCCACCAGTCCCTCGAGGACCTTCAGAACCGCCTCGTCGAGATCGCCGACCTCGTCACGGTCTCGATCGACAAGGCCACCAGGGCATTCGCCACGAGCGATGTGGCACTGGCCGAGGAGGTCATCGCCGATGACGCCAAGATCGACGAGCTGGCCGTCGCCCTCGATGAGCAGGCGATCGAGATCCTCGCCCGCCAGCAGCCGGTCGCGCGCGATCTGCGCATCGTCGTGACCGCTCTGCGTGTGAGCGCCTCGCTCGAGCGCATGGGCGACATGTCGGAGCACATCGCCCAGCTCGCCCGCCTCCGCTTCCCCGAGCGCGCCATCCCGAAGGGCCTCAAGGGCACCTTCGTGAAGATGGGCGAGCTCGACGTCGAGGTGGCCCGCACGCTCTCCGAGCTGCTGCGCACCCAGGATCTGCGCTTCGCCGACGCCATCCGCAACGCGGACGACGATGTCGACGAACTGCACGCCACCGTCTTCGAGAAGGTGCTCAGCGACAACTGGAAGGGTGAGGCGACGGCGACCGTCGACGCCACGCTCGCCAGCCGGTACCACGAGCGCTTCGCCGACCACGCTGTCGCCGTCGCGAAGAAGGTCGTCTATCTCGCCACCGGTGACTGGGCGGTCGACGAGGAGGACATCCCCCTCGCCGTCGAGCAGCAGGAGCTCGGCCAGCAGGAGTTCGGCCACGCCTGATCGCACCCGCGGCAACGCAGAAGCCCCCGATGCCTTCGCATCGGGGGCTTCTGCGTGAGGAGCAGAGGCTCCTACTTCTTGCCCTGGGCCGCGACCGCGGCGGCACCGGCGGCCGCGGCCTCCGGGTCGAGGTAGCGTCCTGGGCCGGTGGGAACGTTGTTCTCGTCCAGCTCATAGACCAGCGGGATGCCGGTGGGGATGTTCAGCTCGGCGATGTCGTCGTCGCTGATGCCCTCGAGGTGCTTCACCAGGCCACGCAGCGAGTTGCCGTGCGCCGTGACGAGCACGGTCTTCCCGGCCTCGAGGTCGGGGACGATCGCGCTCTCCCAGTACGGCAGCAGACGGTCGATGACGAGCTTGAGCGACTCGGTGCGCGGCACCTCGCCGTCGATGCCCGCGTAGCGGACGTCGTTCACCTGGCTGAACTCGCTCTCGTCGTCGAGCGCGGGCGGCGGCACGTCGAACGAGCGGCGCCACAGCTGGAACTGCTCGGGGCCGAACTCCTCGAGGGTCTGCGCCTTGTCCTTGCCCTGGAGCGCACCGTAGTGACGCTCGTTGAGCCGCCACGAGCGGGTCACCGGGATCCACAGACGGTCGGCGGCGTCGAGAGCGATGTTCGCCGTCTGGATCGCACGGCTGAGCAACGAGGTGTGCAGCACGTCGGGGAGGATGCCGGACTCTGCCAGCAGCTCGCCGCCGCGGCGCGCCTCCTTCTCGCCCTGCGCGTTGAGGCGGACGTCCACCCAACCGGTGAACAGGTTCAGTTCGTTCCACTCGCTCCGGCCGTGGCGGAGCAGGATGAGGGTGCGCGTCGCAGTCATGCGGCCAGTTTATCCGCCCGGAGCCGAAGCCCTAGTCGGATGCTGGGAGGATGGAGACATGGCGTCATCTCCCCTCGGTCGGCCGACCCGCGGCACCACGGGGACCAACCGGCTGCGACGCAACGATCGCTGGATCGCCGCGAGCGACGCCCTGCGCCGAGCATCCGATCCGCTGGTCGTCGATCTCGGCTACGGAGCCAGCGGCGTGACCGCGTTCGAGCTCGCGACGCGTCTCGTCCGGGTGCGCGACGACGTCGAGGTGCGCGGCCTGGAGATCGATCCGGCGCGCGTCGCGACGGCCGACGCCCAGCTCGCCGAGGTGCGCGCGGGGCGGACGCCCTTCGCCCCGGACCTCCCGGTCTCGTTCGGGCGCGGCGGTTTCGAAGTTCCGCTTCCCGGCGGACGCCGGGCCGCGGTCATCCGTGCCATGAACGTTCTGCGGCAGTACGACGAGCAGGACGTTCCCGATGCGTGGTCCCGCATGGCCTCACGCCTGGCGCCGGACGGGCTGCTCTTCGAGGGCACCTGTGATGAGATCGGCCGCGTCTCGAGCTGGGTCGACGTCGATGCGCACGGCTCACCGCTGCGCTTCACGATCTCCCTCCGGCTCGCCGACCTCGAGCGCCCGAGCATCGTCGCCGAGCGATTGCCGAAGGCGCTGATCCACCGCAACGTCGCCGGAGAACGCATACACGGGCTGCTCGTCGATCTCGACCGCGAGTGGGACCGCGCGGCGCCCCTGTCGACCTTCGGAGCCACGCAGCGCTTCCTCGCCGCCGTATCCGCTCTTCGCGCGCAGGGCTGGCCGATCCTCGGCGGACGCCCGCGTTGGCGTCTGGGGGAACTCACGCTGCCGTGGGCCGCAGTCGCTCCGCTGACGGACTGAGTCGTCCTGCCGCCGAGGGCGGGTCAGAGCTCGACGCCGGAACCGCGAGGGTCGGGAGCCGTGGGCCGTCGCGACAGCCGGGTGAGGCGCGGAATATCCGCCGTCGCACCTGCATCCGCCGGGACGATCACCTGCTGAGAGGCGGCGATGTCGATGCCGTCGGCGCGAACCACGAGGTCGCCGATCGGTGCGCGCCGAGAGAGGATCGCGAGCGCGATCGGACCGTCTTCGTGATGACGCGCCACCGAGGTTAGGTGCCCGACCTCGTCGTCGCCGGCGAACACCGGCGCACCCGGCGCGGGCAGCACCGCATCGCTGCCATCGAGGTGGAGGGCGGCCAGACGGCGGGGCGGGTGACCGAGGTTGTGCACCTTCGCGACGGTCTCCTGCCCGCGGTAGCAGCCCTTGTTCAGGTGCACCGCGCTGCGGATCCAGTCGGACTCGTGCGGCAGCGAGCGCTCGTCGACCTCTGTCTTCCACCGCGGGCGCCAGGCGGCCACGCGCAGCGCCTCCGCGGCGAGGAGGCCCGCGAGCGACTCCCGATCGATGG
Organism: Microbacterium sp. PAMC22086; assembly: GCF_019443525.1. Lineage (NCBI taxonomy): Bacteria > Bacillati > Actinomycetota > Actinomycetes > Micrococcales > Microbacteriaceae > Microbacterium > Microbacterium sp. PAMC22086. The sequence continues at coordinate 1,494,679 of NZ_CP080380.1, read as the reverse complement.
ATGCGGCGAGGGCGTCAGCAGCCTCCTCCTCGAGGATCGCGACGCGCCAGGCGAAGTCGGCGGCGGGGTGCTCGGCGACCTCGGAGTACTGGTGTCCTCCGACGCTGATCCGCTGCCACGGGTCGGCCCAGACGAGGGCGGTGCCGTTCGGAGCTGACGCGGCAGCGGTCACCGTCGATGCGACGGAGCCGCCCTCGACATAACCGACCAGCACGAGGTCGGGTCGGATGTCGACCGTGGCCTGGGTGCGGAACTTCATGCGCGTCAGCCAGGCGGCGAGCGCATCGGCGTCGTCGGCGTCGACGATGAGCCACGTGGATGCGCCGTCGTCGAGCACACCGGCCGCGTGCTCGACGCGGCCCTGTGGATCGAGCACGAGGAGCTCTGTGCTGTCGCCGGCGGCGAGACGCCCCACGGCCTGCGACGTGATCGAGTCGAGCCAGGTCAACCGCTCGGGGCCCGCCACCTCGATCACGGTGCGGTCGCCGAGCGGCGCGAAAGCCGAACCACCGGCGAGACGCCGCTGCTCGCGGAAGGCGTCTCCGAAGTGCACGATGAGGTCGCCGTCGGACACGACGCCGTCGATCTGGCTGAAGCCGGACACGTCAGACCTTGGCCAGGCGCGCCGACGCGTGCGAGCGCAGCGGGGTGCCGAGCGCGGCGATGTCCCACGCCCACAGCAGATGTCCGTCGACGAGACCGTACATGCGCGACGATGCGGTGTGCACCTTCGCACCGGCGCTGCGCACGACGGCGTCGGAGCCGATGTCGATGCGCGGACCGTTGATCTCGCCGAGGTAGAGCTCGAGAGCGCCGTCGGCGTGCGCGAGCGAGACTTCGATCGGGAACCCACCGCTCGGTGCGCGCAGCTCTTCCACGTCGTCGACCGTGCGCGTGTGCACGGGCGCGGTGGGGGGAAGCAGCGCGGGGCCGGGATCTGCGGCCGTCGCCGGGCGCGCGAGTCGCCAGAAGCCCGTCTCGGCGAGGAGCGCCGCGGCGGGAGCGCCGTCCTCCGTGAGGAACGTGGCCGTGCTGGAGTAGTTCAGGAACGGTCCGCCGTCGTGGCTGAAGCTGATCCGGTGGGTGAACTCGCCCTGCAGACGCTCATCCCCGACCGGATAGTCGATGACGCCGGTGCCCTCCCAGACGCCGATAAGCCATGCGAAGGGAACGATATCGGCCGGAAGGTCGACGGGCAGTTCGAGCATTATCGCGTCAGCGCTGGCCGCGGAAGAGGTTGCGCAGCACCACTGCCGAGACGAAGACGATAGCGAGGCTCGCAAGGCCCAGCAGGCCGATGAAGAAGATTTCGAGCGCCATGAGGTCCATGTCATCCACCTTACCGCGCCGCGCCGGTGTCAGGAGGGGATCAGTGCCGCGAGGCCGAAACCGACGGAGATGATGCCCATCAGCAGCAGAGCGCCGATGACGCTTCCGGAAACGCGGAAGATGAAGCCCTGGGTGCGCCCGTACCAGAGCTGCACCGCGAAGGACAGCAGTACGACGCCTCCGAACCCGACGAGCAGCCAGAGCACACGCCATTCCTCCGGCACGAAGATGCCGATGGCGACGGTGGCGAGGAAGGCCGTGGACCAGACGACGAGCACACCGACGAACGCATTGCGTGGTGCGAGTGCGGGATCCGTCATGTCTCCATTGTTGCGCATCGCTCCCGGTATCATGGCGGCACGACGTCGATCCGCGTCTGTGAGGAGTGCGCGTGGCCCAGGTGCTGGTTCTGACCAACGCTCCGCTCTCCGAGCAAGTGCTCCCCGCGCTCGAGCTGCTGAGCCACCGCACGCGCCAGATCCCCGCAGAGACGTCGCAGCTGGTCAGCGCCCCCGACTACGACGTCGTGATCGTCGACGGCCGCCACGATCTCGTCGCCGCGAAGTCGCTGTGCCGCCTGCTGCGGACAGCAGGGCAGGATGCGCCACTGCTGCTCGTCGTCACGGAAGGCGGGATGAGCGCGCTCTCGGGAGACTGGGGAATCGACGACGTCCTGCTCGCCACAGCCGGTCCTGCCGAGATCGATGCCCGACTGCGTCTCGCGCTGGCTCGACGCGATGAGGTCGCCGAGCCCGCACGCGTGCAGGCATCCGGCGTCACGATCGACGAGCAGTCCTACTCGGCGAAGTTGCGCGGCAGGCCTCTGGATCTCACCTACAAGGAGTTCCAACTGCTGCACTTCCTGGCGACCCACCCCGCTCGTGTGTTCACCCGCGAACAGCTGCTGAGCGAGGTCTGGGGCTACGACTACTTCGGAGGCACCCGCACCGTCGACGTGCATGTGCGACGGCTCAGGGCGAAGCTCGGCGACCAGGAGCAGATCATCGGCACGGTGCGAAACGTCGGCTACCGCTTCAACGTCAACGAGGACGAGAGCCTCGCGAGCGTGGTCTGACGATCGACTCCGTTCACACGCGCGTCACCTCTCGGTGCTTAGATGTACCCCATGATCGATCCCGCACTCGCCGACGCCGGGCTGGGTGACGCCGAAGACGACGACTTCGACGCCATCGAGTCCTACGACTCCCAGCTCCCGGACCACCGCTACCTGGATCGCGAGCTCAGCTGGCTCGCCTTCAACCAGCGCGTGCTCGAGCTGGCAGAGGATCCGTCGCTCCCCGAACTCGAACGCGCCAACTTCCTGGCGATCTTCGCGAGCAATCTCGACGAGTTCTTCATGGTGCGCGTCGCCGGACTCAAGCGCCGCATCATGACCGGTCTGGCCGTGCCCACCAACATCGGCCGCTCCCCCGTCGACGCCCTCGCCGACATCTCTCGCGAGGCGCACGCCCTGCAGCTGCGTCATGCCGACGCCTGGACATCGCTGGTGCGACCCGCCCTCGCCGAATCCGGAGTGGAGATCACCGAGTGGTCAGAGCTCACCGACGGCGAGCGCGCGGCGCTGTCGGAGTACTTCGGGGCCCAGGTCTTCCCGGTGCTGATGCCGCTCGCGGTCGATCCCGCCCATCCGTTCCCCTACATCTCGGGTCTCTCGCTGAACCTCGCGATCCGCATCCGCAACGCCCGCACGGGGCGTCAGGAGTTCGCGCGCCTCAAGGTGCCGCCCATGCTCCCGCGCTTCGTCGAGGTGCCAGGAGGCGGCGAGATCAAGCGCTTCCTGCGTCTGGAAGAGCTCATCGCCAACCATCTGGGCGATCTGTTCCCCGGCATGGAGGTGCTCGACCACCACGCGTTCCGCCTCACCCGCAACGAGGATGTGGAGATCGAGGAGGACGAGAGCGAGAACCTCATCCAGGCGCTCGAGGCCGAGCTCCTGCGCAGGCGGTTCGGCCCGCCCATCCGTCTCGAGATCACCGACGACATGGATGACGTCACGATGGACCTGCTGGTCCGCGAGCTCGACATCACCGACCTCGAGGTCTACCGCCTCCCCGGGCCGCTCGACCTGCGCGGTCTGTTCGACCTCTCGCGCATCGACCGCCCCGACCTGCGCTACCCGCCGCATCTGCCCACCACGGCGGTGGCGTTCCAGCCCGCGGGATCGAGCGCCCGCGCTGACATCTTCAAGGCGATCCGCAAGTCGGACGTGCTGGTGCACCACCCGTACGAGTCGTTCACCACGAGCGTGCAGGCGTTCCTCGAGCAGGCCGCCCGCGATCCGCACGTGCTCGCCATCAAGCAGACGCTCTACCGCACCTCCGGCGACAGCCCCGTCGTGCAGGCCCTCATCGACGCGGCAGAAGCGGGCAAGCAGGTGCTGGCCCTCGTCGAGGTGAAGGCGCGCTTCGACGAGGCGAACAACATCGTCTGGGCGCGCAAGCTCGAGAAGGCCGGCGTGCACGTGGTCTATGGGCTCGTCGGGCTCAAGACGCACTGCAAGCTCGCGCTCGTGATCCGCGAGGAAGACGGGATGCTGCGCCACTACTCCCACGTGGGCACCGGCAACTACAACCCGAAGACCAGCCGCATCTACGAGGACTTCGGACTGTTCACCGCGGATGCGCAGGTCGGCAAAGACCTGACGCGACTCTTCAACGAGCTCAGCGGCTACGCGATCGAGAAGAAGTTCAAGCGCCTCCTGGTGGCGCCGCTGCATCTGCGCAAGGGGCTGATCCGCCAGATCGACGCCGAGCGGAAGAACGCCGAGGCCGGGATTCCCGCGCACATCCGCATCAAGGTGAACTCGATGGTCGATGAGGAGATCATCGATGCGCTCTACCGCGCGAGCGCAGCGGGTGTGAAGGTCGATGTCTGGGTGCGCGGCATCTGCAGCCTCCGCACCGACCTCGACGGCATCAGCGACAACATCACGGTGCGCAGCATCCTGGGGCGTTACCTGGAGCACTCGCGCATCTTCGCGTTCGAGAACGCCGGCGACCCGCAGGTGTACATCGGCAGCGCCGACATGATGCACCGCAACCTCGACCGCCGCGTCGAGGCTCTGGTGCGCGTGACCGACCCCGCGCACCTCAAGGAGCTCGGGACGTTCTTCGACCTGGCGATGGACGCCGGAACGACGTCGTGGCACCTCGGCGCCGGCGGCGTCTGGGAACGCCACGCCGTCGATGCGGAGGGCAAGCCCCTCATCGACCTGCAGGATAAGACCATGGGGTTGATCCAGCGGCGCCGTCGCGCACGGGCGGTTCGATGACTGCGCGACAGCTGCAGCTCCCGGCCGACACGGCGACGAGCTCGAAGTGGACGGACAAGGCCGTGTACGCGGCGGGGGCCGTCGTGTGGCGCCTGGTCGACGGCAAACTTCGCATCCTGCTGATCCACCGCACCAAGTACCGCGACATCACCCTCCCCAAGGGCAAGGTCGATCCCGGTGAGATGCTCGCCGAGACGGCCGTGCGCGAGGTGCACGAGGAGACCGGCATCCGCGTCTCTCTCGGGGTGTCGGTCGGCGTGAGCCGGTACCACCTCGCCTCGCAGAAGCAGAAGGTCGTGCACTACTGGGCTGCGGAGGCGACGGATGCAGCGATCCGGGAATCGACGTTCGTTCCCAACCGCGAGATCGCCGCGCTGGAGTGGGTCAGTGTGAAGAAGGCGCGTGCACGCCTGAGCTACCCCGTCGACCTGGAGATCCTCGACTTCTTCTCCAACCTCGTCGACGACGGCGCGCTGCGCACCTTCCCGGTGATCGCGCTGCGTCATGCGAAGGCCACGCCTCGTTCGGAGTGGGACGGTTCGGATGCCTCGCGACCGCTCACCGAGCGCGGGCGCACGCAGGCGAAGTCCATCGTCGGACCGTTGCGCGCGTTCGGCGTGCGTCGGATCGTGACCAGTGACGCGGTGCGCTGCGTCGAGACGATCACCCCGCTTTCCCGCGCGCTCGATCGCAAGCCCGTGAAGACCGAGAAGATCAGCCAGGACGCCTGGGAGGACGGCGGGTCCGACCTGCGTGCGGTCGTCGGCCGCCGCATCCGCGCCGGCAAGCCGGCCGTGCTGTGCAGCCACGGCCCGGTGCTTCCCGGCCTGCTCTCGGAGATCGCGCTGGCCACCGGCACCATCCAGGGGTCCTACCTCAGCAGCGCAGCAGACCTCGAGCCTGCCGCGTTCTCGGTCGTGCACCTCTCGGCCACGAACCCCGGATCCGGGATCATCGCCATCGAGACGCACATCCCCAAAGTCTGACGTCCCCTGATTTCTCGCGGGAGCACCCCAGAGAGTCCCCCGTCGTTCACCTGCCGTTCACCTGCTCGGGAGAGTCTCGTTAACCGTCGCCCATAGCGTCACTGTGTGCCCTGCACCGGGCCCCACCCATTCCAGATCGAAGGATCCACAGTGAAGATCTCCCGAATCGCACGAATCGGCGCCATCGGCGCCGTCGCCGCTCTCGCCCTCGCCGGCTGCGCCGCGAACGAAGGCGGCACCGGCTCCACGGACGAGCCCTCCTCCAACACTTCCGCCGTGAGCGGCTCCCTGGTCGGCGCGGGCGCTTCCTCGCAGCAGGTCGCCATCCAGGCGTGGACCGCCGAGTTCCAGAAGACCAACCCCGACGCCCAGGTCGAGTACGACCCGCAGGGCTCGGGCGGTGGCCGCGAGTCCTTCCAGCAGGGTGCGGTCAACTTCGCCGGTTCCGACCGTGCGTTCAAGACGGACGAGATCTCGGCCGGCGGCTTCGGCGCGTGCGTCGACGGCTCCGACATCATCGAGATCCCGGCCTACATCTCCCCGATCGCTATCGTCTTCTCGCTCGACGGCGTGGACGAGCTGAACCTCGCCCCCGAGACGATCGCGTCGATCTTCGCCGGCAAGATCACCAACTGGAACGACCCGGCGATCGCCGAGGACAACCCCGACGCGAAGCTTCCCGACCTCGCCATCACGCCGGTGCACCGCTCCGACAAGTCGGGCACCACGGGCAACTTCACCGACTACCTCGCACAGACCGCGGGCGACGTCTGGACCGCAGGCAGCGTCGAGGAGTGGCCGGCCGACCTCGCCGGCGAGTCTGCCGAGAAGACCTCGGGTGTCGCCAACGCCGTCAAGGGCGGACAGGGCCTCATCGGCTACATCGACTCCTCGCAGGCCGCCGACTTCTCGGCCGTCAACGTGAAGGTCGGCGACAAGTTCGTGCCGCACTCGGCCGAGGGCGCCGCCGCGACGCTCGACGCATCGAAGATCGAGGAAGGCCGCACCGACGGCGACCTCGCCTTCGCGATCGACCGCACCACCACCGCTGACGGCGCGTACCCCGTGCTCCTCGTCAGCTACCTCATCGGCTGCGCCGAGTACGAGGACGAGAACGTCGCGGCACTGACCAAGGCGTTCTTCACCACCGCGATCAGCGCCGAGGGCCAGGACGCCGCCGCGACCAACGCGGGCAGCGCCCCGATCTCGGACGACCTGCGCACGCAGGCCCAGGCTGCGATCGACCTCATCAAGTGAGCCAGTGACGGTCTCCGGGATGCCTCACGGCATCCCGGGGACCGTCTGCTCGCGTCAGACACCCGATCTCCACTGAGCAGGAAGCAGCTCCCATGACAGCCACGACCTCGCCGGCGTCGACGCGCATCGTCGCGAAGAAGCGCGCCGGTGACCTCTGGTTCTCCGGAACGGCGGTCGCCGCCGGGTCCATGATCATGATCACGCTGGCCGCGGTCGCGATCTTCCTCATCGTTCAGTCGATCCCGGCCTTCACCGCGACCGCTGAGGACGCCTCGCTCCTCAAGACGAGTTTCTGGGACTACGTCGGCCCCCTCCTCTTCGGCACCGTCTGGGCGGCCTTCCTGGCCCTCCTGCTGGCCGTGCCGCTCTCCCTCGGCGTCGCCCTCTTCATCACGCACTACGCCCCGCGACGACTCGCTCAGGGCCTGGGCTACGTGGTCGACCTGCTCGCCGCCGTCCCCTCGGTCGTCTTCGGCCTCTGGGGCATCCTCGTCCTGGCCCCGGCCGTGCAGCCCATCTACGTCTGGCTGAACACGAACGCCTCCTGGATCCCGCTCTTCAGCGGCGTCGTCTCCCCCACCGGCCGCACGATCCTCACCGCCGCCATGGTGCTGGCGGTCATGGTCGTACCGATCATCACGGCAATCTGCCGCGAGATCTTCCTGCAGACGCCTCGACTGCATGAGGAAGCCGCTCTCGCCCTCGGCGCCACCCGATGGGAGATGGTGCGCATGTCCGTGCTGCCCTTCGGCCGCTCCGGCATCGTCTCCGCCTCCATGCTCGGCCTCGGCCGCGCGCTCGGTGAGACCATGGCCGTCGCGATGGTGCTCTCGGTGAGCAAGGCCGTCACGTTCGAACTGCTCACCTCCACGAACCCCTCCACGATCGCAGCCAACATCGCGCTGACGTTCCCCGAGGCGTACCAGGTCAACATCAACATCCTCATCGCGACCGGTCTGATCCTGTTCGTCGTGACGTTCGCGGTGAACGCTCTCGCACGCTGGTTTGTGAACCGCCGCAAGGAATTCTCGGGAGCGAACTGACATGACCGTTACCGCCCCTGAATCGGCTCGCACGGCGAGCGCCGCTCCTTCCCAACTGTCGCTCAGCTCGGGCCACCTCCCCCGCTGGTCGCCCTGGGCCCTCCTCGCCCTCTCCTTCCTCATCGGCTTCACGCCCTTCGCACTCGAGGCAGTGGCCAGCGGATCCGACCTCAACATCGCCGGCTCCGTCGTGCTCGGGGCGGTCATCTACCTGGTGCTCATCTACGTGATGTCGCGCATCATCGAAGGCTCGAGGAAGGCGCTGGACCGCCTCATCACCGGCGTCGTCACCTCGGCATTCGCGATCGCGATGGTGCCGCTGGTGTCGGTCGCGATCACCGTGGTCGCCAACGGAGTCGCCCGCTTCGACGGGCTCTTCTTCTCGTCATCGATGCGCGGAGTGCTCGGCGAGGGCGGCGGCGCCCTGCACGCCGTCATCGGCACGCTCCTGGTCACACTCGCCGCGGCGGTCATCTCGATCCCGATCGGTCTGATGACGGCCGTCTACCTCGTCGAGTACGGCAAGGGCGGGCGCATGGCGCGCACCATCACGTTCCTCGTCGACGTCATGACCGGCATCCCCTCGATCGTCGCGGGTCTGTTCGCCTACGCGGTCTTCGCGCTGATCTTCGGTCCCGGTGTGCGCATGGGCATCGCGGGCTCGGTCGCTCTGGCCGTGCTCATGATCCCGGTCGTCGTGCGCTCCACCGAGGAGATGCTGCGGCTGGTGCCGAACGAGCTGCGCGAGGCGTCGTACGCTCTCGGCGTGCCGAAGTGGCTCACCATCGTCAAGGTGGTCCTTCCGACCTCGATCGCCGGCATCACGACGGGTGTGATGCTCGCCATCTCCCGCGTGATCGGCGAGACCGCGCCGCTGCTGCTCACGGCCGGATTCACCGATGCCATGAACTACAACCTGTTCAGCGGACGCATGCAGACCCTCCCGGTGTTCACGTACTCGCAGTACGCGTACCAGGGCATCCCCGCTGAGGCATACGTGGAACGGGCCTGGGCCGCCGCCCTGACGCTCATCATCATCGTCATGCTGCTCAACCTGATCGCGCGGCTCGTCGCGAAGATCTTCGCACCCAAGACCGGCCGCTGAGCCTCGACCCGACAAGCAAGGAACTGCAGTGTCCAAGAGCATTGAAGTCAACGACCTGAACGTCTACTACGGCGACTTCCTCGCCGTGGAGGGCGTGTCCCTCGACATCCAGCCGCGCAGCGTCACCGCGTTCATCGGCCCCTCCGGCTGCGGCAAGTCCACGTTCCTGCGCACCCTCAACCGCATGCACGAGGTCATCCCCGGCGCTCGAGTCGAGGGCGAGGTGCTGCTCGACGGCAAGGACCTCTACGGCCCCGGCATCGATCCGGTGCTCGTCCGCCGCCAGGTGGGCATGGTCTTCCAGCGTCCGAACCCGTTCCCCACGATGTCGATCAAGGAGAACGTCCTCGCCGGTGTGAAGCTCAACAACAGCCGCATGTCGAAGAGCGACCAGGACGCCCTCGTCGAGAAGTCGCTCACGGGCGCGAACCTGTGGAACGAGGTCAAGGATCGCCTCGACAAGCCCGGGTCCGGCCTCTCGGGCGGTCAGCAGCAGCGTCTGTGCATCGCCCGTGCGATCGCCGTGTCGCCCCAGGTGCTGCTGATGGACGAGCCGTGCTCGGCTCTCGACCCCATCTCGACCTATGCGATCGAGGAGCTGATCGGGGAGCTCAAGAACGAGTTCACGATCGTGATCGTGACGCACAACATGCAGCAGGCGAGCCGCGTGTCCGACAAGACCGCGTTCTTCAACATCGCCGGCACCGGCAAGCCCGGCAAGCTGATCGAGTACGACGACACCACGTCGATCTTCACGACCCCCTCCGTGCAGGCCACAGAGGACTACGTCTCCGGCCGCTTCGGGTGAGCTGAGGAAACACGTGAAGAGGGCCCAGGAACTTCGGTTCCCGGGCCCTTTTCACGTTCCGGCGCGTCTTCGCGTGCCGGCGCCTCGAGGGATCAGTCGCGGGGCGAGAGCAGGTAGCGGTTCAGGTCCGCAGTCAGCGTGTGGTCGACCGGAAGTGCGACATCGTCGACGGCCGTGATCGCGGCGGCGAGACGGACGCTCGACACCAGCCACGCGGCATCCGCTTGGGGGAGGTCGGTCGCCGGGATGCGGTCGTAGCCGACGTCGAACCCCTGGGCGGCGAGATACTCGTAGACGCTGAGCTGCGTCGTGCCGTGCAGGATGCCGCCGTTCGGAGCCGGGGTCACGAACCGGTCATCGAAGCGGAGGATCAGAGAGGCGGTCGGAGCCTCCAGCACGAACCCGTCGCTCGAGAGGAAGATCGCATCGTCGGCGCCGCGTCGGTGCGCCTCACGCAGGGCGGCCATGTTCACGGCGTACGACAGCGTCTTCGCGCCCAGCAACAGCCACGGGGCCCGTTCCGCCGCACCCAGGTCGTACCCGCGGTCGAGCGTGACGACGCGTACGCCTCTCTCGCGCACGGCCGAGAAGTCGGCAGCCGGGGCCGCGGTCACCCACGCGGTCGGCGTGGGGCCGTGCTCCACCCCACGGCTGAGGATGAGCTTGATGACCGACTCGCCCGCACCCAGCTGCACGGCCGCGTGGTCGATGGCTTGGCGCCACTGCGCGAGGTTCGGCACGGGAAGGTCGCACAGTCGAGCCGAATGCGCGAGGCGTTCCAGGTGGGGCACGACCTCCTGGGCGTGCCCGTCGACCACGCCGATCGACTCGAACACGCCGTCACCGCGCTGTGTGCTCAGCTCCCCGACACTGAGCGCGGGGGCCGCAGCGTCGACCTGCGTGAAGGTGTCGGCGAAGTCGCTGCGCTGCACGTCGGCGGCGACGGGATCGATCATGAGTGCAAAGCGCCCTGTCATGATCCGAGCCTAGATGGCGGGAATACCCACCGCCTCATCGCGTTACAATTGAGTGGCCGGGCCGCATAACCCCGGGCTCCAATTTTTGCCGCTTTGAGCGGCCTTCCGCCGAGAGGCGTTCTTGCGGCCCGGTCTTTTCATGTCCGGGCAGTCTCTCCGCCGCCTCAGGCGAGAGCATCCATCCGCCACAGCACAGCGGCCGCGGCCAGATCCTGACCGTAGCTGCTCAGCCGCAGCGCGCGCGTGGTCAGCTCGCTGGCCCGAGCCGGCTCGGTCGGCTCGTAATCGTCGGCGGCATGGGTCGCCCCCGAGGCCTGCACTCGGCAGAACGCCGCGGCGCGGTCGAGTGCGACGGCGAAGTCGCCGCGGAACGCGCCCCGCAGGATCGTGTCGATCAATGCAACCAGCTCGTCCGGACTCGCCGGCACGGGCGCCCCCGCGATGACCGCATCCGCCGACGGTAGTTCGACGCGCCCCCGGTCGTAGAGGAGTGCGGCGGTCTGCGGGTCGCCGTGGATCGCGAGCTGCAGGACGTAGAGGCGCCAGAGTGCGCCGGGCAGCGTGCGCGACGGCGCCTTCGACCACAATTCGGCGATCTCGTCGATCCCGTGCTCGGCAGTGAAGGCCACGAGACGTTCCGCACTCACCCCACTCTCATCTGCGCGGACACGGGTCAGCAGAGCGGATGCCGTGGCATGCGCGACGCGCGTCTCCTCGGCGGGATCGTGCGCGCCGACGATGTTGTCGAAGGCACTCGTGGGGCGGCGCACAGGGCGGTGGTACTGCTCGGGCATCCCTCCAGGGTACGCGCGATCAGTGCGGCTCACGCCGTCGGGATCACGATCACCGGGTCGGTGGTCGGCTGACCGGACGGCGAGCCGCCGGCCTGCTCGACGGTCACGGCGATCGCGTCGCCTGCCTGCATGTCCCCCGTGAGCAGGGCTGTGGCTTCCCCACCGTCGACGTCGAAGACGCCGGCGGCGACGGGGCCGTCGCCGCGCACGAACCACAGTTCGTAGGTCTGTCCGTCACCCGGGCTCGGCAGGCCGTCGGCCACCAGTACCGCCTTGCCGGCGGACGCCGACCAGTGCGCTGTGGCACTGCCGCCGTCGTCGAGCTCGACGGTCGCCTGCTGGGCATCTCCGGCGGCTTCGATCTCCTGCAGAGCGACCACGCTCGCGGGCGGGTTCAGCTGCTGATTGAGAGCGACCGCACCGATTCCGACGCCCACGAGCACGGCGAGGCATGCGGCCAGGGCGAACACGCTCCGCGTCCAGCGGCGCTGCTTCGGCTTCGGTGAGATCGCGGGCTCGTCACCGGCGCCGGCGCCGTACGAGTCGGCTGTGCTCTCGGCGTTCGCCGAGGAGGGGTCCGGATCCGTTCGCGATCCGTCGTCCTGCGGCATGTCCGCGATCCGCGCGAGCAGAGCGGTACGAATGTGCGAGGGCGGGGTGACAGGCTCGACCGGGTCTGCGAGCGACGCAGCGGTGGCGGTGTCCGCATCCACAGTGTCCTCCCATTCCGGGTGCTCAGTGAGTGCAGCGCGATAGCGTCGCTCGTCTTCTGCGTCGAGCGAGTGCAGCGCGGCACCTGCCGCGAGTTCCGCGAAGTCCTTCTCGTTCATGCCGTCACCCCCATCGCCGTGCGCAGACGAGTGAGCCCGTCTCGCATCCGTGTCTTGATAGTCCCCAGCGGCGCTCCCACGAGGGCCGCGATCTCGTTCTGACTGTAACCGCCGTAGTACGCGAGGACGAGCGCTTCGCGTTGCGCTTCCGGAAGACCCGACAGCGCTTCGACGACCTTCCCTCCCTCGATCCCCAATTCGACCTGCTCCGCGACACTGTCGTGCGCGACGCCGATGTCCTTGAATCCCGCTCGTACGTCTCGGTCGGCGCTCGACTGCGAAGCTCGCACCCGATCGACGGCCCGGCGATGAGCGATCGTCATGATCCACGCTCGTCCCTGACCTCTGTTCGGAGCGAAGCGGGAAGCGGATTGCCAGATCTCCAGAAAGACTTCCTGGAGCACCTCCTCGCTCTGCGCGCGGTTGATCAGCACACGGAGGATGAGGCCGAACACGCGGGAGGAGAGCATGTCATAGAGAGTCGCGAAGGCAGCCTGATCACCGGAGGCGACGCGGACGATGAGGTCGGCGACAGCATCCTGCGTCGCTCCGTCCTCGGGAACGTCGAACCCATCGATGACCACCCCATAAGCATGCCGTATCTCCTCCCCGATCACGTGCAGACGTCGCCCGAATGTGAAGGAAAAGAGATCGCGGAAATGTCCGCTCCTGCGCGGTCGTGGAGGCGGTTTCAAAGATTTCTCAGATTCGTCCCATCCGATCGCGAGCGGGCTCCGAACAGCCCTCGACGCCACGGAGAGGCCGTGGCTCAGTTCTGAAGGAGCTCGACATGTTCAGCACCAAGAAGAAGGTCACCGCAGCGATCACCCTCGGCCTGGCGAGCGCGTTCCTGCTCTCCGCCTGTTCCATGGGCAGCGGCAGCACCACGGAATCGTCCGAGCCGACGGCACCGGAGACGTCGGAGTCGACGCCGATGGAGATGGACCCGGCGGCCAACCTGGTCGGCCCCGGCTGCGCGGCATACGCCGACGCCGTGCCGGACGGCGCAGGCTCGGTCGAGGGAATGTCGCAGGACCCGGTTGCGGTCGCGGCTTCGAACAACCCGCTGCTGACCACGCTGGTCGCTGCGGTGAGCGGACAGCTCAACCCCGACGTCGACCTCGTCGACACCCTGAATGGTGGCGAGTTCACCGTCTTCGCACCGGTGGATGACGCTTTCGCGAAGATCGACCCCGCCACGGTCGAGGCCCTCAAGACCGACAGCGCCACGCTGAGCTCGATCCTGACGTACCACGTGGTCCCCGGACAGATCGAGCCGGCTGACATCGACGGCATGTACACGACCGTGCAGGGCGCCGACCTCGAGGTGACCGGCAGCGGCGATGACCTGAAGGTCAACGGCGCCAGCGTCATCTGCGGTGGAGTGCAGACCGCGAACGCGACCGTGTACCTGATCGACACGGTTCTGATGCCCCCGGCTTCCTAAGCCAGGGACAGCCGGGTGGGAGGACGCCCGGCACACGCCCTTCTCAGGTTCTGGAGGAGAGACCCGGGAAGGAAAGGGGCCGTCGGTGGTGCTGTGTCGCCGACGGCCCCTCGTCGTGCGCACTAGACTTTGATGAGGGGCCTCTAGCTCAGTTGGCAGAGCATCGGACTTTTAATCCGCGGGTCGTGGGTTCGAGCCCCACGGGGCCCACCCAGAAGACGATGTGCTTGGGGTATCCGCACGAGCCGTCAGCAGCCCCGGGCGTCCACGCCTCCGTCGAGGAGGACGGCACATCCGCGAGCACCGCGCGCAGGTCGCTCAGGATGTCGGCGTCTCGGGTGCAACGGCCGTCGCCTCCGCGGCACGGTCTCGGCGGACGTTCTCCGCGATCAGCTGGCCGCCACTGGTCAGGAGGGCTCGACGCCAGGGCGCGACACCCTCGATCTGGATCGACATCGAGAGCACCGTCCGGATCAGCACGATGAGGCCGAGGATCACGGCGTCCTCGATCGACGGCTTCGACGTGATGGTGCGGATGAGGTCGGCAGCGACCAAGACTTCGAGGCCGAGCAGGATAGCGGCGCCGAGCGTGTTGCGCAGGAGCAGATAGGCGGCGTGACCGTCGCCCGACCGTCGCAGCGAACGGACGGCGAGCACCACGGCGATGATGAACCCGACGACCATCGCGAGTGCACCGAGCACCTCGAAGCCCACCGCGATCACGGTGAAGAACGATTCGACCGACAGGATCACTCTACGGTGACGTCGAAGACGCGCGGATGCTCTCTCCGCCGCAGTTCGCCTCTCGGCAGCCGTCTCAGGACTCGCCGCCGGGCGCTCCGGTCAGCAGCTCTTCGCGGATGTCGGCCACTCCATCCGGGAGGGTCTCCCCTTCGAGGGCGAACACCGGCGCCTCCTGGGTGCCGCCGATGCCGCACACCGCGACGCTGTCCGCACCGTCGAGCGTCTTGGGGATGACCACGAACCAGAGCGATGACGGTTCGAGCCGTTCGGTGGTCGCCATGTCGCCGAAGTACGTCGCGTTCGGGGCCAGGGCGCGAGTCCTCTCGGTGCAGAGCTGCACGAGCACCGAGGGAGTGAATTCCGTCCCCGCCGCCGGCGGTTCCGCGGTCTCGGACGCCGAGGGAGACGGCGTGGGGGTCGGCGAAGACGTCGTGGAGGCGGAGGGCGAGGGGCTCGCCGCCGGCTCGGGAGCGCACCCCGCGAGCAGGACGAGCGCCGAGAGGAGGACGAGTGCAGGACGAACGCGCATGTCTGGATCGTACTGCCGAGGCTCCTCGATCCGAGCGGAGCGCTCCGAGGGCCGTCGCTTCTCCCGCTCACCTGTATCACCGGCTCGCCTGCGCGGCCACCCCCTTCCCTCCTCTTCCGCTGCGGGGGATCGTGGAGTCGTCCCCCGAACGGCGGACGACTCTCCAGGAAAGGACGAACGATGACTCTCAGCGGCAGCCGCGTGGCATTCCTCGCGACCGACGGATTCGAGGACAGCGAGCTCACGAGTCCCTGGGATGCGGTGACGGCGGAAGGTGCGAGCGCGACCATGATCGCCCCGGACGGTGCGGCCATCACCGGCAAGAACGGACATGAACAGGCCGTGGATCTACACGCGTCGGCGACCGCTGCGGATCAGTTCGACGCGCTGGTTCTGCCCGGCGGCGTCGTCAACGCGGACCATCTGCGCATGGACAAGGCCTCCGTCGATCTGGCCAGGGCCTTCTTCGAGCAGCACAAGCCGGTCGGTGTGATCTGCCACGGCGCCTGGATCCTCATCGAGGCCGGTGTCGTCGACGGGCGCAGGCTCACCAGCTACCCGAGCCTGACCACCGACCTGCGCAACGCGGGCGCGACGTGGGTCGACGAAGAGGTCGTGGTCGATGAAGGCCTCGTCTCCAGCCGCACGCCCGACGATCTACCGGCGTTCAACGCGAAGCTCGTCGAGGAGATCGGCGAGGGGAAGCACGCCGGGCAGACCGCCTGACCGTGCTTCAGTCGGCGGGCTCGACCGAGGGAACGGTCCAGCCCGCCACCTCGGCCAGCCGTGGACGGTAGAGGCGGATCAACAGGTTCCATCCCTCGGGCGTCGGTATCCGGTTGGGGCGATCGTCGTCGAAGTCGCCGAGCCACACCGTCATGGATCCGTCGTCGTTCTTGACGCCGAACACATCGTTGACGTTCGTGATGCCGGAAGCGCTCGGCTCGAAGTATCCGTCGCCGTTGTACACGCTGACCGAGTAGAACGCATCCGCCGGCACGTCGCGGAGCGTGAGCCGGTAGCGCCCGGGCTCGAGCCCGGGGAACAGTGCGACGTACTGCGCCTCATCGTCGGGGAGCCCGCCCCAGCCGGCAGCGGTTCCCAGCAGGTGATGCACGGGGTCCACCTGCTCGACGCTCCCGAAGCTCCGCGAGAATCCGCGAAGCCCCTCCGCGAGCCCCAGGAGGTGATCACGGGTGACCTTATGGGTCACCGGGTCGAACGCCGACGGTGCGAACGGGGTGGCAGAGCCCGCATCCACACGCATGCCGTCCTGGATGCGGTGGACGGCATCGAGGTCGTCGGGATCAGTCGGATCGAACAGCACACGGGCGGCGACCACCACGTCGTCGGAACCGAACTCGTCGACCGTGAGATCGTATGTTCCCGGCTCGTGCAGCACCCGGTTGATGTAGTGGTCCTGGTTGATGATCATGACCGAGACGTATCGGTCGCCGAACGGCGGAAGCGTGAACGTCGCTCCGTGAGAGATGTCGACGATCGCGACCGAGTAGAGCGTGTCGCGGTTCTGTCGGATCACGGGCTGCCTGTCGAGCGGTGCCAACTGCCGATCGTGGTAGATCGCGTTCACGGCCCCGGCCTGTTGCAGAATCCGATCGATCATCACGTCCGTCTCAGCACGGGCGAAGTTGTCGACATTCACGATCACATCAGACACGTCGTCTCCTCATCGTCTCTCGGCCATCGTGGCACGGAAGCCTCGCGCATGGTGTGGCCGAAAGTCCCGATTCGCCGCCTGTCAGATCCGGGCGCGGTGTCTGCGCACCGCCGCACGGTTGGCGCAACGCACGGAGCAGAAGCGCTGGCGGCCGTTGCGGGTCACGTCCGCGACGACTCTCGTGCAGGGCGCGGCCTGGCAACGACTCAGCCGGCTCATCCCCCGGGTGACCAGATGCAGCGAGGTACCCAGGCTGATGACCGCCCGGAGCACGTAGGGCATCGACGGCACGTCGTCGCGGTAGTGCAGGTGCCATCCTTCGTCGTCGTGGTTCGTCAGGCGCGGGTAGGCGGCTGCGGCGGCGAGTTGTGCGTTGAGGAGGGCCGCTCGCGCGTCGGGGTCGGGTTCATCGACGATCGAGAGCCATTCGTCGATGATCACCCTGACCCGCTCATGGTCATCCGCGGCGGGCGGGAAGGTCTGCGTCATCCCCAGTTCGAGTGTGCGCGCCTCGATCCCTGCTCGATCCACCGGCCAGTCGTTGGCCAGTGACGCGGCCAACAGCACGGCATACTCGCCGTAAGGGTTGAGATGCATAAGACCATTACATCACGCTGGATGCATGACCTCGCTGAACACGCTTCCGATCCCCCGCGTCCACCCCGCTGCGCCGGCGCACGAGCATGCCTGGCTCGTGGAGTCACGTCATCCGACGAGCGAGGGCATCGTGCTCTATGTGCGGTGCTCGGCCTGCGACACCCGCCGGGTCGACCTGCAAGCCCACCCGCACACGCCACCGGCAGCGATGAGTACAGATCTGGGCGGAGTCACGCCGTCAACTCGATGAGCGTCCGCGTCGTCCGCAGGTTGCGTGCCGTCCCCGCGACGCCGAGCGCCCGATCCAGCACCGCCTTCGTGAGTCGGGTGGAGTGCATGCCGCCCTCGCCGTAGTCGATCCACATGTCGTCACCGACCAGCGCGATCCGCTCCGCCGGAAGGAGGCGCTGCTCCAACGCTTCGATCGCACCCTCCGACGGCGAGCCCTGGAGGAACATCGCATGCACGAACTTCACGTCGCCCTCGGGGAACGGCTGCGCGGATTCCGAGGACACCAACTGCGCGTGCGTGCGGTGGATGACGGGGGTGTCCACCCCGAACTCGACCCGGATGGCCGCGCGCACAGCGTCGCACGCGGCATCGGGATCCAGTGGCGTGCGGCAGAGGATGTTGCCGCTGGCGATGTAGGTGGAGACGTCGCCCAGGTCGGTCTCGGCGGCGAGCACTTCGCGGAGACGCGCCATCGGAACGCTGTTGCGGCCACTGACGTTCACGGCCCGCAGGAGCAGGACGCTCCGACTCACGCCTTGGGACTCTCGGCCAGTTCCGCTCCCGCGTGCACGAGCTCGGCGAGTGCGGCCTCGCTGGGCGCGGGTGCGACTCCGGCGACGAGGTCGGTGAAGATGCGGACGCGAACGCCGTGCGCGATGGCGTCGAGAGCTGTCGCCCGCACGCAGTGGTCGGTCGCGATGCCCACCACATCGGCGGTGAGCGCGCCCGCCGCGGTCAGGATCGCACCGACCGTCTCCCCCGCCTCCGTCCGACCCTCGAGCATCGAGTACGCCGGCTTCCCCTGCCCCTTGCGGACATGGTGGGTGACGGCATCGGTCGCCAGAAGCGGGTCGTACTCGGCCCCCTCGGTTCCCGCGACGCAGTGCACCGGCCACGAGTCGACGTAGTCGGGAGTCGGCGCGAAGTGCCCTCCGTTGTCACCGTCGGCGTCGTGCCAGTCGCGCGAGGCGATGATCACGTCGTAGTCGTCCGCGTGGGCGGCGAGAAAGACGGTGACGGCAGCGGCGACCGCATCGCCTCCCTCGACGGCGAGTGCCCCGCCTTCGGTGAAGTCGTTCTGGACGTCGACGATGAGAAGCGCTCTGCTCATGCTTCGAGAGTACGCCGTGAGGAACGGGAAAGGCCCCGTGATGTTCTTCGCATCACGGGGCCTTCGGAGCCGCTTGTCAGAATCGAACTGACGACCTTTTCATTACGAGTGAAATGCTCTGCCGACTGAGCTAAAGCGGCGTGCGACGCGTGAGCGGCGCGATCACCGATATTACCCTGTCTCGCGCTCTCTCGCGAATCGAGGCCGCATCACTCGCAGCGGAGGCCGTCTTCGGGCACGACATCATCGAGCAGGAAAGCCTCGACCGCGTCGTCGACGCAGGCGTTGCCCTTGTTGTACCCGGTGTGCCCTTCGCCGACGCGCGTGATCAGAACACCCTCTTCGAGCTGGTTCGCGAGTGATTCGGACCACTCGTACGGGGTAGCCGGGTCGTTCGTGGTGCCGATCACGAGGATGGGTCCCGCACCTTCGGCCTTGATCTCGCCACGCGTGCCCGTAGGGGGGTACGGCCAGACCGAGCAGGAGTCGGGGCCGGTCCAGTACGGCGCGATCGTCGGTGCGCCCTGAGCGATCTTCGCGTTGATCGCTGCCTCTGCTGCGGGATCGTCTTCTACCGGGTAGTCCATGCAGTTGTAGGCACGGAAAGCTTCGGCGGAGTTGTCGGTGTAGGTGCCGTTCTCGCGTCCGTTGTAGAAGTCGGCGAGGAACAGCGCCGATGTCGGGTCGCCCTGCAGCGCCTCATCGAGCGCCTGCGTGAGGTAGCCCCAGATGTCCTGCGAGTAGAGCGCCGCGATGATGGCGGTCATCAGGGAGTCCGCGCCCAGCATGCGGCCGTCTCCACTCTTGAGCGGTGTGCTGTCGACGCTCGCGAGCAGCGCTCCCAGGTCGGTCATCGCCTCATCGACGGTGCCGTTGAACGGGCACTCCCCCGAGTCGAGGCAGTCCTGCATGTAGGCGCGCAGCGCGGATTCGAACCCGAGCGCCTGTGTCGCTCCGACCTCGAGCCCCGGAACGGCGGGATCGATGGCACCGTCGAGCACGAGACGACCGGCCTTCTCGGGGTACAGCTTCGCGTAGGTCGCCCCCAGGAACGTGCCGTACGAGTAGCCGAGGTAGTTCAGCTGCTTGTCGCCCAGCACCGCGCGGATCAGATCCATGTCGCGGGCGGCGTTGACCGTGGTGATGTAGGGCAGGATGCCGCCGCTGTTCGCGTCGCACGCCTCGGCGAAGGCCTTGTGCGAATCGAGCAGCTCAGCCTCCCACTCCGCCGTGCCACGGGCCGCAGCGGGGATGCCGTACAGGTATTCGTCCATCTGCGGGGCGTCGTAGCAGGTCACCGCGGTCGATGCCCCGACCCCGCGCGGGTCGAACCCGATGACGTCGAAGTTCTCGATGAGGTCGGCACCGACGGCGTAGTCGAGGCTGTTGAGGATCAGGTCGACACCGCTCGCCCCGGGGCCACCCGGGTTCGTCAGCAGCGAGCCGACGGGGGTGCCCTCGGCGCGGTGCCGAACCACCGAAAGGGTGATCTCGCCCTTGCCCGGGTCTTCCCAGTCGAGAGGCGCCGTGACATCGGTGCAGTCGAAGCCGACACCGCACTCCGTCCACGTCAGCTCCTGCGAGTAGAAGGGCAGCAGGTCTTCGGCGACGCCCTCGGTGTCGGGGGCGCTGGTCGTCGACGGCCGCGAGGACTGCTCGGGGATCATCGCGTACAGACAGCCCGAGAGCGCGACGGACGCAGCGGCCAGCCCTGCGATGATCGCGGCGGCTCGACGCAAGCGGGAAGTCGATCGATTGTTCACGGTTTCCTCCCGCTCGTGATGGTCACGAGCAAGCTCTCCAGGGCGAGCAGAGGGGCGACGTTGCGCTCCAACGACTGCCGCGTGTCGGCAAGGTGGTCAAGTACGACAAGCGTACGGGTCTCGGACCAGGCGGATGCGAGGTCGGTCAGCTCGGTGCGAAGCTCACTGTTGATGAGATCGTCACCACGGCCGAACTGCAGCATCACGACGTCGCGGAACAGCGACTGCAGATCGGTGAGCACGCGGTCGATCCCGTCGCGCAGACTGCGCGTCGCCCGCTTCTTCTGATCGTCTTCGAGCGCGGAGAGCTGCGTGCGCAGGGCCGGCGGGACCGCCTGCCCCTCGGCGATGCCGATCGTGCGCAGCAGCGACGCCCGCTCCTGGGCGTCGCGCTCGGCGGTGAGCGCCTTCGCGTCCTCCGTGGCGGCCTGGATGATGCGACCGGCGACCTCGACCGCATCGCCCACTCCCCTGACACCGAGGACGGAGCGAAGAGTCTCGTCTCGGCGACGCCGAGCCGCATCGTCGGTGGCGAGCCGCTGGGCCATGCCGATGTGACGCTGCGCGTGCCGCGCCGCCTGTTCTGCCACGACCTCGTCGACGCCGGTGCGCAGACTGATGAGCCGGGCGACATCGGCGACGTCGGGTTCCCGCAACCGCAGTGAGCGCACGCGGGATCGGATCGTGGGCAGCAGGTCGGCCTCGCTGGGCGCGCACAGGATCCACACCGTCTGCTCCGGCGGCTCTTCGAGCGCTTTCAGGAGCACGTTGGAGGTGCGCTCGACCATGCGATCGGCGTCTTCGACGACGATGACCCGATAGCGCCCCGCAGACGGTGCGAAGTAGGAGCGTTCGACGAGACCGCGCGCCTCGGCGATGGTGATGATGACCTTGTCGGTGCGCAACGCCGTAACGTCGGGGTGCGTGCCGGCGAGCACCTGGCGCATGACATTCTCGTCATCGGGCCGGTCGGCGATCAACGCTGCGGCGAAGGCGTACGCGAGGGTGGAGCGTCCCGAGCCCGGCGGGCCCGTGATCAACCAGGCGTGCGAGAGGGCGGAGGGATCGGATGCCGCGGCGCGGAGCGTGTCGACGGCGGCGTCCTGCCCCCACACATCCGCCCAGGGAAACGGGGCGGGAACGGTCTGGGGCATGGTCTCAGCCTAATCGCGACCACCGACGCTCACGGCACGGAGGATCGCTTCCTCGCTCGGTCGAGCCGGCTCAGTCGAGCAGCGCTGCGACTCTGGTCCTGATCTGCTCGGCGATGACCTCCGGTGCCGCTGCCGCGTCGAGGACGAGGAACCTGTCCGGCTCGGCCGCCGCGAGATTGAGGAAGGCATCGCGGACGCGGCCGTGGAACTCCGCCTGCTCGGCCTCGAGCCGGTCGAACGGCTTGTCGGCGGAGTCCAGACGGGTGCGGGCCTCGGCGGGGTCGAGATCGAGCAGGATCGTCAGGTCCGGGAGCGCGCCCTCCGCCGCCCAGAGCGACAGATCTCGAATCTCGGTCGCGTCGAGAATCCGTCCGGCGCCCTGGTAGGCCACGGACGAATCGAGGTAGCGGTCCTGCAGCACGATCTCGCCACGACGGAGCGCCGGTCGCACGACGGTCGCGACATGGTGCGCCCGATCCGCGGCGTACAGCAGCGCCTCGGCGCGCGGCGCAATGTCGCCGCGATGGTGCAGGACGATGTCGCGGATGAGCTGCCCGACCTCGGAACCGCCGGGTTCGCGGGTACGGACGACGGTACGCCCGGTGTCTTCGAGCCACTGCGCGAGCAGGTTCGACTGCGTGGTCTTGCCCGAGCCGTCACCGCCCTCGAGCGTGATCCACACCCCGTGACCTGAGGTCACGAGTCCGCCTTCTCCGCCGCCTTCGCCGCAGCGTTGGCGGCGCGCGTGGCTGCCGCCTTCTTCGCAGCAGCCGACCGGGCAGCGGACGTGGCAGCCGTGGTCTTCTTCGCGGGCGCCTTCTTGGCGGCAGGCTTCTTCGCGGCCGGCTTCTTGGCGGCAGGAGCCTTCTTCGCGGCCGGCTTCTTCGCAGGAGCCTTCTTCGCTCCGCGCTTGGTAGCCGGACCCTTGGCACGCTTGTCGGCGAGCATCTGCACTGCGACCTCGAAGGTGATGTCCTCGACGGTCTGACCCCGCGGGATCGTCACGTTCGTCTCACCGTCGGTCACATACGCGCCGAAACGTCCGTCGCGGATGCGGATCGGCTTCCCGCTGACGGGATCGGCTTCGAACTCGGCGAGCGCGCTCGATGCCCGGCGACCCGCGCCGTACTTCGGCTGCGCGTAGATCTCGAGCGCCTGGTCGAGCGTCACATCGAAGATCTGCGACTCCGATTCGAGCGACCGTGAATCCGTACCCTTCTTCAGGTAGGGCCCGAACCGGCCGTTCTGCGCCGTGATCTCATCGCCCGACTCCGGGTCGACGCCCACGACGCGCGGGAGGCTCAGCAGACGCAGCGCGGTGTCGAGATCGATCTCGTCGACCGACATCGAGCGGAAGAGCGAGGCCGTGCGCGGCTTGGGCGCTGCTTCCTTCTTCGCGCCGCGCTTGGGCTTGGGAGCCTCGACGACCTCGCCGGTGGTCTCGTCGACCGCGGCGTCTTCCGACACAGGGTCGTTCTCCTGCACGTACGGCCCGAACCGGCCGTCCTTCACCACGATGATCTTGCCGTTGTCGGGGTTCTCCCCCAGCACGCGGTCGCCGGCGACGGGAGCGTCGATGAGCTCCTGAGCCTTCTGGGCGGTCAGCTCGTCGGGTGCGAGGTCTTCCGGCACGTTGACGATGCGCGGCTTGGCCTCGGGGTTCGCGGGGTCGGCCACCTCGAGATACGGGCCGTACTTGCCGAAGCGAAGCGTGGCCGTGTCGGTGATGCGCGTGGAGTTCAGCGCACGAGCGTCGATCTCGCCGAGGTTGTCGACGACCTGGCGCAGACCCACGTGGTTGTCGGAGCCGAAGTAGAAGGATTTGAGCCACTCGACCCGGTTCTGCTCGCCGCGCGCGATCGTGTCGAGGTCGTCTTCGAGCGCCGCCGTGAAGTCGTAGTCGACGAGGTCGGCGAAGTGCTCTTCGAGCAGACGCACGACGCTGAACGCGAGCCAGGTCGGCACGAGGGCCTGGCCGCGCTTGACCGCGTATCCACGGTCGAGGATCGTCTCGGGGATCGAGGCGAACGTCGAAGGACGACCGATGCCCTTCTCCTCGAGAACCTTCACGAGCGAGGCCTCGGTGTAACGGGGCTTCGGCGTGGTGCGGTGCCCCTTGGCCTCGGCGTCGGACACGGCGAGCTGATCGCCGACCGCGACAGCCGGCAGCGACTGGTTCTCCGCAGCGTCCGCGTCACCGCGCTTCTCGTCGCGGCCCTCCTCGTACGCCTCCAGGAAGCCCTTGAAGGTGTAGACGGTTCCGGAGGCCGTGAACTCGGCCTTCTTCCCGGCGGCGTCGACGGCGATCGTGACGGTCGTGGTCTCGTACTTGGCGTCCGACATCTGGCTGGCGACGGTGCGCTTCCAGATGAGGTCGTAGAGGCGCTGCTCGTCGCGATCGAGCTCGGAGGACAGCGAGGCCGGCGTGCGGAAGTTGTCACCGGAGGGGCGGATGGCCTCGTGGGCCTCCTGCGCGTTCTTGCTCTTGGACTTGTACACCCGCGGCTTCAGCGGCACCGCGGCGTCGCCGTAGAGTGCCACCGCCTGGCTCCGCGCCGCCTGCACCGCCTGGGTGCTCAGCGACGTGGAGTCGGTACGCATATAGGTGATGTAGCCCTTCTCGTACAGACGCTGGGCGACACCCATCGCCTGCTTGGCTCCCATCGAGAGCTTGCGCCCGGCCTCCTGCTGCATCGTGGAGGTCGTGAACGGCGCGTAGGGGCTGCGCGTTCCCGGCTTGGCCTCGACCTTCGTCACGCTTCCGGTGCCCATGGCGTCGACCGCCTGGGCGAGAGCGGTTGCGGCCGCCTCGTCGAGGATGACGACGGCCTTCTTGAGCTTGCCGTCGTCATCGAAGTCGGTGCCCCGCGCGAGCTGGCCACCGTCGACGCGGACGAGACGGATCTTGAACGAGGTGCCCGTCGCCGAAGCCGCGGCATCGACGTCCCAGTACTCGGCGGAGGTGAACGCCATGCGTTCGCGCTCTCGATCGACGATCAGACGGGTGGCCGCGGACTGCACGCGTCCGGCCGAGATTCCGGTCTTGACCTTGTACCAGAGCACGGGCGAGACGTCCCAGCCGTACAGGCGGTCGAGGATGCGGCGGGTCTCCTGCGCGTCGACGAGGTCGTGGTCGAGTTCGCGGGTGTTGCCGACCGCAGCCTGGATCGCGTCCTTGGTGATCTCGTGGAAGACCATGCGCTTGACGGGAACCTTGGGCTTGAGGGTCTCGAGCAGGTGCCAGGCGATCGCCTCACCCTCGCGGTCCTCATCAGTGGCGAGCAGGAGCTCGTCGGCATTCTTCAGCGCACGCTTGAGTTCGGCGACCGTCTTGGTCTTCCGATCGGAGACGACGTAGTACGGGTCGAATCCGTTGTCGATGTCGATGGAGTACTTCCCATAGGCCTGCTTGTCAGCGGCCGGGATGTCCTTCTTGTCAGCGAGGTCGCGGATGTGGCCGACGGAGCTGAGCACCTCGTAGCCGTCGCCGAGGTATCCCTGAATAGACCGCATCTTCGTCGGGGACTCGACGATGACGAGCTTCTTGCCTTCAGCCAAGGGTGCGTCCTTTCTTCGAAGCACACCATACACACCACTGTGTGGGGTCGTTCACAGTGAGCGAGGTCGCGCTGCCGTCGCTATCCCTCGGGTGGCCCGGCACGGGCTCGGGAGACGGCTGCGAGTCCAGCGTACGCCGCCTGCACCTCCACGGTCGCCACGAAGCCCTCGAGAACGCACCCCGTGAGGGTGGCACCCGCCGCCTGCGCGACCCTCGCGGCGAGTTCACACGGCTGCTCCCCGGTGGGCACTGCGCCGCTCGCGGCGTCTGCTGCGGCGAGCGCGGCGGCGTCGGCCGCCCCCGCCGTGCGCTGCGCCGTCACCGCCGCGCCGCCGACGGCAGCGAGCCCGAGGGACAGGGCAGCGGCGACGGCGAGAACTCCGGACGCGAGAGCGGAGCCCGCCATCAGAGGCCCCCGTCGAGCGCGCAGCTCGTGGCCCGAAGCGGCATGCGGATCAGCGACCCGATGGAGGCGTCGACCGAAGCGGTGACGCACACGAGGTCGCCGGAGAGCGAGGAGGACATCCCTGCTCCGGAGACCGCCGCGTGCACCACGCGCTCCGCCGCATCCTGCCCTTCGCCGCGTCCGAGAAGACGCGCCGCATCGGCCGAGGCATCTTGAAGCGCCACCTGGCGGGATGCCGCACCGAGTGCACCCGCGCCGAGCAGAAACGCGAGCACGACCGCGGGCAGGGCCAGCGCCAACTCCGCCGAGACGGACCCGCGGTCACCCGCGTGTCGCGGCCGTCGTGGCGCATCCTCGGGGGTGCGAGGAGGGGGCATCCGTCGAGCTCCGCGCATCATGACACCGTCAGCGCCCGCCGCACGAGATCGGTGAGGATGCCGCGGACCTCGTCGGATCGCATGATGACGACGAGGAGCCCGGCGAACGCGACGGCCGCCATCGTCGTGATCGCATACTCGGCTGTGGCGGCGCCGGTGTCGTCGCCGAACAGGGTCGCAGCACGCCGACGGTCCAGCGGGGGGATGCTCTTCATGGTGTTCCTCTTTCTATGGGATGCGTGGGCATCGGATGGTGGGGGTGGGCTGGATACGGTCACAGCGACATCGGCGTGGAGGCGAGGACGCTGAGCAGGAGCGGCGCGACCCCGAGGAGGAGGAATGCGGGCAGCGTGCAGACGCCGAGGGGGAACAGCAGGCGCGTCGAGAGCTTCGCGGCGCGGAGGCGCCCCTGCACCCTGGCGGCGTGCCGGTCCTGGGCTGCGGATGCCCGAAGAAGTTCCGCAGCCGGCACACCCGCAGCGCGGGACAGGTCGAGCACGGCGCGGACGCGTTCCTCACCGTCGCCCGAGGTGCCGCTCTGCGCCACCAGTTGCAACGCGCGATCGATGGAGGCACCGCCAGAGAGCGCGATGGCGACAAGTTCCGCTCGCATGCCCGGGGTGCCGGGAGCAGGCCGCGCCTGTCGAAGCAGACGTGCTGTCCAGACGCGTGCCGCCACCACGAGGAGCAGGCCGAGGACCACACACGCGGCGCCGAGCACGTTCCCGAAGATCACGCCGATGGTGTCGAAGCCGAGCGCGAACCCGAGCAGCAATCCGGCGAACGGCATCCAGAGCAGCAGCCGCGCCGTACCCGCCGGTTCTGCGAGTGCGATGCGCACATCGTCGGCTGCGGCAGCCGCATCCCTCAGTGTCTCTGCGATCGTCCGGAGAACCTCGGCGAGCGGTGCGCCCACGGTCGTCGCGATCTCCCAGGCGGCGGCGAGATCGACCCACGCCCCGCCCTCGGCCTCGATGGCGTCGAGCAGCGGGACTCCGCGATCGACCCGGTCGACCACTGCCCGGGCCTGCGGATCATCGGTGTCAGCCAGGTGCCGCCAGGCGACGACCGGCACCGCCCCGGCCTGCAGCAGCACGGCCAGCGTCTGCACCGCGGTCGCGGCATCCGTCGCACCCGTCTGCGCCTTTCGCGGCAAGCGACGCGGCCGCATCACCACGGCTGCACCTCTTCGATGTCGAGTCGATCCCCGGCGATCACGAGCCGCCCTGCCTGACGGATGCGACGGGTACCTCCGGGTGCCCGATCGAGATGGAGGACGATGGTGAACGCGCTGACCGCCTGACGTGCGAGAGCGACCGCATCCATCCCGGCGAGGGCACCAAGAGCTTCGAGCCGAGCAGGAACGTCACGCAGCCCGCTCGCGTGCAGAGTGCCCGCACCGCCGTCGTGCCCGGTGTTGAGAGCGGTCAGCAGCTCGCGCACCTCTTCTCCGCGACACTCACCGACCACCAGCCGATCGGGACGCATGCGCAGCGACTCTCGAACCAGCCGCGCCAGGGTGATGGCGCCTGCTCCCTCCAGGTTCGATTGCCGGGCCTCGAGGGAGACGTGATGCGGGTGGCGCGGGCGCAACTCGGCGACGTCTTCGATCGTGACGATGCGCTCCGTCGGAGGCACTTCCGACAGCAGCGCCGACAGCAGCGTGGTCTTGCCCGTACCCGTTCCCCCGGTGATGAGGATGTTCGCCCGCTCGGCCACCAGTCCCAGAAGCCAGACCTGTTGGGACGCGTCGAAGGCTCCGAGAGCGGCGAGCGCGTCGAGGTCGGCGGCGCGCACACGGGGAATGCGTATCGACAGCGCGGTTCCGGTGGTCGAGACCGGCGAGAGCACCGCATGCACGCGGATACCGGAGTCGAGGCGGACGTCGACGCAGGGCGCCTGGTCATCGAGATGCCGGCCTCCGAGGCCGACGAGCGCGACCGCGAGATCTCGGACCTCTCGCTCCGATGCCCTCCACCCCTCTGCGGGCTCGGCTCCGTTCCCGCGGTCGACGAACAGCCCGCCCGCCCCGTTCACGAACACATCGGTGACGGCATCGTCGAGATGGGCGAGGAGCGGTCCGAAGGCAGGATCCATGTGAAGGCGCTCGGGCGAGGCTTCCGCCACCGATGCGGCAGACCGCTCTCCCCTGGGCTGGATGACGAAGGAATCGGGCATGACGGTGACGCTATGCGGCGCCGCGCCGAGGAGAGGGCGCCGATCGCCGGACGACTCGGCCCCTGTGAAGAAGCCGACTCCTGTGCGCGCGGTGCAGGACCGGGCGACGATCACACGCGAGCGAGAAGGGAGCGCTCCCAAAGGAATGGGCGGCATCTCACGGGGGGAATGAGATGCCGCCCACGGCGGTCCACGATTGGGGGAATCGGGCACGCCAAGGCCGGAATGAGAATTCGGCTGTCGTCGAGTGTACGCAAGGCGACCGTCCGGACAAAACCGGCAGCACTACTGACTTTCGGCAGTATGCGATGGGTGGTCGCATGGATAGATTCGCCGTGACCTGGTCGCCCACCCCCACGACCATGCTCGCAAGACCCGTAAGCCGCAAAGGAGCGCCTGCCGATGAGCAGCCAGATCGACCACCTTCTCGACGAGACCCGGAAGTTCCCGCCGTCGGAGGAGTTCGTCGCCCAAACCATCACCTCGCCCGAACTGTATGAGCGTGCTGCCGCCGACCGCGAGGCCTTCTGGGGCGAGCAGTCCCGCGAACTCGTGCACTGGCACAAGCCCTTCACCCAGGTGCTCGACTGGAGCAACCCGCCGTTCGCGAAGTGGTTCGACGATGGCGAGCTGAACGTCGCCTACAACTGCCTCGACCGTCACGTCGAGGCGGGCAACGGCGACCGCGTCGCCCTGCACTGGGAGGGCGAACCGGGTGACACCCGCCGCATCACCTACGCCGAGCTCACCGACGAGGTCAAGCGCGTCGCCAACGTGCTCGAGGGACTGGGCATCGGCCAGGGCGACCGCGTCGCGATCTACCTGCCCATGATCCCCGAGGCGATCGCCTCGATGCTCGCGGTCGCGCGCGTCGGCGCCATCCACTCCGTCGTGTTCGGTGGTTTCAGCGCGGACAGCCTGCGCTCACGCATCGACGACGCCGGCGCCAAGCTGGTCATCACGGCCGACGGCGGCTACCGCAAGGGCCGCGTCTCGGCACTCAAGCCCGCCGTCGATCAGGCTCTCGCCGACCGCGGCGACGGCGAGCAGCAGACCGTCGAGCACGTCCTGGTCGTCAAGCGCGGCGAGAACGAGGTCGACTGGACCGACGGCCGCGACATCTGGTGGCACGACGCCGTTCCCGCCGCATCCGCCGAGCACACCGCACAGGCCCTCCCTGCGGAGAACCCGCTCTTCATCCTCTACACCTCGGGAACGACGGGGAAGCCCAAGGGCATCCTGCACACCTCCGGTGGGTATCTCACCCAGGTGGCGTACTCGCACAAGTACGTCTTCGACCTGCACCCGGAGACTGACGTGTTCTGGTGCACGGCCGACATCGGCTGGATCACCGGACACAGCTACGTCACCTACGGCCCCCTCGCCAACGGCGCCACCCAGGTGCTCTACGAGGGAACCCCCGATGCCCCGCACCCCGGCCGGTGGTGGGAGATCATCGAGAAGTACAAGGTGTCGATCTTCTACACCGCCCCGACCGCGATCCGCTCGTTCATGAAGATCGGTCGCAGCGTCCCGGCGAAGTTCGACCTTTCGTCGCTGCGACTGCTCGGTTCGGTGGGAGAGCCCATCAACCCCGAGGCGTGGATGTGGTACCGCGAGGTCATCGGGGCGAACAAGACGCCGATCGTCGACACCTGGTGGCAGACCGAGACCGGCGCGATCATGGTGTCCGCTCTTCCGGGCGTCACCGAGACCAAGCCCGGGTCCGCCCAGGTCCCGCTCCCCGGGATCTCGATCGACGTCGTCGACGAGAGCGGCATCGAGGTCGGCAACGGCAGCGGCGGCCTGCTCGTGATCACCGAGCCGTGGCCGAGCATGCTGCGCGGCATCTGGGGCGACCCCGAGCGCTATCGCGAGACCTACTGGGAGAAGTTCGAGGACCAGGGCTACTACTTCGCCGGCGACGGAGCGCGCCTCGACGAAGACGGCGACCTCTGGCTGCTCGGCCGCGTCGACGACGTCATGAACGTCTCGGGGCACCGCCTATCGACGGCGGAGATCGAGTCGTCCCTGGTCGCGCATGAGGCGACCGCCGAGGCTGCCGTGGTCGGCGCCTCCGACGAGAGGACCGGACAGGCGGTCGTCGCCTTCGTCATCATCAAGGAGAGCTACCTCGCCGCACACGAGCCTGCGGGCCTCGCCCAGCAGCTGCGGCTGTGGGTGGGCGAGCAGATCGGCGCCATCGCCCGCCCGCGCGACGTCTACATCGTCGGCGAGCTGCCGAAGACCCGCTCCGGCAAGATCATGCGCCGTCTGCTCCGCGACGTCGCCGAAGGCCGCGAGGTCGGCGACACCACGACGCTCGCCGACACCGCGGTGATGAGCATCATCTCGGCCCAGGTGAAGTAGGTCGGCTCACGCCTCCGAGGCGTGACAGACGGAGAACGCGCCTCCCCTTTCCGGGGAGGCGCGTTCTCTCGTTCTGATGCGACGGTCCACGCCGCGTACGTCGTACTCAGGCGAGAAGGAAGGCGACCTCGACCTCGACCGGGCTGCCGAGCGGGAGCTCCGCGACGCCGACCGCCGCACGGGCATGACGACCCGCATCACCGAAGATCTCTCCGAGCACGTCGCTCGAGCCGTTGATCACGCCGGGCTGACCCATGAATCCCTCAGCGGAGGCGACGAAGCCCCCGACCCGCAGCACGCCCGCGATGCGGTCGACGCCGCCGGCCGCATCCGCTGCCGCGGCGAGAGCGTTCAGCGCGCACGTGCGGGCGTAGGTCTTCGCGTCTTCCGCGGAGACCTCGGCGCCCACCTTGCCCACGGCGGGAAGCGCTCCGTCGACGAAGGGCAGCTGTCCCGAGGTGTAGACGAGACCGCCGTGCACGACGGCCGGCACGTAGGCGGCGACCGGAGCGGCGACAGCGGGCAGTTCGATGCCGAGCTCGGCGAGACGGTCCGAGACGCTCATGCCTGATCTCCCTCGAACTGGCGTGCGGCCTGCTCGGCGGCGGCGAGGCCGGCGTTGGCCGACGCGTCGGAGGTCACGGGGCGCTTCAGATAGGCGACGAGTCCGCCCTCCGGTCCCTGCACGACCTGCACGAGCTCCCAGCCCTGCTTGCCCCAGTTGTTGAGGATGGCTGCCGTGTTGTGGATCAGCAGCGGCGTGGTGAGGTACTCCCACGTGGTCATGGCACTCCTGTCGATCGGGGCGCGACACCGGAATTCCGGGGCGAGCTCGTCAAAGGCGGTATTCAGGGAACTCCCCTACGATCAAGCGTATGCCCCAAAAGAATCGCACGGTGAGAGGCGTGCTCGGCGGTCTCGTCGGGCTCGTCGGTCTGAGCGCCGTCGCCGGTCTCCTCGTCACGGCCAGCGTCACCCCGGTGCTCGCGATGACCGGCCTCGCAGGCACCCAGGCTCTCACCCTCTTCGATCAGCTCCCCGAGAGCCTCGACCCGAGCACGCCGATGGAGCAGTCGACGATCTACGCGACCGCCCCGGACGGTTCGACGGTCGAGCTCGCCTCGTTCTACGAGCAGAACCGCGTCCCGGTCACCTACGAGCAGGTCTCCCCGAACCTGTACGACGCGATCCTCTCGAGTGAGGACAAGAACTTCTACAGCCATGGCGGCGTGAACATCGGCGCCACGGTGAAGGCTCTCGTCGACAACGTGCGCGGAACGTCCAGCCGCGGCGCGTCGACGATCAGCCAGCAGTACGTGAAGAACGTGCTCATCCAGAAGTGCGAGCAGGAGGTCGACACGACCTCCGACACCTACTCCGAAGATCTCCAGCAGTGCTGGCTCGACGCGACCAACGCGACAGGGAGCAAGGGCATCGAGCGCAAGCTGCAGGAGATGCGGTACGCGATCCAGATCGAGAAGGACTTCTCGAAGAACGACATCCTGCTCGGGTACCTGAACATCGCCAACTTCGGTGGCACCGTGTACGGCATCGAAGCCGCAGCGAACTACTACTTCTCGACGACCGCGGCGAACCTCACGGTCGCGCAGTCGGCGACGCTCGCCGGCATCGTGCAGAACCCCAACACCTACCGTATCGACAAGGCAGAACAGGGCACGATCACGAACGCCGAGGGCGTCGCGCTGAACAACGCCGCTGACGGCTACGCGCTCACGAAGGACCGCCGTCACTACGTGCTCGGTCGCATGCTCGCCGACGGCAAGATCACGCAGGCGCAGTACGACGAGGCCGACGCCTCGGACATCGCGCCGGCCCTGAATCCTCCGACCCAGGGCTGCGCGTCCGCTGGGGCCAGCGCATACTTCTGCCAGTACGTGAAGTCGATCGTGCTGAATGACGAGGCCTTCGGCAAGACCCAGCAGGAGCGGACGGACCTGCTCCGCCGCGGCGGTCTGAAGATCTACACCACGCTCGACTACCGCATCCAGACCCCCGCCGCCGAGAAGATGGCAGAGGTCGTTCCCGCGAACGCCGACAACGCTTACTTCGGCGCTGCCGGCGTCTCGGTCGAGGTCGGCACCGGTCGCATCCTCTCCATGACGCAGAACACGCTGTTCACCGAGACCCCCACCGACGACCAGGCCTATTCGTCGCTGGTGTTCGCCGGCGACAGGGAGCACGGCAACTCCGGCGGCTTCCAGGTCGGCTCGACCTACAAGCTCTTCACCCTGATCGACTGGCTCGAGAAGGGGCACTCCGTCAACGAGGTTCTCAACGGAAGCGTGCAGACGAACCTGAAGATCCCCGTCTGCGGCGCAAAGCAGAACGCCAACACGAAGGAGATCGGCAACTTCGGCGGCGGTGGCGGTGGAACCGGGTCCGTGCTGAGCTTCACGAAGAACTCGCTCAACAGTGGGTACTTCGCGATGGCGTCGAAGCTCGACATCTGCGACATCAACAAGGTCGCCGACCGTATGGGTGTCACGCTGGCGAACGGCGGCAAGGTCACCGACGAGAACGTGCCCTTCGACGTGCTCGGCCCGAAGAACATCTCGCCCCTCGCGATGGCGAACGCCTACGCGACCGTCGCCAGCGGCGGCACATACTGCACGCCGCGCGCGATCGATCGCGTCGTCGGCCCCGACGGTCAGGAGCGCGAACTGCCCGCCTCCTCGTGCACCGAGGGCGTGATCTCTCCCGAGGTCGCAGCGACCGCTGCCTTCGCGCTGCAGAGCGTGATGGGTGGCGGCGGCACCGGTTCCCGGGCCAACACCAACGACGGCACGCCGCTGATCGGCAAGACCGGAACGCACGACACCTGGTCGACCATGATGATCGAGTCCAGCACCAAGGTCGCCACGGCGGTGTGGGCCGGGCGTTGGCAGGGTCAGGAGAACATCTACCGTAAGAGGGCCAACGGCTGGAACCTCAACGACATGCGTTACCCGGTGGCACAGGCCGCACAGGCCGCAGCCAATGCCGCCTACCCCGGAAGTGCCTTCCCGAAGCCCGACGGCAAGCTGACCCGCCAGCAGCTGGCGACCGTTCCGAGCGTCGTGGGCAAGTCGGTGGAGGAGGCGACCGCGATCCTGACGGACGCGGGCTTCCAGGTCTCCGTCGGAGGGGCCGTCGACAGCGATCTCGCCGCCGGTCTCGTCGCAGCTCAAGATCCCAACGGGGAAGCTGCGACCGGCGCGACCGTCACCCTCACGACGAGCAACGGGCAGGGCACGACCGTTCCCGCGAATCTCGTCGGGATGTCGAGAGCCCAGGCCTCTGCCGCGCTCGGTGACGCAGGATTCACGAACATCGAGATCGACATCTCCTGCAATCCACCGACCTCCGTCGTGGGCAGTTCCGACCCGGCTCCCGGCACCGCGGCCAGCAAGTCCACGTCCGTCCGTGTGACGTGCCAGTAGTCGCACGCCGCGCCGCACACCCGGCCCTCGTCGCGCTCGGCGCGGTGGGGGCCGTGGGTGCGGCGGCCGCGATCTGGGGCATCGGCATCGAGAGGTACCTCTTCACGGTGCGGGAGGCCACGGCGAAGGCGTTGCCTTCCGGCTCCGCTCCGTTGCGCATCCTGCACATCTCCGATGCGCACATGGCGCCGTGGCAACACCGCAAACAGGACTGGCTCGCCTCCCTCGCGGAGTTGAAGCCCGACCTCATCGTGAACACCGGAGACAACCTCGGCCACGAGAACGGGCTGGAAGGCATCCGACGCGCTTTCGACCCGCTCGCGGGCATCCCCGGCGTCTTCGTGCACGGATCGAACGACGTAGCCGCGCCGTCGCCGCGCAACCCGTTTCGCTACTTCCTCGGACCGTCCAAGAAGCACCACGAGCCGGAGCTTCTGGACACCGACGCGATGGACCGCTACTTCACGGACGAGCTCGGCTGGACCGACCTGAACAACGCGGCGGCGCGGCTGCGCATCGCCGGCGCCGAGGTCGACCTCTTCGGCGTCAATGACGCCCACCGCGACTGGGACCGGCTGGATGAGCTTCCCGACGCCATCGCCGCTCTCGGGGCCCGCGAGTCCACGACTCCGGTGCTCGGGGTCACACACGCGCCCTATCAGCGCGTGCTCAACGGCTTCACCGATCTCGGAGCCGACGCGATCCTCGGTGGCCACACGCACGGCGGTCAGGTCTGCCTCCCGGGATTCGGCGCGCTCGTGGCGAACTGCGATATCCCCCTCAAGCAGGCCAAGGGCCTGAGCACGTGGTCGCACGGCGACCGCACCGTGCCGCTCAACGTCAGCGCGGGCTGCGGACACTCCATCTACGCCCCCGTGCGCTTCGCGTGTCGGCCCGAGGCGACGTTGCTCACGCTGACCGCGGAGGACTGATCCCGCCTCGATTCGGCGCAGAGAGCATTTCCCTGTAGACTCGGAGGGTTGCAAACGGGGTGTGGCGCAGCTTGGTAGCGCGCTTCGTTCGGGACGAAGAGGTCGCAGGTTCAAATCCTGTCACCCCGACCAGTGACACCGGAAGGCCGCCCTCAGGGGCGGCCTTCTCTGTATCGGGATCGCGCATGAAGGGAACGCATGAGCTCTCTGCTCCCGCCGCCGCGCCGCTTCACACGTGCCTGGGCCCTCGTCCTCGGCATCCCTTTCCTGATCGGCCTGGCCGCTCTCACCCTCACGCCCTCCCGGGTCGAGGAGACCATGCCGAACCTGCTCGATGTCGTGCTCACCACAGCCCATCGTCTCGGCTGGGAATCGCTCGACTTCACCCGCCTCGAGATCATCGCGAACGTGCTCGTGTTCGTGCCGGTCGGCATCCTCGCCTTCCTGCTCCTCCCCCGTCGGGTGTGGTTCCTCGCGCTCCTGGTCGGCCCTGTGCTTTCGGCGGCGATCGAGACGGCGCAGCGCGTGGCACTCCCCCACCGTGCGGCGACGGTGGGGGACGTCGTGGCCAACTCCACGGGCGCGATCCTCGGGGTCGCCCTCGCTGTCGTGGTCACTCTGCTCGTCGCCCCGCGTTCCTCCCAGCGTCCACCTTCTAGGCTGGAGACATCATGACCGCGCCCACACTCGTCGCCTTCGACCTCGATGACACGCTCGCTCCCTCGAAGGGTCTGATCGACCCGCGAATCGCCGCCCTGCTGCGCGCCCTCCTGCGCACGGTCGACGTCGCCATCATCTCGGGTGGTAACGAGGCCCAGTTCCGCTCGCAGGTGGTGTCACGCCTCGGCGACGCCGACCCCGCGGATCTCGCGCGTCTGCACCTGCTGCCCACGTGCGGCACCCGCTACCTCCGCCACGACGGCACCGACTTCATGCCGGTCTACGCCCACGACCTCAGCGACGCCGAGAAGCAGGCCGCGCTGACGGCCCTGCGCGAAGAGGCCGAACGGCTCGGGCTCTGGGAGGCCGAGCCGTGGGGCGAGATCCTCGAAGACCGCGGTTCGCAGATCACTTTCTCGGCGCTGGGACAGAGCGCCCCGCGCGAAGCGAAGCATGACTGGGACCCGACGGGGGCCAAGCGCGGTGCGCTGCGCGATGCGGTCGCTGCACGTCTTCCCGGTCTCGAGGTGCGCTCGGGCGGCTCGACCTCGATCGACATCACCCAGGCCGGCATCGACAAGGCCTTCGGTATGCGGCAGCTCGCCGCCCGCACGGGCATAGCGCTGACCGACATGCTGTTCTACGGCGACCGGCTCGACGAGGGCGGCAACGACTACCCCGTGCTCGCGATCGGTGTGCCCTCCGTGGCTGTGGAGGGCTGGGAAGACACCGCCGACAAGCTCGACGCTCTTCTGCTCACGCTCTGACCTGAGCAGTGTCGTGCAGCGCGACACGGCAGCAGAGTCCTAGCATGGCGTCATGGATGCCCTGCTGATCGTCATCATCGTCGCCGCGGTCACCAGTGCCGCCTGCTGGGTGCTCTCCCTGATCACCCGAGACACATCCTGGGTCGACCGCGCATGGTCGATCGTGCCGGTTGTCTACGTCTGGATCTTCGTCGCCGGGGCCTTCGTGAACGGCGAAGGATCCGCCCGTGTGGTCGTGATGGGAGTGCTCGCCACCGCGTGGGGCGCACGCCTGACCTTCAACTTCGCCCGCAAGGGCGGCTACACGGGGATGGAGGACTACCGGTGGGCCATCCTGCGGGGACGGATGCGCCCCTGGCAGTTCCAGATCTTCAACCTGCTGTTCATCATCTGCTACCAGATGGCGCTGCTCGTGCTCATCACGCTGCCCGCCGCCGTCGCCGCGCAGAATCCCTCCGCCCTCACCGGGTGGGATGCGCTGTTCATCGCCGCGTTCGTCGCCTTCCTGGTCGGGGAGACCGTCGCCGACCAGCAGCAGTGGCGGTTCCATCAGCGCAAGAAGGAGGCGGGCGGCACTCTCGCACCCGGCTTCGCCACGACGGGCCTGTTCCGCTACAGCCGGCACCCGAACTTCTTCTTCGAACAGGCGCAGTGGTGGGCCTTCTACGCGATCGGCGCGACCGCAGCGGTCACCGGCGGCGCCGGTGTCATCGGAGGGGTGCTGAACCCGACCATCGTCGGCCCCGCCCTGCTCACGGTGCTGTTCATCGGGTCGACGATCTTCACCGAGTCGATCACCGCGTCGAAGTACCCGGCCTACGCCGACTACCGCCGCACGACGTCGATGCTGGTGCCGTGGCCCCCGCGCGCACGAGCGGTGGCCACGCAGTCCTGAGACCGCAGAGCCACCGCGCGCGCGGGATCGAACGAGCGGGGTCTCAGCGCACGCGAGCCTCGGCGGCAGAGCGGGCGACCGGGACCAGACGGGTCAGCTGCGTCACGTGCGCGGGCTCGAGCTCGGCGAGGGAGGCGACC
Source organism: Microbacterium sp. PAMC22086 (assembly GCF_019443525.1). Lineage (NCBI taxonomy): Bacteria > Bacillati > Actinomycetota > Actinomycetes > Micrococcales > Microbacteriaceae > Microbacterium > Microbacterium sp. PAMC22086. The sequence continues at coordinate 1,457,280 of NZ_CP080380.1, read as the reverse complement.
CCCAGCAGGCGCATCGTGCGCTCGATCTCGCTGCGCAGGATCGCGATAGTCCGGTCGACGCCCTGACGCCCACCCGCCATCAGCCCGTAGAGGTACGCCCGTCCGATCAGGGTGAAGTCCGCTCCGAGGGCCACGGCCGCGACGATGTCCGCGCCGTTCATGATGCCGGTGTCGATCATGACGGTGAAGTCGTCGCCGACGGCCTTGCGCACCTCGGGGAGCAGGTGGAAAGGGATCGGCGCACGGTCGAGCTGGCGTCCTCCGTGATTGGAGAGCACGATGCCGTCGACACCCGCATCACGCAGGCGCACAGAGTCCTCGACGTTCTGCACGCCCTTGATCACGATCTTGCCGGGCCAGATGTCGCGGATGACCGCGAGGTCGTCGTAGCTGATCGTCGGGTCCATCGCCGCGTCCAGCAGCTCGCCGACCGTGCCGCCCGTGGTGCTGAGAGACGCGAACTCGAGCTTCGGGGTGGTGAGGAAGTCGTACCACCACCAGGGCCGCGGGATCGCATTGATGATCGTGCCGAGGGTGAGCTGCGGCGGGATGCTGAACCCGTTGCGCTTGTCGCGCAGGCGGGCACCGGCGACGGGGGTGTCCACCGTGAACTGCAGGGTGTCGAACCCCGAGGCGGCCGCACGACGGGTGAGCTCATACGAGATCTCGCGATCGCGCATGACGTAGAGCTGGAACCAGTTGCGCCCGTGCGGGTTGGCGGCCTTCACACCCTCGATCGACGTGGTGCCGAGCGTCGAGAGCGTGAACGGGATGCCGGCTGCCGCCGCGGCGCCCGCACCCGCGGTCTCCCCCTCGGTCTGCATCAGACGTGTGAATCCGGTGGGCGCGATTCCGAACGGCAGGGCAGAAGGCCCGCCGAGAATCTCGACGCTCGTGTCGACCGTGGGCGCCGGGCGCAGGATGCCGGGGTGGAACTCCACATCCTGGAACGCCTGGCGCGCGCGAGTGAGGGAAAGCTCGCCTTCGGCCGCTCCGTCGGTGTAGTCGAAGGCGGCCTTGGGCGTGCGCCGCTTGGCGATGAGACGCAGATCATCGATCGTGAGGGCACCCTCCAGACGCCGCTTGCGCCCGTCGAGTTCGGGCTTCTTGAACTTCATCAGCTCGAGGAGCTCAACGGGATTCGGGAACTGGCGCTGCACCATGATGTACCTCTCAGGTGTGGGGGTGGGTGTCACGGGTGAGCCCCGCGGACGTGTAGTAGCCGGTGATGTGGGCGTGGACCAGCGCGCGCGCTGCATCGACGTCGGCGGCATCGATGGCGGCGACGAGGGCGCGGTGCTCGGAGCGGAGACGAGTCGCCATCGCTTCCCAGTCCGGGATCGCGGAGACTCCCGCCTGCACATAGGACCCGATCGAGGAACGAAGACCCGCCATCATCGCGGCGATGACCGTATTGTCGCTGGCTTCGGCGAGGGAGAGATGCAGCTGAGCGTCGAGGGCGAGGAACTCCGCCGGGGCGAGGCCTCGAGCATCCATCGCCTCGAGCAGTTCGTGGGCGCGGCTCGTATCGCGGTCGGACGCCGCAGCCAGCACCTGGACGACCGCGTCTTCGAGCACCAGACGTGTGCGTACGACATCATCCAGAGGGAAGCCCTGAGCCGCGACCTGCAGCCGCAACAGCGCCGACATGCCCCCGGTGGGCGTGGCGATGACGATGGCGCCCGACTGCGGGCCTGAGCCGGTCGCGGTGCGGATGAGGCCCATCACCTCGAGGACGCGGAACGCCTCCCGAACACTGGATCGGCCGACGCCGAGCTCGGTGGCCAGATCACGCTCGGAGGGCAGCCGGTCGCCCGGGCCGAGGCGGGCATCGAGGAGGTCGCGTTCGATGTGCTCGAGCACGAGTCGCCATGCGCGCGCCGGCTGTTCCGCCATCGATCCCCCTGTGGTCTGACCACAGAGTATCGCCTGTGGTCAGACCACGCAAACAGGCGCGGAAATACAGAGCCCCTCGCGGGAGGCACGCGGGAGTCTCCTTCACCGCGCGCGACGAAAGGCGCTCTTCCTGGAGCGTGGAGAGGGAGCCGTGCGGAGCCTCAGCCCAGGCGCCCGTCGGACTCTTCGAGGTAGCAGGTGCCGCACAGCGACTCATAGGTGGTCAGCTCGGGCGAGACCGAGCCTGTGGCGCCCTCGTCGATCGCGACCTGGTCGCCGTCGAACACGAAACGCCCGCCGACCACGCGACCGTTGAACACGGCCTTGCGTCCGCAGCGGCAGATGGTCTTGAGCTCCTCGAGCGAGTGCGCGATCGCGAGCAGGCGCGCGGACCCGGGGAACGCGTGCGTGAGGAAGTCGTTGCGGATGCCGTACGCGATGACCGGGATCCCATCGACCACCGCGATGCGGAAGAGGTCGTCGACCTGCGACGGCGTGAGGAACTGCGCCTCATCGATCAGCAGGCAGGCCACGTCGATCGGGCCTTCTGGGAGCAGCTCGTCATCCGACGTGTGCTGCATGCGTCCTCGATGAGTGGCGAAGATCACGCGGGCATCGTCGTCGGGAGCGATGAGGAAATCGACCTGGCGCGTCACGCCCAGTCGACTCTCGATCTCTGACGCTCCTTTGGTGTCGATCGCCGGCTTCGCCAGCAGCACCCGCTGTCCGCGCTCTTCGTAGTTGTAGGCGGCCTGTAGCAATGCCGTCGACTTGCCCGAGTTCATCGCGCCGTAGCGGAAGTAGAGCTTCGCCACGGTGCCGGCTCAGACGTTGATGCCGAGTGCGGCTGCGGTCGCTTCGGTCGACTTCTCCGCGAGTGCCGCGTCCTCGTTCAGCTTCTCGCCGAAGGTGGGGATCAGCGCGCGCAGCTCGGGCTCCCAGCCCGGGTACTCCGCGGGGAAGCACTTCTTGAGCAGATCGAGCATGATCGGGACGGCGGTCGAGGCACCGGGAGAGGCGCCCAGCAGACCGGCGATCGACCCGTCGGACGCGGCGACGACCTCGGTGCCGAACTGCAGGATGCCACCCTTCTTCGGGTCCTTCTTCATGACCTGAGCACGCTGACCGGCGTCGATGAGGGTCCAGTCCTCATCCTTCGCGGTCGGCATGAAGGTGCGCAGGCTGTCGACCTTCTTGGCGTGGTTCTTCAGCAGCTCACTGACGAGGTAGGTGATGAGGTCGGGGTTCTTCACCGCCACCTGCAGCATCGGCAGCAGGTTGTGCGGGCGCACCTGGGTGACGATGTCGAGCATCGACCCGTTCTTCAGGAACTTGGGGCTGAAGGTCGCGAACGGCCCGAACATGAGCGAGGCCTCGCCGTCGACGACGCGGGTGTCGAGGTGCGGAACCGACATGGGCGGAGCACCGACGGACGCCTGCGAGTACACCTTCGCCTTGTGCTGAGCGACGACGGTCGGGTTCGTGGTCTTGAGGAACTGTCCGCCGATGGGGAAGACTCCGTAGCCCTTGATCTCGGGGATGCCGGAGTTCTGCAGCAGCTTGAGCGCCCAGCCGCCGGCCCCGACGAACACGAAGCGCGCCTTGACCTCGTTCGGGGTGTGCCCGATGCGGTTGCGGTACTTGACCAGCCAGGTGCCGTCCTTCTGCTTCTTCAGGCTGCGCACCTCGTGGTTCGTGCGCAGCGTGACGCCGGAGTCGGTCAGGTGGTCGAAGAGCTGGTTGGTGAGGGCGCCGAAGTCGACGTCGGTGCCGGCGGGGACGCGGGTCGCGGCGAACGGCTCACCCTTGACGCGCTGCTGCATGAGCAGCGGTGCCCACCTGTTGATGACGCGGGAGTCTTCGCTGTACTCGATACCGGCGAACAGCGGCTGCTTCTTGAGCACCTCGTAGCGGTTCCTGAGGTACGCAACATCCTTCTCGCCGCGCACGAACGTCATGTGCGGCGTCGCGTTGATGAAGGTCGACGGCGCGTCGAGCACGCCCTTCTCCACGAGCGACGACCAGAACTGACGGCTCTGCTGGAACTGCTCGTTGATCGAGACCGCCTTGGCCGGGTCGAGCGGAGCGTCTCCCTGCTGCGGCATGTAGTTCAACTCGCACAGCGCAGCGTGCCCCGTGCCGGCGTTGTTCCACGGATTCGAGCTCTCCTGAGCCACCTCGGAGAGTCGCTCGAAGGCGACGATCTTCCACTCCGGCTGCAGCTCTTGCAGGAGAGTACCCAGGGTGGCGCTCATGATGCCACCGCCGATCAGGACGACATCGACGTTTTCAGTCACCGAACCAGTCTAGTTCGCGGGCGCGTCGTCGCAGACCATGCGGACCTGCTGCGCCAGACCGCTTCCACATCGCGGGCATACCGTCAGGCTATGACCGCCAGGCGCTCCGCCAGGATCTCGGCGATCTGCACGGCGTTCAGCGCGGCGCCCTTGCGCAGGTTGTCGTTGCTCAGGAAGAGCACGAGTCCCTTGCCCTCGGGTGCGGACTGGTCGGCGCGGATGCGACCGACGAAGCTCGGGTCTTTGCCGGCAGCCTGCAGCGGCGTGGGAACCTCGTCGAGGACGACACCGGGGGCCGCGCTCAGCACCTCCCTGGCACGCTCGGGAGTGATGTCACGCGCGAACTCGACGTTGATCGAGAGCGAGTGGCCGGTGAAGACCGGGACCCGCACGCAGGTGCCGGCCACGCGGAGTCCGGGGAGTTCGAGGATCTTGCGGCTCTCGTTGCGGAGCTTCTTCTCCTCGTCGGTCTCGTTGTCGCCGTCGTCGACCAGGTTGCCGGCGAAGGGGATCACGTCGAAGGCGATCGGGGCGATGTACTTCTCGGGTTCGGGGAAATCGACCGCGGATCCGTCGTGCACGAGACGGAGGGTGTCGCCCTGGGCGAGCACACCCTCTACCTGGCCGAGCAGCTCCTGAGCGCCGGCGAGTCCCGAGCCGGAGACGGCCTGGTAGGTGGACACGATCAGACGCTCGAGGCCGGCCTCGGCGTGCAGCGCCTTCAGCACCGGCATCGCCGCCATCGTGGTGCAGTTCGGGTTCGCGATGATGCCCTTGGGGCGCTCGTCGATCGCGTGCGGGTTCACCTCGCTGACCACGAGCGGAACCTCGGGGTCCATGCGCCAGGCGCTGGAGTTGTCGACGACCACGGCACCGGCAGCGGCGAAGCGCGGCGCATAGGCGCGGCTCGCCGTGGCTCCCGCCGAGAACAGGGCGATGTCGATGCCCGTGGCATCCGCCGTCTCGACGTCTTCGACGATCACGGTCGCACCGCCGAACTCGATGGCCGTGCCGGCGGAACGCGCGGAGGAGAACAGCCGCAGGTCGCGGATCGGGAACGACCGCTCGGCGAGAATCTCGCGCATGACGGTGCCCACCTGGCCGGTGGCGCCGACGATGGCGACGGAGAGTCCTGATTCGGAGATGCGGGTCATGATGTTCCTTGGCGTCGTGCGGTACTGCGTACGAGGCTTCGGGCGCGGCGTCGGGGTGCTGAGGCTGCGCCTGGCGCCGGTGTCAGGGTTTCGGTGAGTCTACCGTGCCCCCGACAGGCCGCCGGCCCTGCGCTGCCGGCTCTCGCACGGTCGGCAGGAAAACGGCGGCGAGCGGCAGAGATCAGCGGCCGGTGCCCGCGTGGACCGTGGCCTCGGCGTCGCCGTCGAGCCCGTAGGCGGTGTGCACGGTGCGTGCGGCCTCGGTCAGGTCGGTGTCGCGCAGCACCACGGAGATGCGGATCTCGGAGGTCGAGATCATCTCGATGTTGATGCCGCCGGCCGACAGCGCCTCGAAGAGGGTGGCGGAGACGCCCGAATGCGTGCGCATCCCCGCACCGACGACGGAGAGCTTGCCGATCTGATCGTCGTGGATCAGGTTCTGGAATCCGACCTCGGTCTGCTCACCGGCGAGGGCCTTGAGAGCTCCCGCCGCATCGGCCTTGGGCACCGTGAAGGAGATGTCGGTGCGTCCGGTGGCAGAGACGTTCTGCACGATCATGTCGACGTTCGCGCCCGACTTGGCGACGATCTTGAAGATCTCGGCAGCCTTGCCCGGCACGTCGGGCACACCCGCGACCGTGATCTTGGCCTGGCTGAAGTCGGTGGCGACACCGGCGACGATCGGTTCTTCCATGACTGCTCCCTCGGCTTCGCGGGGGTTCTTCATACCCTCGCCCAGAACGTATGTGCCCTCGGCCGACGAGAAGGTCGACCGAGCGTGAATGAGGACGCCGTGACGGCGCGCGTACTCGACGGCGCGGATGTACAGCACCTTGGCGCCGTTGGCGGCAAGCTCGAGCATCTCCTCACTGGAGACATGATCGAGCTTCTGCGCCTTGGGGATCACGCGCGGATCGGCGGTGAAGATGCCGTCGACATCGCTGTAGATCTCGCACACGTCGGCGTCGAGCGCCGCGGCGAGGGCGACGGCCGTGGTGTCGGAGCCACCGCGACCGAGCGTGGTGATGTCGCGGGTGTCGCGGTTGAAGCCCTGGAACCCGGCGACGATCACGATCGCCCCCTCGTCGAGGGCTTCACGCAACCGCACGGGAGTGACGTCGACGATGCGAGCGGCCCCGTGCTGGGAGTCGGTGATCATGCCCGCCTGGCTGCCCGTGAAGGAGCGCGCTTCGAACCCCATCGAGTGGATCGCCATGGCCAGCAGCGCCATCGAGATGCGCTCTCCGCTGGAGAGGAGCATGTCGAGCTCGCGCGGGGCGGGGATCGGTGCGACCTCGTTCGCGAGGTCGAGTAGCTCGTCGGTGGTGTCGCCCATCGCGCTCACGGCGACGACCACGTCGTGGCCAGCACGACGCGTGTCGACGATGCGCTTGGCGACGCGTTTGATGCTCTCTGCGTCGGCGACGGACGAGCCGCCGTACTTCTGCACGATGAGGGCCACGATCACTCCCTGGGATGACGGGCGGATCCGCCCACGCTCATTCTACGATCGGCGCGTATGCTCCGTTGCGCATGTGTCGCCCGTCCGGTTGTCTGGCCTCGTCCGCGTGACCGGATGCGCGAGCGCAGCTAGAGGGCGGGCGGGAGCGCCTGGGCCGAGACCGGACGCAGTCGTCCGCCCGTGGCGGCGAACCAGCAGCCGATGATGATCAACGGGAAGCCGATCAGCAGGCCGGGGGTCAGTGGCTCGGCGAGGACGATCGCGCCGAGGATGATCGCGACCACCGGGTTCACGTAGGTGAACAGCGGTGCGCGCACCGGCCCCACCTCCCGGATGAGCGTGAAGAACGCCAGGAACGCCACCGCCGTGCAGATCACGGCGAGCGCGAGGAGCGCGGCGATCGAGGGCACGCTGGGCACCTGATGCTGGGTGAGCAGGCCGATCGGGAGGTAGAAGACGCCGATCATCAGAAGCGACAGGGTGATGGTGCCGAGCGAGGGCACGTCATTGAGCTTGCGCGCGACGATGAAGGGAGCGATCGCGTACAGCACGGCGACCAGGAGCACCTCCCCCGCCGCGAGAAGACTGACCTCGCCGCCGAAGAGCCCAGGACCGGCGACCACGATCGCGACGCCGATGAAACCGATGAGCAGTCCGATCCCGCGGGCAGGCCGGAGCACTCCACGATCGCCGCCGCCGAGGGCGATCAGTGCGGCGAACAGCGGAACGGTCGCCACGAGCAGGCCGGTCATTCCCGAAGGCAGCGTCATCTCGGCGTGGCCGAGCAGCAGGAAGGGCCCGGCCATCTCGACCGCGCCGAAGGCGAGCACCCAGGGCCAGTGCTTCAGCGCGGCGCGCAACGCGCCGCTGCGGATCGCGAACGGCAGCAGCAGCAGAGCGGCGATGAGCGTGCGCCCCGCCACGATCGCCGGGGGCGAGAACGACTCGACCGCGACGCTGATGAACAGATACGGCACTCCCCACAGCAGCGCCATGGCTCCGAAGAGAAGCCAGCCGCGACGCGAGAAACCCGCGTTCGGGCTCACAGGATCCGTCGGCCCTCGAAGGCACGCCCGAGGGTGACCTCATCGGCGTACTCGAGGTCGCCGCCCACGGGCAGCCCGGAGGCGAGGCGGGAGACCGTGATCTGCATCGTCGTCAGCAGACGGCTGAGGTAGCTCGCAGTCGCCTCCCCCTCGAGGTTCGGGTTGGTGGCGAGGATGACCTCCTGCACCGTGCCGTCGGCGAGACGGGTCATGAGCTGGGCGATGCGCAGATCGTCCGGTCCGATGCCGGCGATGGGGCTGATGGCTCCGCCGAGCACGTGATAGAGGCCGCGGAACTCCCTGGTGCGCTCGATGGCCGCGACGTCTTTCGCGTCTTCGACCACACAGATCAGTGCCTGGCTGCGACGCGGGTCACGGCAGATGGCGCAGCGCTCCTGCTCGGCGACGTTGCCGCAGATCTCGCAGAACCGCACACGGATGCGGATCTCGCTGAGCAGCTCGGCAAGACGTGCGACGTCGAACGTCGGCGTCTGCAGGATATGGAAGGCGATCCGCTGGGCGGATTTCGGGCCGATGCCGGGGAGCCGACCGAACTCGTCGATCAGCTCCTGAACGATGCCGTCGTACATCAGGAGAACCTCGTCGGGGGCTCGTAGGGCTCTTCGCGCAGGAACGTCGCGCCGAGCACCTGGCGGATCACGGCCTCACCGTAGCGCTGCACTCCCCCGACGGAGGGCGAGCGCTCGATGACGACCGGCGGAGCGGCCACGGCCGTGCGCTGCGTCTGCGGCGCGGACCGTTCGGGAGGAGAGTGGCGCGACACGGACGGCTCGGCCGGCGGCTCGGCCAGCGGCTCGTACGACGGGTCGTACGGAGGTTCGTCGTCATAGGCCGGAGCCTCGTCGTCGCCGGGCAGCGGGGGCTCGTCGCGGTCCACGACACCGTCCGCAGGGGGAACCGGAGCCGAGGCCGCAGCCTCCACCTCTTCGGGTTCCTCGTCGACGGCAAGGAGCGCCGAAGGAGCCGGCGCGTCGCGCACCTGCTCCTCGTGCGCGGTCGGGATCGGTGCGACGGCCCACTCCGTCACCGACGATGCGGATGCGCCACGGACCTGCGAACGAGGAGACCCCGCTGACGCAGGCTCCGATGCGGGGGCGGAATCGGCCGGTGTCGATGCGCCGGACGATGCGGGCTGGCGCGGAGCGCCCCCGGCGGGCATCGGCGCGGGAAGGTACTTCACCCGCACGCCGAGCTCGTTCTCGATCGCCGAGCGCAGGTGATCGGACGGGCCTGAGCCCGGAGTCGTCCCCTTGAACTTCGCGACGTCGTGCTGGCTGGTGAACCCGAGCGTCAGCACCTCGGTCTCGGTGACGTAGGCCAGCGGCTGCACGGCCGTGGCCAGCAGCCAGGATGTGCGGCTGATGCTCTCGAGCCGCGTGAGCACCGCCGGCCAGGCCGCACGGACGCGCTCGAACGTGACCGGTCCCTGCGGGGCGGCCGGCTCGGCGGGAGCGGCCTCCGGCGCGGTGGTCTCGCTCGCCGGCGCGGCGACGGGACTCTGCACGGCGACAGGGCTCTGCTCGGCGACAGGGCTCGGTTCCGCGGCGGGGCTCTGCTCGGGAGCAGGGCGCGGTTCTGCGGCGGGGCTTTGCGCGCCCGCGGCACTCGGTGCGGACGCCGCGGCCGGTGCGGATGCCGCGGCAGCAGGAGTGGAGACCGTCGGGGCGGGAGCGGAGACCGTCGGGGCGGCCTGACGGACGGGGGCCGCCGCACGCTCGCCCGCGGGGGCAGGCGCCACGGCTGCAGCCTCGGTCGCGCCGGCGAGGACGCGCGCGACCATGAGCTCGAGGTGCAGGCGCGGCGATGTGGCACCCGACATGTCGTCGAGGGCCGCACTCACCACGTCGGCCGTGCGCGAGAGCCGCGCGGAGCCGAACACGTCGGCCTGGGTGCGCATGCGCTCCAGGTCGTCTTCCGCGATACCGCGCAGAACGGCCGAGGCACCGGCACCGACCGCGGCGATCACGATGAGGTCGCGCAGGCGCTCGAGCAGGTCGTCGACGAAACGGCGAGGGTCTTGCCCGGTCTGCACCACGCGGTCGATCGCGGGGAACGCGGCTGCCGCATCTCCTGCGGCGAGCGCGTCGACGATCTCGTCGAGGAGGGCGCCGTGCGTGTAGCCGAGCAGGGAGACGGCGCGGGCGTAGCCGACGGTGACGGTCTCGGATCCGGCAGGTGCGTCGGAGCCGGCGATCAGCTGGTCGAGCAGCGAGAGCGTGTCACGGGGCGAGCCGCCACCGGCGCGGACCACGAGCGGGAGGACACCCTGTTCGACGATCACGCCCTCTTCGGCGCACAGCTTGGCGACGTACTCGAGCATCGCGGCCGGCGGCACAAGCCGGAACGGATAGTGGTGCGTGCGGGAGCGGATGGTGCCGAGCACCTTCTCTGGCTCGGTGGTCGCGAAGATGAACTTGACGTGCTCCGGCGGCTCTTCGACGAGCTTCAGCAGTGCGTTGAAGCCCTGCGGCGTCACCATGTGCGCCTCGTCGAGGATGAAGATCTTGTACCGGTCGCGGCTCGGGGCGAACGTCGCCCGCTCGCGCAGGTCGCGTGCGTCGTCGACGCCGTTGTGGCTCGCCGCGTCGATCTCGACGACATCGAGCGATCCACCGCCGGCGCGCGAGAGCTCGACGCAGCTGGGGCAGACGCCGCAGGGCACGTCTGTCGGCCCCTCGGCGCAGTTCAGGCAGCGCGCCAGGATGCGCGCTGACGTGGTCTTTCCGCACCCGCGAGGCCCGGAGAACAGGTAGGCATGTCCGACCCGGTCACCGCGCAGCGCCGTCATGAGCGGATCGGTCACCTGGGACTGCCCGATCATCTCGCCGAACGTCTCGGGTCGGTAGCGGCGGTAGAGGGCTGTGGTCACCTCAACAGCCTACGGCGTGCCACCGACCTTCGGCGGGCCCGAGCGTCAGTCGATCGCTTCGATCACCGGGATCGTCGTCGTGATCACGGGAACGGACGCCGACATGCGCGTGCCATCCTCGCGTCGGGCGTCGGCGAACTGCCGGAGCGTCGGGCGACCGGGGATCAGCGGACCCTGATCGGCGAGCGGCACGACGACCTCGTCCTCGACCGTCGCGATGTACGAGGCCTCCCGCACGCTGAACGGCACCGGGGGGCCGCTGCGCACCTGCACGCGCAGTTCGTCCTTCGTCACCGTCACGTGCAGAGTCGATCCCTGCCACTGGAGCGGGAACGACAGCGACGGCCAGCTCGCCGGAAGCCGCGGGTCGAAGCTCAGGTCGCCTGCGTAGTCGCGCATGCCGCCGAAGCCGCACACCAGGGCCGTCCACACCCCGCCGGCGGAGGCGACGTGCACGCCGTCGGCCGCGTTGTGGTGCAGATCATGCAGGTCGACGAACAGCGACTGCTCGAAGTACTTCTGCGCGAGGTCCTGGTAGCCGACCTCGGCCGCGAGGATCGACTGCACGACGGCCGACAGGGTCGAGTCGCCCGTGGTCAGCGGGTCGTAGTAGTCGAAGTCGGCCTTCTTCTCCTCGGGCGTGAAGTGGTTGCCCTGAAGGAACAGCGCGAGCACGACATCGGCCTGCTTGAGCACCTGGAACCGGTAGATCACCAGCGGGTGGAAGTGCAGCAGGAGCGGACGCTGCTCGGCGGGTGTGTTGGCCAGATCCCACACCTCGCGCTCGAGGAACAGGGAATCCTGCGGATGGATCCCGAGCCCCTCGCTGTACGGGATGTACATGGCCTCTGCGGCGCGGTCCCACGCTTCGGCCTCGCCCGGACCGAGGCCGGTGCGGTCGACCAGCTTCACGTAGTCGTCAGGGTGGCTCTCCTTGATCTCGCGCACGATCTTGGCCGCGTAGCGCAGGTTGTAGCGCGCCATCACGTTCGTGTAGAGATTGTCGTTCACGACCGTCGTGTACTCATCCGGCCCGGTGACGCCGTGGATGTGGAAGGTCTCGATCCCGTCTCCCGGCGCTCCCTCGACGAGACGCGAGGCACGCCAGAAGCCGAGGGTCGCCCACAACCGCGCCGTCTCGATCGCGATGTCGGCGCCCTCGCGCCGCAGGAACTCCTCGTCGCCCGTCGCGCGCACGTACTTGCCCAGCGCGAAGCTGATGTCGGCGTTGATGTGGTACTGCGCGGTACCGGCGGCGTAGTAGGCCGAGGCCTCCTCGCCGTTGATGGAGCGCCAGGGGAACAGCGCCCCCGCCTCGTTGAGCTGCGATGCCCGTCGACGCGCCGCCGGGAGCATGCGCACCCGCGCACGCAGCGCGTTGTACGCCCATCGCGGTGACGTGTATGTCAGGAACGGGAGCACGTAGATCTCGGTGTCCCAGAAGTAGTGCCCGCTGTACCCCGAACCGGAGACGCCCTTGGCGGGGACTCCGGCCCCGTCGGCGCGCGCCGACGCCTGGGCGAGCTGGAACAGGCACCAGCGCGTGGCCTGCTGCAGATCGTCGCGTCCGCCGATCTGCACGTCGCTGCGCTCCCAGAACGCGTCGAGCCACTCCCGCTGACGGCGGAACACGGTCTCGACGCCCTCGTCCGCCGCGCGGTCGAGGGAGCGGCGGCAGCGGTCGACCAGCTCACGCGGAGGCACGCCTCGTGACGTGTGGTAGCTCACGAGCTTGGTGACGGTGATCGGCACCCCAGCCTTCGCCTGCACGCGGAACACGTTCTTGGCGATGTCGGCCTCGATGAGCGTGCGGGCGTTGTACTCGTTCTCGGTCTCGACGACGTGATCCGCGACCACGGCGACGGTCATCCCCGAGTCGGCGACACGGTACGACAGGGCCGAGCGCAGCCCGTCCTGCCAGTGCTCAGCGGGCTCCAGAACGCGATCGGCGATCTTCTCGGCCTTGCGCGGGTCGAATGCCGCGGCCTTCGTGCCGATCGGTGTGCCCGCATAGACACCGGCACCGTCCTGCCGGTTGAGCAGCTGGCAGCTGATCGTGACCGGGGCATCGGAGTTCTCCACCACGACCTCGAGTCGCAGCACCGCGAGGTGGCGCTCCTCGAAGCTCACGATGCGCTCGTCGCGCATGCGCACGCGCTTTCCCGACGGAGTCTCCCAGACCACGAGACGTTCCAGCACACCGGTACGCAGATCGAGCGTGCGCCGGTACTCGCGCACGTCGGCGTCGTCGAGCGAGACGGGCTCGTCGTCGACGTACACGCGCATGACCTTCGCGTCGGGGGCGTTGACGATCGTCTGCCCGACCTCCGCGAAGCCGTAGGCCTGCTCGGCGTGACGGATCGGCCAGGTCTCGTGCAGGCCGTTGATGAACGTCCCGTGCTCCTGAGCGCCGCGGCCCTCGATGTGGTTGCCGCGCAGGCCGAGGTAGCCGTTGCCGACGGAGAACAGCGTCTCGCCGACGCCCTCCTCCGAGTAGTGCGTGTCGATCAGACGCCACGGGTCGACGGGGAAGCGGTCGCGGTCGATCATGCGGTCTCCGGGATGTCGTTGCGGGAAGCGGGAAGGAACACGTCGAGGTCGTCGACCACGACGGTGGCGCCGGCGGCACGCAGGGCGTCGGCGCCCGCACCGCGGTCGACGCCGACCACGGTCGCGAAGCCGGCTGCGGCTGCGGATGCGGCGCCGGAGGTGGCGTCCTCGACGGCGACGGCGCGTGCCGGGTCGACACCGAGGGCTGCGGCACCGGCGGCGAACATGTCGGCCGCGGGCTTGGAGGCGAGTCCGTCGCGTTCGGCGACGACGCCGTCGACCACGATCCGGAAGAAGGAGCGCAGGCCCGCGGCCCCCAGCACCTCTTCGGCGTTCTTGGAGCTCGACACCACGCCGAGCGGGATGCCCACGGCGTGCAGGCTCTCGACGAGCGCGAGCGAGCCGGGGTACGGCGCGATCCCCTGAGCGCGCAGAGACGCGGCGAACGCAGCGTTCTTGCGGTTGCCGATGCCGCAGACGGTCTCGGCGGTCGGGTCGTCGTCGACATCACCCCAGGGCAGCTCGACGTTGCGGCTGCGCATCAGGCTCGCGACACCGTCGTAGCGCTTCTTGCCGTCGACGTAGTCGTAATAGTCGGCGTCGGTGTAGGGCGCCGTGATACCCCATCGCGCGAACACATCGTCGAAGACGGCCTTCCAGGCACGCATGTGCACCTCGGCCGTCGGGGTGAGCACGCCGTCGAGGTCGAAGAGCACGCCGTCGGCGTGGAACAGGTCGGGCAGTGCTTCAGGCACAGAGCCTCCAGGAGAAGGGCGATCGTCGGGCCGGCACCTCTCCGTGCCACTGTGCAAGCGTAATGCGGCGGCGCGCCGCGGAGTAACCCCCGCGGACGGATCAGATCAGCTCGGCCGTCTGCCGGGCGATCTGCAGCTCTTCGTCGGTCGGCACGACGAGCACGGTCACCGGGGACGCATCCGCGGAGATCCGACGGATGCCGCGCTCGCGTGCCGCGTTCCTGACGGGGTCGATCTCCACTCCGGCGAAGCCGAGCGTGGCCATCGCGGCAGCGCGCACCGGCGCGGCGTTCTCGCCCACACCGGCGGTGAAGGAGATGACGTCCACTCCCCCGAGCTGTGCGATGTAGGCCCCCGCGTAGGCGCGCAGCCGGTGCACGTACACGTCGAAGGCCAGAACCGCCGCGTCCTCCCCCGCCTCGACCCCGGCGAGGATGTCGCGCATGTCGCTGCGTCCGGCGAGGCCTGCGAGCCCGCTGCGGGTGTTGAGCAAGGAGTCGAGGTCGTCGATCGAGAGACCGGCACGGCGGGACAGGTGCACGAGTGCCGCGGGATCGATGTCACCCGAGCGCGTCCCCATCACGAGTCCCTCGAGCGGGGTGAGGCCCATCGAGGTCTCCACCGATCGTCCGCCGTCGATCGCGGTGACCGACGCCCCGTTGCCGAGATGGAACACCAGCTGGCGGAGATCGGCGAGGTCACGGCCGAGGAAGTCCGCCGCCACCGCGCTCACGTACTGGTGGCTCGTGCCGTGGAAGCCGTAGCGGCGCACCCGGTGCTCCGCGGCGAGCGCGGCATCGATCGCATAGGTGTAGGCGGCGGGCGGGAGCGTCTGGTGGAACGCGGTATCGAACACCGCCACGTGCGGCACCTCGTCGAACACCGCGCGCGCGGCGACGATGCCGGCGAGGTTCGCGGGGTTGTGCAGCGGCGCGAGCACCGCGAGCTCGTCGATCTGCCGCTCCACGTCGGCGTCGATGAGCGTCGGGGCGTAGAAGCGGGCGCCGCCGTGGACCACACGGTGCCCGACCGCGACGGGGCGATGCTCCTCGAGCGAGGGGCCGTGCGCGGCGAACTGCTCACGCATCATCTCGAAGGCCGCGGCGTGATCGGTGATCGGCCTCTCGCTGCGATAGGTCGCATCGAGCATGGTCGGCACGGCGTCGCCGTCGACCGCGGGGCGCACCGTGTGCGCGACCGGGCTGACGTCCTGCCCGATGCGCTCGATCAGTCCGCTGGCGAGCAGGTTCTCCTGCTCGATGTCGATCAGGCTGTACTTCAGCGAGGACGACCCGCTGTTGATCACCAGGATCGCGCTCATGCAGCGCCTCCCGTCTGCGCAGACCCCTGGGCCTGGATGGCCGTGATGGCGACCGTGTTGACGATGTCGTCGACGAGCGCGCCACGGGAGAGGTCGTTGATGGGTTTGTTGAGCCCCTGCAGCACCGGGCCGATCGCGACCGCGCCGGCCGAACGCTGCACCGCCTTGTAGGTGTTGTTGCCGGTGTTCAGATCGGGGAACACGAACACCGTCGCGCGCCCCGCCACAGCGGAGCCGGGGAGCTTCGCCTTGGCGACCGCGGCATCCGCGGCAGCGTCGTACTGGATCGGCCCCTCCACCGGCAGCTCGGGTGCACGCTCGCGCACCAGGGCGGTCGCCGCGCGGACCTTGTCGACGTCCGCTCCCGATCCGGACTCCCCCGTCGAGTACGACAGCATGGCCACGCGCGGTTCGATGCCGAACTGGCGAGCGGTCGTCGCCGACGAGATCGCGATGTCGGCGAGTTGCTCGCTCGTCGGGTCGGGGATCACGGCGCAGTCACCGTAGACGAGCACCCGGTCGGCGAGAGCCATCAGGAACACGCTGGAGACCACGTTGACGCCCGGTTTGGTCTTGATGATCTCGAACGACGGACGGATCGTGTGCGCCGTCGTGTGCGCGGCGCCGGACACCATGCCGTCGGCGAGACCCAGGTGCACCATCATCGTGCCGAAGTACGACACGTCCGTCACGGTGTCTGCGGCCTGGGCGAGGGTGATGCCCTTGTGCGCCCGCAGCCGCGCGTACTCCGCGGCGAACCGCTCGACGAGTTCGGGGTCGGTCGGGCTCAGCACCTGGGCGGCGGTGATGTCGATGCCGAGTTCGACGGCCCGCGCACGGATGGACGACTCGTCGCCGAGGATCGTCAGATCGGCGACCTCCCTCGCGAGGAGTGTGGCGGCGGCGCGCAGGATGCGATCGTCGTCGCCCTCCGGCAGCACGATGCGACGACGGTCGGCGCGGGCGCGTTCGATGAGTCCGTACTGGAACATCAGGGGCGTCACGACGTGCGCCTCGGCGAGCCCGAGCTGCTCGGTGAGCTCCGCGATGTCGACGTGGGATTGGAAGAGACCGAGCGCACGGTCATACCTTGCACGCGAATCCGCCGAGATGCGGCCGCGGGTACTCATCACACGCACCGCCGTGTCGTAGGTGCCGAGGTCCGTCGTGATGATCGGCACCGACGAGGCGAAGCCGTCGAGCAGCCGCACGATCGGCTCCGGCAGCGGGAACGGGCCGTTCAGGATGATGCCGGCGATGCGGGGGAACGTGCCGGAGGAGTCGGCCAGCAACGCGGCCAGCAGTACCTCGGTACGGTCGGCGGGGATCACCACGACCGCTTCCTCGGTGAGTCGCGGCAGCACGTTCACCATCGACATGCCCGCGACGACGATCGTCAGCGCCTCCCTCGTCAGACGATCGTCATCGCCTTGGAGCAGAGTGCCGTCGACGGCGGCGAGGATGCCGCGGATCGACGGTGCCACCAGCGCGCGGTCCTCGGGGATCGCCCACACCGGGGTGTTCTCGGCGGGGAGTGCGGCGTGCACGGCCTCGATGATGGCGTCGAGGGCTTCGGGATCCGCGCGGTTGACGGCGACGGCGAACAGCTCGGCCCGCTCCTCGGCCAGCTCGGACAGCGCGAGGGCGGCGATCTGCGCGATCGCCCCGGCGGGACGCGCCGTGGTGGTCCCCAGCTGCTCGGCCTGGCGCTGCTGATCGCGGCCGCTGAGCACGAGGAGAACGGGTGCTCCGAGGTTGGCGGCGATCCTGGCGTTGAACCCGAGCTCGGCGGGGCTCGCGACGTCGGTGTAGTCGCTGCCGATGACGACGACCGCGTCGCACTGCGCCTCGACCGCCTTGAACCGCGCCACGATGGTCGACAGGGCGGCCTCGGGGTCGGCCCGCACGTCGTCGTAGGTGACGCCGATGCAGTCCTCGTAGTCGAGGTTGACCCCGTCGTGCGCGAGCATCAGCTCGAGGATCTCGTCCCGCGCGGTGACCGAGCGGGCGAGGGGGCGGAACACGCCCACCCGCGGCGACACGCGCATGAGGGCGTCGAGCGCCCCGAGGGCGATCGTCGACTTTCCGGTATGGCCTTCGGCCGAGGTGATGTAGATGCTCTGCGCCACGGCTTCAGCTTAGGCGCGGCGCCCGTGAACCCACCGAGCATCTCACCGGAGCAAATGGCGCGGCATCACTCGCACGGGCCGGACATCGCGTCGACGACCGCCGTGGCGTCCGTCTGGAACCGCGAGTAGTAGTCGCGTTCGGTGTTGATCTGCACCCGGTGGATGGCATGCGAGGGCTCCATCGTCTGCCACTCGGGCAGCCGCCCGAGGCGATCGAAGAAGAGCGTCGTCGCGGTGGCCGGGTCCATCCGCTGCTCGACGCTCCCCCACCACTCCTGCTGCTGGAAGAGGCCGATGCTGGTCGTGCGCGTCCCGTCGGGATTGGTGAATCCGCGCGTCTCCCAGTCGCCGTAGTCGATGTTGTGCAGGCTGCTCTCGCCCATCGCCGTCATCACCCCGAGGATCTGCCCCTCCCTCGGGAAGCCGAGGGCGCCGGCCGTGCGGATGATCGTCGCGGCGTTCTCGAGCTGCTCTCCGCTCCAGCCCTCGATCCCCGCTTCGGGGAACGTCTGCGGATCGTCGATGCAGATCAGGGCGGGATCGCGCGCGAGGCCCAACGGGATGAGCACGAGCAGTCCGACGGCGACTGCCAGCGCACCGGCCGACAGCAGCGTCCGTCGCAGGATCCGGCGACGTCGTCGACGGTTCGCCGCCTTCCCTCTCGTCCCGGTCTTGCGATGTCTCGGTGTCGTGGGGCGTCTCGCCGCAGGCCTCTTCCTCGCCGGCCGGCGCTTCGCCCTCGATGCCGGTGCGGCGCTCATGACGTGAGGGCTCCGCCGGACGTGCGAGCACGACGCCCGACGAGAGCGGCGAGGCCGCCGCCGATCGCGCCGAACAGGTGCCCCTGCCAGGAGATGCCCTCGGCGACGCCGAAGACCCCGACGAGCATGGATCCGCCGTAGAGCGCGATCACGATGACGGCGATCACGGCGTAGAGGATGCGGTGCGCGACGCGACCGGGGGCGAACACCCGCATCACGACGTAGCCGAAGTAGCCGAAGACCAGACCCGAGGCACCGACCGTCAGGGTTCCTGGGGCGTTGAACACCCAGGTGCCGATACCGCCCACGACCGCGACGATGGCGGTGACGGCCCAGAACCGACGCGTTCCCTCGACCGCCACGAGACAGCCCAGCACGAACAGAGGCACGGAGTTGGCGATGAGGTGCTGCCAGTTCGCGTGCAGGAGCGGACCGAGCACGATGCCGCCGAGCCCCGAGGCGTCCCAGGACCGCAGCCCGAATCCGGTGAACGAGCCGGGAAGGATCGCATCGGCGAACTGCACGACCCACATCACGACGAGCAGGAGCACCGGCGAAGCGAATCGGCCGAGCGGATGCTGCGCCTTCTGCTGCGGGGTGACGGTCACCGGACGATTGTCGCAGGTGCAGCTACGAGGGGGCTGAGCGTGCGGTCGGGAGAGCCCGCAGGAAAAGAAAATGACTCTCCGCGCACCCAGCAGAGCCCGGTTACCCTTGCTGCGTTTCCGCCCTGGGGGAATTGGCCTGGATGCCGCCACGCGGAGAGCCGTCAACCATCCTAACCCGACCGGCGCAATGGTCCGAATCGTGTCTCTCCTCCCCGCGCATCCTCAGGGGAACCTGCCAGAGCGGCGCACCCTGTGCAGGCTTACGATCGAATAACGCGCACCGCGGCGCCGACGTGAGAGGGAACGCATGCCAGAGAACGCCCCCCTGATCCCGGTATCGATCGATGCCGAGACGTTCGCCGCGCAGACCTCTGCGATCCTCGGTTCGATCGGCCAGGTCATCGACGGCAAGCCGGATGCGGTGCGCAGCGCTCTCGTCTGCCTGCTGGCCGAGGGGCACCTGCTGATCGAAGACGTGCCGGGCGTCGGCAAGACAATGCTCGCCAGGGCTCTCGCCGCGAGCGTGGACGCGACCGTGCGCCGCATCCAGTTCACCCCCGACCTGCTCCCCGGTGACGTCACGGGTGTGTCGGTCTACAACCCGGTCGATCGCGAGTTCGAGTTCAAGCGCGGCGCCGTGTTCGCCCACATCGTGATCGCCGACGAGATCAACCGCTCCTCCCCCAAGACGCAGTCCGCCCTGCTGGAGGCGATGGAGGAGGGTCAGGTCACGGTCGACGGCGCCACGCACCTGCTGCCCCAGCCGTTCCTGGTCGTCGCGACGCAGAATCCCCTGGAGATGGAGGGCACCTACGCCCTCCCGGAAGCGCAGCGCGACCGATTCATGATGCGCATCTCGATGGGGTATCCGGATGCCGCCGCCGAGGCGCTCATGCTGCGTCAGCGTGACATCGTCAGCCCGCTCGCCGCCGTCACGCCCGTCGCGGACGCGGCATCCATCGCCCAGCTCATCGCGTGGGCGCGGGCGGTGCACGTGGCCCCGGCTCTCGAGGAGTACACGGTCGCCCTCGCCCAGGCCACCCGCTCCGACCCGAACCTCCACCTCGGCGCGAGCCCCAGGGCCACCCTGCAGCTGGTCAGGGCCGCGAAGGTGTGGGCGGCCCTCGACGGACGCGAGTACGTGATCCCCGACGACATCACCGCCCTGCTCATTCCGGTCCTCGCGCACCGTCTGCTCCCGGCGCGCGGCGCACACCGCGCAGGCGCACAGCCGATCGAGGCCGCCCTGACCCAGATCGTCGAGCGGGTGCGCGTGCCCGTCGCGACGCGTTCCTGACAGCTCTCATCATGCGACGACGTCGATCCCTCACCGGCCGCGGTGCCGGAGCGCTCGTCGCCGCGCTCTGCTGCCTGATCGCTGCGAACCTCCTGGGCGCGCGCGTGCTGCTCTACCTCGGTGTGCTGCTCGCTGCCGTCACCCTCTTCTCGCTCCTCGCGGTCCGCCTGCCGCGACGATCCGGCACCGTGACCCGCCAGATCTCGACCGACCTGCTGACCGTGTCCGAGACCTCACGAGTGACCGTGCGGTTCTCCCTGCGCGCCATCCGCGTGCCGCGCGGACTCTGGCACGACGTGCTCCCCGACGCCGTCTCCGCGGACTCCGGCGGCGAGTATCCTCCGGAGAACGGCCGGCTCAGCTACCTGATCACGGGTGTGCGGCGCGGCGTCTGGCCCGTCGGCCCGCTGATGCTGCGCACGGTGGACCCGTTCGGCCTGGCACAGCGCGAGCAGGCGTTCGGGGAGACCAGGAGCGTGACCGTCGTCCCCGAGGTGTTCGCCCTCGCACCTCTCGCCGTGCGGATCGGTGCCGCCGGTGGAACCGCGCACACCTCGTCGACCCGGCTCGGACAGGGCAGCGACAACCTCTCGCCGCGGGGATACATCCCGGGCGACTCGATGCGTCGCATCCATTGGAGGGCGACGGCGCACCGGGGTCAGCTGATGGTGCGGCAGGAAGAGGAGGAGTCCAGCCCCGACGCGGTGGTCGTGCTCGACCGGAGCGGCCGCCGCTGGGATGCCCCCGGGGCCGAGGCCGATCCGGCCTTCGAAGCCGCCGTCTCGCTGTGCGCCTCCGCTGCGGTGCACCTGGCCTCCGAGGGCTACAGCGTCGACGTTCTCGACAGCGCGGGCACGCTCCTCGGCGCTCTCCGCGGCCACGAAGACGACCGCGACGGGCTGCTCACGGCTCTCGCGATGGTCACGCCCCGCGGCGAGAGCCGCGACCTGGTGGCACTCATCGGCGGAACACCGCCCGGCCCACTCGTCTACATCACCGGCCGCCTCGACGAAGAGGACGCCGCGGTGCTGCGTGCCGCCGGCGCTGCTGCGCCGATGCTGTTCAGCACCGAACTGCTCCCGGGCGCCACCGAGGCCTCCACCCGTCACGGCTGGACCGTGGCACGGCTCGGCGACGACATCTCCGCCGCCTGGGAGGATGCCGTCTCGGCACGGATCGGAGTCGGCGATGTTCCGCGCTGAACAGGCCCCGCCGGCCGCACCCGCCGCGGTGCGCCGACCAGCGTTCTGGCACCGCGACCACGAGGAGCCGGCCGGGGTGGTCGGCACCGGGGCGCTCGCGGCGACGGCGGCGCTCGTGGCGATGTGGCCCTTCACCTCGGTCATCGCTCCCGGAGCCTGGTCGTTCACCGTCATCGCCGTGATCGTCGCCGTGGCCGGCATCGGAATGCTGATGCGGCACCTGCTGCGCCGACGAGCCGAGTGGGTTCAGGACCTCGCCACGCTCGCCACGCAGGTCGTGGTCGCCGTCGCGGTCGTGACGCTGCTCATCGCCGGTGACACCGCCCTCTTCGGGATCATCCCGACCTCCGCGACGCTGACGCTGTTCGGGGTGCTCGGCGCCTCCGCTGTCGAGGCGGTCGTGTTCGGCTCCGCGCCGCTGGATCCCTCCCCCGGGCTCGCGGCCGCCATGGGCATCGGCTTCGCGGTGGTCGCGATACTCCTGGACCACCTCGTCACCCACCGTTCCGCCGTATTGGCGGTGCTGCTGACCGGGGCCGTCGGCGCTGTGCCGATGATCGTCACCCTCGGCGAGACGAACGTCGTCTGGTTCGTGCTCTTCGGTGCGGTCACCCTCCTCGTCTTCCGCCACACGGCGCGCAGACATCCGGAATCCCCACGCCGCTCCTCCGCATCGGTCGCCGTCGCGATCGGGGCCGCCGCGATGGCGACGACCATCGCCGCCGCCCCGATGCTTCCTGTCAGCACCAGCCTCGCCGGCACCGGCGTCGGGGTCACGGTCGATGCATCGCTGCGTCTGGGTGACGATCTGCGCCAGCCCAATCCGGTCGAGGTCCTGACCGTGGCGGCGAAAGGCGAGACCGCGCCGTATCTGCGCCTGACGACGCTCTCGCGGTTCGACGGACGCGTCTGGCAACCCGACGACGGGGATCTGCAGTCGCAGGACGACGGATTCGGTCCCCCGGAATGGGGCGAGGACATCACGACGGAGGAGCAGACCACCTCCATCCGCGTGCTGCGGATGTCGAGTTCCTGGCTCCCCGTGCCCTACCCCGCCACCACCGTGCAGGGTCTCAGCAACGCATGGCGGATCGCCCCCGAGAACCGCACGCTGTACTCCCGCGGCGCCGATGCCGTCGGGAACGACTACACGGTCACCTCGTCGCGACTCCTCCCCACGCTCGAGCAGATCCGGGCCATCGATACCGCCGCTCCCGTCGTCGATCCCGACGCCGAACCGGTCGAGCTGCCCGGCATCATCGGCGAGCTGGCCACCGAGGTGACCGCAGCCGCGAGCACCGACTACGACCGGCTCATCGCGCTGCAGAACTGGTTCCGTTCGCAGTTCGCCTACTCGCTGGAGACCCCGGTGGAGGAGGGCTTCGACGGCACGGGGGCAGAAGCCGTCGCGGAGTTCCTCGACGCGCGATCCGGGTATTGCGTGCATTTCGCGGGGGCGTTCGCACTGATGGCGGAGAGCCTCGGCATGCAGGTGCGCATCGTCGTGGGATATCTCCCCGGCTCGCTCACCGACGAGAAGCGCGGCAGCGAGTCGGTGTTCTCGGTGACCAGCGATCGGCTGCACTCCTGGCCCGAGGTGCTGTTCCCCGGTGTCGGATGGGTCCCGTTCGAACCCACCGCGTCGCTGGGTGTGCCCACGGCCTTCCGCCCGGGGGCGACGCAGGGCAGCGGATCCGGGACCCCGTCCGCACCGGCACCCACCACGGCACCGCAGGCCGAGCAGACCTCGGGTCCCGAGGTCGACCGCAACGACGCCGGCGGAGACTCGGCCAGCGGCGGCGAGCTGCGCCGCCTCGACCCGACACCGGTCGCCCTCACCACCCTCGGCGTCGTCGTGCTGCTCCTGCTTCCCGCGCTCATCCGGCTCGCGGAACGTCGGGCGCGCCTGAGCAGGGCGCGCCGTGGTGATCCGGCTGCCGCCTGGGCGGAGTTGCGCGACACCCTGATCGACCTGCAGATTCCCGTCACCGACGCCGACACTCCCCGCGTGCGCGCGGCCGGTCTGGCGCGGCAGAACGGGGTGGATGCACACGCGATGCGTCGGCTGACGGATGCGGTCGAGCGGTCGAACTATGCCCGCTCCGGCGAGGCATCGGACGATCTCGCCGAACCACTGGGTGAGGTGCTGGCGAGCCTGCGACGGAGCGCCGATCGAGCGACGAGGGTGCGGGCGGTGCTGGTGCCCCGCTCCCTGTATGCGCCGCGAGCCGCCGAACCCGGTATGACGGCCTGAACCGTAAGCGTCAAGCGGCGTGCGGGTCAGGCGGCGTGCGGGTCAGGCGGCGTGGGCGGTGCAGGGGACCGCGACGCAGTCCTCGCACACGACGAATTGCGAGCGGCACGACGGATCGGGACAGTTGGCGGTGCGCTTGGTCGCGGCCCCGCATCCGACGCATTCTCCGATGACCGCGGCGTGGTCGGAGAAGTCGACGGAGCCGCGGCCGTCGAAGACGTACAGGGAACCGTCCCAGAGGCCGTCGTCGCCGTACTTCTCGCCGTATCGGACGATGCCGCCCTCGAGCTGGTAGACCTCACCGAAGCCACGGGCCGTCATCAGGCTCGACAGCACCTCGCAGCGGATGCCGCCGGTGCAGTAGGTCACGACCGGCTTGCCCTTGAGGTCGTCGTAGACGCCCGAGTCGAGGAGCTCGACGAAGTCTCTGGTGGTCTCGGTGTCGGGCACGACCGCGCCGCGGAAGCGCCCGATCTGCGCTTCGAGCGCGTTCCTCCCGTCGAAGAACACCACTTCCTCGCCGCGCTCATCGATCAGACCGTGCAGCTCTTCGGGCGTCAGACGAGTGCCGCCGCCGACGACGCCGTTCTCATCGACGCGCAGCTCCCCCGGTGCACCGAACGACACGATCTCGTCGCGCACCTTGACGCTGAGCTTCGGGAAGTCGACACTGCGCCCTTGGGCATCCACCCCGGTGCCTTCGCTCCATTTGCTGTCGGCGTCGGCGAAGGGCTGGTACGAGCGGAACGACCGCAGCCATTTCTTGAGCGCACCGATGTCGCCCCCGAGGGTGCCGTTGATCCCGTCCTTCGAGATGATCAGACGCCCGCGCAGGCCCAGCGCCTCGCCGATGTCTCGCTGCCAGACGCGGATGGCGTCGGGGTCGGCGAGCGGGGTGAACGCGTAGAAGAGGACGATCTTGGGTGTTGCCACCTAGGGATCCTACGTCGTGGGCCACGGCCGATCCGAACCTGCGCTGACGCACTGTCGAGGCGGCTACGTCACATCGCGCCTCAGGAACGCGAGCGCCCCCGCCAGAAGAGCCGCCACCATCCATCCGGCCGTCACCCCCGCGGCCAGGGAGCCGTCGAGCCGATCGGTCGCTGCGACTCCGAGCGCGCCGATGTCGAGGCGGAAGGCTTCGAGCATCACGAGGGGTGGAAGGTAGACGGCACCCGCTCCCCAGAGCATCGCGAGAAGCACCGGCCCGCTCATCGACAGGGACACGAGGAAGAGAGCCACGAGATGGACCTGCACGACCACTCCCAGTCCCATCCCCCACAGTCCTGCCGCGGCGCCGAGGGCGAGTGTGGATCCGACGGTGGACCACTCCACGGGAATGCCGCCCACGGTGACGGTCAGTGCGAGGTGACCGCCGACCATTCCTGCGAGGGACACGACCGCCCCGCCGACGACGGCGCCGGGTACGCGGACGAGCAGTGTCACCCACCGGGACTGCAGCATCAGGCGCTGAGCGATCACGCCGTCACGCCGGTCGACCGTGTAGCGGAACGAACCGTACACCGCTGCGAGAACCGCGCCGTACATCGCGATCACGGCCGTGAGCGACCCGGCGAGCGCTTCTCTGGCCTCGAGCGGAGCACCCGCGAGGTCAGGTGGGATGCTCATCGCCAGGGAGAGGGACATCAGCAGCGCCGCCACGGTCACCCCGAGGAGAACGATGTCGCCCGCGAAGCTGCGCGCCTGTGCTCGCAGGGCGCGGCCGATCACCCCACCCTCCGGCGTCCTGTGAACCAGGCGACCGCCACGAGCCCTGCGGTCCATGCGAGTCCGACTCCGAGGGCGGGGGCGAACGCGAGCAGCCGGTCCTGGAATCCGGGAACCCCCACGGCGGCGATGGCCAATCCTGGCGAGAACTTCGCCACCTCGGGTGCCGTGCGCAGCAACGCGAACTCGACGACCATCGGCAGAACGAGGACGATGATCGCCGTCGCATAGTAGTTGCGGGTGATCCAGCCGACGGCTCCTCCGATGAGCGCGCCGAGCACCGCACCGGCCATCGCGCCGGCGTACAGCTGCCAGGACTGCAACGACAGAGCGAGTGTCAGCCCGTTCTCGGCCAGGACGAGGAAGATCCCCAGCGTCCAGGTGACGAAGATGCATACGGACAGCGCGATCGCGATGAGCGCCCCGGCGATGAGCTTTCCCGAGAAGGCACGTCGGAAGCCGACCCCGGTGAGGGTTCGCTCCATCGAGGAGTAGTAGTACTCGCGCGTGACCGCGTACGCCCCGACGAACGCTGCGGAGATGACCGACCACGCGAGCGGCTCCAGAAGACGGGAGGTCGCCGTGTGGGAGTCGACCCCGGCGAGGTCGAAGCGCGAGCCGTCGGAGAACAGCACGAACAGCGGCATGAGCAGGGCCACGAGATAGACCGGCAGGACGGAGGGTCCGCTCACCGCGCGCAGCAGCTCACTGCGAATCGCGTTCCTCATGCGGACGCACCGCCGACCAGGTCGAAGTACTTGCTCTCGAGCGAATCGTCGTCGCTGGTGACCAGGTCGCCGAGCCGCCCGGCGAACAGGGCTCGTCCCTTGATGACGACGACCTCATCCACGACCTGTTCCAGTTCGGCGAGCTGATGACTGGAGAGCAGGACGGTGCCCCCGCGTTCGGCGAAGGCGCGCAGGAACCGGCGGAGCCAGCGGATGCCGTCGGGATCCAGACCGTTGGCCGGCTCGTCCAGGACGAGTGTGCGCGGGGAACCCACCAGAGCCGTCGCCAGCCCGAGACGCTGGGCCATGCCCGTCGAGAACGTCTTCACCCGGCGACGGGCATCCGCGGCCAGCCCCACCTCGTCCAGCACCTCGTCGACCCTGCTGCGCGGTGCCCCAGCCGCGAGTCGGCAGATCTCCAGGTGTCTTCTGGCGG
The DNA here is from genome assembly GCF_019443525.1 of Microbacterium sp. PAMC22086. Taxonomy (NCBI): domain Bacteria; kingdom Bacillati; phylum Actinomycetota; class Actinomycetes; order Micrococcales; family Microbacteriaceae; genus Microbacterium; species Microbacterium sp. PAMC22086. The sequence continues at coordinate 1,430,766 of NZ_CP080380.1, read as the reverse complement.
AGATGCCCGCTTCGAATCCGAACCCGTCCATGTGGACGCCGACGTGCGATGCGGGGTTGTCGAGGGCCGAGAACGGCACACCGTCGATCAGGCTGTCTCCGCCCGAGGGCCGGAGCAGGCCGACGATCGCTCGCAGAGTCGTCGATTTCCCCGCCCCGTTCGGGCCCAGCAGCCCGACGATCGATCCGCGCGGGACGACGAAGGACAGCTCCTCGACGGCGGTCCGCTGGCCGTACCTCTTCGTGAGTCCGCGCACCTCAATGGCGTAGTCGTTCATTCTCATCCTCTTCCGCTCTCTCGCTCTGCAGGGTCGCCAGTGGCAGCGTCACGCCCGTCGCCCAGAGCGACTGCCACACGTTTCGGACGCCGAGTTCGACGCGTGCCTGCCCCGTCGCAGGCAGTCTCGGGTTCCCGTCGGTGAGATCCACGCCCGCGACGATCACCGCCGGCAGGGTCACACCCTCCGCCGTCACGGGGAAGAGCGCGTCGAGCGGCACCTCCGTCGGTATCGCTCGCGGTCGGGTGACCGTCCCCTCGCCGACCCGCTCATCGGCGAGGATGCCGCTGCTCATCAGCACGACGCGCGCGCCTTCCGGCACTTCCGTCTCGGCGGCGCCGCCGGCGTGCAGGAGGACCACGTGGCCGCCCTGCGCCGAAAAGCCGAGCGTGGCGGTCACCGGTACCGGGATCAGGACTCCTGCGACCCCGATGGTCGAGACCAGTGCGGCGAGGACGGTGAAGAACCGCAGTCGCGACACACCTGACCGGAAGGCGCGGTGCAGTGCCCTCGAGACGAGGACGACGCCGACGACGACCACGACGGCTTCCAGGGCGACCACGAGCAGACCGAGGACCGGTCCGCCGCCGGCGACCGCTCGAGCCGCCCGGCCGACGGCGAACAGCACCAGGACCACCGGAGCGAGCAGGCTCGCCAGGCCGAACGGCACGCTCCACCACGTGTTCAGGCTCTTGGCCGCCTTCTGCCCGCCGAACAGGAAGCGGGTCAGGGAGTTCGCGCCGTCACGAATCGTCCGTGCTCTCAGGTTGGGCTCATCCAGCGCGCTCATGAGGGCGATGTACCCGTCGAACCGCACGAACGGGATCAGGTTGACGAGCACGATGGCAGCGCAGGCGAGCGCGAGAAGCACCAGCGTCTGGCGCACCTCGGTGTCGGGCAGCGCGAGCGCGACGAGAAGGGCCACGGCGGCGACGGCGGCATGCACGGCGGGCCCGGCGAGGGCGATCGCGACGCGTTGCCGGCGATCGGGGAGGCGCCAGCCATCGGTCACGTCGACGAAGAAGGCGGGGGTGAGATAGAAGATCATGAAGCCGGCCCTGCGGGGTCTTCCCCCGAACCTCGTGAGCGTGAGGCCGTGCGCGCCCTCGTGGAGCAGGGTCAGGAGCGAGAGCACGGCGACGAGGATCACGAGGCCGGACAACGGCATGGGCGAGGTAAGCACGCTGCGCAGCTCTCCCGCCTGCAGGATCGCCGCCACGAGCCCGAGGCCGAGCAGCACGGCGACGGTGGCACGGACCGCCCTGCCCGAGAGCGGAACGACCAGATGGTCCACGCGGCCGAACAGGGCAGGCGCTCGAAGCGTCGCGATCTGCAGGGTGAACGGGGGCCGATAGTCCCAGCGGCCAGGTGGCAGCTTCGTGGCTCCGTCGAGGAGTCCGCTCGCGCGGAAGCGAAGCACCAGACCGAGAAAGTTCTCCCACGACTCGGCGGCGGCGAAGCGCATGTGCAGAACGTGAAGCGGGGTCTCGCCGTCCAGCGCCGTCAGCATGTCGACGACCGCGCCCGAGACCCGCGACGAAGGCACGCCGTGCAGCATCACGATCCATGCCGCTTCGTCGATCCCCTTCTCGAAGGCGACGCCGGCGGCCAGGAGCGGACGCGCGTCGGGGGTGAGCGCCGTTGCGGTCTGCGGCGCTCTTCGACGCAGGAAACTAGTCGGAGGCATCGCCAGGTGCCTCTCTCCTGGGTTCCGCGAGCGAAGTCGTGAGGAGGAGGATCTCCACTCCGTGACTCGTGCGCACGGGCGAGACGGCGGGCGGGGCGAAACCGGCCTCCACGACCTCTCGAGAGAGCATCTCCTGGCTGAGCACCTGCAGGCGGCTCGTGAGGACGGTCACCTCCGCGCCGGCCACGAGCTCGGAGGCGCGAACCCAATTGACCACACGCGCCCCGCCGTCATGGTCCAGCTGCTGTGAGAAGAGGTAGGTCTCCTCTCCCTCGGGTCCGGGCACACCGATCTCGTGGTCTCGGGGAACCGCGAGGCTCTCGGCAGCATCGCCGCCGGCGACGGTGAAGGCGAAGACACCTCCATCGGCGAGATGCCGTCGCACGCTCGCGTAGAGGCCGGACCTTCCCGCACGATCGAGCAGCGTGATGGAGGTCGCCCCGATGACGATCAGGTCGTAGTGACGCCCCAGGGAGAAGTCGCGCATGTCCGCGACGACGCAGTCGAGCGAGGCGTGGTCCGGCAGCGCCCGTCGTAGGTGGGAGAGCATGTCGTCGGAGAGATCCATCGCGGTCACCGTCTTGCCCGATCTCACCAGCGGGATCGTCAGCCTCCCGCTCCCCGCCGCGACGTCGAGGATCGGCCCCGCGGAGTCTCTCGCGAGCGCGAGCACTTCGCGGATCTCGGCACGGTCCGCGCCGACGAGCCGCTCGTAGAAGTCGGTGCCGACTCCGGCGTACAGGTCTTGTGCCGTGGGCACCGCGCCGACCGCCTCGAGTCGCGCTGACAGCGCTTCGGTGATCAGGTCTGACATTCGCACATCGCCTCTCCGGGGAACAGGGGGTGCGGGCGTGCGAGATACGCCCGCACCCCGCGGTCAGGTTGCGATCGCTGCCGCTCCGCCGATGATGGCGATGATGTAGCTGGCGTGCTCCCACCATTCGAGCGGTGCGTCGATGTGTTCGAGTTCTGTGAATTCCAGCGATTCCGTCTGCAAGGCGAACCTCCTTTGTCGAGCTTTCGAATGCTGGGCTTAGGTCAAGGCGAGAATTCCGATGATCACGCCCACGGCGAATCCGCGGATGTAGTCATCGGTGTCGTTCAGGGCCTCCATGGCCTCGAGTTCCGTGAACTCGAGCGTCGGCATTGCGGTGTGCATCCTTACCTCCCTTCCGCTTCTCGTGTTCCGCCACCAGAGGTCACGTCGCGGCGGCTGCGCCGATCCCGATGAGAACCAGCGCACCTATCGCGCCCTGATAGAAGCTCTCCCAGCTGGGGGCCTCCATCGTTTCCAGTTCCTGGAACCGGATACTCGTCTCCTCATTTCTGCCCATCTAATTCACCTCCTTCGAAAGCACGGTCGATGGTCGGCGATCTGCGCCGACCGGCTCAGGGCTCCAGCACGATTCGCGGAGCAGATCACGGAAGTCGCCCGCGGTGAGACCGGGGAGCATCGGCTGGCGATTTCCCCATGCCGCTTCGGTGGCGGCGGAGATGCGGTCCACGTCATGAGCGCTCGGCTCGGGCGGACGCGGAATCCCCCAGCGGTCGAGGAGCGCAGCGATCCCGGCGGGCGGTTCGACGGGCAATGTCGTTCCGATCGACGCCCGCGCCCAGAACCCCTCCAGGCTCCTCCGATCGCCCCAGCGCGTGTCTCCCGAGCAGATTCGTCGCCAGACCGCGGCGATGACCGCCGCCGTGGCGACGATCTTGCGGACCTGCAGCAGAAAGGCCACTTCGTTCGCCACATACCAATGACGGGCACTGTAGGGATCCCACCCTCTGAGCGCGGCGCTGCGCTGGGTCGCGGCACTCAGTCGCGCGATGCGGAGCCTTCCCGCCGCCGAGTCGGGGTCGCGGGTCGCCGCGTCGATGAGCGCTCGGCCGAGGGCGACGGCGTCGCGGTTCCCTCTGGCGCTTCTCCGCGCGCTCGTCGAGGCGCCCGCCAGACGGAGGAACGCCTCCAGCGCTCCCTCCCTCACGGCTTCGGGCGTGAGGGAGGTGAGGTTGCAGGGATCGATGATCGCGTGCCGTGGTCTCAGGGCGTGCCCCACGATGAGTCGGTGACCGCGGTCGGTCGTGAGGATGCCGACGCTGTTCGTCTCGGACGACGTGCCCAGCGTCGTCGGCACGGCGATGATGTCCACAGCCGGCAGGGCGTCGGGCAGGAACGTGAGCGCCGACCTCGACGCATGCCCGATCGCGTAGTCGAACACGCGCCCGCGGGCGAGCGCCAGTGCGGCGATCTTGCTGGCGTCGAGCACGGTTCCTCCGCCGACGGCCACGATGACGCTCGGCGACCGGTGGACGATCTCCTGCGCCATCGTGACGACGGCTGCCACGTTCACCGCGGGTGCGTCGATCGTCATCGTTCTCGCCGAGTGGCCCTCCAGGAAGGGGGCCGCGACAGCCGCGTCCGCCACCACGAGAGTCTCGCGGCCCGCCGTGAGGCGCTCCATCATCTGCCGGGCGATCCCTTCTCCGTGCCACAGGGTGGGAACTCGACCAGCGAAGTCCGAGGTCATGCGGATGCCTCCTGCGCCTGAGCCAGCCCTGAGCGGATGGCTGCGCCCACCTCATGCAGCTCGTCCGCGGTGAACCCGTAGGCGGGAATCAGCTCGATCGAGCTGGGACCGGGCTGCACCAGGACGCCGTTGCGCGCGATGGCCGCGACGACGCGGAGCACCTCCGCCCCGGAGAGCGGGGCCTGATCCTCGGCGCGAAGCCCGAGCCCGACGAAGCACCCCCTTCCGGTGATCTCCGTGACCACGCCGTCCGACAGCAACGACGTCGCCAACTCCCCCAGCCCGGCTCCCAGCGCCCGGGTGGTCGATTCCACATCGATGCGGCGCAGTTCCTCGATCACCGCGATGATGGCCGCCGCGCAGGCCGGGGTCCCCGCCTGCGTCTCGCCGTGGACGAACGTCCAGCCCCCACGGACGAATTCGGAAGCGACCCGGTCACCCACCAGGAGCGCCGCGGCGCCCATCGCGCCGTTCGTCAGTGCCTTGGAGAGGATCAGGACGTCCGGTGCCGCCGCCCAGGTGTCGGTGGCGAGCATCGTCCCGGTGCGGCCGAACCCCGTGGCGACCTCATCGGCGACGATCAGGAAGCCGTACTCCTCCCTGAGGGCGAGGAGGCGATCGATGAACGCTTCCGACAGTGCGTACGCGCCGCTGCCGAGGACAGGTTCCACGACGACCGACGCCACCCTGGATCCTTCCCGCTTGAGCAGCCTCTCCAGCTCTTCGCCGTCGTCACTGTGAGAGACGTGTCTCACCGCTCTGCGGTCGACGAAGTAGGCGGATTGGAGGAGGTCGTCTCCGCTCAGGGCATGACTTCCGTACATCGTGCCGTGATAGCCGCCTCTGAGGCCGACCACGATCGAACGGGACCCGCCCGTCTTCTGCGACCAGTACTGGCGTGCGAGCTTCATCGCGGCGTCATTCGCCGCCCCGCCGGACGTGGAGAAGATGACGCGGCGGTAGCGGCTCGGGTCCGCCAATTCGATGAGGGCTTCCGCCGCGTCTTGCGCGTACCGATGGGGCGCTCTGAACAACGACAGGTACGAGGCGTCACGCGTGGCCTTGTCCACCGCGTCGGCGACCGCCAAGTTCCCGAAGCCGAGTGGAACGTTCCACAAACCGCTCGTCGCGCACAGACGTGTGGATCCGTCAGCGAACTCGATGCGGTTCCCTGCCGCGCCGACGGCCACGCGGTCGTGCGTGAAGATCTCGTCCGCGGGGAGCATCGACGTCCACAGCGCGTGCGGCAGGCTCACCCTTCGACCCCCGCGGTTCGGAAGCGCGCATCGGCGGGCGTGCCTACGTGGACGCTGAGCGCCGTGCGGGCTTCGCGGCACAGGGCGCGGGCGTCGGGTGTCGCGATGCCGAGCCGTCGAGCCACGCGGTCGGCCGCGACCTCGGTCGAACGGGAGGTCTGCGTGGCGGCGACGACGACGGCCGTCGACTCCGACAGCAGTTGGCGGCGCAGGGATCCGATGTCCGCGAGCAGGAAACCGTCGTCGGTGTCGAGCAGGAACGGATCCGTGGCCAGCGGTTCGGCGTCGGCGCGCCCGTCATCGATGAGCGACCAGCCGAAGCCGGAGATCTTGGCGGTCGCAGTCTCCAGCCGGAGCATCTTGATGAGGTCCGTTGCTCCGAGGTATCGCGCGATCCACTCGCGACTCGCCAGGTCGGCTGCGAGCACATCACGGGGCACGACGCCTCCCAGTGCCGCAGCACCGGGCAGCGGAACCGTGAGCAGCGCCTCGAGATCGGCGGTGCTGCCGAGGATCTCGCCCTGCAGGCCCAGGCTGACCGCGCCGTCCGGGCTCAGTCTGAGAGCGCTCGGGGCCTCCAGCCCATCCGGCCTCACCAGCGCAGCGCGATCGGCGAGAAGCACCCGCGGATCGGTCAACGCCGAGGGGAAGACTCCGGTGCGGCGCGCGAGTTCCGCATCGTCGAGGAAGGCTCGCCAGCTGGTCTCATCGAAGAAGCGGACGGCGGTGGGACCGATGATCTGCACGAACGCCGCCGCGACGTAGTCCTGGAGCTCGACGCCGCGTTCGCCGAAGAAGAGCTCGTCGCCGACCTCGCGCAGCGCGCCGCTGTACCGGGCGGTGCCGGCCGGCCCGTCATACGGCGCGCTCTCCGCCGGCAACAGGACCACGTCGTCGTGACCGGCCACGTCGTCGAGGTCGCTGACGTCTGCTCCGTCCTCGAGGAGGAAGATCCGGGAGTGCTCCGTATGCTCGCCGGTGATCCACTCGCGCAGCGCCCTGGCGCCGAAGAGCTCCGGCTGAGCAGCGTGGTCGTCGTCTCGCATCAGAGGCCTTCGTCCCGGCTCGCGGCCACGTCGAGACCCGCCGCTGCCAGGTCGCCGCGGACCTCCTGCACCACGGGAGCGACGCTGCTCGCGCGTCTGTCGAGCTCAGCAGCGAGCAGGGACACCGCCGCCGACTCGTCTCCCGTCGCGATCAGGCATTCGGCCGCACGCGCGGCGTCGATGCCGAGGCGGAACCGACGACGAGTCACGGGATCCACCAGCAGATACTCGTCATCGCCGCCGGTCAGTAGGAACGGCGCGTCGGCGGATACGACGCCCAGGAGCGCGGGGAGTTCGTCGAGCGCGCGCACGAGGTGCCCACCGAACCCCGAGATCGCCGGACGCGCCGGGATCCCGTCCCACTGACGCAGTATCTCGAGCGCCGCCACGTACCGCGCGAGCCACCGTCTGTCGTCGAGGTCGGCCTCGAACATGCCGCGGTCGACGATGCGCGCGAAGGCCCGCCCTCGGCCCGCGCCGTCGACGGCGCGGGCCTCGACGTCCGCACGCTCATCTCCGACCTCCCCGATAACGAGTCCGTCGGGGCCGTCCCGGTACTCGCCGTCTGCGCTCACGTGGACCCGCACGAGAGCGTCCGGCTCGTGGTCGGTCCCGACGAAGGAGACGAGGGAGTCGATGAGAACGGCGCTGCTCAGCAGCTGCTCGACGAAGACGCCGGATTCCCTCGCCGTGTCGGCGTCGCTGAAGAAGGCGGCCACGCCGTCCGCGCTGCACTGCCGGAGGACGGTGGGCCCGACGATCGACACGAAGGGAACGGCGACGTACTCCTGCAGTTCGAGCGTCTGCCTGCCGTCGAGGGTCAGCTGGTCACCGGGCCTGCAGAAGCGCCCGTCGTATTCGACGACTCGCGGATCGCTCCGCACGGCCGTCCCCGCCGGGGTGAAGACGACGTCCCCCGCCCTGCTCCCGCTCAGCACCGCCTCGTGGTGCGTGCCGGATTCCAGGAAGAACACCGCTCCCTCGACGAACCCGCGCCGTGCGCTCACATACTGCTCGAAAGCCGTCGCGGTGCGGTGGCCGCTTCGTGTCGCCGTCGAACTCGCCTGCATGCTTCCCCCAGAGAAACGTCGTATCACGATAGAAGGCGATACGTCCTCACATGAGGCTATCCAGGCGGCAGGTGACGTGCAATATTTCACATCCGGGGGTGCCGGAGGCCAGGGTGTCGGCGATCTGTCCTGTCGCACGCCCGGCATCGGATAGGATGGACAGGTTGTTCCTTGGTGACGTGTCCGAGCGGCCGAAGGAGCACGCTTGGAAAGCGTGTGTTGTGCAAGCAACCGCGGGTTCGAATCCCGCCGTCACCGCCAAACAAGAAGAGAGCCCCCGCTGGTGCGGGGGCTCTCTTCTTGTTGATGGGGCGTTGGGGACTCGGAAGGGGAGAGCACCGGGGCCCGCCCTCGCCGCCGGAATCGCGAGGGCTCAGCCGTCGAAGCGCACGCCGTAGATCTGACCACCCGGCTCCGCCGGCAGGCGCGTCATCCCGAGCCGCTCGTAGAAGGCGGCGGCACCGGCATTGTTCGGGTCGATCCCCAGGTGCAGCCCGCGCACCCCGCGCCGGGTCAGCTCGGCGAACAGCGTCTCGATGAGCTGGCGACCCAGACCCTGCCCCTGTGTCTCGGGAAGCAGGTCGATGTGCAGGTGGGCCGGGTGATCCCCGACGTTCGGCTCGATGCCGGCGGCACGGCTGTATCCGTAGTCGATCATCCGATCCTCCCGCGTGGCCACCTCCACCGGCCGGGGGTGGCGTCCCTCGAGCGTCGGCCACCACTCCTCACGGAACCAGGTGTAGAAAGCGTCGGTGTCGTCCGTCGCCACGATGTAGCCGATCGTGCGCTCGTCGTCGCTCTCGACCACCCACGCGAGATCGGGATGACGCTCGGCGTAGGGCACCGCGAACAGGTCGCCCCACAGCGAATCGTCCGACAGCACACCGGTCGCATCCGCCCCGGCATCCGCCGTCTTCACGCAGATCTCGTACAGCGCGGCACGATCGGTGGGGCGGTACGGACGAATGCGGGACACGGCGACTCCTCGGGAGGGAACGGGTCCTGTCAGCCTATCGGCGCCTCGACCGCGACTCTGTTGCGCTGCACCCACGGGAGCAGCCAGGCGGCGAGCACCAGCACGACACCGGCGCCGACCAGCGCACCGCCGAGGGTGTCGGTCGCCCAGTGTACCGAGAGGAAGGTGCGCGAGAGGGCCATCGCGAGCACCCATGCCGCCCCGACGATCGCGACCCAGACCCGCGGGAAGAGCACCCAGAGCACGAGCGCGATCGTCGCGGCGTTCGCGGTGTGACCGGAAGGGAACGAGCCGTAGTCGCTCACCACCAGCATGTCGTCGGGCCGCGCACGCCCGAAGAGCTGCTTGAGCAGCTGCACACCGGCGGCACTCGCGGCGAAGCAGAGAGCGGCGAACAGCGCACCGCGCCACCGCCGTGCGATCACGAGCACCAGGATCGTCAGCAGCGGTACTCCGAGGATGGCGACCCAGCCACCACCGACCCAGTTCAGCGCGAGGGCGAAGTCGACCATCCAGTCCGCACGGGCCCCGGCGATCGTGTCGTTCCACCACCGATCGAACCCGGAGGTCGCCGGGTAGGCGAACTCGACCACGGCACCCAGCACCGTCGCGAGCGCGAGGAGGCCCACTCCCCACCACAGCAGCATCCGCCTGTTCATCGTCCCATTCTGTCGGACGATGCCTGAACACTCATGGAGCGAGCATCCCGACCGTGCGCGGACGCACGACGAACCAGAGCGACAGGATGCCGATCGCGGCGCATCCGACCATGACGGAGGCCATGGTCGTCGCGGTGATCCCGGCGTCGTGCGAGAGCCATCCGACGACGGGCGAGATGAGGCCGGCGACGCCGAAGTTCGTCGCACCGATGATGGACGCCGCGGTTCCTGCGGCTTTTCCGTGACGGTCGAGCGCCAGCACCTGCACGTTCGGGAACGTGAATCCGCACGCGGTCATGAACACGAACAGCGGGATCACCGTGCCCCACAACCCGAGGCCGAGCTGATCGGTGACGATGATCGCGACTCCGGCGAGCAGCAGCACCGCGGTCGAGTAGGCCATGACCCACTGCGGCCCGAAGCGCGCGGCGAGTCGGGACGCGGTCTGCACGCCGAAGACGACACCGAGCGAGTTCACGGCGAACAGCAGACCGTACTGCTGCGCATCGAGTCCGTGCGTCACCTGGAACAGGAACGGCGATGCCGACAGGTAGGAGAACAGGCCGGAGAAGGTCATCCCGCCGATCACGAGCACGCCGAGGAACACCCGGTCCGAGAGCACGGAGCGGTACCGCTGCAGCATGGTCGCCCCTCCCCGGCCCTGGCGACGTGCGACGGGCAGGGTCTCCGGGATGAACAGGATCGTCGACAGCAGCATCACCACGCCGTAGGCGGCGAGCACGCCGAAGATCCCACGCCAGGGCATGAGCGTGAGCAGCCACGAGCCGATCAGGGGCGCGATGACCGGAGCCACACCCGAGACCAGGGCGAGGCGGGAGAGCATGACGACCAGTCGCCGCCCGCCGAACAGGTCGCGCACGATCGCCATGGCCACGACGCCACCGGCCGCCGCTCCCACGCCCATGAGCACGCGGGCGACGCTGAGCAGTCCGAGGTCCGGCGCGAAGGCCGCCCCGACGCTGGCGAGCACGTGCAGCGCGGTGACCGCGATGAGCGGCACCCGACGCCCGACCTTGTCACTGAGCGGTCCGACCACGAGCTGACCGAGCGCGAACCCGATCATCGTCCCGGTCAGGGTCAGCTGGATCGCGGCGGCCGTGGTCTGGAAGACCTCCTCCAGCACCGGGAACGCCGGGAGGTACAGGTCGATCGTGAACGGGCCGAGAGCCGTGAGCGCGCCGAGCAGGATGATGTACAGCGTCCGGCGGCCGAGGGAGATCGCATCTCCGGGGTGCAGCATGACCGGAGCGGTCGCGGGGTTCGCGCCGAGTGTGCGGATCGCGCCGGTCGCGCTCGGGATGCGGATGCTTCCCGTCGCGGTGCGCTCCGGCTGCGGGGCCTGTTGCGCGTCGGCAGCGGAATCGTCCGCCTTCACGACGGGGAGGGAATCAGTGCGGGGAGCGTCGGACACGACGTCCTTCCAGAGTTCGGGGGGATACATGGGTCGAATCGATTCGACCTGGGGAAGCCCCTATGTTACCGCCGCTCTGCCCTCCTCCGACCGCCACAGATCCGAGACGCACCCTGGCAGCTGCGCGGGATGCGTCTCGGATACCGCGTCTCGCGCGGTCAGCGGGAGACGCGGTCGAGCGCCTGCTCGAGGTCGGCGATCAGATCGCTCACGTCTTCGATGCCGACCGAGAGCCGCACGATGTTCTCCGGGACCGCGAGCTCGGTGCCGCGCACGGAGGCATGCGTCATGTCCGGCGGGTACCCGATGAGCGACTCGACGCCGCCCAGCGACTCGGCGAGCTGGAACAGCGAGGTGCTCTCGACGAACGCCCGTGCCGTGTCGGCTCCCGCGGCGAGCCCGAACGACAGCATCCCGCCGAATCCGCTCATCTGCTTCGCGGCGATCTCGTGGCCGGGGTGCGAGGGCAACCCGGGGAAGTACACCTGCGCGAACTCCGGACGCTCCTGCGCCCACTCGGCGATGGCCTGCGCGTTCTCGGAGTGCTGCCGCATCCGCAGCGCCAGGGTCTTGATGCCGCGAGTGGTCAGCCAGGCATCCAGCGGCGCGGAGACGGCACCGACCGCGAACTGCTGGAACTTGACCTGGTCGAAGAAGCGGTCGTCGGCGAACACGACCGTGCCGCCGAGCACATCCGAGTGCCCGCCCAGGTACTTGGTCGTGGAGTGCACGACCACATCGGCGCCGAGCGCGAGCGGCTGCTGCAGCGCCGGCGAGGCGAAGGTGTTGTCCACGACGACGATCAGACCGGCCGCGTGCGCGATCTCGGCGATCAGGGCGATGTCGACGATCTTCAGGAGCGGATTGCTCGGCGTCTCCAGCCACACGACCTTCGTCTCGGAACGGATCGCCGCACGGAGGGCATCGACGTCGGAGAGCTCGACCGTCGTGGTCTCGATGCCCCAGGGAGCGAGCACGCGGGTGAGCAGCCGGTACGTGCCGCCGTACACGTCGTTGCCCAGGAGGATGTGGTCACCCGGCTTCAGGATCCCGCGCAGCAGTGCATCCTCGGCGGCGAGTCCGGATGCGAACGACAGCGCGCTCGCACCCCCTTCCAGGGCCGCGAGCTGCGTCTCGAGCGAGGAACGCGTCGGGTTGCCCGCACGGTTGTACTCGTATCCGCCGCGCAGACCGCCGACGCTGTCCTGCACATGCGTCGAGGACTGATAGATCGGCGGGATGATCGCGCCCGTGACGGGGTCTGGCGCTTGTCCTGCGTGGATGGCTCGGGTGGCGAAGGCGTGATCGGACATGCCCCTCAGCCTACGTCCGCCCTCGCGGGGACGGCCTCCCGGTTACGCCCCGGGTCGGGGCATCGGCTCAGCGCGACAGATACGCCAGCAGGTCCTGACGCGTCAGGACCGTGTGAGGCTTGCCGTCCTCGGTCACCAGCAGCGCGTCGGCGTCGGCGAGCGCGGCCTTGGCCTGCGCGACCGAGGTGTGGATGCCGACGAGCGGAAGCCGCTCCCCCACGTGCGCGCCGACGGCATCGGCCGCATTCGCCTCGCCACGGAACAGCAGATCGAGCAGCCCTTTCTCGTCGACCGTGCCGACCACCTCGCCCATCATGACCGGCGGTTCGGCGCTGAGCACGACCAGCTGCGAGACGTCGTACTCGGTCATGATGCCGATCGCCTCGAGCACGGTGTCGGTCGGGTGGGCGTGCACGAGGTCGGGGATTGCGGTGCCCTGCCGGGTCGGACGAGCTGCGAGCACGTCGGCGACGGTCTCCCCGTCCTCCACCTCGCTGAAGCCGTAGGAGCGCATCCATCCGTCGTTGAAGATCTTCCCCAGGTAGCCGCGCCCTCCGTCGGGAAGCAGCACCACCATCACAGCGTCCGCCGGCAGCTCCCGCGCCACGCGCAGCGCACCGACGACGGCCATGCCGCTCGACCCGCCGACGAGGATTCCCTCCTCGCGCGCGAGGCGCCGCGTCATCGCGAAGGACTCGGCATCGTCGACCGCGACGATCTCATGCGGCACCGTCGGATCATACGCGCCGGGCCAGATGTCCTCGCCCACGCCCTCCACGAGGTACGGCCTCCCGGTGCCGCCGCTGTAGACGCTGCCTTCCGGGTCGACGCCGACGATCCGCACCCGTCCTTCCGAGATCTCACGCAGGTACCGGCCCGTCCCTGTGATCGTGCCGCCCGTGCCGACGCCCGCCACGAAGTGCGTGACCTCGCCGTCGGCGTCGCGCCAGATCTCCGGTCCCGTGGTCTCGTAGTGGCTGCGCGGACCGTTCGGGTTCTCGTACTGGTTCGGCTTGAACGCCCCGGGGATCTCCCTGGCCAGTCGATCGCTCACGCTGTAGTACGACTCCGGACTGTCGGGAGAGACAGCCGTCGGAGTGACCACGACGTCCGCGCCGTAGGCCCGCAGCACGTCGATCTTGTCCTCACCGACCTTGTCCGGCAGCACGAACACGCACTTGTAGCCACGCTGCTGCGCGACCAGCGCCAGGCCCACGCCGGTGTTGCCGCTGGTGGGTTCGACGATCGTGCCCCCGGGCTTCAGATCGCCCGAGGCCTCGGCGGCGTCGATGATGCGCGCGGCGATGCGGTCTTTCGAAGAGCCGCCGGGGTTCATGTACTCGAGCTTGACGAGCACCGTGCACGCGACGCCCTCGGTGACGTGCTGGAGCTTCACGAGGGGCGTGTCGCCGACGAGGTCCACGATGGAGTCTGCGTACTTCATGACTTCAGGGTAGACGCGCGGATGCCGCGACCGGGGCTGTATTGCACCCGACCGCGGCATCCGTCCTCTCGAAAGGCCCCCGCCGTCTCTCGAAGCTCAGCCCTTCGTCGATCCGGCCAGCAGGCCGCGGACGAAGTAGCGCTGCAGGGCGAAGAACACGATCAGCGGCACGATGATCGAGACGAAGGCGCCCGCCGTGAGCAGGTACCAGTCGTTTCCTCTCGTGCCCGTGATCTCGGCGAGCAGCTTCGTGATCGGCGCCGCGGCGCCGTCGGCGAACACCAGTCCGACGAGCAGGTCGTTCCACACCCACAGGAACTGGAAGATCGCGACGGACGCGATCGCCGGCATCGTCAGGGGCAGCACCACGCGGAAGAAGATCTGTCCGCGGGAGGCGCCGTCGACGCGTGCCGCCTCGATGATCTCCCCCGGGATCTCCGACATGAAGTTGTGCAGGAGGTAGATCGCCAGCGGCAGCGCGAACATGGTGTGCGCGATCCACACCTGCGCGTAGCCGGAGGACGCATCCAGCGGCGTCGTGACCTGCAGCCCGAAGAGGTTGATGCCTCGGGAGAACGAGCTCAGCAGCGGCACGAGCGCCATCTGGATCGGCACGATCTGCAGGGCGAACACGAAGATGAACAGCGCGTTGCGGCCCTTGAAGTCGATCCACGCGAAGGCGTACGCCGCCATCGACGCGATCATCAACGGCACCAGCGTCGCCGGGATGGTGATCGCGATGGAGTTGATGAACGATTCGAGGATGGTCAGCTGGGTCGTGCCGGACTGCAGCACGTCGACATAGTTCTCGAGCGTCACCTGCGGGTCGGAGAAGAACGTCCACCATCCGGACGACTGGATCTGGTCGCGAGGACGGAACGAGGAGATGAACAGCCCCAGCGTCGGAAGGGTCCACAGCACCGCGATCAGGATGGAGGCGACGGATGCCCAGGGGCGCGTCAGCTTCTTGCGAGTGCGCCCTGCGGCGCCGTCGAGGCCGCCCCCGGTCGTGATCGCTCGTGTGCTGACAGCGGATTCGGACTTCAGGGTGTCGGTCATCGGATCTCCCGCTGCTTCTTGATCTGGCGTGCGTTGTAGATGACGATCGGCAGCACCAGGATGAACAGGATGACGGAGAGCGCGGCGCTGCGGCCGGCCTCGAACTTCGAGAACTGCGTGTACATCTCGTTTGCGAGCACCGAGGTTCCGTAGTTGCCGGCGGTCATCGTCCGCACGATGTCGAACACCTTGAGAGAGGCGATGGAGATCGTGGTCAGCACCACGATCAGAGCGGGCCGGATGGACGGAACGGTCACCGAGACGAACCGCTCCCAGGCGTTCGCACCGTCGAGTTCCGCCGCCTCGAGCAGCTCCTGCGGCACACCCTTGATCGACGCCGACAGCAGCACCATCGCGAAACCGGTCTGCACCCAGATGAGCACGACGATGAGGAACAGAGTGTTCCACGGCTCGTTCAGCAGCCACTGCTGCGGCTCACCCCCGAACCAGACCATGATCTGGTTGAGGAGTCCGATCTGCTCGAACTGGGGCCCGCGGTACTCGTACATGAAGCGCCAGATGATGCCGGCGCCGACGAACGAGATGGCCATCGGCATGAAGACGAGGACCTTGTAGATCTTCTCGCCGCGGGTGCGATCGATGAACACCGCGTAGGCGAGACCGACGATCGTCGAGACGGTGGGGACCACGAGCACCCAGATGATCGTGTTGACCACCGCGGTGATGCCGTCGGACTGCGTGAAGATCCACAGATAGTTGGCGAACCCGACGAAGTCCTTGCCCGACGAGCTCAGGAACGACGAGTACATCGTCTGGATCGACGGCAGGATCAGGCCGACCAGCAGCAGCAGGATCGCCGGTGCCATGAAGGCGACGAGCTGGATCAGGTATCCCGCGCCATCGCGTGATCGATAGTCCAGCCAGAAGAACAGCGCACCCACGGCGACGGCCACACCCATCGCCCAGTAGTAGGAGTTGAAGAACCACATCACGGCGAGCGGGATGAGCAGGCACATCGCCAGCCGGATGCCGGTGTACAGCGCCCCCCTGCGTGGAGCGATGTCCACGAGGAGCAGGATGACTGCCACGACCACCGCGAATGCGATGACGACGGCGACCGCCTGCAGGATCGGCGGGAGCGAGCCGATCCACTGGAAGAAAATTGTCGCGTTCACGGATTCCCCTTCATCACGCGGAGCGGATCGACGAGCGCACATCGACGTGCGGCGTCATGAGAGAAGAAGGGCCGCCCCCCAGAGGGCGGCCCTCCTCTTCTCTCAGCTGGCGGGCCAGCCCGTCTGGATCTGCGTGAGGACGTCGTCCGTGGGGGTGCCGTTGACCCACGCCACCATGCCCTTCCAGAACGTGCCGGCGCCGACAGCACCCGGCATCAGGTCGGACGCGTCGAAGCGGAACGTCGTGTTCGGGTCCTGGAGGATCTTGATGGTCTCCTGCAGGATCGGGTCCTTCGCGTTCGCGGGGTCGAGCCCGTTGTTCGCGGAGGTGACACCGCCCAGGCTGACGCGGCTGTTCGCCCACTCGGGGCTGGACAGGTACGCGAGCACCTTCTGAGTGGCCTCGGAGTCGCTGAACGCTCCGACGATCTCGCCGGCACCGGTGACGGCGGAGTCATCCGCAGACTCGCCCGGGAGCATGAACGCCCAGACGTCGCCGTCCTCGGCGACCTTCGTGCCGTCGGGGAAGAAGCCCGAGAGGAACGAGGCCTGGTGGGTCAGCGCGCACTCGCCGCCGGCGAGCTTCGGAGCGACATCACCGAACGCGGTGGAGTTGATCGAGCGCACGTCACCGAAGCCGGCGTTGACGTTGGCCGGGTTCAGCAGGACCTCGCCGACCGAGTCGAACGCCTGCTTGATCTGCGGGTCGGTGAACTTGACCTCGTTGGTGACCCACTGGTCGTAGACGTCCGGACCGGACTGACGCAGCACGTAGTCCTCGACCCAGTCCGTTCCCGGCCATCCGGTCGCGGTGCCCGACTCGAAGCCGGCACACCAGGCGGGAGTGCCGGTCGTCGCCTGGATCTTCTCGGTGAGGGCGCCCATCTCGTCGAGCGTCTTGGGAACCTCGACGCCCCATTCGGCGAACTTTGCCGGCGAGTACCAGATCCAGCCCTTGACGTTGGCCATCAGCGGCGCACCGTAGAACGTGCCGTCGACCGTGCCGTAGTTGACCCAGTCCTCGGTCCAGTACTCGTTGGCGTTCTTCTCGACCTCTTCCGGCGCGGGCTTCAGGTAGTCGCGGTTGGCGAAGTCGGCGAACAGGCCCGGCTGCGGGAAGATCGCGATGTCCGGCGGGTTGCCGCCCTGCGCACGCGTACCGAGCTGGGTCTCGAAGTCCTGGCTGCCCTCGTACTTGATCGTGATGCCGTTCTCGTCGGCCCAGTCCTTCCAGGACTCCTGGAGGAGCTTCGCCTCATCATCGACGATCGTGCCGTAGATCGTGACGGTGGCATCGCCCCCGTCACCCCCGTCGGTGCCGGGTGCCCCACCCGGAGCCCCGCATCCGGCGAGCGCGATGCCCGCGACCCCCAGCAGGGCGAGCGGCGCGTAACGCCGGGAACGCTGTGACAGAGCCATGTGAATTCTCCTCTTCGAGTACAGGTTCCCGGCTGTGCGATGCCACCCCGGGGCATCGTTAGGGAACCGATTCCAGGCCAACCTACTGGCCATCCGCATCCCTGCACAACACGCTAGGGTCACAAGCTCGCAACCATTCGATGCACCGACTCCCGACGAGATGGGAGCGCTCCCTCGCCGTGCGCCTGGAACCGGTTCCCTTTTTCGGCGACGACGACTACGCTGTGACGCGGCGCGCACCCCGCGTCGAGGCCACGCAGGCCGCGTGATCAGGTCGAGGAGGACCGATGAGCACGATCGCGGATGTCGCGTCACGTGCAGGCGTATCGAAGGCCACCGCCAGTCGCGCCCTGAGCGGCCGCGGATACGTGTCGGAGGCGACCCGGAAGCGCGTCGAGAGCGCAGCTCGCGATCTCTCCTATGTCGCGCACTCCTCCGCCACGAGCCTGGCGACAGGACGCACCCAGACCGTGGGCATCGTCATGCCACCCGTGGACCGGTGGTTCTTCGCCGAGCTGCTCGCCGGGGTGCAGGAGTCGCTGTTCGCCCTCGACTACGACCTTTCGCTGTACGGCGTCCCCGAGGGGTCGAAGACCAGGGAGGGGCTGTTCGAGAGCGTCCTACCCGGGAGGCGCTTCGACGGGATCATCGCCGTGGGCATCCAGCCGAGCGCTCACGAGCTCGAGCGGCTGCAGCGAACAGGACGACCGCTCGTCAGCGTCGGTCCGTACAGCGACGGCTCGAGCGCCGTGTCGATCGATGACACGGCGGCCGCGCGCATCGCCACCGAGCACCTCATCGAACTCGGACACACCGACATCGCCTTCGTCGGCGGCTCGACGGACACCGCGGAGCTGAGCTTCGGCGACGCCCAGCGCCTCGAGGGGTACCGCGGCGCACTGCAGGCCGCGGGACTCGCGGCGCATGCGCGCGTGGCCGGCGCCGCCCCGACCATGCCGGGCGGCTACACGGCCGCGGCGGGGCTGCTCGGCGACCGGCGACGGCGCCCGACGGCCATCGTCGGGGTGTGCGACGAAGCCGCGATCGGCGCGATCATCGCCGCCCGGCGACTGGGAATCGCCGTGCCGACCGAGCTGAGCGTCGTCGGCATCGACGACCACGAGCACGCGGACATGTTCTCCCTGACCACGATCGGGCAGTCGCCACGCGACCAGGGACACGAAGCGGTGCGCCTGCTGACGCGGCAAATGGAACACCCCGATGCTCCGCTCGAACTCGTCGACGCGGCGTCCGCCCTCGTGGTGCGCAGCTCCACGGCTCCCCCGCGCTGACCTCGCGGCACTCCGGCATGCGGGGCGGCCGCGAGACCGGCGGGAAACGCACGAAGGCCCCGGGGCGAACCCGGGGCCTTCGTTGAGAAACGCGTGAGCGTCGCGATTACTTGAGGGTAACCGTTGCGCCTGCCTCTTCGAGAGCAGCCTTGGCCTTCTCGGCGGTCTCCTTGTTGGCGCCCTCAAGGACAGCCTTCGGGGCACCGTCGACGACAGCCTTGGCCTCGCCGAGACCCAGCGAGGTGAGCTCGCGGACGGTCTTGATGACCTGGATCTTCTTGTCGCCAGCAGCCTCGAGGATGACGTCGAAGGAGTCCTTCTCTTCCTCAGCCTCAGCAGCGCCTGCGCCACCCGCAGCACCGGCGACGGCGACGGGAGCAGCAGCGGTGACCTCGAACTTCTCCTCGAACGCCTTCACGAACTCGTTGAGCTCGATGAGGGTCAGGCCGGCGAACTGCTCGAGCAGTTCCTCGGTGGAAAGCTTCGCCATGATGTATCTCCTAGATAGATGGGGTTTGTAGACGAGATCGCAGGTCGCTTACGCGGCCTCTGCGGTCTCCAGCTTTTCGCGAAGAGCATCGATGGTGGCGGCAGCCTTGCCCATCGTCGCCTTCATCATGCCCGCAGCCTTCGCCAGCAGAACCTCACGGCTCTCGAGCGCGGCGTACTTGTTGACCTCGTCCGCGGTGAGGGCGTTGCCCTCGAAGATGCCGGACTTGATCACGAGAAGCGGGTTGGCCTTGGCGAAGTCACGCAGAGCCTTGGCGGTGGCGACGAAGTCACCGTGCACGAACGCGACAGCCGACGGACCCTTGAGGTCGTCGTCCAGCGCGGAGATGCCAGCCTTGTTGGCGGCGATCTTGGTCAGCGTGTTCTTCACCACGGCGTACTCAGCGTCCTGACGGATGCTGTTGCGCAGCTCCTTGAGCTGGGCAACCGTCAGACCGCGGTACTCGGTCAGCAGAACGGCAGTCGAGTTCTCGAATGACTTCGTGAGCTCGGCGACCGATGCATCCTTCTGCGCCATGGTCACTCCTTGGTGTGTACGAGGCGCCGCACGGTGGTGAGGCGCCGACCTGGACCACCTGCAAAGAGAAAAGCTCCGGCGCAAGCGCACGGAGCTTTGGAAAGTTCGTGTCCTGCGCGGGCCCCTGCTGTGCAGAGCTTCGATCGCTGCGCGCTTTCGCACACGACGATGACCAGCGGTCTTCGGTTCGGGATAACTGTACCCCACCCGCACCTCTCCCCCCAAATCCACTCGCCCCGTCCCTCTCCCTCTCCCCCTCCCCTGACGAGACCCACGCGCCCTGATGAGACCCACGTTCCCCGCCGAGGCCCACACTTGAATGCGCATCCGAGCGTGGGCCTCGGCGGCACACATGGGTCTCGGGGACGTGGCGCACAGGAGCGCGCGGCGCGGGCCAGCGCACGAGAGGTCTCGAAGCCCGGGATCAGGGGCGGAGGCCGAACGCACCGAGCCGCGCGCCGAGAGCATCTGACGTGACGAGGTGCTCGGATCCCCAGCGGACGATCCGCCACCCGGTGACACCGCGAATCGCATCCTCCCGATGCTTCTCCGCGAGCACCACGGCCTCCGCCGACATCCCTGTACGCAACGTCGGATAGAGGTACTTTCCTCGCCCGTCGAACTCGCCGAACGTCTGCGCTCCCCGAAAGGCGAAGTCGAGCCGATAGTCCTCGCCATGCGGTCCGGTGACGCGCGACTGCAGATCGACCTCGGTGAACCCGAGTCGGTGAAGGTGCAGACGACTCACGCTCTCTCCAGGAAGCTGGGCGCGGCCATCCGAGAACGCGATCACCTCTCGGGGCTGACGGATGCCCCGGTTCGAGAGGGCTTGCGCCCGCCTCCCGAGTTCGTCCCTCCACTCTGCGGCGGCGATATGGTCCTGCTCGTGTCTGCGCACGGCGATGCGCCGCAGCGCCGCGTCGGCGACGGCGATCGCCGCTTCAGGCGTAAGCCGGGACGCCAGATCGAACACGGTCCTCTCGAGCGAGGTGCATCTGATGCCCTCGACTTCCACGAGGTCGCTCTCACGAAGTGTGAGGTCGTGCCTCGCGACGCCCCACTTCACCCTGCTTCGACTCGTCGGGCGGAGAACCGCGTGAACGTACGTCGTCGAAGTCCGATAGAGCGGGAGTCCGTGGATCACGGCCGCCGAGGCGAAGCAGAGTGCGGCACCACCGCCGGCGGATTCCCGATGCACGGCGAGCACCTTCATCAGATGGCGACCTTCGGTCCAGAGCTGCTCCCACTCCGCAGAATCCACATACCAGCCGCGACGCACTCGCACGATCGAGCCGTTGTCGACCATGGCGCGGAGTTCGCGCTCAGATACCCCTCGAGCGAGCACATCGCTTCTGGCGAGAAGGAGCCGGCGCGCTTCTTCGATGGTGACGGACTTGCGCATGAACTCGATCCTCACTCGTCGCGCGCGCCACCCGCATCGCGAAGACTCGAACTTCCGAGAGGTGCGGACAAGTCGCTTCACATCGCCGCCGTGCAGAACGACAGGCAGAGGAGCTCCTGACCGCCTGGCGGCACCCGGACCCATGCTTATCGCCGAGACCCATGCCCCCACGCGACTGCGGGCGTGGGTTTCGGCGACCACCGTGGGTTTCGGCGACCACCTTGGGATGCGGGAGGGGTACGCGGATGCGGGAGGGGCGGACGCGTGAGGGCGGCGTGTACGGGAGGGAGGGTCGGCGGGCGGGGTTAGGGTCGAAGGGTGACACCGGAACTCTCTGCACGCATCGTCGCGGACTCCCGCGACCGCGTGGCGTGGCTGAGGGCGCGCTCGCGGGGCATCACCGCCACCGATGTGGCAGGACTGACCTCGGAGAAGTCGATCGCCAGGGCGGCCGACTCCAAACTGGGCGGAGGGCCCCGCTTCGGCGGCAACGCCTACACCGATCACGGTCGTCGGCGCGAGCCGGAGATCGCCGCATGGGTCGCGGCGACCCACGGCATCCTCCCCTCCTCGGCGCTGTTCCGCGCCGAGGTCGAGCACCGCCACCTCGCCACCCCCGATGGCATCGCGGTCGGCGGGGACGGGCGCGTGAAGCTCGCCGAGATCAAGACCACGAACAAGGCTTTCCGCGGCATCCCCCGCACCTACCTGCGCCAGGTCTGGTGGCAGCAGCACGTGCTCGGAGCCGAACGGACCCTGTTCGTGTGGGAGGAGCACGTCGACTTCGCTCCGATCCACGATGAGCCGCGCTGCGTCTGGATCGACCGCGACGACCGCGAGATCGCGAAGCTCGTCGGCCTCGCCACCGACCTCATCGATGAGCTCTACCGACGCACCACCGGCCAGCAGGTACCGAGCCGGATGACGGATGCCGCCGCCAGCCGTCGCGAACAGCTCCGCGAACGCGATGCCTTCCGCGCGCTGGCACTCGCCGACTGACGAGGCATCCGACCGGAGCGACGCACCGCTCAGGTGCAGGTGTTGTTGCCGCCGAGCCCCAGGAGACCGCCGACCGAGAGCGAACGCGTCGCCGGAGTCGAGGTCCACGACGTTCCGCTGTAGGTCGCCTCGACCTTGACCGCATTGGTCGATCCGAGAAGACTCCCCAGCAACGTGTTCAGCACGCCCGAGCTGATCGTGGACGAGAACGTGTAGGGCCCTGATCCGGTTTGAGTGACGTTGGCGTTGTTATCCACGACGACGTTGTTGATGGAGAAGCGCTGCTGCACCTTCGGATAGGGCGACGTCCACGTGATCGTGAAGCCCGTGAAGGTGCCCAAGAAGCTCGTCACCGTGCACGAGGTCACCACGGGCTTCGCCAGCGTCGCGGCCGTGAACGACCCGGCGGCGTACTCGCTGTCCGTGAAGGCGGCGTCGGTCATCTGCACGGCGGGCGATGACCCGACCCCGACCAGCACGGCGAGCCCGACGACGCCGGCGAGGATGCGCGCACGCGCGTTGCGCCTCATGTCCTCCTCCCCTCCTCGGGCACCGCGCCTCTGCGACGGCGGACCGCGAGCACCGCACCCGACACCGCGAGCGCCGCTCCGACCACGACGGCACTCGCGGCTCCCGGTGGCACTCCCGTCGTCGCGAGCCCGCCACCGGACCCCGCGATCACGGTCTCGCCTGCCCCCTGCGCGTGCACGCGGACATCGGTGCTGCCGGCACCCGAGCCCCCGGAGGGATCGAGGAGGATCGAGAGACGGAGGTGGGCCGTCTCGGTGTCCGCCATCTGCGTGAGCGGAACCTCGACCCCGTCGCGCGGGATGCTCCAGCCCACGCGCAGCGCGGTCGCACCACCAGGGCATCCTGTCTCGGTCCAGGCCTCGGGGCACGTCGAGACGTCGAGGAGCAGCTGCGCCTCACCCGTCGCGCTGACGGCGATCCGCACGACTCCCGGATCCGGGGCATCGGCGCTCACCGCGATGTCCCATTCCACCGGCTGCCCTGGCAGCAGCCTGCCGGCCGCCGCCCAGTCGGCGACCGAGACGAGACGGAGGATCGAGCCCTGGATGACCTGCGTCGTCGGCGCCGCCCATGCGGCGGTCGGCATCGCGAGCGCGAGGACCGCGAGCAGCACGACGGCGACCGCGCGCCTCATGGTCCGCTCCCGTCAGGATCGTGAGCGGACCGACGCTGCCCACGCGGCCAGAACGCCCACACCACCAGGGAGGTCGCGGCGACCGTCAGCGCTCCCAACACGATCGGGTCGCCCATCCCGGCGACGATCAGCGCGATCCCGGGAACGGAGAACAGCACCTTCCGCACCGACGACACCGTGTAGGGGAACGCATCATCTGCGGCATTCGCGTCGCCGCGCATCGTGATCACCCGCTCCTGAGCGCTCGGTCCCGGCGTGATCGTGGTGATGCGATGCGTCACCGGCAGCTCGCCAGGACGATCGACCGTCACCACGTCCCCGACCCCGATCTCGGCCGCGGGGATGCGCTGCACCACGGCCACGGATCCTGCCGGGATGGTCGGCGACATCGAACCGGTGCGGAACATGATGAGCGTGATCTGTGCGGTGAATGCGAGCACGACGAGCAGGATGCACACCGTACCGGCCACCGCGCCGATCCAGAGCAGCACGTCGCCGATCAGCCGCCCGGGGCGGAGCCGGGTGCGCACGTGTTCGGCGGTCGGGTGCGGATCCGCCGGGGCGGGGAACGGGGCCGCCTCCCGCAGGCTCCGCCGTGTCGTCGGGGTCGTCATCTCGTCCTCCTCTCCGTGCGCCTTCTCTCGCTACTGCTGCGACTACGACGACGTCCCGAGGAACTGCCAGGTCTGCGTCATCGTCAGTCCCTGTGCCGCGTTCGGAGCGGCGAGCGGAAGCGTCACCGCGAAGCAGTAGTTGACCTGGGTGGCCCCGTTCGCCGTCACGGCCTGGGTCGTCGCGCCGCCCGCGGTGAGGGCCGAACCGTCCGCCACGACCGCGGTCCCTGCCGCATACGTGGTCGAGTTGCAGGTGGTTCCGGCGATCGTGCGCACGCCGTACGTGAGATGCGCCGCGAGCCCGGTGCCTGTCGGTGTTCCCGCGATCAGTTGCACGGTTCCCGCCACCGACGGATTCGCGGTCTTCACACTGAACAGCGCATAGGTGGAGTTGCCCGGTGCCATCGCGGTCGGAACGAGCTGGAAGTTCAGCGTCGCGGCTGTGCCCGCGGTCGCGTGGTTCGAGAACGTGGCTCCGTCGACCGCACCCACGATGTCGAACTTCCCGGCCGTGAAGCTGGCGGATCCGTATTCGGAGTCGTTCCAGGCGGCAAGCGTGGCGGCGACGCCGATGCCGTGCACGACCCCTCCCGCGAGGACCGCTCGCAGTCGACGAGAGCGCAGCCGCCGCCTCTCCCGCACTTCTCTGCGGGTGATCATCACATGCTCAGTTCGTCGACGTGGCCGTGAACTTCCAGGTGGCGTTGGTCACCAGGCTCGGTTCGAGCGCGGCGTCCGCCGTCACTTTGAAGCACAGCTGCACGGCCGTCCCCGGATCCGTGGAGGTCGCCCCCGCGGTGAGCGGCACGGTGGTGACGCCGGTCTGGAGGTCGAGTGTCGTCCCGGTCGCCACCGGTGTTCCTGTCGCGGATGCCGCATCACAGGTCGCTCCCGGCGCCAACTGATAGATCGAGTACGACAGGTGGTCGGAGTTCGACGTGGCCGCGGCATCGGCCGTGGTGCCATCGGCGACGAGATCGGCGCCGCTGGTGGTGCCGGCTGCGAGACGCACCCAGAACCCGGCATAGACCGAGCTGGTCGGCGACATGTTGCCCACGAGTCCGGCCGGCAGGGTGAACGCGAGAGTAGCCGCGCTGCCGGCGGAGTCGTGATCGGCATACGCGGTGCCGTCGGTAGAGCCCTGCAGATTGAACGCGCCGGCGGTGAACGTGCCGTTCGCGAACTCGGAGTCGTTCCAGGCCGCGAGCGTCACGGCGGTGCCGACGCCGAGAACGAGCCCGCCCGCCAGTACCGCCAGCACCTTGCGCTGGGTTGCCTTGGTTGCCATGTCGCTTCCCCCTCAGGAATTCGTGAGTCACGCGAATGCCTGTGTTCCGGTCGCCCCTCAACGACCCCGCATCTGCGCGTTTGCGCCATCCTCTCGTTGCCCCATCCGCAGAACAAGGCGATTTCGCGCACGAGATTCGATCATCCCGCGCAGAATCGCCTCCTCGCCCGCCGTGCCCTATCGCGATCGACGGGCCGGGGCGCCGCCGAGAACCCGTCGCGCCTCGGCGGCGATCTCCGCGGCGATGGTGTCGAGCAGGTCCGAGCGCAGGTTCCACTGCTGCCAGAACAGCTGCACGCGAAGGGTCGGTCCGCCCAGAGGAACGAGCCCGCTCGATTCCTGGAGCACCGGGACCATGCCCCAGCCGAGCCCGAGCGTGACGGCGAGGGCGTAGTCGTGGGATGCGGGGACGTAGTGCCGGGGCACTCCCTCCTGCGCCACCGACATCTCCCTGAGCCATTCGTGTTGCAGGGTGTCCCTGCGATCGAAGTCGACGAACGGCGCCGCAGACAGGGCGCTCTCGGTCGCTCCCTCCGGGAACCAGCGCGCGGCGAATGCCGGCTCGGCCATAGCCCGGTATTCGAGCACGCCGAGAGGCGACACCGAGCACCCGGAGACGGCGCTCTCCTCACTCGTGACAGCCGCCATCACGGTGCCCGATTCCAGCAGGCGGGCGGTGAAGTTCTGATCGTCGCGATGCAGGTCGAAGTCGATGTCGTGTCGGGCGGAGAGTCGTGCCAGCGGAGCGAGAAACCACGTGGCCATCGAGTCGGCGTTCACCGCGAGGGGTATCGTGATCCGCCGATTGCCCTCTGCTTCATCGATGCCGACACCGACGAGCGCGTCGTGCTCCAGGAGCGCGACCTGTCGGGCGAGACGCACGATGGCCTCCCCCGCCTCGGTGAGCCGTGCGGGCTTGGTGCGCACCACGAGGATGCGACCGAGCTGCTGCTCGAGAGTCTTCAACCGCTGACTCACTGCCGAAGGGGTGATCTGCAGCCGCTTCGACGCGGCATCCAGTGTCCCCTCGTCGACGATCGCGGCGAGGGTGGTCGCGAGCTCCGGATCGATGCGCACATTAGTGATGCTAATGGTGCGATAGGAATCTTCGCTTCACTTCATGTATCTCGATTCCTAGGCTGAACCCATGCTCACCGCTCTCGCCGGCCTCGGACTCGGCCTCTCCCTCATCGTCGCGATCGGCGCGCAGAACGTCTTCGTGCTTCGTCAGGGGATCCGGCGCGAGCATGTCCTCGCCGTGGTGATCATCTGCGCCCTCTCCGATGCGGCGCTCATCGCCGCGGGCGTCGCCGGACTCGGCTTCGTCCTCTCCGCCGCGCCCTGGCTGGTCGTGGTCGCGCGTTGGGCGGGGGCCCTGTTCCTGCTGACCTACGCAGCGCTGGCCGCCCGTCGCGCCTGGCGAGGGGGCGAGGAGCTCGAGGTCGACGCGACGGATGCCGCGTCCCCCGATTCCCGCGCGACCGGTGGCGCGAGCGCGACTCTCACCCGCAGCCGGCTGGCCCCCGTGATCCTGACCACCCTCGCCCTCACCTGGCTCAACCCGCACGTGTACCTCGACACCGTGCTGATGCTCGGGTCCATCGCGGCCACGCACGGCGACGAGCGCTGGCTGTTCGCGGCCGGAGCGATGGCCGCCAGCCTCCTGTGGTTCACCGCGCTGGGGTTCGGGGCGCGCTACCTCGGACGCTGGCTGCGCACGCCGCGGTCGTGGCGCATCCTCGACGCCGTGATCGCGGTGGTCATGGTCACGATCGCGATCAGCCTCGTGCTGCCCGTCCTGGGGGGCTGATCGGCTTCATGCGCCGTCGATCTGGGCGAGCCGAGCACGGACGAGGCGTTCGAGGACCTCGCTCGGAATCGGGTGCTCGGGCTGGAACCGGATGGTCCCCTTATCCACGCTGACCCCGGGATACCCGTCGAGAACGTCTGCGACAGCGGCGACGGCATCCGGGCTGAACGGGTAGATCCCGATGTGCTTCTTGGCGCGCATCACCGAGAGCAACGGCTTGCCGCCGTGCACGAGCGCGGGCATGCCATACCCCTTGCCCTGCTCCGCATCCGGCGCCTCTCGGCGCGCAACGGCATAGACACGATCGATCGCGTCACGATCAGCGGCAGCGAGGTCTGCGAGGTAGTCGTCGATGGTTCCCACGAGGGCATCCTGTCACCGATCCGCGCACGGGGCGAGGGTCAGCGGGATTCAGGCGCCGTCGAGCGGACGCATGATGCGGGTGAGGAACCGCTGCGTGCGCTCATGCTGCGGGGCGCTGAAGAGCGCGGCCGGCGGCCCCTGCTCGACCACCACGCCGCCGTCCATGAACAGCACATGATCGGCGGCCTCTCGGGCGAAGCTCAGCTCGTGGGTGACGACCGCCATGGTCCAGTTCTCGTCGGCGAGTTCTTTGATGACGAGCAGCACCTCCCCCACTAGCTCGGGATCGAGCGCACTGGTCGGCTCGTCGAACAGCAGCAGATCAGGCTTGAGGGCGAGCGCGCGCACGATGCCGACACGCTGCTGCTGCCCGCCCGAGAGCTGATGCGGACGGGCATCGGCCTTGTCGGCCAGACCTACGCGATCGAGCAGCGCGAGTGCCTCGGCCACGACCTCGGCCTTCGGTCGACCCTGAACCCGCCACGGCCCTTCGATGACGTTCTCGAGGACGGTGAGGTGCGGGAAGAGGTTGTGGTGCTGGAACACCATCGCCGAGCGGTCGCGCAGTGCGAGCCGCTTCTGCTTCTGCACGCGGGCCGAGGGCTTCGCCTCCGGGGCGAAGTCGATCTCGGGGCCGCCGTCGACGACGATGGTGCCGGCATCCGGTGTCTCGAGGCCGTTGAGAGCACGCAGCACTGTGGTCTTTCCCGAACCGCTGGGCCCGATGAGCACGACGACCTCGCCGCGGTGCAGCGTCAGGTCGATGCCGCGGAGCACCTCGTTGTCGCCGAAGCTCTTGCGCAGGCCACGGGCGGTGAGCAGAGCCTCTGAAGTGTTGTCAGTGCGCGACACGGCTGTCGAGCCTCCTCTCGAGAGCGCTCTGGCCGAACGACAGCACCAGGCAGAACACCCAGTAGACCAGCGCGGCGGCGAGGTAGAGCACCATGAACTCGTAGGTGGTCGAGGCGATCTGCTGCGCCACCTTGAACAGTTCGGTCACGAGGATCAGCGACGTGAGAGAGGTGTCCTTCACCAGCGAGATGAACGTGTTCGACAGCGGGGGAACCGACACGCGCGCCGCCTGCGGCAGGATGATGCGGGTGAGCGTGCGGGTGCGGTTCATGCCCACCGTGTACGCGGCCTCCCACTGCCCCTGCGGGACCGAGAGGATGGCGGCGCGGACGACCTCGGCGCCGTAACCGCCGACGTTGAGCGACAGCGCGATGATGGCACTCGGCCACGGGGCGATCGTGATCCCGATCGACGGCATACCGTAGAAGATCACGAACAGCTGCACCAGCAGCGGCGTCCCGCGGATCACGGAGATGTAGAACCGAGCGACGCCCGAGAGGATCGGGTTCACCGAGATCCGCATCAGGGCGATGCCGACGGCGATGAGCAGCCCCAGGGCGAACGACGCCAGCGCGAGCGGCACCGTCGCCGTCAGACCCGCCCAGGCGATCGGCCCGAGCGCGTCCAGGAACAGCTGCCAGGGACTCTCCATCGGCTACTGGGAGACGTCTTCGCCGAAGTACTTCTTGCTGATCTCGGCCAGCGTGCCATCCGCACGCAACTCGTCGAGAGCAGCGTCGACCGCCGTGACGAGGGCTTCCTTGTCCTTGGCGAAGGCGAACGCCTGCTCGCCCGCCTCATCGGTCTCCGCCGCGATCTTCAGACCGGTCGGGCTGTTGGTCGTCTCGTAGTCGAGGAACGTGAGCTTGTCGTTGATGGTCGCATCGACCCGTCCCTGGCGCAGGAGCTCGACGGCCTGTGCCCAGCCCTCGACACCCTCGACCGTGGCGCCCGACTCGGCGGCGAGGTCGTTCCAGTTGCTCGTGAGCGACTGCGCGGTGGTCTTGCCGTCGAGGTCGGCGAACGACGAGATCGTGTCGTCGTCGTCGGCCACGACGATCACGCCGGGAGAGACGGTGTACGGCGTGCTGAAGAGGTACTTCGCCTCACGCTCGTCGTTGATCGTGACCTGGTTGGCGATCACGTCGAACCGACCGGCGTCGAGACCCGCGAAGATCGCGTCCCACTGGGTCTCTTCGAACTTCACCTCGAGGCCGAGCTTGTCGGCGACGGCTTCGATGATCTCCACGTCGTATCCGGTCAGCTCGCCGGCGCCGTTGTCGCCGTGGAAGCTGAAGGGACGGTAGGTACCCTCGGTCCCGACCGTGAGCGTGCCGTCCTTCGCGAGCCCGAACTCCGAGCTCGCGGAGCTCTCGCCGCTGCCCGCAGTGCTCTCAGATGTGCTCGACCCGCTGCAGGCGGTCAGAGCCGCGGCGGCGACGACGAGTGCGGTGACGGCGATGAGACGACGGGACATGAACCCTCCTGGGGTGTGAAGCGCGGTGCGAGTTTACGCGACCGTCGCGGGAACTCCCCCACAGTACGTGGCACGGGGCGTTTCGCCGCATCCGATGACGTTTCGTTTCGCAGGAGCTCGGAAGACGCAAAAACGCCCCCGGGAGAACCCGGGGGCGTTTGTGCGAGTCAGACTCAGATGGAGTTGACGTCCAGCGGGATGCCGGGGCCGAACGTGGTCGACACCGCACCCTTCTGGATGTAACGGCCCTTCGAGCTCGACGGCTTGAGGCGGACGATCTCCTCGAGCGCTGCGCCGATGTTCTCGTTCAGCTGCTCAGCGGTGAAGGAGGCCTTGCCGACGACGAAGTGCACGTTGGCGTGCTTGTCGACGCGGAACTCGATCTTTCCGCCCTTGATCTCCTCGACGGCCTTGGCCGGGTTCGGGGTCACGGTGCCGGTCTTCGGGTTCGGCATCAGACCACGCGGTCCGAGCACCTTTCCGAGACGACCGACCTGGCCCATGAGCTCCGGGGTGGAGACGGCGGCGTCGAAGTTGGTCCAGCCATCGGCGACCTTCTGGATGAGCTCGGCGCCGCCGACCTCATCTGCACCTGCGGCGATCGCTGCCTCGGCCGCGGGGCCGGTGGCGAAGACGATGACGCGGGCGGTCTTACCGGTGCCGTGGGGCAGGATGACGGTGCCGCGCACCATCTGGTCTGCCTTGCGGGGGTCGACGGCGAGCTTCAGCGCGACCTCGACGGTCGAGTCGAACTTCGACGATCCGGTCTCCTTCGCGAGCGCGACGGCCTCGGTCGGAGTGTAGAAACGGTCTGCCTCGATCTTCTCGGCGGCAGCCTTGTAAGCCTTGGACTTGGTAGCCATGATTATTCTCCTCAGCCCTCGACCGTGATGCCCATGGAACGGGCGGTGCCGGCGATGATCGAGATCGCGGCCTCGATGTCGTTGGCGTTCAGGTCAGCCTGCTTGGTCTCGGCGATCTGGCGGACCTGGTCCTTGGTGATCTTCGCGACCTTGACGGTGTGCGGGGTCGCGGAGCCCTTGGGGACGCCAGCGGCCTTCTTGATGAGCTCCGCGGCAGGCGGGGTCTTCAGGACGAACGTGAAGCTGCGGTCCTCGTAGACGGTGATCTCCACGGGGATGACGTTGCCGCGCTGCGACTCGGTCGCGGCGTTGTACGCCTTGCAGAACTCCATGATGTTGACGCCATGCTGACCGAGCGCGGGGCCGATCGGCGGCGCCGGGTTGGCTGCACCGGCGTTGATCTGAAGCTTGATCAGGCCGGTCACCTTCTTCTTCGGTGCCATTCTCTTTCCTTTCATCGAATCGGATGCCGGAGCACCCGCTTCTCCCACAGATCCGGCGTTTCCGGACCGTGGTCGTCTGCGCGCACGCCGAAGCGCCGCACAAACCACACAAGTCTACCCGATCGGGAGACCGTTCGCCGCCGAAGGCCACCGAGCGTGCGGGCGATGCCGGCGGTGACGCGAGAACGGCCGCCCCGAAAGGGACGGCCGTTCTCGTGAGGAGGGGTGTCAGATCATCTTGGTGACCTGGTCGAACGACAGCTCGACCGGGGTCTCGCGCTCGAAGAGGGAGACGAGCACCGTGAGCTTGCCGCTCTCGGGCTTGATCTCGCTGATCGAACCGGGAAGACCCGCGAACGAGCCCTCCTTGATCGTGATGGTCTCGCCAACCTCGAAGTCGACCTCGGCCGGGAGCGGACGAGCGACGGCGAGGCCGCCCTTCGACGCGATGTTCTTGGCGGTGGGGACGTCCTTGACCTCGACGAGCGACTTCAGCATGTTGAAGGCCTCTTCGAAGCGCAGCGGCGTCGGGTTGTGGGCGTTGCCCACGAAGCCGGTGACGCCCGGAGTGTGGCGGACGACCGACCAGGTGTCTTCCGTGAGCTCCATGCGCACCAGCACGTAGCCGGGGATGCGCACGCGGGTGACCATCTTGCGCTGGCCGTTCTTGATCTCGACCACGTCTTCCATCGGGACCTCGATCTGGTAGATCTCGTCCTCGACCTCGAGCGTCGACTTGCGCTGCTCGATGTTGGCCTTCACCTTGCGCTCGAAACCGGCGTAGGAGTGGATGACGTACCACTTGCCCGGGAGCATGCGGAGGTCCATGCGGAAGGCCTCGTAGGGGTCTTCCTCGGCATCCTCGTCGTCTTCGTCCGTCGAGGAGTCCTCGTCGCCCTGCACGTCATCGGCACCGAGCTCGGGGCCGTCGTACGGGGTGACCTCTTCGGCCGCCGCAGCATCCAGCTCGGCGACTTCTTCGGCCACAGATTCGTTGAGGACCTCAGCGGCAGCCTCAGACTCAGCCGCTTCGTCCAGGTTGAGAGCGTCGTTCACGATCGCGTCCGCCTCCGGGTCGTCGATGTCGATGTCGGTGTCAACCGTGTCATCCTCTTCGCCGTCCTCGTCTTCGACGTGGACCGCGACGTGCTCAGCCGGGGTGACCGAGAGCTCTTCCTCAGCGAGCACGTTGCCCTCCTGGGCTTCGTCTTCCTCGCTGGACTGCTCTGCGGCGGTCGCCCAGTCGGCGTCGTCGGAATATCGTTCAGACACGTTGTTTCTTCTCCATAGCTGCGGGGTGAGCCGCGGGGGTCATCAGCCAGGGATTCCGAACACCCAGTGCGTCACGAACGCGAACAGCGTGTCCAAGCCGTAGACGATGCCCATGACGATCAGAACGAAGACGAGCACCACCCCGGTGAACTTGAACAGCTCCTTGCGAGTCGGGGTGACGACCTTGCGGAGCTCGGCGATGACCTGGCGGATGAACAGGGCGATGCTCCCGAAGAACCGGGAGAAGGGGTTGCCCGTCTTCTCGCGGGTGGCGCCGGCCGCGACGACCTCGCCGCGCGGTTCGTCCTGATCCATCCTGAATGTACCTTTCGTGTGTCAGCGTTGCGCTGACGCGCAGGGCGGACAGGAATCGAACCTGCAACCTGCGGTTTTGGAGACCGCTGCTCTGCCAATTGAGCTACCGCCCTAGAGACCGGGAGGTCTCGGGGTGTTCTCTCCACTCTGCCACCGTGACCGTGATCGGAAGACCCCAGGCATGGCGAAAGAATGCAGACAACAACTGCCCCTCAAGCATACGGCATCGATCCGGTGGTGCCGAACCGGGATCGCGTTGGCGTGTTCTTGTTAGGCTCAGCGAGCGTATGCAGGAGGAGGGAGCGCCGGTGAGCGCTGAAGTGCAGCAGTTCCAGGTGGATCTGCGCGGAGTCGTCGATCTGCTCAGCCGGCACATCTACTCCAGCCCTCGGGTGTACCTGCGGGAGCTGCTGCAGAACGCCCGCGATGCGATCACCGCCCGCCGCGAGGTCGACGGGGGCGGGGGACGCATCCGCATCACCCCATTGACCGCGGAGAGCGGCGAGTTCGTGCTGCGCGACGACGGCGTGGGCTTGACCCTCACGGAGGTCGCCGATCTGCTGGCGACCGTCGGCCGCAGCTCCAAGCGCGATATCTTCGATCTCCCGCGCAGCGACTACCTCGGCCAGTTCGGCATCGGCCTGCTGAGCTGCTTCATGGTCGCCGACACGATCGTCATCCGCTCCCGCAGCGCCCGCGGCGGCGCCTCGGTGGAGTGGACGGGCAGCGCGGACGGCACGTTCCAGGTGGCCGAGATCGACGAGGAGCTGCCGATCGGCACCAGCGTGCACCTCGTCCCGCGCTTCGACGCCGACGAGCTGCTGCGCCCCGCGGCGGTGCACGAGCTGGCGACGACGTTCGGTGAGTTCCTCCCGGTGCGCGTGACGATCGACACCGCAGCCGGAGACATCGACATCACCAGGGATGCGCCGTTCCTCGACGCGGCAGAGGATCCCGAGGCGGCCGTGGGCTACGGGCGGGACCTCCTCGGTGCGAGTCCGCTCGACGTGATCGAGCTGAACGAGCCCGCCACGGGCACCCGCGGCCTGGCGTACGTACTGCCCTTCGCTCCGCCTCCCGGCGCACGCCAGGCCACGCGCATGTACCTGGGGCGGATGCTGCTCTCCGAGCGCGTGGACGATGTGCTCCCCGACTGGGCGTTCTTCGTGCGCGCCGTGATCGACTCCACCGGCCTCGCCCCGACCGCGAGCCGGGAATCGCTCGTCGAGGACGCCGCGCTCGAACGCGTGCGGGAGCAGCTGGGTGCCGGCATCCGCCGCTGGGTGCTCGAGCTGGGGCTGCGCGAACCGCACCGCCTCGCGCAGTTCGTCGCCGTGCACGAGGTGGGGCTCAAGTCGTTGGTGCGCCACGACGAGGAGCTCGCCCGCTTCATCTCCCGCTGGCTGACCGTCGAGACCACACACGGCACCCTGCGCATCGGCGACCTCGTCGAGCGGTACCCGCACATCCGGTACGCGCAGACGGTGGACGAGTTCCGCCAGGTGGCCGGCATCTCCCCCTCCGACGAGGTGCTCGTCAACGGCGGCTACCTCTACGACGCCGACCTGATCCGGATGCTGCCCGACCTCTACCCGCAGGTCACGGTCGAGCAGGTCGACGTCACGGGAGAACTCGACCGGCTCGACCCGCCTCCCCTCGATGACCGCGACGCCGCCGTCGCCCTCGAGGCGCGCGCCGGTGCCGTGCTCGCCGCATCCGACTGCTCCGTCGTCGTGCGCTCCATCGACCGCCCCGACCTGGCCGGGCTCTACGTGGCCGACCCCGAGGTGCTGCGGGCGATCGATCGCGGGCGCACCAAGGGCATCACCGGCGCCCTGTGGGGCGGCGTGCTGGATCGCATCGACCAGACCCTGTCCTCCGCGCGCGAGGACGATCTGCGGGCTCGGCTGTGCCTGAACTGGTCGAACCGCGTCGTGCGCGCCCTGGTGCGCGTGCAGGACGACGCGGTGTTCGCCCGCACGGTGCAGCTGCTCTACATCCAGGCGCTGCTCGCCGGACACCACCCGCTCGCCGATGCCGACAGGGCTCTGATGACCAGCGCCCTCGCCGACCTCGTCTCACTCTCGGCCGGTCTGGAGGGGGACACCATCCCCTTCGGCGACGCTCGCTGAATCCTCCCCGAAAGGTTCCGTCCATGGCACGTCCGAAGAAGCGCTTCCAGCAGCTGATCGAGGAGATCGATCGCACCCCCTGGGGGCCCGCTGAGCAGGCCCTGGTCGCCGAGGCCGTCGCCCTCGCCGTGGAGATCGGCGACGAGCGTCTCGAATACGAGGCACGGATGCGTCAGACGGCGTCGGCGAACATGAACGGCGCGACCGACGTCATGCTCAATTCGTTCGCATGGTGCCTCGCCCACCACGACGCCGACCCGCAGCGCTTCCCCGCCGACCTCGACAACGGCGGCGCCGACCTGATGTGGCAGTTCAAGTGGATGGCGTCGTCGCTGCGGTCCTCCCCCGCGTTCTCGCAGGAGCAGATCGCCGCCGTGCTCGACGACATGGAATCCCACTACCGTGCGGCGGGCCTCGGCGTCAGCGGCGTGCTCACCGCCCGCTTCGAAGACGCCTGGGATGCGGGCCGCATGGATGAGGCCGAGGCACTGCGGGTGCAGCTGGAGGCCACGCCGCGCGACGACCACAGCCACTGCGACGCGTGCGGGCGCAGCCAGATCGCCGGTTTCTTCGCCGACACCGATCGCGACGCGGAGGCGATCGTCCTCGTCGAGGAGATGATCGAGGGCGGCTTCTCCTGCGGCGAGGAGCCGGAGCACGCGCTCTCGCGCGTGCTGCTGCCCTACCTGCGCGCCGGACGCCTGGATGAGGCGAAGACCGCGCACCTGCGCAGCTACCGGCTGGCCAAGGACAACCCCGACAACCTGCGCATCGTCGCCAACAACATCGTGTTCGCGGCCGTCACCGGCAACGAGGCCCGCGCTCTGGCGCTGGTCGAGAAGCACATCGCGTGGCTCGCGCACGACGGGCTGAACGTCGACGCGCACTTCGCGGCCCTCGCCGCCCTCGCCGTGGCGCTCGACCGGGTCACCGCCGTCGGGCACGGCGACACCCCGGTGCGCGGTGCGGAGTCGGCAGCCCTCGTCCCCTTCTTCGGCGAACACGATGGCGCCTGGAGCGCTGCCGACCTCGCGGCCGCAGCGTGGGCCGCCGCCGAGCGGATCGGAGCGGGCTTCGACGGACGGGACGGGACGGACGGCCACGCGCGCAGCCTCGAGCGGATGCGCGCGCTCGCGGACGAGCAGTACGACGTGCCGATCCGTTCGGATGCCTTCGTGGCCCCCGCCCCCACCACCACTCCTGTGGACGCGGATGGCTGGTTCGAGCGGGCGATGCAGCTCGCGCAGTTCGGTGCGGAGCACGAGACCCTCGAGGCGCTGCCCCACGCCCTCGCGGTCGAAGACCCCGCCAAGCGCGCGCAGCTGCTCTCGATGCGCCTGGGGATCCTGATCGCACTCGATCGCGCAGAAGAGGCCCTGCAGCTGCTGCCGGAGCGTGTCGCCGCGCTGCGGGCGGCCGGCCGTGACGCGCAGGCCGATCTGGAGGAGCGCATCGGCCTTGCCACCTTCGGCCTGAACACCCCGGAGACGACCGCCGCGCTGGAGGAGGAGATCGGCGCATCGGACGACCTCCCCGCCTGGACACGCGGCGACCTCGCCATCAGCCGTGCCGCCCTGCACCTGCAGTCCGGCGAACCCGACGCCGCGCTGGATCACGCCGAGGTGGCCGCACGGTCCTTCGCCGAGGCCGAAGACACCCGGCTGACGAACACCACGACGCTGCTGGCGATCTCCGCCATGCTGAGCAAGGGCGACCTCGAAGCGGGAAGCGCACTGCTCGACCGTCTCCTCGCGCAGGACGACCTCAGCACCGGCCACCGGGCGCAGGCGCTGCAGACCCGCGCACGTGTGCGCGGCGGCGGCAGCGCCTACGTCGAGGGCGCGGTCGACGCCGATGAGGCCTGTCGGCTGCTCGCCGAGCTGGGGGCGACCCGCGCTCTCGGCGACGCGCACCTGCTCGCCGGCGCCCTCTGGGAGGACGCGGACGAGCCGGAGAAGGCCGTCTCGCGCTACCGCCTCGCCGCCCGCCTCGGAGGCGAATCGGGAGGCGACACGACCGGCCTCGACTTCCGTCTGGCGCGCGCCATGCTGCGTGTCGGCGATGCCGACGAGGCCGCTGAGCTCTTCGGCGACGTGCTGCAGCGCGAGGAAGAGGCAGAGGTGCCCGCCGGCTCCCGCGCCATGACCGCATCGATGCTCGCACGGGCTCTGAGCGCGGCCGGTGAATTCGGCCAGTCCGTCGGCGCGCACGGCTACGCCTCCGAGCTGTTCGGACAGGCCGAGGAGCACGCGGATCAGGCGATGTCGATGACGGAGCAGGCCAAGATCCTCGCGCGCTTCGACGAGCACGACGACGCGATCGCCCTGCTCGAGTCCGCGACCGAGATCGTGCGGCGCGCGCCCGATGCCGTCGGTGCCCTCACCGAGGTCCTGCACAGCCTCGGTCAGGCCTACGGCGGGCGCGGCGACGAGCGGGCGTTCGGCCTCTTCGACGAGGTCGCCGCTCTCGCACAGCAGCACGAGGCCGGGTGGCTGCTCGCCGATGTGACCGACTCGCGGGCGCGTGCCCTGGCCGAGCTCGGCCGTGTCGACGAGGCGGTCTCGGCCGCCCTCACCGCGGCCGACGGCTTCGCGGCACTCGGCGACGTCGGATCCGCCGGAGGGTCAGAGCTGTTCGCGGCTCGTGTGCTCGCCGGCAACGACCGCGCAGCCGACGCCGTGCCGGTCTACCGCAGCGCCATCGAGCACGCGGCCGGCCACCCGCCGGTGATGCAGGTGGCCGCCCTCGAGCTCGGCAACGTTTTCGAGGCGCTCGGTCGGCACGGCGAGGCCGCCGAGATCCGCGCGCAGCTGGAGAGTTGAGCCGACTCAGAACAGCTGACGCCAGTTCGCCTTCGCGAGGTCGAGGAGCTCGTCGCCGCGCCCGGACATGACGGTGCGGATCGCGTAGAGCGCGAAGCCCTTGACCTGGGCGGCCTCGATCGCGGGCGGCATGGAGAGCTCCTGGCGCTCGGTCACCACATCCAGCAGCGCGGGGCCGTCGTGGGCGAGCACCTCGCGCACGGCGTCGGGGAGGTCCTCGCTGCGCTCGACGCGGCGCGCGAAGATCCCCATCGCCTCGGCGATCGCGGCGAAGCTGGGGTTCTCCAGCCCCGTCCCGTAGGTGACGAATCCGGCCGCCTTCATCTCGAGTTCGACGAAGTTCAGCGACGAGTTGTTGACCACGATCGTCTTCACGGGCAGCCGGTTCTGCGTCAGGGTGAGCAGTTCACCGAGCATCATCGAGAGACCTCCGTCTCCGGCCAGAGCGACCACCTGACGGTCGGGATGCGCGGCCTGCGCCCCGATGCCGTGCATGAGCGCGTTGGCCATGGAGCCGTGGGTGAAGGAGCCGATCAGGCGACGGTTCTCGGTCATCGACAGGTAGCGGGCGGCCCACACGGTGGGCGAGCCCACGTCGGCGGTGAAGATCGCGTCATCGGCCGCGTGCTCGTCCAGCAGACGCGCGAGGTACTGCGGGTGGATGGGGCGATCGCCCTTGGTCGGCACCGCCAGCTCGTCGAGCTTCTTGCGGGTCTTGCGGTAGTGCGCCGTGGCGTCGTCGAGGTGCGTGCGGTCTTCCTTCCGCGCCACCCGCGGCAGCAGCGCCTCGGACGTGGCGCGCACGTCACCGACCAGCCCCAGATCGAGCGGATGCCGCTTGCCGAGCTGAGCGCCTCGGATGTCGACCTGGATGGTCGTGGCGTTGTCCGGGTAGAACTGCTCGTACGGGAAGTCGCTGCCCAGCACCAGGAGCGCATCGGCCGCTTCCATCGCTCGGAAGCCCGAGGCGAAACCGAGGAGCCCCGTCATCCCGACGTCGAAGGGGTTGTCGTACTCGATGAACTCCTTGCCGCGCAGCGCGTGCACGATCGGCGCGCCCAGCTTGTCGGCGAGCGCGATCACCTCGTCATGCGCGCCTTCGACGCCCGCTCCGGCGAGGATCGTGACGTTCTTCGCCGCGTTCAGCAGCGTCGCCGCCTTCTCCAGCTCGGGCGCGCTCGGCACGACCACCGGGCGAGCGCGCTCGATCACGACGGCCCGGTCGTCGGCGATGTCGGCGAGGGCGACATCACCGGGGATCACCAGCACGGCGACGCCGCGCTCCTCGATCGCGGCGCGCATCGCGATCTCCATCAGTCGCGGCATCTGCTTCGGGTCGGCGACGTACTCGACGTAGACGCTGCACTCGCGGAAGAGCTCCTGCGGATGCGTCTCCTGGAAGTACCCGGTGCCGATCTCGGTGGTGGGGATGTGCGCGGCGATCGCGAGCACGGGAACGCGCGAGCGGTTGGCGTCGTACAGGCCGTTGATCAGGTGCAGGTTGCCGGGCCCGCAGGATCCGGCGACGACGGCGAGCTCCCCGGTCGTGGCGGCATCGGCTGCGGCGGCGAAGGCCGCGGACTCCTCATGCCGCACATGCACCCATCGGATCGTGCCGTCCTTGCGCAGCGCGTCCGTGAAGCCGTTCAGCGAGTCGCCCGGGATGCCGTAGACCCGGTCGATCCCGTTGGCGTGCAGAGTCTTGACGATGTTCTCAGCGACGTTTGCCATGCTTCGACCCTACGCCCGGGTCCGGGGGCGAGGCTAGTCCGGACCCGCCGCGCAGGGTCGGTCAGTACTCCTGGGGACCGTCGAGCTCCGGCTCGGCACTGCGACGGAACGCCCGTCCCGAGACCGACGTGGGGGCGATGCGCACGTACACCCGCTTGACGGTGGGGATCCACGGACGAAGCCCCGCGGTCTCCGCCCGCTGCACGTCGGCATCCGACTCCAGAGCTGTGGCGTACCCGCGGATGATCACGCTCCAGGCATCGGTGTCGGTGTGGTCGTCGACCTCGAACAGCACATCGGTGTTCACCGTCAGCTCGAACAGTTTGCTGCCGGGCGCTGTGCGGAACAGGATGCCTTCGCCGTCGACCACGTAGTTCACGGGGAAGATGTCGATCGTCTCGCCCACATGGGTGACGAGTCTTCCCAGTTCCTGCGTGCCGAGCAGCTCCCAGCTCCGGTCGGAGGTCAGCATCTCGATGGGGTCGGTGTGCGCGCTCATGTCGCCATTGTCTCCCACTCGGTGTCCTCACCGACAGGGCATCCGTCACGCGATACGAGGCGGGCACGCGAAAGGCCCCTCGCGCTGTGCGAGGGGCCTTTCGTCGTACGCTCAGCCGATGCGGATGAGCTTCTTGTTCACGAACTCGTCGGCGGCCAGGTGACCCAGCTCACGGGCGGTTCCACTGCGCTTCACACCACCGAACGGCAGCTCCGGGCTGTCGGCCAGCACGAGGTTGACGTAGACCATGCCCGCCTCGATCTTGTCGGCGACGCGCGCGGCCTGCTCGGCATCCGTGGTGAAGACGTAGGAGCCGAGACCGAAGGTGGTGTCGTTCGCGAGTTCGACCGCCGCATCCTCATCCGCCACGCGGTAGACGACAGCCGCGGGACCGAAGAGCTCCTCGCTGTACACGTTCATCTCGGGCGTCACATCGGCCAGCACGGTCGGAGCGAAGAACGCGCCGTCGCGGGTGCCACCGGTGAGCAGCGTGGCGCCCTGCTCGACAGCCTGATCGATCTGCTTCTGCAGGTTGACCGCGGCCGTCTCGGACGCGACCGGCCCGAGGACCGTGTCATCGAGCATGGGGTCGGTCGCCGTGACCGCCGCCATCGCGGCCGT
Source organism: Microbacterium sp. PAMC22086 (assembly GCF_019443525.1). Classification (NCBI taxonomy): domain Bacteria; kingdom Bacillati; phylum Actinomycetota; class Actinomycetes; order Micrococcales; family Microbacteriaceae; genus Microbacterium; species Microbacterium sp. PAMC22086. The sequence continues at coordinate 1,390,480 of NZ_CP080380.1, read as the reverse complement.
GAACTTCTCGACGAAGGCGTCGTAGAGCTCGTCGACGATGATGAAGCGCTTGGCCCCGTTGCACGCCTGCCCGTTGTTGTCGAGACGGGCGTCGACGCCGGCCTGCACGGTCGCGTCGAGGTCGTCGGTGGAGAGCACGATGAACGGGTCGGAGCCGCCCAGCTCCAGCGCGACCTTCTTGAGGTTGCGGCCGGCGATCTCGGCGACCGCCGCGCCGGCGCGCTCCGAACCGGTCAGCGAGACGCCCTGCACGCGCGGGTCGGCGATCATCGTCGCGATCTGCTCGTTCGTGGCGAGCACGTTCTGATACGCGCCCTTCGGGAAGCCGGCGTCCTGATAGATCTTCTCGATCGCGCTCGACGACTCCGGGCACTGCGGTGCGGGCTTGAGCAGGATCGTGTTGCCCACGATCAGGTTGGGAGCCGCGAAGCGCACGATCTGATACGCGGGGAAGTTCCAGGGCATGATGCCCACGAGCGGGCCGAGCGAGGAACGGCGGATGATGGCCGACCCCTCCCCCAGGATCGCGATCGGCTGGTCGGCCATGATCGACTCCGCCTGGTCGGCGTAGTACTCGGCGATATCGGCCGCGAAGTCGACCTCGCCGAGGGCGGCCTCGCGGGGCTTGCCCATCTCGCGCACGAAGATGTCGGCGAGCTCTTCACGGCGCTCGCGGTGCAGCTCTGCGGCACGACGGACGAGAGCCGCGCGTTCGGCGACCGTCGACGAGCGCGACCACTCGCGGTGGGCCTCGTCGGCCGCGGCGAGCGCCTCGTCGATCTGGGCGTCCGTGAAGGTGTCGAAGGACGCCAGCGTCTCTCCGGTGGCGGGGTTGATGACGGCGTAGTCGGTCATGACTTGTCCTCTCTTTGGTGGTGCGGGGCCCGACGACGCGGGCCCCGCATCGGAATTCAGGAGACCGGGATCAGCGTGTACTTGGTGGACAGGTACTCGTGGATGCCCTCGAAGCCGCCCTCGCGTCCGACGCCGGACTGCTTGACGCCACCGAAGGGTGCGGCCGCATTGGAGACCACGCCCACGTTCAGACCCATCATGCCCGTCTCGAGCCCGTCGATCATCCGCTGACCGCGCTGCAGGTTCTCGGTGAAGACGTAGGACACCAGTCCGTACTCGGTGTCGTTCGCGAGACGCACGGCCTCTTCCTCGGTCTCGAAGGTCGCGATCGCGAGCACCGGTCCGAAGATCTCCTCGCGGAGGATCGCGCTTCCGGCGACGACGTCGGTGAGCACGGTGGGCTCGTAGAACGTGCCCGTGCCCTCGAGGGCCTTGCCACCGGCGAGCAGCGTCGCACCGCGACCGACCGCATCGTCGACCAGCTCGCCGGCCTTGGCGACGGCGTCCGCATCGATGAGCGGTCCGATCGCCACGCCGTCCTCGGTGCCACGGCCGATCTTCATGCCGTTGACGCGCTCGGTCACGCGCTTGGCGAACTCACCCGCGACGTCCTTGTGCACGATGAAGCGGTTGGCCGCCGTGCAGGCCTGGCCGATGTTGCGGAACTTCGCGGCGAGCGCGCCCTCCACGGCCTTGTCGAGGTCGGCGTCGTCGAACACCACGAACGGGGCGTTGCCGCCGAGCTCCATCGACACGCGCAGCACACCCTGCGCCGCCTGGGCGATGAGCTTGCGGCCGACCTCGGTCGAGCCCGTGAAGGAGAGCTTGCGCAGACGCGGGTCGGCGATGATCGGCGCCGACAGCGCGCTCGACTTCGAGGTCTGCACGACGTTGACGACGCCGGCGGGGAGGCCGGCCTCTTCGAGCAGCTTCGTGAAGTACATCGTGGTCAACGGCGTGAGTGCCGGGGGCTTGATCACGACGGTGCACCCGGCCGCGAGGGCGGGGGCGATCTTGCGCGTCGCCATCGCGAACGGGAAGTTCCACGGCGTCACGAAGAACGACGGTCCCACCGGGCGCTGCGAGACGACCATGTGGCCGGTGCCTTCCGGGTTGATCCCGTAGCGACCGCTGATGCGCACGGCCTCCTCGCTGAACCAGCGCAGGAACTCGCCGCCGTAGCCGACCTCGCCACGCGCCTCGGCGAGCGGCTTGCCCATCTCGAGCGTCATGAGCAGTGCCAGGTCTTCCTTGTGCTCCTGCACGAGGTCGAACGCACGACGGAGGATCTCGCTGCGCACGCGCGGAGCCGTGGCCGCCCAGCCGTCCTGAGCGGCGACCGCGGCGTCGAGGGCACGGATGCCGTCGGCGGGCGTCGCATCGGCGATGGTGCGGATGACGGCACCGGTCGCGGGATCCTGGATGTCGAAGGTGCCGCCGGTCTCGCCGTCGATCCACTGACCGCCGATGAAGAGGCCGGTGGGGATGCTGTCCAGGAGCGCCTGTTCGGTCTGAGTGCTCATGATTCTCTTTCTGTGGGGAGGGCTAGGAGCGCTTGCGTCGGCTGGGCGGTGCGTCGATGCCCAGTGTCTGTCCGCGGAAGAATGCGGACCGTCGGACCGCGTTCCAGATCATGACGACGATGCCGACGACGATGATCAGCATGCCGAGGATGAAGACGATGCCGACCCCGCCGATCTGCGAGCCCGAGCCGTAGGCCGGGTCCATCGAGTCGATCAGCGTGGTGAAGAACAGCACCGCGAGGATCGAGCCGCCGATGAGCGGGAACAGGAACGTGAAGAAGACGTTCCGCGCCGAGTCGAACCACTGCTTGCGGAAGTACCAGACGCACGCGAAGGCGGTGATCCCGTAGTAGAAGCAGATCATCATGCCGAGCGTGAGGATGGTGTCCCACAGCGTGTCCTCGCTCACGATGCGCATCACGGCGTAGAACGCCGAGGCCACCACGGCGGAGACGATGGTCGCGTACCCCGGGGTGAAGAAGCGGGGGCTGACCTTCGCGAACGACTTGGGCAGTGCACCGTAGTGCCCCATCGCCAGCAGGGTGCGCGCCGGTCCCACGAAGGTGGACTGCAGCGACGACGCCGAGCTGGTGAGCACCGCGAGCGACACGAGAAACGCGAGCGGGCCGAGGATCGGGCCGGAGAGGTGGAAGAACACGTTCTCCTGGATGTCCTCGTTGCCGAGTCCCAGCGCGCCGGTGCCGACGCCGGCGAACATGATCATCGCGACGGCGAGCAGCAGGTAGAGCGAGACGATCATCAGCACCGTGACGGTGGCCGCGCGACCCGGGGTCTTCTCCGGATCCTTGGTCTCCTCGTTCATGGTGAGGGTGACGTCCCAGCCCCAGAAGATGAAGATCGACAGCGACAGACCCGCAGCGACCGCGCTGAAGGACGAGATCGCGAACGGGTTGAACCAGTTCAGATCGAACGGCTGGTAGTCGAAGCCGTTGCCGCTTACGGCCTGCACGATCGCCGCGCCTGCGAAGAAGAGCAGCACGAGGATCTGGAAGCCGACGAGCCAGTACTGCAGCTTCTGGGTCGTCTGCATGTCGCGATACGAGATCCACGTCGCGCCGAGCATGAACAGCAGGCACACCCCGATGTTGATCCAGGTGACGCTCGCGAGGCCGGCGATGTCCGGGTTGCCGGTGATCTGGGAGATCAGCAGGAAAAGGAAGTCGACCGCGATGCCGGCGAGGTTGGACAGGACCAGGATCGTGGCGACCACCAGGCCCCAGCCGGCCATCCAGCCGACCCACGGACCGAAGGCGCGTGCGGCCCAGGTGAACGAGGTGCCGGAGTCGGGCATCCGGTTGTTGAGCTCTCGGTACCCGAAGGCGACCAGGAGCATGGGGATGAAGCCCACCAGGATGATCGCGGGAATCTGCGACCCGACCGTGGAAGCCACAGGCCCCACAGCGGCGGTGAACGTGTAGGCGGGCGCGATGCACGAGATGCCGATCACGACCGCGCCGATGAGGCCGACCGTTCCGGCGCTCAGGCCCTTGGTGGAGATCCCGGTCGTGACACCGGATTCGGGCTCCGTCGCCCGGTTGGTGCTGCTCATCAGCGTTCTCCTGCTTCGTTGCGGGTGCGCGGGACGACGATCATGGGGACGGGCAGCTCGTGCAGCATCTTCGCCGCCGTGGAGCCCAGGAACAGGCGACGAGGCTGTGCCAGCCGGCTGGAGCCGACCAGGACGACCTCACCGGGAAGCCACGAGAGGTTCGCGACCGCGTCTTCGACGCTGTCCCCCGGAGCCTTCTCGACGGCGGCGGTGCGTCCGTCCGGAAGCTTCTCGGTCGCCATCGCGAGAACTTCCTGCCCGTGGGTGTCACCGACCGTGCGGATCGCGCCGGTGTCGAGACCGGGCGGCACATCGAACGGCACGAGCGAGACGAGTCGGAGATCGACTCCGCTGTCACCGGCGAGGGCGACCGCCTCGTCGAGCAGCGCGTCGGCACCCGGCCGGGAGCCGACGGCGACCGTGACGCGCGGGAGGACGTGATCGTCCTGCAGGGCGGTGCCGGCGGGAGCCAGCGCCACCGGGATGGTGGACGAGTGCAGCAGCTCCGACGCGACGCTTCCGAGTCGGTGCCGCCCGAAGATGCCGCCGCCCGCGGCGCCGATCACGATCACGCGGGCTCCGAACTCCTCACCGGCGGCGATGAGCCCCTCGGCGAACGATTCGGAGAAGCGGACGTGACCGCTGCGGGTCAGCTCCTGCGGCAGCCGGACGACGGCGTCGGCGAGCCACTTCTTCGCCTGCGACCTGATGTGCTCCTCGTAGGCGCGCTCCGGCGGGACCGCGGCGTTGCGCGTGCCCTCGTTCGGCAGCACGATCACCAGGTGCACGGTGGCCCCGAGGCTTCGGGCGATACGCGCGCCCAGCGCTGCGGCATCCGCTCCCGCATCCGTCGCCGTGTAGCCCACGACGACCGAGCCGGTCATCAGCTGCCGCTCTCGACAGCGCCGGCGTCGCGACTGGCGTCGACGATGTTGGAGGCGACGAGGTGTCCCATGCGGATCGCGCCGTCGACGTGCTGGTATCCGGCACCGGCCATGTCGCTGCAGGCGAAGTGGATCGGACCGACGGCCGTGCGAAGGTCGGCGCCGTAGCGGTGCAGGCCGCCCATGTCGAAGCTCGCGGCGTAGGCGCCGCGCGTCCACTCCTCGCTGCCCCAGTCGCTCTCGTAGTAGACGACGGGGTTCTTGGCCTCGGGGCCGTAGTAGTGCGACAGCGACTCGAGGATCCGCTCCTTGCGCTCCTCGGCCGACAGCTCGAACACGCCGTCGGCGTTGGCGTCGGACACAAAGCCCACCAGGGTGCCGCGCTCGTCGCCGTGGTTGGTGTTGTCGTAGGCCTCGTGCGAGAGCTCGTACGGGCTGAACGCGGTGCCGCTGAGGCCCTGCTCGCGCCAGAACGGACGGTCGTAGACGGCGTGCACCTTGATGACGAAGCCCATCGAGAGGTGCTGGTGCAGCTGATGCTGGCGACGCGGCAGCGGCGGGTCGAACGAGATACGGCTGTACAGCACGGGAGCGTGCGCGAGGATCGCGTGGCGAGCGCGCACGGTGAGCTCATCGGTGGTGGCCACGACGCCGGCGTCCGACCACTTGAGGCTGCGCACGGGCTGGTTCAGCAGCACGTCCTGGCCCAGGCGCTCGGCCAGGCGCAGCGGAACCTGCTGCAGACCCCCGACCACGCGCTTGTCGAGGATGAAGTCGGCGTCGACGAGGTTCGAGTAGGAACCGGCGGATGCGGCCATCAGCAGCGACTGCAGCAGCGAGAACGAGTGCGTGGGCTTGGTGAGCATCGCGGAGCCCGTGGCGAAGGCCAGGTTCCGCACGGCCTCGTCGTCGTCGGTCTGCGAGCGCAGCCAGGCGTCCCAGGTGATGGAGTCCCACTCCGCGGCGTTCGGGTGCTCCCACGGCCGGTCGGGGTCGATCTCGGCGACCAGCGCGTCGAGGATCCCGGTGATCCGTGCGATCACGGCCTCGGTCTCGGCGGAGACGGGGAACATCTCGCCGGTGAAGCGGTGCGTCTTCCCGTCGGGGCCGACGTAGACGCTGTCGCCCTCGCGGTAGCGGCTGTAGGTCTCGAGCCCGAGCTCTTCGATCGTCTCCTTGAGAGCATCCTGATCGGGCGAGACCCACTGGCCGCCGATCTCGAGCATGGCGCCGTCGATGACGTCGGTCCACAGGCGCCCGCCGACGCGGTCGCGGGCCTCCAGCACGGCGACCGACAGGCCGGCCTTGCGCAGGTCGTTCGCCGCCGTGAGCCCTGCGGCTCCGGCACCGATGATGAGTACGTCGCGGGTGATCTCAGACATCTGCAATTCCTTCGTTGGGTGAAGTAGTGCCGGTCGCGACCCGAAATCCCCCGATTGGGGTCGCGACCGGACAGGGGGTCAGGCCGCGCGGGAGCGCGGCCTGCATGCTATTCGGCGGCGGCCAGGGCGGCGGCCACGATGTCGAGTCCCTCGTTCAGCAGGTCGTCGCCGATCGAGAGCGGAGGAAGGAAGCGGATGACGTTGCCGTACGTTCCGCAGGTGAGGACGATGACGCCCTGTGCGATGCACGCCTTCGCGACGGCAGCGGTGAGAGCGGCATTCGGCGCCTTGGTCTCGGGGTCGACGAACTCGGCCGCGATCATCGCACCGTGCCCGCGGACATCCCCGACGCGGGGGTCGTTCTTCTGCATCGCGGTGAGACGGTCGGTGAGGATCGTACCGATCTCGCGTGCCCGCTCGATCACACCGTCGTTCTCGAACACGTCGATCGCGGCGAGAGCTGCCGCGCAGGCGATCGGGTTGCCGCCGTAAGTGCCGCCGAGGCCGCCGGAGTGCGAGGCGTCCATGATCTCGGCGCGGCCGGTCACCGCGGCCAGCGGAAGACCGCCGGCGATGCCCTTGGCGGTGGTGATCAGGTCGGGCTCGATGCCGAAGATCTCGCTCGCGAACATGTGTCCGGTGCGGGCGAAGCCGGTCTGCACCTCGTCGGCGATGAAGACGACGCCGTTCGCGCGGCACCAGTCGACGATCGCGGGCAGGAAGCCGTCGGCCGGGACGATGAAGCCGCCCTCGCCCTGGATGGGCTCGATGATGACCGCGGCCAGGCTCTCGGCGCCGATCTGCTTCTCGAGCTGCAGGATGACACGGGCGGCTGCCTCGCGTCCGTCGAGGCCGTCGCGGAACGGGTACGACATCGGGGCGCGGTACACCTCGGGAGCGAACGGACCGAAGCCGCTCTTGTAGGGCATCGACTTGGCGGTCAGCGCCATGGTCAGGTTCGTGCGGCCGTGGTAGCCGTGGTCGAAAGCGACGACCGCCTGGCGACCGGTGTGCTTGCGCGCGATCTTGATCGCGTTCTCGACCGCTTCGGCGCCCGAGTTGAACAGTGCGCTCTTCTTGGCGAAGTCACCGGGGGTGACCCGGTTGAGCGCCTCGGCCACCTCGATGTACGACTCGTACGGCGAGATCATGAAGCAGGTGTGCGTGAACTGCGCGGCCTGTGCGGCGACGGCGGCGGCGACCTTCGGGTGCGCGTTGCCCACCGTGGTCACGGCGATGCCCGATCCGAGGTCGATGAGCGAGTTCCCGTCCGCGTCGACGACGACTCCGCCACCGGCGGCGACGGTCGCGACGGGCACGGTGTGGCCGACACCGGCAGCGACGGCATCCGCCTTGCGTGCCAGGATCTCGGCCGAGCGGGGCCCGGGGAGTTCGGTGACCAGACGACGCTCCTGAGGGAGCTCGGGTCCGCCGAGGGGAACTGCAACAGCTGCGGTGTCGAGGAGTGCCATGCTCGCGAGCGTACGGCTGCGAGAGAGGCGGCTGCACTCACCGCTCTGTACAATCTGGAATAGGTATTCGCCGAGGTGTACAAGAGACGAGGGTGCCGTGCCCGTCATCGCCCAACCGACGCTGCGCGCGCTGCTGCAGCGCCGCGACCTCGGCCTCTCCCTGATCCCCCGTGAAGCCGACGTCCCCGAAGGCGCGCTCGACCGCCCCCTGCGCTGGGTGCACAGCTCGGACCTCGCCGATCCGACCCCGTTCCTCTCCGAGGATCTGGCGCTGCTGACCACCGGAACCCAGTTCGACGACGCCGTGAGCATCGACACCTATGTCGGACGGCTCGCCGACCGCGGGGTGATCGGCCTCGGATTCGGCACCGAGGTGCATCGCTCCGGCATCCCCGAAGAGCTGGTCGACGCGTGCGCCACCCACGGCATGCCGCTGTTCGCGGTCCCCTACCGCACGCCATTCATCGCCGTCGCCCGCGCGCACTCCGAAGCCATCGCGGCCCAGGCCTACGCCCGACGATCCTGGGCTCTGGACACCCAGCGCGCCCTCGCCCTCGCGGCCCTTCGTCCGCACGGCCTCGATGCGACCATCGCCGAGCTCGGACGCCGGCTGGGCGTGTGGGCCGGGATGTTCGACGCCGCAGGCGCCCCGACCTTCTCGCACCCACGCGAGGGCATCGATGCCGGCGTGCTCGACGAGGTCGGAGACCGCGTGGTGGAGATCCTGACCCGCGGACTCGAGGCGGGGCAGTCGCTCAGCATCGAGGAGCACTCGTTCATGCTGTTCACGGTCGGTCGCGGCGGGCATCTGCGCGGTGTGATCGCCCTGGCCACCGACAGCCTCGACTCCGAAGCACGGTCGGTCGTGACCTCGGTGATCGCCATGGCCGGGCTGGCGCTGGAGCAGTCCGAGCAGCTCGCCCGGAGCCGCCGACGCCTGCACGCCCAGCTGCTCGGATCGCTCCTCACCGACGATCCCGCCCTCGCCAGGAGGGTTCTGGGCAGTCTCCCTCCGGCTCCCGTGCTGGTGGCCGTCGCCGCCGACGCACCGGCGGGCCCGCTCGCGGACTGGTGGGAGCGCCACCGCGCCGAGCACGGCACCTCGATCTTCCTCGCCGAGTCCGAAGACGGCGTCACGATGTGCGTGTCGGCCGGCGATGAAGGCCTGCTCGACGAGGTCGCCGCACGCTTCGGCATCCGCATCGGCGTCTCCGATTCCGAGGCCTACGACTCCTTCGCCCGCGCCCACGCGCAGGCGCTCACGGCGCTTCGTCAGCAGGGCACGCACGGGGTCGCCCGCTACGCCGACACCGTGGGCTCGAGCATCCTCACCGCGCTCGCGACCGACGAGGCCCGGCTGGTCGCCGAGTCCCGCCTCGCTCCGGTGCGCGAGCACGATGCCCGCACGGGAGCCGATCTCGAGCGGTCATTGCGCACCTGGCTGGAGCACGATGCGAAGGCGGAGTCCGCCGCGGTCGCGCTCGGGGTGCACCGACACACGCTGCGCTCGCGCATCGCCCACGCCGGCGCGCTGCTCGACATCGACCTGTCGACCTTCCCCGCCCGCGCCGAGCTCTGGACGATCCTGCAGACCGCCCGCGACTGAGGCGGGTCAGTCGGTGGCGCCCGGATGAGCCGTTCCGGTCGTCGGAGGCGGCGCGAGGTCAGGGTGAGGCCGGCGAGAAGGCGAGGAAGGCGCGGCAACGGGCGACGTCGTCCGCGGTCTGCGCGATCAACGCATCGACGCCGTCGAACTGCAGCGTCGGGCGGAGTCGCGCGACGAGGGTCACGAACAGGCGGCGGCCGTACAGGTCGAGATCCGCATCATGCAGGTGCACCTCGACCCGTCGCTCGCGGTCGCCGGCGAACGTCGGGTTCGTCCCGACGCTGACACTCGCCGCCCACGGCTGCGGATCATCGTCGATCCGCGTCCAGGCCGCGTAGATGCCGTCGCCGGGCGCCTCTGCGCCGTCGAGCGCCAGATTCGCCGTGGGGAAACCGAGGCCTCGGCCGCGACCGTCGCCCGGGACGACCACTCCGGCGATCGCCCCGAGCGGCGCAGTGCTCACGCGCTCTCGGGGGCGGCGATGGCGCGATAGCGGCTCTGATGGAAGACCAGCGGCTCGACATCGTCGAACAGGGTGATGTCGGCGATCTCGTACAGCGCGATCTCGTGATCGCCGCCGTCGAAGGTGCTGTGCAGGCGGCAGGTGAGCCAGAGTGCCGCGTCGGAGATCAGCACCGCACCACCGTCGGTGCGCTTCCACTCGTGACCACCGAAACGGTCGCCCTGTCGCGCTGAGAGCGAGCGGCTGAGCGGCTCATGGTGCGCGGCGAGCACGCTCATGCCGAGTTCCGGAACCGTGCGCAGTACAGGCCAGGTCTTCGACGTGCGCGCCGCGCTGATCGCGACGAGCGCGGGTTCGAGCGAGATCGAGGTGAAGGAGTTGACCGCCATCCCGACGGCGCGGTCATCGACGTGCGCGGCGAGAGCCACGACGCCGGTCGGGTACACCGAGAAGGCCCGGCGGAGGGCGAGGTCGCGCGGCAGGGCGTCGGTCACGGCAGTCGTCATTTCAGCTTCCTTTCGTTAGTCAACTTTGACTAGTTTTGATAATAGGCAATTTTGATCATGCAAACAACAGGAATCTGTGATGCCAGCCGTTAGCATGAGGGGCATGTCGACCACCCGCCTCGTCGTCCTCGGCGCCGTGAAGCAGTTCCAGCCCGTGCACGGGTACTTCCTCCGCCGAGAGCTCATGACCTGGCACGTCGACGAATGGGCGCACATCCAGCCCGGATCGATCTACAACGCGCTGCGCGCCCTCGAGGTCGACGGCTACATCGCCGAGAGCGGCACCGAGGCCGAGGGGAAGCGCCCCGCTCGCACGACCTACCGCATCACGCCAGCCGGCGAGGTGGAACTGCAGAGGATGCTGCGCGAGAACCTCTGGAACGTGGCGGCCTTCGACACCCAGGCCATCATGACGGTGGCCTCGTTCATGTTCGTCCTGAGCCGGCAGGAGGTGATCGCCGGCCTCGAGCATCGTCTCATCAAGAGCGACGCGATCATCACGCAGAACGGCTTCGACGTGCAGGACACCCTGCGCTCCGAGACGACGCCGAAGTACGTGCGGGAGATCTTCGACCTGTCCACAGCGCGCCTCACGGCCGAGAAGCAGTGGCTGCTCGATCTGCTGGAGCGCCTGCGCGGCGGTGAGTACACCTTCGCCGGTGAGACGGTCGAGGACGCGACGCCGGCCGACGCCGCACCCTCGAACTGACCTCAGCGCGACAGGACGAGCGCTGCGATCGACGCGGGCGAAAGCTCCGACGTCGTCGCTCCGCGATGCTGAGCCACGACGGCTCCGGCGGCGCAGGCTCGGACCAGAGCATGCTCGATCCTCTCCTCCTGGGAGAGCGCTGCGGCCAGCGCACCGCAGAAGGCATCGCCGGCACCTGTAGTGTCCACCGGATCGATCCGGAACGCATCGATGTGCAAGGGCTGTTCGCCCGTGCGATGCAGGGTCACTCCCCCGGCACCCTGCGTGAGCACGATGACCCGCGCTCCGGCTGCATGCAACCGGTCGATGCCGCCGAGCTCGGCGCACTCCGTCTCGTTCACGACCAGCACATCGACGTCGCCGAGCATCTCGATCGTCGCGACGTGTGCGGGAGCCGCGTTGAGGATCGTCAGCGCGCCCGCCGCTCGCCCCGCGCGCAGTGCGGCGGCTACGCTCGCGACGGGCACCTCCAGTTGAGCGAGCACGACCGCGGCTCCCTCGATGCCGGCGACGGCGTCGTCTGCGTCGAGCTCGGCGTTCGCGCCGGCCGCGACGATGATGCTGTTGTCGCCATCCTCGAACGCCAGCACGTGGGCGACGCCGGTCGGAGCGACGGCGCTGCGGCGCACGGCCGCCACCACTCCGGCATCCGCTAACGTCTGCTGCAGCACATCGGCCGCCTCATCCGCTCCGACGACGGCGCAGAACCGGGTCGGTGCCCCACTGCGTGCGCAGGCGACGGCCTGATTGAGCCCCTTGCCTCCGGAGAAGCGACCACCGGCCCGGCCCAACAGGGTCTCGCCGACGAGCGGGGGGCGCGAGACCTCGACCACGAGATCGAGGTTCGCGCTCCCCACCACGGCGACACCGGTGAGGGTGTCAGACACGCGACATCGTCCGCCGGTACTGCGAGCCCGTGTGCGAGTCGGCGAGCGCCGGCGTCGGCGTGCCGATCAGGCGCTCGCGCAGCGACTGCGGCTCCGATGAGGGCTCCACGATCGCCCCGCGCTCCTTGAGGATCGGCAGCACGTGCTCGATGAAGTCGACGGTCGATGCCGGCGGGATGACGGGGGCGAACAGGAATCCGTCGAGGTCGGCGCCGTCGGCGAGCTCGATCATCCGGTCCGCCACCTGCTCCGGGGTCCCCACGATCGGACGGGCGCCGACGCCGTGCGCGTGCCAGTCGCCGAGCACGTCGCCGACGGTCTTGTCGGCGAAGCGGGCGACCTGCGTCTGCGAGAGCTCGGTGCTGAGCTCCGACATCGGGGTGTGGGGCGCGTAGGCCGAGAGGTCGAGCCCGGTGAACCAGGCGTAGGAGGCCACCGTGACGTCGGGGTTCTGCGCGTCGGCCACCTCGGCGTACTTGCGTCGCGCCTCCTCCTCCGTGCTGCCGACGATCGCGGCGAAGGCCGACATGATCTTCACCTCGTCGGCCGCGCGGCCGTTCTTGACGGCCTCCTCGCGGATCGCGGAGGAGTGCGCGCGCAGCTGCTCGACCGAGCCGCTGCCGACGAAGATCGCCTCGCCGTGCTTGCCGCCGAACTCGCGGCCTGCGGGCGACGCGCCGGCCTGGAACAGCACCGGCGTGCCCTGCGGCGAGCGCGAGGTGTTCCCGTAGCCGTGCGAGCGGAAGTACGGGCCGTCGTGTGCGATGCGGTGCACTTTGGAGGGGTCGGCGAAGCGGCCGGACTTGTCCCGCTCCAGGGCGCCTTCCTCCCACGCCTGCTCCCAGAGCTTGTAGACGACCTGCATGAAGTCGTCGGCCATGAGGTAGCGCTCGTCGTGTCCGACCATGGGCACGCCGAAGCCCTGCACGGCGGTGTCGGCGGTTCCGGTGGTGACCACGTTCCAGCCGATGCGACCACCGGAGAGGATGTCCAGCGTCGCCATCCGACGGGCGAAGGAGTAGGGCGGCTCGAGCAGCGTCGATCCGGTGGCGACGAGTCCCAGCCGCGTGGTCTCGGGGATGAGGGCTGCGAGGATGATCGCGGGGTCGAGCCGCGGCAGGTCGAGACCCTCGACCGAGCAGATGTCGGGACGTTCGCCCGCGACGTCGGCCCAGCCCCAGGCATCCGCGAGGAAAAGGAAGTCGAACCCGGCGTCCTCGACCATGCGCGCGGTGTCGCGCCAGTACTCGAGCTTGTCGAACAGGTAGCGCCCGTTGTCGGGGTGCCGCCAGGTCGCGGTGCCGGAGTCGTTCGCCTGCGCGTTCTCGAAGAGGCCGAGACGCAGCGGCTTGACGGAGTTCTGATCGGTCATGTGCGGGTGCCTTCCTTGTGGGTGGTTCTGGGTGTTCTGGGGTGGTTCCGGGCACGCCGGAGGAACCCCGGGACGGGTGGGGGCGCCCGTCCCGGGAGGCGGGTGCCGCGTCAGCCCTTGGCCGTGACCTCGCCGTCGCTCCACCAGAGCACGCGCTTGCGCACCAGGGCGAGGACGATGATCAGGAGCACGCCGAGCAGGCACAGCAGGGCGATGCTGGCCCAGGTGACGGCGAGGTTCGCCTGCGCCGCAGAGGTCGTGACGAGCGAGCCGAGACCGGCCTGCTGTCCCGCCGCGACGAACTCGGCGACCGCCGCGCCGACCACCGCGAGCGGCAGGGCGATGCGGAGCCCTGCGAACACGTAGGGCATGCTGCCGGGGAAGCGCAGCTCGCGGAAGATCTCCCACCGCGAGGCGTGCAGCGTCTTGAAGACGTCGAGCGCCTTCTGGTCGACATCGCGCAGACCCGCCAGCGAGTTCACGAGCATCGGGAAGAAGACCACGAGCCCGGTCACGATGAACTTCGGCACCATGCCGAAGCCGAAGGCGACCACCAGCGCCGGGGCGATCGCCACGATCGGGGTCACCATCACGATGATCACGAGCGGCATCACGGCCCGCTCGATGATCTGGAACTCGGCCATGATCACGGCCAGCAGGAAGCCGGCCAGGATGCCGGCGGAGGCGCCGACCACGACCTCGAGCAGGGTGACGAGGAAGTTCGACCAGTACATGCCGGCATCGTCGACGAGGCTCGTGCCGATCGCCTCCAGCGTCGGGAGCACGTACGGGTTGGTCCAGGCCACGACCTGCCACAGCAGCGCGGCGATCACGAAGGTGATGAGGGTGGGTCCCCAGGATCCCCAGCGCAGCCACGGCGGGATGCCACGGCGCGGCTGGGCCTTCAGGCGGGCGGTCGCGAGGGTCGCGGTCGTGTCTCTCATCGTCAGCTCAGACATGGGCCTTCTCCGTCTGCGCGCGCAGCGCATCGCGCACGACTGCTTCCATCTCGCGGAACTCCTCCGTGGCATACGACTGCTCGTCGCGCGGCCGCGGCAGGTTCACGTCGATCACCTGAGCGATGCGCCCCGGGTGGGCTGCCATCACCACGATGCGGTCGGAGAGCATGATCGCCTCCGGCACCGAGTGCGTGACGAACATGACGGCCTTGCGGTTGGACTGCCAGAACTCCAGCAGGGCGATGCGCTGCAGGTCGCGGTTCATCTCGTCGAGGGCCGAGAACGGCTCGTCCATCAGCATGATGGCCGGGTCGAACACGAACGCCCTGGCGATCGCGGCACGCTGCTGCATGCCGCCGGAGAGCTGACCGGGGTACTTCTTCATCGCCTGTCCGAGTCCGAAGGTCGCCAAGAGCTCGGCGGGATCGCGCAGTGCGCGTCCGGAGTTCGCCTTGGCGTTGATGCGCACCGGCAGCTCGACGTTCTCGCGCACGGTCTTCCACGGCAGCAGCGCGGGCGACTGCGGCACGAGGCCGATCTTCTTGTCGCGCGAGGCCGCGGTGACGCTCTCGCCGTCGATCGTGACGGTGCCGGAGTCGGCGTGGAGAAGACCGGCGACGACCTTGAGCAGCGTGGACTTGCCGCAGCCGCTGGGGCCGATCACCGACACGAACTCGCCCATGCCGATCGTGAGGCTCACGTCGTCGAGCACCGTGACCTTGGCGCCGTCCGCCCCGAAGGACTTCGAGACGTTCCTGACCTCGACGCCTGCTCCCTGTGCGACCGACATCACTTCGCCGGCCATGTGAGGGTGTCACCGTCGTAGAGGTCGGCGACCAGGTCGGCGTCCATCATGTCCGCGATCGCCGGCAGGTTCTTGACGTCGCCGTACTTCTTCACGAGGGCGTACTCCGGCTCCCACATGGATTCGTTCTGCACGCCGGGGTTGCCGCCGGCGCTCTCACGCACCCACGCGGACTCGACCTCCCACGTGCGGGCCAGCTGGTCGCGCGGGAAAGCGGCGCCCTGGTTGTTGTCCTCGGCCAGCTTCGCGAGCTTGTCGATGCAGGCATCCGACTCGTCCAGGCAGTACTGCAGCGCCTTGAGGCTCGCGCGCATGAAATCGGCGGCGACCTCACGGTGCTCGTCGAGGAAGCGGGAGTTGACCTCCATCACGTTGTAGGTGCCCTCGACACCGAGGTCGGAGGGGAGGAACTCGCTGAACGGCAGTCCCTGCGCCTTGAGCGACTGCGGCTGGTTGGAGGCGTAGCCGACGATCGCGTCGACCTGCTCGCGCACCACGACGGTCGGGTCGTAGTTGGTCATCTTGACCATCTCGACCTTCGAGACGTCGACACCGGCCTCATCGAGCATGGCCGAGGCGATCGGGGTCAGATTGATGAAGTAACCGAGCGATCCGCCCTCGAGGTCCTTGAGGCTCTCGAGCCTCTCGTTGCCGAAGATCGAGAACGGCGGGGTGGTGCCGTAGGTGGCGACCGCCGTGAGGTTCTTGCTGTTCGCCGCGGCCAGCATCACATCGGATGCGGAGCCGAGGGCGGTGAACTGCGCCTGACCGGAGGCGACGAGCTGCTGCCCGTTCGCCCCGGAGGCGTTGATCTCCACATCCAGGCAGAGATCGTCGAAGTAGCCCAGCTCCTCGGCGAGGAACACGTCGAGCTGACCGGCGCTGGCGGAGTAGCCGTAGCCGGAGATGTAGGTGATGGTGCCGGCATCCTGATTCCGCTTGCAGGCGTCGGTGTCGCTCGCACTCGTGGGGGCGGTATCGCCGCCTGGCGTCTGCGCGGAGCATGCTCCGAGCGTCAGCGTGGCGGCGAGAACGCACGTCAGGGTGGCAGTGATGCGGAATCGGGTTTCCGCAGAGGAAGTAGCCATGAGGGTCCCTTCTCGGCCGTTCGTCATTGATGGCTCGATGAAAGTAACATAGTCAAGATTGACTAAGCAAGATCAAACTAACTTTTGACGAACGGCGGGAGCGGGCTCCCGCACTCAGCGAGGGACGTGCGCCTCCAGGAACTCATACACGTCGGTCGTGTCGACGCCGGGGAAGGCCCCGGTCGGCAGTGTCGCCAGCAGCGTGCGCGGAGTCTTCACGTTGGGCCAGGAGTTCTCGCGCCAGCGGTCCTCCAGGTCGGCAGGTGCCCGCCGGCAGCACACCTCGACCGAGTGCTTCGAGACGCCGCGGTGCGAGGTGTCGCGCCCTACGAACCACTTCGTGTCGTCGAAGCGCACCCCGACGCTCACCGAGTGCAGCCCCTCGCTCGAGGACTCGACCCGCGCCGTGCACCAGTACGTGCCGTTGCCGGTGTCGGTGTACTGGTAGTACGGGTTGAAGCGGTCATCCTCATCGAACACCACGCGCGAGGTCCACCGGCGACAGCACATCTGGCCTTCGATGGCCCCGAGGCGGTCGGTCGGGAAGTTCACGTCGTCGTTCTCGTACGCCTTGGTGATCGTGCCCGACTCGTGCACCTTGAGGAAGTGCACGGGGATGTCGAGGTGTCGTGTGGCGAGGTTGGTGAAGCGGTGCGCCGCCGTCTCGTACGACACCGAGTACGCATCGCGCAGGTCCTCGATCGAGATCGCCTTGCGCTGCTTGGCGTCCATCAGGACGGGGACGACATGCGCCTCCGGGATGAGGAGGGCACCCGTGAGGTAGTTGGTCTCCACGCGCTGCCGCAGGAACTCGGCATAGCTGCGCGGTTCGGAGTGTCCGAGGATACGGCTCGAGAGCGCCTGCAGCACCGCGGTGCGGGCATCGCCCTTCGCTGGCACGCTGCTCGACAGGTAGAGCCGGCCGTTCGCGAGGTCCGCGACACTGCGCGTGGTCTGCGGCAGGTCGGGGGCGTAGTGCAGGGTGAAGCCCAGATGCGCCGCGATCTCGGACGCCGTGCGCTGCGTCAGAGGACCGCCCGGATGGCCGACCGCGGCCAGGATCTCGGCGGCCTTCGCCTCGAGATCGGCGAAGTGGTTGTCCTGTCGCCGCATGAGGTGCCGCAGCTCGACGTTGGCCCGCCTCGCCTCCTCCGGCGTCGCGGCCCGCTCATCCTTGAGCCGATCGATCTCGCCGTGCAGGGCGAGCAGGGCCTTCAGAGCATCCGTCGGCAGGCTCTTCGCGATACGGAACGGCTCGATGCCCAGCGCCTGGAACGTCTGGCCCTTCATCGCCCGCTCGAGGGCGATCTCGACCGCGCTGCGCTCATCGAGCGGCTCACCTTCCAGCAGCGCATCGATCGTGACCCCGAGCACGCGGGCGATCGCCTGCAGCTGCGTGAGCTTGGGCTCGCGCTTGCCGGTCTCGATCATCGACATCTGACTGGGCGCCCGATCGACGGCGGCGGCCAGGTCGTCGAGGGTCATCCCCTTCGCCGTACGGAGCTGGCGGATGCGCCGGCCGATCGTGAGGGCGTCGGTCTCTTTTGCAGCGTCGATGGTGCTCATGCGGCCGATTCTGTCACAGAAACAGAATTTTGCCCGATCTTCGCTCCCAGATCGGTCGCTGGGGCTTCCGAACTTCACGCACAGTGGAACCACGCCACACCGGCACAACCGCCGGATCCACCGAGGAGACACCATGACGAACACCGCCCACACCCCGACGCCCCGCCCCGCCGGTCTGCGAGCCGGCGACCAGGTTCAGACGGCCGCCGAGCTCCAGGAGATCTGGGACACCGACCCGCGCTGGGACGGCGTCGAGCGCACCTACTCGGCAGAAGACGTCATCCGCATCCGCGGCTCGGTCCGCGAAGAGGCCACGCTCGCCCACCGCGGCGCCGACAACCTCTGGAACCTCCTGCACACCGAGGACTACGTCCGGGCGCTCGGCGCGTACACCGGGGGCCAGGCCGTGCAGCAGGTGCGGGCGGGACTGAAGGCCATCTACCTGTCCGGATGGCAGGTCGCCGCCGACGGCAACCTCGCCGGTCAGACCTACCCTGACCAGTCGCTGTACCCCGCCAACTCCGTGCCGGCCGTCGTGCGTCGCATCAACAACGCCCTCATCCGCCAGGACCAGCTGGAGCACGCCGAAGGCGAGACCACACAGGACTGGCTCGCACCGATCGTCGCCGACGCGGAGGCCGGTTTCGGCGGACCGCTGAACGCCTACGAGCTCGCGCAGTCGCTCATCCAGTCCGGTGCCGCGGGCATCCACTGGGAAGACCAGCTGGCCAGCGAGAAGAAGTGCGGCCACCTCGGCGGCAAGGTGCTCGTGCCCACGCAGCAGCACATCCGCACCCTGAACGCCGCTCGCCTCGCGGCCGACGTGGCGGGAGTGCCGACCGTCATCATCGCCCGCACGGATGCCCTCGCCGCCGACCTGCTCACCAGCGACGTCGACGAGCGGGACCAGCAGTTCACCACCGGCGAGCGCACCACGGAAGGGTTCTACCGGATCCGTCCCGGCATCGAGTCGGTCATCAGCCGCGGACTCGCCTTCGCCCCCTACGCGGACCTGCTGTGGGTCGAGACGGGAGAGCCGGACATCGAGCTCGCTCGCAACTTCGCCGCGGCGATCCACGCCGAGTTCCCCGGCAAGCTCCTGGCCTACAACTGCTCGCCGAGCTTCAACTGGAAGAAGCACCTGTCGGACACCGAGATCGCGACGTTCCAGCAGGAGCTGGCCGACCTGGGCTACAAGTTCCAGTTCATCACCCTGGCCGGCTTCCACGCCCTGAACTACTCGATGTTCGACCTCGCCCGCGGCTACGCCGATCGCGCCATGACCGCCTATGTCGAGCTGCAGGAAGCCGAGTTCGCCGCGGAAGCAGACGGGTACACCGCCACCAAGCACCAGCGCGAGGCGGGCACCGGCTACTTCGACGTCATCTCCACCGCGCTCAACCCCGACAGCGCGACGCTCGCCCTCGCCGGCTCCACCGAAGCCGCGCAGTTCCACTGATCCCCACTTTCTCGTCCCCGTCTCGCCGACACCCATCGGCGCCGTCGAGACCCACCGCCGCGATCGCCTGCAGCGATGGGTCTCGACGACCACCGTGGGTCTCGACGGAGCCGAAGGGGACCACCACGCAAAGGACTCACGATCATGACCACTCCCACCACCACGGCTCCGATCCAGACGACCCAGCAGGGTCCCGCGATCGAGGTCACCGGCCCCCTCCGCGACCGCTACGAGGAGATCCTGACCCCGTCGGCGCTCACTTTCCTCACCGAGCTGCACCACCGATTCGCCGCGCGTCGCCACGACCGTCTGGCCGACCGGATGCGTCGCCGCTTCGAGATCGGCAACGGGCACGACCCCCAGTTCCGCGACGACACGGCACACATCCGTGAGGATCGGGACTGGCGGGTGGCCGGCGCCGGCCCCGGACTCGAGGACCGTCGCGTCGAGATCACCGGGCCGACCGACCCGAAGATGACGATCAATGCGCTGAACTCCGGCGCGCGGGTGTGGCTCGCCGACCAGGAGGATGCCACGAGCCCCACCTGGAAGAACGTGATCGAGGGGCAGCTGTCCCTGCGCGATGCGATCCGCGGCGAGCTGTCGTTCACCTCGCCGGAAGGCAAGGAATACCGCGTCACGGCGGAGCGCACACCCACGATCGTGATGCGCCCTCGCGGCTGGCACCTGCCCGAGAAGCACATCGCCTTCGTCGACCGCGCCGGTCGTCGCACGTCGGCATCGGGATCGCTGGTCGACTTCGGCCTCTACTTCCTGCACAACGCGCAGGCGCTGATCGACGGCGGCCGCGGGCCGTACTTCTACATCGCCAAGATCGAGTCGAGCGAGGAGGCGAAGCTGTGGGACGACGTCTTCTCGTTCAGCGAGGAGTACATCGGCATCCCGCACGGCACGATCCGCGCGACCGTGCTGATCGAGACCCTGCCGGCCGCCTTCGAGATGGACGAGATCCTCTACGAGCTGCGCGACCACTGCGCGGGACTGAACGCCGGCCGCTGGGACTACATCTTCTCGATCATCAAGAACTACCGCGGCCGCGGGGCGCGCTTCGTGCTCCCCGACCGCAGCGAGGTCACGATGACGGTGCCGTTCATGCGGGCGTACACCGACCTGCTCGTGCAGACCTGCCACAAGCGGGGCGCCTTCGCGATCGGTGGCATGAGCGCGTTCATCCCGAACCGGCGCGACCCCGAGGTGACGGCGCGCGCGATCGAGAAGGTCACCGCCGACAAGAAGCGCGAGGCCGGCGACGGCTTCGACGGCACCTGGGTGGCGCACCCCGACCTGATCCCCACCGCCCAGGCGGAGTTCGACGCCGTGCTGGGCGACCGCCCCAACCAGGTCGACCGGCAGCGCGACGATGTTCACGTCGAGGCCCGCGACCTGCTCGACCTGCACATCGGTCGACCGATCACCGCGCAGGGCGTACGGGACAACGTGTCCGTCGCCATCCGCTACCTGGAGGCCTGGCTGCGCGGACTCGGCGCCGTGGCGATCGACAACCTGATGGAGGATGCCGCGACCGCCGAGATCAGCCGCTCGCAGGTGTGGCAGTGGATCCACCAGGACCGCACCACGCAGGACGGCACCCCCATCACGGCTGAGTACGTCGAGGATCTGATCACCCAGGTGCTCGCACAGGCGACGCGCACCCACGGCGACAGGTACGACGACGCGGCGGAGATCTTCCGTGAGGTCGCCCTGCGGGAGGAGTTCCCCACGTTCCTCACGCTGGGCGCCTACAGCCGGTTCCTGGTCGACGAGGACTGAGCGCGCGAAGGAGCCCTCGGGCCGCGGCCGACGCCGTGACCGAGGGCTCTTTCGTGCGCGGAGCCGGTGCCACCGCACGGGCGTAGCCTGGGGGCATGACCGACGTCTGGGCGGATATCTCCTCCGAGTTCCTGCACTTCTACCCGCGCGGCCGGCGCCTGCTCGCGGTGGCCGGGGCGAATGCCGAGCGCTCGCGGCAGGCGGCAGATGACCTCCTGTCCGCGCTGACGGCCTCTGGGCAGCAGGTCATCCGCGAGCACTCGCCGGACGGTGACGAGGTCGAGCTCCGTGACGCGGTCACCGCGTTCCGCGAGGGTCCGAAGAGCGACGACATCCTGCTCGTCTCGGGGCCGTACGCGCTGCTCGGCGGGCGCGCCAGAGGCATGTGGAACTACGCGGTGTGGCAGTTGGCGGGCGATGAGCCGCCGCACACCGTCGCGGGTTCGATCGTCGATGTGACCGACCCCGCGCATCCGGCCCGTCGGTTCGCCGACTATTGCGCACTGCCCTCCTCCTACGGCGCCTGACCCGCAGCGGCTCCCCGCCTCAGCGGAACGAAGCGGCCACCGAGTTGCGGTGGTAGTCGAACACGATGCTCGTGCGGGTCGAGGCGACGCTGCTCTGCGCCGAGAGGTGCTCGAGCACGAATTCGCGCATCTCGGATGAGTCGGCGACCGCGATGTGCAGCAGGAAGTCGTCGTCGCCGCCGAGGAAGAACAGCTGGATCACCGGAGGCAGCACGCGCACGCGATCCGCGAACTCGACGATGCTCTCCCGCCGTCCGCTCGGACGCAGCGTGACGCCGATAATCGCCTGCAGCCCTGCGCCCAGCATCCGCTCGTCCACACTCGCGTGGAAACCCGTGATCACGCCGCGGTCCACGAGGGCGCGCAGCCGGGTGTGCGCCGTCGAGGGCGCGACGCCGAGACGTGCGGCGAGCTCGGCATTCGTCATACGCCCGTCGGCCGTGAGCAGCTGCACGATCCTGGCATCGATCGCATCCAGGGCCGGTGCCCGAACGGTGTTCGGCTCCGGGGCCTGTGAGGTCGTCTCCATACGAAGCATTATTCAGGATTTCCGCTTCATACGAATCATCTTCACCGATTCTGTTGTTCTGTCGATGTTTCTGCGATCCTGGGTGCCGCACCGCATCACACCTGGAGGATCAATGAAGATCGGCGTCCCCACCGAGGTCAAGAACAACGAGAACCGCGTCTCCCTCACCCCCGCCGGCGCCGACCGTCTGGTGCGCGAGGGCCACCGGGTGCTCGTGCAGTCCGGCGCCGGGCTCGGCTCGCGCATCACGGACGACGACTACCGCGCGGCCGGCGCCGAGATCGTCGCGACCGCCGCCGACGCGTGGGGCGAGGCCGATATGGTCATCAAGGTCAAGGAGCCGATCGCCCAGGAGTACGGCTTCCTGCGCGACGATCTCACCCTCTTCACCTACCTGCACCTCGCCGCCGACCGTGCGCTCACCACCGCGCTCGTCGAGGCGGGAACCACCGCCGTCGCCTACGAGACGGTGCAGCTGCCCGACCGCAGTCTGCCGCTGCTCGTGCCGATGAGCGAGATCGCCGGGCGTCTCTCGGTCACCATGGGCTCGTACTCACTGCTGCGCTCGCAGGGCGGTCGCGGCATGCTGCTCGGCGGTATCGCCGGCACGCCGCGCGCCAAGACCGTCGTGATCGGCGGCGGTGTCGCGGGAGAGCACGCCGCGGCGAACGCGCTCGGGCTCGGCTCGAAGGTGACGGTGATCGACGTCGCCCTGCCGCGCCTGCGCGAGCTCGAGCACCGCTACGGCGGCGCCCTCGAGACGCGCGCGTCGAGCCGCTACGACATCGCCGAGGAGCTCAAGACCGCCGACCTCGTGATCGGCTCCGTGCTGATCCCGGGAGCTGCGGCCCCCAAGCTCGTGACCGACGACATGGTCGCCGCGATGAAGCCGGGCTCCGTGCTCGTCGACATCGCCATCGACCAGGGCGGATGCTTCGAGGGCTCGCGCCCCACGACCCACGACGACCCCACGTTCGCGGTGCACGACTCCATCTACTACTGCGTCGCGAACATGCCGGGCGCGGTTCCCGAGACGGCGACCCGTGCCCTGACCAACGCGACCCTCCCCTATGTCTCGGCGATCGCCGGGAAGGGCTGGGAGCGCGCGGCGTCCGAAGACGCGGCACTGGCTGCGGGTCTGAACGTGCAGGGCGGGCGCATCACGCTCGCGGCCGTCGCGCAGGCTCACGGTCTCGACGCCGGCTGACCTTCCGCACCCGAAAGAACCTCGGATCTTGGCGGCATCCCACACCTCACCTGCCGCATCGACCCGAGTACGCTCGTAATCGTGACCGAACGCGCTCCTCTCTCCCGCAAGCTGTCCGCCATCGCCGAGTCCGCGACCCTCAAGGTCGACGCCAAGGCCAAGGCCCTCAAGGCCGAAGGCAAGGACGTCATCTCGTACGCCGCCGGCGAGCCCGACTTCGCGACGCCGCAGTTCATCGTGGATGCGGCGGCCGAGGCTCTTGCCGATCCCGCCAGCTACCGGTACACGCCGGCCCCGGGTCTTCCGGCGCTGCGCGAGGCGATCGCCGCGAAGACGCTGCGCGACTCCGGCCTCGAGGTCTCCCCCAGCCAGGTCATCGTCACCAACGGCGGCAAGCAGTCTGTCTACCAGGCCTTCCAGGCGGTGGTGAACCCCGGCGACGAGGTGCTGCTGCCCGCGCCGTACTGGACCACCTACCCCGAGGCCATCCGCCTCGCCGACGGCACCCCCGTCGAGGTCTTCGCGGGCGCCGACCAGGAATACAAGGTCACGGTCGAGCAGCTCGAGGCCGCCCGCACCGCCCGCACCACCGCCCTCGTGTTCGTCTCGCCGTCGAACCCCACCGGCTCCGTCTACACCGCCGAGGAGACCAAGGCCATCGGCGAGTGGGCGCTGGAGCACGGCATCTGGATCATCAGCGACGAGATCTACCAGAACCTCACGTACGAGGGCGTCAAGGCCACCTCGATCGTCGAGGCCGTCCCCGAGGTCGCCGGTCAGACCATCCTGGTCAACGGCGTCGCGAAGACCTACGCCATGACCGGATGGCGCGTGGGCTGGATGGTCGGCCCCGCCGACGCCATCAAGATCGCCGGCAACCTGCAGTCGCACCTCACCAGCAATGTGAACAACGTCGCCCAGAAGGCGGCGATCGCTGCCCTCACCGGTCCGCAGGACGAGGCCGAGAAGATGCGCCAGGCGTTCGACCGCCGCCGCCAGCTCATCGTCTCGGAGCTGTCGAAGATCGACGGCCTCGTGGTCCCGAACCCGCTCGGCGCGTTCTACGTGTACCCCGACGTGCAGGGCCTGCTCGGCCGCACCTGGGGCGGCGTGACGCCGACCACCTCGCTCGAGCTCGCCGACCTCATCCTCGACCAGGCCGAGGTCGCTGTCGTCCCCGGTGAGGCCTTCGGCCCGTCCGGCTACATCCGCATGTCGTACGCGCTCGGCGACGAGCAGCTGCTCGAGGGCGTCCAGCGCCTGCAGCGTCTGTTCGCCTGACCCGCTGCATCTCTGCCGAGACCCATCGTGCGCACCGAGACCCACGCCCCCAGTCGCCTGCGGGAGTGGGTCTCGACGTCGACGATGGGTCTCGACGCGCCTGGGGGAAGCAGGAGGAAGAGTGGATGCCGGTGACTCTGCGGGTGGCCTTCACCATCCTGAGCACGGTGACCGTGCTGGTCTTCTTCCTCTCCCTCGTCGTCGCTCCCTTCATGTGGTACTGGGGAGGAGGGTGGCTGAGTGTGCTCCCCTTCGTACCGGTGGTCGTCTACGCGACCATCACGGTGCTCGTGATGAGACGGAAGTCGTGGGCCCGATACGCGACCCTGCTGTTCCCGCTCCCGCTCGCGCTCTACGTTCCGGCGGCAGCTGCCCCGATCTGGGAGTTCTGGGCCGGCCTCGCGGCCCTCGCCCTCACCAGCGCGGCAGTCGTGTTGATCTTCCTGCCCTCGTCTCGTGCCTACTTCGACGGGAAGCAGGTTCAGTCCTCGGGGTGGAAGCCGATCAGCCAGCGGATGCCGTAGCGGTCGATGAGCGTGCCGTCGTAGTCGCCCCACGGACGCTTCTGCAGCGCGTCGATCACACGGCCGTCGGCCGCGAGCGTGTCGTACCAGCCGGTCAGAGTCAGCGCGTCGGCCGTGCCGAGGAGCGAGAGGAACATACCGCCCATCTGCACAGCGTCGTCGTCGGCACCGGCATCCGCACCGGCGAGCTCGACCAGTCCGCTCAGCTGCCCGTGCGCGATCGCATCGCCCGGCCCGTCGTGCCGGCCCGCGGTGGCGTAGTCGAGCAGCTGCAGGTCGCCGCCGAACACCGACTGGTAGTGACGCAGCGCTTCTGCGGCGTTGCCGGGGAACAGCAGGTACGGGATCAGTCCGCTCATGCCGCGAGTGTAGCCCCGCCGTCGGCCGCGGCTGCCGAGCAACGCTCTACAGGTCGACGCCGACGAGCACCGGTTCCGGCTGCAGCACGAGACCGAATTCGGCGTGCACCCTGCTCTGGATGAACCGTGCCAGCTCGGCGACCTCGCCGGCGGTCGCACCGCCGCGGTTGGTCAGCGCGAGCGCGTGCTTGGTCGACACGGATGCTCGTGAGCGCGGAAGCTTGAAGCCCTTGCGGATACCTGCCTGCTCGATGAGCCAGGCCGCGCTCACCTTGACGTCGGAGACGGTCGCGGGCTTCGACGTCGGAACCATTCCGTCGTACGAGGCGAGCGGGATCACGGTCACCGCATCGAGGTCGGGGGCGACCGGCCAGCGCGGGCACTCCGTGGGCAGCGCCCTGGCCACCGCCGCCGTCACGATCGCATTCTGGAAGAAGGAGCCGACGCCATGCGTGTCGGGGTCGTCCGCGTCGAGCAGCATCCCCTTCGACGCCCGGGTCGCGAGGATGCGCTCGCGCACCCACCCCAGCGGAACGGGCATCTCATCGGTCAGGCCCAGCGCCCGACGCAGCTGCTCGCCGCGCACCACGCGCTCACCCGCGATGAGCAGGTCGACGGTCACGGAGAGGATCACGGCACGGCGCAGCGGCACACTCCCGTGGTGGTGCTTGAGCACCGAGGTGCGAAAGCCGAGTCCGAGCTCGGCGGCGGAAACCGTCGAGATCTCTCCGGTCGACTCGTCGATCAGCTCGACCTCGACCAGCGTCTCCTGGATCTCCTGCCCGTAGGCGCCGATGTTCTGCACGGGGGCGGCGCCGACCGTGCCGGGGATCCCGCTCATCGCCTCGAGGCCCGCGTAGCCGTGGGCGACGGCATAGGCGACCAGGTCGTCCCAGCCGTGTCCGGCCTGCGCACGCAGACGGATGCGTCCCTGATGCGGTGACGGCAGCTCTTCGATGCCCTCGGTGCGGACGCGGATGACGGTGCCCTCGAAGGGCTCGTCGCCCACGAAGAGGTTGGAGCCGCCGCCGAGCACGAACCACTCGTCACCGCGCGCCCACGTCTCGCGCAGGGCTTCGACCAGGCCGGCGGTCGTCGTCGCCTCGAACATCTGCTCCGGCGCCGCACCCGTACGCAGCGTGGTCAGCTCCGCGAGTCGGACCGGCTCGCTCTCCCGCATCACAGCGTCCTCATCAGACGGCGACGCGCAGCTGCGCCTTGACGAGCACGGTGGTCTCGCCGAACGTGACCTTGAGGTCGATGCGCGCGACCTCGTCGTCGACAGCACCGACGGTGGCGACGACGGTGATGTCAGCGCCCTCGACGGGGTCGACGACGACGGGCTTGGTGAAGCGCACGCCGTAGTCGAGGATGCGGGCGGCCGGGTCGAGCGCCGCGAGGACGACCGACGAGGCGATGCCCATCGTGAGCATGCCGTGCGCGAGCACGCCGGGAAGCCCGACGGACGCCGCGACGTCATCGCGGTAGTGGATCGGGTTGAAGTCTCCGGATGCCCCCGCGTAACGCACGAGCGATTCGCGGGTGAGGTGCACGGTGCGCTCAGCGAGCACGTCTCCGACGGTGTAGCCCATCAGGCAGCCTCTCCTTCATCCGCACTCGGCTCGGCACCGACCAGCAGCACGCTGGTGGCGGTGACGACATGGGCACCCGCTGGGTCGGTGATCTCGGCCTCGCTGGTGATCATCGCGTTGCCGCCCATCATGCGGATGCCGGTGACGCGCAGCTGCGCGGAGAGCTCGTCGCCCGCGACGATGGGGCGCGTGTAGGCGAAGCGCTGCTCGGCGTGGATGGTGCGCGCCAGCACGATGCCGGAGTCCTCCTGCCCCAGCAGCTGCTGGAGCGTGAGGTCCTGGATGACCATCGCGAAGGTCGGCGGCGCCACGACGTCGGAGAAGCCGGCCGCGCGGGCCGCCTTGAGGTCGGTGTGCTGCGGGGCATCGGCGAAGACGGCGCGAGCGAACTCGCGCACCTTCTCGCGGCCGACGAGGTACGGGGCCGTCGGCGGGAACTCCCGGCCGACCAGATCTTGGTTCACTGCCACCCCTCGATCCTACCGAGGGGTGGCGGCGAACCAGGCCGCGGGTCGGCTTCGGAGGGTTCAGGCCGCCCGCGCGGACATCGCCGATCCGAGCAGGACCATTCTCATGCTGCGCTCCGCGGCGTCGCGCAGCAGTGCCTCGCCGTGCGCCACCGCCTGTTCGAGGGGCATCGGCACGGTGATGATCGAGGCGATCGCGTCGATCCCGATGTCGTGCACGGTCGGCGCGCCGACACCCAGCGACCCGGCGATCCCGAGCACCGGGACGCCGGCGACCCGGGCGCGCATCGCGATCTCGGCCGGCACCTTGCCCCGAGGGGTCTGGAAGTCGATCGCGCCCTCGGCGGTGATCACGAGATCGGCCACCGCCATCAGCTCGTCGAGGGGTTCGGGCAGCAGCCCGCTGTCGAGGAGCACCTCGAAGCGCGGGGCGAGCCGCGCACCGAGCACCGCGGCGAGCCCCGCCCCGAGTCCGCCCGACGCTCCCGTGCCGCCGCCGGTGCGCACGTCCATCGCCGCCCCGAACGGACTCTGCTCCTCGAGCAGACCTGCCCAGATGTCGAGGGCCCCGGCGAGCTGCTCCACCTGCTCCGGCGTCGCGCCCTTCTGCGGGCCGAACACCCGGGCCACGCCACGCGGCCCGCACAGTACGTTGTGGATGTTGCAGGCGAGCACGATCTCGACCTCGCCGATGCGGGGATGCAGACCCGTGAGATCGAGCTGCGCCGCCTCCCTGAGGTGCCGTCCGCCCGTCGGCAGCGGTACGCCGTCGCGATCGAGAATGCGCACGCCGAGTGCTTCGAGCGCACCGGAGCCGCCGTCGCTCGTGCCGGAGTCGCCACAGCCGACCACGATCCGCGCGGCCCCGGCGTCGAGAGCTGCCGCGATCAACTCTCCGACCCCCCGGGTGGTGGTCTCCCCCGGGTCGCGACGGTCGCGCGGCACGAGTCGCAGCCCGGCGGCGGAGGCCATCTCGACGACAGCCGTGCCCGCCCCGTGTCCTCCGAGCCGTGCCCAATGCGCATCGACCGGCTCTCCGACGGGCCCCGTGACCCGCGCCGCGACGAGCTCGCCTCCGGTGGCGGCGGCGAGCGCAGCGGCGGTGCCCTCCCCTCCATCCGGAACCGGATACTCGTCCACCTGCACGCCGGGAATGACCCGACGCACGCCGGCGGCGATCGCCTGGGCCACGGCCTCGGCGCTCAGGCTCTCCTTGAATCCGCTCGGTGCGACCAGGATGCGCTGCGGGGTGTGGATCGACATGATTCCTCCTTCTGCGCCCGAGAGGGGCGACGAGCGCCCGGTGTGCGGGCACGACGAGCACCGGTGCACCGGCGGCGCACGCGGAACGGTTGAGAACAGGGCGGGGCGGGTGCCCGCCGATCAGAGCAGCAGCGGCAACCCCATCAGGGGCCAGACCCACAGGGCGAAGACCGTCACGAGTACGAACATGGCCGGTGCCAGCAGAACGGAGAGCCGACGCAGGTCCTGCGGTGTGAAGCCGCCGCTGACGATGTCGGGGTCGGCGAACATCGCGATCGGCTTCGCCGAGCTGGGGAGCGTGTGGCAGAAGCCGGCCGCGGCGGTCGAAGCGAAGGCCGCAGCCATCGGGGAGACGCCGAGGGCAGGAGCGAGCGCGATCGCGACGGGGATGATCGCGGCGGAGCGCGCGGACCGCGACGGGATCAACAGGTGCGCAGCGGTCGAGATCGCGATGACCACGAGCACGAATGCGACGGCTCCTGCAGCGCCGAGTCCACGCAACGGAGCGAGCGCCGACGAGCTCAGCCAGGCCGCGGCCCCGGTGGTGGTGAGCGCGGATGCCAGCGCGAGAGTCGCGGCGAGGAACAGCAGCAGCGACCACGGCACCCGCTTGATCGCGGCAGGGAAGGTCAGGCAGCCGATCCCCGGCGTCACGGCGGCGACCGCTCCGAGGAGAGCGACCAGGGCCGGTGACAGATGGTGCAGCGGCTCGGTGGCCCAGAAGAGGATCACCCCGCCCAGCAGCACGGCGGCCCGTCGCTCCGGAGAGCTGAGCGGTCCGGTCACCGCGGTCGATGCGGAGCGGCCGATCTCCGCGGCGCTCATGCGAAGGGGTATCGTGCGGTCCTCGCGGCGGGTGAAACGCCAGAGGATGATCTCGCAGGCCAGGTGCGAGGAGACCACGGCGAGGGGCAACCCGAGCCAGAGCCAGCTCAGGAACGTGAAGCCCTCCTCGCCCGCCGCCCGCAGGAGCTGATCGGTGACGATGTGCGCTCCCGCGCCGAGCAAGGAGCCGACGGCCGAGAGCAGCACCACGGTCGGCATCAGGAGGGCGAGGGCGCGGATCACCCGCTCGCGTCCGGGAAGCACGGCCGAGACCGCCGTGTACACGGGGACGGCGAGCGCCGCACGCCCGGACGTCGCGGGCACGGCGAAGGCGGTGAGCGTGAGCGCGACCGTCGTGAGGTGGAACAGGCTCCGCGGCCCCCGCGCGAATCGCAGCAGGTGCGAGGCGCCGCGCAGGGCGAGCCCCGAGGACGACACGGCCGAGGCGATCACGAACGCCCCGATGAGCAGCCAGATGGTCTCGTCGCCGAGAGAGGAGAAGAAGTCGCTCGCCGGCAGCACGCCGGTGACGATGAGGGCGATCGCGGCGAGGAAGGCGACGAGCGTGTCATCGAGGCGCGTCGACGTCCACGCCCACACGGCGAGGAGGAAGACCGTGAGCGTCACCGCGATCGGCAGGGTCGGCGCGCTGTCTCCTGATGACCGAGTCACCGAGGCCAGGACCATCCCGGCCCCGGCGACCAGCACGAGTCCGAGCGCGACCAGGCGGAGGATGCGCGCGCGTCCGGGTCGAGGGCGCACGGATCGGCGTGCGACCGGCAGCCGCTGTCGCTCGGGCGGCATCGTCGCGAAGCGCGTGCGCACGACCGTCGTCGTCTCGGCAGCCGGGTTCGTGGTGTCGGTGCGAGGGCTCATCGGAATCGGTATCCCGCCCCGCGCACGGTCTCGATACGGTCGACGCCGATCTTGCCGCGTAACGCCCGCACGTAGACGTCGACCACGTTGGAGGCCGGATCGAAGTCCATTCCCCAGACATGCCCGATCAACTGGTCGCGCGACAGCACCTGACCCGCGTTCTGCAGGAACACCTCGAGCAGTGAGAACTCCCGCGAGGTGAGTTCGCGCATGTCGCCGTCGACCGTGACCGTGCGCGCTCGCACATCGACCCGCACATCGCCGTGGGTGAGCACCGGACCGGACGCACGGCCCTCGCCGTCGCCGATCCGCAGCCGCACACGCGCGATGAGCTCGGCGAACTGGAACGGCTTCGTGACGTAGTCGTTCGCTCCGCCCTCCAGACCCCGCACGGTGTCGATGACCGAGTCGCGGGCGGTGAGGATGATGACCGGTGTCGCGACGCCCTCGCCACGCAGGTTGGCCAGCACGTCGAAGCCGTCCATGCCGCCGAGCCCGATGTCGAGCAGCACGAGGTCGAACGTGCCGCTGCGAGCCATCAGGAGTGCGGTGTGGCCGTCGGCTGCCTCTGCCGTCTCGTACCCGGCCGCCTGCAGCCCCCGGCGCACGAACGAGGTGATGTGCGGGTCGTCTTCGGCGATGAGGATGCGGCGCATCTCACTCGCTCCTCTCTGCCGCGGCATCATGCCGCGCACGCACGGGGGCCGGGAGGTCGATACCGAACGTGGCCCCGTCTCCGAGCACGCTGTCGACCCAGGCCGAACCGCCGTGTCCGTCGGTGATGGCCCGCACGATCGCAAGCCCGAGCCCCGACCCTCGACGCGCGCCGGAGCTGTCGCCGCGGGCGAAGCGCTCGAAGATGCGCTCGGCATCGGCCGCTGCGACCCCGGGTCCGCAGTCCCGCACCCACAGCCGTAACCGTCGCTGTGTCCCATCGCCGTCGAAACACGAGCCGATGAGGATGCGGTCCCCCGCCTCGGTCACCTGCACCGCGTTCGCGGCGAGCTGGAGCACGGCCTGGGTGACCCGTTGGGGATCGAGCGCCGCCGTCCCCTCGGCCACCTCCATGAGCTGCCAGCGGCGATCGCCGAGGTTCTGCGCCTTGGCCTCGATGTCGAGGGTCAATGCGGCGATGTCGCAGTTGGCGACCCGCACGAAGTCGGGCTGCTCGGCCCGCGCGAGCACGAGCAGGTCCGTGACGATGCGGCTCATCCGGTCGAGCTCGTCGCTCACGAGGCGCAGGGTCGCCGCGCGCTCCTCGGGCTCTTGGCTGAGCAGTTCCAGCTGCCCGCGCACGATCGTGATCGGGGTGCGCAGCTCGTGCCCCGCATCGTCCACGAATCGCTGCTGTGTGGCGTGCACGGCCTCGAGCCGGTCGAGCATCTGATTGAAGGTCGTGGCCACGGCGGCGATGTCGTCGGTGCCCGCGACCGGCACGCGCGCGGTGAGGTCGTGCTCACCGATGTCGCGCGCGACCCGGTACACCTCGCGCACGGGTGCGAGGATCTGACCGGCCACGAGCCAGGCGACGCCGGAGCTGAGCAGGATGCCGAGCAGGGCCACCCACGCGATCGTGACGAACCCGGCATCGACCTGCGCCCGTGCCTCCTGCGTGTACTGCACGATCATGACGGCGCCGTCGCGGTCACCCGTGGTGAACTCCAGCCTGCCCCAACGCAGGGGCCCTGCGTCGGACGACTCCAGCGCGCCGGATGCTGCGGTCTCACCGAGCAGCCGGGTCATGAGCGCCGCCCCTCCCGGCACGTCCGAGACAGTGGAGGGATCCGTCGCCACCCCCTGGCCGTTCGCGACCGCGATCACCACCCCGTCGACGGTGGCGATGACGACCTCGTTCTCGTGCACCGACTGTCGGGCGACGTACTCGCCGACCAGCTCCTCGGCCGTGGCGTGGCCACTGGCCGCGGCGTCTTCCGCGAATCGGGAGAACTCGGCGGCCTCCTGCTCGATCTCGGCGTTGGCCGACTGCTCCACCCCTGCGAGGAAGATGCTGCGGCCGATCATCCCGACGGCCAAGAGTGTGACGGCGGTGCTGAGGATGATCCACAGGGTGATCCGCCAGCGGGCAGGCAGGGTGCGGCGGCGCAGCGTGCGCAGTGGAGCACCGGTGGGCACAGATTCCTCTGGTGCCGAGTGCATATCAGGACGCGTCGAAGCGGTGGTCTCACCCAGGTCGAGGGGCAGGGTGGGTGCGTCAGTCATCGTCGCCGCCGTCATCGTCATCGTCGTCCTCGGCGGGTGGGGCGGGCGCAGGGGCCTGCGCAGGCGGCGGCGCCGGTGCCGGATCCGGATCCGGAACGACGGGAGCCGGCACGGGCGCGGGTTCCGCACTCGGCGCCGGGGTCGCCAGCTGCACCGACACGGGTTCGGTGGGGATCTGCGGCGACGGCGGTATCTGCGCCAGCACGACGCTCCCGACCGCGAAGGCGACCGGGATAGCGATCAGCGCGCCGGTGAGGAGAAGGCGTCGTGGAGTGGGCATGACCCCATGATGCCCGTCGATCATGATGCGGAGATGAGTCGTGGATGAAGATCCTTTCATCCACGCGGGCTCAGCCGCGCTTGCGGCCTCTGATCGCCTTGATCGCCATCTGCACCGCGATCACGACCAGATATGCCGCGAAGAGCATGTTGCCCAGCGTCGGGTCGACGATCGTGGCCAGCCACGCCCCGAGCGCGGTCGTCGTGCAGGCCGAGATGCCGATGATCAGCGCCGCGAGCAGGTCGACGTTGCGGTTGCGGAGGTTGCCCACGGTGCCGGAGATGGCGGTGGGGATCATCATCAGCAGCGAGGTGCCCTTGGCGACCAGGTCGCTCGTGCCGAAGGCCAGCATCAGCACAGGTACGACGATCACTCCACCGCCAACGCCGATCAGCCCCGCGAGGATTCCGGTGCCGATTCCCACGCCGACGAGGGCGATGCCGGTCAGCCAGGAGAGTTCGAACGCGGCGTCGCGTGAGGGGATCACCAGGAAGAGGCTGACGATCACGACGACCAGGAAGCCGACGAAACCCCACCGCAACGCCGTCTGCGAGATGCGCGGCAGCAGCCGTGTGCCGATCTGCGCGCCCACCACGGCACCCGCCGCGAGGATGATCGCGGGCACCCAGGCCACCGAACCGGTCGTGGCGTAGGAGATGACGCCGACGCTCGCCGTGGGCACGATCGCCGCGAGCGAGGTCCCGGCCGCGAGGCGCTGATCGAAGTGCAGCAGGAGCACGAGCAGCGGGACGATGACCGTGCCACCGCCCACGCCGAAGAGGCCGGAGAGGAGGCCGGCGAGTAGGCCGATACCGATGAACGCCGCGTAGGCACGAGGCCCACGTGCGGGGGCCTGTACGTCATTCACCGGATCAGCCTACTCGCGGCCGCCTCCCCTCTCGTACCCGCCGTCTCGAACTCAGACCTCGGAGTCCGCCTTCATCGGCAGCGCGATCGATGCGGTCAGCGCCTGCTCGTACCGACGCTGGCGACGCCGCAGCCACAGTCCGCCGACGATCAGCAGCGCGAGCACGCCGTAGGCGATCGCGGCGAACGGCTGCATGACCAGCGTGCTCAGATCCCCCTGGCTCAGCTGCAGCGCCTTGCGCAGCTGCTCCTCGGCCATCGGCCCCAGGATCATCCCGACCACGAGCGGTGCCACCGGGTATCCGTACCTGCGCATGAAGTACCCGAGGATGCCGACGATCAGCAGGATCACGATGTCAGACGGCGAACTGTGCAGCGCATACGCGCCGAAGACCGCGAACAGCAGGATGCCCGCGTAGAGGTACGGCCGCGGGATCTGCAGCAGCTTCACCCACATGCCCACGAGCGGCAGGTTGAGCACGATCAGGATCACGTTGCCGATGTAGAGGCTCGCGATGAGCGCCCACACCAGGTTCGACTGGCTCTCGAACAGCAGCGGCCCCGGCTGGATGCCGTACGACTGGAACGCCGTGAGGATGATCGCCGCGGTCGCCGTCGTCGGCAGGCCGAGCGTGAGCAGAGGCACCAGCACGCCGGCGGCGGCGGCGTTGTTGGCCGACTCCGGACCGGCGACGCCCTCGATCGCGCCACGTCCGAACTCGTCGCGATGCTTCGACAGCTTGCGCTCGGTCGCATAGGACAAGAATGTGGCCACGTCGGCGCCGCCCGCCGGGATCGTGCCGATGGGGAAGCCGATCGCCGTGCCCCGCAGCCAGGGCTTCCATGACCTCCGCCAATCGGCCTTGGTCATCCAGGAGCGCCACCCGCGTGTCACGGGGATCACGTCGACGCCGCCGTGCCGCAACCGGGCGGCGATGTAGAACGTCTCCCCGACCGCGAACAGCCCGACAGCTACCAGGACGATGTCGACGCCGTCGGACAACGCGGGAAGCCCCAGCGTGTAGCGCTGCTGTCCGGAGAGCCAGTCGGTGCCGACGAGACCGAGGAACAACCCGACGCCGAGCGAGAGCATCCCGCGCGAGATCGAGCTGCCGATCAGCGCGCCGACCGTGATGAACGCGATCACGATGAGGGCGACGTAGTCTGCCGGTCCCAGGTTCACCGCGAACTGCGCGAGCAGCGGAGCCAGCAGCGTCAGCCCCAGCGTCGCCAGGGTGCCGGCGATGAAGGACCCGATGGCCGCGGTGGCGAGCGCAGCGGCACCGCGCCCCATCCTGGCCATCTTGTTGCCCTCGATCGCCGTGACTATCGAGGCCGACTCCCCCGGCGTGTTCAGGAGGATGCTCGTCGTCGAGCCGCCGTACATGCCCCCGTAGTAGATGCCCGCGAAGGTGATCAGCGCGGCGGCGGGATCGAGCGTGTAGGTGAGGGGAAGCAGCAGCGCCACCGTCATGGCGGGGCCGATGCCCGGGAGCACTCCCACCGCGGTGCCGACGAAGACGCCGAGGAAGGCGAACGCGAGGTACTGCGGCTGCAGCGCGGTCGCGAAACCCTCCAGAAGCAGGGTCCAACTGTCCATCAGAACATCCTTCCGAGCCAGCCGAGAGCGGGACCCCAGGGCAGCGACAGGCCGAGCAGACCGCCGAACACGACCTGGATCACGAGCGCGACCGCGATCCCGATGAGGAAGGCCATCCACCAGCGCTTGGCGGCGAGCGACCACGCGACCCCGCCGAACAGCAGGGCGGCCGCGGGCGCCCACCCCAGCGGCTCGATCAGGAGCAGGTGGGCGACGACGAGACCCGCCAGCTTGGCGAGGGTGACCCAGTCGGTCGGCAGGCTCTCATCGATGTCCTCCGCCTCCTCCGCACCGCCGCGTTCGCCGCGCAGCGCGCCGATCAGGACCGCGACCGCGGAGGCGAGCAGGATGACGGAGACGAAGATCGGGAAGACCGTCGGGCCGGCTTTCATGCCGACGGGGACGTGGATCAGGAAGATGCCGACGACGGCGAAGACGCCGAGCGCAACCATGATTCCGGCGAACACGAGTTCGCCGATGGGGACGGAGGAAGTGCGGCGTGCGGGTCGACCGCCGTGGTCGACCCGCACCCCCTGCTCCCCGGTCCCCGACGATGCGGGGACCGTCATGTCACTGCACCAGGCCGATGTTCTTCAGCGTCGCGGTGACCTCTTCGATGTTCCCGGTGAGGAACTCGTCGAAGTCCACACCGACCAGGAACGCGTCGGTCCATCCCTTGGTCTCGAGCTGCGCGGTCCATGCCTCCGACTCGTGGAGCTCGGTGATCACACGGACCAGCTCGTCCTTCTCTCCGTCCGAGATCCCACCGGGGGCGATCACCCCGCGCCAGTTCGTCAGGACGACGTCGTAGCCTTCCTCCGTGATGGTCGGGACGTCGGGGAGCTGCGACACCGGCTCCTCGCTCGACACCGCCAGCGCCTTCAGCGCGCCGCTCTCGATGTGCTGGGCGAACTCGCCCACACCCGAGATGCCCGCGGAGACCTTCCCGCCGATGAGCAGCGGAACCGCCTCACCGCCGCCGGAGTTCGGGGTGTAGTTCAGCTTCTCGGCGATCTCCGCACCGTCCAGCCCTGCCTCCTCGAGCATGAGCCCGGCGAGGATGTGGTCGGCTCCTCCCGCGGACCCGCCCGTGACGGTGACCGACTGACCGTTGTCGACGATGTCCTCCACGAGGTCTTCGAGGGTGTCGTACTTCGAGTCCGCCGGCACGACGACGACGAGCGGCTCGTCCGTCAGGCGGGCGATCGGGGTGGTGTCCTCGATCCGCACCGCCGAGGCGTTGGTCTCGACTGCTCCGACCATGACCAGACCCATCACCATGAGGGTGTTCGGGTCCTTCTCGTTGGCGAGCTGAGCGAGGCCGACCGTGCCACCGGCGCCGCCCACGTTGGTCACCGGGGCGGAGGCGACGAGGTCGTCCTGGGTGAGCACCTGCGACAGCGCTCGTCCGGTCTGGTCCCATCCCCCGCCGGGGTCGGCCGGGACGACGATCGAGACGTCGGTGATCGTGGCCGCTTCGGATTCCCCTCCGCCGTCGTCGGTCGCGGCGCTGCCTGCGGCGCACGAGGTGAGGGCGAGGGCTGCGACCGCGGCCATTGCGGCCCACGTTCCGATGCGGGCGGGGGGTGCGATGCGTGCGTTCTTCATGTGCGCTCCTCCTTGAGCGTTGTGATGCTGTCGCTCCACCCTGGAGCGTGGGACACCCGCGGTGCGGCTTCGGAAACCATTGGTCGGAGTTTCGGAACTATTGGTCGCGAGCATCGCTCTCCCTCGCTCGCACCGCACGCGGCGAGGGGCGACAATGAGCAGGTGGCCTCGAAGATGACGCTCCGCATGCAGCTGCTCGTGCTGCAGGCGCTGATCGTGTTCCTGGTGACCCTTGCGACCGGCATCGTGGCCGGCGCGTTCCAGGAGCACGCCCTCCGTGACGCCTACAAGGACCGGATGCAGGCCGTGGCCCAGTCGATCGCAGCGCTTCCCACCGTGCATGCGGCCTTCGACGACGCCGAGCCCTCCGTCGCGATCCAGCCCATCGCCGAGGTCATCCGCGAGGCGTCCGACCTCGCCTATGTGGTCGTGGCCAACGACGACGGCATCCGCTACTCGCACCCGAATCCGGCGCGCATCGGCGAGAAGGTCTCCACCGACCCGTCGATCCCGCTCTCGGGCGAGGTCTACGTCGGCACGCAGACCGGCACGCTCGGCACCTCCTGGCGGGTCAAGGTACCCATCCGCGACGACGAGGGCGCCGTGATCGGCACCGCATCCGTCGGCATCCTGGAGTCCGAGCTCAACGAGGAGTTCTCGGCGAACCTGGTGTGGCTGATCTCGACGATGCTGGCCGCGGCCGTGCTCGGGGTGTTCGGATCCGCATGGGTGACCTCGATCATCCGGCGGCGCATCTACCGACTCGAGCCGCATCAGATCGCCGCCCTGGTGAAGAACCAGGAGACCACGCTGCACGGCCTCAGCGAAGGTGTGATCACGGTGGACGACGCCGGACGGATCACGCTCGTGAACGATGCCGCCGCCCGTTTCCTGGACAGGGACGCCGCCGACCTCGACGGCGAGCTCGCCGCCGAAGCGCTGGGCACGGAGCTTTCGACCGTGCTGCGGGAGGGCGAGTCCGCCGGTCGGCCGGTGATCGTGGGATCGCACGTACTCGTGGCTCGCAGCACCGGGAGCGAGGCCGACCGCGGAGGAATCGGGGCCACCCTCCTGCTGCGCGATCACACCGAGCTGCATGATGTGGTGCGACGAGTCGAGGCAGCTGACGCGATCATCGCCTTCCGGCAGCGCCTCGGACTCCCCAAGGGGCTCAGCGCCGAGACGCTCGACCGTGTCTCTGCGGCGCTCGTCGCACGCCCCGACGCCTCGGCCACCGAGATCGGTGAGGACCTGGACATCTCCCGGGTCAGTGCCAGGCGCTACCTCGAGCACCTCGCCGCATCGGGAAGGGCGACGCGCGCGCTCGACTACGCGACCAAGGGTCGCCCGAGCACCCGATACCGCGCCAGCGACGCCGTCTGACCTGCACACAGCCCTGGGACGCAGTGCCATTCTGTGCGACACTGGATCGCATTCGACATCGACGTCAGCCTGCCCGGATCGAAGGAGATCGCATGGTTCGCAGTACCTATCCCGATGTGGAGATCCCCGAGGTCTCCATCCACGACTTCCTGTTCGGCGACCTCTCCGAAGCCGAGCTCGACACCGTAGCCCTCGTCGACGGGACGAGCGGGGCGACCACCACCTACCGGCAGCTCGTCGGGCAGATCGATCTGTTCGCTGGTGCCCTCGCGGCGCGCGGTGTCGGAGTGGGCACCACGGTCGGTGTGCTCTGCCCGAACGTCCCCGCGTTCGCCACCGTGTTCCACGGCATCCTTCGCGCGGGCGCCACGGCCACCACCATCAACTCGCTCTACACGGCAGACGAGATCGCGAACCAGCTCACCGATGCGGGCGCGACCTGGCTCGTGACCGTGTCGCCCTTGCTTCCCGGTGCGCAGGCCGCCGCCGAGAAGCTCGGATTCGACGCCGACCACGTCATCGTGCTCGACGGTGCCGAAGGCCACCCCTCCCTCCCGGCGCTTCTCGGTGAGGGGCGCCAGGCACCGGACGTGTCGTTCGACCCGTCGACGCATCTGGCCGTCCTCCCCTATTCCTCGGGAACGACCGGACGCCCCAAGGGCGTGATGCTCACGCACCGCAACCTGGTGGCCAACGTGTCGCAGTGCCGTCCGGTCCTCGGCGTCGATGCCAGTGACCGGGTGCTCGCCGTCCTGCCCTTCTTCCACATCTACGGCATGACGGTGCTGCTGAACTTCGCGCTGCGTCAACGGGCCGGGCTCGTCACGATGCCGAAGTTCGACCTCCCCGAGTTCCTGCGCATCATCGCCGAGCACCGCACCACCTGGGTGTTCGTCGCTCCCCCGATCGCCGTCGCGCTCGCGAAGCATCCGATCGTCGACCAGTACGACCTCTCCGCCGTGAAGGTGATCTTCTCCGGCGCCGCGCCTCTCGACGGCGCCCTGGCCTCGGCGGTGGCCAACCGCTTGGGGTGCATCGTGACCCAGGGGTACGGCATGACCGAGACCAGCCCCGCGGTCAACCTCATCTCCGAGGCGCGCACCGACATCGACCGCTCGACCATCGGGCCGCTCGTCCCGAACACCGAAGCACGGCTCGTCGATCCCGATTCGGGCGAAGACGTCACAGTGCCGGCAGAGGGCGCGAGCGAGCCCGGTGAACTGTGGGTGCGGGGACCGCAGGTCATGGTCGGCTACCTCAACCGCCCGGACGCCACGGCAGAGATGCTCGATGCCGACGGCTGGCTGCACACCGGTGATGTCGCCACCGTCACCGATGAGGGCATCTACCGTATCGTCGACCGGCTCAAGGAGCTCATCAAGTACAAGGGCTACCAGGTGGCTCCGGCCGTGCTGGAAGCCGTGCTGCTCGAGCATCCCTCCATCGCGGATGCCGCCGTGATCGGCGCACTCGATGAGGACGGCCAGGAGGTGCCCAAGGCCTTCGTCGTACGCCAGCCGGAAGCCGAACTCGATGCCGAGGCGGTCATGGCCCACGTCGCCTCGCATGTCGCGCCGCACGAGAAGGTACGCCAGGTGGAGTTCATCGATGTGATCCCCAAGTCGAGCTCGGGGAAGATCCTGCGCAAGGATCTGCGTACTCGCTGACGACGTCACCGGATAAACGAAGAAGCCCGCCATCCCTTTCGGGGTGGCGGGCTTCTTCGTGAGCGAAGTGCTTACTCGGACTTCTTCTCGACAGCGTCCTCGGCGGCAGCCTCGGCTGCTTCGCCCTCGGCCTGCGACTCGGCGCCGGCCTCGACGGTCTCGTCGGCGGGAGCCTCCTCGGCGGGAGCCTCCTCGACGACCTCAGCCGGCTTCTCGGCCTTCTCGGCCTTCGGAGCAGCAGCCTTCTTGGTCGACTTCGCCTTCGGGGTGACGGGCTCGAGAACGAGCTCGATCACGGCCATCGGCGCGTTGTCGCCCTTGCGGTTGCCGACCTTCGTGATGCGGGTGTAGCCGCCCTCACGGTCAGCGACGAGCGGCGCGATCTCGGAGAACAGGACGTGCACGACTTCCTTGTCACCGATGACCGACAGCACCCGACGACGCGCGTGCAGGTCGCCACGCTTGGCGAAGGTGATCAGACGCTCGGCGAGCGGACGAAGGCGCTTGGCCTTGGTCTCGGTCGTCTTGATCGACTTGTGGGTGTAGAGCGCCGCCGCGAGGTTGGCAAGCATCAGGCGCTCGTGTGCGGGGCCGCCTCCGAGGCGGGGACCCTTAGTGGGCTTGGGCATAATCGTCTAACTCCTGGTCAGAAAGGTCGGGTATCAGAAGGACTCGTCTTCGCTGCCGCCGTAGAAGTGGGCGCCGTCGAAACCGGGCACCGAATCCTTGAGCGACAGACCGAGCGAGATGAGCTTGTCGCGCACCTCGTCGACCGACTTCTGGCCGAAATTGCGGATGTTCATGAGCTGCGTCTCCGACAGGGCGACGAGCTCGGAAACGGTGTTGATGCCCTCACGCTTCAGGCAGTTGTACGAGCGGACCGACAGGTCGAGGTCCTCGATCGGCATCGACAGCTCGCTGGAGTTCACTGCCTCCACCGGCGCCGGGCCGATCTCGATGCCCTCGGCCTCGACGTTCAGCTCGCGGGCGAGACCGAACAGCTCGGTGAGCGTCTTCGCAGCCGAAGCGACGGCGTCGCGGGGGCTGATGGCCGACTTGGTCTCGACGTCGAGGACGAGCTTGTCGAAGTCGGTGCGCTCCCCGGCACGGGTCGCGTCGACGCGGTAGCTGACCTTGAGGACCGGCGAGTAGATCGAGTCGATCGGGATCTGACCGGCCTCGGCGTACTCGTTGCGGTTCTGCGTCGCCGAGACGTAGCCACGGCCACGCTCGATGGTGAGCTCGAGCTCGAACTTCGCGGTGTCGTTCAGCGTCGCGATGACGAGCTCGGGGTTCTGCACCTCGACACCGGCCGGAGCCGAGATGTCAGCGGCGGTGACTTCGCCCGCACCGGTCTTGCGCAGGTACGCGGTGATGGGCTCATCGCGCTCCGACGAGACGACGAGCTGCTTGATGTTGAGGATGATCTCAGTGACATCCTCCTTCACGCCGGGGATGGTGCTGAACTCGTGCAGCACGCCGTCGATGCGAACGCTGGTGACAGCAGCACCGGGGATCGACGACAGCAGGCTGCGACGCAGCGCGTTGCCGATCGTGTAACCGAAGCCGGGCTCCAGAGGCTCGATGATGAACCGGCTACGGTTCTCGACGATCTTTTCCTCGGTCAGTGTGGGACGCTGTGCAATAAGCACTCTGTGTTCCTTTCGATCACATGCCCGCTATATGACATGTGGTGGGGTGAGGTTTTGAGTTGTGGAAGTCGATGCCCGCACGCGGGCGTCGAGCCGCTCAGACCACGAAGGGACCGAGCGGCTCGACACGCGAATCAGACGCGGCGACGCTTCGGCGGACGGCAGCCGTTGTGCGCCTGCGGGGTGACGTCCTGGATCGAACCCACCTCGAGGCCGGCGGCCTGCAGCGAGCGGATCGCGGTCTCGCGGCCGGAGCCCGGACCCTTCACGAGGACGTCGACCTTCTTGACGCCGTGCTCCGCAGCCTGGCGGGCAGCCGACTCGGCGGCCATGCCTGCGGCGTACGGGGTCGACTTGCGGGAGCCCTTGAAGCCCACGCCACCCGACGATGCCCAGGCGATGACGGCGCCGGACGGGTCGGTGATCGAGACGATCGTGTTGTTGAACGTCGACTTGATGTGGGCCTGGCCCAGCGCGATGTTCTTCTTTTCCTTGCGGCGCGGCTTGCGCGCGGCGGCCTTGGGTGCAGCCATGAAAGTGTTCTCCTAGTCCCTGGGGCCGCGCTTAGCGGGCCTTCTTCTTGCCTGCGACGGTGCGCTTCGGGCCCTTGCGGGTACGGGCGTTGGTCTTGGTGCGCTGACCACGGACCGGGAGACCACGACGGTGGCGGATGCCCTCGTAGGAGCCGATCTCGACCTTGCGGCGGATGTCTGCTGCAACCTCGCGGCGCAGGTCACCCTCCACCTTGTAGTTGCCTTCGATGTGGTCGCGGAGGGCGATCAGCTGGTCGTCGCTGAGGTCCTTCACGCGGATGCTCTCGTCGATGTCCGTCGCCTTGAGGATCTCGACCGAGCGGGTACGGCCGACGCCGTAGATGTAGGTAAGGGCGATCACCACGCGCTTGTCGCGCGGGATGTCAACGCCGGCAAGACGTGCCATGCGGTTCTCCTGGGTGTTGTGGAGGTGTGGAACAGGATCGGTGCCCGGGCCTCCGCCCCGAGGTGTCCCCCGCTTCCGCGAGTTCTGATCCTGCCGTTGTGTTTTCAGTTGTGAGATGTGCGTGAGCGATGCCGCGCAGCGCGGGCCCGTCGATCAGACCGGCGGGCCCGCCAGGGACTCAGCCCTGGCGCTGCTTGTGACGCGGGTTGCTCTTGCAGATCACCATGACGCGGCCGTGACGGCGGATCACCTTGCAGTGATCGCAGATGGGCTTGACGCTGGGGTTGACCTTCATGATGTTTCCTGTTCGCTGTCTTCGTACCGCCCCGGGCAGGGGCAGGCCGTTACTTCTCGACCGATCAGCGGTAGCGGTAGACGATACGGCCGCGGGTCAGGTCGTAGGGGCTGAGCTCCACGACCACACGGTCCTCGGGGATGATACGGATGTAGTTCTGCCGCATCTTGCCGGAGATCGTTGCAAGGACCTTGTGTCCGTTGCTGAGCTCAACGCGGAACATCGCGTTGGGCAGAGCCTCGGAGATCACGCCCTCGATCTCGATGACACCGTCTTTCTTAGCCATAGCCTCGCTGACGCTTCTGCAGATCGGTCGATCTGCGGTGGGTGATTGGTTTGTGGTGCTGCACCGCCGGACACGCCGAATCAAGGCACAAAGCACCAAAGATCAATTATATACGCCAACGAGGGCCCCGGCAACCAATCGGCGCCGAAGCCCTCGTGCGAGTGTATCGCGGGCTGGAAACCGCTAGATGACTGCCTGCGCGTCAGTGACCCAGGTCACCGCGCACGCCTTGAAGTTGAAGCTCAGGCCGAACGGCCCGCCAAGTGTCTTGTAGTTCCACTTCTTGGACGGGAAGCACTGCCACATCACCTGGAACGTCTTGTTCGAGCACGACCCGATGATGTTCGCACCACTCCACCCGAACGAGGAGCATGTCGCGGAACCTGCCGCCTGGGCGGGAGCGGCCACTCCCAGGGGAACCATCAGTCCCAAGACCAGGGCCGCTGCCGCACCGGCCCCCGAGAGCCGCCGAGTGACCCTGTTGCCTCGCACCTTACGCGTGGTCCCGCCCGCGGGCCCCGCCGTCAAAATCTCCATCATCCATCCTCCGGTCATATCAGTTACTTCAAACGACCGTAGTCACGGAGCTGGCCACTCACTAGAGACTTTGCTCCAACGTATCGACGAACCATCGTCCCGCAGCTCTGTACCAAAGCACGACGGGAAGACGTCACCTACAGCGTCCGGCTCGTGCCGACGTCTGCGGTGGGACCGTGATGGCGGAGTCAGACCGGGCGCTCGTCAGAAGCCCGGGAATGTCACCCGAGCAGCTTTGCGAACTGGCTCGCGATGTCGGCATTCTGGATTCGATCCCCGTTGATCACAACGGTGGGGGTGCCGACGCGCCCGGTCTCAGGGTCAGGAGGGGTCAACGCCGTCATGTCAGCCACGAACTTGTTGAACGTGCCGGCCGAGATGCAATCGGCTGCGGCGCCTGCGCCAGACTCCTCGGCGATCGCAGACAGCTCCTTGTCCGTCAGACCCGTCGAGTTCTCTTCCGGCTGACGCTCGAACAGCAAGTTGAAGAAGGCCAGGAACGAGTCAGGCGCCTGCTCTGCGACACAGTACGCCGCATTCGCTGACCGTGTGGAGAACTGCGTGTTCTGCGAGGCTCGATCGAGAATCGAGATCGGGTGGATGCTGAGCGTGATGGTGCCGTTCGCAGCCGCCGACTGGAGCTGTTCGCCATAAGCATCCTCGAACTGGCCGCAGATCGGGCACATGAAGTCGACGTACGTCTCGATCTCATCTTCGCCGGATCCAAAGCTGATGGCTCCTGTCTTCCCATCGACGATATCGCTCTTGGGAGCTACACCGGGCGCGGTGGCCTGGTTGTTGAGGAACACCACGAGACCACCGATCGCCACCAGCACCACGACCACGGCGATGGAGACGCCGATCGCGAACCAGTTGGTGTTGCTCTTCGCCGCTGCCATTACTTTCCGATCTCTCGAGGCTCGACCCCGAACGGGGCGAGTCCGGCTCTTCCACCATCGGGCGCAGTCAGCACCCAGATACCCCCATCATGCAGGGCGACGCTATGTTCCCAATGGGAGCCGTCCGTACCGTCCACCGTGGTGACGGTCCAGTCGTCCTCCTCGATGAAGGTCGCCTCCCCACCAGCGGTGACCATCGGCTCGATCGCGAGCACGAGGCCGGGCTTCACGTCTTCACCGCGGTCGGGTGTGCGGTA
The DNA here is from genome assembly GCF_019443525.1 of Microbacterium sp. PAMC22086. Classification (NCBI taxonomy): domain Bacteria; kingdom Bacillati; phylum Actinomycetota; class Actinomycetes; order Micrococcales; family Microbacteriaceae; genus Microbacterium; species Microbacterium sp. PAMC22086. Next base: position 1,345,643 of record NZ_CP080380.1, on the reverse strand, counting down.
GTTGAAGACGCTGGGGGCTTCGTGCATCTTGCGACCGATGCCGTGCCCGACGTATTCGCGCAGGATGCCGTAGGGCTCACCGGTAACGGCAGACGGTCCCTGCGCCTCGATGTAGTCCTGGATGGCCGCACCGATCTCGTCGATCGACGACACGGACGCCATGGCGGCGATTCCCGCCCACATGGACCCCTCGGTCACGCGGGAGAGCTCCTCGCGACGGGCGACCAGCTCGGGGCGCTCCGGGTCGGGCACGACCACGGTGATGGCGCTGTCGCCGTTCCACCCCTGGAACTGCGCACCGCAGTCGACCGACACGATGTCACCCGGCTGGAGCACCCGCTCCCCCGGGATCCCGTGCACGACCTGCTCGTTCACCGAGATGCAGGTGGTGTGGTGATAGCCGCGCACCAGCTGGAAGTTCGACTCCGCCCCGCGGGCGAGGATCGCACGGTTCGCCACCGTGTCGAGCTCGAGCGTCGTCACACCGGCCTTGATCAGCGGGCGGACGGCATCCAGTGCCGCCGCCGTGATGAGGCCGGGCTCCACCATGGCTCGCAGCTGAGCCGGGGTCTTGTAGATCGACCGGCGGAACATCTCAGGAGGCGGAGGCCGCGAGACGCAGACCGCGCGCGGCCAAGGCCTCGGCGATGCGCTCGGTGATCTCGTCGAGGGAGCCGACGCCGTCGATACGGTCGACGATGCCCTTGGCCCCGTAGACCTCGAGGATCGGAGCGGTCTCGCGCTCGTAGATGTCGAGGCGGTGGCCGATGGCCTCCGGGGTGTCGTCGGAGCGACCCTGCTCGGTCGCGCGGAGTGTCAGACGCTCCAGACTCTCCTCGCGCGGCACGTCGAGGAGGATGACGGCGTCGAGCGCCTGTCCCCGTTCGGCGAGGAACGACTCGAGGTGGGCGACCTGCGCGGTGTTGCGCGGGTAGCCGTCGAGCAGGAAGCCGTGAGCGGCATCCTCCTGTGACAGGCGGTCGCGCACGATCTCGCTCGTCAGCTCGTCCGGAACGAGGTCGCCCTTGTCGAGGATCGCCGTGACCTGCTGCCCGAGGGGCGTCCCCTCCTTGATGTTCGCCCGGAAGATGTCGCCCGTCGAGACGACCGGGATGCCGTAGGACTCGGCGATGCGCACGCCCTGCGTGCCCTTGCCGGAGCCCTGCGGGCCGACGATGAGAAGACGTGCGGATGCTGTCATCGGAGGAGCCCTTCATAGTGTCGCTGCTGCAGCTGCGCGTCGATCTGCTTGACCGTCTCGAGACCCACACCGACGATGATGAGGATCGAGGCGCCGCCGAACGGGAAGTTCTGGTTGGCGCCGACGGTGGCCAGAGCGATGAGCGGGATGAGCGCGATCAGACCGAGGTACAGGGAGCCGGGGAGCGTGATGCGGGTGAGCACGTAGTCGAGGTACTCGGCCGTCGGGCGGCCCGCGCGGATGCCGGGGATGAAACCGCCGTACTTCTTCATGTTGTCCGCGACCTCGACCGGGTTGAACGTGATCGCCACGTAGAAGTACGTGAACCCGATGATCAGCAGGAAGTACGCGGCCATGTAGACCGGGCTGTTGCCCGACGTGAAGTTCGTCGTGATCCAGGTCACCCAGGCGGCCGGAGTCGATCCGTCCTGCGGGGTGTTGAACTGCGCGATGAGTGCCGGGATGTACAGCAGCGACGAGGCGAAGATCACGGGGATCACACCCGCCATGTTCACCTTGATCGGGATGTAGGTGTTCGTGCCGCCGTAGGTGCGTCGACCCACCATGCGCTTGGCGTACTGCACCGGGATGCGTCGCTGGGATTGCTCGACGAACACGACGAGCCCCATCACGATGATTCCGACCAGCAGCACCAGCAGGAAGACCTCGAAGCCCTTGGTCTGCCAGATGAGGCTCATGGCACCGGGGAACGTGGCGGCGATCGAGGTGAAGATGAGCAGCGACATGCCGTTGCCGATGCCGCGCTCGGTGACGAGCTCGGCGAACCACATGATCAGGCCGGTACCGGCCGTCATCGCCATGATGATGAGCAGCTGCGCCCACCACACATCGTTCGTCAGAAGCTGCTGGCAGGCCGCGAGATCGGTCGTGCCGAAGAGCTGGCCGCTACGGGCCACCGTGACGAGAGTCGTCGACTGGAGCAGCGCGAGGGCGATCGTGAGGTAACGCGTGTACTGGGTCAGACGGGCCTGGCCGGCCTGTCCTTCCTTGTGCAGCGCCTCGAAGTGCGGGATGACCACGCGCAGGAGCTGCGTGATGATCGTCGCGGTGATGTACGGCATGACGCCGAGCGCGAAGATCGACAGCTGCAGCAGCGCGCCGCCGGAGAAGAGGTTGACCAGTCCGAGCAGCCCATCGGTGCCCGCGTTGGCGGCAAGACACTCTTCGACGTTCGGGAAGTTCACGAACGGCGCCGGGACGTTGGAGCCGAGCCGGTAGATCGCAACGATGGCGAGTGTGAAACCGATCTTCCGACGCAGGTCGGGGGTGCGGAAGATCCGCGCGATGGCGCTAAACAAGGACGTTCCTCCTGAAAAGGTTGCCGATTCCCGAAGGACGGCTGAAAGACCAGGGTAACGCAAACCGGGCTTCCCGGAATTCGCCACCGATACCAGGCCCGCCGGATGCGGCCCCAGAGCGAGGTCTCGGAGTGTGAAACCACAAGAGGGGCCGGAGAATCTCCGACCCCTCTTGCTAAGCGGTTACTTGACGGATCCGCCAGCCGCGACGATCTTCTGCTCGGCAGAACCCGAGACCTTGTCGACCGAAACGGTGAGCTTCACGGCGATGTCGCCGTTTCCGAGAACCTTGACCTTCTCGTTCTTGCGAACGGCACCCTTGGCGACCAGGTCGCCGATGGTGACATCGCCACCCTTCGGGTACAGCTCCGCGAGCTTCTCCAGGTTCACGACCTGGTACTCCACGCGGAACGGGTTCTTGAACCCGCGCAGCTTCGGGGTGCGCATGTGCAGCGGCATCTGCCCACCCTCGAAGCCGACGCGAACGGTGTTGCGCGCCTTGGTGCCCTTGGTTCCACGACCAGCGGTCTTACCCTTGGAGCCCTCACCACGGCCGACGCGAGTCTTGGCGGTGTTGGATCCGGGGACGGGACGCAGGTGGTGCACCTTCAGCACGCCGGGGCGGGATGCCGGAGCATCCTTCGCAGGCGTTGCCTTCTTGGCAGCCGGCTTCTTGGCAGCGCCATCAGCCTTGGCGTCGGCGGCAGCGGTCTTGGCCGGAGCCTTCTTCGCGGCCGGCTTCTTCTCGGCGGCAGCCTTGGGAGCTGCAGCCTTCTTCGTGGCCTTCTCAGCCTCGACGGCCTCGTTCTTCTCAGCCATTAGTCGATCTCCTCAACCTTGACGAGGTGGGCGACGGTCTTGACGTAACCGCGCGTCTGCGCGTCGTCGGGGCGGACGGTGGTGTCACCGATCCGCTTCAGACCGAGGCTGCGCAGCGTGTCACGCTGGTTCTGCTTCTCGCTCACCTTGGACTTGATCTGCGTGACCTTCAGTCGCGCGGCCATCAGGCACCTACCTTCTGTGCGGCGATGGCCTCGGCCTCGGCGCGCACGAGGCGCGCAGGGGCGACCTGGTCGAACTCGAGGCCACGACGCGCGGCGACCGCACGAGGCTCCTCGAGCTGCTTCAGGGCGGTGACCGTCGCGTGCACGATGTTGATCGTGTTCGACGAGCCGAGCGACTTCGACAGCACGTCGTGGATACCGGCGCACTCGAGCACGGCGCGGACCGGACCACCGGCGATGACACCGGTACCGGCAGCGGCCGGACGGAGCAGGACCACACCAGCGGCCGCCTCACCCTGCACGGGGTGCGGGATGGTGCTGCCGACGCGCGGAACGCGGAAGAAGTTGCGCTTGGCCTCTTCGACACCCTTCGAGATCGCCAGAGGGACCTCGCGGGCCTTGCCGTAGCCGACGCCGACCAGACCGTTGCCGTCACCGACGACCACGAGGGCGGTGAAGCTGAAGCGACGACCACCCTTCACGACCTTCGAGACGCGGTTGATGGTGACGACGCGCTCCAGGAACTGGTTGTCGCCACGGTCACGGGAGTTGCGGTCGCGGCCGCCACCCTGGTTGCGGTCACGACCGCCGCGGCGGCCATCACGCGAATCGCGAGCCGGCTCAGCCTGCGTGGTGCCGGCAGCCGTCTCGGAAGTGGCAGCAGCCGCTTCGGTCACTTCGTTCTCCTTGTTGTCACTCACAGTGCCAGACCCCCCTCGCGGGCGCCGTCGGCGATGGCGGCGACACGACCGGCGTAGCGGTTGCCGCCACGGTCGAACACTGCCTCGGAAACTCCGGCAGCCTTCGCACGCTCGGCGAGGAGCTCGCCGACCTTGCGGGCCTTGGCGGTCTTGTCACCCTCGAGCGAGCGCAGGTCGGTCTCGAGCGTCGAAGCCGACGCCACGGTGTGACCCTTGCTGTCGTCGACCAGCTGCACGAAGACGTGGCGGGCCGAGCGGTTGACGACGAGACGCGGACGCGCCTCGGTGCCGACGACCTTCTTGCGAAGGCGGGCGTGACGACGCGCGCGGGCGTCAGACTTTGACTTCAGAGCCATGGTTACTTACCACTCTTTCCGGCCTTGCGACGCACGTTCTCGCCGGCGTAGCGCACACCCTTGCCCTTGTACGGCTCGGGCTTGCGGATCTTGCGGATGTTGGCAGCTGCCTCGCCGACAGCCTGCTTGTCGATCCCGCTGACGGTGAGCTTGGTGGTGCCCTCGACCGTGAGCGTGATGCCGGCGGGCGGGTCGATCAGGACCGGGTGCGAGAAGCCGAGGGCGAACTCGACCGAGCTGCCCTTCTGCTGCACGCGGTAACCGGTGCCGACGACCTCGAGACCCTTGGTGTAGCCCTGGGTCACGCCGATGATGTTGTTGTTGATGAGCGTGCGGGTCAGGCCGTGAAGCGACCGCGACTCGCGCTCGTCGTCGGGGCGGGAGACCAGAACCTGGTTCTCCTCGACCGCGACCTCGATGGGGCTGGCCACCGTGAGGGTGAGTTCACCCTTGGGGCCCTTCACCGCGACCTCGCGGCCGTCGACCGAAACGGTCACGCCCGCGGGAACGTCGATGGGAAGTCGTCCAATACGCGACATTTCGAATTACCACACGTAGGCGAGAACTTCTCCGCCCACGCCCTTCTGCTCTGCCTGACGGTCGGTGAGAAGACCGGAGGAGGTGGACAGGATCGCCACGCCAAGGCCGCCGAGGACCGTGGGAAGCTCGGTCGACTTCGCGTAGACGCGGAGACCGGGCTTCGAGACGCGCTTGATGCCAGCGATGGAGCGCTCACGGTTGGGACCGTACTTCAGCGTCAGCGTGAGGTTCTGTCCGACGCGGGCGTCAGAGGTCTCCCAGCCGGCGATGTAGCCCTCCTGCTGGAGGATCTGAGCGATGTGCGTCTTGAGCTTGCTCGACGGCAGGGTCACGGAATCGTGGTGCGCCGAGTTCGCGTTGCGCAGACGGGTCAGCAGATCTGCGACCGGGTCTGTCATTGTCATTGTTGATTTCCTTTGTTCATGAGGTTCCGGCTGCCGTTACACGACAGACGGCCTGCGATGACACGCAATTTTCAATTATACGTGCACATCGACGGGCTCAGTGACACGAGACCACTGAGCCCGTCGAGGGTGTTACGCCTGTGCGTCTTCCGAGCGGAAAGGGAATCCGAGATGACGGAGCAGTGCCCGGCCCTCTTCATCCGTCTTCGCGGTGGTGACGACGGTGATGTCGAAACCGCGAACCCGGTCGATCTTGTCCTGATCGATCTCGTGGAACACGCTCTGCTCCTGGAGACCGAAGGTGTAGTTTCCGTTGCCGTCGAACTGCTTGCCCGAGAGACCGCGGAAGTCGCGGATACGGGGCAGTGCGAGCGAGACGAGGCGATCCACGAACTCCCACGCGCGGTCACCGCGGAGGGTGACGTGCGCGCCGATGGCCTGACCCTCGCGCAGCTTGAACTGCGCGATGGACTTGCGAGCCTTCGTGACGATCGGCTTCTGGCCGGTGATCTTGGTGAGATCGTCGACCGCGCCATCGATCACCTTGCTGTCGCGAGCTGCCTCGCCGACACCGGTGTTCACGACGACCTTGACCAGTCCGGGGATCTGCATGACGTTCGCGTAACCGAACTCGTCCTGCATCGCCTTCTTGATCTCGGTGTTGTACTTCTGCTTCAGGCGCGGCTGGATCTTGCCAGCCGGCGCGGCAGTGTCGGTGCTCATCAGAGGTCCTTACCGCTCTTCTTCGCGTAGCGCACGCGGACGGTGCGCTTGACGCCGTCCTTGGTCTGCTCCTCGACCCGGTGGCCGACCTTGGTCGGCTTCTTGGTCGAGGGGTCGACGAGTGCGACGTTCGAGATGTGGATGGAGGCTTCGACGGTCTCGATGCCTCCGGTCTTGGTGCCACGCTGCGTCTGGCCGACGCGGGTGTGCTTGGTGACGTAGTTCACGCCTTCGACGATGACGCGGTTCTTGTCGGAAAGGACGTCGAGGACCTTGCCCTGCTTGCCGCGGTCGCCGCCACGTTCCTGCGTGGCACCGGTGATGACCTGAACCAGGTCACCCTTCTTGATCTTCGCCATGATTAGATGACCTCCGGCGCCAGCGAGACGATCTTCATGAACTTCTTGTCGCGAAGCTCACGACCGACCGGCCCGAAGATACGGGTGCCGCGGGGCTCCCCGTCGTTCTTCAGGATCACTGCGGCGTTCTCGTCGAACTTGATGTAGGAGCCGTCCGGGCGACGGACCTCCTTCTTGGTGCGGACGATGACCGCCTTGACGACATCGCCCTTCTTGACGTTGCCACCGGGGATCGCGTCCTTGACGGTCGCGACGATGGTGTCGCCGAGTCCCGCGTAACGGCGCTTCGAGCCACCGAGAACGCGGATGGTGAGCAGCTCCTTGGCGCCGGTGTTGTCGGCGACCTTGAGTCGGGATTCCTGCTGGATCACTTGGCCTTCTCCAGAATCTCCACCAGGCGCCAGCGCTTCGTGGCGCTCAGCGGGCGGGTCTCGTTGATCAGGACCAGGTCGCCGATGCCGGCGGAGTTCGCCTCATCGTGCGCCTTGACCTTCGAGGTGCGGCGGATGACCTTGCCGTAAAGCGGGTGCTTCACGCGGTCCTCGACCTCGACCACGATGGTCTTGTCCATCTTGTCGCTGACGACGTAGCCGCGACGTGCCTTGCGGTAACCGCGGGCAGCGGAGTCGCGGACGTCGTGCTCGGACGACTCGTGTCCTGCGGCCTGCGTCTCCACAGTCGCTTCCTTCTTGGTGGCCATCACTCAGCCTCTTCCTTCACGGCGTCGTCGGCGGAGTCCGCCTTCTTCGCCTTCGACTTGGTCGCCTTCTTGGCCGGAGCCTCGACCGGAGCGGGCGTCGCACGGATGCCCAGCTCGCGTTCGCGGATCACGGTGTAGAGGCGCGCGATGTCGCGCTTGACGGCGCGGATGCGGCCGTGGCTCTCCAGCTGGCCGGTGGCCGACTGGAAACGGAGGTTGAACAGCTCCTCCTTGGCCTTGCGCAGCTCCTCGACGAGGCGCTGGTCTTCGAATGTGTCGAGCTCTGCCGGGGCGAGCTCCTTGGTGCCGATCGCCATTACGCGTCGCCCTCCTCGCGCTTGATGATGCGTGCCTTGAGCGGCAGCTTGTGAATTGCACGGGTCAGAGCTTCGCGTGCGAGCTCCTCGTCGACACCCGCGACCTCGAAGAGGACACGGCCCGGCTTGACGTTGGCGACCCACCACTCGGGGGAACCCTTACCGGAACCCATGCGGGTTTCGGCAGGCTTCTTCGTGAGCGGACGGTCGGGGTAGATGTTGATCCACACCTTTCCACCACGCTTGATGTGACGGGTCATCGCGATACGAGCGGACTCGATCTGACGGTTCGTCACGTAAGCGGGCGTGAGGGCCTGGATACCGTACTCGCCGAAGGAGACCTTCGTGCCGCCGGTGGCCTGACCCGAGCGACCCGGGTGGTGCTGCTTGCGGAACTTGACCTTACGGGGGATGAGCATTATGCCGACGCTCCTTCTGCGACAGGTGCCTCGTTGCGCGGGGCACGGCGGCGGTCGCCACCACGGTCGTCACGACGAGCCTTGGGTGCGTTGGCCTGCTCGCGAGCGAGCTCCTTCGCGGTCAGGTCGCCCTTGTAGATCCAGACCTTCACGCCGATGCGGCCGAAGGTGGTCTTCGCCTCGTAGAAGCCGTAGTCGATGTTCGCGCGCAGCGTGTGCAGCGGCACACGACCCTCGCGGTAGAACTCCGAACGGCTCATCTCGGCGCCGCCGAGGCGGCCGGAGACCTGGATGCGGATGCCCTTGGCGCCGGCGCGCTGCGCGCCCTGCAGACCCTTGCGCATCGCACGACGGAACGCCACACGAGCAGAGAGCTGCTCGGCGATGCCCTGTGCGACCAGCTGAGCGTCGGCCTCGGGGTTCTTGACCTCGAGGATGTTCAGCTGGATCTGCTTGCCCGAGAGCTTCTCGAGGTCGCCGCGGATGCGCTCGGCCTCGGCCCCACGACGACCGATCACGATGCCCGGACGGGCGGTGTGGATGTCGACGCGGACGCGGTCACGGGTGCGCTCGATCTCGATGTTCGAGACACCGGCGCGGTCGAGCTGCGTCTTGAGCAGGTTACGGATCTTGATGTCCTCGGCGACGTAGTCGGCGTAGCGCTGACCCGGCTTCGTCGAGTCAGAGAACCAACGCGAGACGTGGTCCGTCGTGATGCCGAGACGGAAGCCGTACGGGTTTACCTTCTGTCCCATTACTTGCTCGCCTTCTTGTTGCTGTCGCCCGTGGCGGCCGGAGCTGCCTCAGGCGTCGAGAGCACGACCGTGATGTGGCTCGTGCGCTTCTTGATCTGGAAAGCGCGACCCTGAGCACGGGGCTGGAAACGCTTGAGCGTGGTGCCCTCGTCGACGTACGCGTTGGCCACGTACAGGTCCTGCTCGTCGAGGAACTCGCCGTCGCGATCCGCCTTCACCTGCGCGTTGGCCATGGCCGACGCGACAAGCTTGTAGATCGGTTCGCTGGCGCTCTGCTGTGCGAACTTGAGGATCGCGAGAGCTTCCTGTGCCTGCTTGCCCTTGATGAGCGCGACGACACGACGAGCCTTCTGAGGGGTCACGCGGATGTGTCGCACGCGTGCGATCGATTCGACCATTAGCGGCGCCGCCCCTTCTTGTCGTCCTTCTCGTGGCCGCGGAAGGTGCGGGTGGGCGCGAACTCGCCCAACTTGTGACCGACCATGGTCTCGGACACGAACACAGGGATGTGCTTGCGTCCGTCGTGGACCGCGATCGTGTGACCCAGCATGGCCGGGATGATCATGGACCGACGGGACCAGGTCTTGATGACGTTCTTGGTGCCGGCTTCGTTCTGCACGACCACCTTGCGAAGCAGGTGATCGTCGACGAAGGGGCCCTTCTTAAGACTGCGAGGCATCTTCTCTTACTCCTACTTACGCTTCTTGCCGGCGTTACGACGACGCACGATGTACTTGTCGCTTTCCTTGTTGGCGTGACGGGTACGACCCTCAGCCTGGCCCCACGGGGAGACGGGGTGACGACCACCGGAGGTCTTACCCTCACCACCACCGTGCGGGTGGTCGACCGGGTTCATCGCGACACCACGCACGGTCGGGCGGACGCCCTTCCAGCGCATGCGGCCGGCCTTACCCCAGTTGATGTTCGACTGCTCGGCGTTGCCGACCTCGCCGATGGTCGCGCGGCAGCGCGCATCGACGTTGCGGATCTCGCCCGAGGGCAGACGCAGCTGGGCGTAGGGGCCGTCCTTGGCGACGAGACGGACGGATGCACCGGCCGAACGTGCCATCTTCGCGCCGCCGCCGGGACGGAGCTCGATCGCGTGGATGACGGTACCCGTGGGGATGTTCTTCAGCGGGAGGTTGTTGCCCGGCTTGATGTCAGCCCCGGCACCCGACTCGACGATGTCGCCCTGCTTCAGCTTCGCCGGAGCGAGGATGTAGCGCTTCTCACCGTCGAAGTAGTGCAGCAGCGCGATGCGCGCGGTGCGGTTGGGGTCGTACTCGATGTGAGCGACCTTGGCGTTGACGCCGTCCTTGTCGTTACGACGGAAGTCGATGACACGGTACTGGCGCTTGTGGCCACCACCGATGTGACGGGTCGTGATGCGGCCCTGGTTGTTGCGACCACCGGTCTTCGAGAGCGGGCGCAGCAGCGACTTCTCCGGCGTCGATCGAGTGATCTCGGCGAAGTCAGCCACCGACGAGCCGCGACGGCCCGGGGTCGTGGGCTTGTACTTGCGAATAGCCATTATTGTCCTTTATCCCCCGGATCAGCCGATTGCCGTGAAGATGTCGATGGTGCCCGACTTCAGGGTGACGATGGCGCGCTTGGTGTCCTTGCGCTTGCCGGTGCCGAAGCGGGTGCGGCGTGCCTTGCCGACGCGGTTGAGGGTGTTGACCCCTGCGACCTTGACGCCGAAGATCTTCTCGATGGCGAGCTTGATCTCGGTCTTCGAAGCGCGCGGGTCGACGAGGAAGGTGTACTTGCCTTCATCGATGAGACCGTAGCTCTTCTCGGACACGACCGGCTTCAGGATGATGTCGCGCGGGTCCTTGTTCAGGGCCGTCTGGAGAACAGATGCCTGCTCGCTCATGCGGAGACCTCCTGGTTGGCGCCGGACTTGGAGGCGATGAAGCCCTCGAGCGCGGCCTGGGTGAAGACGATGTCGTCGGAGACGAGCACGTCGTATGCGTTGAGCTGGTCGAACGTGAGCACGTGCAGGTTCGACAGGTTGCGGATGCTCTTCAGCGTCACGTCGTCGTTGCGCTCGATCACGACGAGCACGTTCTTCGACGAGACGACGTTGGTGAGGAAGTTCACCGCGGTCTTGGTCGAAGGCGTTCCGTCGATCCCGAAGGACTCGATGGCGTGGATGCGGTCACCGCGGAAGCGGTCGCTGAGCGCGCCCAGCAGGGCGGCGGCGATCATCTTCTTGGGGGTGCGCTGCGAGTAGTCGCGCGGCTTGGGGCCGTGCACGATGCCACCACCGGTCATGTGCGGCGCGCGGATCGAACCCTGACGGGCGTTACCCGTGCCCTTCTGCTTGAAGGGCTTGCGACCGGCACCCGAGACCTCGCCACGACGCTTGGTCGAGTGCGTGCCCTGGCGAGCCGCCGCGAGCTGCGCGACGACGACCTGGTGGATGAGCGGGATGTTCGTCTTGGCGTCGAACAGCGCGGCGGGAAGCTCGATCGAGCCTGCCTTCTTGCCGTCTGCCTTGAGGACGTCGAGCGCGAGAGTGGAGTCAGCCATGATCAGGCACCCTTCACTGCGTTGCGGACATAGACGATGCGGCCACGAGCACCGGGGACGGCGCCCTTGACGAGCATGAGTCCCTTCTCGATGTCGATGGAGTGCACCGTGAGGTTGAGGACGGTCACGCGCTCGCCACCCATACGGCCGGCCATGCGCATGCCCTTGAAGACGCGGCTCGGGGTCGACGATGCGCCGATCGAGCCGGGCTTGCGGTGGTTGCGGTGCGAACCGTGCGAAGCCGAGACGCCCTTGAAGTTGTGACGCTTCATGACACCGGCGAAGCCCTTGCCCTTGCTCGTGCCGACGACGTCGACGAGCTGGCCCGCTTCGAAGGTGCCGTCGACCGTGAGCTCCTGGCCCAGGTTGTAGTCGCCGGCGTCCGCGGTGCGGATCTCGGTGACGTGACGACGCGGCGTGACGCCGGCTGCCTCGAAGTGAGCGGAGAGCGGCTTGTTGACCTTGCGGGGGTCGATCTGGCCGTACGCGATCTGCACGGCGTTGTAGCCGTCCTTGTCGGGCGTGCGGACCTGGGTGACCACGTTGGGTGCCAGCTCGATGACGGTGACGGGAACGAGCTTGCCGCTCTCGTTCCACACCTGGGTCATGCCGAGCTTCGTGCCCAGCATGCCCTTGGAAACCTTGGAGTTGATGTCAGCCATGTCGAACCTCAGAGCTTGATCTCGATGTTGACATCGGCCGGCAGGTCGAGACGCATCAGCGAGTCGACGGCCTTGGGCGTCGGGTCGACGATGTCGATCAGACGCTTGTGGGTGCGCATCTCGAAGTGCTCGCGGCTGTCCTTGTACTTGTGCGGCGACCGGATGACGCACACGACGTTCTTCTCGGTCGGAAGGGGCACGGGGCCGACGACGGTTGCGCCCGCACGGGTCACGGTGTCGACGATCTTGCGTGCGGACGTGTCGATGACCTCGTGGTCATACGACTTCAGGCGAATGCGGATCTTCTGTCCCGCCATTGTCTGCTCTCTCTCTTTAAGCGTCTTACCGACCGGGACCGGGTGGCCCTGGGGCATTGGACGCACGTCGGCGCTGTTCGCGCCTCGGCACGAGAACGACCCTCGCGAGTCGATCTGCTGCACCACTGTTCTTCTGTCAGCCGGAAGCCGTGAGGCGACCGGATGCCGACCTTCCGCCGCGCACGGCGGAAGCCTTCGTGAAGAAGGGTGTCGGGGTGTGTTCTGCTACCCGCGGCCTAGAACCCTGCACCGTCCCGGAGGAGGCGCCGTCTATGCACTGCCCTGGCAGTGATCCGACGCACGCACAGCGGCGACGGAATATCGAACCTGTCTATTCTGCCACGGCTGATTTCACTTGTGCAAACCCGGGCGTGTCGCGGTCCGACGAACGCGACCCAGACGGTGCGTGAACAGGTTAGAGTGCGGGAGATAGCGGGGCGAGGCATCCCCATGCCTCGCCCCGCTTGGGGAGGGCGTTCAGTGCGAGGGGGCACACCGAACGCGAGTAGCCCGGCGTGAAGGGACGCCGAACTCCTCGACCGAGGGCGCGGCGGAAGACCCGCCGCGCAGGCGGGGTGACGCTCAGGCGCAATGAGTGCGCGCGTCGCACGATGATCCCCAAGATCGCATATCCCCAGTTTGTACGCGGAACTCCGCGTGCTTCGGGAAACCGAACCCCTTCGGCTCCCCCGACCGCAAGATCCCCAGGCGGTCGAGACGATCCTACTGGATACAACCGTGAATGCGCCACATCCGACGACATTCCGGCACGGACGCTGCCCCTCCAGCACGCACGAGCGGCGACCCACAGGTGGTGGATCGCCGCTCAGGGCTTGCGGTCTTTCTTACTCGTTGCCGACGGCCTTGTCAGCGCCGTCGCGGATCTCATCGATCTTGTCCGCGGCACCGGGGGCGATCTTCTTGGCGAAGTCCGCGACGCCGTCGAGCACCTTGTCGCTGATGTCCTCGGCCTGCTCGCTCTTGACGGCCTCGGCGATCTTGTCCTTGTTCTGCTCGTACAGATCCTTGCCCTTGTTCACGGCGTCTTCGATGCCCATGTGATTCCCCTTCTGAAGGTGTGCCGCCGACCGATCGAGCCGACCACACTCATTGTGCATGTCCACCCCGGCAAACGGAACCCTCGCGTCCCGGGTCGACGACAGCACCGCGCCCCACAGGTCGGCATCGACGACAAAGGGGCCGGACCCGAAGGTCCGACCCCTTTGCGAGGAAGCAGATGCTTACTTGATGATCTTCGTGACCGTACCGGCGCCGACGGTGCGTCCACCCTCACGGATGGCGAAGCCGAGGCCCTCCTCCATGGCGATCGGCTGGATCAGCTCGACCGTCATGTCGGTGGTGTCGCCGGGCATGACCATCTCGGTGCCCTCGGGCAGCGAGATGACGCCGGTGACGTCGGTGGTGCGGAAGTAGAACTGCGGGCGGTAGTTCGTGTAGAACGGGTTGTGACGGCCACCCTCGTCCTTGGACAGGATGTACGCGGTGCCCTCGAAGTCGGTGTGCGGCGTGACCGAACCCGGCTTGACGATGACCTGACCGCGCTCGACGTCCTCACGCTTGGTGCCGCGGAGCAGCAGACCACAGTTCTCGCCGGCCCAGGCCTCGTCGAGCTGCTTGTGGAACATCTCGATACCCGTGACCGTGGTCTTGACGGTCGGACGGAGTCCGACGATCTCGACCTCGGAGTTGATGGCCAGCGTGCCACGCTCGGCGCGACCCGTGACGACGGTTCCACGACCGGTGATCGTGAAGACGTCCTCGACGGGCATCAGGAACGGCTTGTCACGGTCACGCTCCGGGTCCGGAACGCTGTCGTCGACAGCCTGCATCAGGTCCAGGATCGCCTGGGTCCACTTCTCGTCGCCCTCGAGGGCCTTGAGAGCGGAGACGCGGACGACAGGAGCGTCCTCGTCGAAGCCCTGGCCGGCGAGCAGCTCGCGGACCTCGAGCTCGACGAGCTCCAGGATCTCCTCGTCGTCGACCATGTCGGACTTGTTCAGCGCGACCAGCAGGTAGGGAACGCCGACCTGCTTGGCGAGCAGCACGTGCTCACGCGTCTGAGCCATGGGGCCGTCGGTGGCGGCGACCACGAGGATCGCGCCGTCCATCTGAGCCGCACCGGTGATCATGTTCTTGACGTAGTCGGCGTGGCCGGGAGCGTCAACGTGCGCGTAGTGGCGCTTCGGGGTCTCGTACTCGATGTGCGAGATGTTGATGGTGATACCACGCTGGCGCTCTTCCGGCGCCGAGTCGATGGAAGCGAAGTCACGCTGCACGTTGGTGTCGGACGGGTACTTGTCAGCAAGCACCTTCGAGATCGCTGCGGAGAGCGTGGTCTTGCCGTGGTCGACGTGACCGATCGTTCCGATGTTGACGTGCGGCTTGGTCCGCTCGAACTTGGCCTTAGCCACTGGGTCCTCCTCAGGACGTCGTTGTAGAGGTGACCGGGCACTGGTTTGCGACCGGTTCTCTACGGGTTAGGTTCTCAGTTTAGTAGAGAGGGAATGTGAAGTTGTAGGTGTCCTGGGAGCCGGACCGGGGCCCGGCTCCCAGAAGGACGATTACTCGCCCTTGGTCTTCTGGACGATCTCGTCGGCCACTGCGCGGGGAACCTCAGCGTAGCTGTGGAACTCCATCGAGTAGACGGCGCGGCCCGAGGTCTTCGAGCGCAGGTCGCCGATGTAGCCGAACATCTCGGACAGCGGGACCTGAGCGCGGACGACCTTGACGCCTGCGGCGTCTTCCATCGACTGGATCTGGCCACGACGCGAGTTCAGGTCGCCGATGACGTCGCCCATGTACTCCTCGGGAGTACGGACCTCGACGGCCATCAGCGGCTCGAGCAGCACGGGGTTGGCACGACGAGCGGCCTCCTTGAAGCCCATGGAGCCCGCGATCTTGAACGCCATCTCCGAGGAGTCGACGTCGTGCGCTGCACCATCGACGATGGTCGCCTTGACGCCGACCATCGGGTAGCCCGCGAGCACGCCGACGTTCATCGCGTCCTGGAAACCGGCGTCGATCGAGCCGATGTACTCACGAGGGATGCGACCACCGGTGACGGCGTTCACGAACTCGTAGGTCTTCTCGGAGTCGAGGTCGAGCGGCTCGATGGTGAACTGGATCTTTGCGAACTGTCCGGAACCACCGGTCTGCTTCTTGTGCGTGTAGTCGTGCTTCTCGACGGTCTTGCGGATCGTCTCGCGGTACGCCACCTGCGGCTTGCCGACGTTGGCCTCGACGTTGAACTCGCGCTTCATGCGGTCCACGAGGATGTCGAGGTGCAGCTCGCCCATGCCCTTGATGGTCGTCTGACCGGTCTCGGGGTTGAGCTCCGTGCGGAAGGTCGGGTCCTCTTCAGCGAGCTTCTGGATGGCGACACCCAGCTTCTCCTGGTCGGCCTTGGTCTTCGGCTCGATCGCGACCTCGATGACAGGCTCGGGGAACGTCATCGACTCGAGGACGACCGGAGCCGTCGGGTCGGTGAGGGTGTCACCCGTGGTGGTGTCCTTGAGGCCGATGACCGCGTAGATGTTTCCGGCGGTGACCGAGGGAACCGGGATCTCCTTGTTGGCGTGCATCTGGAAGATCTTCCCGATGCGCTCCTTCTTGTTCTTGGTCGAGTTGACGACCGCAGAACCGGAGTCCAGGTGACCCGAGTAGACGCGCACGTAAGTGAGGCGACCGAAGAACGGGTGCACGGCGACCTTGAACGCGAGGGCGGCGAACGGGTCATTGGCGTCGGGGTGACGCTCGATGATCGTGTCGTAGTCCTTCGGGTCGTGCGCCTCGATCGAGCCCACGTCGAGCGGGTTCGGGAGGTAGTCGACGACCGCATCGAGCATCGGCTGGACGCCGCGGTTCTTGAACGCGGAACCGCAGAGCACCGGGTAGATCTCGCTGGCGACGGTCAGCTTGCGGATCGCGCCCTTGATCTCGGCGACCGTGAGCTCCTCGCCACCGAAGAACTTCTCGAGCAGCGCGTCGTCGGTCTCGGCGACGGTCTCGAGGAGCTGCTGGCGGTACTCCGCTGCCTTCTCCTTGAGGTCCTCCGGGATCTCCTGGATCTCGTAGGAGGCGCCCATGGTGACATCACCCTTGGCGTCTCCGGCCCAGACCAGTGCACGCATCTCGATCAGGTCGACGACGCCGATGAAGTCGCTCTCCGCGCCGATGGGCAGCTGGATCACGAGCGGCTTGGCGCCGAGGCGGTTGATGATGGTGTCGACAGTGAAGTAGAAGTCGGCGCCGAGCTTGTCCATCTTGTTGACGAAGCAGATGCGCGGGACGTTGTACTTGTCGGCCTGACGCCAGACGGTCTCGGACTGGGGCTCGACGCCCTCCTTGCCGTCGAACACGGCCACCGCACCGTCGAGCACGCGGAGCGAGCGCTCCACCTCGACCGTGAAGTCCACGTGGCCGGGGGTGTCGATGATGTTGATCTGGTTCTTGTTCCAGTAGCAGGTCACGGCGGCAGACGTGATCGTGATGCCGCGCTCCTTCTCCTGCTCCATCCAGTCGGTGGTCGAAGCGCCATCGTGCGTCTCACCGAGCTTGTGGTTGACGCCCGTGTAGAACAGGATGCGCTCGGTCGTCGTGGTCTTGCCGGCATCGATGTGCGCCATGATGCCGATGTTGCGGACCTTGCTCAGGTCCGTGAGCACGTCTTGTGCCACAGGAGTGTCCTTATCTTTTCGAGCAGTCGTACTGCGAAGAGGGGGTGCCCGCCCCGCGGCGAGTGGCCAAGGGGCGGGCGAAGCTGTTTACCAGCGGTAGTGAGCGAACGCGCGGTTCGACTCGGCCATCTTGTGCGTGTCCTCGCGGCGCTTGACCGCGGCACCCAGGCCGTTGGATGCGTCGAGGATCTCGTTCTGCAGACGCTCGGTCATCGTCTTCTCACGACGGCCCTTCGCGTAGCTCACGAGCCAGCGCAGAGCGAGCGTGTTGGCGCGGTGAGGCTTGACCTCGACCGGCACCTGGTAGGTCGAGCCACCGACGCGGCGGCTGCGGACCTCGAGGGTCGGGCGCACGTTGTCGAGCGCCTTCTTCAGCGTGGCGACGGCGTCCTGACCGTTCTTCGCCTCGACGCCGCGGAGGGCGCCGTAGACGATCGACTCGGCCAGCGACTTCTTGCCGTCGACGAGGATCTTGTTCACCAGCGAGGTGACGATGGGTGCGCCGTATACCGGGTCGTTGACGACGGGGCGCTTCGGGGCGGGTCCCTTACGAGGCATCTAACTCAACCCTTCTTCGCGCCGTAGCGGGAACGAGCCTGCTTACGGTTCTTGACTGCCTGGGTGTCCAGGGCGCCACGGACGATCTTGTAACGCACACCGGGGAGGTCCTTGACACGACCGCCACGCACGAGCACGAGCGAGTGCTCCTGCAGGTTGTGACCCTCACCGGGGATGTACGCGGTGACCTCGGTGCCGTTGCGGAGCTTCACACGAGCGACCTTGCGCATCGCCGAGTTCGGCTTCTTCGGGGTGGTGGTGTAGACGCGGGTGCAGACCCCGGCCTGCTGCGGGTTCGACTTGAGCGCCGGCGCCTTGGTCTTGGTGACCTTGGGCGAGCGACCCTTGCGAACCAACTGCTGAATGGTTGGCACGTTCTCTCCTCATAGTGCTGCACGGTGACAGCGTGATGGGTTTCACATCATGACCCACCGGCACGCCGGAACCGACGAGCTTTTGGTGTGATGGGTATGCCGTGGGGGCGGACCGGCATGGTGCCGGCGCCCAGCGCACACGCGGAGGCGTGCACACACCTGATCAAGTGTAATGCCGCGTAACGTAGCGGTCAAATGAGCGCAACTCCGGCCGCGCGGCCCGAGTGCAGGATCAGGGCAGATCGGGATCGAACGGCGAGTCCAGCGATTCGGTCAGCTCAGCCAGCAGTGCCTCGATCTGCGGTTCGACGTGCTGAGAGATCGCGGCCTGGATGTGTATGCGATGACGCAACAGGATCCCGCAGATCTCGCGGCCGACCATGTTGGCGTACTCGTCGGCGAGGGCGACCTCCTGGCGGAGGGCGATCTTCGCCTCCTCCGTGAGCGGGGGCAGTGCGGGCAGCGCGGCGGCGGATTCGTCTGCGAGCCCCGCGATCGTGAACAGGAACGGTGCTCCGGGCACCGGATCCGGATCCAGGGGCAGCCCGTCGAACTCGGGATCGAGGTCCTCGGCCGGGCGGTAGCTGCGGGCGCGGTTCCGCGCAGCCTGCTGATCCAGCTCGCGCTGCAGCATCGGCAGATTCCGCGCCGTGTACTCCGCGACGGCGTGATCGACGATGGTCTTGATACGCGTCGAGAGGCCGTGCTGCACGCCGTGCGGCACGTTGGCACCGATACCGGCTGCGGAGAGGATCGGCGATCCGAGGCACCGGCGGCATGGCGCGACGCGACCACGATGGGTTGCCGGCTCCCAGCGCGGCACCCAGCGCAACCATGCCTCCACGGCCTGGTCCACCTGCGTCTCCAACGAGCGCTCCACCCCACCAGAGTACGGCGCGTCGCCCGTCACCGTCGCGATTTCCCGGTCCCGGCGGGGCGCGGAGGGAGGATCGCTCGGACGTCATTCCTCTTCGTCGCGCTCCCACGGCCAACGCGGATGCTCGGCGCGCGTGCGACGCAGCGCGATCCCACCCCATCCGGCGATCAAGCCCGCCAGCACGAGGACGGCGCTCGCGCCGCCTCGCACGAGACCGCCGGCGACCGCTGTCGCGAGCACGATGCTCCCGGCGCCGACGAGGACGGCGACCCATACCGCGATCAGATGGACGAGGCCGGCGACCAGCGCGATCGCGATCGTGGCGACATACGACGGATGCGGTCGACGCAGAGTGGACCACAGCACGAGCGCGAACGAGACGACAGCCGCGATCATGCCGACCACGCCAGGGGTCTGGCCGAGATCGGGGACCGCGATGATGTCCGTGTCGGTGGCGATGCTCACGGCGCCGAGCCCGAACACCGCGAGCGCGAAGAAGCTGATGGTGGCGAGCACCACCGCCAGGATGGCCGAAACCCCCGCGGACTCGGGTCCCCGGGGGTTCGGCGTGGTGGAGTTCGTGATTACCTCGACAGCGTCGGGCCGGCCTCGAGCGTGCGCTCGTACTCGCGCTGCGCCTCGGCATTCAGCTCGGTCTTGCGAGCACCGCTTCGGGCGACCCAGGCACCGAACCAGATGGTCAGCTCGCGGGCGAACACGAAGGCCGCGATCGCGAGCGGGGCGAGCATCTGCTCCCCGACGAGGTCGAGTCCCTGGCTGGCGCTGAGCTTCCAGAACGGAGCTTCGAAGAGCTGCCCGAGGATGTGGCCCCCATACGCGATGACGCCGACGATGAGGCCGAAGACGACCCAAAGGCCCCAGCGTCCACGGTTGATGACCGCACCCAGCAGCCAGAATCCGAGGAAGAACACGACGACGGGCGTCCAGAACCCCCATGTCATCAGGGGTGCGATCGCGGTCTGGCCGATGTTCTCGCCGGTCACATCTCCGGCGATGGCACCGAGTCCGAGCGCAGCCCCCAGGTAGAGCACCGCGAAGACGAGTGTCGCCAGGAGTCCGATGGCTCCCGCGGTGCCGCGGTTGCCGCGGTCACGGGGCGGTTCGGGCGCCTGGACGAAGATGGGCTGCGGCTGTGCGGCGGCAGCGGCGACGAGCGGCTCCGACGGGACGACGCGCGTCTCGAGCTCATCGCCGTACTGGGCATACGCCGCACCGGCCATCCCCGACTGCTCGTGGCCGAACGGGACGGGCTCGCCCACGACGGGCTCGGGGTAGAACGAAGTGGTCTCGGCGTCGGCCTGAGCCCTGACCTCGTCGGCGTAGTCGCGCGACGGAGCGACCGGAGCAGGCGTCACGGCCGGCGGCGGGGAGGCGAACGTACCGGGGTGATCACGCTCGGCCTCTTCGAAAGCGGCGAGGTCGGGGTCGACCGGCGTTGCGACGGGCTTCTGATCGATGCCGTCGTTCACGCCGTCGTTGTTGCCGGGAACGCCAGCACCCGCAGCCGCAGCGGCGTCCAGGCCTTCGTTCGCACTGCCGACGACGTCGTCAACGTCAGCCGGCTTCTCGGGCTGGGGAACGTTGGGGTCACTCATGGGGTGCGCCTCTCATCGGATACGTGCACTGCGAGGGTACCTCCGCGCGAACGACCGCTCGCGGAGGCGTGCCGACGTGTCGTCATACGCGAGGACACCGCACTGTCTCTTGGGTGTCAGGGGAGCGCGTTGCGCAGTGCATCACCGGCGAACTGCGCGAGCACGGGAACAATCGGCAGCGACAGCCACACCAGGGCTCCGATGATGGCGACGCACACGATGCCGGCGAACCAGCTCATCCCGAGGTTGCGACCACCCACGCGTGCCATGCCTCCACGCTACGACCGAACGGTGCGAGAGCCCGGGCGCAACGCCCACAGCGGCGGTTGCTCCGCGGCAGTCAGCGCGCGACGCGACCGCGCAGGCGCCAGAGCAGCCAGAGACCCGAGAGCGGGATGAGGAGGATGCCGATTCCCGCGAGACCGCCCCAGATCATGTCGTACCACGCAGGAAGCAACGGATTGTTGGCGGGCGGCGGGGTTCCTGTTCCCGAGGAGCTGCCGCTCGATTCCCACGCGGAGATGGTGACCATCGTCGAGATGACGAGGATCGACAGACCGCCCGCGACGAACGGCACGACGATCGCCACGACCTTCTCCCCCGTCTTCCAGAGCGAGCTCAGACTCACGAGCACGGCACCGACGAACCACCCGACGATCGGCGCGACGATCCCGCCGAAGCTCAGCGTCAGAGCCGCAGCGATCGCGAACCCGCGCGTGGACGTCGTCGACGGACCCGGTGCCGACGGTGCGGACGCGGTCGTCGGCACCGCGAGAGGCGAACCCGCCGGCAGCTCGGCCTGTGCCTCGCGGACGATAGCGCCGGGATCGCCGAGCTGAGCGATGCGCACGGCCGTGGCTTCGGCGTCGAGCCCCTGGAGCTCTTCGACGATGCCCCCGCGGATGTCCGTCGCGATGCCGTGCGGCAATCCGCGCATCGCCTCATCGAGTCGTGTGAGGAAGTCCTCTCGCAGGGCGACGGCGGTGGTTTCGGTCATGATCGTCCCTCTCCGACGATGCCCGTGACGACACGGGCGAACGGTGCCCACTGGGCGCGGAATCGCTCGAGCTGATCGACGCCGACCTCGGTGAGCCGGTAGTACCTGCGCACCGGGCCCGACTCGGACGGCTGATCGAACGTACTGACCCAGCCGTTGTCACGCAGCCGCCCCAGCAGCGGATAGAGCGTGCCGATGCTGGCGATCAGGCCGGCGCCGGTGAGAGCCTCAGCCAGCTGCCATCCGTACATCGGCTCCCGCGCGAGCAGGCCGAGCACGCAGTACTCGACCACTCCTTTGCGCATCTGGGCGCCGACATCGGCTGTCATGCATGGCAAGGTAGCATGCGAGACAAGAGAGCGGGAGAACCGCCCGCGCGGCTGCGGGCGTCGCCGAGGCGACACCCGCAGGAAGCGCTCAGCCCTTGGTCGCTCCGGCGGTCAGCCCACCGACGATGTACTTCTGGAGGAAGAGGAAGAGGATCATCACCGGGATCGCCGCCATCACCGCACCGGCGGAGAAGGCCGACCAGTCCGCGTAGCGCGGGTTCGCCACGAGTTTGGTGAGTCCGACGACAAGGGTCTGCTGATCCACGTCGACGAGCATGACGCTCGCGATCACGTACTCGTTGACCGTGCCAATGAACGACAGGAGCCCGACCACCGCGAGGATAGGAGCGACCAGACGCAGGATGATCGTGAAGAAGATGCGCGCGTGACCGGCGCCGTCGATGCGCGCCGCCTCGTCGATCTCCTTCGGGATCGTGTTGAAGAAGCCGTACATCAGGTACGTGTTCACCCCGAGCGCTCCCCCGAGGTACACCAGGATCAGACCGGTGTGGGTGTTCAGACCGATCGCGGGGAACCAGTCCCCCAGTGTCGACATGAGCAGGAAGATGGCGACCACGGCGAGCAGCTGCGGGAACATCTGCACGACCACGATCGTCACGAGCCCCACACGGCGCCCGGCGAACCGCATGCGCGAGAAGGCATATGCCGCGCATGCGCCGATGAAGACGGTGACCGCTCCGGTGACCACCGCTATCAGCAGCGTGTTGAGGAACCACGTGCCGTAGGGGTTCTGCGGGTCGCTCAGGATGCGCACGTAGCTGTCGATCCCGATCGCGGAGAACAGCTGGTTCGATCCCGTCAGCGTCCCCTTCGGGTTCAGCGAGGCGGAGATCACGTACAGCAGGGGGAACAGGGCGAAAGCACTCACGACGATCGCCACGAGGTGGCGCCATCCGGTGTCGGCGAACCAGGCGCCGAAGCTGCGACGGCGGGGGGCGAGGCTCTGCACGCCGTCGGTGGAGCGAGTGGCGGCGGATCGCTCGGTGGTGGGGCTGGTGGTGCTCATGTCAGTTCAGCTCCTCGAGGGCCTTGGTCTTGCGGAAGCTGATGATCGAGATCGTGGCGACCACGATGAAAATCAGGATCGTGAAGGCAGAGGCCAGACCGTAGTCACGCGTCTGCCCCGTGAAGGCCACCTTGTAGACCATCGAGATGAGGATGTCGGTGTGCCCGACGGGGATGGACACGTCGCTGAAGCGCGGGCCCCCCTTGGTGAGCATGTAGATCAGATTGAAGTTGTTGAAGTTGAACGCGAAGGACGAGATCAGCAGCGGTGCGACGGTGACCAGCAGCAGCGGCAGCTTGATCCGGCGGAAGACCTGCCACGGGTTCGCACCGTCCATCACCGCGGCTTCGTTCACATCCTCGGGGATGCCCTGCAGGGCGCCCATGCAGACGAGGAACATGTACGGGAAGCCGAGCCACAGGTTCACCAGCAGCACCGACACCTTCGCGAGGGCGGGGTCGGTGAGCCACGGGATCTCGGCCCCGCCGAAGATCACCTGGTTGATGAAGCCGAAGCTCTCGTTCATCATTCCGGCCCAGACGAGCGCCGACAGGAACGCGGGGAACGCATACGGGAGGATCAGGATGATGCGGTAGCCGTTGCGGAACCGCATGCGGGTGTTGTTGAACACCAGGGCCAGGAGAAGGCCGAGGAAGAACGTCGTCGCGACCGAGATCAGAGCGAACGCGAACGTCCAGAGGGTGACCGAGATGAGCGGTCCGCGGATGGAGGAGTCGGTGACGGCGCGGATGAAGTTGTCGAAGCCGACGGTCGTCTGCCAACCGGGGAGCAGCTGCTCGCCACCCTCAGCGGTGAAGGCCCCGTCGCCCGTATCGGAGTAGACGGTCCCTGTCGTGGTGTCGGTGATGGTGTCTGCGGCCTCGTCGTACTCCAGCGTCGAGACGTACAGGTAGCCCTTCTGCCCGTCCGGGGCGCGCAGGCTGCCGTCGTTCGGGTCGTCGCTGAACGGCACCGACAGCTTCTCGAGCTCTTCGGAGAGCGTGAAGACGGTCGCGAGCGGAAGCGTGGTCCACCCGTCGACGGCGACGGCCGTGCCGTCTTCGAACCGGGCGTCGACCTCTTCCAGCGGCTGTTGCGCTGTACCGAGGAGCGCGTCGCCGGATTCCGGGTCGGTCACGAGCAGACCGTAGGTGCCGAACTGCTCGACGACCGTCACGGGATAGGTCGGCGAGTCCTCGACCCGCTCCTGCGCCGAGGCGAGGAGGGAGGAGATCGCCTGGTCCTTGGTGCCGTTGTGGCCTGTGCCGTAGTTCGTGAACCCGATGTACCCGGTGTAGAGCAGCGTGAACACCTGGAAGATGACCAGGAAGATGATCCCGGGAGTGAGGTACTTCGCGGCGATGCGCTTGCGGGAGAAGTAGATGTAGTTGACGAGGACGGCGACCGCCACGACGATGCCGAGGATCAACCACTCCCGCTGGGCGAAGAGCACGAAAGCGGCGTAGAGCGCGATCGCGTCGACGACGGCCAGCAGGAGGATCTTCAGCAGCATCCAGCCGATCGGTCCGGATGCGGCCTCCGCGATCTTCGCGGCCTGGCGCTGACGTCTGGTCGGAGGAGCTGTGCGCTCGTCGGTGTCTGTCATGTCATCCTCGTCATGATCCTGCCAGGGCGGGCGAAGGCCCACCCCGGCAGAGTCCGTGTTCTGGCTGTTACTTGATCGCGGCGGTCACGTCGTCGACGAGCTTCTGCCACGTCGTCGCCGGGTCTTCGCCGTTGATGATCGCGGCCTCGGCCACGCCCCAGAACTCCCAGACCGCGCCCATGGCCGGGATCGCGGGCATCGGGACGGCGTCGGCGCCGACGGCCTGGAAGCCGGCGATGATCGGGTCGGCGGCCGCGGTGTCGGCGGCTGCGGTCAGGGCGGGGAGGATGTTGCCGGCCTTGAACAGGTCGAGCTGCACATCTTCGGTGCCGATGTAGTTGACGAGGAAGTCGTTCGCGGCGACCTTGTTCTTCGACTCCGAGCTCACGAAGAAGCCCTTCACGCCGGCGAACGGCGAAGCGGTCTCACCGGTCGGGCTCGGGATCGGGTCGATCGCGACGTTGATGCCCGCGTCGGTTGCCGCGCCCACGTTCCACGGACCGGTGAGCCAGAAGGCCGCGGTGCCGTCGAGGAACTGCTGCTTGGCGATCTCGCCGTCGACGTCGGTGTTCAGAACACCCGCAGCGCCCTGTGCGCCCAGCCAGTCCGCGAACGCGAAGCCGCCCTCGCTGCCGAGCTGGAGGTCGGTGGAGTCGTAGCTGCCCGTGTCGTCAGTGCCGAACACCGGGGCGCCGAACGCCGTCTGGAACGGGTAGAGGTGGTACGGGTTGCCCTCGGTACCCTGCTCGACGACGAAGGTGCCCTTCGAGAGCATGTCGTCGAAGCTGGTCGCGGCGGCCGGAACCAGGTCGGCGTTGCGCAGCACCGCGATGTTCTCGACGGCGTACGGGAGCATGTAGACGGTGCCGTCATACGTGGCGGCCTGGAGCGCGACCGGGAGGTAGTCCTCGGAGCTGTCGCCGAGCTCGATGGGTGCGACGACGCCGTTCGTGGAGAACTCGCCCAGCCAGTCGTGCGCGCCCATGACGATGTCGGGGCCCTTGCCGGTCGGAACCTGCTGGATGAAGTCGTCCTTCATGTCGTCGACCGACTTGCCCGTGAGCTCGACCTTGACGCCGGTCTTCTCCTGGTAGGCGTCTGCAGCGCCCTGCAGTGCGTCGACGCGCTCGGCGTCGACCCACACGACCAGCTTCCCGCTGTCGTCGGAGCCGGAGGTGTCGTCGCTGCTGGTCCCCGTGGAGCAGCCGGCAAGCGTCAGAGTCGAAACGATGGCGATCGCGCCCGCGGCGACGATGCCCCTCTTGTTCACCTTCATTGGTGTGTGCCTCTCTCAGTGCTGATCACCTGCAAGGACTGCAAGCGCTTACAGTATGCATCGAAATCAGCGGCGTTTGCAATGAGAGAAGGCGTTGATATCAACCCGTGATAGAGAACGGAGCGCTGCTGGGATGTGAAAACGCTTCCATGAGACGGGGAAGCGAGACCCGTAGACTGCCGGAATGACTCACGGTTCGCATCGCATCGCCCGGATGACGACAGGTCTCGTGCTGGCGCTGTCGGCGGCCGCACTGAGCGGGTGCACCGCGTTCACCACGGACTACGCGGTGCTGGAGCGCGATGTCGAACCCGCGGACGCGTTGCCGGACGCGTTCATCGAGCAGGACTCCGGCGACGGCGCCGAGCTCTCGTCTGCGCGGTTCGTCGGCGAGCATTCCGGCAGCTCGCTGTGGGTGCTGCGCGGGGTCGACCAGGGAACGGTCTGCGTGCTCGCCTACCGGGACGAGACCGCGGGAACCATGTCGTGTGGCGGCGAACGCGGCCCCGTGGAGATGAGCGGCCCGGCCGGTCACTTCGTGCTGGTCCCCGACGACCACCCCACGCCGGACGGAGCCACCCGGATCTCCGACAACGTGTACGCCCTGAGCCCCTGAGTAGGATGAAACCATGGCTGACAGCTCATTTGACATCGTCTCGAAGGTCGACCACCAGGAGGCGGAGAACGCCCTGAACCAGGCCCGCAAGGAGATCGAGCAGCGCTACGACTTCAAGGGCACGGGTGCGTCGATCGCCTGGAGCGGCGAGAGCATCCTGATCATCGCGAACACCGAGGAGCGGGCCA
The DNA here is from genome assembly GCF_019443525.1 of Microbacterium sp. PAMC22086. Lineage (NCBI taxonomy): Bacteria > Bacillati > Actinomycetota > Actinomycetes > Micrococcales > Microbacteriaceae > Microbacterium > Microbacterium sp. PAMC22086. The sequence continues at coordinate 1,319,170 of NZ_CP080380.1, read as the reverse complement.
AGGCCGTGCTCGACGTGTTCCAGTCCAAGCTCATCAAGCGTGGCATCTCGCTGAAGAGCCTCGAGTCGGGCGACCCGTTCGCCAGCGGCAAGGAGTTCCGCATCGTCTCGACGCTCAAGGACGGCATCTCCTCGGAGAACGCGAAGAAGATCAACAAGATCATCCGCGACGAGGGCCCCAAGGGCGTGAAGAGCCAGATCCAGGGCGACGAGCTGCGCGTGCAGTCCAAGAGCCGCGACGACCTGCAGTCGGTCATCGCGCTGCTCAAGGGCGCCGACCTCGACCTGGACCTGCAGTTCATCAACTACCGGTAAGCCACCGGGACACATCGAGAGAGGGGGTCGAGTGCAGCGCACTCGACCCCCTCTCTCGTCATTGTTGGATTGCATACTGATATATGGGTTTAGGTACCCAAGACTGGAAGCGGTCGACTCGATGCGACCGATGACGCGAACGCCGCGTGACGCACTGCCGTCGTAGGGCTACGCGATTTCGGGATTGCGAGCTTGCCCTCGTGGGGACGAGGCCGCGGCAGTTCCATGCGCTCGCGTCTTCGGTGGCCGGCGGATGCCCAGCATCCGCCGGCCACGGAACCCACGAGCACGAAGAGCACGGGCACGACGAGCCCGCCTGAGCCACGATGCGCGCCCCCACGCGGACTGCCGACTCAGGTGGGGGATATTGGCATCCGACGCGACTTCATGATGTAGTTGCCCTCCCGGGCGAATCATGGGGCGCTCGGGATCAGAAGGGCAACTGGGGGCAGATCCATGGGGAATATCGGATCGACGAACGTCGGCGAGAGCAAGCAGCTCTTGGCCGAAGAGGTCTTCCACCACATCGGCAGGCAGATCATCGACGGCACGCTTGCCGCGGGTGAGCGCATCCGCGATGTCGATGTCGCGGAAGAACTGCACGTGTCACGGACACCGGTACGCGAGGCGCTGCAGCGGTTGGAACGGCTGGGCATGGTCACGATGTACCCGAGCCGGTACACGGAGGTCACGGCGGTGACGGCGGAGACCATCGCCCAATCGCTCGTGTTCGCCGGCTACCAGGCGGGAATCGCCGCGCGACTGGCGGTGCCGCAGATCACGGCCGCTCAACGCGAGCATGTGCTCGCGCTGGTCAACGCCATGCGCGCAGCTCTGGAAGACGGTGCCGGCACCTCGAACGCCCGATGGGCGGTGTTCTCCTACCTCGGCGAGCACAGCGGCAACGCGCAGCATCGCACGCTGATCGACGACGCGAGCATGGTCCTGTTCCGCAACCTCCGCGACTGGGTGGTCCCGCCGTCCGATCGCGCACGGATGGCGCAGATCTACGTCGACTTCGGCGACGCCGTGCGCAGCGGCGACGGCGACGGCGCCGAGCGCCTCGTCAGGGAGATGTACTACCTGTGAGAGCTCACTGCGCTGCGCGCCATCCGGTCACCCATCGATCCAACCGCCGGTAGGCGTCTTCGCGCGCCTCGTGCCGGGAGAGGAAGACGTCGTGCAGCGCGCCGTCGATGCGCTCCACGGTGACGCTGGGACCGAGCCGGAGCGCTGCGCGGGCGATGTCGTCGACCACGAGCACCGAGTCGGCCGACGTGAGGTCGTCCGACCACCGGGTCGGCGGCACGAATCGTGCCGACAGCAGCACGCACACGGGCGCCGTGATCGACAGCCCCGACGCCACCGCCTTGTGGCCGGAGAGGATGGCGTGCAGCCAGCCCGCGTACACCGCCATGGTCTGCGCGGGCCGCCATACCGGGTTCACATCCATCGGATCGTCCGGGTCGGCGACCTCCTGCTGCGCGCGGGTGTAGAAGCCGAGGTCGACCTGCGGCGCGGCCTCCATCGGTCGCAGCCTCGCCTGCAACTCGACCATCGGCGCGATCGCCGCGCGGGCCGGCGCGAACTGGAACTCCAGCCACGGGCTGTTCAGGATCACCGCGTCGGCGGAGCCCGGATGGCGGGAGGCCCACAGACTCAGCGTCAGCCCCCCGGTGGAGTGCCCGAGCAGGAGGAGTCGACGGGCGGACTCGGCGCCCCCCTCCCCGCGGCCCATCGCCTCCAGCGCAGCTCCGATGTCCTCGTCGTAGGTGGCGAGGTCGGCGACGTAGCCGGGAGTCTGGCCGTCGCGCAGGCTGCGACCGTACTTGCGCAGGTCGAGAGCGAAGAAGCGGGCGCCACGTGAAGTCCAGAACCGGGCCAGCCGCTTCTGGAAGAAGTAGTCGGACCAGCCGTGCACGTACAGCACATCGACCCCGTCGAGAAGCGGTCGGCGGCCGCTCGCCCGCGCCCACAGGCTCGGCCTCCTCGGCAGTGCGCGCACGAGGGTCGCAACGACAGGCCCCTGGTCATCCGTGCCGAGATCGAGCGTCAGCTGCTCGAACTCGTCACCGAGAACATCCGGGATCCACTCGGTCATGCGTTCCTCCCCCGTCGTCGCCAGGCTAGCCGAGCGCGCGACCGGGTGCGGGAGGCCCGACCGTGACGGCTCTACTCGCCGCGTGAGACCCGGACCATCTCGTCACGCGGGACGACCTTGACCCTGGCGCGCTCCGCCGGAGCACCGAGGGCGATCTCGTGCTCGTCGAGCCGGTGCCACCCGTCCAGGTCGGTCCAGCGCACGCCGCGCTCCTGAAGGAGCTCGACGATGGACTCCTCCGAGGGGTCCTCCGGGTGCCACCACGCGCTCTGGTCGTTGATGATGTGACGCACGGTCTCCATCGCGTCGGACTTGGTGTGCCCGATCAGCCCCACGGGGCCGCGCTTGATCCATCCGGTCGCGTAGATGCCGGGCACGCGTTCGTTCGAGTCCTTGGCGAGCACCTGACCCTCACGGTTCGGGATGACACCGTGCTTCTTGTCGAAGGGAACACCGGGAAGCGGCGAGCCGAAGTAGCCGATGGCACGGTACAGCGCCTGGAGGGGCACCTCGCGCAGCTCTCCCGTGCCGACCGCGCCACCCTGGCCGTCGGGCCGGGTGCGCTCGTACACGAGGGCCGCGACGCGACCGTTGTCGTCCTTGCGGACCTCGACCGGCTTCGCCCAGAAGTGCAGGTGCAGGCGTCGCGACGCCGTGCCTCCGGCGTTGTTGACCGAATCGCGCTTGCGCCAGGACTGCAGGATGCGGTCGATGACCATCACCTGCTTGTTGCTGGCGACGGCGTCCTTCGCGGCGTCATCGTAGTCGAAGTCCTCGTCGTAGACGACCATGTCGACATCGCGCAGTTCGCCGAGCTCGCGCAGCTCGAGCGGCGTGAACTTGACCTGCGCCGGTCCGCGACGCCCGAAGACGTGCACGTCGGTGACCTGGCTGGCCTTGAGGCCTTCGTAGACGTTGGCCGGCACCTCGGTGACGAGCAGGTCCTCCGCGTGCTTGGCCAGCATGCGGGCGACATCGAGGGCGACGTTGCCGTTGCCGAGCACGCCGACCGAGGCGGCATCCAGCGGCCATTCACGCGGAACATCGGGGTGGCCGTCGAACCAGCTGACGTAGTCCGCAGCGCCGTACGAGGCGACCGCATCGATGCCGGGGATGTCCAGCGACGTGTCGCGGATGGCCCCGGTCGCGAAGATCACCGCGTTGTAGTGCTTCTTGAGGTCGTCGAGAGTGATGTCCTCGCCGAAGCGGACGTTGCCGAACAGGCGGATGTCACCACGGTCGAGCACGTCGCGGAGGGCGTTGACGATGCCCTTGATGCGCGGGTGGTCGGGCGCGACGCCGTAGCGCACCAGCCCGTACGGTGCGGGGAGCTGCTCGAAGAGGTCGATCGAGACGTCGAACTTGCGCTCCGCCTTCAGCAGGATGTCCGCCGCATAGATGCCGGCGGGGCCCGCACCGACGATGGCCAGTCTGAGCTTGGTCATGGGAGGTCCTTTCGTATGCCGTCGCAGAGCGGGCGCGCAACCCTGACGGGCCGCACGCACAGAGTCAGCTGGAGCGTTCGGCGAGGGTCTCAGCGAATCGGGTCAGCGCCTCGCGCACAGTGCCGCGAGGGAGCAGCTGGAGAGCGTCGACGGCATCCCGGGTCCACGCGTGCGCGAGCTCGAGGGTCTTCTGCGTCACCGGGTGGTCGCGCAGCGCGTCCAGCGGCCCGTCGAGGATGGCGGGGTCGGCTCCGTCGGCGATGAGGGCCACACCCTCGTCGATGCGGGCTGCGAGGTCGATGGCGTCCGCGTCTCCCTCAGCCTTGAGCAGCAGGTAGGGCATGGTCGGAACGCCCGCACGCAGGTCGGTCCCCGGCACCTTGCCCGTCTCCTCCGGCTTCGCCGAGAGGTCGATCACGTCGTCGAGAAGCTGGAACGCGACGCCGATCTTCTCGCCGTACACGCGTACCGGCTCTTCGTACTCCGAGGGGGCGTTGGAGAAGATCACGCCGCCCTGCGTGGCCGCGGCGATCAGGGAACCCGTCTTGTCGGCGAGCACCTGGATGTAGAACTCGATGGGGTCGTCGCCCTCTTGCGGGCCCAGGGTCTCATGCATCTGACCGAGCACGAGTCGCTCGAAGGTGTCGGCCTGGAGCCGGATGGCGCGTTCGCCCAGCCGGGACATCAGCTGGCTGGCGCGGGAGAACAGGATGTCGCCCGTGAGGATCGCGATGTTGTTGCCCCACACGGCGTGGGCGGCGGGTACTCCGCGGCGGCGGTCGGCTCCGTCCATGACGTCGTCGTGGTACAGCGAGCCGAGGTGCGTGATCTCGAGCGCCTTGGCCACGTCGATGACCTCGGGGGTGTTCCCGTCGCCGAGCTGTGCGGCGAGGAGCGTGAGCACCGGACGGATGCGCTTGCCGCCGGCCTCGTACAGGTAGCGGCTGGCGGCGTCGGCCAGTGGATCGGCGACGCGGACGTCGTCTGCCAGTCCGGTCTCGACGAGCTCCAGCCCGTCTTCGATGGCGCGCGCGACACGTCGGGCGGCAGGACCGATGAAGACGCGATCGCTGAAGCCGAGACGGCTCGCCAGTCGCGAACCCGGGGCGATGGGGCTCGAAGTCACGTTCCCAGCCTACCTTCGTCGGATGTCACGGTTTCGCCCGGAAGGTTCACTCTGGCTTGCGCGCTCTGTGCAGGGCCACGATGCCGAAGGTGAGGTTGCGATAGGCGACCTCGGCCCAGCCCGCCTCGCGGATCCAGGCGGAGAGTCGCTTCTGGTCAGGCCATTGAATGATCGACTCGTTCAGATAGTCGTAGGCGTCGCCGTTGGTGCCGGCGACGCGAGCCACCCGCGGCAGCACTTGGGCGTTGTAGAAGCGGTACGCCCCGCGGAAGAGCTTGCCCGGCGGGGTCGAGAACTCGTTGATGACGAGCCTGCCCCCCGGCTTGGTCACGCGGTAGAGCTCGCTCAGGGCCTTCTTCGGGTCGTTGACGTTGCGCAGCGCGTACGACATGGTGACCGCGTCGAACGTCGCGTCGGGGAATGGCAGATCGGTGGCATCGGCCTGCACGAACGACAGGTTGCGCATCGCGCCGTGTCGACGCTCGCCCTCCGCGAGCATGCCCGGGGAGAAGTCGGCCGCGACCACCTCGGCCCCGCTGCGTGCGAGGGAGGCCGACGATGACGCCGTGCCCGCGCCGAGGTCGAGGATCCGCTCCCCCGGCTTCGGAGCGACCGCCCGGGTGGTCGCCGCGCGCCACAGGACGTCGTTGCCGAACGTCATCGCCGTGTTGGTGCGGTCATACCCTGCGGCGACCTGGTCGAACATGCCGCTGACGCGGGCGGGGTCCTTGCCGAGATCGGCGCGGTTATTCTCGTTCGAGGTCACGAGTTCAGTCTAGGCGCGAGGCCCAGGGCTTCGAGGCGGTCGAGCCAGGGATCGGCGGTGGCGTCGTCGAACGGAGCCATCTGCGCGCGCACCCGCTCCTCGAGGTCGAGCGCGAGCCCCTCGAGGTGCGCCATGACGTCGGCCGGGTACCCGTAGCGCGCACTGTGCTCGGCCCACTCGTCGCGATCGTCGACCCAGGTCCCTCGTGCACCCTCGACGCGCACCACATCGAGGTCCATGTCGATCCCGGTCGCCAGCAGCGGATCATCGGACCAATGGATGTCCCACCCCAGGTCGATGTAGATGCGCATCCCCCGGCGATGGCGGCGGTTGACGGTCAGCGCGTGGTCACCGCTCGGGGGAACCAGGGTGACGTTCGGACCCCCGGCATGGAACTCGGCGCCGGGGCGCACGCTGCGCCATCCGACGGGCTGCCCGATCCAGTCGCCCCACTCGTCGACGCCGAGATAGACGCACTCGTGCCGCCAGTGCGGTGATCCGTCCCACTTGCGCCATTGGAAGACCATCTCCGTGCCGGGTGCGGGGCGTGCATCGCTCATCCGCTCACCCTACGACCACGAGAATCCACGCTCCCTGAGCGGCATAGGCTGGACGCGTGCACACCACCCACCTGGTCGTGGAGACCACAGAGATCGAGCCGGTCGAAGACCTCCTGGCCTATGCGGACCCTTCCCGCCCGCTCGCGTGGCTGCGCCGCGGAGACGGGATCGTCGCCGTCGGCGAGACCCTGGCGGAGCTGCGGCCTCCCGCGGGCGGCGATCAGTCGCGCACCGAGAAGCTCGCGACCCTGTGGCGGGACATGGCAGCGCAGGCCGAGATCTCCGACCCGGTAGGACTCCCCGGCACCGGGCTCGTGGCCTTCGGCGCCTTCACGTTCGACGAGGACTCGGCAGCGGACAGCGTGCTCCTGCTGCCGACGCAGGTTCTGGGACGACACGGGGACCGGTTCTGGCGCACGACGATCCGCGTCGCCGATGCCCCGGGGAACGCTGATGAACTCGCGACGCAGCCCTACGGCCCGCACTGGGCCGGCACCGTCGGCCCCGGAGCGCAGAGCCCGCAGGGCTACCAGGACTCGGTGCGCCGCGCCCTGGCCCGCATCGCCGACGGAGAGCTCAGCAAGGTCGTGCTCGCCCGCGACCTGACAGGCAGCATCCCGGCGGGGTCCGACCTGCGCCGACTGGTGCGTGCCCTCTCCAGCGGCTACCCCGACACCTGGGCGTTCGCGGTGGACGGGCTGATCGGCGCGAGTCCGGAGACCCTCGTCACCGTTCACGAGGGAACCGTGACCGCGCGGGTGCTGGCCGGCACGATCGGCCGCGGCACCGACGCGGATGCCGACACCGCCGCTTCCGCACACCTCGCCTCCAGCACCAAGGACCTCGACGAGCATCAGTACGCCGTGCAGAGCGTGCTCGCCTCGCTGCGGGCCCACACGCGGGCGCTGGCCGCGAGCGAACAGCCCTTCCTGTTGAAGCTGCCGAACCTGTTCCACCTGGCGACCGACGTCGAGGGCGAACTGGGCGACGGCGAGTCGGCGCTCGACCTGGTGCGGGTGCTCCACCCCACCGCCGCCGTCGCCGGCACACCGACCCCCTCGGCCATCGCCGCGATCCGCGAGCTCGAGCCGTTCGACCGGGGTCGCTACGCGGGACCTGTGGGCTGGGTGGATGCCGCGGGCAACGGCGAGTGGGCGATCGCCCTGCGCTGCGCCCAGTTCACCGTGCGCCAGGGCGAGATCGGGGTCACGGCCTACGCGGGCGCCGGGATCGTCGCCGGATCCGATCCGGAGAGCGAACTGCTCGAGACGCGCGTGAAGTTCCGCCCCCTGGTCGACGCCCTGGCCTGACCGCAGAGACCGACGCTCAGCTGGCGGCCAAACGTTTCTTCTCGGACTCGACGTCGAAGTCGGCGCGCGGCCACTCGGGGTCGATGTCCTCCAGCGCCGCGAGCAGCAGCTCCTGCACGGCCAGTCGCGCGTACCACTTGGCGTTCGCCGGAATCACGTGCCACGGAGCCACCGCGGTCGAGGTGCGATCGAACACGGTCTGGTAAGCCTGCATGTACTGCGGCCACACCAACCGCTCGTCCACATCGCCCGGGTTGTACTTCCAGTGCTTGTCCGGACGGTCGAGGCGTTCCATCAGCCGCGTCTTCTGCTCTTCGGGCGAGATGTGCAGCATGACCTTGACGATGCGCGTACCGGATGCCGCGACGCGGGCCTCGAACTCGTTGATCGCGTCGTAGCGGCGCTCGATCTCCGCGGGCGGGGCGAGCTCGCGAACCCGTCCGATCAGCACGTCCTCGTAGTGGGAGCGGTCGAAGACGCCGATGAAACCGGGATCGGGCAGACGCTTCTCGATGCGCCAGAGGAAGTCGTGCTCGCGCTCCTCGGCTGTCGGCGCCTTGAACGCGGCGAGCGCGACACCCTGCGGGTCGACACCCCCGACCACGTGCCGCACGATCCCGCCCTTGCCGGCGGAGTCCATGGCCTGAAGCACCAGGAGCACCGCATCCTTGGCCACTCCGGCACGGCTCTCGGCGAACAGCCGCTCCTGCAGCACGTTCAGGTCTGCCAGGCGGGCGGCGAGGTCGGCGACCCCGCGAGCCTTGCCCTGGTCGTATCCGGGCTTGGCGTCCGGGTCGAGATCGGCGAGGCGGAATCCCTCGTCGACTCGCAGCGTCTGCGTCCAGGTGTGCGCGTCCATACGCACATCCTGCCAGTCAACGCTCCAGCGGCACCTCAATGATCCGACGTCCGCCGCGGGGCGAGGTCAGCGCCTGATCGAGTGCGGTGCGGGTGGTGACCCGCTGATACTCCCAGCCGTAGGCGAGGGCGAGGTGCTCGAAGCGGACGGTGTGCGGCGTGTAGAAGGCGCGGTCGAGGTCGCCGGGGCGGGCGGAAGACGCCACCTCGAGGGAGTCGAAGATCGTCCCCCCGCCGTCGTTGCCGACGATGACCTGCAGTCGGGGCTCTGTCTCGTCGGGCGGCAGCAACAGGGCGCCGACGTCGTGCAGGAACGCGAGGTCGCCCAGCAGCACCCTGGTGACCCCGGGCGCACCGGCGGCCTGACTGGCGATGGCGATGCCGGTCGCGGTGGCGATCGTGCCGTCGATGCCGGCGAGGCCGCGGTTGGCGTGGACGGGGACCTTCTTGCCGCCCAGCACCTGATCGGCGACCCGGACGAGCCGGGAGGAGCCGAACACCAGACGGTCGTGCGGCCAGGTGGCGCGCCACACCGCGTCGGCGAGCAGTTCACGGTCGAGCGGACGGCGGACCGCGTCGAGCTCGGCCTTCACCGCCTCCCTGCGCGCCGCGAAGTCGGTGGAGGCCAGCGCCTCGGGATCGGGGGCGTGCTCGCTCAGATCGACGATCTCCGCGGCGGACGCCCGAATCCACTCGCCGAGCCAGGTGCGGTCGACGGCGCCGGGGGCGACGATGACGGCGTCGACCCCGCGCGTGCGGTGGTTGAGGTTGAGCTCCTCGCCGCCGCGGTGCACCGCCACCACATCCACGTCGTGACGGGAGAGGAGCGACGCGACCTCGCGGCTGAGCGTCGGGTGCCCGAGCACGACGACCCGTTCGATGCGTCCGCCGAGATCCTCCCGGGCCAGCAGGCGACGGTAGCCGTGCACGACCTGCCGCCCGAACCGCGCACCGCTCACGATCTCGGCGATCAGCGGCCAGCCCCCGGAGTGCGCGATCTCTTCGGCATCGGGACCGGCGTCGGCGCCCGCGATCACGACGGTGCGCGGCCCGCGGTCGAGCACGAAGGGTTCGTCGCGCAGCGCCTCGGGCGCCTCGCCCCTGAGGACGACGATGGAGGGCAGATCGCCCGAGAGGGGCTCTCTGGACGGAAGATTCAGATGCACTGGTCCGGCGATGCCACGGAGGCCGCTCTCGACCTCGCGAGCGCCCATCGCGGCGGCCACGGCCTGTTCGGCGAGCCCGGTCCACTCGCCGTCGCCCGGCACCGGAGCATCGAGCTCGTCGCGCACCCACGGGTGGAACAGAGCTTTCTGGATCGTCGCCTGGTTGGCGCCGACCCCGCGCAGCTCGGGCGGACGGTCGGCGGTGAGCAGCAGCATCGGCACCCCGGAGTGGAACGCCTCCATCACCGCGGGAAGGAGGTTGGCGACGGCCGTCCCCGAGGTGCACACCACCGCGGCCGGCACGCGGGTCTCGCGAGCGATGCCGAGTGCGGTGAAACCGGCGACACGCTCATCGATGCGCACATGCACGCGCACGTGTCCGTCGTCGGCGGCGCGCACCGCGGCGAGCGCGAGGGCCTGCGAACGCGAGCCCGGAGACACCACGATGTCGCGCACGCCCTGGGCGACGAGGTCGGCGATCAGGGACGCCGCAGCATCCATCGCCGGCGATGAGGTCACGGGCGCTGGTCCGTGGCGGGAGGCTCGTCGGTCTCCTCGTCCAGACGGGCGAGCTCCTCTTCGAGACGGCGGATGCGCGCATCCTGCTCGGTCTTGCTGATGCTGCGGAGGAACGCGGGGTCGTCATCCGGTGCGATCACCGGACGGACACCGGGATCGTTCGCGCGCCGGCGGCCGATCACGAACCAGAGGATGCCGCCGATCACGGGGAGGATCACCACGATCGCGAGCCAAACGGGCTTGGACACACCACGGTGCCGCGTCGCCGGCTGCACTGCGCAGTCGACGATGCTGAACACCCAGAACACGGCGGCGAGGAAGCCGCCGACGATCAGTAGTCTCGCCACCCTTCCAGTGTAGGCGTGTCGAGGGTGCCACGGCCCCGGAGACGGCAGAGGCTCCGTTGCTAGACTGCGCGGGAAATGCTGCCCCCCTCTCCGGATCTGATGCCGCGAGCGCGGGCCGAGCGGATGCTGGTCGCCCGGGTGATCATCGCCGTCGGCCTCGCGCTCCTGCTCGTCGTGGGCGCGTGGTCGACCTCTCGTGGCTCCGCCGATGTGCACGCGACGCTGTGCCTCGCCTCCGGTGTCTCGGAATCGCAGGGGGCCGCGCCCGTCGCAGACGGCCAGGAGGCGACGACGACGATCGATGTGCTCTCGTCGAGCGTGGGGATCTGCGTGCTCGCCGTCCTCGGCGGGGTCGCGCTGGTCCTGGTGTTCCGGCGGCTCATCGCCCACAGAACCCGACCGCTCGGCACCCGGGACCTCGGCACGTCGTCGCCGCGCCGCGCCGGTCCGCTCGTCATCGTCCCGGCTCTCACCCTCACCCAGCTCTCGATCTCCCGTACCTGACACCGACGCGCGCATCGAGCCGCCCACGGCGGCATCCTTCCCTCGTCGTACCCCTGTGTCTGGAGACCCCATGAAGAACTCTGTCAAAGCGACCCTGATCGCCATCGCCGTCGCCATCGTCCTGCTGATCGCCGGTGTCGTGTTCGCGATCAGCCAGCAACAACCCACCGCACCGGCCGAAGGCGGGGAGCCGAAGCCGACCGTCCGCACCGATTCCCATGTGCTCGACGACGGGGGCGAGGGCGCCGTCGTCGTCGTCGAGTTCCTCGACTTCGAGTGCGAGGCGTGCGCGGCGTTCTACCCCGTCGTCGAAGATCTCCGAGAGAAGTACGACGGCGAGATCACCTACGTCGTGCGCTACTTCCCCCTGCCCGGTCACATCAACTCCACCCAGGCGGCCCTGGCCGCGGAGGCCGCCGGTCAGCAGGATCGCTTCGAGGACATGTACCACCGCCTGTTCGAGACCCAGGCGCAGTGGGGCGAGCAGTCCGAGGAGACGCCCGAGGTGTTCCGCGGGTTCGCCGAGGAGCTCGACCTCGACATGGCCGCGTACGACGCGGCTATCGCGGATGCGGCCACCGCGGAGCGCGTGCAGTCCGACAAGGCCGATGGCGAGAAGCTCGGGGTGGACAGCACGCCGAGCTTCTTCGTGGATGGTGTGAAGGTCGAGCTGCAGGAGTGGGACGACGTCGAGGAGGCCATCGAGAAGGCCGTGAACGGCTGACCCGGCTGGCGGGGTCGCGCCGCTTCCGTGTCGAAGCCGCGCGGTCCCGCCGCACCGATATTCTGGCCGCATACCCAGGAGAGGGCCAGAATGACCATCGATATCTCGACCGCTTTGCAGACGACACACAACGCTCGTGAACTCGCCGGGTTCCCGACCTCCGGAGGCGGTCGGCTCGCATCGGGCCTCCTCTTCCGGTCGGATGCCCTCGCTTCGCTCGCCGACGAGGGGCTGCAGGCGCTCGCCGACCTCCGCATCGGCACCGTGATCGATCTGCGCACCGATGGCGAGCGTGCCCGTGCCGCAGATCGTCTGCCCGATGACGGCAGCGTGACGCTGCTGGCTCTGCCCATGCAGGGCGGCGCGATGGACGAGATGGTCAAGAAGCTGCTCCCTGCGGCTGGCAGCGCCGGACTCTCGGTGACCCAGGTCGCCGAGGTGCTGAAGCGGGTGCCCACCCTGGAGGAGCTGTACATCTCGATCCTGGAGGCGAGTGCAGCGCAGTTCGCGACCATCGCCCGCACGGTGCTGGAGTCGTCCCGCACCACTCGGCCCGGCGTGCTGTTCCACTGCACCGCGGGCAAGGACCGCACCGGTCTCGCCGCCGCGATCCTGCTGCTCGTCGCCGAGGTGCCTCGAGAGGCGATCGTCGCGGATTACACGCTGACCGAGAAGAACCTCGCGCGCGGGTTCGCCGAAGCGCTCACGGGGCTGATCACCTCGCTCGGAGTTCCGCTCACCCCGGCGCTGACGACCCTGGCGACCAAGTCTCCGGCGTCGGCCATCGAGGCGGCGATGGACTGGATCATCGCGAACCACGGCGATGTCGCGGGGTATCTGCGGAGCGGCGGCATGGCCGCTGAGGAGATCGCCGATCTCCGCCGGGTTCTCCGCGGCGAGTAGGAGCGGCCTCCGCGGAGACGGGGCCTCCCTCGCTACGCTGAGCGCATGGCTGAGGAGCACTCCCCCTCTCCGCGTCCGTGGATCGCCGTCGTCCGACGGATCCCGGCGACCCTCACGATGGTGCTGCTCATCCTCGTGGTGGGGATCATCTGGGGTGGACTCTGGTCGCCCTTCGAAGACACGGCACTGTTCAAGACCGTCGCCTACGGACTGCCGAACCTCGTCGACGGCAAGTGGTGGACGCCCGTCACCGGCACGTTCTTCGTGAATCAGCCCTGGGTGTACGTGTTCACGATCGCCGGCTTCTGGGGAATGGCCTACCTGGAGTACCGTCGCGGATCGCGCGTGGCGGTGGCCTACTACGCAATCGGTCAGCTGTTCGCGATCTTCGCCACCGCACTGCTGCTGTACCTGCTTTCGCAGTTCCCCTGGGCCTGGGCGACCGAGCAGGCGCAGGCGCTCGACGTGGGAGCGTCCGGCGGCACCATGGCGTGCATCGCCGCGGCGGTCGGCCTCTTCCGCCCGCCGTGGAGGGTACGCGGCTGGCTCATCCTGCTCGGCTTCGTGTTCATCGCGATGCTCTTCTGGGGCAAGGTCGCCGACCTCGAGCATCTGCTCGCCGTGCTGCTGATCCTCGTCGTGGACCGCACGCTGCGGGTTCGGCACACCACCGTGCGCGAGCTGCGGCTGATCGCGGTCGTGGCGATGCTGGTGCTCGGCGCGGTCGAGATCATCACCACGCTCCTGCCTACCGACGGCCCGTTCGGCCCGACGGAACCCGTCTCCGGCGGATTCATCAGCCTCGCGATCGACCTGGTCGTGATCCTCGTGCTCGTGAACGGCCTGCGCCGGGGCCGACGCTTCGCGTGGGTGCTCGCGCTCCTGCTCGGGATCTTCAACGTCGTGATCGCCGCCCTCGTGCTCACCCTGATCACCGTGTTCAGCCAAGCTCAGCTCGACGTGCGCTGGGATGGAGAGACCGAGCTCGAGCTGGCCAACGGCTTCCTCTGGCTGATCATGCTCGTGTACCTGGTCTGGGTGCGCCGTGCCTTCCGGGCCAAGCGCCGTGCGAAGCTCGGCATCCAGCCCGCGCCCACCGTGGACGACGTGAAGCACGAGCTGCGCACGCACGGCGGCGGAACGCTCTCGTGGATGACGACGTGGGACGGCAACAACTACGCCAGGGTGAACGGCGGCATCGTGGCCTACCAGCGCCGCAACGGTGTGGCACTGGCACTGGCGGATCCGATCGGCCCCTCGGAGGCGCGCGCCGAGGCCGTCACCGACTTCATCCACGCGGCCGAGCTGGCCGGTCTCGTCCCCTGCTTCTTCAGCGCGGACGAAGCCACCCGCGCCGCCGTGCCCCCGAGCTGGCGGAGCATCGTCGTCGCCGACGACGACACGATCGTCGACCTGCCGGGACTGGAGTTCACGGGCAAGCGCTGGAACTCGGTGCGCACATCGCTCAACAAGGCCGGCCGGGAGGACATGACCTTCCGGATGACGCAGCTCAAGGCGGAGTCCTGGGGTGTGCAGCAGCAGCTGCGTGCGATCTCGGAGGCCTGGGTCGGCGACAAGGATCTGCCGGAGATGCGCTTCACCCTCGGCACGCTCGATGAGGCCGAGGACCCGGAGGTGCGGCTCGCCCTGGCCCTCGCGCCCAACGGCGACGTCGACGGGTTCCTCTCCTGGCTGCCCGTGTACGGCGACGAGGGTGCCGTGCGCGGCTGGACCCTCGACCTCATGCGTCGCAGGGAGGGCGGCTTCGGACCCGTGATGGAGTACCTGATCGGATCCTCGGCACGGCAGTTCGCCGACGAGGGTGCGCAGATCATGTCGCTCTCGGGAGCCCCACTCGCCCACGACTATCCGCCGGACGCCGGGATGATCGCCGCCCTGAGCGACCGGCTGGCCGATGCCCTGGAACCGGTGTACGGCTTCGGGTCGCTGCATCGGTTCAAGCAGAAGTTCCACCCCCGCTACGAGACCATGTATCTCCTCTTCCGCGACGAGAGCGACCTCACCCGCATCGGTGGAGCCCTGACGAGGGCGTTCCTGCCGGATGCGACGCTGCGACAGTTCGCGGGTGCCGGGCTCGAACTCGTGCGGGGCGGGAAGGACTGAGTGACACCCGTTGTCAACAAGTGGTTGACAACCATTGGTGTCAACCATAGATTGACACCATGACGACGACACCTCAGCCCGCCTCGCGACCGGAACGAATCGCCACCGCGATCGGCATCGCGCTTCTCGCCACGGGAGCGGCGACGCTCCTGCTGTCCATCGGCTTCGACCTCCGCGGGTTCGGCGGAGGGTTCGTGCAGGGCGTCGGCATCGGCGCGATGCTCGTCGGGACCTACCTCTGGGGGGTCGGGAACGGCACCCGGCGCGCCCGACGCCGGCAGTGGCTCCCGAGCCGCGGAACCGTGGAGTGAGCGCGCTCAGCGACGCGATCGGTCACGCTGTCCTCGCAGAAGCCGGGGTCGCCGACAAGACGTCTCTCACGACGGAAGACCACATCGCCCTGATCGCGGCGAGCGCCCGAACCGAAGACGAGGTGCGCGGCATTCTGCGGCGCGCCGTGCTCTCCGCACGGGCAGCAGGGGCGAGCTGGGCGACGATCGGCGCTGAGCTCGGCATGTCCCGTCAAGCGGCGCAGCAGCGATTCGGCCACCTCGCCGAGGCGCAGGACGACGACGACAGCGAGCGCTGGCTCGGTCCGGTGAGCGTCTTCGATGAGATGGGTGAGCTGGAACTCGCCGGGCGCGAAGGCTGGCACACCATCGGAGCCGGAGCATCCGCACATCGGATGGTCCGCAGCGACACCCGGTGGGACCATCGTCGAAGCGTCTGGCGCCCCCTTCGGGCGGCGGAGCGCGCGGAGGGGTGGGAGCTCGGATGCTCGGCGTTCCCCTGGGTGTACTTCGTGCGCGACACCGGCATCCCGGTCTCCGAGACCCCCGGGACCGCGCCCTGACAGGGCGTCTTCCGGATAGCGCCCCCGTATATGCCGATCTCCGGATGGCCTCGGACGATCGCTCCCTCAGTCGTCGCGGGGGCGCCGACGCAGGCTCTTGACGTCGGTGCGCCGCTGCTTGGCCTCAAGCCGACGCTCCTTCGATCCCCGACTCGGCTTCGTCGGACGTCGCGGAGGTGCCGGCGGGCGCAGCGCCTCGGCCACCAGAGCGACGAGCCGGTCCCGCGCCGCGTCCCTGTTGCGCAGCTGCGCGCGGTGCTCGGATGCGGCGATCGTCAGCACGCTATCCACCAGACGGCCGCTCAACCGGTCGAGGAGCCGTTCCCGCTGATGCGGCGAGAGCACCGTCGAGTTCGCCGCATCCCAGACGAGCTCCACACGCGAGTCGGCGGTGTTCACACCCTGCCCTCCGGGCCCGGAAGACCGCGAGAAGCGCCACGACAGCTCGGCCTCGGGGATCGTGAGATCCGAAGAGACGCGCAGACCGGGGCGATGGGCGGAAGGCATGCCTCCATCATCGGTCCTCACGGAGCAGTCGCGCCTCACCCCGTTAGCATGGCGGAGGTGGCAGAACCGATCTTCCCGAGCGTTCGGGGCGGCCGTCGCGCGGAGCACGAATGAACTCATATCGGCAGGACGACTGGGCGGCGAGCCCCACGTATCCGTCGACCGTGAACGCGCCGTACCTGATGGGCACCGGCGTGGTCACCGCCGACGACACCGGCACCCGCCCACTCTCTCCGCCGCACAGCCACGCCGATCCGATGCTGGCCTGGTGCTACCGCGGCTCGGTGTGGGTGCACCTGCAGGACGCACGGTGGCGCCTCGCCCCCGGACAGGGGGTGTGGATCCCCGCGCGCACCCCGCACACGGCCCATCACGAACCCGACTCCATCGGCTGCTACACCTACATTCCCGACTCGTCGCTGATCGCCCCGATCGATGACATCACCCGGGTGCTGGTACCGCGCGCCGTGCAGGAGATGCTCCTCCATCTCGGCATCAACGACATGCCCACCGACCTGCGCGTGCGCATCCAGTCGGTGTTCATCGAGATGCTGCAGCAGCCGCTGCCCGAGGCCGCCAGCGACTGGGGCGAGGTGCCGATGCCTGCGGATGAGCGGGTCGTCCCGCTGGTTCAGGCCGTGCTCGCCGACCCCGGTGACCCCCGCAGCGCGATCGAGCTCTTCCTCGCGCACGGGCTCCACGAGCGCACGGTGCTGCGCATCTTCCAGCACGACGTGGGCCTGAGCTTCGGGCGATGGCGCACCGGCGTACGCATGACCCTCGGCGCGCGACTGATCGTCGACGGCACCCCGATCGGTGCGGCCGCGCACCGCTGCGGCTACGCCACGACGAGCGCCTTCTCCGCGGCGTTCAAGGAGCGCTTCGGCCTCACTCCCCGGCAGCACGTGGCACGCGTGCAGGCCGACGCGGCGCACCAGCCCTACTGGCGGTGACCCCGCAGCGGTCCTGATCGCGACCGTGCGTGGGCGACTGCGAACCCTCTTTGTCGGTTCAGCGACACAAGTCGTCGCTCCCACGACACTGGGCGCCGCATCCGCGTCCTAGCATCGATGTGTGAGGGACCGTGATCCCCGAGAAGCCGCAGCGCATCGTCACCCTCGGGTGGATGTCGGCGGACATCGTCGCCGCACTCACCTCGACCTCGGCGATGGACAGCTTCCTCAAGACCGCCGAGGGCGACAACTGGTACACCGGCGTGAGCCTCGAGAACCTCTACGACGTGGAGGCCGACCTGTTCGCCGCCTGGGGCGGCAGCGCGGACGAAGGGGCCTACACGGTCGAGAACAAGGTGATGTCGCGCTGGAACCCGATCGCCAACGGCTCCTACGTGATCTATGGCGACGCCGCCGAGGCCTCGGCCATCAGCGCGCCCACCGTGCTCTCGCTGAAGTACATCCTGCCGAAGTACGTCGACGACCTCGCCGCCGCGCTGCAGGGCGAACCGACCATCACCGGCAGGTGACCCCCGAGATGTCCCTGGCGACGCACGACGGCACGGACGTCTCGAACACGGGTGCGGGGAGTCGCACGGACGACTCCCCGCACCGCAACGGGACGCTCGCGACGGGACTGGTCATCTCCGTGGCGGTGCTGGTCATCGCCGCCATTTCCTCGCTCGCGGTCGGCAGCCGTGCGATCGACCCTGCCACCGTGCTGCAGTCCCTCTTCTCGTGCGACGAGAACCCGCTTCATCTGATGATCATGGAGCTGCGCGTGCCCCGCACGCTGCTCGGCATCGTCGTGGGTGCTGCTCTCGCCGTGTGCGGCGGCCTGATCCAGGCCTTCACCCGCAACCCGCTGGCCGACCCCGGCATCCTCGGTATGAACGCCGGTGCATCCTTCGCCGTCACGTTCGCCGTCGGTGTGCTCGGCCTCACCGCCCCCGGCGCCTACGTGCCCTTCGCCCTCGGCGGAGCCTTCGTCCTCACCATGCTCGTCTACATACTGGGCTCGTTCGGAGCCTCGGGGGCGACCCCCATGAAGCTCACCCTCGCCGGCGTCGCCCTCGGCGCGGCCTTCACCGGCTTCACCACCGCGATCGTGCTGCGCGACCACAGCACCCTGCAGGTGATGCGGTTCTGGGGCGTCGGCTCGATCGGTGGACGCACCCTCGACCAGCTCACCTGGGCCGTGCCTCTGATCGTCGCCGGTCTCCTGATCGGACTCCTGTGCGCGCGCTCCCTGAACGCCCTGGCCCTCGGCGACGACCTGGCGCAGGCCCTCGGTGCACGTGTGCGCGTGACTCGCATCCTCGTCATCATCGCCGTCACCCTGCTGGCCGGAACCAGCGTCGCCGCCGCCGGACCCATCGCCTTCGTCGGGCTCATGATCCCGCACGTCGTCCGCTGGTTCACCGGCCCCGACCAGCGCTGGGTGCTCGGGTACTCGATGATCATCGGCCCCGCCTTCCTGCTGTTCGCCGACATCCTCGGCCGCATCGTGCTCCCGAACGGGGAGATGCGCGTCGGCATCGTCACGGCCCTCCTCGGAGCCCCGATCCTGATCATGCTCGTGCGTCGCAAGCGGGTGAGCGGCCTGTGAGCATCGACCAGAAGCCCGTCGCTGCACCCCGCGCAGACGCCGCGCCTGCCGCGTTCGTGCCGGTCGATCACGGACGCCGCCTGTTCCGGATCGAGACCGCGCGGATCGCCGCGCTCATCCCGGTGCGCTCCGTCGTCGTCAGCATCCTGCTGGTCGTCGTGATCATCGGCACGGGCCTGTTCTCCATGACTCTCGGCGCCTACGAGGTCGACGTCGCGGCCGTCATCCGAGCGATCTTCGACCCCGCATCCGACCCCGACATCCGCCAGGTGGTCTTCGAGTGGCGCCTGCCGCGCGTGCTCTTCGCGGTGCTGTGCGGAGCAGCCCTCGCGCTCGCCGGCGGCATCTTCCAGTCCCTCACCCGCAATCCGCTCGGCTCCCCCGACATCATCGGCTTCGGCATCGGCGCACAGTTCGGTGTGACGCTGGTCATGATCGTCTTCGAGCTGAACACCTACATGTTCAAGGCGGCGGGTGCGCTCGTCGGAGGCCTGTTCACCGCGCTGCTCGTCTACGTGCTCGCCAGCAAGAACACGATGTCGTCGTTCCGGCTCATCATCGTCGGCATCGGCGTCTCGGCGGGACTCGGATCCCTCACCTCGTGGATCCTGATCTCGGTCAGCGTCGAGAAGGCCATGATGGCGGCGACCTGGGGCGCGGGCTCGATCGCCTCGCTCGGCTTCGACCAGCTGATCCCGGCGGCGATCGTGTTCGCGATCGTGACCCTGCTCTCCCTCCCCCTCGCCCGCACGCTTCCCGTGCTCGAGATGGGCGACGACGCGGCGACAGCTCTCGGTATCAGTCCCGGTCGCACCCGCCTCGCTGCGATGGTGTTCGGCGTCGCCCTGGTCGCGCTGGTGACCGCCGCGGCCGGCCCCATCTCCTTCATCGCCCTCGCGGCCCCGCAGATCTCGCAGCGCCTCACCCGCTCGAACACCCCGATGGGCACGGTGCCCGTGATGCTGACCGGCGCCGCCCTCGTCGTGGTGTCGGACGCCGTGGCCCAGCTCGTCGCTGTGCCGGTCGGCGTCGTGACGGTGTCGGTCGGCGGCCTCTATCTCGCCTGGCTGCTCGCTGCCCAGTACGCGCGCCGCACCTGAAAGGAACACCCATGACCGCTTCGCTGCGGGCCCGCGACATCACGCTGGGCTACGGGGACACCCCGATCATCTCCGACCTCACTCTCGAGGTTCCCGACAACTCGTTCACGATCATCATCGGACCCAACGCGTGCGGCAAGTCGACCCTGCTGCGCGGATTCGCCCGGCTGCTGCGCCCGACCACCGGCGCCGTGCTGCTCGACGGCGACGAACTGCGTTCGCTCAAGCCGAAGGAGGTCGCCCGCAAGCTGGGTCTGCTCCCGCAGTCGTCCATCGCCCCCGACGGCATCACGGTCGCCGATCTCGTCGGTCGCGGGCGGTTCCCGCACCAGAGCGCCCTGCGCACGTGGAGCAGCGCCGACGAACGCGCCGTGTCCGAGGCCATGGCCGCGACCGGGGTGACCGACCTGTCGCGGCGCCTGGTCGACGAGCTCTCCGGCGGTCAACGGCAGCGTGTCTGGGTGGCCATGGCCCTCGCCCAGCAGACCACGCACCTGCTGCTCGACGAACCGACGACCTTCCTCGACATCGCGCACCAGATCGACCTGATGGAGCTGTTCGCCGACCTGCACCGCAGCGGCACCACGCTCGTCGCCGTGTTGCACGACCTCAACCATGCGGCCCGTTACGCAACGCACCTCGTGGCGATGCGCGACGGGGCCATCGTGGCGCAGGGCGATCCGCGCGAGATCATCACGGCCGAGCTCGTACACGCCGTGTACGACCTTCCGTGTCGTGTGATCACCGACCCCGTCTCCGGGACGCCGCTGGTGCTCCCGCTCGGTCGGCGGACACCGTGACGCCCACGCCGCGGAGGCTCTTCGGGATCGCGCTGAAGTCGGAGGGGCGTGGCATCGCCCTCGCCGGAGCGACCGCGCTGCTCATCGTGCATGCGCTCGCCGAGGCGACGATCCCCGTGATCATCGGCGCGACGATCGACCGCGCCGTGCTCCCCGCCGACCCCGCAGCTCTCGCGCTCTGGCTCGGCGTGCTGGTCGGCACGTTCCTCGTCCTGACCCTGAGCTACCAGTCGGCGTCCCGCCTCATGGTGTCGATCTACGGCTACGGCGAGCAGGCGCTGCGCCACCTCACGCTCTCCCGGATGCTGCGACCGCGGCTCTCCCGCCGCACAGTGGCCCCCGGTGAGGCCCTCACGTTCGTCACGTCCGACACCTACCGGGTCGCCGGGGTCGCCTGGTCGGTCGCGCAGCAGTGCTCCACGATCGCCGCGATCCTCGGAGCCGGTCTCGCGATGCTGGTGATCTCGCCCGTCGCGACGCTCGTCGTATTCGGCTCGACCATCGCGATGATGCTCGTGATGCAGGCCGTGTCGCGCCCGCTGGAACGCCGTGGCCTCGTCGAGCAGCAGGCGGCCACCGAGGCCGGGGCGGTCGCCGCCGACTTCATGAGCGGATTCCGGGTGCTCGTGGGCATCGGCGCCCGCGAGGAGGCCGTGCGCCGCTACATCGCCGCGAGCGACACCTCTCGACGCGCCGCCACGGCGGCCGGCCGATCCCTCGCGTCATACGAGGCGGTGAGCGCAACGCTGGCCGCGATCGCGACCACCGCGCTGGCGGGTATGTCGGCCTGGTTCGCCTCCGAGGGCCGCATCAGCATCGGCGAGCTGGTCACGGTGCTCGGGCTCGCCCAGTTCATCAGCGGCTACCTCGCGTATGCGGGCTCCTTCCCCTCGAACTGGATCCACAAGCTCGCCTCGGCCAAGCGACTCGCCGAGGTGATCGACGCCGACGACCTGCTCGATGCGCCCGTCGCGGCGGCCGCCCCGGCACGACCGGCGGAGGACGTCGTCCTGACCTTCCGCGCGGGATCCGCCTCCGCGCCCGTCGAGGTGCGCGAGCGCGAACTGCTCGGCATCCGTCCCGCCGACAGCGACACGGCCCGTGCCCTCTCGCGCCTGCTCGGTCTGCGCACCCGACCCGACCGCGGCCGGGTCGCGCTCGCGATCGACGGTGAATTGCACGATCTGACCGACCTCGACCCGGTCGAGTATCGGCGTCGGGTCGTCGCCCCTCCGCACAGGCAGACGATCGTGAGCGGCTCCCTGCGCGAGGCCGTGCGCGGTCACGGCGTGGAGGACCAGCCGCACGCGCCCTTCATCGAGATGGCGGCGCTGCACGACACCGTGGTGCAGGTCGGAGGGTGGGAGTCAGAGGTAGGAGAGGCCGGGCGACGCCTCTCGGGCGGACAGCGCCAGCGCATCGGCATCGCCCGAGCCCTGCACGCGGAGGCCGACGTGCTCGTGCTCGACGAGCCCACCTCGGCCGTCGACGCCATCACCGAGGCGCACATCGCCCGCGCCCTTGCAGAGCACACCGAGACCGTGATCGTGATCACCACCTCGCCGGTGCTGCTCGGAGCCTGCGACCGGGTCGTCGAGCTTCCCTCCGAAGGATCGTATGGACGCCATGAGTGACTCGACCTCGACCGCCGCTCTGCTCCCGATCGCCTCCGGCGCTCGGGTGCGGGCCGTCGTGGGTCGGCTGCTGCGGCAGCATCCCGGTCGTAGCGCCGCTGTCGCCGCGCTGTTCCTCGCGGCAT
The DNA here is from genome assembly GCF_019443525.1 of Microbacterium sp. PAMC22086. Taxonomy (NCBI): domain Bacteria; kingdom Bacillati; phylum Actinomycetota; class Actinomycetes; order Micrococcales; family Microbacteriaceae; genus Microbacterium; species Microbacterium sp. PAMC22086. The sequence goes on along the minus strand of NZ_CP080380.1, from coordinate 1,296,822 downwards.
CCGCTCTCGGGATCGTGATGCCCGCGTGCCTGGGGCGCATCGTCGATGCCGTGTCGTCCGACGCCGGCTTCGCGACCATCGCCGGGTGGGTCGCCGGGGCCGGTCTGGGTGCCATCGGCGCCGCTGTGGTGATGCTGTGGGCCGTGCGCGTGCTCACCGGCTTGGTGCAGGACATGCTCGCGAGCCTGCGTGAAGACGTGTTCGCCTCGGCGATGCGGCTGCCCGTCAGCGCGGTCGACGACGGCGAGAGCGCCGACCTGCTCTCCCGCGTGACCGGTGACGTCGATGCCGTTGCCGAAGCCGGAGGGAACGTCGCTCCGACCCTGCTGTCGGCGGGGTTCGCGATCGGCGTCTCGGTGGTCGCGCTGACCGCTCTGGATCCCTGGCTGGCGCTCGCGGGGCTCGCCTCCGCGCCGTTCTACATCCTCGGTACGCGCGCTTTTCTGCGGAAGTCCCGTGTGGTGTTCCGCGAGGTGCGGGTGCGCGAGGCCGCCCGCAGCCAGGCCGTGCTCGACACGGTGGACGGCATCGAGACCCTCACCGCGTTCAACGAGCAGGAGCCCGCTCTCGAGCGGGTGCGCGAGCGCGCGGTGGCGTCGATCCACATGCAGATCGAGGGCGTGCGGGTGACGAATCGTCTGTTCCGCTGGATCAACGGCGGTGAGCTCGTCGGGCTGGCCGCGATCCTCGGCGCCGGATTCCTGCTGCAGTCCGCCGGCGCTGTCACGGTAGGCGCGGTCACCACTGCTGCGCTGCTGTTCCATCGCCTGTTCGGCCCGGTCGGACAGCTGATCTTCGGACTCGACGACATCCAGCGGGCAGCCATCGGTCTCGCGCGACTCGTCGGGGTCATCGATCTCGCGCCCGCGCCGGCCGCCCAGAGCCCGGAGACGGAAGCTGCACCACCGGCATCCGCGGGCATCGAGGTGCGGGACGTGACGTTCCACTACCCCACCACCGGCCGGGGGATCAGCGGCGTGAACCTGCGGGTCGACCCCGGCACCACGGCGGCGCTGGTGGGCACCTCGGGGTCGGGCAAGAGCACGCTGGCGCGCGTCATCGCCGGGCATCACCCGCCGACGTCGGGAAGCGTGCACCTGGCGTCCCGCACAGACGCCCCGTACTACCTGTCGCAGGAGCTGCACCACTTCCGAGGCACGATCGCCGACAACCTGCGCCTCGTCGCCCCCGAAGCGAGCGGCGAGGAGATGGCGGCGGCGCTGCGGGCGGTCGGGGCGCAGTGGGCGGTCGAGGCGATGCGTCGTGAGGAGTCCGCAGAGGGCGAGAGTTCGTCCGCCGATTCCGTCGTACCGCTCGACGAGGGGCGCATCCAGCAGCTCGCGGTCGCCCGCGCCTTCCTCGCCGACCCGGATGTGGTGATCCTCGACGAGGCCACCGCCGATGTCGGGCTCCAGCACCGGGACGCCGTCGAAGACGCGATCGTGGCGCTGCGAGAGGGACGCACGGCGGTGCTCATCGCCCACCGACTGCAGCAGGCAGTGACCGCCGAGCAGATCGTCGTCTTCGCCGACGGACGGATGACGCAGCGCGGCACGCATGAAGAGCTCCTCGCGACCGAAGGGCTCTACCGCGACTCCTGGCTCGCCCAGACCCGCAGCACATCCACCCGCACCGGGCCATCCCCCACCGACCCATCCCCCACCGAAGAGATTCGCCCTACAGAGACGGAGACTCCGTGAGCATCCACCGCGGCATCGTCAGCAGCACGACCACCCTCACCCCGACCCTGGTCCGCGTCACGCTCGGCGGCGAGGGCGTCGCCGACTTCCTCAGCACCGGCATCGGCGACGAATACGTGCGGGTGTTCTTCCCGCACGGCGACGACCCGAAGGAGGTGTCGCTGCCGGTGCCGGCGGGCGACTGGTGGGAGACGCCGGAGGGGGCGCCCGAGGCCCCGATGCGCACGTACACCATCAGCGGCGTGCGCCCGGACGCCGGTGAACTCGACATCGACTTCGTGATCCACGAGGCAGGTGTCGCGGGCCCCTGGGCCGCGCGGGCGGAGCCGGGCCACGTGCTCGGGTTCAACTCCCCGACGGGCCTGTACTCGCCGCCGGAGGGCATCACGTGGCAGGTGCTCGTCGCCGACCTCACCGGGCTTCCGGCTGTGGCGCGCATCATCGCCGAGGCCCCGGAGGGCGTGCGCACGCGGGTCGTGCTCGAAGTGCCGAGCGAGGCGGACCGCGTCGCTCTCGAGGTGGGCGCCGACGTCGAGGTCACCTGGGTGGTCGGCGGCAACGGCCACGGTCCCAGCGCGCTCGGTCCGCTCGTGCGCGGCATCGTCGACGACCGGCTTCCGCTCGACGAAGGCTATGTCTGGGTGGCCGGTGAGACCGTGGCGCTGCGCGACGTGCGCAAGTACCTGCGCAAGGAGCTCGCCCTGCCCGCGACCCGCTTCAAGGTCGTCGGCTACTGGACGCCGGTCGTCGCGTGGGACGAGAAGTTCGCCGCCCTGCCCGAGTCGGTGCAGAAGGAGCTGGATGCGATCTGGGCCGAGTCCGACGGCGATGAGCCGGAAGACGTGCAGGTGCGCTTCGAGGAGCGGCTGGACCAGTTGGGGCTGTGAGGGGCGACACTCACTTGCGGTCGCACTGGCTGCCGCTCGCCAGGCGCTTGACGACGTGAGGTGCGACCGGGGCAGAAACCCGTCGCGACTCACTGCACGGTGAGCTCCGTGGCCTGGCCCACATCGACGACGACACCGACGTAGGACGGAATCGCCTTCGCCATCTCCTCCCGCAGCTCGCCGATCGGCGGGGTCGAGCCATCCGGGGTCGTGAGGAAGACGGTCGCGGTGAGCCCGCTCCATTGCACCGCACCGTGGATGTGGGCCTCCGGGTCTGCGCCGACCCAGTCGGCCGTGACGTTCTGGATGTCGACCGACCAGCGGGCCACCGCGATCGAGGCGATCGAGTTCGCGGCGAGCGGGACGGCGATGATGAGTCCCAGGGTCGCGACGATCGCGTACGCGCGGCGTCGATTCGCGGTGGGCGACGAGCCGGGGTCGCGGGCGTACCCCGCCATCGTGAACACGATGCTGCCGGCGATCACCAGGGCGAAGACGTTGGAGAGGAACAGGACCAGCGCCCCGACGGCTTCCGGCCATTGCCCCTGGCCTGCGCACACTCCGACCACGCCCAGCGGCGGCACGAGGGAGATGGCGATCGCCACTCCTGGGAGCACAGCGCTGAGATCTTTTCGACACATCGCGAAGCCGCCGGCGAACCCGGTCGCCAGGGCAGCCATCAGATCCATCAGGCTCGGCGATGTCCGCCCGATCACCTGCGAATTGGTGGACAGGCTCTCCGGCGTCGCGACGAAGGCGGCGAACACCAGCCCGAGGGCGACGACGATGCCCACCCCGCTGAGGACCCAGAGGATCGAGGACACGACTAATCTGATGTGCCCGGTGACGATGCCCCAGGCTATTCCGAGGATCGGCGTTCCGAGCGGAGCGATGATCATGGCGCCGATGACGGTCGCAGTCGAATCGGTCAGCACTCCCGCGATCGCGATCACGCCCGAGAGCGTGAGCATGATGAGGAACCCGGTTCGTTTGCTGAGCCTGTCTCCCACGCTCAGGTCGAGCACGTCGCTCAGATCCTCCGCCGAAAGACGTTGCGACCTCGGGATCAGCGTCTGCGTCAGTCTCGACATGCCCCAGGCCTCGTCTCCGTGCCGCATGCGATCGTCATAGCCGAAAGCATGGGGGCGCCCGAGCGTTCAGCGCAAGCGCGCCTCACCCCGCGAGGTCACACGGTCAGCGGGTGCGCTGCGGCGGTCTCCCCTGCCGCGAGTCGGCGACCGGGGACGTCGACCAGCGTCAGCGCCACGCCCGCAGCCGCCCAGACGGCCAGGACGAGCCACGAGAAGCCCGTGTCCGCCTCGGGGAAGTAGGACAGGTTCCGCAGGAGCGCGGCTGCAGCTCCCGGCGGAAGCCACTGCCCGACCGCGCCCCACGGCGTGGGCAGGAACTCGACGGGCGTCGTCGCGGCTGAGATGGGGTTGGCGACGAGCATGGTGAAGGCAGCGCCCACTCCCACTCCTGCGGGCCCGATGAGACCGGCGAGCCCCGTGATCGTCGAGGAGATCGCTGCGATCGCGAGCGCGATGGCCGCGGCGTTGAGCCCGTAGCTCCCTTGAAGCGCTCCGTACAGCCCCTGCAGGATCCCCGCGAGGACGAGACCGGCTGCGGCAGCGTAGAGGATGACGGCGACCACGCGCCGTGCACCGCCCAGCTTGACGAGAAGCGTGATCGCGATGCCGCCGATCATGCCGCCGATGACCATGGGGAACATCGCGGCGGTCAACCCGGTACCCCGAGGATCACCATCGGACAGGGGCACGATGTCGGTGACTGTCACTGTGACGGTGGGGATGCTGACCGGTGCTGCACCCTCGGGCGGCGACGGCGGTGCTTGCCCCGACATGACCGCCTGAAGAGCCGCCTTCATCTGCGCGGCGAACGCCTCCTGCAGTCCGGACAGCTTGGCCTCGATCGCCGAGTGGATCTGAGCGTCGATCTGCGTCTGCTGTTGCTGCGCGACGGACTGGAGCATCTGGGCGACGACGGGGCTCGCAGCTGTCGCCGTCAACATCTCAGGAGCGTCACCCTCGGACGCCGGGAGCACGATCGCCCCATATGCCTGCCGATGCTCGATCGCGTCCACCGCTGCATCACGGTCGTCGTATTCGATCAACGCGATCGCCCCATCGGATTGATCGTCGATCGCTGCGCCGACCTGCTCGATCTGGTCAGCAGAACCCACGATGCCGATCGGGAGGTCCTTCGGGTCGGCGTTCACCGCCGGCCAGGAGAACGCGAGCAGCACCACGCCGACCAACAGCGACATTGCGACGGCGATCAGCGGCAGCCGCCACCATGGTGTGCGCTCGGTCTCAGCAGAAGACGACATGATCGGCACCTTTCAAAAACGAATGTTCATTCGTTATTATTGGAGCACTGACTACTCTTGTCAATCGGGAGTGATGCATGCCGAAGATCAGCGAGGCCAAGCGCGAAGAGCGACGCGCGGAGATCATGGCCGCCGCACTGCGCTGCTTCGGCCGCAGTGGATATCAGCGCACGACGATGGCCGACATCATCTCCGAGTCCGGACTGTCGGCTGGCGCGATCTACCTCTACTTCTCCGGCAAGCAGGAACTTCTGAAGGCCGTCGCCGAGCGCGTCCTCGACGATCGACGGGCGGAGCTGTCGGCGGCAGGGCAGACGCATGTGCTCTCCCCCGCTGAGATCGTGCGGACACTCGCGTCAGGAGTACGTGCGAACGCGCCGCTCGACGTGCTGATCCAGACGTGGGGCGAGGCGACCGTCGATCCCGAGCTGAGAGCCATCCTGCAGGGGGTCCTCGGCCGCGTGCGAGCAACGGTGTCCACCGCCCTCACTCGCTGGGCGGAGGTGAACGAGACCCGACTCGGGATGCCCGCCGCCGAATGGGCAGGCGCTGCCACGCCGATCCTGATGAGCATCATCCCGGGGTTCGCCCTGCAGCTCACGATCGTCGACGACTTCGACGAGAAGGCGTTTCTCGGGCACCTGACGGCAGTCCTGCCCCACCCGTGAGAGCAGGATCGCATCCCGGCAGGGATTCTTGGACGCGACGGCGGGAGTCGAACCCTACGCACACCCGCAGGACGATGCGCATGTTCCGCTGCTCGCCCGGAAGAAGTCATTCTCGCTCACTCGGATCAGGTTGAATCGAGTTCGATCACGGGTTCTGTTGTCACGGTGTTGTCACCACTGCCCCTGCTCGCCGAGGTGCGACGATTCCCGGATGGGGATCATCGGGCTATCATCATCGCGGTTCGTCAGGCAGGCTGCGAGGCCACCGCGAGAGCTCGTCGACCATGACCACCGGTTTCGAGTTTGCGTAGGACGGCACTAGCTCGTTCTCTCGGATCGCCTTCCGGATGGTCTCGAGGCTGTAGCCGGCGGCCGTGGCGGCGTCGGGCAGCGGCAGGGCCAGGCGGAACGGCTGCTCGCCGAGCACTGCAACTATCTCTTCGCGGACAACTCGGCGGACGACGTCTTCGATCAGGCTGTCCATACTGCCCGAGGGTAGCGAGCGGGCGCCCGAGACCCGATACGGTGCTTCCATGACTTTCGGAGATTGGATTCAAGTCGTTGCCGTGCTCGCAGCAGTTGGCGCATCACTCGTCGCTCTGCGGATCGCCTCGAAGGACCGGCAGAACGCGATCAAGATCGCCGAGGATGACCGCCGCAACGCGGCATCCCAGGCTCGCCTCTTGGTGGAGCTCGAAGCCGCCAAGCGCCTTTCCATCCTCGAAGCTCGCGGAGGACACACCGATCCCGTGGTCAGGAAGGACATGGGTGCCGAGACGCTGGCACTGATCGCACTTCTCGGGCCTGATCGGGTACCAAACATGTGGCAGCGTCGAGTCACGAAGACCGACAAAGAACTACGCGACTTCGTCGCGGACGACAGCAAGGAGCAGTTCCTTCGCGACGCGGTCGAGGCAGAGCGCGCGGTCCACGACATTCTCCGCGATCTGAAACATCTCAACTCTCCCCCTGCGGCCTGAGCGTCGCGTGCACGCAAGAAATCCCCCACGCGACCTGTCGGGGCGGATTCTGACGGTCGTTGCAACACGAAGAAAGGATGTCTTCCATCTAATCGGACATGGTCGATAGTCTGTCGTCCGAAGAGGGGACAGACATATTGGTCGCGGTCCATTTATTTTGACTACGTGGACATTCTCTGATGTCCGCGTAGTCAAGATAGATCGGAGACACCATGCGTCGAACACCCCATGCCGTCGTGGGCATCACGCTCGCGCTGCTCATGACCATCGGGCTTGCAGCACCTGCTTCGGCAACAGCCTCTGCCCCGGCAGCAAGGGAAGCCGTGAGCGTCTCGGCCCCACCCGGTGCAGCACTGGCCGCGGCATCGGCGGCTGCTGCGAAGGCGGGTCCGCAACGATGGGCCATCTGTGGGAGTACAAACTGGGGGAGCAAGAATCCTAAGACGTGTAAGTCGTCGTACACGGTGTACGAGTGGAACACGGCAATGCAGCGACCTGTGATCAAGTTCCAGGTGACCAATGGGACGAACATCTGGCCCTATGTCGCGAAGGGGTACCAGGCAACCCAGGACTGGTGCGCCAAGAACAGCCTGACGTGTGGAGTCATCACCTCAGTAGGGGTTACCATCGTATTCGGCTGGATTCAAGCTGCTACCGGATGAATGGGGCCTGAAATGAACACGCGAGAGATTCTGCGCGCCGCCCTGTTGGGCGCAGGTGCTTATGTTTCGTCGCTCCTGATCCTGCTTCTTCTTGGCGTCACGCTCGGCCTGAACGAGTACCTCGTGGTCGCGGCCACGGTGATCGTGCTCTTGCCGATCGTGACAGTCCTGATGCGCCGGCTTCGCAAGAGGCAAGCCTCGCACCGGGCGGCTGCTGATCCAGCATCTCTGAACTAGCGAGCAATCGCGCCGATACTGACCTGCGCAACTGTGTCCAACAGTTGGGAAAGACGCTCGGCTGGGGTGTCCCAGTCGAGCGTTTTTCGGGGTCTGGTGTTGATTTCGTGAGCGACTCGCTCGAGGTCTGCGGGGTCGTGCACAGAGAGGTCAGTGCCTTTTGGGAAATACTGGCGGAGTAGGCCATCGGCGTTCTCGTTGGAGCCGCGCTGCCAGGGTGATACGGGGTCGCAGAAGTAGACGGGGATACCGGTGTCGACGGTGAAGGCTTTGTGGCTGCCCATCTCGCTGCCCTGATCCCAGGTGAGGGACTTCATCAGGTGGGACGGGAGTCTCTCGATGGTCGTAGTGAGTGCGTCGCGCATAGCTTCTCGGCACCGTGGTCGCCCGGGAGGTGGACGAGCATCACGTAGCGGGTGGTGCGTTCAACCAGGGTTCCGATCGCGGACCTCTGGTTTCGTCCGATGATGAGGTCACCCTCCCAATGCCCAGGAACGGCACGGTCGTCGACCTCGGGCGGGCGTTCACTGATCATGACCATCGGGTCGCGTTAGTGGGGCTGCCGCTGCTGCGCTTGCCGGCGCGGCTTGCGCCTGGCTCGCCCGCTGCGCAATGCCTTGTGCAGCTCCCGGCGAAGCTCTCCACGGCCCTGAATGTAGAAGGCAAGATAGATCGTCTCCGGGGCCACGCGGATCTCCTCCCTGTATGGGAACTCGATTCGCAACATCTTCGCGATCTGTTCCGGACTCCACCGCCGATCCAGTCTCTCCTGAATGTAGGCGCGTAGTTCCGCGCTCTGGGCGATCTTCCCCGGCTTCGGGCGAGGCAAACGACTCATTGCCCGTGCGTGGGCTGCGTGTGGTCGATAGTCCCCAGACCGTGGGTGGTGCGTTCCTTCGCAACCCCAGGCTAATCGTTGACGGAGACCTCTCGACCTCCGCCTCGAATTGCCTCACGCCCCATCCCATCCGCCGTCGGTCAGCGATCAAGATCCGCTCCTCCTCAGACAGGTACCGAGACGGCACAACAGCCCCCCACGATCACCGGTCTCGGTGATCGTGGGCGGGGTTGTTTCTTGTTGCTGCGTTTCGAGGGGCCGTTGCGCCACTCGCGACCAGTCTTGATGTTGATGCCCACCGCGCGGCAGGCGGCCCGACTTGAGCACCCCTGCTGCATCAACTCAAAGTAGCGCTGACGCTCTGCCACCAGCTTTCGACGCCCCTGCGGCGACCGAACCGGACGAATCTCGAACTCCATCTACAACTCCCGAATACATCAGGTGTTGCAACGACCCATGGAACTCAAGCGGCTACGTGAGGGGATTCTGCCGTCCTAGCGGGGCTGCGGTCTAGATCATGCGTCTCCCGCGGGTGGAGTTGACACCTCCGGCAACTGACCCGTCTCGAGCTGATGCACCGCCTGCACGAGCGCACCCAAGAACTTGTACATCTCGTGGAGCGCGGTGTCGCGCTGCTCCTCCGGCGCCGCCGATGCGATGTCCGCTTCCATCTGGTTGAGCCTCATCGCGAGCGCCTCTGCGATCGGTGCTCCTTCGCTGATTCGAACGCGGTAGCCCATCGTCCCCTGCCCTTCGCCTCGTTGCCTTCGCTGATCGTTCCATCCTCACCCCGCACGCACCGCATGTTTCATGGAACACGAACCGAGCCAATTGCCGGAGCGTCCCCGGCCGATGTGCGCGGCAGATCCTCGGGCGCTGGCATCTGATCACCCACGGCGTGCAGGCGCCACCCCCCTAGCTCCGGCCTCCATATCCAGGTGAACACGGCAGCGATCGTGACGTCCTCGGGTCCATGTGTCATGCGTGGGTTTGCACCCGTCTCCTCCCGGATGAGCCACACGTACGCGACATCCGGCGCGCTCTTTTTCTGTCGCGCCGTCGATACGACGCTCAGCGTCTCGTCGGAGAGGCCATCTGCGAGAGCGGAGAAATCTCCCCATTGCGTGCGCGACTCCGGAGTGACCCAGAATGACAACGTCTCGGCATGCTGCGCGACGTCGTCGAGGGCGTTCCAGACGCCCACAGTGAGCGCAACAGGGTGCTCAGCGGGTAGAGCGTGCATGGCGAGCTTGGCATCGTCCGCTTCGGTCCAGTGTTCATCGGTCATGCGGCGAGCATAGCGAAGCCGGATTCCAGCTCAGAGGGGCTCAACACGGATTGGCTGTTGCCACTTCAGATGCTCACACTCGACGAAGTAGGCACGCGGGGTCGATGCGAAGCCCGCTAGAAGCGTGGGGATGGTTGCGGCAACTGATGACAGGATAGCCCCGTGGAACGCCAGCCCGGCAGCTGACTTGGGCTCGCGGACCCCCACCCAGTGGAGGCCGGCGGCACGCAGCCCGTCTCGTTCGGTGGTGGTGATCGACTGAGCAATGTCGCGCGTGATGATCGCGTCGAACTCCCTGTCCTGCAACTGCTCGAACAGAGGCAGGTCGAGAACTCCCGTCAACTTCTCATCCTTGTGCGAGCTGAAAATCGCCGACCGGAAGGCTCGCGCGAGCGAACCTGCAATCTGGTGAGGCAGGTTCTCGTCGATGTAAACACGGGGCCGAGTGATACTCACGCGACCTGAACTTCCTCATTGAAGCGCACCGCGTCTGAGGCTGCAGACGCAGATACCGCGGGATAGTACTCAGAGACATCCTCAGGGAATACGGTGACGTAGTCGACCAGCCGCGCGACTGAGTCGAATCCGACACGGGTGCCGTCGACCGTTGGCCAGCCGCCAAGCCGTTCGGGATGGACGGTGAGGTGCTGTGACGGCTGTCGGAAGTTTACGATCGGCCTACCGCGGAAGTCTTCAAACTCGTCGAAGAGCTCTTCAAAGGTGTATTTGGTGATCGCATGGCCGGGCACGTTAGTCAGGTCCATATAGCCGTCCGGGCCTTCGACGAAGATGGCCTTCCCGTCTGTACCAAACCGATACTTCGACGGATGGTCAGTGAGGTCCACGACGGGGAGGTTTCCCCACGCCTTCCTGAGCCGCTGCGAAGACGTACTGGCACGCAGGAACACCATTGTCCGGAGCGCGAGAAGGTCCTGGTACGACCAGAGCGGCGGCCGCTTGGACTTGACACCGGGAACAAGGAGCTCTTCGCGCGCCCACCGCTGCAGCTGGGAGGGGGTGGCGCCTGTGAGCTTGCTGGTCAACAGCAGCGGAAAAGCCACGCCTGCACCCCCTGCTTCGACATGAGTGCATGCTACAGGCATCACCCCACATCGTGATTGCGACCTGCCAGTGGGCGACAGCATCGGAGAGCGCGTCGTCGCCTGCCGTTGGCTGAATGCGAAACAATGCGACTGCGAACAGAATGCGAATTGCCCCGGAGAGAGACGCGAGCACGTCGAGCGGGAGGTGGCCCGTTGAGCGACGATCGGGGCATACCCCCGGGTGTTGTGGTCATGCGAGCGGTATCCCTGCTGCGAGCATCACGGTGCGGACGTTGCCGCTGCGGGTGATGGCGTCGAGTTCGTCGAGGTGTTCGGGCTGGAACCATCTGAGGAGTGCGGCGCGGTCGCGGTAGCGGACGGTGGCGGGTCCAATGGTCTGCTGTGCGATGAGGCCGGGGCGTGCGAGGCGGGTATCACGGCGTCTGCTGCAGCGCTGACGAATGCAGGCTCGGCGTGATCGGCGATCCTGTCGCCGTCCCTACCCTGCATTCCTGTCGCTCTCCATCGCGAGGGAATGCGAAGGCAAGCCACGCGATGCGCTCCTCTTCGGCGACAGAGTAGTGCATGTGCCGCGGCCGCGCACGAGCAAAGGATCCCGATCCTGGTTCGTCACCGCGCTCGAGACGGCAGAGCTCCCCGCATGACGATCCACGACCTGCGGCACACGGCAGCCTCGCTTGCGATCTCGGCTGGCGCCACCGTGAAGCCCGTGCAACGAATGCTTGGGTACAAGTCCGCGGCCATGATTCTCGACGTCTACGCAGACCTGTTCGACGACGACCTGAGCGCGGTCTCGGATGCTCTCGATCAGGCACGCACCGCGGCGAATGCTGTCAATCTGTTGTCACGGGGCGACAGCGGAAGCACGAAGAAGCCCGTAGCCCTTGAGGAATCAAGGGCTATGGGGCTTCCGAAGTGGACGCGACGGCGGGAGTCGAACCCGCAACGCCTTCAGGTATGAACTGAGGCCCGGGACCGCCCGGATCGCCGCGATGGGACTGACGTTACCCGGCCGTGATCTTCCCCGCCAGGATGGTTGCCTGGGATAACCCTATGAGTCTGCGGATGACGCCTCTTCGTCACTCGGCGTCATCGGGCTCCGGGGCGTCGAGGGCGCGCAGCAGGCGTCCGACGGCCTCCCGCAGCTCGCTGCGATGCGGCTCAGACAGGGCCACCGTGTACTCGACGCCCTCGGGGATCCAGAGCAGTCCGTACATGGCTTCGCGCCAGTCCGAGCCGCCGACGGGCCAGCGCGTGCGGTCTTCGCCCACAGCGGTCGCGCCCTGCCACCACGGGCCGAACTGTTCCTGCATCTCGGCGAGCGGCAGCTCCATCACGGCGGCCGCCTCGACCTTCTGCGGCGACCACGACGAGGCGACGAGCACGCGCTCCTCGATCTCGTCCTCCGTGATCTCGCGACGCGTGAACAGCACACGCGTGTGTTCCACCGCGGCGATGCGGTCGACGCGGAACGTGCGCCAGTCGTCCCGATCGAGGTCCCAGCACAACAGGAACCACTTGCGACCGGCCGGGGCCAGGGCATGCGGCTCGACGCGGCGCACGCTCTCGCGCCCTTCCCCGTCGACGTACCGCAGGCGCAGCCGCTCGGTGTCGCGGGTGGCGAGCGCGATCTCCCCCAGCACCTCGGGCGAGACCACCGGCCCTTCTCCGATGCGCGGCGCCTGCACCGATGCGGCGAGCGCGTTCACCCGTTGCCGCAGCGCCGATGGAAGCACCTGCTCCAGCTTGGCGAGCGCCGTGAGCGTCACGTCGGGCCCGCCGACCAGCTGCTGCGTGGCGGCGACGCGGAGTCCGATCGCCATGGTCACCGCCTCGTCGTCGTTGAGCAGCAGCGGAGGCACGGCGCTCCCCGCCTCCAACCGGTATCCGCCGGCGGCGCCGGGCGTCGACTCGACCCGATAGCCGAGTTCGCGCAGCCGATCGACGTCGCGGCGCACGGTGCGCTCGGTCACTCCCAGCCGGGCGGCGAGTTCCGTCCCCGGCCAGTGCCGGTGCGTCTGCAGCAGGTTGAGCAGAGCGAGAGCACGGGAGGTGGTGTCGGTCATGCGTCCCAGATTGTCAGAATATGCGGACGGGATCTGTCCGCATACGTTCTTACGCTCGCTCCCATGAACGAATCCCTCATCGAGACCGAAGGCCTGACCAAGGTCTTCACCGTCAAGAAGACGCCGGTGCATGCCGTGACCGACGTCTCCTTCACCGCCGCCCGCGGCGAGCTCGTCGCCTTCCTCGGTCCCAACGGCGCCGGCAAATCGACGACTCTGCGGATGCTGACCACCCTCATCCCGCCCACCTCCGGCCATGCGCGGGTCGTCGGCCACGATATCCGCACCGACGCGGCGGGGGTACGCGCACGCATCGGGTACGTCGGGCAGCTCACGAGCGGCAGCTTCTCGCAGCGCGTACGCGACGAACTGCTCAGCCAGGGCGCCTTCTACGGCATGTCGCGTCGGGACAGCGCCCGGCGAGCGGACGAGCTCATCGACTCCCTCGATCTCTCGTCCTTCGCGACCCGCAGTGTGCAGCAGCTCAGCGGCGGACAGAAGCGCCGACTCGACATCGCGCTCGGACTCATGCACGCACCTCCCCTCATCTTCCTCGACGAGCCCTCCACCGGACTCGACCCGCAGAGCAGGGCCAACCTCTGGGAGCACATCCTCGACCTGCGCACGCAGCACGGCACGACCGTCTTCCTCACCACTCACTATCTGGAAGAGGCCGACCGCTACGCCGAGCGGGTGATGGTGATGGACAAGGGGCGGATCATCGCCGACGACGATGCCGACTCCCTCAAGGCGACTCTTGCCGGCGACGTGCTCACCTTCGGATTCGCGGATGCCGCCGAGGCGGCGAGCGCCCGCGCCGTGGTCGCCCGTCTCAGCCCGGCGCCGGTGACCGCGGACGGGCAATCGATCTCCCTCGCCGTGCAGGACGGCGACCGGCTGCTCCCGGTGATCGTGCGCGAACTCGACGCCGCCGGGATCCTGGTCCGTCGGGCCACAGGAGTACCGCCGACGCTCGATGACGTCTTCCTCGCCCTCACCGGCCGCACCCTCCGCGATGCCGGAGAAGGAGCGGATGCCACGGGCGAAGCATCCGCTCCCGGCACCCCCGAGAACAGCCCCGCCTCCGACAACCGCACGACAGGAGTCCTCTCATGACCGTCAACGACACCCTCGTGCGCCCGAACCTCGCGCGCGACACCCGGAACGTGCTGACGCGCGAACTCAAGCCCGTGCTCCGCGACCCTTTCACGCTGATCTTCAGCCTGCTGCAGCCGCTCATCTTCCTCGGGCTGTTCGCGCCCCTGCTGATCGGCGACTCCGGACAGCCGGCCGGTGAGACGCTGGCGTGGTTCGTGCCGGGCGTGCTGGTGATGATCGTGCTGTTCGGCACCGGGTCGACCGGGTCGAACCTGCAGTACGAGATGATGACCGGCTCGCACGAGCGCACTCTGGTCGCCCCGCTCGCCCGCTCCTCGCTGCTGGTCGGGCGTGCTCTCAAGGAGATCGCACCGATCGTCGTGCAGGCTCTGGTGATCGTGCTGATCGCCTGGCCGTTCGGATTCGCGGCCGACATCCCCGGTCTGCTCATCGGCCTGGCACTGCTTGCCGTGTTCGGAGTGGGTCTCGGCTCGCTGTCGTACTCGCTGGCTCTCGCGACGAAGGATCGGGAGTGGCTGTTCTGGGGTGTGCAGCAGTCGCTGATCTTCCCGCTGCTGATCCTGTCGGGGATGCTGCTGCCCCTCGACGCGGCGCCCGACTGGATGCGAGCCGTCGCCTCGGTCAACCCGGTCAACTGGGTCGTCCAGGCCGAGCGTGCCCTGTTCGCGGGAGACCTCGGCGATGTCACCGTGTTGTGGGGCTGGGTCTCGGCGCTCGCCGTCGCGGTCGTCGGACTGATCGTCGGAGTGCGCGCGATCCGTCGCAGCAACTGACCGCGCCCGGTGGTGCGCCGCTGCGGGCATGCCGAAACCCAGACGCAGTGGCGCATCATCCGCGCGTCGTGGCGCGACACCCCGACGGTGGAACGAAGCGTCTGGGTTTCGGCAGCGCCGAGGAGCGCGCTCGCTCAGCGCCGGAGGGAGTCGTCGAACGGGTTCGGCTCCAACGTGTAGTCGGTCGACGCGTCCGCCCAGGTTCCGCCGTCGGCGGGCAGTCGGCGTCCGCGCACCGCGGCCAGCGCTCGGGTCGCCGGCGCGCCCATGGCCAGCGCCACCGTCCCTCGTATCGTGCGATCCTCCGCGCCGAGCACACTCGCCCGATGCCAGGCCTCGTGCAGTGATCCGCCGCGGGCCGACGGCACCCGCCGCGCCGGCAGTGCCCCGGAACGCCGCAGCGCCACGAGCTGCTCGACCCGTTCCCACCACGTCGACTCGCCATCGGGATGGAAGTAGTTGTCGCGCAGCCAGTCAGGGTGCGGATGCCGGAAGCGCCCCGCCACGACCTCGCTGCGACCGCCGAGCAGCCCGCTTCCCACGAACACCGTGTTCAGCAGGTTCTTGCTCACCCCGAACGCGTCGAGGGCGATCACGGGCACACCGAGAGCCGTGGCCTCGATCGCGGCGGTGGAGCTCACCGTGACGAGGCCCGCGGCCGTCTCGAGCGCGGTGCTCATCGAGTCGTAGGAGAAGACGAGGTTCGGCGGCAGGCGCGACGGCAGCAGCCCCGCATACGGTTCGCGCTCGAGGTGGGTCTCCGACTCCCCGGGCCGCGAACGCAGCTTCACCACCACACGGCGACCCGGCTCGGCCTCGGCCGCCCGCACGAGCATGGCCGCGATCTCGGCCCGCTGGTCTTTCGCGAGCGGAACGAGGGCCTGCGCGGCGAAGACGACGTCGGTCGCCGGTGGCTTGACCGGGGCAGGCCGCGGAGGGCGCTCGGCGACCGCGACGCCACCGCCCCGCGCGGCAAGACCGGCTCGCCGACCCGCCACCGCATCGATGCCGACGCGCTCCGGACGCAGCATGCGCTGCCGCCGCCGGGCGAACGGGAGGGTGGCGAGCGCCACCGGCGTCTGCACCCCGATGCGGCGGCCGAGTTCTTCGAAGGCCCGCACCTCCCTGTGGGAATGCACGACCAGCAGATCGGTGTGGCGGCGATAGTCCAGCGCCCCGCGCTGGGCGGGGATCGCCATGCCGGGCAGTCCCGAGACCGTGACCGGTCGATGCTCCAACGCGTCGATCACGCGTCCCATCAGCCGCACGAACGGTCCGCGCCCCGCGAGCAGGACCACGTCGGGGCGCTGTCCGGCCAGCCAGGCCTCCGTCTGCGCGAACCCGATGCGGGTGACGTCATCCGGTCTGAGCGTCGTGCCGGCGAGAGCCGTGCGCTGCTGCTCCGCGCTGGCCGTGAGCGGTGTGCGCACGAGCAGCAGGTGCGGGCGCACACCCGGCACGGAACCGAGAAGGGAGGCGGCCCACTTCACGAACGAGTCGGCATCCGCGATGGCGACGACGCGGATGCCGGTGGCCGCCGTCATGCCGGAACGCGGCGCAGCTTCGCCATCGGCGCACGCTCGCTGTCGAACACCCGCTTGACGCCGTCGCCGGTCGCACGCTCGATCACACGGATGTCGCGTACGAGGTGCTCGAGGCCCGTCGGCTCGAGCGAGGCCGCATGGTCGGATCCCCACATCGTGCGGTCCAGGGTGATGTGGCGCTCGACGGCGACGGCTCCGATGGCCACG
Source organism: Microbacterium sp. PAMC22086 (assembly GCF_019443525.1). Classification (NCBI taxonomy): domain Bacteria; kingdom Bacillati; phylum Actinomycetota; class Actinomycetes; order Micrococcales; family Microbacteriaceae; genus Microbacterium; species Microbacterium sp. PAMC22086. The sequence goes on along the minus strand of NZ_CP080380.1, from coordinate 1,280,439 downwards.
GCGGCGAGAGAGATCTGCAGTCCGCGCTCATGACCCGAGTAGCCGACGGGCACGCCGGGATAGCGGTCGCGCAGCGTCGCGATCACCCGCAGGTTCGCCTCTTCCGGCTCCAGCGGGTAGGTCGACGTCGCATGCATGAGGACCACCCGATCGGTGCCGAGCGTGTCGAGCGCCCGGTCGATCTGCTCGATGGTCGACATGCCGGTGGAGAGGATCACGGGCTTGCCGGTCTCTCGCAGCGCGATCAGCAGTTCGGTGTCGGTGAGGCTGGCCGAGGCGACCTTGTGGGCCACCACGTTCAGGTCTTCGAGGAACGCGACGCTGGGAACGTCCCACGGCGAGGCGAACCAGTCCAGGCCGAGCATCGTGGCGTGGTCGCCGATCTCGACGTACTCGTCGCGCCCGAACTCGACACGACGGCGGTAGTCGAGGTAGCTCATCACACCCCAGGGCGTCTCGCGCGGAACGTCGCGCATGTGCTCCGGCGTCGAGATCTCCGGAGTGCGCTTCTGGAACTTCACGGCATCGGCACCGGCTCGGGCCGCGACGTCGATGAGCTTCTTCGCGATGTCGACGTCGCCGTTGTGGTTCAGGCCGATCTCTGCGATGACGTAGGCAGGACGCCCGCCGCCGATCACTCGTGAGCCGATGCTGACAGTCATGATTCCTCCGGTGTTCGAGCGTTGGTGCTACCCCTCCTTCCTGGATACGGGCCGAGGATGAACACCGGGCGACCGCCGGGTTACCGGCATCGGTCAGCTCGACAACACCCGCTCGATCAGCTCCCGCACCGCACCCTCTCCACCTCTGCGACGCAGCACGACACGGGCCTCTTCGATCACCAGCGGATGCGCGTTCGCGACCGCGACCGGCCACCCCACGATCCGCATCGCCGGCAGGTCGTTGACGTCGTTGCCGAGGTAGGCGATGTCGCCGAGAGGCACCTCGTTGTCGCGCGCCCAGTTGCGCAGCGCTGTCTCCTTGTCGTCGATGCCGTGCAGCACGGGGACCCTGAGCTTGTCGGCGCGAGCGCGGACCACCGGATTCACCTCGGTCGACAGGATCAGCAGCGGCACGCCGGCTCGGCGCAGCAGGGCGACGCCCATGCCGTCCTCCCGGCTGACCCGCACCCGTTCATCGCCGTCGGCGTCGATGATCGCGGTGTCGTCGGTGTGCACGCCGTCGAAGTCGGTGACGACCGCGCGGACCGGGATGGGCGTGGGGGCCTCGTGCAGGCGGGCGAGCGCACGGGCGACGCGGAGTTGATCCGCATCGTCGATCTCGATCGCCGTCCACTCCGGCACCGCCGCGATGCGGGTCCTGCCGAAGAAGCGGTGCCTGTTCTCGCGGAAGCCCGCGGCACGGAACACATAGAACGCGCCGGTCTCGAGGTGGTGCGGCTCGCGGTCCTGTCGGCGCGGGCGGTGCGCGGCTTGGTGGTTGATCGCCACCGCCTCGCTCCCCTCCCCTTCCCGCCACAGGAACGCATAGGTCTCGTGAGCCGAGAAGACGCTGTCGGCGCGGTCGGAGCGGATCTCCTCCACGGCGTCAGCGAGCGCATCGCTCGGGATGAACGGCGAGGTCGCCTGCAGGAACGCCACGATGCCGACGGCGTCTCCGTTCGCCTCGAGGTCGTCCAATGCATGCAGGATCGCGCTCTCCGAGGTCGCGGTGTCACCGGAGAGCGCCGCGGGGCGACGGACCACCCGCGCGCCGGCCGACGTCGCCACCGCAGCGATCTCGTCATCGTCTGTCGAGACGACGACCAGATCGATGCCGGGTGCGGCGGCCGCGGCGCGGACCGCACGCTCGACCAGGGGCACACCGCCGACGCGCTGCAGGTTCTTGCGTGGCACCTGCTTCGATCCCCCGCGCGCCGGGATGATCGCCACCGTGAGGGGCTTCCGCTCGTCCATCGTCCACATCCTCGTCGTCGCCATCGTCATCGTCCGCGTAGCGCCCGCCACGCACGCCCTGCCCGCCTCCTGGCCCCGAGGGCGTGAAGGCGCCACTCCTCGATCCTGCCCACTCCCCCGGCAGGACGCAGCGCACGACGCAGGGCGTTCTCCGTCGGCGCGCCGGGCAGCCGCAGCTCGGCGAGCCGTCGGGGCGTGAAGTACCGAGCACGCTCGTCGGCGTCGAGGCCACGCAGCAGTTCCTCGGCCCGACCCCGCAGGTGGCCGGCGATCTCCGGCTGCATCGCATAGCCGACCGCGTCGATGAGCAGCTGCAGTCGGGCAGGATCGGCATAGGGCGAGTCCTCACGCGTGAGGGCGTCGACCAGGGTGACGGGAATCCGGTTGCTGTTCTCGAAAGGCGTCAGGGCGGCCAGCACGGTGTCGTTTCCCGCCGAACCGATCGCCCGGCCGAAGAGCGCATGCACGGTCGGCAGCGCGGTGGAGAACCCGGCGACCACCGCCACCGCGTCCAGTCGCTCGGCGAGCAGTTCCGCGGGGAGGGGGCCGCGATACTCCTCGAAGTCGATGCCGCGACGGGCCGCTGCCCCTTCGACGGCGGCGGTCACCAGCGGCGGAGCGGCCGGATGCGGTTTGAACACGATGCACTGCGGTCCCCACTGCGCCGCGCGGTCGACCAGGCGCGTCTGCAGATCGATCTCGGCAGCCGCCGTCATCAGTCCGAGCGCCGACAGATACTGTCCGAGCACGAGCACCGTCGGACCGGCCTCGTCCCGAGGCTCGGGCGAACCGGCATCCGTCTCGCGCAGGGCGGCGGCGAACACCCGCGGCGGCACCGGCACGACCTGTGCACCGGGTGACCCGACGAGCGGTCGGACCCCCGGTACGACATCGGCGTAGACGACCTGTTCGATGCGTGCGGCGACGGAGTAGGGGATCCGCACCCGCATCGGCGAGTACGTCATCAGACCATCGCCGATGATCGTGATGCGCGCCTGCGGGAACAACGCCATCAGTGTGCGGGCCGGCGCGACCTGCGGACTCTGCACGAACAGTTCGAGATCGTGAGGATCCAGATCCCACGCGCGTGCGAACAGCCGCTCCAGCATCGGCAGGTCGGAATCGGCCGGCTCCCACGAACTCGGATGCATGGGCCCGAGCAGGTCTTCCCACGGCTCGATACGGTCGAACCGCGCACGCAGAGATCCGAGCGCCGGGTCGTGCGCGATCCCGACCACCGTCTCGGGCACTCGAGACGAGGTGAAGGGAACCAGGAGGCGCTCGCCGACGGACGCGTCGAGGAGTCCGGAATCGATCCCGGCGACGGCCGTCACCAGGCCATAGGCGCTGTGGAGCGCGAAGATCTGCGTCATGCCGCACTCCCTGCCTGTCGGAGGATGCGCGCGAGCACGCGGCGGCGCGGCCCGCCGAGGCGCCCCAGCACCGCAGTCACCTCATCAGTGGGGAGCCGGCGGAGCATGTCGCGGATCCCGGATCGCATCTCCGTGCGCAGCTGTGGGCTCATCCGCCGTGCGCGCACGAGGTGGTGGGAGCTGAGGGCGAGTGCGGTCCAGACGACCTTGGGCAGGAAGCGCTCCGCCTCCGCGTCCTGCTCGACCACTGAGACGACCTCATTCATGGCCCTGGCGAAGTCGAGTTGCCGCCGATCGTGCACCTGCGTCAGCGATGTGGCGACGCCTCGGCGGTAGAGCAGGGCAGGCGCATCGACCACAGCGAACGATCGGGCCTGCAGGTGCAGTCGCCAGATCCAAGGACGGTCCTCCGCTGTGAACAGGCCCTCGGGGAACGCCGCGAGACCGCTGTCGATGATCCGGCGGTGGAAGAGCCCTGCCCAGGCGTAGGGATAGTCGACCATCGTCGACTCGTTCTCGGGCAGGATCGCCTCTCGCGGCGGTGTCACCCGCTCCCGCCACGGGTGCGGTGCGCGGACGAGCGCCCGCTGTCCGTCGGTCACCGTGACGTGGTCGGTGCGCACGAAGTCGCAGCCGAGCTCCCGCATACGCGACAGCAGTACCTCGAGCCGCCGCGGCTGCATCCAGTCGTCGCCGTCCAGGAAGCAGAAGGCGTCGCCCTCGACATGCGCGAGGCCTTGGTTGCGGGCCGTCGCGAGCCCGCGCGCCGTCGGATTCCGGAGCACCTCGGCGTGATCGAAGCACTGCGCGTACTTCTGCATGAGCTCGCCGGTGTCGTCGCGGGACCCGTCGTCGATGGCCACGAGCTTGACCGCTCCGGCATCGTCGAACTGGCGGGTGAGCGTTTCGAGCGTCGTCCCGATGTACTCGCCGGAGTCTTTCGCGGGCAGGATGACGGTGACGAAGGGTGTGCGCACAGGACTCCCGGAGACGGACGGTGTCCGGGAATGGTGCCAGGCGGTCGTTGCCGGATGGCGACGCGGAGGTGAACGACGAGTGTCCGCGAGACATGCGCGGGGCCGGCACTGCGGTGTGGTCCCGTACCCGAACGGGACCACACCTTCCAGTGCTCAGCACTGCCGAACGTGACACGTTCGGGATGCGGGATCGCGCAGATGCGATCCCGCCTGCCACGCGGCCGCCTGACCCCCATCAGGCGACCCCGAGACCGTTGTGGTCGCCGCGTCGACTTCGAGAAGACGAACGCGGCGCCACGGTAAAAAAATACCCGCTGGAATGATGTGGGCGGTTCGGTTCGCACGCGCTCGCCGCATCGGCGACGATGGGGAGCATGCTCTGGCCCTTCGGATCGACCTGGCGCCCCGTGCGTCAGCGGCGTGGCGACACCGTCGATCTGCGATGGCTCAGCGCGAGGACCTGGACCAGACGCTGGTACCCGCAGGGGATCGACGTCGGCGAATGGCGCGGGCGGCGCACTCTGGCCGTCAGCTGGTTCCGACAGGAGCTCTCGGGGGAGCATCTCGCCTCCCGTGTGACCCTCATCGACCTGGCGCGCTCCCGTCATCTCGACGTCCTGCTCGCGGTCATCGACGACGATGGCGAACTCCAGCCGGCGCGGATCCACGCCGGCGGGCTCGCCTGGTTCGGGGATCGGCTGTTCGCGGCGGCGACCGGCCGCGGCATCTGGGAGTTCGACCTCTCCGACATCCGCGAGGTGCAGGGAGCACGGGCCCACCGGCTCGCCGGGGCCCGTCGTCGCGGCGGTCGCGGCACCGCGCTCATCGCGGTGCGCACCCGGGTGCATCCGATCCCGCTGCGCTGCTCGTACATCGGCCGCGTGTTCGACGACGGCGGCACCCCCCTCCCCCGCGTGCTCATCGGCGAGCACCGCACGGACGAGAGCGGACGGATCGGTGAGTTCTCGATCGCCGAGCACGTCGACGACGCATTTACCGAGGTGGACCGCTTCACCCCCGGCATCAAACGGATGCAGGGCGCGGTCCGCCGGGGGGACCACCACTTCGTCTCGCAGTCGGACCGCCTGCACCCCGGCACGCTGTGGAGCGGTCGGCGCGACGCGCTGACCCCGGATCCCGTCCGACTCCCGGTCGGATGCGAGGATCTGGCCCTCGACCTCGAGGCCGGGCTGCTGTGGTCGCTCGGAGAGCACCCGTGGCGGCGCGTGGTGCGCGGTATCCCGCTCAACCGTCTCGGCATCGCCTCCGGCACCGGCGACGGAGCCTCTTCGCGGCGAACGTAGACTGGAGAGGTGAAGAAGCCCGCGCCTTTCCTCGTCTACACCGTGCTGCGGCTGCTGGCGTTCCTCGTCCCGCTCGCCATCCTCTGGATCTTCCCGATCTTCCGAGAGTTCTGGTGGCTGGCCGCGATCTTCGCCGCACTGATCGGCATGAGCATCTCGATGCTGTTCCTGCGCACGCCGCTGACGGATGCCTCCGCCCGGCTGCAGGAGCGCCGCGAGAGCCGTTCCTCCGGCGGCCAGGCCGACGCGGACGCCGAGGACGAGGCGATCGAAGGCTCGACCGGCCCCGTCGACGGCGACGCCAAGGCCTGAGGCCGGCTCAGCCCACGAACGCCCAGAACAGGGCGCCTGCGTACAGCAGCGACGTCAGCGACGTGAGCGCGAGTGCGGTGACCAGCTCCTTCGGCTGACGGTAGGACCAGACGATCGCGATCGCCGGGAGCCCCGCCAGCAGAGCCAGCAGTGAGATCCACGCGATCGGGAACAGCAGGGCCAGGAAGGCCGCGATGCCGAACGGCGCGAGCACGAAGAGCGTGAACAGCACCTGGGTCGCCCTGCGCCCGATCAGCACCGTCAGGGTGCGCTTGCCGACCTCGCGGTCCTGGTCGATGTCGCGCAGGTTGTTCGCGAGCAGCACCGCACAGGCGAACAGCCCCGCGGCGATCGCACCGAGCCAGGCCTGCTGCGGCAGGGAGAAGATCTGCACCCAGGTCGTGCCGAGCGTGGCGACGAGCCCGAAGAAGACGAATACGAAGACCTCGCCGAGTCCGGCGTAGCCGTAGGGGCGCTTGCCGCCGGTGTAGAACCATGCGGCGACGATGCAGGCCGCGCCCACCGCGAGCATCCACCACTGACCGGTGCGCACCACGATCGCCAGACCCACGAGGCCGGCAAGCGCGAAGAACACGAGTCCGATGATCAGGACCGTGCGAGGCTTCACCCGCCCGGAGGCGGTGAGACGCGCGGGACCGACCCGATGTGCGTCGGTGCCGCGGACGCCGTCGCTGTAGTCGTTCGTGAAGTTCACGCCGATCTGCAGCAGCACCGCGACGGCGAGGCAGGCGAGCGCGATGACCCAGTGGAACTCGGGTCCGGTGCTGCGCGCGGCTCCCGTGCCGATCACGACCGGTGCGATCGCGAGAGGGAGGGTGCGCAGACGAGCCGCCCCGATCCAGTCGGCAGCCGTCACCGGGCCTGCTTCGACGGCCGGACGCTTCGCCGGGTTGCCGCTCGTGCGGACCGGCGTGCGCTTCGCGGTCGGGGTCTTCTTCTTGCGCTGGGAGGATGCTGCCACGCAGGGAATCCTACTGGCCGGGCCCATGCCCGACCTCAGCGGGACGACGGATCAGGCGTTCGGGTTGCTGTCCTTGCCGTCGAGCCACAGGGTGTCGGACGCATCGCCATGAGCGCCGCCCTTGCCCACGTGCTTGTCGCTGATCTGCGGCCCCTTGGTGATCACGTGCACGAGTGCCATCGCGTGCCCCTGACCCAGCCTGTAGTCCTCTTTCAGCCAGGCGACGATCGGCGTCGCCTTGGTTGTCTGGTCGAATCCCTTCTCGGTGGGGAGTTCGATGAACTGCCGCGGGGTGAGACCGGTCTTGGTCTCGATGTTGTCGAGGTATGCCTGGAAGGACATGTGTGCTCCTGATGGTCAGGCCTCGTCGATGCACGTGCAGACGAGGGGCCGGATGTGCCTCGAAACTCAGCACCGGGCTCCGACGCTCCGGGAGTGGTACGTCGGCGGCGCACCAGAGAGGCTGCTACTCGGTCGAGCCCACCGGGATGATCGGTCGGTGCTCGTAATAGGTCTGCAGCACCACGGTCGTGCGGGTGCTGACGTTCGCCGCGAGTCTCACATCGCGCACCAGCTCTTCGAGCGCACGGGGAGACGGCACCCGCACGAACAGCATGTAGCTGGCGTCGCCGGCGATGGAGTGGCAGGCCTCGATCGCGTCGAGGTGCTCGAGCAGCTCGGGGGCGTTGTCCGGCTGAGCGGGGTCGAGCGGGGTGATCTCGATGAATGCCGAGAGCGGGGTGCCCACCTGCTCGGGGTCGAGGATCGCCTGATATCCGGAGATGACCCCCCTCGTCTCCAATCGGCGCAGGCGCGACTGCACGGCAGAGACCGACAGGCCGACGGCGTCCGAGAGCTGGGAGAGCGTGGCGCGGCCGTCGCGGGAGATGGCGGTCAGGATCGCGCGGTCGACAGAGTCATCCATAGCTGTAAGATTATCGTCAGGATTCCGTTTACACAGGAATCTTTCCGTCAAAAACTCCGATCGGAGGTCCCGATGTCCCTTCTTTCCGCCAACAGTTCCGCTGTCCAGGCCATCGTCGGCGAACCCGAGGTCGTCGAGGACGCATCGATCGCCGAGCAGTCCGCCGCCTGGGCGCAGCTCAAGGATGCCGCGATCGCGATCCGCGAGATGCAGATCAAGGACGGCTCGATCCCGGATGCCGCGCACCACGCCGCGGCCCGCGAGCTCGTCGGTGCGCTCACCGCCGCGATCCGCGCGCTCGCCCCTGCCTTCCCGCACGACGCCGAGTACCTCGCCGCATCCGTGGTCGACTTCGACCGTTGGGCCGCCTCGGACTTCGGGGTGCCCGACTTCCTCGACTCGCTGATGGCCTTCCAGCCACAGCAGCACCGTGTCGACGGCATCCGCCACCTCGTGGTCTTCCCGATGTACACGCAGAACGGATCGAGCGACCGCCTGGTCGAGGCGCTGATCGTCGAGACGATCTGGCCGGAGTTCATCGCGGCGCTCGAGGCCGGCGACTACGGCAACAAGCTGTTCGTCTCGCTGCGCCTGGTCGACTTCACGCCCGGCTACGACACGAACTCGGCTGTGCTGTTCCCCGAGACCGTCGCGATGCGCGAGATCCCGACCTTCACCTGGGGCGCGATCTTCCAGGACCGCGAGGCCGCCCGGTACCGCCGCGTCACGCGCGCCGCTGCCGCGATCACCAACCTCGACCTGCCGGAGCGCGCGAGCGCGATGCTCGACGACCAGCAGGTGGCCGAGAAGACCTTCGTGATGTGGGACATCATCCACGACCGCACCCACATGCGCGGCGACCTGCCGTTCGACCCGTTCATGATCAAGCAGCGGATGCCGTTCTTCCTCTACTCGCTGGAGGAGATGCGCTGCGACATGACGGCGTTCCGGGAATCGGTGAAGATCGAGCGTGCTCTCGCTGCCCGCATCGCCGCCGGTGAAGAGCTCACCGAGACCGAGCAGGAGATGCACGACTACGCGCACCTCGTGCAGTACGCGGTGATCTTCGACCGGATCTTCCGCTTCTCGATCACAGGCACCCGCACGCGCAACTACGACGCGGTCGGCGGACAGCTGCTGTTCGCGTGGCTGCACCAGCGCGGTGTGCTGCACTGGACCGACACCGCTCTCGCGTTCGACTGGGACAACGTGCCCGACGCCGTGGTCGCTCTGGGCGATGCGATCGACGATCTGTACTGGCACTCGATCGACCGTCCCAAGGTCGCGCACTGGCTCGCCGCGTACGAGCTCGTCCGGGGCACGCTCACCCCACACCCCGCATCGCAGTGGGCCCGCGGCCTGTCGGACGAGATCCTCGCCGGCGCACCGAAGGGCTACACGGATGCCGTGATGGACGACGAGTTCCCGCTGTCGATGTTCTTCGAGACCCTCGACAAGAAGATGAAGCCGATCATCGAGTCGACCGTGGGCATCCGCGGCACCGACGACTGACGATCACGCGCGCACCGCGCGCGTTCCGAGTGTGACGCTGGGGTGCACCGCACTGCGGCCGGAACCTGTTCTGCGGATACCTCCGCGGGTTCCGGCCGCAGAAGCCCCTCCGACCCGGAAGAGTGGAAGACATGGCTGAACACACCGACTCGACGGCTTCCACGCGCACCGTGGTCCTCGCCGGAGCCACCAGCGCGGCCGGTCTCGCCACCGCGCGTGCGCTGATCGCTGCGAACGCCCGCGTCATCGCCACCGGTCGCTCGGTCGAGCGCCTGCAGGAGCTCGCCGACGCCGGGGCTCAGATCGAGATCGCAGATGCGACCTCCTTCGAGGACATGACCGCCCTGGCTTCCCGGATCGGGCCCGTGGACGCGGTGGTGCCGCTGGTCGGAGGCTGGCGCGGAGGCGGGGGCCTGGCCGGGCAATCCGATGAGGACTTCGCCGCCCTGCTGCCGGCCCTGCACGCCGTTCGCGCCACGAGCCGGGCCTTCGACGATGCGCTGCGCGCCTCCGATGCCGGACGCTTCGCGATCGTGTCGTCGACGTCTGTCGCACGCCCCCTGGCCGGTGGGGCCAACTATGCCGCCGTCAAAGCCGCGAGTGAGGCCTGGACGAGAGCCGTCGCTCAGGGCTATGCGAAGGCCGCACGCGAGTCCGGCGAACGGCTGCGCGCAGCATCCGTCGTGTTCCGCGCGAAGGCGCTCGATCCCGAGGCCCTGGCCGCACGGATCGTCGCCCTGTGGGCCGAGGACGCCGCCGAGCTCAACGACCGGGTGTTCGATCTGGGCTGAGCCGCCGGTGTGATCACGGCCTCGTGCGCCTGCTCCGTCACCGGGTTTCGGGCGGCATCCCCGGGACGACGGGAGGAGCATCGGCGTGCCTGGCCGCGGCATGGCCCTTCTCGCGGTCGAGCGCGACCGTGGTCTCGCCCGCGCTCTCGTTCCCTGGCGCCTCGATCACCTGCTCCGGAGCCTCGGCATAGAGGTCGGTGAGCCTGCGGTACGACCGGGTGAAGAACGCCAGCGTGGCGGCGACGACCATGATCAGTCCGGCGAACAGGCAGATGAGGGCGATGCCCCGAGCTTCGCCCTCACCGAGCAGCCACCCCCACTGCTGCTGCCCCTCGGCGGTGTTCATGTACGGGATGATCAGGAACTCGGCGATCGGGGCGATCATGAACGCCGTGATCGGCGCGGCGGCGGCCTCCATCGCGGCAGCCACGCCGAAGACGCGGCCCTGCCGCTCGAAAGGCACGACCTTCTGGATCACGGTCTGCTCGGCGGCCTCGACGGGCGGCACCAGAGCCATGTACACCCACATGCCGACCACGTACAGCGGCCACCACTCCCGCAGCATGAACACCGACCCGAGCAGCCCCATCGCGATGACCACGAGCAGCATCGTGCGCATGGGCCTGGGGCCCAGACCGAACTTGGCGACCAGCCCGCCGCCGACCAGGAATCCCGTCGAGGCGAACGCCAGCGCGAAGCCCCACGTCTGCGCGTCGAAGAGCGTCAGTCCGTAGGGATCCATCAACGCCATGTAGACGCCGCCGATGAGGTTGTTGAACGTGGAGAAGATGATCAGCGCGAAGAGCCCGGGAGCCAGACGGATGGCGCGCACGCTTCCGCGGAAGTCGAGTGCGCTGGAGGCATTCGGGTCGGGTTCGGGAGTCCCCTCGGGGATGCGCACGAACAGCAGATGCACGAACGTCATCGCCATGGCCGCGATGGCGATCGCGAGCGTCCACCCCATGCCGAGGAAGCCGATCGAGAGCCCCGAGAAGACGCTCGTCACCAAGAAGGCGATGCCCTGCACCGTGCCGACCAGGCCGTTGGCGTTCGCGCGCTTCTCTTCAGAAATGAGCAGGGTGACCGTCGTCGACAGCGCGATGTTGCGCAGCTGCTCGATCACACCGCCGAACAGGATGACACCCGAGAACAGCCAGAACCAGGGCCCTCCCAGATCGAGAAGAGCGGCCTCGGGCTGCCACAGGTAGAGCGCTCCGGCCACGAGGAACGCTCCGGCGGAGATCACGCTCGAGATCACCATGACGGTGTGTTTGCGGTTGCGGTCGACGATCGTGCCGAACGCCATCGCGAAGAACGCGACGAAGAGCATGTAGGCGCCGCCGATGATGCCCGTGGCCAGCACCGACCGCGTCTCGATGTAGACCCAGAACGTGAGCGCGAACCACAGGAAGCTCGTCGTCACGTTCGCGATGAGCGTGTTGACGAGGACGTTGGCGAAAGCCCTCTTCGCTGAGGTGCGCTCCATGGTTTCGAGGGTAGAACCGCCCACCGACATTGGGAAGTCCCCACCGGGTCGGAGGCCCGATCACCGGACCGAGAGCAGCACCGGGACAATTAGGCTGGGGAGGTGAGCATCCAGCATGACCCCGCGATCCGGGGCTTCGCCAGTGACAACTACTCCGGCATCCACCCCGAGGTCCTCGCGGCGATCGCCGCGGCCAACGGCGGCCACCAGAGCGCCTACGGGGAGGACGCGTACACCGCGCGCCTGCAGGAGGTGTTCCAGGAGCACTTCGGTGACGGCGTGCAGGCGTTCCCGGTGTTCAACGGCACCGGCGCCAACGTGACCGGCCTGCAGTCGATGCTGCCGCGCTGGGGCGCGGTGATCGCCGCCTCCACCGCGCACATCAACGTCGACGAGGCCGCGGCCCCCGAGAAGATCGGCGGCTTCAAGCTGCTCACGGTCCCCACCGACGACGGCAAGCTCACCCCGGAGCTGATCGACCGCGAGGCGTGGGGCTGGGGCGACGAGCACCGCGCGCAGCCGCTGGTCGTCTCGATCACCCAGACCACGGAGCTCGGCACGCTGTACACGGCGGAGGAGATCCGCACGATCGCCGACCACGTGCACGAGCGCGGCATGAAGCTGCACCTCGACGGCGCCCGTCTGTCGAACGCCGCCGCCGCCCTCGATCTGCCGCTGCGTGCATTCACCCGCGACGCCGGCGTCGACGTGCTCGCCTTCGGCGGAACCAAGAACGGCGCCATGCTCGGCGAGGCGATCGTCGTGCTGAACCCCGAGGCGGCCGACGGTCTCACCTACTCGCGCAAGTTCAACATGCAGCTCTCCTCGAAGATGCGGTTCGTCTCCGCCCAGCTGATCGCGCTGCTGGAGGGCGACCTCTGGCTGCGCAACGCCCGGCATGCCAATGCCATGGCGGCGCGCCTGCGCTCCGAGATCGAGGCCGGGATCGCCGACGGATCCATCCGCGGTGTGGACTTCACCCAGCCGACCCAGTCCAACGGCGTGTTCGCCACGCTCCCCGACGGCGTCGCCGACCGGCTCCGCGACTCGTTCCGCTTCTACGACTGGGACGCGGCGCTCAAGGAGGTGCGCTGGATGTGCGGCTTCGACACCGAGGAAGCCGACGTCGACGCGTTCGTCGCCGAGCTCGCCCGCCTCACCACGGCCTGAGCTTCCGGAGAAGTCAGCGCAGGAGGCCGAGGCTCGCGAGAGCCTGGCGGATGAGCGTGCCGCGACCGTTCTCCATCTCGGCGGCGACCGCATCGGATGCGGCGGCCTCCGGCGAGAACCAGGTGACCTCGAGGGCATCCTGGCGCGGCTCGCACGTACCGGTGACCGGCACGACGAAGGCCAGGGACACGGCGTGCTGCCGGTCGTCATGGAAGGCGCTCACGCCGGGCATCGGGAAGTACTCCGCGACGGTGAAGGGCAGCGGCTGCGGCGGCATCAACGGGAAAGCCATCGGACCGAGGTCGTTCTCGACATGCCGGAACAGGGCGTCGCGCACCGTCTCCCCGAAGCGGACGCGCCCCGACACGATCGTGCGCGTCATCTCCCCCATCGGCGTGGAGCGCAGGAGGATGCCGATCTCGGTCACCTGGCCGGAGCCGTCGGTGCGCACGGGAATCGCCTCGACGTAGAGCATCGGCAGACGGCGTCGCGCCTCTGCGAGCTCGAATTCGCTCAGCCAGCCGGGGTTCGCATCCGGGGAGGGCGGGTTCGACTCCCGGAAAGCGCCGAGACCTTCGTCGTCGGGCTCCGGCTCGGGATCAGGTGTGCGGACCGCCATGTGTCCTTTCTACCAGCCGCCTTCCTGAACCGACACCGTGTGCACGTCGGTCGCCCCTGGCAGGATGACGATGTGAGCGAGAACCTGACGATCGACGACACCGCGACCAGATGGTCATCCCCCGACCGCGGCGGGATGCCGCTGCTGGTCCTGCTCCACGGCTACGGTGCCGACGAGCACGACCTGTTCGGACTCGTCCCCTACCTCCCCGAGGGCATCGCCGTCGCATCCGTCGCCGCGCCCCTCGCACCCCCGTGGCCGATGCCAGGGCGCTCGTGGTATCCGATCGAGGGACTCGACGGACGCAGCTCCGCGGCCGTCACCCTCGCGGCGGAGTCCTTCCTGCGCTGGCTCGACACGGCGGCGACCGAGGCCCCCTCGATCGCGCTGCTCGGCTTCTCGCAGGGCGCGGCGGTGTCTCTGCAGGCCCTGCGGCTGGCACCCGAGCGGTTCGGCGCGGTGGTGGCGCTGAGCGGCTATGCGTCCCCGGGAGAGCTTCCGAACGACGAGGCCCTGCAAGAGCTGCGCCCACCCGTGTTCTGGGGCCGAGGAACGCACGACGACGTCATCCCACCCGCGCTGATCGATCACACCGCGCAGTGGCTGCCCACGCACTCAGAGCTGTCGGGCCGGGTGTACACCGGACTCACCCACAGCATCTCCGAGGAGGAGCTCACCGACGTGCACCGGTTCCTCACGAAGTGGCTCGACGGGGTCGCCGCGAGCTAGCCACATCGTCGTGGTCGACGACCGAGCCACGAACCGACACGCCCGGGGTTGCGGGAATGCGACACGCCCGGGTATCGTCGTGGAGTCCTGTCCGCCGTGTCTGGAAGTCCTTTGATCTGATCCGTCGCCTCCGCGCTCTTCTTCCCGCGCGCTGACCCGACGATCGCTGACTCCACGGCAGACCCTCCCCTCCGCATCCTGTGACGCGTGTCACGAGCCGGTAGGGCTCGGTGTCAGTGCACCCATGCACTCGGCAGGAGACACTCATGTCAACCCCCACCGCTCTTCACCCATCGGTCGTGCTCGACCGACTCACCTTCACCTGGCCCGACGGCTCGATCGCGCTCGACGGCGTCTCGGGCGCATTCGGCTCGGGACGCACCGGCCTCGTAGGTCGCAACGGCGCGGGCAAATCCACGCTGCTGCGGCTGATGGCAGGCTCGCTCGAAGCCACATCGGGTGCCATCACGGCATCCGGCGAGGTCGCGTACCTTCCGCAGCAGTTGACTCTCGACGTCGACCGCCGCGTCGCCGAGCTCCTCGGCGTGTCCGCGGCACTCGACGCCGTGCGGGCGATCAGCGCGGGCGACGTCGACCCCGTCCACTTCGATGCGGTCGGCGACGACTGGGACATCGAGGCGCGCGCCGAGGCGTCGCTGGCGGAGGCCGGGCTCGCTCCGGAGTTCCTCGACCGCAGGGTCGGCGAGCTGTCCGGCGGCGAGGCCGTGCTCGTCGCGATCGCCGGCATCCGCCTGCGCCGTGCACCGATCACGCTCCTCGACGAGCCGACCAACAACCTCGACCGCGACGCAAGGACCAAGCTCGCGGCGATGGTGCAGGCCTGGAAGGGCACGCTCATCGTCGTCAGTCACGACCTGTCGTTGCTCGAGCTGATGGATGACACCGCCGAGCTGTACGCCCAGACGCTGAGCGTGTTCGGTGGCCCCTATTCGCAGTGGCGCGCCTGGCTGGACGCCGAGCAGGATGCCGCGAGCAAGGCCGAGGTCACCGCCGCCCAGGCGTTCCGCAAGGAGAAGCGCCAGCGGATCGAGGCCGAGGTAAAGCTCGCCCACCGCACCCGCACCGCGAAGAAGGCGGAGATCGAGAAGCGCGTCCCGAAGATCGTGGCGCACGGCCGCAAGATGGCCGCCGAGGTCTCAGCGGGCAAGCTCCGCACCGAGGTCGGGGCGAAGGAGGATGCCGCACGATCGGTGCTCGACGAGGCCGGGCGACGTGTGCGCTCCGACGCCTCGATGAAGATCGAACTGCCCGATCCGCAGGTGTCGCGCAGCCGCCGTATCGCGACGATCGGCGATCACGAACGGGCCTGGGTGATCCAGGGGCCGGAGCGTGTCGCGCTGATCGGCCGGAACGGTGCCGGGAAGACCACGCTGTTGGAGCGGTTGATCGCCGCCGGTGTTCACGACTCGGAAGGAACGGCTCCCGACGGGCCAGAGGGGGCGGAGCGCGTCGGATCCGGGACGGAAGCCCTGGGTCGTGCGCGGCCGCCTTTGCATGCCGAAGCCCACACCGATCTGATCGGCTACCTGCCGCAACGCGTGGACGGCCTCGACGAGCGGCGGTCGGTGTTCGAGAACATCGCCGCCGCGGCGCCGCACGTGCCGGAGAAGGAGCTGCGCAACCGGCTCGCCCGTTTCCTCATCCGCGGGGCCACAGCGGAGCGTCCGGTCGCCGCCCTCTCCGGCGGCGAGCGCTTCCGCGTCACGCTGGCGAAGCTGCTGCTCGCCGACCCCGCACCGCACCTCGTGGTGCTCGACGAGCCGACCAACAACCTCGACCTCGACACGGTCGCCCAGCTCGTCGAAGCCCTCCGCGCCTACCGGGGCGCGGTGCTCATCGTGAGTCATGACGATGTGTTCCTGCGGCGGCTGGATCTCGACCTGACACTCGAGATCGATGCGGAGGGCGCGCTCCAGGAGGTCTCACTGGAAGCGTGATGCGGACACGACTGCGCCGGCCGATCGGGTGATCGCATCGTCTTCGTCGAGGCCGCCGACATCGTCACGACCCCGATGTCCCCGGCCTCGACGAAGATGGAGGGATGAGCGACGTGCTCGACCGTTTCACCTCCGCGACGCAGGACTGGTTCCGGGGGGCCTTCCCCGCGCCCACGCCGGCGCAGGCAGGCGCCTGGAATGCGATCTCCGCGGGCAAGCATGCGCTCGTGGTGGCACCGACCGGGTCGGGCAAGACACTGTCGGCGTTCCTGTGGGCGATCGACAGCGTGTTCCGGGAGCGCATGGCGGAGACCCCCCCTCCGGCGAAGGGCGAGCCGCGCACGCGCATCCTCTACATCTCTCCGTTGAAGGCGCTCGGCGTCGACGTCGAGCGCAACCTCCGCTCGCCCCTGATCGGCATCGGACAGTCGGCCAGACGGCTCGGAGTTCCGGCGCCGGCGGTGACGGTCGGCGTGCGCTCGGGCGACACGACCTCGAGCGACCGACGCAAGCTCGTGTCCGACCCGCCCGACATCCTCATCACGACCCCCGAGTCTCTGTACCTCATGCTGACGAGCCGCGCAGGTGAGACGCTGCGCGGCGTGCACACCGTGATCATCGACGAGGTGCACGCGGTCGCCGCCACCAAGCGCGGCGCGCACCTCGCCGTGAGCCTGGAGCGCCTCGACGCGCTGCGCCGCGCGAACGGCATCGAGACTCCCGCGCAGCGCATCGGACTCTCGGCCACCGTCCGCCCGATCGACGAGGTCGCCCGGTTCCTCGGCGGCTCGGCTCCGGTCGAGATCGTCGCGCCCCCCGCATCCAAGACCTTCGAGCTCGGCGTGGTCGTGCCGATGGATGACATGACCAACCCGCCGCCCCCTCCCGGCGTGCCGGGGGATGCGGCCGATGCCGAGTACTCCGAGGTCACCGGCTCGGTCTGGCCCCATGTGGAGGAGGCGATCGTCGACCGCATCCTGCAGAACAACTCGACGATCGTGTTCGCCAACTCCCGTCGCCTCGCCGAGCGCCTCACCGGGCGTCTGAACGAGATCTACTCCGAGCGGATCGGCGTCGAACTTCCGGCGGCGACCGTACCCGCCGCCATGATGGCGCAGGCCGGAGCGACCGCAGGTGCCGATCCCGTGCTCGCGAAAGCGCACCACGGTTCGGTCTCGAAGGAGCAGCGCGCGCAGGTCGAGGAAGAGCTCAAGTCCGGCGTGCTGCGCTGCGTCGTCGCGACGAGCAGCCTCGAGCTCGGCATCGACATGGGAGCGGTCGACCTCGTGATCCAGGTCGAGGCACCACCCTCGGCGGCCTCCGGTCTGCAGCGGGTGGGCCGCGCCGGTCACCAGGTGGGCGAGATCAGTCGCGCCGCGCTCTTCCCGAAGCACCGCGGCGACGTGCTGCACACCGCGATCGTGACCGAGCGGATGCTCGCGGGCAAGATCGAGGCGATCCAGGTGCCGCGCAACCCGCTCGACATCCTCGCGCAGCAGACCGTCGCCGCGAGCGCCCTCGGAGCCATCGGCGTCGAGGAGTGGTTCGAGACGGTTCGCCGGTCGGCGCCCTTCCAGGCTCTTCCGCGTTCGGCCTACGAGGCGACGCTCGATCTGCTCGCCGGTCGATTCCCGTCCGACGAGTTCGCCGAGCTGCGCCCCCGACTGGTGTGGGATCGCGATGCCGGCACGCTGACCGGGCGACCGGGAGCGCAGCGCATCGCGGTGACCAGTGGCGGCACGATCCCGGACCGCGGCCTGTTCGGCGTCTTCGTCGCCGGCGAATCGACGGGCGCGCGGGTCGGCGAGCTCGACGAGGAGATGGTCTACGAGTCGCGGGTGGGAGACGTGTTCACGCTCGGTACGACGAGCTGGCGGATCGCGGAGATCACCCACGACCGCGTCAACGTGATCCCGGCCTACGGGCAGCCGGGCAAGGTGCCGTTCTGGCACGGCGACGGGATCGGCCGCCCGTTCGAGCTCGGCGAGGCTCTGGGCGCGTTCTCCCGTGAGGTGTCGGCGGCCACTCCCGAGAAGGCGGCGCAGAGACTGATCGACGCCGGACTCGACGAGCAGGCGCGCGCGAACCTCATGGCGCACCTGACCGAGCAGCGCGAAGCGACGGGCACGCTCCCGACCGACCGCACGCTCACCGTCGAACGCGGTCGCGACGAGGTCGGCGACTGGCGTGTCATCCTGCATTCCCCCTACGGCATGAAGGTGCACGCACCCTGGGCGCTGGCGATCAACGCCCGGGTGCGTGAGCGCCTCGGCGTCGAGGGGTCGGCGGTCGCGAGCGACGACGGCATCATCGTGCGCATCCCCGACGCCGAGGCCGAGCCGCCCGGCGCAGAGCTGTTCGTGTTCGAGCCCGACGAGCTGGAACACCTGGTCACCGAAGAGGTGGGCGGCTCCGCCCTGTTCGCCTCCCGCTTCCGCGAGTGCGCGGCGCGGGCACTGCTCATGCCCCGCATGAACCCCAACAAGCGCACCCCGCTGTGGCAGCAGCGACAGCGGTCGGCTCAGCTGCTCGAGGTGGCCAGGCGCCATCCGACCTTCCCGGTGATCCTCGAGACCCTGCGCGAAGTGCTGCAGGACGTCTACGACCTCCCCTCGTTGCGCACCCTCGCGACGTCGATCGCCGACCGCCGCATCCGCCTCGTCGAGACCGAGCCCGGCCAGCCCTCGCCGTATGCCCGTGACCTGCTGTTCGGCTACGTGGGCGCCTTCATGTACGAGGGCGACTCCCCTCTCGCCGAGCGCAGAGCGGCCGCTCTCTCGGTCGACCCCGCACTGCTCGGCGAGCTGCTGGGCACGGTCGAGCTGCGCGAACTGCTCGACCCCGACGTGATCGCCCAGTTCGAGCGCGAGGCGCAGCGTCTCGACCCCGATCGCCGAGCGCGCGGACTCGAGGGCGTCGCCGACCTGCTGCGGATGCTCGGCCCCCTCGACGCCGACGAGGCGACGGCCCGCCTCGACCCCGACTCGATCGTCGACACCTCGGCAGCCGCCCTGCTCGACGAGTTGATCACCGCGCGCCGGGCGATCCCCGTGACCATCGCCGGCACGAGCCGGGTCGCGGCGATCGAAGATGCAGGACGCCTGCGCGATGCCCTGGGCGCTGCGCTCCCGACCGGTGTCCCTGTCGCCCTCCTCGAACCCGTCGCCGACCCGCTCGGCGACCTCGTCGCCCGCCATGCCCGCACGCACGGCCCGTTCACGACGGATGCCATCGCCGCCCGGTTCGGACTCGGCGCCGCGGTGGCCCGGCACACCCTGCAGCGCCTCGAGACCGCGGGGCGGATCACGAGCGGCTACTTCCTGCCGGAGGCGGCGGGCAGCGGCGATGCGATCGAATGGTGCGACACCGAGGTGCTGCGCCGCCTGCGGATGCGCTCGCTCGCCGCGATCCGTGGATCGGTCGAACCGGTCTCCCCCGAGGCGTACGCCCGATTCCTGCCCGACTGGCAGCACATCGGTCGCCCCCTCGACGGCGTCGACGGCGTGCTCAGCGTGATCGAGCAGTTCGCCGGTGTTCCGATTCCCGCGAGCGCCTGGGAATCGTTGGTCCTCCCCTCCCGCGTGCGCGACTACTCCCCCGGGATGCTGGATGAGCTGACGGCCGGCGGCGAGGTCATCTGGTCGGGGCACGGCACGCTTCCGGGGCGCGACGGCTGGGTGTCGCTGCATCCCGCCGACATCGCGCCCTTCACCCTCCCGGAACGCGACGCCGAGATCGCCTCCGACTCCCTGGAATCACGTATCCTCATCGCCCTCGACGTCGGCGGCGCCTACTTCGCCGGCCAGCTGAAAGAGATGGCCGCGGCCGAGAACGAGCAGTCCGTGCTCGAGGCGCTGTGGTCGCTGACGTGGTCGGGCTACGTCACCAACGACACCTTCGCCCCGATCCGCTCTCTTCTCGCCGGCGGCTCGCAGGCACACAAGGTGAAGCGCCGCGCCCCCCGTGCCCGCACCTACCGCGGCGTGTCCTTCACCGGATCCGCCGCACCGCGGCCCGCGTCGATCGGCGGACGCTGGTCGCTGCTGCCCGCACTCGAGACCGATCCCTCCCGTCGGGCGACCGTCACCGCCGGCCTCCTGCTCGACCGCTACGGCGTCGTGACCCGCGGCGCCGTGCAGGCCGAAGGCGTGCCCGGCGGCTTCGCGCAGGCCTATCGAGTGCTCGCCGGTTTCGAAGAGGCGGGGCACTGTCGCCGCGGCTACGTGATCGAGAAGCTCGGCGCCGCGCAATTCGCCGCCTCAGGCACCGTCGACCGACTGCGCACCTACGCGGGCCTCGCCGATCCACCACCCCGCACGGCCGTCACCCTCGCCGCGACCGACCCCGCGAACCCCTACGGTGCGGCGCTCGGCTGGCCCAAGCTCGACGGGGTGTCGCACCGCCCCGGGCGCAAGGCGGGAGGTCTGGTCGTCCTGGTCGACGGCACCCTGGTGCTCTCCCTGGAACGCGGTGGCCGCACGGTGCTGTCGTTCAGCGATGACGTCGACGTGCTGCGTGCCGCCACCGCCGACCTCGCTGCCACCGCGCGCAGCCGACGCCTGGATACCCTCACCGTCGAGAAGATCAACGGCGAGGGGGTCTACGGCACCGCACTCGCGCTCGCCCTGCAGGAGGCCGGCTTCGTGGCGACGCCGCGCGGATACACCCTCCGCAAGGTCGTCTGAGCGATGCCTCTACGCTGGAAGCCATGATCCGAGAGTTCGCCGCCGGCATCCGTACGCTGCTGCGGGGATTCGGCCTGTGGCGCACGCGGCCGGGCCTCATGGTGCTCGGACTGATCCCCGCGATCATCGCGCTGATCCTGCTCGCCGCCGCACTCGTGCCGCTGGTGCTCAGCATGCCGTCGCTGTCCGCCTGGCTGACCCCGTTCGCCGAGGGGTGGTTCGAGCCGTGGAGGGGTCTGCTGCGCGCCGCCGTGGGCCTCGTGATTGTGGCGGCCGCACTCGCGCTCGCCAGCGTCGTCTTCAGTGCCCTGACCCTGACCATCGGCGACCCCTTCTACCAGCGCATCTGGCACGCGGTCGAGGTCGACCTGGGCGAGGCGCCTCCGGCGGACGGCGGCAGCTTCTGGACAACGCTCGGCGAGGGGCTCCGGCTGATCCTGCTCGGCATCCTGATCGCGATCCTCGTGCTCCTGATCGGCCTCATCCCGGCGGTCGGCGGGTTCCTCGGCGCCATCTCCGGTGTGGTGCTCACCGGTCGGCTGCTCGCCCGCGAGCTCACGGGGCGCGCCTTCGACGCGCGCGAGCTCAGCCCGGCCGATCGCGCCGCCCTGTTCTCGGGCAGCCGCGCGCGGGTCCTCGGTTTCGGCGTCGCGACCCAGCTCTGCTTCCTGATCCCCGGCGGCGCGGTCGCGATCATGCCCGCCGCCGTCGCCGGCAGCACCATGCTCGCGCGGGACATGCTCGCCCGCACGGGCGCCACCGCACCGAGCCTGCCGGCAACTCCGCCACCACCCGCAGCACCGCACCCGCCGCACCCGCCGCACGCGCCCCTCGGAGCGCCCTGATGCCCGAGGGCGACACCGTCTTCCGCACCGCACGGCGCCTCGACGAGGCCCTGTCGGGTGCGGAGGTCACCCGATTCGACCTCCGGATCCCCCGGTTCGCGACCCTCGATCTGACCGGGCAGCCGGTGTACGGTGCACTCGCGCGCGGCAAGCACCTGCTGCTGCGTGTGGGCGACAGCACACTGCATTCGCATCTGCGCATGGACGGCGCCTGGTTCGTCTACCGACCCGGCGAGAAGTGGCGCCACCCGGCCTTCAAGGTGCGCGCGATCGTCGGCACGGCGCACCGCGAAGCCGTCGGCGTGGACATCGCCGAGATCGAGGTCGTCCCCACCCGGGACGAAGACCAGCTCGTCGGTCACCTGGGTCCGGATCCCCTCGCCGCCGACTGGGATGCGGCAGAGGCGGTCCGGCGCCTCGGGGCCGACACCCGCAGCATCCATGTCGCCCTCCTCGATCAGCGCAACGTCGCGGGATTCGGAAACGAGTACGCCGCAGAACTCCTGTTCCTGCGGGGAATCCTGCCGCCGACGCCGACGCCGGAGGTCGATGTCGCCGCCCTCCTCGACCTCGGTGCACGCACGATCCGCGCCAACAGCGATCGCGCCGACCGCACGTTCACCGGCGTCAATCGCGGCGGCCAGACCACCTGGGTGTACGGCCGCGCCGGACGCCCGTGCCGACGCTGCGGCACCCTCATCAGGCGCGGTGAGCAGGGCGCAGATCCGACCCGAGAACGCGTCACCTTCTGGTGCCCGTCCTGTCAACGCTGACAACATCCATCCGCGGGAATGAATCCGACCTCGCCGTGGTTGTTGGTATATCCGGAGAACTCCGGAGCACGGGAGGAATCGTGGGCAAGAACTACGTCGACATCGAGAACGACCAGGGCGCGACGCTGCGGTACCGCAAGCACGCGAACGGCCGGGGTCTCGTCGCGCATGGCGCGAAGGTGCACCCGAAGGCGCATATCGAGGCGGGTGCCTATATCGAACCGGGAGCGCGCGTCGGCGCCGGCGCGACGATCGCGCGCGGTGCCTGGATCGACGAGGACGCGGTGATCGGTGAGGGCGCGTTCGTGGACGCGCATGCGCACGTCGGCCACGGTGCGGCGATCGGCGATCACGCCTACGTGGGCGTGCGCACCGACATCGGCGCCGGGGCGCGCATCGTGCGCGGCGCGAGGATCGGCGACGACGAGACGGTTGCCGCCGGGCTCACCATCGCGACGGATCAGAAGGGTCTGTGGCTCGCCGCCTGAGGCGTCCGACCGCGGAGCCGGCTCACAGTAGGCGCCGCTCCGAGGCCCAGGCCGTGAGTTCATGACGCGACGACAGCTGCAGCTTCCGCAGCACGGATGACACGTGCGTCTCGACCGTCTTGATCGAGATGAACAGCTCGGACGCGACCTCCTTGTACGCGTAGCCCCGGGCGATGAGGCGCATGACCTCCTGCTCGCGCGCCGAGAGCCGGTCGAGTTCGTCGGTCGCCGTCGCTGTCTCGCCGGCCACCGCACCGAACGCGTCCAGCACGAAGCCGGCGAGCCGCGGAGAGAACACCGCATCCCCGTCGGCCACTGCGCGCACCGCGCTGCTGACCTCCACACCCGACGACCCCTTGGTGATGTAGCCCCTGGCGCCGGCGCGGATCACGCGCACGACATCGGCCGCCGCGTCCGACACGCTCAGCGCGAGGAACCGGGCGGCGGTGGGAGACGAGCCGCGGATCACGGCCTCGCCTCCGGCCGCATCGTCTCCGCTGCCCCCTGGCAGGTGCACGTCGAGGAGTACGACATCGGGCTGCGTCTCGCCGATCACCGCGATCGCGGACGGCACGTCGGCGGCCTCTCCGACCACGTCGACGCTCGCGTCGAGGTCGGCGCGCAGCCCGGAGCGGAAGATCGAGTGGTCGTCGACGATCACGACCCGGATGCTGTCAGCCATGGTTCTCCTCCCGGGAGGCGGTCTGGCGCGGCGCCGGTCGATCCTGGAGCGCGCTCGTGGTGATGCGAAGGCGCACCTCGGTGCCGTTGCCATCGCTGCGGACCTCTCCGGTGCCGCCCGCACGGCGCATGCGGCCGATGATCGACTCCCGCACTCCCAGGCGATCGCTGGGCACGTCGTCGAGTCGGAATCCCGCCCCCCGATCGCGGATGAACACGTCCACCCCCGAGGCGCTTCCCTCGATGTACACGGAGATCTCCCCACCCGCGTGCCGGGCCGCGTTCAGGATCGCCTCCCGCGCCGCCGCGGCGAGCTCCCCGCTCGCCCGCTCGGTCGACAGCCCGGCCGAGACGACGTCGATGCGCACGGGGTAGTCGAGTTCGAGCGCTCCCGCATAGTCGCGCAGGTCGGTCGGAAGATCACTGTCGGCGGGGGCATCGCCGTCGTACAACCAGGCACGCAGCTCGCGCTCCTGCGCCCTGGCGAGCCGTGCGGCTTCGCTGGAGGCCCCCGCCCTGTTCTGGATCAGCGCCAGTGTCTGCAGCACCGAGTCGTGCAGGTGGGCGGCCATCTGACTGCGCTGCTCCTCCCGGATGCGGCGCACCCGCTCACCCGACAGCTCCCGCCACCGCGGGATCAGCGTCGACGACACCACGGCGGCGAGCCCGACCAGTGGGAGGAGCACCAGCGCCACACCCGAGCGCGCCACCGGCCAGGACAGCAGAACCGTGACCAGCAGGGCGAGCAGCAGGATCGCGAGGATCCGGATGCTCAGGGTGTGCCGGGGCCCGCGCGCGGTGTCGGTGCGATCTATGAGCGTGGCCCAGAGACCGGCACCCGTCGCGAAGGCCACGGTGCCACCGACGACGACGGCCGCGGTGCCGGGCGGGATCGATCCGCTCAGCCAGTCGCTGCCTCCTCGCCAGACGAGGACGACGAGCATCCCGACCGCGGCAGGGGCGAGCAGCAGCCAGGCCACCGGCATCCGTCTGGTCGGCGCGCTCTCGCCCTCCGCCCAGGGCGTGAACATCCAGCACCAGGCGTAGAGGAGCACTCCTGCACCGCCGCACAGCTTCCTGCTCTGGGTCGCCGGTATCGGCGTCGCCCGCTCCGAGGGCTGGCTGGGCGGGGTCGCCGCTGGCATCGCCGCGCGCCTGCGCATCGACCCGCTGATCGTGCGGGGGGTGCTCGTGGTCGCCGCACTGTTCGGACTCCCGGTGATCTTCCTCTACGCCGCCGCCTGGGCGCTGCTGCCGGACGTCGACGGGCGGGTGCACGTGCGCGACCTGCTGTGCCGCGACTACCAGCCCGTGCAGTGGGGCATCCTGGCGATGGCCGTCATCGGCCTGTTCCCCACGGCACCACTCGCGGGCCGCCTGTTCGGACTCGGATACGACGGCTGGTCGGCTCTCTCCCTCATCAGCTGGATCCTCGGGCTCGTGCTCGTCGCCAGCCTGCTCTTCCTGATCGTGCGTGCTGCCAGCCGCACCCCTGCTCGCCCGTGGCGTGCGGCCGGTGGTCCGGGTGCCTCGCTCGCCCTCACCCCGCCCGCACCGCCGGTTCCGCTGCCGCCCGGTTCTCAAGACCCTGCGGCCCTCGAGGCCTGGCGCGCTCAGCACGCCGCCTGGAAGGAACAGGATCAGGCATGGCGGCGCCAGCAGCAGGATGTCGAACGGGCTGCCCGTGACCAGCTGCGCCGCGAGCGCCAGGCCGAGGCCGCGGTGTTCGCCGCAGAGGCGGCCGAGCGCCGTCGCATCCGCCGGGCATCGAACCCGCGGGCGGGCTTCGCTTTCGCCGCGACCATGATCGGTCTCGCCATCATCACGGGTGCCGCCGTCGGTCTCGTCACCGGCGGTGAGTCCCTCGGCGGAGCGCTGGGACTACTCGCCGCCGCACTCATCCTCGCGCTCGGCATGATCGTCGCCGGAGCGTTCCGTCGCCGCAGCGGCTTCCTGGCCTTCGCGACCGTGCTCACGCTGATGGGCGGACTGGTGGCCGGTGCATTCTCAACCCTTCAGGGCTTCACGCCCGGCTGGGCGTCGATCTCCAACAACCGGGCGGAGCACATCAGTCAGCCGTTCGGAGACCTCTATCTCTCGCTGAACCAGCATGACGGCGCGCCCCGGCCGATCGTGATCGAGAAGGGTTCCGGCACCACCGAGATCTACGTCGATGCGGGAGTGGAGCTCGAGCTTCGCGCGACGCTCGACACCGGGACGGCGCACTGGACGCGGGTGGAGGGTGAGACCGCGACCATCATCGACAGCGGCATCTGGTCCTTCGAGGACCGCGGCGGCGAGTCCGTCATCGTCCAGGACATCTCCTCGGACCGTGTGTCTGCGACCACCGTCCAGCCCGTCACCATCGATCAGACCAGTGGTGCCATCAACGTCACCATCTACGAGCCCGTGAAGGAAGACCAGTGATGAGCACGCCCACGATCACCGAGACCACCACCCCGCCCCGCACCCGCTGGGCCGCCATCATCTGGGGCCTCCTGTTCTCCTCCGTCGCGGCGATCGCGCTCTGGATGCTCGCCGACGCCGATCAGCGCGAGACCCTCGCAGACGGGCTGTTGGCCCTGACCCTGACCACCGTCAACATGATCCTCGTGTTGACGATCGGTGTGCTGCTGCTCGTCGGCGGAGCCGTCGGGCTGATCCGCCGCGCCCAGCGCACGCTCGCTGCCACGGCACCGGCGCCGCTGCACGAGGTGCCGGACCGCAGCGCCGAGTAACCTTGACCCCATGGCGAATCAGGGAAGACGGCCCGCGAAGGGCGCAAGCAGGGGCACGCCTGTGCGCCGGAACAAGGCCGCCCCCGCCGAGCGGTTCCCCCCACAGAAGCCGAAGAAGCCGACCGCCAAGGTCGTCTTCGACGCTCCTCAGCCCGAACCCGAGGCACCGCGCACCTTCCGGCTGGGCGCGGTGCCAGGGGCGACACCCGGCAAGTGGATCGATGCGTGGAAGCAGCGGATGCCACGAGTGCCGCTCGAGCTCGTTCCGATCGAGGCCGCTACACAGCGGGCCGCGCTCGACGGGGTCGACGCGGCGCTGGTGCGTCTGCCTCTCACGGACGAGTCGCTGCACATCATCCCGCTGTACGACGAGCTCCCGGTCGTGGTCGCGGCAGCAGACTCGCACCTGATGGCGGCCGCTGAGCTCACGGGCTCCGACCTCGAGGGCGAAGTCGTGATCGGGCTGGCCGACGACGTGCTCGGCCCGCTCGATCTCCCCGGGACTCTCCCGGCGACCTTCGCCGCACTCCCGACCGGCGAGGCAGTCGCGACGGCGGCATCCGGAGTCGGCATCGTGGTCGTCCCGATGTCCCTCGCCCGCCTGCACCACCGCAAGGATGCCGATCACCGCGTCCTCGCGGACGGACCGACATCGACGGTCGCCCTGGTCTGGCCGCGCGAGCGCACCACGCCCGACGTCGAGACTTTCGTCGGCATCGTCCGCGGTCGCACGACCAACTCCTCGCGGTGACCGCGTCGGCTCGGCCTCGCGCGATCGTTAGAATCTCCTGATGGCCTCGCTTCTCTACGTCTGCGTGCGGCCCGAGATCGGGGCGGCGGATGCCGAGCATGCCTCTTTCCGCCGGGCCCTCGGTGTCGACGTGGTCGACCGGCTCGATCTGCTGCAGACGCCGCTGCACATCGAGCGTCTGCGAGGGTACCGCGGCGTCGTGGTCGGGGGCTCGCCGTTCAACGTCTCCGACACGGTGAAGTCCGCGGAGCAGCTGCGGGTCGAAGCCGACCTCCGCACACTGGCGGACGCGGCGATGGCGGCCGAGATCGCGGTGTTCTTCACCTGCTTCAGCATCGGCGTGGTGACCCGCATGCTCGGGGGCGAGGTCGTGACCGACACCCCTGAACCCGCGAGCGCCACCGTGATCGACACGACCGCAGCCGGTGCAGCCGACCCCGTGTTCGGCCCCAGCGGCTCGGCTCTCACGGTCTTCACGGCGCACAAGGAGAGCGCGGCGAGCACGCCTCCCGGTGCCGTGCTGCTGGCGACGAACGAGACCTGTCCGGTGCAGGCCTACCGCGTGGGCACGCACCTGTACGCGGCGCAGTTCCACCCCGAGCCCACTCCGCGCGACTTCGCCGACCGCATGACGTTCTACCGCACCACCGGCTACTTCGACCCCGACGAGTTCGACGCGGTGCAGCAGCAGGTGCTCGCGGCATCGGTGACCGAGGGCGCAGCGCTCCTGCGCCGCTTCGCCGAGACCTTCGCCTGAGTCGGGGAACCCGCGTCAGCTCGCGGCCGCGTCCCGCAGCAGCGCCACACGCTCGCGCAGATATGCCTCCAGCGGCATGAAACCGCCCGCGGTGCTCCAGCGCACGGACGGCACCCCGTCGATCAGGGCGAGCGGCCCGGAGGAGCCTCCGGCATCCACCCCGTCGACGTCGATGACGCTCCACCCCACGTGCACGACCTCACCCTCGCCGAAGCCACCGCGCAGTGCCTCGGCTCGGCGCTCGGCACGCTCCCTGGCCGACACCGCGGTGTAGCCGCGGCGCCCGGGGTCGGCCGCGCGCAGCACCTCCGCCGTCGCCAGCGCGTGCGTCTCTGTCAGCAGCAGCACGCCCAGGTGCCAGGCGTCTCCGACCCGCACGATGCGACGCCCGCGCCACCGGGAATCGCGCTGCTCGCCGAGTCCCTCCTTCGGGGCGTCCTGCAGATCCTTCACGGCCTGGGTCAAGAGTGCGGATGCGGTGGTCACAGTTCTCCCTGCGTGGACTCGGCGGCCCGCTCCGGCCCGACGACCTCCGCGCGGTCGCCGCGGAGAGTCATGCCGATGAGCGGATACAGCAGCACCGACAGCATGCCGGCGCCGACCAGCGCCGCGGCCGTGCCGGTGTCGATCATGTCCTGGTCGACACCGATCGCCGTCACGGCGACGATGATCGGCAGACCGGTCGCGGCGAGGAGCCCCAGGGCCGCGCGATCGCGAGCACTCGCTCCGGGCGGGGCCGACAGCTGCGCCGCCGATCCGCGGATCACGAGCAGAGCGATCAGGAAGATCGGCACCAGAGCCAGCGCCGACGGCGATGTGAGCAGCGCCTGCAGGTCGAACGTGACACCCGTGTAGAGGAAGAAGATCGGCACGAGGAATCCGAAGGCGATCGCCTCGATCTTGCTCTCGACCTCTTCCGCATCCTTCTTCGGCGCGCGCGCCATGATGATGCGCCAGATCGCACCGGCCACGAACGCTCCCAGCAGCATGTCGAGGTCGAGCATGACGCTGAGCCCCACGAGGGCGGCGATGAGGAGGATCACGAAGCGCACGCCGAACTGATCCGAGGTGTGCAAGGTGGCGCGGACGATGCGGTGCAGCCGTCCGTGCGACACGCGCGTGGCCAACAGCACGGCGAGACCGGCGAGCACGACGAAGGTCAGGAGCACAGCGGTGGCGATCGGAGTGGTCCGCGTGCTCAGGAAGATCGAGATCGCGATGAGCGGCAGGAACTCGCCGACCGCACCGATCGCGCTGATCGCACGACCGAAGGGCGAGTCGAGCTCTCGGGCGTCGCGCAGGATCGGCATCAGCGTTCCCAGCGCCGTCGAGCTGAGGGCGATCCCGATCACCACCATCCCCTCACCCGGCGCGAAGAAGAAACCCAGGCCGATGCCCAGCATCACGCTGAGCAGCCACCCGAGCGATGCCCGGGCGAGCGGCCTGCCCGCGACCTTCGTGAAGTCGATCTCGGTGCCCGCGACGAAGAACAGCAGCGCCAGGCCGAAGTCGCTGAGCTTCTCCAGCAGCGGTCCCGTCTCGACCCAGCCGAGAACCGCGGGACCGATGAGGATGCCGAGAACGAGCTCGAACACCACGATCGGCACCCGGACCACCGGCCGCACGCCACGGGCGAGCAGGGGTGCGGCGACAGCCAGCAGGGGCACCAGCACCAGGCCGAGGTCGCTCGCTTCCATGCTCTCAGGGTAGGTGAGGCGGCCGTCGCGCGGGTGCAGGGCATCGCGCGGTGCTCTCGCGATTCGCCCGCTCGGCGCATCCACGGCAGAATCGATGCACACCCTCGAGGAGTCCCCATGTCTCAGCCCGATACCGCCCGCCTGCTCATCGCCTGCGACGATCAGCCCGGCATCGTCGCCGCCGTCGCCGGCGTGCTCGCTCAGCACGGGGCGAACATCATCTCCCTCGACCAGCACTCGACGGACTCCGAGGGCGGACGCTTCTTCCAGCGCACCGTCATCCACCTCGACGGGCTCTCGGCCGCGCGCCCCGCGCTCGAAGCCGACATCGCCGGCGTCGCCGAGCGCTTCGGCATGGAGTGGTCGCTGCACGACGTGGCCCGGCGCAAGCGCGTCGCGATCTTCGTCTCGAAGTACGACCACTGCCTGATGGAGCTGCTGTGGCGCACTCAGCGCGGGCAGCTCGACATCGACATCACGATGGTCGTCTCCAACCACCCCGACCTGGCCGAGGCCGTCCGGTCGTTCGGCGTGCCGTTCGTGCACATCCCCTCCGGCGACAAGGCCGCCATGGAGGAGCGCCAGCTGGAGCTGCTGCGCGGCAACGTCGATCTCGTCGTGCTCGCGCGCTACATGCAGATCCTCACCGACGATTTCATTACCCGGCTCGAGGCCCCGGTGATCAACATCCACCACTCGTTCCTGCCCGCGTTCATCGGTGCGAACCCGTATGCGCGGGCCAAGGATCGCGGCGTCAAGCTGATCGGTGCGACCGCGCACTACGCGACGGCCGACCTCGACGAGGGGCCGATCATCGAGCAGGACGTCACGCGCGTGACCCACTCCGAATCGGCCGCCGAGCTGCAGAGCCGCGGCGCCGACGTCGAGCGTCTGGTGCTCGCGCGCGCCGTGCAGTGGCATGCCGAGGATCGCGTGATCGTGCACGGCAAGTCCACGGTCATCCTCTAGAGGAGCGAGCGTACCGCCTCGCGAACACAGAGAATCCTCAGCGGGGCCGCGTCAGGATCGGGCACCGATCACGTCGACCGCGAGCCCGTGGGAAGCAGCTGCGAGGCGTCTGTCGTTCGTCCACAGTTCGGTGCAGCCCGCGATCTGAGCCGCAGCGAGATGCACGGCATCTGGCGTCTTCAACCCGAAATCCGCCCGGAGTTCCGCGCAACGGATGAAGACCGTCGCGTCCAACGTCACTTCTTCGAGGTGTTCGAACATCGCGAGGTAGCGGTCGCGCAGCTCGGGATTGCGCCCCCGCAGCGGGCCGACCAAGCACTCCTGAAGCGCCAGAGGACTCGAGGCCACCGCGACGTCCACCTCTCGGAGAGCGTTTCGGACGGCGTCTCCCCGAGGCCCGTCGTCTTCGATGGCGTAGATCAGGATGCAGGAGTCGAGGTAGATCATTCCCAGGCGTCTCGGCTTTCCGCGATCTGCGCGTCGAGCTCGGCAGCCGAACGGGCCAGCCGCCCGGGCAACGGGTCGCTCTCGAGCCACTCGACGAGGAGCCGCCCGCTGCGGACGAGATCGACCGGCCCGATCGGGACGAGCTTCGCTACCGGCTTCCCTCGCTTGGTGATGACGACATCTTCGCCCGCCTGAGAGTCCGCGATCAGCCTCGAGAGACTGTTGCGCGCGTCGAGAACATTGTGACTGCTCATATGTCCATGTTAGCCAAGAACCTGGCTATGTTAACACTCAGTGCACCTTCGCCTCCAGGCAGTCCCTTCACGCTCTTGTTCGTCGATGAGCGTCAGGGAGCGACCGGAACCCCCGCGACCAGTTCGGCGAACACGTCCGCGGCGGTCTCGTGGCGCACGAGCGGCGCGCCCTGCCCCATCCACAGCGACTGCAGCGCGCCCAGGTTCTGCTCCCCCGCGGCAGCCCGGAAGCGACCGGTGAGCCAGTTCTGCATCGGGAACGGCGCGATCGTGCCGCTGGCTTCGATGGCGCGCACGACGCGGTTGCGCGCACCACGGGCCAGACGCCCGCTCATCGCCCGCGTGAGCACGGTCTCGTCGGCAGCGGTCGAGCGGATCGCGTCGCGGTGCGCCTGGTTGGTCGCCGACTCCGAGGCGGCGAGGAAGGCCGTCCCGACCTGCACGCCCGCGGCCCCGAGAGCGAACGCCGCGGCCACACCGCGTCGATCGGCGATGCCTCCGGCCGCGATCACGGGCACGTCCACCGCATCGACGACCTGCGGGATCAGGGCGAAGGTCCCGACGAGTGACTCCTCGGCAGGGCGCAGGAACGACACCCGATGCCCGCCGGCCTCCGCCCCGGTCGCGACCACGGCATCCACTCCCGCTGCGGCGAGCGCGACCGCCTCGGCCACGGTGGTCGCCGTGCCGACGATCCGGATACCGCGATGGTGCGCCTCTCGGACCACATCGGCGGACGGCACCCCGAACACCACGCTCAGCACCGTGGGCTCGATCTCCCAGATCGCGTCGAGCTGCTCCTCCAGGGCGGGGGTGTAGCGCTCCGGTCTGCTCGGCACGTCGAGACCCACGGCCTCGTAGAAGGGTTGCAGCGCCTGGGCGAACACCGTGTGCTGCGGGTTCGGTTCGACCTCGTCGCCCGTGGGAAGCCAGATGTTCACCGCGAACGGCCGATCGGTAGCCGCACGCAGCTCGGCTCCGGTCGCGCAGATGCGGTCGCCCTCGTAGCCGTACAGGCCGAATGAGCCCAGTCCGCCGGCGTTGCTCACCGCCGCGGTGAGCGCGATCGAGGAGAGCCCGCCGAACGGGCCGAGGATGATCGGATGCTCGATCCCGAGCAGGGCGCGAAGGTCACTCATGCTTCGACGTTACGCCCGCGCCGCACCCCCGGGGTCGACCGTGACGGGTCCGACCTGCAGACCCCGGTGATACCCTCGCTGCAGGAGGGAGAGCGCACATGAGCGAGTGGTTCGGGCAGATGCTGAGCTTCGTCGCGACCGCGCTCGGGCTCGTCTCGATGCCCGATGCGGCAGCTCTCGGCCTCGCGATCGCGGTGCTCGCGGTCACGGCCCTCACGCTCGCGATCGTGCTGAGCGTGCGCCCCGAAGCCACCGCAGACGCCCCGCATCCGCTGCGGGCGATCGACATCGGCACCCTCCTCACGCAGAGCGATCCTGATGCCGCAGGCCACCCACGGCCTCGGGCGCCGGGAGTCGCGAGCGCCGCGTAGTCCGTTCACACGACGGGACCGCGCGGCCTTCGCCGACCCTTCCCGACGCCACGAACGGACTCTTGCATGGACATCTTCGCCTTTCCCTCTCTCGCCACCCTCCTCGACGCCGCCTACGGCGCCCTGACCGGGCTCTCCGACCTGCTCACCCCTCTCGCCGGAGCCTCGGCCGCCGCCCTCGCCGTCATGCTCGTTACCCTGTTGGTGCGGGCGCTGCTCATCCCCGTCGGCATCTCCCAGGCCAAGGCCGAGCAGACCAGGGCGCGCCTCGCGCCGAAGCTGCGCGAGCTCCAGCGGCGCCACAAGAAGAACCCCGAGCGTCTGCAGAAGGAGACGATGGCGCTGTACCGCGCCGAGAACACCTCGCCGTTCGCGGGGATGCTCCCGGTGCTGGCGCAGGCCCCCGTCGTCGGCATCCTGTACACGCTGTTCCTGCGCCCGGAGATCGCGGGACACGCGAACGAGCTGCTCGCGCACGACCTGTTCGGCGCACCTCTGGGCACGAGTCTGATCGCGGCGCTCTTCGGCGGCACGGCGACTGCGGCCACGTTCCTCGTCTTCGGGGTGCTCCTGGCGGTGATGATCGCGGCCGCGGAGGTCACCCGCCGTATGTTCCGCCCGACACCGGTCGACGCCGACGACTCCCCGCTGAACTCCCCCGTCATGCTGCGTGTCGTCTCGGCGATGCACTACATGACCGCGGTCTTCGCCGCGTTCGTGCCGCTCGCCGCCGCGCTGTACCTCACCGTCACGGTGGTGTGGACGCTCGTGCAGCGCATCATCCTGCGTCGGCGGTTCCCGCTGCCGGCGCAGGGTGTCAGTCGGGCAGCGGTATCGGCGCGGTGAAGGGACCGGAGGGGCCTCCGTCGCGGCGGTCCCTCCGCACACCGAGCGTGGTCCCCACGCTCGCGGCGATCACGAGGGCGATGGCCAGCAGCCGCAGCGGGGTCGCATCCTGCCCGAGGATGAGCCATCCGGCGAGGGTGGCGAAGGCGGGCTCGAGGCTCAGCAGCACGCCGAACACTCGTTGCTGCAGACGGCGCAGCGCCGCGAGCTCGAAGCTGTAGGGGATCACCGACGACAGCACCGCGGTGATCGCCGCGAGCAGCAGGAGCTGCGGATCCATCGCCACCGTCGATGCGGCCGGGATGCCGACCGGGATGAGCAGCACCGCGGCGACCACGAGCCCCATGGCCAGGCCGCTGCTGCCGGGGATGAGCGCGCCGACGCGGGCGCTCATCCGGATGTACATGGCCCAGAAGCCGGCGGCGATGAGGATGAACACCACCCCGAGCGGGTCGAGGGGTTCGGCGCCGATCAGGCCGTCGATGCCCAGCACGACCATGCCGAGCAGGGCCACGCCGACCCAGGTGAAGTCCGAGAGCTTCCGGGTGAGCACGGCGGCGAGCACCAGTGGCCCGAGGAACTCGATCGCGACGGCCGGCCCCAGGGGGATGCGATCGATCGCGGCGTAGAAGAAGCCGTTCATCGCGGCGAGGGAGACGCCGAAGAGCACGGCGGCCAACCACTGCGGGCGGGTCCACTTCCGCGGCTGCGGCCGCACGATGACGACCAGCAGGACCGCGGCGATCGCGACGCGCAGCGAGGTCACACCCCAGGGTCCCAGAACCGGGAACAGCTGAGCGGCGACCGCGGCCCCGAAGGGAAGAGAGAGGCAGGAGCCGATGACGAGTGCGACCCCCACGAGGGGGCCGGACGCGGCGGGCTTCTGCACCAGACAAGCTTAGGCGGCGGCCCCTCTCCGGGCCGCCGCCTCGGCGCGGATCAGAGGGACTTGCCGCCGGTGACCGCGATGACAGATCCGGAGGTGTACGACGATTCCGCCGACGCCAGGTACACGTAGGTACCGGCGAGCTCCGCGGGTTGGCCTGCCCGCCCCAGCGGGGTGTCGGCGCCGAAGGTCGCCAGCCGTTCGGCATCCCATCCGGTCGCCGGGATCAGCGGCGTCCAGATCGGGCCGGGTGCGACGGCGTTGACGCGGATGCCCCGCGGGCCCGCCTCTTCTGCGAGGGCCTTCACGAACGCCACCTGTGCGGCCTTCGTCATGGCGTAGTCGATGAGTCCCGGCGAGGGGTTGTAGGCCTGGACGGATGCCGTCACGATGATGCTCGCTCCCGGCGGGAGGTCGGGATAGGCCGCCCGTGCCGAGAACAGCATGCCGGCGAGGTTCGTGTCGAACACCCGGCGCATCCGCTCCGTCTCCAGCGTCTCGAAGCCGTCGATGTCGTGCTGGTAGCCGGCGTTCAGCACGAGCACGTCCAGTCCGCCGAGTTCGCGCCGCGTCCGGGCGACGATGTCGGTCGCGAACGTCTCGTCGCGCAGGTCACCCGCGAAGCCCACTCCTGCGCGCCCCGTCTCGCGCACCAGGGCGAGCGTGTCCTCCGCGTCGTCCTGCTCCTCGGGCATGTGCGCGATGGCGACGTCGGCGCCCTCCCGTGCGAAGGCGATCGCGACGGCTCGTCCGATGCCCGAGTCTCCGCCCGTGATGAGGGCGCGGCGTCCCTCCAGACGACCATGGCCGACGTAGGTGCGTTCGCCGTGGTCCGGTTCCGGGCGGGTCTGTTCGGTCAGGCCCGGCTGATTCTGGTGCTGTGCGGGAAAGCCCTCTTCGCGGTGCGCGTGGCGGGGGTCGGTGGTGTCGTCGGTCATGGGTCCCACCCTCTCCGATCGTCTCGTGCTCCGTCAGGGGGTTGACAGCTCCTGCCGACCGACCAGCTCTCGTCGACACCCATGCTCGACGACGAAACCCACCGGTGGACGCGCGTCCACGAGTGGGTTTCGACGATACAGGTGGGTCTCGAGGCGAGCCCGAAGGTCAGAGAGGAGGGGTGACCGGGACCTCGCCGGCGCCGGGCTCCTCGCCAGCCTCGGCGGGCTCGGGAACGAGGTAGAGACCGCTGGGCGCGTTCGCGGTGAACGCGAGCGCCTCGATCCAGGCCCGGTTGATGGAGGGCTGACGGCTGCCGAAGTACTTGAACACGAGAGAGCTGCCGGGCTGGATCCACACGGTGGTGCGCCCGCCGCCCACGCTCGCGTCTTCGCGCCAGCTGAAGGGGAAGGGCTCCCCGCGCCGCAGCTTCGCGGTGATCACGAGCTGCAGGTGGGTGAGGGCGCGGTCCTCGATCTCGGTCTTCACGCCGCCTTCGTAGACGAACTTTCCCATTGGTGGTGCTCCTTGGTCGCTATCTGGCCGGGACGACGGCTTCGCTCCATTCTCGCGCACTCCGCCGCCGGATACCTCCTGTCCCCGCGGTCGCGCCCGATGCCCACTCGACGCCCCGAAGTCAACCCCCTCGGCGAGACGTCGCCCGGAGCCTAGCCTCGGGACACTCGACTCGAAGGGCACTGCCATGAACGACCGACACATCGACGACCGTCCCGACGAGGGCTACACGCCCACCACCACGCACGCCCCCTGGGGCGCGGGCAACCCCCGACTGCGCATCACCAGGGACGACGAGCGCACCGAGTTCGCGCTGAGCGACGACGTGGTGCGGATCGGCTCCGCCGAGGACAACGAGCTGCGCCTGGCCGACACCGATCCCGTGCATGCCACGATCACACACGACGACCGCGACGAGTACGTGCTGACGCTGCACGGCGAGGGTGAGACGAACGCGAGCCTGGGCGTTGACGCGACCCACGCCGACGAGAACTCCGAGACGCTGCGCACCGGAGCGCACTTCACGGCGGGCCCGTGGACCCTGGTCTTCGCACGCGAGGAGTTCGCCGATCACGGACGGCCGTACGGAGGCCGTGCGGGTGGGGAGCATTCCGACCAGCCGTTGCAGCCGCCGCGTCCGGACTACGACGAGGGCGAAGAGCGATGACCACCGCGCGCGACCTCATGACTCCGAGGCCGCGCTGCATCGGGGTGAACGATTCCTTGCGCATCGCCGCCTCGGTCATGGCGGATCTGGACGTCGGAGCCCTGCCGATCTGCGGCGAGGACGGCAAGCTGAAGGGCATGCTCACCGACCGCGACATCGTGGTGGGTGCGATCGCCCTGGGCATGGATCCGGAGACCACCCCGGCGTCAGCGCTCGCTAAGGGCAAGCCGGTCACGGTGGATGCGGATGACGACATCCGCGTGGCCCTCGACCGGATGCAGGAGAACCAGGTGCGACGGCTGCCCGTGATGACCGACCGTCGTCTGGTCGGCATCGTGAGTCAGGCCGACGTCGCACGCTCGCTGTCCGCATCGACGACCGGCAAGACCGTGGAGAGCATCTCGCGGTGACCCTGCACGACGACACCCCCGATGCTGCGCAGGCCCCCGGCGCCGAGGCGATGAGCGTCCCCGATACGCGCGGCCACATCGCACGGCTGAGCGAACTCGCCGCCGCGCGGGGGCTGCGCATCGCCGTGGCAGAGTCGCTCACCTCGGGCATGCTCGCGCACACGATCGGCGCCGGCGAGGGTGCCTCCGAGTGGTTCGCCGGCGGCATCGTCGCCTACATGACAGCCGTGAAGGAGCGCGTTCTCGGGCTGACGCCCGGGACGGATCCGTGCTCGGCGGCGTGCGCCGAGCAGCTCGCCGTGGGGGCACGTCGCCTGTTCGACGCCGACCTCACCGTGTCGACCACGGGCGTCGGCGGCCCCGACGCGCAGGGCGGGCATCCCGCAGGGACCGTCGTCCTGGGCTGGGCCACCGCCGAGGACCAGGGCCACCGCAGGCTCGCCCTGGTCGGCGACCCCGAGGAGATCCTGGCCGCGACCGTCGATGCGGCCGTCCGCCTGCTCGCCTTCCACGCCGAAAGGCTGCGCCCACTCGGCCCCCGACGAGGGCAGGACGACGGCGTCTAGGGCCTGTGTCCCGGGCGCATCACTGCCCCGGAACGAGTCCGATCCGAAGAGGAGCCCCCGGGGAGGCCGCCTCCACGAGCGCCGCGTCGATCTCGAAGAGTCCGCGCACCGCACCGACCGCGTCCGCGAACGGGTAGGCCCGCCCTCGTCCGGCGAGGAAGGCCACGGCTTCGGCGAGTTCGGCCCCCGTGTAGTTGTGGATGCCGGCGACGGTGACCAGGCGCCGCACGATGCTCTCGGCGTCGAACGGCACCGGATCGGCCGGGAACACACTGCCGACGAGCACGACGGTTCCCCCGACCGCGACGCCCGAGAGAGCCTCGCCCACCGCGTGCCCCGAGGCTTCGATCACGACGTCGGGCTCGCCGTCGAGGCCGGTCGCACCGAAGCGTGCGGCGAGGGCACGTCGCTCGGGGTTGGGATCGAGCACCTCCACGGTCGCACCCTGCTCGGCGGCGATGGCCGCGGCGGAGAGTCCGACCAGTCCCGCGCCGTGGATCCGCACACGCGCTCCGTCGAGATCGCGGTCCTTCGCGGCCCTGGCCACCGCAGCCCAGGCTGTCGCCGTGGCGCAGGACGCGGGCGCGAGAACGGAGGCGGGGAGCGCCTCGGGAACCCGCACGATGGCCGTCCCCTCTCGCAGCTGTACGTGACTCGCGAAGGCTCCGGTGAGGTCGCCGTGCGCCCCGACCTTGTCGTGCCCGTACTTCCCCAGGTCGCGGCACTTCTGCGGCATCCCCTGCAGGCACCGGTCGCAGCTCGCGCACGACACCGTCACCGACCAGACCACCCGGTCGCCGATGCGCAGCGGAGTACCGTCGACCGTGTGCGCCCCGCCGTCACCGGTCGCGATGACCCGTCCGACGCTCTCGTGTCCGAGCACCAGAGGAGTCGGGGCCGAGCGGCGCCCCTGCACGGTGTGCACATCCGAGCCGCAGATCGTCGACATCTCGATGGCCACGAGCACGTCGCCGTCACCGAGCGCGACGCCCGGCACGGCGATCGTCTCGTGCGGATGGCCTTCGCCGACCCACACCATCGCGGTCGCGGCAGGGCGCAGCGCGACGTCCCGGCGATGGCCGGGAGGACGGATCAGCAGCGTTCCCATGTCGAGTCCTCTCAGGAGGTCGCGACGAGCGGGAGCAGGTCGCGCTGGGCGAGCACACCGCGCAAAGCGGTGACGTCGCTCAGCACGGCATCCGCCCCCGCGGCGCTCAGAGCCGGGCGATCGTGCGCGCCGGTCAGCACACCCGCGACGAAGCCGGCGCCGGCCCGACGGCCCGACTCGACGTCGCTGACGGTGTCGCCGGCGACCGCGACTGCGTGCACCGACGAGGTCTGCGTGCGCACGACCTTCAGCCCGGAGTCCTTCAACCCCTGGATCGCGTCGGCGGCGCCGGGGATCTCGGAGACGCCCTGCTCGGAGACGATCTCGGCATAGGCGCCCTCCAAGGCGGCCGTCGCCCGTGCTGCCGCCTCGGCATCGCCGCCGGAGAGGTGCGTGAAGACGTCGATCTTCGACTGCCCCATGGTCACGCGCACGTAGTCCAGCGCCTCGTCCCACGGCATCCGGTCCGCGACGCCCGTGCGCTCGGCGGCGCGCTGGAACGCCTGCTCGACGACGCCGTCGTCGAGCACTGTGGTTCCCGCCATGTCGAGCACGACGAGTTCGAGAGGAGTGGTCATGATGTTCCTTCCATTGCTGCCGCCCACCCGAAGGCGGCGGCGAGGTTCTCTTCGGCAAGTCCCAGGCCCGTGGTCATCCCGATGCCGGTGGTCGCGGCGAGCACCAGCACGCCGTCGTCGCCACGATCGATCAGGAATTCCTGCGGCCCCTTCGCGTACACGCCCTGCCAGCGCTCGATCACGCGCGGCGCCGGGGCGTCGAACAGCGCTTCGGCCTCCGCGAGGAAGGCGGTGAACGCAGCCTCGGGCTGGAACGGCGCCGGGGCCGTGGCTGTGGAGTGCGAGTCGCCGATGATGAGCGTCCCGTCGGGAAGCTGCGTGTACATCTGGTTGAGGTCGATCGCGGCGAGGTCGGGGCGATCGGCGTGCAGGCGCTCGCGCAGGGCCCCGGCTTCCGGCCCGTCGGCGAAGCGACCGTACCGCACGAGGGACCAACCGGTGAGCAGGGGAGCTGCGAGCGGATGCCGGAACGACACGGCCGCCCGCATCATGTCGAGGGCGCAGCGCACGACCCCGTGCCGCTCCGCGACGTCGGGGAGCAGCTGATCGATGTCGTGGTTCACGGCGACGACGACGCTGCCGCAGGTGATCGGACCGCGCGTCGTGTCCACGTGCCCCGCCCCCACGGCGGTCACCGCGGTGCGGAACCGGAAGTCGACGCCGAGTCCCGCCAGGTGGCGCACGATCGCATCGGCGGCCGTACGGGGGTCGGTCTGCAGATCGCTCTCGATGTGCGCTCCACCGAGGTGGCGCAGCAGGGTCGACTTCCCCGAGCCGGAGAGGCCGAGGAGCACGACGATCTCGCCGCGGGACACCTCCAGAGAGGCCCCCTTGAGTGCAGCGGTCGTCCCGAAGGTCTTCGTCACGCCGTCGAGGCGGATGAGGGCGTCGGATGCCGAGGCGGTCATGTCGTAGCTCCTGTGGTGTCGTGAGTCGTGCGGTGGTGCCCTCCGTCTCGCCCGCACGAGAGGCGGGCGAGACGGAGGGCGCCGTGTATGGCGAAGGGGTCAGGCCGGGCTCAGCCCTGGCACTGCTCCGCTTCGGTCTCCTTGCAGATGTCGCGGATCAGGTCGTAGTACGCGTCGTCGACCGGCTTCGTGGCGTAGAAGACGCTGCGGAAGGCATCGGTGTCTGCGCCGTCGACCCCGGCGGCGATGATGTCGTCGATCGTGATCTCGGAGAGACCGTCGATGAGCTTCTTCGAGACGTCGTCGGGAAGAGTGGACGAGTAGACCAGCGGCGCACCGGGGACCATCGTCTCGTCGATGACCTTGACCTTGTCCGACTTCTCGACCTCGGAGTCCTCGGCGAAGCCCGCCTCGCACTCGACGCCCTCGCCGACCTTGGTGACGCTGACATCGTGCTTGCCGGCGAAGACCGGGGTGATGTCGGTATTGGGGCCGATGCCGGCCTTGAGCAGGTTGTACGACGGGAACAGGTAGCCGGAGGTCGAGGACGGGTCGACGAAGCAGACCTTCTTGCCCTTGAAGTCCTCGATGCTCGTGATGTCGCTGCCCGCGGGCACGATCGCCTGCGAGTAGTAACCGGGCTCCTGGCCCTCTTCGGTCACGATCGAGGAGATGGGGGTGAGCTTGGCGCCGTTGTTGGTGGCGGTCACGTAGGTGAAGCCGGAGAACGACGCGACGTCGACCTTGCCGGCGACGGCGGCCTCGATCAGGGCGGCGTAGTCGGTGGACTCGTGGTACTCGACCGTCCTGCCGGTGATCTCGGCGACGTAGTCCATGAGCGGCTGGTAGTTCGTCTCGGTGTCGACCGAGTCGGGCACGACGCCGAAGACGAGCGTGTTCTCATCGACGGCGAATCCGCTGGCGGAGGACGACTCGTCGGCGCCGGGAGTGCCGGCGGCATCTGCCGAGCCGGAGCACGCGGCGAGGCCGAGGGCGAGGAGCGCGACGCCGGCGAGGGCGGGGAGAGCGCGAAGCTTCATGAGGACCTTCAGGGTGTGAGGGGTGATCCACGGAAGACTCTCTCAGGTGCAGACGCGAGATATGTACCTAACTCGGAAGAGTTCAGGGCTCGTTTACCGAGCATTCTTCTGGATGAACACTCCCGGAACGCGGTCGCGTCGCTCGAGCTGACGAAGTAATGTACCTATGTGGCTGAAGCTGTGTACACCCAGATCGCCGATGACCTTCGCGCGCAGATCGCTGCGGGCGCGCTGCGTCCCGGCGACGACGTCCCGACCGAGGCCGACCTCGCCGAGAGGTGGCATACCTCGCGCGGGCCGATCCGCAACGCCCTGGCCGCGCTGCGCGGCGAGGGCCTGATCGAGACGAGCCGCGGCAGACCCGCTCGCGTCGTCGCCCGCAAAGCCAACCAGGCCGTCGACGTGTCGGTGCCGTTCACGCGGTGGGCGCGCGAGCTCGGCGTCACCCCCGGCGTCCAGACGCAGGAGTTGAGCCTGCGCCGTGCCGGCGAGCTGGGAGCGGCGCTGGGCGTCGACGCGAGCGACACGATCGTGAGCGTGGTGCGGCTGCGCCTGCTCGACGGCAGGCCCACCATGTTGGAGCGCCTCAATTACACGGAGGTCGCCGGACGCCGGCTGTTCGAGGTGAACCTCGACGAGGTCTCCATCGCGGAGTACCTGTCATCGGTCGGGCATCCGATCGTCACCCTGCAGCACGTGATCGATGCCGTGGCCGCCGACGATCAGGATGCCGCGCTGCTGCGAGTGCCCCGGGGCACGCCCATCCTGCGTCTCACCCGCACATCGCGCGACGCGGAGGGACGGATCTTCGAGGCTTCGGAGGATCGGTACCTCAGCGAGGTGGTGCGCTTCACGGTCGCAGCCTCGGGGATCTCCACGGACGGCCACTACATGCGAGCAGTGGGCGGCTAGCCGGGCATGTGGAACCCCGTGGCGGGAGGCCGGAGAATCGGCCGTTAACGCAGAAGGCGATCGCGAGCGCGCAAAGTGTTTCAGAAGCCAGAAAGACCGCGCCCGCGATCGCAGCGCTGGGGACGCTTTATCTGGGGAGCTTTCAGACTACGGCTGATCGCAACGCGTTCCACAGGGTCGAACGTCGAGACTTCTCTAGACTTTCGTCTAGGCTCTCGCGGATCGTGGAAAGGGTGCTCACACACTCTAGAGCATCAGACGACGGGAAGTCGGGCCGACACGACCCAGAATCCGTCGATTTCGTCGGCGCTGAACTCGCCGCTCGCTCCCATCACCCGCTCCGCCATCCGGCCGAGGCCGGTGCGACTGGAGGAGAGCTCGCGGCGTGGGGTCGTCGGGAGGGGGCTGCGCAGCGTGAGGTGCGCGACCTCGTCGTCCACGGCGAGGTCGATCTGCACCTCGCCGGGGCCTGCGTATTTGAGGATGT
Source organism: Microbacterium sp. PAMC22086 (assembly GCF_019443525.1). Lineage (NCBI taxonomy): Bacteria > Bacillati > Actinomycetota > Actinomycetes > Micrococcales > Microbacteriaceae > Microbacterium > Microbacterium sp. PAMC22086. Next base: position 1,237,930 of record NZ_CP080380.1, on the reverse strand, counting down.
TGGTGGCTGACTCGCGCACGATGCGCGCGAGGACGATCTCGACCGCACGCGGGATGCGCTCGTCGCGAGGGTCTCCCTCGCGGGCCACGGAGTGACCGGCCGATTCGAACTCGCCCTGCGCCTCGTCGATCGCTGCCGCGAGGTCGCCGGTCTGCACGCTGGAGGACTGCGGACCGTCGTCCGCGAGTTCGATCACGAAGCGGAGATCTGTCATCGCCTTGCGCGCGGCGACGCGGATCGCTTCTTGCGAGTCGTTGCTGGTCTCGGGGTCTTCGAGCATCTGCACGTGCAGCGCCACCACCGTGAGGTGGTGCGCGATGCTGTCGTGCAGCTCACCGGCGATCCATCGCCGCTCGGCGAGTACGGCCTGACGTTCCTGCTCGGCTCTCTCCTCGAGCTCGCGCTCGAGACGACTCCCCCGGGCGAAGGCGAGCCGAAGGGCGAACCCGACAGCTCCTGCCACGGTGGCGAAGATGAGATACAGCGCGACGTTGACGCCGGAATCGGCGTCGCCGTTGGCCACGATGGCCGCCGCGACCAGGAAAACGCCGGTGTAAGAGAGGATCAGCGATGTCCACCCCAGTCTCATGACGAAGCCGGCCGCGACTGCGGCGGCTGTCAGGACCTGGAGCTCTGATCCGGTGAGGAAAGACGATGCGAACACGACCCCGAGGGCACATGTCGCGATGAGCGGCTTCCAGAGGTAGAGGACGAACGCTGCAGTGGATGCAACGCTCACCAACAGTGCGACCGGGTTGACACCCGGTGTGGTGAAGAAGCCTATGAGGTCCGTGGCGACGGTGATGGTGACGATGACCAAGACGACGATGCGCTCGATCGCGCTGAGCTTCTCACCGCGGGTCAAGCGGAGCGTATCCGCCGATCCTCGAGTGGATTGGTCGAAGGCCATGGTTCACTATCTCCTTTTCGCCAGGTACTCTAGCGGTGAAGACCGAAGAACTTGCCAACCTGCTGCCAGAAAGTCATTACATTCACCTCCATTATGTAGTCGTTTGTCGATGTCTGTATTCATCTTCTCGGCGATCTGCGTGGCGCACATCTGTCTCACGTCCAGAGGTTTTTGGCCAAAGGTCTACATGACGTCGTCCGGGCGCCCGCGCCGTTAGGCTTCCCCCTATGCAGGGAATCCGTGTCGTGATCGTCGACGATGATCCACTGGTCCGTTCGGCGTTGTCGCACTTCGTGTCGCGCGACCCGGAGATCACCGTGGTCGCACAGGCGGAAGACGGCGTGGAGGCGATCGCCACCGTCGAACGCGAGCAGCCCGACGTGGTGATGATGGACGTGCAGATGCCCGAGATGGACGGCATCGAAGCCACCGGTGTGATCGCCGAACGCTGGCCTCACGTTCGTGTGCTCGCCGTCACGACGCTCGATGGCAGCGACACGGTGCTTCCGATGCTGAGCGCCGGCGCCTCCGGCTACCTGCTCAAGGACTCCAGCGCCGACGACATCGTCACCGGCGTCCGCGAGGTGCACAGCGGTGCCAGCTCGCTCTCCCCTCGCATCGCCTCGATGCTCATCAAGCACGTGCGCGACTCGACCCCCGTGGCGGCGGATGCCGCCGCACTCGAGCCGCTCACCGAGCGCGAGGTCGAGGTGCTGCACTGCCTGGCACAGGGCATGTCGAACGCCGAGATCGCCAAGGCGCTCATCGTCTCCGAGGGCACGGTGAAAGCCCACCTCGGACGCATGATGTCCAAGTGGCACCTGCGCGACCGCGTGCAGATCCTCGTGACCGCCGCGCACGCCGGTCTCGTCAGCTTCCGCTGATCACCACGCGAGCAGCACGATCCCGGCGACCACGACGAGCGACGCCGCGATCCGCCACGCCGGGCGCGACTCCCGCAGCACGAACACCCCGAACAGGCTCACCAGTACGACGCTGACCTCACGCAGCGGCGCCACCAGCGCGACCGGGGCGATCTGGATCGCCGTCAGCACCAGGATGTACGACAGCGGCGACAGGATGCCGAAGGCGAGGATGCGGCGCCACTGCGTGCGCCCGAGCGCGCGGACCGCACTCCAGCGCCTGCGCACCGCGATCGAGTAGAACGGGATCTGCAGCAGCGTGGTGCCGACCATGAAGGCGACCGGCGAGAGGTCACCGACTTGGTCGTGAGCAGGCGACGGAGGAGACGCCCCCTGCCGAGCTGACCGCCTGGAAGCCGAAGCGCGTCACCGTCTGCCCTGCGGGCACGGTGTAGGTGCCGGTGTGGGAGCCCCAGGCCGCACTCCCGTCCGAGAGGTTGGGGCCGTTCTGCACGAGAGTGCCGGTGGGCGACCCGATCACGACGCGCATCACATCGGTGCCGCTGCGTCCTCGGTGCTTCAGCGACCAGGAGAGCGTCTGCCCCGGGGTCGTCGCGACGTCCTGGAAGAGCCTGCTCGGAGAGTTGGCGTTGAGCTCGGCGAACTGCCGACCCGCGGCCGCGGTGACGCCGTTGAAACCGCTGCTCCAGAGCTCGATCTGGTTCAGGCTGTCGGTGGTCGACCACCCGGGAACCAGCGGGGCCGACGTGAGCGATACCGAGGCGTTCGGGAGCACCGGCGCCTCGAAACCGCCGTTGACCAGCGCCACCGTTCCCTGACAGCTCGTCGGGTCCTGCGCGGCCGAGGCCGGTGTCGGTGCGATCGCGTCGGTCACGACGGTGAGGCCTGCTGCCAACAGCAGTGCTGATGTCGCGCCCGCGACGGCGCGACGAACGGACAGACGTGTGTTCGCACGCATGTGAAAGCTTCTCCCCGAATACCGGAGACCCCGAACCGGCGTCTCCCCCAGTGGAAGGCTAACCCGGGCGGGCGCGAAAACGATAGCGCCGTTGCCGAACGGAGACCGCGACTACGCTCGAAGGACCGCGCTCTTCAGGAAGGTCACGACATGCCCGTCACCCCCGCAGCCCTCGCCCACGCCGAGGATCTCGCCGACTTCGTCGCCGCGTCGCCCTCGAGCTACCACGCGGCGGAGGAGGTCGCGCGACGGCTGGCAGCCGCAGGGTTCACGCGGCTGCGCGAAGAGGATGCCTGGCCGACACCGGCCGGCGGTCGGTACGTGGTCGTGCGCGACGGTGCGGCGATCGCCTGGGTCGTGCCAGCGGATGCCGTGGCGACCACACCCGTGCAGATCTTCGGTGCGCACACCGATTCCCCCGGTTTCAAGCTCAAGCCGCAGCCGACCACCGGTTCGCGCGGCTGGCTGCAGGCCGCCGTCGAGGTGTACGGCGGCCCGCTGCTGAACTCGTGGCTCGACCGCGAGTTGCGCCTCGCCGGGCGACTGGCTCTGGCGGACGGCCGTGTCGTGCTGGCGGACACCGGTCCGCTGCTGCGACTGCCACAGCTGGCGATCCACCTCGACCGCGGCGTGAACAACGGCCTGGCCCTCGACAAGCAGACCGAGACGCAGCCGGTGTGGGGACTGGGAGAGGCGACAGACGCCGACATCCTCGCCGAACTCGCCGCGTCTGCGGACGTCTCCGCGTCCGAGATCCGCGGCTACGACGTGGTCGTCGCCGACTCCGCACGCGGAGCGGTCTTCGGCAAGGACAGCGCGTTCTTCGCCTCGGGCCGCCTCGACGATCTCGCCTCGGTGCACGCCGGTGTGGTCGCCCTCGAGGCGCAGGAACCGGCACCCGGAGCGCCGATCGCCGTGCTCGCCGCGTTCGACCACGAGGAGCTCGGCTCGGAATCGCGCTCGGGCGCCGCCGGCCCCTTCCTCGAAGACGTGCTCGAGCGCCTGTACGCGGGACTCGGCGCCGACGGATCCGCACGGCGCCGGGCCTATGCCTCGTCGTGGTGCCTGTCGAGCGACGTCGGCCACTCGGTGCACCCCAACTACGCCGCCAAGCACGATCCCGTGGTGCAGCCGGTGCTCGGCTCCGGCCCCATCCTGAAGATCAACGCCAACCAGCGCTACGCGACGGATGCGATCGGCACGGCGTCGTGGCGGACCTGGTGCGAGCGCGCCGGCGTCGCGACGCAGGAGTTCGTGTCGAACAACAGCGTGCCGTGCGGCTCGACGATCGGCCCGATCACGGCGACCCGCCTCGGCATCCGCACGGTAGACGTGGGCATCCCGATCCTGTCGATGCACTCCGCACGAGAGCTCGCCGGGGTCAGCGACCTTCACGATCTGGCCCGCACGGCGCAGTCGTTCTTCGCCGGCTGACCCCGGCGGCGGATCCACCCCCTCACGAAAGCCACCCGGCCGCTCCCCGGCAGTGCCAGGATGTGAGGATGACGGACATCAAGCCGGCCCTCATCGAGCGTGCGGGCATCGAGATCATCCCCGAGTCCGAGCGCACCGCGAAGCCTCGCGACCTCTTCTGGCCGTGGTTCGCCGCGAACGTGTCGGTGTTCGGCATGTCGTACGGGTCGTTCGTGCTCGGCTTCGGCATCTCGTTCTGGCAGGCGACCATCGTCTCGGTCATCGGCATCGTGGTGTCGTTCCTGCTCTGCGGGCTCATCGCCATCGCCGGCAAGCGCGGCTCGGCGCCCACCATGGTGCTCTCCCGCGCGGCCTTCGGCGTGCAGGGCCAGAAGGTGCCGGGCATCGTCTCGTGGCTGACCTCGATCGGGTGGGAGACGTTCCTCGCGATCCTGGCCGTGCTCGCCACCGCGACCGTCATCACGCAGCTCGGAGGCGACGGCGACAGCGTGTGGCTCAAGGTCGTCGCGACCGCGATCGTCGCCGCACTGATCGTCACGGCATCCGTGCTCGGCTATCACACGATCATGAAGCTGCAGTCGGTGCTCACGTGGATCACCGGCGTCGTGACCGTGCTCTACATCATCCTCGCCGCACCGGCGATCGACCTCGCCGCCGTGCTGGCCCGACCCGACGGCGGCATCGGCCAGGTGATCGGGGCGCTCGTGATGGTGATGACCGGATTCGGCCTCGGCTGGATCAACATCGCCGCCGACTGGTCGCGCTACCAGAAGCGCACGGCATCCGACGGAGCGATCGTCGCCTGGAACACGATCGGAGGATCGGTGGCACCGGTGATCCTCGTGGTGTTCGGTCTGCTGCTGGGCGGATCCGACGAAGATCTCATGAACGCGATCGCTGCGGATCCGATCGGCGCGCTCGCCTCCATCCTGCCGACGTGGGTGCTCGTGCCCTTCCTGCTCACCGCCGTGCTCGCGCTCGTCTCGGGAGCGGTGCTGGGCATCTACTCCTCCGGGTTGACGCTGCTCAGCCTCGGCATCCGCATCCCCCGTCCGTCGGCTGCGGCGATCGACGGCGTGATCCTCACGATCGGCACCGTCTTCGTGGTGTTCTTCGCCACCGACTTTCTCGGTCCGTTCCAGAGCTTCCTGATCACGCTCGGTGTGCCGCTCGCCTCGTGGGCCGGCATCCTGATCGCCGACATCCTGCGCCGGAAGAAGGACTACGACGAAGAGGCCCTGTTCGATCAGAACGGTCGCTACGGCGCGTGGGACTGGACCTCGATCGGCACCCTGGTCGTCACGAGCGTGATCGGCTGGGGCCTGGTCGTGAACAACTTCGCCGAGGATGCCGCGTGGAACAACTGGCAGGGCTACCTGCTGTTCCTCATCGGCGGCAGGGACGGGGAGTGGGCGTATGCGAACCTCGGGGTGTTCTTCGCCCTGGTGCTGTCGTTCCTCGTGACCTACTTCGCCAGGGCTGCGAAGATCCGGCGCCAGGAGGCGGTGTGAACGCTCCGGCGACCGGGGACACCTGGCTCGTGGTGATCGATCCGCAGGCGATCTTCGCCGCGCCCGACTCCGCGTGGGGTTCACCGTTCTTCGGCGAGGCGATGCCACGCATCCGCGCCCTCGCGGACGCGTTCGGCGACCGTGTGCTCGTCACCCGCTGGATGCCGACGGCCGATCGGTCCACCTCGTGGGGTGACTACTTCGCGGCATGGCCGTTCGCCGACCAGCCGCCGAGCGACCCGTTGTTCGCCCTGGTGCCCGAAGCCGCCGGCCTCTCCCCGCATCCGAGCATCGACCTGCCGACGTTCGGCAAGTGGGGGCCCGAGCTCGAGGCGGTCGTCGGACGCGGAGGGCATCTCGTGCTCGCCGGGGTCTCGACCGACTGCTGCGTGATCTCGACGGCACTGGCCGCCGCAGACGCCGGCGCTCACGTCACGATCGCGGCCGATGCCTGCGCCGGGTCGACCGCCGAGAACCATGCGGCCGCCCTGCAGGTGATGGGGCTGTATCCCCCGCAGATCATCGTCAGCGACACCCCGACCGTGCTCGGCACCCCCTGACCGCGAGCGTCAAGCCGAGGCCCGCACCGCGGCGGCGATGTCGGCCGGGGAGCCGTGCCAGGGCGCTCCGTGGCCGGGAAGCACCCACGATGCCGAGACTCCCGCCAGTTTGTCGAGGGAGGCGAGCGCCCGCTCCGGCTCGTCGGTGAACGGCGCGGGCTGAGCCCCGGTCCGGCCTGTCAGCACGTGCCGGGTGGTCAGCGCATCGCCGACGAACACCGCGTCGACGGCCGGCACGTGCACCGCGATGCTCCCCGGCGAGTGGCCGGGCATTCCGATGACGACCGGAGCACCGGGCAGATCGAGCACGTCGCCGTCGACGACTTCCGTGACGACGGACACGTGCGGTGTGCGCAGGGCGCTCTTGCGCAGGCCGTAGGCGAAGAAGCCGAGCGTGGGCCCGATCCTCGCCGGTCCGATCGCGGTCTTGGGCTTCTCTCCGGTGCGGACTCGATGCGCGTCGGCCGTGTGGATGTACACCGGCACCTCCGCCTCGGTGCGCAGCCGCTCGGCGAAGCCGATGTGATCGCCGTCGCCGTGGGTGAGGACGAGGCCGCGGATATCGGACAGCGGACGACCGATCAGTTCGAGCTCGCGCTGGAGGTCGCGCCAATGCCCAGGAAGGCCCGCATCGATCAGGGTGATCCCCTCCGGCAGGTCGATGAGGTACGAGGCGACGATGTCGTTGCCCAGGCGGTGCAGGCGGGGTGCGAGCTTCATGACGGATCCTCTCGGGATGATTGCGATGGCTACGTTACGTAGCTATGATGGCTATTGTCAATAGCCATCCAGGAGGATCCGATGCCGACACCCGAACGCACGTCCACCGAGGAGATCGTCGCGGCGGGGCGGGAGATCCTCGAGGTCGCCGGCCCCTCGGGTCTCACGATGCAGGCGGTCGCGGATCGGGTGGGCGTCCGCGCCCCCTCGCTCTACAAGCGGGTGCGGGATCGGGACGCCCTGCACGCCGCCGTCGCCACCGCGTCGATCGACGCTCTCACCGCGCGGCTCGAAGCTGCGGGCGACGACATCGGCGCGCTCGCGCACACCTATCGCGGCTTCGCGCAGGAGCACCCCGAGGGTTTCCGCCTCATGTTCACGATCGCCGCTCCGCACGATGCCCTCGAGCGCTCGGCCGCTCCGCTGATCCGCGCAGCATCCGCCATGGTCGGCGAGGAGGACGCGCTGGACGCTGCCCGCCTGTTCACCGCCTGGGCGACCGGGTTCCTGCAGATGGAGCTGTCCGGAGCATTCCGCCTCGGCGGCGACGTCGACCGCGCTTTCGAGTACGGCCTGCGTCGACTCACCGCCGGGATGGCCGGCTGAGCCGCAACGGGCACGGGCATGACCCCACGGGCGCGCGCACCAGCGGCGGCGGGGTTACTTCATCGTGTCGAGGATGCCGACGAGGTCTTCGAACGTGGTGAGCGGGTTCAGGATCGCGAATCGCGTGTTCGGGCGCCCGGCGTGCGAGCTCGGCACCACGAACGCGCGCTGCGAATCGAGCAGCGCCGCCGACCACCGGTCGTAATCGGCGCGCTCCCACCCTTCCCGCTCGAACACGACGATCGACAGCTGCGGATCGCGCACCAGTCGCAGCTCGGGGCGACGGGCGATCTCGTCGGCGATGCGTCGGGTCAGCGCGAGTCCCGCACTCACGGCATCACGGTAGGCGGTGACGCCGTACGTCGCGACCGAGAACCACATCGGCAGGCCTCGCGGGCGGCGTGTGAGCTGGATCGAGTAGTCCGAGGGGCTGAACTCGTCGACCTCGGTCAGGATGTCGAGGTACTCGGCGTGCTGCGTGTGCGCCCGTCGTCCGCTGTCGGGATCGCGGTAGATCAGAGCGCAGCAGTCGAACGGCGCGAAGAGCCACTTGTGCGGATCGACGATGACCGAGTCGGCGCGCTCGACGCCCTCGAAGATGTGTCGCGCCTCGGGTGCCAGCATGGCGGTGAGGCCGTAGGCGCCGTCGATGTGCAGCCAGAAGTCGAACTCGTCCTTGAGGGCCGCGATTCCCTTGATGTCGTCGACGATGCCGAAGTTGGTCGACCCGCCGGTGGCGACCACCGCGCAGATCTCGTCGCCGTGCTCGACGAGGGCCTCGCGCACGCCATCGGCGCGGAGCACGCCGTCGTCGCCTGCCGGGACCAGCAGCACGTCGACGTCCATGATCTTCGCGGCCGACTTGTTGGAGGAGTGCGCCTCGACGCTGCACACGATCTTCCACCGGGTGGGCAGCTCTCTGCCTTCTGCGATCAGCCGGGCCTTCGCGGCCTCGCGTGCCGCGACCAGCGCCGACAGGTTCCCGATCGTGCCGCCCTGCACGAACACCCCGCCTGCGGTCTCGGGCAGCCCGAACTCGCTCGCCAGCCACGACAGCACCTCGTTCTCGGCGTGCACGGCCCCCGCGCCCTCGAGCCAGCTTCCGCCGTACAGCCCCGACGCGGAAACGACCAGGTCGAACGCGATCGCGGCCATGGTCGGCGCGGTCGGGATGAACGACAGGTACAGCGGGTGGCTCGTGGTCAGGCAGGCCGGAGCGAGGACGTGCTCGAACACACTGAGGGCGCGCGCCGCGCCGAGTCCCGCATCGGTGATCGTGGGTCCGACCAGACGGTTCAGCTCCGCCTCGGACTGGGGCTTGTCCAGCGGCACGTCGGAGGCGAGCATGCGGCGGCGCGAATAGTCGAGCACGGCGTCAACGATCGCGGTCGATTCGGGCGAGGCCGCGTGCATGCGCACAGCATCCATGGGCGTTCCTTTACTTGTCATCGGATCGGGGGTCCGTGGGTCGGGGGTCGGGGGAATGCGAGACGGTGGCGCGCGAGCCGGTGACCTCGGCCTCGGGCGTCGCGCTGTCGAGCACCGCAGCGAGCGCCCGCCTGGCGAGGTCGGCACGGTCGCGGGGCGCCCACTTCACCAGTGAGTGCGCGTTCATGCCGTCGACCATCGCGAGCAGCAGCCAGGCTGCGGTGTCGGCACGACCGGCGGCGATGGCTCCGGCCGCAGCGGCACGGGCGAAGATCTGCTCGAGCGCACTCTGCCACCCGTCCATCTCCTGCCGCACGCGCGCGGCGAGCGCATCGTTCCGGGCTCCGAGCGCCCAGGCCTGCACCCAGATGAGGGTGACGTCGTCGCGGTCGGCATCGAGGAGCGTCTCGATGAGTCGCAGCAGGCCCTCGCGCAGGTCGTCGGTGTCGTCGAACGCGGCGATCACCTCTTCGCGCTCGGCCGCCACGATCAGCCCGAAGACGTCGGCGACGAAGGTGTCCATCCCCGGCCGGTAGTGCGCCACGAGTGCGGGAGTGACCCCGACGCGAGCCGCGACCGCGCGGACGGTGAGGCTCTCGAGTCCGCTCTCGCGGGCAAGGCCGATCGCACCGTCGAGGATCGACTGATCGCGCTCCTCCGGCGACATCCGCCGAGTGGACGTACCTGTTGACGTGGTCTTCATCAGGGGTTACCGTAACACCTGTTGATCGCATGTTCAATAGACGAACCGGCAGCAGCGAGGAGATCACGATGAGCTGGCGCATGCCCACCGAGACCGCACGTCACGAGCGCACCTGGATGGCGTTCCCCGCGGAGGGCGAGACCCTCGGTGACACCGACGCCGCCCGCGAGGAGGGCTACGCCACCTGGACCGCTGTCGCCCACGCCGTCGCCGAGTTCGAGCCCGTGTCGATGCTGGTCGATCCGAGCGAGGTCGCCAGGGCCCGGCGCATGCTCAGCAGCAGCATCGAGATCGAGATCGCGCCCGTGGACGAGTTCTGGATGCGCGATTCGGGGCCGACCTTCGTGGTCGACGACGAGCGTCCTGGCGTGCTCGGCGCGGTCGACTGGATATTCAACGGCTGGGGCGCCCCGGAATGGGCCGAGTGGCGCAAGGCCGCACAGCACGCACGCATCGTGGCGGACGCCGTCGGCGCCGAGCTCGTGAGTTCGACGCTCGTGAACGAGGGCGGCGGCATCCACGTTGACGGCGAGGGCACCGTGCTCCTCACCGAGACCGTGCAGCTGGACCCCCGGCGCAACCCCTACGCCGACAAGCAGCGGATCGAGGCCGAGATGGCCCGCACGATCGGCGCGACCACGGCGATCTGGCTCCCCCGTGGGCTCACTCGCGACTACGACGACTTCGGGACGAACGGCCACGTCGACATCGTCGCCACCATCGTGTCGCCCGGGCGGCTGCTGCTGCACGACCAGCAAAACCCCGACCACCCCGATCACGCGGTCACGCGCGAGCTGCGCAGCATGCTCGCGGAGCAGACGGACGCCGCCGGCCGCCGCTTCGAGGTGATCGGGCTGCCCGCCCCTTCGACGCTCTCCGACGATGAGGGCCCTGTCGACTGGAGCTACGTCAACCACCTCGTCACGAACGACGGCGTCGTGGCCTGCGGCTTCGGCGACGAGAAGGCCGATGCCGCAGCGCGCGAGATCCTCGCCGATGCCTACCCCGGACGCCGTGTGGTCACGGTCGATGCGCGCCCGCTGTTCGCCCGCGGCGGCGGCATCCACTGCATCACCCAGCAGCAGCCCGCCCTCGACGGAAGCCGCTGATGTTCGACGTGGTCGAGGCGTCCATCGCCCACCTGCGGCGCGCCCTCGACGCCGGAGACACGACCGCCGTCGAACTGGTCGACGCATACCTCGCGCGCATCTCCGCCTTCGACGCCCCCGGCACCGAGACCGCCCTGAACGCGGTCGTCGTCGCCAATCCCCGCGCGCGGAGTGAGGCCGCCGCTTCCGACGCTCGTCACGCCCGCGGGGAGACGCTCGGGCCGCTCGACGGCATCCCGTACACCGCGAAGGACAGCTACCTCGTGCGCGGCCTCACCGCCGCCGCGGGGAGTCCCGCCTTCGCAGAGCTCGTGGCCCAGCGCGATGCCTTCACGATCGAGCGACTGCGCGCGGGCGGCGCCATCTGCCTCGGACTGACGAACATGCCCCCGATGGCGAACGGCGGCATGCAGCGCGGCCTCTACGGTCGCGCCGAGAGTCCGTACAACGCGACCTTTCTCACGGCGCCCTTCGCCTCCGGTTCGTCGAACGGCTCCGGCACGGCGACGGCGGCGAGCTTCGCCGCCTTCGGCCTCGGTGAGGAGACCTGGTCGAGCGGCCGGGGCCCAGCGACCAACAACGCGCTGTGCGCCTACACCCCCTCGCGCGGGGTGATCTCGACCCGCGGCAACTGGCCTCTTGTGCCGACCATGGACGTGGTGGTGCCGCATACCCGCTCGATGGCCGACCTGCTCGAAGTGCTCGAGGTCATCGTCGCCGACGACGCCGAGACCCGTGGCGACTTCTGGCGCGCGCAGCCGTGGGTGGCGCTGCCTGCGGCATCGACGGTGCGACCGGAATCGTATCCGGCACTCGCGACAGGCAGCCCCCTCGCCCTCGTCGGCGCGCGTATCGGGATCCCCCGGATGTACATCAATGCGGACCCAGATGCCGGCACTGCCGAGAACCCCGGCATCGGCGGGCCCACCGGCCGGCGCATCGAGACACGGGCGAGCATCATCGAGCGCTGGGAGGTCGCCCGCCGCGACCTCACCGCCGCCGGAGCGACCGTGATCGAGGTCGATTTCCCGGTGGTGTCGAACTACGAGGGCGACCGTCCGGGGGCGCACACCATCGCGACCCGCGGCCTGGTGTCGCCGGAGTACCTGCGCCGCGAGATCGTCGATCTCTCGGCGTGGGCGTGGGAGGACTTCCTGCAGGCGAACGCCGACCCCGCTCTGCACTCGCTCGTCGACGTCGACGGCGCCACGATCTTCCCCCACCCCCCGGGCGCACTCCCCGACCGCTACACGGGCTTCGACGACGACATCGCCGAGTATCCGGACTGGGTGCGCCGCCACCCCGATGCCTCGTTCACGGACATGCCCGAACTCGAAGACGGCCTGCGCGGCCTGGAGGAGACCCGTCGCCGCGACCTGGAGGTGTGGATGGATGTGCTGCGGCTGGATGCCGTGGTCTTCCCGGCGGTCGCGGATGTGGGTCCGGCTGACATGGACGTGAACCCCGAATCCGCCGACCGCGGCTGGCGCAACGGCGTCTGGATCGCGAACGGCAACCTCGCCGTGCGCCACCTCGGCATCCCGACCGTCACCGTCCCGATGGGGGTGATGAGCGACATCGGCATGCCGATCGGCCTCACCTTCGCAGGTCGGGCATATGACGACACGCGACTGCTGCGCCTCGCGGCGGCGTTCGAAGCGACAGGCGGCCCTGGCACGCGTCGCACGCCGCCGCCGCGCACCCCCGCGCTCTGAGGGACGTCGACGCAGAACATATCACTCCTGTGACGCTCGCCACGAAAGTGATATATTCGGCGCATGCACACCGAGAACGAACGCGACCTGGAATCCGGCATCGTCACCGACCTCTCCGGCCGGATGACGTACGGCTCCTACCTGGCGCTGGACCAGCTGCTCACCGCGCAGCATCCGGTGAGCGAACCGCAGCACCACGACGAGATGCTGTTCATCATCCAGCACCAGACCACCGAGCTGTGGCTCAAGCAGCTGCTGCATGAACTGTCCTCGGCGCGTGAGCTGCTCGCCCGCGACGACCTCCGCGAGGCGCTGAAGCGCATCGCCAGGGTCAAGCGCATCCAAGACGTGATGACCCAGCAGTGGTCCGTGCTCGCGACCCTCACCCCCACCGAGTACGCGCAGTTCCGCGGGGCACTGGGCAACTCGTCGGGCTTCCAGTCCGTGCAGTACCGGGCGGTGGAGTTCGCCCTCGGCAACAAGAACGAGAAGATGCTGAGCGTCTTCGCCGACCACCCCGCCAACCTCGCTCTGCTCACGGCCGAGTGGGAGAAGCCGACGCTCTACGACGAGTTCCTGCGCTTCGCCGCCCGCCGCGGGCTGCCGATCCCGAGCTCGATCCTCCAGCGCGATGTGCGCGAGCCCTACCGGGAGACCCCGGAGCTGGTGCCCGCGATCCGCGAGATCTACCAGGACCCGAGCCGGTACTGGGACCTCTACGAGGCGTGCGAAGACCTGGTCGACCTCGAGGACAACTTCCAGTTCTGGCGCTTCCGACACCTCAAGACCGTCGCGCGCACGATCGGCATGAAGGTCGGCACCGGCGGCTCCAGCGGCGTCGGCTTCCTGCAGCGCGCGCTGGATCTGACCTTCTTCCCCGAGCTCTACACCGTGCGCACCGAGATCGGCAGCTGATGCACGCCGCGACGTTCTTCGACGGAGTCGAGTGGCGCGAGGGCGTCGTCGAGTTCGTCGACGGGCACCTGCGGCTGCGCGATGCGGTGCCCGCGTCGGGAGCTCCCCGGCTCGATGGTGTGATCGTGGGCGGATTCACCGACCACCACGTGCACCTTCAGCTCATCGAGCATGGCGTGCTGGCAGAGTCACGCCTCGGCCGCGTGGTCGACCTGGGCGGAGACCCCGAGGCACTGCGTCTGATCACCGTGCCGGAACCGGTGTCCGTCCACTTCGCCGGAGCCTTCCTGACTACCCCCGGCGGGTACCCCTCCGACCGCGGTTGGGCGCCGGAGGGCTCGGTGCGCGAGATCGCCGACGCCGCGGCCGCAGCCGACGCCGTCGCGGAGATGGCCGACGCCGGCGCGACCTGCATCAAGGTCACCAGCAACAGTGCCGCAGGACCCGTCCTCACCGACGATCTGTTCCGCACGATCGTGCGGCTCGCTTCCGCTCGCCGTCTCCCCGTCGTCGCCCACGCCGAAGGGGCGGGCGAAGCACGGCGTGTGGTCGGTCTCGGAGCCGCCCGGCTCGCCCACGCCCCGTTCACGGAGCGACTCGACGATGACGAGATCGCGCGCCAGGCCGTCTCCGCCTCCTGGATCTCGACGCTCGCCATCCATGACGACCCCGAGCGTGCGATCGCAATCGACAACGTGCGCCGCTTCCGCACCGCAGGCGGCAGCGTGCTCTACGGGACCGACCTGGGCAACGGACCGATGCCGGTCGATCTGAACCCGCACGAGGTCGCCGCTCTCCGCGAGGCAGGACTCGACGATGCCGCCCTGCTGCAGGCTCTCGCCCCCGTGGACCCGCGCGAACCCCACTCCGCTCTCCTCCTCATCCCCGGCGGAACCCCGTCGAGCGCCGATCCGCTCGACGCCCGCCCCCTCACCCCCGCAGACCTGAAGGTGTGACATGACCATGACGCCCGACTCCTCCCTCCTCGAACTCGCCCGCGCTCTCGATGCGGCCGATCCGCTGCACGCCCACCTCGATGCGTTCGCCGAGGCTCCTGGCGTCACCGCGTACCTCGACGGCAACTCGCTCGGGCGTCCCCTGCGCGAAGTCCCCGAGAAGATCGCCGCCTTCGTGCGGGACGACTGGGGCACGCGGCTGATCCGCTCGTGGGACGAGCAGTGGATGGTGCTGCCGATGGAGCTGGGCGACCGCATCGGACGGGTCGCTCTCGGCGCCGCCCCCGGCCAGACCGTCGTGGCCGATTCGACCAGCGTGCTGATCTACAAGCTCATGCGCGCCGCCGCGTCGGCCGACCCGGACCGCACCGAGCTCGTGATCGAGGCGGGCAACTTCCCCACCGACCGGTTCCTCGCCGAGGGCGTGGCCGCCGAGACGGGGATGACGCTGCGGTGGATCGAACCCGACCCGGTGCACGGGGTGACCATCGCCGATGTCGAGGCCGTCGTCTCCGCACGCACCGCCCTGGTGTCGCTGAGCCATGTCGACTATCGCTCGGGAGCCCTGGCCGACATGCCGGGTATCACCGCGACGGTGCGCGAGGCCGGCGCCCTGATGATGTGGGATCTGTGCCACTCGGCCGGCGTCGTGCCGATGCAGCTCGACGAGTGGGGTGTCGACATGGCTGTCGGCTGCACCTACAAGTACTTGAACGGCGGGCCGGGCTCCCCCGCCTTCGCCTACCTCCGACACGGACTGCAGGGTGTGCTGCGCCAGCCGATCCAGGGCTGGTGGAGCGCGGCCGACATCTTCGCGATGGGGCCGGAGTACGTACCGTCCGGCGACATCCGCCAGCTGCTCAGCGGCACTCCCCCGGTGACGTCGATGCTCGCGATGCAGGGGATGCTCGACCTCATCGAGCACTCGACGATCGAGGGCGTGCGGGCCAAGTCGCAGTCGTTGACCGATCTCGCCGTGCGTGCCTACGACGAGGTGCTCGCCCCTCTCGGTGTGCGACTGCTCAGCCCTCGCGATGCCGAGCTGCGAGGCGGACACGTGACGATCGGGCATCCGGACTTCCGCGACGTCACACGTCGCCTGTGGGCCGACGGCATCATCCCGGACTTCCGATTCCCCGACGGCATCCGCCTCGGACTCTCTCCGCTGAGCACCTCGCACGTCGAGACCATCACCGGCGTGCTCGCGGTGCGCGACGCCTTGGAGTCCGGTGACTTCTGACCGTGCCGTCGCGCCCGTCCTCGACGACATCGATGCGCGCCCCGGCAGCACCGCATCGTTGCTGCGGACGTTCATCGGCGTCTTCCTGCGCCCGCTCGGCGGGTGGATCTCCGCCGCCGACCTGGTCGCCCTCGCCGGCGACCTCGGCATCGAACCGGCCCCGGCGCGCACCGGTGTCGCACGCCTCAAGCAGAAGGGCCTGCTGCTCGCCGCCCGTGAGAAGCAGATCGGCTACCGGCTGAACCCGGCAGCGATCCCGATGCTCGAACGCGGCGATCGGCGCATCTTCGAGATGCGCGAGATGACCGACGCCGACACGTGGTGCCTGGTCTCGTTCTCGATCCCCGAGAGCGCGAGGAGCGTGCGCCATCAGCTGCGTCGACGACTGCAGTGGATCGGTGCGGGAGTCGTGTCGCCCGCCCTGTGGATCTGCCCCGGCCACCTTCAGGACGAGGTGGTGCAGATCCTCGACGAACTCGATGCGCGCCCGTGGGCGACGCTGTTCCCGGCATCCGCCCCCGTTCCCGCCGGCAGCCTCGTCGACGCTGCGGCGCAGTGGTGGGATCTGGATGCGCTGCGCGACGAGCACCTCGCCTTCCAGGCGTCGCTCGCAGATCTGCCCGCGGAGCCGTTCGCCGCGTACGTGCAGCTGATCGACCGCTGGCGGGTGCTGCCGTACACCGATCCGGGGCTTCCCCCGTCGATGCTGCCGGCCGATTGGCCCGGTCGTGACAGCTTCGACGAGTTCGCCCGCCGGTCGGCGGCGCTGACAGCACCCGCCTGGGCGCACGTGCGCGCCCGGATCGTCTAACCCGCCCGCCCCGCGACCTCGGCGAGGAAGCCCGCCACGTGCTCCTGCAGTCGCAGGATTCGCAGGTCGCGCGCGAACTCGCGGTCGAACCCCTGGTAGGCCAGCGGCGGCAGGACCCGCACGTTGTGGTTGCAGCCGAACTCGGCGCAGGTGAGCACACCCACGCTGTCGCCCTTGCGCCCGGCCGGTCCGGCCTTGCGCGCCACGTACAGCTGCACGTCGTTGCGGAGCGTCACGTCTTCGCACCACGAGCACTGCGCTCTGGCGATCACGCGCTGCTCGGCGCGCTGCAGGAAGACACCGACCGGGGCGTCATCGATCCAGGTGACGACGTAGGCCCGGCGGGGCATCTTCGGGTCGGCCCACCCGAGGAAGTCGAGCCGGTCGAAGTCGATCTCGGCGAATCCGGGCGGAAGGGTCAGGTCGGAGACCTCTTTGCGGGAGGCGTTGAGGAAGGAGGCGCGGATGGCGCGCTCGTCGATGGGACGCATGGGAGTGGTGCTTTCGGAGTGGTCGCCGCGAAGGCGGGTCGATGAGAGGAAGGATCCCGGACACGGTGGCCGGGTACGTCGCGACACCGGGGACGGGGGTTCCGCCTCCGGTGGGTCCTCAGCCTCTGCCTGCGGCGCGGGAAGCGCCTGCAGCTCCGCTCTGCGCCCCGAGGGCGCTCATCGACGACAGCACCCGGCGAGCCTACACCCGTTTGTTTCACTCCATGTCGGCCCGCCTGGGCACCACGCGAAGGGCGTCTTAGTCTTTCCGGAACGTCCGACCTGAAGGAGACCACCGTGTCCACGCCGCTGAACCGCCTTTCGCCCCTCCCGGTGCGTGAGCGTGCGGCGTGCATGTGCAGCCACGGCGGCCGGTGCTCCTCCTTCGCCCCCGGCCATGCTCTGCACCTCATCCAGGCACGCATCGCCTCGGCGACGCCCGCCGGGTGGATCGATGCCCTCGTCGAGTCCGCCGACGCCAGCTCCGGTGACCTCGTGGTGCGCACGCTCGAGGGCGAAGCACATGCGCTGTGGAACGGTTCCGGTGCCGCCCTCGAGGCCGCCCCCGGCACCCCCGTCGCGCTGCACGCGCGCTACGGAGTGCTCGCCGTCGGCGGCACGCAGTTCAACGTCGCCGCCGTCTGATCGTTCTTCCTGATCCCCGACCTTCCCGACCGGTACAGCCACTACCGTGCCCGCGGCATCGTCGTCGTGACGATCCTGCAGAGCGAGGACCAGGGCAAGCTCGTGTGGCCCAACGGCGGATATGAGAAGCTGCTCGCCGCATCGATGTGGTGGATCTACGCCGGCGGCAACGCCTCCGCCTCGTTCTACCGCAACGTGTCCGACCTCATCGGCGACTACGAATACACCGAACGCTCCACCAGCGCCGGCCGCGGCGGTGGCTCCACACAGGTCTCTCGCCGCACGGAACGGATCATGGACGTCGCAGATCTCGACGTCCTCTCCGTCGGCCGCATGATCGTCTTCGCCTCCGGGTGCCGGCCCGCGCTCGTACGGGCGCGGCCGTGGTTCACAGACAAGCGCCTCCGGCAGCTGGTCGCGATGCGTCCCGACCGTGTGCACCACCAGGCGGAGGAGGACGTTCATGTGTCTGAGACCACCGAAGACAGCTTCGTCGTCGACGAGCTCGCGATCGCCGCCGCTGCGATGGACGTCGCCGCGGCCGAGAAGGCACTGCACAGCGCCGAGGAGAAAGCGGCCGCCGCCGACGATGCGCTGGCCGAGCGAACGACGACGTCACCGTCGCGGAAGCGAAGGTCGATGACTACACGAGCGACGACGCGAAACTGCCCTGGCAGGTCGCGGCCGCGCACCGCGAACTCGCCAAGAAGACCCGCGCACAAGCACGCGCAGCACGGCGCCACGAAGAAGCCCACCACGAGCTCACCCCCGCACAACGAAAGCTCGACGTCGCCCTCGAGACGCTGGACGCGGCGAAGAGCACACCGGTTACCAAGGACGACGAAGACGAATCATCGATCTCCTTGCTCGCATGGAGCGTCCCTCTCACCACCGCGCCGCCTGAGCTCGTCGAGTGGGTGGAAGGCACATTCCAGGACTACCTCACCGGCACCGTCGGGCTCGTGAAATCCGGGCGATGGTGCAGCCGCTGGACCGAACACCCCGACGCCGTCCACCGGCTCGCCGGCATCTACGACGAAGGGACCCTCATGCGCCTCCGCATCAAGGGCGCCCCGTCGCTGCACACGTTCTATCGCGAGATCCTCGACTACCACATCCCACAACTCACCAGCCGCGAAGACGGCGTCTTCCAACGATGCGACGGCGCCGGCCACGAACCCCACGAACGCATGGACACGGACTAGCCCCGCCTCCTCTTACAATACGAGCGAGACAGCGGCGGGTCGGCTATCGGAACGCTGCACGCCTAGGACCTCGCATCGCGGGGTCCTAGTTCTTTGTATAAGGCTGTGGTCGGCAGCTCGACAGTTGGATAGGCCATGAAACGGGTGAAGCCGCCGTGTACTAAGAACTACGGCGGCTTCCGAAACCCATACTCAGCTCAAGGCCGGGGGAATATGACTCCAGTGTAGCGTTCTGCGTGTGATCCCTCAACCCACGCTGGTAGAGCAACGCGCGCTCATCGACAGTCTCGCACCTCAACGACTCCGGCGATTCCGGGCTGCGGTAGCCGGCGACCGCGGCGCGATCGCACTCTATCTCCTGGACTCCCAGATCGCATCGCACCTGCATGCGACAGTCAGGATGGTGGAGGTTGCGTTGCGCGAGCGGGTTCACCGTGCTCTGAGCAGCTCATTCGATGACCATTGGTATCTCAGCCAACGTGAGCTCTTCGACGTGGATCTCACCGAGAAGATTGATGAGGCGCTGGAGAAGGTGGGGGAGAAGGCGCCACCCGGGAAAGTTGTCGCGCAGTTGATGCTGGGCACGTGGGTGTCGCTACTTGGCAAAGGTGACCGCAAGGAAGATGGGACCAAGGCGAGATTCGATAGGAACATCTGGGCGCCGGCTCTCCAAGATGCGTTCCCCGGCATCGACCGGAAGTCACTCCATCGTTCCGCGATGAGCCTGAACTGGGCGAGGAATCGGATCAATCACTGTGAGCCGATCGTCTTCGGGTTTCCGCAACCTGGTCTCGGCACTCCAGGGGTACAGCTGCGTCGTGCGCCCCACCTGGTCTTGGAAGATGCGCGCTCATTCATCGGCTACCTCGACGCCGACCTCGAGGGTTGGATGCGCCGCTGGAGCGAGATCGATACGCTTCTCATGGATCCGCTGGTGGAGACAGCACTCGATCACATTGAGCAGGAGAAGTCGGTCGAGCTTCAACGATGAGCCTACCCACGCTGCACGTGCAAGGCGCAGAGGTTCCGAGGCCTCCGTGCCACGCTAGGTTGGGCGGATGGCCATGAGCGAGGAACAGACGCGCTCACTCATCGCTGAGCTTCAGAGCGAGTGGGATGCTGTCTCTGAGGTTCGGGCTTTTCGTCAGCCGAAGTCACGTCGGGGGCAACGCTTCACAGGAGCAGACGCCGCACGAATCACCGCAATTATCGGCCTTTCGCGGCATGTTCACGACACATCGCCGGCAATCATGCTGCTCCTCGAGCACGGGCACATATCTGCCGCAGTCCCGCTAGTCAGGCTCGTTTTTGAATGCTCACTCACCGCTGCCTGGTTGGTCCAAAGCACTGACGACCACGGGATCCGCGCGTTTCTGCACTCATACTCGCGGTCGCGTTCATCTCTTCAGAAGGACGCAATGGAGGCCACCACGCGTGTCTTTCGAGACGGCGCTCCCGAGATCACCGACACGGACCCCACTCCATTCGGTGGTTCCTACGACGATGCCCACCGATTCGGTGAGATCTGCCTGGACCTGAAGCCAGCCGGCAAAGACGCCTACATCTACTACCGCGTACTCTCGGGCCTCAGCCACGCGAGCCCACGGGTGGCCGACCTCTACTTCGCTCCCGATAGCCCGGACGCGGGGATCCCCGCGTTTCGGCCGACGCCCAATCAGTCGTTCCCAACGGACGTGCTGGCATTTTTCACTGCAGCCTCGATGGTCTGGAGCGCGCGTGCCTACTCGTACCTCATCACCAACACGCAGTACCGCAACTTTCTCCGCCGAAGTGCGAGGCAGCTCGAGATCAATGATGAGCTGCAGCTCAGCGAAAGGTACTGGGAGCGCCACGCAAAGAACGAAGCCAAGCGCCGCGCCGAGAAATCAGTTAATGATGATTAACCGATAATAGTTGTTATGTCTTTTCGTCTTCTGCACCGACTCCCCGCGGCCGCCGTTTTGACACCTACGTGTCAGCGATCGCGGCCGCTGCGGAACACGCACATGTGCCCGTGGCGATCGCCACGGGCACATAGAGCTTGCAGGTGTCAGAATCCGTGACTACCCGACGTTCAGCGCGCCGTTCATCACGAGATTCGTAACGAGTAGGGCAATCAGCGTGATCGTGATGCCGGCCGCCGGGAGGAGCCAGGCCAAACGGAGTCGAGATCTTGTGAAGAAGTACGCGCCTGTGGTGACGATGAAGATGATCAAGGCGGACATCCAGAATCCGCGGGTCACGGTCTCCAACGTCAGGTAATCGCATTGGTCGGAGCAGCCGGCGATCTCAAGGGTCCGGGCCAGAACGACCAACGCAGACACGGTCGCGACGAAGAGACTCACCCACGCCAGGTTGTCACCGAGCTGCGATTGTGCGTTGCGCTGGTCGTTCATCATGCTCCTAGGGCCTAGATTGGGTCCGTCAACTCGTAGGTGATCCAGCCGGCGACCGAGTTCGCGTATTGCGCGTACGAGTTGTGGATAGCGTAGCTGCTGTCGCCCGGGTTCGATTGGCAGAAGAAGTCGCCTATGTTGCAGAACTCCCGGACCTTGTAGACGGTCTGCTGGCTGTTACTACCAGCCGGCCAACCCAAGTAGTTGTAGGTCGCCAACGAGTTCTTTTGGGTGTAAGGAATTGTGCTGAGCAGACCGTTCTTCGGCCTGTTCGGGTAGTTCGTCAATTTTCCTGATTCGTAGAACGGATCGCCGTACAGCACGACGGCACGGATGTTCGCCTTCGCGGCCGGGGTCAGGTTGAACGGCGCACCAAGAGGGGACGTAGCGGCCCCTGTGAGCACCTTGCTAATCACCTGGGCACCCTGTGAGTGACCCGCCAGGATGATCGGCGCGTACGGACACGTCTGATTGATGTAGTTCAACTCCGCGATGAGCTTGAGCCTGCCATCCTCGATGCTGGGGCTAAGAGCTGCAGTCGCCGGGTAGGCGAGGCTGAGGAAGTAAAAGGGCATGTCCGGCACGTTGATCAACGCGCTGCGGATCGGGGCCACCTGATCGCCGAGACCACCGTTCGTCCAGACCCGGCCGTTATGCACCAGGTTCGAACCCGCAGGGGCGCCAGTTCCGCGCACGCCTACGAAGACGGCGAAGTCGCACATGCTGGACGAAAGAGCCGCATTGGCGGATGCGCCGCCGAACAGGACGCTTCCCAACATCGTTAGTGCGCCGATCGCACTGATAATTCCGCGACGCCGTCGACTTTTCCGTGTCCTCCGCACGTTGTCTCGAGCTTCTACCGACAGCGGCTTCTGTTTGATGGGCGTGAGGAAGGAATTGGTGACAACTGATCGTTAGTGCCGGGAGGCGCTGGCGGGGAGGATGTCATCATGCCTGGTCCCTATCCCAGAGAGTTCCGCGAGGACGTTGTCGCGGTCGCTCGTAGCCGCGAGAGCGGCGTCACCATCAAGCAGATCGCCACTGACTTCGGCATCAGCGAAGCGACGTTGCAGAACTGGCTCCGTCAGGCCGACGTCGAATACGGCAACCGTCCTGGTCAGACCGCTGCAGACGCAGCGGAGGCGCGGGAGTTGAAGAAGCGGATCCGGTTGCTCGAGCAGGAGAACGAGGTCCTCAGGCGAGCGGCGGCGTATCTGTCGCAGGCGAACCTGCGCCTCGGTGGCTCCCCAAAATGACATACCCGCTCGTTGCTGAGCTCGCCGACGCGGGGATCCCCGTGTCGGTGTCGTGCCGGGTCCTTAAGCTCGCCCGCCAGCCCTACTACCGGTGGAGAGGCGACCCGATCCGGGACGCGGATGTGCTCCGCGCCTATCGGATCAATGCGCTGCACGATGCGCACCACGAGGACCCGACGTTCGGCTACCGATACCTGGCCGACGAGGCGCGCCGGGCTGGCTGGCGGATGAGTCGCCGGACGGCGTGGAAGCTGTGCTCGCAGGCCGGGATCCTCTCGTCCGCGCAACGCCGCCGGCGGGGCAAGGGCAAGAAGGCCGGCCCTCCCGTGTTCGACGACCACGTGCAACGGGTATTCCGTGCCAATGCGCCGAACAGGCTCTGGCTCACGGACATCACGGAACATTGGACGAGCGAAGGCAAGCTCTACTGCTGCGCGATCAAGGACGTGTTCTCGAACCGGATCGTCGGCTACTCGATCTCGGATCGGATGACAGCGAAGCTCGCCGTCGATGCCGTGCGCAACGCCGTCACCCGCCGCGGTGAGGTGGCCGGCTGCATCCTGCACGCGGACAGGGGCAGCCAGTTCCGGAGCAGGGCGATGGCCCGCGAGCTGCGCCGTCACGACATGGTCGGATCGATGGGGCGCGTCGGCGCGGCCGGGGACAACGCGGCGATGGAGAGCTTCTGGTCACTGTTGCAGACGAACGTCCTCAACCAGCAGCGGTGGGCGACGCGGCAGGAGCTTCGCCTCGCCATCGTCGTCTGGATCGAGCGGAAGTATCACCGCCAGCGAGCCCAGGACACCCTCGGCGGGTTGACGCCCATCGAGTTCGAAGCCAAGCTAACCGAGCCGCTCACACTCGCGGCCTAAACCGAAACTGTCACCAGTTCGTTCCTCACGCCCGATCATGCTTCGCCTCTCCGTGAGCGACCCGAGCCAGGTCGCCACCAAGCATGGGCGGTGGCAGGGAGAGATTAAAGATCATCGAGAGCCTTGCAGAGCCGCGGCAGAACGACTATTTTCACCGCGCGCGAAGGCGTTTCGGGGGTCGTGAATCACATCCACAACATTAAGTCAAGCGTATAGATTATCTATTTTTTTGCGGGCGTTTACTGTACTTTCGGTTCACCAGCCAACCGGGGGGTTGGCGAGGAAGGTCAGGGAGTAATACATGGGAGTTCCGACTCTGACGCCAGTAGAGATCGTGTCGACCTGGCTGTACAGCACCCGCACCGCTCGCGGGATATCCCAAGAAACCTTGGCGCTTTGCGCAGGAATCGCCGTCCCGACGTATGGGCGACTTGAGCGAGCCGGATTGAGCCGAGGCTCCAACGGAGTGATGCTCGACACGTTCCTTCGGCTGGTTACCGTTCTCGAACCGAACGATAAAGAACTTGCTGCGCTGCTGAGCTCGCTCAGGCTCGCCGCGTCCAGGCAATCGCTTCCGCCTCTACGAGCTACGGCTTAGTCCAGAGCACTTGGTGCGGAATCCCGAGCTTGCAGGGGCCAGACTCAGCGGATCGTTGTCGCGACTCCACACGCCGGCAGCTGCGAGCTCGCCGCGGTGCAACCGGGTTCGTGTGGGGTTCCGACAGATCAGGGAAGGAACGTCCTGGTCAGCATCCGCACGAGTTCCATCACTGCGACGATGAGAATCAGCGGAGCCGCGTAGAACGTCAACAGGAGCGCCCACCAGGGGCCGCCGACGACGGCCTGGGCTGTTGCACGCGCCGCGCGTTCCACCCAGCGCACGCCGACACGACGATGCAGCCACGTCCTGTACCACCACTCGACGGCAGAGAGACGCCGTGCTTCACCGAGCCGGATCAGGTCCAACGCGATCCACAACCAGTAGCCGTAGGCAACGAAAGCGATGAGCACAAGGAACATACCCCAGAGCTGATCCATGAGGTCAAATAGCCCGGCAGAAGACCCCCAGTGATCGTTCCCCATGGCGATGATCGTTGTCAGCAGCAGCCCCCCGAAGAATCCAAGGAATCCCAGCACGATCTTGGCGAGTCCGACGATGTGTCGGCCGAGAACCGAAGTCTCTGCGAGAGGACGGGGCGGCCTCAGCACGGCGGCGACACACACGTGGATAACGACGATGAAGAACGACGCGGCAACGGTTAGAAGAATGATCACGAACGCGAAAACGGCCCCCGCCTCGGGAGCTGCCTCGGGAGCGGCTGCGCTGAACACACCTATATGACTCACTGATCATCCTCCGGTCTTTCTGTGGGCACGAACCGCACACGGGCTTTCTGCGCCTCGTAGCGGTCGTGTCGGACTCTGGCAGAAGCCACGGTCACGATCAACATCCTCTAGGCTCCGCAACTCACAACCTCAGGGGCAGTGGGTTTCGGACTATCGCTCTATGCTTCGCGTTGGCGTTCGAGGCCGGCGGATCTCGGGACTCGTTGTGCGGCGCTGTTCGAGCTGCTTTCTGTCCTGCAGGTACTGCGCATCCTTGGCGCGTTCCTGCGCGGGCGTGCCCGGAGTCGGAGCGGTGGGTCGGGTCGGTGCGGGGTCGCGCTGGAGGTGTTCGAGCTTCGTCCGGCGCTCGTCGACGTGCCGGCGGGCGGCTTCGAGGCGCTCGTCTCGACCCGGTGCAGTCGCGGCGCGTCGCCAGGTGTCGCGCAGCTGCTCGGGAGGCTGCGGAGTGGGCTCGTGGCCGTGCTTCGCAGTGAAGTCACGGCGCGCGTTCTCGTGCGCCTCTTGGGCGCTGCGGCGACGGAAGACGGGCGCGTCGACCGCGGACACGCGAGCCTGGTCGACGGCCGCATAGTCGCGCTCCCAACTGGTGGTGTGCGCTTCTACGACCGCGGCCTGCTTGTCGTGCTCGAGGCGCGCGACGTCGGCGATCGCGGCCTGGTGCTCGCGCTCGAGCGCAGCAACACTAACGCCGGGGTCTGTGGCGGAGATCCCGGGGTGCCGTTTCTCCCAGTTCGCGGTGGCGAGCTCCCATTCGCGGACTCGCGCCGTGTAGACGCGCTCCCTGGTGGCGAGGCGTTCGGCGCGCACCTTCAGGGCGATGCCGGGGGCGGGTAGGACGATGCCGTGGAGGTCGCGGGTGATGTTCTCGCGGGCGGCTTCGACGCCGCGGTCTCCGGCTTCGCGGCGCAGCGCGCCCGGTGAAGATGGATCGTGCTTCGTCGACGTCGCCGGCGACCAGGTGCAGGGTGTTGTGCTCGCGGCCGCGGGTCGCGGATACGTAGACGGCTTGCGCGCTGGACGAGTCGGTGACGATGCCGTGGCCGAAGTCGACGGTGGCACCCTGGACGCCGTATTCGGTCGAGGCGTAGGCGAGGTGTGTGTGTGCCTCGACGTACTCGGCGGGCAGCCGCGCCTTCCGTCCGCTCTCCTTGTCCTTGAGGCTCACGGATCCGTCGCGGTGCACGCGGGCGACGGTCCAGGTGTCGCGGTTCGCGTCACGCAGGTCTTTGTCGTTGCTGCGGGTCATGATGCGGTCGCCGACACGGATGTTCAAGCCGTCGCTGCCGGCGACCTCAACGGCAGGTGTGCGGGTGTGGCCGGCGCGGGCGCGCGCGTCTTGGGCAAGGGAGTTCAGCTGTGTCGCGGCGTCGTTGGAGGTGACGACGACGGTAGCGCCGGCTTCGGCCTTGCGGATGACGTCCGTGCTGATCGCTGTCCAGGCTTCCGCGTCGGTGGCGTGGATGGTGATGTTGCCTCGTTCGTGCAGCTGGTCGAAGAGCTTCCCGGGCTCGTGATGGTCGCGCATCGCGATCGTCAGCTGCGCGTACTCCTTGTCATTGAAGCAGTAGAGGTCCGTGAGATCTATGGGGCGCGGGGACGCCGCAACGGCAAGGTCGAGGACACCGCCGCGACTGACAGCCGCCAGCTGTGCGCGGTCGCCGATGAGCGCGGCACCAGTCCCTGTCTCATCAGCGATCGTGACGAGCGCATGGGCAGGATCTTGGTCGAGCATGCCGGCCTCGTCGATGACGATCCGGGTCGATGCCGCCTGAGCCCGCCTCCGGTTCAGGCGCTCGCCATCAGCATGTCCTTCATGGCCGAGCAGGCGTCCATGCAGGCCTGGCACGCCTGAGCGCACATCCGACACACGTCGCTCTCGTCGGCATGCCGCGCACACGCGTCCATGCACGTCTTGCACATCGCGATGCAGGCGTTGAGCATCGCCATCATCGACGCCGGGGTCATCCCCTGCATCCGCATCATCGACCGCATCATGGTGCCTGCCATGTCGGCACAGTTCATGCAGGCGGGAGAGCAGTCCATCATCTGCGTCGAGCACACCGTGCAGGCCTGTTCGCACGCGGCGCACGCATCCATGCACGCCTGCATGACGGACATGTCCATCATCTGCATGTCGGGCATCGACTCCATGCTCTTCGACATGGCGCCCATCATCATCGAGTCCATCGCACACCGCTTCCTTGGTCGAGGTCCGCGGGCAGGACCACCCGCCTGGCGCCAGGCTAGTCCTTCGCGAGGCGTGAGTCGATGGCGACCGAACGTTGTCACGGCCCGGGCGGATTGTCAATCCCGTGGCCGCTTCTCCGAAGGAGTGAGAGTGTCGGAGGCAATCGATCCGCCTACGAGAGGAGCCGCACATGAGTGCCGCAGACGACATCAAGAACGCCGCCGAGAAGGCCGCCGGAAAGGTCAAGGAAGGCGTCGGAAAGCTCACCGACAACGAGAAGCTCGAAGCCGAGGGCAAGGCGGATCAGGTCAAGGCCTCCGCCAAGCAGGCCGGCGAGAACGTGAAGGACGCCGCGGGCAAGGCCGGCGACAGCGTCCGGGACGCGTTCGAGAAGTAAGGCGCCCCACACACCGAAGAGGTGAGGTCCGCCGAAGGGCGGGCCTCACCTCGATGGGTCAGACGTGTGGTGTCGTCAGACCTTGCGGCTGCCGCTGATCGCTCGGATCAACCAGGCGATCACGGCGATCGCGAGGAGGACGAGCCCGACCCACAGGAGGAACTGGAGCGACTGCACCAGTCCTCCGGTGATCGCAAGAATCACTGCGATGACGATGACGATGATCAGGAGGATGTTCATCGGTCTTTCCCTTCTTTCGGCAGGCGCGAACGCCCGACTGTGGTGCCCCCACGCTAGCCGCGGTGGGAGTTCTGTCCGAGGGGGTTGACTTCCGCCCTCCGAGTGCGCGAATGAGATGGGAACATGCCAGGAAGACGCGACAACGCGCTGAAGGATCCCGAGCTGTACGAAGAGCTCAGGAAAGACGGGGCCTCCAAAGAGAAGGCCGCGCGCATCTCGAATGCCGCGGCGAAGGAGGGGCGCAGTGCCGTAGGGCGTCGCGGCGGCGAGCACGGCGACTACGAGGACTGGACCGTTCCCCAGCTGCGTGCGCGCGCGAAGGAGCTGGGGCTGACCGGCTACAGCGGCAAACGGAAGTCCGAGTTGATCTCCGCGCTCAGGAATCACTGAGGCCGCCGATGTCGCGCTTCGGCGTCGAGGAGGAGTTCCTCTTCCTCGATGAGCATTCGCTGGTGCCTGTGGCCCTCGCCTCCGGCACTCGCGAGCGCATCACGCGCCTCCGCACGGGCGGAGAGGTCACCACGGAGTATCTGACCTCGCAGATCGAGTGCCTGACCGAGCCGGTCGCGACCGCGGTGGATGCCGAGGCGCAGCTGAGGCACCTGCGCGGGCTCATCGGCTGGCATGCCCGGGAGCAGCACGCGATCGCCGCCGGTACCGGCACGCCGTTCGCGACGACCCGCTCCTCCACCGTGTCGCCCTCACCCCACTACGACGAGGTGGCCGAGCAGCTCGGACACCTCACACGCGACCACGAGGTCAACGGGCTGCACGTGCACGTCGAGGTCACCGATGACGAGGACAGGGTCCGCGCGCTCGATCGCGTGCGCGGCTGGCTCCCCGTGCTGCTGGCGCTCACCGGCAACAGCCCCTTCGTGAACGGACGGGATTCCGCCTTCGCCAGCTGGCGCAGCATCCTGATCCGTCGCCTGCCCTCGTCTTGGGCGCCGCCGCGGTTCCGCGACTACGACGAGTACCGGGCAGGTGTACAGCGCCTCATCGACGTCGGAGCCCTCGCCGATGCGGCGTCGCTGTCGTGGTCGGCGCGAATCTCGGAGCGCTACCCCACCGTCGAGGTGCGGGTCTTCGATGCGCAGCTGACGGCCGAGGACGCGGTGTTCGCCGCCCTCCTCTCCCGAGCGATCGTGCTCACCGACGATCAGCCCCTCGCCGACATCGGAGTGGACGGCATCGACGCCTCGCTGTGGACGGCGGCCCGCAGAGGCATGGGTGCGCGCCTGATCGATCCGACGACGGGCGAGATCGAGGATGCCTGGACCGTGGCCGACCGGATGCGGGCATCGATCGCCCCCGCCCTCCGCGAACTCGGTGACGAGGATCGGGTGTGGGACGGTTTCGAGCGCCTGCGCACACTCGGCACCGGCGCCGACCGGCAACGCCGCGCCGTCCACGACGGTGGAGCGCCCGCACTCGCCGAGCTCCTGCGCGCGGGGACACCGGCCCCGTTCCCCGCCTCCCCGCCGGCAGCTCCGCGCGTGACCGCGCCTAAGCCCTGACCGACCTGGCCAAACCGCCCCGACGTCGGCTGCCGGGGGTAGTGTCGGCCTGTGGCATCCTTCGCCCCGCTCCAGCGGCTCGTCATCTCCATCGCGGTGCTCGCGTCATTCGTGACCTTCCTCGACGGCACGGTCGTGAACGTCGCGCTACCCGCGATCAGTCGTGAGCTCGGCGGCGGCATCACCACCCAGCAGTGGGTCGTCGACGCGTATCTCATCACTCTGAGCGCTCTGATCCTGCTCGCCGGTTCGGTGTCGGACGCCTACGGCCGTGTGCTCGTGATGCGGATCGGACTGATCGCCTTCGGCGTCGCCTCCATCGCGGTCGCCGCAGCGTTCGATCCGCTCACACTGATCATCGCCCGCGCCGCCCAGGGAGCCGCGGGGGCGCTGCTGGTGCCCAGCTCGCTCGCCCTGATCACCGCCACCATGCGCGCCGACGTGCAGTCGCGGGCCATCGGAGTCTGGACCGCCTTCACCACCGGTGCGCAACTGGTCGGTCCGCTGCTGGGCGGGCTCTTCGTCGACTACCTCTCCTGGCGCTTCGTGTTCCTCATCAACGTCATCCCGATCGGGATCACGCTCCTGCTGCTCTCCCGCCTGCGTCTGCCCGAGCATCCCCGCGGCATCACCGTCGACTGGTGGAGCGGGGCGCTGTGCGCGATCGGTCTCGGCGCCGTGGTCTTCGCGCTCATCGAGCAGCCGAACCTGGGATGGCAGTCGCCCGCGATCTGGATCCCCGCGGTGGCCGGCGCCGCCCTGTTCGCGCTGTTCCTGTGGCGCCAGCAGCACTCCGCGTCGCCCCTCATGCCGCTGTGGCTGTTCCGCGTGCGCGACTTCGGCTGGGGCAACCTCGCCACGTTCTTCGTGTACGCCGCGCTGTCGCTCAACGGCTTCGTGGTCGGCGTCTACCTGCAGCAGGGCGCGGGGCTCAGCGCGACCGCCGCAGGCCTGGCGAGCCTCCCCATGACGATCCTGATGATCCTCGTCAGCTCGCGCGCAGGTCAGTGGGCGGGCCGATGGGGACCGCGTATCTTCATGACGGTCGGGCCGCTGCTCATGGCCGTCGGCGCCCTGATGCTGCTTCTCGTCTCCACCGACTTCGACTACTGGTGGCAGGTGCTGCCGGCCATGATCGTGATGGGTCTCGGACTCTCCCTCACGGTCGCCCCGCTGACGGCCGCGATCCTCGGGGCGATCGATGAGAACCACTCGGGCATCGCCTCGGCCGTGAACAACGCCGTCTCCCGCGTCGCCGGTCTGCTCGTCGTGGCCATGCTGTCGACCATCGTCGGCGGCACGCTCGACCTCGACGGCTTCCACAACGCCGCGTGGTTCACGGCGATGCTGCTCGTGATCGGCGGCGTGGTCTCGTGGATCGGCATCCGTCGCAATCCGGCCGCGCCGGCCCCGGTCGACGCGGCGGCGACCGGACCCGCCCCGCATTGACCGTGTCGAATCGAAGACTCGTTCGTGGGGGGCGCGCGGTCCTGATCGGCGTCGTGGCGCTCGTCCTCACGGCGTGTTCCGCAGCATCGACGACCCTTCCGTCGCCCACCATCGTCCTCCCACCCTCCGGCGCCGTGCCCGACTACCAGCTCGGTGGCGCCTACGACCCTTCGCCAGAGGTCGGCATCGTGGGGCGCGACCGGGGCGCGGAGCCCGCACCCGGCGTGTACTCGATCTGCTACGTCAACGGCTTCCAGACGCAGCCCGGTGAACTCGATGCCTGGCCCCGTGAGCTGCTGCTGCAGCGCGACGGCGAGGTCGTCTTCGATCCGGATTGGCCCGATGAGGCACTCATCGACACCTCGAGTGCGGCGCACCGGGAGAAGATCGCCGACACGGTGATCCCCTGGATCGAGGGCTGCGCGGATGCCGGCTTCGACGCGGTCGAGTTCGACAATCTCGACTCGTACTCGCGGTCGGGTGGTTCCCTCTCGCTCGATGACAACCTGGCCCTGGCCGCGCTGCTCGTCGATGCCGCGCACGCCGTGGGGCTCGCCGCCGGCCAGAAGAACGCCGCAGAGGATGCGGCGCTGCTCCACGAGCGGGCCGGTTTCGACTTCGCGGTCACCGAGGAGTGCGCGGCCTATGAAGAGTGCGGCGCCTACACCGCGGTCTACGCCGACCATGTGATCGACATCGAGTACACCGACGAGCTTCCGCGCCCCTTCGCCGAGATGTGCGCCGACGACAGCTCTCCGGATTCCATGGTGCTCCGCGACCGTGACCTCGTCACTCCCGACGACGACGCCTACGCGTTCGAGACCTGCGACTGAGCGGCACTTCTCCTCACAGACCGTCATCCTCGTGCCAGTGCTCCTGCCAGCGCCAGTCGATCGGCTCGGATGCCCGCTGATAGCGGATGTCGGTGGAGAGGCGGATGCGCCCCTGCGGATCGACGTTGTCGGTGCTGGCGTGCACGATGTAGGAGGAGTGCACCATCACGTCGCCCGCGCGATAGTCCGCCATCAGCCAGCGGGCGTCGCGCGCGTCGGCGAGCGCGGGGAGGTCGGCCGTGATCGATGCGGCCGGGCGCCTGTCGCCGCGCGCGCGTTCTTCGGCGAGCGCCCAGTGATGACTGCCTTCGAGGTAGGTGAGACCGCCCTGCTCGGCGGGGCAGTCTCCCAGGGGGATCCACATCGAGAGCACGCGCTCGCTGCCCTCGCGCAGGTCCCGACTGCTCCCCCGCACCGTGGCACGAGATCAGCAGTCGCCGCATCGCATGTCGCGGTGCGGCGTAGTGGGACCAGGAGGACGGCTGCGTCATCGACGTCAGCCTATCTCCGCGCCCGCCGCCGAGACGGGTACCCGCGCGCATGCCCCGCGCGGCGCGGCCCGTCAAGTCCCTGGCCGGATCTGCTCCTGGCCCGCAGGATACGGATGTGCGCATCGATTGGGAACCCCGACACATGACCTCATCCGCCCCGGCATCCACCCCGCCTCTCGCGTTCTCCGACAGAGGGGCGCTGAGCCGCGCCGTTATCGCGCACCTCACCGGTTCCGGCGAGGGATGCGGCCACGCGGCACTCGCCGAGGAGGCCGTCGCGGCGAGCGCCGACATCGCCCGCGACGACGACATCCAGCTGGCACTGTTCGTGCTCTACGCCTCCGCGTACGGGTCACTCCCGCAGCTCGACCCCGATCTGGAATGGGAGCCCGCGCTTGTGACCACCCGGCGCATCCTCGAGGCGGCGTTCGAGCGCGAACTGCGTGCCGGCGTGCCGATGCCGAGCCTGCCGGAGCCGACCGTCGATGCCGTCGGTCGGTCGCTCTTCGCTCTCGCGGAGGCCGACACGGGGCCGAGCCTTTCCCGGTACTTCGTCAAGAAGGCCACCGCGACGCAGGCGCAGGAGATGCTCATCCAGCGCTCGGCATACACGCTGCGCGAGGCGGACCCGCACTCCTGGGCTATCCCCCGACTGGACGGACGCGCCAAGGCCGCGCTCGTCGAGATCCAGTCCGACGAATACGGCGGTGGCCGTCCGCACCGTGTGCACGCTGCGCTCTTCGCGCGCGCCATGCGGGCGGCAGGTCTCGATGACACCTACGGTGCGTATGTCGACGACCTGCCCGCCGTCACTCTCGCCTCTCTCAACATGATGTCGATGTTCGGCCTCAACCGCCGCCTGGTGGGTTCGATCGTCGGCCACCTCGCCGCCTACGAGATGACCTCGTCGATCCCGTGCCGTCTGTATGCCGACGGCCTGCGTCGTCTGGGCTTCGGCTCCGACGTCTCGGGCTACTTCGACGAGCACGTCGAGGCCGATGCGGTGCACGAGCAGATCGCCGCACGAGACCTCGCCGGCAGCCTCGCCGAGGATCACCCCGAGCTGCTGCCCGACATCATGTTCGGTGCCGCCGCGTGCCTGACCGTCGACGGATGGGGAGGCGCGCACATCCTGGACGCCTGGTCCACGGGCACTTCCTCGCTTCGCACGCGGATGCCGTCATGAGCGCCGGCCACGACCGCCCGACGATCACGCCGTACCCGGACGGCCCGTTGCTCGTGCGCGGCGACGTGGAGCTGCAGACGACCGAGGGCGAGCCGATCGCACCCCACCGCCGCACGGTGGCCCTGTGCCGATGCGGACTCTCCGCCCTCAAGCCGTTCTGCGACGGCACCCACAAGGCGACGGGTTTCCGCACCGACGACTGAGCGGTGCCCCTGCGTCAGTCGCGCTCGTCGACCTCCTTCCCCAGCCGTTGCGAGATCCACACCGGGAGGAAGGAGGCGACGATGACGACCGTCGCGACCACGTTGACCACGTTCGCCTCGTTGGGCCTGGCCATCTGGTTCATGATCCACAGAGGCAGGGTGTCGACGCCCGGCGGGGCGGTGAAGATCGTGACGTAGACCTCGTCGAAGCTGAGCGCGAAGGCGAGGATGGCCCCGGCGATCAGCGCACTGCGGAACTGCGGGAGCGTGACGAGCCGGAACGTCTGCCACGGACTCGCGCCGAGGTCCTGCGAGGCCTCCTCGATGCTCGGGTTCATCCGCCGAAGCCGCGCGAGCACGTTGTTGAAGACCATGACGATGCAGAAGGTGCCGTGCGCGATGATCATGCCGTAGAAGCCGACCTGGATGCCGATCGGCTCCAGCAGCTGGTTGTAGGTGTTGTTCAGGGCGACGCCGGTGACGATGCCGGGGAGAGCGATCGGCAGCACCACCAGGAGGTTCACGGCCCGCTGTCCCAAGAACGAGTACCGCTGCAGCGCGAACGCCACGAGGGTGCCGAGGATGACGGCGATCACGGTCGCCCCGGATGCGACGAGTACCGAGTTCAGGAGGGCGGCGCGCACAGGCTCGCTGGTGAACGCCTTGCCCCACCATTCGAGGGAGAAGCCGCTCACCGGCCAGCTGACGATACGCGCGGAGTTGAAGGAGTTGAGCACGACCAGCGCGAGCGGGATGTACATGAACGCGAGGACGATCGCGACGATGATCCCGAGGACGATCTTGGAGGTGCGGGACAGTCTCAGCATGCGCGACTCACATCCTTTCCAGTGCGCCGGTGCGCTGCACGCTCACCAGGTAGATGACGACGAACGCGATGGGGACCAGCGAGTACGCGGCCGCCAGCGGGGGGTTCAGGTTGATGTTCGATGCGATCACGCTGCCGATCATCTGGGTGTCTCCGCCGACGAACCGGGCGACCAGATAGTCGCCGAGGCTCAGGGAGAACGTGAAGACGGAGCCGGCGATGAGGGCCGGCTTGATGATCGGCAGCACCACCGATGCGATCGTCCGCCACGACCCGGCGCCGAGGTCGGCGGAGGCGTCGAAGAGGTTCGGCGGCACCTGGCGGATCGCGGTGTACACCGGCACGGCCATGTACGGCAGCCACAGGTAGGTCAGGGTGAGCACGACGGTGAGCACGCCGAAACCCGGTCCGGAGAGACCGAACGGCGCCAGTAGCCAGTTCGCGAACCCCTGCTCGGTGAACGTGATCCGCATCGCGAGGACCTTCACCAGGTACCCGGCCCACAGCGGCAGGGTGATCGACACGGCCAACAGCGCCCGCAGCCACGGCGATGCGACCTTGGCCATGAAGATGCCGAGGGGCACCGAGATGAGGATGGCGAGCACCGTCACGGCGAGGGCGATGCCCAGCGTGCGCATCGACGTCGACAGATAGGCGGGGTTGACGAAGAGCTGCTCGAAGTTGCGCAGCGTGAACCCCGGCTTCACCTTGGAAGTGAAGGGGTCGGTGATCCAGAAGGCGGTCACGAGGAGCATGACCAGCGAGAAGATGTAGATCCCGATGAGCCAGGTCATCGGAAGGGCCAGGAGCCCGGCGATCCGGAGGCGGCGCTTCATGTCGATCCCGTTCGTGGTTGCGGAAGATGCGGGAGGGTGAGGGGGCGGGTCGGCAGGACCCACCCCCTCGATGCGGCTCAGCCCTTGACCGAGAGCCAGGCGTCCGTCCACTGCTGGAAGTTGGTGCAGGTGACGTCGGTGCGGCCGTCGATGCACTGCTCGATCGGCGTCGTCCAGAACCAGACCTTCTTGAAGTACTCCTCATCCGTGGCGTTGAAGTAGTCGCAGTGCGCCTTCGCCTCCTCGCTGGTGTCGCAGAAGGCGGCGTTGGCCGGGGCCATGCCGAAGTTCATCGCGATCGCGCCGTTCACCTCCGGCGAGGACGAGTAGTCCATCCACGCATACGCGCAGTTCGGGCTCTTCGACTCGGCGGCCAGCATCCAGGCGTCCGACCAGCCGGTCGAGCCCTCCTCGGGCAGCACGCTCTTGAACCTGTCGTCCTCCGTGAGCTTGCGCAGCACCTCCCATGAGGTGCCGAGCACCGTGGTGCCGCCCGCGAACGACGTGATCTGCGCGGCGGGGTCGGACCAGTACTCCGACACGATCTCGTTCTGCTGCTTGAGCAGCTCGACGGCGGCCTTCAGCTGCTTCTCGTCGAGCGCGTACGGGTTGGTGATGCCGAGGTCGGGCTCGTGCGCCATGAGGTACACCGCGGCGTCGGCGATGTAGATCGGGGCGTCGTAGGCGATGACCTTGCCCGCGTAGGGGCTGTCCTTCTCCCATGCGACATCCCAACTGGTGGGCTCCTCGGTGACGACCTCGCTGTTGTACTGCAGGATGTTCGCGCCGCGGCCGATCGGGATGCCGTAGGACTTGCCGTTGATGGTGTCGTAGATCTGGCCCTTCATGCCCTCGACGATGTCGTCGCCGAAGTTCGGGATGAGCTCGAGGTTGAGCGGCTGCACGTCGCCGCCCGCGATCAGGCGCAGGCTCGCGTCACCCGAGGCGGAGACCAGGTCGTAGTCGCCGGTGCGCATGAGCTGCACCATCTCATCGCTGGTTCCGGCGACGCGGCGATTCACCACGCATCCGGTCTCGGCGGTGAACGCGTCGCTCCACGCCGGCTCGACGAATCCGCTCCAGGCGACGATGTTCACCTCGCCCTCGTAGTCGCCGAGTTCCTCCTGCATGGCGATGTCGGGAACGTCGATCTGGAGTTCGCCGGAGCCCTCGGATGCGGTCTCGCCTCCGGTGGCGCAGCCGGAGAGGGCGAGGACGGCGACGGCCGCCATCGCCGTGGTGGCCAGGATCTTCTTACGCATGGATCGCTCCTTTGTGATCAGTGCTGGGGGTGGGGATGTTGCGGTGTTTCAGGGAAGCCGTGCCGCGTGGTCGGGAGACCAGGCGGCACGGACGTGGTGTCCTCGAGCGACATCGTCGTCGGCACCGTGTCGGGTGTTGGGGCGTTCGGCGATCAGGTCGATCCCGGCATCGGTCGCGACCAGGTAGCGGGTGGCCGGGCCGGTGTAGACGATTTCGCTGATCGTCCCGTCGAGAGCGACCTCGCCCGCGGCGAGCGTGCCCTCACGATCGATCAGCCGCATCCGCTCCGGACGCACGCTCATGGTTCGGCGGTCGCCGGTGAGGCGCTCGGCGAGGTCTCCGCCGATGAGGTTCGAGAGCCCGAGGAAGCGCGCGACGAACTCGGTCTGCGGGCGCTCGTAGACGTCGCGCGCGGTGCCGATCTGCTCGATCCGACCGCCGTTGAACACCGCGACCCGGTCGCTCAGTGTGAGCGCCTCCTCCTGGTCGTGGGTGACGAAGATGAAGGTGATGCCGACCTCGCGCTGGATCTGCTTGAGCTCGATCTGCATCTGCTCGCGGAGCTGCTTGTCGAGCGCGCCGAGCGGCTCGTCGAGCAGCAGCACCTGCGGACGCAGGATGAGCGCGCGGGCCAGGGCGATGCGTTGACGCTGGCCGCCGGAGAGCTGGTGCGGCAGGCGATCGGCCACGTGGTCGAGTCGCACCTGCTCCAGCGAGGTCTGCACCCGGGCGGCGCGGGCGGCTTTCCCCTCACCGCGGACGCGGAGCCCGTAGCCGACGTTGTCGGCGATGGTGAGGTGGGGGAAGAGTGCGTAGTCCTGGAACACCGTGTTCACCGGACGTGCGTGCGGCGGCGTGCGTGTCACGTCCACGCCGGAGAGGCGGATGCTGCCACCGGTGACGTCCTCGAAACCGGCGATCATGCGCAGCACCGTCGTCTTGCCCGAGCCCGAGGGCCCGAGCATCGACAGGAACTCCCCCGAGGCGACCTCGAGGTCGAGGTCGCGGACGGCGGTGAACTCGCCGAAGGATTTCGTGACGCTGCTCAGTGTCACCGTCCCGTCCGGGCGGGTGGCCTCGGGGGCTGCGGGTGCTGCGGGGGCCGTGGCGATCATCTCGCGCTCCTCGGATCGTCGTCGAACGGGGAAGATTCACCAAAACATATAAACCCAGAGGTAATATGTCAACAGGAACTTCTTGGGTATCGTGATCACGGAAGGGAGAATCGCAGGATGGCATCGAGCTCGACGACGCACCCGACGCACGCCTCCGCTGAGCGCTCCCTGGAACTCGAGCACGAACCCGAGCACGAGCAGCCGCACCGTCTTCAGGGCGCGCTGTTCCAGCCCATCGGCGATGAGGGACGGGCGGAGCTCGTCGAGCGCCGCCTCGTCGACGCCATCACCCGCGGACACCTCCGCGCCGGCGAGCGCCTCCCGTCGGAAGCCGATCTCAGCAAGAGTCTCGGCGTCGCTCCCGTGACCGTGCGCGAAGCACTCCTGGCTCTCCGCGGACGCGGCCTGGTCGTCACCCGCCGTGGGCGCAACGGGGGCAGCTTCGTCGCCGCGCACGCCGATCCCCTCACCTTCGCCAGAGAGGCCGTGCGCCGCACATCGCGCCTGGCCCTGCGCGACCTCGGCGCCCACTACGCCGCCATCACCGGAGCCTGCGTGCGCCTCGCGGCGCGACGCGCCGACCCCAGCGAGACGCAGCGGGTGCGTCGCCGGCTGGAGCGGATCGAGGAGCTCGACCCGGAAGCGCAGCGCCGTCTGCTCGACGACGTGCAGATCGAGATCGTCGCGTTGAGCCAGTCGGCGCGCCTCACCCGCGAGCAGATGAAGCTGCAGGCAGAGCTCTCGCCCTTCCTGCGTCTCGTCGCGCACGAGACAGAGAACCTTCGGCGCCAGGGAGCCCACCTGGCCGCCGTCATCGACGCCGTGGAGGCCGGG
This sequence comes from Microbacterium sp. PAMC22086, assembly GCF_019443525.1. Lineage (NCBI taxonomy): Bacteria > Bacillati > Actinomycetota > Actinomycetes > Micrococcales > Microbacteriaceae > Microbacterium > Microbacterium sp. PAMC22086. Next base: position 1,199,880 of record NZ_CP080380.1, on the reverse strand, counting down.
GATCCCGATGCCGCCGGGGCGAGGACCGAGCTCATGGCCGCCGAGACCATCGACGCGCTGATCCGGCTCCAGGCAGCGACCGGGTAGATCAGAGGACCAGCATCGACGTGCACAGGAGGACGCGATGAACACAGCAACCGACACCGCCATCCAGGCAGCAGCCGCGATCGTGGAGGACTACTTCACGGCGCCCGTGCGCACCCTGCTCGACTGGGTGGACCCGTTCGCCGCGGAGGTCTTCGACGCCAGGGCAGCCGGGCCGCTCACGCGCTCGAGGATCGACGCGCTCGTGGAACCGCATGCGTTGAGGACACTCGACCTCCCCGGCGTCCCGGTCTACGGCGCGGGCTTCATCGCCGCGATCGACCTCCTCTCCGATGCCCACAGCCATCTCGCGTGGTGGCAGGGTGAGGACCGCCGGCAGCTCGTGCTCGCCTCGCAGTCGCTGAACAAGGAGAACATCGACTACAGCGCCCTGGAGTGGTTCCGCGTGCCGATGGCCACCGGCGAACCGCACGTCGCCGGACCCTACGTCGACTACCTCTGCAGCGACGAGTACACGATCACGATCGCGGTCCCGGCCGAGGTCGACGGTCGTCGCATCGGCGTCGCCGGCCTCGACCTGCTCGTGTCGTCCGTCGAACAGGATCTGACGCACCGCTTCGCCGCCCTGGGGTGCGAGGTCACCCTGACCAACGGCGTCGGCCGCGTCGTGGTCTCGACCGATCCGCGCTGGGCGACCGGCGACTCGGTCCGCGGCAGCGGACTCGCCGACCTGCCGCGCGTGGCGTGCGCTGGCGTGGCCCTCGACGTCATCGTCGATCCTCGCTGACAGGTGCAGGCGTCGGAGGCACCGTGCACGATGGGATCATGACCGACGGCTACGACGTGGACTTCCTCGGCACGCGACTCCCCCTCCCTCTCCCCACCCAGACCGTGCGCACACTCCCGTATCCCCGGTTCACGGTGCTGCTCGACCCCGAGCGGCGGCTCGCCGCGGTGACAGCCGTGAACATCGACGGCGCCACGCTGCAGAACCTGCCGCGCACCGGCGACTGGCGACTCGACGAGCGCCTTCCGCCCGATGAGCAGGCGGGGCCCGAGGTGTACGCCCGCAACGACCTCGATCGCGGGCACCTCGTGCGTCGACGCGACCCGGGGTGGGGAGCGGTCGCGACCGCGCGCGCGGCGAGCGAGGCGACGTTCTTCTATCCCAACGCCGCACCGCAGGCCGCCGGCTTCAACCAGTCGAAGCAGCTCTGGCTCGGCCTCGAAGACCACGTGCTCGCCTACGCCGAGACCACCGAGCAGCGCGTGTCGGTGTTCACCGCCCCGGTCCTCGCCGAGAACGACCCGAGCTACCGCGGCATCCGCGTGCCGCTCCGGTTCTGGAAGATCGCGGCCTGGCACGGCCACGACGGCCTTGCCGCAGCCGGCTTCGTGCTCGATCAGTCCGCCCTGGTCGACACACGGGAGGGGACGCTCGACGTCGCGCCGCTCGGCGGCTTCCGCACGTTCCAGGTGCCGATCGCCGACATCGCGGCGCTGACCGGCATCGACCTCGCCGCGATGATCACGGCCGACGTGCTCATGCGGCCGGGCGCCCGCGAGACCGCATGGCGGGCCCTCGACTCGGCGGGCGACATCGTGCTCTGATGCCGGTCGCCCACGCCTGAGACCACGCCTGAGACAATGACGTGATGTACTCCGAGACACGCCTTCCCCACGGATCAGCGCTGTGGCGCTCCCGTGGCAGCGCGGGTGGGGGTCCCATCCCTGCAGACGGCTGCGTGGACCTGATCCTGCGTGACGGTCGCGTCTCGGTGGCCGGTCCCTCCACGCGGTGGATCACGGCGGGTGGCGATGGGGCTGGCGACTCGTTCGGGTTCCGGTTGCCTCCTGGGCGCGCCGGCCACCTGCTCGGCCTCGACCTCGAGGAGATCGCCGACCAGCTCGTCCCTCTCGAAGACCTCACCTCCCACGGGCGTGCCGAGCGCCTGCGTGCGGCGATGGCGCCGTTCGCCGACGGCGCGCACTCCACGGGCGCGCTGTCCTCACTCGCGGTGCAGGCCTCGGAATCGAGCCGCTGGTCCGCCGCCGTGCACCGCTCGGCAGCGGCTGCCGAGCCGGCCGGCCGTGCCGCCGCGGGATACGGAACCTCGGAGCGCTCCTTCCGGAGGCGGATGCTCTCGACCTTCGGCTACGGATACGCCACGCTCGTGCGCCTCGAGCGCTCCCGCCGCGCACAGGCGCTGCTGCGACGAGGAGCACCCCTCGTCGCAGCCGCCGCCGAAGCCGGTTTCGCCGACCAGCCGCATCTCTCGCGCGAGTTCCGACGGCTGGTCGGCGTCAGTCCCGGTCAGTTCGCGGCGAGCTCCGCATAGAGGTCGACCGAGTTCCCGTCGGGATCGAGAAGCGTCGCGTAGCGCTGACCCCAGTGCGCGTCCCAGGGCTCGACGTGCGCCGTGTATCCGGCGCTCACGAGAGCGGCGAACGCGGCATCGACCTCCGCCGCCGTCCCCTTGTCGAAGGCGAGGGCGATGCGATGCCCACCGGTCGCCGGCACGAAGCCGGGGTCGAAACCACGGATCGTCTCGATCGTGTCCCAGGCGAGGGTCACGCCGTCATCGAGCTTGGCGTCTACGTGCGCAGCGTCGTCCTGGCCCTGCGCGATGTCGACGCCCAGGGCGCGGTAGAAGGCGAGGGAGGCCGCCATGTCGTGGGTCACGATGCCGATGAAGCCGAGTTTCAATGTCATGCCCCCACGCTACGACCGGTTCACGGACGCGGTCGTGAACAGAACGGCCACGCTGTCCTGCGCGACCTCAGACTCCGGCGCGCACCGACTCCAGCGACGGGTAGTCGGTGTATCCCTCCGCCGTCCGGCCGTAGAACAGCTCGGGCCGCGGCTCGTTGAGCTCCGCCCCCTGGATCCAGCGCTCGACCAGGTCGGGGTTGGCGATCACGGGTCGGCCGACGGCGACGGCATCCGCCCATCCGTCGGCGACGAGGGACTCGGCCTCATCCTTGATGGTTTCGGTCGCGAAACCGGTGTTGACGATCAGAGGCGCGCCGCCTGTACGGCGGATGTGCTGCACGAGCTCACCGGCAGGGTGCGCGTTGAGCACGTCGATGAAGGCGAGACCGAGCGGCGCGAGCCCTTCAGCGACGGCGGTGTAGGTGGCGAGGACATCCGCGTCGTCCTCCTCCAGCACGCCCTGGATGTTGTGCTGCGGCGAGAGACGGATGCCGGTGCGGTCGGCGCCGACGGCCGCGGCGACGGCCGCGGTGACCTCGATCGCGAAGCGGGCGCGGTTCTCGGGCGACCCGCCGTAGCGGTCGTCACGGATGTTCGACACCGGAGACAGGAACTCGTGCACGAGATAGCCGTTCGCACCGTGCACCTCGACGCCGTCGAACCCGGCCGCGATCGCGTTGCGCGCCGCCTGTGCGAACTGCTCGATCACCTCGGGGATCTCGTCGAGGGTGAGCGCGTGTGCGACGGGGAGGTCTGCCTTGCCCTCGGGCGTGCGCGTCTGTCCGGGCGCGGCGAGCGCGCTGGGTGCGACGACCCGCGGCTCCCCCGAGATCGCGGGGTGACCCACACGGCCGCCGTGCATGAGCTGCATGACGATCGTTCCGCCCGCATCGTGGACCGCCGCGGTGATCGGCTTCCACCCCTCGATCTGCGCGGGTGTCACGATGCCCGGCTGTCCGGGATACGACTTGCCCTCGACCGCCGGCCACGTGCCCTCGGAGATGATGAGTCCCTGCCCGGCACGCTGGCGGTAGTACTCCGCCATGGTGGTGGTCGGAACACCGTCGTCGTCGGCACGGGTGCGGGTGAGAGGCGCCATCACGACGCGGTTGGACAGCTGCAGGGCACCGAAGACGGCCGGTTCGTAGAGACTCACAGAGGTAGGTAAGGCGCGAGCGGTGCGCCGTATTCCCGCGGCTGCTTCCGCCCGGTCGGTTCCCGTCAGCCGCCGAGACCGGCGAGCAGGTCGGCGAAGTGGTCGAGGTCGGCGGCGGTCCAGTTTCGCAGCCGCTCACCGATACGACCCTCGTAGCGCGAGCGGGCGAGAGCCACCCGCTCCTGGGCGAGTTCTGTGGCCACGAGCACGCGGGCCCTGCGGTCCTCGGGGTCGGGCACGCTCTCGACGAGTCCCAGCTGCTCGAGCTGTCGCACCTGGCGGCTCACCGCCGATTTGTCGGTCTGCAGCCGTTCGATGATCGCGCCGGCCGAGGTCGCCTTGCCCGTCGCGATGGAGGTCAGCACCTGGTAGCCGAGCGGCTGCAGGTCGGGATGCACGGTGGCGGCGGCTTCCCGCCAGCCGATGCGGATCCGCGCGAAGAGCCGTCCGAGTTCCTGCTCCACCCTGGTAACGGCCTGATCGAGGTCGTCGTCTCCCAGGCGGCCCGGCGCTGACGCGGATGCGGGGGTCTCGGAAGGGGCGTCGGAGGAGGCGCTCATGATCGCCAGTGTACGGCGAAGCCCCGCTGTCGATCGGGACAGCGGGGCTTCGAGTCACACCTCGGCGAGCAGCCGGAAGGCCTTGGAGGCCGCCCTGATCTCGTCGGGCGTCAGCTCGTCGATCACGGCCTGGAGACGGGAGCCGTAGTCGCGGCGCACCTCGGCGAGCGCGCTGCAGGCCGAGGCCGTCGCGCTCAGCACCCGCAGCCGCCCGTCGCGCTCATCGGGGCGGGACTCGAGAAGCCCCAGCTCCTCGAGCATCCGCACCTGACGACTGATCACCGACTTGTCCATCTCGAACCGTTCGGCGAGCTCATGCGCGTTCGCGGTGCCCGCCCGATCGATGAACGTGAGCAGCTTGTAGCCGCCCACCTGAAGCTCCGGATGGACCCGGGCGGCGGATTCCCTCCACAGCGACCGGGTCCTCGCGAAGATGAGGTTCAGGTGCGCCTGGAGGTCGCCGAGAGCACTGTCGACATCCGACGGCGCAGCCGCTGCCGAGGCCACGACCTCAGCGCTCCCCGTCCCGGTCTTCGCGTTCACGGTCTTCGCGCTCGAGAACGCGGACCGAACCGGTCGTGGGCCCGCTGCTCGCGCCCTGGATCCGGATGGATCCGGTGGAGAGCGAGGCTCCGACCTCGGCCTCGGAGACCTCGATCACCGACTCCTCGGCCTGCTCGAGCATCTGCTCGGCGGCGTTCTTCGTCGACAGCGGCTTGTTCTTGATGAACGCGATCGCGATGATGGCGATCACGGCGAGCGGAATCGCGATGATGAAGGAGTCCGCGATGCCGTGACCGTAGGCACTCTCGACGATCGCGCGGATCGTGTCGGGCAGCTGACCGACCTTCGGGACGTCGCCGGAGGCGAGGTGCTCGAGCGCGTCGATCTCGGCCGGCGTGGAGGGCACGAAGCCGTCGAGGGCGTCGGTGATGTAGTTCGCGACGCTGGTCGACAGCAGCGAACCCATCACGGTGACGCCGATGGTGCCGGCGATCGTGCGGAAGAAGTTGACGTTCGACGAGGCGGCACCCAGCTGCTGCGGCGCGGTGTCGTTCTGCACGATGAGCGTGAGGTTCTGCATGACCATGCCGAGGCCGGCGCCGAGCACGAACATGTACACGGCCACGAGCGGGAACGGGGTGTCGTAGCGCAGGGTTGCCATCAGGCTGACGCCGATCGTCGTGAGGATCGAGCCCGTGACCATCCAGCCCTTCCACTTGCCGAAGCGACTCACGAGCTGGCCGATGATGATCGACGCCCCCATCTGGCCGATGATCATCGGGATGGTCATGAGGCCCGACTCGGTGGGCGTGGCGCCACGGGCGAGCTGGAAGTACTGCGCGAGGAACACCGACGTGGCGAACATCGAGACGCCGATGGCGATCGAGGCGATGACCGACAGGGTGAAGGTGCGGTTTCGGAACAGCGACATCGGCACGATCGGTTCCTTGACGAAGAACTCGACCGTGATGAACGCGGCGATCGCGACGCCGGCGGTGACCACGAGCATGATGCTCGTCGAGGAGTCCCAGTCGAACTGGTTGCCGCCCATGGAGACCCAGATGAGCAGGGTCGAGACGCCGACGGCGAGGAGCACGATGCCGAAGTAGTCGATCGAGACCTTGGTGTCGCGCTGGGGCTTGGGCAGGTGCAGCGTGAACTGCAGCAGCACGAGGGCGAGGATCGCGAAGGGCACGCCGACGAAGAAGTTGGAGCGCCAGCCCCATACGTCGGTGAGGAGTCCTCCGAGCAGAGGGCCGCCGATGGTGCCCAGGGCCATGATCCCGCCGACGACGCCCATGTACTTGCCGCGCTCACGCGGGGAGATGATGAGGGCCACGGCGATCATGACGAGCGACATCAGGCCGCCGACGCCGATGCCCTGGACGACGCGCACAGCGATGAGCATGTTCGTGTCGGTCGAGAAGCCGGCGATCACGGTGCCGACCGTGAAGAGGATGAGGGAGATCTGGACCAGGACCTTGCGGTCGACCAGGTCGGCGAGCTTGCCCCAGATCGGGGTGGAGACGGCGGTGGCCAGAAGGCTCGCGGTGATGACCCAGGTGTACTGGGACTGCGTGCCGCCGAGGTCGGCGATGATGACCGGCATCGAGGTCGACACGACCGTGCCCGAGAGCACGGCGACGAACATGCCGACGACGAGACCGGAGATCGCGGTGAAGACCTCGCGGGCCGAACTGGTCGTCTCAGGGGGTGCGGATGGGGTGTCTGTCACGGGGTGGCGCTCCTGCGTAGAAAGTTGATCGAGGTCAACCATACGCCTTTAGTTGCCAAAGTGCAACTAAAGGTGAGACACTCCCGATGTGCTTCTGCACGAGGGAGCCGAGGGGTAGCTTGTGAGCGTGTCGACAGATTCGAGGAGCGAGCGGGCATCCCGCACCCCGGCCTCCCTCGACGCGGCCATCGGCGACATCGACTGGACGACGCCGCCCCCCGGGTCGGTGCGGTCGCGGTTCTCCGCCCCGAGCGGTGAGCTGTCCGTGATCTCGATCGGCGACCCGGGACATCCGCGGGTGGTGCTGGTGCCGGGGGCGACGGGGTCCAAGGAGGACTTCGCTCTGATCCTGCCGCTGCTGGCGGAGGCCGGCTACTTCGTGCAGTCGTTCGACCTCGCTGGGCAGTACGAGTCGCACGCCGCCGGTGCGAACTCCGCCTACACCTACGAGCTGTTCATCGGCGACCTGGTCGCATTCCTCGAAGCGGGCACACCCGCACATCTGCTGGGGTATTCGTTCGCCGGCACGGTTGCTCAGCTGGTCGCCGTCCACCGCCGGGACCTCGTGCTCTCCCTCGCGCTGCTCACCACACCTCCGGGGTCCGGCAACGTGTTCGCGAGCATGAAGTGGCTGGGTCCCCTCGCCCCGATCGCGAGCCCACGGCGCGGAGCCGGCCTCATGATCTGGGGGATCGTGACGAACAAGAACCGGGTCCCGCCCCGGCGGTTGGAGTTCGTGCGCTCACGGTTCGCGCTCACGAGCAGGCGCAGCGTCGACGAGATCGTCGGCCTCATGATGATCGCGCCCGATGTGCGCAGCCGCGTGCGGGATCTGCCCGTGCCCAAGCTCGTCGTCGCCGGGTCGCATGATCTGTGGCCCCTCGCCGCCCACGAGCGGTACGCCCGCGACATCGACGCCGAGTTCCGCTCGTATGCGACCGGCCACAGCCCGAGCGAGACCACCCCGCATCAGCTCGCCGCCGACCTGCTCGATCTCTACGCGCGGGCTCGCGACTGAGCCACCGACGGCGTCACCGGCCGACCGAAGAGCGCTCGGCCTCGCGGCGAGCCTGGCGTCGCCGGTGCAGAGGCTCTTCCGACAGGTGCAGCCGCACGGTGGGCACCACATAGCTCAACCGCCGTCGGAGCGACGCCCAGTCCTGGAACGGCCGCGCCGAGACCTCGACCACGAGGCTTCGATCGCGCAGCACCGTCATCCCCGGCCGCACGTGGAACGACAGGTCGAAGTCGTCGTGAATGTTCTGCTCCTCGCGGTGCACCTCCCCGCTCAGCATCCGCCAGGCGGCGGCGCGCATCGCCATGTTCGATCCGTAGAGGGGCGCATGCCCGAGAAGCGGACCCATCGCGGCGTACATGCCGCCGATGTAGAGGTGCGCCCCCATCCAGTGCACCAGGGGCGTCGCACCGTAGAAGCGCGGCTCCCCCGTGACGAAGTCGACGTCGTCGCGGGTGCGGAACGTCCGCTCGATCCGCGCGATCCAATCCGGCCCCGGGCGGGAATCGGCGTCGAGCCGGGCGATGATGTCGCCCGTCGCCGCGTCGTAGCCGGCCGCCGATGCGCGAGGAATCCCCCGGATCGGCTCGCTCACGACCCGTGCGCCGAACCGCTCGGCGACGGCGGCCGTGTCATCGCTACTGCCGTTGTCGACGATCACGATCTCGTCGGCCTTCCGGGTCTGCCGGGCGAGGGCGCTCAGACACACCTCAAGCAGGCGGGCGTCGTCGCGCACCGGGATGACGACGGAGACGGAACGCGGGAACACGGTCGTCATCGTTCTCCTCCCCTGCACGGCTCGGCACTCAGACACAGTCTCCACCGTGGACGACCTCGCCGGGCGATTGAGCGAGGATGGTCGCGGATGTCCGGGGACGTTGTTGCGTGAATGGCTCGTGACTGCTGAGGGGTGAAAGCCTCCGGGTGCGACAGTACTCTCCGACAACGGCTCCGCCTACAAGTCCCACGCCTGGGCCGACGCCTGCACCATGCTCAACATCCGCCCCCAGAAGACCCACCCCTACCACCCACAGACGAACGGGAAGATCGAGCGGTTCCCGCACCCTCGCCGACGGCTGGGCCTACGCCCGCTTCTACGAATCCGAGACCGAGCGACGAGCAGCACTACCCACCTGGATGCACTTCTACAATCATCACAGGCACCACTCCGCCATCGGAGACCCACCCATCAGCAGACTCAACAACCTGCCTGGACATCACAACTAGTACACGGTCCCCATCGCCTCGCGCACCTCGTCGAGGGTTGCGTCTGCGATCGCCCGGGCGTGCTCGTTGCCTCGACGAAGCACGCTGCGCACGATCTCGCCGTCTGCAGCGAAGCCTCGACGCCGCTCCCGCAGGGGTGCCAGGAAGTCGTTCACCGCCGTCGCAGTGACCTTCTTCAGTTCGCCGCTGCCGCCGTCACCGATGTCGTCCGCCAGCTCCTCGGGCGCGACGTCGAGGCACAGGGCGGCCGTCGACAGCAGCGCCGAGACGCCCGGCCGATGCTCCGGATCGAACGTGATCCGCCGATCCTGATCCGTTCGGGCACGGCGGATCGCGGCGACGGTCTCGTCCGCCGTCATCGACAGGGCGATCGCGTTGCCGTAGCTCTTCGACATCTTCCGACCGTCCAGCCCCGGCACCTCCGGCGCCGCGGTGACCAGGGCATCGGGAACCGGGAAGATCGGGCCGTAGCGCTCGTTGAACCGTCGGGCGATCACCCGCGTCATCTCCACGTGCGGCAGATTGTCCTTTCCCACCGGCACCAGGTTGCCCTTGCAGAACAGGATGTCGGCGGCCTGATGCACCGGATAGGTCAGCAGCAACCCGCTCAGCGCACGCCCCGAGGCCTCGAGCTCCGACTTGACCGTCGGGTTGCGGTGCAGCTCGGCCTCGGTGACGAGACTGAGGAACGGCAGCAGCAACTGGTTCAGCGCAGGGACCGACGAGTGCGTGAAGACCGTCGTCCGCTCCGGGTCGATCCCGGCTGCAAGGTAGTCGAGAACGGCCCCGTGCACGTTGTCGCGCACGTGCGCCGTCGTATCCCGGTCGGTGATGACCTGGTAGTCGGCGAGCACGAGGAACGTCTCGACCCCCGCTTCCTGCAGCCGCACCCGCTCCCGGATGGTCCCGAAATAGTGCCCGAGGTGAAGCGCCCCGGTCGGGCGCTCGCCCGTGAGCACACGGAACCTCTCCGGGTGCCGGGCCACGGCGTCGGCGACCTGCGTCGATCGCTGCGCGGTCGCGGTGAACGAATCCATCTGTCTCTCCCTGAATCGGGAGCCGCACGGAGTTCTCGGGTGCTGTCACGAACTGCCGTGCAGCCCGTGAACATGCTTCAACCGGCTGCTATCGCAGCCACCACCATGCGGAGCGGTTGAAGTTCATGCCACAGATGCTATCGCGCACCGCGACCACGGGCTCACGGGGTGAGCCGGTGCAGGTCGCGCGGGAAGAGCGTCACCTCCCGGATGTTCGACGCCTCGATGAGTCGCGACACCCAGCGCTCCAGACCGATCGCGAACCCTCCGTGCGGCGGCATGCCGTGCGCGAAGGCCGAGAGGTAGGAAGCGTACGCGTCGGGCGACTCGCCCCGCGCCTCGATGGCGGCGACGTAGTCGGAGTACCGATGCCGTCGCTGCCCACCGGTCACGAGCTCGAGGCCGCGGAAGATCAGGTCGAAGCTGTTGCTCCACCGCGGGTCGTCCGGCTGCGGGTGCGTGTAGAAGGGCCGCTTGCGCATCGGGTACCCCTCGACCGCGATCACGTCGCTGCCGTACCGCTGCTGGGCCCACTCGCCGAGGGCGCGCTCGTGCGCCGGTGCCAGGTCGGGCTCGTCATCCGGGGCTCCGACCCGCCGCAGCGCGTCCTGGAAGTGGATCACCGGGATCTCGTCGGGGATCGCGGGAAGCGCGAGGCCGAGGCGCGCGACCGCGTCCCCGCTCTCGGTGCGGATACTCTCGATCACGCCGAGCAGCACCCGGTGCAGCAGCGCGAGCACATCGCGGTGGTCGCGGATGAAGCCGAGCTCGGCGTCGAGGGAGACGTACTCGGCGAGATGACGCACCGTGTCGTGCGGTTCCGCGCGGAACACGGGGCCCGTCTCGTAGACGCGCTCGAAGACGCCGACGAGCTGCTGCTTGAAGAACTGCGGACTCTGCGCGAGGTAGGCGGTCGTGCCGAAGTAGTCGACCGGGAACACGTTCGCTCCCGACTCCGTCACAGAGTCGACGAGCTTCGGCGTCTGGATCTCGGTGAATCCCTCGGCGTCGAGCGTGCGACGGAATCCACGCAGGCTCGCCGCAGCCAGCTCCCACTTCGCACGCTGAGCGGGGTGCCGCCAGGTCACCGCCGCATGGTCGAGCACCGTGGGAAGCGCGGCGTCGAGAGTGGGCCGCCACAGCTCGACCACCGGGGTGCGGGCGGGCTCCGAGAGCAGGGTGATCTCGGGTGCTGTCACCTCGATGCCACCGGGGGCGTGCGCGTTCGCGGTCGCGGTGCCTTCGATGCGCACGACCGTCTCCTCACCGGGCAGACCGGCCGTCGGGAGCTGCTCGGGTCGGAACACGATCTGCGCGAGTCCGGTGCGGTCGCGCAGGATCAGGAACGAGACGGTGGCGAGTTCCCTGCGCCGGTGCACGTGTCCCATGAGGGTGATCCGTGCGCCGGAGGGCGTGTCGGGAAGCTGAGTGGCGAGAGTGCGAGCGGGGTCGGTCGGCGACATGATTCCTCCAGGTGGCGAAAGCCCTGGAGGTGCGGGCGGGGGCTAGATCGCGGTGCCACCACACCTTCGCCGATCGCTCATCGGCCTCTCGTCGATACGCCGGACGCGCGAGCCGCCACCTTCCCCGGAGGGCCGGGGGTCGTCACTCCCCCGCAGCTGCTGCGGCCATCGTAGCATCGCGCTGGACCGCTCCCGCGGCGGGCGTTTCGCTCGCCTACTCGCTGTCGAGGAAGACCCCGACCCGTTCGCCGTCGTACACGAACTGCAGTGCGGTCGCTGCGGGGAAGCGCTCGCTCAGCTCCTTGGGGACATTGCTGTCGAAAGGCACCTCGACGGTCGCGGGGAACGTGCCGACGGCGCAACCCGTGTATACGGGTCCGTCGTAGCTCCATCCGTTGGAGGAGTCGAACTCCTCCGCCCTCGGGATCTGGTCGGACCTGGCGATGGTGAAGCACTCGCTTCCGATACCCCCGCCGCCGTATCCACCCGTGGTCTCCACCAGAGCCAAGCCGTAGAAGTCGAACACAGCGGAGCTCGGGCCTGCTCCCATCCACCCCGCCGGGACCTTGAGTGTCGATGTCGCGTCGAGTGTGGTGATCTGCGGAGCCCCCGAAGACGAGGCGACGGGGGTGACCTTCACGAGTGCGAAGGTGACGGCCGCCGACATCACGGCCGCCGCCACAATCGCGACCACCCACAGGATCCTGGTCGTGCGCACCGTGAACCAGGCCGCCAGCTTCTCGGCTGGTTCCTGTTTCGGCGCGAGCGGATCCGTCGCATCGACGGCGGCATCGGCGAACACGTCGAGTTCGTCCTTCTCCGCTTCCTGCGCGCTCTGCTCCGGCCGCGCATGCCTTCGAAGGGGCTCGGGTGGTCGAATCGACTCGGGCTGCCGCAGGGCTCGATCTCCGCCGCGAAGGCGTCGGCGTCACTGGCGGATGCCCTCGGCTTCGTCATCGCCTCCAGCTGCTGGAGGCGATGCAGGGCGGCAGGATCGCTCTCGATGTCCGCCGTCGGACCATAGGCGCGGGCCCGGAGGGCGCGAAGCTCTTCATCAGCCGCAGTGCTCATCTCCGGCATCGTCTCACAGGCCGCCGGGTCAGCCGCAGAAGGCCGAGGCCGAGTCCTTGAGCTGCTCGATCGCCTCGACCGTCTCCGGGGCCTGCAGGTCTGTCATGCCGCCGATCTGGGTGGCGCCGGAGCGGATGAGGTCGCCCAGCTGTCCGTCGACGTTCGCCGCGAGCCCCTCGAGCGATGCGACGAGCTCGTCGCGCGCCGCGTCGGCCTGCTCGGCCGAGATCTCGCCCTGGTCGAGCAGCGCCTGGTACTGCCCGTAGGCGTCGTCGATCGTCGTGCACGTCGCTTGGACGTCGACCCCGATCGCGTCGCCCGCCATCTGCGTGACCTGCGAGCAGCCGGAGAGGAGTCCGGCGGCGAGGACGAGAGGAAGGACCACGATTCGGCGCATGGCCTGAGGGTAGCGGCTCGACCTGACGGCATCCTGCAGCCGATGTCGTCGCGGATGAACGGCGTGCCGAAACGCGCGACCTCGGGCGGGAACATGACGATCGGCGCGGCTCGTGGGTCAGGAGCTGCCGGCCGTCGCATCCAGCTTCGCCATCACCTGGTTGATCGTGAACGACGCCGACTCCTGCCGCGCGGGGAACTCCACGAGACTCTGCAGCATCCGCGCGACATACGCCTGCGCCGGCACGAACAGGAAGATGTGGTCGAGCACCCAGTCCCAGTAGGTGTTCGACGTGATGTCGGCCCGCTCGTAGGGGTCTGTGCGGAGGTTGAACAGCTTCGGGAAGCGCAGCTCGATGTATGGCTCCTGCCAGACGAGCAGGGTGCCGGCGGCGCGCTGCTCGAGGAACACGACCTTCCAGTTCTCGAACCGCAGCGCCGTGAGGTCGCCGTCGTCCGACACGTAGAAGAAGTGGCGACGCGGGCTCTGTTCGACGGCACCCGTGATGTAGTCCAGCTGGTTGTTCCCGTCGAGGTGCACTCTGAAATCCGTGCCGTGCAGCTCGGTGCCTTCCTTCAGGCGCTCGGCGATGTCCGCATCTCCGGCCGCGGCCAGCAGCGTGATGAACCAGTCGTTGTGACTGACGATCCCGTTGAGCGTCGTCCCCGCCGGAATGCGCCCCGGCCAGCGGACCATCGCGGGCACGCGGTAGGCGCCCTCCCAATTGGAGTTCTTCTCGTTGCGGAACGGCGTCATCCCGGCGTCCGGCCAGCTGTTCATGTGCGGGCCGTTGTCGGTGGAGTACATGACGATCGTGTTCTCGGCCAGCCCGAGCTCGTCGATCAGGTCGAGCAGGCTTCCCACGATGTCATCGTGGTCGAGCATCGTGTCGTGGTAGTCCGACTGCCAGCGTCCGGCGCGCCCCTTGCTCTCTTCCTTGGTGTGGGTGCGGAAATGCATGTGCGTCGAGTTGAACCAGACGAAGAAGGGGGTGTCGTCCTGCGCCTGGGTGCGTGCTCCAGGCTAGGATCCCAGGATGTCGGCGACGATCATGGAGCTACCGATGCCCAGCACCGTACGTCTGCGCGCAAGCGCGCTCCTGGTCGCAGGAGTGCTGGCCTGCGCCGGTTGCTCCGCGGCGATGCCCAGCCCGCCGGCGGCTGTCGGCGACGGCTTCCCCGGCACCTGCCTGCCGTCCGAGGTCTCCTGGCCCTCCGACTTCCTCGAGTCCCTGCCCGGAGAATCGGAGGCGATCGGCGGCACCATCGTGGGCCTTCGCCTCGAGTGGGTCGACTCCGACTTCGTGTGGCGGCTGCGCAGCGCCGACACCCGGGTCGACATGTTCGGCGAACGGGTCGACGATCCGGCCTTCGGCAGGGAGTCACTGGTCGACGTCCGCACGCTGGAAGTCATCACGACGGGCGAGACCGAGCTCACCGAGGCGGAGCAGCAGATGAACGGCAGCAGCGCCTACAGCGCGGCCCAGCTCTCGGGCGAGGAATATCCGAGTCCGCTCATCGTCGAGATGGCACGGGTCATGGAAGACGGCTCGCCCGCGTGGCGTCTGACCATGTGCGACACCGCCACGAACGAGATGACCGTCACGACTCTGGGCTGACCCGTGTCTGCGCACATCCCCTCAGCTAACTTGCACGTTCGTGTGCACGTAACGTGTAAACTCGTCCCGTGAAACAGAGCTGGCGGATCTACAAGCGCGACGTCAAGAGACTCTCCCGCGTACCCAAAGCCTGGATCATCATCATCGGGGTGCTCATCACCCCGGCCCTGTACGCGTGGTTCAACATCAACGCGTTCTGGGACCCTTACGCCAACACCGCGAACATCCGCGTGGCGGTGGTCGATCTCGACGAGGGCGCCACCTCCGACCTCACCGGACACATCGACATCGGCGAGCAGGTGACCGAGCAGCTCGAGGACAACGACCAGCTCGGCTGGCAGTTCATGGGCGAGGACGAGGCCCAGGAGGCGGTGAAGAAGGGCGACGTCTACGCCGCCATCGTCATTCCCGCACAGTTCAGTGAGGATCTGCTCAGCATCACCAGCGGCGACTTCACCCAGCCGGCACTGCAGTACTACGTCAACGAGAAGGCCGGCGCGATCGCGCCGAAGATCACCGACGTCGGCGCCTCTGAACTCGACAAGCAGGTCACGACCGCCTTCAAGGAGCAGGTGGCGCTCGCAGCGACGAACGCCCTCAAAGACGTCGGCGACTCCACGGAGCTGCGGCTGCTGAACGCCAGGGACAACACCCTCAACGCCTTCGACCAGGCGACCCAGACCCTCTCGTCAGCGCGCGAGGACCTCGCAGAGACGCAGGAGGGGCTCACATCCTCCCGCGGCTCCCTCTCGTCAGCGCGGGGCACGCTCGGCGACGTCGACACGACGCTCGGCGATGTGCAGAAGTCGCTCGCCCAGACGCAGTCGATCATCGCCGAGACGCAGAAGGAGGTGATCGCCTTCACCGACAGCGCCACCACGGCGTTCCTGAAGGGCACCACCCTGCTCGCCGACGCCTCCTCGAAGGCGAACGTCTCGATCACCCGTCTCACCCAGAGCCTCGAACAGGCGGGGGTACGCATCGACGCCGGGATCGACGACGTCTCGAACGTGCTGAAGGCGAACGAGGCGGCGGCCGCCCGACTGCAGGCGCTTCTCGACAACACCGACCTCAGCGACGACACGAAGCAGCGCCTGACCGAGGTCATCGCCTCGCTCCAACAGCGCAATGCCACCGATCAACAGCTGCTCGCGGATCTGAAGACCCTGAAGGCCGGTGCCTCCGACACCGTGGCTTCCGTTCAGGCGGCAGCCGACGCCGTGGACCGGGCGATGCAGGACACCCGGGATGCCTCGGCGGCGATGCGCGACATCCTCACCCGCACCGTCCCCTCGCTCAACAGCGCCATGTCGCAGCTGTCGGCGAGCGTCGGATCGTTCTCGGCGGCGCTGGACGCGCAGAAGGGCGTGCTCGCACAGGCCGATCAGCTGCTCGCCGGGCTGGACTCGCAGCTCGTGGCCACGTCGTCGGCGCTGCAGAGCTTCGACAACGACCTCGCGGGCATCGAGCAGGGACTGCAGACGTCGCGCACCGACGTCGTCGCCCTCAACGCCGCATCCGAGTGGGGTCTGCTCGGCACCCTGACCGATCTGGAGCCCGAGCAGATCGCCCAGTTCATCTCCTCCCCCGTCGAGGTCGACGAGCATCTGGTGTTCCCCGTCGACACCTACGGGTCGGCGATGGCCGCGCTCTTCACGAACCTGTCGCTGTGGATCGGCGCCTTCGTGCTCATGGTGATCTTCCGCGTCGAGGTCGACACCGAGGGCGTCGAAGACGTCACCGTGCGCCAGGCCTACTTCGGCCGCTTCTTCCTCTTCGCGACGCTCGCCATCGGCCAGGCGCTGATCGTGTGCATCGGCAACCTCATCATCGGTGTGCAGACCGTCAGCGCCGCGGCCTTCGTCGGCACCGGTGTGCTCATCGCCCTCGCCTACGTGAGCATCATCTACGCCCTCTGCGTCGCCTTCGGCCACGTCGGCCGGGGCCTGTGCATCCTGCTGGTGATCATGCAGATCCCCGGCGCGTCCGGCCTGTACCCGATCGAGCTGATGCCCGGGTTCTTCCGTGCGATCTACCCGCTCCTGCCGTTCTCCTACGGCATCGACGCGATGCGGGAGACGATCGGGGGCTTCTACGGCGACCACTACTGGCGCTTCCTCGGCGCTCTCGCCGTGTTCGTCGCTCTCGCGTTCCTCGTCGGGCTCGTCCTGCGGCGCCGTCTCGCCAACTTCACCCTGCTCTTCAACCGCCAGGTGCTCTCGACCGACCTCCTGATCGGCGAGAAGGTGCAGGTCGTCGGCAGCGGATACCGGCTCACCGACGTGATCAGGGCGCTGTCGAACCGCGCCGAGTACCGCGAAGACCTCGCTCGACGGGCAGAGCCGTTCACCCGCCGCTACCCGACGCTGTTGAAGGCGACGGTGCTCACGGGAGCCGCGGGCCTCGTCGTGCTCGGTGTCCTCACCTGGGCGCTTCCCGAGTCGAAGGCACTGCTGCTGGGACTGTGGACCCTCTGGATCCTGCTGGTCATCGGATTCCTCGTGACCATCGAGTACATCAAGCACAGTTTCGAGAACGGCGAGGAGGTCGCCGCTCTCGACGAGGCGGAACTGCGTCAGCTCGCCCTCGCGGGCCCCGCCGGCCATGCGGCGGTCCTGCCCGTCACGACAGCCGAACCGCTGCCCTCGACCTCATCCGCCCCGATCGCCGCGACCGAGGCCGAGGCCCCGGTGACGGATGCGACGGCCGAGCGGGACGAACCGGCCGCCGGTGTCGAGGCCGACGCCCTTCTCACGGAGTGGTTCGGTTCCGAACCACAGCCCGACGCCGCTCCGGAACCGGGCCCCGGCGCCGAACCGGATGCCGACCCCGTGCAGCCCGAGACGACCGCGGCGGTGGACGCCCCGGAGGACGAGGGACCGACACGAACGGCGGAACCGGAAGAGGACGAACCGGAAGAGCACCAGCGAGCAGAAGGAGAGGACCGCGCGTGAAGGACATCCTGCACCTGACACTGCGCGACGTTCGTCACGCCACCCAGAACGTGATGGCATGCATCGTCCTTTTCGGTCTCGTCGTCATCCCCTCCCTGTTCACCTGGTTCAACGTGATCGCCAGTTGGGATCCGTTCGCGAACACGAAGGACCTGAAGATCGCGGTGGCGAGCACCGATGCCGGCTACGAGAGCGACCTCGTCCCGATCCGCGTGAACGTCGGGGAGCAGGTTCTCTCTCAGCTCCGCGGGAACGACCAGCTCGACTGGGTCATCACCGATGAGCACGACGCGATCGACGGGACGAAGTCGGGCGAGTACTACGCCGCGATCGTGCTGCCCGAGACCTTCAGCGCGGACATGCTGACCTTCTACGCCGATGGGGGCGACCGCACGCACATCGCGCTCTACACGAACGAGAAGAAGAACGCGCTGGCGCCGAAGATCACCGGACAGGGCGCGGAAGGGGTGTCGTCCGAGATCAGCGACACGTTCGCCCAGACGCTCGGCGACGTCGCGCTCGGCCTCGTCTCGTCGTTGTCGGACTACCTCACGGATGAGGACACGCAGGCAGCACTCACCCGGGTCGAGGCGCGCCTGGGGAGTGTGGGCGATCAGCTGCGCTCCGGTGCGCACACGGCCGACACCTTCACGGCTCTGCTCGAGGGGAGCCGGCCGCTGCTCGACAGCGCCTCGGCCCTGGTCGACACGGCCGGTGACGCGTTCACGGACACCTCGGGCGCGCTCGGCAGCGGGGTGGACGCCGCGAACACACTGAAGTCCACTCTGCAGACGGCGGCACAGTCGCTCGCCGATGCCCTCGCGGCGACCTCGAACAGCTACGACGCCGTGGGGCAGCGCATCGATGAGCTGTACGCCGCGGGCGACACTCTCAGCGGCGCCCAGGTGCAGGCGATCACCACACTCGCCGAGCGTGTGCAGCAGCAGGCCGATCAGTACGCGGCGCTCAAGAACACGCTGGAGACCGAGGTCGGACCGAACCTGCCGGAATCCGCGCAATCCGACTTCGACGCCCTGATCAGCCGGCTCGACGAGGCGATCGCGCAGCAGCAGGCTCTGCAGGATCGCCTCCAGACGGCGGCGACCGACATCGCCGCCGGCAATGACGCGGCGCAGAGCTCCCACCAGGAGATCTCCGCCGCCATCGCCGAGGCCAAGAAGGCGCTCGCCGATGCACGGAGCACCTACGACAACGGCCTGAAGGCGCAGCTGAGTTCGCTGTCGACGACTCTCTCCCAGATCGGGTCCGATGTCTCGGCGATCCGCTCCGACCTGTCCGGCATCACCTCGGGCCTGTCCGGTGCCTCCGATTCCGTGCTGTCCACGCTGTCGCGCGCTCAGGAGGCCACGACGCAGCTGTCGGCATCGCTGAACACGATGGCCGACAGGTTCGACGCCGTCCAGCAGTCGATCGCGAAGGCCGCCGACACCGGCGACCTCAGCGAACTGACCGGCGCCGACCCCGGTGTGCTCGCCACGTCTCTCGCCGAGCCGGTGCGCCTCGACCGCACCGCGGTCTTCCCCGTGGCGGGATTCGGTGCGGCCATGGCGCCGCTGTACATGATCCTCGCGCTCTGGGTGGGCGCGCTTCTGATGACCGTGACCATCCGCGTGGATGTGAACGCCGAGACGCTCCCCGACCGCCCTGAGCTCACACCGACGCAGAAGTACCTCGGCCGCTACGGCATCTTCGGGCTGGTCGGTCTCGCACAGAGCACGCTGCTGACCCTCGGGCTGATCCTCTTCGTCCAGGTCGAACCCGCACATCCGCTTCTGCTGATCCTGGCGGGGTGGGCGATCTCGACCGTGTTCACACTCATCGTGTACACCGCGGTGGTCGCTTTCGGCAATGCGGGCAAAGCGCTCTCGGTGCTGCTCCTGGTGATCCAGATCTCGGGCTCGGGCGGCGCGTACCCGCTGCAGCTGCTGCCCGACTGGTTCCAGAGCATCAGTCCGTTCCTTCCCGCGACCTACGCGGTGAACATGGTGAGGTCGGCGATCGCCGGCGTCTATCAGGCCGACTTCTGGTGGGCGCTGGGTGCACTCGCGCTGTTCATCATCCCGGCACTGCTCCTCGGGCTCGTGCTGCGGCGCCCCCTGATGACGTACAACCGCAAGCTGGTCGAAGCCCTCGCGTCGACCAAGCTGATGTCCTGATCCCCGCGACTCCGCGAAAGGGTCCGAAGTGACCGCACCGAATCCGCCGCGTCGACGCGACGCCCTGGCCAACCGCGAGGCCCTGCTGCGCGCGGCGCAGTCGGTGCTCGCGAGCAACCCCACGGCGTCGCTCGACGCGATCGCGCAGGCCGCAGGCCTCACCCGCCGAGCCGTCTACGGCCACTTCGCCGACCGCGACACCCTGCTGCGGGAGGTGATCGCCGCGGGTGCTCAGCGCTTCAACGCGATCGCCGAGACCACCGACGAGTCCGACCCCCGCGTGACCCTGGCACGGATGGCGACGCGTCTGTGGCGGGAGGCCTCCGCTGTGCGCGCCTCGGCCAACATCGCCCTCGACGACGCGCATCTGACCGACACCGTGCTCGCCCTCGCGCCGCTGCGTCACCGCATCCGCGATCTGACCCGGACCGGTGTCGACTCCGGGGCGTTCCGCGGCGATATGCCCGCCGAGCTGCTCGCCTTCCTCATCGAGGAGACGGCGCGAGCCACGCTGCGCGAGCTGCGGCTCACCACTGCCGACGCCGACTCGACCGTCGTGCGCGTCGTGCTCAGCATCGTGGGGCTCTCGTGGAGGGAGCAGGCCGAGCTCATCAGCGCGCACCCCGAAATCTTCGCCCAGGACTGAGCCCGCGGGCGAAGCGCGAGACCCGTGATCGACGTCGATGAGCGGGACGCCCGAGGGGATGGCGCGCACCGCGCCGACGACGCCAGTCCTCGCGTCCGCGCGATAGCAGCGTCGCCGCCCGTGCGTCAAGGGACGGCGGACGATAGGAGCGCTCGCCTCGTGCGTGCGTATCGTGGAGGACACGAAGAGTCGCTTCAGCGCTCTGAGTCGGTCGAACCGGCGCGCATTCGGATTCTCTCTCGGGTCTGGGATGCGGCCCGGGGGTCGGTGCGCATGCGCAGCTTCTCACTCGATTTCGCCGGTCCTCCGCGTTCGGGTCGCGGAGGACCGGACAGTCTTCCCCCCGATCGACGGTATGGACGGGAGAATGGACGATATGTCCGCGAGATCCCGCCGGCCGCTGCTCTCCTCCGTGCGCCGCCTGCTGCACACCGATCCCTCGGCGGTCGCGCACACCGAGGCCATGCCGGTCATCGACGAGCGCACGGTTCCCCGGGTGCTCGATCTCGCCACGCGCATCGGAGAATCGATGTTCGCGGTCGGGGCCTCGGCGCACGAGGTCACGCTCGCCATCACCCGGGTGTGCGACGCCTACGGGATGCGGGGCGTGCAGGTCGACGTCACGTACAACTCGATCACGGTGTCGTTCCATCTGAGCGGCGAGGTCTGGCCCGAGACGCTCGTGCGCGTCGTGCGCGTCACCGCCCCCGACCACGCGAAGCTGCAGCGCGTGCAGGCCCTGGTCGCCGACATCGACGGTGGACTCGACCTCGAATCCGCACGCACGACCTTCCGTGCCATTCGACGGATGCCGTTCCGCTACCAGCAGCCCGTCGTCATCGTCGCCAGGGCACTTCTCGCCGTGGGCGTGAGCATCATGCTGGGCGCCTCGCCGATCATCGTCGGCCTCACCTTCGTCGCGGCCCTGTGCGCCGCACTCACGCAGGCCGGTCTCGCCCGACTGCGCGTGCCCCTGTTCTTCAGCCAGATCGCCGGAGGGTTCGTGACGACCGTCGTGGCCGTCGTGGTCTCCGCCCTCGGCACCGCGGGGATAGAGCCGTTCGTCGGCATCCGCCCTTCGATGATCGTCGCCTCGGGAATCGTGCTGATGCTCGCCGGCCTCACCGTGGTCGGTGCGGCACAGGATGCGATCGACGGCTTCGCGTTGACCGCGGGCGGACGCATCCTCGATCTGACCATGCAGACCCTCGGCGTGGTGATCGGCATCCTCGTCGGCCTGGAGTTCGGCGGCGTCCTGGGGTTCACCATGGGCCTGCCCGACGACGACCCTGCGCCGTTCGGCCCGCTCGTGAACCAGTTCGCAGGGGCGATCATCATCGCGGTGGCCGTGGCCGTGTTCAACGGCGCCGGCCTCCGCATCATCCTGGTCAGTGCGCTGCTCAGCGCCGTCACTCTCGCGGGCTACTCCGCCTCGGTCGCGCTGAACCTGCACCCGGCTGCGGCGAGCGCGATCGGCGCCCTGCTCGCGAGCTTCCTCGGGATGCTGATCGCCCGCAACCTCCACGTGCCCTCGGTCGCGGTGACCACCGCGGCGATCGTGCCCCTCGTTCCCGGTGTCGCCGTGTTCCAGGGACTGCTCGAGATGGTCCACGCCGCCGGCACCTCCACCGGCATGCTGCTCGCCGGCGGGTCGCTCAACGATGCCGCGGTCATCGGCATCGGCCTGGCATCCGGCGCGTCACTCGGCCTGTACCTGGGCACCCCGGTGCGCGCCACTCTCGCGAGCGTCGCGAAGACCCGCGCCCGCGTGCGCCGCTGACCCCACCCGGAGCGGTTCCGCGGCGCCCCCGCCGAGAGTCGGAGAGCCGAGAGTCGGCTGGGGATTCCAGTGCTCGACGCCCGTTGCCGCATAGGCTTCCCACGTGACTCCACCCCCGCCTCCCCCTCGGCGGACCATCACGTGGATCGCCGGCGGTGTCTTCGCCTGCGCCACGGCCGTCGTCTTCTGGGTCGTGGCGGTGTCTTCTGCCTCCTCGGGGGCGGCATCCGTCCTGATCGGACCGCTCGACGAGCTCAGTCTTCTCACTCTGTCTGTACTCCTGGCTTTCGGCTCCCTCGGCGTCGGCCTGTGGAGCATCGAAGCGCCGCGGAGGATGCTGCCGCTGAAGGTCATCGGCGTCGTGCTGGCCACGTGCGCCGGGGCCCTCGCTGCGCTCGCTGCGGTCTTCACCGTCGACGCGAACGTGACGCCCGTACTGCACAGGGGCTGCGACACCGGGTACGTGGTCGTCGAGCGCTCGTTTCTCATGGGATCGAGCGGCACGGTGTACCGGCAGGACGGGGCGTTCATCGTCACTCAGGTCGGGTGGTCATCCGGTGACAACGGGCACCAGCCGTTCTCGATGGGCGGCTACGCCGTGACCGAAGAGCGCGGCATGCTGACCGTCTCCTACGCCGTCAACCGCCCTGTCGCGAGCACGGGGGTCACGGCCGGTTCCGGCACGTCGCTCTCGCTGCCGGTTCTCGACGACCGCTCGCCGCAGTGCGGGCTGCACACAGCGAGGAGCGCCGATCAGGCTCCGTACCCGCCGATCCCCTCCCCCGAAACGGAGAAGTTGACGGTGGAGAACGTCGACGGCGCGATGAGGGAGATGATCGGCGCGTCGTTCGACGCCGCTGCGGGAGTGGTCGTCGATGCCTCGGGTGCGCCGTTGGACTCTTCCTCGCTGCCCTTGTCGTCGACACCCTGCACGGAAGGCCCCGGCACGCAGCGCGAAGTGCAGATCGCGTTCCGCACCGACGACAACAGCCGATCTCTGGAACGGATTCTGGCGGTGTGGGACCAGGCTGGCTATGCGAAGGACCGGGCGATGCAGGAGGACATCCGCTACAGCGAGAGCCTTCCGGTGGCACGCGTGGGCATCAAGGACACCTCGAGCCTCGATGGGCTGATCCACCTGACGTCGACGTCGGTCTGCATCCCTCCCGCATAGCGTTCCCGATCGCTGCGCGACCGCGGGACGAGTTGAGCAATATATCGGCTCCGACGTACAATTCTGCTGAGTTCTGGCGGGCTGAAGAGCGCCCGTTGACCGCGCGGATGCCCGACCGGCACCGCCCGGGGGTGGTGCGCTCCTCGGCAGCCGATACCGGCCAACCGATTGGAGTGTTGAGATGTTCACGATGCCCGATCCCCGATTCGAGCTGAGGAAGATCACCGATACCGAGTGGCTGATCCTCGATCACCGCTATGCCCAGGATGACTCACGGCGCACGGTCGCCTGCGTCTATCAAGTCGATGCCGTCGAGGTCGAGGTCGTCTGGTTGCGCGACCTCCCGCTCGCGAGCTCCTACATGTCCGCAGCCGATGTGCTGGAAGACGTGCAGCGCTTCTACGCGCCCCGCCGCGCGGGTCGTCCGATCCCGATCCCGCACCTGCCACCCCTCGCCACCGCCTGACGGCGGCTCACGCGCAGACGGAATTCTCCGGGTGGACGCGCCCGCCTGTCAACGGGCAGGCGGGTGCGTCTCGCAGAGGCGAGACTGATCGATCACCACATCCATCGATCGGAGAATCTGATGTCAGACCCGCAGAACCACGACGGCGACACCCCCGAGGTCGAGGCCGAGGGGATCGATCCCGACATGCCCTCGACCGATGACTCCGACGACGATGAGGAAGACGACGACGAAGGTCTCGACGTCGCCGATCTGCCGTAGCGGTCCCGCGGACGGGAGACGCAGTGGCGGGTCAGCCCTGTCCGGGCTTTCCCCACATCTCCCCGGGGGCGAGGGACGGACATGTCGCGGACGCGCTGAGGGCGGCGACCTCTGCGCGGATCGCGACGCCCGACTCCGCCTTCGAGACGGTGTAGACGATGCCCTGCTGCGACTCATCGGCCGGGATGTAGCCCACGAGCACGCCGTCGAGGTTCGGGTCCTCCTCCCACGGTGAGCCCCCCGCCGTGCTGACGAGGTCTGCCGTGGGGTTCTCCCGCAGCCAGTTGGCAGCCCCCGCCACTGTGGAGTCGGCGAGGGTCCAGTAGCCCTCGATCTCGGCGACCGGCCGGCACGGCCACCCCTGATACGAGTTGAACGAGGTGGGGCTGTCCGCCACGCGCACGGCTCCCGGTGGCACCACGGCCGCGTCCAGCCACGCCTGCGCCTGCTGCTCCGCGGCGGCATCGTCTCCTGAGGTCTCGACACTCGGAGATGCGGTGGGTTCGCTGGTCGGGGCTGCGGCATCGTCACCGGCGCCGGTGGCGCACCCCGTCAAGACGAGGAGGGCGGAAAGGCTGAGGATCAGAGCGGAGCGCCGGTGCATGCCCCCACTATAGGGAGCGCGGTCCCCGCCGATCTCAGGCGAGCGGGTGGCGCGCACGCCTCCGGACGAGGAGCATCGCACCGGCCGACGCGAGCGCGATTCCGAACGCGACGAGCCCGGGGCCGCCCCCGCCGGAGCGGGCGAGCTCTGCGGGAAGTGTCTGGTTGCCCTGTGCGGCAGCCGGAGGCGGGAGAGCGACGACCTCGCGCGTGAGCGTCTGACGCTCCACCGGCACGGCGCCGCCATGAGCATCAGGGCTCGCGGCCTCCACGTCGACGACGATCGCTGCGCCGCCCGTGATCACCAGGGCGGAGAACGACACGGTCACGCTGTCTCCGGGCGCGATCGCTCCCGTCCAGCGCAGCACGTCGCCCTCGACAACGGCGACGCCCGTGGTCGCGCCGATCGGACGATCGATGCGAGCCGCCCGCAGCAGCGATGCCAGGTTGGCGGTGAGGGTCGCATCCGTCAGCGGTACGTTCCCGCTGTTCGTGAGCGTGAACTCGTAGCCGACCCGGTCACCCGGCCGCAGCGACGTGCCCTCAGCCGGCGATGCGGTCGTGTCGAGGTCGAGTCGCGGCGACGCCGCCTCGGTGACGCCGATGCCTGCGCTTGGCCCCGTGTACATCAGCAGGGTCGACGTCTGGGTCGATCCCGAAGGATCGTGGAGTGCATCCGAGACGCTGCCGATGGTGTTGAACAGCCCCACGAACCGACCGGCCTCCGGCACCGCGGGGTTGTCGGCGGGGAGGTAGGTGACGGCATCCGTGACCTCGCGCGGGGACGAGAGCAGATAGAAGGCACCATCGATCGGGTTCGGGATCGTGGCGCTCACGACCGGGACACCATCGAGGGAATCGTCGCAGTCGAGGATGTAGTCGGAGCCGGCGACGAGAACGGTGCCGCCGCTGACGGGGATGTTCACGGGTCCGGGGTCTGCGGCGAACTCGCGCAGCTGCACGGCGTCGCAGTCCGGTGTCGATCCGCTGAACGGAGGGCTCGGGTCGGCGCTCGCGGTCACCCACTGTCCGCCCCGTGCGGCGAGCGCGGAATCGCCCTCCGCCTTCGTCTGGACGACGAACCTCCCGACCGAGGAGGGCGTCGCACCGTGGACCCAGTGCCCACCGACGTGCTGGAACAGGTCGATGGACACCCCGTAGGCGACGTCGACGGTGTGACGCGCACCGTCCGCGGCGAACTCGGCGTGGTAGATCCCTCCCCCGGCGGCGAGGATCCCGCTGCCGACGACCTGGAGGAAGAACGTGAACGTGCCGCTCACCTTCCTGCTGTTCGCGGCGGCCTCGGTGAACGTTCCGGTCATCGTGTCGCCGTCGGCGCCGTGGGCGGTCACGACGACGTCGACGAGGGCCGCTCCCGACGCATCCACGATCGACGCATCTTCGCTCAAGACGACCCTGGCACCGGCGGGCGCGCGCACTTCGAAGGTGTCGCCGGCGTTCGGGAGTTCCCGCTCCACGGTCAACGTGACGGCGAGGAAGGGCAGGGCAGCCGACGGGACCAGCGGATTCGACGCCTCATACAGAGCCACCGAGATGTCCGTGACCGTGGGGGCGGGTTCCGCGGCGAGCGCGGGGGCGTCGGCGATGCCGGCGATGCTCGCGGCACCGACGAAGAGACCGACGACGAGCGCGAGCGCGGATCGGCCGAGGGAACGACGGATCCCCGACGCGCGGAAGACCCCTGACACCTCGCTGATGTCGCCTATCCGAGCTGGTCGAGGACGAGTTCTCCGCGGGCGTTGAGGTTCTCCATCATGCGCTCGATCCGCTTCGTGTCGATCTCCGGCATCCTCGAACCGTCGAACGCGAGGATCAGCGCGATCGCCGGATGCATCCAGATGGTGAGTCGGCCGGCGGGGTTCTTCTCCTCGGGCAGCCAGGTCATCATGAAGCTCTCGTGACGGCGGAGCTTCGTGCCGATCACGATCTTCAGGTGCGCCAACGTCGCATCATCGACCTCGATCGGAGGACGAGAGCTGTTGTACTCGAGAGTTCCCATGGTCTGAGAATACGCGCTCCCGCGTGCCGCATCTCGTGTCGGCGCCGGGTCTCGATCGGGGATCGACGTGCACCCGTCGAGATCCGACCCGGTAGATCAGGCCCCGGCGGCGGTGAGCTCCTCGCGAAGCAGAGCAGCGCCCGCGCTGAGCGCTCGCAGCTTGCCGCGTGCGAGGTCACGTGACAACGGCGCCAAGCCGCAGTTCGTGCTCGGGATGAGCTTGTCGGCGTCGACGAAGCGGAGCGCGTTCCTGAGGGTGTCGGCGACCTCCTCCGGGGTCTCGATCGTGTGGCTTGCCACATCGATGGCTCCGAGCATGACCTTCTTGCCCCGGATGAGCTCGATCAGGTCCAGCGGAACGTGCGAGTGGTGGCTCTCCAGCGAGACGATGTCGATGCTGGACTGCTGCAGCAGCGGGAAGAACTTCTCGTACTGCCGCCATTCCGAGCCGAGAGTCGCCTTCCAGTCCGTGTTCGCCTTGATCCCGTAGCCGTAGCAGATGTGCACCACGGTCTCCGCGCGCAATCCCTCGGCCGCCCGCTCGAGCATTGCCACGCCCCAGTCCTGCACGTCGTCGAAGAAGACGTTGAACGCCGGCTCGTCGAACTGGATGATGTCCACCCCGGCCGCCTCGAGCTCCTTCGCCTCTTGATTGAGGATCGTCGCGAACTCCCAGGCCAGCTTCTCGCGGCTCTTGTAGTGGCGATCGTAGAGGGTGTCGATCATCGTCATCGGGCCGGGCAGTGCCCACTTGATGGGCTGATCAGTCTGCTGGCGGAGGAACTTCGCGTCTTCGACGAACACGGGCTTCTCGCGGCTCACGGCGCCGACGACCGTCGGCACGCTGGCGTCGTACCGGTCGCGGATCCGCACGGTCTCCCGCTGGTCGAAGTCGACGCCGGAGAGATGCTCGATGAACGTCGTGACGAAGTGCTGGCGCGTCTGCTCCCCGTCGCTGATGATGTCGATGCCGGCCTGGCGCTGCTCCTGAACGGCGATGCGGAGCGCATCCTGCGTGCCCTCAACCAGGGCGTCGCCCTGCAGTTTCCACGGAGACCAGAGCGTTTCCGGCTCGGCCAGCCACGACGGCTTCGGAAGACTGCCGACGATCGAGGTGGGAAGGAGTGTGTGCATGATCGGTGATTCTCCGTTGGTCATCCGACGGGGACCAGGCACGCGTCGGAGTAGTCGGCGGCCCACTGCTCGAGCAAGGCACCGTGCGGCTTCATGAGATGCGCGTCGGCATACTGCCCCTGCTCGGTCGCGAGCCGACTGCGCTCGTCGCGGTCGTAGGCGATCTTGGTCACCGAGTAATCCTGCTGCTCCAGGGTCGGCCGGTAGATGCTCGCGGCTTCCGAGTTCGCGTTGTAGATCTCGGGCCGGTAGATCTTCTGGAACGTCTCCATCGTGCTGATCGTGCCGATGAGCTGGAGGTTCGTGTAGTCGCCGAGCAGATCGCCGCGGAAGTAGAACGCCAACGGCGCGACGCTGCCGCGCGGCATGAAGTACCGGACGGAGAGGCCCATCTTGCCGAAGTACTCGTCGGTCAGCGAGGGGTCCTTCTGCTCGTACTCGACACCGAGGATCGGGTGGTGGTTCTCGGTGCGACGGTAGGTCTTGCTCGTCGAGACGCTGATGCAGATCACGGGCGACACGGTGAAGCGCTCCTGATAGGCCTCCGAGTCGAGGAAGTGCTGGAACAGCTTGCCGTGCAGCTCGCCGAAGTCGGCGGGAACGCTGAACCCTCCTGCGGCCTCGCTGGCCGCCGGCAGTCGCACGCTGAAGTCGAAGTCGCGGATGTAGGACGAGAAGTTGTTCCCCACGATGCCGTGGCTGCGCGACCCGGTGAGACGGTCGAGGACATGGATGTCCAGGACCTCGAGCAGCGGGAACTCCTGGTCCTCGCCCTCCGCGGCGAACTGCACCGCCACCGAGACGATCTCGAGTTCGACGCTGTAGCGGTCCCGGTCCGGGTTGTCCCAGTGCGCCAGATCGTTGAACCGACGGTCGATCATCGTCAGGGCGTTGCGGAGATTCTGCTGTCGATGCTCCCCCCGCGCCAGGTTGGCGAAGTTCGTGGTGATGCGGGAGTTGTCCGACGGTGAGTAGTCCTCGTCGAAGCGGGTCGTCGTGATGCGGAAGGTGAACTCGTGTGCCATGAGGGTGCCAATCGATGAGCTGATCGGCCGGGCTCGGCCTCGCGAAAGGGGATACCTCCATGGTGCGGTGCGAGCAGCCCTATCGAGTAATGCGCCGCGACTATGCCGTGCCATAGGCTG
Source organism: Microbacterium sp. PAMC22086 (assembly GCF_019443525.1). Classification (NCBI taxonomy): domain Bacteria; kingdom Bacillati; phylum Actinomycetota; class Actinomycetes; order Micrococcales; family Microbacteriaceae; genus Microbacterium; species Microbacterium sp. PAMC22086. Next base: position 1,170,979 of record NZ_CP080380.1, on the reverse strand, counting down.
AAGCTATGGTCAAGCGTTCGAGCGGCATCACGCTGCAGCAGCTCACCTACTACATCGAGGTCGCCGCGGAGGGCTCGATCAGCGCCGCCGCCGATCTGCTCTACGTCGCGCAGCCCACCATGTCCGCCGCGATGAAGGACCTCGAGAGCAGAGTGGGGCGCATGCTCCTCCTCCGCTCCGCCCGCGGCGTGACGCTCACCACCGACGGGGTGGAGTTCCTCGGATATGCCAGGCAGGTCGTCGAGCAGGTGGCGCTCCTCGAACAGCGCTACCTCGGCCGACCGCCGTCGCGACGACTGCTCGGAGTGTCGACCCAGCACTACTCGTTCGCGGTCGACGCGCTGGTGCGGATGGTGAAGGCGACCTCGGCGGCGGAGTACGAGTTCTCGCTGCGCGAGACGCGCACGTGGGACATCATCGAAGACGTCCGGACCCTCCGCAGCGAGCTGGGGATCCTCTACCGGAGCGACTTCAACCGCAACGTCATCGACAAGTTGCTCCGCGACTCCGGTCTCGCGTTCCATCCGCTCTTCGTCGCGGAACCGCACATCTTCATCTCCCGCAAGAACCCCCTCGCCGCTCGAGAGCGCGTGACCCTCGCCGATCTCGCCGACGTGCCGAGGCTCACCTTCGACCAGGGCGCGAACAACTCCTTCTACTTCGCCGAGGAGATCCTCTCCACCCTCTCCAGCCCGCGGGACATCCGCGTCTCCGACCGCGCGACCATCTTCAACCTGATGATCGGGCTCGACGGATACACCATCTCGACAGGCATCATCAGCGATGACCTCGATCCCGAGATCGTCGCCATCCCGCTCGACGTCGACGAGAACATCGAGATCGGCTGGATCGGCCACGCGGCGATCCCCCTCACCGAGCAGGCGCAGCGCTACCTCGCCGAACTGCGCACGGTCGTCTCCGGTTTCGGGGTGGAGCTGCTCGGCTGAGGTCGTCGGCGTCGACAGCTGCATCGGTTCTCAATCCGGTCAGGGCACGCGGAGTTCGCGTATCGGCTCTCGGCGGCTGGCGATCGTGGCTGGAACAAGCGCGGCGATGAGCGCTGTGACCATCGTGAGGACACCGAGTGCCACGGTGAAGGTGAATCCCGGCCAGGGGTCCCCTGTGGCTGCCAGGACGAGGAACGAGACGATCGTGCCGATGACGATACCGACGGCTGCGAGGATGACCGTCTGGGTGAGGAGAAGTCCGATGATCAGAGCGCGGCTCGCGCCGAGCGCTCGTCGCCGGCCGAAGTCCTTCCGGCGCATCATGACGAGGCCGTACAGCAGTATCGCGACGAGCATCCCGGTAAGCGCGAGCAACGCGAGCACCAACCCACGCGAGAAACTCCCGAGTTGACCTTCGATGAGCCCCCGCAGTTGCGCGAGTGCTTCGCTGGTCTGCACCGTGACTTTCGTCGGATCGGCGGCGGCAAGCACTGACAGTGCTGCTTTACTGACGGGCGAGACCAACTCTGGGCTCTCGGCAATAATCACCAAGACGCCGATCGCCTCGTCGCCGCTCGCCTCAGGTTGAGGAACGAGGACGACGGGCTCGAGTGGGCGCAGAAAATCGGGCACATCGAGGCGTCCGCCGATTCCGTACGAGGCCCCGCTGGTCAGGGTAATCCCCCCGGATCGGTCCGGCATACCGAGCTGTTCGAGTGCGGGACCGGACGCCCAGGCGAGCCCGCCGGGAATCGGGGAGTCTTCGGGAACTCCGAGCCGGTCGAGCTGATCGCCATACGCGAACCGCACCGGTACGCGCAATCCATCGACGATGGCGCTATTGGTGGCATCGACTGCCGACGAGAATCCTGCCGACCATTCGATGCCCTCGATACGATCGATACGATCGAGAACGCTGCTCGTGACGCCCGCGCCCGCATCGGCACGCACGACGATGGAGCGCGTGCCGGCAGAATCGATGGATCCGAGCACCTGCTGCTCAGCACCGACGGTGCGTCCTGTGGTGAGCATCACAGCGAGGACCATCCCGACCACCATCATGATCGTGACGATGGACGCGACCGGTTGCGATCGTGCGGAAGCTGTCGCCTCGCGGATCACGGAGCCGATCACAGTCGGATCTCCACGTCGCTCGCCGCTGCGACCTCAGGGGAATGGGTGACGACGATCACGGTGTTCCCGGCGGAGGCGTGCATGCGCAGTGCATCGATGACGAGAGAACTCGTGGTGGGATCGAGGTTTCCCGTCGGTTCGTCTGCGAGCAATATCGCAGGCTCAGACAAAAGGGCTCTACACAGGGCGATTCGCTGGGCCTGCCCTCCAGAAACCTGCCCCGGCTTGCGATGCGCCGGCACGTCCACTCCGAACCGGTCCAAGAGCTGCGAAGCCCGCCGCTCGGCCTCTTTTCGAGGCTCCCTCCTGTAGAGCGCAGTTTCGGTGACGTTGTCGAGGACAGAGCGAGTGGCGTCCAAAGCCGCGTCCTGGAAGACGAAGCCGAACTGGTGAGAACGCAATCGAGCGCGTTCCGCGTCCGGCAGACCGACGACGTTCCGCCCGCCAAACAGCACTTCACCACTGGATGGGTCCAGCATGAGGCCGAGCAGGTAGAGGAGCGTCGACTTACCTCGTCCCGAGGGGCCGGTGAGCGCCGTTACGCATCCCACCCTGAATCGCGCCGACCACTCATCCAGCACGGCCTGTCCACGGGAATACCCGAAGGTGATATCGCGGGCCTCCAACAGGACATCATCTCTTCCCATCAGCCACGTCCTGTACTCCCGTCATTCCCCGGACTCATCCTTTGCGGGAACTCGTACGCGGATGCCTTCATCGACGCCGGAGACCACCGACATACCCTTCGCGGAGGTCCGTACCTCGACGGGGATCCGCTTTCCATCCTCACCGATCACGGCGGTCCCGGCATCGGCCATCGTGACGAGTGCGGACGACGGCACCAACAGGCCCTCGACCTGCTCGACCGTCACCACGTTCGACAGGAGTGTCGTCTGGCCCGAGACCGGGACCTGCCCGCAAGCATCGCCGCACAGCACCGTCCCATCGGGACCAGTCACAGCAATCGAGATCGCTCCGCCGTCGGCGTCGCGCTCCTGCTCGCCGGCGACACCTCGCCAGGTCTGTCCATCTGGAGAGGTCACCTCGATCACGGTGCCGGCAGTGATCATCGCGGCCTGCCCCTCGGACACCGGCACCCAGAATCGGGGTGCAGCCGGCAGACCGAGAACCGCCTCCTCGCCGCCCGAGAGGCTGGCGCCACGGTGTATGGACTCGGAGTTCAAGGCGAGCCGGGCCGGCAACCGTGAGACGAAGATCAGATCGCCCTGCTCCACGACACCGCTTTCCGACAGCCCCGAAGACTTCTGCCAGCGTTTGATCGCCGCGATCGTCCCTGCCTCTGCTCTGCCATCGAACGCGCTGTCGTAGTACCCCAACGCGGCGAGCATCTCCTGCAACTGCCGCACGTCCGCCCCCGCGACGCCGGCGCCGATCTGCCGGAACATCGGCACCTCCCCTTGGGCGACAGCGACCGGTCGCAGATCGACCGAGTAGAGCACGGAACCGTGAGAGACTTCGGCCCCCGGCTCGATTCCTATGCTGGTGACGATCCCCGATGCGTGATTGGACCCCGCCGGCACCTGGCTCCATTCGGCGATGGTGTTCAGCGAGATCGACGCGCCCACCTTTCCCCGCGTGACCTCGACATAGGTGTGCTCGGTCGACGCCAGTGGATCGTCGGCGGGTCGCAGCACCGTCATCGTCGCCCACGCGCACGCCGCCCCCACGACCAGCAAGACGAGACCTCCCAGCACCAGCCTCCAGGACAAACGGCGCCCTCGCCGGTCAACACTCATTGGATTGCCGCACCTCTCGATCGTCCGCCCCGCATTCCCACGCCCTGCCCACCGCGACGACCGGGAACGGATCGCACGAAATCGGACGGGGAGCAGCTATGACGTTACTCAGATGCGCCCAGCGACCACGCCGGTTGCGGACATTTTTCGGATACCTCTCGAAACTCGGACTCGCCGATCGGCGTCGTCGTCAGAGTGGACGCACCGTACGCCATCCACCTCTCGTCGTGAAAGCTGTCGATGTACTGCTGCTCGCTCGGCGCGGGATCGACGTCGAAGCCGTGATCGATGAGGCACTCCCTCGTCGCCAGCTCCTGTTTGTAGACATCGGCGATGGCCTCAGAATCCATGCGTTCGATCCTGTCGTCGATGAGAGCCCAGCACTCCTTCTCATCCGACACGTAGAGATCCTGCTGGCCCGAGGGAACCTGACTGCTGTTCGCCTCGATTCCGCCGTCCCAGTTGATCGTCACGTCCCAGCCACGATCCCGGAGACACTGATACACGGTGTCTGCCGCGGGAGACAGACTGAAGGACTCGGGGTCTGCACCGGCTCCAGATGACGCGTCTGTCGCTGATGAACAAGAGACGAGTGTTGCCGCCAGCGTGATGAACAGGCTGGCGGCAACGAGGTTCGAGCCTCTCAAGTGCGGCATCCGATGAGATGCGAGGCCATGTTGACGCTGGACGAGATCTCGACCCAGACGGGGCCTTGTCCTCGCCATCCGTAGAAATTGCTGTACCCGGAGGGCTTCGTGGATCTCTACCACTCGCCGGGAATCTCGTGATAATGCGTGACGCTCTTTGTGGAAGTCGCGGACGAGAATGAGAACTGAGAACCTGAACACGACGCTGTTCCGATCTCCCAGTTACTACTTGCATTCGCGGCCGCCGCTCCACCGAGGAGCATCGCGAAGCTCAGACCTACCCCTGCACAGAGCGCTCCGACCCTTTTCCAGGTCCTTGAATACCCTCGTCTTGGTATAGAGAAATGTGTCACTTTTTCTCCTTTGATTCAGTGACGGTCCTTGATTCCGAGCACGGTAACACATCAGCTGCGCTCGTGTGAACCAGCCATCGGGCGGAGCATCCGCCCCCGATGCGCAACCAGCGCGCGGCTCTCATCGAGCCGCGATTGCATTTGTCCCCCAAATGGCCGACAAGATTTGAGCGCGTTTGTCCGCCATAAGGGGGACAAACGCATGCAAAGGACGTGTTTTCCTTGTGCGTTACTGAATGTCGGGGTATCGTCCCGCCCGACAGAGCCTTTGAAAGCCATCTTCTACCTTGCGAAATTCACACCACGCGGCACCGAAGAGAGTGAACAAGACCGATCGCCGGTGGGTCCCGCCGGCAGAAGCCGCCGCGGCACCCGAGCCGAGAGGTCACCCACCCAGAAACGGAAAAAACCCCTCACGAGGAGGGGGTTTCCCTGGCGGTGACGGTGGGATTTGAACCCACGGTAGGGGGTTACCCTACACAACTTTTCGAGAGTTGCACCTTCGGCCGCTCGGACACGTCACCGCGGAATAGCTTACGCGACGTGGGGCCTGCACGCGAATCGAGAGCCGCGCGTCACCAGGCGGCGGCGATCTCGGCGTGCGTGCGCAGGATGCCCTCGGTCGAACCGGCGGGCGCACGGCCGATTCCACACTCGGTCGCGACGCCGAACTCGGGGGCGAACGGGATCGCGGCGGCGATGCGGCGGGCGGCACCTTCCGCGCCGTCCTCCCGATGCACGAGTCCCAGGTAGAGCTCGTCGACCGGGGCGAGGCCTGCGAGCGGTGCGAAGTAGGCCTCATCGTCATGGTCGATCGGCACCGGCAGGTGCAGCCAGGTGAGCGGACGATCGGATACGGCCACCACGGCGTTCGCGTAGCGGACGAGATTCCCGGCATCCCGCGGCTCGAAGAAGTGCTTCTCCCCCGCGTCGCCGTAGCAGAGGTGCACACCCACCTCGACGTCGGCAGGCACCGCGTCGACCAGTGCGACCAGGCGCGAGACGAGGCCGTCGAACGGGTCACCGGGCCACCACGCCTCCATGACCGATCCGTAGCCGGCCGCACGCTCGATGATGCCCATCTCGCTGGCGACGTCCCACTGCACCGAGAGGTCTTCGTGTGGGATGGCGGCCGCGATCTCGTCGAGGTCACGGAGGATCGCCGCAGTGTAGACGGGCTCGATCGCGGCCCGGTCGTCGCCGTGGAAGAAGGAGGAGATCACGGCGAGCGGCGTCGGCAGCGACACCTGGAACCGCACACCGGCGGGCACCGCCCCCTCGGACCGCAGGCGAGTGAACACGGCATACGACTCGATCGCGGCAGCGGCATAGCCGAGCGGAGGCAGCTCGATGCTCGCGGCATCCACCCCTTCGCCGATGCGCAGACCGCGGGCGTCGATGCCGGCGGGGAACGGGATGGGTTCCTCGCCGATGCGCTCGATGCCCTCGGCCCGGCCGATCACGTCGGGCTGGAACATGATCCAGTGGAACCGCTTGCCGACCTCGCCGTCGGGGATGCGGCGCAGTCGCGTGCCGAGCAGGTCCCCAGCGGTGCGGATCGTGGTCTCGGCGTCGTCGTAGTTCACGCTGCCCACGAGAAGGGCACCCTGGGGCTGAGTCATGTCCTCAGAATATCGACGCACCCCAACGGGCTTTTCCCCGGCGGCGGCTCCGCTCACACCGGGGGTATTCGAGTTAGGATGGCCTAATAACCCGCCGCCTGTGGGGGCAGCGATGACGGGAAGGGCAATCTTCATGGGCTTCATCACGTCCGACGCGCTGGCCGAGACCGGCTACGTCGTGCTCGACGACCACACCTCCGCCACCGATCCCGCCGAGTGGCTCGCCCTCGAATACGTCGGCTGGCGCTCTTCCGGCGTCACGCGCTTCGCACCTCTCACCAGCTATGCGGGCGACGTGGACTGCAACGGCTTCTGGAACCACACGCCGCCGCGCGCCGACAAGGATGGTGTGTGGGTCGACTCGCAGGTCGCGATCGCCCCCACCCTCCAGCGCCGCGCCCAGGAGCCTGGTGCCGGCATCGGTCGCTGCCGCGTGATCGAGCTGCAGCCGAACGAGTACGCCGACGCGATCTACAACCTGCACCAGGACGACAACAACCGCCTCAATGAAGAGGGCACCGGCTGGGTGGTCCGCGGGTTCTTCAACCTCTCCGACGACACCGAGTCGATGCTGATCCTGCGCGCCGACCGCTTCGACCCGGCGACCGAGATCCGCCTGCCCCTGCGCGCCGGATCCCGCATCATCGTCGACACCCAGCGCTTCTGGCACGCGGTCTGGCACCGCGGCACGGCGCCGCGCTACGCCCTCATCACGTCCTGGACCAGCGGCCCGGAGCTCGACGCGTACATCGCCGCGAACCACGGCGACCCGCACCCGCCCACGGTCGACCTCGACGCACAGTTCGTCGACGCCGCCCAGGTCGAGCTGCACCGGCGCATCGAGGAGCGCCGTCGCGCGTTCGAAGCGCAGGGCATCGTGATGGAACCGCCCGTCGACATGAACGCTTGAGGCGTCGCAGAAGCGAACACCCTCAGACCGTGCGGCCGCCCTCGATCCGCACCGTGCGTCCGACGGTTCCCGCCGGGGGCGCGACGTGCGAGATCAGCAGCACCGTCTGATCGCCGGCGGCCTGCAGTAGGTCGCGCAGCAGCGCATCCGACGCCTCCGGATCCACCCCGGCCGTCGGCTCATCGAGCACCAGCACGGGGAACCCACGCAGCAGCGCCCTGGCGAGAGAGATCCGCTGCGCCTGGCCGCCGGACACCAGCGCGCCGCGGTCGCCGACCCGTTCGTCCAGACCTCCGCGCTCACGCACCCAGGTGCCGAGACCGACCCGGTCGAGCACATCCAGCAGTTCCTCGTCCGTGGCGCTGTCCCGGGCGAAGAGCAGGTTCTGGCGGATGTCCTCGTCGAACAGCTGCGGACTCTGCTCGCACAGCCCGATCACCCGACGCAGCGCCGGCCCCGAGAGCTCCGCAGCATCGCGCCCATCGACCAGATACTCGCCCTCCACGCGCAGGAAGCCGACGAGGGCCGCGGCCAGTGAGCTCTTGCCCGCTCCGCTGGGGCCGGTGACCAACACCCGCTCCCCGGGACGGAGGTCGAGATCGATCTCCTTCAGGGCCGGGGCACCGCCGGGCCAGTTCGCCCGGACGCCGCGCAGACGCACGGTGGGGGTGCCGTCGATCTCGATGTCGTCGCCGGCGTCGGAACGCAGCTCGTCCGGCATCCGCTCCGGCAGCACGTCGACGATGCGCTCGGCGCTGGAGCGCACACTCCGCCACGATGCGGCAGCGATCGGCACCGCACCGAAGATCTCGAAGACCACCATCGGCACGAGCACGGCCACCGCCAGCCACGGGCCGTCGATCGACCCGTCGACGAGTCCGGGAGCCGCGGCTGCGAGCGCCCAGACCGAGGCGGCCCCGGCGACCGCGGAGACCACACCGGCGGCGATCGCCTGCGCGAGCGAGGCGCGGTCGACGACCTTTCTCAGTGCGGCATCCGCTGTGCTGATCCGCGCGCGCGCCTGCTCCTCTGCTCCGTACGCGATGAGCACGTCGAGGCTGCCGAAGTAGTCGACGAGAGCGGCGGAGAGGTCGGCGCGGCGCGCCGAGACCAGCACCTCGGCGCGGGAGCCGAAGACCCAGCCGAGACCGATCGCGGCGGCTGCGGCGACGAGCAGGCACACGGCAAGGGTGAGCGCGGCCGGGGGCGAGACGAACGCCACGAAGCCGACGGCCCCGACGGCGACGAGGGCCGCGACCCCGAGCGGCTGCACCACGCGCAGCGGCAGGTTCTGCAGATTCTCGACGTCGTCGACGAGCGCCGTGAGCACCCGACCACGATCCGTCGAGCCGAGGCCGGCCGGAGACAGCGGGATCAACCGGCGCACCATGTCGGCGCGGGTCGAGGCGAGCTGACGCAGCGCGGCATCGTGTCCGCTCAGTCGCTCGAGGTAGCGGGTGACTGCGCGCGAGACCGCGAAGAAGCGCACCCCCACGACGGCGACCGACAGCGGCACGAGCGAGTCGACGATCGAGGCGCTCACGATCAGCCAGCCGCTGACCGCGAGCAGACTCACGGCGGCAGCGGCCGACAGCAGACCCCAGATGAGACCGGGCACGAAGCGCCCGACAGGGGGCTGCGCGAGGCGGAGGATGTCGCGGACCCGGTGGGTGCGCGGGTGTACGGCGTCGGCTGCGGCGCGGCGTGCGGTCATGCGCTCACCCCCAGCTCCACGATCTGATCCGCGATCTCCCGTGCGGTGCGACGGTGCGAGACGAGGAGGATCATGGCTCCGGCATCGGCCCTCCGTCGCAGCGAGCGCCACAACCGGTACTCGGTCTCGGGGTCGAGCGCGCTCGAGGGCTCATCGAGTGCGAGCACACGGTCGGTGGCGGATGCCTGGCGGTACAGCGCCCTGGCCACGGCCACGCGCTGGGCCTGCCCGCCCGAGAGCCCCGCTCCCTGCACACCGAGCTCGAGATCGGCGTCGACGGTCTCGGCGCAGGCGTCGTCGAGGGCGACGCGGGTCCGGTCGGCGTCGGGGACCGGGTCGCCGAGCGCGACGTTCGCCGCCACGGTCCCCCGCGTCAGACCGGGAGCCTGCCCCGCCCACGCGAGCCATGCCGACGGCGCGAGCCCTCGCACATCCTTCCCCGCGAAGGCGGCCGTCCCCTCGAACTCGACCGCGCCGCGGAGAGCCGCGAGCAGCGACGACTTTCCCGACCCGCTCGGCCCTTCGATGACGGTGATGGTCCCCGGCGCGGCCATGAACGACACGGGCGGCAGGTCGCGCACGCGCAGCCCCGCGACCACGAGGCTTCCCTCATCCGTGTGGTCCACATGCAGGACCGATTCCCGGATGTCGGAGGTTCCGACGGCGATTCCTCCTGCATCCGTCGAACGCTCCTGCATCCGTGCGCTCTCCCCCGAGCGCTCCCCCGCGGCGTCGAGCACGTCGAAGACGTCCTCGGTCGCGGCGACCCCTTCGGACGCCGCGTGGAACTGCACGCCCACCTGTCGGATCGGCAGGAATGCCTCGGGCGCGAGCAGCAGCACGAACAGCCCCACCTCGAGCGTCAGGTCACCGGAGAGAAGTCGGAACCCCACCGACACCGCGATCAGAGCCACGGCGATCGAGGCCAGCAGCTCCATCGCGAAGCCCGACAGGAACGAGAACCGCAGCACCTTCATGGTCTCGCGGCGGTACTGGTCGGCCGTGACCTCGATGCGATCGGCCGCGCGGCGATCGCGTCCGAACAGTCGCAGCGTCGACAGTCCCTGCACCGTGTCGGCGAAGCGCGCGGCCAGGCGCTGGAGCGTCTGCCACTGGTGCGTCTGCACCGTGCGCGTCGCCATCCCGATCAGGATCAGGAAGATGGGGATCAGCGGCAGGGTGATCACCGCGGTGAGACCGCTCGGCCAGTCCTGCCACCACATCACCGCGACCAGCACCGGCGTCGCGATCACGGTCAGCACCAGTTGCGGGATGTACCGGGCGAAGTAGGCGTCGAGCGCCTCGAGCCCGTGACCTGCGGTGACCGCGAGCTCGGTCTGATTCCGCTGTGCCAGCCACCCCGGGCCCAGCTTCCCGACCGCCGCGACGAGCGCCGAACGCAGCTGCATCCCGGTCTTCGCGGCTGCGCGTGTGCCTGCCGCGTCGGACGCGGCGATCAGCAGTCCGCGCAGGAGCGCCGCCAGCAGCAGCCAGAGCAGCGACGAGGTGACGTCGCGCCCCGCGATCGCACCGGTGATCGCGTCGGTCAGCAGCCAGGCGAACGCGATCGTGACCGCCGTCTGGATGACGCCGATCAACGCGGATGCCGCGAGGAAGACCCTCGCGGCACCCGCGTAGCGCAGCAGTCGGGGATCGACGGGTTTCACGCGTGCGCCGGAGCCCCCTCGATCGACTTCCGGGTGACGCGCTTGCGGAAGACCCAGTACGTCCAGGCCTGGTACGCGAGCACGAGCGGCATCGCTATCAGGGCCGTCCAACTCATGATCTGCAGCGTGTACGGCGTGCTCGACGCATTCGCGATCGTGAGGCTGTACGCCGGGTCGATCGTCGAGGGCATCACGTACGGGAACAGGGCGGAGAAGAGCATGACCACGGCGAACAGCACCGTGAGGATGCCGGAGAAGAACGCCCACCCGTCGCGTCGGACGAGCGAGAATCCGACCGCCGCGATCAGGCTGACCGCCGCGAGCGCCCCGGTGCCGATGACCAGCCAGAGCAGCGGAGCCTCACGGCCCCTCGCGATGAACACCGTCCAGATCACGGTTGCGGCCGCGACGAGGATCGTGGGAATCGCGGCCTTCTTCGCCAGGTTCCGTGCGTCCTCGTGCACCTGTCCGTCGGTCTTGAGCGCCACGAACAGCACGCCGTGCAGGAAGAACAGCAGCAGCGTGGTGACGCCGACCAGCAGCGCGTACGGGTTCAGCAGTGCGAAGAAGCCACCCACGTAGATGTGATTCTCGTCGATCGCCACTCCCTGCACGATGTTGCCGAACGCGACACCCCACAGCAGCGCGGGGACGACCGAGCCGATCACGATCATCCGGTCGAAGCCGGCCTTCCACTTCACGCTGTCGCGCTGGTGCCGGTATTCGAACGACACCCCGCGCAGGATCAGTGCGAGCAGGATCAGCAGCAGCGGCAGGTAGAACCCGCTGAACAGCGTGGCGTACCACTCGGGGAACGACGCGAACAGCACGGCGCCGGCGACGATGACCCAGGTCTCGTTGAGATCCCAGACCGGACCGATCGTGTTGATGACCTGGCGGCGCGAGACGTCGTCCTTGCCGAGGAACGGCAGTGACATGCCGACGCCGAAGTCGAACCCGTCGAGGACGAAGTAGCCCACGAAGAAGAAGGCGACGATGAAGAACCAGAGCGTTGCGAGATCCATGATGCTCCTCCCTCTCAGTAGACGACCGACGGCAGCTGGGCCGTCTCGTCATGCGGCTTCTCTTCGGTGTCGGGCCCCTTCTGCGCGGCCCGGATGATGAGACGGATCTCGACGACGGCGAGCGCCGCGTAGATCGCGGTGAACGAGATGAGCGATATCAGCACCTCGAGCCCGCTGACGCCCGGCGAGACACCGTCCTGCGTGGTCATCAGCCCGAACACGATCCAGGGTTGCCTTCCCATCTCGGTGAAGACCCAGCCCATGATGTTGGCGGCCAGCGCGAGCGGGAACGACCAGATCGCGACCTTCCACATCCACGGGGCGACAGGCTTCTTGGCGCCCTTGCGGGTGACCCAGAGACCGGCGACGGCCACGAGCGCTGCGGCGATGCCGAGGCCGATCATCCAGCGGAACGCCCAGTACGTGATCCACAGGATCGGGGCGAAGTCGGTCAGACCGGTGGAGGCGTACGTCTGGGCGTACTCGGCGTTCAGGTCGTTGATGCCGTGCACGCACGCGTCGAGCGTGTGGGTCGACAGCAGCGAGAGCAGATACGGCACGCGGATGGAGAACAGCTCCGAGCTGCCGTCCGGTGTGCCGAGCGTGAAGATGCTGAACGAGGCATCCGGCCCGCACACCGTGTTGAACGTCGCCTCGGCGGCGGCCATCTTCATCGGCTGCGCGGCGTACATCGCGAGTCCGAGCTGGTCGCCCGTGAGCACCACGCCGGCGGTCGACACGATCATGGCCCACAGCCCGAACTTGAGCGAGATGCGCATGGTGTCGAAGTGCTGGCCGCGCGAGAGGTGCCAGGCCGAGACCGAGATCACGACACCGGCCGCGAACATGAACGCGCCGAAGATCGTGTGCGGGAACGCGGCGAGCGCGACCGGGTTGGTCAGCAGTGCCCAGAAGTCGGTCAGCTCCGCACGGTTCGTCGCCTCGTTGAACGTGTAGCCCACGGGGTTCTGCATGAACGCGTTGGCGGCGATGATGAAGTACGCCGACAGGATGCTGCCGATCGAGACGCACCAGATCGTGGCGAGGTGCAGCTTCTGCGGGAGCTTGTCCCAGCCGAAGATCCACAGCCCGATGAAGGTCGCCTCGAAGAAGAAGGCCAGCAGACCCTCGAAGGCGAGCGGTGCGCCGAACACGTCGCCGACGAAGCGGGAGTAGTCCGACCAGTTCATGCCGAACTGGAACTCCTGCACGATGCCGGTGACGACGCCCATGGCGAAGTTGATGAGGAAGATCTTGCCGAAGAAGCGGGTCAGATGCAGGTACTGCACCTTGGCGGTGCGCACCCACGCGGTCTGGAAGATCGCGGCGACCAGCGCCATGCCGATCGTCAACGGCACGAAGAGGTAGTGGTAGACGGTCGTCAGCCCGAATTGCCATCGGGCGAGAGCGAGCGGATCAAGCCATTCCATGCGCGACTCCTGTTCTGTGGTGCTGCGGCGTCGTGCGGTGACGCGGCGGCTCCGTTCCCTCGATCAGCGACGCGGTGGTGTCGCGCAGCTGCACGGTGCAGTCCGAGGCGAGGACGGCATCGCGAACGCACTCGGCTTCGAGTGGTCCGCCTGCCTCTTTGAGGACGCCTTGCATGAGTTCGAGGTGCACACGGCACAGCATCGGACGATCTTCCGAGCGTCCGGCGGCGTGCGGGCAGGGGCTGAGGTCGACCGTGAGCCGCTGGTCGTCGAGCACGGGCTCGAAGCCGCTCTCCTCCAGGTGCTCCACGAGCGCGTCGAGCTGGTAGGTGGCGTCTCGGCCGAGACCGGATGCCACATCGGGAAGCATGCTCCGCATCAGGTCTCCGCGGCGCGCAGCGGCCTTGGCCTTGTCGCGGGCGACGGGGCTGGAGGCGCCCGGCGCTCCGGTCGCGGCGCTGTACAGCGTGCGCGGCCGGCCCCGCGTGGTGCGATGCTCGATCGTCGGGATCACGTAGCCGCCCTCGATCAAGCGCCCCAGGTGCTCGCGGACCGTGTTGGGGTGCAGCCCCGTGGCCTCGCACAGCTCGGTGATGGAGAGCTCGCCTCGGGTCTGCGAACTTCCCGCTTCGAAGAGCAAGTGCAGGATCTGCACCCGGGAGTAGCTCGAGATCGGCCCGCAAACGGGCCCGCCGTTGGCCATGAACCTAGTATCCCGCGAGACTGCGAGTTTGCAGAGAGGATGGGCCGTGAATAAACACCGGGCCGATAGGGATGTCTGATCCCGGCGATAGCCTGGGGGCATGGCCACCCGGAAACCCGCTCCACCCGCGTACGTGTGCACGGAATGCGGGTGGACGACCGCGAAGTGGGTCGGGCGCTGCGGCGAGTGCCAGCAGTGGGGAACCGTCCAGGAACAGGCGGCGCAGACCGGCATCCTCCGACGGGTCGGCCCGGTCGCACCGACGGCCGATCGTGCCGCACGGCCCATCACTCAGATCACGACGCAGGATGCTCCTCGGCGCTCGAGTGGCGTCGGCGAGTTCGACCGTGTGCTCGGCGGGGGCATCGTGCCGGGCGCGGCGATCCTGCTCAGCGGCGAACCCGGCGTCGGCAAGTCGACTCTCCTCCTCGAGGTTGCAGCGCAGGCCGCTCGCGGCGGACGCCGTGTGCTCTACGCGAGCGCCGAGGAGTCTCCCGGCCAGGTGCGACTGCGTGCCGAGCGCACCGGCGCCCTGCACGACGAGCTCTATCTGGCGAGTGAGACCGACCTGGCGACGATCCTCGGTCACATCGACGAGGTGAAGCCGCAGCTCGTGATCGTCGACTCGGTGCAGACCGTCTCATCGTCGTTGATCGACGGTGCTGCCGGGCAGCCGAGCCAGGTACGCGAGGTCGCGGCGACGCTGATCCGCATCGCGAAAGACCGCGACCTGCCGATCATCATCGTCGGCCACGTCACGAAAGACGGACAGGTCGCAGGCCCCAGGGTGCTCGAGCACCTCGTCGACGTCGTGTGCCACTTCGAAGGCGACAGGCAGACGTCGCTGCGCTTCATCCGCGCCCTCAAGAACCGCTTCGGGCCGACCGACGAGGTCGGCTGCTTCGAGATGACCGGAGACGGCATCGCCGAGGTACCCGACCCTTCGGGGCTCTTCCTCTCGCAGGGAGCCACCGAGCCGGGCACCTGCGTCGCGATCTCGCTCGAAGGCCGGCGTGCTCTTCCGGTCGAGGTGCAGGCGCTCACGGTGCCCAGCAACGCGCCCAACCCCCGCCGCATCGTGCACGGCCTCGACTCCTCGCGGGTGGCGATGGTGCTGGCTATCCTCGAACGTCGCGCAGGTGTGCCCACCGGCAGTCTCGACGTCTACGTGTCGACGGTCGGTGGCGTGCGCTTCACCGAGCCGGCGGCCGACCTCGCGATCGCGATCGCCGTGGCAGGGTCCATCCAGCAGATCTCGGTGCCGCGCACGGTCGCCGCCGTGGGCGAGCTGAGCCTCGCCGGCGAGATCCGTCCGGTCACCCAGGCGGCGCAGCGACGGTCCGAGGCCGCACGCCTGGGATACGAGCAGGTGGTCGACGACCGTTCGAAGACACTCCGCGCCGCGCTCGGCGATGTGCGGGCGCGCAACACGTCCCGCCGCTCCGATCGCGACATCCCGCCGTTCTGACGCGAACCGTCGGGGCTCTCAGGCGTCGAGCGCCTTGAGCAGCTCGGCAGGGTCCGCCTGCATGGGGTGAGGGCCGGCGATGTCGAGGAACACCGTCGTGATCGGGTGTGCGGCGAGGAACTTGCGCAGCCAGTCGGCACCGTAGATGCCGACGCCAGGGGGCAGGTTGGCCGGCTTGTTCTTCGCGTCGCTGAACAGCAGCAGCGCGAGGTCGCCGGTCTTCGGGTCGCGGTAGGTCCACACCTCACCGCTGTCGAGCGGGTTGTCGCGTGCGCCGGGCTTGATCAGCGGTACGACCGTGGTGCCGTGGCGGAGGGCGAGAGCGACCGCAGCGACGTCCTGCTTCTCCAGGGCCTGCGCCAGGGCATCCGAACGGAAGTCCTCGGGTGCGGGCTTGTTCTTCGAGACCTTCGCCTTCTTCGCTGCCATGTGTCCAGCTTATTCACGGCACGAAGCGCGAAGCGCCGATTCGGCCGTGGAGACGATTGGGGCCCTCTCGAGTCCCACATTGGGGACTGGGGTACTCGAGAGGGCCCTCGGACTCTCGAGCGGCGGTGTCGAAGCGCTGGGGACGCTGTAGCTCGACGCCACTGGGGATGGCTTGGTGCCGCAGATGCGGAGAGTCGCTTCTATGGTATCCCAAAGAGTCACCGTTGTCAGCATCGCGCGCCGACGGCGGCAAACATCGCCCGATTTCGTAGCAACAGCGCCGACTTGCGACGACTTTCGAAGAGCGTCTTCGGAGTTCGCTTCGAAACTCAGCGGGCCTCAGTAGAGCAGGATCTGCGCGCTCGAAGGGCTCGTGAACCCGCCGATCGAAACCTCCACGTGGTACGAAGCCCCTCCGCCCGGTGCCCGCTGTCGATTCTCCTGCGCGCACGTCTCGACGCTCGACCGAGTGCGATCCCAGGTGACGGGGTCTTTGCTCGTGACCGTGGTGCCCGCCGTGAGCGTGGCGATCATGCTGCTCGGGTTCTCCTGGCAGTCGGTCGAACGCCACCAGACATCGGCGCCGCTGGAGATCGTGAAGACCTGGGTCGTCGACCCCACATCGATCGTGCAGTCTTTGGCGCCCTTGTTCGTCAGCGAGATCGAGAGCTTCGGCAGCACCCCGGCCGCGTACGTGTCAGAGTCGGTGACTGCCGTGACCTCGATGTCGGCCGCCTCGCAGGCGACGATCGCCGGGGTCTGCGCGGCGGAGGGTTCGGGAGCGGGCGACTCTCCCCCGGCGGACGGATCGGCAGACGGCGAGGGCGACATCGACGGCGTCGCCGGCGCGGGCGAAGCCGTGTCGGCGGCGGCCCACGGGCGCGCGATCAGGAGCCAGGATCCGATGCCGATGGCCGCGACGGCCAGGACGAGCCCTCCGATCACGACCAGTCGCCGACGACGGTAGACGGCGGCGGAGCGACGGGGCATGACTCCAGGCTAAGCGATCCTCCGCCCTCAGCCTGGGAGGCCACGGCACGGGCGGAGGCGGAGTCAGAGCACCTTGAGCATGCGGGTGTTGCCGAGCGTGTTCGGCTTGACGTGGGCGAGGTCGAGGAACTCCTCGACACCCGCGTCACCGCTGCGCAGCAGCTGCGAGTACACGTCGGAGTCGACCACCTGCTCGCCGATCGGCGTGTAGCCCCGGCGCCCGAAGAAGTCGACCTCGAAGGTGAGGCAGAACAGGCGGGTCAGCCCGAGCGTGGCGGCGTTCTCCTCCAGGCGGTCCACGATCGCACGTCCGACGCCGTGGTGCAGCCAGTCGTCGCGTACCAGGAGCGTGCGCACCTCGCCGAGGTCTTCCCAGAACACGTGCAGGGCGCCGCATCCGATCAGCACCCCGTCGGCCTCCGCGACGACGAACTCCTGCACGGCGCCGTACAGCACCGCCAGGTCTTTGCCGAGCAGGATGCGCTGCTCCACGAGCGGCTGCAGCAGGTCACGGATGCCGACGATGTCGGCGCTGCGCGCCGGCCGGACGATGTACTCGCTCACATCACAAGCCTAGAACCCGTGACCCGGTGGCGCCTGTGCCGGACACAGGAAAGGGGCGGATGCCGCAGCATCCGCCCCTTCTCATGGTTCAGCCGAGGTCACTCCCCGCTGGCGACCGCCAGGTCGGGGGTGCCGGAGATCGCGCCGCCGCCGGTGTTGACGCCGACCGCGACGGGACCGCCGTCGCGCGGGCCGTGCTCGAACAGGAACTGCCCGTCCTTCGCATCGACCTTCACGTGGTCGCCGGAGTTGAGCTCGCCGTGCAGGATCTTCTCCGACAGACGGTCCTCGACCTCGTGCTGCATCGCGCGACGCAGCGGTCGGGCGCCGAGCGCCGGGTCGAATCCGATCTCGATGAGGCGCTCCTTGGCGGCCTGCGACAGCTCGATCGTCATGTCGCGGTCCAGCAGACGCTCGCCGAGGCGCTTGGTGAACAGATCGACGATCTGTACCAGCTCGCTCTTGGAGAGCTGCGGGAACACGATGATGTCGTCGACACGGTTCAGGAACTCGGGCTTGAAGTGCCGCTTGAGCTCTTCGTTCACCTTGCCCTTCATCCGGTCGTAGCTGGTCGAGTCGTTGCCCTCGATCTGGAAGCCCACGGGACCACCGGCGATGTCGCGGGCACCGAGGTTGGTGGTCATGATGATGACCGTGTTCTTGAAGTCCACGATCCGACCCTGACCGTCGGTGAGACGACCCTCTTCGAGGATCTGCAGCAGCGAGTTGAAGATGTCAGGGTGGGCCTTCTCGATCTCGTCGAAGAGCACCACGCTGAAGGGCTTGCGCCGCACCTTCTCGGTGAGCTGGCCACCCTCTTCGAATCCGACGAATCCGGGAGGGGCACCGAACAGACGCGAGACGGTGTGCTTCTCACCGAACTCGCTCATGTCGAGCGAGATCAGCGCAGCCTCGTCGTCGAACAGGAACTCGGCGAGAGCCTTGGCGAGCTCGGTCTTTCCGACACCCGTGGGGCCGGCGAAGATGAACGAGCCGGAGGGGCGCTTCGGGTCCTTGAGACCGGCACGCTGACGACGGATCGTCTTGGAGAGGGCGGCGATCGCCTCTTCCTGACCGATGACGCGCTGGTGCAGGGCCTTCTCCATGAAGACGAGTCGGCTGGACTCCTCCTCCGTGAGCTTGAAGACGGGGATGCCGGTGGCCTGTGCGAGCACCTCGGCGATCAGACCCTCGTCGACGACCGCGGAGGTCGCGACGTCGCCGGCACGCCACTGCTTCTCGAGACGCAGACGCTCGGCGAGGAGGCTCTTCTCCTCATCGCGGAGGGATGCGGCCTTCTCGAAGTCCTGCTCCTCGGAGGCGACCTCCTTCTGCTCACGCACGGCGGCGATCTTCTCGTCGAACTCGCGCAGCTCGGGCGGGCTCGACAGGATCGACAGACGCAGGCGTGCGCCGGCCTCGTCGATCAGGTCGATGGCCTTGTCCGGGAGGAACCGGTCGGAGACGTAGCGGTCGGCGAGGTTCGCCGCGGCCACGATAGCGCCGTCGGTGATCTGCACCTTGTGGTGCGCCTCGTAGCGGTCGCGGAGTCCCTTGAGGATGTTGATCGCGTGCGGCAGCGTCGGCTCGTTGACCTGCACCGGCTGGAAGCGGCGCTCGAGCGCTGCATCCTTCTCGAAGTGCTTGCGGTACTCGTCGAGCGTAGTGGCACCGATCGTCTGCAGCTCGCCACGGGCGAGGAGCGGCTTCAGGATGCTGGCCGCGTCGATCGCGCCCTCAGCGGCACCCGCACCCACCAGGGTGTGGATCTCGTCGATGAAGACGATGATGTCGCCGCGCGTGCGGATCTCCTTGGTGACCTTCTTCAGGCGCTCCTCGAAGTCACCGCGGTAGCGGGACCCGGCGATGAGCGAGCCGAGGTCGAGCGAGTAGAGCTGCTTGTCCTTCAGCGTCTCGGGCACATCGCCCTTGACGATCGCCTGGGCAAGGCCCTCGACGACGGCGGTCTTGCCGACGCCGGGCTCGCCGATCAGGACGGGGTTGTTCTTGGAGCGGCGGGAGAGGATCTGCATGACCCGCTCCGCCTCCTTCTCGCGCCCGATGACCGGGTCGAGCTTGTTGTCGCGCGCGGCCTGCGTGAGGTTGCGACCGAACTGGTCGAGCACGGCGGAGCCGCCCTGGGCGCTGGCCTGCGAGTCGTTCGTCTGCGCGCCGACGGAAGCCGGCTCGCGGCCCGGAGCGCCGGAGAGCAGCTGGATGACCTGCTGGCGGACCTTGTTGAGGTCGGCGCCGAGCTTGACGAGCACCTGGGCGGCGACGCCCTCGCCCTCGCGGATGAGGCCGAGCAGGATGTGCTCGGTTCCGATGTAGTTGTGGCCGAGCTGCAGGGCCTCGCGGAGGCTGAGCTCGAGCACCTTCTTGGCGCGCGGGGTGAACGGGATGTGCCCGGTCGGCTGCTGCTGACCCTGGCCGATGATGTCCTGCACCTGCTCGCGCACGGCGTCGAGGGAGATGCCGAGGCTTTCGAGCGCCTTGGCGGCGACACCTTCGCCCTCGTGGATGAGACCGAGCAGGATGTGCTCGGTTCCGATGTAGTTGTGGTTGAGCATCTTCGCCTCTTCTTGGGCGAGGACGACCACTCGACGGGCTCGGTCCGTGAATCTCTCGAACATGCTGTGACTCCTTATTCGCACGGGGCGAAGACGCGTGAAGCGCTTGTACATCGAGAGTAACCACCACATCGGGCACGTATGCCCGTGTTCGCCGTGGGCATACCGGGGGTTGACCGTGTTATCGACAGTCGTTATGTTAACGAAAGTCGATAACACCGGTCCGGAGAGGACCGCCGAGAAGGGGGACGACATGACGAAGGCGCCGACCGCGAACCGAGCAGCCACACTCGTGGAGAAGATCGTGTTGGGCTTCATCGCCGGAGCAGCGGCGGCCATTGCCGTCGTCGATCTCATCGGTGCCGGCATCCGCTCCGCCGTTCTGATGGCGAGCGAGGCGATCACGATCCCGTCGATGCCCCTCCGCTCGGTCGACGCGAAGGCAGTCCTCGCCGTTCCCGCTGTCTCCGATGCGCACTACGACACCGTGACGATCACCGCCGAGGGGCTGAGCCTCTCGCCGCGTCTGCTGCTCGCGATCGCCGACGATCTGGCGATCCTCGGGCCGGTCGCCCTGTGCATCGCGGTGGCGTGGCTCTGCCTCCGTCTGTTCATCGGACGCCCATTCGGCACCGCCGCCACCTGGGGCATCGGAGCCGCGGCCATCGCCGTCATGCTGGGCGGTCTGCTGAGCCAGGCCGTGCGCGCCAACGCCTTCAGCGAGGTGTCGCAGGAACTGGGACTCGTGTCCGCGGGCGTACCGACGTTCGAGATGTCCATCGACCTCGCGCCTCTCGGATGGGGACTCGCGCTGGCTGTCGTCGCCGGCGCATTCGAGATCGGGCAGCGACTGCAGCGCGACACGGAAGGACTCGTCTGATGCCCCGCACCACCGCCGCCCCCACCCGCTCCGAGACCGCGGACGCCATCACCGTGATCCTCTACGCGGCTGCGGCGCTCGTCACCGTTGCATTCGCCACGATCCTGCGCGTCGCCAGCACCTTCCGCGAAATGGGGATCGCCTGGACGGTCCCCATCGACCAGCAGCCGATCTCCGCCACGACCGACTCCGGCGCCATCTCGATCGAGGGGTTCGCGGACGAGGCGATGGTCATCGCCGACGGGGTGAACGCGGCCTCGGTCACGGCCATCATCGCCGCCATCGCGCTGTGGGCTCTCGCGGCCGTCGCGGTCATCGCGGCGGTGACGCTGGTCGCCTGGAACTTCCTGCGCGGACGCTTCTTCGTCCGTCCGAACGCGCGAGCCTTCGATGTGATCGGCTGGACGCTCGTCGGCGCTCCGATCCTGATCGTGATGCTCGAGACGATGGGCCGCAACGGCGTCACCTCCGCTCTCGGCATCGGCGACGGGGAACCGGTGCATCCGATCGAGTTCTGGAGCGTCGCGCCGATCTTCGCCACCGGGGTGACGGTGGGCCTGATCGCGGTGGCGTTCCGCCGCGGCATCCGGCTGCAGAACGAGAAGCTCGCGCTCGAGAAGGACACGGAGGGACTGGTATGACCCCGGCCGAGAGCGACGACGAGTTCACCGGCATCCACTGCCGACTCGATGAGCTGCTCGCCGAGCGGGGCATGACGCTCACCGAGCTGAGCGCCGCGGTGGGGGTGAGCATCGTGAATCTGTCGGTGCTGAAGAACGACCGGGCCCGCGCCATCCGCTACTCGACCTTGCGGGCGATCTGCGAGGCGCTCGACTGCGAGGTCGGTGACCTGCTGGTGCTCGCGCCGCGCTGACGGGGAACCCCCGCCGGCCCCACCGAACGGATCCCGGCTCGCGCGTCATCCTTCGTCATATCCACCCAGGGAATTCTCAGGCAGCCATAGCGTTGGGCCTCATGGCGCGTACTCGGCGCGCCGCGATTCTGGAGTCCCCACCTCATGAGCACCACCGCACGCGCCCAGAAGGCGCCTGACACCCGCGGGCCGGTCCGGAAGCTGCTGACCTCGTTCGGCTTCCAGATCCTCGCAGCCCTCGTCCTCGGCATCGCCGCCGGTCTGATCGGCCGCCAGCTCGGCGCCACCGCTGAGAACCCGACAGGGCTGTCGGCCACGCTCGACACCATCGGCAACTCGTACGTGACGCTGCTGCGCGCCGCCGTCGTACCGCTGATCTTCACCGCCATCGTCGCCAGCATCTCGAACCTGCGCCGTGTGCAGAACGCCGCACGCCTCGCCGGCCAGACGATCCTGTGGTTCGCGATCACCGCGTTCATCGCTGTGATCATCGGCATCGTGCTCGGCCTCGTGATCCAGCCCGGCAACCGCGCCGGCGAAGGCCTTGAGCCCGGTGACCCGTACACCGTGGGCACCTGGTGGAACTTCCTGCTGGGCCTCATCCCGCAGAACTTCCTCGGCCTCACCGTCAACACCTCGCCCGGTGCCGTCGAGGGGACCTTCTCGTCGAGCGTCGGCTTCAACGTCCTGCAGGTGATCGTGGTCGCCGCCGTCGTCGGCATCGCCGCTCTCAAGGCCGGCAAGAAGGCCGAGCCGTTCCTCGTCTTCACCGAGTCGCTGCTCAAGGTCATCCAGCGCGTGCTGTGGTGGATCATCCGCATCGCCCCGCTCGGCACGTTCGGCCTCATCGGCTCGGCCGTGATCAAGTACGGCTGGGAGAAGCTGGCCTCCCTCGGCTGGTTCGCCGCGGCGGTCTACATCGGGCTCGCGCTCGTGCTGTTCGTGGTCTACCCAATCCTGGTGCGCACCCACGGCCTGTCGATCAAGCAGTACTTCTCGGGCGTGTGGCCGGCGGTGCAGCTGGCCTTCGTCAGCCGCTCCTCGATCGGAACGCTGCCCCTCACCGAGCGCGTCACCGAGCGCAACCTCGGCGTGCCCCGCTCCTACGCGTCGTTCGCCGTGCCTCTGGGCGCCACCACCAAGATGGACGGCTGCGCCGCGATCTACCCGGCCATCGCCGCGATCTTCGTCGCGCAGTTCTTCGGCATCGAGCTGAACTTCGTGCAGTACCTGCTGATCGTGATCGTCTCGGTCGTCGGCTCCGCTGCGACTGCCGGCACCACCGGTGCTGTGGTGATGCTCACGCTGACGCTGTCGACCCTGGGCCTGCCGCTCGAGGGCGTGGGACTGCTGCTCGCGATCGACCCGATCCTCGACATGGGCCGCACCGCGGTCAACGTGGCGGGCCAGGCGCTGATCCCGACGATCGTCGCCAAGCGCGAGGGCATCCTGAACGAAGACCTCTACAACGCGCCGCGTGAGGGGCTGCCCTTCGCCGACGACTCCGGTGACGACGACGCCCCCGAGGCGGATGCGTCCTCCGACAAGGAGCCGGTCAGCGCCCGCTGACCTCACCCCGCGACGCCAGAGCGCCTCGTCCCTGCATGGGGCGAGGCGCTCTGCCGTTCAAGGATTCAAGAGTGCGCGGAGGCGGGGTTCGGGGAATCAGGCCCGGCTCTGCTGGCGGGTGGCTCCACGGGTGTCGAGCGCGAGCTCCTCGGCATCCATCGCGGCAATCAGCTCGCGCATGACCTCTTCGTCGAGGTTGCCCGCATCCCGCTCGGCGAGGAGGATCTCGCGACGCACCTGCAGCCAGCCCTTCGACAGCGCGACGAGGTCTTCATACGAAGGCCGGCTCGCGGCGTCCTCCACCTTCTGCGCCTCGTCAGTGTCCCTCTCGACCCGGGTCATGCGCTTGGTGAAGGCGTCGAAGACGCTGAGGTCGACCTCGCCGTACTTGGCCTCCCACTCGATGCGCTTCTCGGCGAGGTACTTCTTCCCGGCCTCGCGGCTCTTCGCGCGGACCTCGGCGAGGGCTGCCTCATCCTCCTCCTCATCCACGTCGCTGGCGATGCCGAGACCGCGGATCAGCATCGGCAGCGTCAGCCCCTGGATCAGCAGCGTGCCCACCGTGACGATGAACGCCACCACGACGATCGCGTGCGAGGCCTCGGTGTCGAGGGTCGCGAGGTCGGCGGCCGCCACCGCGATCGCCAGCGTCACCACTCCGCGCATTCCCGCCCAGGAGATGACGGCGCTGTCCTTCCAGGTGAGCTGGAGCCCTGCCATCTGCTCGCGCACGATGTGACTGCGCAGTTCGTCGGCGGTGTACTTCGCCCAGCGCCTGGACCTGCGGTGCCGCTTGTCGAACTCCCCGGATTCGACACCGCGATCCCAGCGTTCGAGACGTTTGCGATCCTGGAAGTTCGACCACGCACTCGTCGGGTAGATGAAGAGGGGCCGCACGATGACCACGACGAGCAGAACCGCCCCGGAGAGCAGCAGGATCTGCCCGACCGATTCACTCCCGAGGTCGCTGAGCACGCGCGGGAACTGGAGGCCGATGTACGCGAACACGAAGCTCTCCAGCAGCAGATCGGCCGAGAGCCACAGCGGCTTCTCCTGCTGACGCGTCGTGTAGTCGGTGCGCGGCGAGTTGTAGCCGACGTAGAGCCCCATCGCCACGACGGCGAGCACTCCGGATCCGAGCAGATGTTCGGCGATCGCGTAGGCCCCGAACGGCGCGAGGAGCCCGAACGTACCGATCACGACCGGATCGCTGATGCGCATGCGCAGCTGGTGCAGGACGATGCCGAACACGAGGCCGACGGCCACGCCGACGCCGACCGCGAGGAGGAACTGCCCGATGCCGCCCAGCACGGAGACGGTGGCGCCCGCGAGGATCGCGGCGAAGACCCGGTACAGCGTGAGCGAGGTCGCATCGTTGATCAGGCTCTCTCCTGAGAGCACCGTCATGATGCGGCGGGGCAATCCGAGTCGGCGGCCGATCGCCGCGGCGGACACCGCGTCCGGCGGGGCCACGATCGCACCGAGGAGCAGCGCGCCGGGAAGGGTGAGGGAGGGCAGGATCCACCACGCGACGAAGCCGACGGCGAGTGCCGTGAGCAGCACCAGCCAGATGCCGAGGCGGCGGATCTGCGGCAGGCTCCGTTTGAATCCGACGAACGACACGTCCAGCGCCGCCGAGTACAGCAGCGGCGGCAGTACCAGGCTGAGGAGGAGGTGCCCGTCGATGTCGAGTTCCGGCACGAACGGCAGGAAGGATGCGGCGAGCGCCACGACCGTCACGAGCAGCGGTGCCGGCCATCCGCGCCAGCGCGCGAACGCGGCGACGGCGACCGACCCGACGAGGACGTAGACGATGCCTGCTTCCATGCCCCCACGGTAGCGGGGGAATGGAGCCGCACAGGCCCGCGTTGTGGTCCATGATGTCCGATACAGCTCTCTCCGTCCTCGACCTCGTTCCGGTGCGCACCGGCCAGACCAGCGCCGAGGCCATCGCCGCCTCGCTCGCCCTCACGGAGACCGCCGAGCGCCTCGGCTATCGCCGCTACTGGTTCGCCGAGCACCACAACATGCCCTCGGTGGCATCCACCACTCCGCCCGTGCTGATCGCCGCTGCGGCCACCCGCACCTCGCGTCTGCGCCTGGGCTCTGGCGGCGTGATGCTGCCCAACCACGCACCGCTCATCGTGGCCGAGCAGTTCGCCGTCCTCGAGGCGATCGCGCCAGGACGCATCGACCTGGGCCTCGGCCGTGCACCGGGCAGCGATCCGGTGATCACACAGCTGCTGCGCGGCTCCGGAACCACGAGCGACGTGGAGCAGTTCCCGCGTCATGTGCAGGACATCGCCGCACTGCTCTCGGGCGACGGCGCCACCGTGCGCTTCACCTCCGGGGGCGAGTACACGGTGCGTGCGACACCGGCCGCGACCGGCACCCCTGAGGTGTGGCTGCTCGGGTCGAGCGACTACTCCGCGCAGCTCGCTGCCTCGCACGGACTGCCCTACGTCTTCGCGAACCACTTCTCGGGGCAGGGTCTCGAGCGCGCGCTGGATCTCTACCGCACCGGCTACCGCCCGAGCGAGGAGCACCCGGAGCCGCGCACGTTCCTGACCGTGAACGCCGTCGCCGCCCCCACGCAGGAGGAGGCGGAGGCCCGTGCACTCCCCCAGCTGCGGATGATGGCGCGCCTGCGCCTGAACCAGCCCCTCGCCGCCCTCGAGACCGTCGAGCAGGCGGCGGCCGCCGTGACCGACGCCGCGACCGACGAGGTCGTGCAGGCCGCCCGCTCGCGGTGGTTCGTCGGCACGGGCGAAAGCGTCGCGGCCGAGGTGCGCGCCTTCGCCGACCGCTACGGCGTCGACGAGGTCATGCTGTCTCCTGTCGCGGGTGCCTACGACGCCGAGCCGAACGATGTCCCGACCGGCCGCGCGCAGACGCTGGAGCTCATCGCCGCCGCCATGCACCGCTGATGTCGAGCGCCTGTCAACCCCTGGCATTCCCCGCGGCACGGGCGTAGCGTCACGAACAGTGCCGTCGACAGGGGCGCGGCCCCTTCGGCGAACGCACTGTCGGCACCAGCAGAAGGAGTTCGACGATGAGCACGACCAAGACTCTCGCCCTCTGGGTCGCCTACGGCCGCAACGGCGTCGTCGGCAGCATCCGCCACGACGAAGACGGCTACACGGTCACGATGGTCGGATCCGACGCGGCCACGGGCACGTACCCGAGCCTCGCCTCGGCGAAGGGTGCCCTGCACTCCCATATGGCCCCTGGCAGCGACTGGCCGCGTTTCCAGGAGCACTGAGACACCCGACGCCCCGGCCGCACCGGGCGGCGGGGGCGGGCGGCGTCAGGCCTCCGGCTCGCCGGAGAGGATGCCGCGCAGCCAATCGCGCGCCTCGACGAACACGTCGTCGGAGTAGCGGTCCGGGTACTGCACGATCTGCCGGTCCGCACGCGGATACGAGCCGAGGAAGACGACTCGCGGGCTGAAGCGGCGGATGCCGAGCAACGCATCGGCCATGCGCTCGTGCTCGATGTGGCCGTCGGCGTCGATCACGAACCGATAGCGGCCGAGTTCGTCACCGATGGGCCGCGACTCGATGAGCGACAGGTTGATGCCGCGGGTGGAGAACTGCTCGAGCATCTCGAGGAGCGAACCCGGGTGGTCGTGCGGGAGCTCGACGATCAGGGAGGTCTTGTCGGCGCCGGTCGGCTCGGGCGAGCGGGTCGTGCGGGTGACCAGGACGAAGCGGGTCACGGCCTGCGCGTTGTCGCCGATGCCCTCTGCCAGGACGTCGACGTCGTAGTGATTCACGATGCCGGGGGCGGCGATCGCGGCTTGCGCTGCCAGCGTGCCGTCGAGGACGCCGATCGCGGAGGCGACGTTGCTCGATGCGGGCACGTGCGAGTGCGACGGCAGGTTCGCGCCGAGCCAGCCATGGCACTGGGCGTAGGCCACCGGATGCGCCGCGATCACCTCGACCTGATCGAGGGTCGTCCCCCGAGGGGCCACCAGCACGAAGTTCACCCGCACCAGGTACTCGCCGATGATGCGGAGCCCTGGGAGCGTCGCGAGAGCATCCTGCGTGGTGGAGACGCCGCCCTCGATCGAGTTCTCGATCGCGATCATCGCGGCGTCGCTGCGGCCCTCGAGCACGTCGGCGAGAGCCTCACCCACGTTGTGCACGGGGCGCCAGTCCTGGCCGCGGGCCTCGGCCACCTGGTCGAGCGCCGCCTCCGTGAAGGTTCCGGCAGGGCCGAGATAGCTGTAGGTGCGGCGTTCAGTCACGGGTTTCACCTTAGCCCTCGGCGGGCCGACCGCTCTTCCTGGTGACTTCTCGGATGCGATCGGGCCGATCAGGGGGCAGACTGAGGGGATGACCAGCCGTGCCGGCCTCCCTGCGGAGGAAAGTGACCTGATCGACGTCGATGAACTGATCGCCGCCTACTACGACCGCACACCGAACCCCGAGGTCGCGGCCGAACGGGTCGTCTTCGGCACCAGCGGCCATCGCGGATCCTCGCTGTCGAACAGCTTCAACGAGAACCACATCCTCGCCACGACGCAGGCGATCGTGGACTACCGCGATGCGCAGGGCATCACCGGTCCGCTCTTCCTCGGCCGCGACACCCACGCGCTGTCGCTTCCCGCCGAGCGCAGTGCGATCGAGGTGCTGCTCGCGAACGGCATCGACGTGCGCGTCGACTCCCGCGACTCGTGGGTGCCTACGCCGGCGCTCAGCCACGCGATCCTCACGTACAACCGCGGCAAGGCGGCCGACGACCCGAGTCGCGCAGACGGGATCGTCGTCACCCCCTCGCACAACCCCCCGCGCGACGGCGGCTTCAAGTACAACCCGCCGCACGGCGGACCCGCAGACACCGACGCCACGGGCTGGATCGCCGACCGCGCGAATGCCCTCATCGCCGCCGGCCTCGAGGGTGTGAAGCTGGAGCGCTTCGCCGACATCGACTGGGATTCCCTCACCGGCTACGACTTCCGCGACGCCTATGTGCGCGACCTGCCGTCGATCATCGACATCGACGCCATCCGCTCGGCCGGTGTCAGTATCGGCGCCGACCCGCTCGGTGGAGCCTCCGTCGAGTACTGGGCGCTGATCGCGGAGATGCACGACCTCGACCTCACGGTCGTGAACCCCGAGGTCGACCCGACCTGGCGCTTCATGACCCTGGACTGGGACGAGAAGATCCGGATGGATCCGTCGTCGCCTTCCGCGATGGCCTCGCTGGTGGCGAAGAAGGGCTCCTACGACGTCCTCACCGGCAACGACGCCGACGCCGACCGGCACGGCATCGTGACCCCTGACGCGGGGCTGATGAACCCGAACCACTATCTCGCCGTCGCCATCGACTACCTCTTCTCGCACCGCCAGGGCTGGCCGCGCGACGCCGCGATCGGCAAGACGCTGGTGTCGTCGATGATCATCGACCGCGTGGCCGAATCGCTCGGCCGGCGCCTGCTGGAGGTGCCGGTCGGATTCAAGTGGTTCGTTCCCGGACTCCTCGACGGGTCGGTCGCGTTCGGCGGCGAGGAGTCGGCCGGTGCCTCGTTCCTCCGCAAGGACGGCTCGGTCTGGTCGACCGACAAGGACGGCATCCTGCTGTGCCTGCTGGCCGCCGAGATCATCGCCGTGACCGGCAAGACCCCCTCGGAGCGGTATCGCGAGCTGGAGACCGCTTTCGGCGCCTCGGCCTATCAGCGCGTCGACGCTCCGGCCACGCCGGAGCAGAAGGCCACCCTCGGTAAGCTCGCCCCCGAAGCCGTGACGGCGACCGCACTCGCCGGTGAGGACATCACCGCGAAGCTCTCGCATGCGCCCGGCAACGGCGCGGCGATCGGCGGGCTCAAGGTGCAGACCGAGCACGCCTGGTTCGCCGCCCGCCCGTCGGGTACCGAAGACGTCTACAAGCTCTACGCCGAGAGCCTGCGCGGCCCTGAGCACCTCGCCGAGGTGCAGGCGGAGGCCCGTGCCGTGGTCTCGGCCGCGCTGGGCGGCTGACCCCTCCTGCGCAGCGAGCGACGACCCCGGCCGCGCGTGGCCGGGGTCTCCGGCAGGAGCGGGATCAGACCAGGGTGCGCGCCAAGGCGGCTCCCGCTTCGCGCAGCCAGCGCCCCGGTTCGGCGAGCGCCGCCTCCGATGAGCCGGCGAGCGCGGTGAGGGAAGCGCACGCGGCGAACGGTGCAGTGTCGGCGTCGTCGCTGATGCGCCCGGCGGCGAGCATCGCACGGGCACCCGCCGCTGCGGCGAGCCCGGCGAGGAACGAGGGCACCTTGCCGTCGCCCGACTGTCCGTCGTACGACCCCTCCCCCGTGACGACGACATCGGTGTCGGCGATCGCGCCGGCGAGGTCGATGAGCGCGGCCACCTCTGCGGCGCCGGGAGCGAGCACGCCACCCCACGCCGCGAACGCGGCTCCCGTGCCTCCTGCCGCTCCGTGGCCCTGACCGGCAGGGTCGATGCGCAACAGGTCGGCGAGGCGACGCAGGCCGTCGTCGACGAGAGCGATGTCCTCGGCCGCGCGCAGCCCCTTCTGGGGGCCGAACACCGCGGCAGCACCGCGCGGACCGGTGAGCGGATTGGTGACGTCGGTGAGGACGCGCACCTCGGGGGCCGCGCGCAAGGCGCTCAGATCGACGGAGGCGATGTCGTCGAGACCGCGCGCGCCCCGTGCGACAGGTGCACCCGCGGCGTCGAGGAAGCGGACGCCGAGCGCGGTGAGCATCCCCGTGCCCCCATCGGTGGACGCACTGGAGCCGATGCCGACGACGAGTCGCGAGACACCGTGATCGAGGGCGGCGGCGAGGGCTTGCCCGAGACCGGTGGTGTCGGCGTCCCACGGGCACAGCTCGTGCAGCAGCTCGATGCCGGAGGTCGAACCCAGATCGACCACGGCCGTGCCCGCCGGGGCGTTCTCCGTCGGGGGCAGCAGCAGCCAGCAGGTGTCGACCCTCTGCCCCGCCAGACCATCGACCGTGAGCGGCATCCGCACGGCGCCGGGCACGGCCGCTTCGAACGCGGCCATGGTGCCCTCTCCGCCGTCCGCCATCGGCCGATGCACGAACTCGGCGGTCGGATCGACCGATGCCCAGCCGTCGGCGAGGGCGGCCGCGGCATCGACTGCCGTGATGGTGCCCTTGAAGCTGTCGGGGGCCAGCACGACCCTGGTCACCGCACGCTCTCCGCGGTGCTGGCGCGCTCGAGGAGATCGGTCGGGATGACGGCGGCGCCCTCTGCCTCCGGCATACCCTCGATCGCATCGACCAGCGCAGAGACCGCGCGCTGTGCGAGCGCGGTGAAGTCCTGACGGATCGTGGTCAGCGGTGGCCGGTAGTTCGCGGCCTCCGGCACATCGTCGAAGCCGATCACGCTGACATCCTCCGGGACCCGGCGACCCGACTCGGAGACAGCCCGCAGAAGGCCGAGCGCCATCTGGTCGTTGGCGCAGAAGACGGCAGTGGCCGAGGCCAGTTCTCGACCAGCCGCGTACCCGGAGTCGGCGCTCCAGTCGCCGCGGACGACGGCGGGCAGATGGATGCCGGCAGCGGCGAGGGTCTCGCGCCACCCTCGTTCACGCTCGACGGCGGCGAAGGAGTCGGCAGGACCGGCGAGGTGGTGCACGGTGGTGTGCCCGAGGCCGAGGAGTCGACGCGTGGCGGCGGCGGCCCCGCCCGCGTGGTCGCTGTGCACCGAGGTGAACCCGGCGCCGGTCGGTGCGTCGACGACCACGAGCCGCAGTCCCGTGGGGCGCTGAGCGGCGGAGACCAGGGCCGATGCCTCGTTCAGAACGATCGCGCCGTCGACCTCCTGCTCCGCGAGTCGATCGAAGGCCTCGGCGACCCCGTGAGCGGCGGTCACGAGGGTGAGCGCGTAGCCGCGTTCGGCCGCCGCTTCGGCCGTCGCCTGCAACATCCGCGAGTTACCGACGGTCGCCAGGGTGGTGACCACGAGTCCGATCGTCTGCGAGCGGCCGGTGCGCAGGGCTCGGGCTGCGCGGTGCGGACGATAGCCGAGTGCGGTCATCGCCTGCTCCACGCGAGCGCGGGTGTCGGGGTCGACGCGCGAGCTGCCGTTGACGACGCGCGAGACGGTCTGCCCCGAGACGCCCGCGCGGGCGGCGACCATGGCCATCGACACGCGACCGGACGCCGGACGCCTCCGGCGGGAGACAGATTCCTCGACACGGTCGCGTCCGCTCTCGCCCACCCGCATCCTCCGTCTCGACACTCCGGCAGACCGCTGGTGCGCGACTCCGGCATGTTGACGTTATCACGGCTCTGTGCGTACCATGTTTACGTGAACACGCCCGAACTTCCTGAGTTGCGCACCGACACCCTCGGCGCCGGCGTCGTCCGACGCGCCACCACCCTCGCCGACGGCCGCGACCTCATCTACTACGACGACCCCGGCACCGCGCTCGGACCCGATCGAGCCATCGACGCCCGCGTTCTCGACCCCCGCCCTGACACCGCGACGATGCGCCTCGACGTTCTCACCGGCGACTGGATCACCGTCGCCGCGAACCGGCAGAACCGCGTGATGATGCCCGGCGCCGACGCCGACCCGCTCGCGCCGCAGACTCCGGGCAATCCGTCGGAAGTGCCCTCGCGCTACGACGTCGCGGTGTTCGAGAACCGCTCGCCCGCGTTCGGGCCCGCCCTCGCGGAAGCAGTGGGCACCGCACCCGTGGCATCCAACGCGCCCCGCGGACTCGACGATCTCGCAGCTCTCGGCCTCGGCCGCACACGCACCTCGGTCGGACGCTGCGAGGTCGTCTGCTTCAGCCCCGAGCACGCGGGATCCTTCGGCACGCAGTCCGTCACCCGCGCCCGCACCGTCATCGAGGCCTGGGCCGACCGCACGGCGGCGCTGTCGGCGCTGCCCGGCATCGAGCAGATCTTCCCGTTCGAGAACCGTGGTGAGGCGATCGGCGTCACCCTGCCCCACCCGCACGGTCAGATCTACGCGTACCCGTACGTCACTCCGCGCACGACCCGCGTGCTGGAGTCGATCGATCGCACGGCCCCCGACCTGTTCCAGCACATCCTCGAGTCCGAGCAGGCGTCCGAGCGCGTGGTGTTCCGCGGCGAGCACTGGACCGCCTTCGTGCCGTTCGCCGCGCGCTGGCCGCTCGAGGTGCACCTGATGCCGCACCGCCACGTGCCCGACCTCGCCGAGACCACGCAGGCGGAGCGCGACGAGCTCGCCCCGCTGTACCTGCGGCTGCTGCGCGGTGTCGACGCGCTCTACGACTCCCCGACGCCCTACATCGCGGCCTGGCACCAGGCACCCGTGCACGTCGGTCGCGACACCGTGCGCCTGCACCTGCAGCTGACGAGCCCCCGCCGCGCCGCCGACAAGCTGAAGTTCCTCGCCGGCTCCGAGGCCGCGATGTGGGCGTGGGCAGCCGAGGTGCCGCCCGAGGTCGGAGCCGCGCGACTTCGCGAGGCGATCGAACGCGCCTCGCACGACCAGACCGACCCCGGAGCATCCGCATGACCGCCGCCCACGACGCCCGCGCCCTCTTCACCCGGCTCACCGGCCGCGAACCCGATGGACTCTGGTCGGCACCGGGACGCGTGAACCTCATCGGCGAGCACACCGACTACAACGACGGGTTCGTCCTGCCGTTCGCCATCCCGCAGCGCACGGTCGCCGCGGTCGGCCGGCGCGACGACGACCGCGGTCGCGTCCTGGTCGGCTCCACCTTCGCGGACGAGCCGGTCGAGGTCGCCCTCGACGAACTCGACGGCCTGTTCCCCACCGCACCCGGCTCGCATCCGGCCGTCCCGGAATGGGCCGCCTATCCGCTCGGGGTCGCCTGGGCGTTGCGTCAGGCCGCGGTGGAGGCCGGCCCGTTCAGCGGACTCGACATCGCGATCGCCTCCGACGTGCCGGTGGGAGCGGGGCTCTCGTCGTCCGCCGCGATCGAAGGGGCCACGGCTTCCGCTCTGAACGAGCTGTGGGGCACCGGGCTCGACGGCACGACCCTCGCCCGCATCGGACGACGTGCCGAGAACGAGGCCGTCGGCGCTCCCACCGGGATCATGGACCAGATGGCGTCGATGCTCGGCCGCCCCGACACCGCGATCTTCCTCGACTGCCGGTCGCTGGAGACCCAGCTCGTACCTCTCGCCGTCGCCGAAGCCGGACTCGCCATCCTCGTGATCGACACACGGGTCAAGCACGCGCACTCCACGGGCGGCTACCGCGAACGCCGGGCCTCGTGCGAGCTCGGTGCGTCGATCATGGGGGTGTCCGCGCTGCGCGACGTGTCGATCGACGACCTGCCGCGCGCCCAGGAGCTGATGGACGACGTCACCTTCCGGCGCGTACGCCACATCGTCACCGAGAACCAGCGCGTGCTCGACACGGTGCGGGTGCTGCGCGAGCAGGGGGTGCGCGCGATCGGCGATCTCCTGCTCGCCTCGCACGCCTCGATGCGCGACGACTTCGAGATCTCGACCCCCGAACTCGACACCGCGGTCGACACCACGCTGGCGGCCGGCTCCCTGGGCGCACGGATGACGGGCGGCGGATTCGGCGGAGCCGCGATCGCACTGATCGAGCAGGATGCCGTCGAGGCGGTCGCGGATGCCGTGAACGCGGCCTTCGCGGCCTCCCGGTTCGCGGCCCCCCTGCTGTTCACGGTGACCCCGTCTGCCGGGCCCCGCCGCGATGCCTGAAAGAATGACCCATCGAGCCGCGACGACGTCGTGGCGGGAGAGGAAACGCAATGTCCTGGATCGTCACCGGCGGCGCCGGATACATCGGCGCCCACGTGGTGCGCGCCCTCGCCGACGCGGGGCTCACCCCGGTCGTACTGGATGACCTGTCCAGCGGCGTCGCATCGTTCGTGCCCGAGGGTGTGGCGTTCGTGCAGGGCAGCATCCTGGACCGCGAACTCGTCGAGAAGACGCTGCGCGATCACGACGCCGCGGGGGTGATCCACGTCGCCGGATTCAAGTACGCCGGCGTCTCGGTGCAGCGCCCTCTGCACACCTATGCGCAGAACGTCGAGGGTACGCGGGTGGTCCTGGAGGCCATGGAGGCCGCTGGCGTCTCGAACATCGTCTTCTCGTCGTCCGCCGCGGTGTTCGGGACCCCCGACGTCGCGCTCGTCGTCGAGGACACCCCCAAGAAGCCGGCGAGCCCCTACGGCGAATCGAAGCTGATCGGCGAGTGGCTGCTGCGCGACCAGGGCATCGCCACGGCCGACTCCGAGCGGCCGCTGCGTCACACGTCGCTGCGGTACTTCAATGTGGTGGGCTCCGCCGACCCGACGGTCTACGACGTCAGCCCGCACAACCTCTTCCCGATCGTGTTCGAGGCGCTGCTCGCGGGCACGACCCCCAAGATCTTCGGCGACGACTATGCCACCGAAGACGGGACGAACGTGCGCGACTACGTGCACGTCGGCGACATCGCGGCGGCCCACGTCGCCGCAGCGCAGCGCCTCTCCGACGGACGTCCGATCGAAGCCGCCTACAACCTCGGCTCCGGCGACGGACTCAGCGTGAAGCAGATCATGGACGCCGTCGCCCGCGTCACCGGCATCGACTTCACCCCCGAGATCGGACCGCGGCGGCCGGGCGACCCCGACCGCATCGTGGCGACGGGCGAGCTCGCAGCGCGCGACCTCGACTGGACCATGCGGTACTCGGTCGACGAGATGGTGCGCACGGGGTGGGAGGCGCGTCAGGCTGCTCGTCCGTAGCGGTCAGAGGTCGCGGGACCTGATCGGATAGAGCCAGAAGCAGAACCAGGCGAGCGCGGTGAACCCGAGCGGGATCACCGCGAGCATCAGCCGGATACCGCCGTCGACGCTCTCGGGCTGCGCGTCGCCGAGAGCGGCGTCGAAGCCGGATGCCGTCAGCACCACCGCGGCGACGATCGCCTGCAGCACGACCGAGCCGCGCACCACGAAGCCGTTCACTCCGAAGTAGGCGCCTTCCCGACGATGACCTGTGCGCGCGGCATCCTCGTCGATGATCTGCGCGAGCACGACCTCGAGCAGCTGCAGCAGGCCGCCGATGCCCACGCCGACCGCCACACCGACCAGAACCGCACCGGGCACGTCTGCCGCCACGAGGTAGCCGAGCATGGCCGCGCCGAACACCGCGACGCTCCACAGCAGCGCGGTGCGGGGGGAGGTGCGGCGGACGACCGCGCTCCACAACCCGATCGAGGGGATCGCGGTGACGAAGATCACCCCGAGCAGCAGGCTGCCCTCTCCCTCCGGTGCGCGCAGGGAGTACCTGACGTAGAAGGGGACCGCCGCCAGGATCACGGCGATCGAGGTCTGCACGAACAGCGACCCGAGCACGTAGGGGACGAACGCGCGGTTGCGGAAGGTGTACGTCAGCTGGTCGCCCCAGCGCATGGCCTCCGAAGCTGCCTCCGGAACCCGCCGCTCGATCATCCCCCCGAAGAACGACCACACGAGTAGCACCAGGCAGACGGCGCCGAGCACCAGGGCCATGCCCGGCCAGCCGAGCGCGCTGTACAGCGCCGGCGCACCGGCTGTTCCGAGGACCATGCCGAGGATCGCGAAGATCTGTCGTGGCACGTTGCCGCGGGCGCGCTCCTCGGTGGTGCGGAAGATCTCGGGGAACAGGGCGGAGATGTTCAGCACCACGACCACGAAGGCCACGTCGTATACGGCGACGACGACGAGGAACCAGATGATGAGGCCGCTCACGGGGAGCTCTGGCGGCATCCACACCAGCGCGAACGCGACGACGAGCGGCACGATGCCCACGCCGATCCAGGGGATGCGCCGGCCCCACGGTGTGCGCAGCCGGTCGGACACCGTGCCCACGACGGGGTTCAGCACGGCGTTCAGGATGCCGTGGGCGATCATCGCGACCGCCACCCACCCGGCGGGGACGGCGAGGTGAGAGACGTAGAAGTAGACGACGAAGGCCGAGAAGGTCTGCGCCATGAGCTGCGTCGGGAAGCCGGAGGCTCCGAACGCGATCGTCTGCGCTCTGGTCGGCGCCGCGTCCAGACGTCGGTCGCGCACCCGCTCGCTCAGCGACGTCACCGGGCGTCTCCCCTTTGCAGGTCGCGCAGGTCGCGCCAGCCGATGCGCACGAGCGCCTCGTCCTCGATCGCCTGCAGCACGGCCGGATCGCTCAGCAGTCGCAGCTCGTAGCCGCGCTTCGCCGCGCTGAAATCGACAGCCGCGCGGAGCTCGTCGTCGTCGACCATCGGATGCAGGTAGATCTCGGTGACTCCGGCCGGCACCGCTCGCAGCAGCGCGATGAAGCCGTCGCGCATCTGCTCGTACGTCTCCTCATCCGGTGTGCCCTCGCGCAGGAGCTCGAACGGGTGCGACCACAGCCGATCGATGATCTCGACGCCGGCTGCATCGGCGGCTGCCGCCGCAGCGTCGAGCTGGGCCTGCAGCGCGGAATCCTCGCCGACCCCGTCCATGCTGCGCGGCAGCCGGAACGGGAGACCGTGTCGTGCGGCGAGCTCGAACACCGGGCGGAGGAAGCCTCGGCCGGTCACGAGCCCGTAGACCGAACCCATGTGATTGTCGAGGTGCGTCACGTCGACGCCGGCGTCGAGCGCGGTCAGCAACTGGGCGGCGAGTTCGGCGGCGACATCGTCATCGGTGGCGTTCTGCTCGACGGACAGGACGTCGGTCGGGAAGAAGCCCGCGGCGTCGACGAGGCTCGTGGCGGTACCGGTCAGCGGGCGCCACCGGTAGCGGGCCCATTCGCTGGTGAGAACGAGGTGCACGCCGACGTCGAGGTCGGTGCGGGAGGCGGCGAAAGCGAGCGCTGCCGGTGACCACGAGCACGGGACCATCACGGTCGTCGAGTCGATGCGTCCGGCTGTGAGCAGGTCGATGATGGCGGTGTTGGCCGCATGGCACATGCCGAAATCATCCGCATTGAGGATGATCGCCCGCGCACCGGGCGCGAGACCGAGTCGATCGGCGAGGTCGGAAGGTGCGGTCATCGAGGATCCTGTCGGGTGATTCGAGCGGCAGTGCCCGGACGGGTGGTGTGCAACGGGTGGTGTTCATCGGCCAGCCTGGGAGGCGGGCGTGAGGATGCGGGTGAAGAGTTCGCCTCGGAGCGCAACGGCCGCTTCGTTGACGGCGCCGACCAGTGGAGCCTCCGGACCGAAGGAGGAGACGAGGAACCGCAGGGGAAGCTGCGCCTCGTACTCGCCGGCGATCCGCACGATCGCGGCGACGAGTGCCGGATGAGCTGCTTCGCCGCTGAGGATGAATGCTTCCGGATCGAGCACCAGCCCCACGCTGCCGGCCACGAGAACGATGCGGCGAGCGATCTCGGACACGATCCGTACCGCCGCAGCGTCTCCGCGGACGGCCGCCTCCAGATGATCGGCGAAAGATGCCCCGGGATCGCGGCCGGCGCCGAGGGCCAGGTCGCCCACGACCGCGTCGCCCACGAGGGGCGCACCGATCGGGATGGGCGTCTGCGGCAGGTACATGACTTCGCCGGCGACGCCGGAGAAGCCGCGGTGCAGCGCGCCGTCGATCACGATGCCGGCCCCGAGCCCGTCGTCGAGGAGCAGCAGCGCGAAGCTAGCCAGGACCGCTCCTTCTCCAGCGGTGAGCTCGGCGAGGGCTGCGAGATTCACATCGTTCTCGATGCGCACAGGACAGTCGAGGGCGGTCGACAGCGCCGCACGGAATGCGCCGCCGTCGGGGCCGAGGTCGTCGCGGATGCCGCCGTCGGCCGTGACGATGCCGGGCACTCCGGCGACCGCCAGGTGAACGGCGCCCTTCGCCGCTTTCACCGTGCGGCGACACCGCTCGACGAGGGAGACGATGTGGGTCACGCGATCTTCGGCCTCGGTGAACGGGGCGTGCTCCTCCGCCCGCACGGTTCCGCCGGCGTCGACGAGCACGACGTGGGCGGCATGGTGATCGACGTGCACGGCGACGGCGAATCCGAGGCGCGGATGCAGGGCGACCCGTCCGGCGGCGGGGCCTCTCGTGTCCCGGTCGAGGCCTGCCGACGCGACGGCCCCGGCGTTCTCGAGCATCCGCAGCACCTGCGTGACCGCGGTGCGTGACAGACCGGTGGCGGACATCAGCTCCGAACGGGTCTGCGAGCCGCTGCGAGCGAGCGCCTCCAGGATCGCACGGCCGTTGAGCGTGCGCAGCAGGCCCTGCGGTCCCGCGAGTGGTCTGGACATCTGTTCCCTGGGTTGCCTGTCTGGTTTTCGTGTACCGCGCCAGGTGTCGTTCCGACGCGATGCCGACACGGAGCCGGGCGCAACGCCCGCCAGCATGCCACATCGTGTCGCACTAGTCGACACGTGGCGCCGAGCCTGCATGTCTCGGTTCACGTCCTGAGCAGTGCCGAGCGGCGGGCAGCCGGCCTGTTGCAAGCCCTGCTCACTGGCTGGGGCACGCGCCATCGTCGGCTGGGATCCCACCACGCGGGGCCGCGGACGTGAGGGGTGCCGTGTCTCATGCGGATCTCCCATCCGGAAGCGTCGAGGGTGCGGTGATGATGCCAGCAGAGGGCGACGCCGTTGTCGGTGTGGGTAGGCCCGCCGCGCGAGTGCTCCTGCACATGGTGGATCTCGCACCACGTCGCGGGGACGTGGCAGCCGGGAATCAGGCATTCGTGGTCGCGGAGAGTGATCGCCCGGCGTTGATGGGCGCTGAAGATCCGGTCGGAGGTGTCGATTCCGATGATGCGCCCTGCCGGGTCGAACAGCACCCGCTGCACTCCACCCGCGCAGGCGGTGTGTGCGGCGGTACGCACGGATACGGGGACGTCGATACCGTCGACGTGCGCCCACCCGCGCCCGGCGATGTAGTCGTCGGCGGTGACGGTCACGACCAGAGTCGGTGCGGCGCCACCGAGACGGGGCATCTCATCGTGCCGCGCAGCGATCCCCAGCACCGCGGCGAGGGTGTCGTGCTGCTTCTGTGCGCGGGACCGGGTGTCGACCATCCGGGCGGGATCGTCGGAAGGGAGGACATCGTCGCCTGTTCCCCCCACCGCCCCGGTGGAGGCGGCCTCATCGTGGTCGACCAGGACGGACGGCTGGAAGACGACCCCGGGCGCGGATGGCCCGTCGACTCTCGGGTTCAGATAGGCGTCGAAGATGCGCTGCAGCTGTCCCGCGACCTCGGGCAGCAGCCCGCCCCGGATCGGGATCACCCCGTCTTTCGCCCGGCCCAGGATGATCCCCCGGGCGCGCATCGCGATGTCGTCTGCCGGCTCCGCGCCGTCGGGGTCGAGGTACTGCACGATCACCTGCGCCAGGGTCCGGAGGTCTTCCGGCGTCGCCGGTGGTGCTTCTTCGCCGTCGACAGCCGCATCCGCGTCGGCGCGGCGGCCGTCGTCCGCCCCCTGGGCAGCGACCGCGCATCCGCGGGCATACGCCGCAAGCTCCGCATCTGCGAGCAGCCGGTCAGCTGTACCGACCCGGACCGCAGCGTGTTCCACCGGTCCTGTCGCTGCCAGCAGCCCGGCCACCCCCACCGCCCCGTCGAGCATCGCCGCCCGCATCGCCGGCCACCGCGCCGGCAAGCGAACCCCCGACGACAGCTCCACCTCGCGACGCACGGCCTTCGCCGCCTTCCCCACTCGACCAGCGCCAGCGGCATCCGTCCGCAGCACCCGCT
The DNA here is from genome assembly GCF_019443525.1 of Microbacterium sp. PAMC22086. NCBI lineage: Bacteria > Bacillati > Actinomycetota > Actinomycetes > Micrococcales > Microbacteriaceae > Microbacterium > Microbacterium sp. PAMC22086. The sequence goes on along the minus strand of NZ_CP080380.1, from coordinate 1,131,115 downwards.
GCAGCAGCTCGCCCATCGTCCGACACCCGAATCGACCGCAGAATGCCACCGCACCCGACCCGGCCGGGCGCGCATCGACAGACGCGACCGTCTCCACGACCAGCGCCTCCACGCGCCGCTGCACCTCCCCCGCCACACGCAAGAGCTGCATCTTCGCGTCATCCGGCAACCCCACCACCACGTCGGAGCGCAGCAGCGCGTCCAGATCAGCGGCCGTCTGACCGAGCATCTCCACCGGGGTTGTCATACGCGCAAGTCAACCCGGGGCCACCGACATTCACTGCCGGATAAGGCCAGTTCAGAGCAATATTCCGGAACTCATACGAGGTCCGCGACTCCTCCACAGGCGAGGCGGATTCCCGCCTTTCCACACGTACGGCAGATCGCGCCCCACGGCTCGCCCGGACGTCGGGCTCCCGGCGCAGAATCGGTGCATCGTCCTCCGCAACACACAGGCACCGAGGTCGATCGAAGCCCGAGCACCCCTCCGCGACGTGTGATCTCGATCCATGCGCTCTCGATTTGACGCTCTCGACTTCGCGAATCCGATTACAGATCGGTAACGGTGGCATCCGGGGGGATCGCCCGCCGCGCACACCTGCCTCCCGGAAGGACCCCGTCACGAACTCCCTGCCACCCGAGCGCGATCACGACGCCTCGGAACCCCCCGCACAAGTCCCTGACTCGACGCGACCGCTCTTGCGGCGCGACCTGAGGCGCTCCGCCACCGCAGATTCACGGAGTTCCCGCCGGGCGAATGCAGCTCCTGCTGCTTCTGCGCCCGAAGCAGCCACTCCGGGTGATGCCTCCTCCGCCCGCACCGCTTCCGCAGCTGACCCCGCCCCGGGAGCGGAGGCAGCCCCGGCAACCGCAACCGAAGCGGCCCCCGCACGCGAGGTAGCCCCCACACCCGAGGCAACCCCCACACGCGAGGCAACCCCCACACCCGAGGCGACTCCCACACCCGAGGCAGCACCCACGCGCGAGGCAGCACTGCCCACCCCCGCACCCGAGGCGGCCCTCACACCCGAGGCAGCCCCCACCTCCTCCGCAGCGCCCACCCCTTCCTCCGACGCCCCTCCGGCCACCCCACAGGCACCCCGCGCCCCCCGCTCCTGGGATCCTCGTCTGCGCCCGCGACACCTGGCTGCGCCGACGGCGCCGACTTCTCGAGCTCTGGTGCGCCGGGAGAAGCGCCGGTGGGCGAGGGCTAAGGCACTTGGCGCCACACTGGCGATCGGCGTGCTGATCTCCGGCGCGGCTCTTCCCGCACTCAACCCCGTCGGTGGCCAGGCCGCCAACGCCAGCGCCAACGCCAGCGCCAGCGCCAGCATCTCCACCGCGGCCGAAGGAACCGCGCAGTCGTACACAGCGAAGGCGGGAATCCGGGCCCAGATCGATCCCCGGGGGAACTTCTCCGCGACGACGCCCGAGGAGATCAAGGAGACCCGCTCCCGCGCCGCTGCCGCCGCCGTCGCCGCCGGCATGCCTCTCTCCAGCGCGATGGACATCCCCCTCGCCGGACGCATCGTGATGCCGATGGCCGACGGGACCTACTCGTTCACCGATGGCTTCGGCGCCTCGCGGCCGGGCCGATCCCACCTCGGCCAGGACTTCGCCGCCCCCATCGGCACCCCCATCAACGCAGCGATGAAGGGCTGCGTCTCGCGGTCCACCGAGAGCTACCAGGGTTACGGCGTCACGATCCAGATCGAGAGCATCGTCGACGGGCAGGCCGTGAGCACCGTCTACTCGCACATGACCTACGGCAGTCGCGCGGTCGAGGTCGGAGACTGCGTCGAGGAGGGCCAGTACATCGGCGACGTCGGCTCGACAGGGTACGTGTTCGGTTCGTGCCTGCACTTCGAGGTCCACATCAACACGGTGGCGGTCGACCCGCTTCCGTGGCTCAAGAAGAACGTGAGCTGACCGGCACCGCACGACCCCACGCCGCCTCTGCGATCACCGTAGGGTGGCGGGATGAGTGCACTGGTGATCCGCGACGCACGCGCCGAAGACGCCGAAGACATCGCTGGCGTGCACGTGCGTTCGTGGCAGGCCGCCTATCGAGGACTCATCGACCAGTCGGTGCTCGACAGCCTCTCCGTCGATGAGAGAGCCGCGGGCTGGCGGCGCATACTCGCCGAGCCGCTGCCGACGAGCCTGGGAACGCTCGTCGCCGTGCGCGACGACCGCCTCATCGGCTGGGCGTCACTCGGCTCGGGCCGCGACCCCGACGGCCTCGCCGACGGAGAGGTGTACGGCATCTACGCCGACTCTTCCGCCTGGTCCACCGGCGCGGGTCATGCCCTGCTCATAGCCGCCGAGCAGCGGATCACCGAGGCCGGTCACGACCGCGCCTACCTGTGGGTGCTCGACGGCAACGAGCGCGCCGACGCCTTCTACGCCCGTCACGGCTGGCTCGAAGACGGCGCGATCAAGATCGAGGAGCGTCCTCGGTTCACCCTGCGCGAGCACCGCCGCGTGAAGACACTCGCCGCATGAACACGATCCCCGCGTGAAGGTCCTGACCGCCTGAGGGCACGCCGCCGGCCGCCGCCTCAGTCGAGTGCGCTCATCACGTGCTTGATGCGGGTGTAGTCGTCGAAACCGTACTGCGACAGATCCTTGCCGTAGCCGGAGTGCTTGAATCCGCCGTGCGGCATGTCCGACACGAACGGGATGTGGGTGTTGATCCACACGCAGCCGAAATCGAGATCACGCGAGAAGCGCATCGCCCTGGCATGATCGGTCGTCCACACCGACGCGGCGAGCGCGTAGGGCACGTCGTTGGCCATCTCCAGGGCCTCGGCGTCCTCGGAGAACGCCTGCACCGTGAGCACCGGTCCGAAGATCTCTCCCTGCACGACCTCGTCGTCCTGTCGCACGCCCGACACGATCGTGGGCTCCCAGAAGTAGCCGCGGTCGCCCTGGCGGCGTCCGCCGGTCTCGATCGTCGCGTGCGCGGGCAGGCGGTCGATGAACCCCTGCACCTGGGCGAGTTGTGCCGCACTGCTCAGCGGGCCGTACAGCACCCCCTCCTCGCGCGGGCCGCCGGTGCGGGCGTGGGTCTTCGCCCTGGCGACCAGCGCGGCGATCAGCTCGTCGTGCCGCGAGGCGTGCACCAGCACCCGGGTGGCAGCGGTGCAGTCCTGTCCGCCGTTGAAGAACGCGCCGGTGATGATGCCCTCGACGGCCTTGTCGATCGACACATCGGCGAACACGATCGCCGGAGCCTTGCCGCCGAGCTCGAGGTGCACGCGCTTGACGTCGTCGGCCGCCGAACGCGCGACCGCCATACCCGCACGCACCGAACCGGTGATGGCGACCATCTGCGGCGTGGGGTGCTCCACGAGCGCGACACCCGTGTCCCTGTCTCCGAGCACGACGTTGAGAGTGCCGGCCGGCGTGTGCAGCGCGACGATCTCGGCGAGCAGCAGGGTGGTGAGCGGCGTCGACTCCGCGGGCTTCAGCACGACCGTGTTGCCGGCGGCGAGCGCGGGAGCGATCTTCCACACCGCCATGTTCAGCGGGTAGTTCCACGGCGTGACCTGGCCGATCACGCCGACGGGTTCGCGCCGCACGAAGGAGGTGTGACCGGCGAGGTACTCCCCCGCAGCCCTGCCCTCGAGGCTTCGCGCCGCACCCGCGAAGAAGCGCAGCTGATCGACGGACTGCATGATCTCGTCCGCGACGAGGCTGGCCCGCGGCTTGCCGGTGTCCTGCGACTCGAGGTCGGCGAACTCCTCCGCTCGCGCCTCCATCTCGTCGGCGATGCGGAACAGCGCCAGCTGCCGTTCGCCGGGCGTGGTGTCGCGCCAGATCGGGAAGGCGGCGGATGCGGCGGCATAGGCGGCATCCACGTCGCTGCCGTCCGATACCGGGAGCTCCCCGTAGGTCTCTTCGGTGACAGGATCGACGAGCGGCATGCGGTCGGCGCCGCTCGCGGGCACATAGCGGCCGCCGATGAAGTTCTGCAGCGGCGCGGAGTTCTTCAGGAGGTGACTGGACATGGGGTCATCGTATCGACATCCGTACGGAATCTGAAGATCTGATCAGACGAAACAACTGAATCGGTTGCAGAATGCAGAACCGGCTGACAATATCGACACATGAGCACGAAGCCGTCCCAGCCTGCCCTTGATGACATCTCGAAGCGCATCGTCGAACTGCTGCAGGAAGACGGCCGCCGCCCCTACGCAGAGATCGCGCGCGAGGTCGGGCTGAGCGAAGCGGCGGCTCGCCAGCGCGTGCAGCGGATGACCGAGGCCGGCATCATCCAGATCGTCGCCGTCACCGACCCCATGCAGCTCGGCTTCCACCGCATGTCGATGATCGGCATCCGCGTCTCGGGCGACCCGCGCGAGATCGCCGAGGAGCTCACCACGATCCCCGAGCTGGCGTATGTGGTCGTCACGCTCGGCACCTTCGACATCCTCGTCGAGGCCGTGTGCGAGAACGACGAGCACCTGATCGATCTCATCGCAACCCGCATCCGCACCATCCCGGGCATCACCCACACCGAGAGCATGCTCTACGCAGGCCTCTACAAAGACCTCTACAACTGGGGCACGCGCTGAGGCGCGCCCCGCACACAACGGAGAGAACAATGGGCACCACCGTCTTCGAACGCCAGCCGCCGTCGCCGTCCGTCATCGACGCCTCGCTCCGCGACACCGACCTGCGGGTGTTCTGGCTCGACGACGTGGATCGGCCGACGCACCCCCGCCTCAACGGCACGGTCCGCGCCGACCTCGCGATCGTCGGCGGCGGGTACGCCGGCCTGTGGACGGCGGTGCGCGCGAAGGAGCGCGACCCCGAGCGCCGTGTCGTGCTGCTCGAGGCCTCGCGCATCGCCTGGGCCGCGTCCGGACGCAACGGCGGCTTCTGCGAGTCGAGCCTCACCCACGGCCACGAGAACGGGGTGAATCGCTGGCCGGAGGAGATCGACCGACTCGAAGAGCTGGGCCACGCGAACCTCGATGGCATCGGCGAGACGATCCAGCGGTACGGCATGGATGCGGAGTTCGAGCGCACGGGCCAGCTGGCCGTCGCCGTCGAGCCGCACCAGGTCGAGTGGTTCCGCGATGAGCCGGGCTTCCTCGACCGAAAAGCCGTGCGGGCCGAGGTGCACTCCGACACCTTCCTGGCCGGGGACTGGGACCGCGACGGCTGCGCGATGGTGCACCCCGCAAAGCTCGGCGTGGAGCTGGCCCGCGTCGCCGCCGACCTGGGGGTGGAGATCTACGAGCACAGCCTGGTGCGCGGGATCGAGGGCGACGGATCGGGACCGATCACCCTGGTGACCCCGAACGGCAGGGTGGTCGCCGATGCCGTGGCCCTCGGCACGAACGTGTTCCCCTCGCTCCTCAAGCGCAACCGCCTGATGACCGTGCCCGTGTACGACTACGTGCTGATGACCGAGCCGCTCACCACCGAACAGCTGGCATCGATCGGCTGGTCGAACCGCCAGGGCCTCGCCGACAGCGCGAACCAGTTCCACTACTACCGGCTCACGGGCGACAACCGCATCCTGTTCGGCGGCTACGACGCGGTCTACCACTTCGGCGGCAAGGTGCGGCCGGAGTACGAGGACCGCATCGAGAGCCACCGCCGGCTCGCCTCGCACTTCTTCACCACCTTCCCGCAGCTGGAGGGTCTGCGCTTCACCCACCGCTGGGCCGGGGCGATCGACTCGTCGAGCCGCTTCTGCGCCTTCTTCGGCACCGCTCGCAAGGGCCGCGTCGCCTACGCGACCGGATTCACCGGTCTCGGCGTCGGCGCCGCGCGCTTCGCGGCCGACGTCATGCTCGACAAGCTGTCGGGGGATTCGACCGAGCGCACCGAGCTGCGGATGGTGCGCGAGAAGCCCATCCCCTTCCCGCCGGAGCCCGCCGCGTCGATCGGCGTCAACCTGGTGCGGGCCGCGATGAACCAGGCCGATCACAACGAGGGCAAGCGCAACCTGTTCCTCAAGATGCTCGACGCCGTCGGAATGGGCTTCGACTCGTGAACGGTCTCGCCGCAGGGGCGGGAGTGGATGCCGGCGCCCTGGCACTCGATCACGAGCCGCTCCCTGCCGAAGAGGTGCTCGCCGGTTCGCCGACGACCGCCGTGCACGAGCTGGCGACGCTCGGCGGGATCGAGGTCGGCATCTGGGAGATGACCCCGGGCACCGCGACCGACACCGAGGCCGACGAGGTGTTCGTCGTGCAGTCCGGCCGCGCCACGATCGCGTTCGCCTCATCCGGCCTCCCCGACCTGGGTGGTGCGCACTCTGCACGCCCTGGCCGATGGGCTCCAGGCCGCGTGGATGCTCGATCCGTCCCTCGACATGGCCGCCGAGATCGAGCAGTTCCTCGTGCTGCTGCGTCCGTCCTGACGACCCGCGTCAGTCGAGCGTCGTCGCCTCGGCGTGCGGCATCCGCGCCCTCATGATCCGCACCGCCTCGGGGTTGTCGTCCACGAGCACGGCGTCCCGGCCCAGCGCCGAGGCCACCGCTCCCGTCGTGCCGCTCCCGGCGAACAGGTCGAGCACACGGTCGCCGGGACGACTCGATGCCGTCACGATGCGGCGAAGGATCCCCTCCGGCTTCTGCGTGGGATAGCCGGTCTTCTCCCGCCCCGTCGTCGGCACGATCGTGTGCCACCAGACGTCGGTGGGCAGCTTGCCGCGCGCGGCCTTCTCAGGGGTGACCAGTCCCGGCGCCATGTAGGGCTCGCGGTCGACCTCGTCGGAGTTGAAGACGTACTCGCGCGGATTCTTGACGTAGACCAGGATCGTGTCGTGCTTGGTGGGCCAGCGACTGCGCGACTTGGCGCCGTAGTCGTACGCCCAGATCAGCTCGTTGAGGAAGCAGTCCCGCCCGAACACCGCGTCGAGCATGACCTTCGCGTAGTGCGCCTCCCGATAGTCGAGGTGCAGATAGAGGGTGCCGTCGTCGGCGAGCAGCCGCCACGCCTCCTCGAGCCGAGGCATGAGGAAGGCGCCGTAGTCGTCGAAGCGGTCGTCATAGGCGCGCAGCATCCCGCGCACCCGCTCGTACGCGTGGCCGTGGAATCCGTGCCGCACCTCGGTCTCGGGCGTCCCCTCTGCAGAAGTCCTCGGATCCGAGCCGGCCGCCCCCGCGCGGTCGCCGGGTTCCGAAGTCGGGTCGACGCCCGGCACGGACTCTCGAGGAGCTGTGGACGTCCGCCGCGCGGTGACCACCTGCCGCTCCTGCGTGCGACCGGTGTTGAAGGGCGGGTCGAGGTACACGAGCGTGAACGATCCGGAGGGCAGGGTCGCGGCCACGGCGAGGTTGTCGCCCTCGACGATCGTGACCGCACCGCGCACGACGGGATCGGGCACGACGGGATCGGGCACGACCGGCTCGATCGCCGGCGCGGCGTCCGGCGGGTCCGCCGCGGTGGAGAGGTCGGGATCCGGCGCCGTCACGGCACCCGATGCAGCCACGCCTCGGTGGCGAACTTCGACTCGACGAGGGCTTCGGCATCGGCGTACTCGTCGGCCGAGATCGATCCGGTCTCGGCGTCGGTCAGCGAGCGGAACGTGTCCTTGAAACGCTCGATGATCTCGGCGCGCTCGAGCCCGGTCTGACTGCGCAGCGGATCGACGCGCTTTGCGGCGGAGGTCGTGCCCTTGTCGCTGAGCTTCTCGCGACCGATGCGGAGGACCTCGGTCATCACCTGTCCGTCGATGTCGTACGACAGGGTCGCGTGGTGCAGCACTCCCCCGTTGGCGAGGCGCTTCTGGGCAGCACCGCCGATCTTGCCGGTCGGACTCGCGATGTCGTTGAGCGGCTGGTACACCGCGTCGATACCGAGCGAGCGCAGCGCCTGCAGCACCCAGTCGTCGAGGAATGCGTAGGAGTCGGCGAAGGTCATGCCGTCGACGAGCGATGCGGGCACGTACAGCGAGTACGTGATGATCTGTCCGGCCGCCATCAGCATCGCCCCTCCGCCGGAGATGCGGCGGACGACGTCGAACCCGTGCGTCGCCGCGCCCTCGGGGTCGACCTCGTTGCGGTACGACTGGAAGGATCCGATCACGACGGCCGACTCGTTCCACTCCCAGATGCGCAGGGTGGGTCGACGGCGGCCCTCACCCACCCGCGAGGTGAGAACCTCGTCGAGGGCGAGGTTCATGCGCGGCGAGACGGCCTCATCGTGCACGATCTCCCAGTCGAAGTCACGCCAGCCCGGAGCGGTCACGAGCGCACGGCGCACCGCGGTGCCCACGGCCTCCGGGCTGAAGCCGAGCAGCTGGGCACCGTCGGGAAGAGCGCCGCGGACGGCGTTCGCGATCACGGTCGCGTCCGACTCGACCGGCAGTCCGTTCACGGCGGCGTTGATGTCGTCCAGCGCCGAGTCGGGCTCGAGGAAGAAGTCGCCGGCGAGGCGGAAGCGGGCGATCCGATCGTCCTCGATCTCGAGGTCGACGACGACGAGCTTTCCACCTGGGACCTTGTATTCACCGTGCACGGTTCCAGCTTAAGGCGCGCAGCCCCGGTTCCGGCGGGTCAGCCTCCGAGCACCACCACGCGCTCCCCGGCGCGGATGGGCGTCGAATACCGGTTGCCGACGGGCGGGAGCGGGCACACGAACTGGTCCGAGAACGCGCACGGTGGCAGGTAGGCGCGGTTGAAGTCGATCACGGCCGTGCCGTCGGCGGCGGGTTCGTCGACCGGGAGGAACCGGAAGCGGTACGTCTCGAGCCCGTTCGTGCCGTCGGCGAAGACCGCGCCCAGCGCTCCCTGCGCGCTCCGGGTCACGGTCAGCGTCTGCGGGGCCCCTGCCAGCTCGAACCGCAGTCGACCGGCGACGGGCGTCTCCCGCGCATCCCCGTCGACCGACGTGATCACGATCTGCTCGTCGGGCGTCTCCTCGAACACGGCCGGCAGCCGCCAGCGCTCGTCGGGGGCGTAGGCGTCGATCGCCGTGAACCACTCGCGCTGCGGACGGGCCGGGTTCAGCACACGCAGGGCGAGCGTGCCGTGGCGCTCGAACACGCGCAGCTCGCGGCGTCCGAGGCGGATGCTCTCACCGCCGCGCAGCACGACGGTGGATCCCACCCGACCGAGCTCGCTGCCGCGGATGCCCCCGTCACCGGTGAGCGCCCAGAGACCGGGGATGCCGTCGACGGCCGCCGCCTCGGTGATGAGCCAGTTCGTCGACTCCAATGCCGACGGACCGTACTCCGAGCCCGCGTAGCGCTCGCGTGACGCGTGCCAGTCCTGCCAGTCCTTCACGAAGCTCATCGGAGCGGTCCCTCCCGTGCGAGGGCACCGCAGAACGGGGCACTCCTCGCTCATGCGCGGAATATTGCCCCGAATCTACGGGGGCTCCGCGCCGGTCGAGGCAGCAGCGTCACACGCCTTCACCGCGCGTAACGCCGCGTCACACCGGCCTCATCCGGGAACACCTCACGCCCGCACCCACGGTCCTCGCCGAGACCCACCGTCACAAGCGTTCGCCACCGTGGGTATGGGCGAGGAGCATGGGTCTCGGCGATGAAGCCGCGAATCTCAGCGCGCGGGGATGTGCGTGTCGAGCCAGGCGAGCACGTCGGCACGCACCTCTTCCTGCTGCAGCTCCGCGAAGATCTCGTGACGCGCATCCGGGTACACGAGCGTCGTGACGTCGGTGAGGCCGGAACGGTTGCGGTACTCGTCGGCGAGCTTGTGCACGCTGCGGGGTCCGCCCACCGGGTCGTCCCGACCCACGAGCAGCAGCATCGGGATGTCGTATCCGAGGTCCTTGGCCGGGCGGCCGTAGAGCTTCGCGGCCTCGATCGGGCCGAAGAGCTTGAGCAGCGGCACGTCGGTGGTCAGCGGATCCTCGTCGAACGCGGTCCACACGGCAGGATCGCGGCTGAGCCACTCGAGACCCGTGGCCCCCTCGCCTGCCCAGCGCGCGTTGAGCGGCGCGGCGTTCAGCGAACCGGGCATCCGCAGCGCAGATCCGGAGAGGATCACGGCGTCCCAGGCTTCCGGGTGATCGTTGACGAGCATCTGCGCGAGGAACGAGCCCCAGGAATGCCCGAGCAGCACGATCGGGAGATCGGGGTTCTCCTCGCGGATGATGCCGGTCAGCTGCCAGACCGCCTCTTCGGCCGCGCGCAGTCCGCCCTTGCCCAGGCGTCCGAGCTTCTCGGGTCCGCCGTGCTGACGGATGCCGGTGCGTCCGTGCCCGCGGTGGTCGTCGGCGTAGACGTGGAAGCCGGCGCCGGTGAGCGCGGCGATCAGCGCTCCGTACCTCCCGGCATGCTCGCCGACGCCGTGCAGCAGCTGCACCACGCCCCGGGGCGTCCCGTGCGCAGGATGGACGTCATAGACGATGTCGACGCCATAGGCGTCGGTGAACTCGCGGGTATCCATCACGGTGCGAGCCTACTCACCCTGCGAGAGGGCGGCTACCGCGCGAGGGCGTCCCGGATCGCGAAGGCGATGTCGCGGTCGGTGACCTCGTAGCCGCCGACCCCGTCGGAGGCGGACCCCATGCGCACGCCCCCGTCCTCGGTCACGGCGCGCTTCGCGGAGAAGTGGATGGCGTCGACGCCCGCCGCCGCCAGCACCGGAGCACTGGTCACGTCGACGCCACTGCCGGCCATGATCTCGATCTCGCCCTCGGCGGCGGCGACCAGAGCGCGCAGCGTCTCGATGCCGTCGATCGCGGCGGATGCCCCGCCCGAGGTGAGCACGCGGCGAAGGCCGAGCTCGCGGGCGCTCTGCAGCGTCGCGACGGGATCGGCTGTCACGTCGATGGCACGGTGCAGGGTGACAGGCGCGCCCCCGGCGGCGTCGCGCAGACGGGCCATCGCGAAGAGGTCGAGGCGCCCTTCCGCGTCGAGAGCTCCGATGACGACACCTGCGGCACCGGCGGCGACCGCGCGGCGGACGTCGCGTTCGGAGACGACGAGCTCGTCCTCGGTGTAGTGGAAACCGCCAGCGCGGGGCCGGATCAGCACGTGCACCTCGGGGCCGTCGGCACCTGCCGCCTCGACGGCGAGCTCGAGGGTCGCGGGAGACGGGGTCAGCCCGCCGAGGGCGAGGGCCGTGGCGAGCTCGACGCGGTCGGCGCCGACTTCTGCGGCGATCCGCACTCCAGCGGGGTCCTGCACGGCGATTTCGAGAGCGAGCGTTCGGGTCACCCCTCCATTGTGCCCGCTGCCGAGACGGCATCCGAAAAATTAGATAGGCTATCTAAGTAATGTCTGCGTCTGATGAATCACTCCATCTCACCGCCACAGACCTTCGCATGGCCACGTTCCGGCTGGCCCGCCGCCTCCGCTGCGCCCGCGCCGCCGACTCGATGAGCGACGCGCAGCTGGCGGTGCTCGCCGACCTGCGCATGAACGGTCGCCGCACGGTCTCCACCCTCGCCGAGCGCGAGCGCGTCACGGCCCCCTCGATGACCAGCACGATCAACGGCCTCGAGGAGCAGGGCTACGTGGTGCGCACGCCCGATGAAGACGACCGCCGCCGTGTGCAGGTCGCCATCACCGCGGCAGGCACCGAGATCGTCGCCGAGACCATCCGTCGACGCGACGAGCTGCTCGCCGACATGCTGCGCGAGGTCGAATACACCGAGGCCGAGCTCACCACGCTGCGCGAAGCCAGCGCGCTGATGAGGCGGGTGGTCGAACGATGAGCGCCATGTTCCGCTCCTTCGCGAACATCAACTACCGGATCTGGTTCGCGGGCGCCCTGATCTCCAACGTCGGGGGATGGATGCAGGCCACCGCTCAGGATTGGGTGGTGCTCACCGAGCTGACCGACAACGACGCCACCGCGATGGGCGTGACGATGGCCCTGCAGTTCGGGCCTCCGCTCGTGCTCGTGAGTCTGACCGGGTGGGTGGCCGACCGCTTCGACCGACGGCACATCCTGTTCGCCACCCAGTCGGCACTGCTCGCCTTGGCCATCGCCGTCGGCGTACTGCTGCTGAACGACCTCATGACGCTGCCGATGATGTTCGGCTTCGCCCTCGGGTTCGGCATCGTGAACGCGTTCGACGCCCCGGCCCGGCAGGCGTTCGTCTCCGACATGGTCTCCACCGGCGACACCTCCAACGCGGTGGCCCTCAACTCGGCATCGTTCAACCTCGCCCGCATGGTGGGGCCTGCCGTCGGCGGCCTGCTGATCGTGGCGATCGGCTCGGGCTGGGTCTTCATCGTGAACGCGGCGACCTTCCTGGCGATGCTGCTCGCACTGATGCTGATGCGCCGGAGCCTGCTCGCTCCGCGTCTGAAGAACCGCAACCGCGGCGGACTCGCGGCCGGATTCCGCTACGTGTGGGGGCGCAGCGACCTGCGCGTGGTGTTCGTCACGGTGTTCCTGATCGGCGCGTTCGGCATGAACTTCCCGATCTTCGCCTCCACCATGGCTCTCGAGTTCGGCGCCGGGGCTGACGGGTACGGCGTGCTCAGCTCGGTCCTCGCGATCGGCTCGCTGATCGGAGCCCTGCTCGCCGCCCGACGCGATCGAGCCCGCGTGCGCGTGGTGATCCTCGCCGCCGGCGGGTTCGGCATCGCCGCTTTCGTCTCGTCGGCCATGCCCACATACGCGTCCTACGCCGTCACCCTGACCTTCACCGGGTTCATGATCGTGACCCTCCTCACCACCGCCAACGGCTACGTGCAGATCACCACCGATCCCGCTCTGCGCGGACGTGTGCTCGCCCTGTACATGGCGGTCATCATGGGTTCGACACCCGTCGGGGCGCCGATCGCCGGATGGGTCGCCGACACCTTCGGACCGCGCGCCGCGATCATGCTCGGCGGCACCGCGGGATTCGTCGCGTGTGCGATCGGCGTGATCTGGGTGGCGACATCTGGCCGCCTCCGGCGCGATGAGAATCGCCGCTTCCTGCTCACGCTCGACGAGACCCGCCCCCTCCGTGTGATCGAGGTCGACCCGATCGAGTTCAGCGACGAGGCGGCTGTGACCACACCGATCCGCAGCGCCAAGAAGAGCGAGCGCGAGAACTGACCCGCGTCGGGGCGTTTGTCAATGCCCTCTCCGAGACGAACGCCTCGACGTACCGTCGAGGCATGGACGAGAACACGGAACGCACCCCCCACCCGCAGGATCCGGCCGAGGGCGCGCGCCGCGTCGGAGGAGCCGACGAGGACTCCGGTCAGGGCGACGGCACCGGCGGCGCGATCCAGGGAGACAGCTCGCGCGGAGAGTCGACCGGCGGCGCCATCCAGGGCGACGCAGGCCAGGGACACCGCGCGGCGCTCGGCGGCGACGAGACCACCGAGGATCAGCTCGACGCCGACAACGAAGCAGAAGAAGACACCCTCAAGACGCTCGACCCGGACTCGCCGCCGGCCTGAGCACGCACGAGGGCAGCGCCACCGCCAGCCGTCGCCATCCCCAGGCCACGGCCCTCCCCTGCGGTGGCGTTGCCCGTGCCCGCGTACGCGGAGGCGGGATACGCCTGATCAGGCGCCCAGCACGAGCTTGAGCTGCTCCACCGCCCAGTCGAGTTCGGTCGCGCGGATCACGAGCGGCGGTGCGATGCGGATGGTCTGTCCGTGCGTGTCCTTCACGAGCACGCCGCGTTCGAGGAGCTTCTCGGCGATCTCGCGACCCGTGCCCTTGGCGGGATCGACGTCGACACCGGCCCAGAGCCCGGCGATGCGCACCGCGGTGACGCCGTGGCCGATCAGCGGCTGCAGCGCCTGCTCGAGATGGGCGCCGAGTGCACGCGCCCGCTCCTGGAACTCGCCCGTCTGCAGCATCTCGACCACGCGCAGGCCCACGGCCGCAGCCAGCGGGTTGCCGCCGAAGGTAGAGCCGTGCTCGCCCGGACGGATGACGCCGAGCACATCGGCGTCGCCGACCACGGCCGAGACCGGGAGGATGCCGCCGCCGAGCGCCTTGCCGAGCAGGTAGAGATCGGGCACGACGCCCTCGCGGTCACAGGCGAACGTCTCGCCCACGCGCCCGAGTCCGGCCTGGATCTCGTCGGCGATGAACAGCACGTTCTTCTCGTCGCAGATCTCGCGGATGCGGCGCAGGTACCCCTCCGGCGGGATCACGACGCCGGCTTCGCCCTGGATCGGCTCGACCAGCACGGCCGCCGTCTCGTCGGTGATGGCCGCGGCGATGGCCTCCGCGTCTGCGTACGGCACGACGTCGAAGCCCGGCGTGTAGGGGCCGAAGTCGTCGCGGGCCGTCTCGTCGTCGCTGAAGCTGACGATCGTGGTCGTGCGGCCGTGGAAGTTACCGGCAGCCACGATGATGCGCGCCTTGCCCTCGGGGATGCCCTTGACCCGGTAGCCCCATGCACGGGCGACCTTGATGCCGGTCTCGACGGCCTCGGCCCCCGTGTTCATCGGCAGCACGAGGTCTTTGCCGGCAAGCTCGGCGAGCGCCGCAGCGAACGGTTCGAGCCGGTCGCTCTGGAACGCACGGCTGACGAGCGTCACCCGTCCGAGCTGCTCGGTGAGCGCCGCGACGAGGGCCGGGTGCCGGTGGCCGAAGTTCACGGCCGAATACGCCGCGAGCAGGTCGAGGTAGCGCTTGCCCTCGACGTCGGTCACCCATGCCCCCTCCGCGCGGGCGATGTTCACCGGCAGCGGGTGGTAGTTGTGTGCGACGTGCGGCTCGGCGCCTGCCGCGGTGGTCTCGTCGAGCGCGGTCACTTCGCACTCCGCAGTTCGAGCGTGCAGCACTTGATGCCGCCGCCGCCGAGCAGCAGCTCGGACAGGTCGACCATGATGGGGTTGTATCCGCGCTCGCGCAGCTGCTTCTCGAAGCCCTTCGCACGCGGCGAGATGACCACGTTGTAGCCGTCGCTCGCCGAGTTCAGGCCGAACACCGAACCGTCTTCGTCCGACACCAGGATCGCGTCGGGGAAACGCTCCTCGAGGATGGCGCGGCTCGCGTCGTCGAAGGCACCGGGAAGGTAGGCGATGTTCGCGCGCTCCGGGCCGCCGTTTTCCATGCCCTGCACCGGGTCGAGCACGGCGATCGCGGTGTCGAGGTGGTAGAAGCGCGGGTCGACCAGGTTGAGCGAGACGACCTCGCGACCGAAGACCTCGCCGACCTCGCGGTGGCTGTCGCCCGTGGAGCGGAAACCGGTGCCGGCCAGGATCACGTCGCCGACGAGCAGGAAGTCTCCCTCGCCCTCGTTGACCTCCTTCGGCATCACGGTGTCGTACCCCGCGGCGCGGAACCACTCGGCGAAGGCCGGCGACTCGCCCTGGCGCTCGACGAAGCGGAACTCGGGCACGTAGGCGCGGCCGTCGATGAGGAAACCGCCGTTGGCCGTGTAGACCATGTCGGGGTACCCGGCGAGCGGCTCGATGAGCTCGACCTCGTGGCCCAGCTCGATGTAGAGGTCGTAGAGCTTCTGCCACTGGGCCACCGCGTTGGCGGTGTCGGTGGGCTTCGTCGGCTCCATCCACGGGTTGATGGAGTAGTTGACGGTGAAGTGCTCCGGCTTGCACATGAGATAGCGGCGGTGGTGCGCGGTGCGGGCGGGGGCGGTGGAGACGGCGGCTTCAGGCGTCGACATGGGTGCTCTCCTCGGAGGACGGGCGCGGCGGACGCTGTCCAGGGGCCCGGCGGTCCTTCGACCCTTCACTCGTTCAGAGCGGGCTTCGGGGAAGATGCGACTCGGGCACGCCGAGGTCCATTGTGTCACCCGCCCCCTGTACGCCGCCAGAGCGTCGTGCGGTGCCACCCCCATCCGGGCGGGATCAGGAGCCGGTGACCACGACCTTGCCGACGGTGTGACCGGCCTCCAGCCGCGCGAGGGCGGTGGATGCTTCGCCGAAGGGGTACTCGCGCTCGATCACCGGCACCACGCGACCATCGGCGACGAGCTCGAGGAGCTTCGCCAGCACCTCGGCGCGGGGCGACGCGGCGAGCGGTCGGATGCTCCGCGAGCCGATAGACAGGAACACGGCGCGCAGCATCCGCGGCAGAGGACCGAGCACGTGTCCGCCGTCGCCCGTGACCAGCACGACGTTGCCGCCGGGAACCACGAGGCGCTTCAGCTCTCGAAGCGGGATGCCTCCGGCGATGTCGATGATCACGTCGAATCGCCCGTCCGGTAGCGCGCTCAGCGGCGACACCCGGTGATCGAACGTGCGCACGGCGCCCAGCTGCTCGACCAGGGGAGCGTTTCGGTCACGGCAGCTCGCCCAGACCTCAGCGCCACGAAGGGCCGCGAGCTGCACCGCGAACGTGCCGACACCTCCGGAGGCGCCGATGATCAGGACCCGCGGCGTCGCACCGCCGGAACGACCGCCCTCCGAGATGCCCAACCCGGCGAGATCCAGCGCCTGCCACGCGGTTCCTCCCGCGACGGGGAGGCATGCTGCGGCCTCCGGCTCGACGCCGGTGGGGATCGGCACGAGTCGCGACGCGGGTACGGTCACGTACTCTCCGAGCCCGCCACCGCCGACCAGCTCGCCGACGACCTCCTCGCCGATCTCGGCGCCGACGACGTCGGGACCGACGGCGACCACGGTGCCGGCGACCTCGATACCGCGCACGAGGTATTTGGGACGGGTCATGCCGAACACCGGCCGCACCAGCAGAGGATCCCCGAGCAGGAGGCGCACATCGCCCGCGTTCAGGGCCGTGGCGCGCACCCGCAGCAGCACCTCCCCGCGGCCGGGCACGGGCACCGGGATGCGCTCGAGGGCGACGCCGTCGGCCGAACCGTAGGTCTCTCGGCTCCACGCCTTCATCGATCGGTTCATGATGCTGCTCCTGATGTGTCGGGGTATTCGAAGATGTCGTCGAGGCCGACGCCGAAGGCGCGGGCGATCTGGAATGCGAGTTCGAGCGTCGGCGAGTACTTCTGCTGTTCGATCGCGATGAGCGTCTGGCGCGTCACGCCGACCGTGCGCGCGAGCTCGGCCTGGGTGAGTCCGGCCTGTTCACGATGCAGGCGGATGGTGTTCGAGACGCGGGTGGGCTTGACCATCAGACGAGGCCCCGCCGGTAGGCGATCACCCGGGCGATGCAGCCGATGAAGGCCGACACCGCGAAGCCCGCGAACATCGTGTTCGCGATCCAGAAGACATCGGCGCCGACCGCGCACAGCGCGATGACGCCGAGTCCGGCGATCACCACGAAGCCCTGTTCCACACGGCCGCCCATCCGGCTGATGTCGCGGTCGCGGATGTCGGAGCGACCGACACCGTCGGGGTCTTTGATCCCGGCGATGAGCCCCCAGCCGATGGTGACCGCGATAGTGACGACGATGCCCCCACCGATCACCCACAGCATGAGCGGGAACCAATCGACGTCGGTGAGCGGGCCTCCCCCGGCGTCCTGGAGCACCAGCACGACGTACACGATCATCACGAGGGGGGTGAGGATCAGCCCGGCCCAGGCGTTGCGTTCTTCAAAGACCATGACGACTCCGATGTAAAAGATTGTTGACACGCTCAGCGTACGTCGACGCCGGAGGTGTGTCAAGAATTCTTTACACGAAGATCAGATCACATCGCTGCTCCACGGGTCGAGGTTGCCGTAACGGTGCGCGGTGATCGAGATCGACTGCTCGTGCACGAACGGCAGCAGCTCGATGCGCGCGGCGGCCGTCACCTCGCCGTCGTACACCGCGAGATCGGGATCACCGGCCGAGGCGGTGGCGAGCTTCGCGCGAAGAGCGGCGACCCCGTCACGGCCGCCGACCAGCCGCACCCGATCGCTCGCCGGCAGCGCGACGCCGTCGGAGGCATCATCCTGCCGCAGCATCCGCTGCAGCCACTCGTCGTCGCTCTCCAGGAACACCGGGGCATCGAGGTCGCCGAGGGCTCGACGCACGTCGGCGGGCACCCCCACCGGTGTCGAGATGACGAACTTCGCACCCGAGCGCACTCCGGCGATCACGACGCGCAGCAGGTCCTGCAGAGCCGCGTCGTCGGTCGCGCGAACCTCGACGGGCACTGGCCGGTAGCGGAAGAGGTTCCGCTCCACGCCCAGACGCGAGACGTCGCGCACCTGCCCGAACTCCCGGTCCCAGGCGAGCGCATCCGACAGTGCGGAGCGCCGGAGCCACTCGAACGACTCGTAGGCGAGCGACGACTGGGCCGATTCGATCAGGGCCGTGATGCGGGAGTCGAGCCCCCGCAGATGCAGGGTGCTGGAGGCCGGTCCGCCCGGCTGCGAACGCCACGACCCCAGGCCGATGAGGTAGTTCGGGCCACCGGCCTTGGCACCGGGACCGACCGAGGAACGTTTCCACCCGCCGAACGGCTGGCGCTGCACGATCGCCCCGGTGATGCCCCGGTTCACATAGAGGTTGCCGGCCTGCACCCGTCCGAGCCAGTACGACAGCTCCCCCGGGTCCTGGGTGTGCAGACCTGCGGTGAGCCCGTAGGCGACGGCGTTCTGCATCTCCACGGCGCGCGCGAACGTCGGCGCGTGCATCACCCCCAGCACCGGTCCGAAGAACTCCTCGGTGTGAAAGCGCGACCCCGGCTGCACACCGACACGGATGCCGGGCCGCCACAGCCGTCCGCTGCCGTCGTCTCCCGGTGCGAGCGCGGGCTCGATCAGCCACTGCTCATCGCCTTCGAGCTCGCTCAGCGCCCAGGCGAGCTTGCCGTGAGGCCGCTCGATCACAGGGCCCACCTCGGCCAACGGATCGGTCGGCTGCCCGACGTGCAGCGAGCGCACGGCGTCGGCCAGCTGGCGGGCGAACCGAGCCGAGCGTCCGACCGGACCCGCGAGGATCGCCAGCGACGCCGCCGAGCACTTCTGCCCGGCATGCCCGAAGGCGCTCTTGACGAGGTCGGCGACGGCGAGGTCGAGATCCGCCGACGGGGTGATGATCATGGCGTTCTTGCCGCTGGTCTCGGCGAGCAGCGGCAGGTCGGGCCGCCAGGAACGGAACAGCGCGGCCGTGTCCCACGCTCCGGTGAGGATCACGCGATCGACGGCGTCGTTCGTGATGAGCGCGCGCCCGAGCTCGCCCTCCTCGATGTCGACGAGTGCGAGGAGGTCGCGCGGCACCCCCGCCTGCCACAGGGTCTCGGCGATCACGGCAGCGCAGCGGCGGGCCTGCGGCGCGGGCTTGAAGACGACGCCGGAACCTGCGGCGAGCGCGGCGAGCACGCCACCGGCGGGGATCGCGAGGGGGAAGTTCCAGGGCGGTGCGACGACGGTGACCGCCGCCGGGACGAACACGGCTCCGGCGATCGCGTCGAGCTCGCGCGCCTTGGCCGCGTAGTAGCGGGCGAAGTCGACCGCCTCGCTCACCTCGACGTCGGCTTCGGCGAAGATCTTGCCCGTCTCGGAGGCCGCGACCTCGATGAGATCCCCCCGGCGCGATTCGAGCGCGGCCGCAGCGCGCAGCAGCACCTCGGCGCGTTCGGCGGCGGGCCGCGCGCCCCAAGACGGGGCCGCGCGATGCACGCCCTGCACGATCCGTTCGAGATCCTCCGCATCCGAGACCCGCGCGACCGCGATCGTGGCGGCGCCGAGGTCGGATGCGGGGATGCGCTCGCGCACCTCACGCGCCCACTCGCGGTTCGCAGGGAGGGCGGGGTCGCTGTCGGCGGTGTTCGAGAAGCCCGGCGCTCCGCCGGCATCCTGATCCAGCTCACGGGCGGAGTACACGGCGGTCTCGAGGAACGCCTCTCGTCCTCCGTCGTCGGAGCCGCGCGAGATGCCGAGCACCGCCTTGGTGAGGTCGGTCTCGGGCACCGGGGCTGCGGGGGCCGTCCGCACGGACTCGTGCACGGGCGCGCTGCGGTCTTGCGTGCGACGCGGCCCGATACGCAGCGTGGGGTCGCCCGCTCTGTCGAGCGCATCGAGGAAGCGGTCCTGCTCCCGCACGAACAGCGATTCGTCCTCGCCGAGGCGGAACGCGGCGGAGAGGAAGTTTTCCGACGAGGCGTTCTCCTCGAGCCGGCGCACCAGGTAGCTGATGGCCACGTCGAACTCGGCGGGCTCTACGACCGGCACGTACAGCAGCACCGGGCCGACCTCGCGCGAGACGGCCTGCACCTGCCCCTGTGCCATGCCGAGGAGCATCTCGAACTCGACGGCCTCGCGCACACCCCGCTCCCCCGCCAGCAGCCACGCGTAGGCGATGCCGAAGAGGTTGTGCCCCGCGACGCCGAGCTTCACGGCCGCGGCGTGCTCGGGCTGCAGCGCCCAGTCCAGGCAGCGCAGGTAGTTGGCGTCGGTGTCGAGCTTGGTGTCGTAGGTCGCGGGCGTCCAGCCGTGCATGCGCGCCTCGACGTGCTCCATCGCGAGGTTGGCGCCCTTGACGAGTCGCACCTTGATGCGGGCGCCGCCGTGCGCGACGCGGTCCTGCGCCCAGGCGGTGAGCTCCTGCAGGGCGGGCAGGGCGTCGGGCAGGTAGGCCTGCAGCACGATCCCGGCCTCGAGTCCGGTCAGGCGCGGGTCTTCGAGGATGCGCGTGAAGACCGCGATCGTGAGGTCGAGGTCGCGGTACTCCTCCATGCCGAGGTTGATGAAGGTGCCGTCGGCCGCCGCGGTGACGTACAGCGGCAGGAGGCGAGCGACCACCTCGTCGACGACCTCGTCGAACGCCCACATCGAGAGGTGGCTGATGATCGCCGAGACCTTGACCGAGACGTAGTCCACATCCGGGCGCCGGATGAGCGCGTGGATGCCGTCGATCCGCCGCCGCGCCTCCGTCTCGCCGAGCACGGCCTCACCGAGCAGGTTGAGGTTGAGACGGGAGCCGTTCGCCCTGATCCGCTCGATCGCCGCTCCGAGTTTCGCTGGGCGCGCGTCGACGACGAGGTGGCCGACCATGTCGCGCAGCACCCGGCGGGCGATCGGCACCACGGGCGAAGGCAGGATCTGCGCGACACCGCCGCCGAGACGCACCACCGAGCGCAGGTACCAGGGCAGGAATTCAGGCACGATCGGGGCGATCCGGTGCAGCTGCGAGGCCGCGGCGGTCAGGCTCTCCGGGCGCATGACGCCGTCGACGAAGCCGAGCGTGAACGGCAGACCGTTGACGTCCTGCAGCACCCCGGCGAGACGCTCGGCGGCAGGGTCGACCTCGGCGGCTCCTGCCTCGATCACCCACCGGCGGGCGAGCTCGACGGCCTGCTCTGCAAGAGGGACGGATGCCGCGGCATCGGGGGTGGTCGCTGCCATGGATTTCAGCCTAGTTCCCCACCCCGCCCGATCCCGTGAGCGCCGGATGGGGAAACGACCGCGGAGCCCCTCCGTTTCCGGTGGGGCTCCGCGGTGGACAAGATCGAGAGGCCACTCAGCCGCCGAGTTGTCCGTCGAGGTCTCTGATCGCGTTGGCGATCTTGTCCAGGCGCTGCACGGAAGACACGAGTGTGCTCGCCGCGGTGCTGAACTGCGATCGCGATGCCGCCGTGGAGACGCGTGCCGCGTCGCGCCGGAGCGCGGTCGCCGACGATCCCCCGACCGCCTGCGCAACGGACTCCAGAGTGCTGACGGCCCCCCTCGCGCTCGTGCGCTTCTGCTCGGCGGTCTTGGTCGTCGAGCGCAGGGTGGCGATTACATCTCTCAGCTTGTGCGCCGCGCTCTCCACCTTGTCGAGGGTGGCGTTGATTCCCGCCGCCGAGACGGAGGTGGGCGCCGCTTCCGATGCCACCGTGGCACCCGCCGGCACCGCACCGCCCCCAAGGATCACCGCGGCCAGCAGGCCGCCGGTCAGGATCTTCGTCATTCGACGCTGCATTTCATTCCTCCTCGATCGGGCCGACATCGGCTCTCGAAACGGTCCGAACTTTCAGGCTAGAGACCGCAGAGGTGGGTGTCTGTAGGGCATTCGGTGGACAAACTCGTCCTCCACCGTGACAGGGCCCGCATCGGGTCTTCCGCCCGCTCTCGGTTCTATGCTGTTGCCGTGGCCACGACGCCGCCGGAACCCCCGACCCAGGTTCCCGACCAGGCCGTCGTGGCCGCGAACGCCGGGGCACGTGCGAAGGTCCTCGGCTGGGCGCGACGCAGCATCGATCTGATCCCGACATCCTGGCTCCTCACCGGTGCCGGCGCGGTCCTCCTCGCGACCACGGCAATATTCGGCGGCCTCGAGGCCGCGGCCGTCTCTCCCACCCCTGTCATCGAGGTCGGAGAGACCTTCACCGGCTCCGACCTGGAGATGACCGTGATCGGCGTCGAGCTACGCGACGACCGCGGAAGCGCCGCACTGTTCCCCGACGAAGAGTCGGGAGAGCGACTGCTGGTCGTCGCGGTCGATGTCGTGAACACCTTCGACAAGCCTCGACCGTCGACGGCGGGCTCTGCATTGTCGCCGGTCGTCGACGGCATCCGCATCGATGGAATCGAGGAGAAAGGCACGCTCTCACACGCCGACGACGGGCAGGGCGCGCCATGGCTGCAACCGGACGTGCCTGCTCGCCTGCTGCTCGCCTGGATCGTCGGGCCGGACGATTTCCGCGATGGCGACGAGATCACCCTGACCCTCCCCGACTCCGACCACTACGTCGGGCAGAGCGTGATGCGCGGCGACTACTGGGGGGATGTCCGCGTCGGAGCGACCCTCACGGCGACGATCGATGAGGTGACGCTCCCGTGAAGAAGCGCGTCCTCGTCTGGCTCGCCACCGGCGCACTGGTCGTTGGTGCGTGGGGTGTCTCGAAGGTCACGCTTCCCGACGACGCCCCGAACGCCCCCTTCCCGACGGTCGCGCAGATCGGCGAGCGGGCCTCGACGCGCAACCTCGTGGCGACCGTGACCGCCGTGCACCTCACTCGCCGGGTCACGGATGCGGAGGGATGGTCAGCCGAGGGCACCTGGCTCGTCGTCGATCTCGAGGCCGCGAGCGGGGTCACGCAGGATCTGAGCACCCTCAGGGGCGCTGACCTCACCATCGGCGACCGCACGTTCCGCGCCACGGATCGCGGCACCACGTTCGCCGCTCAACGCCTGGTCACCGGTGTTCCCCGCGCCGGTAGCCTCGCCTTCGAGTTGCCGGACGACGTCATAGGCGACAGGGCAACGCTGCGTCTGAGTGTGCCGGGAGCGGGCGACCTCGGGGGCAGCCGCGACGGCGTGATCGATCTGCCGATCGACCTGGCCGCGCTCACCGTCGAGGCCGAGGTGCTTCTGGACGAGAACGGATGGGCGCGATGACGATCCCGCTTCCGCCGATACCGCCCGCGCCGCGGGAGGATCCTGAGACCGCGACCACCCCTGGAAAACCGCCGTCCTGGTGGCGGCGCAACACTCTGGCCCTGGTCGCACTCGCCCTTCTCCTGCCGGCGACCGCCTTCGCGGTCGGCTGGCAGGAGTGGTATCAGTACTTCGGATTCGGTGTCCGCGCGGTCACGCCCGTCGTGGTGCCGGAGGACGAGACGACGGATCTCGTCGGCGCGGTCTGGGGTCCGGTGCGCGGCGGGGACATTGAGGATGTCTCCGGCCTCGATATGCCGGAGCACGCGCGCCTGATCGCTGTCGCGATACCCGTGGACCCCGGCGCCGAGGGGATGGCCTGCGAGACGCCCACGCTCGTGGAGCAGTCGACGGGGCGCGAGTGGAGCCCTGTGCGTGCCGAAATCGGACTGGACTGGAGTGCCGACGAACCGGAGACCTGCCTCAGTGACCAGGCGATCCCCTATGAGCTGATCGTGCCGTTCGTGGTGCCGGACGATGTCGAAGGACCGTTCTGGGTCGACGTGCGACCCTACGACGCCGCCGCGTCGTTCGTGAGGTTCGACTTCGCACCCTGACCCTCGACGCTGTCCCTGACCTGCCCGCTGACCATCGCTGCCGCGACGGCATCCACCGACGAGGGCAGGAGCCCGGCGGCATCGGCGACGGCACGCATCTCCGACTCCTGCGGCGAGAGCCCCGTCGTGTCGGTTCGCTCCTGCTGTCGCCTACGCAGCCGCCCGAGAGTCGCGTCGTACGCGCCGCTGATCACCGCGATCCGCAGGGGTTCCATGAGCAGCAGGGGCACCAGCGAGACCAGTGGCGTCGCTACCGCCCAGAACAGATACTCCTGGGGGCCGATGAGTCGGGTGATGCCGAAGGAGAGGTACGACTCGAGCGCCTTTACGAGAACGTAGAGCAGAGCATACGAGCCGACGAGCAGCGGACCGGCGCGCCACATCAGCAGCAGAGCACGTCCGATCGGGCGAAAGCGCGCGCCGAGCTCTTCGCCTAGGTCCTTGAGCCGTCGCACGAGCGGATGGGGGATGACGGCCGCGTGCTCGCGCACACGGGCGATCAGCTCACTCTCCACACGCAGCTTCTCAGCAACGATCGCTTGGCCGAAGACCACCCCGGCGATGGTCAGCCAGGCGAGCGGGGCGAGGAGGACCGGTCCTGCTTCGGAGAGCACCCAGCCGACTCCCTCCCACAGCCAGCGCACCGGGGCGACGGCATCGAGCACCTGCTCCCTGACACCCTCGAGGAACACCATGGCCGCACGGCTGTCGACCCACGCCTTGATCATGTCGAAGATGTCGCCGAGCACCATCACCGAGAAGAAGACCCAGACGACCTCGAAGTAGACGGCGACCGGCGACAGCCATTTCGCGAGCTTCGAGGACCATTTGGACCACGCCCAGCGGCCGGCGAAGGCGAGCACGATGATCGAGACGGTCCACACGTTCAGTGGCAGGTTGAGCACGGTGTCCTGCGAGCTCACCAGCCCTTCGCCGTTGACGCTCGCGGTCCAGACGATGCCGTCGCGCACTTCGAGCGCCCGTAGCGAGTACGCACGCACGTCCTCCCCGAGCAGCCCCTGCGCCCAGTAGACGGCAAAGAAGGGCAGGATGCCGGCGAGAAGGGCCGAGAGGAACGTGCGACGGCGATCCGCGGTCGCCTCTGGAAGACGTGCGACCTCTTGCAGGTTGCGCAGACCGTCGCGCAGCACCAGGAACATCGCCACCAGACTCACCAGGCGCGCGAGGATCGCGAGGGGAAGGACGAGGAAGCCGACCGTGGCGGAGTATGCACCGATGAAGCCCGCGACCTCTGTGAGCACGTAGTGCACCAGGACGCCTGCAAGATACCACGCCATCAGCGCGGGCCAGTGCCTCCACAGCACGCGCCCGGTGGTCGTCAGAATCGCCAGCACAGGGTCAATATAACGCGGCTCGTGCGGGGGCTGCGGGCGACCTCACCCCCAGACGCTCGGAGCCTTCACCCGCACGGGAGGGAGGGCGGATGCCGCTGCCCAGTCGTGAACCCACGCATCGATCTCCGGCACGCCTTCGGGCTTGCCCACGGCGGCGAACAGCTCTTCGTTGCTGACGGTGCCGCCGGTACGGCGCAGCATGCGCGAGCGCACGATCACCCGCGCGTAGATCTCTCCGTCGACGACGGCCCTGTGCTCGAGGAACACCGCCTTGTCGTCGTGGCCGATGAAGCGCGACTGCACGTCGAAACGCTGCCACAGCTGCAGCGACTTGCGGAACGTCACGGTCTCGCTGGACACGACCGCGTACCAGCCGTGCTCCTTCATCGCGTCGAACAGCCCGGTTCGTATCAGCAGATCCCAGCGTCCGAGGTCGAAGAGCGACAGGTAGCGCCCGTTGTTCATGTGGCGCAGGATATCGATGTCGGTCGGCAGCGTGGTCAGGCGGATGCTGCTGACCGCCGACGCATCGAGGGTCTTCCCCCGTCGCACGCGGCGGCGAGCGCCGAGGATTACCAGGAGGGTCCGCCAGATCACGTTCACGAGGATCGATCGTAGCCAGGAGCGCACGATCAGCGAACATCGTTGTGCGAACCCTCCATGCCCGCGCATCGGGTGTCATCGAACATCCACTCGATTTCCTCTTCGTGGACGCCGCGCGTAGAGTCACGAACATGAGCGCCGAAGCCCAGCCTGAAGTCATCGTCCGTCCGGTCCGTGATGTGGATGCGGAAGCCCTCGGTCGCGTGCACGCGCAGTGCTGGCACGAGACCTACGACCACCTGATCAGCAAGGCGGCGCTGGAGAAGGTCTCGCCCCGCCGCATGGCCGAGCTGTGGACGCACTGGGCCTCGCAGGGCCCCGAGTTCACGATGAACGCCGCGCTCGTCGACGGCGAGATCGTCGGCTTCGTCGGCTCCGGTCCCGCCCGCGACAAGGACGCTCCCGCGTTCCGCGAGCTCTACTTCATCTACCTGCTCGATGCGTGGCACTCCACCGGCATCGGCCAGAAGCTGTTCGACGCGGCCGTCGAGAAGGACGAGCCGCTGTATCTGTGGGTCGTCGAGGACAACCCCCGCGCGCACCGGTTCTACGCGCGCAACGGCTTCCGCCTCGACGGCGCATCGCACACCGAGCCGTTCCTGGGCGAGACGCTGACCGAGGTCCGCTTCGTCCGCCCCTGATCGATCGCACACGCGAGCGCGGGCCGTCTCCCCGAGGAGGCGGCCCGCTCTCGCTGTCTGCGCTGATGCTCGCGCGACGGCAGGTCAGAGGCGCTCGATGATCGTCACGTTCGCGACACCGCCGCCCTCGCACATCGCCTGCAGGCCATAGCGTCCGCCGGTGCGCTCGAGTTCGTTCAGCATGGTCGCGAGCAGCCTCGTGCCGGTCGCACCGATCGGGTGGCCGAGCGCGATGCCGCCGCCGTTGACGTTGACCTTCTCGTAGGGGGCGTCGAGCTCGCGCATCCAGGCGAGGACCACGGGAGCGAAAGCCTCGTTCACCTCGAACAGGTCGATGTCGCCGATGCCGAGCCCCGCACGCTCCAGAGCGTGCCTGGTCGCCGGGATGGGCGCCGTGAGCATGAGCACGGGGCTGGCGCCGCGGACCGTCATCTGATGGATGCGTGCGCGTGGGGTGAGTCCGTGTTCGCGCACGGCCCGTGCGCTCGCGATGAGCACGGCGCTGGAGGCATCGCTGATCTGCGATGACACGGCGGCCGTGATCCGTCCGCCTTCCCTGAGCGGCGCGAGCTGTGCCATCCGCTCCAGGGTCGTGTCCCGGCGCACGCCTTCGTCGTGGTCGAGACCGTTCAGCGGGGCGATCTCGTTCGAGAAGCGACCTTCGTCCTGCGCGACGGCCGCGCGGCGGTGGCTCTCCAGGGCGAACTGCTCCATCTCCTCGCGGGAGATGTCCCACTTCTCGGCGATCAGCTCCGCACCGGCGAACTGCGAGATCTCCTGGTCGCCGTACCTCTCGCGCCACCCCGGCGACTCCGCATACGGGGTGGTGAATCCGTAGGCCTCCCCCACGATGGCCGCAGCGAGCAGGGGCACCTGCGACATGTTCTGCAGACCGCCCGCGATCACGAGGTCGTTCACGCCGCTCATCACGGCCTGCGCCGCGAAGTGCACGGCCTGCTGGCTCGATCCGCACTGGCGATCGATCGTGACACCGGGCACATGCTCGGGGAATCCGGCGACCAGGGCGGCGGTGCGTGCCACGTTCCCCGCCTGTCCGCCGATCGCGTCGATCGCCCCCAGCACCACGTCGTCGATCACCCCGGGGTCGATCCCGACCCGATCGACCAGCGCGCGGAGGCTGTGCGCGCCGAGATCAGCCGGATGGATGCCGGAGAGCGATCCGCCGCGCCGTCCGACCGGGGAGCGGACCGCATCGATGATGTACGCCTCGGCCATGATCTTCCTTCCGTCGTCGAGAATGATCCTTCACCGTGTGGGTGCAGTCGCGGCATCCGACGGGAGGAGCAGGTGGAATCGCTCGCACACCACGGGCATGTCCGGCTCGTATCCGCGGGGGTTCTCGGAGTGCAGTCGCCAGAAGCGCTCGTGCACCTCACGCCAGTGCGCGAGCGTGCGGTCGCCCTCTCCCTCGGCGAAAGCGTGCTCTTCGTCGACCTGGTCGAACGGCACGACCTCGACCGCGACGGTCTCGATCACGGCTCGCGGCACGTCGGCACCGTCGAGGAGTATGCTCAGCTCGCCCACGCGCGGCAGCGGTTCCCCGGCCTGTTCGTAGTCCCACAGCGCGGAGGCGGTACCCACCTTCACTCCGCTGATCACCAGCGCCAGAAGCTCGTCGGCCTGCTGCGGTGTGGCACCGAAACCCCACGCCTCCGGCTGTGCTTCGGGCAGGCGGGGATCAGCCGCCCTCGCCCGTCGCCAGAAGGTCTCGATGTCGATGCTGTCACTCACTCCCTCAGGCTAGCTCCGGCTCAGCGTCCGGAGACCTTCCCGAACGCCTTCGCGATGGGGGCGAGCACGAGCGGGCGGGCGGCCACCCACGCGATCGCGATCACCACGAGCGAGAGGACGAACACCCAGAATCCGGTCCAGGTGACCGCATCCTGCGCCGCGAACATGTGGTTCAGGTTGCGCAGGAATCCGGTCAGCATCACGAGCGCGACGTGGGCGATGATGAACGCCACGAAGTAGAGCATGATCGGGAAGTGCAGCGCCCGCGCCCACTCGACCGGGTACGCCTTCGACAGCTTCTCGGCCTTCTTGGGCCACAGCCCCGACATGCGGAACCCGGTGATCGCCGCGAGCGGTGCGGCGATGAACACGGTCGCGAAGTAGGCGAGCTGCTGCAGGCTGTTGTAGTTGTTCCAGCCGTTCTCGTGCGGCCAGTCGAACGAGACGTACTGCAGTGCCGCCGACAGCGCGTTCGGGAACACCTCCCAGCTCGTCGGCACGATGCGCACCCAGTGCCCGGTGACGAACAGCAGGACCACGAAGATCACGCCGTTCACGAGCCACAGGATGTCGAGCGACTGGTGGAACCAGAGGTTGAGGCTGATCTTCCCCTTGGGGTTGCCCCGGGGCGTCCAGAACACGGTCGGCCGCTTCTCGGTGCGCACCTGCAGGCCCGAGCGGATGATCAGCACCATCAGGAACATGTTGAAGAAGTGCTGCCAGCCGATCCAGGGCGAGAACCCGGGCTCGACCGCGATCGCGGGTTCGTACTCGCCGGGGAAGGCTGCGAGGAAGTCCTGCATGAACGGGAAGCTCAGGAGCGTCCGCACGAAGGCGATCGCCGCTCCTGCGAGCACTCCGAGCGCGGCGGCGCCGAACAGCACGCCGATCGCCTGCGTCCAGGTCGGACGACGGCGGACGGTTGCCGGCGCCGGTGCGGCAAGGATGTGACGCGGTGCGCTCCCGTTCCACACCGTGCGGGTCCAGGGCAGAGGCGTCGAGACGTCGGCGATGGCCGGAGCAGAGCCGGCGACGGCCACGGCGGTCGACGCCGCTGCAGGCGTTTCCACGGCTGGCGCTTCCACGGCGGCAGCGGGCGTGCTCTCGGAGGCGACGGGCTCGAGAAGAGCGGATGCTGCGGCTGTCCGCACGAGCGGAACAGTATCCGCGGGCGGCCAGGGGTCGCCACCGACCACTCGGGGCAGGCCACGACGGACACCGCCGGCCGCGGCGTGCTGCGCCTCGGGTTCGGCGACTGCGGACGAGGGGGCGGTCGATGCGGCGGCCGCCTCCGGCGCGGTCGCCATCGCCGTCGACACGGGAGATGCTGCCTCTGCGGCCGGTTCCGCCGTCGTCGTGTGCGGAGCGGGGGCCGCGGCGGCGGAGGGGGCAGTCTGCGGCGGCCAGGGCTCTCCGCCCGAGACCCGCGGCAGACCGCGACGGATGCGCAGTGCTCCGGAGGTCGCCGGAGAAACGGCATCCGTGGGCGGCGCAGGAGCGACCGCCGGCGCCGGATCCACCGCACCGGTCGTCACCCCGCTGTCGACGGCGGCGACCGCAGCCGGCGTCACCGTGTGCGCCACCGGCTCCGGGGCCGCACCGGCCTCCGGTTCCGCTGCGGCCGCGTCGACGGCCACCGCATCAGCGGGAGGCCAGGGCTCTCCACCCGGCACGCGCGGCAGACCGCGTCGCAGCATCCGCATCGCCATGGCTACTTCTTCCGCGCCTCGAGGGCGGCGATCACCTGCGGGACCACGGCGAACACGTCGCCGACGATGCCGAAGTCCGCGACGTCGAAGATCGGCGCCTCGGGGTCCTTGTTGATCGCGACGATGTTCTTCGACGTCTGCATGCCCGCGCGGTGCTGGATCGCTCCGGAGATGCCGAGCGCGACATACAGCTGCGGCGACACCGACACCCCGGTCTGACCGACCTGGTGCGATTGCGGGATGTACCCGGCATCGACGGCTGCCCTGGAGGCGCCGACGGCCGCGCCGAGTGCGTCGGCGAGCTCCTCGACGAGCACGAACTTCTCCTTGGACGCGAGGCCCCGACCGCCGGAGACGACGCGCGTCGCTCCGCGCAGCTCGGGACGGGAGGAGGCGACCTCGACCGCCTCGACCGGACCTGCCGTCGCCGCGACGGCGCCGGACGGCGTGACATCGAGCACCTCGACCGAGTGCGACGGCACGGCCTCGGCACGCGCATCCACCGCACCCTGGCGCACCGTGATCACGGGGGTGCCGAAAGTAGGAGCCGAATCGACGAGATACGCCCCGCCGTAGACCGAGTGATGCGCGAGCACTCCCTCGTCGTCGCGTGAGACCCCGACGGCGTCGACCGACAGCGCGCTCTTCGTGCGCACCGCGAAGCGTCCGGCCACATCACGACCGGAGATGGAGTTCGAAATCAGCACGGCGTCGGGGCGCACCTGCGCGGCTGCGGCCTGCAGGGCGTCCACGATCGGCACGGTGAGCGCTGCGGGGTCGCCGTCGGCGGTCAGCACGACGGATGCTCCTGCCGCGGCAGCCTGGTCCACCGCGGCGGGGCTCCCGCCGACGATCAGAGCCACGGGCGAGCCGATCGTGGAAGCAGCGCCGAGGAGCGCAGCCGTGCTGCTCGCGACGTAGCCGGAAGGATCGACGTCGATGAGGACGAGGATCGGGTTCTCGGAGGAAGTCATCTCACACCAGCCTGTTCTGCACGAGGTAGTCGACGAGCTTGTCGGCCGCGTCGCCCTCATCGGTGATCTTCACGCCGGCAGCCCGCGGGGGCTTCTCCGACACGGTCGTCATGATGGTCCGCGGGGCGGCGGACGGATCTGCCGACACATCGAGGTCGGCGAGCGAGAGCACTTCGAGCGGCTTCTTCTTCGCCGCCATGATCCCCTTGAAGTTGGGGAATCGGGCGTCGGGGAGCGCCTCGGTGATCGAGATCACGGCGGGCAGCGGCGCCGAGACCGGCTGGCTGCCGGCGTCCGCGCCTCGGACTCCCGAGACGCCGTCTGCGGTGATCTCCACCGCGGAAAGGGCGGTGACCTGCGCGAACCCGAGATGCTCGGCGATCATCGCGGGGATCACACCACCGGAGCCGTCGGTAGACAGGTTGCCGGTGATCACGAGGTCGGGGGCGCCGCGGCGGATCGCCGCGGCCAGCACCTCGGCGGTGAGGCCGAGGTCGGCACCGGCGAGCTGCTCGTCGGCGATGTGCACGGCGGAGCCGGCACCGATCGCGAGCGCCCGGCGAAGGGAGGCCGTCGAGCCCTCCGGAGCCATCGAGACGGCCACCACCTCGGTGCCGTCGTTCTTGTCAGCGTAGCTGAGGGCGACTTCGAGAGCGCGCTCGGTGATCTCGTCGAGGACCACATCCCCCGCCGCACGATCGGCGAGTCCGGTCTCGAGATTCAGCTTGCGATCGCCATAGGTGTCCGGCACCTCTTTGACCAGGACGAAGATCTTCATCGATTGCTCCTCACGACTGCTGCAATTCTAGACCGCGATACTGAGTTCCAGCTCACATGCGACTGAGACTCAGCCGCTGCAGCGACGGATGCGTCGCGCGCCGTCGCCGCACCCCACCCTCCCGCCACTACCGTAGAGAAATGGCCCGACCCCGTCCGCTCCCCATCGATCCGCTCGCCGAGGCGAAGCGGCAGTGGCTCGCGCACGGATGGACGGATGCCGCCGACGGCATGGCCCTGGTCACCTCCGTCATGCGCGCCCAGCAACTGCTGCTCGCCCGCGTCGATGCGACCCTCAAGCCCTTCGCTCTGAGCTTCGCCCGCTACGAGGTACTGCGCCTGCTGGCCTTCAGCCGCGCGGGGAGCCTTCCGCTTTCGAGCGTGGTCGCCCGACTGCAGGTGCACCCGACCACGGTCACGAGCACGGCGGAGCGGCTGGTGCGCGACGGCCTGATCGCGCGTGAACCGCACCCGCACGACGGACGCGCCGCGCTCCTGGTCCTGACCGAGTCCGGCCGGGAAATGGTCGAGCGCGCCACCCAGGCCCTCAACGCCGATGTCTTCGCCCAGCCCGGTCTGAGCCGCGACGACGCCGCCGAGCTCGTCGCGATCGTGGCCAGGCTGCGCAAGGACGCGGGCGACTTCGCCGATCCGCGTCCGCAGCCCGAAGCCCTCTGACATGGCCCGGTTCGCACTCGAGACGGTTATCGGTGCGGCCCCCGCCGAGGTGTTCGCCGCGTCGCTCGACCCTGCACTGCACGTGAAGAGCATGGCCCGATTCGGCGAGACGATGATCGAGGCACCGGCCGGCGGCGTCTTCACCGAGGGCACGACCGCTACCTGGCGGGCACGCCACTTCGGCATCCCGTTCCGGCTGCGCTCGATCGTGTTCGACATCGATCCCCCGAACGGATTCTCGGACCGGCAGATCTCGGGGCCGTTCGCGGCGTTCCTGCACGAGCACCGGTTCGAGGAGCACCCGTCCGGCACGCTCATGCACGACACGGTGACCTTCCGCTCGCCGTTCGGCCCGCTCGGCCGGCTCGTCGACGCGCTGTTCATGCGGGAGTACATGCGCCACCTCATCACGGAGCGCAACGCGATTCTCACCGCCGAACTCGAGGGTCCCGGGCGTACTCTTCCGGCATGAGCGAACTGCGCCTGCACACCGTCCTCACCGGCCGTGGCCCCGTTGCGGCGATCCTCCTCACGGATGAGCAGGTCGCCTCGCTCGGTGCCGGCAAGGCCTTCCCCGTGGCCGTCACCGTCGGCGGACGCACCGCCCGCCTGCGCCTGGCGCGGATGGGCAGCGAGAACATGATCGGCTTCAGCAAAGCAGTGCGTGCCGACCTGGGGCTCGAGATCGGCCAGGAGGTCGACTCCGTGATCCGGGTGGATTCGGCCGAGCGCACGGTCGAGGTACCGCCGGGACTCGCCGCGGCCCTCGACGCCGACCCTGCTGTGCGCGCGGCCTTCGACGCCCTGTCGTACACCGTGCGCAAGGAGCACGCGCGCAGCGTGGCCGAGGCCAAGCAGGAAGCGACGCGCGAGCGCCGGATCGCGAAGATCGTCGACGCGCTCCGCGGCTGAGGTGGTGCACGACTCCGCAGGAATTCTCGTCGGGCACGGCGCTGAGAGCCGCTTCCGGCGAGGCGCACTCTGTTCCGAGGAGTTGTTCACGACGCGCTAGCGGTTCTGGAAGTCGGGCGACCGCTTCTGGCGGAAGGCCGACATGCCCTCCTTCTGATCCGCGGTGTCGAACAGGGCGGCGAAGGCCTGCTTCTCGTGCGCGAGTCCCTCGGCCAGGGGCGTCTCCATGGCCGCATCCAGCGCGGCCTTCGCGGCATAGACCGACGGCAGCGACTTCGACGCGATCGTGTCAGCCAGCTTCGTCGCCTCGGCGAGGAGGTCGGATGCCGCGACGACGCGGGAGACGAGGCCGGAGCGCTCGGCCTCCTCCGCTCCCATGAATCGGCCGGAGAGCACCAGCTCCGCCGCCTTGTAGTAGCCGACCGCGCGGATCAGTCGCTGGGTTCCGCCCATGCCGGGGATGACGCCGAGGTTGATCTCGGGCTGTCCGAACTTCGCGTTGTCGGCGGCCAGGATGATGTCGCACATCATCGCCAGCTCGCATCCGCCGCCCAGGGCGAAGCCGGAGACCGCGGCGATCACGGGCGTGCGCACCGCGGCGAACTCGTGCCAGACCCCGAAATGATCGGTCTCGAGCATCTGCACCGCGGACATGCCCTCCATCTCCTTGATGTCGGCGCCGGCGGCGAAGGCCTTCTCGGATCCGGTCACCACGATCGCGCCGACGCCCTCGTCCGCGTCGAAGGCCACGGTCGCGGCGGTGACCTCTTCCGCGAGCCGGCTGTTCAACGCGTTCAGCGCCTCCGGACGGTTCAGGGTGATCCACCCGACTCGTCCGCGCTGCTCGACCAGGATCGTCTCGTACTCGGTCATGTCACCCTCTCCGTCGAAGTACCGATCATCACACGAGGTCGTCGCGGATGTCGGTGATGATCCCTGAGAAATCGCGCCCCGCGCCGTCGCCGGCCGCGAACGCGGCATAGATCTCCTGCGCGAGACGGCCCATCCTGGCATCCGTCGACGTCTGCTCGATCGCCTGCAGCGCGAGGCCGAGATCCTTCGCCATCAACGCCCCCGCGAAACCCGGCTGATAGTCGCGGTTGGCAGGACTCGTGGGCACAGGGCCGGGCACGGGGCAGTTGGTCGTGATCGACCAGCACTGGCCCGAGGCCTGCGAGACGACGTCGAACAGCGCCTGATGCTCGAGCCCGAGCCGCTCCCCCAGCACGAACGCCTCGGCCACCGCGATCTGCGAGACCGCGAGCACCATGTTGTTGCACACCTTCGCCGCCTGGCCGAGGCCGGGACCGCCGCAGTGCACGATGCGCTTTCCCATGACCTCGAGCAGCGGGAGGGCGGCTGCGAAGTCGTCGTCCGACCCGCCGACCATGAAGGCGAGGGTGCCGTTCTCCGCGCCGACCACGCCTCCCGACACCGGAGCGTCGACGTTGCGGTGCCCGGCGGCGAGCGCGAGAGCGTGGGCGGCCCGCGCCTCATCGACGGCGATGGTCGACGACTCGATGAAGAGCGTGCCGGGGCGGGCGGCCGCGAGCAGTTCGGTGCGATAGGCCTCGATCACGTGCTTTCCGGCGGGGAACATGGTGATGACGACATCCGCGTCGGCCACGGCATCCGCGCCGCTCGCAGCTACCGGGATGCCGGCCGTCTGCGCCGCTTCGATGGCCGCGGGGACGAGATCGAAGCCGTGCACCTCATGTCCCGCGGCGAGGAGGTTCTTCGCCATCGGCAGTCCCATGTGCCCGAGGCCGAGGAACGCGACGACCACCGGGGAAGACGGCGCCGTCATGATCCGCTCCGCATCTGATCTCCGCCGCTGCGCTGGAGGGAGGCGGAACCCGCCGGTCGCAGCATCTCGCGCCCGACGATCAGTCGCATGATCTCGTTCGTCCCCTCCAGGATCTGATGCACGCGCAGGTCGCGGACGACCTTCTCGATCCCGTAGTCCTGCAGATAGCCGTAGCCGCCGTGCAGCTGCAGCGCCCTGTTGGCGACGTCGAAGCCGGCGTCGGTCGCGAAGCGCTTGGCCATGGCGCAGCGCATCGTCGCGTCGGGTGCGTGCTCGTCGACCGCCTGCGCGCCGTCGCGCACCATGAGTCGTGCCGCGTGCAGATCGGTGCGCATGTCGGCGATCGCGAACAGGATGGACTGCTTCTCGGCGAGCGGCTCGCCGAACGCCATCCGCTCGTGCACGTACTTCACGGCCTGATCGAGTGCCCACTGGGCGCCTCCGAGCGAGCAGGCGGCGATGTTGAGACGGCCGCCGTTGAGCGCGGACATCGCGATCGCGAACCCGCGACCCTCGTCGCCGAGCATGGAGGAGGCGGGAACCCGCACACCGTCGAGGATCACCTGGCGGGTGGGCTGCGCGTGCCAGCCCATCTTCTTCTCCGGGGCACCGAAGCTCAGCGCCTCGGAGTCGCCGGGGACGAGGAAGGCGCTGATGCCGCGCGCGCCCGGCTCTCCCGTGCGCGCCATGACGACGTAGACGGCAGCCTCGCCCGCTCCGGAGATGAACTGCTTCACTCCGGTGAGAACGTAGTCGTCGCCGTCGCGGACGGCGCTGGTCGCGATGTTCGCGGCATCCGATCCTGCACCCGGCTCGGTGAGGCAGTAGCCGCCGAACTCCGACATGGCCGTCAGCATCGGCAGCCAGTGCGCGCGCTGGGCGTCGTCGCCGTAGGTGTCGATCATCCAGACGACCATGTTGTGGATGGAGATGTAGGCCGCGACCGCGGGGTCGCCCTTCGCGAGCTCCTCGAAGATCGCGACGGTGTCGAGACGGCTGAGGCCGCTGCCGCCGAACTCCTCGTCGACGTAGATGCCGCCGAGCCCGAGCTCGCCGGCACGGTTGAGCGACTCCCGCGGGAACAGGTGCTTCTCGTCGCGCTCGGCGGCGTAGGGTGCGAGTTCGGTCTCGGCGAACTCGCGGACGGCGCCGATGATCGCCTCGCGCTCCTCGGCGGTGGTGGTGACGGTGGTCATGGTCATCGTGGTTTCCTTGTGGGAGGTTTCCGGGGCTAGTGCATGGTCGGGATGACGAAGCTGGCACCATCGCGGATGCCTGCTGCGGGCCAGCGGCTCGTCACCGTCTTGGTCTTCGTGTAGAACCGGAAGGCGTCGGTTCCGTGCTGATTGAGGTCGCCGAATCCGCTGCGCTTCCAGCCGCCGAACGTGTAGTACGCGATCGGGACCGGGATCGGCACGTTCACACCGACCATCCCCACCTCGACGCGGGCGGCGAAGTCGCGGGCCGCGTCGCCGTCGCGCGTGAAGATGGCGACGCCGTTGCCGTACTCGTGCTCCGAGGCCATCCGCAGCGCCTCCTCGTAGTCGGCGGCGCGGGCGATGACCAGCACGGGGCCGAAGATCTCCTCGCGGTAGATCGCCATGTCGGTGGTGACGTGGTCGAACAGGGTCGGTCCGAGGTAGAAGCCCTCCTCGTGCCCTTCCACGGTGAAGCCGCGACCGTCGGCGAGGAGTGTCGCCCCCTCGTCGATGCCCTGCTGGATGTAGCCCTCGACCCGCTCGACGGCCGCCCGTGTGACCAGGGGGCCGTAGTCGACGTCGGCTGCGAGAGAGGGGCCGACCCGCAGCTGGGCGACGCGTTCGGTGAGTTTGGCGGCCAGCGCGTCGGCCGTCTCCTGTCCCACCGGGACAGCGACCGAGATGGCCATGCAGCGCTCGCCCGCCGAGCCGTACCCCGAGCCGATCAGCGCGTCGACGGCCTGATCGAGGTCGGCGTCGGGCATCACGATCATGTGGTTCTTCGCGCCGCCGAAGCACTGGGCGCGCTTGCCGTTCGCCGCGGCCGTCGCATAGATGTACTCGGCGATCGGGGTCGATCCGACGAAGCCCACGGCGCGGATGCGCTCGTCGGTGAGCAGCGTGTCGACCGCCTCCTTGTCGCCGTGCACGACGTTGAGGACACCCGCGGGGAGACCCGCTTCGAGGAAGAGCTCGGCGATGCGCACCGGCACCGAGGGGTCGCGCTCACTGGGCTTGAGCACCACCGCGTTGCCGGCGGCGAGCGCGGGGCCGGCCTTCCACAGCGGGATCATGGCGGGGAAGTTGAACGGGGTGATCGCGGCGACGACCCCGAGCGGCTGCCGCATCGAGTAGACGTCGATGCCCGTTCCCGCGCCGGTGGAGTACTCGCCCTTGAGCAGGTGCGGAGCGCCGGCTGCGAACTCGATGACCTCGAGGCCGCGCTGGATGTCGCCCTTCGCATCGTCGACCGTCTTGCCGTGCTCGCTCGCGAGCAGCTCGGCCAGTGACGTCATCTCCCGCTGCACCAGGTCGAGGAACCGCAACAGCACGCGAGCGCGCTTCTGCGGGTTGGTCGCGGCCCACGCGACCTGCGCCTCTTCTGCGTTCGCGATCACGCGGCGCACCTCGTCGGCCGAGGCGAGCGGCACGCGCGCCTGCACGGCACCGGTGCTCGGATCGAACACGTCGGCGAACCGACCGGAGCCGGGAGTGAGAAGCGATCCGCCCACGAAGTGCGGGATAATACGAGTCATTGTGTGACATCCCTCCGTGCCGTCGTTGGCACATTGGGGAGTTTACTCGGAGGGCCGGACATTTACTAGGACATCCTTGTATTCCGCGCGCACGGCGGCGTCTGCGTCGATCGAGGTTGTTCGCGCCGTGTTCACCGCCGCGTCATCTCGACCGGGTACAACTGCAGGTGCGCGGACAGAGACTCAGACCGGATCGGGTGTCACGTCTACCGCGCACACGGTGAGCGCTCTCGCTCCCGTCGCGGCTCCACGCCGCGAGACCCCCGCCGAATCGGGTCGGCGGGGGTCCTCCTCGTGGAGGCGGGAGCGGCCGGGAGCACGCCGCATCCGAATTAGAATCGACGGTGCGCCGCCACCCTTGGCGCATCCGCTTCGACGCCCCGACCCCGGGCGCCCGTTCCCCGAGGACCCCACCATGTCCGAACCCCTCACCGTGTCCATTCGCCGCGAAGTCGACCCCGAGCGCATCGTCGAGGCGACCGCCTGGGTGCAGACGGGGGTGAACCTCGCGACGAAGTACCCGGGCTTCCTCGGCTCCGGCTGGGTGCGCGCCGGCGAGGACTCGCAGGTGTGGCACATGCTCTACCGGTTCGCGAGCGAGGACTCGCTCACCGCCTGGGAGCAGTCGGCAGAGCGGGCCTGGTGGCTGTCGATGGGCCAGGGCTTCGTGCGCAGCGAGCGCTCCAAGCGCCGCACCGGGATCGAGGGCTGGTTCGACGAGCCGACCACCGGCACGATCACGCTGCCGTCCGCCGACGGCACGACCGAGACGGTCACCGTCGCCCCCGCTCCCCCGCGGTGGAAGCAGGCGACCTCGATCTGGCTGGGCTTCTTCCCCGTGAACCTCGCGTTCACCTACGCGATGAGCCCCGTGCCGGGGTGGAACGAGCTGCCGATCTGGGCGCGGGTGCTGGCCACCACCCTCGTGCTCACGCCGATCATGGCGTACTGGGTGCTGCCGTTCGTGACCCGGTCCCTGCGGAGCTGGCTCACCCGCTGACCGCGACGCTCAGACCGCGACGTGCCGCTCGTCCGGGCCGTCGTAGTGCGACAGCGGACGGATCAGCGCGTTGGATCCGGCCTGCTCGATCACGTGCGCGGTCCAGCCCGTCACCCGCGCCGCCACGAACAGCGGCGTGAAGGTCAGCGTGTCGAAGCCGATCAGGTTGTAGGCCGGGCCCGAGGGGTAGTCGAGGTTCGGGTAGATGCCCTTGCGCGCCACGAACTCCGACTCGAGAGCGTCGTACAGAGCGGCGACGTCGGCGCGGTCGTAATGCTCCACGAGAGTGTCGAGCGCGGCCTTCATGGTCGGCACACGCGAGTCTCCCTTCTTGTAGACGCGGTGCCCGAAGCCCATGATCTTGCGCTTCTCGGCGAGTGCTTTGTCGAGCCACGGCACGACGTTGTCGGCCGTGCCGATGTCGTCGAAGATGTGCAGCACGGCCTCGTTGGCGCCACCGTGCAGCGGACCCTTGAGCGCGCCGATCGCGCCGACGACCGCCGAGTAGATGTCGCTCAGGGTCGAGGTGATCACGCGCGCGGTGAACGTGGAGGCGTTGAAGGAGTGCTCGGCGTAGAGGATCATCGAGCGGTTGAAGGCATCCACCACAACGTCGTCCGCCTCTTCGCCGAACGTCATCCAGAGGAAGTTCGCGGAGTAGTCGAGGTCGGAGCGTGCAGCGATGATCTCCTGGCCGCGACGACGACGCTGACCGTAGGCGACGATCGCAGGAAGCGCGGCGAACAGGCGGATGCTGCGCTCGAGGTTCTGCTCGGGGCTGCCGCCCGCGTCGAGCACCGAGCCGCCGGCGCCGGGGTCGGAGGCGCCGATCAGGCTGACCGCGGTACGCACCTCGTCCATCGGGTGCGCATCCAGCGGGACCAGGTCGATCGCGGTCTTGACGTTGTCGGCGAGCGTCCGGTGCTTGCGCTCCTCGAGCCGGAAGGCTGCGAGCTCCTCCGGAGTGGGCAGCTCGCCGTTCCACAGCAGGTAGGCGACGGCCTCGAACGGCTGCGTGTCCGCCAGCTCCTGCACGGGGTAGCCGCGGTACAGCAGGCTGTTCGTCTCGGGGCTGACCTTCGAGATCGCGGTCGTGTCGACGACGACGCCCGCGAGGCCCTTCTTGATGTCCGGCTCGGTCATGGTCACTCCTTCGTGATGGTGAAGTTGAAGACGCCAGAGTCAAAGTGGTTGTACGACTCGTAGTCGATCAGATCGTAGAGATCGGCGCGGTGCTGCATCTCGCTGAGCGCGGAGGTCAGGTGCCCCTCTTCGTTCAGAGTATCCAGTGCGCGGCCTGCGGCCCCCATCGAGATGCGCAGCAGCGACACGGGCCAGATCACCAGGTTCACGCCCGCGTCACGCAGCTGGTCGACCGAGAACAGCTCGCTCTTGCCGAACTCCGTCATGTTCGCCAGGATC
The DNA here is from genome assembly GCF_019443525.1 of Microbacterium sp. PAMC22086. Taxonomy (NCBI): domain Bacteria; kingdom Bacillati; phylum Actinomycetota; class Actinomycetes; order Micrococcales; family Microbacteriaceae; genus Microbacterium; species Microbacterium sp. PAMC22086. The sequence continues at coordinate 1,091,059 of NZ_CP080380.1, read as the reverse complement.
GGCACGTCGAGCGCCGCGGCCATGGCCTCGAACTCGGCGAGGGCGCGCATGGCCTCGGGGAACACCGCGTCGGCACCGGCGTCGACCAGCGCCTTGGCACGGTCGATCGCGGCGTCGAGACCCTCGACCGCGCGGATGTCGGTGCGCGCCATGATGAGGAAGTTCTCGTCGCGACGAGCGTCGGCTGCGGCACGGATGCGCTTGATCGCGGTGTTCTCGTCGACCACGGCCTTGCCGTCGAGGTGGCCGCAGCGCTTCGGATTGACCTGATCCTCGATGTGCGTGCCGGCGAGGCCCGCGTCTTCGAGCTCCTGGATCGTGCGGGCGACGTTCATCGGCTCGCCGAAGCCGGTGTCGGCGTCGACGATCGCGGGGAGGTCGGTCATGCGGGCGATCTGCTTCGCCCGTCCGGCCACCTCGGTGAGCGTCGTGAGGCCGATGTCGGGCAGGCCAAGGTCAGCCGAGAGCACGGCGCCGGAGATGTAGACGCCGTCGAAGCCCTTCTGCTCGATCAGGCGCGCGCTCAGCGGGTTGAACGCACCGGGGAAGCGCAGCAGCTCCCCGCTCGCGAGGCGCTCGCGGAGCAGTCGGCGCTTCTCGGCGGGCGTGACGGTGGAGTACAGCATCAGAACAGTCCCGCAGGAGCAGGAGCAGCCTCGAGCAGGCCGGGCTTCGCGACGATCGAGAGCTCGCCGACCTCGGCAGCCGTCAGCTCGGGCAGGCGCTGCACGAGGGCGAGGAACCGCTCGATCTCGGCGGGCTCGAGCACGGGCTCCGCCAGCAGACGGAACTTCGCGATGTAGTTCTCTCGGGCGAACGGACGAGCCCCCAGCGGGTGCGCATCGGCCACGGCGATCTCGTCGACCACGGTCGAGCCGTCGGCGAGGCGGATCTCCACACGACCGCCGAACGCCTTCTCGGCCGGGTCCTCGGAGTGGTAGCGGCGGGTCCACTCGGCGTCCTCCGCCGTGGTGATCTTGTGCCACAGCGCGACCGTGTCGGCACGGCCCGCGCGCTCGGGGGCGTAGGAGTCGACGTGGTGCCACCCGCCGTCCTGCAGGGCCACCGCGAAGATGTACGGCACCGAGTGGTCGAGCGTCTCTCGCGACGCGGTCGGGTCGTACTTCTGCGGGTCGTTCGCGCCGGAGCCGATCACGTTGTGGGTGTGGTGGCTGGTGTGGATCACGATCTGATCGATGTTCTCCGGGTCGCGCAGCGCCGGGTTCTCGATCCCGAGCTTGCGGGCGAGGTCGATCAGCGCCTGCGCCTGGTATTCGGCCGAGTGCTCCTTCGTGTACGAGTCGAGGATCGCGCGCTTGGGCTCGCCGGCGGCGGGCAGCGGCACGTCGTACGAGGCGTCCTTGCCGTCGAGCATCCAGGCGATCACGCCGTCTTCGCCTTCATAGATGGGGGCGGGGCTGGTCTGTCCGCGCATCGCCCGGTCGACGGCTTCGACGGCCATCTTGCCGGCGAACGCCGGAGCGTGCGCCTTCCAGGTCGAGATCTCGCCCTTGCGGCTCTGTCGCGTGGCGGTCGTGGTGTGCAGGCCCTGCCCGACGGCCTGGTAGATGGTCTCGACGTCGAGGCCGAGCAGGGTGCCGATGCCGGCGGCGGCGGACGGGCCGAGGTGGGCGACGTGGTCGATCTTGTGCTTGTGCAGGCAGATCGCGCGCACCAGGTCCATCTGGATCTCGTAGCCGGTGGCGATGCCGCGCACGAGCGCCCGCCCGTCCTTCCCGGTGTGCTGCGCGACCGCGAGGATCGGCGGGATGTTGTCGCCGGGGTGCGAGTACTCCGCGGCGAGGAACGTGTCGTGGTAGTCGAGCTCGCGCACGGCCACGCCGTTCGCCCAGGCGGCCCACTCGGGGCTGGTGCGGTGATCGAGCGCCGCACCGAACAGGTTCGCACCGACGCCGCCGGTCGAGACGGGGTGGCTGAACGCCTGGGCCCTGGCCGCGTTGATGGGCGCACGGGTGAGGGAGGCCGCAGCCACCGAAGCGTTGTCGATGATGCGGTTGATGATCATGTCGACGACGTCCTGCTCGACCTCGACCTGGTCGGCGGCGACCTCGGCGATCTTCCAGGCGAGCTGCTCTTCCCTGGCGAGATTCTCGTCGCTGCGGTGCACACGGACGTGGTGGGTGACGGTCATTTCTTATCCTTCACTGTTGCGGGATTCGAGGGAATCGAGGATGCCGGTGAGCGCGTTGTGCAGATGCACGTGCGTGGCGTGGGCGGCGAGGTCGCCGTCGCGGGCGGCGAGCGCCTCGGCGATGGTGCGGTGCTCGGCGGCGGAGGCGGCGAGCCGGGCGGGTTTGTCGCGAGCCATCCGGCGCACACGCACGAGGTGGGTGCGCACGGTGCGCAGCGCCGAGGCGATGTAGTCGTTCGCCACGGCCGCGTCGAGGGCGACGTCGAAGCGGGCGATCAGCGCGTAGTAGGCGTCACGGCCTTCGACGGCGTCGAGGTCGACGTGCGCGAACTCGTCGGCGAGTGCGGCGAACAGGGCGGCGTCTCCCCTGGTGGCGGCGAGGCGGGCTGAGCTCTCCTCGAGCGCGCGGCGGATCTCGAAGAGGGAGCGGATGTCGTCGGCATCCAGATCGGCGACCACGGTGACCCGCGGCGACTGCTGCACGACGAGCCCATCCGCGATGAGTCGACGCAGCGCTTCACGCATCGGGGTGCGGCTCACACCCAGGCGCTCGGCCTGTTCGACCTCGCCGAGCACGAAACCGGCCGGGAGCGTGCCCGACTGGATGCCATCGAGCAGAGCCGCGTACGCGCGATCACTCGCGGAGGTGCGTTCCACGGCGAGGGTCATGCCCTCAGTGTATACATAAACCGAGATTGAAGGGTCAGAGTTCTTTCGTAGCGGGCTTCTCGTATACATTCTTCGCAGGAAGCGCCGGCGCCCCCGCGGGCATCGGCTCGACGAATTCCGCCGCGACGGGCTCACCCAGCTTCACGACCACGACGCCCACGAGCACGAGCACGCCGCCGAGCGCCTGCAGCAGGTCGGGCAGCTGCCCGAGAAGCAGCCAGCCGAACAGCAGGGCCGCCACCACCTCGGCGAGTGCGACGAAGGAGGCGAGCCGCGAACCCAGCATCCGCGTGGAGGCGATGCCGAGCAGGTAGGCGAGCGCGGTCGCCACGACCCCCATCGCCAGCACCGGCACGAACCAGGGCACGCTGCCGAACCGGTACGCGATGTCGTCGGTGGTCCACGCGATCGGCAGCACGCCGATCGCACCGGCCACGGTGAGCCCGACCGCGCCGAGAAGCAGACCGCTCCCGGCGAGGGCGATGGGCGGCAGCCCGGTGTCGACCTTGGCCGAGAGCACGAAGTAGGTCGCCGCGCCCACCATCGCCCCGAGTGCCCACAGGATGCCGGCCACGTTCACGTCGGCCCCCGTGAGGATGTCGAGCATGAGCACGAGCCCGACGAAGGCGATGGCCGCGCCGAGGATGCTGCGGCGGGTCGGCCGTTCACCCCTTCGCAGCCACAGCCACAGCAGCACCGCGACCGGGGCGGTGTACTCGATGAGCAGAGCCAGACCCACGTCCATGACGGCCACGGCCTGGAAGTAGAAGAGCTGGGTCGCGGCGACAGCCAGCAGTCCGTAGGCGAGGATCATGCCGGCGTTGCGCCGCAGCAGCACCCACCGCCCTCGGAGGGACAGGATCGTCGGGATCAGCAGCACGAGAGCGGCCACCCAGATGCGGGCGGTCACGGCAGCCCCGGGCGTCCATCCGGCATCCATGAGCCCTCGCGCCCACCCGCCCGACATGCCGAAGGCGAAGGCCGCGGCGAGCGCGAGCGGCAGTCCGAGGCGCACGCCTCGTGCGGAGGAGACCACCGTGTCACTTCTCACCTTGCTCATGATCGATGACGCTACTCGCGCGCGCTGTAAGATGTCAACATGATCTTCACCGATGACACGGAGGAGGCGCTGCGTTCCGCTGTCTGGCTCGCGAACTCCGCCGAACAGCCGGACACACTGACCGACCTCGACGATGAAGACGCCTTCCTCCGCGAGTTCCCCTACACCGGGCGCCTCGACCGCGATGAGGTCGAGGTCGCCTCGCTGCGCGATCTGCGTCCGCGCCTGCGCGCGATGCTGCTGGCACCGCGTGACGAGATGGCCGCGCACGTCAACGACGCGCTCGCGGAGTCCCGGCTCACCCCGGCGCTGCGTCGCCATGACGGCTTGGACTGGCACCTGCACGCCGTCGCCGATGAGCAGCCCTTCGCCGAGCGCATCCTGATCGAGACCGCGATGGCCCTGATCGACGTCATCCGCGCCGACGAGGGCTCGCGCCTCTCCGTGTGCGACGACGACACCTGCCAGTCGATCGCGCTCGACCTCTCGCGCAACCGCTCGAAGCGCTACTGCTCCACGACGTGCGCGAACCGCAACGCCGTCGCCGCGTACCGCGCGAGGCGCACCGCCGAGTGACCCGGCACTGACGCCGGCGGCCCCTCCGCGCTCCGGTCGCACTTCCTGCCGGATTCTTCGCGATCAGGCGGCACCAACGGCGACCGGAGCGGCAGCATGCATGCACCCCTGGACGCAACCTGTCATAACAGGTACAGTGAACCTGTCATTACAGGTTGCGCAGCGCCGCAGCATCCGTTACGAGGAGCACCGATGCCCGAGTTCCACACCCCGCCGATCTCTCCGATGGCGATCGCCTTCGACGCCGAGAAGCTGACGCTCTCACCCGAGGGGCCGACCCTCACCCGGCGGATGTCCGACCTCGAGGGGCTCTTCCTCGACGCCGAGGCCTGGGCCGAAGCATCCGCCGGCGAGAACCCCGTCGTCTACACGGTCGTGAGCTCCCCCGTGCCCGAGGCCGACCGCGAGCTGCCGCAGTCGATCACCACGATCATGCCCGGCGACACCGGCGGCGAGCTCTGGATGACCAAGGGGCACCAGCACCCGAACCACCAGGGCGAGATCTACCTGGCGTTGCAGGGCCGCGGCGGCCTGCTCATGTTCGACGGCGAGCGCACCGAATGGCTCGACATGCTCCCCGGCACCATCGGCTACATCCCGCCGGGCTGGGCGCACCGCTCGGTCAACACCGGCGACGAGCCCTACGCCTTCCTCGCGGTGTATCCGGGAGGAGCAGGGCACGACTACGGCTGGGTGCTGGAGCACGGAATGGGCTCGCGTGCCTATCGCGCAGCCTCCGGCGTCGACCTGCGTCCCTACGCGGAATAGGCTCCGACCATGATCATCGCGCACGACCTGGGCACGACCGGGAACAAGGCCTCGCTGCATCATGACGACGGCCGTCTCGTCGCCTCGGTCACCGTCCCCTACCCCGCGCACTTCGCCGCGGGCGGGGTCGCCGAGCAGAACCCTGCGGACTGGTGGAACGCGGTCGTCGCCGCCACGCGCGACCTGATCGCGCGCACCGGCACGGCCGCGACCGACATCGCCGGACTCGTGGTCAGCGGCCAGATGATGGGGGCCGTGCTGCTCGATGCCGACGGCGAACCCGCCCGTCCGGCGATCATCTGGGCCGACACCAGGGCCGGCGCCCAGCAACGCGAGCTCGAGGTCGCGATCGGCGCCGAGCGTGCCTACGGCATCCTGGGCCACCGCCTCAACCCCACCTACTCGGTCGAGAAGATCATGTGGGTGCGCGACAACGAGCCCGACACCTGGACGCGCGTGCGTCGGGTGTGCGTCGCGAAGGACTTCATCGTGCTGCGTCTGACCGGGCGCCTCGCGACCGACCGCTCCGATGCATCCGGCACCAACGCCTACGACCAGGCGCGCGGCACCTGGTCCGACGAGGTGCTGCAGGCCGCGCGCCTCGACCCCGCTCTGTTCCCCGAGATCCTGGAATCCACGCAGATCGCCGGCACACTGACCGATGCCGCCGCCGCTGCTCTCGGACTCCACACGGGAGTGCGCGTGGTGATGGGTGGCGGCGACGGACCGCTCGCCGCCGTCGGCTCGGGTGTCGTCGCCCCGGAAGACGGCGCGTACGTGTGCCTGGGCACCTCGTCGTGGATCTCGTTCGCGGCCGACGCCCCGCTGCACGACCCTGCGATGCGCACGTTCACGTTCGACAACGTCGTTCCCGGCTCGTTCGTGCCCACCGCCACCATGCAGGCCGGCGGCGCCTCCGTGAAGTGGATCGCCGAGGCGCTCTCGCCCGACCCCGCGCACCCCGAGACCTCGCGGCTCACGGCCGAGGCATCCGTCGACGTCGACACCGACGACCTCTACTTCCTCCCCTACCTGCTCGGGGAACGCTCCCCGATGTGGGACCCGGATGCCCGGGGCGCGTTCCTCGGGCTGGCCCGCCACCACGGCAGGGCGCACCTCGTGCGGGCCGTGCTGGAGGGCACGGCTTTCAACCTGCTCAGCTGCATCCAGGCGTTCCGTGAATCAGGCGCCGTGATCGACCGCATCGATGCCGTCGGCGGCGGAGCCCAGAGCGACGTGTACCTCTCGGTGCTCGCCGATGTGTGGGGAGTGCCGGTGCGCCGACGCACGATCGTGGAAGAGGCGAACAGCCTCGGTGCCGCGGTCACCGCTGCGGTCGGACTCGGACTCACCGACTTCTCTGCCGCCCGCGCCCTGAGCGAGGTCACCGCCGAGTTCACCCCGGATGCCGGGCGCCACGCCGTCTACACCGAACGGCACGCCCGCTTCGTCGACGCCTACACGGCCCTCGCGCCGTGGTTCGCCGGACGGCCGCGCTGATGGGCGTCATCCTCGTCACCAGTCGCTCGTTCTCGGACGGCGACCTGGATCTGGTGGAACGCGCCGCTCAGGCGGGACACCGCATCCTCCGCGGTCCGGCGCACCACGACCTCGACGAGTTGCGGTCGCTGCTGCATGGTGCCGACGCGTGGATCGCCGGCACCGGCGCGATCACCGAGGAGCATCTCGCCGCGGCTCCGAAGCTCAAGGTCGTCGCCCGGTACGGCGTCGGCACCGAGTCGGTCGACCTGGCAGCGGCGCGAGACCGCGGCATCCCGGTGACCAACACTCCGGGCGCCAACGCCGATGCGGTGGCCGACCACGCGGTCGGGCTCATGCTCGCCGCCCTCCGCTTCGTCCCCGACGGCGACCGCCGCGTGCGCGCCGGCGACTGGAGCGTGCGTCGCGGGCGGGAACTCGGGGCCGCCACGGTCGGGATCGTGGGCTTCGGACGGATCGGCCAGGGGGTCGCCGCGCGACTGCGCGGCTTCGGGCCGCGCGTGCTCGCCGCCGACCCGTTCCTGCCCGACGATGTGATGCGTGCCCGCGGTGCGGAACCCGTCGCGCTCGACGACCTGTTCCGCCGAGCCGACGTCATCACCCTGCACGCCCCCGGGGGTCAGCGACTGGTCGACGCCGAGCGTCTGGCCGACATGCGACCGGGAACCGTGCTGGTCAACACCGCCCGCGGCGATCTGATCGACGAAGCCTCCGTGGCACGGGCGCTGCACGACGGCATCCTCGCCGGCTACGCGGCCGACACCCTCGACGGCGACACGGCCGCACATGACAGTCCGCTGCTCGCGCCCGAACTCGCCGATCGCGTGATCGTCACCCCGCACCTGGGCGCGCAGACCACGCAGGCCGTCGACAACATGGGCTCCCTCTCGCTCGCCGACGTGATCGCCGTGCTGTCGGGTGCCGAGCCCGCCCATCCCGTGCCCAACGCCTCCATCTCCATCCCCGTCCCCGTCCCCGTCGCCGTCCCCGAGGAGACCCGATGACCATCGACGCCGTCCGCACAGAGGCCGCGACTCCGGCCACGGCATCCGCCGACTACATGGGGTTCGTCGGGGTGACCACCGCGTCATCGTCGATCATGAAGGTCTTCCCGCTCTGGGCCGACATCCTGGGCCTGCCGACCCGCACCCTGCTCGGCCACGACCTGCCGATGGATGCCGAGCCCGCGCAGTACCGCGCCATGGTCGAGCAGATCCGCGATGACCCGCATCACCGCGGGGCGCTCGTGACCACGCACAAGATGAACGTGTACGCCGCCGCCTCCGACCTGTTCGACGAGCTCGACCCGTTCGCGGTGTCGTGCTCCGAGATCTCCAGCATCTCCAAACGGGGCCCGGTCCTGTCGGGGCGGGCGAAGGACCCGATCACGGTCGACCTCGCCCTGAACGACTTCCTTCCCGCCGACCACTTCGCCCGCACCGGGGCCGCGGTCGTGATCCTCGGCGCCGGAGGTTCGGGCACCGCCCTGAGCTGGGCGCTGGCCGAACGCGAAGACGCCCCGGCGAAGATCACGGTGACGGCCCGCACGCAGGACAAGCTCGACCACCTGCGCGATGTGCACCGCCAGCACGGCACCAGGGAGGGGCTGATCGAGTACGTGGTGACCGCTTCGGCCGAAGGTGCCGACGCGCTGGTAGCCGCCGCCCCCGCAGGATCGGTGATCGCCAACGCGACGGGGCTCGGCAAGGACCGGCCCGGCTCTCCTCTGACCGACGCCGTGGTGTTCCCCGAGGGCGCGTACGCGTGGGAGTTCAACTACCGCGGCACGCTCGAGTTCCTCCACCAGGCCGAGGCGCAGGCGCCTGCACGCGGGCTGCACGTGGTCGACGGCTGGCGGTATTTCATCCACGGCTGGTCGCAGGTCGTGGCCGATGTGTTCGATCTCGACCTGACGCCCGAGATCGTCGAACGGCTCGCCGAGGCCGCGGAGTCGGTGCGCTGATGTCCGCCCTCGTCCGCACGGTGCTCGGCGATATCGACCCGGCGCTGCTCGAGCGGGTGGACTATCACGAGCACCTGTTCCAGGTGTCGCCGCTGCTTCCGGGCGACGAGCTCGACGACGAGAAGGCCTCGGGCGAAGAAGCAGCCCTGCTGCAGGCGAGCGGGTTCGAGGCGATGGTGGATGCCACACCGTTCGGCCTTGCCCGCGACCCCGCAGCCCTGGCCCGGATCAGTGCGACGACCGGACTGCACATCGTCGCGACGACCGGCCGACACCGCGAGGCGCACTACGGCGCGGATCATCCGATGCAGGTGTGGACCGCCGAGCGTCTGGCCGCCCTCTTCATCGCCGACATCACGCGCGGGATGCCCGCCGACGACGGGGAGATCTTCGAGACGCCCGAGGTGCCCCTCGCTGCCGCGCCCGATGGCGGACCCGTGCGCGCAGGTCTGCTCAAGGGCGGCGCCGACTACTGGCGCATCAGTGCGTTCGAGCGCACCACCCTGATCGCCGTGGCCGAGGCGCACCGCGCGACGGGCGCTGCGGTCATGGTGCATCTGGAGTTCGGCACAGCGGCCCATGAGGTGCTCGACCTGCTCGACGCCGAAGGGGTGCCCGCCGCGCGGGTCGTGCTCGCGCACGCCGACCGCGACCCCGACCCCGGGCTACACGTGTCGCTCGCCGAACGCGGAGCCCACCTCGGCTACGACGGCTTCGCGCGTCCGCGCACCCGCTCCGACGCCGAGCTGCTCGCCCTGACGGTCGCGGTGGTGGAACGCGGGGCCGGCGACCGGATCGTGCTCGGCGGCGACGTCGCCCGGCGCACGCGGTACATCGCCTACGGCGGCATGCCCGGACTCGCCTACCTCGGCGACCGCTACCTCCCGCGCCTCCGCGCGGCCGTCGGCGACGACGCCGTGCACCGGATGCTCGTGACCACCCCGGCCCGCCTGCTGACCCTCGCGCCGTGACCTTCTCCCCCTGCGCACGAGCATGACCATGAGCATCCGACTCCACGCCCGACATCCCCGAGGAGACACCGTGTCCGAGCCGACCATCCTGCACGCCACCTTCACCGCCCAGCCCGGAGCGGGCGACCGTGTGGCGGCCCTGTTGCGCGATTTCGCCGAGGTCGTGCGCGCCGAGGAGGGCAACGTCGTCTTCGATGCGACCCGGCTCGTCGACGACCCCGACCGCTTCTTCGTCTACGAGGTCTATCGCGACGAAGCGGCGTTCCAGGCGCACATCGCCGCCCCCGCCGGAGTGCCCTTCAACGCGGCGCTGCAGGAGCTGATCGTCGAACCGTCGTCGCAGCTCACCTTCCTCCGCCGCCTCTGAGGCCGTCACGCCGTGACGCGGCGGCGCGCGGGATCCCGGCCTCTCTGCCCTGCTCACCTGTCGGGAGAATGCACGCATGTCGGAGGAATCGCCGGCATCCGCTCCTGCATCCGTGAGTCCTCCCGACATCCGGCACATGCACCCGCACCGGGCACACGCACCCGCATCCGGCATACGCACACGGCACGCCCACACCACGGCACGCGCACACTCCGGACACGAAGAAGCCCCCCACCCGAAGGTGAGGGGCTTCTTCGACGATGCGGTGTCACTCGTAGAGCACGCCCGCGATCTTCGGGTCTTCGATGTTGGTCTTGTCGTACCAGTACGAGCCGGTGTCGTAGAACTTCTCGACCGACTTGCCGTTCGCGGCGTCGTACGCGGCCTGCACGACCTGTGCGCCGATGCCGATCGGGTCCTGCGTGATCGCGCCGGCCATGGTGCCGTCCTTGATGGCGTTGATCTGTGCGGCGCCGGAGTCGAAGCCGACGATCGTGATCTTGCCCTTCTCGAGGCCCAGCTCGTTCACGGCGTTCACGACACCGATGGCGGAGCCTTCGTTGGTGCCGTAGATGCCCTTGAGGTCGGGGTGGGCCGCGATCAGGGTCTTGGCGATGTCGGCCGACTTGAGGTGGTCGCCGTCACCGTACTGGATGTCGACGATCTCGATGTCGGGGTAGTCCGCCTCGATCTTGTCGACGAAGCCGTCGCGACGCTCGACACCGGTGGAGTTGATCTGCGAGTGGCCGACGATCGCGACCTGGCCCTCGCCGCCGATCAGTTCGGCCATGTGCTCGGCGGCGAGTGCACCGGCGACCTTGCTGTCGGTGGCCGACAGGCTGAGCCCGACGTCGCCGTTGCAGGGGGCGTCGAAGTAGACGACGGGAATGTCCTTCGCCTTGGCCTGCTCGAGCGGGGCGACGCACGCCTCGGGGTCGAGGGCGGCGTAGGCGATGGCACTCGGGTTCTTGTCAATCGCTGCGGTCAGCATCTCCAGCTGCGCGGCGATCTCGGTCTCGGCGGCAGGACCCTCGAACGTGATCTTCACGCCGAGCTCCTTCGCCTTGTCCTCGGCGCCCTTCTTCACGGCCTGCCAGAACTGGTGCTGGAAGCCCTTCGAGACCATGGCGATGTACATCTCGCCGTCGCTGCTGCCCCCGCTGCTCGAGCCTTCCTCGATCACGTCGCCACCACCGGCACAGCCGGCGAACACCAGTGCGGATGCGGCCATGAGGGCCACGAGTGCGGTCTTCTTCCCGAATTTCATGAAAACTCCATTGTTTGGGTACGACTCGGTTTGTTCTATGTGGATGCCGGACGAGCCGGCGCTGTGGACATTCCAGGTGCCTGTGCGGATGTCTCCGCGGAAGCCGGCCGTGGCCGGAGGACGACGACGGGCACGGGTTTCGTCGCCGTCCAGGTCTCAGGTGCGCTGTCGGTTGCGGAGCGAGTCGAGGAAGACCGCGAGCAGCACGACGACGCCGACGACGATGTTCTGCCATTCGGGCTGGATCGACATGATGCGCAGACCGTTCACGAGCACGCTCATGATGAGGGCGCCGATCACGGTGCCGAGGATCGAGCCGCGTCCGCCCAGCAGCGAGGTTCCGCCGATGATGACCGCGGCGATCGCCTGCAGCTCGTACCCGGTGCCGATCTGCGGCTGCGCCGAGTCGAGGCGGGAGGCGATGACGATGCCCGCGACGCCGGTGAACGCCCCGGCGAACATGTAGATCAGGATCGTCCAGCGACGCGTGTTGACGCCCGAGAGGCGCGTGGCCTCTTCGTTCGAGCCGATCGCGAAGGTGTACCGGCCGAGCAGCGTCTTCGACAGCACGAGGTACGCGATGATCGCGAGCACGGCGGTGACGAGAACGGCGTTCGGGATGCCGGGGATGATCACGCCGAGGGCGATCTTCTTGAAATCGGGGGCCGACGTCGAGAAGTAGATCGGCGCGACACCCGAGATCACGAGGGCGAGGCCACCGGCGATCATCATCATCGCCAGGGTCGCGATGAACGGCGGGAGCCGGAGGAACGTGATGTTCACACCGTTGATCAGGCCCATCAGCACACCGGTGAGGATGCCGCCGATGACACCGACCCAGACCGGGAGCCCCATGTTCGTCACGAACACACCCGTCATCACGGCGCACAGCGCCATGCCGGTGCCGATCGACAGGTCGATGCCGCCGGTGATGATGACGAAGGTGGTGCCGAGGGCGAGGATGCCGATGACGGCGGTCGACAGCAGGACCGTGGCGATGTTGCTGAAGGTGAAGAAGTTGGGGCTGGCGATCGAGAAGAAGATGATCAGCACGATGAGCGTGCCGAACGCCAGCGACTGCTGGAACTGCCGCTTCAGGAACGCGCCGACGTCTCTCTTGTCGGTGTTCTCGTTCACGGCGGTCTGGATGATCGTCGTCGTCGACGATCCGGGCTGCTGCGGAGCGCTCATCAGTCTTCCTCCCCGTGGGCTGCGAGTTGCATGATCTTCTCCTGGCTTGCTTCCTCGTTGCGGAGCGTCCCGGTGATGCGGCCGTTGGCGAAGACCGCGATGCGGTTCGCCACACGGAGGATCTCCGGGAGCTCGGATGAGATGACGATGATGGACTTGCCTGCATCAGCGAGCTGCTGCATGAGGCGGTAGATCTCCTCCTTCGCGCCGACGTCGATCCCTCGGGTCGGCTCGTCGAAGATGAGGATGTCGCAGTCGCGCATCAGCCAGCGGGCGATGACGACCTTCTGCTGGTTCCCTCCGGAGAGGAGCTTGACGACCTGGTTGACCGAGGGGGTCTTCACGCGCAGCTGCTGCACGTACTCTTTGGTGCGGTTCTTCGCCTTGCTGTCGCCCATCCAGCCGATCGCGTTGGCGTAGGAGCCGAGCGAGGCGAGCACGGTGTTGAACGTCACGTCCTGCTCGAGCATGAGGCCGAGGAGCTTGCGGTCCTCCGAGAGGTATCCGACGCCGTGCTGCACGGCGTCGGCTGGCTGGGCGATCCGCACCGTGCGACCGTCGATCGCGATCGTGCCGCTGTCGCGGTGATCGGCGCCGATCACGGCACGCGCGGTCTCGGTGCGCCCGGCGCCCATGAGCCCGGCGAAGCCGAGGATCTCGCCCTTGTGCAGCTGGAACGAGACGTCTTTCAGGAGGTTCTTGGTCGACAGACCCTGCACCTCGAGGACAACGGGATCGTTCGCGTGCTCTCGGGCCTGCGGACGGGTACCCTCGTCGATCACACGTCCGACCATCATCTCGATGATGGTCGGGATGGTGATCTCGGACCTGTCGAGTGATCCGATGTATGTGCCGTCACGGAGGACGGTCACCCGGTCGGCCAGACGGCGCAGCTCGTCCATGCGGTGCGAGATGTAGACGATCCCGGTGCCGCGTGCCTTGAGCTGCTCGATCAGCACGAAGAGCGTCTCGACCTCGGTGTCGGTGAGGGCGGAGGTCGGCTCGTCCATGATGAGCACCTTGGCGTTGAACGACAGCGCCTTGGCGATCTCGACCATCTGCTGCTCGGCCACCGTGAGCTCGCCGACGAGCTGCCGGGGGTTCAGGTGGATGTCCAGGCGCTGCAGCAGTTCCGCGGTCTGCGCGTTCAGCTTGCGCTCCGACAGGAACGGCCCGGTGGTGGGCTCTCGCCCCACGTAGATGTTCTGCGCCACGGTCAGATCGGGCATCAGGTTGAGCTCCTGATGGATGATCGTGATGCCGAGCTCCTGCGCCTGGAGGGGGCTGGTGAGCTCCACCTCCTGACCCTCGAACGTGATCGTGCCCTCGTCCTTGGTGTAGATCCCGGAGAGGATCTTCATCAGCGTCGACTTTCCCGCGCCGTTCTCGCCCACGAGCACGAGCACCTCGCCGGCGTGCACCTCGAGGTGCACGTCCTTCAGCGCCTGCACGCCGGGGAATCCCTTGCTGATCCCCTCGACCCGGAGGATGGGTCCACTCATGCGCTCACCTGCTTCCTTGAAGGTTCTGCTTCGATGTCGGCGGATCATTCCGCCGCAAACATCAGATCAATTCTGCGTCCTGCGCCACGGCCAGCGCAAGTTGTATCTAAATGTATCTAAGGTCGGAGGGATTGGGAAGACCTGTAATGACATCTTGATCTTCCGCTCTCCTTCCCCCGCGATTCCGCTCAGTGGAGGCGGATCGAATCGACCGCGACGAGCTTGTCGCGGATGTACGCGTTGGCGTGCGCGCCGAGCTCGTCGTTGTCGTTCCAGAGGTTCCGCCAGATGCCGAGCATGCGACTGAGGTCAGGCGCGACGACCGCCGACGAGAACGACTCGAACACGATGGGGCCGCCGTAACCGATGCGACCGAGCGCCTTGAAGAAGGTGTCGAAGTCCACCGTTCCGGTGCCGAGATAGCCGCGGTGGCTCTCCCCGATGTGCACATAGCACAGCGCCGGTGCCGCATCGAGGACGGGCGTGAACATATCCGACTCCTCGATGTTCATGTGATATGTGTCGATGTGGATCCCGAGATTCGGGCGATCCACCTCGGCGATGTAGGCGAGGGCCTGTCGTGCGGTGTTGAGCACGTTCGTCTCGTAGCGGTTCACGACCTCGAGCGAGACCGACACCCCGCGCGCGGCCGCATGGTCGGCGACCCGGGCGATCGCGGCCTTGCTGCTCGCGAGACCCTCAGGGGTCACGGGCTCCATGTACTTCTTCATGGCGCTGTAGATCACCCCGCAGAAATGCTCTCCACCGAGGTCGGCGAGCACGTCGACAGCCTTGACCAGGAGCGCTTCGCCCGCCGCCGCGATCGCCGGATCGGCGCTGGTGACATCGGTCGCCTCGGAGAGTCCGAGCGAAGCACTGACGGCGAGGTCGTACTCCTCCAGCGCGTCCTTCGCGACGGAGACGTCGAACGTGAACGGATCCATGAGCGGGAACTCGATGAGGTCGAAACCCGCCTCCCTGGTCTTGTGCACCGCCAGACGGATGCCCTCGGCATCGAAGTTCCCCGTCCAGACGAGCCCGTGGCAGCCGATGTTCATGAGACCTCTCGCAGCGGGTGTGCGGCACCGTCGCCGTCCCGGAGTTGGCACGTTGCAACTCCGGCGTGCGAGTCACGCTACGTCGGTCGACCGACCCCTGTCAAGAACTTTCTTGGCACGTTGCAAGTCCTCCGATATCCTGATGCCGCCGACGCCGTCAGGAACCCCGATCGACGCGGCCCGACCAAGGAGTCCCATGCCCGCGAGCGTCAAGGACGTCGCCGCCCTCGCCGGAGTCTCCTCCTCCACCGTCTCGAACTACCTCAACCACCCGCACGTGCTCGGAGCCGCGAGCCGCGAACGGGTGCGGTCGGCGATCGAGCAGCTCGGCTTCGTGCCCAACGAGTCGGCTCGGCAGCTGCGTGCGGGATCGAGCAAGGCGCTCGCCCTCATCCTGCTCGACGCCTGGCTGCCCTACTTCCACGACCTCTCGCGCGGGGTCGAAGACGTCGCCCGCGAGGGCGGCTGGTCGCTGTTCTTCAGCAACAGCAACCGCGACGACGCACAGGAGCGGCGCAATCTCGACATGTTCGAGGCGCACCGGGTGCAGGGCATCGTCATCTACCCGCTCGGTGACGTGGTGCCGCGCCTGGAAGCCCTGGCCGATCGCGGCATCCGTTCGGTCGTGGTGGGCCCGATCCCCGACTCCTCGAAGGTCGCATCCGTGCTGTTCGACGACCGAGAGGGCGGGCGACTCGCAGGAGAGCATCTCGTGACACTCGGCCGACGGCGCATCCTGTTCCTCGGCAATCCGGCGGTGAGCCAATCGAACCACCGTCTGGAAGGGCTCCGGGAAGCGGTCTCAGGGACCTCCGCGACCGTGACGACGATCGAGGTGCCGCACCTGGTCACGGAAGACGGGCTCCACGCCGGCGAGCAGATCATCGCGATGCCCGCGGCCGAGCGCCCCGACGCCGTGTTCGCGGCGAACGACATGGTGGCGGTCGGCGTGCTCACGCAGCTGCTGCGCCACGGCATCCGGGTGCCGGAGGAGATCGCGCTCGTCGGCTTCGACGACGTCGCCCAGGCGCACCAGAGCGTCGTTCCGCTCACGAGCGTGCGGCAGCCCGGCTACGAGATCGGCCGCGCCGCGGGAGCAGCGCTCCTGCAGCAGCTCGCCGACCCCAGCGCACCGCCGCCCGCGACGACCCCGTTCCCCGCCGAGCTCATCGTGCGCGAGTCGACCGTCGGCCGCTGAGGCGCTCAGTCTCGGCCCGCCGCCGCCGTGGACAACTTCCTGCCGCAGACGGCGGGGGATTCAGGCCGCCGGGATGAGCCCTTCCATCGACAGGTTCTCCCACAACGCCGCCGGGATCTCGAGCGCGGCGTACTCCGCGTTCTGCTGCAGCTGCGCCGGCCGACTGCCGCCCACCACCACGGAGCGCACGACGTCGGACTGCAGGGGAAACTGGATGGCCGCAGCGGGCAGCGGCACACCGTGATCGGCGCACACGGCGGCGATGCGCACGAGCCTGTCCCACAGCTCGTCGGGGAGCTGTCCGTACTCGTAGCGCCCGTCGCGGCGCGGCTCACTCGATGCGAGCAGCCCCGAGTTGAAGACGGACGCCGCCACGATCCCGGTCGCAGTCTCACGGCAGGCGGGCAGCACGTCGACGGCGGCGGGCTGTTCGAGCAGCGTGTGCCGGCCGGCCACCATGATCAGGTCGAGGTCGGCGGCACACACGGCTGCGGCGAGAGCATCCGACACCATCGAGCCGATGCCGATCGCGGTGACCTCGCCGTCGGCACGCAGCTGCTCCATCGCGGGCAGGGCTTCGGCGAGCGCGAGGTCGAGGTCGTGCCGCTCGGGGTCGTGCAGGTAGAGCAGATCGATGCGTTCGATGCCGAGCCTCTCGCGAGACTCGTCGACACTCGCGCGAATGCCCGCCTCCGAGAAGTCCCACACGCGCTGCAGGTCGTCCGGCACGTGGAAGTCGTTCGCGGTGTCGAGGCCGCCGGAGTGGTCGGGGTTCGGCCGCAACAGGCGCCCGGCCTTGGTCGAGAGCACGTACTGGTCGCGCGGCTTGGTCTGCAGGAACGCCCCGAGCCTGCGCTCCGAGAGGCCCAGACCGTAGTGCGGCGCGGTGTCGTAGAAGCGGATGCCGCTCTCCCACGCGGCATCCAGCACGGCCCACGCCTCGTCGTCGCTGAGCGGACGGAACAGGTTGCCCACGTTCGCGGCGCCGTACCCGAGGGCGGGAATCTCCAGGCGGTCGCGCACTCCCCCGCGATCAGGCACCGACATGTGCACCCGTCCAGGTGTAGGTCGCGATGCTGTCGGCCTTCATCTCCATGCCCGTTCCCGGCGCGGTCGGCGCCATGTACGAGCCGCCCTGGATGTCGGTGGGCACGACGAAGTGCTCGTGCAGGTGGTCGACGAACTCGATCATGCGGCCCTCGCGGGTGCCGGTGACCGCGACGAAATCGAACATAGACAGGTGCTGCACGGCCTCGCACAGGCCGACACCACCGGCGTGCGGGCACACGGGCACGCCGAACTTGGCGGCGAGCAGCAGGTTCGCGATGTTCTCGTTCACCCCGGCCACGCGCACGGCGTCGATCTGCATGACCGAGATGGCGTCGGCCTGCAGCAGCTGCTTGAAGATGACACGGTTCTGCGCGTGCTCACCCGTCGCGACGCGGATGGGCGCGACGCCCCTGGCGATCTCGGCGTGGCCGAGCACGTCGTCGGGGCTCGTGGGCTCCTCGATCCAGGCGGGATGGAACTCGGCGAGCGCGTTCACCCACTCGATCGCCTCCGACACTTCCCAGCGCTGGTTGGCGTCGATCGCGATGGGGAAGTCGGGTCCGCACACCTCGCGCGCCTTGCGGAAACGGCGGATGTCGTCGTCGAGGTCGGCGCCGACCTTGAGCTTGATCTGGGTGAAGCCGTCGGCCATGGCCTCGCGGGCGAGGCGTTCGAGCTTCTCGTCGGAGTAGCCGAGCCAGCCGGGGCTCGTGGTGTAGCCGGGGTATCCGGTGGCCAGCAGCTGCTGCTCGCGCTCAGCTCGTCCGGGCTCGGCCGCACGCAGGATCTCGAGGGCGTCTTCGGGGGTGAGGGCATTGGTGAGGTAGCGGAAGTCGACCAGGTCGACGAGTTCCTCCGGCGTCATGCGGGCGAGAAGCTGCCAGAGCGGAAGCCCTGCGCGCTTGGCCTTGATGTCCCACAGCGCGTTGATGACCGCGCCGATGGCCATGTGCATGACCCCCTTCTCGGGGCCGAGCCAGCGCAGCTGCGAGTCGCCGATGATGTCACGGAACGTGCCGCCCATGTCGTCGAGCAGCGGCTCGATCTCGCGCCCGACGAGGTGCCCGGCGAGCGCGTCGATCGCCGCGACCTGCACGTCGTTGCCTCGACCGATCGTGAAGACGAACGCGTGCCCCTCGATGTCGTCGTCGGCGTCGGTGCGCACGATGACGTACGCGGCCGAGTAATCGGGGTCGGGGTTCATCGCGTCCGACCCGTCCAGGCTCAGGGACGTGGGGAAGCGGATATCGGTGGTGTCGAGGGCGACGATACGGCTCACGGGATTCCTCTCCATGCACGGGTGATTTCTTCCGTGCGGATCTCTTGGAGTGTAAACATCCGATGTCTATACTGTCAACGAGACCGGCCGCCTCATCGCGGCCTCCCGACCGATCAGGAGAAACATGAAGTTCGCGCGGCTCGGCACCCCCGGGAATGAGATCCCCGTCCTCGTGGAGGGCGACCGATACCTCGACCTCCGCTCCGTAACATCCGACGTGAACGGCGATTTCCTGGAGAGCGACTTCGTCGCCCGGGTCACGGCCGCGCGTGAAGGCGGAGAGCTCCCCGAGCTCGCGGACGCCGCGTCGATGCGCATCGGCGCCCCGATCGCCCGCCCGAGCGCCGTGATCTGCATCGGCATGAACTACGCGGCCCACGCGGCCGAGTCCGGCTCGGAGCCGCCCACCATCCCGATCCTCTTCCTCAAGACCCCGAACACGGTCGTCGGCCCGAACGACACGGTCACGATCCCGCGGGGCAGCGAGAAGACCGACTGGGAGGTCGAGCTCGGCATCATCATCGGCACCCGCACCGCCTATCTCGACAGTCCCGAGGAGTCGCTCGCGCACGTCGCCGGCTTCGTCGCCGCGAACGATGTCTCGGAGCGCGACTTCCAGATGACGGTCTCCGGCGGTCAGTGGTCCAAGGGGAAGATCGCGCCCGGCTTCAACCCGACCGGCCCCTGGCTCGTCACCCCCGACGAGGTCGACCACCACGCGCTCGGACTTCGCAGCTTCGTGAACGGCGAGCCGCGGCAGGACTCGAACACGAGCGACATGATCTTCACTGTCGAGCACATCGTGCACCACCTGTCGCAGTACGTGACGCTCGAGCCGGGCGACCTGATCCTCACCGGCACCCCGCAGGGCGTCGCCCTCTCGGGCAAGTACCCGTACCTCGCCGCGGGCGACGTGGTCGAGATCGAGATCGACGGCCTTGGCCGTCAGCGACAGGAGTTCGTGGCATGGGAGGCCCAGAAGTGAGCGCACTGAACGGACTGGTGGCGATCGTCACCGGCGGAGCATCCGGAATCGGCGCGGCAATCGCGCAGCGCCTGCACGCCGACGGCGCGACCATCGCGGTGCTCGACCGTGACACCGCAGCGGCCGGCCCCGCCTTCGCCGCCTTCACGGCAGACGTCTCCGACCGCGCGAGCGTCGACGAGGCGGTGGCCGCCGTGGCCGAGAGGTTCGGGCGCATCGACATCGTCGTCAACAACGCCGGCATCGGTGCGCAGGGCGACATCGCCGCGAACGACGACGACGAGTGGGCGCGAGTGCTCTCCGTCAACGTCACCGGCATCGCCCGTGTCACCTCGGCAGCTCTCCCGTGGCTGCGGAAGTCCCCGTCGGCGGCGGTGTGCAACACGGCATCCATCGCATCGACCACCGGACTGCCGCAGCGCGCGCTCTACAGCGCGTCGAAGGGTGCCGTCTCCGCTCTCACCCGCGCGATGGCCGCCGACCACCTGCGCGAGGGGATCCGTGTGAACGCGGTCAACCCGGGCACGGCCGACACTCCGTGGGTGGGACGCCTGCTCGACTCGGCCACCGACCCCGCCGCCGAGCGTGCGGCCCTCGAGGCACGCCAGCCCCACGGGCGACTGGTCAGCCCCGACGAGGTCGCCGCGGCTGTCGCCTACCTCGTGAGCCCCGCTGCAGGCTCGACCACCGGAACCTTCATCGAGGTCGACGGCGGCATGGCCCAGCTGCGCCTGCGCGCGGAGTAGCCCCCGCTTCCTCCTCCCGGTCACAGTTGACGCCGCATCCGACGTGCGGGGATGGCAGCAACTGCGACCGGAACGCCGGTCAGACGGCGCTCAGCCGCGGTGGCCGCGGAGCCAGCCCCGGAGGCCGGAGCGCGGAGTCTTGTCCGTCGGCAGCTGCCGCGGCCGATCGGTACGGTAGAACTGCTCGGCGTTGCGCCACAGGAGCGCATCGAGGTCGTGCCCACGCGATTGCGCCCAGGCGATCACGGTGTCGGCCCAGCGCGATCGCGCCGTCGCCTGGTAGGTGGCGGACCCATCCTCCGGCGCATGCGGGTCGCCGTCCTCGGCCGGACCGATCACGGAGACGGGCCAGTCGCTCCCCCACATCAGCCGCTCGACGCCGAAGGCATCCGCCGCCACATCGAGGAACGGCTCGAGCTGCTCGGCGCTCCAGTCGCCGCCCGCCTCTCCCGGCAGCCCCGAGAGTTTGCAGAAGGCGTTCGCATGCCGCGCCAGCTCGGTGAGGTCGCGCGCCCACTCCGCGGACGGCGCGAGCGGGGACGCCGCCGTACCGACGGCGGGCTTTCCGAGGTGATCGAGCACGAGCCGCAGCTCGGGGATGGCTCCGGCGAGGCGGGCGATGTCGGGCAGCTGGCTCTCGCGCACGCAGACGTCGAAGCTCAGGTCACGAGCGGCGACCTCCCTGGCACCGGTCACGAACGCCGCCGAGACCGCGAGTCCGTCCGGCTCACCCTGCAGGTTGTGCCGCACGCCCACGACGAGGGGTTCGGCTAGGAGTCCCTCCAGGTGCGCGACCGTGTCGGTCCCCCTGTCGAGGCGGACGCCCGCGACGATCCCGACGATGCCGAGCGCGGGGGCGAGGCCTGCGACCCAGTCGACCTCGGCGAGGAAGTCGTCTTCGATCGTCTCCGCCTGCACGAAGACCGACCTCTCCGGTTCGGCCAGGCCCAGGCGGGCATGCTCGAGCTCGAGGTCGGCGAACCGAAAGGCCATCGGCCCTTCGAGCCAGGTGTACGTCAGAACCTCCGGATCCCAGAGGTGCAGATGTGAATCGAGAACGCGCATGGCTCCATCCTGCCGGAGACATCCGATCAATCGCTAGGATGACGCCATGGCAGTCACCGACGAGGCGATCGAGAAGATCAAGGCGATGATCGTGGCGGGCGAGCTCTCCCCCGGTGATCGGCTTCCCCCCGAGAAGGAGCTGTCCGAACGACTCGGCCTGTCCCGCAGCTCGATGCGCGAAGCGGTCAAGGCGCTGGAGGTCATCCGGGTCCTCGACGTGCGTCGCGGCGACGGCACCTACGTGACGAGCCTCGAGCCGCATCTGCTGCTGGAGGCGATCTCGTTCGTGGTCGACATGCACGACGACGATTCGATGCTCGAGATCTTCGCAGTGCGGCGCATGCTGGAGTCGCAGGCGACCGGGCTCGCGGCGACGCTCGGGACAGATGAGCAGATCGCTGAGCTGCAGGATGAGGTCGACTCCATCGATGCGGCGGTCACGATCGAATCCCTGGTCGACCACGACATCCGTTTCCACCGCGAGATCGTCGCGATGTCCGGCAACGCCTACCTCGCGAGCCTGATCGAGCATCTGAGCAGCCAGACCGTCCGCGCCCGCGTCTGGCGCGGCCTCACCGAGGGCGGCGCTGTCGAGCGCACCCTGTCGGAGCACCGGGCCATCGCCGACGCGATCGCCCAGCATGACTCCGCCCTCGCGACCTCTCTGGCCACGGCGCACATCGCGGGCGTCGAGCGCTGGCTGCGTCAGGCCGCAGCGAGCTGACGCCGGCGGGAGCAGCCGCTCACGCCCCCAGGCGCACCATGGCGGCGTCGAACTCGGCCGCCGAGCTGTCGCTCACCTCATGGAAGAGCAGCCGGTCCAGCACATCGGGAGCCGCGGTGAAGTAGGGGATCCCCACCAGTCGCAGGCCCGTGATGTCATCCGGCGAGCGCAGGGATGCGGCGAGCACGTTCGACGCACTCCCCGCGCACACCTCCTGCATGCGGGCGATCGTCGCGTCGCCGTCGAGCCCGGCATCGCGCATGCGTCCGAGGTACGGGGCGATGTACTGCGCGCCGATCGACGCGCACGCCAGGGCCTGCGCGACCGAGTACACGGCGGTGACCAGCACGGTCGCCCCCTCGCGCAGGAGCGCGGCTGCGGCGGCGAAACCCGCCGCCGTCGCCGGCACCTTCACGGCCACCCGGTCACCCAGCGCGCGGATGCCCTCGGCGTTGCGGAGGAACGAGGCGGTGTCGCCACCCCAGGTCTGGAAGAAGATCTCGCGCGCCCCCTCCGACTCCCAGAGGGCGTAGAGATCAGGGATCTCGGCGGCGGTGCGGCCGCCGCGTTCGAGGATGGTCGGGTTCGTGGTGACGCCGTGCACCACCCCCGCGGCGAGCAGCGGGGAGACACGGTCGACATCGGCGCTGTCGACGTACAGGCGTGGCGCGATCGGGGTCATCGGGGTCTCCTCGCGGACAACCTGTCGTTACAGGTGCGGATTCGGCTAATGTAATGACAGCCATCGCGGTCTGTCAAAGCGACGGCCACGCCTGCCATCGAGGAAGATCAGGAGCGAGATGACCCCCGCACACCCCGAGGACCGCACCGGCGTCGTCATCGTCGGCAGCGTCACGGCCGATGTGACCACCTTCTCCGGGCGCCTGCCGGCCAGAGGCGAGACGATCCTCGGCGACGAGTTCACCCTCATGCTGGGGGGCAAGGGCGCGAATCAGGCCGTCGCCGCCGGTCGCTCCGGTGCACGCACGAGCTTCGTCGGCTGCGTGGGAGACGACCTCTTCCACGACCTGGTCGTCGACGGGCTCACGGCAGCGGGCGTCGACCTCACGCACCTGCGCACGGTTCCCGGCCCGACCGGCATCGCGCACATCCGGGTCGACTCCTCGGCGCAGAACGACATCGTGATGGTGCCGCTCGCCAATGCCGCCCTCAGCGCCGCGCAGATCGACGAGGCGCTCGCAGCTCTCGCCCCCACGACCTCGGTGCTGCTCACCCAGCTCGAGACGCCGTCGGCACTCACGGCGCACATCACCGCGCGCGGACGCGAGCACGGGATGACGGTCATCCTCGACCCGGCACCGGCCGCCGAGCTCGATGCGGAGATCTGGCGGAGCATCGACATCGTCACCCCCAACGAGACAGAGGCGACGCTGATCAGCGGCATCGAGGTGACGGATGCCGCATCGGCCGAACGCGCCGGACGCTGGTTCCTCGCCCAGGGCGTCGGCGCCGCCGTGATCACCCTCGCGGGCCAGGGGTCGTGCGTCGTCACGGCCGAGGGCGCATCCGTGATCCCTCCGTTCCCGGTCGAGGCCGTCGACACGACCGCGGCGGGCGACGCCTACGCCGGATACCTCGGTGCAGCGCTCGCGAACGGCAGCACCCTGGCGGATGCCGTGCGCCTGGCCACCGCGGCTGGCGCGCTCACCGTCACCAAGCAGGGGGCGTCGCCGAGCCTTCCCCACCGCGCCGAGGTCGATGCGTTCCTGACGGAGCGCGCGGCCGCACCCGTCGCGAACTGAACTCGCGAACCGAACTCGCGAACCGAACTCGCGAACCGAACCTGCGGAGCACCGAGGAGCCACATGCGCAAGACAGCCACCACGATCAATCCCGCGCTCTCCCGCGTGATCAGCGAGACCGGCCACACCGACCTGCTCGTCGTCACCGACGCGGGCCTGCCGATCCCCCCGGGCTCCGAGCGCATCGACCTGGCGTATCGGCCGGGGGCTCCGGCCTTCCTCGACGTGCTCGACACCGTGCTCGCCGAGCTGGTCGTGGAGGGAGCGACGGTCTCGGCAGAGGTCGCCGAGAAGAGCCCGGAGGTGCTGGCCGCGCTGCGGGAGCGGTTCGCCGGGATGGGATTCGAGATCGAACTCCTCCCGCACGTCGAGTTCAAGAAGCTCAGCCACGGCGCCCGCGCATTCGTGCGGTCGGGGGAGTTCACCCCCTACGCGAACGTGGTCCTGCACGCGGGGGTGGCGTACTGATGGCCCTCGTCGACGACGCGATCGACCGGCACTCCGCCGCGCCGATGTACGACCAGCTGCGCCAGCTGATCATCGACGGCATCGCGCGCGACGGGTTGCAGCCCGGCGACCCGCTGCCCGGTGAGCATCGGCTGTGCGAGCGCTACGGCATCTCGCGCACCGTCGTGCGCCAGGCGCTCGCCCAGCTCGAACATGAGGGACTCGTCGAGCGGGTGAAGGGCAAGGGCACCTTCGTCTCCCGTCCCCGCACGAGCGAGAGCCTGGTGCACACGCTGGTCGGTCTGTACGACGATGTCGAGCGCCGCGGCGGCCATGTGCACAGCGACGTGCTGCGGCACGAGCAGACGACGGCGGATGAAGAGGTCGCCCTGGCGCTGGAGGTGCCCGTGGGGTCGCCCGTCGTCGCACTGGAGCGTCTGCGCCATGTCGACGGCGAGCCGTGGTCGCTGTCGACGACGTGGATGCCGGAGGCCGTCGGCCGTGTGACGCTCGGCGCCGACCTGACCGAGGGCTCTCTGTACCGACTGCTCGCCGACAACGGCATCGTCGCGACGCACGGCGTGCGCTCAGCCGAGGCGACCGTGGCCACGCACGAGCAGGCACAGCATCTGGGAGTCAGCGCCGGCTCGGCCCTGCTGCGTCTGCGTAGCATCAGCCGCAGCTCCGACGGCACGCCGATCGAGTACTTCATCGCGTATCACCGCGGCGACCGCTCGCGCTTCGAGTTCCAACTGCAGCAGGAGCAGTCGCAGGCCTCGCTGCTGCACGTCGATGGCGAAGGCGGGGCGTCCCGCGCCGGGACGGTCGGCTGAGCGGCCGGTAATGTCGAGGGCATGAGCGACTGGACCAGCACCGCGATCGCCCTGCTGGAAGCCGATGCCAACCGCAGCGCCGACACCCACCTGCACCTGTTCCCGCTGCCGTCGGAGTGGGGCATCGACCTCTACCTGAAGGACGAGTCCGTGCACCCCACGGGCTCCCTCAAGCATCGCCTCGCGCGCTCGCTGATCCTCTACGGCCTGGTCAACGGACGCATCCGCGAAGACACCACACTGGTGGAGTCGTCGAGCGGATCGACCGCCGTCTCCGAGGCGTACTTCGCCCGCATGCTGGGGCTGCCGTTCATCACGGTCGTTCCCCGTTCGACCGTGCAGGAGAAGATCGACCTCATCGAGTTCTACGGCGGCACCTGCCACTTCGTCGACCGGGCAGAGGACATGTCGCCCGAGGCCCAGCGCCTCGCCTCCGACTGCACCGGCCACTACCTCGACCAGTTCACTTTCGCCGAGCGCGCGACAGACTGGCGCGGCAACAACAACATCGCCGAGAGCGTGTTCAGCCAGCTCTCCCAGGAACGGCATCCGATCCCCTCCTGGATCGTCACGGGCGCCGGCACCGGTGGCACGAGCGCGACGTTCGGCCGGTACGTGAAGTACCGCAGGCATGACACCAAGGTCGCGGTCGTCGATCCCGAGGGCTCGGCCTTCTACGACGGATGGGCCGGCACCGTGGACCCGCCGGCCGGGCGTCCGAGCCGCATCGAGGGCATCGGCCGCCCCCGGGTCGAGGCGTCGTTCGTGCCCACCGTGATCGACGAGATGATCCAGGTTCCGGATGCCGGCTCGATCGCCGCGATCCGCCTGCTGCGCGAACGCACCCTGCACTGGGCCGGGGGCTCGACGGGCACGAACCTCTACGGCGCGTTCCAGCTCATCGCCCGCATGCGGGCCGCGGGAGAGACCGGCAGCGTCGTGACCCTGATCTGCGACAGCGGCGTCCGCTACGCCGGCACCTACTACTCCGACGAGTGGGTCGCGGCCCAAGGCTGGGACCTCGCCCCGCACCGGGCACGACTCGACGGGTTCCTGGAGTCCGGCGTCTGGGTGGAGTGAGGGCTGCGGGCTACGCTGGCCGCATGACTACTCTGATCCTCACCGTCGCGGGTGCAGACCGTCCTGGCCTCGTGGCCGCCGTCGCCGATGTCGTGGATGCGCACGGCGGCAACTGGGAGAACAGCTCGCTGGCTGAGCTCGTCGGCACGTTCGCGGGCGTCATCGAGGTCTCCGTTCCGACCGACCAGGCGGCGGAGCTCGAGAGTGCTCTGCGCGGCCTCCAGGGCCAGGGGCTCCTCACGCTCGCCGTGCTCACCGGCACCCCGGATGCCGCCGCAGACGACGATCAGCTGCTCGAGATCCAGGTGCTCGGCAACGACCGCCCCGGCATCGTGCGCGAAGTCTCCGGCGTGCTGAGCGCGCATGCCCTGAGCATCGAGGAACTCGCCACCGAGACCAGGGATGCCGCGATGGCCGGAGGGCGCCTGTTCGAGGCGTCGGTCACCGCGAAAGTCCCGGCCTCCGTCGACCTCGACGCCCTACGTGCCGACCTCGAACGCATCGCCGCCGAGATCCAGGTCGACATCACCCTCGGCTGAGCATTCCGCCAGAACGCGCGTCAGTCCTCGAGCCCGGAGTACCTCCGCACCCAGTACTCCGTGTAGGCCACATGCGCGGAGGCCGCAGCGCTCGCGGCGACCGGATCTGCCGACGCGAGCCCGCGCAGGATCGCGCGGTGTCCGGCATCCGAGTGCACCTTGAGCTCGGCCGCATCCTCAGGATCGGAGATGCGGTACGCCCGCGAGCGCGAACGCAGCACGTCGATCAGGCTGGTCAGCGCCTCGTTCCCCGCAACGCCGGAGATCGCCATGTGGAACTCGTGGTCGAGCCGCGACTGCGCCTCGAAGTCAGTGGTCGCCTCGATCTCGTCGAGCACACGGTCCAGCGACGCCACCGTGTCCTCGTCGATGCGGGCTGCGGCGAGCGCGGCGGCATGCGGTTCGAGCACGCGGCGCAGCTCGGTCAGCTCCAGCACTCCGGCCATCGGCAGCAGTCCGACGGTGAGTGACAGGCTGCCGATCAGATCGGCGGCACGCAGTTCGCTGACGTAGCTGCCGGAGCCGTGACGGGTGTCGAGCACACCGAGAGCGGCCAGCATCCGGATCGCTTCGCGCAGGGATCCCCGGGAGACGCCGAGACGTTCGCAGAGCTCGCCTTCGCTCGGCAGCCGGTCGCCGGGTCGCAGCGCGCCGTCGGCGATCAGCGCCCGCAGCCCGTGCAGCGCCGTGTCGAGTGCGCTCATCGTCATCCTCTCTGACACTCCCCCGCCCCTCGTGAAGTCTGTCGGAACTCCCCTTCGCAGGGAACTCGTATGATAACTATGTTTCATCTTCACCTTTTCGTGGCAGTTTTCCACGGCATGTGGAAAAGTTGTACAACAACTTGCCCGACTCATCGATGAGGACCGATGCCCGCACCGCTGTTCCCCGCACTGCTCACGCTGAACTCCGGCATGCGAGCGCGCGACGCCTGGCCCCTCGACCGGGAAGTGATCCACCTCAACCACGGATCCTTCGGCGCGGTCCCGTCCGTCGTCGGCGAGCATCAGGACGCCCTGCGCCGCCGCGCCGATCTCAGCCCCGTCGAGTGGTTCCCGCGCATCGCCGAACGCGTGCAGGAGGCTCGCGAGCGCACCGCCCCGTTCGTGGGCGCGCGTGCGGAGGACAGCGCCTTCGTTCCGAACGCCTCCGCGGCGGCGACCGTGGTCTACAACGCGCTGCAGCTCGAGACCGGTGACGAGATCCTCGTGACCGACCAGGGGTACGGGGCCATCACGATGGGAGCCGAGCGCCTCGCCCGCCGGTTCGGTGCGACGGTCCACACCGTCGCCCTGCCCCTGCTCGCCTCCGACGACGAGATCGTGCAGCTCTTCACCGATGCGCTCACGCCCCGCACCCGCCTGATCGTCGTCGACCAGATCACCTCCCCCACCGCGCGGCTGCTGCCGACGCGGCGCATCGCCGACGCCGCGTCCCAGCGCGGCGTACGCACACTCGTCGACGGCGCCCATGCCCCCGGCCTCATCCCCGACGCGGCAGCGGTCGCGGGGGGCGACTGGTGGTTCGGCAACCTGCACAAGTGGCCCTGCGCCCCGCGCGGCTCTGCCCTGCTCGTCACGACCGCCCCCGACCGCGACGAGCTCTGGCCGCTCATCGACTCCTGGTCCGCGCGCGAGCCGTATCCCACCCGCTTCGACACCCAGGGCACGATCGACGCCACGACCTACCTGGCGACCCCGACCGCGATCGACTTCATCGAGAGCGAGTTCGGCTGGGCGGCCGCGCGCACAGCGATGGCGGAGATCGCGGATGCCGGTGCCGCGGTGATCGCCGAAGCCCTGCGCCCCTACGGCGACGAAGACCCGCTCACCCCGCTCCCCTCGCCCGTGCCGTCGATGCGACTCGTGCGCCTTCCGCTCGGGCTCGGCGCGACCCGCGAAGAGGCCGATGCCCTGCGCATGGACCTGCTCGACGAGGTGGGCGTCGAGACGGCCTTCACCAGCTTCCGCGGCGTCGGCTACTTCCGACTCTCCGCCCACCTCTACAACGAGGCCGCCGACTACGAGGCCTTCGTCGAGCGCTGCGTCCCGCAGATCCTCAGCCGCGCCGGCATCCGCCGCGCCGACTCCCTCGTCCTTCCCTGACCGCGTCCGTCCCCCGCCCGACCGCAACATCCACCCCCACCCCACCGAGAGGCACATCGTGAAGAACAAGATCTTGACGACCGCAGCGGGATTCGGCACCGTCGCCGTCCTCGCTCTCACCGGCTGTTCCGCAAGTTCCGGCCCGTCCGCCGACGGCGCCGTCACCCTGCAGATGGTCGAGAGCCTGACCAACCCCGCCCGCACCGAGCTCGTGCGCGGGCTGCTCGACGACTTCGAGAAGGCGAACCCGAAGATCACGGTCAACCTGGTCTCCCCTCCCACCGAGCAGGCCGACGCGAAGATCCAGCAGATGCTGCAGTCCGGCAAGGGCGTCGACGTGCTGGAGGTGCGCGACATCACCGTCGGACCGTTCGCGAACAACGGCTGGCTGTACGACCTGGGCCCCGACCTCGAGAAGTGGGACGGCTGGGACGCCCTGACCGACAACGCCCAGTCCGCCTCGGTCGCCGCCGACGGCAAGAGCTACTTCGTTCCCTACGGCTTCTACGGGCTGTCGCTGTTCTACCGCACCGACCTCGTGAAGGACGCCGGGTTCGACGGCCCGCCGCACAGCTGGAAGGACCTGCTCGAGCAGGCCAGTGCGATCCAGGACCCGTCGAACAACATCTACGGCTACGCCTTCCGCGGCGGCCAGAACGCCAACAGCAACGTGGTCGCGGCCATCGAGGCGTACACGATCGACGGACTCGACGTCGACGATGCGTTCCTGATGGAGGACGGCTCGACGATCTTCGCCGCCCCCGAGGCGCAGGATGCCGTCGACGACTACTTCGACCTCTTCAAGAAGGCCTCCCCGCCCTCCGCCGTCTCATGGGGCTACCCCGAGATGGTCGCCGGCTTCACGAACGGCACCACCGCCTTCCTGCTGCAGGACCCCGAGGTCATCGCGACCGTGCAGGACTCCTCGCTGACCGAGGACCAGTGGGACACCGCTCCGCTGCTCGTCGGCCCGTCGGGCAAGGCCGCCCAGCCGCTCGCCGTCGCCGGCTGGGGCGTGGCCGAGAACAGCGAGAACAAGGAGGCGGCCGTCAAGCTGGTCGAGTTCCTCTCGTCCGCCGAGCCCGCCACCGAGTTCGCCCAGGCCAACAGCCTGGTGCCGATCATCACGGCCGCGGCAGATGATGACTTCTACTCGTCGGGCCCGTGGACCAGCTACGTCACCATGACGGAAGACCCGGAGACCTACGTCAACGTGCGTCAGCCGCGCGGGGTCAGCTGGTGGACCGAGTGGATCCAGAAGTCCGACCAGGACGTGCAGAACGTGCTGCTGGGCAACATGTCGACCAGCGACCTGCTGGCGTCGTGGGATGCGTTCTGGACCGAGAAGTACGCCTCGGAAAAGGGCTGACCTGTGGCCCGCACCGCTCACAAGGGAGGCTCCGTCGGCACTGCTTCGCAGCAGGCAGTCGTCGGGGCCTCCCCGGCATCGCGCCGGCGCCCGTTCCGCAGCCGCCAGGCATGGACGCTGCTGGCCTTCCTCGCGCCGGCAATCGTCTTCGTCTGCTGGTTCACCTACTGGCCGATGCTGCAGGGCGCGCGCATGGCCTTCCACGACTGGAACCTGTGGGATCTCACGTCGACGCCGTTCGTGGGCTTCGACAACTTCCTCGCGGTGTTCCGCGATCCGGCCTTCCCGACCGTCGCGGGAAACTCCGTGCTGTGGGTCGTCGGCTCGCTCGTGCCGCAGCTCGTGATCGGGTTCCTGATCGCGCTCGCCCTGCGCAAGAGGTTCCGCTTCCGCGGGCTCTACCAGGCGCTCGTGTTCTTCCCGTGGGCGGTGTCGGGCTTCCTCATCGGCATGCTCTTCCGCTGGATGTTCAACGCCGAGTTCGGCGTGGTCAACGACCTGCTCATGAAGGCCGGGCTGATCGATGCGCCGCTGCCCTGGCTGGCCGACCCGAAGCTCGCGATGTTCGCGGTGATCGTCGCGAACGTCTGGTACGGGGTGACGTTCTTCGCGATCATGATCCTCGCGGCCCTGCAGTCGGTCCCCGACGAGATGCTGGAGGCGGCGAGCCTGGACGGCGCCGGCAAGTTCCGTCAGCTGTTCTCGATCATCATCCCGTACATCTCGATGACGCTGCTGCTGACGATCCTGCTGCGCGTGATCTGGATCTTCAACTTCCCGGACATCATCTACGCGATGACCAACGGCGGACCCGCCAACCAGACGCACATCATCACGACCTGGATGATCAACTACACCCAACAGGGCAACTACGGCTTCGCGAGCGCGATCGGCCTCATCGTGATGGCGGTCCTGTTCGTGTTCTGCGCGTTCTACCTGATGGCGATGCGGAGAGTGCAGCGATGACCATGACAGACGCCTCGCGGACGGGCTCCTCGATCACCGAGACCCGCCGCATCACCGTGCCCGACCCGGCATCCGCACCGCGCCCGAAGCCGCGCGTCACGATCGGCGGCATCGTCCGTGTCGTGGGCCTGGGACTCTGGCTCGTGATCACACTGTTCCCGCTGTACTGGATCGCGCTGACGTCGATCAAGTCGCCGGGCACGATCAACCGCTTCCCGATCGAGTACTGGCCGAGCGAGCCGTCGCTCGAGAACTACATCAGCCTGTTCCAGAAGAGCTCGTTCGGGGTCTTCCTCGGCAACTCCGCCCTGGTCGCGGTCGTCGGCGGTGCCGTGGCCACCCTCATCGCCCTGTTGAGCGCGTACGTGCTGGCCCGGTTCGAGTTCCGCGGCAAGGGGGCGATCCTGATCGCGTTCCTGCTGACCCAGATGATCCCGGCGTTCATCGCGCTCGGGCCCCTCTACTCGATGATGACCGACCTCGGCCTGGTCGACACCAAGCCGGGGCTCATCCTCGTGTACATCGCGATCTGCATCCCGTTCTCGACCGTCATGCTGCGGGGCTTCTTCGAGAACGTGCCGGATGCGCTCGAAGAGGCGGCGATGATCGACGGATGCTCACGCCTGGGCGCTCTGTTCCGCGTGCTCGTCCCGGTGATGACCCCCGGCATCATCGCGGCGTTCATCTTCAACTTCGTCAACTGCTGGAACGAGCTGTTCCTGTCGGTCGTGCTGATGAACACCGACGCGAACCGCACCGTGCCCTCGGCGCTGAACGGCTTCATCTCCACCTTCAACATCGACTGGGGCTCGATGAGTGCCGCCGCGGTGTTGACGATCCTGCCGACCATGGCGATGTTCGCTCTCGCGAGCCGCTGGATCGTGCAGGGCCTGACCGCCGGCGCCGTCAAGGAGTAAGGCGAGCGCCGAGACCCACGCCCAACGTCGAGACCCACCCGCGCATACGTCAGCGGGGGTGGGTCTCGACGCTACCGATGGGTCTCGGCGTCAGATCAGGGCACTCAGATCAGGACACTCAGACCAGGCGCGTCTTCGGGGAGGTCGAGTACGTCGCCTCCGCATCGCGGTTGACCGTGTCGCCCAGGGCCTCGTCAATCGCGGTCATGGTGTCGGCGTCGAGCTTCACGCCAGAGGCCTTGACGGTCTCGGCGAGCTGCTCCGGACGCGAGGCTCCGACGAGGGCCGCTGCCACGTTCGGGTTCTGCAGCACCCACGCGATCGCGAGCTGCGGCATCGACAGGCCCGCCTGCTCGGCGATCGGCTTGAGGCGCTGGACGGCGGTGAGGATGTCGTCCTGCAGGAAGCTCTTGATGAAGTCGGCGCCGCTGTGGGGGTCGGTCGCACGCGAGCCCTCTGGCACCGGCTGACCAGGGAGGTACTTGCCGCTGAGCACGCCCTGCGCCATCGGCGACCAGACGATCTGCGAGATGCCGAGCTCTTCGGATGCCGGCACGACCTTGCCCTCGATGACACGCCACAGCATCGAGTACTGGGGCTGGTTCGAGATGAGCTGAATGCCGAGCTGCTTGGCGAGAGCATGCCCTTCGCGCAGCTGCTCCGCGGTCCACTCCGAGACGCCGATGTAGAGCGCCTTGCCCTGGCGGACGACGTCGGCGAAGGCCTGGAACGTCTCCTCGAGCGGGGTCTCGTAGTCGAAGCGGTGTGCCTGGTACAGGTCGACGTAGTCGGTGCCGAGGCGCGTGAGCGAGCCGTTGATCGACTCGAAGATGTGCTTGCGGCTCAGGCCGGTGTCGTTCGGTCCCTTGGGGCCGGTCGGGAAGTAGACCTTCGTGAAGATCTCCAGCCCCTCGCGGCGCTGACCCTCCAGCGCCTTGCCGAGCACGACCTCCGCGGCCGTGTTGGCGTAGGTGTCGGCGGTGTCGAAGGTGGTGATGCCGGCGTCGAGGGCGGCATGCACGGTCTTCACGGCGGCGTCGTCGCCGACCTGTGAGGCGTGGGTGACCCAGTTGCCGTAGGTGATCTCCGAGACCTTGAGACCGCTGTTGCCGAGATAGCGATAGTTGACCATGGATCAACGCTACTGGCTGCCCACTATGGCCGGGCCGGATGCGAGGGAAGAGGTCAGGCGGTCGCAGGAGCGGAGCGTGGTCGTACCGCGGCCATGACTCCGACGACGACGAGCGCGACGGCGGAGAGCGCACTCACGGCATAGAGGGGGCGTGCCCATGGCGAGTAGTCGCCCCCGCCGATGCCGAAGGCGTCGGCGAGTCCCATGCCGGCGCCGAACGAGGCGATGAAGTAACCCCCCGCCCCGAGCATCAGCAGCACCAGGAAACCCATCGCCGGGATCAGCGGATGCGCAGCGGTGCATACCGCGACGACCGCGAGCGCCACAGCCAGGGCGATGCCGACACCGAGGATGAAGAACGCTTGGCCCGGCATCAGGCTCTCACCGGCGTTCGACATCTCCGCATGGATCTCGTCGAGTGATCTACCGGGAGCGGCGGCGAGTGGATTGAGCACCAGGATCTGCACCGCGGCGAGCGCGGCATAGATCGTGACGGCGAGCACGCCGACGATCGAGATCCACAGCGTCTGCATCCGCATGGTCCGACGCTGCATCCGAGTCATGCGGGTCAGCCTAAGAGGACATCCCGAGAGTCTCCCGATACTCGCGCCAGGCCGCTCCGAGTCGGCGGATCCCCTCTGCCAGCACGTCGTCGGGGGCGGTGAACGGGATGCGGATGTGGTCGTCCGGCGACGCGGATACCGCGAACGCCGCGCTCCCCGCGACCGAGACGCCGTGCGTTGCGGCCGTCCTGGCGAGCGCCGCCGCCGACCCCGCGGGCAACCGCACCCACAGCGAGAGCCCGCCACGGGGCGGTTCGACCGTCCAGTCGGGCAGGTGCTCGGCCATGAGCGCCTGGAGCAGTCTCAGCCGTTCCTGGTGGATGCGGCTGTTCGCCCGGCGCAGGTCGTCGGCGCGGGCGATCAGGTCGAGCGCGAGCAGCTGGCCCGGCACGCTGGTGGACTGGTCGGCGAGCTGGCGCGCACCGCGCAGCCGTCGCACGAGCACGGGGTCGGCGCGCAACCAGCCGATCCGCAGCCCCGCCCACACCCACTTCGACACCGACTCGACCACGATGACGGGGGCATCCGCGCGCTCGGCCGCGAGCGTGGGCGGCACGACCCCGTCGAAGGAGATGCCCGCGAGCACGCGGTCTTCGATGACGGGAACGCCGTACTGCGCGGCGAGCTCGGCCACCCGGTGCCTCGCGGGGGCAGGCAGGCGCGACCCGGTGGGATTCTGGTGATGCGGGTTCAGCGCGACGAGCACGGGGCGCAGTCGGGCGAGCGCCTGCTCCAGCGCGTCGACGTCGAGACCGTCGTCCCCCATCGGGACGCCGTGCACCGTGCCACCGCGCAGTCCGACCGAGTCGGTGACTCCCGGCCAGGTGATCTCCTCGGCGAGCACGATGTCGCCGGGCCCGACGAGCGCATTGACCACGAGGCTGATGGCCTGCTGCGCGCCGTGGGTGACGAGGATCTGCTCCGGTGTGGTCGGGGTCCCCTCCGCGGTGTACATGTCGGCGATGAGGGCGCGCAGGGCAGGAAGGCCCGCAGGGTCGGTCTCGGGCAGCAGGGCGAGGTCGAGCCGCGGCTTGTGATCGCGGATGAGCTGCACCCCGAGGTCGGAGATCTGCGGCACGGTGCGCAGGAGATCGATCGCGTTCGGCAGCGCGGAGAACAGGGCTTCTCCTCGCCCCGGTCGCTGGGCGGGCACGGCGGTTGCGGCTGTCCCGGCGATGCGGGTGCCGCTCCCCTGCCGCCGGTCGACGAGACCGCGCTCGGCGAGGTCGGCGTACGCGGCGACGACCGTGCCGCGCGAGACGGAGCCTGCGGCTGCCAGTGCGCGCTCCGCGGGCAGCCGGTCCCCCGGGCGCACCTCGCCACTCGCGATCAGGCTCTCGATGCCCCTCGAGAGCCGGGCGGCGAGAGTGCCGTCTCCCTGTGTCCAGCGGCCGAGCCGTGCCGAGAGCGCCTCCGACGACACGTCACCTGCGTGCACGAGAGATGCCGCTCGCCCCGCAACAATGGCCGATACCTGATCCATTGGCCCGCCATTGGCCCTGTCTTTCACGCTCATGAGAACCGATTCTGGACCAATGAACACGCATTTCGCCAGCAGTCCTTCTGAGCCTGGACCAATCAACCCCGATTGGACCATCGCACAGCTCCTGGAGTGGCTCAGCGATGATGTCCGCCAGCACGATGTCACGCTTCAGCATCCGCTCGCCCGCATCGAGGCACTGCTGACCGGAGCGCGCTGGGCACGCACCCCGTCCACCGTTGCGTTGATCCGCTCGATCGCCGCCGCTGTCCGCGACGACCCGGCGCGGGGAAGCATCCGGATCAGCGAGCTCTCCCCGCAGCAGGCGCCACGGATGTCGGAGCGCATTCCTCAACTCGCCTGACCGGAGCCTCGCGGAGCCTCGCCGCACCGCGGTGCCCGGCTCAGCCGATCGTCGGACGAACCAGCTGCTCCTGCTCCTCGAGCGTCTGCGCCTGCGCGCGCTTCTCCGCCCGTTCCCGCTCCTGCGCCTCGGCCGCTTCTCGGCGTTCCGCACGCGTCTGCGGCTCACCGGAGCCGGCCTCGGCCTGTACCTCCTGGGACTGGTCCGTCACGATCTTGGCGCGGTCACGGAACCCCTCGGCCGTCACCCGATCGAGTGCGACCTGCTTGCGGATCGCCGCGGCCTTCTCGTAGAGGCTCGGGTCACCGTAGCTCGTGAGCACCTTCACGAGCACCGGCAGCAGCTCGATCATGAAGAACAGCGCGGCGATCAGGATGTGCGCCCACAGGATAGAGGGCTCCTTCTCGCTCAGCCGGTTGAGTCCGCTGATCTGGCTGAGCAGCCCGACGGCCCCGGCGTTGCCCTGCGCCACGGCGTCGGCCCGCGCGTTGTACGCGGCGAGTGCCTGGTCGTAGGAGTCGCGGGCGGTCGGCAGCTGCGACTTCGCCTGCTCGCGGTTCTGCGCCTCCGACGACGAGGTGTTCTCCTTCGCGGCGGCCCCCGCAGCGGCGAGCTCCTCGTTCGCGGTGCGCAGCTGCGCGGCGAGCGCGTCGTAGGTCTGCTGGGCCTCGGCGAGCTGCGCCTTGGCGGCATCCGAACTGGCGCCCTGGCCGTTGACGCCGGTGCAGCCGGGAACGGTGCCGGCACCCTCACCCGTCAGTTCGCACTGGTACAGCACACGAGCCTGGTCGATCACGGCCTGCTGAGCGGTCATCTTCGCGGTCACGTCATCGACCGTGGCCTGGGCCGCAGATTCCGTGGCCGACGAGGCGTCCGTCCCCGCGACGATGCCGGTCGCCGCCTGGTTCTCGAGCTCGGCGACCTTGGCGGATGCCGCGTCGAGCGCGATCTTCTCCGGGCCCGATTCGAGAGCCTCCTGGTCGGATTGCGACTGCGTGATGTTGGTGGAGGCGACCTCACGGGCGATGTCGTTGTGGAAGATCTGCAGCACGAGCGGCTCGGCGACGACGAACCCGATGATCGCGGCCATGATCACACGCGGGATCGCGAGGCCGATGAGGCGCCAGACGTTCCTCGTCGAGCTCATGGTCGAGGTGAGGAAGCGGTCGAGGTTGAAGATGATGAGCGCCCACACGAGCGCCAGCGGCACGGCCAGCCAAATGGCTGCCTGCACACCGGTGGTGAGGGCGAAGAGCATCGAGATCGCCGAGACGAGCGCGGTGCCGGCGAGCACGAAGAACATCTGCACGAAGCGCGGCGTCTCGCCGGGGACGCGGTCGAGGATCTCGCCTTCCGCTCCTCCGAGGATCGCAAGGGTCCGCGCGCGCGAACCGGGAGTGCGCGGTGGGCGCGTCTTGCGGGGCCGGCGCGCGCGCGGGGGCTTCACCGGGGCGGGCTCTTCTGAAACGAGGGCGTCGGCGATCGGGGTCGCCTCCGACGTCGCGGATGCGGACGCCTCACGGGTGGCGTTGTCCGTGCCGGTGGGCTCGAACTCGCGCAGGAAGTCGAGGTCATCCGTGACGGCGTCGGGTTCGCTGTCGAGGATGATCCGACCCTGCGAGTCGTAGCGACCCGGTCGATGGGCGGAATAGGGCATCCGAACAATCTACGAAAGGTCGCCTGTGCATCGCGTGGAAGAGTGCTTTGAGCGACTCACAGCTTGGGCGGCGGAACCGGGCAGATCAGGTTGCCGGCAGAAGCCGATCGAGGGCGGCGGCATAGGCGGAGAGCCCGTCGTCGAGCGTGAAGTGCCCGGCGGCGGCCAGCGTTCCGAGCCCGTGGATCAGACCCCACAGCGCGACGACATCGGTCGGTCGGTCCAGGCCCGCGGCGGCTGCACTCTCGGCGAGCACGGCCTCGAGCCCGTCGATCAGAGGCGCCATCGTCGGGGTGGGAGCCCCGGGCACGCAGACGGTCGGGTCGTAGACCGCATCGAACGCGTGCGGATGCTCGACCGCGAAACGGATGTACGCGGATCCCCCCTCGGTGAGCGCGGCCCGCGGGGTGCGGGCGTTCTCGGCGGCGGCGCGGACCCGGTCGAGGAGGTCGGCCATGCTGCGCTCGGCGATCGCCTTCAGCAGTCCGAGCCGGTCCGAGAAGTGGTGATAGGGAGCGTTGTGGCTGACGTTCGCGGCCCGAGCGACCTCGCGCAGGCTGATCTCCGCCGCGGGCATGCGCTCCAGCAGCTGCATCGCGGCGTCTTCCAGCGCACGGGCGAGATCGCCGTGGTGGTAGCCGTCCTTCGAACTTGACATGAGCAACATCCTCTCCTATCTTGACAGTGTCCACCAGCTTGACACTGTCCAGATAGGAATCCGACATGCCCGCTATCGTGATCGACGGTCATCCCGATGCCCGCTCCCTGACCGCCGCGCTCGCGCAGCGCTACGCCGCAGCCCACGGCGACGCACGCGTGCTCGCCCCCCGCGACCTCGACTTCGACCCGAACCTGCGCTTCGGCTACCGCGAGCGCATGACGCTCGAGCCCGACCTCGTCGAGGCGAAGCGCGCACTGCAGAGCGCCGACACGGTCGTCATCGCGACGCCGCTGTGGTGGGGGTCGGTCCCCGCCCTGCTGAAGGGCTTCTTCGACCGCGCTCTGCTGCCGCAGCAGGAGTACCGGTACACGAAGCTCGGTCTCGTCGAGGGCCTGCTGCCGGCACGCCACGGCCGCCTGCTCCTGCTCGCGGACACACCCTGGTACTTCGTGCCGTTCACCGGATTGCCCGCGCAGACCCACGTCGCCCGGGGGACGATGCGCTTCTGCGGGATCCGCTCGGTGCGCACGCACCGCATGCTCGGTGTGAAGGACGCGAGCGATGCCACCATCACGCGGTGGCTCGACCGCGCCGAACGGCTGGGCGCCGCGGACGGACGCCGAGCGGGTGCGCCTCAGCCGATCGCGGCGGAAGCGGCCTCGTCCTCGGTCGTGGCGACGAGCTGACCGCAGGCGCCGTCGATCTCCTTGCCGCGGGTGTCGCGGAGGGTCGTGGGGATACCGGCGTCGTTGAGCCTGCGCACGAACTCGTTCTGCACCGGGATCTCCGACGAGGTCCAGATCGATCCGGGCGTCGGGTTCAGCGGGATCGGGTTCACGTGCACCCAGCCGCGGCCACGCTGATTGAGCTTCTCGGCCAGCAGGTCGGCGCGCCAGGCGTGGTCGTTCATGTCCTTGATGAGTGCGTACTCGATCGAGACGCGGCGACCGGTCTTGGCGTAGTACTCGTAGGCGGCATCGAGGGCCTCGTCGACCTTCCACCGCGAGTTCAC
The DNA here is from genome assembly GCF_019443525.1 of Microbacterium sp. PAMC22086. Taxonomy (NCBI): domain Bacteria; kingdom Bacillati; phylum Actinomycetota; class Actinomycetes; order Micrococcales; family Microbacteriaceae; genus Microbacterium; species Microbacterium sp. PAMC22086. The sequence goes on along the minus strand of NZ_CP080380.1, from coordinate 1,052,080 downwards.
GGGGATGAGCTCGTCGCGCAGGTGGTCATCGGGCGCGTGCAGAGACAGCGCGAACGTGACCGGGATGTTCTCGTCGGCGAGCTTCTTGATCGCGGGCACGAGGCCCACGGTCGACACCGTGATGCCGCGCGCGCTCATACCGAGGCCGTCGGGCTGCGGGGCGACCATCGAGCGCACCGCATCCATCACGCGCTTGTAGTTGGCGAGCGGCTCCCCCATGCCCATGAAGACGATGTTCGAGACGCGCTCCATGCTGTGATCGTCGGCCTTCTTGCCGCCAAGGCCGCCCTCGGCGATCAGCCGGTTCGCGCGCACGATCTGCTCGATGATCTCGGCCGTCGACATGTTGCGGGTGAGCCCCGCCTGTCCGGTCGCGCAGAACGGGCAGTTCATGCCGCAGCCGGCCTGGCTCGACACGCACAGCGTGATGCGGCCGGGGTAGCGCATGAGCACCGACTCGACCAGCGCGCCGTCGTGCAGGCGCCACAGGAACTTGATCGTGTCACCGCGGTCGGTCTCCAGGCGTCGCACCTCGGTGAGCAGAGGCGGGAGCATGCCGGCGACGAGCTGCTCCCGGGTGTCGGCCGGGAGGTCGGTCATCTGCTCGGGGTCGGACGTGTAGTGACGGAAGTAGTGCGTCGACAGCTGCTTCGCGCGGAAGCCCGGAAGCCCGAGCTCCTTGACCTTCTCGGTGCGCTCGGCCGGCGTGAGGTCGGCCAGGTGCACCGGCGGCTTGCCGCGCTTGGGGCTCGCGAACTGCAGTAGCGGACGCCCCTCGGCGTCCTTCTGCTGGGTCCACCCCTCGGTCGCGGGGCGCACCTGCGCCGTGCGCGTCTCGCGGACCTTGCCCTGGGCGGGCCGACCCTGCGGGGCGGACGCGGATGCTGCGGGGCGCGTCTCGCGCGTGCGGGGAGTCTCGGTCATACCCTCCAGGGTACGCGGTGGCGGATGGGAACGCCCTGGGGCGCGGGAGGCGACCTCTCTAGACTGAGCCCATGGATGCCGTGCTGTGGATCATCGCGATCGTCGTCGGCCTGATCGTGGTCGTCGCGATCCTCGCGGTCGCACTGCGCGGCATGCGCCCGAAGCTGCCGGAGCCCCAGGTGTTCACCCCGTCGCCCACGACCGCGCGCACGACTCCGGCCTCGTCCACGTCGGCGTCGGTCTCCGGTCTGACGCCAACCGTGATCGCCGAGATCGACCGGCTCGTCTCGGCCGGGCAGAAGATCCACGCGATCAAGCTCTACCGCGACCACTCGGGCGTCGGCCTCAAGGATGCGAAGGACCGCATCGAGCACTGGTCGGTCAGCACCACGGCGCCGCACCTCGCAGCCGTGTCGAACGCCACGGCCACACGCTCATCGATCACCCCGACCGCCATGACCCCGTCGTCTGTGCGCGCGTCGCTGCCCCCGTCGGTCGCCACCGAGATCGACAGGATGGTCGCCGGCGGTTCCGCCATCGCCGCGATCAAGGCGCTGCGCCAGCACACCGGGCTCGGCCTCAAGGAGTCGAAGGAACTGATCGAGGCCTGGCCGCGCACCCACGCCTCCTGACCAACTTGTCGTTACAGGCTGCGCCCGGGAGAATGGACGAGCCCGCCCGATGAAGGAGCCCCATGCCCGACCGTCTCGACCGCGCCCGCAGCACCGGCATCCTCGCCGTTCTCCGCGCCCCCTCCCCTGAACTGGCGCTCGAGGCCTCCGAGGCGATCATCCGCGGCGGTGTCACGGGCATCGAGGTGACCTTCTCCACGCCCGACGCACCCGCCGTCATCCGCGAGCTCATCGCACGCCACGGCGACTCCGCCCACATCGGCGCCGGCACCGTGACCACGGCAGCGCAGGCGGAGCAGGCCGCAGAGGCGGGCGCCGAGTTCCTGGTGAGCCCCGGCACGCTGCCCCACCTCACCCGCAGCATGCTCGACACGGGTCGCGTCGTGATGACCGGAGCCATGACACCGACCGAGGTCATGGCCGCGCTCGAGCTGGGCGTCGACGTGGTGAAGATCTTCCCGGCCTCCCTCGGCGGCCCCTCGTACCTCGGCGCCCTGCGCGGACCGTTCCCCGACGCTCCGCTGATGCCCACCGGCGGCGTGAGCCCCGACAACCTCGCCGCGTGGTTTGCCGCCGGCGCAGTAGCGGTCGGCGCCGGGGGCGACCTCGCGAACGGCGCATCGATCAAGGCCGCCGACTGGGCCGACATCGAGCAGCGCGCTGCACGGTTCGCCGCGGCTCTCGCCGCCACGCGAGACTGATCGCCCCGCACCCGCCGACCCAGGAGGCCCGGCGGCAGCATCCTCGCGATCGCGCTGTTCGCGGCGGTCCTGCCCGCACGCACCTCCACGGCGGCGATGCTGCTACTGCTCATGGTCGGCGACGTGTTCGCGCTCATCGCCTACCGTCGGCATGCGCATTGGCCGACGCTGCTGCGTCTGGCCCCCGCGGTCATCGCCGGCCTCCTGGTCGGATTCGCCTTCCTCGCGCTCGCCGGCGACGGCATCGTCCGCCGCGCGATCGGGGTGATCCTGCTGCTGATGATCGCGGTGACGCTGTGGCGCCGGTGGCGGCAGAGCAGGGCGGACGCCGCGGCTCCACCGTCCGGTGGCATCGTGCTCGCCGGTACCTACGGCACGCTCGGCGGCTTCACCACCATGGTCGCGAACGCCGGGGGGCCGGTCATGTCGATGTACTTCCTGGCCACACGCACCCCGGTGCAGGTGTTCCTCGGCACATCGGCATGGTTCTTCGCCATCATCAACGCGATCAAGGTGCCGTTCCTCGCGGGCCTGGGACTGTTCGAGACACCCGTGCTGCTGATGGATGCCGTCCTCGCCCCGCTCGTCGTCGCCGGTGCGCTCCTGGGCCTGTGGGTCGCGCGGAAGATGAATCAGCGGGTGTTCGACCGCATCGTGATCGTCCTCACGATCGTCGGCGCCGTGTACCTGCTGTTCTAGGGAGATCCCCCGCGTCTCAGTCGAGGAAGATGTCGGGGAAGAGCGCGTCGTCGGGGGTGCCGGGGATCGCGGCGTAGCCGGAGAAATCGGTGACGCCGTCGGCTTCGAGCACGTCCTCGACGATGAGCGTCTGCCCGGTGAACGACGCCGCGGGCTTGAGCAGCACGGCGTAGGCGGCATCGGCGTAGATGTCGGGCGTGCGGCTGGCGGCCATGACCTTGTCGCCCCCGAGGAGGTTCTGCACCGCAGCGGTCGCGATCGTGGTGCGCGGCCAGAGCGTGTTGGCGGCGATCCCGTCGCGCGCGAACTCGGCGGCGAGGCCGAGCGTGACCATGGTCATGCCGAACTTGGCGAGCGTGTACCCGGTGTGCGCGCCGAGCCACTTCGGGGTGGGGTTCAAGGGCGGCGACAGCGACAGGATGTGCGGGTTCTCGGCATCCTTCAGGATCGGCACCGCCGCTCGCGAGAGCATGAACGTTCCGCGCACGTTGACATCCTGCATCAGGTCGTACTTCTTGGCGTTCAGGTCGAGCGAACGCGACAGGTCGATCACGCTGGCGTTGTTGATCACGATGTCGATGCCGCCGAACTCACCCTGCGTCTTCATGACCGCCTCGGTGATGTCGTCGTCGTCGCGCACGTCGCCGACGATCGGCAGGGCCTGGCCACCCGCCGCGCGGATCTGCTCGGCGGCGGTGTGGATCGTGCCCTCGAGCTTCGGATGCGGGGTGTCGGTCTTCGCGAGCATCGCGATGTTCGCACCGTCTGCGGCAGCCCGCAGCGCGATCGCGAGGCCGATGCCGCGGCTGCCGCCCGACATCAGGATGGTCTTGCCTGCAAGGGACATGGGTTCTCCTGGGTTCTCGATCGCGAAGGGAAAGGCAGCCGCGGGGTCAGCGCGGCGCCATGCGGATGGCGCCGTCGAGGCGGATGGTCTCGCCGTTGAGATAGCCGTTCTCGACGATCTGCTGCACGAGCACGGCGTACTCGTCGGGGCGGCCGAGCCGCGACGGGAAGGGGACCTGCTGGCCCAGGGAGTCCTGAGCGGCCTGCGGGAGACCCATCAGCATCGGCGTCTCCATGATGCCGGGAGCGATCGTGCAGACCCGGATGCCGTAGCGGGCGAGCTCGCGCGCCACGGGGAGGGTCATGGCGTGCACGCCGCCCTTGGATGCGGAGTAGGCGGGCTGGCCGATCTGGCCGTCGAACGCGGCGACGCTCGCGGTGTTCACGATGACGCCGCGTTCCTCGTCGTGCAGCTCGTTCTTGGCGATCACGGCAGAGGCCTGCGAGATGACGTTGAACGTGCCGACGAGGTTGATGCGGATCACGCGCTCGAAGTCGGCGAGCACGGCGGGATTGCCCTCGCGGTCGAGCACCTTCGCGGGCGGCGCGATCCCTGCACAGTTCACGACGACGCGCAGCGGAGCCGCCGCCTGCGCGGCCGCGACGGCCGCCTGCACCTCATCGGCGTTCGTCACATCCGCCGCGACGAAGAGCCCGCCGAGCTCGTCCGCGATCTCGGCACCCTTCGACGAGGCGAGGTCGATGATCGTGACGTGCGCTCCCGCGGCGACCAGCCGACGCGCCGTGGCGAGTCCGAGCCCCGAGGCCCCACCGGTGATGAGTGCACCCTGTCCACTGATCTGCATCTGATGTTCTCCTTCGAACGTCGTCGTGCGACATGCATTGATGGAACGCAGTATCAGCCTACGTGGTTCTTGGTTTCACCACGACCGGGGGAACTGCATCGAGAGCGAGCCTACGACACCGCCTGGATCGATGGCATGATCCCGCTCATCGTGGTCGGGCAGGATGGACGGATGAGCATCCCCTCCACCTCCGTCGACGTCCCGGTGCGGGTTCGCGAGCTCGCCCGCGGCGCCGCGCTCACACCGGTCTGGCTCGATGGGATCGGGGGGCTGACCTTCCGCACCGACGACGGCCGGTACATCAAGTGGGGGCCGCTCGACGACGAGGCGAACATGCGCGACGAAGCCGAGCGCATGAGGTGGGCGCGTACCTGGATCTCGGTGCCCGAGGTGCTCGAGCAGGGCCAGGATGACGCGCACGAGTGGCTCGTCACGGTCGCGATCGATGCGAGCAGTGCCGTCGACCCTCGCTGGGCCGCCGAACCGGAGAGCGCGGTGCGAGCGGTCGGCGTCGGCCTTCGCGCGCTCCACGATGCACTGCCGGTGGCCGAGTGCCCCTGGGAATGGAGCACGCACCAGCGGATCGCCGACGCCGACGGACGCCCCACCGCCTTCGTCGATCTCGCCGCCCTCGGAGTCGCCGACCGCTGGGCCGACATCGCCGTGGCATCGATGAGCACGATGTGGAACTTCGGCACCGGATGGGAGGACACCCTCATCGAGGCGTACGGCGTCGACCCCGACCGCGACCGCGACCGACTCGCGTACTACCGGCGGCTCTGGAACGAGACCTGACCCGGACCTCTCCGAGGCGGCCGTCGAGGCCGTCGTGCACCGTCTCCGTCCGCCCGGCGGCACCCGGATGATCGTCTCGAGGAGTAACGTCACTTCTCGTGTTGACCCTCCCCGCTCCGGCGCGTCGCCTCCCGCGTCGGCGGGGCTTCGCCCCCGCCCAGGCGATCGCCCTCGGCTTCGGGGCGGCGATCCTCGTCGGCACCGCGCTTCTGATGCTCCCGTTCTCGTCGCGCAGCGGCGTCTGGACGAACTTCGTCGATGCGCTCTTCACCTCCACCTCTGCGGTGTGCGTGACGGGACTCATCGTGGTCGACACCGCGACCTACTGGAGCCCGTTCGGCAAAGTCGTGATCCTGCTCCTGATCCAGCTCGGCGGGCTCGGCATCATGCTCTTCGCGGCCCTGATCGGCTTCGCGCTCGCTCGCAAGCTCAGCGTGCGTTCACGGATCTTCGCCGGCACCGAGACGAAGTCCACGGGTGTGGGCGACATGAAGCGCACCGCGATCGGCATCCTGATCACGACCTTGATCATCGAGGCGGCGGTCGCGACGGTCCTGTTCGTCCGCTTCTGGGCCGGCTACGACTACGACGTGGGCCGAGCCGCCTGGCACGCCGTCTTCCACGCCGTGTCGTCCTTCAACAACGCGGGGTTCGCGCTGTACACCGACAGCCTGATCGGGTTCGTGTCCGACCCGTGGATCTGCATCCCGATCTGCATCGCGATCATCCTCGGCGGGCTCGGCTTCCCCGTGCTTCGACAGCTCCGGAAGGAGTTCAGGAACCCGCTGCACTGGTCGATGAACACGCGGATCGTGCTCGTCGCCACCCTCGTCCTGCTCACCCTCGGCACGGGGTTCACGGTGGTCGTGGAGTGGAACAATCCCGGCACGCTGGGACCGCTCGATCCCGCCTCCCGCATGCTGGCGGGGTTCTTCCATTCGGTGCAGGCCCGCACGGCCGGCTTCAACTCCGTGGACACCTCGCTCATGCACGATGAGACCTGGCTCGTCACAGATGTGCTGATGTTCATCGGAGGCGGACCGGCAGGCACCGCCGGCGGCATCAAGGTGACGACCTTCGCCGTCCTTCTGTTCATCATGTGGACCGAGTTCCGCGGCGGGACCGCGGTGAACGTGTTCGGGAAGCGGCTCTCGCGGGCTGTGCACAGGGAGGCCATCACCGTGGTGATCGTCGCCCTCGCCGCGGTGATGAGCGCAGTGATCGCGATACTCGCGATGACGGATCTCGACCTCGATCGCGTGCTCTTCGAAGTCGTCTCGGCGTTCGGCACCGTCGGCATGTCCACCGGCATCACGGCCGATCTGCCGGCGGCCGCGCAGCTCATCCTCGTTCTCCTGATGTTCCTCGGCCGGCTCGGACCGCTGACGCTGGGTTCCGCGCTGGCCCTGCGCCAACGGCGGACGGCGTACGAGCTGCCCAAGGAGCGCCCGGCGATCGGCTGACCGGTCTCCCCCCACGATCGCTCGACGACAAGGACACCACATGACCAAGTTCCTCTCCTTCACCCCTGACGCCCGGCGCATCGCCGAAGCCGATTCCGTCGCGGTGATCGGCCTCGGACGCTTCGGGACCTCCCTCGCGCTCGAACTGATGTCGTCGGGCACCGAGGTCCTCGGCATCGACGCCGACGAGGACATCGTGCAGTCCCTCAACGGCGAGCTCACGCAGGTGGTCAGAGCGGACTCGACGCGGCTCGACGTGCTCCAACAGCTCGCGGTCGGCGAGTTCGATCGTGTCGTCCTCGCGATCGGCAACGACATCACCGCGTCGATCCTCACCGCGTCCCTGCTGCTCCAGTTGCAGGTGCCCGTGATCTGGGCCAAAGCGGTCGACGAGCAGCACGGGGCGGTCCTCGAACAGCTCGGCGTGCATCGCGTCATCTATCCGGAGAAGGACATGGGCCGACGCGTCGCCCACCTCGTGCGCGGCGCGGCCGCCGACTACCTGGAGATCGACCGCGGCTACGCGATCGTCAAGACCGTCGCACCCCGGCACCTGCAGGGCATCACCTTGAGAGAGGCCGCCGTGCGCAGCACGCACGGGATCACGGTGGCCGCGTATCGACCCGAACGAGGGGAATGGCGAAACGCCGAGGCCGACACCGTGCTGGGCGAAGGAGACACCGTGCTCGTCGTCGGTCCGACCACGAAGGTAGAGAGGTTCGCGCAGTTGCGTTGACTCAGCCCGAGGGGCCGAGGATGAAGTTCCACGCCCCGGTGACGACGGCGGCAGCGACCGCGATGCCGGAGATGGCCGCGCCCACGGCGAGCAGCAGCCATTCGGCCGCCCGGAAGCGCGACTCTCGCGCCCAGGTGCGCCGGCCCGGCGCCCCGAAGCCCCGCGCCTCCATGGCCGTCGCCAGTTTGGCGCCGCGGCGGATGGAGAGCACGAGCAGGGCGAAGGCCATCCCCAGGAAGCGACGGATGCGGCCGCGATCGGCCACGCCCCTGGCCCGGCGCGCCAGCTCGAGCGCACGCCAATCGTCGAGAAAGAGGCCCACCATCCGGAGGCCCGCGAGGGCACCGAGCACGAATCGGGCGGGCAGACGGACGATCTGGCCGAGACCGTCGGCGAGGTCGGTCGGATCGACGGTGATGAAGAGCACCACCGACGGCAGCGCGATCGCCAGCACACGCAGCATCGTCGCGAGCGCCAGCGCGAGCGATCCCTCGCTGATGCGCAGCACGAACCAGTCGACGTAGACGACGCCGCTGGTCTGACCGTAGAGCGCGATCGTGAGACCGGTGAGGGGCGCTGCGAGCCACACCGGCCAGGTGCGCACCCAGAACTCGCGCCAGCCGATCCCGGCGAACAGGAACAGCACGAACTCCAGAGCGAGAGCGACGGAGGCCGAGACCGGATCGAGAGTCAGGATCAGGGGTACCGCGATGAGCGCGCTCACCCCGAGCTTGGCCACCGGGTTGACCGTGGCGAGCGCTCCGGTGCGTGCGCGCGTCTCGAGAAGGCTCATGACGCACCCCCCAGCTCGAACCGCGCGGCGTGCAGGGCGCGCACGACTTCGAGGTCGTGCGTGATCGTGACGATGGCCGCACCCTCGTCTCGGAGCGCGGCGAGCATGGCGACGAGTTCGGTCCAGGTGCGGGCGTCCTGCCCGAAGGTGGGCTCGTCGAGCACGAGCACGCGCGGTCTGGTCGCGATGGCCGCAGCCACCGTGAGCCGGCGCTTCTCACCGCCGGAGAGCGTGTACGGGTTGGCGGCGGCGAGGTGGGCGAGGCGCAGACGGGCGAGCAGCTCGTCGCTGCGAGCGGTGATCTCGTCGTCGGTCATCCCGAGCGCCCGTGGCCCGACGGCCAGTTCCTCGCGCACGGTCTTCGCGAGCAGCTGATGCTCCGGCTCCTGGAACACCATGCCGATCCGGGTCAGCAGATCCCGTGAACTCCAGCTGATCGGCGCGGACACCGCACCGTTCGCGAGGAGCGCGGATGCCTCGACCGCGCCACTCGCTGGAGGAAGGAGCCCGGCGAGGGTCAGACCGAGCGTCGACTTGCCCGCCCCGTTGGGCCCGGTGATCGCGAGCGCCTCCCCCGCGTGCACATCGAGGTCGACACCGGTGGCGACAGGGCGTCCCTTGACGCGGGCGACGGCCAGGTCGCGCGCCGAGAGCAGGGTCTCCCCCGGCGGCCAGAGCGGGGGCGGCGGCGCGGCGGGAGGATGCCCCGGCACCCAGACGCCGTCCGCGGCCAGCTGCGCACCACGGACTCCGAGGACTTCCGCCGGTGCGCCGTCGGCGACCACACCGCCGCTCCCGATCACGATCACGCGCGTGATGAGCGGCAACCAGACCTCGAGGCGGTGCTCGACGACGATGAGCGTCGACGGCTGAGCCTGCAGCATCCGCTCCACGGCATCGCGCACCTCTATGACCCCGGCGGGATCGAGATTCGCCGTCGGTTCATCGAGCAGCACCAGACCCGGCCCCATCGCCAGCACCCCGGCGAGCGCCAGCCGCTGCTTCTGCCCACCGGACAGGGCCTTGGTCGGGTGCCCGAGCGGCACGTCGAGGCCGACGGCATCCAGGGCCGCCTCCACCCGCGGCCAGATCTGCGCTCGCGGCACTCCGAGGTTCTCGCAGCCGAACGCCACGTCATCGCCCACTCGCGCGAGGATCACCTGGGAGTCGGGGTCCTGCAGCACGAGCCCTGCACGTCCGCGGGTGGCCACGGCAGGAGCGCCGTCGACGATCAGCGTGCCCTCGCTCTCGCCCTCTTCCTCACCCCCGAGCACGCCGGCGAGGCCGTGCAGCAGGGTCGACTTGCCCGCACCCGACGCGCCGAGCACGAGCACACGCTCACCGGGCTCGATGCGGAAGGAGATGTCGCGCAGCGCCCAGGCGAGGCGACTGGCGTGACGCCACCCCCAGCCGCGCGCCTCGACGGCGGCCGGGGTGGCCTGATCCGCACCCATCAGACGCGGACGCGCGCCTCGCGCCCGGAACCGAACCGGTCGAGGGCGCCCGTGGCGGCGATGCCGCGCGCCAGCACCCAGGACAGGGCACCGGCGATGACCGCTCCCGAGATGACCGTGCTGATCAGGTAGATGATCGTGAACGCGGGACCGGAGCCGGCGTACCAGAGCACCAGGTTGTTGATCCCGCCGGCCAGAGCCGCGCCCGCGCCCGCGAGGATCGCGACCGGCAGCGACCAGCGGCGGTAGAAGAAGAGCAGGAAGATCAGCTCGGCGCCGAGGCCCTGCACGAGACCGGCCTCGAGCGTGAGGAACCCGCCCCACTGGTTGCCGATGAGAGCGGAGACGACCGCGGCGAGCAGCTCGACGTAGATCGCCGCCCCGGCCTTGCGGATGATGAGTCCGCCGAGCACGCCGGCGAAGAGCCACGGGCCGTCGAGGAGGCCCTGGATGCCGGGCAGCAGCGGCTCGAGCAGGGCTTTCGGCCCGAGGTACCCGACGTTCCAGGCCAGGAAGATCAGGCCGGCTGCGACTCCGAGGACGCTGGCGACGACGATGTCGACGATCCGCCAGCGCAGGTAGCTCCGGCCCGGGGTGTTCCCCTGCGTCTTCGCGGTCGCGGATGTGGACGTACTCATCTGAACTCCTCCCTGCGCTGGCATGACCCAGATCAGGTTCGACGGTCGAAGCGCGATTCGCTCCCTCTCAGCCCGGCTCGCCGGACTCCCGTGGTTGTGCTGACGATCCTACCGCCGGCGACACCCGCACGGCGACAAGGCCGCGCACCGCGGAACTCGCCCGAGATTGGGTACCGTAAACGAGTGACCGCTTCAGATCCCGCCGACGAGGCGACGGGGGTCGTCGGCGACGACGGCCCGGCGAACGCCTCCCCCTCCGGACCTGTCGATGCTGCGGCAGCCGGTTCGGTGCTGACGGCCGAGCAGACGTCGACACCCGCGCTCGCCGCGGAGCCGGTGGTCGCGGAGCCGGTGGTCGCGCCGGATCCCGTCGTGCCGCCGGAGCCGGTGGTGTCGCCGGAGCCGGTGGTGTCGCCGGAACCGGCGACCCCCGCCCTGACCAAGCCGCCTTTCGTTCCTCGCGAGCCCATCGCCGCAGAGACCGCTGACGACGCCCTCGCCCTGCTGGACGGCGCGTCACCCCGGTGGGCGGATGACACCACCACCGCCACAGCTCTGACCTGGGTGGACACCGCGACGGTCGCCGCCGGCACCGACGCCGCGACTCTCGACGAGACGTCGGAAGCAGAACCGACGGACGGCCTGCTGCGTGGGGCGCGTCTTCGTCCGGCCATCGCCCGCCCCGGAATCCTGGTGCCGCTGTCCACGCTCGTCGGCATCGTCGCCGTATACGCGGGCACCACGCTGCTGTGGCCGTTGCACGAGGTGCCGCCCACGGTGCAGTCGGTCGATTTTGCGACGACGCCCGCCGCCGCTGCCACGGTCACCTGGCCGACCGAGGGCGCCGGCGCCGTGGGGATCGCCGGCATGGGCACCGCGGCATCGGTCCCCGATGCGGTGAGCATCGCGAGCATCACCAAGGTGGTGAGCAGCTTGATGGTGCTCGACCGGATGCCGCTCGCGCTCGGCGAGCAGGGCCCCGAGTTCTCCTTCACCCGCGCCGACAGCGTGAAGTACTGGGACTACCGCCGTAGCGACCAGTCCGCCCTCGATGTGCCGATCGGCGGCGTTCTGACGGAGTATCAGCTGCTGCAGGGCACGCTCATGGGCTCGGCGAACAACTACATCGACCGCCTGGCAACCGAGATCTGGGGTTCCGATCGCGAGTTCGCCCGTGCGGCAGAGGTCTGGCTGCGAGAGCGCGGGCTCACCGGCATCACCGTGGTGACGCCGTCGGGCTTCGACGAACGCAACGTCGCCACTCCCGAGGCTCTGATCGCCCTCGGTGAGCGCGCCATGCAGAACCGGGTATTCGCAGAGATCGTGGGGACCAGGTTAGTCGATCTTCCGGGTGCCGGCACCGTCGTGAACACGAACGGAATGCTCGACGACCCCGGTGTCGTGGGCATCAAGACCGGCACGCTCGTGGGCTGGAACCTGCTCACCGCGAAGGATGTGGTCATCGGCGACACGACCGTGCACCTCTACGCCGCGGCCCTGAACCAGGCCGGCAACGACCAGCGACTCGCCCTCACCCGCTCCCTGTTCACCGAGGCGGAAGCCGCGCTGGAAGCTCAGGCCCCGGCCGTCGCGAAGAACACGGTTGTCGGTCAGGTCACGACCCCCTGGGGTGAGAAGGTCGACGTCATCACCGAATCCGACGCCGACGTGGTGCTCTGGAACGCAGCGACTGCCACGGCCACGGCGGACTTCGCCCTCGGCGACGAGCGTGAACAGGACGACGCGGTGGGGACGCTGACCACAGCCGGCCCCCTCAACACCATCACGACGCCTCTGGTGCTGGCCGAAGACGTCGAGGGCCCGAGCCCGTGGTGGCGTCTGACCCACCCGCTGGAACTGCTCGGCATCACGACCGACCGCTCCTGACCACCCTCTCCGCTCACGCATCTCCCGAGCGCGTCGTGCGCCTCCCGGTCGCGTCGTACGCCTCCCGGTCGCGTGACCGGCACAGGACGACGCCCCACCCCGCGTGAGCGGAATGGGGCGTCGTTCTGGGATGTGTCCGCAGATCAGGAGCGGCGGGCGGAGCCGTCCGCTCCGTCTTCCAGCAGAGCCTGAGCGGCCGCCGTCTCCGCGGCCGGCACCTGGGCACCCACCGAGGATCCGGCCGCGGCGGCAGCAGCCTCCGCAGCGGCGCCTTCGACGTCGGTCGCCTCGCCCGTGACGACGACCGGGGTCGCCCCGGTGAGGGCGTTGTCGGCGTCGATGTCGGTCGCCGCCTGCTCGAACTGCGACTGGTACAGACGCCAGTAGGCGCCCTGCGCGGCGATCAGCTCGTCGTGCGTGCCCTTCTCCACGATGTCGCCATGCTCCATCACCAGGATGAGGTCGGCGTCGCGGATCGTCGACAGACGGTGCGCGATCACGAACGATGTACGTCCTTCACGGAGCGCGGCCATCGCGTGTTGGAGCAGCAGCTCGGTGCGGGTGTCGACCGCCGAGGTGGCCTCATCGAGGATGAGGATCGACGGCTGCGCGACGAAGGCTCGCGCGATGGTGATGAGCTGGCGCTCACCCGCCGACACGTTCGCTGCATCCTCGTCGAGCACCGTGTCGTAACCCTCGGGGAGGGCGTGCACGAAGCGGTCGACGTAGGTCGCTCTGGCGGCGGCGAGAACCTCGTCATCGGTCGCGGTGGAGCGCCCGTAACGGATGTTCTCGCGGATGCTGCCGGCGAACAGCCACGGATCCTGGAGCACCATGCCGGTGCGTGAGCGCAGCTCGTCGCGGGTGACCTCGGCGATGTCCTGGCCGTCGAGCATGATCCGCCCGCCGCTGAGCTCGTAGAAGCGCATGATCAGGTTGACCAGCGTGGTCTTCCCCGCCCCGGTCGGGCCCACGATGGCGACCGTCTGCCCGGGCTCGACCCGGAACGACAGGTCGCGGATGAGCGGACGCTCCGGCGTGTAGGAGAACGCGACGTTCTCGAACTCGATCACACCCTTGCCCTCCACCAGATCGGGAGCGTCGGCGTCATCGGCCTCCTGCTCATCGGCGTCCAGCAGCTCGAAGACACGCTCGGCCGATGCCGTTCCGGACTGCACGACCGCGGCCATGCCACCCAGCTCGGACAGCGGCTGCGTGAACTGCTGCGAGTACTGGATGAACGCCTGCACGTCACCGAGACGGAGCTGACCGTTCGCGACCATCAGACCGCCGAGCACCGCGATGCCCACGTAGCTGAGATTCCCGACGAACATCATGGCCGGCATGATGATGCCGGAGAGGAACTGCGCCTTGAAGCTCGCCTGGAACAGCTCTTCGTTCTCGACCTGGAACCGGTCAAGCGCATCCTTCTCGCGTCCGAAGACCTTCACCAGCGCGTGGCCCGAGAATGCCTCCTCGACACGGGCGTTCAGTCGACCGACCTTGCGCCACTGCATGCCGAAGGCCTTCTGCGACCGCGGTCCGATGATGCCGAAGATCACTCCCATGAGCGGCAGCGTGACCAGGGCCACGAGCGCGAGCTGCCACGAGATCGAGAACATCATGACGAGCACGCCGATCACGGTGAGCACCGAGGTGAGGGCACCGGAGAGCGACTGCTGCATCGTCTGCGTGATGTTGTCGATGTCGTTCGTGACGCGCGAGATCAGCTCGCCGCGCTGCACCTTGTCGAAGTAGGCCAGCGGCAGGCGGTTGATCTTCGCCTCGACGGACTCGCGTAGTCGCCACATGGTGCGGACCATGATCACGTTGATGACGTAGCCCTGGATCCAGGTGAGGAAGGCCGCGGCCACATAGATCCCGAGGACCGCCGCGATGACGAGCCGCAACGCGTCGAAGTCGACGCCCTGGCCGACGGTGAAGTCGCCCAGCGCCCCGACCTGGTTCGCGAAGTCGTCTTGGCCGCCGGCTCGCAGGGCCTCGACCACGACGTCCTGCGAGGTGCCGGCGGGGAAGCCGGGGAACCCGTCGGTCGGCTGTCCGAGCTGGATGGAGATGAAGCCCTTGTAGACGAGGTTCGTCGCCTCGGCGAGCACCTTGGGCGCCGCGACCGTCAGGACCACGCCGATCGCGCCCAGGACCGACACGAAGACGAACCAGATGGCCGACGGCTTCAGCAGCCCGATCATGCGCGCGAAGCTGGGGCCGAAGTTGTCGGCCTTGCCGGGTGCGACACTGTCCCAATCGCCGGAGTTCTGACGCGCCTGCTCGGCGAGCTCGGCCTCGTACTTCTCCTCGGCGCTCAGCTCGACCTCGGCCACGGCGGGTGCCGCCTTGCCCCGGCCGCGCTTGGCCTTGGCCTGGTCGTTGTCCTGCGCGCTCATGCGTCCACCCCCAGCTGCGACTCGACGATCTCTCGGTAGGTGTCGCTCGTCTCGAGCAGTTCCTCATGCGTGCCGACGCCGACCATGGTGCCGCCGTCGAGGACGACGATGCGATCGGCATCCGTGATCGTGGAGATGCGCTGGGCGACCACGATCTTCGTCACGTGCGGGAGTTCCCGCCACAGTGCCTGGCGGAGCCGGGCATCGGTCGTGAGGTCGAGGGCCGAGAACGAGTCGTCGAAGACGAGGATCTGCGGCTGGTGCACGATCGCACGGGCGATCGCGAGTCGCTGACGCTGACCGCCGGAGACGTTCGTGCCGCCCTGGGCGATGCGGGACTCGAGGCCGTCGGGCATCTCTTCGACGAAGTCGCGGCCCTGAGCGATGTCGAGTGCGTGCCAGAGCTCTTCGTCCGTCGCCTCTTCGCGGCCGTAACGCAGGTTCGACGCGACGGTGCCGGTGAAGAGGAACGGACGCTGCGGCACCAGGCCGATACTGTCCCAGAGGGACTCGACGTCGGCCTCGCGCACATCGGTGCCGCCGACGTGCACGGCACCACCCGAGACGTCGAACAGACGCGGGATGAGCGACACGAGGGTCGTCTTGCCCGATCCGGTGGATCCGACGATCGCGACCGTCTCACCCGGCTGCGCGGCGAAGCTGATGCCGGTGAGCACCGGGGAGTCGGCTCCGGGGTAGGTGAACTCGACGTCGTCGAGTGCGACGGCACCGGGGACCGGGAACTCCGTGACGCCGTTCTCGGGGCGGACCAGAGTGGACTCGGAGTCGAGCACCTCGCCGATGCGCTCGGCCGAGACCGCGGCGCGCGGGATCATCATCGCCATGAAGCTGGCCATGATGACGCCGCCCATGATCTGGCCGATGTACTGCATGAAGGCGAACAGCGTGCCCACCTGCACCGTGCCGTTGTTGACCTCGATGCCGCCGAACCAGATGACCGAGACGACGGTGACGTTGAGGATGAGCATGAACAGCGGGAACAGCAGCACGAAGAGCGAGCCGACCTTGCGCCCGACCACCATGATGTCGGTGTTGGCGCCGCGGAAGCGCTCCTCCTCGATGCGCTCGCGCACGAAGGCGCGCACAACACGGACACCCGTGAGCTGCTCACGCATGATGCGGTTGACGTTGTCGAGCTTGCCCTGGTAGCTGCGGAACAGCGGCACCATGCGCCCGATGACGACGGCGGCCAGGATCAGCAGCAGCGGCACCGAGACGGCGATGAGCCAGCTCAGGCCGACGTTGGTCTGCACGGCGAAGATGATGCCGCCGATCGCGAGCAGCGGGGCCGTGACGAGCATGGTGGCGCCCATCATCGCGAGCATCTGCACCTGCTGCACGTCGTTCGTGTTGCGGGTGATGAGCGAGCCGGCGCCGAACTGCGAGACCTCGCGCTCGGAGAAGCCGCTGACCTTGCCGAACACGTCGGCGCGGATGTCGCGGCCGGCGCCCATCGCGGCGCGCGCGGCGAAGTACGTCGCGGTGACGGAGGCGATGATCTGCCCCAGCGAGACCGCGAGCATGAACAGACCGGTGCTCCAGATGTACGCGGTGTCACCGCGGGCGACGCCCTTGTCGATGATGTCGGCGTTCAGGCGCGGGAGGTAAAGGGTCGCCGCCACGCTGGCGAGCTGGAAGACCAGCACCGCGAGCAGCAGCCATCGGTATCGGGAGAGATAGCGAAGGAGAATTTTTCCCAGCACAGGCGGACTTTCTAGGAAGGATGAAGCGGCGGATTTCTCGGCAGACGGATGCCGACCGACAATCGGCCACAAGACAGAGTGCCACGATCCACGGACATTCGTATCCCCCTCACGGTGGACCTTCGCTCACAGCGAACCGCCTCCCGCTCCGATCAGCGGTTTCTCCGCGCGGACACACGACGAGTTTCCGGCGAACCGGCCCCGTGACGTACGACCTCGAGCTCACCGGAGTTCGTCCGTCGGGAGTTCCGGCGTCCAGCGTGCCGAAACCGCCGGTTCAACCCGACAACCGTGCATCCTCCCGACAGGTGAACACGCCCTCGCTCAGAACAACCCGGGCTCAGAACAGGGCGGGCTGCGGAACGTACGCGCGCGCGGGGGCACCGGCGTCCGGAGCGAGCTCGGCCAGGGTCGCCGGGTCCCACTTCGGGTTGCGATCCTTGTCGACGATCTGCGCGCGGATGCCCTCGACGAGGTCGGGGTGCTCGTTCACGAACCACATCACGCGGCGGTACTCGCCCTCCAGTGCCGCGCGAAGCCCCGGCAGGTCGCGCGCCTCGCGCACGGCATCGAGCGTGACCGTGAGGCCGGTCGGCGCCAGCCCCTCGAGGAGATCCGCGGTTGCGGCGGCATCCGTCGTGCCCTGCGCCTGCAGGCGTTCGATGATCTCGCCCACGGTGGGAGCGGAGAAGGCCTCGTCGATCCACTCCCTCGACGCGGGCAGCTGCGAGGGCTCGGGCGTCTCGTCGAACAGCAGCACGATCTCGCTGGGGCTCGTCGGGTCGGCGCGGAATGCGAGAGCCTCGCTCAGCGCCTCGAGGCGCTCCGACGGCACGTAGTGATCGGCGAACCCGAGGTAGACGGCATCCGCTCCATTCATCACTGCCCCGGTGAGACCGAAGTACTCGCCGAGCCGTCCGGGAGCGCGGCCGAGCAGCCAGGTGCCGCCGACGTCCGGCGTGAATCCGATGCGCGTCTCGGGCATCGCGAGCTGGGAGCGCTCCGTGACGATACGGATCGCCGCGTGACCGGCGAGCCCGATTCCGCCGCCCATCGTGATGCCGTCGGCGAAGGCCACCACCGGCTTGGGGTACTCGGCGATCATGGCGTTCAACGCGTACTCGGCACGGAAGAACTCGGCGGTCTGCTCGGCCTGACCTGCCACGATCTGCGCGTGCAGTGCGCGCACGTCGCCGCCCGCACACATGCCACGCCCGCCTGCCCCGTCCAGCAGCACGATCTGCACGTCGGTGTCGTCTCGCCAGGCGTTCAACGCCGCGGTGAGGGCCTGGATCATCTCGACGTCGAGGGCGTTGATCGCCTCGGGGCGATTGAGCGTGAGCCGCCCGAGCGCCCCTTCGGTGCGGACGAGGACGCGGGATGCAGCGTGAGAATCGGTCACGCTCGCCAGGCTACCCCTTTCGGCAAACGGCGGTGTTCCGCGCGAAATGCGGGATCCGACAGGCTTTTCCGGCAGGATAGGGAGGAACTGTTCAAAATGCGACGAGAGGTCACGGATGCCTGAAGGACAGGTGCTCGAGTTCACGCACGTGACGAAGCGCTTCAATGAGGTGACCGCCGTCTCGGACTTCTCCGCGCGCGTCGAGCCCGGTGCCGTCACCGCCTTCCTCGGCCCGAACGGAGCCGGCAAGACCACGACGCTGCGCATCCTGCTCGGTCAGGTGCGCGCCACATCCGGCACGGCGACCATCGGCGGGGCCACCTACGCCGAGCTCCGCCAGCCGCTGCGCACGATCGGCGCGGTGCTCGAGGAGACGGTCTACCGCCCTCGCCGCACCGCCGAACGCCAGCTGACCATCGCCGCCAAGGCGAACGGCATCCCCCTGTCGCGCGTCGGCGAAGTGCTCTCGCTGGTCGGCCTCGAGGGCGAGGGCGACTCCCGCATCGGCGGCTTCTCCCTCGGCATGCGTCAGCGGCTCAGCGTCGCCCACGCGCTCCTCGGCGACCCCGGCGCCCTCGTCTTCGACGAGCCGGCCAACGGACTCGACCCCGAGGGCATCCGCTGGATGCGACTGCTGATGCGACGTCTCGCCGACGAGGGACGCACCGTGCTCGTGTCGTCGCACGTCCTCAGCGAGGTCGAGCAGGTCGCCGACAACGTGCTCGTGCTCTCGAAGGGCACGCTCGTACTGGCCAGCGGCATCGAGACCCTCGCCGACCCCAAGGGCGGCTCCGTCATCGTCGACGCCGCTGATCGCGCCGCGCTGACGGCTTCGCTCATGGCGGCCGGATTCGACATCGAGGTGCTGCGCTCGGGCCTGACGGTGCGCGGCGGAGATGCCGGCACGGTCGGCGCCGTCGCCGCCGAGGCGGGCATCGCTCTGAGCACCCTGGTGCAGCGCGGACCGACGCTCGAAGACGTCTTCATCGATCTGATGCGCGGGGGCCGTTTCGCACCGAACACTGCGACGGCCCCGGCGCAGCTCGCCGCGCCGGTTCCCTCGGAGGCGAGCGCGGAAGAGGCCGCTGCCGACGAGAGTGCTTCCGAAGGCGCGGCAGACGCTTCCGCACCGTCACCCGCCGATTCGGTGGTCGCCATCCCGGTCGCCGCAGCTGCCGCATGGGCGGCCGAGGCAGCCGCCGCTCCTGCGGGCGCAGCCGTGGCCGACGACCTCGCCGCATCCGTCGACACGGACCACGACCGCACGGAACAGGAAAACACCCAGCAGGTCGCGGATGAGTCTGATACTCCTGCCGGTGACGTGGACGTGGATGCCGACGTGGACGCGGCGACCGAAGAGGCGGGCGATGCTGCTGAAGGCGACGCATCCGCGGACGCCGCGGTGGTCGACGGACTGGAGACTGACGACCAGCAGACCGACGGCGAGCAGACCGACGGCGAGCCGGGTCACGACGTTCAGGACGACGCGGTCTCCTTCGAGGAGGCCCCGGAACGGTCGTTCGATGAGATCCTGTTCGGTGCTGCAGCACCGACCGCGGTGAACGACGCCTCTGCCGAGGACGCCGACGGCGTTGCCGCCCTATCGGTCGACGCCCCCGGCTCCGAGGAGGTGCACGGCGACGAGGACCACAGCGGTGTCGAGATCTTCGCCGATCTCCACGACGCATCCGAGGATGACAAGGCCCCCGCGTCCGACGCCGACGCCGATTCCTCCCCTGTCGACGACGAAGACCCCCGCTCTGCGGCGGTGAGCTCGATGCTCGCCGCGGCGGCGCGTGCGTACTACGAGGACGAGCCCAAGGACTACCCGCTGAGCGCGGAGAGCGAGACGGCGGGCAGCGACGACACCCCCGCAGAGGGCGCGCACTGGACCGTCGCATCCACCGGCGTCATCGACACCGTGCCGCTCGCGGAGTCCTCGGGTCACTCCGAGACGGACGAAGCCGGTCACGACACGTCAGAGCACCCGGAGTCCGGCACCGAGGAATCCGGCCCTGCCGATGGCGATCAGAACCACGCCGACGGTGATCAGAACCATGCCGACGACGAGAACCACGACGGCGACGAGCATCACCACAACTGAGCTTCAGCTGACATAGAACGCCCTCCGGACCCGCAGATCTGGAGGGCGTTCTTTGTTCAGAGGAGGTCGCCGCACCCGGCGTGCACCCCGGAGCTGCAAGTCAGGCGGGTCGGGGCCGGATGACGGGCCGGCGGCGGCCCTTCGAGACGGGCACCGGTGCGGTCGCCACGATCTCTTCAACGTTCGCCGGTTCGTCGGTCGCGTCGAGGCGCAGTGCCTGCGTGAGCGCGAGCCCGTGACTCGTGGTGAGGATCAGCCGTCGGTAGTGCTCATCGCCCTCGAGGTCGATCACGACACTCGGGCGACGCCGGCGGATCAGCACGAAGTCGAGGCTGCCCGCGGCCTTCCAGCTGCCCGCAGCGAGCACACCGGGGATGTGCGTCCCGGGGTTGGGGACTCCACGCAGCCAGGTCCAGGCATCTTCTGTCAGCTGCACCTTGGTGATGGTGTCGCGCGCGATCCGGAGGTTGTCGCGGTGGAAGGTGGCGGCACGTTCGATCGGCGAGAGAACGACCTCGAGTTGCGTCTGGTCCAGCAACAACGTCACCATGTCACCCAGTCTGCCAGCGCCGTCCTGCCAGTTGTCTGGAAGTTGTTCACAGGAACGCAACGATCCCTTGTCGATCAGCACCAGTCATCATGATTCCTTCCCCGTGATTCGAACATATGTACCATACTCGATTCACTGCCGGGTGCGCGAATGCCACCGATCAGCGCGAGGCGCCGACCGATGCACTTCTGACCGGAGTCGCGTTACGGGCGCGCGGCCGCCGCGGCAGCCGCAGCAGCGGGGAGGGCGGCCTCGATCTGCTGCAGCTCTTCCTCGCCGTGCGCTGCGGTGAGGAACCAGGCCTCGAACACGCTCGGCGGAAGAGCCACGCCCTGCTCACGCAGCGAGTGGAAGAACGGCGCGTAGCGGTACGATTCCTGCGCCTGAGCCTCGGCATAGTCCCTCGGCGCCGATGCCCGGAAGGACGCGTTGAACAGGTTGCCGGCGGTGGCGACCGCGTGCGTCACACCCGCCGATGTGAGAGCGCCATCGAGAGCAGCGGACACCCGTGCGGCCGCCGCGTCGACGGTCGCGTAGACCTCAGGCGTCGCGAGCCGCAGCGTCGCGAGCCCCGCAGCGACCGAGAGCGGGTTCCCGGACAGCGTCCCTGCCTGGTACACCGGTCCGAGCGGAGCCAGCAGGTCCATGATCTCGGCTCGTCCACCCAGCGCCGCCAACGGCATCCCCCCGCCGACGACCTTGCCGAAGGTGAAGATGTCGGGCAGATAGTCCTCGCCCGCTGCGGCCTGCAGACCCCAGAACCCTGCCGGGTGCACGCGGAATCCGGTGAGCACCTCGTCGATGATCATCAGGGCACCGTGCGCGTGGGCGGTCTCGGCGATCAGCCGGTTGAACCCGGGCATCGGCGCGACGACGCCCATGTTCGCCGCCGACGCTTCGACGATCACGGCGGCGATGCGCTGACCATGCTCGGCGAACACCGCAGCCAGCGCATCCGGGTCGTTGTAGCCGATCACGAGAGTCTGGGCCGCGATCGGCGCCGGAACCCCGGCAGAACCGGGAAGGGCGAGCGTGGCGACACCCGAACCCGCCTCGGCGAGAAGACCGTCGGAGTGACCGTGGTAGTGCCCGGCGAACTTCACGAGCAGGTCGCGACCAGTGGCGCCCCGCGCGAGGCGGATCGCCGTCATGGTCGCCTCGGTTCCGGTGGAGACCAGACGCACGCGCTCGACAGGACGGACCTCGCCGAACCGCACGCGGTCGGCGATCAGCGTGGCGAGCTCGACCTCGCCCTCGGTCGGCGCGCCGAAGGACAGGCCGCGGGACGCCGCCTCCTGCACCGCCGCGACGATCTCGGGGTGCGCGTGACCGAGCAGGGCAGGACCCCACGAAGCGACGAGGTCGACGTAATCACGACCAGCCGCGTCAGTGACCCGCGCCCCCTTAGCGGAGGCGAGGAACCGCGGCGTCCCGCCGACCGAACCGTAGGCGCGCACCGGCGAGTTGACCCCACCGGGGATCACCGCGCGGGCAGCGGAGAACAGGTCGTCATTGCGGTCGGTCATGAAGGAGAGCTCCTCGGTGAAGTCAGTCGCGCAGCCAGCCGGCCGCTTCGGTGGCCCAGTAGGTGAGCACCGCATCCGCACCGGCGCGGCGGATGGAGAGAAGGGATTCGAGGATGGCCGCACGACGGTCGATCCAGCCGTTCGCGCCGGCGGCTTCGATCATCGCGTACTCGCCGGACACCTGATATGCCCACACGGGAATACTCACCGTGTCGCGAACCTCGCGCAGCACGTCGAGGAAGGCCATGGCCGGTTTCACCATGACGATGTCGGCGCCCTCGGCCTCATCGACGACAGCCTCGCGCACGCCCTCGCGCCGGTTGCCCGGATCGAGTTGGTACGTGCGACGGTCGCCCTTCAGCTGAGAGTCGACCGCCTCGCGGAAGGGTCCGTAGAAGGCGCTCGCGTACTTCGCGGCGTAGGCGAGCAGAAGCGTGTCGGTGAAGCCCTCGGCGTCGAGCGCCCTGCGGATCACCGTGACCTGGCCGTCCATCATCCCGGACAGCCCCAGCAGCTGAGAGCCGGCACGGGCCTGCGCCAGCGCCATCGAGGTGTACCGCTCGAGCGTCGCGTCGTTGTCGACTGACCCGTCGGCGGCGAGCACGCCGCAGTGACCATGATCGGTGAACTCGTCCAGGCATAGATCCGTCTGCACGACGAGCGCGTCGCCGACCTCGGAGGCCAGCGCTTCCGTCGCGACGTTCAGGATGCCTCGCGGATCATCGGCGCCGGAGCCGACGGCGTCGCGCACCGCGGGCACACCGAACAGCATCACGCCGCCGACCCCGGCCTCCGCGGCCTCGACCGCGGCTGCGCGCAGCGAGTCGAGCGAGTGCTGAGCGACACCGGGCATCGACCCGATCTTCACGGGTTCGGCGATGCCTTCGCGCACGAACAGGGGCAGCACGAGCTGCCGCGGCTGCAGCGAGGTCTCGCGCACGAGATCACGCACCGCACGAGACTGACGCACTCGCCTCAGCCGGACATCGGGAAAGCTCACGGCGCGAACTCGTCGGCCGCGTGCGGAAGCGTGAAGTGCGAGACCGCATCGATCAGGGCGTCGATGGTCTGACGGTCGGCGACGACCGACACCGGCAGACCGGCACGCTGGGCGTCATTCGCCGTGCGTGGTCCGATCGCCGCGAGCAGCGTGTCATCGGGGATCTCCGGGAACTGCTCGCGCACCTGCTCGGCGACCGAGCCGCTGGTGATGAGGATCGCGTTGATCCGGCCGTTCTCGACGTCGCGGCGGATCCGTTCCGTGACCGGCACACCGACCGTGCGATAGGCGACGACGCCATGTACGTCATGACCCGCCTCGGAGAGCAGTCTGCTCAGCACGGGCTTCGCGATCTCGCTGCGAAGGGCGAGGATGCGACGCGGCTCCTTCTCGAGGGCGATGAGCTGCTGCGCCATGCCCTCTGCCGAGTTGTCCTGCTCGGGGACCAGTGTGACCTCGTAGCCGACCGCCTGCAGCGCCGCCGCGGTCGTCTCGCCCACGGCGGCGATCTTGGTCTCCCGCGGCACCGCCGCCCGGTGGGCGAAGAGCACGTCGACGGTGGTGGCGCTCGTGACCGTCAGCCAGTCGAACTCGCCCGCGGCCAACTGCGCCAGCGCGGTGTCGAGCGTCGCCTGATCCGTCGTCGGGGCGAAGTTGATCAATGGTGCGACGACCGGCACGGCGCCCAGAGCCCGCAGGCTCGCGGCGACGCTGTCGCCCCACGGCCCGCCACGGGGCACGAGGATGCGCCAGCCGTCCAACGGTCGGTCCTGCTTGATTTCGGAAGTGGTCATGAGGATTGCTCTCGGGATACGAGGCCGGCCGCCCCTTGATCGAGCAGCCGACGGGCAACAGTGAACCCGAGCTCGCGCGCTGCGTGCATCGGGTCTGCACCATCGGCAGCATCCGCTCCATTGCCACTGCCGTTCCGACGAATATACTCCCCGTTCAGGTCTTCCGTGACGTCGAGCCCGATCCGGCGCCCTCCGTCGGCGGCGTAGACGACCGTCCTGACCCGGATCGAGGAGCCTTCGACCACCGCATGCGCGGCCATCGGCGCCTGGCATCCTGCGTCCAATCCCTGCAGGATCGCGCGTTCCACCGTGATGGCCAGACGAGTGTCGGTGTCGTCGAGACCGGCAAGGGCCGCGAGCAGCTCCTCCGGCGCATCCGCGCGGGTCTCGACGGCGAGCGAGCCCTGCCCTGGCGCGGTCGGCCATTCGGCGAGACCGAGCTCCTCGCGCCGTAGCGGCGTCTCCGCGCCGAGCCTGGAGAGACCTGCCGCCGCGAGGATGACCGCGTCCAGCTCACCCGATGTGACCCGGGCGAGACGGGAGTCGACATTCCCGCGGATGTCGACGACCTCGGCCTTCGGCGCGCGTCGATGCACCTGCGCGATGCGACGCGGCGACCCTGTGCCCACCGTGCTCCCGGAGCGCAGCTCGTGCAGCGGGGTGCCGTCGCGGGTGAGGACCACATCGCGCGGATCCTCGCGCTTCGGCGTCGCCGCGATCACGAGGCCCTCGGGGACGGCGGTCGGCAGATCCTTCAGGGAGTGCACGAGGAAGTCGCACTCGCCCGCGAACAGAGCCTCGCGAAGACGCGTGGCGAAGATGCCCTGACCGCCGATCTCGGAGAGCGAGGCACGATTCGTGTCGCCCTCGCTGGTGATCGGGACGAGCTCGACGCGGCGCCCCGAGAGCTTCTCGAGGGCTGCGGCGACGTGACCCGACTGCGCCTGCGCGAGCGCGCTGCGGCGGGTGCCCAGACGAATGGGGGTACTCATGGGCTTACTGGAGCACGTCCGCGATCTCGTCGAACCGGAGCCTGCGCCCGGTGTAGAAGGGCACCTCCTCCTTCACGTACATGCGAGCGTCGGTGTAGCGGAGATCGCGCATCATGTCGACGAGGTCGGTGAGCTCATCGGCTTCGAGCGGCAGCAGCCATTCGTAGTCGCCGAGAGCGAAGGAGGCGACGGTGTTGGCGAGAACGCCCGTGAACGCCGCGCCCTTGCGTCCGTGGTCGGCGAGCATCTTGCGACGCTCCTCCTCCGGGGCGAGGTACCACTCCGGCGTGCGCACGAACGGGTACAGGCACAGCCAGTCCTTGGGGTCCATACCCCGCAGGAAGCCCGGGACGTGGGAGCGGTTGAACTCCGCGTCGCGGTGCACGCCCATGACGTTCCACACCGGGAGGAGCGAACGCAGCAGCTCGGTGCGACGCAGGCGACGCAGCGCCTTCTGCAGCTCCTCGGCGGTGTCGCCGTGCAGCCACACCATGAGGTCGGCGTCGGCCTTGAGTCCGGAGACGTCGTAGAAGCCGCGGACGGTGACACCCGAGTCCTCGATGTAGGAGACGATCGTCTCGAGCTCGGTCGAGTCGTTCTCCGTCACGGGGAGGTCGGGGTTTCGTCGCCAGACAGCCCAGAGGGTGAAGCCGGACGGGTTCTCATCGCGCTCTTCGGACATCATGCTCCCCAGTCTGCCTCGTTTGCGCAGGAGCCGCTAATCACCCGGGAGGGCTGCTCGCGGCTTCCCGGAATGCTGCGCCTCAGCGCGAGATGAAGCGCGCGATCGCCCAGACCGCGCCCCCGACTGCGGCAGCGATTCCGACGGCGGCGGCGATCGCGCCGATCGGGTTCCGATCGGCGAACACGCGGGCCTTCGCCACCGCACGTGTCGACGCCTTCTCGACCCGGCGCGGGATGTTCCCCTTGACCTCGATCGCCGCGAGGGCGGCCTTCAGCTCGGCACGGGCCGAAGCGACGGGGTCGACGATCCCGCCGGGAACGGCGGTGCGCGGCAGCGACTCAGAACTCGTCATCGCCGGCCTCCTTCACGAGTCGGATGTCTTCGGCGACGGCCTGCGCCGGGTTCTGGCGCGCGAGCACCTTGCGGAACTTGAGGATCCCGAGCAACGCGAACAGCAGCACCGCGAGGATCAGGATGCCGAACACCGCGATCGCCGAGAGCCACACCGGCCACCAGGACGACAGCCCGGCGATCGCGAAGACGAGGATGACGGGCACGGCCCAGAACAGGAAGAACAGCGCGACGAGGAACCACATGGAACCGATGCCGGCATCCTTCGAGGTGCGCGAGACCCACGCCTTGGCGGCGTCGATCTCGGCCTTGACCAGATTCGTGACGAGTTCCGGCAGATCTCCGAGGAGAGTCAGCAGGCTGTCGTCGGCGCGATCGCGGTATCCGCTGGGCATCTCAGGCGCCGGACTTCTTGGGGGCGGGCTTCGCAGCCGGCTTCTTGGCCGCCGGCTTCTTGGCGGCGGGCTTCGTCGACGTCGCGGTGGACTTCGCAGCCTCGACCGCTTCCTCGGTCGCCTCGGCGAGATCTTCTGCCGCCTCACGGCCGGTGGCGATGGCGGAGTCGAGTCGCTGACCGGGCGTGCCCGAGCCGGTGACGGACTTCGCGACCTTCACCACACCGGTCCAGAGCGCACCGGGAACGGCCGCGGCCTTGTCGCCGACGAAACCCTTGACCTTGGTGACCTGCTCCTGCACGGGGTCGAGGTGCCACACCTTGAGCCACTGCGTCTTGATCTGCTCGTAGCGCTCACGTCCGGCACGAGTGCCGAGCACGTAGCCCACGCCGAGCCCGACGACGAGTCCGATCTTCCCCTTCATGGGGTCTCCTCACCTTGTTCCGGTAGTCCGGCCAGATTCGCCCGGTTGGGACCGACCGCAGGCATTCGCCCCCCGCGACCAGGTACCCAGCGTAACCCCGTATGCCGAATTCGGCATCTATGGGTCAGAGGGTTGACACAGACCGCTCCCGCACTTCAGGACTCCCCGTCCCACAACAGGGCGCGGCGCAGACGGTCGGCCTCGTCCCGTGCGTCCGGGATCACCTGGGCGAGTCCGGTCCCCGCGAGCCAGGCGCCGACCGCGGCCACACCGGGCACCGCCTCGACCGCTGCGCGTGCTGCGGTGCGCCGCCCCCCTGAGCCGATGATCGAGGCGGGCTGCGATTGGATGAAACGGCCGCGATGCGAGGCGATGACAGCCTCGGGGGCGATGGCGACTCCCAGCAGGGCGGCGGCTTCGCACCGTGCGAGGTCTGCCGCCGCGGCGTCGTCCAGGCCCGCGGTCGCTGCGGGTTCCCCCTGGGCGCCGAACGACACCCGTACGATCTGCCGGGCACCAGCGGCGTCGCGCACCCAGCCCCACTTGGCGGTCGAGTGGGTGAGCGCCTTGGCGGTGTGGCTGCCCGGAACGGTCAGCACGCCGGTTCCCCTCGGGGCGGCGGCGAGTTCCGGCGCGTCGAGGACGAGGGTGACGATCTCGATCTCGGGCGATGACGCGGCCTCCGTCGTGGCGAGGGCCGGCACCGCGGAGGCGAGGAGCTTCCGTGCGGCCGACTCGGGCGTCGCGATGATGACGGCGTCAGCGTCGAGCTCCTCGACCACCGGCTCCAGAGGATCCGTTGCGGCGCTCTCGCCGCTTTCCTCCGCCCTCACCTCGACCTCGGCCGCGACCTCAGCCTCGGCCTCGACCGACCAGTGCGCCCCGGTCTTGCGCACGGTGCGCACCCGCACTCCCGTGCGCACCTCGGCACCGAGGCGGACGAGGTCGGCGGCGAGGGCATCGACCAGCGTGCTCATGCCTCCCGAGAGCCCCTCGACGGCCGCTCCCGGCGTCTTCGCGGCCGCCTGCGTTTCCGCGGCCTTCTCCGCGGCGTCATCACGCAGCGTCTGCACCGCGCCGGAGAGGGAGCCCACCCGGGTCAGTGCGGCGTTGAGCCCCGGGGCTGCGACATCGATGTCGACATCGTCGGGAGACGCCGAGTAGACACCGGTCGTCACGGGGGCGACGAGTCGATCCCGCACCTTCGCCCCCATGCGCGACGCGACGAGCTTTCCGAGACTGAGCTGGTGCCCGATCGTGAGGGGCGGGCGCACGCGGTCGAGGTAGGCGCGCCAGACGCCCGACCATCCGATGATGCGGCGGACGTCGGGCTGGAACGGATTGGCGGGGATGCCGAGGATGCCGCCCACAGGGAGCGGCGCCGCGCCCACACCGGGGATTCCGGCCAGCCATGCCCCGCCCGGCTTCGGGAGGACGATGCGGTCGGCCAGGTCGAGCTCGTCCACGAGGGCGCGCACGAGTCCACCCCTGGTGGCGTAGCTCTCGGCCCCGGCGTCGATGGTGACACCGTCGAGGTCGACCCGGCGGATCGCGCCGCCCAGCGTCTCCTCCGCCTCGAGCACGGTGACGCGCATTCCGACCTTCGCGCACTCCCGCGCAGCGACGAGACCTCCGATGCCACCGCCGACGACGATGACATGCGTGTGCGCCGCGCGGGCGGCGAGGTCGGACGGCTCGGCGGAGGAGGGCTCGGGGCTCATGCCCTCAATTCTCGCACCGGGGCGGTTCAGGCCTCGACGGGCTCGGAGGCTCCGCGTCCGCGCTTGCGGACCTCGCGCAGCACGATCTGCTCGGGGCACACCGTCGAGAGGAAGTCGCCGACCGAGAGCGCGAGCCGCTCACCCACGAGGGAGTAGAGGATGCGGTTGGCATCGCGCCGCTCGCTGATGAGTCCTGCCTGGCGGAGCACGCTCAGGTGACGGGAGATGGTCGGGCCGCTCGCGGAGAAGCGCGACGCGATCTCGCCGGCCGCGAGCTCACCGTCTTTCAGGTCCTGCAGGATCTGACGTCGTGTGGGGTGGGCCAACGCCGCGAAGATGTCCGTCGCGCTGTCAGTCATGGTTGCAATATAGCACCTTGGCTAGATAGCTCTCGGCGCGTGGCCTGACGGTCAGATCGTGTGCGCCAGCTCGACGATGCGGGTGAGCTGGTCGGGATCGGTCTCCGGGGGCACGCCGTGGCCGAGGTTCAGGATGTGGGCGCGCGCCGCGCGGCCGCGCTCGACGACGTCGCGCACGTGCGCCTCCAGCACCGGCCACGGCGCGGAGAGCAGCGCGGGGTCGATGTTGCCCTGCACCGTCACGTCCGGTCCGAGGATCGCGGCCGCCTCGTCGAGCGGCTGCCGCCAGTCGACGCCGACGCCGTCGGCGACACCGTCCAGGCGCATGTCGGCGAGGAACGGTCCGGTCCCGACGCCGAAGTGGATCGTCGGCAGACCGATGCCCGCAAGCGCCGCGTGAGAATGCGGGGCGACGAAGGCGCGGTAGTCGGCGGTGCTGAGGGACCCGGCCCAGCTGTCGAAGAGCTGGACGACGGACGCCCCGGCATCGCGCTGGGTCTCGAGGAAGCGGCGCGAGACCTGGGCGAGCCAGCCGGCGAGCCGGTTCCAGGACGCCGGATCCGAGTGCATCATCGCCCGCGCACGCAGGTGCTCCTTCGAGGGGCCGCCCTCGACGAGGTAGGCGGCGAGGGTGAAGGGCGCTCCGGCGAATCCGATCAGCGGGGTGTCGCCGAGCTCGGCCGTGACGAGCCGCACCGCCTCGGCGATCGCCGTGCCGTCCAGGTCGTCCGGGTCGATGGCGGTGATGCGGTCGACGTCGGCCGCCGTGCGCACCGGGTTCGCGAACACCGGGCCGCGACCGGGCTCGATCTCGACCTCGACACCGGCGAGGCGCAGCGGGATGACGATGTCGCTGAAGAACACGGCCGCGTCGACCCCGTGACGCCGCACCGGCTGCAGGGTGATCTCGGCGGCGAGATCGGGGGTGAGGCAGGCGTCGAGCATCCGGGTCCCGACGCGCAGGTCGCGGTACTCGGGAAGCGACCGGCCGGCCTGCCGCATGAACCACACCGGGGCGTGAGGGGGACGGTCGCCGGCGAGGGCGCGCAGGAGCGGGGCGTCGGAGAGGGCCATGCGTCCATCCTCCCATCCGACCCTTATGGAGCCGCCGAGTCGACCGGTCGAATCCTCCCCCGCAGGCCCTCCGGTACAATCGATGTGTGCTGCTGTGTGTGACGGCGAGTCACAAGACCGCCTCCTTCGAATTGCTCGAACGCCTGAGCCGCACCCCCGACGACGTCGCTCCCACCATCGTGGGCATGACGCCGTGCGTGCAGGGTGCGGTCGTGCTGGCGACGTGCAACCGGTTCGAGGCGTACGTGGAAATGGACGAACCGGTCACCGCCGCCGGCGCCATCGGTGTCGAAGCCGTGATCGAAGCGGTCGAATCCGCGACCGGCATCTCGGCCGCCGACCTCGACGGCGCCTACACCGTGCACTCGGGGCGCCGCGTCGCCGAGCACCTCTTCTCCGTCGCCTCCGGTCTCGAATCCGTCGTCTCCGGCGAGGGCGAGATCGCAGGGCAAGTGCGCCGCGCTCTCAAGTCCGCCCGCAAAGACGGCACCACTTCGCCCGAGCTCGAGCGCCTCTTCCAGCGCGCCAGCCAGGCCCAGCGCAAGGTCAAGAACGTCACGGCCCTCGGTCGCGCCGGCCGCTCGCTCGTGCGTCTCGCGCTCGAGCTGGCAGACAGCCGCATCGCCGACTGGTCCGCCGAACGCGTGCTGCTGGTCGGCACCGGTGCCTACGCCGCGGTCACCCTCGCCACGCTCCGCGAACGCGGTGCCGTGAACATCTCGGTGTACTCGCCTTCCGGCCGCGCCGAGGTCTTCGCCGCGAAGCACGGCATCCGTCCGATCGCCGCCGACGAGTACGCCCGCACCGCCGCGCGGTCGAGCCTGCTCATCACCTGCACTACGGCGACGGAGCCCGTGCTCGGCCCCGAGCACCTGCAGCTGACGACCGGCCCCGCCGCGGCGGGCTGCCCCGTCGGCGCACATCGTCAGCTCGTCGTCGACCTGGGCATGCCGCGAAACGTCGACCCCGCCATCGCCGGCCTCGAGGGTGTGGCCCTGCTCGACCTCGAGACCATCCGTCTGCACGCGCCGCTCGAAGAGCTGCAGGCGACGGATGCCGCGCGCAGCGTGGTCCGGGAAGCCGCCGAGACCTTCCACGTCGTGGGCGCCCGCCAGAGCGTCACGCCGTCGGTGGTGGCGCTGCGGTCGCACATCTTCGAGCTCCTCGAACGCGAGATCGACCGTGCCCGCGCGCGCGGCGACGAGGACGGCAAGGTCGAGCAGGCTCTGCGGCACCTCTCCGGCGTGCTCCTGCACACCCCGACCGTGCGCGCCCACGAGCTCGCTGCGGCCGGCCGTGCCGACGAGTTCACCGCGGCGCTCGCCGCCCTGTACGGCATCGCCCCCGAAGCCGACGCCGCAGACGACGCCGCGACCGCCTGACACGCTCCGTTCACCGGTGGCACACTGGAGGCATGGCCCTTCACATCACCGGAGACACCGCCGCCGACGAGCTGCTGACCGACAATCCGCTGGCCCTGCTGGTGGGGATGCTCCTCGACCAGCAGGTTCCGATGGAGACCGCGTTCGCCGGCCCGCTCAAGATCGAGCAGCGCACCGGCGCGACCGACGCCGCGACGATCGCCCACATGGCACCGGACGAGTTCCTCGAGGCCTTCAAGCAGACCCCCGCGGTGCACCGGTTCCCCGGGTCCATGGCGACGCGCGTGCAGACGCTGTGCCAGACCCTCGTCGACGACTGGGACGGCGATGCCGCAGCCCTGTGGACCGAGGGCGACCCGTCGGGGCCCGAGGTGCTGAAGCGACTGAAGGCCCTCCCCGGCTTCGGCGAGCAGAAGGCGAAGATCTTCCTCGCCCTCCTCGGCAAGCAGTACGGTTTCACCGGCGAGGGCTGGCGCGAGGCATCCGCTCCCTACGGCGAGGACGGCTCGTACCGCAGCGTCGCCGACATCGTCTCGCCCGACTCGCTCGCGAAGGTGCGCGAGCACAAGAAGGCGATGAAGGCCGCGGCGAAGGCTCCGAAGTGAAGCCCACGGGGGACGACGTCGCCGGGCTCATCGCCCGTTCCTCCCCCGCCGTGCGCCGCAGGGACGCCGAGACGCTGACCGCGCTCATGCAGGAGGTCACCGAGCGCGAACCGCAGACGTGGGGGACGATCATCGGGTTCGGCTCCTGCCACTACCGCTACCCGACAGGGACCGAAGGCGACAGCGGACTGCTCGGCTTCGCTCCGCGCAAGGCCGCGACCACGATCTATCTGTTCGACGGGGTCGGCGCGCACACCGAAGCCCTGGCGAAGCTCGGACCGCACACCACGGGCGTCGGGTGCCTCTACATCAAGGACCTGGAGCAGATCGACCTCGACGTGCTGCGCGGCATCCTGGAACGCTCACTCGCCTGGGTCGAGGCGGGCGGCACCTCCGAGGTGCAGCTCACCGTCACGGGCTGACGCGCGAGATCCCTCTCCGCGTACCCGTTCAGCGCAGGACCTCGACGAGCGCCACCCACGACACCACCACGGCCGAGACGATCGCGAGCAGACAGCCCGCCGCCGCGAGGTACAGCCCGGCCGGATGCCCGATCCACACCAGCACGCCCGCGGCGAGATAGGCGAAGATCGGCAGGAAGCCGACCAGGTACTTGAGCGGACGGGCGCGATCCTCGGGGCTCGGATCGGTCGCGATGATGCGCGTCGCGTGCACCTGGAACACGGCAGCCAGCAGCGACGCGACGACGGCGGCCGCGCCGAACCAGGGGCCGTCGATGTCGGGGATCAACCCCAGCGCCGACATCGCGAGCGCCAGGAGCAGGGCGGCGATCCCGGCGAGGAGCCGTGCTGTCAGAGTGCGGGACTTGACGATCTCGGCGATGTTCACACTCGCGGCGACGATCACGAGTCCGGCGAGCGCGGCCGTCGCCCCCCGCCATCGCGACGTTGAACTCGCTCCACGGCTCGCGCATGCCGACATGCTAGACCCACCCGTGCGACGGACGCACGGGTGGGTCTGGGCAGCAGAGTGGGGTTCGACAGTCAGCGGACGTCGGCGAAGAACGCCCGGATGTCGTCGGCGAGCAGGTCGGGACGCTCCAGAGCGGCAAAGTGCCCGCCCTCATCGAAGCGGCTCCAGTGCACGATGTTCGCGTTGTCGCGCTCGGCGAAGACCCGGATCGTCTGGAAGTCGTCCGAGAACACGGCGACACCCGTGCGTGCGGTGTTGATCCGCGGCCCGGCATCCTCGGCGGCGTCGGCCGCGGCGTCGGCCCTGGCGTTCTCCAGATAGCTGCGGTTCATGCCGGATGCCGCGTTCGCGAACCAGTTCACACTCACCTCGAGCAGGATCTTCTCCAGCGGAACCAGAGAGGTGCCGTTGCCGAACGAGTTGAACAGCTCGCTGTAGGCGAGCAGCCCGACCGGGGAATCGCTGATCCCGACCGACACGGTCTGCGGGCGCGAAGAGTTCATCGTGTTGTACCCGCCGACCGACTGGAACCACTGCATGTGCTCGAGGCCGGCGTAGTCCGCGGGCTCGAGCTTCTCGAACTCGGCCGGGTCGCCCGAGGGGAACGAGAACAGCTGCAGCACGTGCAGTCCGAGGAAGCCCGCAGGCTCGAGCAGGCCCAGCTCACGCGCGACCATGGCGCCGTTGTCCGAGCCGTGGATGCCGTAGCTGTCGTAGCCGAGCCCGCGCATCAGACGGTCATAGGCCGCCGCGACCCGCGCCGTTGTCCACCCGGCAGAGGCGAGCGGCTGCGGGAAGCCGTAGCCCGGAGCATCCGGGATCACGACGTCGAACGCGTCTTCGGCACGGCCGCCGTGCGCGACGGGGTCGACGAGGCGATCGATCACGGCGAGGTAGTCGACCGACGAACCGGGGTAGGTGTGCGCGAGCAGCAGCGGCGTCGCACCCTCGTGAGCCGAGCGCACGTGGAGGAAGTGGATCGTCTGGCCGTCGATCTCGGTGGTGAAGTGCGGGACGGCGTTGATCCGCTCCTGGGCTGCTACCCCGTCGACGCCACGCGAGGATCCGTCGGCGGCTACCGCCTCGGCGCCGGTGGCAAGCTCCCTCCGCTGCTGCTCGACGATGAGGAAGCCGTGGCCGTCACCGTGGGCCTGCGGGCCGCAGCCGGGATCGCCGGCGTCGAGGAGGCCGGAGCACGGGCGCTCGCCAAGCTCGAACAGGTATTGCCATCGCACCTGCGCCCCACGGTCGATGCGCTCCGCTCGAGCGTCGACCGCGCCCCGGAGAACAACGACACCGACGCCCCGGACCCCGAGGTCGACGCCGCGTCACTGCAGGCCATCGCACGTGCGATCGGCGACGAGGAGTGGCTGCGCTTCGACTACGAGGGCGCACCCGTGCTGGTCGAGCCGTACCGACTGCTCACCTGGGTGCGGCGCTGGTACCTGGTCGCACGCGATCCGCAGACCGACGAATGGGGCACGTACCGGGTCGACTGGATGCAGCTGCGGATGCCGACGCGACGCTCCTTCACGCCGCAGCCGCTGCCCGGGGGGTGACTACACGGCCTTCGCCATGCGGACCATCGCCGTGAGCGGGTGGATCGTGCATGCCCGGCTGCGCATCGACGCGCCGGCTGCGGCCGTGCTCGACCGGATCCACGCTGCGGTCGGGATCGTCGAGCCGGTCGACGACGAGCACTGCATCCTCGTCACGGGTGCGGACAGCCTCGACACCGTCGCCGCCTACATCGGCATGCTGATGATGGACTTCACGGTCGAGAGCCCACCCGAGCTGCTCCCCCGCCTGCAGCTGCTCACCGAGCGCTACGCGCGCGCCGTGGCGAGATCATGAGGCACGTCGAAACCCACACTCCCCGTCGAGACCCACTCCCACACCCGCTGACCACGATGGGTCTCGGCGATGAGGATGGGTCTCGACGATGACTGAGGGTGCTCAGGCGCCGCGCAGGCGCTCCGCGAGGTACGCGTGCAACTCGTCGATCGAGACGCGCTCCTGCGCCATGGTGTCGCGGTCGCGCACCGTGACGGCACGGTCGTCGAGCGAGTCGAAGTCGACCGTGACGCAGAACGGGGTGCCGATCTCGTCCTGGCGACGGTAGCGGCGGCCGATCGCCCCCGCGTCGTCGAAGTCGACGGCCCAGGAGCTGCGGAGCGTGTCGGCGACCTCGCGAGCGAGCGGCGAGAGGTTCTCGTTGCGCGACAGCGGCAGCACGGCGGCCTTGACCGGAGCCAGGCGCGGGTCGAGCTTGAGCACGGTGCGCACGTCGGTGCCGCCCTTGGCGTTAGGCACCTGCTCCTCGCGGTACGCGTCGACGAGGAACGCCATCATCGCGCGCGTGAGACCGAACGACGGCTCGATCACGTACGGGGTGTAACGCTCGCCGGTGGCCTGGTCGAAGTACGTCAGGCTCTGGCCGGACGCTTCGCTGTGGCTGGAGAGGTCGTAGTCGGTGCGGTTGGCGACGCCCATGAGCTCGCCCCACTCCTTGCCCGCGAAGCCGAACTTGTACTCGACGTCGATCGTGCCGGCCGAGTAGTGCGCGCGGTCGTCTTCCGGAACGTCGAACTGGCGCATGTTCTCGGGGTCGATGCCCAGGTCAATGAACCAGTTCCAGCACGCCTCGACCCAGTGCTCGAACCACTCCTGCGCCTCGGCGGGCGGCGTGAAGAACTCGATCTCCATCTGCTCGAACTCGCGGGTGCGGAAGATGAAGTTACCCGGCGTGATCTCATTGCGGAACGCCTTGCCGACCTGGCCGATGCCGAACGGCGGCTTCTTGCGGCTGGCGGTGAGCACGTTCGAGAAGTTCACGAAGATGCCCTGCGCGGTCTCGGGGCGCAGGAAGTAGAGGCCCGACTCGTCGTCGACGACGCCGAGGTAGGTCTTCACGAGACCGGAGAAGGCCTTGGGCTCGGTGTACTGCCCCTTGGTGCCGCAGTTCGGGCAGGGGATGTCGGCGAGCCCGTTCTCGGCCTTGCGGCCCTTGCGCGCCTCGAAGTCCTCGATCAGGTTGTCGGCGCGGAAGCGCTTGTGGCACTGCAGGCACTCGACCAGCGGGTCGGTGAAGGTCGCGACGTGACCCGAGGCCTCCCAGACGCGCTTGGGCAGGATGATGCTGGAGTCCAGCCCCACCATGTCGCCGCGGCCGCGCACGAAGGTCTGCCACCACTGGCGGCGGATGTTCTCCTTGAGCTCGGTGCCGAGGGGGCCGTAGTCCCAGGCCGACCGGGAACCGCCGTAGATCTCACCCGCTTGGAACACGAACCCGCGGTGGCGGGCGAGGGCGATGACCTTGTCGAGGCGGGACTGTTCGGCCATGGTGGCTCCAATGGTCGGATGCGGGAGGAAAAACCCGTGAACACGGGCACCTCATTCTATCCGTGGTTCCCGCGCGCTCCCTGGCCTCGGCGGCTGCGTCAGAGTACCGTCCTTGGGATGAGCACTGCAGCGCGAACACCGCGGACCCGCGACGACGACACCCGTTTCTTCGGGCAACCGTGGGCCCTGGTGCACATCTTCGGCGTGGAGATGTGGGAGCGCTTCAGCTTCTACGGCATGCAGGGCATCCTGCTCATCTACCTGTACTACTCGGTCACACTGGGCGGCCTCGGCATCCCCGAGGCGGTCGCGGGCGGCATCGTCGGTGCCTACGGGGGCTCGGTCTACCTGTCGACGATCCTCGGCGCCTGGCTCGCCGACCGACTGTTCGGCTCCGAGCGGGTGCTGTTCGTCAGCGCGATGGTGATCGTGGCCGGTCACCTGGCTCTCGCGTTCCTGCCCGGCGCCGTCGGGGTGGGCGTCGGTCTGGTGCTGGTCGCATTGGGCTCCGGCGGACTCAAGGCGAACGCGACCTCGGTCGTCGGCAGCCTCTACAGCGCGGAAGATCCCCGGCGGGATGCCGGCTTCTCGCTCTTCTACCTGGGCATCAACCTCGGTGCGTTCCTCGGACCGATCCTCACCGGCATCCTGCAGTCGTCTCTCGGATTCCACTACGGCTTCGGGCTCGCCGCCATCGGCATGACCCTGGGACTCATCCAGTACTCGTTCGGCCGCAAGGCCCTTCCCGCCTCGGCACGGGAGGTGCCCAACCCGCTTCCGAAGTCCCGCTACGGCCTGGTCGGGCTCATCGCCGGCGCCGCGATCGTGGCCATCGCCGTCCTGGTGCTCACCGGTGTGATCCGCGCAGACAATCTGGCCACCCTGGTGATCGTCGTCACGATCGTCGCCGCGGTCGCGTACTTCTCGGTGATCCTCGGCAGCCGTCGCATCGACGCCACCGAGCGATCGCGGGTGTGGGCCTTCCTGCCGCTGTTCATCACCAGCGTCGCGTTCTGGTCGCTGTACCAGCAGCAGTTCACGGTGCTGACGATCTACTCGGACCAGCGCCTGGATCGGAATCTGTTCGGATGGGAGATGCCGGTGTCCTGGGTGCAGTCGATCAACCCGGTGTTCATCATCATCCTGTCCGGCGTCTTCGCGGCGATCTGGACCCGCCTGGGAAAGCGTCAGCCCTCGACGCCCGTGAAGTTCGCTCTGGCGGCGATCATCATGGGATCGGCGTTCCTGCTCTTCCTGCCGTTCGCCGGCGGAGGGGCGAACTCCACGCCGCTGCTGGCCATCGTCGGGATCCTCTTTGTGTTCACGGTCGCCGAGCTGCTCATCTCGCCGGTCGGCCTGTCGGCTTCCACCAAGCTCGCACCGACGGTGTTCCGCACGCAGATGGTCGCGCTCTTCTTCCTGTCGATCGCGCTCGGCACCGCCATCTCGGGCGAGCTCGTACGGTTCTACGATCCGACCGACGAGGTGCCGTTCTTCTCGATCCTCGGGGGCATCGCCATCGTGGTCGGCATCGGACTGCTGCTGAGCGTCAAGCCCGTGCTGAAGCTCATGCGCGGAGTGCGCTGAGCACACGGGCCACGAGAATCACGCCGTGAAGAGCGTGCTCACGCGGTGAAGAGGTAGCCCCGCGCGGTGTCGTAGCCGGCGATGCGCAACCCGCTGCCGAGCAGTCCCTCCATCTGCGCCCGCAGACGCAGACGCCACTCGTGGGCGGCTGCCGGGTCGGACTCGCGCAGCGCCTCGATGTCGGCGGGGATGGCCAGAGTTTCCACGACCGCGTCGTCAGCCGGGGGCTTGGCGATGTCGGCGAGCGCCCACTCGACATCGAGTCGGTCGCTCTCATCGCCCGCGTCGCCGCCGCCGAAGATGCCGTAGCGGTTCACCGAGTAGCCGGTCGCGCGGGCGCCCAGCACGGTGAAGAAGAAGTGGGCGTTGCGTGCCACGAGCGGATCGAAGACCCACGTGATGCGACCGACGTCTCGGGAGAAGGCCCACTGCCGCTGGTGCTCCTTGAGCTCGCGCCCCCAGCCGCGACCGCGGTACTCGGGCAGCAGCGCGGTGATGTGGGAGTGCATCGCACGGCGGGCGGGCTCGCCGAAAAACGCGATCGACGCGCCGACCATGCGCTCCTCGTCGCCCTCGCCGTCGAAGAAGCCGACGACGTAGTTGCCCGACTGCTGCAGGGCGCGCAGGGTTCCGGCATCCACCACGCGCTGCGGACCCCGAATGGAGTCGAGCAGGCCCTGGGCGTCGAGGATGAGTTCAACGGTGTCGAGGTCACGGATGGTTCGCACGCACCCAGTCTGCCCCTCCTCGGCCCGTTCGAGGAATCGGAACCTCGATGTCACCGCATCGGGAACGCCTCTCCCCCACCCGCGGCGAGCGCCTCGGCGACGATGCGGATGTGCTCCTCGGCCATCTCCTGCGGGATCGGCGGCAGGATCCCGTCCCAGAACGACAGCACCGCACCTCGCCCTTGCATCATGCCGGCGGGGCGTCCCATCGCCCACAGGTGCAGATGCGCCGAGCCGTCGTTCCACCGCCCGAAGTGACACCGCGCGACGCCGGGGACGCTCTTCACCGCCTGCGAGACCCGCTGCATCAGGGGCCCGAGCGCCGCGAGCACCTCGACCGACGCGTTCTCGAGCAGCCAATGCTCACGCGGGGCGATCGCGCCGATGAACGGCAACCCTCCGATCTCCCACCCCGCGCGCACCTGCCAGTGATCGTCGTGCCAGATCGTGAACTCGCTCGGGGCGCAGGGTCCGCATTCGGCCGGGTCCAGCTCGCCGCCGCGGGGCTTCTCCGGCACCAGCATCGGTTCAAGCGGTCGCATCGTGATCGTCTCGAAGGCCCACGGCAGTCCCTCGGCGACGGCGGAGGCGTCGAGTGCCTCGCCGATCGGGAGCCTGCGGTGGAACGCGGAATCGGCGGGATGCTGGTCGATCGTGGCGTCGTCGCTCATCTCCCCATGCAATCACGGACCGCGTGCCACCCGGTCGATCGAGCCCGGGTGTTCGACCCCGCGCCAGTCGATCGCCGATAGCCTGAGTCGGTGGGTGCGAGCGAGGACAGAGCCAGGAAACGTCTCTCCCGGACCCCACCCAAGTGGGCGATCGTCGCCGTGCTCGCCTTCGCGGGCCTGTGCTCCTCTTTCATGTTCACGCTGGTCGTCCCACTGCAGGCCGAGCTCCCGCAGCTGCTGAACGCCTCCCGCGAGGACACCACCTGGGTCGTCACCATCACGCTGCTCGTCGCCGCCGTCGCCACCCCCATCTCGGGCCGGCTGGGCGATATGTACGGCAAGCGCCGGGTCGTGATCGCGCTGCTCGCGATCCTGATCCTCGGCTCCGTGATCGCCGCGGTCTCCGGTTCGATCGTCGGAGTCATCATCGGTCGCGCACTCCAGGGTGCGGTGACGGGGGTCGTCCCGCTCGGCATCGCCATCATGCGCGACGTGCTGCCTCCGGAACGGCTCGGCACCGCCGTGGCCCTCATGAGCGCGACCATGGGCGTCGGCGGAGCGATCGGCATGCCGGTCGCCGCCCTCCTCGCCCAGCCTGCGGGCCTCGTGATGATGGTGATCTCGCCCTCTCCGGCTGGCTGGAGCGCACCGTGGGTCCGCGCCCGCTGTTCACGGTCGGCGCCACCGCGATCGTGCTCGCCTACGTCTTCGTGCTGCTGTGGTCTTCCGAGGTGTGGCACGTCCTCGTCGCGAACCTGCTGATCGGCGTGGGCATCGGGTTCACGTTCGCCGCGATGCCGATGATCATCATGCGCTCGGTCCCGGCCAACGAGACCGGCGCATCGAACGGCCTGAACGCGCTGTTCCGCTCGATCGGAACGTCGGGAGCCTCGGCCGTGATGGGCGGCGTGCTCGCCGCGATGAGCATCGACATCGACGGCGTGGCCGTGCCCACCAGGGCCGCTTTCGAGGTGTGCTTCTGGCTCGCGATCGCCGCCGGGGTGATCGCGATGGTGCTGTCGCTGTTCATCCCGAAGCAGCGCGCGTCCGAGCAGCATCCGTCGCTGCCGGGGTGAGGACGCCTCGCGCGTTCAGCGGGAGATCGTGCGCGGGTCGGGGTCGTCGTCGCGCGGTGTGCGCAGCCGGTCAGGGATCGGCCACGCCAGGATGAACCGCGCCGTCGCAGGCCGCGTCATGTCGCCGAAGTCGTCGATCTTGACGACGATCCGCCCCGGCGCACCGTCTTCGTCGGGCGTCACCTCGAGGATGCGCACCCGCAAGGGGCGCTCGTCCTCGCCCTCCAGCATCCACGGATCGGCGAGCCAGGCGATCCCGTGCTCCTCCAGCGCCGCTTCGGCTTCGAGCCACTCCGTCGCTGCGGTGACGGGCCGCCCGAGCACATCGACGCCGACCCAGTCGTCGCCGGCGGGGTGGATCCATCCGAGCAGTTCGCCGTCGTCGCGACGGTGCGGGGTCCAGTCAGGTCGTGGCATCCCTCGATGCTAGCAGTGCGTGTATTCCATGAGCTCGACGCCGAGCACCCGGAAGGCGTCGTGCGCACGCAGGCGGTGCGTGATCGAGAGATCGTCGAAGCACACGATGAGCGAGTAGGCGACGCCGGCGCGGGGCCCGGCCAGCACACCAGCCTCGGCCCGAACCCCGCGATCGCGGCCGGTCTTGTTCACGAACAGCAGGCCGTGGGCATCGTGATCGTGCGCGAACGGATCGAGACCCGTGGATGCCGCGACCAGGCTCAGGTCCTGATTCAGGCTCAACCACTCCGACACCTGTGCGCTGACGGCGGCATCGACCACCTGCGAGTTCACGAGGGCGGAGAAGAGTCCGGCGAGCTCGCGTGCGGACCCCACGGCCACCTGCGGGGCGTCGTCAGGACCACGGTGGTCGCGGAAGCGGTCGAGAAGGGCCGTGCGGCGCAGACCCAGCGACTCGATGCGCTCGCGCACCCGGTCGTGGCCGACCTTGTGAAGCAGAGCGTTTACCGCGATGGGATCCCCCGCGGTCGCCGCCATCACGGCGAGGTCTTCCAACGGCAGGGCCGGTGCGTGCAGATGCCGCCACAGACCCGAGGTCTCCACCGGCTCGAGGCTTTCGCGTTCGACGATCTCGAACGGATCGAGAGCACCGCTCTGGAAGCCGGCAGCCACCTCGATCAGCAGAGGCACCACTCCGAGACCCGCGATCGGCATCGTGACATGGTCGTCGCCGGCGAGCACGTGCACATGGTTGTCGAGGTCGACGACGTGCACCGAGACCTGCGCCCCGGAGTCGACCAGGCCCTCCAGCGAACGCAGCGTGGCGGTGAACGACCGGCGTCCGGCAGCGGCGCGTCGGGGAAGCCGGCGACTGGTGCGCTGCGAGCGGCGACCCGCACCGGAGGCCTCCTGGGCAGCGCCGAGAGACTCGGGGGCCGAGGAGTTTCGGAGACCTTCACCAGGCTCGAGAGCGCCCACGCTGATCCTTAGGGGGGTGGATGTGCGGGATACCGAGGGGAGACGCTCCCCAGCGGCAGGGCTATCGTAACCCCACCGCCGGGGGACGGTTCACAGAGTGTGACGATTGGTCACCAGATGGTCACTCGCGACGCCGCAGGCAGCCAGAGGGCGTCGTTCTCGCTCACGCCGAACGCCTCGTAGAACGCGTCGATGTTGCGCACGATCTGGTTGCAGCGGAACTCGTTCGGCGAGTGCGGGTCGATCGTCAGCAGGCGCAGCGTCTCGGCGTCACGGCTCTTCTGCTGCCACACCTGCGCCCACGAGAGCAGCAGGCGCTGCACACCCGTGTATCCATCGATCACCGGGGCCTCCGCGCCGCCGAGCGAGAGCTCATAGGCCTTGAGGGCGATCCCGAGGCCGCCGAGGTCGCCGATGTTCTCGCCGATCGTGAGCGCGCCGTTCACGTGGTGCTCGGCGTCGAGGCCCTCGGGCACCAGCGCGTCGTACTGGGCGATCAGCGCCTTGGTGCGCTCCTCGAACGCCGACCGGTCGGCATCCGTCCACCAGTCCTGCAGGCGACCGTCGCCGTCGTAGCGGCTGCCCTGGTCGTCGAAGCCGTGGCCGATCTCGTGGCCGATGACCGCACCGATGCCGCCGTAGTTCGCCGCCGCGTCGCGACCGGCGTCGAAGAACGGGTACTGCAGGATCGCCGCGGGGAACACGATCTCGTTCATGGACGGGTTGTAGTAGGCGTTGACCATCTGCGGCGGCATGTGCCACTCGGTGCGGTCGATGGGCGTGCCTACCTTGTCGATGTTGCGGTCGTGCTCGAAGATCGAGGCGCGGCGCACGTTGCCGAACAGGTCGGCCCTGTCGATCTCGAGGCTCGAATAGTCGCGCCAGACCTCGGGGTGCCCGATCTTCGGGGTGAAGGAGTCGAGCTTGGCGAGTGCGCGCTCGCGGGTCTCGGCCGTCATCCACTCCAGCTCGGTGATGCTCTGCCGGTACGCCTCGATGAGGTGGGCGACCAGCTCGTCCATCGCGGCCTTCGCCGTCGGCGGGTAGTGGCGCTCGACGTACACCTTGCCGATCGCCTCTCCGAGCGCACCCTCGGTGAGCGAGACGCCGCGCTTCCAGCGCTCGCGGATGGTGGGGACGCCGGTGAGCTCGGTGCCGTAGAACGAGAAGTTCTCCTGCACGAGATCGTCGGTCAGGTACGGGGCCGCGGCGTGCACGGCCTTGGCGCGCAGCCATGCCTTCCAGTCGTCCAGGCGCTCGGCGGTCAGCAGCGACCCGAGGCCTTCGAAGAAGCTGGGCTGCGAGACGACGACCTCGTCGAAGGCCGCAGGGTTCGACGGCGAGACCGCCTCTCGCCACGGAGTCAGGTCGACGCCGGCGAGCGCCTGCAGCTCTTCCCACGTCTTGAGGTTGTACGTCGCCACCGCATCGCGGCTGCGCACGTTGTCCCAGTGATGACCGGCGAGCTCGGTCTCGAGCGCGATCGCACGGTCGGCGTTCACGGCGGCATCGGCCACGCCCGCGAGGCCGAGCAGACGCTCGAGGTGCGCACGGTACGCGGCCCGGGTGTCGGCGAAGGTGTCGAGACGGAAGTAGCTCTCGTCGGGCAGCGACAGACCGGCCTGCACGAGCACCGGAACATAGCGCTCGGGGTCGCCGGGATCGCCGTCGACGTACAGGCCGATGATCGACGCACGGCCGTCGCGGTCGTAGGCGCCCACCGTGCGCAGGAACGTCGGAACGTCGGCGATCGCATCGATCTCGGCGAGCGTGTCGGCAAGCGGCGCGACGCCGGCGGCATCGATGCGCGCGGTGTCCATGAAGCTCGCGAACAGGTCGCCGATCTTGCGGGCGAGAGTGCCCTCCGGGGCATCCTGCGACTCCTCGATGATCGCGCGCACGTCTTTCTCTGCCTGCTCGGCGAGAAGATGGAACGAGCCCCAGCGCGCCTTGTCGCCCGGGATCTCGGTGCGGGCGAGCCAGGCGCCGTTCACGTGACGATAGAGGTCGTCCTGCGGGCGGATGTCGGAGCTGAACTCATCAAGGGCGAGGCCCACGGGAAGAACGTCAGTCATGCTCCCCAGCCTATGACCCGCCTCCCCCAGACGGCAGGAGCACGTTCATGCGGAACCCCTCATCGGTGCGCTCGGCGAACACCTCCCCGCCGTGAGCACGTGCGAGACCGCGCGCGATCGACAGCCCGAGGCCCGCGCCGGAGGCCACCCCGTCGCGATCGGTCGGAGCCGTGCGCGCCGCATCCTCGCGCCAGCCGACGTCGAACATGCGGTCCAGATCCTCCACCGCGACCCCGGCGCCGTGATCGAGGATGCCGAGCACGAGACGGTTCCGGTCGATCTCGGTGGCCGAGATGACGATCTCCGTGCCGCGTGGGGCGTGCCGGATCGCATTGGTCAGCAGGTTCACGATGATCCGTCCGAGCTGATGCGGATCCTCCCAGAGCACGTGCGCGCCCACCCCGCGCTCGACGATGCGCACGCCGTGGCGGGCGGCGGCGGCCGCGACATCCGCGACGGCATCCGAGACCACATCGAGCAGGTCGACCTGCTGCGTCTGCAGCTGCACCGCTCCGGAGGTCAACCTCCTGCCCGGTTCGGGACGGTTCGGGATGGACGGATGGTTGCGTGCACGTCGGTCGCGAGCGACCGGGCGGAGACCCGGGTGAATCCGTCAGCTGCGGCGCCGCACGCGGAAGCGTCGGCGTCGCGGCTGCTCAGCGGGGGCGGCCTTCGGCCGCGCCGCCCGACGCTCCGCCCAGGCGGCCACCTCGGCGTCGACGTCGCGGGGTGACGTGACGACGGGCGGACCGCCCTGAAGCTGGCGGCGCGCTTCCCGCACACGCCGGTTGAAGTCTTCGACGACGGTGCGCACATCCGACTCGCGACCGAGCAGATCGAGCTGGTCGTTCAGTTCCCGGTCTTCCGTGCGCAGCAGGATCGCCGGGGGCCCGAGACCGGTCAGGTTCTCGGTCTCGATCTTCCGGCGGATCCACCAGTCGGGGTCGTGGTGGGTGCCGAGTCCTTCGAGGGGCTTGCCCGCGCCGGGCAGGTCGTCGAACTCTCCGCGGCGG
Organism: Microbacterium sp. PAMC22086; assembly: GCF_019443525.1. Taxonomy (NCBI): domain Bacteria; kingdom Bacillati; phylum Actinomycetota; class Actinomycetes; order Micrococcales; family Microbacteriaceae; genus Microbacterium; species Microbacterium sp. PAMC22086. Next base: position 1,007,393 of record NZ_CP080380.1, on the reverse strand, counting down.
ATCGCCACCTGGATGGCCGTCTCGATGAACGCGGCACGATCGACGGCCGCAGCGATCCCCGGCGGCGTACCCGACTCCTCGTCGCCGTCGGCGCTCTCACCGTTCTGCCTGCTGGCGAGATACCGCGCCGCCGCGTCTCGGGGATCCGTCATGAGGCACCTCCGTGCATCCGAGCTCCCTCCCACCCTACGACGGAGGCAGCACGGAAGGCGGGGTCGGTCCCAGGTCATAGGCTCGGAGGATGACCGCGCGTGCCTCCCTCAATCGAGACATCCTGCGGTTGGCCGTCCCGGCCCTCGGCGCTCTGATCGCGGAGCCGGCGTTCCTGATCGTGGATGCCGCGCTCGTCGGACACCTCGGAACCACCCCCCTCGCCGGTCTCGGCATCGCGGGCGCCGTGCTCCAGACGATCGTCGGGCTGATGGTCTTCCTGGCCTACTCGACCACCCCCGCTGTCGCCCGACGCTTCGGGGCGGGGCAGCCCGGCGAGGCCGTCTCCGTCGGCGTCAACGGCATGTGGCTCGCGCTCGGGCTCGGCGCCGTGCTCGCGGTGATCGGCGCCGTCTCCTCTCCGTGGCTGGTCTCGCTGTTCGGTGCGGGTGAAGCCGTCGCCGCTCAGGCGAACGAGTACCTCGTGATCTCGATGTGGGGCCTGCCGGCGATGCTCATCGTGTTCGCCGCGACCGGGCTGCTGCGCGGCATGCAGGACACCATGACGCCGCTGTGGATCGCGGGACTCGGTTTCGGTGCGAACGCCCTGCTCAATTGGCTGTTCATCTACGGACTCGGCTGGGGCATCGCCGGATCCGCCGCCGGAACCGTGACCGCGCAGTGGGGGATGGTCGCCGCCTACGTGCTGGTCGTCCGCCGCCTCGCCACGCGTCACAGCGCCTCGTTGCGCGCGCAGAGCGCGGGCCTGCGCAACACCGCGACGTCAGGTGGATGGCTGTTCCTGCGCACCGTGAGCCTGCGCGTGGCCCTGCTCGCGACCGTGGGTGTGGCGACCGGCATCGGCACCGACGAGCTCGCCGGGTGGCAGATCGTGTTCACGATCTTCTCGGCGGCGGCCTTCGCCCTCGACGCGCTCGCGATCGCGGCCCAGGCGCTCATCGGCAAGGAGCTCGGAGCCGGAGACAAGCAGCAGGTGCACCGTGTGCTCGCCCGCACCGTCGCCTGGGGAGCCTGGTTCGGCGTGATCGTCGGCGGACTGATCGCCGCAGCTTCCGGGGTGCTCGGAATCGTCTTCACGGGCGATGCCGAGATCGCGGCGCTCGTGCAGCCCGCGCTGCTCGTGCTCGCGGTCGCCCAGCCGATCGCCGGTGTCGTCTTCGTGCTCGACGGGGTGCTCATGGGGGCGAACGACGCCCGATACCTCGCGATCGCTGGTGGCCTCAACCTGGTGCCGTTCCTGCCCGCGCTCTGGATCGTGGCCGCGACCGGGGTCGACGGCACCGCCGGTCTCGTCTGGCTCGCGCTCGCCTTCTTCGGCGTCTACCTTCTCGCACGGCTCGTCACCCTGGGGTGGCGCGTGCGATCGGGGCGCTGGCTTGCCGCCGCGGCCTGACGGCGAGTGGTCTCATACGGAACCACAGGTATGGACACTGATCGGCGTCTTCGCCGCGGGGATGTTCGGCACCATCACGCTGATCTCGACGATGTTCCTTCGCACGATGCAGAACGGGTTCGCGAGCGTGCGGACCGAGATGCGGAGCGAGTTCGCGAGCGGGCGGACCGAGATGCGGAGCGAGTTCGCGAATGTGCGGACCGAGATCGGAGCGGTGCACGGGCGAATCGATCACCTGGATCGCGACGTCAACGCGATCTACCGTCACCTGTTCGGCATCGACCGCGGGTGACCGGCGCCGACCGGGACGACCGACGCCGACCGGTCAGGCGATCTCGAGCTCCGCGATCACGATCTTCTTCATGTGCATCAGTGCCTGGATCTGCTCCGGCCGCTGCTGCAGAAGGTCGAGCCCGGTGGGGATGACCTGCCAGCTCACGCCGAACCGGTCCTTGCACCAACCGCACGCCTCCGATTCGGGGACCGCGGACAGCGCCTGCCAGTAGTGGTCGATCTCCGCCTGGTTCGCGCACTCGATCACGAACGAGATCGCCTCGTTGAAGGCGAACTTCGGCCCGCCGTCGATGCAGCCGAACCTCGTGCCGTTCAGGGTGAACTCGCCGTTGATGACCTTCCCGGTCATCCCTTCGAAATGCTCGCTGAGGTTCTCGTCGGGGTAGAGGGTCACGCTGTCGATCGACGAGTTCGGGAACACCGAGACGTAATAGTCCATCGCCTCCTGCGCACTGTCGACGAACCAGAGATACGGACGGATGGGTGCGACGCCTGCCATGTCGGCCTCCTCGATCGGCACTCACGCTACGCCCGCGGTCACCCCCTGTCGAGAGGGTCTCGGCGCGGGCTCAGCCCGCGTATCTCCGGCACCACTCGTACATGATCACGGCGGCTGCCGCGCTGGCGTTGATCGAACGGGTCGAGCCGTACTGGGTGATCTCGATGTGCGCGGAGGCAGCGGCGAGCGCCTCGTGCGAGAGCCCCGGTCCCTCCTGACCGAACAGCAGCACGCAGCGCTGCGGCAGGTCGGCTCTGTCGACCGGCACCGCACCCTCGACGTTGTCGACTGCGATGATCGGGAGCGCTTCGGAGGCGGCCCAGGCGGCGAACGTCTCGACGTCTTCGTGGTGCACGACGTGCTGGTAGCGGTCGGTGACCATGGCCCCCCGCTTGTTCCATCGACGGCGACCGATGATGTGCACGGTGTCGGCGAGGAAGGCGTTGGCGCTGCGCACGATCGACCCGATGTTCATGTCGTGCTGCCAGTTCTCGATCGCGACATGGAACGGATGCCGCTGCGTGTCGAGGTCGGCGACGATCGCCTCCATCCGCCAGTAGCGATAGCGGTCGATCACGTTGCGGGTGTCTCCTGCAGCGAGGAGCTCGGGGTCGTACTGCTCACCGGCCGGCCACGCATCCTCGCCCCCCGGCCAGGGGCCGACGCCGTAGCCGGGCTGGGCGATCGAACCCGTGCTCACCGCGTCCGCGGGAACGTCGGGGGTCGTGCTGTCCGGCGCGGCGTCTTCCATCCCGCCAGGCTATCGCCGCCGCGCACTCCTGCCTGCCCTCGCCCCTGCGAACGCGACCCGAGAACGGAGCGCCCGGGATATTTAGGTGGACCGAAAAAAGCGCTACGGTTTCGGTGTGCCTAAAAATTCCTCACTTCCGATGACGGCTCCGGCCGCGCCCGCGGCCCGGGCTCCGCGGAGCCTGTGGCTGCTCGGACCCGCCCTCGTCGCCGGCGTCGCTTACCTCGACCCCGGCAACGTCGCCAGCAACATGACCGCAGGCGCGCAGTACGGCTACCTGCTGGTGTGGGTGGTGCTCGCCGGCAACGTGATGGCGTGGCTGATCCAGTACCTCTCCGCCAAGCTGGGGGTCGTCACCGGGCAGAGCCTTCCCGAAGTGCTGGGCGCACGGCTGAAGCGGCCCTGGGCGCGCCGCGCCTACTGGCTGCAGGCCGAGCTCGTCGCGATGGCCACCGACCTGGCCGAGGTCATCGGCGGCGCGGTCGCCCTCAATCTGCTGTTCGATGTGCCGCTGCTGCTCGGCGGCCTGATCACCGGTGCGGTCTCGATGATCCTGCTCACGGTGCAGAGCCGGCGCGGCGCCCGTCCGTTCGAGTTCGTGATCATCGGGCTCATGGCCATCATCACGATCGGCTTCGTCGCCGGTGTCTTCGTCGCACCACCGGACCCGGCAGGAGTCATCGGCGGGATGGTCCCCCGCTTCCAGGACACCGGCTCGGTCCTGCTGGCCGCGTCCATCCTCGGGGCGACCATCATGCCGCACGCGATCTACGCGCACTCCTCGCTCGCCCGCGACCGTTTCGGTGCGACAACCTCCCATGCCGGCGACGAGGCCGTGCGCACCGAGACCTCGCGCATCCGCCGCCTGCTCACGGCCACCCGCTGGGATGTCTCGATCGCCATGGTGATCGCCGGTTCCGTGAACCTCTGCATCCTCCTGCTCGCCGCAGCGAACCTCGCCGGCGTCGAGGGCACCGACTCGCTGGAGGGGGCCCATGCCGCCCTCGCCGCCGGACTCGGACCGGTCGTGGCGACCTTCTTCGCCGTGGGTCTGCTCGCCTCGGGCCTGGCCTCGACCTCGGTCGGCGCCTACGCCGGGGCGGAGATCATGCACGGCCTGCTGCATGTGCGCATCCCGCTGCTCGTGCGTCGACTGGTGACGCTGATCCCCGCGCTCGTGATCCTCGGCATCGGCTTCGACCCGACGCTCGCCCTGGTCCTCAGCCAGGTGGTGCTGTCGTTCGGCATCCCGTTCGCGCTGATCCCCCTGGTCGTGCTCACCGCGCAGCGACGCACCCTCGGCGCCTGGGTCAACCGACGGTGGACGACGGCGGCGGGGGTCCTCGCCTCTGTGCTGCTGATCGCGCTCAACGGCGCCCTGCTCTGGCTGGTGCTGACGGGAGCCTGAGCCCGGATAGGCTCGATGCATGTCTGCCGAGAGCGCCCGCCGCAACGTCCGCATCCTCACCTGGATCGGCTTCGCGACCGGCGTGATCGGCGGCCTGCTGATCACCTTCCCCACGGTCATCGGCCTCGCCAGCCCCTGGGTGCAGGTCGCGCTCGGCGTCGCCACGCTCGTGATGGCATTCCGTGCGCGCAAGATCGGCATGGCCGAGGTCGAGGGGTTCGACGGCCGACTGTCACTGGCCGCCGCCCTCCTCGGATTCCTCGTCCTGTTCTTCGCCGGTCAGGCCGCCTTCATCATCCTGACGACAGTGGGCTGATCCGCGCGAGGATCGGGTCGGCGCGGAGCGCGAGCGCCAGCGGCAGGACGACCGGGGTGATCACCGCGGCGAGGTCCCAGAACGATCCGGTGGCGTACGCGTAGATGCCGCACACTGCGAACACGATCGCCGGCAGCAGTGCCGGGGTGAGCACCGGCTCGGTGACCTGGATCACGAACTCGGCGAGCTGCAGGGTGATGTTCATCTCCTGCACCATGAACGCGAGGACCGTGAGGATCATCACGAACAGCATGCTCTCGATACCCTCGAGCGCGGCATCCAACACCCCACGGATGCTGAGCCGGCGCTGCACGAGCACGATCACCAGAGTGACGGCGAGAGCCGCGGCCCCCTCGGCCCGCCGCTCGTCGTCGGTGGTGCCGAGCGGGAAGACGTCGCCGTCTCGCTCCGCCCGGATCGCGTCGCGCTTGATCACGCCGAGCTTCGACAGCCAGCCGATGCTCATCAGCAGGGCGACGGCGAGTGCCGCCCACCCGACGAAGATGAACGGGATCGCCTGCAGGTAGGCGCCGAACCCCGGGCCGCCGACCGTGACGCCCTGCGCCTCGAACAGACCGGAGAAGAACAGCGCCCACGTCGAGACGGGGACGAGCACGGCGATGGGTGCGGCCGTCATCTTCATGATCGCGCCGAGTTGCGTGCGGGGCACGCGGTAGCGATCGGTCACCGGCTTCATCGAGGTACCCGTGGTCAGCACGTTCAGGTAGCTGCCCGCGCGCGGCTCAGCACGGACCCAGCCCGGCGCACGTTCGAGATCGGCGCGCGCGCCCTCATCCACGGACTCACCGCATGGGCACGCGAGAGCACCACGTAGGCTGGTCCGGTGGCATCCCCTGCAGCTGACGACTATCTGAAGACCGTCTACGCGCACACCGAGTGGCAGGACGCACCGATCACTCCCTCGGTGCTCGCCGCGAAGCTCGGCATCGCTCCGTCGTCGGTCACCGAGATGGTGAAGAAGCTCGCCGCCGCCGGACTCGTGTCGCACGTGCCCTACGGTGCGGTGCGACTGACGGAGGCCGGCACCGCCCGCGCCCTCGCCATGGTGCGCCGGCACCGGCTGGTCGAGACCTGGCTGGTACAGGAGTTCGGCTACGGCTGGGACGAGGTGCACGACGAGGCCGAGGTGCTCGAGCACACCATCAGCGACCGGCTGCTCGAGGGCATCGATGCCCGTCTGGGACGCCCCCGCTTCGACCCCCACGGCGATGCGATCCCCGACGCCGACGGCCGCATCGAGCGCGAGCCGTTCGTGCTGCTCGCGGATGCGCCGGTCGGGCACACGGGGCGCGTGCTGCGGGTCGACGACCGCGACCCCGAGCTGCTCCGAGCCCTCGAGCCCCTCGGGCTGACGGTCGCATCGACCGTGACGGTCACGGCATCCGGGGTCGAGATCGACGGAACGGAGACGGCGCTTCCCGACGAGGCGGCACAGGTGGTCTGGCTCAGCGCCTAGCTCCCTCTGCAACACGGTCAGGTGCGCGTCACCCCTGCCCTCTAGGCTGTGCACATGGCACAACGTGATGACATCGAATGCTGGCTCACCGACATGGACGGCGTGCTCGTCCATGAGAACGACGCCATCCCCGGAGCCTCCGAACTGCTCGCCGGCTGGGAGAGCGCGGGCATCCCGTACCTGGTGCTCACCAACAACTCGATCTTCACCGCTCGCGACCTGTCGGCACGCCTGCGCATCAGCGGACTGCACGTGCCGGAGGAGCGCATCTGGACCTCGGCGCTCGCGACCGCCGATTTCCTGAAGCAGCAGCTTCCCGGAGGCTCGGCGTTCGTGATCGGAGAGGCCGGCATCCTCACCGCGCTGCACGACGCCGGCTTCATCATGACCGAGACGAACCCCGACTTCGTGGTCGTCGGCGAGACGCGCAACTACTCGTTCGAGGCGATCACCAAGGCGATCCGCCTCATCATCGGCGGCGCGCGCTTCATCGTCACGAACCCGGACGCCACGGGCCCGAGCACCGACGGACCGCTCCCGGCCACCGGCGCGATCGCCGCCCTCATCACGAAGGCCACGGGCAAGGAGCCCTACGTCGTCGGCAAGCCGAACCCGATGATGTTCCGCTCTGCACTGAACAAGATCGGCGCGCACTCGAAGCGCACGGGCATGATCGGCGACCGCATGGACACCGACGTCGTGGCCGGCATCGAGGCGGGCCTGCACACCGTGCTGGTGCTGACCGGCATCAGCGACCAGGCCGAGATCGAGAAGTACCCGTTCCGCCCCGACGAGATCGTGCAGTCGGTGGCCGACCTGCTGCCGCGGATCACCGAGACGATCACGACGGTGAAGACCAAGAAGTAGCCCATGGGCGCACTGGACGACGGCGAGCGGATCAGGGCGGCGGATGCCGCGGTCTGGCGCGCTTGGCTCGCCGAGAACCACGAGCGCACGGGAGGCGTCTGGCCCGTGCGTGTGTTCGACGACGGGACGGACGACCATGCCTCCGGGCAGTGGTTCTCCCCTCGGCGCCCCGGCAGCGGGTGGGCAGCGACGAACAAGGCGCGCATCGCCGAGCTCGAAGCCGCGGGACTGCTCGCCCCGGCCGGCATCCGCGTGCTCGAGGCGGCGAAGGCGAACGGCTCCTGGACGCTACTCGACGGACCGGAAGCCGGGATCGAGCCCGACGAGTTCACCGCCGCGCTCGATGCCGTGCCCGTCGCGCGTGCGAACTGGGATGCGTTTCCGAAGTCGATCAAGAAGTTCGGTCTCACGCAGATCGCGATGGCCAAGCGGCCGGAGACGAAGACCGCCCGCATCGCGAAGATCGTGGCGGATGCCGCGGAGGGGAAACGTCCATGAACCAGAACGACCTGCTGTTCCTCGTCGTCTTCCTGATCCTGCTCAGCTCGCTGACGGTGTTCGTCGTGCAGTTCGTGCGCTCGCGCCGCGGACGCGGCGGCTCGGACGACGGCCGCGCCGGCTGGTGGGAAGGCCCCTGGGACGACGACGACCGCAGGCGCTGAGCCTGCGGTCGCCGGAGAACTCCGTTCAGGACGCCAGCGAGGCTCCAGGGATCGCCGCGAGCAGCTCGCGCGTGTAGGGATGCTGCGGGTCGTCGAAGATGCGCTCCGGCGTGCCGCTCTCGACCACGACGCCGCGCTGCATGACGTGCACCTCGTCGGAGATCATCCGCACCACGGCGAGGTCGTGACTGATGAAGAGGTAGCTCAGGCCCAGGCGCTTCTGCAGGTCGGCGAGCAGGTCGAGGATCTGCGCCTGCACCAGCACGTCGAGCGCCGACACCGCCTCGTCGAGCACCACGAGCTCGGGTTCGAGCGCCAGGGCGCGGGCGATCGCGACGCGCTGGCGCTGCCCACCCGACAGCTCGTGCGGCAGGCGCTCCGCCATCGCCGCGGGCAGCGCGACCTGCTCCAGCAGCTCGAGCACCCGGGCATGCCGCGACGCCGTGGTGCCGATGCGGTGCACGCGCAGCGGCTCGGCGATCGACTGCTCGACCGTGTAGCGCGGATCGAGCGAGGCGTAGGGGTTCTGGAACACCGGCTGCACGCGACGGCGCAGGGCGAACAGCTCCTTGCGGCGGAGCGTGGTCAGGTCGAGCCCGTCGAACAGGATCGACCCCGACGTGGCGTCTTCGAGTCCGAGCACCAGGTTCGCCGTGGTCGACTTGCCTGAGCCCGACTCGCCCACGATCGACACCGTGGTGCCGCGGCGGATCTCGAAGCTCACGCCGTCGACCGCCGTGAACGTCTGCGGCTCCCCGGCCTTGGGGGCGCGGAGGGCGAACTCCTTGCGGAGGTCGCGGATCTCGACGAACGGCGTCCCCGTGGCGGCCTCGCGCTGCGGCAGGACATCGCGGCGCGAGGCGAGACTGGGCGCCGCAGCGAGCAGCTGCTTCGTGTACTCGTGCTGCGGGGCGCCGAGCACCTGCGCCGAGGTGCCCTCCTCGACCACCCGGCCGCGGAACATGACGACGATGCGATCTGCGCGCTCGGCGGCGAGGGCCAGATCGTGCGTGATCAGGAAGACCGCGGTGCCGAGCTCGTCGGTGAGCGTGTCGAGCTGGTCGAGGATGCGGCGCTGCACCGTCACGTCGAGGGCGGAGGTGGGCTCGTCGGCGATCAGCAGGCGCGGCTTGCAGGCGAGGCCCATGGCGATCAGCACGCGCTGGCGCATGCCGCCAGAGAACTCGTGCGGGTACTGGTGGGCGCGCTGCGCGGCATCCGCGATCCCCACCATCTCCAGCAGCTCGACGACTCGGGCCTTGGTGGCGTCGCCGTGCGTGTGGCCGTGCACCTCGAGCGCCTCGCCGATCTGCTCGCCCACGCGCATGAGCGGGTTGAGGTTCGACATCGGGTCCTGCGGCACGAGGCCGATCCCGGCACCGCGGAGCGAGATCATGGCGTTCTCGGGGAGGTCGGTCAGCTCGCGTCCGTCGAAGCGGATGCTGCCGGCCGTGATCACCCCGTTCTCGGGGAGCAGACGGTTGACCGCGGCCGCGGTGGTGGACTTGCCCGACCCCGACTCCCCCACGATCGCGACGGTCTCACCGGCGGCGATGTCGATGTCGACGTCGCTGATCGCGGTGACCAGCTCGGAACCGGTCCGGAAGGCGACGGCGAGGCCGCTGATGCTCAGCACGGGCTCGGTGGTGCTCATGGTGTTCTCGTTCCTTCGTTGTCGTCGGGATCGTTGTCGTCGGGATCGTTGTCATCGGGATCGTTGTCTTCGGGATCACTGTCGTCGGGCACGAGCGCGGGGAGTGCCGTGCGCCAGAGCGCCTCGGTCGGTGCGGGCTCGACGGCGAAGAGGCGGGTGCTCAGCAGCACCACCGCCGTGCCGGTGCCCGGAAGGAGTCCGAGCGCGCATCCTGTGTAGCCGGGGTGCCAGAGCAGACGGGTCCGCTCACCGGCGACCGCGATCGCATCGCTGCGCCAGCCCAGTGCCTGTCCGGGGTCCGGTCCGTCCCGGAACAGCTCGGCGACGGCATCCGGATCCCACAGCTCAGGGTGCCGCTCGGGCGCGGCCAGCGCGGCACCGAGGGTCAGCAGATCACCGGCGGTGCTGAAGAGTCCGGCGTGACCTGCGACGCCGCCGAGGGCGTGGAAGCAGTTGCCGTCGTTCACGACTCCGGCGATCTCGTCGTCGCGCCAGGTGAACTCCCGCGCGGTCGTGAGGATCGGATAGGGCTCACCCGTGACCACCATGCGACGCTCGGCGGCATCGCCGACGGCGGAGGAGGCGACGGGCGGGGCGAACGGGCCGTATCCGGTGCGGTCGAGGCCGAGGGGTGCGGTCACGAGCTCGCGGACGGCGGCATCCAGCGGCGCGCCGGTGACGGCCGCGATGATGCGGCCGAGGAGCATGAAGCCGAGGTCGGAGTAGTGGCGGCCTCCGTCCAGGCCGTAGCGCAGCGGGATCGCATCGACCGCGGCGGCGGGGTCGATGGTGTGCTCACGATCGAGGTAGAGCGGCTGCCATTCCCAGAGTCCTGCGCGGTGCTGCAGGAGGTGGCGCACGGTGGTTCCCGCCGCGCACGCGGTGCCGCGGACGAACCGCTCGACCGGGTCGTCGAAGCCCAGCTCGCCCCGGCTCACGAGTCGCAGGATCGCGGTGGTGGTCGCGGCGACCTTCGACACCGAGGCGATGTCGAACGCGGTCTCGGTTGTCATCGCCGTTCCGGCGAGGTCCGCCAGACCGCCGGCGGCGATGTCCCGCCCGGCATCGGTGACGATACCCGCGACCACGCCGCGAGGGGCGGACTCCATGGCGAGCACGGCGCCGACGGCTTCGGCGGCGGTCATGCGCGCACCTCCGCGCCGACGGGGAGGTCGAGCAGGACCTCGGGGTGCGCATCCGCGGCGAGGGCGCTGATGCCGAGACCCGCGTCCGCCTCCAGCAGCAGAACGTCTCCGGATGGCACGACGCCGCCGATCACCGGCGACCGCTGCAGCCAGAACGCCGCATCCAGGTCGTGCACGACACCGGGGGCGACGACAGCTGCGAGGTGGGCGGCGGCGCTCACTCCGACATGCGACTCCATCATGCAGCCGATCACGACACCCAGGCCCGCCTCTCGTGCGGCTTCCGCGGCGGCGAGGGCCTCGGCCAGTCCACCCGTCTTGGCGAGCTTGATGTTCACGAGATCGGCGGCTCCGCGCTCGGCGACCCTGCGCACGTCCTGGGCCGTGCGCACCGACTCATCGGCCATGATCGGGGTGTCGACGGCCGCTGTCACGGCGGCGAGAGCATCGAGATCGTGCGCGGCGACGGGCTGCTCGACGAGTTCGATCCCGAGGCCTGCGTCTTCGGCGGCACGGATCACGCGGATCGCGGTCTCGGCGTCCCAGGCCTGGTTCGCGTCGATCCGCAGCGTGACGTCGGGCCCGACCGCGGCACGAACGGCGCGGAGTCCGGCGACCGTGTCGTGCGCAGCGGAGGCCTTGAGCTTGAGGCACCCGAACCCCGCGGTGACGTACTCCTCGGAAAGCGCTGCCACCGCATCCGGCTCCCCCACGGACAGGGTCATGTCGGTGCGGATGCGCGACGTCCTCGAGGAGTCGTGCACGGCGAATGCGCGAGACAGGCAGGCCGCGAGCGAGACCCCCTGCTGCTGTGCGGCGAGATCCGCGACGGCGCACTCGACCGCGCTGCGGGCGGCGGCGTTGCCCCAGATCGACCGCGTGATGTCGACAGCAAGTCCGGGGTCGCCGGCGTCGCGACCGCGTACGGCCTCGGCGAGCGGACCTGCGACGGCGGCGGCGACACTCTGCGGGCTCTCCCCCGTGACGCGCCAGCTCGTGGCGGCCTCACCGTATCCGCGGCGCCCGTCGGCGTCGGTCGCCTCGACGAGCACGACGTCGAGGTGATCGGTCTGGCGCACGGCTGTGATGAACGGCCGCACCAGGGGCGACGGCACCCGGAGCACGCGCAGGCGCATCACCGCGCTCATGGCGATACCCCGCTCATGTCCACTCCCTGCGCATGCGCTGTTCGGGTTCTCCGAACTCCGGCTGCGTGCGGGTGGCTCCATCGGGGTGCCAGCCCTTCGCCTCGTAGAAGCCGATCGACGGCGCGTTGGCCGCGAACACCCACAGCGTCGCGGCCTCGGCCCCGGCCTCCTGCAGGTCAGCGGTCGCCCGCGCCAGCAGCGCGCCGCCGATGCCCCCGCCGTGGGCACGGGGCGAGACGTACAGGGAGTGCACGGCACCGTCGATCCGGCCCTCGCCGCCTGCGGTCGCGGCGTACCGGGTGAGTCCGACGATCCCGCCGTCGCGCTCCGCGACGAGCACGACGCCCACCGGATCGGCGAGCACCCGCTGCCACAGCGCCTCGGCGCGCTCGTCGGTCATGGCATCGATCGCCCCATCGGGCAGCACGCCGCGGTAGCTCTCCCGCCAGCAGGCGAGGAACACCTCGATCACCCCGGACAGGTCGTCCGGGGTGGCGGGGCGCACCTGGAGGCTCACGATGCTGCGGCCTCCGTGAGCACGAGGGAGTCGATGGCAGCGACCGGCTCCGGCATCTGCAGAGGACCGACCCCCGGGGTGATGGTGCCCAGGATGCGCGGCTCGCGCGCACCTGTTCCCCCCGGGACGATCGCGGGAACACCGTGCATCGTGGACCAGCCGATCAGCGCGAGGAGGATCGCCTCCTTGCTGTCGGCGGCCGCGCCCAGTTCGTCGGCCAGCACGACCTCGGTCGCAGGGAGCGCGGCGCGCAGTCCGTCGAGGATCAGCGGGTTGCGGCAGCCGCCGCCCGACACGGCGAGGAAACCGATACCTGCAGCCTCCACATCACGCGCGACCGTGCGGACCGTGAGCTCGGTCAGGGTGCGCACCACATCCGCGACGGCGATCTCGCGACCCTGCGCGCCGAGGTGCTCCTGCACGTAGCCGAGGTGGAAGTGCTCCTTGCCCGTGCTCTTGGGCGGCGTGAGGGCGTAGTACGAGTCCTCCAGCAGCGCGGCCAGCAGCGCCTCGTCGACCTGACCGGTGCGGGCGATCGCGGCGTCGTCGTCATAGCCGAGCGGGTTGAGGCCGTGCTCCACGATGACCGCATCCACCAGCGCGTTCGCGGGGCCGATGTCGTAGGCGACCAGGCCGTCCTGCCGCACCACCGTCATGTTCGAGATGCCGCCCAGGTTCAGGGCCGCCGACACCCCGGCGCGCGAGCGCAGCAGCAGCTCGTCGAGGAACGACACCAACGGGGCACCGTGCCCGCCGACCGTGATGTCGCGGATGCGGATGTCGGAGACCACGGGGGCACCTACCTTCTCCGCGATCCAGGCGGGCTGCCCGATCTGCAGGGTGCCCAGCGCGTGCGCTCCGTCGACCCAGTGGTACACGGTCTGCCCGTGCGAGCAGACAGCGTCGACACCGCCCACCTCGGCGGCGATGTCGGCGGCGACCTCGGCGAACGCCTGTCCGATGAGGGTGTCGAGCTCGCACACCTCGGCGAGGGTGGTCTGCGCCGGTGGCAGCGCAGCGATCAGCCGCGCCCGCAGCTCGGGCGCGTAGGGCACGCTCGTGGCGGCGAGCACCGTGCCGTGCAGATCCACCCCGTGCGCGGTGAAGCCGCCATTGGTCGTGAAGTCGACGACGGCGGCATCGATCCCGTCGTGCGAGGTGCCGGAGATCAGTCCGAGGACGCGCATCAGTTCTCCTCCAGTGCGGTGCGCAGCCGACCGTCGGCGGCACCCAGTCGAGCGGTCGCCGCGGCGAGATCCTCACCGCGGCGGATCATGATCGACGCGAGCTTCACGTCGTAGGCGGCGGCCTCCAGCGCAGCCACCGCCGCGTCGCGGTCGACCTCGGCGATGGTCTGCACCATCCGGATCGCCCGCTCGCGCAGCTTGTGGTTGGTGGCCTTCACATCCACCATCAGGTTGCCGTAGGCCTTGCCGTTTCGCACCATCGAGATGGTCGAGAACATGTTGAGCACGAGCTTCTGCGCCGTGCCCGACTTGAGGCGGGTCGAACCGGAGAGCACCTCGGGGCCGACCTCGACCTCGATCCCGTGTTCCGCCGCCGCGCTGAGAGCGGTACCGACGTTGCACGAGAGGCCGATGCTGAGCGCTCCGAGCTCGCGCGCGCGGCGGACGGCGGCGATCACATACGGCGTGCGTCCGCTCGAGGCGATGCCGATCACGGTGTCGAGCGGGCCGATGCCCGCCGCGTCGATGGCCGCAGCGCCCGCTTCCGCGTCGTCCTCCGCGCCCTCGACGGGGTTCACGATCGCGCCGGGTCCGCCCGCCATGATCGCGAACACCAGCTCCGGCGGAGTGCTGAACGTGGGAGGGCACTCCGAGGCGTCGAGCACGCCGATGCGGCCGGGGGTTCCCGCGCCGACGTAGACCAGGCGTCCACCCTGCGCCATACGGGCGGCCGTGGCCTCGATCGCCGGAACGATCTCCCCGAGTGCGCGCTGCACGGCGGCCGGCACCGTGGCATCCGCCTCGTTCATGGTCTGCGCGAGCTCCGCCACGCTCATCAGGTCGAGTTCGGCGTAGCGGGGATCGCTGGCCTCCGTCGCCAGCGCGCCGAGGTCCTCCATGGTCATCGCTTTCCTCTGTTCCGGGGGTCGAGGCTGTCGCGCAGGCCATCGCCGAGCAGGTTCAATCCCACGACGAGGAGCACCACGATCACACCGGGCGCGATCATGGTCCACGGGGCGATCGTCACGAGCGTGCGCGCCTCGAAGATCATCGAGCCGAGCGAGGGCGCGGGCGGAGGTGTGCCGAGGCCGAGGAAGCTCAGCGAGGCCTCGGTGAGCACGGCCCAGGACAGCGAGAGCGTCACCTGCACGATGATGATCGACGTGATGTTCGGCAGCACGTGCCGGAACATGGTCGCCATGCGGCTCTGACCCGTGCTCTTGGCGGCCTTGACGTACTCGACCTCGCGCAGCGACAGCACCGGCCCTCGGGTGACGCGGATGAAGATCGGCACGTAGACGATCGCGATGGCCACGGCGATGGTGAACCAGTTGCGCTCGAACACCGAGGCGAGCGACAGCGCGAGCAGCAGCGGAGGGAAGGCGAACAGCACGTTGGTGACCGCGGTGATCGCGCCGTCGGAGAAGCCGCGGTAGAAGCCGGCGATGAGCCCGCACACGGTACCGACCACGGTGGCGAAGGCCACGGCGACGACCGAGATCAGCGCCGAGTTGGCGACGCCGGCGGCGACGCGCGAGAACACGTCGCGACCGAACTGGTCGGTGCCGAACCAGTGCACGACCGACGGCGGCTGCAGGCGGGAGGGCGGATCCTGCGCGAGCGGGTCGAACGGCAGCAGCCCGAACGCCGAGACGAGGCTCAGCACGGCGAGAAGGGCGACGATGATGAGTCCCGTGAGCCCGCTGCGGCTGCGCAGCAGGAGACGCACGCGCTCCATGGTGCGCCCGCCGCCGGGGGCGAGGGCCGGGGTCTGAGAGATGTCGGTCATGCGGCACGCACCCGAGGATCGATGACCCGGTACAGCAGGTCGGTGAGCAGGTTGACGATGACGAAGGCGAGCGCGATCACGAGCACGGTGCTCTGCACGAGCGCGTACTCCTTCTGCTGGATGCCCAGCAGCACCTGACGCCCGATGCCGGGGAGCGAGAAGATCTGCTCCACCACCACGGCACCGCCGAGGAGGTAGCCGAACTGCAGCCCGGTCATGGTGACGATGGGCACGAGCGCGTTGCCGAGCACGTGGCGCACCTGCAGGCGACGCGGGGGGACGCCCTTCGCCCTGGCGGTGCGGATGAAGTCGTTGGAGCGGATCTCGAGCACGGCCGTGCGGGTGGTGCGCATGATCGGCGCGGCGATGCCGAAGCCGAGCACGATCGAGGGCAGCAGCATCTGCTGGAGGTTCAGCAACGGGTTCTCGAACAGCGTGGCGTAGGCCTGGCCGTTGGGGTTGAAGCCGAACGACGAGGCGAGGATCGCCAGCAGCGCCGTGCCGAGCAGGAACGCGGGGATCGAGAGACCGGCGAGGCCGACCACCTGTCCGACGCCGTCGCGGAACGAGTCGGGCTTCGAGGCGGAGAGCATTCCGAGCGGGATGCCGATGGCCAGCGCGATCACGATCGAGAAGATCGCGAGCTCGAACGTCACGGGGAGGGCGGCGGCGGTGAGATCGAGCACGCTCGTCTGCGCCCGCGACGAGAAGCCGAGGTTGCCGGTGAAGATGTTGCCCAGCCACGAGAAGAACTGCACGAAGAGCGGCTGGTCGAGACCGTAGTACGACTCGAGGGCGGCGCGCTGCGACGGCGTGAGGGCGGCGGCCTCGGTGCCGAGGCCGGAGCTGATCTGGTCGCCGGGGATGGCGCGCAGCATCAGGAAGACGAAGATGGCGACGCCGAGGAGCGTGCCGAGGGCTGCGAGGATGCGTCGCAGCACGCTGTTGCGGAGGATCTGTCTGAACATGCGCGTGTGTGGGTGCCTGTCGTCGGGGAGGGAGGGGGCGCGGGGTGGCCGCGCCCCCTCGATCCGCTACTTGATGGAGGTGGTCCGCAGGTACTGCAGCGAGCCGTTCACCATCGGGACGAAGCCGTCGACGTTCGACGCGGTCGCCGTGTAGGTGTAGCTCGTGAACAGCCAGATCCACGCGGCGTTGTCCTCGAGGTTCTCGGAGACCTGCGCGTAGATGTCCTTGCGCTTCTCCGGGTCGGCCGTCTGGCGGCCCTCGGCGAACAGCGCGTCGAGCTCGGGCGAGGAGTAGCCGGCGACCTTGTTCAGGTTGCCCGTGCTGGTGAAGTACCGGCCGTACATGCCGTCGGGGTCGGGGCGACCGCCGTTGAGGGCGACAGCGGCGTCGAAGTCGGCCGCGATCCAGCGATCGACGAAGGCACCGGACTCGAGCACCTCGAGGTCGAGCGTGATGTTCGCGTCGGCCAGCTGCGCCTTCAGGTTCTGCGCCTCGTTGACCGAGGTCGCGTACTCGCCCTGGGAGACGATCGTCTTGATGGTGACGCCGTCCTCCTTGCCCGCCTTCTTCAGGTACTCGGCCGCCTTGTCGAGGTCGCGCTCAGGGCACGGGCGTGCGTCGGGGTCGGACTTGTACGCGGGAGACGTGATGGGACCGGTGACCTCGCCCTCGCCGAGGGCTGCGGTGTCGAGCACCTCCTGGCGGTCGATCGCGCACTGGATCGCGAGGCGCACGTTGACGTCGGTGAGGTCGCCGCGCGTGGCGTTCAGCTGCAGCGCGTGGTAGCTCAGCTGCGGGGTCGTGGCGACCTCGACGTTCGCACCCTCGGCGGTCTGCGCGACCAGCGGGTCATCGAACACGGCCAGCTGCACGTTGCCGGACTGCATCGCCGAGACGATCGAGGACTCGTCGGGGATCACGCGGAACTCGACGGTGTCGAGCAGCGCGGTGTCTCCCCAGTAGTCCTCGTTCTTGGCGAGCGTGATCGACTGGCTCGCCTTGCGGTCGTCGAGGATGAAGGGACCGGTGCCGTTCGGGGTGGTGTTCAGCCCCTCTTCGGTGTCGTCCGAGGACAGCATCGCCATGTTGATCACGGCGAGGTTCGCCGGAAGTGCGGCGTCGGGAGCGCTGAGGGTGAGGGTGACGGTGTTCTCGTCGGTGGCCTCGACCGCGGTGACGGAGGCGAGAGAGCTGCGCGACACAGCTGCGGTGGCCTCGGCCGCGATCGCATCGAGCGAGTGCTTCACGTCTTCGGATCCGAACGTGCTGCCGTCGGCGAACGTGACGCCTTCCCGCAGGTGGAAGGTCAGGGTGAGGCCGTCTTCCGAGACGTCCCAGGACTCGGCGAGGCCGGGGACCACGTTGAGGTCCTCGTCGAACTCGGTCAGGGTGCCATACAGGTTCTGCAGCACGTTGACGGCCTGGAACTGGGTCGCCTTCCAGGGGAAGAGCGTGTCTGGGTCGCTGGTGACGCCGATGACGAGGTCGCCGCCTGCAGCACCCGCTGACGGCTGGGGGTCGGATGCGGGTGCGGAACAACCTGTGATCACGAGCGCCAAAGCGACACCCGTGGCAGTGAGAGCGCCGAATGACGCCCGCCGTGCTGTGCTCATTGCTGATTCCTCCTGGATGGGACGCGTCGCCGTGGCGTCGGGTCAGGCGCTGTTGCCTGCCGCCCCGCGAACATCGTCGGTCTTGGTTGGTACTAAAAGTACACGACAGACACTACTGATGTAACAGAAGTTCCTCTACTGTTATGAACAGCGATCGGAGACCCCATGCCCCATGAAGCCGCCCGCGACGACGCTGGCGCACACCCCGTGCTCGTCCGCATGCGTGCGATCCGCCCCGAGCTGCGTCCGAGCGAGCAGCGCATCGCCGACCTGTTCCTCGCCGATCCCGCGGGGACCGCTGGCCTGTCCGTCGCCGAACTCGCCCAGCGCTGCGACACCTCGACCACCTCGGTCGTGCGATTCTGCAAGCGCCTGGGCTACGAGCACGTGCGGGAGCTCCGCAACCACGTGCTGCGCGACGTCGAGCGCGAGACGTTCGACACGGCCGCGCTTCCCGCCGTCTCCGGCGACATCGACCGCAACGACACCCTGGCCGACATCGTCGCGAAGGTCTCGCTCGCCGAGACCCTCTCACTCGCCGACACCGCCAAGGTGCTCGACACCGAGTCGCTGCGGGCCTCCGTCGACGCCATCACCTCATCGACCAGGGTCGACATCTTCGGTGTGGGCGCGAGCTCCATCGTCGGCCTCGACCTGCAGCGCAAGCTCACCCGCATCGGGCGCACCGCTCTGGACTGGTCGGACCCGCATGCCGCGTGGACGTCGGCGGCGACCCTCGGGCCCGGCAACGTCGCGATCGCGGTGTCGCACACCGGCGCCACCACCGACACGATCGAGTTCCTGCTGCTCGCCCGTCAGGCCGGAGCCACCACCATCGCGATCACGAACCACGCGGGCGCTCCCCTAGCCGATCAAGCCGACATCGTGCTGACGACCGCCGCCCGCGAGACCGGCTTCCGCTCGGGCGCACTGGGCAGCCGGATCGCGCAGCTCATGGTGGTCGACTGCATCTTCATCGGCGTCGCCCAGTCGAACTACGACCGTTCGATGGAGGCGCTGCGCGACACGTTCGCCGCCGTGCACCGCGTGCGGACGGCGGGGGCGTGACCGACGACACCCGACGCGCGCGAGCGGGGCTGTTCACCGCATTCGCGGGCCTCGGGGTCACGGCTGCCTTCGTTCCCGCGATCCTCCCCTCCGCCGAGCGCGCGATGACCGCCGAACTCAGCGCCGCCGTGCCCGCACTCTTCGCCGGGCTCCTGGTCGGGGTCCTGGCGTCGGGCCCGCTGCTGACGCGACAGCCGCCGCGCACCGCGCTGATGCTCGGCAGCGCACTCCAGGCCGCCGCCGTCGTCGTGGTGGCGCTGTCCGAAACTCCCGCGGTCTTCATCGTCGCGGCCGCGATAACCGGGGTCGGGTTCGGACTGGTCGAGGCCTCCGGATCCGTGGCCGCGAAGTCCCTGGCCACCGGCAGCGCGACGGGACTGCTCAGCGCCCTGCTCGGCACGGTCGCCGTCTGCGCGGCCGTCACCCCGCTGCTCGTCGCCGTGGGGTCGCCTGCACGTGCGCTGCTCGGCATCCTGGCGATCGTGCCGCTTCTCACGGTCGCGATCCTCGCCGGAGCGGCAGCCCCTTCCGCCCGCGCCGAGGTTCCCGCGCAGCGCGACGTGCGCGGGCTGCTCGTCCTCCTGCCGTTCGCCGTGGCGCTGCCGCTGTATGTGGGCGTCGAGACCGTGCTGTCCGGTTGGTCGGCGGTGATCCCGGAGCGGATCCTCGCGGTCGATCCCGGCCTCGCCGCACTGGGAACCTCGGCGTTCTGGACGCTCATGGCGATCGGCCGCTTCGGCGCAGCGGGTCTGCGGCGACTGTCCGTATCGCCGATCGTGATCCTCGCCGGCGCCACGAGCGTCGCCGCCCTCCTGATGGCCGCCGCGGGGATGCTGGTGGACTCCGCTCCCGTGGGCGCGCTCGTCGCACTGGCCGCCGTGGTCGTGCTCCTCGCTCCCAGCTACGGCCTCATCCTGGGACTCGCCCTCGACCGCCTCGATCCCGCTCGCAGCGCCGCGGTGACCGGCGCGCTCGTCGCCTGCGGTGCGGTCGGCGGCACCTTCGTGCCGACCCTGATCCTGCTGATCGGCCGAGACCCGGCATCGAGCACGACCTTCCTGGTGTCCGCTGCTCTGTGCGCGCTCGTGCTGGCGCTGGTGCTGGTCGCCGCGCGGTCGCCGCAGCGGACCTCGACGGCGAACTGACACCTCCTCCACACCTCGCACCGCCGACGACCTCTTCACAGATGCTGGAATACCGGCGCGCACACCGGTGAGGGCGGCGTAACGTCGTCGACACACCCATCCGAGCAAGGAGAGTATGCGTGTCCACGGAGGTCCTCGCGATCATCATCAGCGCCGTCGGCGTCGTGGTGACGCTCGGCACGAGCATGTTCGTCGGCGCCGCCCGGATGGTCCGCCGCATCGATGACCGCATCGACGCCGTCGACGAGAAACTCAGCACCCGCATCGACGCCGTCGCCGCCGACGTGACCGACCTCAAGATCTCCGTGGCGCGGCTCGAAGGACCGCCCCGGCACCTGCTCACGACGGGACGGGGATGAGACCGTGACCACCGAAACCCTCACCATCGTCATCAGCGCGATCGGCATCGTGCTCACCCTCGGCACCAGCCTGTTCGCCGCCGGCGCCTGGATGATCCGCCGCATCGATGACCGCATCGATGCCGTCGACGAGAAACTCAGCACCCGCATCGACGCCGTCGACGAGAAGCTGACCGCCCGCATCGATGCGGTCGCGGAGAAGCTGACCGCCCGCATCGATGCTGTCGCCGCCGACGTCACCGACCTGAAGATCTCCGTGGCGCGGCTCGAAGGACCACCCCGGCACCTGCTCACCGCGCGCCGCTGAGCAGCGCGCCTGGAAGCGCCTACCGGAGCACGAGAGCGGCGGCGCCGATGAGCGGCCCCTCGTCGCCCAGCCCCGAGCGCACGACCCTGGTTCGGCGCGAGTACTCATGCGCGGCGCTCGCGGTGAGAGCCTGCTGCACGAGGTCGATGTAGTCCGCCGACACCCGTGAGAATCCGCCGCCGATGGCGACCACGTCGAGGTCGACGAGGGTGGCGGCATCTGCGAGAGCCTCGCCCACCTCGCGGGCCGAACGCTCGATCGCCGCCCGTGCGACCGGGTCGCCTGCGGCCGAATCGCGAGCCAGATCCTCGCCGGTCGCTCCTGTCCAGCCCTGCTGCTGCGCCCAGGCGGCGCTCGCGGGCCCCGAGGCGATCTCCTCGAGGGTCAGGCCACCGTGACGACGCACCTGACCGAGATGGCCGGCGTTGCCGGTGGCACCGGGGATGTAGGCGCCGTTGGCGACGAACCCGCCGCCGACACCGGTGGAGACGACGATCGACAGCGAGGCGCCGGCGCCCTGCGTGGCACCGAGCCACGACTCGGCGAGCGCGAGTGCACCGCCGTCGTGACCGAGCACGGTGGGCACGTCGCGTCCGAGGACGGTGGATGCCGCAGCACGGACGGCCTCTTCGAGGCCGAAGCCGCGGGCGAGGGGCATGTTCACCGGCATGATCGCGCCGGCTGTGCGGTCGATGGGTCCGGCGCTGCCGACTCCCGCTCCGACGAGCTCGGCGTCTGCGGGAAGAGCCGCGAGGGCGTGCTCGACGATGGCGACGACCGAGGCGGTGAGCGACGCGAGCGTGGCTTCGCGACCGGTCGCCTGCCGGCTCCTGCTGCCCTCGACGAGCAGACCGTCCTCCGCGACGAGCGCGGCCTCCATCTTCGTGCCGCCCACATCGACGGCGAGCGCGTAGCGCGTCACTGGGGGTCGAGCCCGAGGTCGTCGAGGTCGAAGGCCGCGCGCCATTCCAGGCCCTCGGCTTCGATCGCGGCCTGTGCGCCGGTCTTGCGGTCGACGATCACGGCGACAGCGACGATCTCGGCGCCTTCCTTGCGCAGGGCTTCGACGGCCTTGAGCGCGGACTGGCCGGTGGTCGAGGTGTCTTCGAGCACCACGACGCGCTTGCCCTTCACGTCTGCGCCTTCGATCTGACGGCCACGCCCGTGGTCCTTGGGCTCCTTGCGCACGACGAAGGCGTCGAGCGGGGTGTCGGTGGCGACCGACGCATGCAGCACCGCGTTCGCGATCGGGTCCGCACCGAGAGTGAGGCCGCCGACCGCCACGACATGGAGGTCGCCGATCAGGTCGAGCATGATGCGACCGATCGCGGGAGCGGCACGGTGGTCCAGGGTGAGCTTTCGCATGTCGACGTAGTACGTCGCCTGCTTGCCGCTGGAGAGGGTGAAGTCGCCGTGGAACACCGCCTCCGCCTTGATGAGGTCGAGAAGTGTCTGGCGGTCTGCGTCGAGTGCGGTCACGGCATCCAGTGTAGGAGGCAAGCCGGCGTCGACGGGATCCGAGACTTCGGATGCATGAGGCCCGACCGGATGCATGAGAACCGGGGCCGCACCGCTCATGCGCCCGTCCAGCACTCATGCAGATGTCGGTGAGGAACGTCCGTTCGGCGGTGATCCGTGTAGGAGGTGGGCCCTAGGCTTGAGGCATGCGCTTGGCCACCTGGAACGTCAACTCCATCCGCACCCGCGTCACCCGCACCGTCGAGTTCGCCGTCCGAGAAGACATCGACGTGCTGGCGATGCAGGAGATCAAGTGCAAGCCCGAGCAGTTCCCCTACGCTCCGTTCGAAGAGGCCGGCTACCACGTCGAGGTGCACGGGCTGAATCAGTGGAACGGCGTCGCGATCGCGAGCCGGCTGCCGGTCACCGATGTGCGCACGTCGTTCGACGGAATGCCGGGCTTCGCGAAGGGGCATGAGGGGCCGGATGCGCCGCTCGAGGCCCGCGCGCTCGGCGTGATGGTCGAGGGGGTGCGGGTGTGGAGCCTGTACGTGCCGAACGGCCGTGCACTCGATGACCCGCACTACCTCTACAAGCTGCACTGGCTGGAGCAGCTGAAGAAGTCCACGGCCGCCGAGCTGTCGGCGAACCCCGACCTTCCGCTCGCTCTGGTGGGCGACTTCAACATCATCCCGTTCGATGTCGACAACGGCGACCCCGACATCGTGATCGGTCGGTCGACCCACGTCTCCCCGCAGGAGCGCGACGCGTTCTTCGCGTTCCAAGACGCCGGCGTCACCGACGTCGTGCGCCCGCTGATCCCCGAGGGCTTCACCTACTGGGACTACCAGCGTCTGAAGTTCCCCCGCAACGAGGGTGTCCGCATCGACTTCGTGCTGGGCTCGCGCACTCTCACCGAAGCGGTGAAGGGCGCGTCCATCCACCGCGACGAGCGCAAGGGCGAGCAGCCCAGCGACCACGTCCCGGTGGTCGTCGATCTCGATTTCGGTGGCGCCGATGACGACGACGACCTCCCGATGATCTTCTCCTGAGTGCCGGTCTCATGAGCGTGCGGCTGATCGCCACCGATCTCGACGGCACCCTTCTCGACTCGACGCCCGCCGTCACCGCACGCACCCGTGCGGCCCTCGACGCGGCACGGGAACGCGGAATCCACGTCGTGCCGGTCACGGCGCGTCAGCCGATCGGCCTGCGTGCCATCGCGGCGGATGCGGGCTTCGACGGCTGGGCTCTGTGCAGCAACGGCGCCTACGCCGTGCGCCTCGACGACGGGCGGATGCTGTTCGCCGAAGAGCTTCCGCCCGAGACGATCCGCTCCCTGGCCGAGGCCCTTCGCGCGAGCATCCCCGACCTGCTGTTCGCGAGCGTGCGCGACGCCGGCGAGACGTTCGTGGCCCAGCACGGCTATGCCGCGATCGCCGCTCTCGCCGACCACAAGCGCGACCCCGCCACCATGGGCGGCGTTCCGTTGGATCAGGTGCTCGCCGCTCCCAGCCTGAAGTTCGTGATCCGGCACCCCGAGCTCGCCCCGGCCGCCCTGTTCGACACGGTGCGCTCGCTCGGGCTTACCGGCTTCGAGGTCACGCTCTCGGGTGCGCCGTTCGTCGAGGTCATGGCCGAAGGCGTCACCAAGGCCACGGGTCTCGCCCGCCTCTGCGAGCACCTCGGCATCGACCGCGCCGACGTCGTGGCCTTCGGTGACGCGCTCAACGACGTCGAGATGCTCCGCTGGGCAGGGCACGGGGTCGCCATGGCCGACGCCGAGCCGCTCGTGCACGACGCGGCCGACGAGACAACCGCGTCGAACGACGAAGACGGTGTGGCGCAGGTGATCGAGCGGCTGCTCGGCTGAGGATCAGCTTTCGACGCGACGACGACGCACGAGCATCCCGCCCATCACCGACAGGATGACGCCGATCGCGACGACGGCCACCGGGGCGTCGAGACCGGTGCTGGCAAGCCCCGCGCCCGGCGCCGCTGCGCTGCCGCCCGCCTGCCCACCGGTGCCCGTACCCGTGCCCGCAGCTGCGGTGACGGTGAGCGCCGTACGAGCGATCACTGTGGTCCCCGACAGCGCCACCAGGGTGTGCGCGCCCGCCGGCGCGGTCGCCGGGATGCGGAGGGTGCCCTGGAGCGCTCCGTCCGCGTCAGCCGTCAGCGTGCCGAGCGCGATCGGGTCGGAGTGCAGCTCGAACGCGATCGACGCTCCAGGCGCGAAACCGGTGCCCGAGATCGTGATGTCCTTGCCGGCGCGGATCGAGCCCGCGGCGAGCGCGAGGGTGGGCTTCGGCTGAGGCTCGGGATTCGTGACCGCGACGAGGGTGAAGTCGATCCCCGTGACGGGGACACCCACGGTCGCCACGACGGGCGTCGCCAGCGCCGAGGTGGCGACACCGTCATAGAACTGAGGCTGCGCGATCGTGGTGCCGTCGTCGTGGAACAGAGCAGATGCCTTGAGGATGAATGATCCTTCGGGGAGCGCCAGGGAGTAGGCACCGGTCTGAGGGTGGGCGAAGGTCGTGCCGACGATCTGGTTTCCGGACCAGGCCTCGACGGTGACCTCACGCTCGACGGCGGTGTCGAGGGTGACGGTGCCGGTCACGATAGCAGCTGCGTCGAGCTGCGCATCGATTCCCCCGACGTTCACTCCCGACGACACGGTGACGGCCGTCGCGGATGCCTTCGTGAAGGCGTCCGCCCAGTACTCCGGCCGCAGGTCGGAGTCGAAAGGCTCGAAGAGCACGCGGTACTCGCCAGGGGCGACGGCGACCTGATAGGTGCCGTCGTTCGAGACGCCGGAGAAGTACGCGTGGCGGTCGTCGTCCACGCTGGTGATGGTGACCCTGCCGAGTGCGCGGGTCCCGTCGCTGCTCTTGGTCACCGATCCGCTGATGTATCCCACCGTCTCGAGCGCCGCGTCGATTCCGGTGGTCGTCTGTGACTCGGTGACGACGACGATCTTCGCAGCGTCGAAGCTGTACGCGTTCTCCCAGTACTCCGCAGAAAGCCCGGGGCCCGGCTCGGCGAACTGCACACGATAGGAACCCGCGGCGAGTCCGTCGACGTGGTATCCGCCCGTGAGATCGGTGCGGGCGAAGGCGGCGATCTCGCCGTTCATGTCGAGAGCGTTGACCGTGACGTTCGCGAGCGCCTCGCCGTTGTCGGTGCGCGTGACGACGCCGGCGATCGATCCTCCCGCCGCGAGGGAGGCATCGATCCCGGAGGTCGTCGTGTGCTCGGCGATCACGATCGGCTCGGCTTGCGAGTATTCGGAGGCGTTCCTCCAGTATCCGCGCTTCAGGTCGGTCCCCTCCGCGTGGAATCCGATGACATAGGAGCCGCCGGGAAGACTGCCGAGCGTGTATCGCCCGGCCCCGTCGGTGAGGGTCGAGGTCCAGTACCCGTCCGTGCCGTCCGCGGTCACACGGGCCCCGCTGACGGGCGTGCCGTCATCGGCACGCGTGACAGTGCCGCTGATCGATGAGGTCGGAGTGGGTGCGAGCGCGGCATCGACACCAGGATGCGCGGAGCCGTCGACGACGGCGACGCGCTGCGCGCCCAGAGAGTCCCTGGCGTCGTCCCAGTACTCGGTGGCGTAGTCGCCCGCCGGGATCGAAGAATCGCACGAGGTAGCTGCCCTCGGCCAGGCCGCTGAACGTGTAGGCGCCGCTCGCGTTGGTGACGACGGTGTGCCATCCGGTATCGCTATCGCGCTGCGCCCGCACCTCGATGCCGGCCAGGGCTGTTCCGCCTACGGTCGATGTCACCGTCCCGGAGATCGAACCGGTGACGACCGGGTCGTCTTCCGCGGCGGCCGCCGTCACGCCGCCCAGAGCGAGCGCGAGTGCCGCCGCTGCGCCGAGTACCGCCCGAATGAATGCGCGTCGTCGCGCCATGTTCCCGCCCTCCGAAGAAGGACGATCTCGCGAACGGTGTCGCGGTCGATCTCGAGCCCGAGCCGATCGCCCGGTAACGCTCACATCGAATCTAGAGGCTCGGTGCAGAGGAAAGGAATAGTCGATACACAGGGGTCACTCGTGCTCGGGTGAGGAAACACCCCGTCTTCAGCACTCGATCCCTCCATCCCCGATCCCCCGCACGGGGGATGCGATGCCGACACGCCCCGCCCTACGGTGGAGGGATGCCCGCTGTCCCGTTCCTCCGCACGCCGACCGAGCGCGAACGGCGCGGCGACATCGTCCTCGCCGTTGTCATGTTCGTGGGAGCCGTGCTGAGCGCCGGGCTCTCCTCGCTCGCCCAGGTGTACGGCGACGAACAGGCCCCACTGTGGACCGCACTCGTGTACGCGGTCGTCGTGACCGCTCCTCTCGCGGTCCGCCGCCGCTGGCCCGGCACGGTCGCCATCATCGTGGTCGTCGCCTACTTCATCGCGGTGACGATCCGCGTCCCCGAGATCTACGTCGGCAACATCGCGATGTTCATCGCGATCTACACGGCGGGGGCGTGGATGAACGATCGTCGCCGCGCGGTCATCGTCCGCATCGGGATCATCGTGAGCATGTTCGTGTGGCTGCTGATCACGATGTACCGCGACGCGATCCTCGAAGCCGACAAGGCGGATGTCATCGCCGGAGCCATGTCTCCCTACGTGGCCTTCATGCTCATCCAGCTGCTGCTGAACGTGCTCTACTTCGGCGGGGCCTACTACTTCGGCGAGCGGTCATGGGCTGCAGCGACGCAGCTCGCGGTGCTCGAGCAGCGCACGGCCGAGCTCGAGCGCGAACGCGAGGTCACTGCGGCACAGGCGGTGGCCCTCGACCGGGTGCGCATCGCCAGGGAGCTGCACGACGTGGTCGCCCACCACGTGTCGGTCATGGGCGTGCAGGCGGGAGCCGCGCGCCTGGTGCTCGAGCGGGACCCGGCAGAGTCCGCACGCATCCTCACCGGGATCGAGGGGTCGGCGCGTGACGCCATCCACGAGCTGCGCCAGCTGCTGGAGACTCTGCGGACCCCCGGAGGAGAGACGACGGATGCCGCCTCGACCCTGGCCCTCGACGACATCCCCGAACTCGTCGACGCCTCGACCGAGGCGGGGCTGCCGACGGCGTACACCGTGATCGGCGACCCGACGCCCGTGCCTTCGCTCGTCGCCGTGAATCTCTATCGCATCGCCCAGGAGTCGCTGACGAACGCCCGCCGCCATGCCGGGCCCGATGCGACGGCCGACGTGCGCGTGCGCTACGACGATGACGGCGTCGAGGTCGAGATCGTCAACACCGGGCGCCCGGTCGCCCAGGTGCGCCCAGGCCTCGGACAGCTCGGGATGCGCGAGCGTGCCGCGGCGTCCGGCGGCACCCTCGAGGTGACCCCCCGTCCGTTCGGCGGGCTGCGCGTGCGCGCCCGTGTGCCCCTGCCCTTCACGAGCGAATCGAGCGTGAACCGATGACCGCCCCGATCCGCGTGCTGCTCGTCGACGATCACGCACTGCTGCGCGCCGGCTTCCGCACGATCCTCGACACGCAGACCGACATCGCCGTGGTCGGGGAGGCATCCTCCGGGGCCGAGGCGGTGGCGCAGGCCGCGGCCCTGCATCCCGACGTCATCATGATGGACGTGCAGATGCCCGACATGGACGGCATCGAGGCCACCAGGCGCATCGTCGCCGACCCGGGCGTCGACGCGGCCATCGCGATCGTCACCACGTTCGACCGCGACGACTACCTGTACCGGGCTCTGGACGCGGGGGCCGGCGGGTTCCTGCTCAAGAACGCCGGCGCCGAGGATTTGATCGCGGCGGTGCGGGCGCTGGCCGCGGGCGATGGCATGCTCGCCCCCGAGGTGACCCGCCGCGTGTTGGCGCGCTTCGCCGCGACACCCGCTCCCGCCGCCGCATCGGCCACGAGCGGCGCCCTCCCGAAAGTCGCGCTCGCCGAGCCCCTCACCGATCGTGAGGCCGAGGTGCTCACGCTGCTCGCCGATGCCCGCAGCAACGCCGAGATCGCGCAGGCGCTGTTCATCGGCGAGGCGACCGTGAAGACGCACGTCTCGCGCGTCCTGCAGAAGCTGGGTGCCCGGGATCGCGTGCAGGCGGTGGTGCTGGCTCATCGCATGGGGCTCGCGTAGCGCGGCGCACCCGGGCTCCGCGCCGACCTCCCGCTCCGCGATAACCTCGGAGCCATGTCCGACGCCGCACCCCTGTCCCGCCCGATCCTCGCGGGGGTGGTGACGGCACTGGTCGGCTTCACCAGCTCGTTCGCGGTCGTGCTGACCGGGCTCGATGCCGTCGGGGCGAACGCGGCCCAGGCGGCGAGCGGACTCCTCGCCGTCAGTCTCACGATGGGCCTGGCCTGCGTGGTGCTCGCCTGGCGGTATCGAATGCCGATCACGGTCGCCTGGTCGACGCCCGGTGCCGCCCTCCTCGTGGCGACCGGCGCTGTCGAAGGCGGGTGGTCGGCAGCGGTCGGCGCCTTCCTGATCACCGCGGCCCTCATCCTGCTCACCGCTCTCTGGCCGGCGCTCGGTGCGCTGATCGCCCGCATCCCGCCCTCGATCGCGCAGGCGATGCTCGCCGGCGTCCTGCTGCCGCTGTGTCTCGCACCGATCACCGGTATCGTCGCGAACCCCTGGGGCGTGGTGCCGGTCGTGCTCACCTGGCTGCTTTTCGCCCGTCTCGCACCGCGCTGGGCGGTGCCGCTCGCGTTCGTCGCCGCGGCCGTCGTGGTCGCCGTGTCGCTGATCGGAGAAGGCGCACCGTTCGACCCCGCGCTGCTCCTCCCGCGCCTCGAGTTCACGGCACCGACGTTCACGGTCGGCGCTCTCGTCGGCCTCGCGCTGCCGCTGTTCATCGTCACGATGGCCTCCCAGAACGTGCCGGGCATCGCGATCATGCGCAGCTTCGGGTACGAGGTGCCGTGGCGTCCGGCCATGCTGGTGACCGGGATCGGCACGGCATTGGGGGCGACGGCAGGCGGACACACCATCAACCTCGCCGCGATCAGCGCCGCACTCGCCGCGTCGCCGGACGCCGATCCCGACCCGAGGCGACGGTGGGTCGCCGGGGTCTCGACCGGGGCGTCGTACCTCGTGCTCGCCGTGTTCTCCGCCGCGTTCGCCGCCCTCGTGGTGCTCGCGCCCGCCGCCGTGATCCCCGCCGTCGCGGGGCTGGCTCTGTTCGCCGCGTTCGGCTCGGCGGTGCAGCAGGCGATCGACGATCCGAACGAGCGGATCCCCGCCGTGGTGACCTTCCTGGTGGCCGCATCCGGGATCGCTGTCCTCGGTGTCAGCGCCGCGTTCTGGGCCCTCGTGACAGGGCTCCTGGTGCGCACGGTACTGCACACCCGACGCCGCTGATCCTCCCCTCCCCCTGACGGGTGATCCTCTCGCGTCCGCCGCAGGGGGGATGCCCCGCGATGCCTGCGCTCCGTAGCGTGAGGGTATGACCACAGGAATGCTCGAACTCTCCGGCATCACCAAGAGCTACGGCTCTCGGCGCGTGCTCGATGACGTGTCCTTCACCGTCGCCCCCGGGCGACTGACGGGCTTCGTCGGCGGCAACGGCGCCGGCAAGACCACCACCATGCGCATCGTCCTCGGCCTGCTGTCCTCCGACGGCGGCACGGTCGACCTGGACGGCGCCGCCCTCACCGCCGAGGACCGCCGCCGCTTCGGCTACATGCCCGAGGAGCGCGGGCTCTACCCGAAGATGAAGGTGCTCGAGCAGATCGTCTACCTCGCCCGCCTGCACGGCTTCGGCAAGCAGGAGGCCACGGAGCGGGCGAGTGCCCTGCTCACCGAGCTCGGTCTCGGCGAGCGGCTGAACGACACGATCGAGTCGCTCTCGCTCGGCAACCAGCAGCGCGCGCAGATCGCCGCCTCTCTCGTGCACGACCCCGAGGTGCTCATCCTCGACGAGCCATTCTCGGGCCTCGACCCGCTCGCGGTCGACGTGGTCGCGGGAGTCCTGCAGGCCAGTGCCGCCAAGGGCGCCTCCATCCTGTTCTCCTCCCATCAGCTCGACGTGGTCGAGCGCCTGTGCGACGACCTCGTCATCCTCGCCGGCGGCACGATCCGTGCGTCCGGTTCCCGCGATGCGCTCCGCTCCAAGCACGCCAGGGACCGCTACGAGCTCGTCTCCGCGGGCGACGCCGGATGGCTGCGCACCGAGCCCGGAGTGACGGTCGTCGACTTCGAAGGCGGCTACGCACTGTTCGACGCGGACGGCCCCGAGACGGCGCAGCGCGTGCTGCAGTCCGCCGTACAGCGCGGCGATGTCGCGAGCTTCGCCCCCAAGCATCCGTCCCTCGCCCAGATCTTCAAGGAGGTCATCCAGTGAGCGCCCCCACCCCCGTCCGCGCCTCCAACGGCATCTGGCTCGTCGCCGAGCGCGAGATCGGGTCGAAGCTGCGCAGCAAGGCGTTCCTGATCTCCACCGGCATCCTGCTGGTCCTCGCGCTCGCCGGCATCCTGTTCGGCGGTTTCGCGAGCAAGAACATCGACACCACGCCGATCGCCGCGACGGCCGAGACCGCGGCCGCCGTCTCGGCCATCCCGAACGTCGAGGTCACCACGGTCTCCGACCAGGCCGAGGCCGAGAAGCTCGTGCGCGACGACAAGGTCGACGCCGCGGTGCTGCCGGGCGACAGCCCGTCCGGCTACACCGTCATCGCCCTGCAGGATGCCCCTGGTTCGATCATCTCCGCCCTTTCGATCTCTCCCGAGGTCGTCATCCTGGAGCCGGTCACCACCAACCCGCTGCTGCGGTACTTCATCGCGATCGCGTTCGGCCTGGTGTTCATGATGGCCGCGGCGACGTTCGGCGGCACGATCGCGCAGAGCGTCGTGGAAGAGAAGCAGACCCGCGTGGTCGAGGTGCTGCTGTCGGCGATCCCGGCGCGCACACTGCTGGCGGGCAAGGTCATCGGCAACACGGTGCTGGCGATCGGGCAGATCCTCGCCCTCGCCGCCGTGGCCACGATCGGGCTTATCGTCACCGGTCAGCGCGAGGTGCTCACCACGCTGGGCGCGCCGATCATCTGGTTCGCCGTGTTCTTCCTGTTCGGCTTCATCCTGCTCGCGGCGATGTTCGCGGCCGCGGCCTCCATGGTCTCTCGCCAGGAGGACATCGGCTCCACGACCACCCCGATCACGATGCTGATCATGGCGCCGTACATCCTGGTGATCGTGTTCAACGACAACCCGCTGGTGCTGACGATCATGTCGTACGTGCCGTTCTCGGCCCCGGTCGGCATGCCGATGCGCCTCTTCGTCGGGGAGGCCCAGTGGTGGGAGCCGCTACTGAGTCTGGTCATCCTGCTCGCGAGCTGCGTGGCCGCGATCGTCATCGGCGCGAAGATCTACGAGAACTCGCTGCTGCGCATGGGCTCCCGGGTCAAGCTCTCCGAGGCGCTGCGCGGCTGACGCCGGGGACGCCGAAACCCACACCGCACGCCGAAACCCACCGTCGCAGACGTCTGCGACGGTGGGTTTCGTTGTGGCCGATGGGTCTCGGCTGCCCTGCGGGTCAGATCACGCCGTCGGCGAGGGTCGTCGGGTTGCCGAAACGGTGGTTCGTGATCGACACGGCCTGCTCGTGCAGGAACGGCAGCATCTCGACGCGACCGGCACCGGTCACGGCGTGCGACCAGACCGCCACGTCGGGGCTTCCGTCGAGCGCTTCGTGGAGAGCGTCGGCGTCGCCACCGACCAGACGCACGCGGTGCCAGGAGTTCGCCGCCTTCGCGTAGCGCTTTGTCCATGCCGCATCCGACTCGTGCTTCACGCTCACGCCGTGCGCACGCAGCGCCTTCTCGATGCGCGAGGGCAACGCCTGCGCCGACACCGTGAACGGGCTGCCGCTGCGCAGGGCGGCGGCGAGCACGCGGATGCCGTCGACGAGCGGGGAGTTCTCGGCGATGCGCACGTCGACCGCGACCGGACGGTAGCGGAAGAGGTTGCGCTCGACCCCGAGTCCGGACTTGTCGCTCACCGCGCCGAACTCATCGACCCAGGCCCGTTCGTCGGACGCCGCGGCGCGGTGCAGCCATTCGGCCTCTGCCGCGTCGACCTCGGCTCCGGCCGCATCCAGCAGCGCAGCGACCACGGGCACGACGGCCGCACTCGGCGCCGCAGCCGGAAGGTCGGCCGGGGCCCACTCGCCCAGTCCGAAGAGGTAGTTCGGCCCACCGGCCTTCGCACCCGCTCCGACAGCCGAGCGCTTCCAGCCGCCGAACGGCTGACGCTGCACGATCGCCCCGGTGATGCCGCGGTTCACGTACAGGTTGCCGGCCTCGACGCGATCGAGCCAGGTGGCGACCTCCTCGGAGTCGAGCGAGTGGATGCCGGCGGTCAGGCCGTAGTCGACCGCGTTCTGCAGGCGCAGGGCCTCATCCAGATCCTTCGCGTGCATGATGCCGAGCACCGGGCCGAAGAACTCGGTCAGGTGGAAGTACGAGCCCTCGCGCACGCCGGTCTTGACGCCGGGCGTCCACTGCTTCCCGTCTTCGTCGAGCTTGCGCGGCTCGACCAGCCAGCGCTCGCCCTTCTCGAGCTTCGTGAGCGCCGTGAGCAGCTTGCCGTTAGCGGGCTCGATGATCGGACCCATCTGCGTGGCCGGGTCATCGGGCAGGCCGACGCGCATCGAGGTCACGGCATCCACCAGCTGACGCTCGAACCGCTTCGAGTCGGCGACCGATCCGACGAGGATCGCGAGCGACGCGGCGGAGCATTTCTGCCCCGCGTGGCCGAACGCGCTGCGCGCCACATCGGCGGCCGCGAGGTCGAGGTCGGCGGAGGGGGTGACGATGATCGCGTTCTTGCCACTGGTCTCGGCCAGCAGTGGCAGGTCGGAGCGGAACGACCGGAACAGCTGTGCCGTCTCGTACGCGCCCGTGAGGATCACGCGGTCCACCGCGGGGCCGGCGACCAGGCGCTTTCCGAGGTCGC
Organism: Microbacterium sp. PAMC22086; assembly: GCF_019443525.1. Taxonomy (NCBI): domain Bacteria; kingdom Bacillati; phylum Actinomycetota; class Actinomycetes; order Micrococcales; family Microbacteriaceae; genus Microbacterium; species Microbacterium sp. PAMC22086. The sequence continues at coordinate 974,273 of NZ_CP080380.1, read as the reverse complement.
GCGAGGCCAGGTCGACGAGGGCCAGCAGGTCGCGCGGCACACCGGCGGCCCACAGCGCCTCGACCATGACGGCGCCGCAGCGCTGGGTGAGCTTGGCCGGCTTGATGATGACCGCGGAGCCGGAGGCCAGCCCCGCGAGCACGCCGCCGGCGGGGATCGCGACCGGGAAGTTCCACGGCGGGGTGACCACGGTCACCTTCGACGGCACGAACTCCGCACCCGAGACGGTCTCGAGATCCTTCGCGCGCTCGGCGTAATAGTGCGCGAAGTCGATGGCCTCGCTGATCTCGGGGTCGGCCTCGGCGATGGTCTTGCCCGCCTCGTTCGCCATGATCTCGATGAGCTGACCGCGGCGCGCGGCGAGCTCGTCTCCGGCGCGATGCAAGACGGCGGCGCGGTCGGCGGCCGGCAACGCGGCCCACTTCTCGGCGGCGGCGGTCGCTGCGGCGAAGATGCCGTCGAGCTCAGCATCCGTGTCGACCTTGGCGAGCGCGATGGTGTCGAGACCGAGCGTCGAGCCGACCGAGCGGCTCAGGATCTCACGACCCCAGGCGCGGTTCGCGGCGATGGCGGGGTCGGTGTCAGCCTGGTTCTCGAAGCCGGTGGTGGTTCCGGAGCGCGCCTCGACGGTACGGTCCTGCACGCGGTGGGGGCCGGGGACGAATCCCGCCTCATCGGTCGCGAGCGCGGCCAGCGAGCGCTCGAAGCGCTCCCGTTCGCGGGTGAGCAGGGTCGGGTTCGAGGCCAGCTCGAACACCGCGGACATGAAGTTCTCGGGGCTGGCGTTCTCCTCGAGGCGGCGCACGAGGTACGCGATCGCGACGTCGAACTCGGCCGGGTTCACCACCGGTGTGTACAGCAGCAGGCGTCCGACATCCTTGCGGACCGCCTCGGCCTGACCCGTCGCCATACCCAGCAGCATCTCGTACTCGACGAGGGGGTCGGCACCGGTCGGGTCGGCCACACCGCGCGCCTGCGCGAGCAGCCAGGTGTAGGCGATGTCGAACAGGTTGTGACCCGCGACGCCGATGCGCACGGCGTCGAGCCGCTCGGGCGTCATCGCCCAGTCCAGCACGCGCTTGTAGTTCGTATCGGAGTCCTGCTTGGTGCCGTAGGTCGCGAGCGGCCAGCCGTGCACCTTCGAGTCGACCTCTTCCATCGCGAGGTTCGCGCCCTTGACCACGCGCACCTTGATCGGGGCTCCGCCCTTCGCACGGCGGGCGGCGGCCCACTCCTGCAGGTGCTGCATGGCGCCGAGGGCGTCGGGGAGGTAGGCCTGCAGCACGATGCCGGCTTCGAGGTCCTCCAGGCCGGGCTGGTCGAGGATGCTCGTGAAGGCCGCGATCGTCAGGTCGAGGTCGCGGTACTCCTCCATGTCGAGGTTGATGAACTTCGCCTTGCCCTGGGCTTCGGCACGGGCGGCGAGCTCGTAGAGCGGAGTGAGCTTCTCGACGACGTCGGCCACCGCCTCGTCGAACGACCACATCGACAGCTGGCTCACGACGCTGGACACCTTGATCGAGACGTAGTCGACGTCGTCGCGGGCGAGGAAGGCGCGGGTGCCCTGCAGACGGTGCCCCGCTTCGCGCTCGCCGAGCACGGCCTCGCCGAGGAGGTTGAGGTTCAGGCGGTTGCCGCTCTTGCGCAGCTTCGCGATCGCGGGGCCGAGCTTGGAGGGCGTGGCATCCAGCACGAGGTGCCCGACCATGGCGCGCAGCACGCGACGCGAGATCGGGACGACGACGCCGGGGATCTTCGGCGCCCAGAAGCCGCCCGTCTTGATCGCGGCGCGCAGGTAGCCGGGCAGCAGCGCCGGGGTGATGTCGCTCAGCTCGGCGAGCTTGCGGCCGGCGACGCGCAGGTCTTCCGGACGCATCACGCCGTCGACGAAGCCGACCGTGAACGCGAGTCCGTTCGGGTCCTTGAGCACTTCGGACAGGCGCTGGGCGGCCGGCTCGACGGGGTGGGTCTCGCTCTCGACGAGCCAGCGCTGCACCAGGGCGGCGACGTCTTCGGTACGGGGAGTGGTGGTGTCGGCGGCGACAGGCATCGGTGGGACCTTCCAAGAGAGCGCACACCGGGATTTCGTGTGCGGGCTGGATCATTGTCCTGCGGCTCGGTAGGCTCCGTCTATCAACCGATTTGCGTGGATTCTGTTCACTCAAGCTGAACGAAGGACGCCGCCGTGCTGGATGTGAACCGACTCCGGATGCTGGTGGAGCTCTCGCGCCGCGGAACGCTGTCGGCCGTCGCCGACGCCCTCTCCTACAGCAAGGCCTCGGTGTCGCAGCAGCTGAGCGCGCTGGAGCGCGATGTGGGTGTGCCGCTGCTGCGCCGGGTGGGGCGCGGAGTGCAGTTCACCCCGCAGGGGAACGTGCTCGTCGCCGAGGCCATCGGCATCCTCGATCAGCTCGAGCACGCCGAGGTCGCCGTCGCCGAATCGCTCACCGAAGTGACCGGCACCGTGCGCATCGCGGTGTTCCAGTCGACGGCGCACTCCCTGCTTCCCCGCGCGCTCGAAGCCCTCAAGGACCGGCACCCCGCGCTGCGGGTCGAAGTGACCGAGTGCGACCCGGAGACCGGACTGGTCGGGGTGTCCAGCCGCGACTTCGACCTGATCCTCGCCGAGCAGTACCCGGGCCGCACACGTCCGATCCACGCCGACCTCGACCGGGTGGTGCTCGCACACGACGCGATCGCGCTCGCCCGCCGCCCCGGAACCCCCGCGCACGCCGACGCCTTCGCTGCACTGTGGTCGACGCGGGAGGAGCCCTGGGTGCTCGAGCCCGCCGGCACCGCCTCGCGCGCCTGGGCCGAGCAGCTGTGCCGCACAGCAGGGTTCGAACCCGACGTGCGGTTCGAGATCGCCGACCTCACCGCGCACGTGCGGCTGATCCACGCCGGGCTCGCGGTCGGGCTGCTGCCGGAACTCGTGTGGGCGGGCGACACCCCGACCGTCGATCTGGCGCCGCTCCCCCACGAGCCCCGCCGCGAGATCTTCTCCTCTGCGCGGCGGGTGTCGGCCGACGCCCCCTCCATCCGCGCGGTGCGCAGCGCGCTGGCCGACGCAGCATCCCACAACCTGCCCGTCTGAGCGGGCACCACCCTGAGCAGACGCAGAGGCACCCAGCGGGAATATGCATGCACATGCATCTGTTCACCCCCGTGTACCCGGACGAAGGAGTCCGATCCACTCCTTTCGAAAGGCAATTCTGTGAGCACTCCCGTCATCGACCGCACCGCACCGACCGAGCACCCCGTCCTCGACGTTCTCGCCGGTCGCTGGAGCCCCCGCGCCTTCGATGCGCAGAACTCGATCGACGAGGCCAAGCTCGCCACCGCCCTCGAGGCCGCCCGCTGGAGCCCTTCGGCCAACAACTCGCAGCCCTGGCGCTTCATCGTCGCCCGCCGTGGCACGGCACTGCACGCGCAGGTCGTCGACGCCCTGATGGGCTTCAACCAGGCATGGGCGGGCAACGCCGCCGTGCTCGTGGTCGCGATCGCCGAGACGGCCGACGCCTCCGGCACCCCGATCACCCACGCCCTCTACGACCTCGGCCAGGCCGTTGCACACTTCTCGGTGCAGGCCCACCACGACGGACTGGTCGTTCACCAGATGAGCGGCTTCGACCCGGAGGTCGTCCGCGAGTTCGCCGACCTCGAAGAGCGCTTCGTGCCCTTCACCGTCTTCGCCGTCGGCGAGTTCGGCGACATCGAAGCCCTTCCTGAGGTGCTGCAGGAGCGCGAGGTCGCCCCGCGCGTGCGTCGCCCCATCGCCGAGACGGTCATCCTCAGCGCCTGAGCGCAGACCGCACGAACAAGAGCGCCGCCCCGGTTTCATCCGGGGCGGCGCTCTTGTGCACGGGGGTGATGCTCAGTCCTCGAGCAGCTCAGTCCTCGAGCAGCTCAGTCCTCGAGCAGTTCGGCCTCGATCACATCGTCGTCGGCCGCGGGTTCGGGCGTCGTCGAGGTGAGCACGAGGCCCATCCCGTCGGCTGCCACATCCACCCGCACCGTGTCACCGTCGTGCACGCCGCCCGAGAGCAGCGCGGTGGCCAGCTTGTTCTGCACCTCGCTCTGGATGAGGCGGCGCAGCGGTCGGGCGCCGAACATCGGGTCGTACCCGCGCTCGGCGAGCCACGCCCGGGCGTCCGGGGTGACTGCGAGCGTGAGCCGGCGGTCCTTCAGACGCTTGTGCAGCTGATCGATCGACAGCTCGACGATCTGGGCGAGGTCGTCTTCGCTCAGAGCCGAGAACATCACGATGTCGTCGAGACGGTTCAGGAACTCCGGACGGAACGCCTGTCGCACGAGAGCCATGACCTGGTCGCGCTTCTCATCGGGTGCGAGCACCGGGTCGATGAGGATCGGCGATCCCAGGTTCGATGTCAGGATCAGGATCACGTTCGAGAAGTCGACCGTGCGGCCCTGCCCGTCGGTCAGTCGACCGTCGTCGAGCACCTGCAGCAGCACGTCGAACACCTCGGGGTGCGCCTTCTCGACCTCGTCGAGCAGGATCACGCTGTACGGACGACGCCGCACGGCCTCGGTCAGCTGACCGCCCTGCTCGTAGCCGACGTACCCGGGAGGGGCACCGACGAGCCGCGAGACCGAGTGCTTCTCGCCGTACTCCGACATGTCGATGCGCACCATGGCGTGCTCGTCGTCGAAGAGGAACTCGGCCAGGGCCTTGGCCAGCTCGGTCTTGCCCACACCGGTCGGTCCGAGGAAGAGGAACGAACCGGTCGGGCGACCGGGGTCGCTGATGCCCGCGCGCGAGCGTCGAACCGCATCCGACACCGCCTTGACGGCGTCCTTCTGACCGATCAGGCGCTTGCCGAGCTCGTTCTCCAGGTGCAGCAGCTTCTCGCTCTCGCCCTGCAGCAGACGCCCGACGGGGATGCCGGTCCACGCAGCGATCACGGCGGCGATGTCCTCATCGGTCACCTGCTCGTTGACCATGCGGGGTTCGGCGGGGGTCGCCGCCTCGGCCTGCTCGGCCTCGGCGATGTCGCGCTCCAGCCGCTTGATGGTCTCGTACTCCAGCTTCGAGGCCTTCGTGTAGTCGGCGTTGCGCATCGCGAGATCGCGCTGGGTGATCGCGTCGTCGAGCTGCTTCTTCAGCTCACCGACCCTGTTGAGACCCTGACGCTCGCGCGCCCAGCGGGCCTCGAGCTCGGCGAGCTGCCGCTCCATGCCCACGAGCTGCTCACGCAGAGTGCTCAGGCGCTCCTTGGAGGCGGCGTCCTTCTCCCGCTTCAGCGCGAGCTCTTCGAGCTTCATCCGGTCGACCTGGCGCTTGAGCTGGTCGATCTCGACCGGCGACGAGTCGATCTCCATCTTGAGCCGCGACATCGACTCGTCGATCAGGTCGATCGCCTTGTCGGGAAGCTGGCGCGCAGGAAGGTACCGGCTCGACAGTGCAGCCGCGGCCACCAGGGCGCTGTCGGAGATCGTGACACCGTGATGCGCCTCGTACCGCCCCTTGAGGCCGCGGAGGATCGCGATCGTGTCCTCGACCGTCGGCTCGCCGACGTACACCTGCTGGAAGCGGCGCTCGAGAGCGGGGTCTTTCTCGATGAACTCGCGATACTCGTTGAGCGTGGTCGCACCGATCAGGCGCAGCTCGCCACGGGCCAGCATGGGCTTGAGCATGTTCGACGCAGCCACGGAGCCCTCGCCGCCGCCCGCACCCATGAGCACGTGCAGCTCGTCGATGAACGTGATCACCTGACCGTCGGACTCGGTGATCTCTTTGAGCACCTGCTTCAGCCGCTCTTCGAACTGCCCGCGGTACATGGCGCCGGCCACGAGTGCGGAGATGTCGAGCGTGACCAGCTCCTTGTCCTTGAGGGACTCGGCGACGTCGCCCGCGACGATGCGCTGGGCGAGTCCTTCGACGACGGCGGTCTTGCCGACGCCGGGCTCACCGATCAGCACGGGGTTGTTCTTCGTGCGGCGGGTGAGCACCTGACTGACGCGACGGATCTCGCTGTCGCGTCCGATCACGGGGTCGAGCTTGCCCTCGCGGGCACGGTCGGTGAGGTTGATACCGAACTGCTCGAGGGCGGACTGCTGCTCTTGATTCTGGTTACCGGTCTGCGGGGTGGTCATGCGCTCCTCCTGGAGATGCTCCTTCTGGTCGTCTCCCGCCTGCCGGATCGGAAGACGGGATCAAAGTTGAGTGTTGTTGACTCAAGTTTAGCACGCGCTCCTCCGCGATGACATCCCAGACCGCGACGGCGACCGCCCGCTTGGACCCCGAAGCCGCGCCCACCTCGACGCCCCCTGGCCCGAGGATGTGCACCGCGTTCTCGACGGACTCGAAGCCGCGCTCCCACCCGACCTCGTTCACCACGAGGAGGTCGACACCCTTGCGCTGCTGCTTGCCGCGGGCACGGGCGAGCATCTCGGCCTGATCCTCAGGAGTCTCCGCGGCGAAGCCGACGACGAGCTGCCCCGGTCGCCGCGCCGCGGCCAGAGACGCCACGATGTCCTCGTTCTCGATCAGTTCGATGGCCGGCACCCCGCCGCCCTCTTTCGTGAGCTTGCGCTCCGACACCTGCACCGGTCGGTAGTCGGCGACCGCCGCCGCCATCACGACGACGTCGGCGACCTCGGACTCACGCGTCATCGCCTCGGCGAGGTCAGCGGTGGCGCCGACGGGCACGATGCGGATCGACGGATGCCGCGCCTCGGCGAGCACATCGCCGGAGATATGGGCCGACACCAGGGTGACCTCGGCCCCACGGGCGGCGGCCTCGGCGGCGAGCGCCACCCCCTGCCTTCCGCTGGAGCGATTGCCGAGGAAGCGCACCGGATCGATCGGTTCCCGCGTGCCGCCGGCCGAGACCACGACGCGCACCCCGGCGAGGTCGCCAGGAGTCAGCAGCGCTTGCGCGGCGGCGAAGATCTCTTCCGGCTCCGACATCCTGCCGGGACCGCTGTCGCCGCCGGCGAGCTCGCCGTCGGCGGGTCCGACAAGATGCACCCCGCGCTCCCGCAGGGTGGCGATGTTCGCCTGCGTCGCCCGGTTCCGCCACATCTCCGCGTGCATCGCCGGGGCGAGCAGCACCGGGGCCTCGGTGGCGAGCACCGTCGTTCCCAGGAGGTCGTCGGCGAGGCCCGCGGTGATCTTCGCGATCGAGTTCGCGGTCGCCGGGGCGACGATCACGAGTTCGGCGGCCTGGCCGAGGGCGACGTGCCGCACCTTCGCCACGTCGTCGTGCACGCTCGTGGTCACCGGGTGCCGGCTGATCGCCTCCCACGTGGGCAGACCCACGAAGCGCAGTGCATCCTCGGTGGGCACCACGGTCACGTCGTGCCCGCCCTTCGTGAGCAGGCGCACGAGGTGCACCGTCTTGTACGCGGCGATGCCGCCTGTGACTCCGACGACGATGTTCACGTCTCGATTCTGCCCCAGCATCCGCCGTCGTGGGCCGACGTCGGCATCCTCGACCTAGACTTGGCACCGTGTGCACGGTCGTGATCGATGTCGAGAATGCCGGCTCCGCACGACTTCTCGCGGTCCGGGACGAAGACCCGCTGCGGGCGTGGGACTCCCTCGGAGCCTGGTGGCCCGAGGAGCACCCCGGCGTGATCGGGATCCGCGACCGTCGGGCCGGTGGGGCCTGGCTCGCCGTGAACCCCGCCGAACGTCGCCTCGCCGTACTGCTGAACCGCGCGGATGTGGAGGGCCTCCCCGAGACGCACGTCGTCTCGCGCGGAGCCCTCGCGCTGGAGTCGGTCAGCGGCCGCTCCCCCGTCGCACCGCTGTCGATGCATGGCTTCAATCTGCTCGAAGTGCGGCCGGAGGGCGCCAGGGTGCTGTCGTGGGACGGCGTCGACCTGCGTGAGACGCCCATCGATCCGGGCACGCACATGATCGCTCACGACGACCTCGACGATGTGACGACCCCGAGGATCGAGGCCTGGCTGCCGGAGTTCCGAGCCCTCGGGCCGACCGCTGACAGCGCGGACTGGACGGCCGAGTGGACCGCGCTGCTCGCATCCTCGACCGCCCTGGCCCCGGAGGACGACCGGGCGATCATCCGCGACAACCGTCCGCACGGCTACCCGACGCAGTCACTGCTCTACTGCGTCGCCACGGTTACCGACGACGCAGTAGAGGTGCGCGACGTCACCCTCCCGACCCCGGCGCACTGGACCGAGTAGCCGGCGCGACCGGCTACTCGTCCGGTCCGATCCCGGCTCAGGCTGCGGGCGCCGCCGACTCCTCGGCGCAGGAGAACCGCGCGCGGTAGGCCGTCGGGGTCAGGCCGAGCACCCTGGCGAAGTTCTGCCGGAGCACGGCCGCCGAGCCGAATCCGCACTCGTCGGCGATGTGCTCGAGCGGGAGGTCGGTGCGCTCCAGCATCCGCTGCGCGTGGATGATGCGCTGACGCGCGAGCCAGGCCGCGGGCGTGGCACCGTACTCGGCCTTGAAGCGGCGGGCGAAGGTGCGCGGCGACATCAACGCCCTGGCCGCGAGCCGGTCGACGCCGAGGTCGTCGCGGAGGTTCGCGACCGCCCAGTCGGCGACGGCGGCCAGCGAGTCGGTCGGGACCACGGGGATCGGACGGTCGATGAACTGTGCCTGGCCGCCGTCGCGCTGGGGCGGCACGACCATCCGGCGGGCGATGCGGTTGGTGAGCTCGGCGCCCACCTCCTGCCGGAGCAGGTGCAGGCACGCGTCGATCCCTGCGGCCGTTCCCGCGCTCGTGATGATCTTGCCGTCCTGCACGAACAGCACGTCGGGGTCGATGTCGATCCCCGGGTACATCTCGGCCATGACGTGCGCGTACATCCAGTGCGTGGTGGCGCGCCGACCGTCGAGCACTCCTGCCGCGGCGAGGATGAACGAGCCGCTGCAGACGCTCATCACCCAGGCTCCGCGGTCGACCGCGTGCCTGGCGACGTCGAGCAGGAGCGGATCGATGTCGCCCCACCGCTCGCGAGGAAGGGGACAGAACACCACGAGGTCGGCTTCGTACGCGAAGGTCAGATCGTGCTCGACGTTGACCGAGAAGCCGATCTTCGAGGTCACGACCCCGGCACGGGGAGCGACGATGCGGAAGTCGAAGTTCGGCACGCCGTCATCGGCGCGGTCCAGGCCGAACGCCTCGCAGGCGACGCCGAACTCGAAGGGTGCGAATCCGTCTTGGATGACGCAGGCGACCGTCTTCATGCTCACACTCCCGTTGGCGGTTTTCTGACGTTGATAGTCAATCCTGTCACTCGTGGCGGTTCGACATCGAACGTAGCGTTTCTGCCATCTCAGCGGCGCCAAGAGCTGAGACCGCACCGGCGCTCGTCGCCGTGCACGACACAGCACCCGGGGCTACGCTCGTCGTCATGAGCGAGCCTCAGCAGCCTCCCGTTCCGCCCGCCGTGCATCTGCCCGCCGCGCCGCAGTACCCGGCGGTCCCGCACCCCACCGCTCCGCCATATTCGACCGCCGCGCAGCACCCCGCCCCAGCTGCCGGAGCCCCGGCTCCTCCCACGGCACACCCGACCGCGTACCCGACGCCCGCGCCCGGTTCCCCGGCCTCCCCGCCCGCGAGCCCGCTATTCCCCGGTCACCTCGCGTACCGGCCTCAAGCCCGTGAGGGCAACCCGCTCGGCATCACGGCCTTCGTGATCGCGGTGGCCACTCTCGCCGTCAACCTGTTCAGTGCCGTCGCCCGGCCGCTGGTCTACAGCGGCGACGGAGGGTTCGAGTTCATGCTCGCCCTCGACAACGGCATCGGCATCCTCAGCTTCTTCACCTACGTCGTGGCGCTGGTGCTGGCACTGGTGGCGGTGCGCCGTTCCTCCGCGCGACTGCTCGCCGGGATCGCCATCGGGGTGGCCGGAGCCGGTGTCATCGGGCTCGCATTCACCGGTCTCACGATCGCCCTGTACCAGTACTACTGAGCCGGCGCCCGCTCCGGGAAGCCGCCGGGTCAGCCGCCGGCGCGCACCCGCTCGTAGACCTCGACCATCGCCGCCGTGCGCGATGACTGCCGGAACGCCTCGGCGACCTCCGGAAGGGGCGTCGGAGCCGTGCCGTCGGCGATGTCGGATGCGGCCCGCCGCAGGGTCTCGGCGAGCGCGGCGGTCCGCCGGTCTTCACCGGCCGCATCAGGAACAGCCCAGAGCCCGCCCCCCAGCTCGGCGGCGATGTCGGGGTCGCAGATCACCGACGGCGTCCCCAGCGTGGCGGCTTCGAACGGGGTCATCCCCTGGGTCTCGAACCCGATCGACGTCTGCACCAGCGCGTCGGCGGCGGCGATCCGCGCCAGGGTCTGCGGGTAGGTGAGCCGTCCGGCGAAGTGCACGCCGTCGCGTCCGCGGACGATCTTCTCGGCGGCCGCACGCTGGGCCCCGCCACCGATGATCTCCAGGTCGGCGTCGACCCCCGAGGCGACGAACGCCTCGAGGAACGGCAGCAGCCGCTTCTCGGGGCTCATCCGACCGAGCCAGACGAACCGTGGACGCCCGGGGGCACGCTCGGCGGGGCCCTGTGCCAGCGTCTGCGCGCGCAGGTCGTCGTCGATGCCGTTCCAGATCACGTCGACGTGCGGGAAGACGTCGTGCTGTTCGAGGCGTCGGGCGAAGTGCGTCGACGGCGCCGTGACGGCGGAGGCCCCGGCGGCCAGGCCGCGCAGGAACGCCCACCCGTCGCTGCCGCGCACCCGGTCGCGACCACTGCTCGTGGCGACGCCGCGCATCGCGATGCCGCGCCACATGTTCAATGCGGCGAGCACCGGACGGTGCAGCGGAGTGACGGCCGCGATGCCGACATCGACCCGGTTGTGCATCGTGTGCACGACGGGGATGCCGTGACGCTGCGCGTAGCGGTGCCCGATGAACGCGCCCCAGAAGTCGGCCTGGACATGCACCAGGTCCACGGGCGGCCGGCGGGTCATCGCTTTGTCGAGGAAACGGTCGGTCGCGCGACCCGGCCAGCTCATCGAGTACTCGCGGTCGCTCGTGATCGGCATCGAGGGCAGATCGACGTACGCCCCGCCGTGCGAGCCGGATGAGGAGCGCGCCCCGTGCATCTTCGGAGCGACGACCGTGACGGTGTGTCCGGCGCGCTCGAGGAACTCGCGCTGGAGTCGCATCGACACCTGCGCTCCGCCGAGGGAGTCGAGATGCTGATCGCCGAAGAAGACGATGTGCATGGCGGGCTACTCCGGCAGCGGCTCGTCGCGGTACAGCGCCTCGAACGTGTCGAGGGTGCGGTTGATGTCGTGGATCGCGACGCCGTCGAGCGAGGCACGCTGCATCCGCTCGTACTCCGCAGGCTCCGCAGTGAGCACGTCGGTCAGACGTGCGGCGAGCTCATCGACGTTCCCGGGCTCGAACAGGTACCCGTTCTCGCCGTCGTGCACGAGGTGCGGGAGGGCGACGGCATCCGCGGCGACGATCGGCAGGGCCGAGGCCATCGCCTCCATGGTCGCGATCGACTGCAGCTCGGCGATCGAAGCGATCACGAACAGGCTCGCTCGCGAGAGCAGCGCGCGAAGCTCCTCATCGCTCGTGCGGCCATGGAAGGTGACGCGATCGGCCAGGCCGAGCTGCGCCGTCAGATGCTCCAGCTGCTTGCGCTGATCGCCGCCGCCGACGATGTCGAACGTCGTGGCGAGTGCCGGGTCGAGCTTCGTCATCGCCTTGAGGATGACCTCGACCTGCTTCTCGGCGGTGAGCCTGCCGACGAAGATGATGCTGTTCTTCTCGCGCGGGGCGATCACCGGCGTGTACTGCGTGCGGTCGATGCCGCAGCTGACCGGGATGACGCCCTCCACCTCGACGGTCTTCTCGAGGAAGTCGGCGGCGCGGCGCGTGGGAGTGGTGATGGCGCGGGTCATGTCGAACGTGCGCTTCGCATCCGCCCAGGCGAACTTGAGCACCAGGTCGTCGATGAACTTCGGCATGGTCGTGTGGTCGAGGATGTTCTCGGCCATCACGTGGTTGGTCGCGATGACCGGGATGCCGCGTTCGTTCGCGATGTACGCGAGCCCGCGGCCGATCACGATGTGCGACTGGATGTGCACGACATCCGGCTGCACCTGGTCGAGAACCTTGCGGGCGTAGTGCTTCGAGCGCCACGGCCACACGAACCGCAGCCAGTCGTGCGGAGCCCAGCGCAGCGACGGCAGCCGGTGCAGGGTCATCGGCTCGCCCTCGATCACCTCGGTGTGCGGCTGCGTACGCCGATACGCCTGGTTGGGTGCCACGACGTGCACGTCGTGGCCGCGCTGCACCAGGCCGGCGGCGAGACGCTCGGCGAAGCGGGCGGCGCCGTTGATGTCGGGCGAGAAGGTGTCGCAGCCGATCACGATCTTCAACGGTCGGGGCGAGGATTCGGCGGCGGAGCCGCTCGACGGATCGATCGGATCGTCGGAGGAGGTCACAGACATGCTGCCTTACGATGTGGCGGCCAAGGAAGAGCCCTGGTCGGGCGCTGGCCACTCTACCCGAGGGGCCTGATCGCACGGCCGAGGCGTACCGGACATCGCCCAGGCGCAGCCGATACCGTGGAGCCATGCGACTGACTGCCGAGGCCGATCCCCAGCTGTGGATTCCCGTGACGGACTCGCTCGGCTGGAAGGGGCGCCGCCACCGCAAGGCGGCGATCCGGATGCTGCTCGGCCAGGTGAACGCGGCCGTCGGTGCGACCGAGCGGCCGGGCTCGAAGTTCGGCGCGTGGGCGATGAGCCAGGCGGCGCCGATGCTCATGAAGCGGGCGGACGGCCGCGTGCTGGTGTGGACGTGGAAGGCGGAGCCCGAACTGATCGTGGCGATGGCGACCGCGCAGGTGCTGACCCCGGACGTGCGCATCGCACGCGCCTCGATGCCGATGGACTACGACGACACCGAGTCGTTCCCCACCCGGCTCGGGGTGGGCGAGAAGCTGCTGGTCCCGATGCCGCCCTCGCCGGCGTCACCGCCCTTCGCGACCTACACCTGGGACACGGGAACGCACCTGGTCACCCTGACGGCGGTGTGCAGCGACAAGGAACGCTTCGGCACGCTGATCGGCGCACTCGACGACCTGGCGCGCAGCCTCCGCATCGCCGACGACCTCGCGGGTGGGGAATCGCCCGACGTGCTGCGACTCGATCCGGCCTGAGCGTGCGGACCCGGGCTCCGTGCCCGCGGTCCTGCCACAATGTGCTCATGCTCCCCGCCTGGACGCGCCCGCTGTCGCATCGCGAACTCCTCGAACGCGGCGAGGAGGCCCGAAAGCGCGCGCCACGACGCGCCCTCGCTGAACTCGCGAGCGGCACGCGCGATCCCCTCGGCATCCTGGCCGCACAGAACAGCTCCCGCATCCCCGAGCTGCTCCCCCTGCGAGCCGAACGCATGTCGACGAGTCCCTTCGCGTTCTATCGCGGTACCGCGGCGCTGATGGCCGCCGACCTCGCGGATGCGCCGCACAGCGGCATCCTCGTCGCCTCCTGCGGCGACGCCCACGTGTCGAACTTCGGGTTCTACGCCTCGGCCGAACGACGACTGATGTTCGACCTCAACGACTTCGATGAAGCCGCATGGGCGCCGTGGGAGTGGGATGTGAAGAGGCTCGTCGCGAGCATCGTCGTCGGAGGCATGGCGAGCGGCCGCTCCGATGAGGTCATCGACACCGCCGTCCTCACCGCCGTCTCCGGCTACGCCCGCGGCATCGCACGCGCGACCGAGCTGAGCCCGACCGCCCGCTACTTCACGCACTTCGACGTCGCCTCGTCGCACGCCGCGTGGTCGGCGTCGGCAGCGTGGGCACGCGCTGCTACCTGGTGCTCTTCCAGGATGGCGAGGGCGCCACGATCCTGATGCAGCCGAAGCAGGCGTCGCAGAGCGTGCTGGTGGAGTACGGCCGCATCCCCCAGCCGACCGCGCTGCAGGAGGTGATCGACGCCGACGGCGAAGGAGCGCGCGTCGTCGCGATGCAGCGCATCCTGCAGGCCCTCTCCGACCCGTTCCTCGGGCACATGCGCAACACGAGCGCCGACTTCTACGTGCGGCAGTTCCACGACATGAAGGGCAGCATCGACGTCGAAGACCTCGACGACGGGCCGTTCATCATGTACGGGCAGGCGTGCGCCGCGACCATCGCCCGCGCCCACAGCCAGTCGCTGACCGCCACCGAGGTCGCCGGCTACATCGGCAACGGGCGGGTGCTCGGGCAGGCGCTGCTCGAGTGGGCCCGCGCCTACGCCGCGGTGTCGCTCGCCGACTACGAGACCTTCCGCGCGTCCCTCTGACGACTCCCGACCAGGACGCCCCTCTCAGCGCACGATGCGCAGCGTCCGCACCTCGAACGGACGCAGCTTCAACTCGCCACCGGTCCTGGCGTCGTCGATGTCGTCTTCGATCAGGCTCACCTCGCCCACCTCGCGGTGCTCGAACCCGACAGAGAGCTCGCCGGCCGCACGCCGTCCGAGCGCCTCGTACACGCGCACGATCACGTCGCCCGAGCCGTCGTCGGCGAGCTTGACCGCCGACACCACGATGCCCTCTCCCTCCACCGACACGAGGGGCTCGACCTCGCGCTCACCACGCACGACGCTCGGGAGCGCGTTGATCCGGATGCCCTCGGCCGTCGCGATCGCGGCATCCGCTCCGACCACGAAGCCGACCTCGATCTCGTGGTGACCGTGGTCGGTGTCGGGGTCGGGGAAGCGCGGCGCCCGCAGCAGCGAGAGCCGCACGGTCGTGGCGACCGCGTCGTCGGACACCTCGCGCGAGGTGTCGTAGCCGTAGATCGAGTCGTTCACCAGGGCCACGCCGAAATCCTGCTCGCGCACCAGCACGAAGCGGTGCATCGACGTCTCGAACTTCGCCGCCTCCCAGCTGGTGTTCGTGTGCGTGACGCGCGACTGATAGCCGAACTGGGTCTCGGCGTCGGTGTGCGCGGCCTGCACGTCGAGCGGGAAGGCGAGCTTGAGCAGCTTCTCGGTCTCGTGCCAGTCGATCTCGTTGCGCAGCAGCACGGTGCGCGACTCCGGCTGGAGGATGATCGTCTGCTCGATGGTCGACTCCGAGAACGGACGCACGACCACGATCCGGGCGGAGCCGCCGACCATCGAGGCCTCGATCGACGAGACGGCCGTGAGGTCGTCGACGCTGCCCAGGTAGTACCGGTCGATGTCCCACGCATCCCACATGTTCGGGAAGTCCTGGTGCAGCTGGAACAGGTTCGCGGCCTTGCCCGGCGCGACGGCATCGCGACCGGTGCCCTTGTCGACGGCCGAGACGATCAGGCCATCGGCGGAGACGAGCACCGAGACGAGCTCGTTCTCCAGGCGCCAGCCGCCATCCTCCTCGGTGAGCGAGACGGGCGCCGCCGTGGACTCGGCCACGAAGGCCGCCCCGAGTGCGCGGCCGCGGCCGACCGATGTCGGCTCGAATTGCAGCTCCCGATCACCCTCGCCGGCGAGAGAACGGCGGGCGGCGACGGCGATGTCGCGGGCGTCCGAGAGCACGTCCGACAGCACCGCGACAGCCTCGCGGTGCACCCACGCGATCGAGGTGCCGGGAAGGATGTCGTGGAACTCGTGCAGCAGCACGGCCTGCCACAGCCGGTCGAACTCGGCCTGGGGATACGCGGCGCCGGTGCGCACGGCATCGGTCGCGGCCCACAGCTCGGCCTCGATCAGCGCGTGCTCCGCCCAGCGGTGCAGCGCCTTGGTGGCGTGCTGGCTGGTGAGCGTTCCGCGGTGCAGCTCGAGGTACAGCTCGCCGACCCACACCGCCGGGTTCGGCAGCTCGGCCTTGGCGGCGTCGAAGAAGTCGTCCGGGTGCTCCCACACGACCTGCGCGCTGCCCTCGAGGTCGCGCAGGCGCTCGGCCTTGCCCGTCATCTCGCGGGTCGTGCCACCGCCGCCGTCACCCCAGCCGACCGGGGCGATCGACCGCGAGCTGAGACGGTTCTCCTTGAACTGGCGAGCGGCCTTCGCGACCTCCATGCCGCTGAGCTGCGAGTTGTAGGTGTCCATCGAGGGGAAGTGCGTGAACACCTGCGAACCGTCGATGCCCTCCCACAGGAAGGAGTGGTGCGGGAAGACGTTCTGCTGGTTCCAGGAGATCTTCTGCGTGAAGAACCACTCGAACCCGGCGCGGCGCATGAGCTGCGGCAGGGCTGGCGAGTACCCGAAGCTGTCCGGCAGCCAGACGCCCTTCGAGCGGATGCCGAACTCGCGCTCGAAGAACCGCTGCCCGTGCGAGAACTGCCGCACGAGCGACTCCCCCGTCGGCATCACGGTGTCGGACTCGACCCACATGCCGCCGAGCGGCAGGAAGCGCCCCGCGGCGACCGCGGCCTTGACCCGCTCCCACACCTCGGGGCGGTGCTCCTTGATCCACGCGTACTGCTGCGCGCTCGACATCCCGTACTGGAACTGCGGATGCTCGTCGATGAGCGTCGTCATCGACGACGTGGTGCGCGCGACCTTGCGGATCGTCTCCCGCACCGGCCACAGCCACGCCGAGTCGATGTGCGCGTGTCCGACGGCCGAGATGCGGTGCGCACTCGCCTCGGCGGGCGCGGCGAGCACGTCGGCGAGGCGGGCGCGTGCGGCGGGCGCGGTCGCCACGATGCGCTGCAGGTCGAGCACGTCGAGCGCGTCGTCCATGGCCTGCAGGATGCGCATGCGCCGCGGCGAGGTCGCCGGCAGCTCGGCCTGCAGCTCGAACAGCACCTCCAGGTCGAGGGAGAGGTCGAAGACCTCCTCCTCGAACACCGCCAGATCCATCCGGCGCGTGCGGTAGAGCGGCTCCTTCGAGGAGGTGAGGATGTCGCCCTCCTGCGTCGGCAGGAAGGGGTGGTAATCGAGCAGCACCGGGTTGGATGCCGCTTCGAGATACAGCTCGACGGGTTCTTCGCCCGCGGCGGCCTCGGCGATCGGGACCCACTGGTTGCGCGGATTGATGCTCTTCACGGGAATCGGATCGGAATCCGTGGCGCCCCGGCGATAGGCCAGCGCCTCGCACTGGAAGCCGGTCATGTTCACGTCGAAGCCGAGATCGATGAGAGCCTCGACACGACGCCCCACCCACTCGGCCGGCACGCGGCCGGTGAGCTTGAACCAGGTGGTGCCCCAGGCCGGCCCCCAGGGAGCGCCGACCGCACCGGGCTCGAAGTCGAGCGCGAGTCCCTCGGCAGGAGCGATCGGCTCACCCGGCAGCTCGTGGATCTCGACGCCCAGCGGCACGGAAGCGGAGTGGATCGCGGGGCGGATGCGCTCCTCGAGCACGCGCTTGACGCGGCCGACGGTGAGCGAGGTGTCGTCATGCATGGGTGGGTCTCCGGGCTCGACGGTGGGTGGGGGACGGGGTTCTGAACGGGGATGACTCGGATCGGTGCAGACGGCTCGACGCTACCGGGCGCACGGCCCCGGGGCGGTCGCGACACCGATCGCCGCGTCGATCTCGCAGAACTGATCGTGCGAGAGTGCGCTGGTGCCGTTCCACGCGCGCTCGGCCATCGCCCGCAGCGGCCTGCGGACCCCGTCGGCGACCTCTTCGGGGGTCTGCGCCGAAGCATCGTCGGACCAGACGGAGAACGAGGCCCCGAGGAGCCGAGCGGGGTAGGGCATCGGGATCTCCTGCCGGGTGCCGTCCGGGAGCGCAGGGAACAGACCCGGATGCCACTCGGACTCCCAGATGCGCGCGCTCGTCGGCGGCGAGCGGCCGCATCTCGACGTGCCAGTTCGTCCACCAGGTCAGCACGAGATCCGGGTCGAGGGCGACGATCTCGCTGCGGAGCATCCCGTCGTTCCAGACGCGCGGGGCGAGGCCGCGTGCACGGAGGTGCGCGGACATGGCGTTCACGAACGCGGTCAGCAGGTCGAAGCCGGTGGCGCGGGGCCCGTGCCTCTCCCTGGCGGCGGCGGCCAGCGCGGGATACTCCTCGATGCGCGCGAAGTCGACGAATTCGTCGCCGCCGAGGTGCCAGCGCGTGCTGCGCGGGAACAGCGCGGCGACGTCGTCGATCAGCGCCGCGGCGAAGTCGATCGCCGCGGTGCGGGTGATGTCCAGCGCATGATCGGTCGGCAGGCCGCCGGCGTCCGGCAGGCGGAGCTCCGGATGCGCGGCGAGGGCGTGGCGGAGGTGGCCCGGCATGTCGAGGGAGGGCACGATGTCGATGTGCAGGTCGGCGGCGGTGTCGGCCACGACCAGGGCCTCGGCGCGGGTGACATGAGCGCTCGAGACGATCTCGGGGAACGCCTCCGAGCCGATCCGGAAGCCCTCGTTCTCGGACACGTGCCATTGGAAGGTCGTGATGCCGACGTCGGCGAGCGCGTGCAGCAGGTCGACGATCCACGGCGCGGGGAAGTGCTTGCGGGCGGCGTCGAGGTGGAACCCGCGTTCCGTGACCACGGGCGCGGAGCTGACCCGGCCGTGCGGCACGAGGCCCTGCGCCCGCAGGTTGTGCAGCAGCTGACGTGTCGCCCGGAACGCCCCGGCCGCGGTGCCTGCGAACACCGCGATGTCCTCGCCGACCGTGATCTCGAACGACTCGTGGGCCCTGTCGTCTCGCCGCAGATGCACGACGGAACCTTCGCCGTCCGGGATGCCGAGGGCTGCGAGCTCCCGGGTCGTCCGCACAGTCGACATCGGTGTGATCCTCGACGCCCCCACGGCCGACACCCCGGCCGCCTATGCCGCGGCAGCCGACGAGATCCTCGCCGAATACGTCACCGACGACGGCCTCGACGGACTCGATGTCGACATGGAGCGCTCTCTCACGGCCGCCCAGGTCGCTCGCGTGACCGGAGTCTTCCGGGCCCTGTCAGAGCACCTCGGACCGCAGTCCGGCACCGACCGGCTCTTCATCTACGACACGAACCAGGAAGGCACCCACCCGCTCACGGCGGGGATCGCCCCCTACGTCTCCTACGTCCTCGTGCAGTCCTACGGCCGCTCGGTCTCCGGGCTGCAATCGACATGGGAGAGCTACGCACCCTACTTCGACGCGTGCCAGTACCTGATCGGGTTCTCGTTCTACGAGGAGCGCGGACAGGACTGGGGCGACACGACGGAGCCCTTTGACGCCTCCCGCGCCGCGCAGTACGCCGACTGGCAGCCCACGGGCGTGACCAAGGCCGGCATCTTCTCCTACGCCGTGGACCGCGACGGCAAGGTCCCCGGCGACGACACCATCACCGAGTCCGACTTCTCGTGGAGCACTCGGCTCATCGAGCGGCAGGATGCCGCAGCGGCTTCTCACTGAGACGGCCCGAGCCGAGAGGCTCACCAGCGGGTCAGACCGTCACATCTCCCACCAGGTTGACCTTGATGCCCATCCCGGCGAACATCGCGGTCTTCGCGATCAGGGCCTTGTCCGCCGTGTCCGCATCCGGGGCGTAGACCAGCTGCGCATGGTTGGCCTTGTGGCGGGCCATGAACTGGTCGCGCGAGATGCCATGCAGCACCACGTGGGCGATCGGCCATTCCGGGTTGGTGGCGTCCTTGCGGCGCTGCGTCTCCTGCTCCGGCAGCTCCACGACCGAGGCCCGGAAGATGTCGGCCTGCAGGATGCCCTCGGCGATGAAGACGCGCGACAGCACGATCTCTCCGGGCTTCGAGACACCGTTGATCGTGGCACCGCCCGCAGGGAAGAACACGTGGCCCTGACGCCAGCCCTCGGCGTTCTGCCACCCGCCCAGGTGCGAGGCGGGCACCGAGCCGGAGATCTCATAGACCCAGACGAACCGACCGTCGTAGTCCTCGCCCCAGCGCACGTCGTGCAGGGTGTTGTCGGGCACGAGACCCATCGCGCGCCATACCCGGTCGGTGACGAGCGCGTCGACCGCGACGCCCTCGTCTGCTTCGTTGAAGTGCGGGAAGGCGCGGCCCTCGTGCAGCACGCGCGAGCCGTCGCGCGAGGTCACCGGCGGGCGTTCGGTGGAGTTCAGGATGCCCTCGGCCAGGTCGGATGCCGGCACCAGGTCCTTCAGCCCCTGCTGATATTGGATGCCGACCGCGTCGAGCCCGAAGTCGTCGGCGATGCGGAGCGCGGCGATGTACATCTTCAACTGCCACTGCACCTGCTCGCGCGTGAGCTCGGTGGCGGGGTCCTCGCCGTACCGGAAGGTCATGCCCGCCTCGATCAGCCAGTCGTAGGCGGCATCCGCCTCGTCCTCGGAGACGTTCAGCATCTCGGCGTACAGCGCCGACTGCGACAGGCGCTCCTTGTAGATGCCGGTCTGGTTGAGCAGCTCGTCGTCGAAGATCGCGTTGTACATGCCCATGCAACCCTCGTCGAAGACGCCGATGATGGCCTTCTCGGCGAGCAGCTCCGCCGCGAGCGCCTCACCCAGCTGCTTCTCGGGGCTGTCCGGCAGCGCGGGCAGCGCCCGCACGTGCGACGCGTCGTGCGTGATGGCGCCGGTCTCGGTCCACTCCCTGATCCCGCCGGTGAACCACTCGTCGGTGAAGTCGACCGACCAGGTCGTCGCGTACGGCTTGTCCATCTTGGTGAGCCCCGCGTTCAGACCGAGCAGCCCGACGAGGCCGGGCCAGTCCCCCGCGAAGTTCGCGACCGTGAGGATGGGCCCCTCATGCGACCGGAGACCGGCGAGCACGTGGTGGGAGTACTGCCAGTTGGCGATCGCGACGATCAGAGGAGCATCGACGGGGATGCCCTTGAACACCTCGAGGCCCATGCGCTGGCTCGAGATGAAGCCGTGCCCGGTCTGCGGGTCCACCCCGAAAGGACGGATGACCTCCCAGCCGAGCGCGTTCAGCACTCCGGTGACGCCGCTCTCGAGCTCGACCTGGGTCGGCCAGCCGGCGACGTTCGCCGACTCGCGCAGGTCGCCGGACGTGATGATGTACGCGGTCTTCGGCGCGGTGGCCGGGCGGGGAGCCGCGGTCGGCAGGGTGTACGTAGTCATGATGCCTCCGGGGCGATGGGGGTGGTGGTCGGGGTGGTCGGGGCGGCACCGCGCTGCGCGGCGGCGAGTTCGTGCACGACGGATCTCGATCCCTCATAGAGGCGCACGTAGCGTTCGAACAGGGAGTCGTAGAGCGGCCGCAGCGCCTCATCCGGGCTGATGCGCTCCGAGATCGGGTTCCAGGCGGTGATCGTCGGCTCCTCGCCTTGTGCAGCGGTCGCGGTCGCCGCGAGGAAGGCCGCGCCGTAGCTCGCGCCGATCGTCGTCGCAGGCACCTCCTGCACGAGGCCGGTGACGTCGGAGACGATCTGCATCCACAAGCGCCCCTGCGTTCCGCCGCCGACCGCGACGATGCGGCGGATGTCGGCACCCGCCGCCAGCATGGTCGCGACGTTGTGCCGCACCCCCAGGGCGGTCGCCTCCAGCGCCGCACGGTACAGGTCGCCGCGCGTGTGCGCGAGGGTGAGGCCCGCGATCACGCCCCGAGCGTCCGGATCCTGGATCGGCGTGCGCTCGCCCGCGAAGTAGGGCAGAACGAGGAGGCCGTTCGCGCCGGCGCCCGACGCGGCAGCCTCGGTGAGCAGTTCGGGATAGTCGGCACTGGTCAGGCCTTTGAGCCATGCGGTGAGAGCGCCGGACGTCGAGAGGCCGCCGGCGAGGTTGCGGGTGCCGGCGAAGGCCCCGGCCGTGGTCCACATCGACGGCGTCCGCAGGGTCTCTTCGCCGGTGGCCACGAGGAACATGGTCGTGCCGTACATCAGCATCAGGTCGCCGACCTCGTGCGCGCCGACGCTGACGGCTTCGGTCCAGGCATCGATCGTCCCGGCGATCACGGGCGTGCCCACGGGGATCCCGGTGAGGGCTGCCGCCTCGGCCGTGACCTCTCCGGCGATCTCGCCCGCCCAGTGCAGCCGCGGCCGCTCGATCTCCCCTGCGTATCGCGCCCACCACGGGTCGTGCCAGCACTCGCCCTCGATGTCGTAGAGGGGAGAGACCTGACTGGCGGACTGGTGATCGAGCACGTACGCACCGGTGAGCCGGCGCGCGAGCCAGGACGCGGGCATGTACAGCCGTCGCGCTCGCTCCCACGCCTCGGGCTCCTCATCCTCGATCCAGGCGATCTTCGGCCCGCCCGCCTGCGAGGTCAGGGTCGATCCGCCGATGCGCGTGATCTCGTCGACGCCGAGCTCGGCGGTCATGCGCTCGATCTGCGCGGTCGAGCGGGTGTCGACGCCATAGAGGATGGCCGGGCGCACGGGTTCGTCGCGTTCGTCGGCGAGCAGGATGCAGGGCCCCATGCCGCTGACGCCCACACCGACGATCTCGGCATCGGGGACTCCGGCGAGCAGTTCGCGCGCGATCGCGACGAACTCGTCCCACCAGATCGCGGCGTCCATCTCGACCCAGCCCGTGCGAGGGCGTTCGACGTCGTGCGCCCTGGTCGCCGTCGCCAGGATGCCGCCGTCGGCACCGACCAGCACGCCCTTGCTGCTGGACGTGCCGATGTCCACCCCCAGGGTGCAGCGCATGGAGTCCTCCTCGTGCCGGGACGACGGAGTCCTCGGTCTGATCGTCACTGTACGCGAAATCGATTTCATGCCGCAAGGCGCGAGCAGTCCTGCACCACTCGCGCCAGAGAGTGATCTGCCCACCGAGAGCGGTTTTCTGGCTGACCAGCACCGGAATACCGTGACATTTTGGGCACCCCGAATCAGACTGGAGGCATGCGCTTGGACGACCCGCAGGTATGGACGCTGATCGGCGTGTTCACGACGATGATGCTCGGCGGCATGACCCTCATGACGATGCAGTTCAGCCGCGTGATCCGCGCCGAGATCGGTGGTCTGCGCGGCGAGCTGCGAGGTGAGATCGGCGGGTTGCGCGGCGATCTGAGCGGGCGACTGGAGAGCCTCGAGGGCCGGCTCACCGGCCGCATAGACGCCCTGGAGCATAAGGTCGACAGCCTCGACAAAGAGGTGGCGAACCTCGCGACGCGGTTCTGGCGCTCACAGTAGTCCGCCCGACCGCCCGCTCAGCTCCGCGTCGCGCTCGCGGGCTGGAGCTCGTTGCGCAGCACGACCGTCCGCGCCGGCTGCGTGTCACCCTTGATGCGATCCAGCAGCATCCGCGCCGCGGTCACGCCCATGTGCCGCGCCGGCAGTCGCACCACGGTCACGGCCGTCGGCGAGAGCGTCGTGAACGGCAGAGAGCCGATCACCGCCACGCCGACATCCGGCGGAGTGCGCCCGTGCTCCGTGAGCACCTGGATGGCGCCGACCCCGATCAGGTTGTTGCCGGCCACCACCGCATCCGGCGGCTCGGGCAGCGCGAGCAGCTCCTCCATCGCCGACCGGCCACCGTCGACGCGGAAGGTCGTGAAGCGCTCGAGCCCGTCGAGGTCGAGGTCGGGGTGGGCCGTGGTGAGCGCGGAGCGCCACCCCGCGGCGCGCTCGGCGGCGGTGTCGATGTGCGCGGGGCCGCCGATGTAGGCGATGCGACGGTGGCCCGCATCGATCAGGCTCCGCGTGGCCGACGTACCCGCCGCGCGATTGGCCATCGTGACGCCGTCGATGTCGTAGGCCGTGCTGCGGTCGACGGCCACGACGGGCCGGCCGGTGGCGAGGATGCCGTCGAGGTCGGAGTGCTCGTCGGCTGTCGCGATGATGACGCCGGACATGTTCTCGGCGATCGCGATGCGGAGATACGTCGCCTCCTTCTCCACCTGCGCGTCGGAGTTGCAGAGCACGACGGAGTATCCGGCTTCGGAGGCGACGTCCTCCACCCCGCGCGCCATCTCGGTGAAGTACGGGTTCTCGATGTCGGGGATCACGAGGGCGATGACCTCGGAACTCTGTCGACGCAGCGAGCGGGCGGCGCGGTTGGGGGTGAAGTCGAGCGCCGC
The DNA here is from genome assembly GCF_019443525.1 of Microbacterium sp. PAMC22086. Taxonomy (NCBI): domain Bacteria; kingdom Bacillati; phylum Actinomycetota; class Actinomycetes; order Micrococcales; family Microbacteriaceae; genus Microbacterium; species Microbacterium sp. PAMC22086. The sequence goes on along the minus strand of NZ_CP080380.1, from coordinate 950,486 downwards.
CGCGGCCGCACGGACGGCCGCCACCTTCTCGTCGGAGACGCTCGTGCCGTTGAAGACGCGCGAGACCGTCGCGGGCGAGACCCCCGCGAGCTCGGCGACGTCGTAGATCGTTGCCATGCGCTCCCTGCTCCCCCGCGGACTCGTGCTCCCGCCGAGCGCGGCGGGTGCTGCAACAGTATCGCGCGGTGGCCGAGGATCAGCGCCTCGGTGAAATCGATGCCGCGCACATCTTCACCGCCCACGCGACGGATGCCGCGACCCCGGGCCGCGGCATCCGTCGTGTTGCTGAGGTTCTTCAGCTCAGCCAGGCCGGCGCGCGTCCTCGCAGGAACGCTCCGTCGAGGGAGAACCGCCCCGCACCCGTGAGCGCGAGGGCGAGAGCTGCCGCGCCGAGGACCGCGACGAACTCGTAGCCGCCGTCACCGACCCAGAGACCGGCGGGAAGGTGCACGGCGACGAGGGCGACGATCATGTCGATCGCGAGCAGGATGGCGACCGGACGGGTGAGGAGCCCGAGGATCAGCAGGATGCCGCCGATGAGCTCGACGAAGGCGACGACCGGACCGGCGATCTCCGGCAGAGGGACCCCCATGCCCGCGAAGCTGCCGATCGTCCCGGGAAGCGTGAACTCGAAGATCTTCTGTGCGCCGTGTGCGGCGAAGATCGCACCGACGACCACGCGGAGGACCAGGAGCCCCAGCGAGGGTGCGGCGGATGGGGCTTTGGTGTTCGTCATGAGGAGTTCTTCCTTCGTGGCAGGACACCCGCGCGCCAGGCGCGGAGCAGGGTCGTTCCCTGCTTCCACGCTAGGAAGGCGACATTTCCATCTCCTGTGACCGGGTCACCGGTGCGCGGCGACCACCTCGGCGACGGCGGTGCGCTCGGCGGCGCTCGGCTCGGCGATGGCCATGCGGCAGTGCGTGTCGACGACGTCGAGCACGCGGTACGCCTCCTTCATGCGCGCCATGTCGCCCCCGATGAGCGCGACGACGTCGTCGACGGCGGCCTGGGCAGCGACGATGGCCGCCGCGTCTCCCGCTCGGCCCGCGTCGGCGAGCGCGCGGAAGGGCTTCGGTGTGACCGACGACACCCCGGAGACGACGCCCTGCGCGCCCACCTCGACGGCTGCGATCAGGTCGCGATCGGCGCCGGTGTAAAGGTCGAAGTCGGCAGGCACGACGGCCCGGTACGCGGCGATGTCGTCGAGCGAGAGCTCACTGATCTTGGCACCGACGACGTTGGGCAGTTCGGCGAGCCGCACCAGAAGCTCCGGCGAGACCGGGTTGCCGCTGCGAGCCGGGTAGATGTACACGTACAGGCGACCGTCGCCGACGGCATCCGACACCGCGCGGTAGTAGTCGAAGATCGCGTCGTCGGTGGCGCGCAGGTAGTACGGTGTCAGCGCGGCGAACTCCACGGCGCCCAGTTCGCGGGCGATGCGGGTCAGCCGCACAGCCTCGAAGGTGCTGGGGCGGCCGACGTGCACGACGACGCGCATCCGCCCCTGCAGCTCGGCCAGCGCCGCGTCGACGATGGCCGCGAACTCCTCGGCGTCCACCGCGGGGAACTCCCCCGTCGTGCCGAGCACGAATGCTCCCTCGTTCCCCGAGTCGGCGACGAATCGGAAGATCGCACGCGAACCCTCGATGTCGAGGGTGCCGTCGCGGTGGAACGCGGTGGGCACGGCGGTCAGGATGTCGTAGCGGGTCACTTCTCGGTCTCCTCGGAGTTCTTGCGGGGCTTGCGGGAACGACGCCGCGGGGCGTCGACGTTGCGGACGGTGGAGGTGAGTAGGTCCGGCTGCGCGGCGAGCTCGTCGTGCGCCTTCTCGATCTGCTGGATGCTGTCGTCGTGCAGGATCGAGTCCGCGAGCGAGGCGCGCTCGGCACGGGGTCGACGGGCGGCACGGATCGCCGGCATCACGATCGAGAGCACGGCCAGGGCGAGGAGCACGAGCGCGATGGGGCTGACGACCTCGAAGAACGGACGCGTGGGCAGGATCGCCAGCGTCCGGGCGAGGTTCTCCTCGGCGAGGGGTCCGAGCAGGAGCCCGAGCACCACGGGGCCCGCTGGCACCTGCATGCGCTTGAGCATCACTCCGATCGCACCGAAGACGAGCATCGTCACGACCGTGGAGAGGCTGTTCGAGGTGGCATACGTGCCGATGATGCAGAAGATCAGGATGCCGCTCCACAGATACGGCTGCGGCACGTCGAGCAGCTTGACCATGCCCTTCATGCGGATCAGGCTCAGAACGAGCGACAGGATCGTCGCGATCAGCATGATTCCCACGATCGAGACGACCAGGTCGGGGCGGTTCGTGAACAGCGTGGGACCGGGCGTGATGCCCCAGATGATCATCGAACCGATCATCACGGCCATCACGGAGTCGCCGGGGATGCCCAGCGCCATGGTCGTGGTGAGCGAGCCACCGAGCGTCGCGCTCGAGGCGGTGTCGGAGGCCGCGACGCCCTCGATCGATCCCTTGCCGAACATCTCGGGGTGCTTGGACACCTTGCGCGCCCGCTCCCACCCGATGAGTCCCGCGATGTCGCCGCCGGCCGCGGGGATGAGCCCAACGCCGAGTCCGACCGCACCGCCGACCGCCGTGGCCGGACCGCTCTGCTTCAGCTCTGCCCGGTTCGGCCACCAGCGGCCGAGGCTCGAGATGGGCCGCACGTGCGACTTCCGGTGCGTGAGCAGCTGGTCGAAGAGTTCGGCGATGCCGAAGAGTCCGATGATCACGGCGATGAAGTTCACGCCCTCGACGAGTTCGAGCACTCCGAAGGTGAAGCGCTGATCGGCCGTTGCCGCATACGTGCCGCCGCTGCCGAGCATGAGGCCGAAGAGCCCGGCGAGGATGCCCTTGAGCATCGACTTCGACGAGATGCCGATCATGATCGAGATGCCGAAGACCACCAGGGCGAACAGTTCGGGGGATTTGAAGTAGTCGCGGGCGAAGCTGGCGATCGGCACGGCTGCGACCGCGAAGAGCACTACCGAGGCGAGGATGCCGACGGCCGAGACGATCGCGGAGATCGTCAGGGCGAGACCGGCCCGCCCCTGCTTGGCCATGGGATAGCCGTCGAGCGTCGTCGCGATGGACGCCGGAGTGCCGGGGGTGTTGATGAGGATCGAGGGCACCCGATCGCCGAAGTTCGCGGCGACGTAGATCGTCAGCAGCACCGCGAGACCCTGCACGGGCTCGAGGGTCATCGTGAAGCCCGCGGCGAGCGCGACAGCCATGGTCGCGGTGATGCCGGGAAAAGCGCCGACCATGAAGCCGAGCACGAGGCCGACGAGCATGTAGAGCAGGATCGAGATGTCGAGGAGCGAGTTCAGCCCCTCCATGAGCGCGTTCACAGGGGGATCCTCAGGAGCATCCCGAACACGACGTAGACGAACGCCGTGACGGAGGCGGAGTAGATGATCAGGCTCAGCCAGCGGCGGTGGCCGTAGAGGAGCATGAGGGAGGCCATCAGCAGAGCTGCGGCGATCGGGAAGACCTCGATGCGGTAGCCGAAGAGGATGACCGAGCCCAGCGACCACAGCACGATGAAGGCACCGGTGATCGCGAGCGTGGCGATGACGCGGAGGTAGCCGCCGGGCTGGATGCGTTCGAGGTCTTCGCGGGTGGGTGCCGGGCGGGTGATCGCGACGGCGAGCAGCGCGATGGCGACGACAACTCCGGTGACCCCGATGACGAGCGGCCAGAAGCGGGCGTCGATCTGTCCGGGGGCGGCCTCACGGCGCAGCGGGATCTGCGTCGAGAGGAACAGGTATCCGGCGGTGAATGCCAGGGCGACGACGGCGAACACGATCTCGAGGGTTCGCGACGCGGGCGCGCCCTCGTACTCGTCACCGGCGGATTCGTCGCGGCCCGCCGGTTCTGCAGCGGTGTCGGGGGTGGACATCATGCTCCTTCTCCTTCGTCGAAGGCGAACGGCTGCGGGGCCGGTCTGCACCGGCCCCGCAGTGTTCTCAGCCCAGGAGATCCTTGAAGAGGTCGAACTGCTCGTCGACGAACGTCGTCCATTCGGCGGAGTCGCGGTACACGACGAGGTTTCCGGCATCGGCTTGGAACTTCTGGTATCCGTCGGACTCGACGGCTTCCTTGACCGCGGCCTCGAGCGTCGACTTCACGTCGTCGGGCAGACCCTTGGGGGCGTAGATGCCGCCCCAGCCACCGAAGACCACGTCTTCGCCGATGGCCTCTTCGACAGTCTCGACGTCTTCCGCGTCGGGGTGACGCTCGTCGTTCATGACGGCGAGGATGCGCACGGCCTCGCCCTGCGCCAGGGCCTCGCCGAGGCCGGAGACGGCCGCGACGGTCTCACCGGATGCGGCCGCAGCGACGGCTGTCGCTCCGCCGTCGTAGGGGACCGGAGTGAAGTCGGCGTCGGTCGCGGCGCCGAGTCCGAGGGTCGCCGCCTCCCAGATGGAGCCGGCACCGGAGTTGGCGACCGTGACGGCGCCGGACTTCGCCTGGGCGACGAGGTCTTCGAGCGTCTCGATGCCGCTGTTCGCGCCGACCGTGACGACCCCGGGGGCGAGCATGATCTGGCCGAGCAGGTCGAAGTCGTCCGGCAGCACGTTCGCGCTCTGCGTGGTGTTCAGCATCGCGATCTCGACGGGCGCGAATCCGATGACGTAGCCGTCGGCATCCTGCGCGCCCACGTACTCCATCGCGAGGGCGCCGGCGGCACCGGGCATGTTCTCCGGGATGACGCTGACGCCGAGGATCTTCTCGAGCTCCGTGGCGAGCGCGCGCGACGAGAGGTCGGAGCCTCCGCCGGGGTTGGCCTGGATGATGAGTCGGATGTCGTTCTCGGGGAACGCCGATCCGGCTTCCTCGCCCTCTTCGACCTTGGTGCAGGCCGAGACGATGAGAGCGGTGGCTGCGAGGGCGGCGATCGCGGCAGCCGCCCGGGTGATGCGCTTGCGGGGCATCTTTGCTCCTCTACGTGGGTCGACCTTGTTGTCGACTCCCCGACCGTAGCAGTGTTGACTGTTAACAGTCAACACTGACAAACGTGTGCCCCTCCCCGACGAGTAAATGCCCGCCCCGCTCAGGCGCGGGTGGCGATCTCGCTCAGCATGCGCTCGCGGGCGCCGTCGAGGTGCTCCGACAGCACCTTCGCCGCCTGCGTCGGCGTACCGCTTCGCATCACGTCCATGAGCTTCACGTGGTCGCCGGACGACTCGTGCAGATCTTCATCGTGGTTGATCGTGACCTCGAGGAGCGCCGTGAACGTCGGGAGGTACTGGTTCCACGCCCCCTCGAGGCGTGGATGGTCGGCGAGCGCGTAGATCTGCGAGTGGAACTCGAGGTCGGCCGCCACGAAAGCGGCGTGGTCACCGGCATCCGCGGCCTCGCCCATGCGTCCGACCGCCGCAGCCATCGCCGCCCAGCGCGCATCGTCGTCGACACGCATGGCGCGCGAGAGGGCGAGCTGTTCGAGGGCACCGCGCAGGCTGTACAGCTGATCGACGTCGTCGTGCGTGAGCCCCACGATGTAGACCCCGCGCGGACGCTGCACCTCGACGAGCTTCTCGAAACTCAGCTGGGTGAGAGCATCGCGCACCGGTCCGCGGCTGACCGAGAACTCCTCGGCGAGCGCCTCTTCGGTGATGCGCGCGCCGGGGGCGAGCTCGCCGCGCACGATGCGCTGGCGGAGCACCCGCGCCACCTGGGCGCCGAGGGATTCTCCGCGCGTGACGGTCTGCGTCATGGTGACCTCCTGTTAACAGTTGACAGGATACACACCACGGCGGTGCCTGGGCCTAGGCGCTCCCGCGCGGGTCCCAGAGCACGACCTCCGTCGAGCGACGCAGGCGCCGTCCGGTCGGCATGGGTACGACTCCGGCGGAACCCGCGGCGAACACGCGGACTCCGGGGCGACTCTCGCGCTCGGTGCGCAACGCACTCTCGAGCACGGCGATGCGGTTGTGCAGCGCCCTGTTCTCGTCTTCGAGGTCGAGCAGACGGGCGATCGCGGGGAGGCTCACGCCCTCGGAAGAGAGCTGGGCGACCTCGCGCAGCTGCTCGATGTTCCGGGGGGAGTACCGGCGCAAACCGCCGGAAGTGCGTCCGGGGACGACGAGCCCGATGCGGTCGTACTGCCGCAGCGTCTGGGGATGAAGGCCGGCGAGCTCGGCGGCGGCCGCGATCGCGAACACCGGGGTGTCAGCATTCATCATGAACGCCTCCGCCCCCGGTGCCCGCTTCGACGATCGGTCATCGCCGCGCCTTCGCCATCAGCTCGGCCCGCGGGTTCTCGTCGGGCTCGAGTTCCTGGAACTTCTCCAGAGCCGCACGTGCGGCGTCGTCGAGGTGCGTCGGCACCGCGACCTGGAGCTCGGCGAGCAGGTCGCCCGTGCCCTTCGAGGTCGCAACCCCTCGGCCCTTGACCCGCAGCACCCGCCCGGAGGGGGTACCGGGTGCGACGCGGAGCTTGACCACGTCGCCGCCGAGGGTCGGGACCTCGATGGTCGCACCGAGAGTCGCCTCGGTGAACGTCACAGGCACCACGACGCGCAGGTTGAGTCCGTCGCGCGTGAAGACCGGGTGCGGGCGCACCGCGATCTGCACGACGATGTCGCCGCTCTCTCCCCCATCGGGCGAAGGACGACCGCGACCGCGGAGACGGATCTTCTGGCCGTCGGCGACGCCCGCCGGGATCTTCACCTTGAAGGGCTTGCCGTCTTCGCCCTGCAGGGAGATGGTCTCGCCCTGCACGGCGGTGACGAAGTCGAGCGTGGTGCGGGCCGTGACATCGGCTCCGCGCTGCGGGCCGCCGAAGCCGCGGTATCCGCCACTCGGCTGCCCGAAGCGTCCGTTGCCGAAGCTCGCACCCTGCCCTTGGTTGAACATCGCGAAGATGTCCTCGAAGTCCGCCGTCTGTCCGCGGCCCTGCTGTCCGAACCGGCTGAACACGTCTTCGAAGCCGCCGGCACCCGCACCGCTCGCCGTGAAGCGAGCGCCGGATCCCATGGCGCGGATCTCGTCGTATTCCTTGCGCTGTTCGGTGTCGGAGAGCACCGAGTAGGCCTCGCTGATCTCCTTGAACTTCGCTTCGGCTTTGGCATCACCCTGATTGGAGTCCGGGTGGTACTTCCGCGCGAGCTTGCGATACGTCTTCTTCAGATCCGCATCACTGACGTCCTTGGAGACCCCGAGGGTCTTGTAGAAGTCCTTGTCGAACCAATCCTGGCTGGCCATCGATCACCTACTCCGCGGGGACAGCGACGACGACCTTCGCGGGGCGCAGCTCGACGTCTCCGAGGCGGTAGCCCACCTCGACGACCTCGAGGATCGTGGTCTTCTCGGCGCCGGGGGTCGGCTGCTGGAAGATGGCCTCGTGGCGCTGCGGGTCGAATTCCTCGCCCTTCGCGCCGTACGCGACCACTCCGAGACGCTCCACGACCGTGCGCACCTTGTCGGCGATCACGGCGAAGGGCGTGCCCTCCACCAGATCACCGTGCTGAGCCGCGCGGTCGAGGTCATCGAGCACGGGGACCAGGCCCTTGGCGGCCTCGCCCTTCGCTCGCTCGATCTCGACCTGACGCTGCTCTTCGGTGCGGCGACGGTAGTTCGCGTATTCGGCCTGGAGGCGCTTGAGGTCGTTCAGCAGCGTGGACTCGAGGTCGGCGAGCACGGCGTCTTCCGCCGCGGCCTCACCGGTCTGCGTGGCACCGAGGATGTCGTCGACCGTGAGGTCATCGGCGCCGTCGTCAGGAGTCTCGTCCGACCCCTCGGCGGCCTTCGCCTCGGTGGAGTCCGGGTTCTGCGGCACGGGGCCGGATGCCTGAGCATCCGACCCCTCGCTGCGACCTTCGGCGGACTCAGGAAACTGGTTCTCGTCGAAGTTCTTGTCCGTCATGATTACTTCTTCTCGTCCTCGTCGTCGACGACCTCGGCGTCGATGACGTCTTCCTCGGAGGAGGGAGCGTCACCGGCCGGGGCCTCGCCGTCAGCCGAAGCGCCGGCAGCGGCATCCGCCTGCGAGGAGGCGTAGATGGCCTCGCCGAGCTTGGACTGCGACTGGTTGAGCTTGTCGAACGCGGTCTTCACGGCCTCGTCGTCTTCGCCGGCCAGCGCCGTCTTGAGCGCGTCGACGTCGGCCTTGACCTCGGTCTTCACGTCTTCGGGCAGCTTGTCGTCGTTCTCGGTGATCAGCTTGTCGATCGAGTACGCGAGCGTCTCGGCCTGGTTGCGGACCTCTGCGGCCTCGCGGCGCGCCTTGTCCTCAGCGGCGTGCTCCTCGGCCTCGCGCACCATGCGCTCGATGTCTTCCTTCGACAGCGACGAGCCGCCGGAGATGACGATCGACTTCTCGGTGCCGGTGCCCTTGTCCTTGGCGGACACGTGCACGATGCCGTTGGCGTCGATATCGAAGGTGACCTCGATCTGCGGGATGCCGCGGGGAGCCGGAGCGATACCCGTCAGCTCGAACGTGCCGAGCGGCTTGTTGTCGCGCGTGAAGTCACGCTCGCCCTGGAAGACCTGGATCGCGACGGACGGCTGGTTGTCGTCTGCCGTGGTGAAGGTCTCGCTGCGCTTGGTCGGGATGGCCGTGTTGCGCTCGATGAGCTTGGTCATCATGCCGCCCTTGGTCTCGATACCGAGGCTCAGCGGGGTGACGTCGATGAGGAGAACGTCCTTGCGCTCACCCTTGAGGACACCGGCCTGGAGCGCGGCGCCGACGGCGACGACCTCATCCGGGTTGACGCCCTTGTTCGCGTCCTTGCCGGTCTCGCGCTTGACGAGTTCGGCGACCGCAGGCATACGCGTGGATCCACCGACGAGCACGATGTGGTCGATCTCGGACACCTTGATGCCGGCTTCGCGGATGACGTCCTCGAACGGCTTCTTGGTGCGGTCGAGAAGGTCCTTCGTGAGGTCCTCGAACTTCGCGCGGGTGATGGTCTCGGAAAGCGACACCGGGCCCGACTCGGTCAGCGACAGGTAGGGCAGGTTGATGCTCGTCGACGTCGAGGAGGAGAGCTCCTTCTTCGCCTGCTCCGCAGCCTCCTTGAGACGCTGCAGGGCGATCTTGTCACCCGAGACGTCGACGCCCGTGGTCTCCTTGAACTGCTTGATCAGGTAGTCGACGAGACGCTGGTCCCAGTCGTCTCCACCGAGACGGTTGTCACCGGCGGTCGAGCGCACCTGGATCGTGGAGAAGTCGTCGTCCTTGCCCACCTCGAGCAGCGAGACGTCGAACGTTCCGCCACCCAGGTCGAAGACCAGGATGAGCTCGTCTTCCTTGCCCTTGTCGAGGCCGTACGCCAGAGCGGCAGCGGTCGGCTCGTTGATGATGCGCAGGACGTTGAGGCCCGCGATCTCGCCGGCTTCCTTGGTGGCCTGACGCTCGGCGTCGTTGAAGTACGCGGGGACCGTGATGACCGCGTCGGTCACCGTGTCGCCCAGGTACGCCTCGGCGTCGCGCTTCAGCTTCATCAGGATGCGCGCGGAGATCTCCTGCGGCGTCCACTTCTTGCCGTCGACGTCGAAGGTCCAGTCGGTGCCCATGTGGCGCTTGACGGAAGCGATCGTCCGGTCGACGTTGGTGACGGCCTGGCGCTTCGCGGTCTCACCGACGAGCACCTCCCCGTCCTTGGTGAAGGCCACGACCGAGGGGGTCGTGCGGAAGCCCTCTGCGTTGGCGATGACCTTGGGCTCGCCACCCTCGAGGACGCTGACGACGGAGTTGGTGGTTCCGAGGTCGATACCGACAGCACGTGCCATGTGTTCTCTCCTTTGTTGGAAGTTCGTTGTGGTTCGGAAAATCTGCGGCGATCAGGAAAACCTGAGTCGCGATGACTCAAGTGTACCCAGGGGTCGACGAGGAGTCAAATGAACTTGATATGACTTGGCTCAACTTTGAGATTCGGCGCTGTTCCGGGCGCACGGCGGCGTCACTCAGAACGGGGCGACCTCGGGATCCTCGGTGAAGGTGACGGTGTTCTGGGGAGGCGGCCGGTCGATGTAGACCTTGCCGGTCGGGCTCGTCCAGGCGTAGAGGCCACAGCCCAGAGGCTCGACCGCCCACGGCGAATGGTGCTTGAGCACATGATGGCGTCGACACAGATGGCCGAGGTTCGACTCGGCGGTGGAGCCACCGAGCACGGCATCGCGATGATGATCGATGTCGCAATCGGTGGACGGATACCCGCAGGTGGGGAATCTGCAACGCTGATCCCTGGCGCGAAGATGTCGCCTCAGATCCGAACCCGGCCGATAGCGGTCGACCGCGAGGACCGTCCCGGTGATGGGGTGGGTGAGGATACGGTCCCATCCGGATGCCGCACCGGCGAACCGGCGGGCGGTCACGGGGTCGATCGGGGTGCGGCCGTTCAGCTCGGCCGGTGTCGCGTCGCCCGCGATCAGGGTCATGACGGGAACAGTGATCGACACCGTTCCGCGGATCGCCGCGAGGGAGCCCTCCGAGTCGCCATGCCCGACCGGGGCACCGGCGAGGAGCAGGTCGAGGGCGAGATCGGCGCGGAGCTGCGCGATGGTGCGCCGATCGGGCTCCGGGGACTCGGGCTCCTGGGACTCGGGCTCCTGGGACTCGGGCTCCTGCATCGCGTCGGCCATCTGCGTCAGGCGATCGAAGACACCGTGGACGAGCGCCGAGGGACCGAGCACCCCGAGCTGTGTCATCCCGTCGCCGACGTCTTTCACCCACACGGCTCTCTTCTCCCGCGCGTCGAGATGCCGCTCCTCGATCGACCGCGCCTGGAACCGCTCGGCCACCCGCCGAGCCATGCGGCCGACGCGGGCGGGAGACTCGGTCTCGGCGAAGACGATCATCTGCGTCGCGTAGGCATCGCGGCTCGCCGCATCGTCGAGATGCTCGCCCGCTTCGCACACGACGCGGGCGTGCGCCGCGCTGATACGACCGGCGCCCTGCGCTTCCCAGACCATCGGGAAGCGCTCTACGACCCACGCCGCATCCGCCATCCGCCGCTGCACCGTCCGATCGCTCACCCGCAGGGCTGCGGCGAACTCCGCGGCGACGGTGCGCGCAGACATCTCCCCCTGATCGGGATGCTCCGCCTGCTCAGCGACTTCGAGTGCGAGCCGCGAGCCCACGGCCAGGATGCCGTCGCGTGCGGCCTGCAGACTGCTGATCGTGCGCTCGACCTCGACGAGCATCTCGGTGAGCGCAGCGAGCGCAGCCACCTGCTCGAGAGTCGCATCCGCCAGTGCCGTCATACCTTCAGTGAACCAGGGGCCACCGACATTCAAAGGCCCAGATCAGGGCCTAAAAACAATATACCGGAATGTGCGCGCACCACGCACGGCGCACCGCCCACGCGGCCGAGCTCAGACCCCGCCGAGCGACCGCGCCCACAGCGCCCGATGTTCTCGCACGAATGCCAGCGCCTTCGCCCAGTGGTCGCCGTGGCCGTTCGCATACATCGACGCCCACGGCTCGTCGCCGGTCGCGTGCGCCCCTTCGAGCAGTGCGAGCATCGCCGCCGTCCGCTCCTCCATCGCCTGAGGCAGATCACGTCGCATGACGTCGTCCGCGCGGTATCCGTCGACGATGGCGGCGAGATCCCGAGCCGCACTCTCCGGATCGCGTTCACCGCCGGACAGCGCGAACGCCTGGGCCGCGTAGGCGAGGTCCCACAGGCGGGTGCTCGGGGCTGCGGCGTCCCAGTCGATGAAGACCCAGCGGTCGCCGGTGATGAGGTTCCAGGGGGCGAGGTCGTTGTGACAGACGAGCTCGGCGGCGGGCGCGGGGATCGCTGTCCGCCACACGGCATCGGCCTCCGGCGCATAGGGGGCGCTGGCGTCATGGATCTCGCGGATCATCGAACCGACTCGTCGCAGCTCGTCGGCGTCCAGTGGCATTCTCTCGATCGCCGGCGTGCCCGGCACGAATTCGATGACCTGCCGGCCCTGCTCATCCCGCCCTCGCAGCTCCGGCACATCGACGCCCGCTGCCCGCAATGCCCGCACGAAGCGGGTGACGCTCGGGGTCGCCTCCGACCACGACTTTCGCACCGTCTCGCCGAGCCGCACCACGGTGCCGCTCGCGTTCCCGCCCGCCAGTACCTCTTCGCTCATCCGTCGACGCTAGCGCGCCGAGGCCTCCACCTCCCGACGCGATACTTGACTCTGACACAGTGGCAGACGGGAGAACTGAGACATGTTGTCCATCGGAGCGTTCGCGCAGATCGGCCAGGTGACCCACCGGATGCTCCGGCATTGGGACACGGCCGGCCTGCTCGAGCCCGCCCACGTGGACGAGTTCACCGGATACCGCTCCTACGATCCCTCGCAGCTGGAACGGCTGCACCGGATCGTCGCCCTGCGCCAGCTGGGTTTCGGTCTCGATGACGTCTCGGCGATCCTCGAACGCGGCGTCGATGCCGAACGCATCGCCGCCCTGCTGAGGATCCGTCGCACAGAAGTCGAGCAGGAGCATCGGATCGCCGCGGAGAGACTCGTCGACGTGGAGAGGCGCCTCCACCTCATCGAGAGAGAGAAGCACATGTCCCAGATCGAGATCATCGACAAGCCCCTCCCCGCCGTGCGCCTCGCTGCCATCCGCACGGTCGTGGCCGACCAGCCGGCCGTCGCCGGAGTGGTCGGGCCCGCCTTCGACGCCGTGGCCGAGATCATCGGCGACACGCACTCCCTGGCCACCCCGATCGCTCAGTACGAGACTCTCGACGACGGGCTGCAGGTCATCGCGGGCTACACGTACAGCGGCCCCGCGCGCGAGGGCTTCGAGATCGTCGAGCTGCCCGCGGCGACGGAGGCCGTGTGCGGCATCCATCTCGGATCGATGGAGCACATCGCCGAGAGCTGGCACGCGATCCACACCGAGATCTTCGCGCGGGGCCTGGTGCACGACGGCCCGTGTCGCGAGCTGTATGTGCGCGCGGTCTCCGAGGACCAGTCCGATTGGGTCACCGAGCTGCAGCAGCCCGTCCGTCGCAGCTGAGCGCACCGAGCCCTTCGCGCTCAGGCGGCGCTCTCGACGGTCGGCGCTGGCGAGAGGAGCCGTCGCGCGGCGCCGCGCGCGAGCATCAGGACGACGATCAGCAGGGTCACCAGGAAGAACCCGCCGAGTTGGACGGCATCTCCGAACACGACGTCCACCAGCTCCAGCACGAGGGGGATCCTAGCGAGCACGGGTCCCTGGCCTCGGGCGCCCGAGACACCGTCGAACCGACCGAGACAGCCTCGAACAGTGGCAAAATGAGAGTAAGGCCAGCCTTAGCGGCCGCCCGGCGGTGTCGCCCCGGCAGACGCCGCGCGATGGATCCGCCCCTTTCTCGGAAGGACCGTGCGGATGACATCACCGATGGCGGACCTGAACGAGCGTGCCGACTACGACGTGCTCATCGTGGGCGGCGGACCGGCCGGTCTCTCCGCCGCCCTCAACCTCGGCCGCGCGCTCGCACGCGTGCTGGTGATCGACGCCGATCGTCCGCGCAATGCGGCGACGCTGCGATCGCACGGGTTCCTGACCCGCGACGGCATCCCGCCGCACGAACTGCGGCGCCTCGCCAGAGAAGAGCTCGCGGCCTATCCGAACGTGGAGGTGCGATCGCGGACGCGCGTCACCGCCCTCCGCCAGACGAGCGGAGACGGTGCGGGACCGCACGGCGATCGACGCGTGTTCGCGGCGGACATCGGCCGCCGGGATGCCGAGACCACCGTCACGGCCAGGGCGGTGCTGCTGGCCACCGGGCTGCGTGAGACGCTCCCCGATGTCCCGAACCTGCGCGGGTATTACGGCATGAGCCTGTTCAGCTGCGCCACCTGCGATGCGTGGGAGCTGCAGGGCCGCCGCCTCGCCCTGATCGGTGAGACGCCCGACATCGCCGACCGCGCGCGACTCATCGGACGCTGGACCGAGAGCCTCACCGTGTTCACGCACGGGGCGGACGTCGTGACCGCGGACGAGGAGGCGGAGCTCGCCGCCTCCGGCATCGACGTGCGTCGCGAGACGATCGTCGAGCTCGTGGGTGAGCGCGGAAGTCTCGACGCCATCCGTTTGGCCGACGGCACATCAGTCGCGGTCGACGGCGGTTTCGTGCGCCCCGAGTGGGAGAACGCGCTGACGTTCCTCGACGGGATCGCGCCCACGCTTGATCACGCCGGGCATCTGCGCACGGACCGCTCGGGTCGCACCGATGTGCCGGGGCTCTACGCCGCCGGCGACGCCGCGACACCCGGTCCGCAGCAGCTCATCGTCGCGGCGGGTGCCGGCGCTCGGGTCGCGACGGTCATCGTGCACGACTCGATCGGGGTCGTCAGCGCCCACTGATCAGTCGGCCCGAGTGGAACCGTGGACCGGAGACGATGACGGTCCGGGACTAGGCTGACCGGCATGACGCGCACCTCCTTCTCGATCCCCCTGCGCCTGGCCAGCACCGCGATCGCCGCTGTGGCCGTGCTGTCACTGAGCGGATGCCTGTACGCGCAGATACCGGTGGGGTCGCCCACCGACGTCCCCTCGTCGAGTCCGGAGACCGATGCGCCGAGCGACGAGTCATCCGGCTCGACCCTGACCTTCACCGAAGGCCTCGATCTCGCGAGCGACACTTACATCGAATGGGGCGACGGGCTCGTGGTCGACGAGGGCTGGAAGATCGTCTCGCCCGACGAGGGCTGGAAGATCGTCTCGCCCGACGACGGCAACGGCGGCTGGACGTACGGCACGGTCGACGGCACCTGTACTGCGCGGTTCTGGCAGGGGTACACGACAGACGTTCCCGTGGTCGCCGGAGACGACAGCGCCTCGTCCGACGCGATCCTCGGTGTGCTGCTGCAGACTCCGACCAGCGAGGTCACCCCGCTCGCCACTACCGGCGAGTTCAGCTACATGGCGGGCGGCAGCGGAGGCGTCGAGACGCGCCAGGTCGTCGGCGTGGACGGCAGCCGCACCTGGCTCATGGCCGCGCGTGCCTTCACGCAGACCGGAGTGGGCCTGTCGGTGGTCGTGGACTGCACCGCCGCGGATGCGGAGGCGACGCTGGCTGCGATCAACGAGGAGAACGCGGTCGTCGTCACGCCCTGAACCCGGCGCAGGGATCAGACCCCGCCGGGCGTCACTTGCCGCCGGGAGGACCCACCAGCAGCAGGATGACGTACAGCGCGACGATGCCGACGACCAGTAGCAGCGCGAGAACCCACGGCCGCTGCAGAAACCACCGCATCAGCCGGTCGTACCAGCGGCGATCGCGCGGGTCGTCGGTCGCCTCGAGACGCCAGGCCCCGGTGAGCCGCCCGGTGCGGTGCAGCCAGATCTCGGTCGGGATCGTCGCGTACGGGATGACGGCGCTGGCGACGGCGAGAACACCCACACCGACATGCCAGCGCTGGTTCAGCGCGACCAGGATCGCCGTCGCCGCGTAGCTCAGGAAGATGAACCCGTGGATGCCTCCGCCCACGGTCACCACGACTCCGGGGGCGCCGACGGCGCGGGCGATGATCGCGGCGATCAGGATCGTCCAGGTGATCGCCTCCGCGATCGCGAGAACTCGGAACAGTCGGTCGGGGGTGCGGAACACGGTACTCCTCGGGTGGTGTCCCTCCACCGTATCCGGCGGTCACCCCCTTCGAATCAACCGAATGGTTGAGTCCGCCAGCACGACGCGACCCGTTTCGCACATCGACGGGGCCGACGGCGGAATAGCACGCCGCGCGACGACGTTGCCGAAGGCATGGTGACAGTGGATGCGGACGCGCTCTCGAACGTGCTCGGTGCGGTCGACCTGCGCGTCGGCATCGGCCGTCGCACCTCGGTAGCTGCGGGAACGCTGCTGCCGATCCCCGCCGACTCCATCACCCTGGTCTACATCGCCGAGGGCGCTGTGCAGGGGCATCCTCCGCTCGGAGACGGCTGCCGCCTCGACGTCGATCCCGACTCGCAGCGACTCAGGGTCGACACGAAGGCCCGCCATGACCTGCTCGTGGCGGGCGACGCGTTCCTGACCCTCGGCCGTTCGCCGTTCGTGCTCGAAGCGCGGGACGACACGAGCCTGATGATCGCCGACATCGAGCTCGCCGATGCGGCCTCGCCGCTGCCCGCCCTGCTGCCGCCGTTCCTCACCGTCACCGGGTTCGACGCCTGCTGTCGGTCATCCGCGCCTGGGCTGCGAACGGCTGTGCCCCGACGGGCTGGCCCTCGCTGTCGAACGACCCGTTCCTCGACCGCGTCGTCGACGCCATCCGCGAGGAACCGGGCCGGGACTGGACGGTGGAGCGCCTCGCCAGCATCGGCGCCATGTCGCGCTCGACCTTCGCCGAACGGTTCCGCAGCACCGTCGGCCGCTCCCCCGCCGACTACGTCACTGAGGTGCGCGTCGACGCGGCCAAGCGGATGCTCGAGGCTGGGCGAAGCGTCTCGGACGTCTCCCGCGAGCTGGGCTACACCTCCGACGAGGGGTTCAGCCGGGCCTTCCGCCGCCGCACCGGGCAGACCCCCTCGTCGTGGCGTCTGGCGAACCGCACGCCGATCTCGGCCTGAGGATCTCGGCCCGAGGATCTCTGCCTTTCAGGCCCTGCTGCTGACGCGGTTGGACGCGCCGAACAGCACCGCGCCGGCGAGCAGCGCGATCGACCCGATCACGTAGACCAGCTCGACGTTCAGGGTGTCCACGAGCAGTCCGCCGATGCCGGCCGCGAGGGTGATCGCCCCCTGGAACCCCACGACGACGAGACTGCCGCCGGCTTCGAGCCGATCCGGCATCCGGTGTCCGACCCACGTGTTCGCCACGATCAGCCAGGACGAGAAGAAGAAGCCCCACACCAGCACGACGATGCCGACACCCACGATCGACCCGGAGAACAGGATCATCGACATCACGGACACGGCGATCACGAGCGGCGCGAACACCGCGAAGAAGGCGAACGTGCGGTCGGCCGGCACCGACGGCAGCGCGAACCGCAGCACCACCGCGAGCACGACCATCAGCACGCCCGCGATGGCGAAGACCATCCGCCAGTCCACGAGTTCGCTCAGCATGACGCCTAGCGGCACGCCGGCCACGGTCGCCAGCGACACTCCCGCCGAGGTGAACATGACACCGCGTCCGAGATTCTCCGGTCCCGCCAGGCGCGCAGCGACCGTGATCGACATCGCCCAGAAGGCGCTGATGGCGGCACCCAGCAGGAACCGCGCCAGCAGCACGATGATCAGGTTCGGCGCGATCGCCACGATCAGGTTCGACACGGCGGCTGCGAGCGCCATCCACACCAGCAGCGACCGACAGCGACTCGGGCAGTCTCGGGCCGCCGTCGCCGCGCGGCTGCGCACGATGCTCGCCGACCGTACGGTGCGGGTCGTCGCCGCCGTCGACCCAGTCTTCCTGGGTCAGCACGTGCTCGCCCACGTCTCCATCCGCACCGACGGCTCAGTCGAGCTCGTGGCAGAGCACCTGCGCGACATGAGCGAGACCGTGCTGGTGTCGGCCGTCGGCGGGGCGCACGACGTGGTCACCGAGGTGCGCGTGGGCTCGATGTCGGAGCTGCACGACCTGCTGGCCCTGATCCGTGCGATCGACGGCGTGCTCGACATCAGCACGATCATCTACTCGACCGTGATCAAGGGCTTCTTCGTCTCGGAGTACCACGGCGGTGTCACCCTCGACACGATCGATGAGGCGCTGATCGAACAGCTGCAGGCCGACGGACGCAAGAGCTTCCGCGCACTGGGCGAGGAGGTGCGCCTGTCGCCCTCGGCCGTCGCGACCAGGGTGCAGCGGCTGATCGACGCCGGGGTGATCAAGATCAGCGCGGTCGAGGCGCGCGGGCTCGCCCACCGGCAGCTGTCGATGGGGGTGGGCATGACGCTCGGCGACGACGACAAGGCCGTGATCGACGAACTGCGAAGGGGGCGCGGTGTGGACTTCGCCGCCCGCACGCTCGGCCGGTTCGACGCCGTGGCCACATTGGTCGAGCCCTCGGCGGGGGCGCTGTACGCCAGCCTCGAGCGGCTGCGCGCACTGCCGGAGGTGACGCGCATCGAGGCCTGGCTGCACCTCGCCGTGTTGAAGGAGGACTACGCGCGCACGCTACGGCCGCTGCGCACGGACTGAGGTTCAGGACGCGAGCGGTGCGAGGAAGGCGCGACGGACGGCGGCGATGTCGGCGTCTTCACGCGATGGATGCACGCGGTTGACGAGCAGCACACCGAAGCCGCCGGAACCGGTGTGGACGGCGAAGCATGTGCCCGTGAATCCGGTATGCCCCACCGCGTCGATGCCGGACATCCACGACTCGTCCCGTACCCGCAACCCGATCGCCTGGCCGTAACCGGCATCGGCACGCACTGTCGGCACGCGGAGTGCGCGCGTGGAGTCCGTGGACAGCACGCGCTCCCGCGGCCCCTGCCCGTCCTCACGGATCATCCGCGCCAATGCGGCGACGTCGTGCACCGACCCGAACAGCCCGGCGTGACCCGCCGGGCGTTCGAGCGCGTGCGCCAGCTCGTCATGCACGTCTCCGCGCACCGGACCGCGGTGCGGCTGATCCTCCGTCGCCACGGCCTCGCGCGGATCGGGCGACGATGTCAGCGACCCCGCGCCGATGGCCGTCGCCACCTCCGCCCACAGCTCGGCGAGGGGTCTCCCCGCGACGCGCTCCAGGTACTCCCCTGCGGCGATGTACCCGACGTCGGAGTAGAGGTGACCACCACCGGGTTCATATCCGAGCGGACGCTGCAGGACCCGCGCGCGTAACTCATCGCCGCGGATCCCGTCCCGCCACTCGCGTCCCTCGGCCGGCAGCCCTGAGCTGTGCGTGAGGAGGTGGCGGAGGGTGATGCGTCCAGCGCCCTCACCCGAACCGGCATCCAGGACCGGCGCGACGGGCGCGTCGAGGTCGACCCTGCCCTGGTCGACGAGCCGCAGTGCGGCGACCGCGGTGAAGACCTTCGTGAGCGACGCGAGATCGAACAGGTGCCGCTCGTTCAGAGGCGTCCGCTCGTCGTGGGCCGGGGTGCCGAGGATCAGCAGCTCGTCGACTCCCCGCCCCGGCGTCGTGCGAAGGGAGGCCCACGCCGACCCCGGCGCCCCGTTCACCACGGCCGCTCTCCCGTCACTTGCTCATGCCGGAGGTGAGTCCGTTGATGATCTGCTTGGTCGCGAGCAGGAACAGCACGATGAGCGGGATCGTCGCGATCGTGAGCCCGGCGAACAGCTGCGGCCAGTCGGTGGAGTACTCGCCGAAGAAGCGGGTGAGTCCGACGGGAAGGGTGTATGAGTCCCGGTCGCGCAGCAGGATCAGCGGGTAGAAGAAGTCGTTCCACACCGGCACGAAACGGAAGACGATCACGGTCGCGAGCGCCGGACGCACGAGCGGCAGCAGGATCTGCACGAAGGTGCGGAACGGACCGGCGCCGTCGATGCGCGCGGCCTCTTCGAGTTCGATCGGCAACGCGCGGAAGAAGACCGTCAGCACGAACGTCGTGAACGGAATGCCGAGGGCTCCGTAGACGAGGATCAGGCTGAACACGTTGCTCGTCATCTTGAGCGAGTCGAGCAGGTAGAACAGCGGCAGGATCGCCAGGTGCACCGGCAGCATGAGCCCGGACAGGAAGACCGCCTCGATGCCACGGAAGAACTTCGCCCGAGCCCTCGCGAACGCGTACGCGGCGAGCACCGAGACGACGGTCGTGACGATGACCGAGCCGACGGTGACGGTGATCGAGTTGAGGAAGTAGGTGTCGAACGACGCGGTGATCCACGCGCTCTGGAAGCTCGTGAACGTCGGCGGGACCGGGAGTCCGAGCGGCTCGGTCGCGATCTGCTGCTGTGTGCGCAACGAGTTGTTGACCATCAGCAGCAGCGGGCCGATGGCGACGAGCGCGTAGCCCCAGAGGAACACGTTCGCGAACAACCGCCCGATGAACGGGGCATCGGCGGTGCGGCTGGAGCGGCGGCGTGGGGCGGAGGAACGACCGGAGACGATCGCTTCGGTGGTGGGCTCCGGACGGGTGTCGAGGGCAGTGCTCATCAGAACAGCTTTCGTTCAGCGCGACGCATCGTCGAGGTGATCACGACCGAGATCACCATGATGAAGATGAACAGGACGGTCGCGAGCGCGGAGGAGACGCCGATCGAGTTCGGGTTCCCCGATTCGAAGGCGGTCCGGTAGAAGAGGAGCATCATGACGTCGGTCGACCCGGCGGGCGCCCCGTTCGAGCCGGCGAGCGCGAATGGAATGGCCATCGCCTCCATGCTGCCGATGAAGGTGAGCACCGTGATGATGCCGATCGTGGGCGTGAGCATGGGCAGCGTGATGTAGCGGAAACGCTTCGCCGCGGTCGCCCCGTCGAGCGAGGCGGCCTCTTCGATCTCCTCCGGGATCCCGCCGAGGGCGGCGCCGTACAGCAGGATCGGGAAGCCGATCCACTGCCAGGCACTCACGAGCACGATCACCCAGATCGCGAGCTGCGGGTCGCCGAGCCAGGGAAGGGCGAGGCTCTCGAGGCCTACACCGCGGAGGATCGCGTTCACCGGGCCGAACAGCGGCGAGAGCATGAGCGACCACAGGTAGCCGATGACCATGGGGCTCACCAGGTAGGGCAGCGCGAAGATCGTCTGGAAGAAGCGCTTGGTGCGCTTGCGGCGGTGCAGCAGGGTGGCGATACCGAGGCCGAGCGAGTTCTGGAAGACCAGCGCACCCGCGAACAGCAGCAGGTTGTGGCCGAACGCGTTCCACAGCTCGGAGGCGTAGGGCTCCTTCGTGAGGAGGGTGATGTAGTTCGCGACCCCTGCGAAACCGCCCTGCTTCGTGCCCTGCCAGTCGAAGAACGAATAGCTGAGCGCAGCGAGCATCGGATAGAGGATGAGCACGGCGAACAGCACGGCGGCCGGCAGCACGAACAGGGTGGCCGTCGGGGTGGACAGGGCGATGCCTGCGCGTGTGCGTCGCTTCGTGCCCTCGCGCTTCGCGGGGTCGCGCCGGACGGGGATGGTCAGTGCCATGGTGTGTCTTTCGCTCCGCGAGGGGGCGCCGGATCGACGCCCCCTCGTGTTCGGATCAGGAACCAGGGGTGAACCAGGTGGAGACCCCGGACTGCAGGTCGGCGCCGAGCTGCTCCGGCGTCTTGTCGCCGAGGAACATCGCCTGGATGTCCGGGCCCAGGACCGCGGTTCCGGTCGGGTCGCCGTAGCGGAAGTCGACGAGCAGCAGGTACGGCGCCGGGTTGGCGGTGTACTGCTCGTTCATCTCCTGCATGAGCGGGTCGGAGTACTTCACTCCGGGGAGGGCGGAGAACTGGTCCACCTCATCGGCGACGAGCTGACCGAATTCCGAGGTCGTCATCCAGTTCAGCAGCTCTGCCGCCGCCTCCTGGTTCTCGCTAGAGGCGTTGATGCCGAAGCTGCCGTCGGCGTAGCCCGGGGTGACCGCATGGTCCAGAGCGCTGCCGGGGGCCGGGGGCACCTCGTACACGCCCCATTCCGTGTCGGGCGCGGAGTTCTGGAACGTCGGCAGATCGAACGATCCACCGGGCCACTGGGCCGCCTGCCCCGAGGTGAACTGCAGCACGGCGTCGGCGACGGCGATCGCGTTGACGTTCTTGTCGAGGTACTTCTGCATGTCCTTGACGATCTGCAGCGACGACACGTACGTCGGGTCGGTGAAGTCGATGTCGCCGGCGAGCACCTTCTCCTCGAACTCGGATCCGCCGTAGTTCGCCGAGCCCATGATGTCGTGGAACATCGGCAGCACCCAGTCCTCGCGGGCACCGAGTGCCATCGGGGTCACGCCCTCTTTCAGCAAGGTCTCCTGCAGGTCGATGAACTCGTCCCAGTCGGTGGGCTCCTCGAGACCCATCTCGTCGAACATGGTCTTGTTGTAGAACATCTGCATCGTCTGGTACGCGAACGGGACGCCATAGGTCTTCCCGTCGTCCTTGCCCTGAGCTGCCCGCAGCACGGTCGGATCGAACTGATCGAGTCCGTCGACGATGTCGTCGATCGGCACGATCTGCTCCGACTGGATCGCCGGCTGGATGCCGCCGTACGCGCGGAGCATGGCGATGTCCGGTCCATCGCTCCCCTCGAGACCGGTCGCCAGGATCTGGTTGTACTCGGTCGGCTGGAAGCCTTCGAACTGGATCGTGACCCCGGGGTGGGACTCTTCGTACTTGTCGAAGACGGCCTCCCACTTGGGCGAGGAGGAAGCCTGCCACGACCAGATCGTGAGCGTGACATCGCTCTCGGCTTCACCGCTGGACGCGGCGGGGGCACAGCCCGCGACAGCGAGCCCAGCGACGAGAATGCCTGCTGTGGATGCGAGGCGGACGGGGCGGTTTCGCATGATGTTCCTCTCGGACGGTGGCAGCTGCCTGGCACGTCGTGGGCTGCCGTTACTTCGGGGGGAACGCCCTTCGAAGTGCCCTCGGTGCTGAGGACACGTCGCGTGACGTCGATGTCATGCGGCATTCCCGTGGTTGGGGAGATGCCGACATGCCCACTTTGGGCAATCTCTTACAGAAATGCAAGCAAATCTGAAAATTTCTTCCGAAGTGGGTTTCGGCCTGACATCATGGGCACGTGCCGAACAGTGTCGTGACAGCCATCCATCAGCGTCTCTCCGAGTTGACCCCGACCGAGCGCCGTATCGCCGAGTACGTCCTCGCCGAGCCCCAGGCCGTCGTGGAGAGCTCCATCACCCGGTTGGCCGAGGAGTGCGAGGTCTCCGTCGCCAGCGTCGCCCGCTTCACCCGCAGCGTCGGCTTCGGGGGTTACCCGGACATGCGATTGGCGCTCGCGACCGAGCTCAGCCGCAGCGCCTCCGACCAGGAGAGGTTCCAGGTGTCTGCGGGCGATGTCAGCCGCTACGACGACGTCGCGACGACCGTGCGCAAGATCGCCTTCGCGGAGGCCGCCGCGATCGAACGCACCGCCCGCCAGATCGATCTCGACGAGCTCGAACGCTGCGTGGCCGAGGTCCGAGACGCGCGACGCATCGACATCTACGGCGCCGCCTCCAGCGGACTCGCCGCGCAGGACCTGGAGCAGAAGCTGCACCGCGCAGGGCTCGTCGCCCAGGCCCGCACCGACCACCATCTCGCGCTGACGGGCGCCGCGCTGCTGGACGGGCGGGATGTGGCGATCGCCATCTCCCATTCCGGACGCACGCTCGAGATCGTGCAGGCGGCGCAGGTCGCGGGGAGAGCCGGGGCGACCACGATCGCCATCACGAACAACCCGAAGTCGCCTCTGGCCAGAGCGTGCGACCTGGTGCTCGTCACCGCGGTGTCGGAGTCGACCTTCCGCTCCGGCGCGATGGCGAGCCGCATCGCGCAGCTCGCCATCCTCGACTTCCTGTACACCCGCATCGCGCAGGCGGACTACGACACGATCTCGACGAACCTGCAGCGCACCCTCGACGCCGTCACCACTCACAGAATCGACTGACCATGCACCTCGGCATCGACCGTCTCCTCCGGCACGACCTGCCTGCGCGCCTCCTCAAGACGCTGCGCGGCGCCCGGATCGGGATGCTCACCAATGACCTGGCTCTCACGTCCCACCTCACGCGCGGGAGGGCCTCCTTCGCGGCCGAGGGATGGTCGCTGGATCTGCTCTTCGGCCCCGAGCACGGGATGGACGGACGCGCGCGGGAGGGCGACCTCATCGGCGATGCACTCGATCGCGTCACCGGCGTCCCTGTGCGCAGTCTCTACGGAGACGCCGTGCGCCCCTCCCCAGAGGACCTCGCCGGTCTCGACATCGTCCTGGTGGACCTTCCCGACGTCGGCGCCCGCTTCTACACATACGTCTGGACCTTGAGCCACATGCTCGAGGCCTGTGCGGAGGCGGGGGTCGCCGTGCTCGTCCTCGACCGCCCGAATCCCCTGGGCGGACTCTTCGAACAGGCCGAGGGCCCGATGCTCGATGAGGCGGCGCAGTCGCTCGTCGGACGCTGGTCGATGCCGATCCGCCACGGACTGACCATCGGCGAACTCGCCCGTCATTGGGTACGCACGCGGAGCATCGACGTCGCACTCGATGTCGTCGGGGTCGACGGCTGGCGACGCGAGGACACCGCGATCGGTCGCGAGGAGCTGCGCTGGATGCCACCGTCACCGAACCTGCCGAGCGCGGCGACGGCCCTGCTCTATCCCGGGACGTGTCTCGCGGAGGGCGTCAACGTCTCCGAAGGACGGAGCACCGCCGTGCCCTTCCGTGTGATCGGGGCACCGTTCATCGACGCGGAGGACTTTGCGCAGGCCATCACCGCCCTCGAGCTCCCCGGGGTCTCCGCCTCCCCCTATGGCTTCACTCCTCTCGTCCGCGACCATGCGGGCGAGCAGTGCGAGGGCGTGATCCTGCACGTGACCGATGCCACGGCGATACGCCCCGTCCACACCGGAGTGCGCCTCCTATCGCTGCTGGCCGAGCTGTACCCCGATTCCCTCTCCGAGAGGTCACTGGTCCCGATGCCGGGAGAGTCGGACTGGACGCCACTGGAGAAGCTCTTCGGCGTGCGCGGCGCGTTTCGTCAGATCGCCGATGGTCGCTGGAACGACTCGACGACGCTCGCGGTACCGGATTGGCCCGCGGCCGTCGACGCGGATCTGCTCTACGCCTGAGCACCGACGCCCGGGACGACGTCCCGCGTCGGCGACGCCCTCACTGCCTGCGTCAAGGGGATGGAAGATGCGGCAGGACACGGGCAGACTGCCCGCATGAGCAGCGAGGAGTCGGCGGCGGCGGATGCCGGGCCGGAGCGCACGGCTGACGGGCACCACTTCGTCGTGAACGGGCGGCGCTGGCGTGCGACCGACCCGTCGATCCCCGACGCCCTGCGCCAGGAGCTGGTGGACGAGCTCATGGCCGCGCGCCGAGCGGTGAAGACCTCGGATGAGGATGCCCGTCGCCGGGTGCACGACGTCAAGACGGCGCTCGGCGAGCGCGGAGCCCCGTGGTGGGAAGACCCGCAGCCGGAAGCCGCGGACGGTCGTATCGCCGCCACCATCCGAACCCTCACCCGTAAGCGCTCGGAGTCGTCGATCTGTCCGAGCGATGTGGCCCGCGCCATCGGCGGGGAGTCCTGGCGTTCACGGATGCCCGACGTCCGACGCGTGGCCGCGGCCCTGGCGGAGAGCGGAGAGATCGTCGTGACGCAGAAGGGGGAGGCCGTCCGGATCGACGAGGCCCGCGGGCCGGTCCGCATCCGCCGCGGACCGGCCCTCTGACGAGCCCCACGACCACGACGTTTCCGCGCCGCACCGCGCGGCGCGCCGTCACCGGGCGTTCACCCGGCACCGCCAGACTTCGAGAATGAGCGAAACCGAGGGGCACGGCGCCGTGCCCGAGCCCGTGGCGACTGCCAACAGCGGTGCCGTCGCCGTCGTCGGCCTGGACCTGCGCGGCGAGACGCCCGCCCCGAAGAAGCAGGTCTACTCGTGGGCGCTGTGGGACTGGGCGACGCAGCCGTTCAACACCGTCATCCTCACGTTCGTGTTCACGGCGCTCTACCTCGTCGGCGAGGGCTTCCTCCCGCCAGAGGTCGCGTCGCTCGATGTGGACGATCCGGTCCGGCTCGCCGCGGAAGCAGACCTCGCTTCCGGGCTCGGTCTGGGCTCGACGATCGCGGCCTTCGGCATCCTGCTGCTCGCGCCCGTCCTCGGCCAACGCGCGGACGCGGCGGGACGTCAGAAGCTCTGGCTCGGGATCGGCACCGGCGCGCTGATCCTGTGCATGCTCGGCCTCTGGTTCGTCGAGCCGATGCCGAGCCTGTTCTGGCTGGGTGTCGCCCTGATCTCGGCCGCGACGGTGTTCCAGGAGATCGCGGCGGTGAACTCCAACGCGATGCTCATCGGCATCGCGAACCCGAAGAACGTCGGTCGCATCTCCGGCCTCGGCTGGGGCTTCGGCTACCTCGGCGGCATCATCGCGCTGGTGATCGTGGTCGTGCTCGACACTTTCGACTGGTTCGGCATGTCGACCGACAACGGACTGGCCTACCGGCTGATCGCCGTCGGATGCGCCGTCTGGGCGATCGTCTTCAGCATCCCCATCTTCCTGAACGTGCCGGAGCCGTCGCTGGGCCGTCCGGAGCGCAAGGTCGGCTTCTTCGCCTCGTACCCGCTGCTGGTGAAGGACGTCGCAGGTCTCTACCGCAACGAGGAGACGCGGCCCACCTTCTGGTACCTGCTCGCGAGCGCGGTCTTCCGCGACGGGCTGGGAGGCGTCTTCGCGTTCGGCGCCATCATCGGCACCGCCGTGTTCAAGTTCGGCGCGCAGGACATCATCATCTTCGGCATCGCCGCGAACCTGATCGCCGGCGTCTCGACCATCGCCGCCGGCCGACTGGACGACCGGCTCGGACCGAAGCGGATCATCCTCGCCTCGATCGGGTCGATGATCGTCGCCGGTCTCGCCGTGTTCTTCCTCCGCGACGCCGGTGTGATGGTGTTCTGGGTGGGCGGTCTGATCCTGTGCGCCTTCGTGGGCCCCGCCCAGGCGGCCGCCCGTTCCTTCCTCGCCAGAGTGACGCCGGCCGGACGCGAGGGCGAGATCTTCGGCCTCTACGCCACGACCGGGCGAGCCGCGAGCTGGATGGCATCCGGCGCCTGGACCGTGCTGATCGTGCTGACGAGCCAGACGGCCTACGGAATCCTGGGCATCGTGGTCGTGCTGATCGCCGGCTTCCTGCTGCTGCTCCCGGTCAAGGCGCCGCGCTGAAAGAATCCTGCGGAAGCCGTGAGCCACGGCGGGAGTAGTCTGACCGCGTGACTGTGATCCTCGCCTTCCTCGCCAACATCCTCGTCGCCATCGCGAAGACCGTCGCCGCGATCATCACCTCGTCGGCGTCGATGGTGGCCGAGGCGGCACACTCGTGGGCGGATGCGGGAAACGAGGTGTTCCTCCTCATCGCCGACCGCCGCGGGGCGAAGGCCAAAGATGCGCGGCATCCGCTCGGCTACGGTCGCAACGCTTTCGTGTGGTCGCTGATCGCCGCGTTCGGGATCTTCACCGCCGGGTCGATCGTGTCGATCATGCACGGCATCCAGGAGCTGTCCGACACCGGTCCTGTCGAGAGCCCGACCGTGGCGTACATCGTGCTGGGTGTCTCGTTCGTGCTCGAGGGCGCATCGTTCACGCAGGCGATGGTGAAATCCCGCCGCCTCGCGAAGGAGCGCGGCTCGTCGACCTGGGACTTCGTGCTGGAGACGAGCGACACCACACTGCGCGCCGTGTTCTTCGAAGACTCCGCCGCACTCATCGGACTCGTGCTCGCCGGCGGCGCGATCCTCCTCCACCAGATCACGGGCGTCGCCGCCTGGGATGCCATCGGCTCGATCCTCGTCGGCATTCTGCTCGGGGTGGTGGCGATCATCCTGATCCGGCGGAACATCGCCTTCCTCGTGGGCGCCACCGCCGCACCGGAACTGCGCGCGCGGGTGGGGAACGCCCTGCTGGGCCTGCCGCAGATCGAGCGGGTCACCTACCTGCACATCGAGTACGTCGGCCCGAACCGTCTCTTCATCGTGGCGGAGGTCGATCTCGCCGGCGACGCGCGCGAGCACGACGTGGCACGGCAGCTGCGTGACCTGGAGCAACGGATCGAGCAGCACGACGCGGTCGAGACCGCTGTGCTGTCCCTCTCGGTCGACGACGAGCCGTCGGTGGGATTCGCGTCGGCCTGAGATGGTGTCGCCAGCGCGGCCATACGCGATGCGGCGGCGCAGGGCGTGGGAGAATCATGGCTGTGCGCCCGACGTATCCTCCGCGCCTGAGCCTCCTCGCCGTGACCGCTGCTCTGCTGCTCGCGGGCTGCTCCTCCGCTCCCGCCGACCAGAGCGCCGCACCGGCCGACGACGCCGGCGCACCGACGGCGGCACCTGCGGACTCGGCGGACACCGTCATCACCTGCGCGGACATCGAGCCGCTCGCCGCGCCGATCACCGCGGGGTTCGCGTTCTCGCCCGACGACTCCTCGGAAGACGCCTCCGGCACGACCTGCGTGTGGATCAACGACGCGGTGGCCTCCGCGTCCACCGCTCTCGAGGACTACGCCTCGCTCGCAGTGGGCATCGATGAGACGACCTGGAGCATGGACGAGCTGAGCACGCTCTCGGGAGCGATCGACGATTCGCGCGCTGCGGCTCTCGACGGACGAGTGCTGCTGCTGGGCGACGGCGACACTCTCGGCGAGGTGGGTTCGGTCCAGCTGCTCTCCCCCCGCGGCACGGTGACGATCGTGGCCACCGGCATGCTGCTCTCTGCATCGGCGGACACGGCGATCCCGGTCGACTCCGTGATCGACGTCGCCGCCGACGTCGCAGCCCTCCGCCCGAACGACTCCCATCCGCCGTCAGATGCGGCGAGGTCCTGACCCGACGGCGGAGGCGGATCGGGAGTCGGACGTAGGCTTGATGAGTGGCGGATTCGCGGGGAAGGGTGTGGACCGGCGTTCTGCGCGTCGAGCCGCACCGCGGCGACCACCGGGTGGCGTTGCGCGCCGCGGTCAGCGTGGCCGTCCCCCTTCTCGTGCTCTGGGCGCTGGGGCGGCTCGACCTCAGCATCTACGCCAGCTTCGGAGCCTTCGCCGCCCTCTACGGGCGGCACGACGTGTTCCGCGACCGCATCCGCATGCAGGCGAGCGCCGGTGGCGTGATCCTCGCCTCAATGCTCGTCGGCACGGCGCTGTCGGTCCTCGCCGCCCCGGCCGCGGTCAGCATCCTCGTGGTCGCGGTCATCGCGTCGGCCGTCACCCTGCTCGCCTACACGATGCGGTGGCACCCGCCGGGACCGCTGTTCCCGGTGTTCGCGGTCGGAGCCTGCGCGACGATCCCCGCCACCGCCGCCTCCTTCGGGGACGTGCTGCTGGTCGGCGGACCGAGCGTGGTGTTCGGCCTGGCCATCACCGCGCTCATCGGCATCCTCACCCGCAGCACCGACGACGTGCCGCCGAAGACCTTGCAGCCGGTCGGCCCGATCGCGGGCGAGATGGCCGCGTCGGTCGGCGTCGCCATCCTGGGCGCGGGCTTCGCCGGGCTGCTGATCATGGACTCGCACTGGTACTGGGCTGCCGTCGGCGCGGTGGCCGCCGTGAGCGGACCTCAGCTCAACGCCCGCGTGATCCGTGGCATCCAGCGCCTCGTCGGCACGCTGCTCGGAGTGCTCGTCGCCGCCGGGATCCTCGCCATCGACCTGCCCCCACTCGCCGTGATCGCGCTCGTGGTCGCGCTGCAGGCCGCCGCCGAGCTGTTCGTCGGCCGCAACTACGGCATCGCGATGATCTTCATCACCCCGCTCGCGCTGCTCATGGTGCACCTGGCCGCGCCCACACCCGTCGACATGCTGCTGCAGGACCGCGCGATCGAGACCGTGATCGGGGTGGCCGTCGGCACAATCGTCGCCGTCGCCTCGGCGGCCCTCCGGCGCAGGCAGACTCCGCGGCGCGCCTGACCTCCTCGGTCAGTGAAGAGTCAGGAACGTAGCGCGAACGCGAGCGACGTCGCCGCGTCTGCGCCGGCGAACGGGAAGGTCGTGGTGTTCAGCAGGTAGACGCCGACGACGATCGCGGCGACGAACAGCAGGAACAGGAACGCGAAGATCACGATGGTGAGCACGCGGTAGCCTCCCGATGTCGGCACCTCCGGTGCGACGGACGGCAGCGCCCAGTCGTCGGCCACCGCGGCGGGCGGCTCCCCCTCGAGGATGGCCGGCGTGGGACGGGCTCGGTCGGCGCGACGGGTCGCGGGTGGAGGCGGCGGTATCACCACGTCGGCGGACGGGATGTCGGACGACGGCGGGGTCAGCAGACCCTCCGGGATCGGGATCTCCGGCGGAGGCGGCGGGATCACGACGTCGGCGGGCGGGATCAGCGACTCGTCCGGAAGATCGAGCCCCTCCGGCAGATCGGCGCCCTCCGTCAGACCGGGGCCCTCCAGAGATGGCTTCTCCTCCGGGATGGCTGGCTCGTCCGGCTGCGTACCGCTGGCGTCGGTCATCTCAGCCTCCGACTGCTCCGATGTCGGTGGTGCCGACATCCGTTCGATGGAAGCTCTGGAACGACCGCGAGGCCGTCGGTCCGCGCTGCCCCTGGTACCGGTTGCCATAGGGGCCGGAGCCATACGGGTTCTCGGCGGGAGACGTGAGCCGGAAGAAGCACAGCTGCCCGATCTTCATCCCCGGCCACAGCTTGATGGGCAGGGTCGCGACGTTCGCCAGTTCGAGCGTGACGTGCCCCGTGAAGCCGGGATCGATGAAACCCGCGGTCGAGTGCGTGATGAGTCCGAGGCGTCCGAGCGACGACTTGCCCTCGAGACGCGCCGCGATGTCGTCGGACAGCGTGACCTGCTCGAACGTGGCACCGAGTGCGAACTCCCCGGGGTGCAGAATGAAGGGCTCGTCGGGGTCGACCTCGATCAGGCGCGTGAGCTCGGGCTGGTCGACCGAGGGATCGATGAACGGGTACTTGTGGTTGTCGAACAACCGGAAGTACCGGTCCAGGCGCACGTCGATGCTCGACGGCTGGATCATCCCGTCTTCGCGAGGCTCGAGGCCGATGCGGCCGGATGCGAGTTCTGCCTTGATGTCGCGGTCGCTGAGAAGCACGGCACCAGCCTAGTTGTCGCGAGCGGGAACTTGTCCGGCCGATCAAGATCCGCTAGATTGTGTTGACGTCGACATGTTAACGTCAACACAATCTGAATGGACAACGATGTCTGCAAGAACAGCGACCACATCCCGGCGCGCACTCGCCGTGGCCGCGGTGCTCGCCGCGACCGCTAGCGGTCTCGCCGCCTTCCCGCAGGCGGCCACGGCTGCCGAATCCGATGTCACCCTGACCCCCAATCCCGCCTATGCGGGCGCCCCCCTTCAAGGGGTGGGGTTCGAGTCTGGTGTGGATGGCGAACGCGACCGGCTCGTACCCGGCAGAGCTGAGCGATGAGCTCATCGACAAGGTCTTCGGCGACGAGGGCCTGAACCTCAACATCGCGCGCTACAACATCGGCGGCGGCAACGCGACCGATGTGCCCGACTACCTGCGCCCCGGCGGAGCGGTCCCAGGGTGGTGGAACCCGGATGCTCCGCTCACCGACGACGGCGCGATCACGTCGAACTTCGCCGAGAGCTTCCGCCTGGTGGGCGCAGAGCAACTCCTGGAACTCGCAGCCCAGCTCGGTGATCCCGGTCGATCGCGAGCACGGCAAGTACATCTACATGGGCGACCGATGGAACGGCGGCGGCGACCTCAAGAACGCGCAGATGGTGTGGCTGCCGATCAACATGGGCGAAGGCGGCGACTCGCTGGCGGTCGAGGTGCACGACGAGTGGACGCTCGACCAGCTCGACCAGTGGTCGGCGTGGGATGTCTCGGCCGTGCCCGAGACGGTGCAGGTCGGGGGCGCACTCGACACACCGGTGGTCAACGTCACCCAGAACGGCGTGATGACCGAGCAGCCCGTGACCTGGAGCATCGCCGGCTCGTTCGACGCACCGGGGATCGTCACCGCGACGGGCACCCTTCCCGAGTTCGGCGGACGCACGTTCACCCGCACGATCGCGGTCGTTCCCGAGGGGCTGCGCTACGCGGTCAACGCGGGTGGACAGCAGACCGCGGACTGGTTGGCCCTGCGGGACGCCGCCGAGGACGAGGGCGACCTGCTCAACAGCCGTGCCGATCAGGCGCATGCCGAGGATGCCGCGAGCGGCGCATCGTGGGGATACGTCAGCGAGGGCAGCAAGAGCGCGGGCACCGTCGACGCAACGATGTTCTCGACCATGCGATACGCGGTCGACGGTCGCGACATCGCCTACCGGTTCGGCGACCTCGAGCCCGGTCGGTACAGCGTGCATGTCGGCTACGCGGACCCCTGGGACCAGTGGGACGACCGCGGCGCGAAGGTGAGTGTGAACGGCACCGTCGTCGAGCAGGACCACGATTACGGCGCGGCCGACGAGGTGCGCAGCTACGGCGACATCGCCGTGGGCGACGAGGGCCAGATCGAACTCGTGCTGCAGCCGACTCGCGACGCCGACGTGCAGGTGAGCTGGATCATGGTGACGCTCGACGAGGCCACGACGCCGGAGCCCGCGCAGGTCACGCTCTCCGCGGATGCCATCACGGCCGGTGACCGGATCACCGTCGACGTCGCCGGACTGGAGCCCGATGAGGTGGCGTCGTTCGCGCTGCACTCCGACCCGATCGACATGGGAACCGTCACGGCGGATGGATCCGGAGCCGGGACGCTGTCCTGGCGCGTGCCGACCGATGTGGCCGCAGGACAGCACCACGTCGTGATGACGCGCGCCGACGGCACCGAGGTGCGGGCTCCCCTGACGGTGCGGGCCGCACCGGGCATGGGACCAGGCACCGGACCGGGTTCGGGTTCGGGTTCGGGTTCGGGTTCGATGGCTGCCGGTGGCGGCGGGCTGGCAACGACCGGTCTGAACGCGACGGCGCTCACCGCGATGCTCACCCTTGCCGCACTGCTACTGGCGGGCGGCGGACTAGCCTTCGCCGGACGACGGCATTCGCGACGCTGATCAGTTGAGACCGCGGAGGGGCCGCCCGCTCGACAGCGGCGGTCCCTCCGCGTTCGCCAGACATCCTCGACGCTTTTGCCATACGGCGGTCGCCGGGTAGGCTGGCCATCACCTGTCCTTCCGGGCAGGTTCGGGACTGTAGTTCAATGGCAGAACTTCTGCTTCCCAAGCAGATAGCGCGGGTTCGATTCCCGTCAGTCCCTCCAGATGTGCTTTCCCGCTCTATCTTTTCAGGTTGGATCGGACCAGCAGCCCTTCATTCGCATCGAAGCGTTGCAAACTGCAACCCTTTGGCAGCTGTCTAACAGGCCCACAGCGCGCTGTCGGCAGGCAGTGTCAATTGCCGCCCGCAATCCGGCGCGAGGTGTTGCCGAATCGTCGTAGCTGTCCTCACCTGCGATGAGCGGTGGATAGCTGCGAGCCGATCCGGCCTTTGGCGCATCTCGCGCCATCCCGTGTCGGAGTGCTGGACCGTTCGAGCGCGTTCGGCATCGCTACGTCCTCCGCTCGTCGCCCCACGAACTGTTCGCATCTCAGGGGGCCCACCCTGGAAACGCCGGTCCAACCAAGTAGACTCGGTCTTCTCGCGGCGCTCGACGCATGAAAGAGAAGGATTGCGACTTGGGTGTGGACGAAGTCACTGATCTCCTCGCACGCACGCAAGTGTTCACTCCAAGCGACCTCGCGACCTTCATGGCCAATCTGCTCCGAGTCCAGAGCGAGGACATCCCACCGATTGATCTTCTCGAACCATCGGCGGGTGCGGGCGCGCTCGCGGAGGCCGTACTTGAGGTCGCCGCCCGATCGCCTACTGTCACGCTCGTGGAGCGTGACCACACTCTCGCCGCACACTTGACGGAGTTTTGTGACGCTCATGGTGCAGAGCTCGGCGAGAGCTCCTCCGTGCTCGTGCAGGACTTCTTCGAGATTGCTCCCGAATGGATCAAGTCGGGAAGACGGTTCTCCCACATCGTGATGAACCCGCCTTACGCGCGGATTGCCCCGGGCAGCAACACCGCCCAGCTGCTGGGGAAGCATGGCGTCCATGCACACAACCTCTTTGCAGCCTTCATCTGGCTCGCCACAGATCTACTGGACGATGGGGGACGCCTGGTCGCGATCGTCCCCCGATCTTTCCTTTCCGGCTTGCACTATGCGGCGACCCGCAGACACCTCTTCGAGAAAGCCGGCCTATACGCACTCCACCACTTCACCGACCGGCGCGCAGTGTTTGCGCGCGATGGTATCCAACAGGAAGTCATAATTTTCGGAGCCATCCGAGCTCCTGCTCCGGCGCAGATACAGTTCTCGCAATCGGCCTCGCTCATCGACGCGTACGAGCCCACCCCGCTCCCCACCGCCCGCCTGGTACTCCCGGAATCTGAAAGGCATGTCGTGCTCGTGCCGGACCTGGGTAACCCCGTCTCGTCGGCCGGCCCTACAGCCCCGTTGCTTCCCGAGGGCATCGTTGTTTCGGTTGGGAGCGTCGTCGACTTTCGCATGAAGGGCGATTTGGTTGCACGCAGCGAAGGTGACATCCCACTGATCGGGGCCGAGGCCTTTTACACTCGGGATGTATCGCTTCGCGGACTACGCGCGAATTCTCGAACCGCGCCCCACGTATACCCCCCCGGGCGATACGTCGTAGTTCGCCGCATCTCTCCCGCGGAAGCTCGCCCGCGAATCCAGGCGAAGCTGATCCAAGCCTTCGGGAGCGGCTTCGAGCGCGGAGTGGCATTTGAGAACCATCTCCTCGTGTTCCACGCACACCGCACGGGAATCGATGAGAGCACGTGTACGGTGTTGCTCAAACGGTTATCTCACGCCCGCACTGAGCAGCAGTTCATGGAACGTGGGGGAACGACGCAAGTGAACGTCGGCGACATCAGATCGCTGCGTTACGCGAACTGACAGGGGAAACACGTGGTCGCCAATCTTGAAACGCTCTCGGGCATTCTCGACAGACAGCCGACCCTGCAGAACATCACGTGGCTACTCAGCCTCCGCAAGTTCGGCCAACTAGATCTCGATCCTCCATATCAGCGCAAGAGCGTCTGGACGCTCCGCGAGAAGCGCCGTTTTCTCGACACAGTCCTCCGCAACTATCCAAGCCCGGCGATCTTCCTTCATCGAAGTTTGGACGAAGAAGGAAACGCTACTTACCACGTCGTGGATGGGAAACAACGCCTCACGACGATTCTCGACTTCGCCGACAATAAGCTCCGATTGCCCCCCGACTTCGGTGACGAACGGCTCGACGGCCAGAATTGGAAGGGGCTCTCCGACTTTGTGGCCGCTCGCAAAGCCTTCTGGGGATACCAACTCACCGTTGAGTTCATCGATGACGTCCACGAGCCCCTGGTCCGCGAGATCTTCTCGCGACTCAACCAAAACTCTCGCAAGCTAGAGCGGCAAGAGCTGCGCCATGCCCGTTTCGACGGCTGGCTACTTGATTTCGTTGAGCAGCAGGCACAGGATTCCGTTTGGAAGACGCTGAAAGTCTCAACCCGTGCGCGCGCGAAGAGGATGACGGACGCACAGCTCCTGCTCGAGTATGCCCAGGTCCTGATCGAAGGACACCCGGTGGGCTTCGATCAAGACAGCCTCGATGAGTTGTGTGCAAACTTCGACGACCCTGATTCTCTCGAGGCTTTTGACACCGATACCTTCGAAGAAGAGTTCGTTTCAGTTGCAGAAAGCCTCGTATCACTCGTTGAGAATGACCAGAGTCTGCTTCCACTCCTGTCTTCGCGTAACAACTTCTATTCAGTGTGGGCGCTCGCGGTCTCATGCAAGCGCGAAGGCCGAGACCTATCAGCTGAACGTCTAAGGGCCTTCCTTGCCGACGTAGAGTCGCTGAAGGCCGCCGAGAAGGAAAACCCACAACGGGATCGGACCCATGATGACCCGGCGGTTGCCAAGTACCTCGCTAACTCGGCAGGAGCGGCGACCGAAGGGCCACAGCGGCTAGAGCGACACGAAGCCTTACTGAGCGCCGTAGCGGAGTAGCACGTGGTTGTCCCCAGTTCCTGGCGCGATGCCTTCAAAGCTCAGGAGGCACTTGCAAAGCTGCTGAAAACAGAAGTTGACAGCCACCTGCGCAAAGCGCCGGGCGACTGGTTTACGACGTCGCGGGTGAAGGAGGAGGACTCGTTTCACCAGAAGATCGAGACTGGCCGCATCGTCGAGATCGATCGGCTCGAAGACTTCTTCGGCGCAATGGTCGTTGTTCCGCTCCAGTCAGATGTGACCAACGCGCTTACGTTCATCGAGCGTTTTTTCGAAACGAAGTACCGGCGTCCTACGGACCCAACACGAGCGAGCCATGAGGCCGCCGCTTTTCGGTTCAACGACATCCGGTTGTACGGCATGCTCCGCGCCGACGACAGCATGCCACCGTCGCCCCTCGACGAGATCATCTTCGAGATCCAGGTCCGGACGTTCTTTCAACATGCTTGGTCTAGCGCGACTCACGACCTCGTGTATAAGTACCCGCGCTTCAGCTGGTCGCGGAGTAGAGTCGCCGCCCAGATCAAGGCCATGCTTGAGAGCGCGGAGATGACAATGGATGCCATCGACACACTGGAGCAATCTCCCGTGCTCCCTCGCGACGGCTCACCGGAAAGCCATCTCAATGAAATCCTCGACGTCGTCACCGCTCATTGGAGTAAGACGGATCTGCCGGGCAACCTGAAACGCATGACAGAAACGCTCGATGACTTGTGCCGCACCCTCGACCTCGACGCTACGAAACTCGACAACCTGCTGACGAAGGGTCGAAATGAGTTGGATGGCCACCCAGATGGCTGGTCTCCATATCAGTGTGTTGTCGATTATTTCAGCCGCTACGAACCCGAAAAGCTGGCGCGACTCCTTCGCAAGAACGGTCGGCAGCTCAAGCAGATCCACGTGACCGAGAGCATCCTGATTCGACTCAACCTCCGATATGAAGACTGCCGATGCGCTGCGCTATAGCCTGCCCGGCAGAGAGCTGCTGAACTCCGTTCAGATGTTGTCCGGGGGGGCGCAAGACGAAGGCCACTCCCGCAGGTCTAGGTACGTCTCAGCACCGCGGCGGGCTGTCGATTGTCCCGCACGCGCTGAAGGTTATAGAGTCTCGGTCGTCCTCTATCTTGGAGACTTGCTGGCCGGAAGTCGGTCTAGCTACATCCTCTAGCTGTGATGTCCAGGCAGGTTGTTTTCGATTCTGCTGATGGGCGGGGCTCCGATCGCGGAGTGGTGCCTGTGATGATTGTAGAAGTGCAGCCAGCCCGGGAGTGCTTTGCGGCGCTCAGTCTCTGAGGGATAGAGCTTCGCGTATGCCCAGCCGTCGGCGAGGGTGCGGTGGAAGCGCTCGATCTTCCCATTCGTTTGTGGACGGTAAGGCCGGGTCTTCTTCGCCGTGATCCCAAGATCGATGCAGGCATCGCGCCAGGCGTGAGACTTGTAGGCCGAGCCGTTGTCCGAGAGGACGCGCTCGACAGTGACACCGCGGTCGGCAAACCAGGACACCGCTCGGCGGAGAACACCGATCGCGGTGTCCGCTTTCTCGTCGGAGCAGATCTCGGCGTAAGCGACGCGGGAGTGGTCGTCGATGACGGTGTGCACGAACGCAGTGCCGAGCCTCGGCTCGTAACGATGGTTCCTGCTCTTGGTGCGGGTGGCGGTGGCCTCTCGGTTGCGTTCGCCTTGGACGCGGCCGACGAAGCGCCAGCCGCCGCCGTCGGGGATGTTGCCGAACTTCGTGACGTCGACGTGGATCAGCGATCCGGGATGATCGTGCTCGTAGCGGCGGATTTGCTCCCCATTGACCCTGTCGATATGGCTGAGCCGGTTGATGCGGCAGCGCACCAGGACCGCGTGGACGGTCGAGGCGGGCAGACCGAGTTCGCCAGCGATCTGAACCGCGCCGAGACGCCGCCGCCACCTCGCTTTCACGATTTTCTTGACCTGCGGCAGCGGGGTCTTCGTCGGCATCGATCGCGGGCGACTCGAACGATCAGCCATCCCAGCAGGTCCCTCCAGGCGCAGCCTGGCCGCCCACTTCCGGGCGGTCACGGGCGAGACCATGAACATCTTCGCCGCGACCTGCGGCGGCCAGTGATCCTCGACGATCAGGCGCGCCAGTCGAAGCCGGGCGCGTGGGGTCAGGGCAGCGTTAGCGTGGGACACGAGGGCCTCCTGGTTCCTGAAGCGGTTGAACTCAACAGCTCCACTTCACAACCGGAGGCCCTCACCTCTCAGCTCTTCACGGCCGTGTCGCCGAAACAACGTCCCTGGACATCACATCTAGCCCGAGCCCTGATCCAGGCATTCACGATTTGTGGGGCTTCTCGTGAGTGGGCACGCCTGACGCTTTCCTCGCGTCCACAGGCGACAAGGGGGCCATGCAGGACCGATAGATCCCTCCCATCCGAATCGTCATCGGTTCCGAACAAGAGCGGATGGGCGATGCTCGCGCGCCCTCCGAGCCGCCCGCACGACCGAGAGGAGCCCCGATGCTCGAGTCATCGACCCCGCCGCTTGCCGCCCTCGACGGCTACCGCAACGTCACCGACCTGCTCGTGGCGCGGGCCGCCGCCGCCCCGGGCCACGTGGCATTCGAGGTCGAAGACCCGTCGACCGGCTCGTGGCGACCGATCACGACGCGTGGTTTCGAAGACGAGGTGCGCGCTCTGGCGAAGGGCTTCATGGCCCAGGGCATCCAGGCAGGCGACCCGATCGCGATCATGGCGCCCACGCGCTACGAGTGGGCCGTCGCCGACCTCGCGGCCTGGTTCGCCGGTGCCGTCGTCGTGCCGATCTACGAGACCTCCTCGCCGTCGCAGGTGAACGCCATCGTCGCGGATGCCGGTGTGCGTCTGGCGATCGGCGGCACCGCGGAGCACACGGCGCTCCTACAGGAGGCGCTCGCGGACTCGAACGCCGTCACGCTCGGCGCGTGGACGATGGATGCCGAGACGACCGGCACCCTTGCCGATCTGGTCGCGGGCGGTGTCGGCGTCACCGACGAGGAACTCGAGGCCCGCAGAACGACCGCCACCCAGGACGATCCTGCGACGATCGTCTAGACCTCGGGCACCACGGGCGAGCCCAAGGGAGTCGTGCTCACCCACCGGAACTTCCTCGGTCAGGTGCTCAACATCGCCGCCGCGTACAGCGAGATCGTGAACGAAGACGGCAACACCGTCATCTTCCTGCCCCTCGCCCATGTGCTGGCGCGCGGGCTTCAGCTGATCTGCCTGGCCAGCGGCATGCGCATCGCGCACCTGTCCGACCCGTCGAGGGTCGTCGCCACCCTGCGCCCGACCTTCCTGGTCGTCGTGCCGCGGGTGCTGCAGAAGATCCAGGCGGCCGCCGCGGGCAAAGCCGCCGACAAGGGCCTCGCGGGAGTCTGGGCGAAGGCCGAGGCCACGGCCATCGCGTGGGGCCGCCGCGCCGAGCGGATCGACGCCGGCAGGCGCATCGCCAGGAACCGCGGCCTCCGCGTGCGCCACCGCGTCTTCGACGCCCTCTTCTACCGGCGTCTTCGCACCGTGATGGGTGGGAGGGTCGGGTACATCCTGTCGGGCGGAGCGGCCCTCGACACCGAGCTCTCGCTCTTCTTCCGCGGCATCGGGGTCCCCGTCATCGAGGGCTACGGCCTCACCGAGACGACGGCGCCGCTCACCGGCAACCTGCCCGGTCGCATCGCCTCGGGCAGCGTCGGCTCGCCCCTGCCGGGGCTCACCGTTCGCATCAGCGATGAGGGCGAAGTTCTGGCCCGCGACCTCGGCGTCTTCAGCGGCTATCGCAACCCGGCCCACGACGAGGGCGCCTTCGTCGACGGCTTCTTCCGCACCGGCGATCTCGGGCGACTCGACGAGCAGGGCAGGCTGATCCTCGAAGGCCGGCTCAAGGACGTGATCGTGACGTCGAACGGCAAGACGATCGTGCCGACCCGCTGGGAGAGCGCGGCCGAAGCGAATCCGCTCGTCTCGCACGCGGTGATGGTCGGCGAGGGCAAGCCGTACCTCTCCGCGCTGCTCGTCCTCGACCCGGAGCAGGCCAGGGCGTGGGCCGCCGCGGAAGGCACCAGCATCCCCCTGGCCGCGCCGTCCGACATCCGTGCGGTGAACGACCCGGCGCTGCGCGCCCACCTGCAGCGCGCCGTCGACGCCGCCAATGCCCTCGTGGCGCGCAGCGAGCAGGTCCGCCGGTTCAGCGTGGTCTTCGCCGACCTCGACGACCGCGGGCTCGTCACACCGACCATGAAACTCAAGCGGAACGTCGTGCTGGATCGCGCAGCAGTCACCGTCGAAGACCTGTACCTCTGAGAAACAGAAAGCACGCCATGTCCTCCCCCGCACCCACAGCCCCCAAGTCCTCCCGCTCCTCACTCATCGCGATCATCGCCGCGCTCGTGATCGGCGCGCTCGTCGCGCTCGCCGGCAGCCAGAACAGTGCGACGCTCGGCGGCATCCCGCTGTTCGCCCTGGCCATCGCCGCGGCCTTCGCGATCCAGGTCATCGCTTTCATCCCCGCGATGATCCTGCAGACCGAGCGGTTCTTCGATCTCACCGGCAGCCTCACCTTCCTCGTGATCTCCGCCGCACTCGTCCTCCTGTCGCCCCTGCCCGACGTGCGCAGCTGGATCCTCGCGGCGATGGTGATGTTGTGGGCCGCCCGCCTCGGATCCTTCCTGGCCCTGCGCGTGCACAAGGCCGGATCAGACGGACGTTTCGACGAGATCAAGGGCTCCCCGCTGCGCTTTCTCCAGGTGTGGGTGATCCAGGGCGCGTGGGTGTCGCTGACCGCGGCCGCCGCCTGGATCGCGATCAGCACGGATGCCGGTGCCCGCGCCCCCATCGGGTGGCTGACCGTCGTGGGCATCATCGTGTGGGTCATCGGCATGGCGATCGTCGCCGACGCGCAGAAGTCGGCGTTCCGCGCAGACCCGCAGAACCGGGACGAGTTCATCCGCACCGGCCTGTGGTCGCGGTCGCGCCACCCCAACTACTTCGGCGAGATCGTCATCTGGGTGGGCGTGTTCGTCACCGCCGCTCCGGTGCTCGCCGGATGGCAGTGGGTCGCACTCCTCTCGCGGCTGTTCGTGATCCTGTTGCTCACCCGCGTCAGCGGCATCCCGCTGCTGGAGGCGCGCGCCGAGAAGAAGTGGGGCGATCGCGCCGACTACATCGCCTACCGAGAGAACACGCCCTCCCTGATCCCACGGCTCACGCGGCCGGCCGTGCGCGAGAAGGCCGCGTAGACCCTCAGCGCACTTCGATACCTCGGATCCCGCGGCCTGCGGGGGTTCACCGCGACCGTGCTGGGAAGCACCTCCGCGAATGTGCTCCACCATGCCACCCGTCCGACCCTCGTGATCCCCTCGGACGACGTGGCCGCAGCCCGCCGCACCAGCCGAAGGGCCACCCCGCCCCGTCGGTGCGCACCGACCGGATCAGCGCCGGATCTGTCACGCCTCAGGGGTGACAGATCCGGCCCTCCCCTGCGCGGAGGAGAACCGGGCCGGTTGAAGGAATACCCCACCAGGGTATACGGTTGCGACTAGTACCCCATACGAGTACTGACCACGAGAAGAGGAAACGCGATGACCACGAACGAGTTCCAGGTGACCGGCATGACCTGCGGACACTGCGAGATGTCGATCCGCGAAGAGGTCTCCGAAGTCCCGGGTGTCGAAGACATCCAGGTGAGCGCGCAGACGGGCACGCTCGTCGTCACCGGCTCCGGTTCCCTCGACGATGCGCAGATTCTGGCTGCCGTCGCGGAGGCGGGGTACTCGGCGGTGCGGACGGTATGAACGCCGGGGCGCGCCTCACGATCTACGGGATCGGCGTGGTGGTGGCGTTCGGTGGGGCCTTCGGCCTCGCCAGCGCCATCGTTCCCCCGAGCGTTGTCAGCGAGTGGAAGGAAGGTACGGAGATGAACAGTCACGACGGCGGCCACGATGCCGCCACGACGGCCGCGGAGGAGTCTGCGAATGTCGCTGCGGACAGCCTGAAAGGCCTTTCGCTCGGCCTGGAAGGATACGTCCTGTCGCCGGTCGAGGCGCCGGGAGCCGTCGCAACCTCCGGCGAGCTGCAGTTCCAGATCCTCGACGCCGCAGGCACCCCGGTCACGGACTACACGACCGCGCATGACAAGGACCTGCACCTGATCGTGGTGCGCTCGGACGGGAGCCTGTTCCGTCACGTCCACCCGACGCTGGATGAGAGCACGGGCATGTGGTCACTGCCGTGGGAATGGACGGAAGCCGGGACCTATCGCGTCTTCGCGGACTTCACCCCCGCCGGCACGGATGCCCCTTCGCTCACTCTCACGCGCACGGTCCAGGTGACGGGCGAGTTCACCCCGGTGGCGCCGCAGCCGACGCAGACCGCACAGGTCGGCGACTTCACGGTCTCGCTCGACGGCGACCTCACGGCGGGAACAGCGAAAGACCTCACCCTCACCGTGACGCGAGACGGCAAGCCCGTCACCGCTCTGGAGCCCTACCTGGGGGCTTTCGGCCACCTCGTCGCATTGCGCGACGGCGACCTCGCCTACCTGCACGTGCACGCCAAGGGGGAAGAGCCTGAGGTCGGCGAGATCTCAGGGCCCGAGATCGAGTTCGCCGCCGAGGCGCCGACCGCCGGCCGGTACTTCCTGTACCTCGACTTCCAGGTCGACGGACAGGTGCACACCGCCGAGTTCGTGGTCGACGCCGCTTCGGGGGATGACGCGGCCGTGTCCGACGGCGACTCCCACGACGACGGGCACTGAGCGACGAGCATCGCCCTGCGGCAGCTCCGCGCTGCTGCCCGCACACACAGCCGACAGAAGGAAAAGCACATGAGTACATCAGCACCTCCGAGCATGGGGTCAGGCGTCGAGTTGGAGATCGGCGGGATGACCTGCGCGTCGTGCGCGATGCGGATCGAGAAGAAGCTGAACAAGCTCGAGGGTGTCGTGGCGACCGTGAACTACGCGACCGAGAAGGCGAAGATCACGGTCCCTGACGGCTACGACCCTGCGGTGCTGATCGCCGAGGTGGAGAAGACGGGGTACTCCGCGGCCCTGCCCGCCCCGAAGGGGAAGAGGAACGACGGGGCGGCCGCCGGTGACGCCGACGACGCGGATCCTGAGTTGCGGTCACTGCGCAACCGACTGATCGGCGCGATCGTGCTGACCGTGCCCGTGATCGCGATGGCGATGATCCCCGCACTGCAGTTCACGTACTGGCAGTGGGCCTCTCTCGCGCTGGCTGCTCCCGTGATCCTCTGGGCGGCATGGCCCTTCCATAAGGCCGCATGGACCAACCTGAAGCACGGCGC
Source organism: Microbacterium sp. PAMC22086 (assembly GCF_019443525.1). NCBI lineage: Bacteria > Bacillati > Actinomycetota > Actinomycetes > Micrococcales > Microbacteriaceae > Microbacterium > Microbacterium sp. PAMC22086. Next base: position 907,665 of record NZ_CP080380.1, on the reverse strand, counting down.
CGCCACGATGGACACGCTCATCTCGATGGGCACCTCGGCCGCGTTCCTGTGGTCGTTGTACGCACTGTTCTTCGGCACAGCGGGCACGCCGGGCATGACGCACCCGTTCGAGTTCGCGCTGGCCCCGTCCGACGGGGCGGCGAACATCTACCTCGAGGTGGGCGCAGGGGTGACCATGTTCATCCTCGCCGGGCGGTACTTCGAGAAGCGGTCGAAGAAGCAGGCCGGCGCGGCCCTGCGCGCTCTCCTCGAACTTGGCGCGAAAGAGGTCGCCGTCCTGCGTGGCGGTGTGGAGACGAAGATCCCCGTCGAGGATCTCCAGGTGGGCGACGAGTTCATCGTGCGCCCCGGGGAGAAGATCGCCACTGACGGTGTGGTCGTCTCCGGCACCTCGGCCGTGGACGCATCCATGCTCACCGGAGAGGCCGTCCCGGTCGAGGTGGCCGAGGGCGACGCCGTCACCGGTGCCACGACGAACGTCGGCGGCCGACTCGTGATCCGTGCGACGCGAATCGGCTCGGACACGCAACTGGCACAGATGGCACAGCTGGTCGAGGACGCCCAGACCGGGAAGGCCGAGGTGCAGCGCCTCGCCGACCGGATCTCCGGGGTGTTCGTGCCGATCGTGATCGTGATCGCCTTCGTGGCCCTCGGCGGCTGGCTCGGGGCAGGATTCCCCGTGACCGCGGCGTTCACGGCGGCGGTCGCCGTGCTCGTGATCGCCTGCCCGTGCGCGCTCGGTCTGGCGACCCCCACGGCGCTTCTGGTCGGCACTGGTCGCGGCGCACAGATGGGCGTGCTCATCAAGGGCCCGGAGGTTCTGGAGTCCACCCGCAAGGTCGACACCGTCGTGCTGGACAAGACCGGCACCGTCACCACCGGCAAGATGACGCTCGTCGGCGTTTTCACAGAGGACCGCACAGATCGTGCAGAACTGCTGCGGCTGGCCGGCGCCCTGGAGGATGCCTCGGAGCACCCCATCGCACAGGCGATCGCCAAGGGGGCGACCCAGGAGGTCGGTTCTCTGCCGACCCCCTCGGACTTCGCGAACATCGAGGGCAAGGGAGTACAGGGGATCGTCGACGGCCACGCCGTGCTCGTCGGCCGCGATTCGCTCCTCGCCGAGTGGTCGCAGCAGCTGAGCCGTGAACTCGCGTCGACGAAGGCCCGCGCCGAGAGCGAGGGAAAGACCGTCGTCGCCGTGGGGTGGGACGGTCAGGCCCGAGGCATCCTCGTCGTGGCCGACACCGTGAAGCCGAGCAGCGCCGAAGCGATCGCTCAGTTCAAGGCGATCGGGTTGACCCCGATCCTGCTCACCGGAGACAACGAGGCCGTGGCCCGGCAGATCGCGGCCGAGGTGGGTATCGAGGAGGTCATCGCCGAAGTCCTCCCGAAGGACAAGGTCGATGTCGTCACCCGATTGCAGCGCGAAGGCAAGGTGGTCGCGATGATCGGCGACGGCGTCAACGACGCCCCCGCGCTCGCACAGGCCGATCTCGGACTCGCGATGGGTACCGGCGCGGATGTCGCGATCGAAGCATCCGACATCACCCTGGTGCGCGGCGATCTGCGCAGCGCGGTCGATGCGATCCGGCTGTCGCGAAAGACACTCGGAACGATCAAGACCAACCTGTTCTGGGCCTTCGCCTACAACGTCGCGGCGATCCCCGTCGCCGCACTCGGAATGCTCAACCCCATGCTCGCCGGCGCGGCGATGGCGCTTTCCAGCGTCTTCGTCGTCGGCAACAGCCTGCGCCTGCGCGGGTTCAAGAGCATAGCCAAGTGATGACACGCACCATCTCCCTCCACCAGAAGCACTCGAGAAAGGAACCATCCCGCATGACGAACAACACCGAGGCCGCTCCCAGCTGTTGCAGCACCAGCGCCATCAACCCCGCCGCCGCAGGCAACGGCCGCGAGAACCTGTTGACCAGCACAGCAGGCGATGACCTCACCACCTGCCCGGTCATGGTCGGCAACCCGGTCAGCAAGACGGCCGCGGAGGCCGCCGGCCTCTACCGTGACCACGAGGACGAGCGATACTACTTCTGCTGCGCCGGGTGCGGCCCGGCCTTCGACTCGGACCCCGCCAAGTACGCCGCCCAGATGGCGTGAGCCCGACGCGGGGTTCGCGGCGCCTCTGCGTGCGCCGTGAACCCGGCGGCGTCGTGGAGAGAAGCGCCGCCGAGGCACCAGCCCCACAGCGCGCAGCCGCCTTCGTGACCCCGCACACATCCGATCGCGACACTCGGTTCCCGCGGACATGACTTCGTGCGCCGGGCACGACAGGCTGGAGAAGAACCGGCGTTCCTGCCGCCCCAGAACAAGGGAGTCTCCATGTCCAGCGAAACCCTCGTGGTGCCGCTCGTCGATCAGCTCGATGCCTTCTTCGGCCAGTACACGGCGGCGGGCCAGTCGCCGGGGCTCGTGTACGGACTCGTCGGGGCCGACGGCCTCGAGCACACCCGGGGGTTCGGGACCGCCGACGACCAGGGCAACGCCCCCGACGCCGACACGGTCTTCCCGATCGCGTCGATGACCAAGAGCTTCGTGGCGCTCGGCGCGCTGCTCGCCCGCGACCGCGGACTCCTCGACCTGAACGCCCCCATCACCGACTTCTATCCGCAGTGGCACGGCACCGTGGGCGATGAGCCGGCTGTCGCCCCGACCCTGCGGCAGCTGCTCAGCATGGGCGGCGGTCTCACCGAGGACAACTCGTGGGTCGACCCGTTCCTGGGCCTGACCGAAGCGGAGCTCGTCGAGCGGATCCGACCGGGCTTCAACTACAGCAACCACCCCGGCAGCGCCTTCGAGTACTCGAACATCGGCTTCACGATGGCGGGGCTCGCGGTGGGCAAGGCCGTCGGTCGGCGCGTGGAGGACTGGGTCACCGACGAGATCCTGCGGCCGCTCGGGATGAACAGCACGTGGTTCGACAACCGCGCCCCGGAGGGCGGCGCTCTCCGGGCGGTCGGCTACTCGCTGAACACCGAGGGCGAATGGGCGGGGTTCCCTCCGGCCGTGTCCGACGCCATGGCCGCGGCCGGAGGCATGCAGTCGACGATCACCGACCTCAGCATCTGGGTGCGCTTCCTCGCCGCGGCCACCCGACCAGCCACGGCCAGTGCGGACGATGGCGACGCGGTCGTCAGCAGGGCCTCACGGCGCGAGCTGCAGCGCATCCATCAGGTCGACATCCCCTCCCTCCAGGCGCGACCCGATGGCACCTGGAAGTTCGTCACGGGCGGCTACGCGCTCGGCCTCTTCGTGCGTGGCTCTGTCGGAGGATGCGCTGTTCCGCGCCCTCGCCATGCACGACACCCCCGCCCGGACCGTGCGGCCGTGGCCGGAGACGCGGCGACTGATGGCGGCAGCAGACGCGCTGGTCCGCTCCTGGGATGACGATGCGGCCGCCGAGATCTTCGCCGACAACATCGACTTCGATCGTCCGCTTCCTCAGCGCCGCGCCGCGATCGACGAGCTCATCGCCCAGGTGGGTCCGCTGCGCCAGGATACCGGAGCACCGCAGATCGTCTCCTCGGCGACTCCGGCCGACATCACGTGGTCGATCCCCGCCGAGCGGGGCGAGCTGATCTGCATGATCCACCTCACCCCGGTGCGGCCAGCGCAGATCCAGGAGTTCGAGGTGATCGCGGTCGACCGCGGCGTGCCGCGCGCGGCCCGGCCCACCGACGTCTCCGCCCGACGTCGCACCTACGCCCGCCCGACGGTGAGCCCGCTGCCGAACACGCACATCGTCTGAGGCGACGGCGCCTCGGTCAGCCGCGAAGTGCCTTGCGCGCCTTCTTGGCCGCCTTCTCGGCGGCCTTGTGGCGCTGCTTCCTGGCCTTGGGGTCGTTCCACATCCGCACCAGCTGATGCCTCACCGACTCGCCCTTGTTGATCTGCACGGTCGCCGACCGACTGCCGAGGACGTATGCGACGAAGGCGACGCCGACGACGAGGAGGATCTTGTTGCGCATGATGCCTGCTTTCTGCGGAGGTGGGGCGACCCGCGCGCTCAGGAGAGTCGACGCTGGTCGTGCGCGAGGCGGGCCCGAAGGCTCGTGTGGACCGAGACGAACGTCTCGGTGTCGCGGCCGGTCAGGACCGCGAGGTTGGCGAGCAGTCGGTCGACATGGTCGACGAGCTCGCGCGGATCGGTGTTCTGCCGCGGGGTGACCGACACGTGCAGCACCGGCCGGCGGCGCACGTCGTTGGCCGTGACCTGCGCCGAGAGGACCTCGTCCCGAGTGGTGAGGGAGTTCTTCACCGCATCCGACACGAACGATTCGTTGACGGTCACGCGGCCCAGAGGGTTCTGCGCTCCCGTCGAGCGGAGCACGGTCTTCGAGCGGCGACCCGCGATGCTGGTGAGCGCGAGGATCAGCAGGACGATGACGACCACGATCGCCACGACAGCGCCGATGCCGATCCATGACAGGCCGCCACCGGCGATCGCGGTCGCGGCGATCGCCTGGTCGAGCCAGGACTGCGCGTCCTTGCCACCTGCGGCCCAGATGTCCGACGCCGTCGGCCAGCTCATGATGGCGATGCCGAGGGCGCCGAGCCCGAGGAACAGCACCCCGATGATCAGGAGCAGGGTGCGATTCAACGCACGATTGGTGTTGTTCACAGTTCGTCCTCCTTCTCGGCGGGTCGCTCGATGCGCACCCGGGTGCGGACCCGGTGGGCCAGCCGGTAGGTCTGCAGCTCCGCCTCGGCAGCCGAGGCCACGTCGGCCTTGTCGAGCGGGATGCCGATGCCGGGGCGTACGGTCACGTCGACGGTGCGATGACCGACGCCGACGGTGATGCTGTCGCGGGCGAGGCCGGTCTCCTCTGCGAGGTGCTGGGCCAGCGCGCTGGCGATCACACCGTTGTCCACGACCACGGCCCGTCCGCCTCCGTCCAGGACATGCTTCGAGAGCCGCCCCGGGGTGATGGCCAGCACGATGAAGATCACGCCGATGAGGGCGAGGACGACGCTGCCGGCGATCACGAGCCCGGCGGGCTGCGCGGTGGGAAGCCCGATGAGCCACCCTCCGGCTGCGGCCGGACCGAGCAGGAGCGCGGGCTGCGCGGCGAGGCTCAACACGATCTCGAGCCCGATGTATGCGAGGGCCAGGATGAGCAGGATCACCGCGACGAACATCGCGACGGTCCGCGGCGAGTGCGTCTCGCGCCGGATGACGCGGCGCAGAACCGGGGTGCTCATTGCACTCGTCTCCTTTCCGGGATGGTGGCACCGGTGACGGTGAGGTTGATGCGGATGACGTTGCGTCCGAGGATCGTGCTCAGGTGCTGCTGCAACTGCTCCTGCAGATCCCGCGCCCGCTCGAGAACAGGCACGGTCTGAGCGATCGCGGCCGTGTCATCCAGTCGGGGGACGGGAAGAGGCGCGGCGATGCGCACCGTGATCCCCCTGGGGTGCTCCGCGACATCGACCTTCACGTCGCTGCGAGGCACCCCGATCAACGTCGCGGACGCCTTCTCGGTGACCGTGCGATAGACACGCTCCTTCACCTCGACGCGACCGCGGAGGGCGGCCCCGCCGGCGGCGACTCCCGAGAGAGCGTCGCCGCCGGCGATGTGCTGGTCGGCACGCATCAGGAGGTGCGCCGCCCGGTGAAGACGTCTGCGAGACCGCGGACGTCGAGCTTGCCGGAAGCGATTCGGCCCACGAGCGCCCCGATGCCCGCGAACACGGCCATGAGGAGGAACCCCCAGAACCCGAACAGCAGGGCGGCGAGGGCCAGCAGAGCGCCGATCAGGGCGCCGACCGTTGTGGCGCTCATGAGACGCGCGACTCCTCGTCGTCGCTGTCGTCGCCGGGCACGTGCACGTCGTTGACCTCGACGTTGACCTCGACGACCTCGAGGCCGACCAGGCGGCTGATCGCACCGGCGACAGCAGCACGGACGTTGTTCGCGACGTCCTGGATGGGTGCCGGGTACTCGACGACGATGGTCAGGTCGGCTGCGGCCTGCGTGTCGCCGACCTCGACCTTGACGCCCTGAGCGAGGTCGGTGGCGTTGATGACGTCGCGGATGGCGCCGAAGGCGCGGGCTCCGCCGCCGCCGAGCGCGTAGACGCCGGGGACCTCACGCGCGGCGATGCCGGCGACCTTGGCCACCACGCCGTCGGCGATGGTCGTCTTACCCGCGGCGTTCTCGTCGTCGGGGACGCGCGAAGCGGAGAATCCGCTCGACCGGTCGACGCGCGACGCGGAGGCGCCGGCAGCCTTCGGAGCAGCCTGAGCGAGCTCCTTCTCGGCCGGAGCGGGGGTGTTCTGGTCCTGGTTTGCCATGAGGTGTCCCATCTCGATCTGAAGACCGGTCGCGGGTCCCGTGTGAGACTCCCGCCGGGAGCGAAACGCTCGCTCGGAGATAGGACGTGCGCGCACGTCGATTCGTCACAAAGTCGTTCCGGATCCGTGCGGGAGCCCGGAAGACCAGGCGCTCAGGCGCTCCCGACCCCGTACATCTCCCCGACCGGGACGGCGGTCGTGAGCACGTTCCCCGGTTGCGCGAGTGGGCAGGCCCACGCCGGGTCGTAGGCGCACGAGGGGTTGTAGGCGAAGTTGAAGTCGAGCACGATCGTGCCGCGCCGGGCGTCGGATCCGAGGTCGGCGCCCTTGACCGTGTCGATCAGGTAGCGTCCGCCGCCGTAGGTTCCGCCGGGGTGGCCGGCCAGCGCATCACGCACCGGGATGAAGAGACCGCCGCCGTAGGAGGCCAGCCGCCAGACGTCGAGCGATCCGGCATCCGGGATCTCCACACGGCCGATCCGCTCGAACGGGACGATGCCGTCGGTGCCGGTCGCGAACTCGAAGCCGCCGGGATCTGAGGGGAGGACCGGCAGTTCGAAGCGCCACTGCGGGTCGTACGAAGCGATCGGGAGCCCCTCGAACAGCGCCCTGTCCTCGGGCAGCAACGGAGTGGCCGGGTGGTGGAGCATCAGATCGTCCCGCTCGATCCGCCAGAGTTCGTGCGCCTCCTCCGGGGAGTCCGCGATCCGCACGGCGTCGTACAGGGCGAAGACCCGACGCCGCCAGTCGACGACCTCGATGGCGGTGCGCGCAGCTGTGCTCGTCATGGCCCCAGGCTACGCGGCGCTGCCGACGACGGCGCCTCAGCTCGCGGTGGGGCCCGCGATCATCTCGGCGTATCCCTCGCGATAGGTCGGATACTCGAGGGTGCCGAGCAGCGACCGCAGCAACGACCCGTCGTACACGAAGCCGCCCGGGTCCGCAGAGCCGATGTCGGGGGGCACATCGACACCGAGCTCGCGCGCGATGAAACCGACGACCTCTCCCAGCGGTGCCGGGCTCTCGTCGACGACGTGCACGAGCCGTGGAGGGGCGGGCGTCCGCAGCAGCAGGTCGAGGGTGCGCACCAGGTCGGTCTCGTGGATGCGGTTCGTGCGCCGCGCGTGTTCGACCGCCGCGCCTTCGCGCACCTTCCGCAGCAGGAATTCGCGGCCGGGTCCGTAGATGCCGGCCGGCCTCACGACGACCGCATCGAAGATCTCGACGGCCGCCCGCTCGCCGTCGCGCAGTCCTCGCGAGCGCGCGCTCGTCGGTTCCGGATCGTCCTGCTCGGTGATCGGCCGCGCGGCCCCTGGACCGTCGAACACTCCGGTCGACGACACGAACACGGTGCGGGCCGGGATCGCGGGCAGGGCCTCGACGAGATGCGTCAACGCCGTGCGGTAGGCCGACACGCCCTCGCCGGGCGGAAGCGTGACGACCATCGCGTCGACCGTGGGAAGTCGCGAGGCGAGCGGCGCCGCAAGGTCGGCGCGGATCCCGGTCACGCCGGCCGGCGGCTCGGCGTCGCTCCTGCGCAGCGCGAACACCTCGCCGTGCTCGAGGATCAGCGGTGCGAGGCGTGCGGCGATCTTGCCGGAGCCGACGAGGAGCGTGCGGGAGGGGGTGGTCATCGCGGAGCCGTCGATCTGTCGGGATCAGCCTGCGGCGAGCGCGGGCAGAGCGACACCGTGCAGTGCCTCGACGACGGGGGCTAGTTCCGGCTGCGCCGCCGCGTCTTCGAGCACCCGCTCGAGGGCGGCGTCATGGATCGGTCGCGCTTGTTCGTAGAGCTCGCGACCTGCGGGAGTGAGCTCGGTGTAGATGCCGCGACGGTCATCGGCACACAGGATGCGTGTGAGGAGACCGCGGTCCTCGAGGCGGTTGACCAGGCGGGTCGTGGCGCTGGGGCTCAGGGCCGCCGCACGCGCGAGCTGCTGCATGCGCATGTGCCATCCGTCCTGCCTGTCGAGCGCGTCGAGCACGGTGTACTCGACGACCGAGAGCGATGCCGCCTCTCCCAGGCTGCGCTCGAGCGCGGTCTCGATCAGGCCATGCAGGGCGGCGAGCGTCCGCCAGCCCTGCGCACGCACCTCGACCGCGTCGTCACCGATACCCATGGCCATCCTCCGAGTTAGTTGCTTGCGCCATATACTTGCGTGTGCAATCATTACGTTCGATGTGCAATATGCGGCGTCTGCAAGTATCCCCACCAATCTATCAGGAGAGTCGTCATGCCTCCAGGACTGATCGCCCTCGCCATCGGGGCGTTCGGCATCGGACTCACCGAGTTCGTCATCATGGGCCTGCTGCCCGAAGTCGCCCACGACTTCGGCGTCACCGAGTCGGCAGCCGGCTGGCTCATCTCCGGCTACGCGCTGGCTGTGGTGGTCGGCGCACTCGTGCTCACCGCCGCGGCCACCCGGCTGACCAAGAAGCCCGTGCTGCTCGGGCTCATCGTGATGTTCATCATCGGCAACGCCCTTACCGCTCTCGCCGACGACTACAGCGTCGCGATACTCGGACGCATCATCGCCGCCCTCTGCCACGGTGCATTCTTCGGCATCGGATCGGTCGTCGCCGCCGGCCTCGTCGCCCCCGAGAAGAAGGCCGGCGCGATCGCGATCATGTTCACCGGCCTCACCGCCGCGAACGTCTTCGGTGTGCCGTTCGACACCGTCCTCGGTCAGGAGCTGGGCTGGCGCTCGACCTTCTGGGCGATCTCCGGCATCGGCGTGCTGGCCTTCCTCGGCATCGCCCTCCTCGTCCCGCGCCTTCCCCGCCCCACCGCCCAGGTGAGCCTCCGCAGTGAGCTCGCCGCCTTCCGCTCCGGACAGGTGTGGTTCTCGCTCGTCGTCACGATCCTCGCGTTCGGCGGGATGTTCGGCGCCTTCACCTACATCGCCTACACGCTCACCGAGGTGAGCGGCTTCGCCACCTCCGCCGTGCCGTGGCTGCTCGGCGCCGGCCTCGTGCTCGGCAACTGGCTGGGCGGACGCCTCGCCGATCGCGCGAACCGGCCCCAGGCGGCCCTGCACCGATCGCACGTGCGGATGTGCGCCATACCGCGCGATCGAGAGACATCCTCCATCTGCACCGCGACCGACTCCGGGAGGTCGCCGGCGGCGCGACGGCAGTCCGCTGGCGCGTCTTCTTCGAGGACCACCCGCAGCGTCGCCCGGCGCAGGCTGAGCTTGGCGCGCCGCAGCAGGGACGAGATCGCCGGCGCCCGCCGCGCCAGTTCTCCCTCGAGGTCTCCCGGCTTGCGCCCATCGACGACGACGGCTTTCAGCACCAGCTGCTAATCCGGCGGGAGGGACTGCAGAGCGGCGGCGACATACGCGTCCTCGCGGTGAAGATCGGTGCGCCTGGTCGAGTCGAAGTGCGGCTGGAGCTCCTCATCGGCATCGAGGATGCCACCGACGCGGGAGCGCGGTGAACGGTACTCGTCGATCAGACGGTTCCTCATCGCTCGCGAGAGATAGGCGTTGGGGTTCGAGGTCGGTCCCCTGCCCTCGGCCCACAGCGCGAGGAGGGCGGCGATGGCGTCCGCGGCGAGGTCGTCGGGATCGAGCACGCCGTTGGAGATCCGTCGCGCTATCGACAACAGGTACGGGAGATTCTCGGCGAGGTACTCCCCGGCCGCACCACGGTCCCCCGCGTTCGCCTCTCGGGCCCGTCGATCATCGACGACACGCCGATCGACCTGGTCCGTTGCTTCGCCCATTGCCCACTCCCCTGAGTGCGCCCCCCTCCGCTACTGATGAGATTACGCGATGGCACGCCGCGCATCTCCCCGCGGGAACGCCCCTTCCGGACAACGAGCATCGCGACGGAATCTGTCGGTGGGCGACGACGTCGTGGGGAATCCGGGCGGCGCTTCTAGGGGAGACCGGGCGCCCGGACCGCTCCGATCCGTTCGCTCGTGCTCGCGATGGTCGCGAATCCCCGGGCCGCCAGGATGCTCTCCGTACGGCGCATGATGTCCTCCCCCGATACGGCGGCCAGCCCGCCGTGCGCCGGGATCGCCGAGGTCGTGGTCGCATCGGTGACGAACTCCACCTCGTAGCCGAGGTCGGCGGCGACGCGGGCCGTCGTCTCGCAGCACTGCTCGGTGCGGATGCCGCAGATCACGACGCGACGCACCCCCGCCCCCTGCAACCTGTCATGGAGGTCCGTCGAGCCGAACGAGTTGACCGTCGTCTTGGTGAGGGCTGCTTCGGATTCGCGCGGATCGAGGTCCTCGATCACACGCACGAAGCCCGATGCGGGGTCGAACACACCCCCGCTCCCCGGCTCGGAGTGCGTGATCCACACGACCGGGTCGCCGACCTCTCGCGCGTGGGCGACGAGGAGCGCGATGTTGTCGATCACAGCAGGATTCGCCGTGGCCGCCCAGTCGTCGGCACGCCGGCGGAAGGACTCCTGCGCATCGATGACGAGCAGGGCGGTGTCGGAAGAAGACGTCATGCGCTCATCGTGCCCGCCCTCGCGGACGCGGACAAGACCGCACACTGCCGACGACCGCAGGGATCCGGACAGACGGGCCGGACGGGAGGAGCGGACACCACCGAGGATTCATCCCCGGCGGCGTCCGCCGTGCCGCTCAGAACAGCGTGTAGCCGCCGTCGACGACCAGCACGGTGCCCGACATGAAGCTCGCGGCGTCCGAGGCGAGGAACACGATCGAGGGGCTCACCTCGTCCGGCGTCGCATAACGCTGCTGCGCGGAGTCCTCGATCCAGAAGCGACGGTACTTGGGCTCGTCGACCGGCGACATGTCGGTCTTGATGTACCCGGGGGCCACGGCGTTCACGCGGACGCCGGACGGCGCCCACTCTGCCGCGAGCGACTTGGTGAGGTGGTGCACGGCGGCCTTGGACGCGTTGTACGCCGGCTGGAACTGCGGCCGGTTGACGATCTGCGCCGAGATGGAGCCGACGTTGACGATCGAGCCCGAGCCACGTGCGACCATGTGTCCGCCGACTGCCTGCGACATACGCCACAGCGCCGTGAGGTTGGTGTCGATGACGTGCGACCACTCGTCGTCCGTCACCTCGAGCGCGGGACGGTGGATGCACGCGCCGGCGTTGTTGATGAGGATGTCGAGGTGCCCGGCCGCACCGATGGCCTCGGCGGCGATGCGGTCGACCGAGGCGCGATCGGTGAGGTCCCCGAGCACGATCCACGCGCGGCGTCCGCGCGCCTCGATCTCGGCGGCGACCTCCTTGGCCGCCTCCTCGTCACGGCCGTGCACGACGATGTCGGCTCCGGCTTCGGCGAGGGCCCGCGCGAACTCGCGACCCAGCCCTCGGGTGGCACCGGTCACGAGTGCCGTGCGGTCGGTGAGGGCGAATGCTTCCATGACGCTCATGCGTCTTCTCCTTCGGTCAGGGTGATGATGGCGTCGGCCCGGTGGCGGGTGGCGCGGATGAGGACGGCGTTGGGGCCGTCGACGTCGGAGGCCCACCGCACGGCGTCGTCGTGCGTGCGGCCGAACGACTCGTGGCGGGCGACGAGCCGGCGCAGCCGGAGATCCTCCGGCACGTCGATGTACCAGACCTCGTCGAGCAGTGGGCGGATCCGCTCCCACCCATCGGCGTCGTGGAGCAGGTAATTGCCCTCGACGACGATCAGGCGGTCGGCGGCGGAGAGGGACAGGGCACCCGCGACGGCGGCATCGATCTCGCGGTCGAAGCGAGGCGCCACCACGTCGCGCCCCGCCCGCAGGCGACCGAGCTGGGCGGCGAAGCCGTCGACGTCGAACGTCGCCGGCGCCCCCTTCCGGCCGCGCAGGCCGAGCCGATCCAGGTGCTCGTTGGCGTAGTGGAACCCGTCCATGGGGAACGCGGGTTCGCCGAGTGCCTCGGCGAGGGTGGACTTGCCGGCGCCGGGCGGACCGACGATCCCCAGCAGGAAAGGACGCCCATCCTGGGCGAGCCGCCGCGCGCGGTCACGGGCGTCGGCGAGAGCAAGAGCGAGCATCGCGGGATCTGCCTTCCAGGAGGTGTGCGGGCAGACGTCGGGGGAACGGGCAGGCGCCCGCTCCCCCGACGTCGGTGTCACCGGTCGGGCGACGTCACTTGTCGAGGAGTCCGGCCTCCTTGTACAGGTCGATGTACTCCTGGACGTTGTCCTTCGTGATCAACGGGTTGCCGATGTCGACGTTCACCTCGTCCTCCGCGCCCGTGAGCAGGTCGTGCACGGCCTTCAGGTTGAGCTGTGCCAGTTCGCGGGCGTTCTGGAGCGAGGTCGCGGTCATCGTGCCGGCCTCGATCAGGAGCACGGCCTCGGGGGTGCCGTCGACGCCGTAGGCGAGGATGCCGTCGAAGCCGCCCTTGCCCTTCACAGCCTCGAGCGCACCCGACGCCATGTTGTCGTTCATCGAGATGATCGCGTCGACGTCGGGGTTGGCCAGCGACCAGTCCTCCATGAGGGTCATGGCCTCATCCTTGTTCCAGTTCGCGATGTCCTCCGCGACGATCTTCACGTCGGGGCGCTTCTCGAAGAACTCGGCCTCCCACGCTTCGCGGCGTGCGGTGCTGTGGAAGTTGCCGGCGGGGCCGTTGAGCACGACGACGTTCGCGTTCTCCGGGATCTCCTCCAGCGCGAGCTGCGCGACGACGGCGCCCTGCTTGTACGGGTCGGCGTCGACCGAGTTGCCGCCGGTGAGTCCCTCCACGCGCGGGTTGGTGGTGATGGTCACGATGCCCGCGTCGATTGCCTGCTGGATGTAGGGCAGCTGGGCGTCGGCGTTGTTCGCCTGGATGATGACCGCGTCAAACTTGTTGGCGATCGCGTTCTCGATCATCTTGTTCTCGATCTCGTCGTCGGCCTGGCCGTCGAACACCTCGAGGGTGATGTCGTCGTAGTTGCCGGCCTCCGCCTTCATCTCGTTGGCGAGCCAGGCGGCGAACGAGTCGGCCTGGGCTCGGGCGATGTACGCGACGCGGTACTCGTCCTTGTCCTCGGTGGCACCACCGCCGCCTCCGGTCGGGTTTCCGGTGGTGACGGCGCAGCCTGCGAGGCTGATCGCCGCAGCGGCTGCGGCGCCGAGGGCGATGATCCTGCGGGTAAGACTCTTCATTGTCTTCTCCTGTTTTCGTTGGGTGGGTGAAGCGTTGCGGAAAGGGGAGGGTCAGGCTTTCACCCGACCGCCTCCCGGATCGGTCGAGGAGGCCCGGGCGGGGAAGGGATCGCCCTTCGCGTCGGACTTGAGGATCGTGGTCTTCGCCTTGCCGCGCTTGCTGAAGACGTCGTAGGCGACGGCGATCACGATGATCGCGCCCATCACGATCTGCTGGATGTACGAGCCGATGCCGATGAGGTTCATAATGTTGCCGAGGATGCCGACGATGAGCGCACCCGCGAGTGTTCCCATCACGGTGCCGACGCCTCCGGAGAAGCTCGTGCCACCGATGATCGGCGCGGTGATCGCCTGCAGCTCGTAGCCGACGCCGGCGTTGGGCAGACCGGCGTTGACGCGCGACATGAAGATCACGCCGGCGATGCCGACCAGGGCGCCGTTGACGAGGAACGCCTGGTATTTCACACGCGCGACCGAGATCCCGGCGGCCCGCGCCGCCTCCTCGTTGCCGCCGACCGCGTACACCGAGCGGCCGTACCTGGTCTGGTTCATCAGGTACCAGATCACGATCGTCACGCCGATGAGCACCAGCACCGGGATCGGCAGCCAGCCGAGGTTGCCCTGTCCGATCAGGACGAAGTCACCGAGCTGGAGCACGTTCTGACCCTGCGTGAGCTCGAGCACCGCGCCGCGGGCCATGAGCATCATGCCGAGGGTGACGATGAACGCCGGGGTCTTCAGCGTCGCGACGAGGAAGGCGTTGACGAGGTTGCAGATCATGCCGATCGCGATGCCGGCGAGGATCGCGAGCAGCAGGTTGCCGCTCGACTTGTAGACCATGACCGACACCACACCCGCGAACGCCATCACGGCGCCGGCGGAGAGGTCGATCATCCCGCCGATGATGAGCGTCATCGCGCCGAACGCGAGGATGGTGATGACCGACACCTGCCGAAGCACGTTGAACAGGTTGTCCGAGCTCAGGAAGTTCGGGCTCAGCAGGCTCGCCGCGACGATGACGATCAACAGGATGATGTAGATCGAGAAGCGGCTCACCTCGAGTCTCTTCAGGTTGGAGAGCATTTTCATGCCACCTCGATTTCATTCATGGCGTACGTGAGGATGGTTTCCTGCGAGAACTGATCGGGTGTCAGCTCCGCGGTGAGGCGTCCGGCCGACATCACGTAGATGCGGTCGCACATCCCGATGAGCTCGGGCAGCTCGGACGAGATCATGAGGATGCCGCGGCCCTGCTTGGCCAGCTCGGTCATGATCTTGTAGATCTCGAACTTCGCTCCGACGTCGATGCCGCGGGTGGGCTCGTCGAGGAGGAGGATCTTCGGGTCGGAGATCAGCCAGCGGGCGAGGAGGACCTTCTGCTGGTTGCCACCGCTGAGGTTCGCGATGCGCGTCTGCAGGCTGGGCGCCTTGACGTTCATCTTGTCGAAGTACTCGGTGACGAGCTTCTCCTCCTCCCGGCGCCGGGCGAAGCCGCCGTGGATCACCTTGCGCATGCTCGCCAGCGTGGCGTTCTTCATGATGCTGAGCTGCGGCACGATGCCGACCAGACGCCGGTCCTCGGAGAGCATCGCGACACCGGCTTTGATCGCCTGCGTCGGGTTCTTGATCTTCACGGTGGCCGTGTCGATCTCGATCTCGCCCGCATCGAGCTTGTCGAGTCCGAACACCGCGCGGATGACCTCGCTGCGACCCGCGCCGATGAGTCCGGCGAGCCCGACGATCTCGCCCGCGCGGATGTTCAGGTCGATGTCCTCGAACATGTGCGCGGACGACAGCCCGGTGGCACGGAAGACCGTGTCACCGATCTCGACCTGCTCCTTGGGGTACGCCTGGTGGTCGAGGTCACGACCGACCATCTGCGCGATGATCTGGCTGGAGCTGATCTCGGCGGTGGGCTGCGAGCTCACGACGGTGCCGTCGCGGAGCACGCTGACGTCGTCCGCGAGCTCGAACACCTCGTCCATCTTGTGCGAGATGTAGATGATCGACTTGCCCTGTGCGCGCAGATCGCGGATCTTCGCGAACAACGACTCGACCTCCTTGTGGGCGATCGCCGAGGTGGGCTCGTCCATGATCAGCACGTCAGCGCTGTGGTAGACCGCACGGAGGATCTCGAGGGTCTGGATCTCCGAGACGGTGAGCGTGCCGAGTCGGCGGTTGATCGAGAAGTCCAGCCCTTCCGCTGCGAGGATGCGACGCGCCTCGCTGCGGATGAACTTCCAGTCGATCTTGCCGAGCTTCATGGGCAGGCGACCGAGGAAGAAGCTCTCCGCGATGGTCATGCCCGGCACGTAGTTGAGCTCCTGCGAGATCATCGCGATGCCGCGGGCGCGGGCGTCGATCGGGTTCTTGATCCGCACCTCCTCGCCGCGCACCCGGATGGTGCCGGTGTCGGGCTGGTAGATCCCGTTGATGATCTTCATCAGGGTCGACTTGCCGGCGCCGTTCTCGCCGCAGAGAGCGTGCACGGTGCCGGGGCGCACATCGAACGACACGTCGTCGAGGGCCTTCACACCGGGGAACGACTTCGAGATCCCCTCGACGGACAGCAGCGCGTCGGTCATGACGCCGCCCTGACCTCTGGCTCGTCGACACGACGCACGCGCGGCAGGACGATCCGCTTGAGAGAGTCGACCGATCCTTCGCCGGACAGCGCCTCCTCGACCTGCTCGATGCCGTACACGTGCGTGACGAGCGAGTCGAGCACGACCTGGCCGGATTCCAGCAGGGCCCGGGCGATCGGCCAGGTGCCGGTGTAGCGGAAGATGCCGGTGACGTTCAGCTCGCGCATCGCCACGTCGGGCACCGAGAGCGGGAACTCGTCGGCACTGCCGACCAGGACCACGGTGCCGCCTGCACGGGTGGAGCGGATGCCGTTGACGATCGCGGGTGTGGCACCGGAGGCATCGATGAAGACGTTCGCGGCGAGGTCGACGGTCGACTGTGCCGCCGGGTCGACGACGCGGGCACCGTACGATGCGGCGAGCTCCCGGCGGGCCGGGCTGATGTCGGCGACCACCACGTCGACGGCGCCGAACGCCTTGGCCACCTGAGCGGCGATGATGCCGATCGGTCCGCCGCCGGCGATCAGCACGGTGTCACCCACCTTGATGCCGCCCTTCTGCGCGGCTGCGATGCCGACGGATAGCGGCTCCATGAGCGCTGCCGCGTGATCGCTGATCGAGTCGGGCACGTCATACGCGAAGTCGTCCTGGATGATGACGTAGTCGCAGAACGCGCCGTCGATCGGCGGCGTCGCGTAGAACTCCATCTGCGGGCACAGGTTGTAGTCGCCGGCTCGGCAGAAGTCGCAGCGACGGCAGGGCCGCTGGGGCTCGATGGCCACACGTCGTCCGATGCGCTCCGGGTCGACGTCAGCACCGACGGCGACGATGCGACCGCTCACCTCGTGACCGAGGATCAGCGGGGTGTCGACCACGTACGGACCGATGCGGCCGTGCTCGTAGTAGTGCACATCGGAGCCGCAGACGCCGACGCTCGCGACCTCCACCAGCACCTCGTCAGCGGCGGGCACCGGGACGGGGCGCTCTTCCAGCACCAGGTCCTTCACCCCTCGCAGCACGCTGGCGGTCATCGTCGACGGGATCTCAGTCATGAGAAACCTCTCTCTCCTGTGAGAACGGGGTGGTGCGGGGCTTCGGGCTTCTGCGCCCGGAGCGGTTCGGGTATCCGGCGACGAGCCTGCCCGGGCGACGCGTGTCGATCCGGGGGCTTGCGATCGCTTGAATATTAGAACGTAAATCTATAGACGTCAACAATTCCTCATCCATCCCTGATTTATCAATGAAACAGTGCAGAGAGAAGTGGTCCACTCGCTCTTGAAACGTCAAATCCGCTAGGCTGAAGAGATGACCAAGACGCCCGGAGCGCCGCCGCCGACGCTCACGAGCATCGCCCGGTCGCTCGGCCTGTCGCCGGCCACGATCTCGAACGTCTACAACCACCCGGAGCGGGTCAGTGACGACGTCAGAGAACGTGTGCTCGCAACCGCCGAAGCCGTCGGCTATGCGGGACCGGATGCCGCGGCCCGCCGCTTCCGCCGCGGGAAGTCCGAGACGATTGGCGTGGTCTTCACCGACGAGATGCCCTTCGCCCTGGCCGACCCCGCCTCCGTGGCCCTGCTGGCGGGGCTCTCGACCACGCTCCAGGAGGCGCGGCTCAACCTGCTGCTGCTGCCCACCGGCCCGCCCGTCGGGGCGTCGCGGGTGTCGAACGTCATGGGGGCCGTCGTCGACGGCTTCGTCTTCTACTCGGTCCCGGAGGGCGATCCGCACCTCGACGCCGCGCTGCGGCGCCGCCTGCCCACCGTGGTGGTGGACGAGCCGCGCGACGCCCTCACCGCCGACTGGGTCGGGCTGGACGATCGTGCCGCCGCCGCCGAGCTCGGGCAGCATCTGGCCCATCTCGGCCACCGGAAGGTGGGCGTCATCACCTCGCGCCTCGGGCGCGCGCGCTACAACGGCCCCGCCGACGAGGACCGCTGGACGCAGGCCGTCTACTCGGTGCAGCGCAACCGGATCGCCGGTCTCCGCGACGGCCTGGGCGGCGTTCCGCTGGTCGTCGAGGAGCGCTTCGAGAACGCGGTCGAGTCCGGCGCCGCCGCCCTCCAGGCCCTGCTCCAGCGCCACCCCGACCTCACGGCGATCTGCTGCTTCGGAGACGTCCTCGCGATCGGCGCACTCGACGCCGCACGCCGTCAGGGTCTGAGCGTGCCGGGCGACCTCACGATCACCGGCTTCGACGACATCCCCGAAGCGGGACGCGTCGGCCTCACCACGGTGAGCCAGCCACTCGTCGAGAAGGGCCGCATCGCCGGCGAGATGCTGCTGAGCCATGCACTGGCCGAGACCCCGCGGCGACGCTTCCTGCCGACCTCGCTCGAGGTGAGGGCGACGAGCGGTCCTCCGCGTCCCTGAGAGCGCGCGGCAGGAGTCCGGCGGGGTCATGACGGCACCGCCGCTGCACGCGCCGCCGCTGCCACGAGCTCCTCGAACTCCGCGGTCGCGGCGAGCGTAAGCTCGTCCTCGAAGAGGGCGCCGGCGATCGCCGGAGCGAGCGTGAGATCGTGCGCGCCGGCCCCGGCGACGGCCGCGACCTGGTCGGCGGAGCGCAGGCTCGCGGCCAGGATGCGCATGCTCGGCACGCTTCGGGCGATCGCCGCGACGAGCGCAACGCCTTCGCGACCGTTCTCGCTCGCCCTGCCCACGTAGGGTGCGACCTCCTGCGCTCCGGCAGCGGCGGCGAGGAGGGCCTGGGACGGGTGGTACACCGCCGTGATCAGCACCTCGCGTCCGGCGTCCGTCAGCTCGCGCGCGACGGTGAGCGCCGGGGCTGACGCCACGAGCTTGATCACCACGTCGCCGCCGAGATCCGCGATCCGCCGGGCGGTGTCGCGCAGCTCTTCGATCGTCGTCCCGGTCGCCTGTGCGTAGAAGCGGGTCACGCCACGATCCCGCAGCCAGGTGGCGAGAGCGGGCAGGTCGTCGGCGGTCAGTCCGGCGCGATCGAGGATCGCGGGGTTGGTGGTGACACCGGCGAACAACCCGGTCGCCAGAAGCGGCGCGAGCAGGTCACGGTCGGCGCTGTCGATGTAGAGCACGGGTCCTCCTAGAAGCGTTCGCCGTCGGACTGCAGGTCGGCCAGGCGGATGTAGCGGTCCCAGATGTCACCGCGATCGGCGACCGGCTCGGTGACCGAGGTGGCCTCGGGGCGCCAGGCGGCCGTGACGGCGGCGACGGTCTCGCCGCGCACCACCGCTGCGGCCTGGATCGCAGCGCCGCGCGCCGTGCCTTCCGGCGCATCGACGGTGTGCACGGCGCGACCTGTCAGGTCGGCGATGATCTGCCGGTAGGCGTGCGACCGCGCTCCCCCGCCGATGGCGATAGTGCGTCCCGTCACGGGGATGCCGAGAGACGCCATCCCACGCTCTCCTCGCACGAGGCCGAGGGCGACCCCCTCGAACGCGGCCAATGCGAGCTGCTCGCGGCTGGTCGCGGTGCTCAGACCCGCCAGCATGCCGCGCGCCGAGGGCAGTCGCGGCGAGCGCTCACCGTCGAGGTAGGCCGCGAGCAGGGGGCGTTCCGGGTCCAGCGGCGCGGCGAGGGCGAGGGCGGCGAGCGCGGCGTGATCGACCGCGAGCAGCCGCGCGATGGTGTCGGTGACCTTGGTGGCGTTGAGCGTGCAGACGAGCGGAAGATAGCCGCCTGTGACGTTCGCGACGCCGTCGACCGAACCCGTGACGTCGACGACGGGGTCGGGGGTGGTCGCGAACACGACGCCGGAGGTGCCGAGGCTGTACGCCATGTCGCCTTCGCCGAGCCCGATGCCCTGCGCGGCGAGATGCTGGTCGCCACCGCCCGCGCCGACCAGTGCGCCGGGGTCGATGCCGAGCTCTGCGGCCGCGGCGGGTGCGATCCGTCCGGCCGCCTCATCGGGTGCGAGCACCTCGGGAAGCAGCGGGGCCCAGTCGCGCTCCCCCACGACCTCGTCGAGGATGTCGGTGCGCCAACGCCCGGTGTCGGCGGAGTAGTACCCGGTTCCCGAGGCGTCCGAGCGATCCGTGACACGGCGTCCGGTCAACCGGTACGTGAGCCAGTCGTGCGGCACCGAGATGTGGCGGACGCGCGCGAACGCATCCGCGTCGGTCTCTGCCAGGAGCGCGAGCTTCGAGATGGTGATGGCGGCCGAGGGGACGATCCCGATCTGCTGGGCCCACCAGGAGGCGGGATGCCTGTCGAGCAGCGCGGCAGCCTGCGACCCCGAGGTGGTGTCGTTCCAGAGGCGCGCGGGGCGCAGCAGGCGACCGGCCTCATCGGAGACCACCAGACCGTGACACTGCGCGCCGACGCTCACGCCGATGATGCGCACCTCGACGTCGCGGCGCGCGTCTCCCATCGCCGCGACCAGCGCCTGCCACCAGGACTCGGGGTCCTGCTCGCTGATCGGCGGGTGGGTGACCGGATGCGGGGCGCGGCCGGTCGAGACGAGCGCTCCGGATACGGCGTCGCGGAGCTCCACGGTGCACGACTGGGTGGAGCTGTCGACTCCGGCGACCACATCGATCATGACGCGACCTCCCGGTACGCGGGGATGACGATCCGGTCGGCGTCTGCCGGAAGGTCCTCGAGGCGACCGACAGCGCCGGCGGGATGCGTGGTCATGAACTCGGCCCAGGTGTACCCCCGCCCGCGCATGAGCACCTCGGCGAGCGCGTCGCCCCACGCCGACTGCGCGATCGTGATGCCGGTCGCGACGATGCCGCCGATGTCGGCCGCAGGCTGCACGGCGACGGCGACGCTGTGGTCGGCCAGGAACGCGAGCGGCGTCGAGTGGCTGCGCGAGAGGGAGATCACCCGCGCCCCACGACCGCGGGCGATGCGGGCGAGCTGCACGACCTCGCCGGAGGCTCCGCCGTTCGAGATGAGCAGCACGATGTCGGCAGCCGTGATCGCACCGGAGGCTCCGTGCAGGCCGTCCATGGGCGAGAAGGGCAGCGACGGGGTGCCGGTCACTGAGAGGATGTGCGCCATCCGCCGCGCGACGGTGCCGGATGTGCCGGAGCCGCCGATGAAGAGCTTGCCCGTGCCGGAGAGGATCAGCGACGCCGCGGTGACGAGCGAGTCGTCGACCGTGTCGATCAGCGCTGCCACGGCATCGGCCTCTGCACGCAGGCGTCCGCGCGCTACCGCGAGGATGTCGTCATTGACCGTCAACTCTTGCTCCTTCAATCGCACGATGGAATCAGTCGCGCTCATCTGTGATGCTTGGATGTACGTTTGAGCATAGGAAGCTCCTCGTGCCGAAGAAAGGCAGCCGTCACATATGTCACAGTTTCGTGATTTCGACGCTCAA
This sequence comes from Microbacterium sp. PAMC22086, assembly GCF_019443525.1. Lineage (NCBI taxonomy): Bacteria > Bacillati > Actinomycetota > Actinomycetes > Micrococcales > Microbacteriaceae > Microbacterium > Microbacterium sp. PAMC22086. The sequence continues at coordinate 886,376 of NZ_CP080380.1, read as the reverse complement.
ATGAGCGAGGTATCGACGGGCATGGACCACGATCGCGCCCTCATGGCAGCCGTCGCCCGCGCCCACTACCTCGAAGACCGGTCCCGCGTCGACATCTCCGACGCCCTGGGGATCTCACGTTTCAAGGTGGCCCGGCTGCTCACCCGCGCCCGCGAAGAGGGCGTCGTCACGATCGAGATCCACGACTGGGGTCTGCCCGACGTCGAGCTGAGCCAGCGGCTGCAGGAGAAGCTCGGCCTCGAGCGATGCCTCGTCGTGCGCTCTCACGGCGACGACGACACCGTGCGTCGACAGATCGGCGGGGCGGCGGCGCGGGCGCTCGGCGAGAGCCTGCGCGAGGACGAGGTGCTCGGCGTCACCTGGGGCCGCACCCTGACCGCGACCGTGAGTCAGTTCGACCACCTCCCCCGGCTGTCGATCGTGCAGCTCACCGGCGTCGTGGCCGGCGACCTGGCATCGTCACCCATCGAGGTCGTGCGCCAGACGTCGCGCCGTTCCGGCGGGGATGTCTACCCGATCTTCTCCCCGCTGATCGTCGACGACCTCGAGACCGCGAAGAGCCTGCGCCGCCATCCCGACATCCGCTCGGCCATGGACCTGTTCCCCGCGGTCACCACCGCCCTGCTCTCGGTCGGCGCCTGGAACCCGCCGGTGTCGCAGGTGCGGGACGTGCTGCCCATCGACGACCTCGCCAACGCTCTCAGCAAGGGATGCGTCGCCGACATCGCGGGCATCCTCATCCAGAGCGACGGCACCCCGGTCGACCCCGATTTCCAGGACCGCTGCGTCAACATCTCGTACGAGCAGCTGCAGAAGGTGCCGCGTGTGGTCGCCGTCGCCGGTGGAGCCGCGAAGGCCGATGCGATCCGGACGGTGTCCCGTGTGGGGCTCATCACCGAGCTGTTCACCGACCACACTCTCGCCGAGGCCGTGCTCGCGGAGGATCGCTGATGCGGATCGCCGGCTCGCTGTGGTCCGTTCCCGCCGAGGATCGCCTGACCACCGCGCTGCGGCTGCGGGACGCCGGTCTGCGTCGGCTGCACTGGGACACGACCGACGGCAGCTTCGCCGCGGCGGGAGGGTTCCCCCCGGACTCCGCCGCCGAGCTGGCCTCCGCGACCGGGCTCTCTGCCGAAGCCCACGTGATGGCTCATCGGGCTGGGCGGGACGTGGACGCCTGGACCACGTTCTGCGACCTCGTCTTCGTGCACATCGAGAGCGACGACTGGCAGGAGGCACTCGTGCGCATCGAGCGGCGCGGCGCCACCCCCGGCCTCGCAGTCTCACCGCAGACCCGCGCCGCCGACGTGCCAGCCGATGTCGCGGTGCTGTGCATGTCGATCGTCCCCGGTCAGGCCGGAAGCGCGTTCGACACCGCTGTCCTGCACAAGCTCACCGCCCTGCGCAGAGCCTCGCCCGACCGTCGGCTCGCCGTCGACGGCGGCGTGCGCCGCCTGCACCACGACGCCCTCGCCTCCGCCGGCGCCGACTGGGCCGTCGTCGGCACCGACCTGGTGTTCGACCAGGAGGACGCCTGGGCCGAGGTCCTCGCCGCCGGGGCCGACGCCTCGGCCTGACCTCCCGACTTCCCGACCTGCAGGCGCCCTAGGTGTGATGTCCAGGCAGGTTGTTTTCGATTCTGCTGATGGGCGGGGCTCCGATCGCGGAGTGGTGCCTGTGATGATTGTAGAAGTGCAGCCAGCCCGGGAGTGCTTTGCGGCGCTCAGTCTCTGAGGGATAGAGCTTCGCGTATGCCCAGCCGTCGGCGAGGGTGCGGTGGAAGCGCTCGATCTTCCCATTCGTTTGTGGACGGTAAGGCCGGGTCTTCTTCGCCGTGATCCCAAGATCGATGCAGGCATCGCGCCAGGCGTGAGACTTGTAGGCCGAGCCGTTGTCCGAGAGGACGCGCTCGACAGTGACACCGCGGTCGGCAAACCAGGACACCGCTCGGCGGAGAACACCGATCGCGGTGTCCGCTTTCTCGTCGGAGCAGATCTCGGCGTAAGCGACGCGGGAGTGGTCGTCGATGACGGTGTGCACGAACGCAGTGCCGAGCCTCGGCTCGTAACGATGGTTCCTGCTCTTGGTGCGGGTGGCGGTGGCCTCTCGGTTGCGTTCGCCTTGGACGCGGCCGACGAAGCGCCAGCCGCCGCCGTCGGGGATGTTGCCGAACTTCGTGACGTCGACGTGGATCAGCGATCCGGGATGATCGTGCTCGTAGCGGCGGATTTGCTCCCCATTGACCCTGTCGATATGGCTGAGCCGGTTGATGCGGCAGCGCACCAGGACCGCGTGGACGGTCGAGGCGGGCAGACCGAGTTCGCCAGCGATCTGAACCGCGCCGAGACGCCGCCGCCACCTCGCTTTCACGATTTTCTTGACCTGCGGCAGCGGGGTCTTCGTCGGCATCGATCGCGGGCGACTCGAACGATCAGCCATCCCAGCAGGTCCCTCCAGGCGCAGCCTGGCCGCCCACTTCCGGGCGGTCACGGGCGAGACCATGAACATCTTCGCCGCGACCTGCGGCGGCCAGTGATCCTCGACGATCAGGCGCGCCAGTCGAAGCCGGGCGCGTGGGGTCAGGGCAGCGTTAGCGTGGGACACGAGGGCCTCCTGGTTCCTGAAGCGGTTGAACTCAACAGCTCCACTTCACAACCGGAGGCCCTCACCTCTCAGCTCTTCACGGCCGTGTCGCCGAAACAACGTCCCTGGACATCACACCTAGGCGGCCGGAGGCAGCTCGAGTCCGAGCGTGCGCGCCGCCTGGCGGGCCATGCCCCAGGCGACGAATTCGCCGGCGGGCGGCGCGGTCATCGGGATGCCGAGGATCTCGGGAGCCATCGCGCGCACGGCCGCGGACCGGGCGCCACCGCCGATGAGGATGCCCCGCTCCGTGGGCACGCCGAGGTCGCGGATCGCGTTCAGGCCGAACAGCAGACCGCCGAGCACGCCCTCATAGGCCGAGCGAGCGACGTTCTCTCTCGTGGTCGAGGCGAGCGTCATGCCGAATAGGGTTCCGGTCGCATCCGGGAGGTTCGGGGTGCGCTCGCCCTCCAGGTACGGCTCGAGCACCAGACCGCCGGCACCGGGAGACGCAGCAAGGGCGAGTCGGCTGAGTTCTTCGTGATCCACTCCGAGGAGGGCGGCGAGCGTGTCGAGCACCCGCGCGGCGCTGAGGGTCGCGACGAGCGGCAGATGGCCGTCGGCTGCGTCGGCGAATCCGGCGACCGTTCCCGAGGGGTCGATCGTGCGATGAGCGCTCGTCGCGAAGACCGTCCCGCTCGTGCCGATCGACACCACCACGTCTCCGACACGAGCTCCCAGACCCAGCGCGGCGCCGGCGTTGTCCCCGGATCCCGGTCCGACCGAACGGCCGTCGGCATCGCGGACCGCTGCGTCGTGGGCGAGGACCCGCGGCAGCACCGCGTCGTGCCCCAGCGCCTCGGCGAAGAGCTCCCGGTCATAGCCGGCATCCGTCCAGTACCCGGTTCCCGAGGCCTCGGAACGGTCGGTCACGAGCTCATCCAAGTCGGCGCCGAGACGGGAGTCGGGGCCGAAACCCCGCAGACGCCAGGTGAGCCAGTCATGCGGGAGCGCGACGGCACCGACCGCACGGGCGCGCTCGGGCTCGTGTTCGCGCAGCCAGTGCACCTTGGTGAGGGTGAACGAGGGCACGGGCACGAGGCCGGTGCGCTCCGCGAGGGCCGTCGCGCCGTACCGGGCGATCAGTGCCGTTGCCGCATCCGACGAGCGCAGGTCGTTCCACAGCAGGGCGGGCCGCACGACGCGTCCCCTGCTGTCCAGCGCCACCATCCCGTGCTGCTGCCCGCTGATCGCCCACGCGCGCACGTCGCCGAGTCCGCCCGCCGCGGCGATCGCCTGCCACCAGGCCTCCGGGTCGACCTCGGTTCCCGGCGGGTGAGCCGCCCGCCCTTCGCGGACGACCGTGCCGGAGACCGCGTCTGCGATGACGACCTTGCAGGACTGGGTCGAGGAGTCGATTCCCGCCACGAGTTCCATGCTGCGATCATCCCATGCGGGGCGACGGGCACTCATCCGGCTCGGTGTCAGAGCCAGCCCTTGCGTTTGAACGCCGCGTACAGGCCGAAGCCCAGCGCGATCATCATGCCGACCGCCATGGGGTAGCCGAGCAGCCAGTGCAGCTCCGGCATGTGGTCGAAGTTCATGCCGTAGATGGTGCCGACGAGCGTGGGCGCGAACAGGATCGCCGCCCATCCCGAGATCTTCTTGACCTCGTCGTTCTGACGGATGCTGAGTTCCGTCATCCGCCGCATCTCCTCGTTCTGGCGGCGTGCGACGATGGTCGATTCGACGGTGAGCGCGTTGTCGAGCACGGTGCGGAACGTCGTCGCGCGGTCGCTCACGCGCAGGGTGTGATCCAGCACGTCGCGCAGATACCGCTGCAGCTCTTCGGTCACCTGGTACTTGTCCGACCCTTGAAGCAGTGCCTCCAGCATCCCCGACAGCGGCTGCGTGGCCCGCTGGAAGTCGATGACCTCCCGGCTCAGATCGTAGATGCGCTGCGTGGCGTCGGTGTTCTCCTCGAACAGCTGGCTCTCGATCTCGTCGATGTCGTTCTCGAGCCCCGCGAGGACGGGCGTGTACTCGTCGACGACCTCGTCGAGGATGGCGTACAGCACGGCTTCGGGGCCGTGGGCGAGGAGCGCGGGGTCGGCTTCGAGGCGACGCCGGACGCGGCCGAGGTCGGGGGACTCCGCGTGCCGGATCGTCACCACGAAGTCGGGACCGACCAGCACATGCACCTCGCCGAACTCGACCTCTTCGAGGTCGTCGAGATAGCGGGCCGGTCGCAGCACCATGAACAGCACGTCTCCGTAGCGCTCGAGCTTCGCGCGCTGGTGCCCGGAGAGGGCGTCCTCCACGACGAGCGCGTGGATCCCGAACTCCTCGGCGACCTCGCGGATCTCCTCCTCGCTCGGTCGATAGAGGCCGATCCACCCCATGCCGTCGCGTTCGCGCATGCGCTCGAACGTCTCGCTCAGGGTCACCGGGTTCTCGGTGCGGACGCCATCCACGTAGATCGCATTGTCGATGATCGCCATCGTCGCCCCTTCGAGTACCTGTGGGTCAGCCCGGGTTCACTCCGCGGCGGGAGGAGCGACGCAGGCGATCGCCGCGTCGGTGATCGCCTGGTGGTACTGCTCGGCGGTGAACGGAAGACCGAACTCGGGAGCCGTCTGGCCGTCGGCGGCCGGCGCCTTCGAGGCGATGGCTGCGAGCTCCCACGAGAGGTGCTGGGCGAACTGGGCGCCGGCCGTGGAGTCGTTGAGCACAACCGCCACCGTGAATCCGGTCGCCGGGTCGGAGTACGCCGCGGTGGCGTATCCCGGAGTCCAGCCGTGCTGGCCGATCATCGATCCCACCAGGTAGCCACCGCCGGCGGCCTGGAACCAGGATGCGGCGCCGTCTGCCGCCGAGAGCGGATCGGCGAAGCGCTCCGGCTTCTCCTTCGTGCGCAGGACCTGCTTCGCCTCCGCCTGGGCGTAGCGACCGAGGTCGGTGATAGTGGAGACGACACCGGAGTCGGTGAACCCCGAGCTGGACGACAGCTTCGTGATGTCGACGGGGGCCGCGCAGTCGTATCCGCCCTCGACGGCATTGAGGTAGTGACCGTCGAGCACCGCGCCGGTTCCCGGCGCTGCCGGGGTCGGCCCGGGAAGCGAGGTGTCGGGCAGCGCGAGAGGTTCGGTGACGTACTCGGCGATCAGCTCGGAGGCCGTCATGCCCGACGCGCGCTCGAGGGCGAGGCCGAGCAACAGGTAGCCGGCGTCCGAGTCGCGGAAGGTCGTGTGGGGCGCGACGCGCTCGCGCGCCAGCCCGAAGCCCGCGAGCTCCAGCGGCGACCACACCCGCTCAGGGGTGTTCAGCCAGGCCGACTTCACGGTTCCCTCGGAGGATCCCGCGCCACTGGTGCCGTTGCACAGATCGAGGAGGGTGATGCCGTCGTCGCGCATGTCGGCGACGCCCGAGACGTAGTCGGCGACGTTGGCGTCGAGCTCCACCACGTCCCGGTCGGCGAGGGCATAGAGCACGTCGCAGGTCATCAGACGGGTGACGTCCGCGATGCGGAAGGACATGTCGGTCGACAGCTCCGCACCGCCTTCGCGATCCTGCGTGCCGATGCCCGCCACCCAGCTCCCGCTCCAGGGCGCCCATACGCCGACGATCGCACCGGTCGCACCGGAGGAGACGAGCGCGTTGTCGACCGCGGCCTGCATCGCGGCGACCGTGTCGTCCGGGAGCGGACCGTCGACCTGTGCGGGCGGCGTGTAGGAGAAGGACTCCTCGGACGAGCATCCGGTGAGAGCGAGAGCGAGCACGGCTGCCGTCGCCGTTGCGGCGCGCCACCGGCGCGACGAGAGAAGCTGCATGAAAGGGACCCCCGAGGACGTGTCTCCCGAGTCTAGAGCGCCGAGGCTGAAAGTCGGCCCCGGAGCGATCTCGGAGCCGCCGTAAGGTGGTCACCGTGCCCCATATCTTCGACGCCGACGTGATCACCGCCGTTCTCCGCCACATGAACGGCGACCACACCGATGACAACATCCTCATCGCCCGCGCCTTCGCGGAGCCGTCGGATGTCGAGGTGACCGGTTCGGTGATGACCGGGTTCGACGGAGACGCCGGCGTGTGGGAGATCACCCGCGACGGTGAGGTCGCCGAGCTGCGCGTGCCCTGGCCCGGCGGCCCGATCGCCGACCGCCCCGCCGTGCGCCGCGAGGTCGTGGCTCTCTACGACGCCGCCTGCGCCCGCCTCGGCGTCGAGCCACGGCCGCACGCCTGAACACTGCGACTTCCCTCCGGGGTTAGGCAACCCTTACACTGGCCTCATGCCCGAGATCCTCTCCTTCTCCGCCGCCCTGCGCGAGCGTTCGTCCGGATCGCACTCCCGCAGCGAGACCGCCGGCTTCATGTCCGACCTCCTGAAGGGCGAGGGGTCGCGCGAGGACTACATCTCCCTCGTCGCGCAGCACTACTTCATCTACGAGGCGCTCGAGGGCGCGGGCGAGCGCATGCGTCAGGATCCGGTGGCCTCGGTCTTCATCACCGACAAGCTCACCCGACTCCCCGCGCTGGAGGCCGACCTTGAGTTCCTGCTCGGGGCCGACTGGCGCGAGCAGATCGTCGCCCTGCCCACCACTCAGCGCTACGTCGACCGCATCCGCCAGGTGGGCGCCACCTGGGCCGGCGGCTTCGTCGCGCACCTCTACACCCGCTACCTCGGCGATCTGTCCGGCGGCATCTTCATCGGTCGCGTGATGGCCCGTCGCTTCGGCTTCGAGACCAACGGCATCGGCTTCTACCTGTTCGACGACATCGCCGACCCGTCCGCTTTCAAGGACGTGTACCGCGAGCAGCTCGATGCCGCCCCGTGGGATGAGGCCGAGCGCGAGCGCGTGATCGACGAGGTGCTCCTCGCCTACCGCTTCAACACCGAGCTGTTCGAAGACCTCGACCGCGCTCGCGCCGCCGCCTGAGCGGATCCCGCGCCCGGGAGCTCAGCTCTTCGGCAGCTCGGGGGCGGATGCCGCGAGCCAGGCATCGCGCATGAACCGACGCACGTCTTCGTCCACCCGGATGTCGCGGGGTCGCAGCGCACGCGACAGATACAGCCCCTCGAGCGAGGTCAGCCGACTGAGGGCGACATAGGTCTGCCCCGGCGCGAACGCCCCGGAGCCGAGGTCGATGATGGCCCGCTCGTAGGTCTTGCCCTGCGACTTGTGGATCGTGACAGCCCAGGCCAGACGCAGCGGGAACTGCGTGAATTCGGCGACGACGTCACGGGAGAGCTTCTTCGTGTTCTGGTCGTACGCGTAGCGGAAACGTTCCCACACGGCGGGCTCGACATCGACCTCTTCACCGTCGATGTCGACGCGCACGGCACTACCGAGGATGCGCACCACCGTTCCGATCGTGCCGTTGACCCAGCGCGGCGGCTCACCGGACATCGCGGTGTCGTTGCGCAGGAACATGACCTGCGCCCCCACCTTGAGCTTCAGCTCCGACTCGGCCGGGAGCGCGGCCTCGCCCCTGCCGAAATCTCCGCTCACCTCGGCGCGCGCGGTCTGCTCCTTGCCCGGCAGAGCGGCCAGGTGTCGGCTGTTGATGCTGTTCACGATGTCGTTGCGGGTTGCGAGCGTGATCATCGGGACCTCGCCGGGCTCCGGATCCGGTGGTGTCCGCGCCCCCTGGGTGTTCAGCACGCCCGCGATCTCGGCGGTCACCCGCCCGTAGCGCACGGCGTTCAGCATGGCCTTGAACCCGTCGTCGGACTGCCGGTGGATCTGCACGAGCTCGCGCACGTGCAGCTCGGCGCGCGTGTCGACGGCGAACAGCCCCTCCTGGTCCGACTCGCCGGTGCCGCCGCCGGTCCCCGCCCACACCTTCGCGTCGAAGAACCAGAACGAGCGGTAGTGGTCCTGCACGTATCGGGCCTCGTCGCCGCGGGGCGGCACGGGCGCCAGCTGATACGGGTCGCCGAACATGACGACCTGCACCCCGCCGAACGGCTCGCCCCTGCGTCCCCGCGCCTGGCGGAGAGAACGATCGATCGCATCCATCAGATCCGCGTTGACCATCGAGATCTCATCGATCACGAGCGTCTCGATGGCGTTCAGGATGCGACGGGTCGCGTCGTTCTGATCGATGTCGGCATCCCCGATCAGACCGATCGGCAGGCGGAACAGCGAGTGGATCGTCTGCCCCTCGACGTTGAGCGCCGCGACGCCCGTGGGCGCGCAGATCGCGATCTGCTTCTTCGTATTCCATGCGAAGTGCTGCAGGAGCGTCGACTTCCCGGTCCCGGCTCGCCCGGTGATGAAGACGTGCTCGCCCGTGTCCTCGATGAGTCGGAACAGCTCTTGCTGCTCCTCGGACAGGGCGGGAAGGGACACGGTTCTCACAGGGGCAGCGGACGGACAGGGCGCTCGTCCATGCTACGTCCCGGTATCCGCACACGGCCGCCGACGCTCGGCGTCCCCCCAGGACGCCCTCCTAGACTGACGCCATGGACCGGGCACGTGCGAGCGCGCCCCGGCGTGCGCGCCTGGGGGTCGATCTGGCGATGCTCGCCGTCGTCGGCCTGCTGCTCATCGCGGCTCTGGGAGCGGGCGGCGTCACGCTGTACCAGCAGTTCTACGGCCCGTCCGCGTTCGTCGTCCGCTACCTCGACCTGCTCTCCTCCGGTCGCGCCGCCGATGCGCTGCGCGTACCGGGCGTCGCGATCGACCGCGAGACCCTCGACGCCGCCGGGATCGATCCCGGAGCGTCCGAGGCGATGCTCCGCCGCGCCGCACTCGCCCCGCTGACCGACGTGACGATCACCTCGGAGAAGCCGGCAGAGGGCGGCACGGCCGTCACCGTCAGCTACCAGGCGAGCGGACACGCCGGCACCAGCACCTTCCTGGTCGAGCAGGACGGTTGGGCGGGCGTCACCCCCAACTGGCGCTTCACCACCAGTCCCCTGGCCGTCGTGGATCTGACGGTGCGCGGCGCCGACCAGTTCGCGGTGAACGGGTTCGAGGTCGACCGGCGCCAGGTGTCGATCGACGGCGTCGATGCGGTCGCGCTCGACCCGCTGCCGCTGCTCGTGTTCACGCCGGGCCTGTACGCGGTGACGGTGGACACCGCGATCTCGACCGCCTCGGGCCACGGGGTCCTCGCCGACACTCCCCTGGCCGTCACACCGCTCGATGTGCAGACCGAGCCGACCGATGAGTTCGTCGACGTGGTTCAGGAAAGGGTCGAGGCCTTCCTCACGGAGTGCACGACGCAGGAGGTGCTCCAGCCGACGGCCTGCCCGTTCGGCCTGCGCGTCACGAACCGACTCGCCTCCGCGCCGAAGTGGTCGATCGCGACGCAGCCCCAGGTCACGGTCACCCCCGACGGCGGGCAGTGGCAGATCCCGACGACGGACGCGGTCGCCCACGTCGAGGTCGACATCCGCTCGCTGTTCGACGGCAAGACCCAGCCGTTGGCGGAGGACGTGCCCTTCCAACTCACCGGGACGATCGCGATCCTGCCCGACGGATCCGCGTCGATCAGGATCGGCTCCCCCGGCGACCCCGCCGTCGACTGACCGGGTCGGGCGTCGGCCTCAGCGGCTTCCGCGCTGGTCGCGCTCCGCGAGGGCGGCGAGCTTGGCGTTGTACTCCTCGAGCTCGGCGTCTCCCGTGCGGTCGGCATGCCGGTCTGCGCGGCGCTGCAGCTTGGTGTCGCTGCGGCTCCACTGGATCGCGACCGTGATCGCGAGGATCAGCGTCGGGATCTCGCCGATCGACCAGGCGATGCCGCCACCGACGTACTGGTCCTGCAGCGGATCCACACCCCAGTCGCGGCCCATCGACCCGAACCAGTCGGCGACCATCAGCCCTTCCTGCATCATGATCGCGATGCCGAAGAAGGCGTGCATCGCCATGACGGCGATCAGGGTGATCAGGCGACCGGGGTAGGGCAGACGGTACGGCACAGGGTCGGCGCCGATCAGGCTCATCACGAACAGGTAGCCCGAGATCAGGAAGTGGATGACCATCCACTCGTGACCGAGGTGCTCGTACATCGACCAGCGCACCAGGTCGGTGAAGTAGAAGGCCCACAGCGACAGGATGAAGATCGCCGCTGCGACGAACGGATGGGTCACCACGCGGGAGAACGGCGAGTGCACGGCCCACATGATCCACTCGCGACCACCGCGGGTGCCGTCGTCGCGCTTGTGGATCGCGCGCAGAGCGAGCGTGATGGGGGCGCCGGAGACCAGCAGCAGCGGGATGGCCATCGACAGCATCATGTGGCCCATCATGTGGATGCTGAACAGGTACTCCTGGTACGCGTTGAGCGGGCCGCTCGTCACCCAGACGAGCATCAGCATGCCGAGCACCCAGAACACGGTGCGGTGGATCGGCCAGCGGTCGCCGCGCAGGCGCAGGCGCCGCACGCCGGCGAGGTACAGGAAGAGGCCGAAGCCTGCGGCGACGAGCCAGAGCACGTCAAAGTCCCAGGCCGTGAACCAGCGCTCGAGCGTCAGCTCCGGAGGCAGCGTCGCGCCGGTGAGGATCTGCGCGGGCGTCTGGGCGAAGGCGGCGACCTCGCCGGTGGGCGGAGGTGTGCGCGCGAGCGCGGCGGCCGCTCCGGAGGCGAGGCCCATCAGCGCGACCTCGCACAGCACGAGGAGCCAGAACCAGCCGGCCGCCCGCTGACCTGCGAGCCGGGGGATCAGACGTGCGCGATACCAGGCGCCCAGCAGTCCCATGCCTCCCAGCAGCACGACCTTGGCGAGCACGATCCAGCCGTAGGGCGTCGCCCACAGCGCGTCCCAGCCTCCGACGGCCACGATCGACCGGGTGACCCCGGAGAACGCGACCACGGCGAAGGCAGCGATCGCGAGGGACGAGTAGCGTGCGACGAGCCGCGGGGTGTCGATGTCGGCGCGCCCGCGCAGCAGCACCAGCAGCAGGAGCCCACCGAGCCAGACGGCGGCGCCGATGGTGTGCAGCAGGATCGAGTTGACCGCCATGTTGTGCCCGGCGAGGTCGCCGGCATGCCCCTGCGTCGCGAGCGGGAGGAAGGAGACCGCGGCGAGCAGCGCCGTGATGAGGGTGGGCGTCCACGAACGCCACGCGAACGCGAGCACCGTGATGATCGCGCCGAAGATGGTGGTGATGAGCCAGGACTGCCCCAGCGGCAGCTCCAGCAGGAAGCGCCCGAGCTGCGTGCCGAACTCGCGCTCGATGCTGAGCTTGGGGTTGAACGCGGCCATGAAGGCGAGGAACCCCGCGAGGCCGGCCGAGACCGTGAACACGGCCGCACCGACCGAGGCGATGTTCAGAGCGGCGTCGAACGATCGCTCCCCCGCGCGCAGGCCGAACAGCGCGAGCACGAGCGCGCCGAGCATGACCGCGCCCGAGACGTTCATGACGAGCTTCGCGATCGGCGTACCCCAGAGCACGAAGGGACCGGGGTCCTGCAGCAGCGGCGGCTTGGCGCCTCCGCCGACGAGGAGCGCCAGCACCAGCGCCACCAGGGCGGCGATGAGGAGGATGATGACGCCGGCGACTCGATACGCCGAAATCCGACTCGTCGACTCGCTGCGGGAACTCACCCCTCCAGCCTAGGCGCGCCCGACGGTGAGAAAGCACGCAGGCCGCCCCCGTCGGAACGGGAGCGGCCTGCGAAGAGGTGCGGTCGAATTACTTGACGGCAGCCTTGAGCTTGGAGCCAGCGGTCACCTTGACGCGCTTGCCGGCCGGGATCTTGATCTCGGCGCCGGTCTGCGGGTTGCGGCCCGTGCGAGCAGCGGTGTCGACCTGCTCGAAGGAGATCCAGCCCGGGATGGAGACCTTGCTGCCCTTGGCAACGGCGTCGGAGACCGTGGCGAACAGCGAGTCGAGGACACCGGAGACGGTGGCCTGGCTCTGGCCCGTGGCGCTTGCGATGCTCGCGACGAGCTCGGTCTTGGTGATGGACTTGTCAGCCATGTCATCCTCCAGCGACGAGTTCCCGTCGCATCGTTGTGGGTGTCGGAGCGGATGCTCCTGGTCTAGCGACCGCCTTGAATGTACCAACCACCACCCTCATTTCCGCGTCATTTCGCGGGTTTTGGGCAATTACTGGGCGTGTCGCGTCACTTTTGTCACTCCAGTCACAGATTCGAGGGGCGGATCCGCGCCCCGGAAGCCGGATCGGCGCGGTCGCGGATGCCCGCGGCGGTGCCGGAGGTCAGGGCAGGTTGCTGAGCAGACGCACCTCGAGCACCGGATTCGCGGCGGTGACCTCCGCCCTGATGCCTTCGCCGACCGACGCCGAGACCCAGCCGATGATGCCCGTGGTGAACGCCCCCTCCGTGAGGATCGTGTCCTCCCACTCGACGTCGCAGTTCGTCAGCAGCCAGCTGCGGGCCGAGTTCACACCGATGTTCGCATCCTCGGGCAGCACCTCGCCGACCGCGCGGTCATCCGGGATCAGGTACACGTCGAACGTCCCGAGAGGGATGCCGACGAACTGCTGCGGCTCGGCCTCGGCGCTGCGGATCGGAGTGCGCCACGCGATGGCGCGGGTCTCGGCGTCGACGAGGATCAGCCACATCGGCACAGGACCAGGCACGTAGTCGGTGTCGCACTGCGCGAGAGCCGTCTCGAGCGGGATCGTGTCGGTGCCGCGCTCCTGCTCGGGGTTGTACAGGGCCACCGTCTCCGGAACACGGTCGTGCGTTCCCGCCCACTCCTGAGCGCTCGCACCGAACACGTCGAGACGCGTATCGACGCCCGACTGGGGCTGGGGGTCCGGCTGCGGCTGCGGCTGCGGCTGGACCGCGGGGCACGACTCGGCCGCGGTCGCCGAAGAGGGCGCGGCGATCAGGCCCCCGCCGGCCACCGCGAGGGCGAGCAGTAGCGCTCCTCCGGCGAGACGGCCGCGGCGCCCGCGCCCACCGACGCGGAGCGTCAGCACGAGGCCGCCGGCGATGAGCAGCCCGGCCAGGACGAGAAGACCAGCGAGCGTCAGCGGGTCGGCGCCGGACTCGGCGAGAAGGCCGGAGGCGGGGATGCAGTCGTTCATGAGTCCTCTCCACCCCCCGGTTCACAGAGAGGATATCGGTATCGCGGCGCGCTGCGCATCCCCCGGATACGCGAAAGGGGCGAGGATCCGAAGATCCTCGCCCCTTTCGACTGTCTGCTGAGACTTACCAGCTCGACTTGGTCACGCCGGGCAGCTCGCCACGGTGTGCCATGTCACGGAAGCGGACACGCGAGATGCCGAACTTCGTGAGGACACCGCGGGGGCGGCCGTCGATGACGTCGCGCGAACGCACGCGAGCCGGCGACGCGTTGCGCGGCAGCTTCTGCAGGCCGACGCGTGCGGCCTCGCGGGCCTCGTCGGTGGCGTTCGGGTCGACCAGGGTCTTCTTCAGCTCGGCGCGACGCTCGGCGTAACGCTCGACGATGACCTTGCGCTGCTCGTTGCGAGCGATCTTGCTCTTCTTAGCCATTGATCAACGCTCCTCTCGGAATTCGACGTGCTGACGGATGACCGGGTCGTACTTCTTGAGCACGAGGCGGTCGGGGGTGTTGCGGCGGTTCTTCTTCGTCACGTACGTGTAACCCGTACCTGCCGTCGAACGCAGCTTGATGATCGGACGTACGTCCTGAGCCTTCTTGGCCATTAGAGCTTCACACCCTTCGCCTGGAGGTCCTTGACGACGTTCTCGATGCCACGGACGTCGATCACCTTGATGCCCTTGGCGGACACGTTGAGCGTGATCTTACGACCGAGCGACGGAACGAAATAAGTCTTCTTCTGCACGTTCGGGTCGAAGCGGCGCTTCGTCCGGCGGTGCGAGTGCGAGACGTTGTGACCGAAGCCGGGAACAGCTCCGGTCACCTGGCACACTGCTGCCATGATGGTGACTCCTTCTATACCGTGAGGCCGGACGGCCTCACCCAAGATCCCTTGTCTGCACGCGACCCCGCCTCGCCGATCTCTCGGCCGCAGAAGGGGAAGCACGCGAACTGCGCACAGGAGTGTGCGCAGACAAAGAGTCAGCTTAGCACGGCGGCGATTCAGACTCGAACGGCCTCGATCAGCAGAGCCGCCCCCGGAGCCAGCAGCGGCAGCGGCACGCCGACGGTCTCGAAGAAGGCACCGGATGCCTCCACCCCGGCGTCGGTCCACGCGGGGTCGGCGACCTGATGCCGCGCGACCCTCCCGAGGTCCTCCCGCATCCGCAGGCGATAGCGCTGCGCCGCCGGCAGACCGGGGATCCGCGTGCGCGGGGTGAAGCCGTCGACGGATGTGCCCAGGCGCACCCAGGCGTAGACGGCGCGCGAGCCGTCGGCGGCAACCACGCCGTGCAGCAGCGTCTGGTCATCGACCTCATCACTGCGCACAGTGACGCCCGAGTGCAGCAGCGGGCGCAGCTCGCGGTAGAGCGCCGCCCAGCGCCTCAGCGCCTCGCGCTCGCCCTCGTCGGCGCGGGTGATGTCCCACTCGATGCCGGCGTGACCGAACAGCGCCGTCGTCATGCGGAAGGGCAGCGACGCCGCCCGATGGGTCGTCTCGGCGATCGGCGGCCCGACGTGCGAGCCCACGAGTTCGGGAGGGATGAGGGTGCCGGTCCACCGCTGGATGCGCTGACGCTCCACAGGGTCGTTCGAATCCGAGGCCCACACGCGCTGGGTGCGCCGCAGGACCTCGAGGTCGACACGGGCGCCGCCGCTCGCGCAGGACTCGATCTCCAGGGAGGGATGCCTCTCACGCAGCGCATCGAGCAGGGCGTAGAACGCGGCGGTCTGGGCGTGCACGGACGCGCGCCCGGTGTGCGAGGAGACGGCGGCGTGCAGGTCGCGGTTGTGGTCCCACTTGATGAAGTCGACCCCGATCTCCGAGACCAATCCGTCGATGCGATCGAGCAGGTGAGCGGCGGCGGCGGGGTTGGCGAGGTCGAGCACCTTCTGGTGCCGCCAGGTGGGCGAATCGGGCGATGCCTCGAGCACCCACTCCGGATGCTGCGTGGCGAGGTCGGACACCGGGTTCACCATCTCGGGCTCGAACCACAGGCCGAACTGCATCCCGAGGCCGTGCACGTGATCGGCGAGAGGTCGGAGGCCGTCGGGCCACTTGGCGTCGTCGATGTACCAGTCCCCGAGCCCCGACCTGTCGTCGGGGCGTCCGCGGAACCAGCCGTCGTCCAGGACGAAGCGCTCGACACCGACCGAAGCCGCGGCTTCGGCGAGCGTGAGAAGACGCGTCGGGTCGTGGTCGAAGTAGACCGCCTCCCACGTGTTGAGCACCAGTGGCCGCGGCGTCGTGGGGTGCGCGGAGAACGAGCGCACCATCCGGTGAAGCCGTGCGGCGACGGAATCCAGACCGCTCTCCCCGTAGGCGAGGTGCACCCGCGGCGAGACGTAGGTCTCCCCCGCCCCCAGTCGGATCTCGCCCGGCAGCAGCAGCTCTCCCCCGCCGAGCACCGCACCGTGCACTCCGGCACCCTCGGGCAGCCGCTCGACGCCGACCTCGACGTCGCCGCTCCACGCGACGTGCGCCGTCCACAGCTCGCCACGGCGGAAGCCGAATCCGTCGGTGCCGACCGCGGTCAGATAGGGGGCGTCGTGGCCACCGCGACCGCGGCGCACCTGACGCAGATGCGCACCGTGACGCAGGGCGCCGCGCTGCGGGTGCCGCTCGCCCGTCCAACGCCCGGTGTGGTCGAGCACCTCCGTCGCGTGGGCGGGGATCGGCAGCAGGATGCGCGTGGCCAGCAGGTCCAGCGGCTGGGCGTCATCGGCGGCTGTGCTCGTGACCGACAGCTGCGCGGTGAGCACGCCATCGACGTCCAGCGCGAGGTCGAGCATGACGGTGGCCTCGGCCTCGGCATCTGCGAACTCCGCCCGCAGCGATGTCGCCGAGGCCTCCCACCCGGTCGGTCGCAGCAGTGGGGCGCTGTGCAGCCCCGCCCGGTGCCAGGCGAGTGCCGGTGCGCCCGACCAGCCGTCCGCCTCGACGGCGAGCAGGGGGAAGGCCCGAGGAGCGTCGAACGAGCTGAAGGTCACGGCGCCGGTCGACGACGCGGCGAGCGCCTCGAGGTCGACGGGGTCGAGCGCCGCACCCCAGTGCAGCAGCCGCGCTCCGGTCGTGTCGATGACGACGCTGACGCCGCCGGAGGTCAGATGGACGAGTTCGCTCATTGCCGCTCCAGACGAAAAGGGAGGCCCGCCCATGAGCATACGGGCGGGCCTCCGAAAGGCGTTACTCCGTGACGGGGATCGACGCCGCCTTGAGCGCGTCGACGGTCGCCGTCTGGCCCTTCTCGATCGCGTCGAGCAGGGTTCCGCTGCCCGAGACCGCGGCCTTGAAGCCGTCCGAGACGTCGGCGTAGGTCTGGGTCATGGTCGGACCCCACGCGAAGTCGGGAGAGACCTGGGTGGCGGTCGGCGAAGACGTCGTAGATCTTCTAGGATGTGCGCCTCATGAAGCAGGCGGGTGTCGGCCTCGTCGCGATCAACATCTTCGGCTGGCATCGGCGCCATCATGCTCGGTACCAACGAGACGCTGTCCGAGGCGGACTACCAGATGGTGTGCCTCGTGGTGGACTCGGTGCGCGACACGGAACGCGTCGCCCGCTACCTCAACGGCGGCTTCGTGGACGGTGCAGTGATCGTCTCGGCTCGCGCGCAGGATCCGATCACGAACGCGGTCATGCGACTCGACCTTCCCGTCGCCTACGTGGGCCATCCCCCTGATGTGGATGCGGCCTGGGTCGGCGTCGACAACCGCGGGGCCGCGAACGCCGTGACCTCACGCCTGATGGCGACAGGACGTAGGCGCGTCGGCATGATCGCCGCGGCGCTCGACCGCGACTCGGGCACCGATCGCCTCGCGGGGTTCACCGACGCACTGGGCCCCGACTTCGACCCGGACCTGGTCGAGGAGGCGCCGCTGTACTCGTACGCCGAGGGAGCTGCGGCGATGACGCGGCTGCTCGCGCGTGCCCCCGACATCGACGGGGTGTTCGGCGCCTCCGACGCGGTCGCCGCCGGAGCGATGCTGGCACTGCGCCAAGCCGGCCGCCGCGTTCCCGAGGACGTGGGCGTCGTGGGATTCGACAACAGCTCCTGGGCGACCAGGACCACCCCGCCGCTGTCGACCGTCGACCAGCCGGCGGAAGGACTCGGTGCAGCCGCAGCGGCCGCCGTGCTCGCGCAGCTGCGCGACGATCAGCGCCCGCGCGCCGGCATCATCCTGCCCACCCCGGTCGTGTGGAGCGACTCCGCCTGAGCACCTCTCCCCCACCGGAACGGAGACACGGTCGGGTCCTCATCGATCCAGAAGCGCCAGGGGAAGGCCGCGGTTCCGGCCACGCCGGCGACGCCGACGCGCGGGCCGCTCACCACGTCGTCCCGCTGCGGGCCCAGCCACAGCTCGGCTCGCATTCCATGCTGCTCCTCGCCCGTGATGGCATCGATCCCGTCGTGCAGCGGATGACGCAGCCCCACGGCCTGCCCGAGGCGACCCGGCCCCCGCGCGAGGTCGCGCGACGTCGTGCGTCGAAGCGGAAGAGCGGCACCGCGACGGGTGGCCGCGGCCTCAGCACCCGCCACGACCTCGCCGGCCCGGAGCAGCACGCCGTCGCCCTGCCCCTCGGGCCCGCACACGACGTTCACGCACGAGTGGATGCCGTGGCTGAGGTACACGTACAGATGCCCCGGCTCGCCCCACATGGTGGAGTTGCGCGCCGTGCGGCCCATGCGGGCGTGGGAGCCAGGGTCGGGGATCCCGCCCGTGCCCTGCCCGTGATAGGCCTCGACCTCGGTGATGCGCAGCCGCACCTCGAGCGCGACGGCATCGGCCGAGGGCGCGACGAACGTGCGCAGCTCTCCCCCCAGCAGGCGCGGCGCGACGTCGACCGCGGAGTCGCTCAGGTCGGCGCGGACGGCACGGCGTAGCGCCTCGTGCGGCCGGTCGGTGCCGCGGGGGACATCGGGATCGCCGGGCATCTCAGAATCGCGGGGCCGTCTGGCACCACGAGGCGTCGAAGCCGGTGAGGGCGACGATCTCCTTGCCGGAGGCCATGTCGATCAGGTGCGTCTCGACGTTCTCCGGCAGCGGCAGCAGCATCCCGTCGTAGGCGTTGTTCGCCAGGTCGGGTGCGACCACCACGGCGGCGTACTGGCCGCTCGGCGATGCGCACGCCTGCAGGATCGAGTCGGTCGAACCGACCTCCACCAGCGGGGTCGCCGCCCCGTCGTCGTCGACACGCACGACCACCTGTCCGATCGGGAGTCCCTCGTCGTCGCGGGCGACGACGTGGCGCAGCGTGCCCCCGGGGAACGGCGTGATCGAGCTCGCGATCCCGTAGTCGGGATCGGATGCCGCGAGCGGCTGCTCAGAGCCATCCGCCAGGTTGAGCTCGACCACCGCACCGTCGAGCCTCTCGACGATCGCGGTGTAGGTACCGCGGGAGATCCCCTGGATGGTGGCAGCGAGGCCGAGCGCCTGCACGCCGGTATCGGTCGAACGGTCGACGAGCGAGAGCGCACCGTCGAAGTCGATGAACAGCACCGCCGCGCTGTCGGGCACGAACTGCCAGACGAACACGCTCGCCTCGGCTCCGGCGACCTCGATGATCTGCGGGTCGCCGTCGCCGGTCAGCGACTGGGTCACGAGCACGCTCGCACGGCCTTCGGTGTCGCTGAGCTCTTTGTCGGAGTAGCTGTAGCCGACGAGGCCGCCTCGCTCGGAGACCTGGATCGCACCCACATAGCCGTCGCCGGGGAGCTTCAGCTCGCGCGGGTTCTTGCCGTCGCGGTCCATCACGAGCAGCCGGGACCCCTCGTCCTCCTCCACCGCCACGACGAGCTTCGTGGAGGTCGCGCGGAAGTCGTTGATCTTGTCGTGCTCGAAGACCGGGACGGCCTTCTCGCCGCTGAGGTCGGTGAGGAAGATCTTGTCCTTGCCCTCGACGTCGCGGCGTAGCAGGAAGATGTTCGAAGGCGGAGTCGTGAAGCTCGTGGTCAGCGTCGTCTTCGGCCCGCCGCCGGCGCCCACGGCATCGGCCACACGGATCGTGTACTCGGTCGAGTCGTCGAGCGGGACGGTGAATCGCACGCCGACGCCGCGACCGGAGGCGTCGACCGTGAACGGCACGGCCGGTTCGACCGTCACCTGCGCGGGGTCGATGTCGGCGAGGGCTTGGTTGGCGGTCAGGATGACACGGCTTCCGGACGACTCGATCGCCTGCGCGGCGTTCACCTGCACGTCGCTGATGCGCGGACCCTGCAGAAGACTGGCTATGCCCAAGCCGGTTCCGACGACGACGAGCACACCGAGAACCGCGACGAGCGTGAGCGCGAACCGGCGACGACTCACGGGCGTGTGCGGGGCCTCCCGGCCCAAAGGGGCGCGAGGCGCCGGCGGCGCAGGGAATTCCTCGGCGGCCTCGGCCTCAGCGGCAGAGATCGGGTCGGCAGAGATCGGGTCGGCAGAGATCGGGTCGGCACCGACGAACACCGGCTCCGTCGCGAGCGGGACGGGCGGAAGCGCGGTCGCCTCGGCATCCTCGCGCGCCGCGGCCTCGAAGGCGGCCATCTTGCGGGCGGCGGCCTCCTGCTCGGCGACCTCGCGGTCACCCGCCTCACGCACGGCGGCCTCACGAGCTGCGGCCTCACGAGCTGCGGCCTCGCGAGCGGCGGCCTCACGAACAGCAGCATCCTCTGCACCGGCGGCGGGCTGTGCAGCGGGCTGCGCGGCGGGCTGTGTGCCCTGGTCGACGGGAGGGGCGACGTGGTCGGCGAATGCGACCGCGCGGTCGATCCGCTCGGCCTCCGCCGCCTCGGCGGCTTCTCGCGCTGCACGCATCTCCGCACGGGTGCGCGGGACGGCGGGCACCTCTGGACGCTCGTCGTCAGTACTCATACGGGTCTCCCGGCTCGTCGATCGCGACGACATCGGTCGGTTCTATGCGCAGCTTGCCGTCGGCATCCGCTCGCACGGTTCCGGTGATCTCGACCCATTGGCCGGTCGCGTACTCGTCGGCCTTCACATCCACCGGCAGGACGGCGGTCTGGGCGTCGATGACGCAGTGGGTGATGACCAGACGAGTCAGATTCACACCGTCACCCGATTCGCCGGGCGTCACGAAACCTCTGAGCGTGACCGCTGCACCGTCGTAGGCGGCCGTGTTGGTCGCCGCCGAGAAGATGCTGGCCCAGTCGCCGACGCCGAAGGTCGAGGTGTCGGCCACGCCGAGCGCTACCGTGTCAGCGCCGACGAACAACGCGCTCTGCTCCCCCGCGCGCGACATGGCGAGCTCGACCGACAGCGAGGCCGGCGGCAGGATGAGACCGGCGACGACGACGCCCGAGGCGATGACGCCACCGGTGACGGCCGCGACGGCACCGAGCGTGCGGCGGGAGGAAGCCGGGACCTCGCGCCCCTCCGTGTCGTCCACAACAGCGGCGGCAGGCCCGTGGTCGTGGCCGTGGTCGCCCTCCTCGCCGAGCGGCAGAGTGCACGACCATATCGCTCCGGCAAGGGTGACGACGGCGGCGGCGCAGGCGAACCACACCGACTCGGGGCTGATGTAGAGATTGAGGCGTCCGGTGAGACCGAGGCCGAGCGTGACCACCGAGATCACGGCGGCGAGTCCCACCCCCAGCCAGCGGGTGCCGAGTGCGCGTGCGCGCGTTGCCGTCTGCTCAGACAAGGACGTTCACCCCGATCCCGATCGCGAAGGCCGCAGCCAGGACGATACCGACGATGCCGACCAGCGTGCGAGCGGTGAACGTCGTGCGCATGAGCGCGAGCATCTTGATGTCGACGAGCGGACCGACCAGCAGGAAGGCGACGATGGCGCCGGAGGAGAACGTGGAGGCGAACGACAGCGCGAAGAACGCATCGACGTTCGAGCAGATGGCCACGGTCATCGCGAGTGCCATCATCGCGACGATCGACAGCACCGGGTTCGATCCGATCGCCAGCAGCCACTCCCGCGGGATCAGCACCTGCACGGCTCCGGCGAGCGCGGAGCCGATCACGAGGGCGGGCATCACGGCACGCAGCTCGACGAGGAACTGCGTGAGGCTGCGGCGAACGGGCGTTCCCGGTTCGTGGGTGACGCGATCGCAGGTGTCGACGAAGCGCTGCGTGAGCATGCCGTCGGGATCGGGGTGCCGGCTGTAGATCCACCCGATCAGGTTGGCGATGAGGTAGCCGCCGACGAGGCGGGCGACGAGGATGCCGCCGTCCCAGCCGAAGGCCGCGTGCGTGGTGAGGATCACGATCGGGTTCACGATCGGCGCCGCGATGAGGAACGTCATCGCTTCGGCCGGGGCGAGCCCTCGCATCATGAGCCCGCGGGCGAAGGGCACGTTGCCGCACTCGCACACCGGGATCAGCATGCCCAGCAGCGACAGCACGGCGCGACGGGCCCAGGCGCGCTTCGGGAGCCACCGGTGGATCACATCGGCCGGAAGCCACACCTGCACCACGATCGACAGCAGCACGCCGAGGACCACGAACGGCAGGGCCTCGATGAGCACGCTTAGCGCGAGGGTGAGCCCGTCCTGCGCCCGGGTGGGCAGCGAGGCGGGGAACAGCGTCGGCAGGAAGGCGTCGATCAGGAACAGGGCAGCGATGATCGCGGCGCCGAGGCCGACGCCGATCCAGGCCGACCGCGGCGAGGGTGCCGGGCGATGGGAGTGGCCGTGACGGGTCGCCGTTGCTGCCGAGGAGCTCACGCGGACGCGGCCCTCTCGGCGTCGCGCTTGTTCGCGCAGGGAGTGCACAGACCGAAGATGTCGACCACGTGGGCGGCCTCGGTGAAGCCGTGCAGCGCCGCCGTGCGGTGCGCCCACTGCTCGACATCCTTCGCCTCGATCTCGACGGTCAGACCGCAGGATCGGCAGATGAGGTGATGGTGGTGGCCCTGCGTGGTGCAGGCGCGGTACAGCGCCTCGCCCTCGGGGCTCTGCAGCGAGTCGGCATCGCCAGAGGCGGCGAGCCCCGCCAGCGCACGGTACACGGTGGCCAGACCGATGCCGGTGTTGTCTTCGCGCAGCGAGGCGTGCAGGCCCTGCGCGCTCACGAATCCGCGGGCGTCGGCGAGTGCTTCGCGCACGCGTTCGCGCTGCCAGGTGTTCCGCTGAGCCATAGGAAGAGTCTAGGCCGCGGGGGTTGGGGAGGGCTGGGAGCGGATCTCAGACCCGCACACGGCGAACTCGGGCACGCGAGCGCTGCACGATCCAGCAGACGACGTAGATCGTGAACGACAGCGTGGTGATGTAGGGGCTCACCGGCAGTGTTCCGGCGAGGGCGAGCAGGATCCCGCCGACCGCCGAGACGAACCCGAACAGCGCGGCCAGCAGCGGCACAGCGATGGGACCGGCGGTGACGCGCATCGCTGCGGCCGCGGGGGTGACCAGCAGCGCCATCACCAGGAGCGCCCCGATGATGTGCACGCTGACGGCGACGATCAGGCCGAGCAGCACCATGAACAGCAGGCTGACGGCACGGGTCGGCACCCCGCGGGCGGCGGCCGATTCCGGGTCGAGCGAATCGAATCGCAGCGGGTTCCACATCACCAGCAGCCCGATCAGAACGACCATGCTGATGCCGATCAGCCAGCCCAGGTCGGGACTGGAGACCGAGACGATCTGGCCGGTGAGCAGGCTGAAGCGGTTGGCGCTGCGGCCGTCGTAGAGCGAGAGGAACAGGATGCCGAGGCCGAGGCCGAACGGCATGAGCACGCCGACGATCGAGTTGCGATCCCTGGCCTTGGCTCCGAGGACGCCGATCAGGATGGCGGCGACGAGGGCTCCGCCGAGGGATCCGGCAACGACGCTGCCGCCGAAGAGGAGGGCTGCCGCGGCTCCGGCGAAGGACAGCTCGCTCACTCCGTGCACCGCGAACGCGAGATCGCGCTGCATCACGAAGACGCCGATGAGTCCGCCGACGATGCCCAGCACCGCGCCCGCGATGATCGAGTTCGCGAGCAGGGCGACGAGCTCGCCGTAGTCCTGGAAGGAGAAGACGTCGCTCCAGTCCACCAGAGGCATCATGCGCAGCGCGACGCTCATGCCGCTCCTCCGTGCTCGTGGTCGCCGTGGTCGTGGTGGGGCTCGGCGTCGGGAACCCCGACGACGACCAGCCGGTCCCCCGCGCGCAGCACGAACACCGGGGTGCCGTAGAGGTCGGTGAGCACGCGGGTCTGCAGCACCTCGTCGGGGGTTCCGAGCAGGAACCGCCCCCCGGCGATGTACAGGATGCGGTCGACCCGCCCGGGGATCGGATTGATGTCGTGGGTGACGAACAGCACCGCCGCCTCGCGCTCGCGGCGCTGGCGGTCGATGATGTCGGTCACGGCGACCTGGTTCGCGAGGTCGAGGTTCGACAGCGGCTCGTCGCACAGCAGCAGGGCGGGTTCGTCGGCGAGGGCCTGTCCGACCCGGAGGCGCTGCTGCTCTCCTCCCGAGAGGAGTCCTACCCTGCGGTCGGCGAAGTGCGAGGCTCCGACCGCTTCGAGCAGACGGTCCACCTTGGCCCGGTCGCCGCGGTGCGGGATCGGGAGGCCGAAGCGGCTGCCCTGCACGCCGAGGGCGACCAGGTCGCGCGCGCGCATGCTGGTGTCGGGAGCGAGCGAGCGCTGCTGTGGGATGTACCCGATGCGGGAGTTTCCGCGGTGCACGGGTTCCCCCGCGACGCGGATCGTCCCCGACGACAGCGGCTGCAGCCCGAGGATGCTGCGAAGCAGCGTGGTCTTGCCCGACCCCGACGGGCCGAGCACCGCGATGAACTCGCCCGGCTCGACCGTGAGGTCCAGGCCCGACCAGAGTTCGCGATCTCCGCGGTGCAGGGACGCATCGGAGATCGCGAGGACCGGTTTCTCGCGCTGTGCGGCGCCGCTCACGAGGTGACGGCGGCGGCGAGGCTCTGGATCGCGTCACTCATCCACTCAGAGTACGACGATCCGTCCTCGAGCAGCTCCGTGAAGGCGACGACGGGGATGCCGGCGTCCTTCGCGGCGGTCTCGACGCGCTGGGTCTCGGACCCGCCGGTCTGGGCGTTGGTCAGCAGCGCGGTGACCTGACCGCTGCCGATCACGTCGAGCGCCTGGAGCAGTACGGCCGGGGCCACATCGGTGCCCTCCTCGACTGACTCGGCGAACCCCTCGGGCGTGATGTCGGTGAATCCGGCGGCCGCGGCGAGGTAACCGGGCAGCGGCTCGGTGATGAAGACGCTGACGTCCGGCGCATCCGTCTTGAGGGTCGCAAGCTCCGTCTCGAAGCCCTCGAGGTCGGCGGTGAGGTCGGCCGCGTTGGCGGCGAACTCCTTCGCGCCGTCGGGGTCGAGCGCGGTCAGCTCGTCGGCGATGGCCTCGACGACGTGGATCATGGTGTGCGGATCGAACCAGACGTGCTCGTTGAAGCCCTCGATGTGGTCGTGGCCCTCGTGCCCCGCCTCGTCTTCGGCGTGGTCGTGCTCGGCCTCGTCGGCGTGCGCTTCGTCGCTGTGCGCTTCGTCGGCGTGCGCCTCGTCGTCGTGGCCCTCGTCGCCGGGGAAGTCGTGCGAGTACTCGACGGCCGTGACGACGTGCGGGTCCTTCGCATCCTGCAGCAGCGTGTCGATGAAGGCGTCGTAGCCGCCGCCGTTCTCGATCACGAGGTCGGCCTTCTGCACGGTCAGCCGGTCGCGGGCGCTCGCCTCGTAGGAGTGCGGATCCTGCGAGGCGGACGTGATGATCGACTGCACGTCGACGCGGTCGCCGCCGATCGTCGCGGCGATGTCGCCGTAGACGTTGGTGCTCGCGACCACCGTGATGGTGCCGTCGTCGCCCTCGCCCGTAGCCGGGGTGGAGCATCCGGCCAGTGTGAGAGCGGCGACGGATGCGAGGGCGAGGGCGACGACGGGCTTCTTCATGCCCTCACTCTAAACGCTAATGAGAACCATTATCAAATCCTCGCCGTTTCTCCCTCGCCATCTCACCGAGACCCACTCCACGCGCCGAAACCCATCGCCGCAGACGACCGGGGCGATGGGTCTCGGCGAGCGCGATGGGTCTCGGCGCAGATGTGGGCGGAACTCAGGCGCGCAGGGCGGCTGGTGCGATCCAGGCAGTGGACTCACCGGGAAGCGCGGAACCCTCGAGCGGAAGGCTCACGAGCACCGCGTCAGCGGCGGCCGCACCCAGGTCGAATGGCTCGGCACCGAAGTTCGACACCACCTGCCACCCGTTCGGCCGGGCGAGGCGCAGCACGTCGGCGCGTCCGGTGTCGATCCACTCCAGCGTCTCGTCTGTCTGCAGCAGGTGTCGCAGGCGCAGAGCCTCCCGGTACAGCGACAGCGTCGACGACGGGTCGGCCGCCTCGACGTCGACCGCGTACTGCGCGAACCATGCCGGCTGCGGGAGGTGCGCACCGCCCGCGCCGAAGCCCAGGGACGAGCCCTCCGCGGTCCACGGCAGCGGTACGCGGCATCCGTCGCGGCCCAGACCGTCGAACTCGGCACCGCGGAAGAAGCCGGGGTCCTGACGCTGCTCCGGGGTGATCTGCGCCACCTCGTGCAGCCCGAGCTCCTCCCCCTGGTAGAGGTAGGTGCTGCCGGGAAGACCGAGCAGCAGCAGGGTCGCCGCGTGCGCCCTGCGGAGCCCGCCGTCACGATCGAGGCCCTCTGCCGGACCACCGGTCTTGACCCACTCGGTGCCCTGCTTGACCGGGCGGCCGTTCAGCGCCGGGAGTCCGTAGCGGGTGGCGTGCCGGGTGACGTCGTGGTTCGACAGCACCCAGGTGGTCGACGATCCGGTCGCCTGCGCCTGCTGCAGATTGTCGGCGATGATGCTCCGGAACTGCGCCGCGTCGTAGTCGGCCACCAGCAGGTCGAAGTTGAACGCCTGTCCGAGACCCTCCGCCGAGGCGTACTTCGCGCGGCGCTCCGGTGTCTCCACCCAGGCCTCGGCGACGGCCGTGCGCGGAGGGTCGTACTCGTCGAACACCGCACGCCACTCGGCGTAGATCTCGTGCACGTCGTCGCGGTCGATCATCGGATGCGTGCCCGAGGTGCGGTCCATCGCGTCGAGCTCGGCGCGCGAGGGCAGCGGCTCGCTGAGGTCCTTCGTGAGCATGTGGGCGACATCGATGCGGAATCCGTCCACCCCCCGGTCCGACCAGAAGCGCAGGGTCTTCAGGAAGTCGGCGCGCACCTCGGGGTGATCCCAGTTGAGGTCGGGCTGCTCCACGGCGAAGTTGTGCAGGTACCACTGCCCGTCTTCGACCCGCTCCCACGCGCTGCCGCCGAACACCGAGTCCCAGTCGGTCGGCGGCTCGGAGCCGTCGGGGCCGGTGCCCTCACGGAAGATGTAGCGATCGCGCGCGGCCGAGCCGCGACCGGCGGCGAGCGCCTCCTGGAACCATTCGTGCTGGTCGGAGGAGTGGTTCGGGACGATGTCGACGATCACCCGGATGCCGCGGGAGTGCAGCGCCTCGACCATGTCGTCGAAGTCGGCGAGGGTGCCCAACCGCGGGTCGACGTCGCGGTAATCGGCGACGTCGTATCCGCCGTCGGCGAGCGCAGACGGATAGAACGGGCTCAGCCAGACCGCATCGATGCCGAGGTCGCGGAGGTAATCGGCCCGCGAGACGATGCCCGGGATGTCGCCGATCCCATCGCCGTTCGCGTCAGCGAAGCTGCGCGGGTAGATCTGGTAGACGGCCGCCTGACGCCACCAGGCGGCGTCTGGGGCGGTGCGGGTCTCGACGAGAAGCGCGTCGGTCATGAGGGGGGGAACTCCTTCTTTCTTTCCGGGGGTCGGGGGCTTCGGTGAGCGTCAGCCCTTGACGGCGCCCTGCGTGACGCCTTCCATGACCCATCTCTGGGTGAACAGGTAGGCCACGATCGCGGGCGCCATCGCCATCAGGTACGAGGCGAACGCGACGTTGTAGTTGTTGCTGAACTGGGTCTGGAACAGGTTCTGCCGCACGGGCAGCGTCTGCAGCGCCGGGTCGGCGATGATGAGCGACGGCATCATGAAGTCGTTCCAGGCGTACAGGAACGCGAAGATGCCGACGGTGGCGCTCATGGGGGCGAGCAGGGGGAAGATCAGCTTCCAGAAGGTCTGCCACGTCGTCGCGCCGTCGATACGGGCGCTCTCCTCCAGCTCGATCGGGATCGACCTCAGGAACGCGGTGAACAGCAGCACGCTGAAGCTCAGCTGGAACATGGTCGCGAGGATGATCACCCCGAACGGGTTGTCGAGCCCGACGCGTCCGGTGAGCTGGATCTGCGGCAGCGCCACGACGGGGAACGGGATGAACATCGCCGCGAGCAGGTAGAAGAACGAGTAGCGGAACAGCCGGCGGTCCCAGTTGCGCACGATCGCGTACGAGGCGAAGGCCGCCAGCACGATCGTCGCGATCACGGTGCCGGCGGTGACCAGCAGCGAGATACCAGCGCCGACGGGGAACTTCGTCAGGGTCCATGCCTCGACGAAGCCGTCGAAGCTGAACGGGGCCGGGAGCGAGAAGGCGTTGCCGTCGACCGCCTGGCCCGTGGTCTTGAGGGCCATCGAGATGGTCACGTACAGCGGCAGGAGGACGGTGACGGCGCACAGGATCAGGATGATCGTGCCCGACCAGTTCACCCGCTCCATGCGCACGCGGCGCTTCTTGCCCGAGGTGGGGATGGTGGTGAGTGTCTGCGTCGACATCAGAGTGCGTTCCTTCCGCGCGTCAGCGACAGCTGGAGGAGGGAGATGAGCACGGCGACGATGAAGAAGATGGTCGCGTTGGCCATCTGGTAGGCGTAGTCGCCGCCGTTGAAGCCCGCGATGATCGTCATGGCGACGCTGCGGGTCGAGGTGCCGGGGCCGCCGTTCGTGAGGCCGACGATGATGTCGTAGGCGTTCAGGAAGCCCTTGAATCCGAGGATCACGTTGATCACCACGTACCCCGCCACCAGCGGAAGCGTGATGCGGGTGAGCTGCTGCGTCTTGCTGGCACCGTCGATGCTGGCCGCCTCGTAGACCTCGCCGGGTACCGACAGGAGGCCGGCGATGTAGATCAGCAGCGTGCCGGGCACGGCCTGCCAGGCGGTGACGACGACGATCGCGATCCAGGCGAGGTCGGGGTTGGCGAGCAGGCTCGTCTCGAGCCACGGGATGCCGGCTGCCGCGCCCGCCGCCGGGATCGAGTTGGAGAACAGGAAGTTGAAGACGTAGGCGATGATGATGCCCGAGATCACCATCGGGATCACGAAGATCGTGCGCAGGCCCGTCTTGAACCGGATGCGCGAGGTGAGCCCGACCGCCAGCAGGAACGCGACCACGTTCACGACGATGACCGTGGCGATGGAGAACCCGAAGGTGAACAGGTAGCTCTGCAGGATCGACGGATCGCTGAACAGCGCGATGTAGTTCGTCAGCCCGTTGAAGCTCCACTCGCCGATGCCGATGGAGTCGGTGAAGCTGAAGAAGATGCCGATGACACCCGGCACCGTGATCGCGAGCGTGAAGAGCGCGAGCGTCGGCAGCAGGAACAGGTAATAGATCGGCTCGACGCGACGCGTGTGCCGGCGGAGCTTTCGGTCGCCGCCGGTGACGATGAGTGTCGTGCTGTCGGCGGGTGCGGTGGGGGTGGTGGTGCTCATGGCGCGGACTCCTCTGTCTCGCCGGAAGCGGATGGGTCGCCCGACGCGGACGCGGTGTCCTTCGTCGAGGGGATCGGCGCGCGGAAGGCGATGCGGGCCCAGTCCGCGTCCATCGTGCGCAGGATGGAGTTCGGAGAGGCGCCGAGCACCATCGCCTGCGCGTAGTTCATCATCGGAAGCGTCTTGGGCACGAGCACCGAGGGGCCCTGATAGATCTGCCCGTTGTCGTAGTACTCGACCATGCCCTCGACCCGGGGGTCGTCGGGGGCGGAAGCGCCCTTCGTCGGGGTGAAGCCGAGCTGCGAGGCGTTGTACTCCTCGATGTTCTGCGGCTCGTAGAGGAACTCGAGGAAGTCGCGGGCGGCTTCCTTGTGGTGCGAG
This sequence comes from Microbacterium sp. PAMC22086, assembly GCF_019443525.1. Taxonomy (NCBI): domain Bacteria; kingdom Bacillati; phylum Actinomycetota; class Actinomycetes; order Micrococcales; family Microbacteriaceae; genus Microbacterium; species Microbacterium sp. PAMC22086. The sequence continues at coordinate 856,832 of NZ_CP080380.1, read as the reverse complement.
CCTTCCGGGATCATCGCGGCGAGGTCCATATTGACGCGCACGCCGAGGTCGGCGGGGTCGTTCGTCATGGGCAGCGGGAAGGTGCCCAGCTGCAGGTCGGGCGCGGTCTTCGCGATCTCGCTGAAGGCCCACGGGCCCTGCAGGTACATCGCCGCCTCGCCCTTGCCGAAGGCGAGGTTGCCGTCGCCGTAGCCGCGACTCGGGGCATCCGCGTTCGTGTAGTCGTTCGCGAGCTGCAGCATCCTGTCCATCGGCTCGGTGAAGTCCTTCGAGAACGAGACGTCGGAGTCGGGTCCCACATCCGCTCCCTCGGCGGCGAGCGCGTCGAAGAAGTCGACCACGTCGACCGAGCCGCCGGCGGAGTAGTCGTACCACCCCTGCCCCACGGTCCAGTCGTCCTTGAACGTGCCGTAGAACGGATCGATGCCGGCGGCCTTCAGCTGGTCGCACACGGCGAGCAGCTCGTCCCAGGTCTGCGGAACCTCGAGGCCCTGCGCCTGGAAGATCTCCTTGTTGTAGATGACGGATGCGGCCATCACCGAGTACGGCAGCGCGCTCGTGCGACCCTCGCAGGATCCGTACTGGTCCATGAGCGGCTGCAGGTCGTCGCGGATGCCGGCGGCGGCGTCCGTCTCGGAGAGGTCGGTGAGCGCGCAGCGCTGCACGAAGCGGGCGATCTCGTAGTTGTAGTTGGCGAGCATGATGTCGGGCGGATTGCCCCGCACGAAGCTCGCCGAGACGACATCGACGCCCGAGGTGTCGATCTCGACCTTCACATCGCTCTGCGAGGAGTTGTACTCGGCGACGAGGGCGGTCATGAACTCGATCGCCTCGCGCTTGCTGAACGTGAAGCGGATGGTCTCCGCTCCCGTGCCGGCGGCACAGCCTGCCAGCGCCGTGCCGACCAGGGTGACCCCCAGGGCCGCGGCCACCGCTCGCACCGCGTGTGTTCGTCTCTCAGACACCGTCGTCCTTCCGTCGTGTAGATCCGCGTACTAAATCTAGTGAGCGAATTTACTCTGCCGAAGGGTACTCTCTCATTGGAAGACAGGGAGGTCAAGTGCCATGACAGAAGTCTCCGCAGACCTGGGAACAGGGCGCGCGAGCGTCGGCGCCATCCTCGACTTCGCCTGGACGGCCGGTGAGTTCACCGCGACCGAGGCGATGGCTGGCACCTCCCTCACCCGCTCGACCGCGATCGATGCGATCGACACCCTCGTCGGCGCCGACGTGCTGCGCGAGCTCCCGAACGCCCGCGCGGCCGGCACCTACCGCGCAGGGCGCCCCTCGCGCCGCTTCGTGCTGGCCCCCGACCTCGGCGTCGTGATCGGGGTGGACGCGGGAGACACCCACCTCGCCGTCACCGTCGCCGATCCCCTCGACCGGACCCTCGTGCATCATCGCGTCGAGTTCGAGCCGTCGCAGGCGGCCGCCGAGAGGCGCGCGACGATCCTCGAGCGCCTGGGCGATGCGCTCGCCGAGGCCGAGGTGACGCGCGACCAGGTGCTCGCAGTGTGCGTCGGCGTCGCCGCCCCCGTGAACCGCGACGGCATCTCCCCTCCCCACCCCGACGGCTTCTGGGAGCGCACCAACCCGGGCCTCGCCGAGGCCCTGCGCGACTGGGCTCCGGTCGTCCAGATCAAGAACGACGCACAGCTCGCCGCCATCGCCGAGGGCGCTGAGGGCGCAGCTATCGGGTGCCGCGACTATGTCGCCCTGCTCGCGAGCGAGCGGTTCGGCGGCGGGGTGGTCGTCGACGGCCACGTGCTGCACGGTGCGCACGGCGGCGTCGGCGAGGGCGTCGTGTTCGACCACATCGTCGGTGTGGGGTCGGCGTTCGGCCTCCGCTACGCGGTGCAGGATCAGGTGCGCGCGGCGGTGGATGAGGGCGAGATCGCCGCAGACAGCGCGGTCGGCCGGCTCGTCGAGGCCGATCGCATCGACCCCCGGCTCGTGCTGACCCTCGCCGCGTCAGGAGACGCGGATGCCGCGCTGGTCACCTCCCGCGTCGGGGCCACCGTCGCCCGCATCGTCGGTGTGCTCGGCAGCATGTACGACCCAGCGCGGGTCATCGTGTGCGGAGCGGTCGCCGAGAGCATCGAGCCCGTGCTGACCGCGGCCCGACGCATCCTGCCCGAAGAGCTGCACCTGCCGGCGCCCGAGATCCTGGCCTCGACGCTCGGGGCCGAGGTCGTGTCACGCGGAGCCGTGGCGACGGCGCGACGTGCGGCGAGGGAGCATGCCGTGCCGCTGTTGGCCGAGGAGCGGCTGCGCCAGAGCGCCTGACGCGGGGTCAGTCCACCAGCAGCGCGGGCTCCTCGAGCACCGATGCCACGTCGGCGATGAAGCGGCTCATGCCGTCGCCGTCGATCACGCGGTGGTCGAAGGACCCTGCGACCGTCGTCACCCAACGAGGACGCACCTCGCCGTCTACGACCCACGGCTTCTGACTGATGGTGCCCATCGCCACGATGCCGGCCTCGCCGGGGTTGATGATCGGGGTTCCGGCATCCATCCCGAACACACCGATGTTCGTGATGGTGATCGTGCCGCCCTGCTGATCGGCCGGCGGGGTCTTGCCCTCGCGCGCCGTGAGCGTCAGACGGTTCAGCGCCCGCGCCAGGTCCTTCATGCCGAGGTCCTGCGCGTCCTTGATGTTCGGCACGAGCAGGCCGCGCGGGGTCGCGGCGGCGATGCCGAGGTTCACGTAGTGGCGCACGGCGATCTCGGCGCCGGCTTCGGTCTCGATCCAGGCCGCGTTCACCATCGGCGTGCGGCGTGCGGCCCAGATCACGGCGCGGGCCATGATCAGCAGCGGCGAGACGCGGATGTCGGCGTAGTCGGGCGAAGCCTTGAGGCGCTTGACGAGCTCCATCGTGCGGCTGGCATCGATCTCCTTCCACACGGTCACGTGCGGGGCCGAGTACGCGCTCTGCACCATCGCCGAAGACGTGGCCTTGCGCACACCCTTGACCGGGATCGACTCGGTGCGGTCGTCGCCGGCAGCCGAAGGCTGGGTCGGAGTGAGCCCTCGCGCGAGCCCAGCCGGAGCAGGCTGGGGTGCGGGCACGGTCTCCTCGCGCACGGTTCCCCACTCGGGAGTCTCGATGTTGCGGAAGACACTGGCCTGCGAGGCGTGCTTCATGACGTCGTCTCTTGTGACCTCGCCGTCGGCGCCGGTCGCGGCGACCGCGGTGAGGTCGACGCCGAGGTCGCGGGCGAGCTTGCGGATCGGGGGCTTCGCGATCACGCCGACGGAGGAGCGCACCGGACGCTCGGCCGGGCGCTTGCGACGCGAGGTGGCCCCGCCTCCCGTGCCGTAGCCGACCAGCACGGAGCCGCCGCCCTCTTCCGCGGCCGGGGCGGCGGGAGCAGCAGCGACCGGAGCACCGGCGGCGGGTTCCGTGACGAACGTGATGATGGGCGTTCCGACCTCGACCGTCGTGCCCTCCGCGACGAGCAGCTCGCCCACCACACCCGCGTGCGGCGACGGCAGCTCGACGAGAGACTTGGCCGTCTCGATCTCGCAGACCACGTCGTTGATCGCGACCGTGTCGCCGGGGGCGACCTTCCAGGCCACGATCTCGGCCTCGGTGAGCCCTTCCCCGACATCGGGGAGGGTGAAGTTCTGCGTGCTCATGACGAGTCCTTTCGGCCGAGCGGGGATGTCAGTATGCCAGGGAGCGATCGACGGCCTCGAGGATGCGGTCGGCATCAGGGAGGTATGCGCCTTCGAGCTTCGCCGGCGGGAACGGGGTGTCGTAGCCCGAGACGCGCAGCACCGGCGCCTCGAGCGCATAGAACGCGCGCTCCATCACGGTCGCCGCGATCTCGCCACCGATGCTGCCGAAGCCCTGGGCCTCCTGCGCGTAGACCATGCGTCCGGTCTTGCGCACCGAATCGAGGATGGGCTCGTAGTCGACCGGCGACAGCGAGCGCACGTCGACGACCTCGCAGCTCGTGCCCTCGGCCTCGGCGAGCGCCGCGGCCTGCAGGAGCGTGGTGACCATCGCACCGTGCCCGACGAGCGTCACGTCGCTGCCCGTGCGGACGACCCGCGAGGAGTGCAGCGGCACGGCGGAGGCATCGAGCTCGACCTCGCCCTTCTGCCAGTAGCGGCTCTTCGGCTCCATGAAGATCACCGGGTCGTTCGAGGCGATCGCCTCCTGGATCATCCAGTACGCGTCGTTGGGCGTCGACGGCGAGACCACACGCAGGCCGGGGGTGTGCGCGAAGTACGCCTCCGGGCTCTCCTGGTGGTGCTCGACCGCGCCGATGTGCCCGCCGTAGGGGATGCGGACCACGATGGGCATGCTGATCGCGCCCTCGTGCCGGTTGGTGAGCTTCGCGAGCTGCGTGGTGATCTGGTCGAACGCGGGGAACACGAAACCGTCGAACTGGATCTCGATGACGGGACGGTACCCGACCATCGCCATGCCGATCGCGGTGCCGACGATCCCCGACTCGGCCAGAGGGGTGTCGAGCACCCGACGGTCTCCGAAGTCGCGCTGCAGATGCTCCGTCACGCGGAAGACGCCGCCGAGCTTGCCGATGTCCTCGCCCATGAGCAGAACCTTCGGGTCGTTCTCCATGGCCTTGCGCATACCCGCGTTCAGCGCCTTGCTGAGCGGCATCGTCTCCAGAGTCACTGGGCTCCTCCTTCGAACGACGCTTCGTACTGCGCGCGCCAGGCCTTCTGCTGGTCGATCAGCGGATGCGGCTCGCTGTACACATGGTCGAAGATCTTGTCGGCGCCGGGCGGCCCGAGCTCCACGGTGCGGGCGCGCAGATCCTCCGCGGCATCCGCCGCCTCCGCCTCCACGTCGGCGAACAGCTGCGCTGACGCTCCCCGCCCTTCGAGGAACGCGCGCATCCGGACGATCGGATCGCGACCGGCCCAGTACTGCTCCTCGTCGCTGCCGCGGTACTTCGTCGGGTCGTCGCTCGTGGTGTGGGCGCCGAGTCGGTAGGTGACGGCCTCGATCGCCTGCGGGCCCTTGCCTGCGCGGGCCTCGTCGAGCGCGGCACGGGAGACGGCGTAGCTGGCGAGCACGTCGTTGCCGTCGACACGGACGCTCGGGATGCCGTAGCCGGCGCTGCGCTGCACGAGCGGCACGCGCGACTGGGTGGACACGGGCACGGAGATCGCCCAGTGGTTGTTCTGGAGGAAGAAGACGGTGGGCGCCTGGTAGCTCGCGGCGAAGACCATCGCCTCGTGCACGTCGCCCTGACTGGATGCACCGTCGCCGTAGTAGACGATGACCGCTTCATCGCGGTCGGCATCGCCGGTTCCGGTGCGGCCGTCGAAGACGAGGCCCATCCCGTAGCCGGCGGCGTGCAGCACCTGCGATCCGAGCACGAGCGTGTACAACCGGGTGTTGCCGTTCTTGGGGTCGGTCGGGTCCCACCCGCCGTGCGAGACGCCGCGCATCAGCTTGATGATGTCGACGGGATCGACGCCGCGGATGCGGGTCACGGCGTGCTCGCGGTACGAGGGGAAGATCGTGTCCTGCGCGCGGGCGGCGCGACCGGAGCCGACCTGTGCCGCCTCCTGCCCCCGGCTCGGCGGCCACAGCGCGAGCTGCCCCTGCCGCTGCAGGTTCGTCGCCTGGGTGTCGATCGCACGGATGACGACCATGTCCCGGTAGAACTGCTCGAGTTCCACGTCGCCGATCGCTTCGATCAGGGGAAGGTATCGCTCAGCGGCGGCGGACGGCGCGTAGCGTCCGGTCTCGTCCAGAACGCTCACAAGGGGTGTCTCGGAGGTGGTCACGCTCTCACGCTACCCGCGCCCGCATGCCAGGTCACGCATACCTAGGACGCCCTTGTAACTGGCGGGAACCCGGAGAAAACCGCGGAAAACCGCCCGAACCAGGAGGAGGGACCGCCTCAGCGGACGGAGGCTGCCACCTCGAGCACGCGGGCGATGGAGTCTTCCTCGCCCACCGAGATGCGGATGCCGTCTCCCGAGAACGGACGGACGATGAGGTCGTTCTCCACGAAGGCCGCAGCCACCTCGTCGGTGCGCTCGCCCGCGGGCAGCCAGACGAAGTTGGACTGGGAGTCTGGCACGTCCCAGCCCTGCGCGCGGAGGCCGCCCAGGAGGCGGGCGCGCCGCTCGACGATCACGGCGACGCGCTCCAGAAGCTCGGGCTCGGCGTCGAGGCTGGCGATCGCGGCGTTCTCCGCGGCGGAGGTGACCGAGAGCGGGATGCCGGTGGTGCGCGCGGCGTCGAGCACCTTCTCGTGTCCGATCGCATAGCCGACGCGGAGGCCGGCGAGACCGTACGCCTTCGAGAAGGTGCGCAGCACCACCACGTTCGGGTGCTGTTCGAACACGCGCTCGGCGAGGCCGTCGACCGCGTCGGGCGCCGTGACGAACTCGGTGTACGCCTCGTCGAGGATGATCAGGACGTCGTTCGGGACGCGCTCGACGAAGGCGGCGAACTCGGCCGAGGTGATGGTCGGCCCGGTCGGGTTGTTGGGCGTGCACAGGATGATCGCGCGGGTGCGATCGGTCACCGCGTCCGCCATCGCATCGAGGTCGTGGCGCGAATCGGCGGTGAGCGGCACCTGCACCCCGGTCGCACCGGTCACCAGCGGCAGGCTGGGGTACGCCTCGAAGGAGCGCCAGGCGTAGATGACCTCATCGCCCACCGACGCGGTCGCGAGGATCAGCTGGTGCAGGATCGACACGCTGCCGGATGCGACGTGCACTTGGTCGGGCTCGACTCCGTAGCGGGCACCGAGACGCGCGCGCAGGCGCCCGGCCGTGGCGTCGGGGTAGCGGTTGATCGGCGTCGTGCTCTGCAGCGCCTCGAGCACCGAGGGCAGGGGATCGAACGGGTTCTCGTTGCTCGAGAGCTTGAACGCGTCGGGGCCTGCCTGCTTGCCCTGGCGATACGGCGCGAGCGCGGCGATGGCGGGACGGATGCGGGGCAGGATGGGCTCGGTCACGAGGTCGAGTCTACGAGGGCGGCGGGATCGGCCATTTGCGGCTTCTCCCCTGTCGGCACTCGATACGCGGTGATACCATTCTGGTATGGCGATGACGGTGCGACTTCCGGAAGAACTCGATGCACAGCTCGGCGAGCTGGCATCGCGGCGACACACGTCCAAGCACGCACTCCTCATCGAGGCGGCGGATCGTTTTCTCCGCGAGGAGGTTACGACCGAGCAGGCCGTGTCGATCGCCCGCGGGGTAGCTGACCGTTACGCCGATCTCCTCAAGAAGCTCGAAGACGCGTGACTCGGTACGTCGAGCTTCCGCACGCAGTAGGCGTCACCGAGGAACTCGGCCTCCACATCCGAGACATCGGGCTTCTCTCCTCCGCGCTCGCCCGGCCATCGAGTTCGATGTTCGGAGTCGAGGCCTACCCGGATCTCGAAGTCAAGGCAGCAGCACTGCTGTCGTCTCTGAGCCAGAATCACCCTCTGTTCGATGGGAACAAGCGCTTCTCCTGGGTTCTCACCCTGACGTTCCTCGAGATGAACAACGTCATCATCGACATGGAGACGGAGCTTGCCTTCGACCTCATCCTTCGGACTGCACAGAGCAAAGCCGGCCTCGATGAGATCGCCGCACTGCTGCGCGCTCATCGCCGCTGAACACCGCCGACCCACCGCGAGATCGGCGCGCTGACAACTCGCGGGCGTCCGTGGGACACTGGTCGGACCATGCGCTTCATCATCCGCGTCGTCGTCAACGCCTTCGCCCTCTGGGTCGTCACCCTGATCCCTGCCCTGCAGGTGGTGATCACCGCCTTCCCGCCGGGCGAGACGCTGCAGCTCGTACTGACCCTGCTCGCGGTGGCCGCGATCTTCGCGCTCGTCAACACGATCATCGGCACGATCGTGAAGATCGTCGCGTTTCCGCTCTACATCATCACGTTCGGTCTGATCGGCTTCCTGATCAACGGCTTCCTGCTGTGGTTGACCGCGTGGATCACGAGCGGCTTCGGCTGGGGCCTGACGGTCGGCGACTTCTGGTGGGGCGTGCTCGCCGCGCTCATCATCTCGGTGGTCAACGGCATCTTCGGCTTCATCCTGCGACCGCAGAGCAAGAACCGCCGCGACTGAGTCGGTCGGGTTCACCCCGCCCGCTCGGCATGGAACTCGATGCGCTCAACCTCTACGGCTTCACCGAGCTCTTCCCAGTACTCGTCGACGGCCTCGGCCCGCGGGTCGTCTGACGCGTCGACCATCTCCGCCGTCGCGACGTAGGTCTCCAGGCCGTGGGTCTGCAGCTTCAGATCCTGGATTCCGCCGTGCGGATCGCCGACGCGCGACGCGGTGAAACTGTCGGGAGATCCCGTCCCCTCCGCCGACCCGCCCGCGGCGAGCGCGGACACGACGTCGTCGGTATGACGCAGCTGGAGCAGAGTCTGGTCGTCGGTCAGACTCGGCTCGGTGGGACTGCCCGCCGTCATCATGACCGACACCTCGAACTCGCTCTCCATCGCCAGGCGGGCGGCGATCATCCCGCCCTGCGAGTGCGCGACCACGTCGACCCGGTCGCCCGGCTCCACACCCGCCGCCGTGAGGGCATCGAGGGTGGCCTGATACGACGCCGACGGGCCGCCCTGATAGAGCTCGACGTTCGACTTCATGTCCCACGGCTCCGACTCCCCCGCCTGCCACGGCAGCGAATTCCGAGTCCCGGCGATGTAGGCCACGTACCGGGGCGCGCCCCCGACCATCGTGTACTTCTCGACCGCGACCTGCGCGGTCGCTCCTGGTACCCGCCGGAAGGCCGCAGCGAGGCCTGTCGGCGCGTTCGGAGTCGTGGTCTTGACCGGCGTCACCCGCATGGGATCCGTCACCCCCGACAGCACCATGCCCGGTCGGACCTTGCCGAGTCCCGAAACGACGCCCACCAGGGCGCCGGCCACGAACACCGACGGGAGCGGGCCGTCCGGGTCGTACTGGTCGCCGAGCCCGTCGAAGCGCTGCCGCTTCCAGCCCGCCACCAGCCAGTCCGCCATGGTCCCCAGCCGTGTGTCTGCCTCGACCATCTCGTCGGCGCGCGCCTGCGCTTCGTTCGCCGCCGCGGCGTCGGTGAGAGCGAGGGCCTCCGCCTGTGCTCGCAGCTCGACCACCTCGAACGCATCGGCCATCAGCAGCGTTCCGGTGCCGGCGTTCTCGATCTCGGCGCCCAGCATGCCCACCCGTTCGCCGCTGCGTCGGAGAGCACCGAGGTCGACCTGCGGATCCGCCTGCGCGGAGGAGGAGAGGAGCGCCTGCGCGCGACCGACCGCCTCGCGCGCCTCGGCGAACCTCGATGCCACCGTGCACAGGCGCGCGCCGACCTCGCGCAGCTGCTCGGTGTCGACGGCGATCGCCCCGCCGTGATCGATCTCCAGCTCCCCCGCGTTCGTCGACGCCTCCGCACTCGTGATCCGCCTCATCCGGCACTCCCTTCAGCCAGCTCCCACCGCCTCACCTCGAGGTTCCCGATCTCGACGGCGGTGTCATCACGCACTCGCGCGAGCAGCTCGTTCAGCGCACGGAGACCCGCGGATCGCCAGTCGGACGCATCGATGAGCGAGACCAGCGTCGCTCCTGCCTCCTCGAGCGTCGAGAGGGCCTCGCCGATCTCCCGACACGCCAGGACCTGCCCCCACGCCGTGGAGGAGCCGCCGGACAGGTCGTGCGCGAACGAGTACATGGCCTCAGCATCCGCGATCACGGGCCACCCGCCCGACCCGATCCGCACGACCGGTGGAGAGAGCGACGCCTGCTCGGGATGTGCAGAAGGTCGCGGGAGACGGCTCGCGCTGTGCAGGACGCCCGAGGGCGGGCAGAATGTATGTGTGACATCCCCGGATCCCTTCCGCGTGATCTTCGTCTGCACGGGGAACATCTGCCGCTCTCCCATGGCCGAGGTCGTCTTCCGCGACCTCGCCGAACGGCAGGGACTCGGCCCGCGCATCGTCTCGCGTAGTGCGGGAACCGGCGACTGGCATCTCGGCGAGCGGGCCGACCACCGCACGATCGATTCGCTGGCCCGACGCGGCTACGACGGCTCGCAGCACCGCGCCCGCCAGTTCACCGCCGCGGCGTTCGCCGACAACGATCTCGTCGTCGCGCTCGACCGCACCCACGAGCGCATCCTGAGGGAGTGGGCGCACGACGAGGACGAGGAGGGCAAGGTCACCCTGCTGCTGGCCTTCGACCCGAACGCCTCGAGCCACGATGTGCCCGATCCGTACTACGCGGGAGCGGAAATGTTCGATTCCGTGCTCGGTATGATTGAGGCGGCGACTCGGGGCCTGTTCCGTCAGCTCGAACCCGCTCTGCGTCTCCCCCGCACGCCCCGCCTCTGAGGGGCCCGATCAGGAGGACTCCCCTGACTTTCCAGCCTTCGCTCCCGCCCCAGCCCCTGAGCCCGCTCGACGGTCGCTACCGCGGCGCCGTCACCGGTCTCGCCGACTTCCTGTCCGAGGCGGGCCTGAACCGGGCGCGCGTCGAGGTCGAGGTCGAGTGGCTGATCGCACTCACCGACCGCTCGCTGTTCGAGACGACTCCGCTCTCCGACGCCGACAAGGAGCGCCTGCGCGCCCTCTACCGCGACTTCGGCCAGGCCGAGATCGACTGGCTCGCCGAGAAGGAAGCCGTCACCCAGCACGACGTGAAGGCGATCGAGTACCTCGTGCGCGACCGGCTCTCGACGCTCGGACTTGACGGCATCGCCGAGCTCACGCACTTCGCCGCCACGAGCGAGGACATCAACTCCGCCTCGTACGCCCTCACCGTGAAGCGCGCCGTCGAAGAGGTCTGGCTCCCGGCGCTCGACACCGTGATCGCGAAGCTGCGCGAGCTCGCCGTCGAGCACGCCGACGCCGCGATGCTCTCCCGCACGCACGGTCAGCCCGCGACGCCGTCGACCATGGGCAAGGAGCTCGCGGTGTTCGCGTGGCGTCTCGAGCGCGTACGCGGCCAGATCGCGGCATCCGACTACCTGGCCAAGTTCTCCGGCGCCACCGGCACCTGGTCCGCGCACCTCGCGGCCGACCCCGACGCCGACTGGCCGACCATCGCCCGCGAGTACATCGAGGGCATGGGCCTGGGGTTCAACATCCTCACCACCCAGATCGAGTCGCACGACTGGCAGGTCGAGCTCTACGACCGCGTGCGTCACGCCGGCGGCATCCTGCACAACCTCGCGACCGACATCTGGACCTACATCTCGCTCGGCTACTTCGCGCAGATCCCGGTCGCCGGTGCCACCGGCTCGTCGACGATGCCGCACAAGATCAACCCGATCCGCTTCGAGAACGCCGAGGCCAACCTCGAGATCTCGGGTGCCCTGCTCGCCTCGCTCGGCCAGACGCTGGTCACCAGCCGCCTGCAGCGCGACCTCACCGACTCCACCACGCAGCGCAACATCGGCGTCGCATTCGGGCACTCGCTGCTCGCCCTGGACAACCTGCGCCGAGGCCTGAACGCGATCTCGCTCTCGCGTGACGTGCTGCTGGCCGACCTCGACGTGAACTGGGAAGTTCTGGCCGAGGCCATCCAGACCGTCATCCGCGCCGAGGTCGTCGCCGGTCGCTCCACGATCACGGACCCCTATGCGCTGCTCAAGGAGCTGACGCGCGGACACCGGGTGGGGGCCGCAGACCTCGCCGAGTTCGTGCAGGGTCTCGAGATCGGCGACGCCGCCAAGCAGCGCCTGCTCGCGCTGACCCCGGCGACGTACACGGGCATCGCGGAGCGCCTCGCCCGCTGAGCGCGGTTCGCACTCGACGGGTACTCCGAGCGCACGGCCCCGTGACTAGGGAGCCGGCTCTCCGGAGTGCTCTTCGACCCTGTCCTTCGGCATGAACGCGGCGGCGATCAGGGTGAGCACGGCGGTCACGGCGACCGCGAAGAACACCCAGACCGACGCATGGATGATCGTGCCGGGGTCGTCAGGACCCGCTCCCTGCGCGATGACCGCGTTGGAGATGGCGCCGAACACCGCGACGCCCACGGCGCTTCCGGCCGACCGTGCGAACGCGTTCATGCCCGTCACCGCCCCGCGCTCGCCCCAGCCGACCGAGGCCTGCGCGGCGATCAGGGTCGGCGCCGCGCTCCACCCGAGTCCGAAACCGAGCACGAAGGCGATGCCGGCGATCACGAATGGGTTCGGCCACGAGGCAACGGCGGCCAGCGCGATGGCGGCGACCGTCGTGATGCTCATGCCGATCAGCGTGGTGCGGCGGAAGCCGACCCGCAGATACAGGCGTCCTGAGTTCGCCGCGGCGAGCGGCCAGCCGAGGGTCAGCGCCGCGACCGCGAGGCCGGAGAGCAGCGGGGCGATGCCGGTGGATCCCTCGAGGTAGGCCGGAGCGAAGCTGGTGACACCGAGCATCAGCGCGCCGATGCCGAGCGACACGAGCGTGGTGGTGAGGATGAGCCGACGAGCCGCGAGACGCAGGTCGACGATCGGCTCGGCGACGCGGCGCTCGACGATGCCGAAGGCCACGAGGGCGATCACCCCGATCCCGAAGCAGAGCGCGCTCTGCACGGACAGCCATGCCCAGGCGTTGCCGCCCTCCAGCATGCCGAGGATGACCGCGGTCAACCCGATCGTGAGCAGCACCGCTCCCGCGTAGTCGATGCTGTGGCGCTGGGTCTGCTTCTGCTCCTTGTAGTTGCGCAGCAGCATCCACCCGGCGATCAGGCAGAGCGGGATGTTGATCCAGAAGATCCACCGCCAGGCGTCGAGCTGGGCGAAGATTCCGCCGAGTGCCGGACCGACGACCGAAGAGATGGCCCACACGCTCGCGACATACCCCTGCACCTTGGCGCGCTCGGCGACCGTGTAGATGTCGCCGACGATGGTCATCGCCATGGGGGCGACGGCACCGGCGCCGATGCCCTGGATGATGCGGAACACGATCAGCGCCGGCATGCTCCAGGCGAATCCGCACAGGAGGGAACCGAGCAGGAACAGCACGATGCCGAGGAGGATGATGGGCTTTCGGCCCACGGTGTCGGCGAATCGGGAGTAGATGGGCACGCTCACGGCCTGCGCGAGCAGATACACCGAGAACAGCCACGGGAACTGCTGGTAGCTGCCGAGATCGCGGACGATGCTGGGCACCGCGGTCGCGAGGATCGTGGCGTCGATCGCGATGAGGCCGGTGGCGAGCATGAGCGCGCCGAGGATGGGGCCTCGCTCCGACCGGAGTCCGATGGAGGCGCGGTCGACGGAGGCAGTCACTACAGGGACAAGCCGATCGGTCGCACCGATATTCCGACCGGTGCGCGATACGCGCGGATCAGGAGGAGGCGCGGCGGCCGGTCGCCTCGGAGTCGGGGTCGTCTCCCTCGGGCTCCTCGTCGTACAGCACCGGACGATCGATCGTCTTGGTGACGTCGGCCGGGTCGACGGCGAGGATCAGCATCGCGAGGATCAGCAGCGTCACGATGAAGGCCCCACCGCCGACGACGAGGCCCAGGGCCAACGGGGTCAGCCCGTCGTACGTGCCGTTCGCGATCGACGCGTTCACCCGCGACGTGAAGGCACCGGTGGAGACCAGCGTGACGACCATGGCGAAGACGCCGCAGCCGGCCGCGATGAGGAGCAGGTGCAGGGGCCGCAGAATGTCCCGGCGGGTGGGCTTCTCGTCGCTCATCGCTCTCCTCCGTGCTCCGCGGGAGCGGCGCTGTCGTTCGAATCGGATGCCGCGGTCGCGGCGTCGATCTGCTTCGGCGTGAGGCCGGCGATGCCGAGGAAGACGGCGACGATCGCCGCATAGCCGCCGAACATGCCGACACCGAGGATGATGCCGGAGAGCACGAATGTGCCGGCCTTGTCGATCGTGTACTCCTGCAGGAAGCCGGCCGGGATCAGCAGCAGGACGACACCGAGCAGAACACCCAGCGCCCCCACGGAGATCGCGTCGCGGGACAGCATGCCGCCGGTGCGACGAGCCCGGATCCCGGCGAGCAGCTCGATGCCGCCGCTGACGATCGCCCAGGACGACACGACGACGAAGAACAGATCATCGGAGCGCCAGGCCGGGATGCCGCTCACCATGCCGGCGACGATGCCGACCGCTGCGAGCAGCACGTACGACCAGCGCGACCCTGCGGGAACGACCAGCCAGGCCGCGAGCACCTGCACGAGGGCGGTGATGAGGACGAAGCCGCTGAACACGGACAGACCGACGGGTGCCGAGTGATCGGATGAGAACGTGATCATCAGCGCAGCGACTGCGGCGAACAGAGCGCGCAGCAATTGCACGTGGCGCATGGTGAATGCGCGAGCAGGGGCAGACATGACGGTCCAGAGTCCTCCGGGGTATTGCTCCCAGTCTACGCGGGGCTGCGCAGACGCAACGCCGGGAGCCGCGCGGAGGGAGGATTCGTGAAGCCCGGCTGATCTCCCCAGATCGATTGCCGGGCTTCACGACATACGCAGCAAGGGGGGCATCACTGCGTCAGGCCGGTGATCGCAGGACTGGGCACCCTGCCTGCGAAGACGGCCAAGTGACCCCACATGCCTACCCGGTCCCCTGAGGTACGCGCGTGCGGTCGTATGCTCACTCTAAGGCGCTGATCTTCACATACCGGAGGGGATCTGTGATGAATATCGAAGATGACGCGCGCAGAGCCGAATCCGATGACTTCGCGAACGCCCTGCGCGACGCGATAAACGCCAAGCCGGTGACGCTGTCGTGGCTGCAGCGGCAGCTCAAGGCACGCGGGAATCGCGTGTCCATGGCGACGCTGAGCTATTGGCGATCGGGCGCGCGACGGCCGGAGGGCGTGCAGTCGCTGGCCGCGCTCTCCGACATCGAGGAGCTCCTCGGGCTCGACGTCGGCGCACTGAGCAGACTTCTCCGCTCGACGAACCGCACAGGGCCGCTCGGCCCGAACCAGTTCCCGATCGAAGAGGAAGAGCTCGAGCTGGCGGTGATCGAGGCCTTCCGCGCGCTCGGCGCCCCGTATCCCGACACCTCGCGCGAGCTCACGACCCATTCGGTGACCGATGTGGGCGCCGACGGCAACATCGCCTCCAGCATCACGCGCAGCATCGTGCAGTCCACGGTGGGCACCATCACGGCGATCCCCTTCCTGGAGATCAACCCCGGGGTGCGCACCCCCGCACCGGAGCTGGCGGCCGTGTCCGGCGGCACGATCGCCGCTCGATACTCCCACCCGGACGGTGAGGTGCACGGGGTGCTGTTCGAGCTCGACGTGCCTCTGACGGCGCCGGAGACCGCGATGGTCGAATGGTCGGTCGAGTATCCGCCCGACTATCCCCAGACGCGCGACACCGGTCACGCCGTGGCTCAGAAGGCCAGAGAGCTGCTGGTGTGGACGCGCTTTCACCCCGATGCCATCCCGGACTGGTGCGAGGAGCACGTCGAGACGCCGGACGGCGTGAAGGTGACCCCGCTGCCGCCGCCGCGCGGAACGTCGGTGCATCTGGTGCGCAGGGCGTTCGGCCCCGGCGCCCTCAGCCTGCACTGGGGATACGGTCCCCGCGAGGATCAGCCGGGCTGATCGCCCGTCGCGACCGGGCGGCCAGGGGTGTTGGACCACTGACTCCACGATCCGGGGAAGACCTTCGCGTCGATGCCGACCTCGTGCAGGACCAGCGCCGTGTGGGCGGCCGTCACACCGGAACCGCAGTACGCCGCGACCGTCGTCCCCGGGGCCACGCCGACCTCAGCGAAGCTCGCCAGGATCGTCTCTCGATCGAGGATGCGCCCCTGCGCGTCGAAGTGCACGGGTTCGGGAAGGTTGCGCGCGCCGGGGATGTGCCCGCCGACCGGGTCGTAGGGCTCGGAGTCGCCGCGATACCGATCGGCAGCACGGGCATCGATCAGCACACCGGATGCCGGGAAGGCGGCAGCCTCGTCGATCGAGATCGCATCGCCGCCGATCGGGCGGAGCACGACGTCGCCCGGTTCCGGGCGCACATCGTCGGTCGCGACGTCGAACCCCGCGGCCTTCCAGCCCTGGATACCGCCGTCGAGCACGCGCACGTCGATGCCGCCCTGACGCAGCAGCCACCACGCGCGGGCAGCTGAAATGCTCTTGAAGTCGTCGTAGGCGACGACCGTGTCACCGGCTCGCACGCCCCATCGACGGGCCGCCTCCTGGAGGGCTGCCGTCGACGGCAACGGGTGCCGTCCCTCCGAGGGCTCGCCGTGGGTGGCCAGCTCGGTGTCGAGCCCGACGAACACGGCACCGGGGATGTGGCCGGTGAGGTAGTCGCCATGCCCCGCCTCGGGACGGTCGAGCCGCCAGCGCACATCGATCACGCGCACCGGCTCTCCCCGGGTCAGAAGGTCGTTCAGCTCGACGGCACTCACGAAGTCGCTCATGCTGCGAGGCTACCGAGTCGGCCACGGCATCCGGTGCGCGTACGTCTTCTCCCGTCACGATCCGTGCGGCGGTCGCGGCCCGTTAGGCTCTATCCGGCAACGTCGAGAAAGGGCCAACGATGCCCTCTCGTCTGCGTTTCATGCGGCTGAGTCCGCAGGAGGCCGCGCTCATCGCGATCACCGCGGTCTGGGGCAGCACGTTCCTGCTGGTGCACTGGGCGATGGAGCACGCGGGTCCCTGGTTCTTCGTCGGCATCCGATTCCTCATCGCAGGGCTCATCAGCGTCGTGATCTTCCGCCGCGTGCTGCGCGGCATCCGCTGGCGCGACGTCGGCGCGGGCGTCGCGATCGGCGTGATGATCTACCTCGGCTACGGTCTGCAGACGCTGGGGCTGCAGAGCATCGACAGCAGCACCTCGGCCTTCATCACCGCGATGTACGTGCCGTTGGTGCCGCTCGCGCAGTGGGCCGTGTTCCGCAAGCGTCCGCCCGCCATGGCGTTCGTCGGCGCGGGGCTGGCCTTCGTCGGGCTGCTGTTCATCGCGGGACCCGACGCCTTCGCGCTGACGCTCGGCGCCGGCGAGATCGCGACCATGATCAGCACCGTGCCGATCGCCGCGGAGATCATCCTGATCAGCCTGTTCGCGGGGAAGATCGATCTCGGACGCATCACCGTCGTGCAGCTGCTGACCGCGGGAGTGCTGGGGCTGCTCACGATGCCGGTGGTAGGCGAGGGCGTGCCGGAGTTCTCCTGGGTCTGGGTCGGCTGCGCGGTCGGACTGGGGGCGGCGAGCTGTCTGATCCAGCTGACCATGAACTGGGCGCAGAAGTCGGTGTCACCCACCCGCGCGACCATCATCTACGCCGGAGAGCCGGTGTGGGCAGGGGTCATCGGACGCATCGCCGGTGAACGCCTGCCCGCGACCGCACTCATCGGCGGGGCGCTCGTCGTGCTCGGGATCCTCGCGAGCGAGCTGAAGCCCGTCCGGCGACGCGCGAAGCAGGAAGCACCCCCGGAGGTCAGAGCGTGAGCAGCACCTTGGTCGCCCGGCGCTCGTCCATCGCCCGGTAGCCCTCCGCGGCCTCCTCCAACGGAAGGGTCAGGTCGAAGACCTTGCCCGGGTCGATCTTCCGGTCCCAGATGAGCTGGATCAGCTCGGGGAGGAAGCGGCGCACCGGCGCAGGACCGCCGTGCAGGTGCACGCCGGAGAAGAACAGCTCGTCGCCCGGCAGCGCCACGTCGTGGGAGACGCCGACGTAGCCGACATGGCCGCCGGGGCGGGTGGAGCGGATCGCCTGCATCATGGACTCCTGCGTGCCGACCGCCTCGATCACCGAGTGCGCGCCGAGGCCGTTCGTGAGCTCCTTGATGCGCGCGACACCCGCGTCTCCACGCTCGGAGACGATGTCGGTCGCGCCGAACTCGCGCGCCAGCGCCTGCCGATCGGCGTGCCGACTCATCGCGATGATGCGCTCGGCGCCGAGCTCCCGCGCGGCGAGGATGCCGAGGAGCCCCACGGCACCGTCACCGACGACGGCGACGGTCTTGCCCGGTCCGACCTCGGCGGCGACGGCCGCGAACCAGCCCGTGCCGAGGACGTCGGATGCGGCGAGCAGCGAGGGGATCAGGTCGGCATCGGGCTGTCCGGGTGTGACGACCAGCGTGCCGTCGGCGTGCGGGATGAGCGCGTACTCGGCCTGCGTGCCGTATCTGCCCATCGGCACGACGTGCACGCAGCGGGACTGGTAGCCCGCCTGGCAGATCTCGCACGTGTTGTCGGACGCCATGAACGAGCCGACCACGAAGTCGCCGACCTTGAGCGTCTGCACCTCGGCGCCGATCTCCTCCACGACGCCGACGTACTCGTGCCCCATCGGGTCATGATCGACCTCGTTCGCACCGCGGTACGGCCACAGGTCGGAGCCGCAGATGCAGGTCGCCGCGATCCGGATCACGGCGTCGGTGGGTCGGGTGATGGTGGGCTTCTCCCGCTCCTCGACTCTGACGTCGCCGGGGGCGTGCATGACTACTCCGCGCATTCGTGATGCTCCTTCTCTCGCGTGACATCCAGTCAACGCCGATTCCGCCTCGGATGGGAGGTACTGAGGGAACCCCTTCGAGATTCACAGATCCGGGAATACTCCGCAGGAGCACGTGTTGCACCCGACATGATTGAAACTTCAACCGTCGCTCCGGTCGCCACGGAGCGCACGCGCGTCCGCGTGCCGCTGCGCTTCGGCGAGGGCTTCTCCACGACCGAGCGCGACTACACCGTGGCCGCCCAGATGCTGAAGGCCGTCGGGGTCGACGGCATCCGTCTGCTGAGCAACAACCCCGACAAGGCCGTGCAGCTCGAGGAGCTCGGCATCCGTGTGACCGAGCGGGTGCCGACCGAGGTGCACCTGTCGGAGTCCAACTCCCGCTACCTGCAGGCCAAGCGGGACCACACGGCGCACACGCTCGACCTGTCGGCGGCGTGACAGTCCAGGAGGACACCATGACGGCGGAGCAGCCGCATCCGCGTCGACTCGACGACACCGAGATGGACACGTGGCTGCCCGTGATCCGCTTCGTCCAGCTGCTGCCGCAGGTGCTCGATCGCACACTGAAGGAAGAGGTCGGGCTCAATCACGCGCGCTACGCCATCCTCGTCACCCTGGCGGGCCGGGGCGAGGGCGCCGTCACCATGACCGAGCTCGCCCGCATCGCCGGGTTCAGCCGTTCGCGTCTGAGCCACGCGCTCGACTCGCTCGAGGAGCGAGGCTGGGTCGAGCGTGCCTCGTGTGGCGCCGACAAGCGCACCCTCTCGGCCGCCCTGACTCCGGCGGGGCGGGAGATGCTGCGCACGGCCGCTCCCGTGCACGTCGAACAGGTGCGGGAACTCGTGCTCGATCCGCTCACCGCCGAGGAGCGCGAACAGCTGAGGGCGATCCTCGGGAAGCTCCTGCCGGGCGTGACGGCGGCGCTGTGAACGGGTGCGGGCCGGTCACCGGTACCGCCAGTACCTCCCCCCACGGTCACTGAGCGCGTAGCGTCGGAGCATGGACACCCGCAGCGAGGTGCGCGAGTTCCTCTCCACGAGGCGCGCACGCATCACCCCCGACCAGGCAGGACTGCCCGCATTCGGTGGCAACCGCCGGGTTCCGGGCCTGCGTCGCGAGGAGGTCTCACTGCTCGCAGGCGTCAGTGTGGACTACTACACACGGCTCGAACGCGGTGACCTGTCCGGCGCCTCCGACAGCGTGCTCGAAGCTCTCGCCCGCGCGCTGCAGCTGGATGAGGCCGAGACCGCGCACCTGTTCGACCTCGCCCGCGCCGCGAACGCCTCCCCGGTCGCGCGGACACCTCGCAAGAAGTCGACGGTGCTGCGGCCCAGCATCCTCCGTCTGCTCGATGCGATGACCGAGGCGCCGGCGATCGTGCGCGACAACCACTTCGACTACCTCGCCGCAAACGCCCTGGGGCGAGCCCTGTACGCTCCCGTGTTCGCCCAGCCGCAGCCGAACAGCGCCCGCTTCGCCTTCCTCGATCCGGCGGCGCAGGAGTTCTACCCCGAATGGGAGCGCAACACGCAGGAGCTCGTGGCCGCGATGCGGGGCGAAGCCGGACGCAACCCCTTCGATCGCAGGCTCACCGATCTCGTCGGCGAGCTCTCGACGCGGAGCGAGCGGTTCCGCACACTGTGGGCCGCCCACAATGTGCGCTTCCACCGCACGGGTGTGAAGCGCATCGCGCATCCGGTGGTCGGGGAGATCGAGCTGACATACGAGGCGTTCGAGCTGCCCGCCGATCCCGGCCTGCACCTGTCGACCTATACGGCGGAACCGGGAACACCCTCGGCCGACAAGCTGAGGATGCTCGCCAGCTGGGCGGCGACGGATGCGGGGGCATTCCCCTCCGCGGCATCCGCATCCGACCGCGCGGAGGCCTGAGCCGCGTGGTTCTGCTCTGAGCAGAACCGCTCGAACGCGCCTGATGCCCCGGAGTATCGTGAGGCATGGCCGACATCCTCTCGTTCCCGCGCGCCCCTCGCCCCGACCGTCCGCAGCTGAGCGGGCCCGAACCGCTCTGGCGGCACATGCTGGGCGACCAGCTGCGGCGTCGACGCCACGATCGCGAAGAGACCCTCACGGAGACCGCGGAGAAGGCCGGCGTGTCTCCGCAGTACCTCTCTGAGGTCGAGCGCGGGTTGAAGGAGCCGTCGAGCGAGATGATCGCCGCGATAGCCGGCGCTCTCGACACGAGCCTCATCGAGCTGACGAGCGCCGTGGCCGATGAGCTGCGCTCTGCTGCGGTGTCGGCATCCGCTGCGGTGTCGATCTCCGCTGCGGTGTCACGTGGCGCGTTCGCCCTCGCCGCCTGATCCCCGGACCCGTCATCTGCATGATCGACGGACGGATGCATGACCACAGGTCCCACTTCGGTCATGCATCCGTCCAACGCTCATGCATCCGTCCGCCAGCCCGGACGCCACCTCAGCTCCGCGCGCCCAGCACCGTGTCGATGAGTCCGTACTCGAGCGCGGCCGCGGCGGTGAACACCCGATCGCGGTCGGTGTCGGCGCGCAGTTGTGCGACCGTGCGGCCGCTGTGCCCGGCGAGGATCTCCTCCATATCCGAGCGCACCCGCACCACCTCGTCGGCCGCGAGGATCAGGTCGGGGATCGCGCCTCGAGACTGCCCGGCCGGCTGATGCAGCACGATGCGGGCGTGCGCGAGGGCAGCCCGCTCCCCTGGTGATCCGGCGGCGACGAGCAGCGCGGCGGGGCCGATCGCCTGCCCCACGCACGTCGTCGCGATGCGCGGACGGATGTGCCGCATCGTGTCGTAGATCGCCAGCGCCGCGCCGGGATCCCCACCCTCGCTGTTGATGTAGAACTGGACACCGGACTCCGGGCTGTCCGCGTCGAGGTGCAGCAGCTGCGCGATGAGGGCGTTCGCGACCCCCGCATCGATGCCGGTGCCGAGATAGATGACGCGCTCCGCGAGCAGGTGCGAGTACACGTCCATGATGCGCTCCCCTCGCGGATGCTGCGCGATGACGTTCGGGATCGTGTAGCCGCTCATGCGTCCGCCCCCAACCCGACTCGTGTGCGTCGTCGCGGCATGACCTCGGCGATCGAGGCGGCGATGCCGTCGATGAAGCCGTACTCCTGCGCCTGTGTCGCGGTGTACCAGCGGTCGTGCAGCGAGTCCTCGAAGATGCGGGCGACCGGCTGACCCGTGTCGGTGGCGATGAGCCCGAGCACGGTGTCGCGCATGTGTCGGAGGTCGTCGGCCTGCGTCTCGATCTCGCCGGCCGAGCCGCCGATGCCCGCAGACCCCTGATGCATGAGGATGCGCGCGTGCGCGAGCGCCCGCCGGCTGCCCGGCGTGCCGGCGGAGAGCAGGAACTGCCCGGCGCTGCAGGCGAGCCCGAGGGCCAGGGTCGCGACATCGTTGGGGATGAGCCGCATGATGTCGCGGATCGCGAGCATCGATGGCACGGAGCCGCCGGGCGAGTGGATCCAGAGCGCGATCTCGGCGAGGGGGTCTTCCGTCGAGAGCGCGAGCAGCTGCGTCATCAGCAGCGTGCCGTTGTCGTCGTCGAGAGCACCGTCGAGCACGAGCACCCGCTCGTGGAACAGCGCCCGCCGGGCTTCAGGACCGAACTGCCGGATGGGGTTGTCTTCGCTCATGCCCCCAGCATCTGCCGCAGCGCTCCGAGCAGGACCGGATTCTGCCGTGGGCGGCTCTGCCCTGAGCGGATGCGTGCAGACGCGGGCTCACCGGTGGCGTCCACCTCGGAGCTGTTCACCGAGCTCCCTGGGCGGGTGCCGGTGGGGGAGGCATCCGCCCAGGGGGGACTCGGGTGGGGGGGGTGGGGATGGGTGGGGTCAGGCAGCGAGGGCGAGAGCGCGCCGGTGGGTGATGCGGTGACCGACCCAGAAGCCGATCGCGATCAGCCCGGCCAGGGCGACACCGAGGATCCAGGGCAGCATCGAGGGCGCGGCCCCTGCGGTGGCGGTGGCGAGGGTGCCGGAGCCTTCCGCGATCAGGCCGTTGCCCTCGGCGAGATCGGCGGCTCCGACTTCGAGCTTGTCCCCGCCCGCCGCGAGATCACCCGATCCGTCCGCGACCGCGGAGGCTCCCGTCGAGAGTTCGCCGATGCCGATGTTGAGGTCGCCGGCACCGGACTGCAGCGCGCCGACGCCGGCGGCGAGCGTGCTCGCCCCGTCGTTCAGGCGGGTCGCGCCCGCGCTGAGGTTGGCCGTGCCCGAGTAGAGGGACGATGCACCGGTGGAGAGTGCCTGCAGACCGGAGGCGAGCTTCGCGGCGCCGGCCGAGAGCTGAGACGTGCCCGATTGCAGAGTCTGCGCGCCGGCGACGAGGGCGGGCGCCCCCTGAGGTGCGATGAGCGCCGCGGTGCCGGGCCACTTCTGGGACGCGTCTCCGCTGATGAGCGCGTTGACGCCGGCCGTGACCCTCGCGGAGCCACCGGCTGCGGCGACGAGCCCCTGTGCGAGAGCGGGAGCCGACGCCGCAGGGGCCACCAGAGCGTCGACCTCCCCGTCGACCTGCATGGCGAGCGTGACGAGGCCACGGAGCTTCGCGTCGTCGGGGGAGGTCGCGAGCAGATCGGCGAGGCCATCGGCGAGCTGCTGGGAGTGGCCGGGGGCCATGGACGCGAGACCCTTGAGCGTCGCCTCGGTGGACGGCTGCGCCAGGCCCTGCACTGCGGGCGTCACACCCTTGCGAAGCGTGTCGCTGAAACCCGTCGCGCCGACGAGCACGCCGTTCGCGTATGCGTGCGCACCGTTGACGCCTGCTGCGAGCGTCGAGATCCCGCTGGAGAGCGCCTGGGCCCCGGCATCCGCCGTTACCAGCTTCGACGCGAGCTCCTGAGCCCCGGCGAGCGCCGTCTGCGCTCCCCCGCTGACCTTGCCCGCGCCGGCCACCGCCGAAGACGCTCCGGCGGCCAGGCTGCTCGCACCCTCGGCGAGCGTCGTGGCACCGGTCGCGGCCGTCGTGGCACCGTCGCTCAGCTTCTGCGATCCCGCGTGCGCGCTGGCTGCCCCCGTGGAGAGGTCGATGCTGCCTTCGGCGAGCTGCGATGCGCCGGCCGAGAGGTCTGCGGCGCCGGCGGCGAGATCGGCGGAACCGTCTTTCGCCGATGTGGTGCCCTCGGCGAGTTCGGACGCTCCGGCGGCGATCTTGCTCGTCGTCACGAAGAACAGGATCACCATGGCGGCCAGCAGCAGGCTGAGGACGATCACGGCGATGCGCATGCCGATGCCGTGCGAATGGGGTGTGGTACTCGTCATCGAGGACTCCCGAGGTCAGTGGCGTCGTTGCCACCGGCGACTGTATGGGCAGGTTCGACCCCGCCCCCCGGATTTGCCGTTCGATACCAAGTCTCAGCACGCCTGGGACTCAGTTTCTTGTGGCGAGTGCACAAACGATGGGCGCGGACCGATGTGCCTTCCACGAAAACGGAACGTAACATCGTGGACTCACGGCCCGCCTAGTCTCGTGCCCATGGCGAAGCAGAAGGCACCGGCGTGGCAGTGGTCGGAGGACGGACTCAACTTCCGCACCCGCAAGTGGGTGCGCCCGGAGGATCTCAACGCGAACGGCTCGCTGTTCGGCGGCAGCCTGCTGAAGTGGATCGACGAAGAGGCGGCGATCTACGCGATCGTGCAGCTGGGCAACTACCGCGCCGTCACCAAGCACATCTCGGAGATCAACTTCGAGGCCTCGGCCGTGCAGGGCGACCTGATCGAGATCGGCCTGCAGGCAACCCACTTCGGCAGGACCTCCCTGACGATGCGCGCGGTGGCCAGGAACATGATCACGCGCAAGCGCATCCTCACGATCGAGAAGATCGTGTTCGTGAGCCTCGACGACGACGGGACACCGACTCCGCACGGCTACACCGAGATCACCTACGACCGAGACCGGATGCCGACCGAGCACATCGCCACCGGGACGATCCGGCTCCCCTCACCCTGACGCTGCTCGAGAGCGCCGAGCCACCCCCTCAGGCGCGAACAGCCCCCCGGTGCGTCTCGCTCGAGGAGGTGACCCGGTCGGAGAGGGGCGCTTCGACCGGGAAGGCCGGCGCAGCGGCGAACGCCTGAGCCAGATCGGCGATGAGATCGTCGACGTCTTCCAGGCCGATCGACAGCCGCAGCACGTCGGCGGCGGGCCGCGCCTCCGGCGGCACCGGGCGATGGGTGAGCGCGGCGGGGTGCTGGATCAGCGAGTCGACGCCGCCCAGCGAGACGGCGTGCGTGAACAGGGTCGTCGCGGTCGTGACGGCGGAGGCTGCGGCGAAACCACCCCGCATCCGCATCGCGATCATCGCACCGGTGCCCCGCATCTGCCGTTCCAGGATGCCGCGCGGGTCACCGTCCAGACCCGGGTAGTAGACCTCGGCGATCTCCGGCCGATCGATGAGCCACTGCACGATCCGTCGCGCACTCTCCTGCTGGTGCCGCACGCGCACCGGCAGGGTCGTGAGGCCACGGTGCAGCAGATACGCCCCGAGGGGATGCAGCAGCCCACCGGTCACCGCCCGCACGCGGCGCAGCGCCTGCGCCGTCTCCTCCCCGCACGCGACCACGCCGGCGATCACATCGCCGTGGCCGCCGAGGTACTTGGTGGCGCTGTGCAACGACATCGCAGCGCCCAGGTCGATCGGATTCTGCAGCACCGGGGTCGCGAAGGTGTTGTCGACGACGACCGGCACCGACCCGGCCTGACGCACCACGTCGGCGATGTCGGCGATCTCGAGCGTCGGGTTCGCCGGGGTCTCGACGACCACGAGGCCGGTATCGGGACGGACGGCTGCCGCGACCTCGTCGGGATGGCAGTAGGTGGTCTCGACGCCGAGCAGCCCGGATCCGAGCAGGTGGTCGGTGCCCCCGTAGAGCGGACGCACCGCGACCACGTGGCGCGCCCCCGTCGCACCGGTGTGTGCGAGGATCACGGCCGTCATCGCGGCCATGCCCGAGGCGAAGGCGACGGACGCATCGGCGTGCTCGAGTTCGGCCAGTGCCTCCTCGAAGCGGGCGACCGTGGGATTCCACAGCCGCGCGTAGACCATGCTGCCGTCGGCCGGAGGACGCCCGCCCGTCGCCATCGCCTCGTACGAGTCCCCGCCGCGCTCGATGTCGGGGAGCGGATTCGTCGTCGACAGGTCGATCGGCAGCGCGTGGACCCCGAGACCCTCGAGATCGGAGCGTCCGCTGTGGACAGCGACGGTGTCGGGATGCAGCGGTGCAGTCATGCCTCCACGTTGCCGGAATCACGATGAATGCGCAGAAGATCGACAGAAGCCGCCAGAAAATCGATGTGGAACGCTACTCTGTGCAATATCCAGCAGGCAAGGAGGCCTTCCGTTGGCGAAAGCACAACTCGACGAGATCGACCTCGAACTGCTCGCGGTTCTCACTCGTGATGCCGAGACGACGAACAAGGCGCTCGCGCATCGGCTCGGCCTCGCCGAGTCGACCTGCGCGCATCGGGTGCGGGCGCTGCGCGAGCGCGGCGTCATCCGCGACACCCGCATCCGCATCGACGGGGCCGCCCTCGGCTTCCCGCTGCAGGCGATCATCAAGGTGCGCCTCGCGAACCACACCGGGGCGAAGGTGACCGCGCTCTTCGATGCCCTCGCCGACATCCCGCGCGTGCTGCAGGTCTTCCACGTGGCCGGCGTCGACGACTTCCTCGTGCACGTGGCGGTGCAGGATGCGACGGCACTGCGCGACATCGTGCTCGAGCACATCACGGTCCATCCGGTCGTGCGCGGCACCGAGACCCAGCTCGTGTTCGAGCTGCGTGACGGACCGGGAGTGCTCTCCGCCTGACCCGTCCGGCCGGAACGAGCGGGGCGTCGATGCGTGCGCGAGGATGGAATGCACGTCAGCCAGGAGCAAGGGAGCACCATGAGCCGCAGCGCCACCGCCGCCACGCACACCGTCCGCGAGATGCGGGACTTCCTCTTCGCGAACGCCACCGACTACGAGGCGGCGCGGGCCGGGTTTGCCTGGCCGCAGGTGCCGGAATTCAACTTCGCGCTGGAGTGGTTCGACGTCGTCGCGGGCGAGAATCCCGACCGACCGGCGGTGCAGATCGTCGAGGCCGACCTGAGCCTGCGCTCCTGGACCTACGGCGAGCTATCGGCACGATCCGACCAGGTGGCCGCCTGGCTCGCCGCTCTCGGCATCGGCCGCGGCGACCACGTGATCGTGATGCTGAACAACACGATCGAGCTGTGGGAGGTGATGCTGGCGATCACGAAGATCGGCGCCGTCTCCATCCCGAGCTCGACCCTCCTCTCCGCGGCGGATCTCGCCTACCGCGTAGACCACGGCCGCGCGCGGGCGGTCATCACGCTCGGAGCCCTCGCCGACCGCCTCGACGACATCGGGCCCGACATCCTGCGCATCGGTGTGGGCGACGGCATCCCGTCCGGCTGGGCGCGCTTCGATGATTCGACCGCTGCCACGGCGGTCTTCGAGCCCGACGGCCCGACCCCCTCGTCCGACACCGCCCTGCTCTACTTCACCTCGGGCACCACGAACCGGCCGAAGCTCGTGCAGCACACGCACGCCTCGTATCCGATCGGGCATCTGTCGACCATGTGGTGGCTCGGTGTGCGCCCCGACGATGTGCACCTCAACATCTCCTCCCCCGGC
This sequence comes from Microbacterium sp. PAMC22086, assembly GCF_019443525.1. Classification (NCBI taxonomy): domain Bacteria; kingdom Bacillati; phylum Actinomycetota; class Actinomycetes; order Micrococcales; family Microbacteriaceae; genus Microbacterium; species Microbacterium sp. PAMC22086. The sequence continues at coordinate 829,822 of NZ_CP080380.1, read as the reverse complement.
TGGGCGAAGCACGCCTGGTCGAGCTTCTACTCGCCGTTCCTCGCAGAGGCGACCGTCTTCGTCTACAACTACGCCCGCTTCGATGCGAACACGCTCATGCAGGTCATGGACACCCACCACGTGTCGACGTTCTGCGCGCCGCCGACGGTGTGGCGGATGCTGATCCAGGTCGACCTCGCCCGCCTCACCCACCCGCCGCGGGAGCTGGTGGGGGCGGGTGAGCCGCTGAACCCTGAGGTCATCGACCGGGTGCGCGACGCCTGGGGCGGAACGATCCGCGACGGCTTCGGCCAGACCGAGATGACCGCCTGCATCGGCAACTCCCCGGGTCAAGCCGTGAAGGTCGGTTCCATGGGCCGCCCCCTGCCCGGATACCCGGTGGTGCTGCTGGACCCCGTCACCGGAGAGGTCGTCGACGCCGAGGGCGAGATCGCGCTCGACCTGTCCCGGCCTCCGCTCGGGCTCATGGCCGGGTACTACGACGACCCAGAGAAGACCGCCGAGTCCCGGGCGGGTGGTTACCACCACACCGGCGACATCGCGGTGCGCGACGACGATGGCTACCTCACCTACGTCGGACGCTCCGATGACGTGTTCAAGGCCTCCGACTACAAGATCTCGCCGTTCGAGCTCGAGTCCGTGCTGCTGGAGCACGACCTCGTGATCGAGGCGGCGGTGATCCCGAGCCCCGATCCGACGCGTCTGGCCGTGCCGAAGGCCTACGTGTGCCTGACCTCCGATGTCGCAGCCGCCGACTCGGACGCGGCGCGCGCGATCTTCGCCTACGCGCACGAGCGGCTGTCGTCGCACCTGTGGGTGCGGATCATCGAGTTCGTTCCGGAGCTGCCGAAGACGATCTCGGGCAAGATCCGCCGTGTCGAGCTGCGCGCTCGCGAGGCCGCGCGTGTGCAATCAGGAGACGAGAGCGGACAGCACCGCGACCGCGACTACCGCTGAACGCTCAGCGTGCGATCGCGACCGATGCCGTCGCCGGCCCGGTCTTCGACAGTGCCGACTTCGCCGACTTCGAGGTCGCGGGCCCGACGCGCAAGCGGAGGGCTCAGAGCAGGCCGCTGTCGCGCGCGATGGCGATGGCGCGCGCACGACTGTCGGCGCCGAGCTTCTCGAACACGTGCACGAGGTGGGTCTTCACGGTGGCCTCGGTCACGAACAGGGTCTTCGCGATCTCGCGGTTGGATGCCCCCGTGTCAAGCAGTCGGAGCACCTCCAGCTCGCGGTCGGTCAGGCGCACCCGCGGTGCGCGCATGACCTGCACGACGCGTGCGCTCAGCTCGGGAGTGAGCACGAGTCCGCCCGAAGCCGCCTGCCGGATCGCGCGCACGATGTCATCGGGGGCGACGTCTTTGAGCAGGTAGCCGGCCGCTCCCGCCTCGATAGCGCCCAGGATCTCGGCGTCGCGGTCGAACGTCGTCAGGATCAGCACGGCGGGGGCCGGCTGTTGCGCACGCAGCGCGGCGGTCGTCTGCACCCCGTCCATACCGTCGCCCAGCCGCAGATCGCACAGCACGACGTCGGGACGCAGATGCCGCGCGAGGGTCACTGCCTCCTCGCCGGACGCCGCCTCACCGACCACCTCGACGTCGTCGCGATGGTCGAACAGCGAGCGCACCCCGGCCCGCACGATGGGGTGGTCGTCCACGAGCAGCACGCGCACCGCGGTCATCCTTCACCCCCAGGCCGCCGTGCCTGAGCAGTGCCGCCCAGGGGGATGTGCGCCGAGAGCGCGGTGCCGTCACCCGGGGCGCTCTCCACGTCGAGCCCACCGCCGAGCTCCCGCAGGCGCGCACGCATCGAGCGCAGCCCGTAGCCGCCGCCCCGACTGGCCACCCCGCCCTGCGCGTCCCAGTGCCGCGCGTCGAATCCGCGCCCGTCATCGACGATGTCGAGCCGCACGGTGTCGCCGGCATCGGCGAGGGTGACCACGACCCGGGTGGCCGACGCGTGGGAGCGGACGTTCGCGAGGGCCGACTGCGCCGTCCGCAGCAGGGCGACCTCGGCGTCGATGCCGAGCGAGGGCAGGTCGTCGTCGGCGTGCAGCGTCACCTCGATACCGGTCTCGTCGGCCAGGCGTTCGAGCATCCGGGCCAGGGCGTCGCCGAGCGCGGTGGATTCCAGCTCGGCCGGCATCAGCGCGTTCACGATGCGCCGCGCATCCGCCATCCCCTCCGTGGCGAGCGCACCGATCTGCTCGAGGGCTCGCGTGCGCTGGGCCGGATCGTCCGCCTCCAGGGCCGAACGCGCCAGCATCCCGATCGACGACACGCTCTGGGCGACCGTGTCGTGGATGTCGCGCGACACCCTGGTGCGCTCGGCGCTCGCCCCGGACTCGCGCTGAGTGCGGGCGAGCTCGTCCTGCAGCGCGGCCATCTCCTCCTGGGTCGCGACGAGCGAGGCGATCAGCCGACGCCGCTCCCGCCCGTCACGGACGAGCTCGAGGTATCCGCGGGATATCCCCAGCGCGAAGATGCCGCCGACGAGGGGACCGATCACGTTCGCATAGGTCGTGGCACCGGTGTGCAGCAGCGGGGCGCTCACCACGACCGCGAGGATCGCCACGCTGAGCAGCAACGCCCACCGCAGGCGCATCACGAACCCGGCGAGCAGCCACAGCGGGAAGGCGAGCCACACGAACTCGGGCGAGACCACGACCGCGCCGAGCCAGATGAGTGTCAGCCCGAGCAGCCACCACGTCGCCAACCGACGGTCGGAGATGCGCTCGCTGAGCAGCAGCCCGCCGCCGTACCAGCCGAGGAACACCAGCGAGAGGGCCAGCACCCACGGAAGCGGCACTCCGTCGGCTGCGGCGCGCCCGGCGCCGACCACGAGCAGCACGACCGTGATGACGGCCTGGCCTATCCGGATCGACCCGACCAGGCTCGCCCAGGTGCGCGGGGTGCCCGAGCCGGCCGCGCGCTCGTCGCGGCCGGCTCGCTGAGCCCGCGTGGGGTCAGCTCGTGGCGGGAGAGGTGTCGACTGCGGCATCCTCGTATTCTCCCCCGTGCGGTCGCTGCGCACCTCGATCGGTGGCGGATTCGTCCGCCCCGCTCTTTCCCGGCCACCACATCCGATCCCCGACGATCGCGAAGATCGCAGGGACCACGAGGGTGCGCACCACGAAGGTGTCGACGAGCACGCCGATGCCGACGATGAGCCCGATCTGTCCGAGAGTGACCAGCGGCAGCAGCCCGAGGGCGGCGAACACCGCTGCGAGCACGACACCGGCGCTGGTGATCACGCCGCCCGTCGCCGTGAGCGCTCGGACCATCCCCTGCCGCGTGCCGACCGTCCGCGCCTCCACGCGCGCCCGGTGCACCAGGAAGATCGTGTAGTCGATTCCGAGCGCCACCAGGAACAGGAACGACAGCAGCGGCACCTGCAGGTCGAGGGCATCCCATCCGAACAGCACCCGGCTCAGCCAGGTGCCCGCGCCGATCGCGGCGACGGCGCTGAGGATGTTCACCAGGAGCAGCAGCACGGGTGCCACCAGGGAGCGCAGCAGCACGATCAGGACGAGCAGACTCACCGCGAGCACGAGCGGGACCAGCAGCTGCAGGTCGCGCTGATTGCCCTCGCGCGCGTCGAGATCCGCCGCCACCGGACCACCGACCACGGCATCGGCCTCCGGCACCGAGGCCGCGGCCTCTCGCACGGCACTCACGAGATCGAGGCTCTCCGGGGTGCCCGGCGCCGGTTCCCCGACGACCATCAGTCGCGCGAGTGCGCCATCGGTGCTCTCACCGGTCGTCGACACCCGGAGCACGCCCGGCACGTCTTCGACCGCGCCGGCCAGCGCATCGGCTGCCGCCGTGTCACCGATCACGATCATCGGCTGAGCCTCACCGGCGGGGAAGTGCTCGCCCAGCACCGTGAGCCCCGTTGCCGATTCCGACGCGACACGGAACTTCTCCACCTGGGTGAGCCCGACGGATGCTCCGGCGAGACCACCCGCGAAGACACCGAGCAGCGCGAGCCCGCCGACGAGCGGCACCCACGGACGCCGGGAGACGCGCTGCGCGACAGCACCCCACGCGCGACCGGTCTTCGCGTCATCGCCGACCCGCGGCGCGAACGGCCAGAAGATGCGGCGGCCGCACACCGCGAGAGCGGGCGGCAGCACCAGCAGCACGGCGGCGAGGGCGATCAGAAGGCCGATGGCCGAGGCGATGCCGAGTCCACGCGTGCCAGGGATCACCGCGAGGGCGAGAGTCGACAGGGCGAGCACCACGGTGAGGTTCGAGGCGACGATCGCGGGTGCGGTGGCGCGCCACGCGCCGACGAGCGCACGGCGGTGATCGGACTCATGCGCGAGTTCCTCTCGGTAGCGCGAGATCAACAGGAGCGCATAGTTCGTCCCGGCGCCGAACACGAGAACGCTCACGATGCCCGAGTCGAACTGCAGCCCGAGTCCGGCACCGATCGCCGCGGTGGCCTTGTTCGCCAGCTGGTCGGCGAGGGCGACGACGACGAGGGGGATCATCCACAGCACGGGCGAGCGGTAGGTGACGATGAGCAGCAGCGCGACGATCCCGAGTGTCACCATCAGCAGCGTGAAGTCGGCGCCGTCGAACGCGGAGGCGACGTCGACACCGAACGCGGGTCCACCCGTGACCTGCACGCTCAGCCCCTCGATCGGATGCTCCGTCACGGTGTCGCGCAGACCGTGCACGGCCTCTGCGGCGGCATCGTCGTCGGCGAGCGTGAGCGTCGCCTGCAGCACCGCGGCCTTCTCGTCTTCGCTGACGATCGGCCCGTGCGGCTCGTGCCCGGTCTCCGCTTCGACCTCTGCCGAGAGGGAACGCAGGGCGGCGATGTCGTCGGCGGCGAGTCGCTCACCGTCGTCCCGCGACGCGACCAGCAGCACCGTGGACTCATCCGCGTCGGGGAACTGCTCGGCGAGGGCGGCCGTCCGGGCCGACTCGGAATCCGGCGGAGCCACATCGGTGCCCGAGGGCAGCGACGCCCGGCCGAGGGCGCCGAGGAGCGCGGTGAACGCCACGACGGCGACCAGCAGGGAGATCCACCCGCCGCGTCGCGAGGTGAGCCACAGGGGAAGAGAGCGGAGGGTGCGGAGCATGGATCCAGTCCAGCCGTCGCCGCCCTTCCGAGGATCGGGCGGGGGGCTGAGACTCGTCTCCACCGTTCGATGGATGCGGCCCTGCCGCCCGCGACCTTCCCGCCAGCGGGGTCCCGGCCAGCGGGGTTCCGACAGGACCTCCCTCGGCACCGTGCGCGCGCGTAGCGTCGGGGGCAGGCCGCCGATCCGTCCGCGGCCACGACGAAAGGACATCCCATGCACACGCGCACTCTCGGACAGGGCCTCCAGGTCTCTGCGGTCGGACTCGGCTGCATGGGCATGTCGCAGAGCTACGGGCCCAACCCCGGAAGCCGCGACGAAATGATCGGGGTGCTGCGGTCGGCGATCGAGCACGGCGTCGACTTCTTCGACACGGCCGAGGTCTACGGCCCGTATGTGAACGAGGAACTCGTCGGCGAGGCGCTCGAGCCGATCCGCGATCGCGTCGTGCTCGCGACGAAGTTCGGCTGGGACATCCAGAACGGCAGGAGCGTGGGGCTCGACAGTCGGCCCGAGCAGATCCGGCGAGTGGCCGAGGCGTCGCTGCGGAGTCTGCGCACCGACGTGATCGACCTCTTCTACCAGCACCGCGTCGACCCCGACGTGCCGATCGAAGACGTCGCCGGGACCGTCGGCGAGCTCATCGCCGAAGGGAAGGTGCGCCACTTCGGGCTCTCCGAGGCCTCGGCGGACACGATCCGCCGCGCACATGCCGTGCACCCGGTCACCGCGCTGCAGAGCGAGTACTCGCTGTGGACCCGCGATCCCGAATCCGAGATCCTGCCGGTGCTCGCGGAGCTGGGCATCGGATTCGTGCCCTTCAGTCCGCTCGGCAAGGGGTTCCTGACCGGGACGGTCGACACGGCAGCCGACTTCGCAGCCGGCGACATCCGCGCCACGATCCCGCGGTTCACGGCCGAGAACCGGGCGGCGAACCACGCGCTCGTGGCGCACGTGGCAGAGCTGGCCACGGCGAAGGGGGCCACCCCCGGTCAGATCGCTCTGGCGTGGCTGCTCGCACAGCAGCCGTGGATCGTGCCGATCCCCGGCACTCGACGCACCGTGCGCATCGCCGAGAACGCCGGAAGCACGGCGGTCGCCCTGTCGGCCGACGAGGTCGCCGACCTCTCGACCCTCGCCACACGCGTCGGGGTGAGCGGCGACCGCTACAACCCGCAGCAGATGGCGTTCGTCGACCGTTGAGTCCTCCGCGGCCTCGGTATCGTGAGGCGGGTGATCTCCGCCCGCAGCTATCCCGCGACCATCGCGTCCGCTGTCGAGCACGAGACCGTCATCCGCAAGTCGCGCTTCCTCACCCGCATCGAGCCCGTCTCCTCGGTCGAGCAGGCCGACACCGTGATCGCCGCCATCCGGAAGAGGGCCTGGGACGCCACCCACAACTGCACCGCGATGGTGACGGGTCTGCTCGGCGATCAGGCGCGGTCCTCGGATGACGGCGAGCCCTCCGGCACCGCGGGGATCCCGATGCTCGAGGTGCTGCGCCGGCGCGAGCTGACCGATGTGGTCGCGGTGGTGACCCGCTACTTCGGCGGTGTGAAGCTCGGGGCGGGAGGGCTCGTGCGCGCCTACTCCTCCGCAGTGTCTGAGGCACTCGATCTGGCGTCCCTCGTGCGGCGGGCAGCCCTCCGGCAGGTGACGCTCGAGGTGCCGCACGCAGACGCCGGCCGCTACGACAATCTGCTGCGCGACTGGGCGGTCCATCATGGTGCGACGCTGGGCGCGCCGAGCTATGCCGCGACGGCCACGCTCGAGCTGTGGGCCCCCGAGGCCGAAGTCCCCCGGCTCGTCGACGATCTGGCCGCGGCATCCGCGGGTGCGATCGCGCCTGTCCTCGGTGTCGAGCGCATCGTCGACGTGCCCGCCTGACACCGACGGGCATCGGCGAAACCACAACGAACGACGGATATCCTGGATGCCGCGGTCGCGGAGGGAGAGCGATGTTCGACAGTCCGCTCTCGGCCTCGGCCTACGAGATCCTCGGGGTCGCCCCCTCCGTCGACGACGCCGAGCTGCGCCGCGCCTACCGTCTGCGGCTGCGCCAGACGCACCCGGACACCGGTGGCGACGCCGCGATCTTCATCCAGGTGCAGCGCGCGTGGGAGCTGGTCGGCACCGTCGAGAGCCGTGCCGCCTACGACCGCCGCTCAGGTGTGGCGTCAGCGGCGACACCCGACGCCGACACCGGGTGGAGCGGATGGCGGCCTCAGGCAGCGCGTACCGACACCCGTCCGCGCGCCCGCTCCTACGGCCACCCCGGCGGATGGCGTCGCGAGCGCTACCTCGTCCTCATCCGCGAATGGGCGGGCCGTGGCGTCGAGGTCCCCGACCCCTACGACCCCGCCCTGGTGCGCTCAGCTCCCCGCGATCTGCGCCGACTGCTCGCCGATGCCCTGGCGGAAGAGGCCACGGCGCGCACGGTCTCCGACCTCGGCATGGGCTTCACGGTGTGGCACGACGTGGCCGTGGGGGCGGATGCCGACGACAAGCTCGACCATGTGGTGCTGGGCCCCTCCGGCCTGTACGGGGTGATGTCGGAGGACTTCGGAGGGGTGGTCGGCTTCCGGCGCGGCGAGATCACCGGGCCGAGCCTGGGAACCCGCGCGCCGGTGACGGCTGCCCTCGGTCGGATGCGCACGATCGCCAAGACCGCCCGCGTGCGCTTCAGCGGTGCGATCATCGTGCTGCCCGACGACGACCTCGCGCAGGCCGTCACACCGCTCGGCACGAGCCGCGGCGTTCCGGTCGTCGTCGTGCGCCGCAGCGCGCTGGCGATGGTGCTGCGTCAGGGCGTTCCGCAGGCGCGGGCGATCGGCGGGAACGAACTGTTCGACGTGCGCACCCGACTGCAGCAGACCGTCCGCTTCGTCTGACGCCGGGTGCAGTACACAGGTCGTTCTTTTGAGTTATTCAAATCACGGGGTACACTCAAGGCATGGAGACGGAACTCGACTCAGCGCTTCGCGGTGCCGGGCTTCGTGCGACCGCGGGCCGCGTCGCCGTTCTCGAGGCTCTCGACTCCATGGCCCATTCAGACGCGGAACGGCTCTACCGCGCTGTGTCCGAAGTGCTGCCGACCACGTCGATCCAGTCGGTGCACAACATCCTCGCGGACCTAACGACGGCGGGCCTCATCCGCCGGATCGAACCGGCAGGCTCCGCGGCGCTCTACGAGCGGCGCATCGACGACAACCACCATCACGTCGTCTGCACCTCCTGCGGTGCCATCGGCGACGTGGACTGCGTCGTCGGTGAAGCGCCGTGTCTCACCCCGTCCTCGACGGGGGGATTCACCGTCCAGACAGCCGAAGTCACCTTCTGGGGCCTGTGTCCCAGTTGCCAGAACGCCGCACAGCAGCAGTCCGCCGATCGCCCATCCTCGGATGGGGTGTTCGTCGCGCCTGCACGGATGCGGATAAGGAGAAGGAGAACACCATGACGAAACCTGCCACCACGACCCAGACCGGGACCCCCGTCGCGAGCGACGTGCACTCCCTCACGGTCGGCGCCGACGGCCCCACCGTGCTGCACGACCGCTACCTGGTCGAGAAGCTCGCCTCCTTCAACCGGGAGCGTGTGCCGGAGCGCAACCCGCACGCGAAGGGCGGCGGCGCGTTCGGCGAGTTCGTCGTCACGGAAGACGTGTCGGCGTACACCAGGGCCGCGGTGTTCCAGCCCGGCGCCGTGAGCGAGACGCTCATCCGCTTCTCGTCGGTCGCCGGAGAGCAGGGGTCGCCCGACACCTGGCGCGACGTGCGCGGATTCTCGCTGCGTTTCTACTCGACCGAGGGCAACCTCGACATCGTCGGCAACAACACGCCCACGTTCTTCCTGCGCGACGCCATGAAGTTCCCCGACTTCATCCACTCGCAGAAGCGCCTCGGCGACTCGGGTCTGCGCGACGCCGACATGCAGTGGGACTTCTGGACGCTCTCGCCCGAGACCGCCCACCAGGTCACGTACCTCATGGGCGACCGCGGCCTTCCCCGCAGCTGGCGCCACATGAACGGCTACGGCTCGCACACCTACCAGTGGGTGAACGCGGCCGGGGAGCGGTTCTGGGTGCAGTACCACTTCCTCTCCACCCTGGGCTTCGAGACCATGGAGGCCGACGAGGCAGAGAAGCTCGCCGGCTCGGACGCCGACTACTACCGTCGCGACCTGTTCGACGCGATCGCGCGCGGCGAGAACCCCTCGTGGGATGTGTTCGTGCAGATCATGCCGTACGACGAGGCCAAGGACTACCGCTTCAACCCCTTCGACCTCACGAAGACCTGGTCGAAGAAGGACTACCCGCGCATCAAGGTCGGCACGTTCACGCTGAACCGCAACCCGCAGAACTTCTTCGCCGAGATCGAGCAGGCCGCGTTCTCGCCGGGGAACCAGGTGCCCGGCACCGGGATCTCGCCCGACAAGATGCTCATGGCCCGCGTGTTCTCCTACTCCGACGCGCAGCGCTACCGCATCGGCGCCAACTACAACCAGCTGCCGGTGAACCAGCCGCACGCCGCCGAGGTGCGCAACTACATGCACGAGGGGCAGATGCAGTACCGGTTCAACCCGGCCGAGCACCGCACCTACACCCCGAACTCCTACGGCGCTGCGGGCGGCCCCGAGGCCGATCCCGCGGCCGGCGTCGAGGCGAGCTGGGAGTCGGACGGCGAGCTCATGCGCGCCGCCGCCACCCTGCACTCGGAAGACGACGACTTCGGCCAGGCCGGCACGCTCTACCGCGAGGTCTTCGACGCCGAGCAGCGGGCGCGCTTCCTGGAGACCCTCACCGGCCAGGGGCGCTCGATCACGATCGACGCGATCCGCGAGCGCTTCTTCCAGTACTGGACGAACGTCGACGCCGACCTCGGCGCCGCGCTGCGTGCGCGCTTCTGATCCGCACGATCATCTGATCGGCTGGGTCACCTGATCCGCACGGTCACCTGATCCGCACGGCCTCCCGGGGACACCTCGTCCCCGGGAGGCCGTTTCGTCGTGTCGCCTTTCCCGGGGGAACCGTCCTGCGCCGACGACCCGGGAACGGGTCCAAGATGGAGGAGTGGCCGTCCCTCTCTCCGACCTGACCAGCATGCCCGAGCCCCAGCAGGTGTACGCCGCCGACGGCACCCGGCTGGCGACCTACACCTGGGGCGAGCCCGACGCCCCCGTCGTGGTGATCGTGCACGGCTTCGCCTCGAACGCACGCGACAACTGGGTGCTGACCGGCTGGGTGCGTGAGCTCACCCGCGCGGGCTATCGCGTGCTGGCGCTCGACCAGCGCGGGCACGGGCTCAGCGAGAAGCCGCACGACCCCGACGGCTACCGCATCCGCACCCTCGTCACCGATGTCGAGACGGTGATGGACACCTATCTCGTCGACGACGCGTTCTATGTCGGGTACTCGCTCGGTGCGCGCGTGGGCTGGGAGGTGGTGCGCGAGCTGCCGCACCGCATCGGACGCGCGGTGCTGGGCGGAGTTCCTGACGGCATTCCGCTGGCCCGCCTGGATCTCGACCAGGTGCGCAGATACATCGCCGACGGCACGCCGGTGGCGGATCGGACGACCCAGAACTACATCGCGCTGACCGAGCGGGTGCCGGGCAACGACCTGCAGGCGCTGGTCGCACTCGCGGAGGGAATGCGGGCGTCGGGCATGATCGACCCCGACCCCTCTGATGCGCCGACCCGGCCCATCCTGTTCGCCACCGGATCGAAGGACGCCATCATCGAGGGCTCACGGGCACTGGCCTCAGCGACCCCCGACGGACGATTCTTCGAGATCCCGAACCGTAATCACTTCAACGCCCCGGGCTCGCGTGACTTCAAGGACGCGGCCGTGGCGTTCCTGGCAGAGGCGTAGCCCGGCCGAAACGACCGGGCTACGCGCAGCCGGAGACCGCTGTCGTCAGACGGCGGCGGCTTCGTCGCGCTTCGGCAGCACCCATCCCGCACGGGGGAAGTGGCAGGTGTAGCCGTTGGGGTACTTGATCAGGTAGTCCTGGTGCTCCTCCTCGGCCTGCCAGAACGGGCCGGCAGGCTCGATCGTGGTGACGGCCTTCGCGGGCCAGAGGCCGGAGGCGTCGACATCCGCGATCGTGTCGCGCGCGACCGTCTCCTGCTCAGGGGAGAGCGGGAAGATCGCGGAGCGATAGCTCGACCCGACGTCGTTGCCCTGACGGTTCAGGGTCGACGGGTCATGGATCTGGAAGAAGAACGCCAGGATGTCGCGGTAGGTCGTCTGGGCCGGGTCGAACACGATCTCGACCGCCTCGGCGTGACCGGGGTGATTGCGGTAGGTGGCGCGGTCGTTCGAGCCGCCGGTGTAGCCGACCCGCGTGCTGAGCACACCCGGCTGGCGGCGGATCAGGTCTTCCATGCCCCAGAAGCAGCCGCCGGCGAGCACGGCGGTCTCGGTGCCAGGGGTGCGGGTGATGTTTCCCGTGTCGGTCATGACTGCTCCTCAGAGGTGTCGGTGGGGGTGTCGGTGGTGGGGGTGTCCGTCGTCGCGGCGAAGAGGGGACTGTAGCGACCGTACCCCTCCTCCTCCAGACTGGCAGCCGGGATGAAGCGGAGGGCCGCCGAGTTCATGCAGTAGCGCAGTCCGCCCTCGGCGCGGGGCCCGTCGTCGAAGACGTGCCCGAGGTGGCTGTCGGCCCCGGCCGAACGCGCCTCCGTGCGCTTCATCCACAGCGAGCGGTCGGTGCGCGTGGTCACCGCGTCCGCCTCGATGGGCTTGGTGAAGCTCGGCCACCCGGTGCCGCTGTCGAACTTGTCGGTCGACGAGAACAGGGGCTCTCCCGAGACGACGTCGACGTAGATGCCGTCTTCGTGGTTGTTCCAGTACGCGTTGCGGAACGGCGGTTCGGTCGCGTCCTCCTGGGTCACCTCGTACTGCAGGTGGCTGAGGCCGCTGACGGCCTCGGGGGTCTTGCGGTAGTCGTTCGACATGATCTGACTCCTTGTCCGACGTCGCTGGCTGCGGCGTCATAGAAGGAGAACCGACGACCGGCCCGTTTTGGTCCCGTGGCCCTGGGAGCGGGCTGTGAGTTTCCAGGCCTCTCCGACTCGATAGAGTTGCCTCCGCACTGCACACCTGCCGAGGGGAACCGCCCATGTCCGTTGGACTGCTCGCCGTCGTCGATGACATCCTGAGCGCTGCGATGAAGGCGTCGGCGAAGGCGGCCGGCGTCGTGATCGATGACGCCGCGGTCACCCCGCAGTACGTGCAGGGCCTCACACCGGCCAGGGAGCTGCCCGTCGTGGGCAAGATCGCTCTGGGGTCGCTTGCGAACAAGTTCCTGATCATCATCCCGGCCGCCCTGCTGCTCACCGCGTTCGCCCCCTGGGTGCTCCCGTACCTGCTGATCCTGGGTGGCGCGTACCTCTGCTTCGAGGGTGCCGAGAAGGTGCTGGAGTGGTTCGGCGTGCAGCACGGCCACGCCGACGAAGGCGCGCGCGATGAGAAGAAGCTCGTGCTGGGTGCGGTGCGCACCGACCTGATCCTCTCGACCGAGATCATGCTCATCTCACTGGCGAGTCTGGCCAAGGGCCTCGACATCTGGGCGACCCTGGCGATCCTCGCCGTGATCGCGCTTCTGATGACGGGCGTCGTCTACGGCGCCGTCGCGCTGCTGGTGAAGATCGATGACATCGGCCTGAAGATGGCGAAGAACCCGGTGCAGCGCGTGCGTCACACCGGCACCAGGATCGTGCGGTCCATGCCCGCGGTGTTCCGGTTCATCAGCATCCTCGGCACGGTCGCGATGCTGTGGGTCGGTGGCCACCTGGTGCTCGTCAACCTCGGCGAGGTGGGCTGGCACTTCCCGGTCGACATGCTGCACGCCGTGGAGCACGCGCTCCACGGCCTCGGTCCGATCGTGGTCTGGATCGTGGACACGATCATCTCCGCGATCGCCGGTCTTCTTCTGGGACTGGTCATCGTCGGGATCGTGCTGGGCATCGCGCGGCTGTTCGGCAAGACGCCCAACTTCCACGAGGGCGAGGAATCCCCCGCCGACGTGCACGTCTGAGCCTGAGCCTGAGCCTGAGCCTGAGCCTGAGCCTGAGCGTCCGTCGCTATCCGCCGTGCGGGGGATGTGGCCTGTCGTCCGCTCCGGTTTGATCGGAGCATGAGCACCGATCACGCCACACAGCTGCGTCGGACCCGGCGCCTGATCTCCGCCACCGCCATCGTGGGGATCGGTGCGGCCGCGGTCTGGTTCGTCTTCGCCGCCATCGACGAGCCCGGGGGCCAACTCACTGCTGCCGGAGCCACGGCTGCGGGGCTGGGCACCGCCTGGTCAGCGGGTTTCGCCACCATCACCTCCCGACTGAGATCCATCGAGACCGCCTCGACCTCGGCGCGCTGAGTCCACCGGCGAGCGCGACGAAGGTGTCTGTCCGAGGAGACGGCACCCTCACGCCGCGATGTCGTACCGGGCCCTGCCGCCGAGTCTCGGTCTGCGCTCGGGGTCGACGTTCGGCGGCGGGATGAGCCACACCCGCGCGGCGAACCCGCACCCCTCGATCCTGATCTCCCACTCGTTGTCGTGGATGCGGTGGTGACAGCTGTCGCAGAGCAGCACGCCGTTGTCGAGATCGGTCGATCCGCCATCACGTTGCCACCAGCGCAGATGATGCGCCCTGGTCAGTTGCGGGGGCAGCCCGCACATGACACAGCCGCCGTCGCGCTCCACGAGCGCAAGCCTCTGCGCACGGGTGAACAACCGCTTCTCGCGTCCCCAGTCGAGGATCTCGCCTTCACCGCCGAGCACGACGGGGATGATGCCACCGCCCGCCGCCATCCGACGACATGCAGCGATGCTGACCGGCTCGTCGAGGCCGTCGACCGTCGCGAACCCGGCGCCGGTCGTCAGGTCGCCGAGCCCCACACGGACGACGACGGTCGCCCCGGACACCGGCAGCCCGCCGTTGTCGCATCGGCTCGCATGCGTGCAGATCTCTGTGAGCGCGTCGGCCTGGATCATTCCGACCGTGCGACGGTCGGCATCGGGCGCCTCGGGGTCGAGCGCGTGCGCCCGCGTCTGGAACGTCGCCGTGACGTAGGCCTGGATCGCCGCCTTCACGGGAGCCCCGGAGGCGATGTCGGTCTGCAGGGTGAGGTGCAGCGACCCGTCGCGCTCGAACATGGTCAGCGAGCGCCGCGACCGGGCCTCTTCTTCGCGCGGAGCCACACCGTCGGGGTCGAGCCAGGCTGCGGCATGCGCGACGAGCTTGCGCACATCATCGAGCGAGAGCCCCTCGGCACGCTCGACGAGCAGTCGCTCGGCCTCGACGAGGCGGTCGACGCCGACCTTGAGTCGCGCCCGATCGAGCAGGGTCACGATCAGCGCCGCGGATGCCGCACCGAGCACGCCGGCACCGATCGCCCGCTGCACCTCGGGATACCGCGGCGGAAGGGGCTCGCCGATCAGGTTCGCCCGAGGCGCGATCGACTCCCCCACCTTCACGAGCCGCACCGCGTCGCCTGTCGATCCGCCGGTCGTTGCGGCGATCATGGTCGCCGGGCTGCGGAAGCCCTGCTGCTTCGCGAGACCCGCAGCTCCCAGTTCGGGACGCGATTCCCGGGCGATGCTCGCCGCGATCTCGGCGTGGACGCCGTCGAGCCGACGCTGCACCAGCCCCAACGCCCGGTGCGCCTCGAGCAGCTCCGCTCGGGTCAGGTCGCTCGCGTTCGTCGCATCGCCCCACGCGTCTTCGAGGCACTTCACTGCCTCGAGGACGGGGTTCAGATGCGGGTTCGCCATGCCTCCAGTTTAGAACATATATTCGAAGATTCAGAAGGGTTGTGGATAACTCGGGCATCGCGGATGCCGTAATCTCATCGCCATGCCCACGTCCCCGCCCTCGCCGAAGCCGCACAGCACGAAGCGCGACGCCGACCGCTGGTTCCGCGAACAGGGCCTTCCGACGTTCGTGCCGCTGCGGCGCTGGTTCACCGACCTTCCGCGACGCGTCGCGCCCTGATCGCGTGGGTCGCCGTGGCGGCCTATCTCTTCCAGGACGGGATCGAGGTCGTGTTCGACTTCGCCCTCGACGACTCGGCCGAGGAGGCCGCCTTCGTCGTGCTCGTCGCCGTCGTGCTCTTCACGCTCTCGGCAGGGCTCGCCTGGGCCGCCTACTTCCTGGTGCGCGCCGTGCTGCGTCGTCTCCCGATGGGCATCGGCACGGCAGTCGCACTCCTGCTGATCGCCGCCTGCCTCGCCTTCACGATCAGCTACGGCTACAGCGTCCAGCCGGATGCGACCGTCGGTCCGGTCCTGCGGACGATCCTCGTCCTCGCTCTCTGCATCCTGGTCACCGGCATGGGCGGTGGCGCGATGATCTCCTGGGCCTCGCGCCTCGCGGTGCGCTACGCCTCGGCGATCGGACACATGGCCTCGATCGCTCTCCCGGTCATCCTGATGCTGGTCGTGTTCTCCTTCTTCTCGGCCGAGGTGTGGCAGATGGCCTCCGCCCTGTCCTGGGGATCGATCGCCCTGCTCGGCCTCGTCGTCGCCGTGCTCGCCGGCATCGTCGTGCTGCGGGTCAGCGCGTCCGAGATCGACGACGACGCGGAGGCGCTCACAGCGGAACAGCGAAGCGCACTGCTGCTCGGCACCCCCGCCGAAGGGCACCGCCTCCTGCCCGGCGCTCCGGGTCGACTGCGCGCACCACAGCGGATCAACATCCTGCTCGCCATGACCGTCGCGCAGCTGGTGCAGGCGCTGTTCTTCGCGGGTCTCCTCGCGGCGCTGCTGATCGTGATCGGCGGCATCGCGGTCCCCACGGGGGTCGTCGGCATCTGGCTCGGCCCCGGCAGCGCCGCGCAGCCGCTCGCCGTCCAGCCTCTGGAGTTCTTCGGAGCGAAGCTGCCGCTCACTGTGAACCTGCTCAAGGCGGCCACCCTGCTCTCGGTGATCGCGGCCCTGCCGTTCGTGTTCTCCGCCGTGAGCGAGGCCCGCTATCGGGAGCGCTTCTTCGACCCGATCATGGTCGACATGAGGCGCGCGATCCTCGTGCCCGAGGCCGTGAGCGCGAGGCCCGTGGGCTGAGCTGCGTAACTGTTCGGTTGCTTCCCCCCCCCCGGACGCCGGTTCCTCCTGCTAGCGTCGGCGATGCGCACCCGAGCGCCGACGAAGCACGCGCACCCGAAGCGCTGAAGAAGAGAGACCGCCCGCCGATGACAGCCGTGCGAATCAGGGATGCCGAGACCGCCGATCTCGAGACGATCACCGCGATCCACAACCATGCCGTGCTGCACACCACCGCGATCTGGAACGAGGAGGCGGTCGACCTCGCCGACCGCGTCGCCTGGCTCGCCGATCGCACCACCCGCGGCTACCCGGTCATCGTCGCGGTCGACGACACCGGCGTGCTGGGCTACGCGTCATACGCGCAGTGGCGTCCCCACAGCGGCTACCGACTCACGGTCGAGCACTCGGTCTACGTTCTCGGCGGTCAGCACGGTCGCGGCATCGGAACGGCCCTGATGGCCGCGCTCGTCGAGCGCGCCACCGCCGCGGGGATGCACGTGATGATCGCGGGGATCGAGAGCGGGAACGCCGCCTCCATCGCCCTGCACGAACGCCTGGGCTTCGTCGAGGTCGGACGCATGCCGCAGGTGGGCACCAAGTTCGGGCGCTGGCTCGATCTGAGCATGCTGCAGCTGGTGCTCGACGACCGCGTCGAGCCCGACGCCGGTTCCTGACGATGAACCTGCTCGAGTGGTTCGTCGACGCCTTCAACTCGCAGTGGATGCTGCCCGGCGGGCAGACGCTCCTGGTGCGCGAGGTCGTGGGCAACGCGTTCGGTCTCGCGAGTGCACTCGGCGGCATGCGTCGCAAGGTGTGGGCGTGGCCGGTCGGCATCATCGGCAACCTGCTGCTGCTCACGGTGTTCCTGGGCTCCGCACTCAGCCCCGATCCGTCACTGCCGCATCTGCTGGGTCAGGCCGGGCGGCAGATCATGTTCATCGCCGTGGCGATCTACGGCTGGATCCGCTGGCGGAATCTCGACGGCGGACGTGTGGTGCCGCGCTGGGCACCGACGAGCGCGCGCATCGGCATGGTGCTGGTGATGGTCGTCGGCACCGTAGCCCTCACGCCGCTGTTCCGTCTGCTGGGGTCGTGGGAGCCGGTCTGGGCCGACGCCTGGACATTCGTCGGGTCGCTGCTCGCCACCTACGGCATGGCCAAGGGCTGGACCGAGTTCTGGCTGGTCTGGATCGCCGTCGACGTGGTCGGAGTGCCCCTGCTGTTCAGCTCGGGCTACTACGCGACGGGCTTCATGTACGTGTTCTACGGCGTCTTCACCGCGATCGGCTTCGTGATCTGGTGGCGGGCTCAGCGCACCGCCGCGCATCCGATCGAGATCCTGCCGCCCGACCCGAGTCCTCGACGGCCGGAGGACGAGCTCACCTGAGCGCTTCGTCGAGCACCTCGACTCAGTGCTGCACGCGTGCCAGGAACTCTGCGGTGGCGGCGTGCTGCGGGGCATCGAACACCTGAGAGGGCGGGCCCTGCTCGACGACGACGCCGTGCTCGAGGAACACGATGCGGTCGGCGACCTCGCGGGCGAACGACATCTCGTGGGTCGCCATCACGATCGTGGCGCCCTGCTGCTTCAGCTGCCGCACCAGGTCGAGCACCTCGCCGACCAGTTGCGGGTCGAGCGCGCTGGTGATCTCGTCGAGCAGCAGCACCTCGGGCTGCGTGAGGACGGCGCGCACGATCGCCACGCGCTGCTGCTGTCCGCCCGAGAGCCGGTCAGGATACTCGTCGGCCTTGGCGCCGAGACCGAGAGTATCGAGCAGCTCGCGCGCCTTGGCCCGCGCCTCCGTCTTGCGCATGCCGTGCACCCGCACCGCCGCGAGCGTGACGTTGTCGAGCACGGTGAGGTGCGGGAACAGGTTGAAGTGCTGGAACACGACACCGATCCGCGCCCGCACGGCATCGGCGTCGACCCGCGGGTCAGTGATGTCTTCGCCGGACAGGAAGATCTGTCCGTCGTCGATGCCCTCGATGAGGTTCATGGTCTTGAGCAGCGTCGACTTGCCCGAGCCCGAGGCGCCGATCAGCACGACGACCTCGTGCGTGCCGACCGAGAGGTCGATGCCGCGCAGCACGTCGTGGTCGCCGAAGCGCTTGCGCACGCCCCTGGCCTCGATCACGGGGACGCTCATACGACTCCTCCGGCCTGCTCGCGCTTGTTCAGACGCGCCGTGACGACATCGGTCAGGCGGATCATCGGCCAGCTGAGCACGATGAACATGAGGCCGGCGACGACGTAGGGCGTGAAGTTGTAGGTCTCGGCGACCATCAGCTGAGCTGCGCGCACCGCATCGACCGCCCCGAGCACCGAGATCAGGCCGACATCCTTCTGCATCGACACGAAGTCGTTCATGAGGGCGGGGACGACCTTGCGCACACCCTGCGGGATCACGACGATCCGCAGGGTCTGGCCGTGAGTGAGTCCGAGCGAGCGCGCCGCGATGCGCTGCGAGGGGTGCACCGCCTCCATGCCCGCACGGAGCACCTCGGCGACATAGGCCGAGTAGGTCAGGACCAGCGCGATCGTGCCCCAGAACATCGGAGGCATGCGCGGGAAGATCCCCAGCGCGGGGATGCCGAAGCCGACGAGGTAGAGCACGATCAGCAGCGGGATGCCGCGGAAGAAGTCGGTGTAGGCCGCGGCGAGCGCGCGCAGCGGGAAGAACACCGGGCCGCGCAGCGAGCGCATGGTGGCCAGGAGCGTGCCGAGGATCGCGACGCAGACCACGGCGATGACGAGCACCAGCAGGTTGACGAGCAGGCCCTGGAAGATCGGTCCGATGCTCTGGAGTGCGACCTGCGGGTCGAAGAACGTCTGGCTGACGATCGCCCAGCCTGGAGTGTTGACGACGACCACGACCAGCACCGCCAACAGCGCGATGCTGCTGCCGAACGCGATCAGGACGGATCGGGTGGTCGCCCGACGCCGCAGAGCGCGGCGTGACAGCTCGAGCTTGCTCGGCTGCCACTCCGCGTCGACGGAGGTCGAGGTCATTTCAGGACGGGGACGTCGACCGCGTCGCTGAGCCACTTCTGCTGCAGCTCGTCGAGCGTGCCGTTGTCACGCAGGGCGTCGACCGCCTTGGTGACATCGGCCGTGAGGGCTGAGCCCTTGGGCAGCACGATGCCGAAGTCGTCTCCGCCGTTCGCGTCGGCGAACTGTCCGGTGACCACACCATCGTCGAGCTGGGCGCCGACGACGTAGAAGGCGCCGGGGAGGTCGGTGATCATGGCGTCGATCTGACCGCCCTTGAGTGCGAGCACGACGTCGTCGACCGAGTTGAAGACGTTGAGGTCGGCCTCGCCGAGCTGAGCCTTGGCGACCGTGTAGCTGGTGGTGCCACTGGCGACGCCGACCTTGGTGGCCTTGAGCTCGTCGATGGTCGTCGCCGACGCCGCGGGCGAGCCGCCGACCGCGACGACGGCCTGCGTGGTCGTGTAATACGGCGACGAGAAGTCGACGGCCTTCTTGCGGTCGTCGGTGATGGAGAACTGCTGCAGGTTGATGTCCCAGTCCTTGGGGCCGGGCGCGATGGCGCCATCGAAGGTGGTGCGCACCCAGACGATGTCGTCGGCCGTGTAGCCGAGCTGCTCGGCGACGGCGTTGGCGACCGCACCCTCGAAGCCCTCGCCGTTGGAGGGATCGTCGTCGACGAACCACGGCTCGTAGTTGGGCTCACCCGTGGCGATGGTGAGCTTGCCCTCGGTCACGGTCGGAAGTCCCGAGCCGTCTCCGCTGCCGGAGTCGGTCGACGGCGTGCTGCACGCGGAGAGAGTGAGGGCGATGGCGGCGGCCGCAGCGGCGACGACCGTCGCGCGGCGGAGGGAGGGGGCGAAGGGCACGGTGACTCCAGGGCGAGGAAGGGTATGGAGAAGACGGCGAGGCAGGACGGGTCTGCTTCTGCAGAGACGGGTCTGCCTCTACAGAGTAGGCGATGCGGCCAGTCGCCAATCGGCGAAATCGAAACCTGGGGACACGAAGCACGACACCAGGACCTCCTCCGCATCCAGCGGACGGGCGGCCTGCCAGACCCCGGCGGGCACCAGCACCTGCGCGGCGTCGTCGGGGCCGAGCACCACGGCGGTCGCTTCGCCCGGTTCCGCGCCATCGCCGCCGAGGCTCAGCTCGAGTCGCCCAGGTCCGTGCCACAGCCACAGCTCGTCGCTGGTCACGACGTGCCATTCGCTCTTCTCCGATGGACGCAGGAGGTAGTGGATGCAGGTGGCCGCCGGTCGTGGACCGTTCGGCGTCTCGACGGGCAGAGGGCTCGTCCAGGTTCGGCGGAACCAGCCACCCTCGGGGTGCGGGGCGAGGTCGAGCCGCTCGGCGGTCGTGGGGCGCTGTGTCATGAGACACCTCCGGTCTCGGGGGTGACCGCGGCGCGGTCGAAGGAGTCGATCGCGAAACGGACCTCGCCGGAGACGATCGTGGCGGCGGTACGGCCCGCCCCGTGCTCGACGAGTTCGGGAACGGCGTCGGGGCCGGCCGGGACGTCGAAGAACGTCAGGTCGGCGAGCGCCCCCACGGCGAGGTAGCCGGTGCGGTCGGGGCCCACGTCGATCCCCATGGCGTGTGCCCCGCCGAGAGTCGCGGCGCCCAGCAGGCGGGCGTGCAGGTCGCGGTCGGTGTAGCCCTGCGAGCGGGCGATGCGCGCGAGCTCGGCCACGTCGGCCAGCACATCGAGCGATGGGCTCGACGACAGCGAGTCGGTGCCCACGGCGATCGGGCTGCCCTCGCGCAGATACGCCGCGATCGGCGGCTCCTCGAGTCCGATGACGGCGTTCGACCGCGGGCACAGGGCCACGGTCGTGCGGCGCTCGCGCAGGATGGCACGGTCCCTGGCGCTCATGTAGACACCATGGGCGATATGGCAATCGGGCCCGAGCACGCCGAGCTGATCGACGAACTCCGTGGCGCTGGTACCGAATCCGGCCTTGCGCAGCTCCTGGAAGCTGGCGAGCCCCGCGGTATGCCAGGCCTGTGGATGCTCGTGCGCGAACTCGCTCTCGAACGCGGCCTCTCCGAGGTGGATGTGGATGCGCCCGCCGCGCTCGCGCACGATGTCGGGGATCTCCAGGAGCGGCTCGATGTCGAGCGAGTACGGGGCGTGCGGCGAGAGGCCGGTTCCGGGCGGGGTCGGCAGCGCGTCGAGGGCCTGCTCGACCTGGGTGCGTCCGGTGCGCGCCCAGTCGGCGTTGGTCCAGCTCATCACCTCCCAGTAGGTGATGCCGTGCAGCCGGGCGTCGTGCAGAGCGGTCGCCGCCGCACGATCGGTCACCACGTCGGCCACGGCCGTCGTGCCGGAGCGCAGCGCCTGTGCCGCGCCGTCCGCCGCATCCGCCGCCCAGTCGCGACCGCCTTCGTACACCGGGTCGAATGCCCGCACCCAGTCATCGAAACCGTCGTACTGGCCGCGGCCGACCGAGGCCATGCCGGTGTACTGCAAGTGCGTGTGGGCGTTCACGAGTCCGGGGGTCAGCACGCCCGGCCAGTGCACCTCGTCCGCGTCGATACCGCGCTCTGACAGCGATCGGAGCACCCACTCGCGTTCGCCGACATGCATGATCCGCCCCTCGCGCACGGCCACAGCGCCGTCGACGATGGGAGGCGCGGTGATCGGCACCACGAGACCTGCCGAGTAGACGGTGACGGCGGTCATGCGGACTCTCCTCGGAATCGCGGCGAGCGCCACTCGCGCTGCGCGTTGACCTGCGCGCGGCTGCGCTGGTCGATGTGCTCTCCGCGCAGGGCGAGAGCGGCGGTGCCGATCGTGACGTCGGCCTCGGCCGGGAGCGGATGCACGCCGGCGGGCAGTTCGTGGGCGAGAAGGTGCTCGACGGCGAAGAGCTGCACCGAGAACGACAGGTCCATGATCTCGATCGGGTTGCCCTCCCCCGCGGACAGGTTCACACATCCGCCGCGGGCGATCACGAGCGCTCCGGTGCCGGCGCGCTCGACGAAAGCGGAGGCTTCGCCGTTCACACCCTCATACGGTCGCAGCGTCGACGCATCGAGGTCGATCTCGTGCGGGACGCCACCCGCGACCGCGACGATCGCCGCCGTGCGCAGCACCTCGGCGTCGACCGTGTGCGGCGCCCCTGTGGCCGAGACGACGAGCGCACCGGGGGCGAGATCGTGCAGACGTCCGATGCGGTACCCGTCGTGCGCGGCCCTGAGGGCGCGCACCGGATCGGTCTCGCTGACGCCGACCTGCGCGCCGAGCGCACGCAGGTGGGCGGCGACGCCCTCGCCGACGGGCCCGTAGCCGACCACGACCGCCGGCTGGTCACGAAGGTCGATGCCGGCGTCGTCCAACGCGTCGGCGATCGCGAACACGCATGACTGCCCGGTGCCGTATCGGTTGTCGAAGGAGGTCTTGGTCAGGGCGTCGTTCACCGCGATCACGGGGATCTCGAGCACGCCCTCTCGCTCCATGAGCCGCAGCGGTGTGAGGCCACTCGTGGTCTCCTCGGCCGCACCTCGCAGCTGCGGCGCGAGAGACTCCTCATGCGCGAGGCGGATCAGGTGCGAGCCGTCGTCGAGCAGCAGGTCGAAGCCGCGGCGCAGGAACGACACGGCGGCGGCGCGTTCGGCGGCTCCCGAGAGCGAGGGATCGCCGTCGACCGGGATCCCGCGGGAACGCAGCACCTCGGCGACCTCGACGTCGATCTCATCGGGGTGGGCGTAGACGGCGACCGTGGCTCCCGCATCCCGCAGCAGCAGGGCGAGCTGGGCGGTCTTCGGCTCGAGCACCATCGCGATGCCGATGCGCACTCCGCGCACCGTGCCGTTCTCGCGCAGACGCCGCGCACGGTCGGTCGCGACGGGCATATGGCGTCCGGCCGCATCGACGCGATCCTCGGCCCTCTCGCGGGGCGGCAGCGCCTCACCGTCGAGCAGGATCTCGGGCGTCCCTCCCGGCGCGAACACGACCCCCGCGTCGCCGAGATGCGCACCGAGCGCCGGAAGCAGAGCGCGGAGAGCCTCGGCCACGCCATCCGTCCCGATGACCGAGAAGTCCCGGCCCGACACGAGCAGGTTGGTCTCACGGGCGAAGCGGCGCACCAGCCGCTGGGCGGTCACGGTCTCGTCGGTCACCAGTCAAGGGTAGAGCCCGCGGGGGTGGCCGAATGCCAGGGCGAGGCAGACCCGCACCCGGAATGTGTCCGTGCATTTCGGGGACTCTGGATTCGTCCGTGCCCTTCCCCTTTCATGGGGGGCATGACCCGTCAGATCCGCTTCAACGCCTTCGACATGAACTGCGTCGCCCACCAGTCGTCCGGCCTGTGGCGGCACCCCGACGACCGCTCGCGCCAGTACAACACCATCTCGTACTGGACGGAGCTTGCGAAGCTGCTGGAGAGCGCGACCTTCGACGGCATCTTCATCGCCGACGTGCTCGGCACCTATGACGTGTACGGCGGCACGAACGAGGCCGCTATCCGCAACGGCGCGCAGGTGCCGGTGAACGACCCGATCCTGCTGGTGAGCGCGATGGCCGCGGTCACCGAGAACCTGGGCTTCGGCATCACGGCCGGCACCGCGTTCGAGCACCCCTACCCGTTCGCGCGCCGGTTGAGCACCCTCGACCACCTCACGCAGGGCCGCGTCGGCTGGAACGTCGTGACCGGATACCTGCCCAGCGCCGCACGCAACATGGGCCAGGAGGACCAACTCGCCCACGATGACCGCTACGACCACGCGGACGAGTACGTCGAGGTGCTCTACAAGCTCTGGGAGGGGTCGTGGGAGGACGACGCCGTGGTCGAGGACCGCGAGCGCGGCATCTTCACCGACCCGGCCAAGGTGCACCCGATCGGGCATGAGGGGAAGCACTTCAGCGTGCCCGGCATCCATATCGCCGAGCCCTCGCCACAGCGCACGCCGGTGATCTACCAGGCCGGTGCAAGTCCGCGCGGCGTGAAGTTCGCGGCCGAGAACGCCGAGGCCATCTTCGTCGCCGCCCCCTCGAAGGAGGTGCTCGCCGGAACGGTCAGGCGCATTCGCGACGCCCTCGAGGCGGCAGGACGCGACCGGTACGACGCGCGCATCTACACGCTGCTCACCGTGATCACCGCCGCCACCGCCGAAGAGGCGACGGCGAAGCACGCGGAGTACCTCTCCTATGCGAGCCCCGAGGGTGCCCTGACGTTCATGTCGGGGTGGATGGGCGTGGATCTGTCGCAGTACGCCGAGGACGAGCCGGTCGGGAACGTCGAGTCGAACGCGATCCAGTCGGTTCTGCAGCACCTGAAGGAAGAGGCCGACCTCGGCCGCGAATGGACCGTCGGCGACTTCGGACGCCACAACGCGATCGGCGGCCTCGGCCCCACGATCGTCGGGTCCGGCGTCGAGATCGCCGACGAGCTGCAGTCCTGGGTCGAGGCGACCGACATCGACGGCTTCAACCTCGCCTACGCGGTCACCCCCGGCACCTGGCAGGACATCATCGAGCACGTGATCCCGGTGCTGCGCGAGCGCGGCGCCTATCCCGAGGAGTACGTGCCGGGCACTCTTCGCAACAAGCTCCACGGCCGCGGCGACCGGGTGCAGGACACGCACCGCGCCGCGAAGTACCGCGTCGGGGCGTTCGCCCGGGCGTGAGAGGAGACGTCAGTCGTCGCTGCGGCTGAAGATCCCGCGGAGTACCAGGAAGACCACGACCGCGACGACGGCGACGATCATGAGCTTGAAGATGAAGGCCAGCACCGAGAACAGCGCGCTCACGATCCACCACGCGATCACGACGGCGAGGATGACGCCGAGGATGGTCCAGATGTTCTTGGTCATGCCTCCAGCCTACGGAGTCGCGGCTGAGGGAATCTCGTCGAGCGACCGGTAGACGGGAAGTCCGAGCTCCTGCGCGATCTCGGCGTCCTTGTCCGCACCCGACGACTCCCCCGGCAGACGCAGCACGGCATCGCAGTGCTGCAGCAGGCGAGGTCGCGCAGCTGCTGCGCCGAGTACCCCACCCGTCGCCCGAGCGCGACCGTGGTCATCACATGCTTTGGAGGGTTTGTCATGATCTTCCCCATCCTTTCGGCATCAGAGTCCACATAAGCACGTGGGGTTCATCATTGAGGGATGGAGATGCAGGAGATCATCGAGACGGTCCGTGGCTCCCGGCAGCGTGCCGAACGGCGGGCGGGATGAGCATGTCCACTGCGCAGGGCATGACCGAGACCGAGCGACGGATCGTCGCGGTGTGGGCGGCCGACTGCGCGGAACGGGTGCTGCCCCTGTTCGACGCGGAGGCACCCGACGACGACCGCGCGCGCGACGCCATCGCGCGAGCTCGAGCCTTCGCACGGGGTGAGCTCACGGCCGCGGGAGAGATCCGTCGCCGCTTCGTCGCGGGCCGGGCCGCCCACAGCGCCGCTTCACCCGCGGGGGTCGCCGCAGCCCGCTCGGCCGCCCAGGCCGCAGGGGTCGCGCACATGGGTGCCCATGCGCTCGGAGCCGCCGCCTACGCCGTGAAGGCCGTGGAGCTCACGCCGCCGGAGGGCCCGGATGCCCGCGCCGCCGAGGTGCGGTGGCAGCTCGCCGCCCTGTCGCCCGAGGTCGCATCCGCACTCCGGAGACTGCCTCCCCTCGGCTCCGACACCGCGGGCCCCCTCGGCCCGGGCCTGCTCGCCTCCGGCACGCTCGGGGAGGTGATCCGCGAGATCCAGGCCGCTGTCGGCGCCTGAGGCTCACGACCCGCTTCAGCCCCGATTCAGCGTCGAGCGGCCACACTGGAGGCATGCGGATCCTGGTGGTGGACGACGAAGTGCGTCTGGCCGAGGGCGTGCGCCGCGGCCTGGAGGCCGAGGGGTTCGCCGTCGACGTGGCACACAACGGCGTCGACGGACTCTGGCGCGCGCGCGAGACACGCTACGACGCGATCGTGCTCGACCTGATGATGCCGGGCATGAGCGGCTGGAAGGTGTGCGAGGCGCTCAGGGCCGAAGAGAACTGGACCCCCGTGCTGATGCTCACGGCGAAGGACGGCGAGTGGGACCAGGTCGAAGCGCTCGAGACCGGGGCCGACGACTACGTCACCAAGCCCTTCTCTTTCGCGATCCTCGTCGCGCGCCTGCGTGCTCTCGTGCGGCGCGGAGCCGTCGCGCGTCCGGCGATCCTGGAAGCGGGCGATCTGCGGCTCGATCCCGCAGCGCACCGGGTCTGGCGGGGCGAGACTCCCGTGAGCCTGACCGCTCGGGAGTTCTCGGTGCTCGAGTACCTGATGCGTCATCGCGGCCAGGTGCTGTCGAAGCGCACCCTCATCGACGGCGTCTGGGACGACGACTTCGACGGCGATCCCAACATCGTCGAGGTCTACGTCGGGCACCTGCGCCGCAAGCTCGACAAGCCGTTCGGACGCGAGGCGATCGAGACCATCCGCGGAGCGGGCTACCGGCTGGCGGCCGACGGTGGCTAGTCGCAGCTGGCGCTCCGTGCGCGGCAGGACCACGCTCGGCGCCACCGTCGTCGTCGCCGTCGCACTCCTCATCGGCGCCTTCTCGTTCTACGGCGTGCTCAGCGCCAGCATCCACGGCAGCACCGAGCGCGCGGCGGAACAGCGCCTCGAAGAGCTCACCGAACGCGCGGGCGGCCCCGGCGGCAAGGACATCGATGCGCTCGACGACGAGATCCTGCAGATCATCGGTGCGGACGGTTCGGTGCGCGCCGCCAGCGAAGACGCCAGGGAGAAGCTCGGGTCGACACCCCTCCCCGTCGACGACGATCCGCAGACGACCACTGTCGACGGAGAGACCGTCCTCGTCGTCTCGGAGGACATCGAGCGCGACCAGACCCTCGTGCTCGCCGTCTCGATGGAGGACGATGCCGAGACCCTCGCGACGGTCGCGACGCTGCTGGCCATCGCCCTCCCCCTGCTTCTGCTGCTCGTCGCCGTGACCACATGGTCGGTGGTCGGCCGGGCCCTCCGCCCGGTCGAGCTCATCCGCGAAGAGGTCGACGGCATCACCGCAGAGCGCCTGCACCAGCGGGTACCGGTGCCGGAGACCGCCGATGAGATCGCCGCGCTCGCGACGACCATGAACGGCATGCTCGATCGGCTCGACGCGGCGGCCACCGCGCAGCGGCGCTTCGTCTCGGACGCTTCCCACGAGCTGCGCTCGCCCCTCGCGACGATCCGTCAGCATGCCGAACTGGCCCAGGCCCATCCCGATGTGACGAGCATCGGCGAACTCGCCGAGGTGGTGTCGGAGGAGGGACTGCGCCTGCAGGGCATCGTCGAATCACTGCTGCTCCTCGCCCGCCTGGATGAGGGAGCGAGCACCCATGACGAGGCGGTCGACCTCGACGACATCGCCCTCGGCGAGGTGCGCCGGCTCCGGGCCGCGGGAATCGACGTCGACGGCTCCGGGATCCACGCCGCCCGGGTGCACGGCGACCCGCGACTGCTCGGGCAGCTGGTGCGAAACCTCGCCGACAACGCCGTGCGCCACAGCCGCGGGCGCGTCGCGATCGGGGTGACGCCATCGGACGGATACGTGTTCGTCACGATCGAGGACGACGGCACCGGGGTGCCGGCCGAGGAGCGGGAGCGGATCTTCGAACGCTTCGTCCGCCTCGACGAGGCCCGCAGCCGCGACGCCGGAGGCAGCGGATTGGGCCTCGCGATCGCCCGCGGCATCGCCGCCAGCGGCCACGGAACCCTCACGGTCGACGACTCCCGCTGGGGTGGTGCGCGCTTCGTGCTCACCCTGCCCCTCGGCGCCTGACCAGACGGACCCGAGGTTCCTGAAGAGGTCTTCAGGACGCTTCAGGGAGGCTTCAGCGCCCGCGGGAGACCATCGAGACATGGACGACAAGACACCCACCCCCGACCAGACGCCCGCTCCTGACCAGACGCCGCAGAGCACTCCGGATGCCGAGACCGTGCCGGTGACCCCGCCCCCGACGCCCGGCGCGGAGGCCCCGATCGCGGGCTCCGGACAGCACCCGGTCTTCCCCGCCGCAGAAGCCGTGCCCGCTCCCGCGACATCCGCATCGAAGCCCGGCCGCACGCGCGCGCTCCTCATCGGCGGAGGCATCGCTGCCGCCGTCGTCCTGGCGGGTGGCGGCGTCGCGGTCGGCGCGGCGATCGGCGACGAGTTCGGCGACGACGATCGCTCGTCGATGTCCGACGACGGCCCCCGCCACGATGCGGATGACCACGGTCCGCGCGGCGACGACCGCGGAGACGACGACCGCGGCAACGCCCCCTCGAGCGGCCGCGGCCCGGTGACCGGAATCGGCGCGGCATCTGCCGACGAGCTCATCGAGATCGCCGACGCCGCGCGGGGAGCAGGCGACGGCGAGGTCACCTCGATCGACGCGAAGCGCGACGGCACCTGGGAGGTGCAGCTGACCACAGCCGCCGGGGCGGAGACCGAGGTCCGGGTCGACGAGGCCCTGGTCGCATCCGTCACCTCCACCGACGCGGCCGACGGTGACGACACCGGCCCCGCGCTCACCCTCGACGACGAGACGATCCGCGCCCTGGTCTCCGCCGCACTCGCCGAGGCCGAGGGGATGATCACCGACCTCGATGTCGACGGCGACGACGTGAGCCCCTACGACGCCTCGGTGCTCACCTCGGACAACCGCTCGATCGACATCGACTTCAGCGCCGACTTCGCCGTCGTCGGAACCGACATCGACTGAGCAGATCAGGGCCGCGTCCTGTCGGGCGGACCCGAGACGCCCGGCTCGACGGTGCCGCCGCTCCCACCCGGGGGCGGCGGCATCGTCGCATCCACCGGGCCTCGAAGCCGATTAGCATTCAAGAATGACGAACTCCGATCCGATCGACGACATCTCCATCGGCGGTGAGGTGATCCGCCTCGGGCAGTTCCTCAAGTTCGCCGGACTCCTCGACTCGGGCGGCGACGCCAAAGAGGTCATCATCGACGGGTACGTCACGGTGAACGACGAGATCGACCGCCGCCGAGGACGCCAGTTGCGCGACGGCGACCTGGTGTCGTTCGAGGGACGAACGGTCCGCGTCCGCCCGTGACCGTCTGACTCCTCGTCAGCCGCCGCTCACGCAGGCTTCACATCCACTCGAGCATCTGCTCGATCAGGATGCCCACGCCGATGACGGTCATGGCTATGCCGGCGATCCGCGTGACCACCGAACTCGCGCGGGGCCGGGTGCGCAGCAGTCGACGGGCGAGCAGACCGACCGTCGTGTAGACGATCGCGATGTTGAGCAGGTGCAGTCCGCCCAGCGCGAGCATCTGCGTCGTCGACGGCCAGCCATTCGGACTCGTGAACTGCGGCAGCAGGGCGAGGAGCAGCAGGAGCCCCTTCGGGTTGATGCCGCTGACACCGGATCCGCGCAGGAACTGCCCCCACCCTCCGGTCGCGATCGGCTCGCCGCTCTCCGCGATCGGAGCCGGACGGCTGGCCAGGGTCGTGGCTCCGAGGAAGATCAGGTAGAGCGCACCGACCACCGTCAGGGTCGTGAGGGTGACGGGATACGCGGTGACCAGCGCGCCGAGACCGAGAGCGACGGCGACGATCACGACGGTGTATCCGGCGATCATCCCGAGGATCGACGGTGCGATGGAGCGGGCACGCAGGCCTGCCGAGATCGCATACGCCCAGTCGGCGCCGGGGGTCAGCGCGAGCATGACGGCGACCACCCAGAACTGCATCACCAGAGCGATATCCATCGGTTCTCCTCAATCCGAGGAAGAGACTACGAAGGATCAAGCGAAAGGTGCTCCGATTCTTCGCGCCATCCGCGCCTTCACCTGCAAGAATTGTCGTCATGGACGCACTCGATCGGGAGATCCTCTCTCTGCTGCAGGATGACGGCCGGATGAGCGCGACCCACCTCGCCTCGCAGGTCGGCCTGAGCCTGTCCGCCTGCCATCGCCGACTCAAAGAGCTGGAGCAGTCCGGCGCGATCGAGCGGTACCGCGCGGTGGTCGCCCCGGCAGCGGTCGGCCTCACCTTCGAGGCCATCGTCTTCGTGACGATCGGGCGCACCGACAAGGACACGATCGTGGCGTTCGAAGAGGCCGTCGTGGCGATCCCCGCGGTCGTCGAGGCGCAGCGTCTGTTCGGCGACCCCGACTACATGCTGCGCATCCTCACCCGCGACATGGGCGCCTACCAGGAGCTCTACGACAACACCCTCGGCGCCCTGCCCGGCGTGCAGCGTCTCACCTCGACCATGGTGATGAAGCGGCTCGGGGCCGATCGAGCCGTGCCGATCCCCTGACGCAGCAAGGACAGCGCCGGCGCTCTGATCAGACCGCGACAGCGCTGATCGATGCGTGCGGACGGCGTCCGTCCTGCACCCGGGCGTCGCTGTCGACCACGCGGAAGCCGGCGCGCTCCAGCAGCACGGACAGCCCCTCGACTGACCAGTAGTGCGCCGTCGTGACGGCATGCGGGAAGGGCTCTCCGTCGACCCCGGCGAAGAACCCGACCAACAAGGCTCCCCCGTCGCGGAGAACGCGTCGAGCATGGGCGAGGAGGACCGCGAGCTCATCCGGCCCTGCGTGGATCAGCGAGTACCAGGCGAGCACGCCGCCGAGGGAGCCCGACGCGACGCCGACGTCCGTCAGCGATGCCACCCGATACGCAACGTGCGGGAACCGCGCGCAGGCACCGGCGACGAACTCCGGCACCAGGTCGATGCCTTCGGCGTCGATCCCTCGTTCGGCGAGGAACGCGGTCCAGTGCCCCGGGCCGCACCCGGCATCGAGGATGCGCCCGTCGACCGCATTCGCCCAGCCCCCGATGCGCTCCCGGTCGACCTCGTCCATCTGCCCGATGTCGCCGAACAGCTGCGTGTACTCGGCGGCACGTGCGGCGTATCCGTCTCGGATGCGCCGGTCACTCCCTGAGTCGTCCACCACGGCTCTCCCCTCAGCGTCCATTCGCGATCACCGTCGTCCACGGTATCCGGCTCCCGCAGCAGCACCCCCTCGACGCCCGGACACGACGACCGATACTGTCTGGTCATGACTACGACCGACGCGCCGGTGCGCTCACCTCGTTGGCACCTTCTCGGTTCGCTGCCCTTCGCGGCGGCCGCGCTCGTCCTCGTGAACGGGCTCTACATCTTCCTGGTGGCGCTCGGGAACATCACCGACTACGGCACCAACTTCGATTTCGTGCAGCACGTCTTGGCGATGGACACCACGAACTTCGGCCAGGAGGCCGGCAAGGGGCTCGATCCCGACGTGATGTGGCGGGCGATCGACAACCCTGTGCTGTGGAACATCGCCTACATCGGCGTGATCATCTGGGAGTCGCTGAGCGCGATCGTCCTGATCGTCGCGGTCGTGTTCTTCGTGCGCGGATTCCTCGGCCACGGCTTCCACGCCGCCCGCGTGTGGTCGTCGATCGGGCTGGTGATGATCATCCTCCTCTTCGTGGGCGGGTTCATCTCGATCGGCGGCGAGTGGTTCCAGATGTGGCGCTCCACCTCGTGGAACGGACTCGACCCCGCCTTCCGCAACTCGATTATCGCCGGCATCGGCCTGGTGCTGCTGCACCTCCCCTCGCCCCGCTGGGACGACACCGCACCGCGTCGCGACGCCTCTCGCTGATCGAGGTCGCTGCATCGACCCGGGTTCAGTCGCGGAGAATCGAGTGCTGCTCGCCCTTCGCCGGCGGTGTGTATGCGCAGGTGTCACCCGCACACAACTGCGGCTTGCGCCGCGCGAAGCGCTGGGCGACAACGCATCCCAGGCAGATCCCGAAGGCTGTCTCCAGGTACAGCAGGAGAAGACACACCCCGCAGATCACCTGAGCGACGATCGTCGGCAGGCCCAACCATCCCAAGCTGAAGCACCCCGCGAGGGACATTCCGAACCCCATGCCCCAGGCAAGGATCTTCGACCGCGCCTCCACCCACTCCGGGCGCTGCGGGCGAGTGATCAGCGCACCCAGGATGAGCGTAGGAGTGAAAACTGTTCCGACGAACACCGCAGCATCATCTCGATGGCGAACACGATTCCGAAGATCCGCATCGGCTGCAGGTCACCGGTGATCACACTCCAGAGCCACGCCGAGAAACCAGCCAGGAACAAGATCCCCGCTGACGCTCGAACCGCGCGTTCGTTCACGACCGGAGTGTCGATGCCCTCGACCCACTGACCGACGACGGGTTGTTCCTTCACGGGCTGAGATGAGCGCATGGACGAAATAATACCCCGGGGGGTATAATCGGAATCACTTCGATCCAAGGAAAGGTGCAGGAGATGTGCGCTCGCGTGACGTGTGGCCAGTGCGGTAAAGCAACGTGGGAAGGTTGCGGTCAGCATGTGGAGGAGGCGCTCTACGGGGTCCCCGACGATCAGCGGTGCGAGGGGCACCCTCATGGCGCGGCGTAACCTGCGAGCCGTCGCACTCGGGGCGCGGCGTAGCCTGCGAGCCGTCGCACTCGGGGCGGCTCTCGCCCTCTCCGTCGCGATGAGCGGCTGCGCTGCCACGGCGTCTCCCTCTGTAGCGATCGGCGAAGACACGGTCGTTGTCGATGTGCGCACCCCCGCGGAGTACGCCGAGGGCCATCTCGACGGCGCCATCAACATCGACCTTCAATCCCCGGAATTCGACACGACCATCTCGGAGCTCGATCCCGAGGATGAGTACGTCGTCTACTGCCAGTCCGGCAACCGATCCGCGCAGGCGGTCGCCGCGATGGAAGCCGCGGGACTCGAGGTGCAGGACGCGGGCGGGATCTCTGAGGCCGCAGAGGCCACCGGTCTCCCCGTCATCCGATGACGTCTGCCCCCGCTACTCACGGCTCGGAATGAAAGGACCACAATGACCACCCTCACTGTCACCGGCGACAACCTCCGAGACACCATCAGCCGCACCGACATCGTGATCTTGGACTTCTGGGCGGCATGGTGCGGCCCCTGCCGCGCCTTCGCGCCCGTCTTCGAGAAGGCGTCCGACACACACTCGGATATCACCTTCGGCAAGGTCGATACCGAATCGGAACGAGAACTCGCCGCCGGCTTTCAGATTCGGTCCATCCCCACGCTGATGGTGTTCCGGGGCGGTATCGGTGTCTTCTCTCAGCCCGGAGCGCTCAATGATGCGCAACTCGAGCAGGTCATCACCTCTGTCCGCGCATTGGACATGGCAGAGGTGAGAGAGCAGCTCCGTCGCCGATCCGAGTCTGCGCACGCACCGTCATGAGAGACTCTTCGGCCGCTGACGCCGCCTTCGTCGCTGCGGTGAGCTGGCGGAGATACCCCGCGGGGTAGCCCGAGCGTACCGTCGCGCGAGTCGCACCATCGGCGGCGTTCCGAGGCCTCGGTTCAGTGCCCGGATTCTCGGGCGAGAGATCAGTTGATGTAGGTTCCCGGTCAAGGTGGCGGAGAACTCGGGGATTCCACGCTAATTGGCAGCAGTTTCGTCAGCAGGATTCCGCGCGAAATGGCAGATCCCTACATAAGAGTAGGAAGTCCACTTAGACTTGACGTCCGCCGCCGCCGTCCGATCGCCCGCGCGATCATCCTCCCGTGCTGGGGATGAACGCGCGGTTCATGACTGGTATCCGAGCACCGTGGTCATGCCGGTCTCGGCGTGGTAGATGTTGTGGCAGTGCGCGACCCACTGGCCGGGGTTGTCGGCGTCGAAGTCGACTGTCAGGGTCTGGCCCGGGAGGATGATGGAGGTGTCCTTCCGGGGGCCGCCGTTCGCGTGCTGGTAGGTGTGGCCGTGCAGGTGGAACGGATGCCACATCTCGGTGTCATTGCGGATCCGCAACTGCACCCGCTCCCCCATACTGACCGCGTGCGCGTCCCGCAACGGGTCGTTCATGTCGAACCGGCGCCCATTGATCCCCCAGTCGTACGCCTCCATCCCCCCGGTCAGCGCGAGGTGCACGACCCGGTCGGGGGATGCCTGGTGCAGGGTGACGGAGGCGGTCGCGCTCAGTCCGGCAGCGGTGCCGACCCTGCCGGTGCCGAGCTCGGCGACGGGGACGTCGCTGGCCGGAGCCGTGCCAGCGGCGGTGCGAACGAGCGCGAACGCGCGATCCTGCTTGCCTTCCGCGTCGGCGACGACAGGGAACACCCCATCGTCCAGGGTGACCTGCAGGTCGTAGCGTTCGCCCATCCCGATCAGGACACTGTCGACCTCGACAGGATCCACCGGGAACCCGTCGGTGTGGGTGATCGTCAGGGTGTGGCCGCCGATCGCGAACCGGAACGCGGTGTCGCTGCCGGCGTTGATGACACGGATCCGCACCCGGGCACCAGGAGTGCCGGTGAATTGGGCGGGGTCGGCTTTGGGTTTGCCGTTGATGAGGTACTGCGGGTAGTAGACGTCGCCGGCGTCGCCGCCGAGCAGCTCGGAGGTGGCGCCCATCAGCAGGTTCCCCATCCGCATGAACATGTCGCCCATCCCGCCCATGTCTCCCATGCCCTTCGAGAGGTCGGTGAGGACCTGGTCCGGGGTGGCGGTGACGCCGTCGAGCCAGTCGTCGAGGATCAGCACCCATTCGTCGTCCCACGTCACCTTCTCGACCGGGTCGTCGATGATGAGCGCACCGTAGAGGCCGTGGTCCAGTTGCGGGCCGACGTGGGGGTGGAACCAGTAGGTGCCCGGATGCGGGGTGACGAACTCGTATGCGAACTGTCCGCCCGGGGCGATGGGGGCTTGGGTTACCGGAGGGACCCCATCCATGTCGTTGCGGAGGGCGAGTCCGTGCCAGTGCACGGAGGTGTCCGCGTCGAGCTGGTTGCGGACGGTCGCTTTCAGCGTGTCGCCTGCGGTGAGCCGGATTACCGGGGCGGGGATACCTCCGAACGCCCAGGTGCCGGCGGCGGTACCGGCCAGGTCGAGCGTGGTGGGGGCGGCGGTGAGGTCGACGGTGGTGACTCGGCCGGTGCCGCCGCGGTTCTTCTCCGTGCCGGACACCGCTGCGCCGGTGGGTGTCACCCATTGCGGCGCGGGGGTGCAGGAGGCGAGCACGGCTGCCGCGACGGCGCCCAGTCCGAGTCCGAGCACACCTCGTCGGGTCAGCAGCATCGGGGAGGACGGTGTGGGAGAGAGCGGACGGTCAGGCATGTTCGGGCTCCTTCTGCATGGTCGTCGCAGCGGGCGCCTGGGCGGGCAGGCGGAGCCGCTTGAGGAGGAGGGCGTTGACGGCGACGATCACGGAGGAACCGGACATCGACAGGGCGGCGATCTCCGGGGACAGCATGATCCCGAACGCCGGATAGAACACGCCAGCGGCGATGGGGAGGGCGGCGGCGTTGTATCCGATGGCCCAGCCCAGGTTCTGCCGCATCTTTCGCAGTGTGCCCTTGCCGATCTTGAGTGCGATCGCAACATCGAGCGGGTCCGAGCGCATCAGGACCACGTCGGCGGTCTCGATGGCGACGTCGGTGCCGGCGCCGATCGCGATGCCGAGGTCGGCCTGGGCGAGGGCGGGGGCGTCGTTGACGCCGTCGCCGACCATCGCGACCTTCTTGCCCGTCTTCTGCAGCTCGGCGACCTTCGCGGACTTGTCCTCGGGGAGCACATCCGCGATCACGGTGTCGATGCCGAGGAGAGCGGCGATCCGGTCGGCGGTGGGCTTGTTGTCCCCGGTGAGCATTGCGACCTCGACGCCCTGCTCGTGGAGAGCGTCGATCGCGGTCTTTGCGGTGTCCCGGGGTGCGTCGGCGAGACCGATGATCCCGGCGACTTGCCCGTCCACGGCGAACAGGATCGCGGTGCGGCCGGACCCAGCCAGGTCCTGCTGAGCGGCCTGCACCCCGCTGATGTCGATCCCCTCCCCGGTGAGAAGGCGCGGGTTGCCGAGGACGACCTGTCGACCGTCGACGGTGGCGATCGCGCCCTGCCCGGTGACGTTTCGGAACGCGGTCGCGGTGCGACGGGGGATGTCGCGGGCGTCGGCGTAATTCACGATCGCTTTCGCCAGAGGATGCTCGGATTCCCGCTCCAACGCGACCGCGAGGGAGAGAGTCTCGAGCTCGTCGCCGCCGACGGGGATGTAGTCGGTGACCTCCGGCTCCCCCTTGGTGAGGGTGCCGGTCTTGTCGAACACGACCGTGTCGATGTGGGCGGCGGTTTCGATCCCGGAGGCGTTCTTGAACAACACGCCCCGTTTCGCGCCGAGCCCGGTGCCGACCATGATCGCCGTCGGGGTGGCGAGGCCGAGCGCGTCGGGGCAGGTGATGACGACGACGGTGATAGCGAACAGGATCGCCATCGGGATTGCAGCGCCGGCGAGCAGCCACACCAGGAAGGTGAGGGTGCCGCCGATCAGGGCGACCAGGACGAGCCAGAACGCTGCCCGGTCGGCGAGGCGCTGCCCGGGGGCTTTGGAGTTCTGCGCCTCCTGCACGAGCTTCACGATCTGCGCCAACGCCGTGTCCGAGCCGACTTTGGTGGCTGTGACGCGGAGGGTGCCGACGGTGTTCACGGTCGCTCCGATCACCTCCGACCCGGGCGCTTTGTCCACCGGCATGGACTCGCCGGTGACCATCGACTCGTCCACCTCGGACTCTCCGGATTCCACGACACCGTCGGTGGGGATCTTGGCCCCCGGCCGCACCAGCATCAGATCCCCCGGGACGACCTCGCTGGTGGGGATCTCGACCTCCTGCCCGTCACGGATCACGACCGCCTGCGAGGGTGCGAGCTCCAGGAGGGTGCGGATGGCGTCGTTCGCGCCGCCGCGGGCGCGCATCTCCACCCAATGCCCCAGCAGCACGAAGGTGGCAAGCACCGTGGCGGCTTCGTAGAACACTTCACCGCCGCCGGTGAGGGTGACCGCGAGGGAGTACAGCCAGCCGGCGCCGACACCGACTGCGACGAGCACCATCATGTCGAGGGTCTTCGCGCGCAGCGCCCGGTAGGCGCCGTCGAAGAAGATCCACGCCGAGTAGAAGATCACCGGCAGCGACAGGATCAGCATGAACACGTCATCGCGCAGCCCGAACGGTGCCGGCACCTCGAATCCGATCACCTCCCGCCCGATCGGAGACCACAGGGTGATCGGGATCGACAGGATCAGCGCGACCAGGAACCGGTTGCGCATGTCGCGGATCATCGCGTCCATCGACATCCCGCCGTGATGCCCACCGTGGCCCATCATCTCCTGCGCACTGTGACCCGACGCTGCACCATGATCGTGCCCACCCGCGGCCGCGGTGTGACCGGCGTGCTCGACGTGGTGACCGGCATGCTCACCGTCATCCGCCGTCGCCGACGGGGCGTGCGTGTGGTCGTGGCCAGCGGCGTGGTCGTGGACGGGGTCGTCGTGATAGCCCGCAGGACCCTTATGGCCCGCGTGGCTGGCGTGACCCGTGGCATCCGTGTGGGGGTCTGTCCGTTCCTTTGTGTATGGGGCTTCGGCTTAGTTGATTCCTAGGCGGTCGCCGTAGGTGATGGACAGGGTATTCAGGATAGCTTTCCAGCCGGCGATCTGCCCGGTCGGGTTCGTGCGATTCGGGCGCCGCTCGAGCACCGTCAGGTAGAGCACCTTCATCGCCGCCTGCTCGTTGGGGAAGTGCCCGCGGCGTCTCGTGGCCTGCCGGAACCTGGCATTGAGCGACTCGATCCCATTGGTCGTATAGATGAGGCGTCTGATCTCCGGCGGGAACTTCAGGAACGGCACGAACTCGCCCCACGCGTTCTCCCACATCTGGATCATCGCCGGATACAGGCTCCGCCATTGCTCGGCGAACTCCGCGAATCTCGCCTCGGCCGCTGCGATGGTCGGAGCGGTATAGACCTCGCGGAGCTGCCTGGTGATCTTGGACCAGTACTTCTTCGACGCGTATCGAAGTGAGTTCCGCACGAGATGCACGACACACTGCTGCACCGTTGCGAGGGGCCAGATCGCGGTGATCGCATCGGGGAGGCCTTTGAGTCCGTCGCAGCAGACGATGCAGACATCGGCGACACCACGGTTGCGCAGCTCCGTGAGCATGTTCATCCACTGCTTCGCGCCCTCCCCGCCGGTCGGTCCCATCCACAACCCGAGAACGTCACGGTGACCCTCGAGATCGATGCCGACAGCGACGTAGACAGGCCGGTTGGCGACCTGCCCGTCGCGGACCTTGATCACGAGCGCGTCGATCAGAACCACGGGATAGACGACGTCCAGCGGACGGGCTTGCCATTCCTGCATGTCGCCGAGCACCTTGTCGGTCACCGTCGACACCAGATCACGAGAGACGTCTGATCCGTAGAGATCGGAGAGGTGCTTGGCGATATCGCCGGTGGTCATGCCCTTCGCATACAGCGAGATCACCGCCTCGTCGAACCCCGCGATCCGGCGCTGATGCTTGGGCACCACCACCGGCGCGAACGTGCCCGCCCGGTCCCTCGGGACCTGGATCGTGAGATCGCCGATCTCGGTCCGCACCGTCTTCGGCGTGGATCCGTTCCGACTGTTCGGCGTCTGCTTCCCGACCCGGTCGCCCGGGTCGTAGCCGAGGTGCTCGGTCAGCTCCGCCTCCAACGCGGACTGCAGTACCTGCCGGGTCAGCCCCGTCAGCAGCCCGTCCGGGCCAGTCAGCTCGATCCCTTGACCACGAGCGGCGGCCACGAGTTGCTCCGCGACCGCAGTGACATCCGGCGGCGCAGGAAGGATCTCCCCGGTCCGCAGATCGACGGTCTCGGATTGCTCAGTTGGTGTCTTCAATTCAGTGTTCATGACGTGATTCATCTTCCCGGACGACCGAAGCCGAACCGATCACGCCGAACCCCTCACACACAAACTTTCCGACAGACCCGGACCCGGCCCGCGGTTCCCCGGCGCTGGGGGCAGGGGGCGTCTGGGTCGCCGCAGCGGCCGCGGCCGCCGGGGTTGGGTCGGCGTATTGGGACGACTCCTGGCACACCACCCTCGGCCGGGACAGCACCTTCATCCCTCCGCACCTGCTGCTGTATGCGTCGATCCTCACCGTCGGGGTCGTGATCGCCGGCTGGGGGTGGCGGCGGCTGGCCGCGACACGATCCGTGGCCGCCGTGTTCCGCACTCCCGGGTTCGCCCTCGCGGTCGCTGCGGCGGTCGCGACCGCGGCGGCCGCGCCCGCCGACGCGTTCTGGCACACCGCGTTCGGGCGTGACGCGGTGCTCTGGTCGCCCCCGCACCTGCTGTCGGTGATCGGCACCCTGTGCGTGCTGATCGGCCTGCTCACCGGCACCGACCGGCACGTGCCCGCCCCGCCGCGGATCGCCCTGGCCGCAGGCGGCTGGGGGCGGCGCTGATCATCGTGATGGAATACGACACCGACGTGCCCCAGTTCACCGAGACCCTGTACCTGCCGCTGCTGCTGGCGACCACGCTCGGCGCGGCATGGGTGATCACCACCCTGGTCCCCGGCCGCACCCGCCTTGTCCTCGTCGTCGCCGTGTACCTGGTGTTCCGGGTGGTGCTGTGGGTGCTGCTCACCACCTCTGGGTGGCTCGCCCCCGACCTGCCGGTCGCGGTGGCCGGGCTCTTCCTGCTGGCCCTGCCCGTCCCCCGGTGGCGGTGGCCGGTGGCCGCCCTCGCCGTGACCACCCTGCAACTGCTGGCCTCCGGGACCGGGATCAGCAGCGTCCCACCCACCCCCGTCGCCTGGTCCGCCGTCGGCACCACCACGGTGATCATCGTCAGCATGATCGCCCTCACCGTGCGGCCGGGGACTCGCCTCCGATCCGGCGGCGCGGCCGCGGCCCTCACCCTTCTGCTGGTCGCCCTCGCCCCGCCCCCACCCGCGCAGGCGCACGACCCCGGCCAGGGCACCGCCTACGGCACCGCACAGATGACCGTCACCGGCGACGGCACCGGGCAGCTGACCGTCACCATCACCGGCATCCGCCTCACCGACGACACCGACCTCACCCCGTCCCGTCTGGTCGCCCGCCGCACCGGAGAGGACCTCACCGCGCCGCTGCGCGCACAACCCGGCACCCCGCCTCCCGGTACCTTCACCGGGGAACTGGCACTGCCGTCACCGGGGCTGTGGTTCGTGTACGCCCAGTTCGCCACCGGCGAACGCACCCTCGAGGTGTGGGTGCCCGTCGATCAGCAACTCACCGGCCCGCAGAGCCAGCAGCGCAACCTCTACCAGCCCGTCACCGCCCTCACCCCGTCACCGGGGCAGATCATCCTCGGCGCCGTGCTCCTCGCCGTCTCGACGGCACTCACGGTCGCCGCGGCCGTCACCGTCGCCCGCCGCCGACGCGTCCTCCCTCCCGCGACCACCTGACCACGGCGAGGTCACCGCGCCCCGTTGCGGGCGGGCGGGCGATCTCGGCCTCCGGCAACCGAAACGGTCGGGCACGATGAGCTGGGCACCCCTGGCATCCGCCTGCTGTGCTGCCGGAGGGCGCGGACGTGACTCGACGCGGCAACGGCGACCACAACGGCGGCGGTTCTTCGGTTCGTGGGGTTATTCGGTGACGTTGATGATCATGGTCAGGCCGCCAGCGCCGTCGGTTTCGACGTTGTTGTTGGTGGTGTGGTGGTTGATGTGGCAGTGGATGAGCCACTGGCCGGGCTCGAGCGCGTTCCAGAGCACGTCGTAGCGTTGTCCCGGCCCGACGTTGATCGTGTCGGCCTGGAACTGCTGCGCCGTGGTGAGGGCCGCCCCGTCGCGGGCGACGACGGTGAACGGGCCGCCGTGGATGTGCATCGGGTGGATGTCGTTGGTGTTCGAGCCGATGAACCGCACCCGGAGGGTCTCCCCCACCTTCATGTCGATGGTCTCGGTGGCCGGGTACGCCTTCCCGTTGATGGTGAAGTAGTTCGGCATGCCCCCTTCCATCGGCATCGCCGGATAGGTCAGCCCCTCCCGGGACAGCCACTCCTGCAGCTGGATCGTGTACTCGCGATCGGCAGGCGGCTGCAGGCCAGGGTCGGCGGGGTCGATGATCAGCGCCCCGTACAGGCCGAGGGCCTGCTGCCGGTCGGCGTGATCGTGGGAGTGGTAGAAGAACGTGCCCCACTGCTTCACCGTGTACTCGTACCGGTAGGTGTCGCCGGGTTGGATGGGATCCTGGGTGATCCCGGCGGGCCCGTCCATCTCGTTGGGCACGTCCAGGCCGTGCCAGTGCACGGTCGTGGACTCGTCGAGCTCGTTGGTCACGTCGATGCGGATCCGGTCGCCCTGGGTGACCTGCAGCCGAGGCCCCGGGATCTGCCCGTTGTACGCGTACGCGTCGACGGTGACGCCGGGGAGGATCTCCCAGCGGATCTGCGACACGGTCAGCTCGAACACCCTCACCCCGTCCTCGACGCGGGCAGGTTCCAGCACCTCATCACCGCGGGTGTCCACGTCGTACGCGGCGGTCGCGGCCCGCGGGTCGACGGCGGCCATGTCCCGCATCGCCTCGGCGGGGGTGTCACGGGTCATGATCATCCCGGGCGGCATGATCAGCCCACCGACGTCGTGCGCGCTGAGAGTCATGTTGACGGCGTTCGCGGGGGCGACCATCCCGACCACGAGCGCGATCGCGGAGAACGCGCCGACCACGGTCAGCTGCGGCACGGTCACCGCTCCGGCGCCAGAAGGCTGGTGCGCCTCATGCCCCGACCCCGGCGACGACGCACCGCCCGCCGCCTGGTCGTGGCCGGCGTGCGCCTCCGGCCGCGGGCTGTGCTGCGCGTGCGCGTCATGCTCCTGGGGGTGGGTGGCGGGCTGGGGGCGGACGGTCATCAGACCGTGCTTGAGGCCCTTCTTCACCATCCACACGTTCACGGGGTAAGCGAGCACGAAACCGACCGCGATCCCGAAACTCATCACCGCCCAGAACAGCAACTCGGTGGGCAGCATGGCCCGCATGTCGCGGCCCATCATCAGCAGCGACATCACCGGCGCCATGCCCGCCATCATCAAGTTCATGCTGATGAACTCGGGCAGGAACGAGCGGCGCACGTTCTGCCAGTAGCTGCCGCCCATCATGTTCTTCATGAACAGGGCCTGGAACACGAACAACCCGAACGCGAACCCGGCGGCGTACTCGATGATCAGATCCAGCCACATCGGCAGGCCCAGCGACGCGACGACGACGGCGGCGACGATGATGCCGGTGGCATCGCCCGCGACGCAGTGGATGGTCGAGCCGATGCCCTGCTTCCACAGCGGCCGGGTGAACTCCTCATGCTCTCCCGGCCGTGGCTCCTTGTCCGCGAGCACATACAGCAGCGCCCCGATCGGCCCCAGGTAGAGGGTGACCAGGATGAAGCCCCACTTCATCACCGCCGGCTCCGGGTTGTGACGGAACTGGTCCACCCCGACCCAGATCGTGCTGATCGCGACCAGCACGAACCAGGCGACCAGGAAATAGTCGATCGGTTGAATCAACCTCGCCCGCCTCTCCCTCGCACACGACTCCCCCACACCTTATACCCCCTATAGGTATTCTTTCAATCGGCGCCGCCTCGGGTGCCGACGGGTGCACGTGCCCGGTGGGGCGAACCTGACGCAGCCGAGACGATCGCGGCGGAGTTCAGCGACCCGTGCCGTCCTCAACGGCGCCGCCGAAGAAGTCCGCACCGGCAGACTCGACCCCGACGGCGTCACGGCGATCCTGCTGCCCGCCTTGACCGACACCACGGCACCCCGAGGGCACTGATCCTTCCGCTCAGGAGACGGACGTCGTTCGCCGATAATCGAGAACGACGTGCCGGTGGACGCGATGTGGCTGCTCTGTCGGCGAAGGCGTGGAAGGCCTGCGGCCGGGCGAGATCCGGGAGACGCAAAGGTCGGATTGGTACAGTGAGGGACTATGCCCCGCGACCCCCGATCCCGGCCCGACCGGGTCATCGCGGCGGGGTGGTGGTCGGGGCGGCTGCTGACCATCCTGGGCCTGGCACTTGTGCTCATCATCGGCGGCTGGACCACCTCCCACACCACGGCTGACGCGCACGCCGACACCAGTGCGGGCTCCCCCGTCGCGACCGGCTCTACCCCAGACTCGGGGGCACCGGTGGAGGGCCGGACGGCGTCGTCCTCTGCGGGGGTGTCCGTCGATGCGTCCGGGGCGTGGGGGTGCCTGATCGGGGTGGTGTGCACGCTGCTGGTACTGGCGGCCGTGACGGCTTCCCGGCTCCAGGGCCGGCTGCGGATACTGCGGGTATCCCGTCCGGTGCGCGCGCCGCTGCTGGTGCCGGTGCCCGTGTCGCGGCGTCCGGCCGCGCCCTCACTGCTGCTGTTGTCGATTTCCCGAACCTGAGATCCGGCATGCCGCCCACCCATGGGCGGCGTCTTCCCGCCCGCCCGTGTGCGGGCGCTGTGTGATGCCGATTTCTAGGTTTGGAGAATGTCTTGACGACCCGTATCACGGCGGCCCCCTTCGCCGGTCCGGTGCCGACGGCTGCGGCCGGTCACCGCCGCCCACCCGGCCCCGCTCGGCCCCGTCCGGCCCCGTCCCGCCGCGGCGCCGGCGCGATCATCCTCCGTCCATTCCCGCCCCGGCCCTCTTCTGCGGGGAGGGGGTGGTGATGCGGTCGGGGTTGACGCATCGGCGGGCGATCATCGTCGGGGCCGGGCAGGCCGGGCTCGCGGTGGCCGCCGCGCTGATCGGGTTGGGGTTCCGGCCGCAGCAGGAGTTCGTGGTCGTCGACGCCGCCACGGACCGGCAACGCAGTTGGGCGTCCCGGTGGCATTCGATGCGGCTGCTATCCGACGCCCGCCACAGCACGCTGCCAGTCCGGCCTCTACCGGTGGACCCGCACGAGCACCCGCGGGCGGATGAGATCGCGAACTACCTGGACCAGGTGCAGCACACCCTGGGGGTGGACCCGTTCTGGGGGTTGCGTGTGGTCGGGGTGGAACGCGTCGGTCACGGGTCGGTGCTGCAGCTGCAGACCGCAGAGGGCGACGTGCAGACCCGCAACGTGGTGTGCGCGACCGGCGCCGCCACCCACCCCCGCATCCCTGCGTGGGCGCAGCAGCTGCGGGTGCCCGGGGTGGTGCTGCACAGCGCCCACTACCAATTCCCCCGGCAGGTGCCCACCGGGCGGGTGCTGATCGTCGGCGGCGGAAACAGCGGCGTGCAGCTGGCGCGAGAGCTATCCACCTCCCACGAGGTCACCCTCGCGGTCCGCACCCGGCGCCCGCACCGACCCGCCCGTACCTTCCCCGTCCACGCCCGGGCAGGCTCGTCCTGGCTGGGTCGCCCACCCGCCGTGCAGCCGGTGTTCGGCGACAGCTACCATGCGCTGCGTCACGCGGGTGTGGCGGTCGCCCCGGCGGTGACCGGCGCGGACGGCGGGCAGGTCACGTTCGCCGATGGCAGCACCCTCGCCCCGGACTCGGTAATCCTCGCCACCGGGTACGACCCCGGCGAGGACTGGCTCCCCGCCGAGGCGACCGCAGCCCGGTCCCGCCCGGCGATGACCGGGCTGCCGGGCTTGTTCGTCGCCGGGATCCCCGCCCACAGCCGCCCCGGAGCGGACACCCTCGCCGGGGTGTCCCGGGACGCCGCCGTAATCGCCCGCACCATCGCGGACCGGCCATGACCGCCACCCCGACGACCCTCCAGGACCCGCACGGACGCCCCCAACCCACCCCGCCGAACCGCCGCGCCCGGGCGGTGATGCCATTGGCGATGGCGTTGCCGGTCGCGGCAGCCGCGGCGGTGCTGATGGATCTCGCCTACCCGGAGGTGGGATTCTGGCCGGCCGCGTTCGCCGCGACCGGGCTGCTGCTTCTCGCCCTGATCGGCCGGAGCGTGTGGGGGGCGGTGGCGGTCGGGCGGTGTTCGGGTTGCTGTTCTTCGGGCTGCTGGTGTCCTGGACGACCCGGTATCTCGGGCCGGTGCCGTGGGCGGCACTGACCGTGGTGGAAGGGACCCTGACCGCGGTCGGGATCATCCCGCTGGCAC
Organism: Microbacterium sp. PAMC22086; assembly: GCF_019443525.1. Lineage (NCBI taxonomy): Bacteria > Bacillati > Actinomycetota > Actinomycetes > Micrococcales > Microbacteriaceae > Microbacterium > Microbacterium sp. PAMC22086. The sequence continues at coordinate 784,860 of NZ_CP080380.1, read as the reverse complement.
TCGCCTACCGGTGGGTGCCGCGCGCCGCCCCCGGCCCGGTCGGACGCCTGCTCCTGCTGCCGGGCCTGGTGGCCGCGTTGTGGACGGGCCGGGAGGTGCTGCTGGGCGCCTGGCCGTACGGGGGGCTGCCGTGGGCGCGGCTCGGGATCACCCAAGCCGACAGCCCCCTCGTTCAGACGGTGTCCTGGGTCGGGGTGAGCGGGCTCACCTTCCTGATGGTCTTCACCGTCGCCGCCGCGATCGAAGCCATCCGGACCGGCCGGTGGCGTCGCCCGTTCCCCGCCGCCGTACCCGCCGTCACCACCCTGATGCTGGTCCTGGTCCCGGCGTTTCCCACCACACCGGCCGGGACGATGCGGGTCGGGGCGGTGCAAGGCAACGGCCCGTCCGGGTACTTCGACCAGCGCACCGTGGGGGCGATCGCCCGGGCGCAGGGGGACGCGACCGGCCCGGTGCTCGACGCGGATGTGGATCTGGTGGTGTGGCCGGAAGGGCTGGATGCTGACCCGTTCCAGACCCCGTGGCTGGCCGAGTATCTCACCGGCATCAGCACCCGGGCAGGTGCCCCGCTGCTAGCGAACGCGGCCACCACGGCGGGCGGCAACATCTACAACACGTCGTTCCTGTGGGACCCGGCCACCACCGGTGCCACGCCGCAGCGGGAGCAGGTGCAGACGCACGCGAAACGCCACCCGGTGCCGTTCGGCGAGTACGTGCCCGACCGGGCGTTCTACACCCTGCTCGCCCCCGACCTGGTCGGGCTGCTGCAACGCGACTACGCGCACGGCACGGACGTGCCGCTGGTCACCGTCGGCGGTGTGCCGGTGGGGTTGGCGATCTGCTTCGACGTGATCTACGACGAGGTCATCGCCGAGAGCGTCACCGCCGGTGCGGAGCTGCTGGTGTTCCAGACCAACAACGCCGACTTCCGCGGCACGGACGAGAACCTGCAGCAGCTCGCGGTCGCCCGGATCCGCGCGGTAGAGACCGGCCGTACCGTGGTGAACGTCTCCACCGTCGGCACCAGCCAGATCATCCGCCCCGACGGCAGCACCCTCACCGGTCTGCCCGCCGGACAGGCCGGGGCGCTGATCGCCGACACCGACCTGCGCACCGGCATCACCCCCGCCGTCCTCATCGGGCAAGGCGTCTCCGCTGTCACCTTGTGGGGTGGGCTGGGTGGTCTCGCCCTCACCGGCGCGATCGCCTGGCGGCGGCGCACCCCTGCTGTGGCCTGACTAGGCATGCCCGCCAGACAACCCGGGGTTATCCTGCGGGTGGGAGGACGAGGCGGCGGATCTCCGCAGCGATCAGATCTGGTTCTGTGGCGGGGATGTAGTGGCCGGAGCGGGCAGCGACCACGTGCCGGCCCTGCCGGGACTGTGCGGCCCGATACCGCCCGGCGGCGGTCGCGGCATCCCGGACCCGTCGCGGCATCCCGTCCGCGAGACTGCCGGAGATGACGGTGACCGGGACATCGGGCAGCGCCGGCGGGTCGCCCTGCCAGGCGTGCAGCTCGGTGAGGAAGGTGCGCGCTTGCCGACCCTGGGTGACCACCACCGCGGGCCGGAACGCCTCCCGGTGAAGATCGGCCCGCACATCCTCGGGCATCCCCTCCCCGAGGAACCGGAAGAACCGCTCCAGCATCCCCACCCGGGCCAGCACCCACTCCACGGCGATCACGATCTTCTCCCCGACCCGGAACCGCATACCGAACAGGAGGTCCGCTGCCTCATCGGTCGGATCCACCAGCACCAGCCCGGCCACCCGGTCCGGGCGGCGGGACGCGGCCAGCCGCACCATCGGGCCGCCCGCGGAATGCCCCACCTGCACGAACCCGCTGCTCGGCTCGAGGCCGTCCAGCAGATCGTTCAGGTCGTCGGCCATCCGGTCCAGGGTGCGCCCTGCACTATCCGGGACGGACCGACCCAGCCCCGCCCGGTCATACACCACGGCCCGCGTGAACGCGGCGACCCGGGTCTGCACCGACGCCCAGGTGGAGCGGGTCGCCGCCGATCCCGCCTCGAACACCACCTTCGGCACCCGGGGCCCCGGCGGGGCCCGGCAGCACCATCGCATAAGGGGCGCGCCCGCCACGGGTGCGCACCCACACCGGCTCCCCCTGCGTGTGCACACGCTCCCCCGCCATGACCCGCCCTACCGGTCCGTGCCCTGGCGGGAGGCGCCGGTCGCGGCGCGGTGGGCCTTCTCCCGCAGGGCCAGCAGGGCGAGGGTGTCGTCCTTGATCTGGGTGCGGCCGAGGATGCCCCAGTGCGCGCTCAGGTGGTCTTCGAGGTAGCGCAGCACCCGGGCGAACGGGACGGTGTGCCACGGCGCCCCCGCCCCGGGCGGGGAGGTGGGGTTGCCGAACACGACCGTGCGGATCGTGCGCCCTTCCGGCGCCACCGTCCGTCCCGTTTCCAGCAGTTCGGCGACCAGCCGGGCGGCATCGGTCGGGGCGCAGCACCCGAACCGGGTGAACGCGGCTTCCAGCACGGCCGGGTCCCGCATCGCCGGGTTGGGGTGCGGGCGGCCTTCCTTGACCTCGCCGACGATCATGTCCGCTCCGCCCCCGGCACCCAGGGCCGGGTCCAGCGGTGCGTCGACGGTCCCGGACGCTCCCGGTGCGCGGTGCAGCCGTACGGCGAGGATGTCCAGGTCGGTGATGGTGCGGGGACCGCCGGGACCGGTGGCGTCCAGCACGGGGTATTCGGCGACGGTGAAGTAGCCGTTGACCCGCAGGTACGCCTGCACCAGCCCGACCGCCGTGTCCACCCTCTATCTCCGACCGGGTTATCTGGCCGGTCAGGCGGCGTGCGCGTAGCGGGCCGGGTCGGCGTCGAACAGCGGCCCGCACTCGGCGCAGCAGAACCAGTACCGGCTGCCCTGGTAGTCGCGGAACAGGCCGCGCTGCTCGGCCCAGGCCGGGTCGACCTGGTTGCCGGGCATCACCGGACAGGTCACCAGGTTCGTCGCCCCCGCCGGCGGCTCGTGATGGTGATGCTCGTGCGCACCATGCTCGTGTCCTCCATGGTCGTGCCCGTGCGTGTGGTCGTGCCCGGAGTGGTCGTGGTCGTGGGACATGGTGTGTCTCCTTCTCGAGCGATGGTTAGGCCTGGACGGGCGCGGGCTCTCGGGTGGCGGGGGCGCCGGCACGGGTCGGGGTGGGCAGGGGGCGGAAGCGGCGCAGGCGGAGGCTGTTGGTGACGACGAACACGCTGCTGAACGCCATTGCCGCGGCGGCGAGGATGGGGTTGAGCAGGGCGAGCATCGCGACCGGGATCGCGGCGACGTTGTACGCGAACGCCCAGAACAGGTTCCCCTTGATCGTGCCCAGGGTGCGGCGGGCCAGCCGGATCGCGTCCGGGACCAGCATCAGGTCGCCGGAGACGATGGTCAGGTCCGCGGCGGTGATGGCCGCGTCGGTGCCGGTGCCCATCGCGATCCCGAGGTCGGCGGCGGCGAGGGCTGCGGCGTCGTTGACGCCGTCGCCGACCATCGCGACCACCCGGCCCGCGGCCTGCAGGTCGCGGATGGTGTCGAGCTTGCCCTGCGGGGTGACCCCGGCGCGGACGTCCTCGATCCCGGCCTGGTTGGCGATCGCGCGGGCGGCGCCGGGGTTGTCGCCGGTGAGCAGGATCGGGGTCAACCCGAGCTCCCGGAGCCGTGCGACCGCCTCACGGCTGGTGGGTTTGATGGTGTCGGCGACGCTGATCGCCCCGCGCACCTGCCCGTCCCACGCCACCACCGTCACCGTCGCCCCCGCCGCCTCGTCCGCCGCGATGGTCGCGGCGAGCTCGGCGGGGATGGGGAGCGCCCATTGGGTGGTGATCCAGGAGGCGCGGCCGGCGGCGACCAGGCGGCCGTCGACGATGCCCTGCACGCCTTGACCGGCCTCGGCGGCGAATGACTCCACGGCATCCGCCGGGCCGTCGGCTGCGGCGGTGATGGCGCGGCCGATGGGGTGCTCGGAGCCGTGCTCGAGCGCCGCGGCGAACCGGATCAGCTCCGCCTCATCGGTGCCGGGAGCGGGGTGGATGCCGGTGACGGTCATGGTGCCGGCGGTGATGGTGCCGGTCTTGTCGAGCACGACGGTGTCGATGCGGCGGGTCTGCTCGAGCACCTGGGGTCCGCGGATGAGGATGCCCAGCTGGGCGCCGCGGCCGGTGCCGACCAGCAGAGCGGTCGGCGTCGCCAGCCCCAGCGCGCACGGGCAGGCGATGATCAGGGTGGTCACCGCGGCGGTGAAGGCGACCTCCAAGGGCGCCCCCGCGATCAGCCACCCGGCGAACGCGGCCAGGGCGAGGACGATGACGATGGGGACGAAGACGGCCGACACCCGGTCGGCGAGGCGCTGCACCTGGGCCTTGCCGGTCTGCGCCTCCTCGACCAGCCGCGCCATCCGGGCCAGCTCGGTGTCGGCGCCGACGCGGGTGATCTGCACGAGCAGGCGCCCGCCGGTGTTCACAGTCGCGCCGACCACGCGGGAGCCGGGGGCGACTTCGACCGGCACGGACTCGCCGGTCAGCATCGACTCGTCCACCGCGGACATTCCCTCGGTGACGAGGCCGTCGGCGGGGATCTTCTCACCCGGCCGCACCACCACGACATCACCCGGAACGAGCTGTGCGACGGGGACGCGCTGCTCAGTGCCTTCGCGGAGGATCACTGCGTCCTTGGCGCCGAGCTCCAGCAGGGCGCGCAGGGCCTCGCCGGACTGCCGCTTGGCACGAACCTCGAGGTAGCGGCCGAGGAGGATGAACACGGTCACCAGCGCGGCGACCTCCAGGTACACCTCGTGGCCACCGGCCTGCGGGGTGCCGACGAAGGTGACGCTCATCCGCATTCCCGGCATCCCCGCACCGCCGAAGAACAGCGCGTACAGCGACCAGCCGAACGCGGCCAGCACCCCGACGCTGATCAGAGTGTCCATCGTCGCCGCCCCGTGCCGGGCATTGATCGCCGCGGCGCGGTGGAACGGCCACGCCCCCCACACCACCACCGGCGCGGCCAGGGTGAGCGTGAGCCACTGCCAGTAGGTGAACTGCAGGGCGGGGATCATCGACAGCACCGCGACCGGCACCGCCAGCACCGCCGAGACGATCAGCCGCTGCCGCAGCGACGCCAGCTCATCGTCCCGCGGGATGGTCTGCTCAGCCGTGTCGGGCACAGGCGGGGCTGGGAGGCTCGCTCCGTACCCCGCCTGCTCGACCGCCGCGATCAGCTCCTCCACCGGCACCGGGGCCTCCGAGTGCACGCGGGCCTTCTCGGTGGCGAAGTTGACCGTCGCCTCCACCCCGGGCAGCTTGTTCAGCTTCCGCTCGACCCGCGTCGCGCACGACGCGCAGGTCATCCCGGTGATGTCGAGATCGACGTCCAGCGTGCTCATGAGGCTGCGGCGAGGCTGTACCCGGCCTCCTCCACCGCCGCCCGCACCCGCTCCGCATCCACCGGCGTCGCGCTGGACACCGTCACCGTGGACACGCCACCGGCGTGCAGATCGACCGCGACGTCGGAGACACCGTCGATCGCGGAGACCTCCTCGGTGACGCTACGCACGCAGTGCGCGCAGGTCATCCCCTCCACCAGGAACTGCGCCGACACGGTCTCACCCGCCGCCGTCTGCTGCGCCGGCGCGCCGGTGTCGGTGGCTGCCGTGGCGTGGGAGGTGGGGCTGCAACAGGCGCAGCCACCGCCGGTGCTGGTCGCCTGCAGGCCGAGGTCCTGGAATCCCTGTCCGGTCATGATGTGCTCCCTTCAAGAGCGTTGAACGATGTGAGTGGGGACGACGTTAGGAGCGCACGAGGCGCGCGATCGCGGCGTTCGCCTCGCGGAGCTTCTCCTCCGCGAGCGGGCCGCCTTCGGCGGTCGCCTGCGCGACGCAATGCGCGAGGTGGTCTTCCAGCAGCGACAGCGCGACGGACTCCAGCGCCTTCGTCGCCGCCGACACCTGGGTCAGCACGTCGATGCAGTACACGTCCTCGTCGATCATCCGCGCGATCCCGCGCACCTGACCCTCCGCGCGGCTCAGCCGCGCCAGCAGCGCCGGCTTGTTGTCCACATACCCGTGTGCCATCTCGCACCTCCACCCACAATCTACCATACCCTGTAGGGGTACAGGGTGTAGGGTGAGGTCATGACCGGCATCCAGGAGCCGCGGCCCGCACAGACCACCCGTTGGCACGTCGTGACGGGCGGTCCCAGCTCGGGCAAGACCACCACGGTCAACCTGCTGCGGGGCCGCGGGTACACGACCACAATCGAGCACGCCCGCCACTACATCGACCTGCAACGGATCACCGGGCGCAGCACCGCGGAGGTGCGGGCACGGCAGAGCGAGTTCCAGCGCGCCGTCGTCGACATGCAGATCGAGCAGGAACGCTCCCTCGACCCGCAACAGACCGTGTTCCTGGACCGTGCTCTGCCGGACTCGCTCGCCTACTACCGCTTCCTCGGCCTCGCCCCCGGCACCGCCCTGCTGGGCGCGCTGGCCGGCGCCCGGTACGCGACGGTGTTCCTGCTTGACCTGCTCCCGCTGGCGTCCGACTACGCGCGCACCGAGGACCCCGCCGCGCAGCGGCGCATCCACGACCTGCTCGGGCTGGTGTACCAGGAGCTGGGCTTTCCCGTCGTCACCGTCCCCGCACTCGCCCCCGACGCGCGCGTCGACTTCATCCTCGAACGAGCATCGGCCGGCACTCCAGCCGAGAGGGGCGTGAGCTGATGGGCGCGGGGAGTAGCCGGTACCGGCAGATCGGGGCCGTGCTGCGCCGGCACGGACTCGGCGTCCTGGCCGGCGTGCTGGGCCTGGGCGGCTTGGTGCCGTTCCACCGCGGCGCCCTCGGACACGCCCGGCAGGAGGACCCCTACACGAACCCCGAGCATGTGCGGGTCGCGTTGGAGGAGCTCGGGCCGACGTTCGTGAAACTGGGCCAGATCCTCTCCACCCGGCACGATCTGCTCCCCGCGGCATGGGTCGCCGAGTTCGCCAAACTGCAGGACGACGTCGCCGCGGCACCGTGGGAGGGCATTCGGGACGTGCTCCGTGAAGAGCTCGGCGCCGACCCAGAGCACGTGTTCGCCCAGTTCGACCCGGTGCCGCTGGCGGCGGCGTCCATCGGGCAGGCGTACGCGGCAACTCTTCACGACGGCACCGAGGTCGTCGTGAAGGTGCGCCGGCCCGGCGTGGTCGCGCAGGTGCATGAAGACCTGGACATTCTCCGCAACCTCGCCGACCGCGCCGACCGGCGCTGGGATGCCATCCGGCAGTACGACCTGCCCGGGCTGGTGGAGGAGTTCTCCCGCACGCTGCGTGCCGAGCTGGACTACCTGCAGGAGGCCCGCAACGCCGAACGGTTCGCGCAGGAGTTCGCCCACGCGGCGCGGGTGCGGATTCCCCGCGTGCACGGGGAGACCACGACCTCGCGCGTGCTGACCCTGGAGCGGATGAGCGGGGTGCGGATCGACGACCTGGAGGGCCTGGACGCCGCCGGCATCGACCGGGTCGCACTCGCGCGGCTGGGTGCCGACATCGTGCTCACGATGGTGTTCGACAACCGGTTCTTCCATGCCGACCCCCATCCCGGGAACATGTTCGTGCAGCCCGACGGCGCGCTCGCGCTGATCGACTTCGGGATGGTCGGGGAGCTCACCGAACAGACCACGGACGGCCTCGCCGGCATCGTGCTCGCCTTCACCCGCGACGACCCGGACACCCTCACCACCGCCCTGATAGAACTCTCCCGGACCGCCGACGTCGTCGACCGGGCAGGGCTGCGGCAGGCGATCACCGCGTTCACGGCCCGCTACCGGGGCCGTTCGCTGTCGGAGATCAGCCTCGCAATCATGCTCCAGCAGCTGCTCGGCATCCTGCAGCAGCACCAGCTGCACCTTCCGCAGGAGACGGCGCTGCTGTTCAAAGTGCTGATGATGGCCGAAGGGACCGCGGCGCGGCTGGATCCGGACTTCCAGGTGCTCGACGCCCTGCAGCCCTACGCTGAGCAGCTCACCCGCGCCCAGCTGTCCCTGCCGGCTCTGGCCCGGCGATGGGCGCGCGCGGGAGCCGACACCGGGGCACTGCTCACCGAGCTGCCCGCCACCCTGAGCCGGCTCCGGCATCTCCTCGAAGACGGCGGGTTCGAGGTGCACCTGCGCGCGACGGAGCTGGAACCTCTCGTCGGGCGCGCCGAACGCGTCGGCAACCGTGTCGTCGCGGGAATGATCGCCGCCGCGCTGATCAGCGGGATCGGCACCCTCGTCGGCGGGAACACGAAATGGCGCTCCCGGGAAGGCGTCCTGATCGGCGCCGGGACCGGCACGATCGGCGCCCTCGGCAGCTATCTGCTGTGGACGCTGCGGCGCCGCCGACCCCGCCCCTGACCCGCGCACGGCTCAAGAACACCACGAAAGGAGACGAAGATGGACAGGATCAGAGTCGGCGTCAACGGGTACGGAGTGATCGGCAAGAGGGTCGCCGACGCCGTCCACGCCCAACCCGACATGCACCTGGTGGGCGTCGCGGACATCGTCACCGACTGGCGAATACAATCCGCCGTCCCGCGGCTGCCCGTATTCGCCGCCACCCCCGACGCGCACAGCGGCATGGTGGACACCGGCATCCGCCCCGAGGGAACCCTCGACGATCTCCTCGCGCAGAGCGACGTGATCGTCGATACGACCCCCAAGCACGTCGCCGCCGGAAACCTGCCCCGCTACCAGGCGGCGGGAGTAAAGGTGATCGTGCAGGGCGGGGAAGCGCACTCGACCACCGGGCACTCCTTCGTCGCCCAGGCCAACTACGCCACCGCGCTCGGCCGGGACCTGACCCGGGTGGTGTCCTGCAACACCACCAGCATCGTCCGCGTCCTCGGCGCGCTCGAAAACGCCGGGCTGCTGCTGCGCGCCCGCGGGGTTACTGGTAGGGCCGAATGTCGCAGGGTGCACTATTCATCCTGGGATTAGTTCAGTCAACACTGTATGATCAGTGCATGCTGACCATTGCTCCACGTCTCGACGTCATGAACCGGCTCGGCCGGGCCATGGCGGACCCGACGCGCTCCCGGATACTGATGACCCTGCTCGACGGCCCCAGCTACCCGGCGGTGCTCTCGCGTGAGCTGGAGCTGACCCGCTCGAACGTCTCGAACCACCTGACCTGCCTGCGCGACTGCGGCATCGTGGTCGCCGAGCCGGAAGGGCGGCAGACGCGCTACGAGATCGCGGACCCGCACCTCGCGGCGGCGCTGACCGCGCTGGTGGACGTGACGCTCGCGGTGGACGAGCACGCGCCCTGCATGGACGCTTCGTGCACGGTGCCGGGCTGCTGCGGGACGGGAGCGGGCGCGTGAGCGCGGCGTGCGGCTGCGAGCACGACGAGCCTGAGACCGCAGTCGGCGAAGAGGCCGAGGAGGCGGAGCGCCCCTGGTGGCGGGACCGCGGGATCATGGTCCCGGTCTTCTCCGGTGTGGCGTTCCTCACCGGTCTGGCGCTGGAGTGGTCCGGGATGGAGATCCCTGCGCTGGTGCTGTTCTGGATCGGCCTGCTGCTGGGCGCGTCGACGTTCACGCCGGGCGCGATCCGGAACCTCTTCAAGGGCAAGCTCGGCATCGGGCTGCTGATGACCATCAGCGCGGTCGGCGCGGTGATCCTCGGCTACGTCGAGGAGGCCGCAGCGCTGGCATTCCTGTACTCGATCGCCGAGGCGCTGGAGGACAAGGCGATGGACCGTGCCCGCGGCGGGCTGCGGGCACTGCTCAAGCTCGTCCCGGAGACCGCCACCATCCGCCGCGACGGCGTCTCGGTCGAGGTCGCCGCGAAGGATCTGGCTGTCGGGCAGCTGATGTTGGTGCGGCCGGGTGAGCGGATCGCGACCGACGGCGTCGTCCGCACGGGACGTTCCAGCCTGGACACGTCCGCGATCACCGGGGAGTCGATCCCGGTCGAGGTCGAACCCGGCGATGCCGTCTCCGCCGGCGCAATCAACACCGCCGGGGCACTGGAGGTCGAAACGACCGCGGCAGGCACCGACAACTCACTGACCACGATCGTCGACCTCGTGGAGAAGGCTCAGGCGGAGAAGGGCGACCGCGCCCGCCTCGCCGACCGCATCGCCCGCCCTCTCGTCCCGGGCGTGCTGATCCTCGCCGCCCTGGTCGCGATCATCGGCTCGCTGCTCGACGACCCGGAGCTGTGGATCACCCGCGCCCTGGTCGTGCTGGTCGCGGCATCGCCCTGCGCACTGGCGATCTCCGTGCCGCTGACCGTGGTCGCGGCGATCGGCTCGGCGAGCAAGTTCGGCGTGATCATCAAGTCCGGTGCCGCGTTCGAGCGGTTCGGCGTGATCCGCCACGTCGCCGTCGACAAGACCGGCACCCTCACCCGCAACGAGCCCGCCGTCACCGCCGTCCTCACCGTGGACGGTGTGAGCGAGGCGGAGGCGCTGGCGTGGGCGGCCGCTCTGGAGCAGCACAGCACCCACCCCCTCGCCGCCGCGATCACCGCCGCAGCGCCGGATGCCCCTGCGGCGGAGGGCGTGACCGAGCAGGCCGGGCACGGCATCGAGGGCGAGCTCGCCGGCGCGCGGATCACCGTCGGCAGCCCGCGCTGGCTCGACGCCGGGACCCTCGGCGACCGGGTCGCGGGGCTGGAGGAGCAGGGCATGACAGTCGTGATCGTCCACCGCGGCGGCGTCCCGGTCGCCGCGATCGGCGTCCGCGACGAGCTGCGCCCCGAGGTCCCTGAAGTGGTCCGCACCCTCGCGACCCAGGGCATCGGGGTGACCATGCTCACCGGCGACAACGCCCGCACCGCCCGCGCCCTCGCTGCGCATGCAGGGATCGATGACGTCCGCGCCGAGCTGCGCCCCGAAGACAAGGCCGCCGCGATCGCAGAGCTCGGTGCGAAGGGGCCGGTCGCGATGATCGGCGACGGCATCAACGACGCCCCTGCGCTGGCCGCCGCGGACATCGGGATCGCGATGGGCGCGACGGGCTCCGACGCCGCGATCGAGTCGGCCGACGTGGCCTTCACCGGTCACGATCTGCGGCTTCTCCCGCGCGCGTTCGCCCATGCCCGTCGGGGGCGGCACATCATCAACCAGAACATCATCCTGTCGCTGCTGATCATCACCGCCCTGCTCCCGCTCGCCCTCTTTGGCGTCCTGGGGCTTGCGGCGGTGGTGCTGGTGCACGAGATCGCCGAGGTGATCGTGATCCTCAACGGCCTGCGCGCCGCGTCGACGCGGAAGGCAAGCACGTGACCGCGCAGGACGTCGCCGCCGCGTGACGGCTTGATCCGGGACCATGCGGATGACCTTTAGATTTCACATCAGAGTTCGCGCGCGTTGATCGGCGACTTGCCTGCTGGCTAGGGGCCTATCGGGCGGGCCGTATGCCGGGGTCTAATGGCCATGATCATTTGGTTCCGGTTTCCCTTCGCCTCGGGTCTGTCTTCGTTATGGTCGGGCGAAGGGGCGGGCAGCAGTCGGGGTCGTTTTCGCGGCGGTGTCGCCTGGCACGCGCTGTCATCACGATGCTTGCAACCACCGCGAGGATCAGGAGTGCGGCACCGCCCGTGATCACCCACGGGTTGCGGAGGAGGGTGCCGATCCCTGTGATCGTGCCTCCGACGACGAGAAGTGGAAGGAGGGCGCAGCAGCCGACCACGAGCAGTGCGGCGACGGCCCCAAGGAGCAGGCCACGGCCGCCTCGCTGGTCGTCCTGGTTGGGAGGCATTGGTGTTCTGTCCTCTCGTGGTGCCGTCTCAGCAGCAGGTCTCGGGACCGCAGCAGCTTCCAGACAGTTCGTCGGCACCGGTCCGGGGGCGCTCGAGCATCTCGGTGATCAGGGTGCTGCCAACCTCGAAGGCATCGGCGACCGTGAGGATTTGGGCCATCGGGTGTTCCGTGAGCCATCCGGCGGCGTCCTCGCGGGAAGCGAAGTAGTGGACCTGGTTGCAGAACGAGGAGCGAATCGAGTGCATGGCCTCGGGGCTGACCAAGGACACCACCGCGGTCGCCGGTTCCACGCTAGTGACACCGGCGGTCGAGTCGACGGTGACGCGGATCGTGTCGCCGCTGGCCGGGGAGATCGATTCGACCCGGGCGGGCCGATCGAGGAGCGGGCGAGGCTCCAGTTTCTGATGGGGTGGATCCGCTGTCTGGCGCGCGGTCAGGCGCAGCAGGACAGCATCGACACATCGGTGGTGAAGGCCTTGGCTACGATCCGGATGCCTTCGGCCGTGGTCAGGTACGGGGCCCACGCGTCGGCGACCTCGGTGATGGTCTTGCCGAGGATGTGGACACCTGCGGCGGCGAGTTCGCCGGCGTCCTTGGCGACCGCGGTCAGGCCGAGGATCTCGCCGGTGTCCGCGTTGGCGACCATCTTGATGAACCCGCGGGTGTCCCGGTTCACCAGCGCGCGGGGCACGTACTCCAGTGGCAGGACACGGCAGTCGCAGCGGATCCCGGCCGCGATGACCTCCTTCTCGGTCATCCCGACCGCGCCGACGGCAGGGCTCGTGAATGTGACCCGCGGCATCCGCGTGTAGTCGACCGACGTGCTGGCGTCAGTGAAGGCGTTCTCGGCGACCAACGTGCCGTGCCGGGCTGCGACGTAGACGAACTCGGGGTGCCCGGTGACATCCCCAGCCGCCCAGACGCGAGGGTTGGAGGACTGCAACTGGTCGGTGACCACGACCTCTCCGGCCGCGCCGGTCTTCACTTGCACGGTCTCGAGGTTGAGCCCGTCGGTGACCGGGGCGCGGCCGAGCGCGACGAGGATCTCGTCGGCACGGAACTCCTGCACGCCGCCCGAGACCTCGGCCGCGGCGACGATCTGGCCGGTGCCCGGGTCGCGGGTGACGCGGGTGGGGATGGCGCGGCGGACCACTCGGATGCCCTCGTCGGCGAAGATTTCCTGCAACGCCTTGGAGACTTCCGTCTCCTCCTTCGACGCCAGCCGGGACCTCACCAGCAGAGTCACCTTCGAGCCGAGCCGGGCGAACAACTGTGCCATCTCCAGCGCCACATAGCCCCCGCCGAGCACCAGCAGCGAGTCAGGCACCTCGGACAGCTCCATCGCCGACGTCGAGGTGAGAAAGTCGACGCCGTCCAGCCCCTCGATGGCAGGAGCCCACGGGCGGGAGCCTGTGGCGATGAGGTAGTGGGCGGCCTCGATGGTTTCGACGGTGCCGTCCGCGGCGGTGACCTCGAGGACCGACGCATCCGGCGTGCCGGCGAACGCCGCCTCGCCCTGGCGGACCGGCCAGCCGTAGGCTTCTGCCACGTCGATGTACTTCTCACTCCGCATCGCCTCGACCAGGTCCTGCTTGCCACCCACCAGCCCGTGCATGTCTACCGGGCCAGCGGTGGCGGCGATCCCCGGGAACCGGGAGCCCGCATCCGCGGCCACGTGGCGGGCCTCGGCGGCCGCGAGCAGCGCCTTGGACGGAACGCACCCCGTGTTCACGCACGTGCCGCCCAACGTGCCGCGCTCGATCATCACCACCGACTTTCCCAGTGTGGTGGCGCGGATCGCCGCGGCGAATGCCGCGCCACCCGACCCAATCACGGCCAGATCAAACCTCGATGGCATCCTTATTCCTCCCTGGACATCTTGGAACATCCCGCTGATACACTCATCATGAACCTTCCACCACAGGGGAAGGTCAAGCACGAAATTTGCGACCAGCGAAAAGGGGGCGGGGAATGCGGATCGGAGAGCTCGCCGACGCGGCCGGCACCACGGCGAAGACGTTGCGGTTCTACGAGGACCAGGGGCTCCTGCCGCCGGCCGGGCGCACGCCCAGCGGCTACCGCAACTACACCGCCGAGACCATCGCCCGAATCGACTTCATCCACCGCGGCCAAGCCGCTGGACTCACCCTCGCCCAGATCCAGCAGATCCTCCACATCCGCGACCACGGCCAAGCGCCCTGCAGCCACGTCCGCGACCTCCTCGACGCACGCCTCACCGATATCGACCAGCAGCTCAGGCAGCTCCACGACCTGCGCGACACCCTCGCCGGGCTCCGCGACCAGGCCGAGCACGTCGAGCCCGACACGTGCAGCTCGGATCAGGTCTGCCGCTATCTGTAGCCAAGCCCGGGGGTCTGTCCGATAATTCAGGCAGTCCCACTGGAGGCGCAAGCGTAGCGGGAGGCCATTGGTGCTCAGGTCGAGGTTGAGCGCAGCGCGGGATAGTCGGACCATTCGCCCCCGGAGAGGCGTGCCCAGGCGGCAGCTGATGACGCCGTGATGCCGAGCAGGTCGGACACGATTCGAGGATGCAGTTGTCGGGTGAGGTCCATCAGCGCGGTGACACGAGCGCTGCCGGCGAGGAGTCCTTCTTGACGGAGTCGACGGCTGAGCGGCCCGGGGGTGATCGGTCGGCCCGGGTTCCTGCCCGGGAAGAGCCAAGTGTCGGAGCGGTTGCCGTCGAGCAGCTGGACCATTGCTTCGGCGAGGACTTCGGGCAGCTCGATCGGTTCAGTTCCGACCGTCAGCGTCATGGGGCGCGCGGTCGTATCGACTTGTGCGCGGGTGATCGCTGCGATGCGGGTCAGGTGGAGCCCGTAGAACAGGACGAGCAATCCGCTGACTCGCGTCACGGGATCCATGTCGTCTCGCGTGATGAACGCGCGTGCCATCGTCCACCGATGGTCGGCGGCGTAGTCGCGCCCTTCGAGGCGATGGCTGCGGAACTCGACCCGGAGGCGGCTCAGGCGGTGCCGTCGCAGCCACCGGGTGAACGGCGCGAGGGCATCCCGTTGTGAGGGCGAACCGGTGAGGAAGCCGTCGAGAGATCGCTGCGGGTATGTCGTCAGCGTTTCGCCGCTCGCGCGGATCTGCTGCAGGAGGGCCGCGCACCGCTTCAGCGCCGCACGCACCTTCTGATAGGTGGAGCCGGATCGGACGGCCGTAGCTGGTCTGCCCCTGAGTGATCTGCCCGACGGCAGCAGCTCCCAGGTGCAGTACCGCCGTAGGAGGAGCCGGTCCTCGGGATGGGGGACGGTCGGAAGCCACCGTTGGAACCAGTGCTCGAACCTCGCCGCTTGGATGTCGAAATCGGGCAGCACGCCTGAGCGGATGAGGAGCGAGAGCAGGAATGCCACGGACTGGCCGGCGTGCGCTCTGGTCATGATCGCGTCCGCGGTGAGGGGCAGCGTGCCATCGGCGAGCTCACGGAGGACGACCGCACAGCGGCTCTTGTACAGCCACCGCTCGAGGGAGATCGCACTGCCGTGGTGCGTCACCAGATACTCCGCGAGCGGGTGCAGCTCGGGGCGGATCTCTCCGCTGTCGTCAGCAAGCAGTTGCTGGATGGCGATAGGTCGCCGGCACTCTACGCATAGCCGGTGCTTGCGCACCTCTTCGATCGTCCCGCATCCCGGGCATGCCATCGTCACGGGAGCTCCTGCGCACTCGGCGCAGACCTTGTGCCCATTCATGAAGCCAGTGAGGAACACCTTCCGCCCGCACTCCGGGCACGGCTGGGGGCGTCGCATCGCGTAGTAGCAGCGGGCGCAGACCCGTCGGCCGTCCAGGTGCGTCGCTACGCGGCCCGGCTCCCCGCAGAGCTCGCACATCTTGACCGGCGCGGTGTAGCACGCGAGACAGACGAGCGCGGGGCGACGGACGATAATCGTGGCGTTCTGCCCGCATCGCGAGCAGTCGCCGAACGACCGCGGATCGGCTCGCCAGCAGTCCCGGCAGAACCGTTGCCCATCGACGGTGCGCTGCACGGGCTGAACTCGTCCGCATCTGGCACACGCGACCGATCGGGCATTCCGTTCACAGCGCGAGCAGTGGCGACCGCCGGTCTGCGTCTTGTGAGGCATCCGAACGGCACGTCCACAGGAATCGCATGTAGGCAAGACGACCCGCCCGGCACCCTCGTTCACGAGAGCGTGGGCCAGATCCTGCACCGTCACCGGTACGTTCCGGTGTCGCCCTTCGAGGACTCCAGGTTGTTTGAGGAGTGCGAGTTCGAGACGCCGTTGGGTGAGCGGCACGGGTGCGACTTCAGCCACGATCTCAACAAGGCGCTCCACCGGGATCTCCGGCGCGATCGCGTGGACGAGCCCGGCGACCTCAGCAACCCTGGGCTCCTGCGGAGGCTTCGCCACCGCGGCCTACTTCGAGCGCGGGCGACGGATCGTGGCCCGCACGGGCCGCAGATCGCCGATCGCACCCCGCGTCGCCTCTTCACCCACCGCGACCGGGGCCGCAGCCTCCCGGCGGGTGACCTGCACGAGGTCGTCGAGCGAGCACTCCAACGCGTCGCACAGCGCGGCGAGCACGTCGATGCGAACCCGCTGCGGTGCTTGCGTCACCAGTCGGTACACCTGTTCCCGGGACAGGTCGACGCCCCGCTCCTCGAGCAACGGCTTCAGCTTGGAGGTCTGGAAGATCCCGCGCGAGGCCATCACGCTGCGGAGGCTCCATGCGGTCTCGAGCTCAACGGTCATCTGCTTCTCCTTCGATGAGGGCCTTCAATGCGTCCGCGAGTACCCGGTTCTTGAAGTCCGAGCTGACGGAGGCGTAGATCGAGGTCGTCGAAGCATGCATGTGCCCGACCTGCTCCTGGACGAATCGGTCGGCGTAGCCGAACTCGAGCAGGTGCGTCACGTACGAATGCCGGAGGCTGTGCAGAGTCAGGGCCTTTGACAAGCCGGCCTCGTCCCGCAGCTCCGCGAACCGCCGGTCGAGATAGCCGGCCGACAGTCGGGTGCGGCGTTCCGTCACCCACAGCGCGTCAAGACGGTATCCACGCCACCCGCGCAATTGTCGACGGCGGGCTGCGGAGCCGCGTGATCGTACTCACGACGTTCGACTTGGACGAGTACGCCTTCGGGGCACTCCGCGCGGGGGCGAGTGCGTTCCTCGTCAAAACTGCGACACACCAAGAACTCGTGGACGCCGTACGCGTCGTCGCTCGAGGCGATGCCATCGTGACGCCCCGCATCACACGGCAGCTCATCGACGCCTACACCGGCCGCGACCAGCCCGTCCCGGGCGGACAGGGCCTCTCGGTTCTGTCCCCCCGAGAACGCGACGTTTTCAACGCGATCGCGCTCGGCCTCTCCAACGGCGAGATCAGCCAGGCACTGCATCTCTCACCCGCAACGGTGAAGACGCATATCAACCGAATCTTCGCCAAGCTCGGCGTCCGCGACCGCGTGCAGGCTGTGATTCTTGCCCACCAGCTCGGGTAGACCATCGGTGGTCAAGCGAACTGATGCGCGAACGCGACGGGGCTGAGCCCTAGACGCCGCGGTGCCGAAGTGAGACACTTCTCTGTTCTACTTCGGGAGGTCACCATGGGCGACGATGAACCGGCGGTCGATTGGGAAGGCGTCATCCGCGAGATGATCACGCGTGCGACCGAGGCGGCGCCCACCGAACCGGGCGTCTACAAGATGCCGTGCGGTGAGTGTGTGGTCGATTTCTTCATCACCGCTGAGGGCGAGGAACGCTGGCTCGTCGCCGGGGACGACCGCTCCTACACTCGTGAGACCGTCGCGATCGCCCGTCACGGAGACCACCCCTGGGAGCGTCTCTACACGCTCGCTGACGCGGCAAGGGAAGTGGCGCGAGTCGCCGCCGCGAACGGCGGCGACATCGACCGAGTACTCGAGGAGCTGGTCGAAGCAATCGACGACCGCGAGGTCGAGCGGGTGGTGCGTGAGCGGGATGGCATGAGCGGTGAACCGCTCGAGGATGTGGCGGCGCGCTTCGGCGTCGACGTCGATGAGCTGTAGAAGCAGCCTCGACTGCGAGCGTGGAGAGCAGCTGTGAGCGAGTATCCGTGGTTCGACTTCGACCAGGTCGACTTCGTCACCTCGGACCAGCATTTCGGTCACGCACGCATCAGCGAACTCGCCGAGCGTCCGTTCGCGACCGTGGAAGAGATGAATGCGGAGCTTGCGCGACGATGGAACGATGTGGTGGGCCCGGACGACGTTGTGCTTCATCTCGGTGATCTCGCGCTCGGGCCGATCGAGGAATCCGTCGGGCTGACCGCGCACCTGAACGGGCGACGGTTCCTCGTGCCCGGCAACCATGATCGGGTCTCGCCGGCGACACAGTCAAGGCGCGCGATCGAACGGTTCACGCCGGTGTACGAGGCGGCCGGGTGGAGCATCCTCCCCGAGGTCATTGAGGGCACACGCCACGGGTACCGGATTCTGGCATCCCACTACCCCTACAGCGGCGACTCGCACGGCACCGACCGGCACACGACCCACCGCCCACGCAGCGACGGTGGCGTCCCGCTGCTGCACGGTCACACGCATGCCCGCGATCACGGCCCGCACGGGCACGAGTTCCACGTCGGCGTCGACGCGCACGACTTCACGCCCATCCGCTTCACCCTCGTCGACGAATGGATCCGCAGCCTCCCGGGCATCGAGACGCGCCTGCAGGCCGCGACCCGGGAAGCGCGCACGGTCCTCGCCGGCGTCATCGACGGTGAAACACCGGGCTCAGACGCGCTGTTCTACATGCAGGGTTACAACGAGCTCGTCATCGTTCTTGAGGAGCTTCTCGACGCGCTCCCTCCCGAAGAGCCGAACGGGTAGCCGGGAACAGGTCGCGGTTCGCGTTGGGGCCGGATCGGAGGGTGCGGGTCTCGGTCCGGTATCGCACCCATCCTTGCCTGCGCCAATGCACCATCACGAGGTTCCGGACTGCCCGTGACGACCACGCCTCCTCATGGTCGGCGTAGTCGGGATCTTGGGTGGCGAGTTCGCTGAACAGTTCGCGGAACGTCGGCGGTTCGCTGTGCTCACGGGTGTAGCGATGGATGATCTTCACCGCACGGCGCGCCCAGCTCGGCGCGGTCTTCGCTGACGTGAGTTCCATGAAGAGCGGCGCCAGGTGGGGTGCCGACCACGGCTTGACCACAGGTGCGGTCTTACTCGAACGATGATCCCCAGTTGTGTTCGGAGCGACAGCGACTACTCCGTGTTTGTCGCCTGGGGCGATCGGCGCGGCTTCTCCTTCACCGAGTCGGTATTCCGGGTCCCGCGGTCTGTCACTCATTCGGAGATCACCACTTCGGCGAGGTCTTTGGTTCGGCCTCCGCGCGCCCGGAGTTGCACGTCGAGTAGCCGGAGTCTCCGGGCAACGGTGGATTCGCTGCATCCAAGTTCGCGTGCAATCGCCTCGAGCGTGCGGCCGTTCTGATAGTCGACTCGGATTCGGTCGTCGTCGACGACGACCTGGCGTGGGGCGTGCGCGGGTCGGAGTTCGATTCCCGCCTCTTTCAGGACACGGCTGATAACCGAGCGACCGACGCCCGAATCGCTGGCGAGGTCTTTCAGAGCCCGGCCGCTGCGGTATTCGTCCACGAGTTCGCTGAACGTGAATGTCGTGCGGAGGTGTTCGCGAGCGGGCTGGTTGACGGGCCACCTTGCTGTGCGTTCGGCGTCGTCGACCGTGGGGTTCCAGTCAGCGACGTCGAGGGGAGGACTCCAGCGCACGGGTTCGTTGATGCGATGCGCCTCGAGGAAGCGTCGGGCCACGTTGAGGAGCTCGAGCTCCAACTCGTGCGAGAGGGAGGCTGCCAGCTCTCGGGCGTTCGTGACCTCCGCGGCGGAGTGCGGCCGGAAGAGCTGCGGGCCTGGTCTGGATGGTTCCCGCTGAGCCAGCTGTAGAGCAGCAGCCGAATCTGTCGCAGTCGTGGGGCGCCGCCGCGACGAGTGTTGACCCGGGCTGCGATCGCGTTCCAGTCGACGGCCGGGAGGAGTGATGCGTAGTCGAGCGCGCGTCGGCGCGCGTAGTCGATTGGGGGGTTCTCGGCATCGAGGTAGATGGCGAGGCGGGCGATGGGGAGCAAGAGGTTCTTGGCGGGGTCGGTGTCGCGCAGCAACCGGGTGGTATCCCGGACGCGGTGCCGGGGCAGTGGCGATCCAAGCATTTCGAGGGCCTCGACGTGGCTGAGGCGGGTGCCTGCGATCATCACTGCTGTGGAGACGGCGGCGGCTGCGAGCTCGGGATCGGTCTTGGGAATCCGAAGTTGCGCCGCCCACTCGGGCCAGATCTGTGCGGGAAGTTTGCGCGCTCGTTCTTTCGCTCCGGACGGTGGAGGGGGAACAAGGTGCTGGATGTGTGTGAGGTGGCGCATGTTGAGGCCGCGCGATCGGGCAACCGAGACCTTCAGCTGGAGGCTGTGTTGATCGAACACCGCTGATGGTGGGATACGGCCGTGGAGGAGCTTGAAGAGGCGGTCGGGGTCCTGCACCGCCTGGAAGGCGAGACTGGCTCCGAGCGCTGCCAGCGCCGAGGTTCGGGGGCGTTCCTTGCGGAGGATGCCGTCTTCGTCGAGTGCCTTACCGAGGGTTGCCGACGGGATATCTCCAGCATCGATGTCCTCGCCATTGACGAGAGCACGGACCGCGATGCGAGCGATGGTTCGGAGATCCTCCATAACGAGCGGTGCAGCTTGCGGGTTGTCGCGGTACATGCCGAATCGACCGACGCCTTGAGAGATCGTCGCGAACTGGGCTCGCTGCGCAGCAAGCATCCCCGTGCTTGCCTCGACGCGTCCGGTCTCGTCGCGCAGATCGGCGCCGCAGCGTTGACGCGGATCTGCCGCGCGGTGTGGCCTGTTGTGGCAGCATCCCGGTCGTGGGACGAGATACATCGGTTGCGGGCGTGCGCGCGGTGCCTCACCGCAACTAGGACAGATGTCGCTGAGCACGCGCCGGTGACGAGGGCACATCGACACGAACGCGTACGTCCACGAGAGCCTCCACCGGCCACCAGAGTCGAGGAGGCATTCCGGGCAGAAGCGCCCTTGCGTCCCCGCGGTCGGACATTGGATGCTCAGCCGCCCCTTGAGCGTGTACTTGGTCACCGTCGAAGCGAACGCCGACCTGGTCATGGCTTGCAGGCAGTCGGCCGACAACCCTGTCGTGTGGATGAGGCGCTCGAGTGGTCCCTCGTCGAGGTGGAACGACCACCGGTTCAGACGCCCGACGGAGTAGTGCTGATCCTGCTCGACGGCCGCTGGGCCGGATAGTCCCAGTGCGACGATCATCTGTCCGAAAGTGACGCCGTGCGCGGCTGCCATCGTTTCCAGCCAGGAGTCAAGAGGTTCGTCTGGCATGGGGCGAACCCGGAACGGCAGACGACGAAGCTCGGTCATGATCGGGCGACTCGCCGTGCTTTGTTCACGAGAATTGCTGTAGCGCCACGTGCGATCTCCGCAGCTTCATCGATCGAGACCTGTTCCAGGAGATCCGTGTCGAGGGTCTCCTTCCCGGTGCGGATGGCGCGTATCGCTCCCAGGCGGATCAGTTGCATCAACGATCCGATGACGCCTGTCGAGCGAATGTAGAGGTAGTCGCTGAGCGTGTCGGCGAGGGTGCCCGGACGCATCCGCGCAAGCATCAGTCGCTGCTCGATCCCGAGCAGCGTGTCGCGCCACACGGGTGCGCCGATCGCCGTGAGCGGATCAAACGCGTGGAGCTGCAGCAGTGTCCATCGCCGGCCGGTCTGCGCCAAGGCGGCGAACTCACCGTTGCGGCCTTCGGAGAACAACCCTCGCTGCTTCAGAGCGACACCGGCGAACAGAAAGGTCGCGGGGTACTCGTTAGCGAGCCATTTGAGCTCGTTCGCGACCTGCTCGCCCTTCTCGGTGCCCGGGCGGAGGAAGTGGACGTCGTCGATAATGATCAGCCGCGTCTCGTGGCGTCGGACTGCGTCGCCCGCCATGGTGGCAAGATCGCGGGCGAGCACCCTGCCCGTGGTCGCCCGCCGCGCCGGGTGTGCGTAGAACTCGAATAGTTGCTGGTGAAGCCCCTTGATCGTCACATCGCCGGTGAGCGTGATTCGGCACACGGGGATCCTCAGGATGTCGTCGTTATCATCCACGTACTCGCCGAGCTGGTCGATCTGTTCCCGGTGGTATCTGAGTCCGTACGCGTCGACGGTGGTCGACTTGCCCAGAGACGGCGGAGCGTCGATGGCCGCAGCGGCCCGAACGCGGGTCACCGCGTCCTCGTTGGCTTCAAGCAGATCGTCGAGTTGCTCATTGGCACGGACAACCTGCGGTGTGCGCAGCAGGATGCTCTCGTGCCATCGCCGGCGTTGCCGCCCGTAGTCCCTGCGCGCGACGGTGTCGAGGGCGCGAATCTGCGCCATAGAGAGTCGCTCCGGCCGGACCGGGCTCGGCCTTTCGGCGAGGTACTTCCACCACTCGTAGGTAGACGGGCCAGTGTCAGGCTTGATCACAAATCCTCCAGGGCGGTCGCGTAGAACTCCGGGTCTGGGTCGTACTCGGTGGGGTCGAGTTCGTCGTCCACGTCGTCGTCGCCACCCAACGGCGCCGGAGAGGACAGGGAGACGGCACGGGGACCGGCCAGCTCCTCACTCGGGAGAGTCACGCCGGGGCTGCTTCGTGCGATGAGCTCCTGCGTCAGGCGGATCGATGTCATGGCTGCCGCTTCGGTCTCGTGTCGGTGCGCGGCGACCTGCCGTGCGGAGGCACGGCGCTCCTGCGGGGTGAGGTGTTGGCCGGATCCCCACCGCGCGAGCAGTGCGGTCAGAGCTGCTTCGGTGTCCGGGATCTGCGGGTTCGAGGCGGCCAGCTTCTTCGCGTACTCGAGCGCGTCGATTCCGAACGGGGTGTTGACCTCTTTGACTCGCTCCCAGGACAGGGTGTGCCATGTGCTGTCTTCGGGGTCGTGGAAGTAGATGTATCGGACATCGTCGGGGTTGACGAAGAAGGGCCAGTCTCGCCCCTGGTTGTAGAGGGATTGCGACCGGTTACGGTACTTGCGGAGCACCCCATCGTCGTCCTTGTAGCGCAGCGTCCAGTTCTCGATTCCGTACCGCTGGATCGTTCGGTGCACAACAGGGAGCATCTCCAGCACGATGTTTCGATCTTGGGGCAGTCGGAGGTGGCCTGCCGTCGCCACGCCCTGCTCGTATCGCTGTTGCGGGCTCATCTCCAGTCCAGGCAGCAGCGGGTCAGCCAGTTCGCTGTGCGGGCGCACGTGGTAAACGGTCGCGATCCACTCGCGGATGATCTCCTCGAGCTGCGAGATGGTGTACACCGCATCAGATTCAGCGTCGAGACCACGGGCCAACAGGTCTTCTCCCTTGAAGCCAGGCAGCTGACTCAGCAGCTCCTTGACGGTGCGGAAGAACCTCTCCACCGCGGCCTTGTCCGTGGGCATGTACAGTCGGGCTGGCTGTACCGAGATCCCCAGCCGCGAACAGACGCTCAGCACATGCTCGGAGAGGTAGATCTTGCCGTGGTCGACGACGATCGTCTCGGGCAGGTTGGCTCGGATGAACCTTGCGACCTGGATGTGGTCCTCGCGGACGATGAGCGTGTCGGGAACCCCCGAGTAGGGCCATGATGCCGTCCTACCCCAGCTTTCGGGGATCTCGAACGGACGCATCGCCTCGAGGAGCACACCGGCGACGTCCATAGCGCGAGCGGTCGGGGTGAGCCTCATACCGACGATCGCTCGATCGTAGAGATCCATCGCGACGGTGAGTTCGCTGTTCACCCAGTCGCCGCTCACGGGATCGAATCCGAACACGTCCAGCGGTGTCGTATCCATGAGGACGTACTCACCTGGCCGAGTGGGAGCGAAGCGACCAAACGCACTCTGCGGCTTGTTCGCGTTCGATCGCTTCGCCTTCGTGCTTCCGTCGAACGTGTTCCGACCCCAGTCGAGGTCGCGGAACGCTCGGTACCGGACAGACTTCGAGGGGATCTTCACCACGCCGACCCCGTACTCGCGCTCGAGCCGCGCTGCCACGCGTCGCATGATCACCTTCCGCGCGACGCGGGGTTCCGTAATCTGCTCTGCCTGGATAGTGCGCACCATGTCGACCCACCGCGGGTCGAGGTTCCCGAGCCCGCGCGTCGGCTTCACGCGGCGGTTGTCCATCAGACCCAGTTCGTCCGCCTCAAGGTATCGAGCCACCCAGTTGCTGATCGTGCGCTCTGAAACGCCCACCTCGGCCGCTTTGGCACGGTAGCGGGACATCTTTCCGCTGTCGGGTGAGTACTCGTCCCGCGGCTCGCCTGGGCGTGCATGTGCGGCACTGCCGGACTTGTACCCGGTGAGAACTTCGCGTACGTGATCGGCTCGCTGATGCACATCCTCCTGCTCGGCTGCCGATAGCTGCGTCCAAATGAGAGCGAGCGGGTCGATCGCAGCGCCACCAGGATCCCGGGGGAACCGGGCGCGGCCCCCATCGCTTGGCGGCCGAAGCAGTTCCGCATAGTGAAGGCGCCGCAGGCGACGGTTGATGTCCTGAATGACAATCGCGTTTCCGGCTATCTCGACGACCGTGCAGAGGGAGCCGTCCCAGCTGAAGCTCGCACCCACGCGGATATCGAAGGTCGGCTCGTCGGACAGCATCACCACGCTGGCTCCACAATCGCTGTCGAAGCGAGCGGCGCTGAGAGATCAGTCGTGAGCCGTCCTGCCCAAAGAAGGTGAAGGACGATTCCCCGCGCATACTCGGGCTCGGCGAGCTGCGCTGCACCGACTCGGCAAGCCTGCCCGAACGTCATCGGCTCTTGAACAGACAGGCGGACCGCCTCGACTTCGACGGGCGCAAACTGGAATGCCCGCCGATAGCCCGCGAGAAACTTGAGGTTGCTCAGGCGGACTGGCTCCGGTTCGCTGAGCACGACGTAGTCCCACCCGATCGACTCGACTAACTGCCCCGACCACGTCAACGCGGCCGCGATCTTCGGATCACTAAGAAGAGCGGCGGGCTTCACATCGATCACACAAGCCCGGCCGCCGGTACGCTCCACGAGGTAGTCCGGCACATGCCGCCGCTTGCGGCTCCCGTCCCTCCCTTCGACAAGGAACGGCTGCGAGAGGATCCACACCGTCGACGGGTCGAAGTCTTCCCCCAGGAGGTTGGCGAGCTCGAGCCTCGACTCATACCCCACCAGCGATTCCATCGTCGCCGACCAGTAGCTACCGGAGTAATGACGCTGACCGCGATAGGCGCGAAAGCGTCGCCACGGGGTCGCGGCGTCAAACGCCGGCAGAGTGAGCAACGAGAGCTCCGTAACGCTGACGCTGTCGTCGCGGCCCCGAATCTGCACTGCCGCCGCACCCATCAGGCTCATCGGCTGCACCGGCCGAGACCACCTTCTCGTCGTACCGCCGTGACGGGAGCGCAACGTCGCATAAATTGGTTATAGGGCTATCGCCTATTAATGTCAACGAGATCAGCTCGCGTCGTCACACCCGAGCCCGCTGACCGCAGCTCAATCACTTGTGAAGAACGTCATCGACGCGCAAGTGTGTTGTAGGAACCGCTTTGAGATGTCCCCCACGCAGTAAGACTTTGGCGCGTTCAGATGCCGACTTGTCCAGCAAGAACGCGAGTCTTTGTAGCGAGAGTTATCCGTTTCGGCGAGATTACTCGATCCGATAGACGCGTGTCCGAATCCATTTGCCAGCCGCGCGCGCGGCGCGGTCCATCGGACTACCCAGGGGATTGTCGCTGGTCATGTAGGTCCACGTTGCCGACGGTCGGCGCAACCCGAGCACAGTGATGTCCTGCCCGAGCTGGTCGGGTGTCACGTCACGGATGATGTCGGCGGCGCGGTCATAAGCCGACGCGAAGAATCCGCGGAATTCGCGCAGTGCGATGCGGTGAAACTCATCGCGCGGGTTGACGCCGGCGAGGGCCTGCAGGTGGATGCCGTCGCGGATCTCCGTCAGATGTGCCAGATGGTCGCACCACTGTTCGTCGAGACACCACAATGCGACGTCGCGGGCGAGACGAGCAACTACTGACGGGGAGGATGCCGAGGCAAGGCGATCGAATGCCTCTGGTATTCGTCGAGTGACCTCTAGGGCGGCGCGGTCACCGTTCATGACCGCCTCTCGGTCGCCGAGAACGGTGTCGCGCTGGCGGGCGATCGCGCGGCTGAAGTCCCAGGTGTCGCGGTGGCGGTCGTGTTGGATGCCCTCGGCGATCCGCTGCGCCTGGTCGATGATGGAACCGAGCGTGGTCTGGTCGAGTTGCGATCCTCGTCGTCGGATCTTCTCGAGCAGGTGGTCAGGAGCGTTGGCCTGCACCAGTTCGTCGGTGGTGCTCACGAAGGTGGCGGTAGTGCCGGGGTCGCCCTGCCTGCCTGAGCGGCCGCGCAACTGCGCGTCAAGGCGGCCGGACGGATACCTGCCGATCTGCAGCACCGCTAGTCCCCCGCTTCTCGCGACGCGACGATGGTCGTGCTCGTCGATGCCTCCGAGGCGGATGTCTGTGCCGCGCCCCGACATCTGGGTGGATATCGTGACCGCCCCATACTCGCCGGCCTCTGCAATGACTGCGGCCTCCCGCGCGTCGTTGCGGGCGTTGAGCACGTGGGCTTCGATTCCCGCCTCGGCGAGCACCTTTGCGTAGTGTTCGGACTCCGCGACGCTCTGTGTTCCCACGAGCACCGGTTGCCCTGCCCGATGACGCTCTCGAGCCTCCACCAACACGGCATCCACGCGGGAGTCCTCGTCGAGGAAGACACGCTGCGGCAGATCTGTCCGGGTCTGTCGGAAAGTTTGTGTGTGAGGGGTTCGGCGTGATCGGTTCGGCTTCGGTCGGACGGGAAGATGAATCACGTCATGAGCACTGAATTGAAGACAACAACTGAGCAATCCGAGACCGTCGATCTGCGAACCGGGGAGGTCCTTCCTGCGCCGCCGAATATCACCGCGGTCGCGGAGCAACTCGTGGCCGCCGCTCGTGGTCAAGGGATCGAGCTGACTGGCCCGGACGGGCTGCTGACGGGGCTGACCCGGCAGGTACTGCAGTCCGCGTTGGAGGCGGAGCTGACCGAGCACCTCGGCTACGACCCGGGCGACCGGGTCGGGAAGCAGACGCCGAACAGTCGGAACGGATCCACGCCGAAGACGGTGCGGACCGAGATCGGCGATCTCACGATCCAGGTCCCGAGGGACCGGGCGGGCACGTTCGCGCCGGTGGTGGTGCCCAAGCATCAGCGCCGGATCGCGGGGTTCGACGAGGCGGTGATCTCGCTGTATGCGAAGGGCATGACCACCGGCGATATCGCCAAGCACCTCTCCGATCTCTACGGATCAGACGTCTCTCGTGATCTGGTGTCGACGGTGACCGACAAGGTGCTCGGCGACATGCAGGAATGGCAAGCCCGTCCGCTGGACGTCGTCTATCCCGTGGTTCTGATCGACGCGCTCGTGATCAAGGTCCGCGACGGGCAGGTCGCCAACCGGCCTGTCTACGTCGCTGTCGGCATCGATCTCGAGGGTCACCGTGACGTTCTCGGGTTGTGGATGGGACCGACCGGCGGGGAGGGCGCGAAGCAGTGGATGAACATGCTCACGGAGCTGCGCAACCGTGGTGTCGCCGATGTCTGCATCGTCTGCTGCGACGGACTCAAAGGCCTCCCCGATGCGATCACCGCGATCTGGCCCCTCGCAACGGTGCAGCAGTGTGTCGTGCATCTCGTGCGGAACTCACTTCGATACGCGTCGAAGAAGTACTGGTCCAAGATCACCAGGCAGCTCCGCGAGGTCTATACCGCTCCGACCATCGCAGCGGCCGAGGCGAGATTCGCGGAGTTCGCCGAGCAATGGCGGAGCCTGTATCCGGCGATGATCCAGATGTGGGAGAACGCGTGGGGCGAGTTCGTGCCGTTCCTGAAGTTCCCGCCGGAGATCAGACGCCTCATCTATACGACCAATGGGATCGAGTCGCTCAATGCCAGGTTCCGGCAGGCCACGAGACGCCGCGGGCACTTCCCCAACGAGCAGGCGGCGATGAAGGTGCTCTACCTGACGGTGCTCGAGCGGCGCCCGAATCGCACGAACCCGACCGGGCAGATCGCCGGCTGGAAAGCTATCCTGAATACCCTGTCCATCACCTACGGCGACCGCCTAGGAATCAACTAAGCCGAAGCCCCATACACAAAGGAACGGACAGACCCATCTGTCCGCTGGTTCGGTAGCCGTCGTTCGATCCGACCAGAGCGGAGCGAGTAGAACTCGGCCAGTTCCTCGGCCACTGCGACCATGGTTCCGCTCATGCCCGACAGGGTCATATAGCGACGCAGCAGATCCTGCACCGTGAGGGTGTCGAGGACGATCCCGGGCGACGAGACAGTGAGCTGCTCTTTGGCCTCGACTGCCGCGTGCAGCCCGTCTGGCCACCGTTGCTGGTGCGCGACACGGCCTCTTGCGGTGTTGATGAGCTTGATCGCGTCGTCGACGACCAGGTAGTCGACGTCTCGGTGCACGAGAACGTGAGCGTGGAGGGCGAGGTTGAGGCGTGTGAGCGTCGCTGTGTGTGCGGTGTCGTAGAGGTTCACACCGCCGAGTCGGTTCTCGAGGAGGTCGAGGCCGGCGTCGGTGAGCGAGACGGTGGCATGGTCGGCGTCGATCGCGTAGTGCAGTCCGGGGTCAAGCTCTTGCACGAGGGCGTCCGCCAGCGTGAAGTCTTCCGGGCTGTCTGTGGACGTTCCGGCGAGGACGAGGGGCGACACCGCTTCGTCGATCAGTACCGCGTCGGCCTCGTCGACGATCGCGACATCGAGCACCGGGCTCACGCGGTCTGCTTCGGTTGTCGCGAACCGGTCGCGGAGCACGTCGTATCCGACCTCGCTGACCGGCGCGTAGACGACGTCCAACCTATACATCTCAGCCCGCGTCATCAGCGGCGTGTGTTGACCGACCCAGCCGACACGGATGTCGAGCGAATCGAAGAGGGGACGCATCCACGCGGCATCCCGCTCCGCGAGATAGTCGTTCACCGACAGCACATGTACGCGCCGACCGGCGACCGCGAAAGCGGCCGCAGCGAGAGCACCGGCAAGAGTCTTCCCCTCACCGGTGTCCATCTCTACCGCGTTCCCCGCTGCCAGCGCGCATGCCGCCAGCAGTTGCTCATCGAACGGCTCTTCCCCGAGCGTGCGCCGCGCGGCCGTGCGCAGCACAGCCAACAGGTCGGCGGTCGGCTCGACTACCGCACTGCGACCTGGCGAGATCAGTGCTGCGCGGGCGGCGCGTGACAAGTCGGCGTCATCGAGATCGCCGGCCCACTGCCCGCGCTCGTTCGCTGCAGACACGATGCGACGGAAGCGCCGAAAGGACGTGGAACCGGGCGCCCCGGTCACTCGCTCAATCCACCGCCTCATGCCCCCATCCAAACACGACGGCTCTGCGCGCCAGCGGAGTGAGTTTGCCGGCCCGAAATGTCCAGATGGACACCGCGTGGACATTTCGTCTGCGAAACGGACAAGTCCAACCGGAACCTACATGTGTCTCATATATCGAAGGCGGCGAGGCCTTATATTTGTGAAGGTCACATTCACGCCAAGCAGTTGCAGGGTCGCCGATCGCTGCGACGTGGGAGACTCGAAACGTGGTGCTGCTGACTGATCTTGCACCCGAACACTCGAAAGCGATGTTCGGCAACAGCCACATGCTCTCCGTCATGCTGTTCATTGCGAACCACGATGACGACGTGTTCTCCGCGCCCCAGATCGTTTCGGCGACCGGCGTGGACCCGACGCTCGTGCATCCACTGCTCGGTCGCCTCAAGAAGGGGCAGGTGATCGAGCAGATTGGCCGCGTCCCCGGTGAACGCACGCTGCTTTTTCGCCGGATCGAGAGTCCGTACTGGGACCTCGCTCGGCGTGTTGCGGCCGAAGGGCCTACTGCCTCCTCGCCGGCTGCTTGAGGCCGGGCGCGTCGGAGGGCGCGAGTAGTGTCGGCCTGCTGAAGGCGATACCTTACGCCCGCTAGAGTGGCCGCTAGCCCAGGAGGGAGTTCACATTGTTCGTTCGCGAAGTCGACATGGCTGCTCCCGTTGCGCGTTGGCTGGAGAGGGTTGGCGGAAGCTGCGTTGGTCACGAGGTGACGGTGGGCTACGGTGTCGCGGACCTCGTCGCGGGCCTCGGAGACGAGGCTCGGCTAAGAAACCGACGTCGCCAAGCGCGCCCAGTCGCGAAGTCCATCCAGCTCGCGGTGCTGGACTTCTGCACCTCTTTCAGGACGCTCGATGACTTGCGAGAGTGGGCACCCCGCGGTCTGTCGTCTCTGAGGCGAGAAGCAATAGATCCGCTTATCGATCAGGGTCTGCTCGTTCTCGCCGGGTCTCGATACCGTACGAGGGTGCGACCGAAGGACCCGTTTGACGAGCTCATTGCCGTCGAGTTGAAGCTCCGAGACGCGCGCCGCGGCATTGCTCAAGCGACCGCGTATCGAACGTTTGCGGATCGCAGCTACCTCGCGCTTCCGCGCGAACGTGTGCGGACAGAAGCCCTCGGCGCCGCTCGTCAGGCTGGCGTCGGGCTACTCGCCGTGGGGTCGAACACGGTCGAGATTCTCGTCGACGCACCCACCCAGTCGACATCGACGCCGGCGAGACGCCGCATCGCGAGTGAGCGTGTGCTCGAGGCGAGTATGGATAGCTCCCGGCTGGGCGGGTCGCAGGCTCCTAGCCTCGCCGTCTAACTAAGCCAGGACTTCCGCCCAGCCTTCGAGGAAGGCCGGGCCTTCACTCGGGAGCCGAGTCGGAGGCAGTTCGCGATATCGCTCCGTGGCAACGTCGACCCAGGTTCGAAGGCGAGCGATCCTCTGTCCGGCGGGGAGGGTCGCCAGTTCGGAAACCTGGCGCGACTGTGCGATGAGGTTGTGCTGCAGGAGGAGGATGCGTTCCTCGGTACTGAGGTCATCCAAGCTGGGATTGCCGTCGAGGAGTGCCGCAGCCTGCGGCGTCCCCAGCTCCACGTATTCGGGCCGACGAGCACGCATGAGCAGGTACGCCTCGATTGACACCAGATTCACGAGCCCCGGTATGTAGATGCGGTCAAGAGATCGCCCACCCGACGTCTCATCCTCGGGATGCGGTGTCATGTTCATCAGGTTCCCCGAGACGCCGGTGGACCATCCTTCCGCTCCGAGAGCAAGGAGCAACAGTCCGCTACTCGCTCGTCGTCCGACGATCACCGGCGTTCCGGCTTCCCGGAGTACGGCGATGAGATCGCGAAGGCCACGCAGCGTGTCGACATCGCCGAGCGGTCCGAACGGCGCCTGTGTAGTACTCAGCAACAGGTGGACGCCTCGCCACTGCCGAGCCGTGAGGGCCGTCAGTAGGAGATCGCGCTGCCTCTCATTGGCGAGCCAGCTGGAGTGCACGGCGACACCAAGCCACATCGAGGTCACCTGCCCGCGCTGAGTAAGGAGCGCCTCCGTCAGTCCTGCGCAGGCCACGGATTCGGTGAGCCAGCTCTGCTCGTTCTCGGCCGCGTAGAAATATGGCGAGACGATCGCGTCAGGTTCGTCGGCCGTCACGGAGTCGAGCACGTTGGTGCAAAACTCTCGACGCGAGGTCTCATCTGAGAACCCGGTTAGTACGGGCGCCGAACCGTACGGGAGCTTTCGGAAGCCTGCCGGTCGAACGGCGAGGGGACTCCGGACGTAGTGAGTGACCGGATCCACGATCGCCTCAGCTCCGACGTCATGTGCAGCGTCAACGAACTCACGGACTCGTGAACCTGCGCGGATATCGATGACCACTCCGTGCGGTCGGAGCGCGGAGAGAAAGCCGTTTTCGGCGTAGTTCTTGACCTGCCCGATGTTCAGCAGGAAGCGCTGGGGGCTGGTCTCGATGGTCGACGCCGACTGCATCGACGAAATCGCGAGTGTGAGGTCTGTCAGAAGCTCGCTGACTTTGAGATATCGCCTGTGCGGCTGCTTGTGCAGCATCCTCTCGACGACATCCGCGACGGCCGAGGGAATCTCCGGGTCGATGGCTCGTATTGGTTGAGGTGTCTGCACTGCGGGCGCGCGCCATCGATCGATGAGGCTGAGTGCGTAGAAGGGCTGCACGTTGGTCAGGAGTCGGTAGGCAAGCGCGCCGATGACGAACTGATCACTACGCCAGTCGCCGTGGACGGGGGACGAGCCAACCTGCTCAGGGCTCATCCATCCCGGCGTTCCGGGGGTCGGCAACGCGGTGTAAGACTCATCGTCTACGTGACGAGCCAACCCCAAGTCGACGATGACCGGCCTGCCGTCAGCGTCGAGGATGATGTTGTTCGGGCTCAGGTCTCGATGCGCTGTGCCTTGGGCCCAGATCGACGCGGCCGCATCGGTTAGCCGGCTTATCAAGTCGAGCGCTTCGAGCGGAGTGAAGACCACTCCGGCCCCGAGCTCGGCCCCAAGAGACCTACCCTCGATGAACTCCATCCGAATCCAGCAGTAGTCGACTCCCTCGAACTTGTGAACGCCATGAGCGAGGAATTGCACGACTCCGTCGTTCGTAACTCGTTGCAGAGCATTGAGTTCTCTGTCGACACGCTCACGCTCGGAGAGCCCCGGATCGATGATCTTGAGGGCTGTTTGCCGGTCACCCTCTCGGATTCTGAAGGTGCAGGCGAATCCGCCCGTGCCGAGGTGGGCTACCTCATCCGCGAGGGGAAAGAGGGAAATGGCGACTCGTTCGAGCAGCGTGCGATCGGCTGGCAAGTTCTTTCCTTACATCGTCCGAGGGGATGAGTTTTCAAATTTGCAAGTCGTTTGAAAACCGTCGTGGAATTCGCAACTCTCACCGAGAACCTTCAGTTGAAGTCGCCGCCGGGGGCCATGTCCATGAAGCGCGAGTAGTGTCCCTGGAACGCGACAGTGATCGTCGCGGTAGGTCCGTTACGGTGCTTGGCCACGATGAGGTCGGCCTCGCCCGGACGCACGTCCTTGTCGTAGACCGAGTCGCGGTGCAGCAGGATGACCATGTCGGCGTCCTGCTCGATCGAGCCGGACTCTCGCAGGTCGCTGATCGCGGGCTTCTTGTCGGTGCGCTGCTCGGGACCACGGTTCAGTTGCGAGAGGGCGATGACCGGAACCTGCAGCTCCTTGGCGATGAGCTTGAGGCTTCGCGAGAACTCCGAGACCTCCTGCTGACGCGACTCGACGCGCTTGCCCGATGTCATGAGCTGCAGGTAGTCGATGATGACCATGCGCAGGCCCTCGCGCTGCTTGAGTCGACGGCACTTGGCACGGATCTCGACGAGCGTCATGTTCGGGCTGTCGTCGATGTAGAGCGGGGCGTCGTTGATGCGGCCTCGGGTCGCGGCGACGGTGGTCCAGTCGCGCGGGTCAAGGTTTCCCTTTCGCATGTTCTGCAGAGGGATCGCACCCTCGGCGCTGAGCAGACGCATCGCGATCTCGCTCTTGCCCATCTCGAGCGAGAAGAAGACAGAGGGGAGGTTGTGGCCGATGGATGCCGAGCGG
The DNA here is from genome assembly GCF_019443525.1 of Microbacterium sp. PAMC22086. Lineage (NCBI taxonomy): Bacteria > Bacillati > Actinomycetota > Actinomycetes > Micrococcales > Microbacteriaceae > Microbacterium > Microbacterium sp. PAMC22086. Next base: position 751,602 of record NZ_CP080380.1, on the reverse strand, counting down.
GCGAAGTCGAGCGCGAGCGTGGACTTACCCATGGCGGGTCGAGCGGCGACGACGATCATCTGACCGCCGTGCAGGCCGTTCGTGAGCTCGTCGAGCTCCTTGAAGCCGGTCGGAACGCCGGTCATGGATCCGTCGCGACCGCTGGCGGCCTCGATCTCCTCGAGGGCGGCATCGACGGCGATCTGCAGGGGGACGTAGTCTTCGGCGGTCTCGGATCCGGTGATCGAGTAGATCTCGGCCTGGGCGTTATTGACGATGTCGGTCGCGTCGCCCTCACCGGCATAGCCGAGCTGCACGATGCGGGTGCCGGCGTCGACGAGCCGGCGCAGGATCGCGCGCTCCGAGACGATGCCGGCGTAGTAGCCGGCGTTCGCGGCCGTGGGCACGATCGAGGTCAGGGTGTGCAGGTAGTCGGCACCGCCGGCGCGGCCGAGCTCGCCCGTCTTGATGAGCTCATCGGTGACAGCGACCACGTCGGTGGGCTCGCCGTGCGAGTACAGCGAGAGGATGGCCTCGAAGATCAGCTCGTGCTTGGGGATGTAGAAGTCGGCGCCCTTGAGCGTCTCGATCACATCGGCGACCGCATCCTTCGACAGGAGCATTCCGCCCAGCGCGCTCTGCTCGGCGAGGAGGTCGTGGGGAGGCGTGCGCTCGGGCGCGCGCTTCGCGCCCATGCGCTCCTCTGAGATGTCAGCGATCGACACAGTCTTCCCTTCGATGCGACGTTTCCGATGCGATGTTCCGAGGAGACGCCTCGACGGCGGGGCCTGTATGGATCTCGGCCCTCACGCCACCCTGAACAGCAAAACAGGTGCCTCCGACATTCGGTCGCTCGCCCACGCTACGAGCGACTCTTTCCACATGCAACACGGCCTGTGGATAACCATGTGGAAAGCGTGCGGACAAAGTCGGAGTGTCTGTGCACAACGGGTGTGGATAACCCCGTGGAGGAGTGGGAAAGCAAACTTTTTTATCTGCCCTGATCTGGCGTTTACCCTTTCCCCAGCCTGTGGATGAAAATCAGTTTAAATCGGGTGTTGAAGGTTGCCCTCTTCGGGGATGGGATGTGTAGAACCTGGGGAAAGTCAAGCCGAGATTTCTCCGGGCGCGTCACACCCCGACATCCCCGGAAACGCGCGGAGAACCCCCTAGACAGATCGTGCGGCCGCGAGTATCGTCGCCTCCAATCGACGCAGCTCCGTCGAGATTCGTGGCTTTCTGAGGGGGAGGCACACGAGATCACCTTCTGAGGGGGAGGTTGACGTGGACGTTCGGGCCACCCGACGCGGCACACCTGCCGTCGTCTTCTGGGGTGGCATCGGCGTGCTCGCCTGGGCGACGCTCACCGTCCTCCTCTCGGGCGGATCCGCGCACGCGGACGACCAGGAAGACGGACCGCTCGACGGGCTCACCTCTCTGGTCAGCAACACGGTGTCGGCCGTCACGGCCCCCGTGGCACCCATCGTCACAGAGGTCGTCGCTCCCGTGGTCACACAGGTGGTCGCCCCCGTGCAGCAGGCCGTGCCGGCCGTCGTCGCCACCGTGACCGCGCCGGTCGTGGACGCTCCGGTCGTCGGGCCGGCGGTCGCTCCCGTGGTCCATGCCGTGACGGAGACCACGACGGCGGTCGTCGCGCCGGTCACCGACGTGCTGACCGGCGCACCGGTCTCCCAGATCACCGATCCGATTCTCGACACGGTCTCCGGCATCCCGGTGGTCGGTGGGCTCGCCTCCGACCTCGGCCTGATCTCCGCGGTGGGCGACGTGGTCGGCGTGGTCGATGACACCACCGCACTTCTCGGGAACGTCACGAATGAGACCATTCCTCCCGTGCTCGAAGCCCTCGACCCGACCTCGCCCGAACCCGGCGAGGGGCCGGAGAGCATCACCGCGCCTGCGGTGACGACGACCCCGACCGTGATCATCGCGGAGGACATCGCGACGATGCCCCCGGCCACGTCGACGGCTCTTCCCCCGGCCGGATCGTCGCATCCGAGCGCGCTCCCCGCCGCGAACGGCGCCACGGGCGCCGGCGACGACACCACTCGTGCGCCTACCGACCCGCCGCCGTCGAGCCCGCCGGGAAGCACTGTTCCCGCGTCGTCCTCCGCCGGTCCCGGCGGCGGAAGCGGCGCCTCTCCCGCGCGCCTCAGCGACGCGAACTCTTCTCCGCTCCGTGCTGGTGAGCGGACATCCGGGGCCTCCGACGACGAGCTTCCTTCGTCGCCGGTCGCCGACACCGACGTCTCTCCTGACTGACGGTTCGTCACGTCGTTCCTCCGGGAACGACAGAAGCAGTGCTGCGCGCGCACTCTGATCGCGCGCACCCTTCAGACGAACGATCCAGTCAGGAGAAAGACCATGCGTACATTCATCAAGCGGGCCCTCTGGGGCGCGCTCATCGCCGGAGGCGTCACGCTTCTCGGCGCGACGGCCGCGAACGCGGCCGAGACGACCGGGGACGACGGACTTCTCTCCGGCACACAGGTGGAGACGGCGATCACCGCACCGATCTCGGTCGTGAACAACGCGATCTCGGTGCTGGGCGACGCCGTGTCCACGGCCCCCGCCGCAGCTCCGGCACCGGCTCCGGCTCCGGCGCCCGCCGCAGCACCGGCTCCCGCACCCGCTCCGGCCCCGGCGCCTGTCGCCGTCGAGACCAGCGGCGCTTCGGGTACGGCATCCGGCACCCAGGCGGCTGTCACCGTCAACCTCCCGGTCACCGTGGCGAACAACGCGGTGAGCGTGCTCGACACGTCGACGACCGCCGCCCCGGCCGCGACGCCCCAGAGCCCGGCTCCCCAGGCCGGGACCCCGGCCGAGGCGCCTCTGGTGACCACGAACGGCCTGGACGGAGTGCTCTCGGGCACCCAGGCGCTCCTCGCGGTCAACGCACCGATCACCGTCACCGGCAACGCCGTGTCGCTGCTCGGTGACAGCGAGAGCACCGCGCCGACCGGGCAGGGTGCCGCAGCACCGGCATCCTCCGCCCCGGTGGACGCCACGACGTCCGGCGACGACGGCATCGGCAGTGGAACGCAGGTCACGGCGCCCATCACGGCACCGATCACGGTGTCGGGCAACGCGATCTCGCTGATCGACGACGCCACCGTCACTCGCACCGGCGGCACCACCACCCCCGCAGCGGTCACCCCGGCCACCGGCGGCAACACCACCACCGGCACCGACAGCGTCCTCGGCGGCACCCAGATCACCGCGCCCGTCACCGCCCCCATCGGCGTGACCGGCAACGCGATCTCGCTGCTCGACGACGCCACCGTCACCCGCACCGGCACCGGTGCCTCCCCCGCTCCGACCGCACCCGCGACCGGAGGCAGCACCACCACGGGAGCTGACGGCATCCTCGGCGGCACCCAGCTGGCGCTGCCGATCAGCCTTCCGATCACGCTGGGCGGCAACGCCATCTCCGTGGTCGGCGAGGCGACGGTGACCGACCCCGGCACCGGGACGAACCCGGGGACCGACCCCGGCACGAACCCGGGAACGAACCCGGGCACGAACCCGGGGACCGACCCCGGCACGACCCCTGTCCGCACGACCGCAGCCGCCTTCGCCTCTGGCGCGGCGACGACCGGTCAGGCTTCGGGACTCGCGATGACCGGCGGCACGTCGTCGGTCGGACTGGTCGCACTCGCCGCCGTCCTGCTCCTCCTCGGAGGTGCGGGACTCCTGCGACGTCGCCTGACGGCTTAGCGATGACGCCGGTGGTGCGGCCGTCCTCGGGGGAGGAGACCCGCACCGCCGGTGCGCCGCTGCGTCCACCCCACACATCGACGAGGTCGTAGCCCCCGCTCACCCCGTCGTGCGACGCCGGCGCAGATCGGGCGGATGCCCCGTGGAAGCCCCACCCACGGGGCATCCGTCGCGCCCGCGCGGAAGCACCCGGCGGTCCGCCTGTCGGGAGTTCGGACGGATGCAGGGAGTAAGTGCCCGCCCGAACCGCGCGCGGCCGGATCCTCCCGACAGACGTCCCGCGAAACCGGTGCGCAGCTGGTCCCGCGAACCCGCGCCGGGAATCGGGGGCACCCGGTGCACGCGGTGAGGCAGGATCAGTGGATGTCGTCGACCTCGCCGTGCGGGATGATCGCGGCGCGGTAGCGCTCCACGAGTTCCCGCCATCCGGAACCCTCGGTGTCGGCGACGTAGGCATTCACGTTCGCGGTGCTCATCTCGACGGCGCGGATGAACTTGTTCATCATGTACCGGCTCACGATGCGGCCCTCCACAGGAAGAACGAACTGGATGCGAAGCGCGAGGTCGTCGCCTCGGCGAGGTCGGCGGGGCGGCCCTGCATCGCGGCGAGCAGGATCTTCCGGCGCGACTTCTCCTTGAGGCCGAGCTACCAAACGATCGATTTGATCGTTTGGTACCATTAGCCCATGACTGATGTGTTGCCCGTCTCCGATGCCAAGCGTCAACTCGGCGCGCTCGTCGATCGTGCCCACCTCACGCACGAGCCCGTTTTCCTGTCCCGCCGTGGGCGTCGCGTCGTGGCCATCGTCGACGCGGATGAATTCGATCGACTTCGCGAGATCGCCGAGGACGCCGAGGACGCTGCCGCCGCCGTGGCAGCACGCCGCGAAGCTGCGGAAACCGAATCGCTCCCCGTGCCGTGGGAGGAAGTGAAGGCGGAACTGGGGCTCGTGTGAGCTATCGGATCGACATCGCTGCGCCGGCACAGCGGCAGTTGCGAAAGCTGGATCCGCAGGCCCGACGTCGCGCGCAGGCGGCGATCGAACTCCTGTCCGAAGAACCACGACCGCCCGCGGCGAAGATGCTCGCCAACAGCGATGGCGCGTGGCGCGTCCGCGTGGGCGACTATCGGGTGATCTACGACATCGAGGACGATCGTCTGGTCGTGCTCGTTCTCGCCGCAGGGCATCGCCGCGAGATCTACCGCTGAGCGAAGAGCCCCATGACCCCGGCGGGATAGAGGGGCAGCACCTCAGCGGCGTCGTCGAAGCTGCGCCAGACGACGGGAACCACCGCCCCGTCGCTCTCCGTGAGCGTCGCGCCCTCCGCTGCGGGTTCCGGATCGAGGCGTCCGGTGTACACGAAGACGATCTCGTGTCCGACGTCCCCGTCCAGGTGGAAGATGTTCTCCACCACCCCGAGGTAGCTCAGGTCCTGGATCGTCGCCGACAGCTCCTCGCGCACCTCGCGCCGGACCGCATCGATGTGGGTCTCGCCGACCTCGACGCTGCCGCCGATGAGGCGGTGATATCCGCCCGGATTCTCCGCGGTCGCGGCATTGACGCTGACCGCATGCGCGGTCCCTTGCACGTTCGGCGCGACGAGCATCGCCTTGACGCGGATATGACTTCGATCGATTGACGGAGCAGGCTCTACCATGATCGCCACGGCGATCCCCTGAATACGACGACCAAATCACGCACCGTCCGTCCAGTGGGTTTAGGTGCTGGAGGCAGGATCTGAAGACTCCTCAGTCTTGCTCTTGCGCACCTCATAGACAAAGCGAAAAATCCACGCCGCAGATGCGAGGAACGCGACGACCACAGTGACGTACGAGTACCACTCCGGTCCCACACCCTTGACGAGCGAGAAGATGCCAACGCTCAAGAAAGCGGCCGCCCCCAGCAGATTCCATTTTCCATAGCGCTCCATGATTAGCGACGCTACTTCACGGCTTCCCGATGCAACAGAGGCCATGTCAGAAGCGAACGCTAAGGATGGGTTGTGGGCCACGCATCACCAAACCATCGAAGGCTCCCTCTCCATCCGCCCCGAAGTACGTACTGATACGCGATCGACGGCGTCGCGTAGATGGTCCAGGCGATCGGGCCGATGACGCGGTCGGCGGCGGGCCCTGGCCCAGAGGCCGACCTTGCTGCTGTGCGGCGAACCGACGAACCATCTCGACATCCGGGCGCAGCGTGCTGACGCGCGAGCTCATCGCCCGCGTTTGGCGCGTCGACGCCGAGGTGCTGTCACGCCCTGGCAGCGACCGCCCGCTGATCGTGTTCGACGCGGAGCACGCACTCGCACGCTGATCGGAACCGTATGGCCGCAGCCTCAGCCGGCCTCGGCGGAGGCGAACTGCGGGACCACGACGAATGAGCCCAGTCGGTGCGCGAGTGCTTCCGCCTCGGCCTCCTGATCCGCCTGCTGATCCGCCTCCTGCGGAGAATCGGCGAACGCGGCGGATCCGGCACCCCCGCCCACTCCCGCCAGAACACAGGCCTGCGCGGGCTTTCGAAGCTGGTCGAAAGTCATGGGCAGGCTCTCGCAACGCGCATGTCCGCACAGCAGATGCGCGAGCTCGTGGATCACCACGTGCAGGCGGAACCACTGAGGATCGGCCCGGCGTACCGGGATCCTCGCCCGGTCACCGTCGAGGAGAACGAAGCGCGGGACCGCGTTCCATTCCTCCTCGTTCAGCACCTCGACCTCGATGTCCAGCCTCAGCAGGGCGGACGCCCGTTCCAGGATGCACTGCACACTCGTGCCGCACTCGACCTCCAACTCTTCGAAGAGTCGATCCACTCGACTTCGACCACTCACGATTCCCTCACCCCTCGCAAAGCCCGGCCCCCTTTCGGCCGGACAACCCTCACAGTGAAGAGACGAAGGTGAGGGCCCAGTCATTACGCCGAAACCCTGAGAACTTTCGGCCAGTCTTTCCGCGCCTCGGACTACGACTTTTGGGTCAGATCGTGCACAGCAAGGCCGTTCGAGGCCGAATCGACCGCGAACGGAGCAGTCATGGCCGAGTCGAGCGCTGCCGAGTCGAGCGCTGCGGCGGCGAGCGCTGCGGCGGCGAGCGCTGCGGCGGCGAGAGTGGCCGCAGCGGTTCCGCACACGGCCGCCTCCCATGCGCCCAGGGCGCCCGAGTCCTCCCGCGGGGGGACGAGGATCACCCTGCGGGAGGATGCCCCGGCGCGCGCGATCCGGCAGGCTCGAATCGTCGATCGTGTCGCCGGAGCTCAGTCGCCTCTCGTCGCGCTGAGCCGGACCCACAGGATTCGGCACGGGGCGACGTGGGTCGAGTGATCACAGGCGGCTTCCGCGTCGCGCGCGTGCCACTTCGCCCGCCGCTGCGACCCAGCCGAAAGCACCTCATCGCTCCATGTCGTTCCTCACACGCAGCAGTCTCAAGAACCGCCTGATCCTGTCGCTCGCGACACTGGCGATCGTCGCTCTCGGCCTGATCTCGATGGGCTCGCTCAAGCAGGAGCTGATGCCGTCGCTGCAGGCGCCCATGGCGTTCATCTCGGCGCAGTCGCAGGGTCTCGCGCCCGAAGAGATGGCGAGCAGCGTGACCGAGCCCGTCGAGCAGGCCGTCCGCGCCGTGCCCGGCGTGACGAGCGTCACGTCCACCACATCCAGCGGGGGTGCGCAGATCCTCGTCGAGTGGTCGTTCGGGGAGAACGACGAGGAGACCCTGCGCACGATCCGCAGTGCGACCGAGTCGTTGAAGCCGAGCTTCCCCTCGGGCACAGAGGTCCAGGTGGCGTCGGGCGGTGCCGGTGATCTGCCCGCGATGGTCCTCAGCGCGGGCACCAGCGGCGACCAGGAGAAGTTCGGCGATGCTCTGCAGCAGACCGTCGTCCCGGCGCTCAAGGGCGTACCGGGTGTGCGCGCCGTCGAGCTCGCGGGCCAGGAGACGCAGCGCATCACGATCGATCTCCGCCCCGCGGATGTCACACGGCTCAAGGTCGAGCCCTCGACGCTCGGCCCGATCCTCGAGGCGCACGGCGCCGCGCTTCCGGCAGGGCAGGCGGATTCCGCCGAGGGGCCTCTGTCGATCACCGTGGGGTCGCGACTCGCCACTCTCGAAGACATCCAGGCCCTTCCTGTACCCACGCCCGAGGGAGCCGTCACGGTCGCCGAATTCGCCGACGTCTCGATCGAGACGGTGCCGGCGCAGACCATCTCGCGGGTCAACGGCAACCCGTCGCTCACGCTCCAGATCATCCCGTCGCAGGGAGCCAACGTGGTCGACATCTCGCACGGCGTGAACGCCGAGCTCGACCGGCTCGCCCCGATCGTCAAGGCCGAGTTCGTGACGATCTTCGACCAGGCGCCCTACATCGAGCAGTCGATCCACGACCTCTCCGTCGAGGGCGGGCTGGGCCTGCTCTTCGCCGTGCTCGTGATCCTCGCGTTCCTGCGCTCGTGGCGCTCGACGGTCATCGCTGCCGTGTCGATCCCGCTGTCGCTGCTGATCACGCTCGTGGGCCTGTGGTGGAGCGGCAACACCCTCAACATCCTGACCCTCGGCGCGCTCACGATCGCCATCGGACGTGTCGTCGACGACTCCATCGTGGTGATCGAGAACATCTCGAGACGACGCGGCGACGGACCGCTCACCATCGACGGCATCGTCGCGTCGGTGCGCCAGGTCGCCGGTGCCATCACCGCCTCGACGCTCACCACCATCGCGGTCTTCCTGCCCATCGCCTTCGTCTCCGGAATCGCCGGGCAGCTGTTCCGGCCGTTCGCGGTGACGGTCTCGATCGCCCTTCTCGCCTCTCTCGTCGTCTCGCTCACCATCGTGCCGGTGCTCGCCTCCTGGTTCCTCAACAGGGCTCCGAAGCACCGTGCCGCAGTTGCCGAAGCGGCTCAGCCAGTGTCCGAGGGATCGGCGGACGACGCACCGCTCGCCCACGAGAACGAGGTGCCGTCCGAGCTCGACGAGATCCATACGGCTCCCGACCGCCTGCAGCGCACGTTCATGCCGGCCCTGAACGCGACCCGTCGACACCCGGTCATCACCCTGGTCGCCTCGGCCCTGCTGCTCGTCGCGACGCTGGGTATGACGCCGTTCATCCAGACCGACTTCCTGGGCTCATCGGGTCAGGCGAGCCTGCAGGTCGTGCAGACGCCCCCGAAGGAGGCCACGGCCGACCTGGTCGCCGCCGCGGAGCCGGTCGAGAAGACGCTCGGGAAGATCGCGGAGATCGATGACATCACCACCTCGATCCCGGTCCCCACACCCGGCACCCCGACGTCGATCACCTACGACCTGCGGGTGAAGGACGGAGCCGACGTCGCCGCGGTCGAGTCGAAGGTGCAGAAGGCGCTGGACGGTCTTGCCGACAGCGGCACGATCGAGCTCGCTTCGCAGGACGCCTCCCTCGCAGGTGCCGGTGACGGCATCGCCCTGGCCATCCAGGGCAACGACCCGGCCGCGCTGCAGACCGCGAGCGATATGCTGGAGAAGCAGCTTGCCGACGCCGACGGGGTGCGCTCCGTGAAGAGCGAGCTCGCGGGCGAGCAGCCGGTGCTGCGCGTGAAGGTCGACGAGCCGCTGGCCGCGCGCCTCGGCTTCGACCGGGCCACGATCGCGAAGGCCGTGCAGGAGGCGCTCTCGGGCACCACCGTCGGCACCCTCATGTACGAGGGTCGGGAGCGCGACATCGTCGTGCGCACGCCGGGCTCGGCACGAACCGCCGACAAGCTCGGCGAGATCATGCTGCCCGTCACGGCCCAGCAGACGGCCGAGGCGCAGAAGGCCGCCGCCGACGCACTCGAGGCCAAGGCCAAGGCGAAGGCCGAGGAGGCCAAGACAAAGGCCGAGAAAGAACTCGACTCGCAGATCAACACGGCCACGAAGCAGCGGGCCGAGCTCGCGGGTCAGATCGGCGCCCTGAACAAGCAGCTCGCGGAACTGTCGGCGGCGCCGATCGTCCCCGCAGACCCGCTGAGCCCTGAGGACGAGGCGGTGCTCCAGGCGCAGGCGGAGCGCGCCGAGCAGCTCTCGGCGCTGCAGAGCGCGATCGAAGGCGCGCAGTCCGGCATCAAGGCGGCGGACGAACAGATCAAGGCCCTGCGTCAGAGCCGCACCGACGCCGCCGCCCAGCAGGTCGAGGCCGAAGCCGCCGAGGCGGAGCAGAAGGCGGCCACCGGGGTCACGGGCACCGCGATCCCTCTCGCCGCGATCGCGACGGTCGAGGAAGAGCTCACCGCTCCGACCATCACCCGCGCGGAAGGCGAGCGGCAGGTCACCCTGACGGTCACGCCGGAGAAGGGCGGTCTGTCGGCGGCCAGCCGGGCGATCGACGAAGCGATCGCCGAGACCGACCTGCCGGCGGGGGTCACGTTCGAGCAGGGCGGCGCGTCCGCCCAGCAGGACGAGGCGTTCAGTCAGCTCGGCCTCGCGATGCTGGGGGCCATCGTTCTCGTGCTGCTGGTGATGGTGGCGACGTTCCGCAACTTCCGCGGCCCGCTCGTGCTGCTCATCTCGATCCCGTTCGCGGCGACCGGTGCGATCCTCGGGCTCCTCCTCACCGGTACGCCGATGGGGCTTCCGGCCCTGATCGGACTGCTGATGCTCATCGGCATCGTCGTGACGAACGCCATCGTGCTGATGGACCTCGTGAACCGCCTCCGGGTGGCCGGGGCGAGCCTGGACGAGGCCGTGGAGCACGGAACGCGTCTGCGTCTGCGTCCGATCCTGATGACGGCGGCCGCGACCGTGTTCGCGCTGGTCCCGATGTCGCTCGGCCTGACCGGTGGTGGCGTGTTCATCTCGAAGCCGTTGGCGATCGTGGTGATCGGCGGACTGGTCTCATCGACGCTGCTCACCCTGGTGCTGGTGCCGGTCCTGTACACGCTCGTGGAGCGCAGCCGGGATCGCCGGATCGCCAAGCGTGCCGAGCGACGGGCCCGCCGTGAGGAACGCCGTGCCGCCTCCGCCGAGGAGACGACGGACATCTTCGAGGTGGCGGCCGACAGGGAGTAACCCCTCGCGCGCCCCTGAGGTGCGGTGATCGCCGCACGGATGTCGGGAGATTCCCGCGGATCCCGTACGGATCTGCCGGATCCTCCCGACTTCCGTGCATTCTCCCGACATCCGTGCGGGCTTGAGGCCCGCACGGCGCAGGGTTCAGTCGCTGGAGGACGCGACCGCACGGATCAGCTCCGCGAGGTCGCCGGGACGACTCCACATCGGCCAGTGCCCCGTCGGCAGGTCGACGACGTCGAGGTGGTCGAGCTCCGCGACTTCGGCGAACATGGGATGACCCGCCTGCGCCAATTCCCGCACCTGCGTGCCCGAGATCGAGCAGCACACGAGCGTGGTCGGAATCCTGCGACGCGCATCGTCCACGAGCTCCACGGGCTGCCGCAGCGCGGGGCCGGGCTGCGGCACTGCCCGCTCGCGAAAGCGCTCGAGCACCTCCGTGCTCAGTCCCTCCAGGCTCGCCTGCTGCCCCAGCGCCTCGAACGGCGGCAGAGGAAGCTCGTCCACCTGCTCCGGGAGATCGGGCGCGAACACGCTCCCGGTCGCCACCGGGCCGGAGTCGACCCACACCACCCGGGCGAACAGCTCCGGGTGCCGATCGAGCGCGACGCTGACGGGCGCGTTCGCGCCGCTGTGCGCGACGATGATCGCGGGATGCTGCTCTGAGACACCGAGCCGGGCGAGTTCCCCCAGGATCCCGGCGGCTTGATCGTCGAGCGTCTTCGTCGCACGCTCGGGATCGTTCGCGTCGAGACCCGGCAGCGTCATCGCGACCGCACGAGGGCCCGCGGCGTTCAGGTGTTCGAGGACCTCATCCCACGCCCACGCACCCAACCAGTGGCCGGCGATGAAGAGGATGGTCGGGCTGCTCGTCGTCTGTGTCATACCCCCAGCTTCCTCCGCAGTGCGGGCAGGTGTATGTCACTATTTATGTCATGAATTTTCAGGCAGAATCGTGAAGCGTGCAGAGCGCCTGCATGCGCTGTCCGAGATGCTGCGACGCAGCGGATCGCGGGGCTGCTCGGCCGAGCGTCTGGCGCGGGAGTTCGACGTCTCCGTGCGCACCGTCAAGCGAGACCTGGCGGCGTTGGACCGCAGCGGCGCGCCGCTGTGGTCGCGCCCGGGGCCCGGAGGCGGTTACGGCCTGGCCGTGGGAGCATCGCTGCCGCCGGTGAGCCTGTCTCCCGCGCAGGCCGTGGCCCTCATGGCTGCCGTGTCCGCAGCGCCCGACGCCCCCTACGCCGACCTGGCCGCGGCGGGAGTGCGGAAGATCCTGGATGTCCTCGATCCTCACACGCGCGCCCGAGCCGACGCTCTCGCCCACCGTGTGTGGATCGATGCGCCGCCCTCTTCCTCCCGCGCGATCCGGTCGGCGCTGGAGGAGGCGATGTCGGACCAGCGCGTGGTCCGCCTCCGGTACACGGCCCGAGACGGGAACACGACAACGCGTGATGTCGAGCCCGTGCTGTTCGCCTCCACGAACGGCCAGTGGTACCTGGTCGGGTGGTGCCGTCTGCGTGACGCCATGCGATGGTTCGCCGTGTCGCGCGTCGAGAGGGCCAGCGTCACGAAGGCGGCCTGCAGCGGTCACACCGTCGATGAGGTCGGAGAGCCGCCGGCCAATGCACGGCCGGTGCACGGTCGAGACGGGTGAGGCGCACGAGCGACCGGGCCGGGGAATGCAGAACGCCCCTGCCCGGGAGGACAGGGGCGTTCTCGACGTGCCTTACTTGGCGGCGACGACCTGCAGCGTGATCACTGCGGTGACGTCGTCGTGCAGACGCACGGTCGCCTCGTGCTCACCTGTCACCTTGATGGGCGACGTGATGTGCACCTTGCGCTTGTCGATCGAGCCCAGGCCGGCGGCTGCGACAGCATCCGCGACGTGGTCCGTCTTGACGGAGCCGAAGAGACGACCCTCCTTGCCGGCCTTGACCGTGAGGCGCACCTTGGTGCCCTCGAGAGCGTTCTTCAGCGCGACAGCGTCGTCACGATCGTGGATCGCGCGTGCCTGACGCGCGGCCTGGATCGATGCGACCTGCTTTTCGCCACCGCGGGTCCACGCCGTAGCGAAGCCCTGCGGGATGAGGAAGTTACGGGCGTACCCGTTCTTGACCTCGACAACGTCACCAGCACTACCCAGCCCGGCGACCTCGTTCGTGAGAATCAGCTTTGCCATCTCGATACCCCTTACCGGCCGGCGCCAGCGTAGGGCAGGAGCGCCATTTCGCGCGCGTTCTTGATCGCCGTGGCGATCAGACGCTGCTCCTGCACCGAGACACCGGTGATACGACGGGCACGGATCTTGCCGCGCTCCGAGACGAACTTGCGAAGGGTGGCGACATCCTTGTAATCGATGACACCGACCCGGATGGACTTCGCGGGAGCGGTGGGCTTGCCACCCTTCCGCGGCTTGCGGCGGTCGCCGCTCGACTTTCCAGCCATTGTTTTTCCTTAGTGATGAGCGGATGCCGGCCGTGAAGGCCGGATCCAGAAGTTGTTCAGAACGGGGTGTCGTCGCCGAAGCTGCCGGGAGTGCTCCAGGCATCCGCGCTGGTCGACGAACCGGGCGTGGACCACGGCTCCTCCGACACCTGCTGCTGCGCGGGACGGGACTGTCCACCGCCACCGGCACCGCCGGCACCGCCGGTCGAGGCCGCACGGGTGACCTGCGCGGTCGCGTACCGGAGCGAGGGGCCGATCTCGTCGACCTCCAGCTCGATCGCGGTGCGCTGGTTGCCCTCGCGGTCCTGGTAGGAGCGCTGACGCAGACGGCCCTGCGCGATGACGCGCATGCCCTTCGTCAGCGAACCCGCCACGTGCTCGGCGAACTCGCGCCAGACGGATGCGCGGAGGAACAGCGCGTCGCCGTCCTTCCACTCATTCGCGGCACGGTCGAAGTTCCGAGGCGTCGATGCGATGGTGAAGTTCGCCACCGGCAGCCCGTTCTGCGTGTAGCGCAGCTCGGGGTCGGCCGTGAGGTTTCCCACCACGGTGATGACGGTTTCGCCGGCCATGGGACTTAGGCCTTCGCAGCCTTGGCGGCCTTGCGAGCAGCCTTCTCTTCGGAGCGCTTGGCCTCCGAAGCGACCATCGCCTGAGCCTCTTCCGAGCGGAGGACCTTGGTACGCATGATCTGCTCGTTCAGCTTCAGCTGACGGTCGAGCTCCTGCGTGGCCTCGCTGGTAGCGGTGAAGTTGACGACGGCGTAGATGCCCTCGGTCTTCTTCTGGATCTCGTAAGCCAGACGGCGCTTGCCCCAGATGTCGACCTTGTCAATCGAGCCACCATCGTTGGTGATGACCTTCAGGAACTTGTCGAGCGTCGGGGCGACCGTGCGCTCGTCGATCTCGGGGGTCAGAATGACCATGAGTTCGTACTGGTGCGTCACTTACCCACCTCCTTCGGACTAGAACGGCTCTCGGGACTTTCCCGGGAGCAGGAGGGTGTGTGCACGTGCCGGTCTCTGGAATCCCGAATGGACGCCGCGAGACAGACAACCTTGACAGTCTAGCGGACGCGAGCGCCTACCGCGAACGCCACCGGGAGGGCTTCGCGCCGCGCGCGCCGCAGCGAAACCCGCTTATCCAGGAGTGCCGAAGCCTCGGGCGATCAGGTCGTCCACGACGATGTCCGAGGGCGACACCGGCGGCCGCTGAGGTGGGAACCGGTGGCTCTCCGGGTCGCTCAAGAAGTCGCGAACCGCGTCCAGATCCCACCCAGAAAGCACGACATTGCGTCCGATGCCGTCTTGACGTTCGGTCGCGACACGGTGCACGAGAGTCGGGATGCCGAGCAGGGCCGCTTCCTCCTGCACTCCCCCCGAGTCTGTGATCACGAGTTCCGCACGCTTCAGGAGGATGACGAACTCACTGTGAGATTTCTTCGCCTCGATCACGACGCGGTCCCCCGCTTGCACGGCCGCAAGCACACGCTCCAGAGTCTCGGTGTTGTACGCGTCCACCAGCAGACGGATCGGCACGGGGCTCGAGTCGATGAGGGTGCGGATGGTGTCCTGCACGAGCTGCTCATTGGAGATGAACTCAAAGCGGTGCAGCAGAGCGAGTCCGTACCGCTGACCGGCCTCCACATCGACCTCGTCGTGGTCGAGTACGGCATCGGTGACCGTGTTTCCGTGAGTTTGGATGACGTTCTTGCGACCGCGGAGATTCGCGGTGGCAACATCCGACGGGGCGTAATGCACGCTCGCCATACGCCCGACGATGCGGCGGTCGAGCTCCTCAGGGAACGGGTGGCGCCAGTTGCCCGACCGCAAGCCGGCCTCGACGTGCGCGCTCGGAACCCCCAGCCGCCAGGCGACGAATGCCCCCACAACACTCGTCATCGTGTCTCCGTGCACGACAACGATGGTGTTGGCAGGGAGCGTGCGCTTGAGCTCGGAGCGGTTCTTCAGAATCCATCGGAACGCCTGCCAACCCCAACCGATCACATCGGTGGGGCGGCGAAGCGGCTTGCCACCGTTGCCGTCCGCGATGATCCGGTCTGGCTCGCGCAACCCCAGCTGAGGGAGGATCTTGCGAAGCGCCTCGGTGTGCTGCATGGTGAGCCAGTGCTCATAGCGAATGCCACGGGCATCGAGTCGGCGCATTATCGGGGCGAGCTTGATGGCCTCGGCGGTGGTTCCGTAGATGAAGACGATCATTGTGAGTTGCTGGTTCCTCTTCGAGCGCGGCGGAAGGTGCGGCGGTGGACGACGACGCCGCGGACCAGACCGGCCCAGAAGACGACGCCGAAGGGTATGACGTAGGTCAGATAGGAGAGAATGGCCCGTGCCGGCGCCTTGCGGATCGCCGCCACCGCAGCAGGGGCGAGCAGACCGAGCACGGCCAGGACGACGAGCGCCAAAAGGTACGCCCAGGCTCCGGTCACGAGAGCGACCAGGAGAGCAATCACATAGACGACCGGAATGATACTCAGGCCGAGGAGCAGGATGTTGCGCACGAGGCTCGTTCCGGCATAGCTGTCGACGAACAGCGTTCCGCGAGTGTAGGCGTGCGAGAGAAAAGAGCGCACGTTCACCCGGGGACGGTAGATCGCACCGAAACCAGGGTCGAGGCGCATCGGACGATGCTGGACCACATAACGCAGGAGCTTGGTGTCGTCCGAGACGAGCGCCGCGTTCTCCTTGGGCCATACCGCCTTGCACGCATCGAGAAAGAACTGTCGCCCGATGAGAAGCGACCCGGTTCCCTTCGGGACGCGATCGAAGTTCGCTTCCGTGATCTGCGTGGGCTTCGGATCGGCGAGGTAGCTGCCCCAGAAGATGTGCAGCGGCACTTCCCAGAATCGGCTGACGAGCGGGCCGTCGGGTGCGGTCGGCACGTGCCCGTTCCACACCTGACCCTCGGGCAGGGTCGGGTCGACGCGCTCCAAGTACTCAAAGGCGTCCGGCTGCATGAGCATCCGGTCACCCATGATGAGGACCCGCTCTCCCGTGGCCGCCTCCGCGGCGGCATGGAACGCAAGGAAGCGGCCAGAGTTCTGCTGCGAGATTACGCGCATGGGGATGGCGCAGGCGGCTTTGTATTCGGCGAGCATCTGAGCCGTGTCATCGGTCGATCCGTCGTCGACCACAACCAACTCGACCGGCCACGAGGTCCGAAGCGCTGCGTGGACGATGGAATCGAGCGCCGTCGCGAGCCAGGGCGCGGCGTTGTACGACGCGAGGATCACCGAGACCGCCGCCGTTCGACCTGTGAGCATCTCACCGTCCGTCACGGCTGATCCCCTCCCCTATCGTTCGCCAGACATTCGAACAATTCTCTCACGTCACGGCCTCCGCAGCAGACCGCCGGGATCCCCTCGCCGCGACGCGCAGGCCTCAGTACATGACCGGCGGAATCTCCGCCCACAGCGTGCGGTCGTCGACCGAGGGAGCGACCGGGATGCGCCCGGATCCGTCCGGCTCAGGGATCGCGGCCAGGAGCGCCTGCGTATAGGGATGCCCGGGTGCCGCCCAGAGCTGGTCCGTCGGACCCGACTCGAGCACGCGCCCGCCGAACATCACGAACGTGCGGTCGGCGATGCGCCGCACCACGGCGAGGTCGTGGGAGATGAACAGCATTCCCGCCCCCGACTCCGCCACCAGGTCGCGCATGAGTCCGGCGACGCTCGTCTGGGTAGAGGCGTCGAGCGCCGAGATCGGTTCATCGGCGACGAGGAGCGACGGCCGCGCGGCCAGGGCCCTGGCGATCGCGATGCGCTGCTTCTGCCCGCCCGAGAACTGGTGCGGGAAGCGCGTGCTCACATTCGTCGGCAATCCGACGCGTTCGAGCCATTCGTCCACGGTCGATCCCTCGGCACCGCGCGCACGGGCGGTGGCGATGCCATCAGCGATCTGGTCGCCGACGCGACGTCGCGGGTTGAGCGACGTCGCCGGGTCCTGGAACACCATCTGGATGCCGGTGAGGGCGATCGAGCGACGCCGGATGCCGAGCGGCGACACCGGGGCGCCGCGGAAGAGCACGGACCCCGCGGCGATCTTCTCGATGCCGACCACGGCACGGGCGAGGCTCGACTTGCCGCTGCCGGACTCACCGACCAGCGCGACGGTCTCCCCCGCGGCGACGCTGATCGACACACCGTTCACGGCGATCACCGGCGGGTTGCCCGGGTAGCGCACGACCACGTCGCGCGCGTCGAGGACTGCGACCTCACTCATCTGCGGCCTGCCCTTCCGGTGCCTCGTCGATGCGCGAACCCGGGAGGGCCGCGAGCAGCATGCGCGTGTATTCGTGCTGAGGATCGCGGAACAGCGTCTCGCGGTCGGCGAGCTCCACGATGCGGCCGTCCTTCATGACCGCCACACGGTCGGCGATCGCACTCATCACGCCGAGGTCGTGGGTCACGAGGAGCACGGCGAGGTTGCGTTCGATCGCGAGGTCGCGCAGCAGCTTCAGGATGCCGGCCTGCACCGTGACGTCGAGAGCGGTGGTGGGCTCATCCGCCAGCAGCACCTCGGGGTCGCAGGCCAGAGCGCACGCGATCGCGATGCGCTGACGCTGCCCGCCCGAGAACTGGTGCGGGTAGCGCCCCAGGGCCGCGGCCGGGTTCGGCACCTGCACGGTCTCGAGCAGCTCGACAGCCCGCGCTCGGGCGGCGGCGCCCTTGAGACCGAGGTGCACCCGCATGTGGTCGGTGAGCTGGCGGCCGACGGGCAGCTGCGGGTGCAGCGAGGCCGACGGATCCTGGAACACCATCGCGATCCGCTTGCCGCGCACCCTGTTGAGCGCGCGCCGGTTGAGTCCCAGGAGCTCTTCGCCGCCGAGCAGGATCGATCCCCCGGTACGGGCCTGACGCGGCAGCAGTCCCAGAACGGCGAGCGAGGTGAGGGTCTTGCCGGACCCGGATTCTCCGGCCAGACCGTGGATGCGACCCGCCTCGAGTTCGAGGGAGACACCCTTGACGAGCGGACGCCCGATGTCGACCGTCAGGTCGCGGATGCTGAGCGTCGCGGCCTGCTGCGCGACAGCGCTGTGGGCACTCATGCGGCCACCCCCGCCGACGCCTTGTGCTCTGCAGCCTTCTCGTGCGTGATCTCGGCTGTCGGGTCGAGCACGTCGCGCATCGCATCTCCGAGGAAGTTGAACGCCAGCACCACGGTCAGGATCGCGAGACCCGGGAAGACCCCGAGCCACCAGGCGTCGAAGTTCTGCATCGCACCCGAGATCATCGACCCCCACTCGGCCGTCGGCGGTTGCGCACCGAGACCGAGGAAGGAGAGTCCGGAGAGCAGGAGGATCGCCGCGCCGATGTCGAGCGTCGCCAGCACCAGGACGGGGCCGGCGATGTTCGGGAGGATGTCGACGAACAGCGTGCGTGCCGGCGAGTGCCCGAGCAGTCGTCCCGCGATCACGTAGTTCTGGCCGCGGAGCCCCAGCACGATGCTGCGCGTGACACGGGAGTACTGCGGCCACGACACCACGATCGCCGCGATCACCGCGTTGAACAGCGACGGGCCGAGCGAGGCCGTGACCACCATCGCGAGGATCACGGTCGGGAAGGCCATGAACAGGTCGGTGATGCGCATGAGCGTCTCGTCGACCCAGCCGCCGAAGTACCCGGCGAGCGCTCCGATGAGCGTGCCGATGATCATGGCCGCGATCACGAGCATGAGGGCGAGCGGCAGGCTCACGGTGGCGCCGGTCATCAGGCGGGAGAAGATGTCGCGTCCGTTGCCGTCGGTCCCGAGGAGCGTGTCGACCCCCGGGGGCTGCAGGCGCGGCAGCACCTGCGCGTTCGGCGGGTACGGGACCCACCACTGGGCGGTGAAGGCCACGATGATCCAGGCTCCGGCGATGACGGTGCCGATGATCCCCAGCGGCGTGCGCCAGGCGCGGGGCCAGCGGAAGCGGAAGCGCCCGGCCGGGGAGGCGGCGGCGATGCGGCTCATGCGATCCTCACTCTCGGGTCGAGCACGCCGTACAGCAGGTCGACGATGAAGTTGATGAGGAGGTAGATGACGCCGACCACGAGACCGACGCCCATGATGCCCGGCAGGTCGAGGTTCGCGGCGGAGTTGTAGGCGTAGGTGCCCAGGCCCGGCCAGGCGAACACCGACTCGACGAGCACCGTGCCCGACAGCAGAGCGCCGAACGCGACACCCACCACCGTGAGGATCGGCAGCGACGCTCCCCGCAGCACGTAGTCGAGGATCACCCGCATGGCCGGGAGCCCCTTGGCTCTGGCGGCGCGCACGTAATCGCTCCCGAGGACCTCGAGCACCGAGGTGCGGATGAAACGGGTGAGCAGACCGATGGTCACGAGCGAGAGCACCATGACGGGAAGCGCGAGGTGGGCGAGGGCGTCGAAGAAGCCGACGGCGTCGCCGCCCAGGAGGTAGTCGACCGTGTAGAGCCCCGTCACGCGCGGCGGTGGCGTGATCGACGGGGAGATGCGGCCGGATCCCGGTGCGATGCGCAGCTCGAGGAAGAAGACGTAGAAGCTGACGAGTGCCAGCCAGAAGGTCGGCACGCTGAGCCCGACCAGCGTCACGACGCGGATGACCTGGTCGGTGACGAGTCCGCGACGGTAGGCGGCGAGCGTACCGAGCACGATGCTGACCGCGAGGCTGACGATGATCGCCCCGATCGCGATCTCGATGGTCGCCGGCACCGCGGTGGCGAGGTCGCTGGTGACCGGGCGTCCGGTCACCAGCGACGTGCCGAGGTCCCCGCGCAGCAGGTTCCCCATATAGATGAAGTACTGCACGAACAGTGGCTGGTCGAGACCGTGCTCCTTGATGAACGCGTCACGCGTCGCGGGGTTCTGCGACGCACCCTCACCGAGCGCGGCCGAGACCGGGTCTCCCGGCACCAGGTTGGTGAGCGCGAACGTGACGATCGTCACGCCCACCAACAGGAGCAGGGAGGTGCCGGCCCGCCGCAGCAGGTATCCGAGCAGAGGCGATCGGCGCCGCTGCGCCTGCCTCTGCACCGCCACTGTCGTCATGAGATGTCCGTTCAGCCGGCCGGCGTGATCTCGGCGATGTCCATCTCCCAGACGGAGTTGTACACCGCACCCTTCACGCTGTCCGCGGAGGAGATGTTGCGACCGGGGACGATCAGCGGCACGAACGGGCCCTCGGCCTGCATCGCCTCGGCGAATTCGGTGAAGGCTGCCGTGCGCTGGTCGGGGTCGGTCGCGGCGGCGGCACCGGCGGCGATACCGGCGATCTCCGGGTTGGCCTCGGCTGCCCAGCCGGCGCGGAGGCCGACCTTCAGACCCGGGGCGAAGGGCAGGAAGTTCGCGGAGTCGGCGTAGTCCGGGCCCCAGAACCACAGGCCGAAGCCCTCGGCGCCGTTGACGTAGGCGTCGAGCTCGGTCGCGAAGGGCGCGGGGGCGAGGTCGACCGTGATGCCGGCGTCTTCGAGCTGTGCCTGCACGCGCTCGGCGAGCGGGGTGAACTCCACGCCGCCGACCGGGTAGTCGTTCGGGAACTGCAGCTTGAGGGTCTGGCCCGTGTAGCCGGCCTCGGCGAGCGCGGCCTTCGCCTTGTCGAGGTCCTGCTCCACGCCGCCGTCGAGGGCGCCCTCGAATCCGGGAGGGATCACGCCGGTCGCCTGCACGGAACCGGCACCGGCCAGCTCCAGCAGTGCGTCGTAGTCGAGGGCGTAGCGGATCGCCTCGGCGATCTTGACGTTCGCCAGGTCACCGGCGACGGCCTCGGACTGGTTGAGCAGCAGGAAGATGGTCTGGCCGGAGGGGACGGAGTCGACCGTGATGCCGTCGCCGAGACCGGCGACCTGGTCGCCGTTCAGGTCCATCGCGACCATCGAGTCGCCGCCCTTGAGGTTGGCGAGCTGGGTGGCGCTCTCCGAGACGTTGCGCACGACCACGCGCTTGTAGTCGGATGCCTCGTCGCCGTTGTACTCGTCGTTCTTGGTCAGCACGACCTGCGAGCTGAGGTCGAGCGTGCCGAGCACGAAGGGGCCGGAGCCCGCGGAGGCGCCGTCGAGGAACTTCTGCGCCGAGTCGGTGCCGTCGGTCGCGCCGCCGTTCTCGATGACGACGTCGGAGTTGACGATGCCGAGCGCCGGGTTCGCGAGGATCGCGGGCAGCTGCAGCAGCGGGGTCTCGGACGTGAACTCGATCGTCTTGTCGTCGACCTCGGTGATGGTGAGACCGCCGAGCAGGAAGTTGGGCTTGGCGTCTTCCATGCCCTGGATGCGCTGCAGCGAGAACACGACGTCCTTCGCCTCGATAGGCGAGCCGTCGGAGAAGACGCGGTCGCCGTCGAGCGTGAAGGTGAACTCGGTCGCCTCGTCGTTCTGCTCCCACGATGCGAGGCCGGGGACGGGGGTGGAGACGTCGGAGCCCTCGAAGTCGACGAGGGTCTCGTACAGGGCCTTCGCGATCATGTTGCCGGTCGGGTCGTAGGTGTGTCCCGGGTCGGTGGTCTCGATCGAGAACGCGGTGTCGATGACGAGGGAGTCGGATCCGGACTGCCCGCCGCCGGTCGCCGAGTTCCCTCCAGAGCAACCTGCGAGCGCGAGGAGCGCTGTGGCTCCGAGCGCGATGACCGGCGTGATACGGCGTGACGACATGAGGGCCTCCAGAGGCGAGGAGTACATTCGGGTGAGCCGCCACCGATGTGGACGACCGTGGATCAGATTCGCATCATATGCGACGATGTGTCCAGCAAGAGTGGGTCACCTCGACACGCTCTGTCCAGAACCTCGGATGTGAGGAACAATATGTCCAGCAAGAATGCGGAAGATTCGAAGCATTCTGGACGAAGTGCCGCCCCATTGGACGAGACGGCGTACAGAATCCTCGAAGTCCTGCGTGATAACGGTCGTGTCTCGATCGCGGCTCTCGCCGACAAGGTGGGGATCTCACGCGCGAACGCCTACACGCGCGTCGAGTCGCTCGTGCACGACGGCATCATCACGGGCTTCAGCGCCCGCGTGGATCAGGCGAAGGCGGGGCTCTCCATCGGCGCCCTCGTCTTCGTCACCGTGATGCCGCAGGCCTGGGCGTCGTTCCGGGAGCGGGTGCTGGAGATGCCCGATGTGGAGTGGTGCGCGATCACCACAGGCGAGCACGACGCGATGCTGCTGATCCGCGCCGTCGATGTCAGCGGCGTGCACGAGTTCTCCACCGGAGTGATCGCTCAGCTTCCCGAGGTGCGCACGGTGGTCAGCGTGGTGGTGCTCGACGAGGTGATCCGCCGCCCCTACCTGCTGCCGGGGGACCTGCCGGAACGAAGCAGCGTCACCGCACCGCTCGGGATGACACGGTGGACGCCGGCCTCGCCCGGTCGCGACGCGCTGCCGCCGCGCTGAGGCGCAGGCCTCAGGCGGTGATCTCCTCGCACACGCTCAGCTGCGGGAGTCCGTGCATCTCGTAGTGCTCGACCAGGCGGATGCCGCCCTCGTCGGTACGCTCCAGCTCGCTCTCGCCGTCGCCGGTCACGACCGTGCCGTCGGCCTTGAGCACGTGCACGAAAGACACCCAGATCGTGTCACCCGTGCGGGTGCCGACGAACTTGCCGAAGGTGACCGTGTCACCCTCGTACCCGCCCCAGATCGCGCCGTCGCGCTCGAAATACTCGAAGATGCTCGGGGATTCCGGGTCGACCGCAGAGGTCGTGGACGACACCATGCGGAATCGGCGGCCGTCGAGGGAGGGAAGGGTTGCAGTCGCAGTCACATCCTCGATTATGGGGGATCCCGTCACGAGCCGTCCGCGCCGTCGCGCCCCCGCCATTCGTCTTCGAGGAGCGCGTAGACGAGCAACGTCGTCCATTCGCCCTTGAACCATTCGCTCTCCACCAGACGGGCCTCGCGGCGGAAGCCGAGCCTTTCCACGACCCCGGCCGATGCCGTGTTGCGCTCGTCGATGCGCGCCACGATGCGGTGCAGGCCCACGCCGTCGAAGCCCAGCGCGAGGAGCGCGTCGACCGCCTCGGTCGCATAGCCACGGCCGCCGGCGCGCGGGTCGAAGATGTACCCGACCTCGCCGGATCGGTCGCTCTCGCTGCGCCAGAACAGCACCACGTCGCCGAGGAGTGCGCCGGATGAACGCTCCTCGACGGCGAGGGAGACCGCGTCGCCCTCCTTCGCGAAGCGCGTGTTCGACCAGGTGGTGGCGATGCGCTGTTCGACCTCCGCGAGCTCCAGTGGCGCGTAGGGCACGTACCGTACGGCATCAGGGTCGGACTTGTAGACGTGCATCGGTGCGGCATCGGCGGGCGCGATCGGGCGCAGGAGCAGGCGCTCCGTGATGATCGGGTACTCGGGGTCGTGCCCCGACTCCCCCGTCACTCGAGGTCCAGGGAGAGCAGGCCACGCAGATGCGCCGTACGTGCGCGCACAGCGAGGAGGAGATCGCCGTAGTCGGGCGTGATGCCGACGCGGGAGGAGGCCAGCAGGTGCGCCGTGGTCTTGCCGGCAGCGCGGTCGAAGCGGAGTCGCTTGACCGGGTACGCGGGCGGGGTCAACCAGATGCGGGCCAGCTGCGCGTAGGGCGTGTCGACACCGTCGATGCGGATGCCCTGGGAGTCGACCGACACCTGAGCGGGGATCGATCGCACCAGGCGCCGACGCTGCACGGCGCCGATCCCGAAGCCGATGGCAGCGACCGCGGCGAACGGCGCGAGCAGGATGAGTGCCGAGAGCTCGCTGTCGACGAAACCGGGCACCGCCACGAGCAGCCCCACGCCGATCGCGATGACGAGGAATACGACGGCGGCGACCGTGAGCCGCGTGGCCAGGCGCCGCTCCCCCGTGGCGTCGATCGTGAACTGCGTCGGCAGCTGGGCTCCGGCGCGCGCGGCCGCGACAGGGTCGTCGAACACCGGCAGCGCGATCGGGTTCAGCGTCGCCATGAGCTCGTTGAACAGGGGTCGCGAGTACCCGGGCAGCTCGATCGTGATCTCGCGGTCGCCGGTATGCACGATCAGGGCGCGCGTGGTGCCGCTCGGGAGTCCGTTCGTGCGGTGCTCGGTGATCTTCGAGCGGAAGGCGGTCGTGGCGCGCAGGAACGTCTCGCGGTTGCCGGCCTTGCCGATCTCGACCGCATCGGGGCGTACGACGATCCGGATGTTGCGGAACCAGAAGAAGCCGGCGAACACCGCCACGGTCAGCGCGATCGCGACGACGAGCACCAGCACGCCGCGGGTCGAGATGTCCATCGTGCGCGGCAGGAACTTCGGGAGCACGAAGAGCGTCACCGCCGACAGCACCGCGGAGAGCACGATCGCGCCGACGGCCGAACGGAGCGGGTTCCTGCGGAAGACCCGCTCGCCGGACACGGCTTCGGCCTGATTCAGCATTCGAACTCTCCCCCATGACAGTCGGCTCGCGTGACGCGATTCCCACCGTAGTGCCCGCCCGGGGAGCACCGAGGAGAATCGGCTCAGCCGAGGGGGGATGCGTTCTCCCTCAACGACACGCCGCGGAATCGGCTGGCCGTCCAGACCAGGACGCCGGCGATCAGCACGGCGACGAGCAGCCCGAGCACGTGGAGCATCAACGAACCGAGCCCGCGTTCGGGGAGCAGGAAGCCGTAGGGCACCCAGCCGTCGGTGACTCCGCGCCACAGCACCACGCCCAGCCAGATCAGGGGGTAGGGCACGAGCATCCAGAGTCGGGACCACGGCAGCCGGGGGCGATCGCCGATGAGCAGCCAGTCGAGCGCCACGAGCACGGGGAAGACGACGTGCAGCAGCACGCTCACCCAGGGCGGCGCCGAACCCGTGCCGGGGACGAGCACGTTGTAGATCACGCCGACCACGAGCAGGTAGGCGGTCACGATGCCGCGCAGCAACGCGAACCACGAGGGAACCGATCGGCCGGTCGTCACGAGTGCACCGCTGCCGATCAGGACGAGCGCCGCGATGAGACTGGTCTGGTTCGTGAAGTACCCGAAGTAGTCGAACGGGCTCGCGTCCCCCACGGCGATGCGCAGAGCGTAGGCGTAGAGGAGGACCGCGATGACCGAGGCGCCGACCACGATGCGGCCGATTCCCCACGCGCGGCGGGCCTGCGGCGCGACGGTCTCGGTCTCGGTCTCGGTCTCCACGACGTCAGCCTAGGGCGGCTCTGTGCGCACCCGGTGTCCGCCGACCGCACGAACAGCGCAGTGCCCGGTAGCGTGGTCGCATGGAGTGGACGCCCGATCCCTCGGCGGGGGCATGGCTGCGTGAGCGGCTCGACGCCGGCAACGAGACCATGCATGTGGTGGTGCCCCGCGGCTTTCCCGCGTATGCGCGCATCTTCCATCCGGCCAAAGTTCGCTCATCGCCGGATCGGGCGATTCCGACGGCGGACGAGTGGGTGCGGATGCCCGAGTCCGCGCAGCACGCGCTCATGGCCGGATTCGTCGACGAGCCGGTGTCGTGGGCGCAGACGGCGGCGGCGTTCGGCACCGTCCTCCACCCGCTCGCGCAGTGGAACCGGCTCGTGCGCACCGCGTCCGACGGCGACTGGCGCACGCGGATCGCCCCCGACGGTCGCGAGTTCACCGCGCCGATGGAGGGCGAGCTGGAACCTGCCCACCTGGCGAACATCGTCACCCACCTCGTCGAGCACACGCAGACACCGGACGCCGGTTTCGCCGCGCTCTGGGAGGGGCGAGGCGATCTGCTGGGCTTTGTCGGCATCACCCCATCGCGCTCGTTCCCGACATTCTCGGACGATCCGAACCATCAGGCGATGCTCGACCGCAGCGCGCGCGATCCGTTCAACAACGTCTTCCGCAAGCCCACCTGGCAGGAGGGCATCCTCTCGAAGGAGATCTCGGAGGGGCCGAGGTTCGAGCTGCCAGGACGAGGACACGTGCTGTTCTCGGCTGCCCCGCGTGCGTTCGCCGATCCGGAGTGGGTGCTGCACGTGCCTTGGCGCGATCTCCCCGCCGAGGAGCGCGGATTCCCGCCGGCGGCACAGAGCCCGAGCCTCCTCTGGCCGGAGGATCACGCCTGGGTGCTGGTGAGCGAGGTCGACTTCGACTCCACGATCGTGGCCGGTTCGCCCGCACTGATCGAGGCGCTGTGCGCGGACGAGCACCTGGAAGCCCTCCCGCTCCCGGAGGGCGCCGACCTCACGTGGGACGCCGATGCGGTGAACAGGTGACGTCCCCGCCGATGACCTTCGACGCCCGACCCCTCACCGATCCGGTCGACGCGAGCGCGGTGCGCGCCTTCGCCGCGGAGCTCCGTTCCCGGCCGACGGGTGGCACCGGGGCATCCACGATCATCGGCGTCGTGGCGGTCGCGATCGTCGCCGTGGTGATGCTGCCTGTCCTCATCAGCGTGGTCCTGAGCCTGGCATCCTTCGGCGGCTCCCCCGCGTCCGCAGCGATCCCCCTCGTGCTGATCGCGCTTCTGCTGGCCGCCGCGGGCGTGATGATCTGGCTGGGCGTGCGCAATGCCCAGACGACGCGGTACCGCCTTCATCGGTTCGCACAGACGAACGGCATGACCTACGAGCCCAAGGTCGTCGACCCGCCGCTGCCCGGCATGATCTTCCACCTCGGGCGCGGACGGCAGTCCACCGATCTGATCCGCGGTACCAGGCCACGCTTCGTCGAATTCGGCAACTACCAGTACACGGTGCAGTCGGGAAAGAACTCCACGACCTACCGCTGGGGCTACGTGGCCGTGAAGCTCGATGCACCGCTGCCGAACATCGTCCTCGACGCCAAGGGCAACAACGGGTTCGGCTCGAACCTGCCGGCATCGTTCCAGCGAAGCCAGCGGCTGTCGCTCGAGGGCGACTTCGACCAGCACTTCACGCTCTACTGCCCCGAGGGCTACGAACGCGACGCGCTCTATCTCTTCACGCCCGACATCATGGCGCGGTTCATCGACAACGCGGCCGAGCTCGACGTGGAGATCGTCGACGACTGGCTCTTCCTCTACACGCAGCGGAAGGTGTCGACCCTCGATCCCGACACCTGGGCGTGGCTGTTCGGCACCGTCGGCGCCCTGCTGACGAAGTTCGAGCAGTGGGCGCGGTGGCGCGATGAGCGGCTCGTCGCCGAGACGAGAGCGGGGGCATCGGCCCCGACGTCGAGTCCGTCGCTGCCGTTCGCGCCGCCTGCAGGCCTGCTCACCCCGCCGCCCGGAGTCGCCCCTCAAGGGCGGCGACTCAAACGCGGCGGCACATGGATACCCATCGTCATCGCGCTCATGATCGCCGGGTTCTGGATCGTGAGCAGATTCAACTGAGCCGATGCGACCGCGCGGAGTGGCGGAGGGGCCGAGTGTGGGGGTGGGTGCCGGCTGGGGACCGAACTCCCACCCCATCCCCCCTCGGGATCGAAAAGAGATCCACTCTCCCTCCGCATGACGGCTGAGCCGCCCCGCCCACGGTCAGCTGGGGACTGACACTGCTGGGCGTATGGGGAAATGGTATACCGGGCGAGGTTGCAACCCCTTGCATCCATTCGCACGAATGCGCTTCTGCCGACCGGTCAGCGCGCCGACCATCCGCCGTCGATCGTGTAGCTCGCCCCGGTCACCATCCCCGCAGTATCGCCCGCGAGCCACAGCGCGAGGGAGGCGACCTCGCTCGGCTCGACGAGCCGCTTGATGGCCGACTCGGTCAGCATCACGTTCGCGAGGACGTCCTCCTCGGGGATGCCGTGCACCCGGGCCTGATCGGCGATCTGCTTCTCGACGAGCGGCGTGCGCACGTACCCGGGATCGATGCAGTTGCTCGTCACCCCGCGCGGTCCACCCTCCAGCGCCGTCACCTTCGACAGCCCCTCCAGACCGTGCTTCGCCGCGACGTACGCCGACTTGTAGGCCGAGGTGCGCAGGCCGTGCACGCTCGAGATGTTGATCACCCGCCCGAAGCCCCGGTCGTACATTCCCGGGAGTGCGGCGCGGATGAGCAGGAACGGCGCTTCGAGCATGAGGCGCAGGATGAACGAGAACCGCTCCGGTGCGAAGTCCTCGATCGGACTCACGTGCTGCACTCCGGCGTTGTTGACGAGGATGTCGACGTCGATGCGGGCATCGGCGAGCGCACCGAGGTCGGACAGGTCGACGCACCACGCCTGCCCGCCGATCTCCGTGGCGAGAGCCTCCGCGGCCTCACGATCGACATCGGCGACCGTGACCCGGGCGCCCGCCGAAGCGAACTCCCGGGCACACGCGGCGCCGATCCCGCTCGCACCGCCCGTGACGAGCGCCGTGCGTCCTCGCAGATCGGTCATGTCGTGCTCCTTCGGTGTGTCAGGCCGCGGCCGTGCGGGCGGCATCGGCGTCGTCGATCGCCTGCAGCGAGCTGCCCTTCGTCTCGCGCAGCGAGACCACGGCGACGGCCGTCACGAGTCAGCGCGTGGCGATCGCCATCGCCCTCGCGGCCCGCCCGCAGCTGCTCATCGCCGACGAGCCGACGACCGCGCTCGACGTGACCGTGCAGGACGGCGTGCTCGCACTGCTGGAACGCCTGGTCGACGAACGCGGCATGGCGCTGCTGTTCATCAGCCATGACCTGGCCGTGGTCTCGCGCATGGTGGATCGCATCGTCGTGCTGCGCGACGGGCTCGTCGTCGAGGCGGGGTCGGTGGCGCAGGTTCTGCAGGAGCCGGCCGAGCCGTACACGCGGATGCTGGTCGACAGCGCCCGTGCGCTCGATGCGTTCCTCGACGCCGGGGAGGTCGGACGATGACGCTGCTCGAGCTGCGCGGGGCCGGTTTCGCCTATGGATCGCGCCGCGTTCTCGACGACGTGACGCTGCGCATCGATGAGGGCGACTCGTTGGGCCTCGTCGGTGAATCGGGGGCGGGCAAGTCCACGATCCTGCGGCTGATGCTCGGGCTCACCGCCCCGCGCGACGGACAGGTGCTGTTCGAGGGCGCCCCGCTCGCTCTGCGCGATCGCGCACAGATGCGTCGGTTCCGCGCGAGCGTGCAGCCGGTGTTCCAGGACCCGTACTCGTCTCTCGACCCTCGCCAACGCATCGACCGGATCGTCGGCGAACCGCTCCGTTCGCTGGGTCTGGCATCCGGCGCCGATGCGCAGCGCCGCATCGCGGAAGCCCTCGACTCGGTCGGGCTCCCCGCCGACACCGCGCGCCGGTACCCGCACGAGTTCTCCGGTGGGCAGCGCCAGCGCATCGCGATCGCGCGCGCCGTGGTCTCGCGCCCCCGGGTGCTGCTGGCCGACGAGCCGGTCAGCGCACTCGACGTGACGACGCGCGTGCAGGTGCTCGAGCTGCTCGACCGGCTGCGCCGCGAGAACGGCCTGGCGCTCGTGATGGTGTCGCACGACCTGACCGCGATCGCCTCGGCCTGCGACCGCACGCTCGTACTGAAGAACGGCCGCGTCGTCGAGCAGGGCGCGACATCGGCCGTGCTGCACGCCCCGCAGGACCCCTACACGCGGGCGCTCGTCGACGCTGTTCCGCGGCTGCCGCGCTGAGTACCGCTCGAGTCACGCCGAGGGCGACGCCAGCCCGAAGTACTCAAGCTCCGCGTCGTTCAGCATCCGCGAGCGGATCAAGAATCGCATCCCTGTCGGCCCCTCGACGCTGAATCCCGCACCGCGCCCCGGCACGACGTCGATGGTCAGGTGCGTGTACTTCCAGTACTCGAACTGCGACTGCGACATGAAGACCTCGACGGACTGCGCCAGGCCCACGTCGAGCGCCCCGAGCAGCACGTCGCCCGGCCCCGTGATGAACATCCCGATCGGATAGCACATGGGCGATGAGCCGTCGCAGCAGCCGCCGGACTGGTGGAACATGAGCGGCCCGTGCTGGGCGGTCAGCTCGCGTATGAGCGAGGCCGCAGCCTCCGTCACGTCCACGCGCTGGTAGGTGCCGATGCTGACCATGACTGCCGCCTTCCGCGGAGGGAGCCGGGCGGACGCTGAGGGAGCAGCGCCCGCCCGGGGATCGAACTCAGAAGAAGCCCATCGGGCCCTCTGCATACGAGACGAGGAGGTTCTTCGTCTGCTGGTAGTGGTCGAGCATCATCTTGTGATTTTCGCGACCGATGCCCGACTGCTTGTACCCGCCGAACGCTGCATGCGCCGGGTACTGGTGGTACGTGTTGGTCCACACACGCCCGGCCTCGATCGCCCGACCCGCCCGGTAGGCGGTGTCACCGCTGCGGCTCCAGACGCCGGCGCCGAGACCGTAGAGCGTGTCGTTGGCGATCGAGATCGCGTCGTCGAATCCGTCGAACGAGGTGACCGAGAGCACGGGCCCGAAGATCTCCTCCTGGAAGATGCGCATGTCGTTCGTGCCCTCGAACACGGTCGGGGCGACGTAGAAGCCCCCGCTCAGATCCCCGCCGAGGTCGACCCGCTCGCCACCGGTCAGCAGGCGCGCGCCGCCTTGCTTGCCGATGTCGATGTAGCTGAGGATCTTCTCCAGCTGGTCGTTCGATGCCTGCGCGCCGATCATCGTCGCGGGGTCGAGCGGGTTGCCTTGCACGACCTTCTTCACGCGCTCGAGTCCGTCCGCGAGGAACCCGTCGTAGATCGAGCGCTGGATGAGCGCCCGCGAGGGGCAGGTGCACACCTCGCCCTGATTCAGCGCGAACATCGTGAAGCCCTCGAGCGCCTTGTCGTAGAACGGGTCGCTGGTCGAGCGGGCGACGTCTTCGAAGAACACGTTCGGGCTCTTGCCTCCGAGCTCCAGCGTGACCGGGATCAGGTTCTGCGAGGCGTACTGCATGATCAGACGACCGGTCGTGGTCTCACCCGTGAAGGCGACCTTGCGGATGCGCTTGTGCTGCGCGAGCGGGGCGCCCGCCTCGATCCCGAACCCGTTCACGATGTTGACGACACCCGCCGGCAGCAGGTCGCCGATGATGTCGAACAGGAACAGGAGGGATGCCGGGGTCTGCTCGGCCGGCTTGATGACGACGCAGTTGCCTGCGGCGAGCGCGGGCGCCAGCTTCCAGACCGCCATCAGGATCGGGAAGTTCCAGGGGATGATCTGCCCGACCACACCGAGCGGTTCGTGGAAGTGGTACGCGACCGTGTTCTCGTCGAGCTGGCTGATGCCGCCCTCCTGCGCCCGGAGCACGCCGGCGAAGTAGCGGAAGTGGTCGACGGCGAGGGGGATGTCGGCGGCCAGCGTCTCGCGAACCGGCTTGCCGTTCTCCCATGTCTCGGCGACGGCGATCTCCTCGAGGTGCTGCTCGATCCGGTCCGCGATCCTGTTGAGGATCACCGAGCGCTCGGCCGGGCTCGTCTTGCCCCAACCCGCGAACGCCTGCCACGCGACCTCGACGGCCCGATCGATGTCTTCGCTGGTGCCGCGGCCGACCTCGGTGAACGCCTTGCCGTTGACGGGGCTGACGTTCTCGAAGTACTGGCCCTTGACGGGTTCGACGAACTCGCCGCCGATGTAGTGGCCGTAGCGCGGCCGGTAGTTCGCGAGGGCGCCCGGCTGGCCCGGGGCCGCGTAGGCGAGGGACACGTCTTCTTCGACGATGCTCATGGGAGTCTCCTTCGACGGGGCCGCGCATCGGTGCAGCGGCTGTCCTTCGAAGGTAGGTCGCACGAGGTTGCACCCCGGTGCGCAACGTTGCGCCGGGTTGCAAGGCTCGGTCAGGCCTCGAGACGCTCGATACGGGCGACCAGTCCCGCGCGCTTCGGCGACCGGGCGGGGAGCATCTCCAGCGCCAGTCGGAGGGTTTCGGCGTCGCCTTGACCCTCGGGGATCTCGGCGTAGGAGAGCAGCACGTCGAGACTCGCCTCGGACAGCATCGCCTCACGCAGCGCTGCCCTCACCGACTCGCGGAACTCCTCGACACCGGGCGATGTCGACTCGGGCAGCACCGGACCCCGATAGGCCGTGAGCGCCACCCGGTGCGCGCCGCGATCGAGCAGGGACAGCACGTCGTGTGCGTCGGTGTCGAGGGCGACGGGAAGGCGATACGGACGCGACTCCGGCACGAGGTCGGGGGCGGTGCGCTCGAGCACCTTGCGCAGGCGCACCATCTCCGGGCGGAGCGTGTCGGGTGAGACACCGGGGCCGTAGACGAGCTCGCACAGGCGCTCGGCCGAGAGGCCCTGGCGATGCACGGCGAGCATGAGCAGGATCGCAGCGTGGCGCGCACTGAGCTCGATCATCGACTCGTCGTGCGCGGACTCGGTCTCCAGCCGCGCCCTGTCGCGGCCCAGCACATGGAGCGTCGCCCTGGCGGTCACCGGAGTGCGTCCCTTCGTCGCGGCGGATCGGGGTCGGGATCCCTCGCTCCGCTGCCGGAGCCGGGCGACCATCAGCTCCGACTCGACGGCGCGGGCCGTGGCATCGACCAGCAGTCGCGCCTGCAGCGAGACGACCTCGGGGCCGCCCGTGATGTCGATCACGCCGAGCACGCGCTGCGTCTCCGGGTCGCGTACGGGGGCCGCGGTGCACGACCACGGATGCACGAGTCGGTTGTAGTGCTCCGCGCCGCGGATCTGCACCGACTGCCCGAGCGTGAGGGCGGTTCCCGGTGCGCTCGTGCCGACGGCATCCTCCGACCAGTTGGCCCCGGCCACGAAACCCATGCCGTCGGTGAGCGAGCGCAGCTGGCTGTCGCCCTCGATCCACAGCAGGCGACCGGCCTGGTCGCCGACCGCGATGATCACTCCCGTGTCCTCTGCCTCACCCGGCAGCAGCAGCGCACGGATCATGTCCATCACCGAGGCGAGCGGATGTGCGAGACGGTAGGCGTCGAGCTCGTCGCTGACCAGGTCGAGCGGCGGAGCGCCCTCAGGGCCGACCCGCCCGCGCCAGGACCTCTCCCACGACTCGCGCACGAGGGGTCGCACCTCTTGCAGACGCCGATCCTCGAGGTTTCCGGCGAGCAGTTCCTCGTGCGCACGCTCGATGAGAAGTCGCGATGTCGGGGGAAGGGACTCGCGGGATACCTGCCACGGCGCAGACACAGCGGTCTCCGATCGTCGAGAGCGTGCGTTGCCTCAGTGTACGAGGAGCACTGCCCCGGAGGGAACACCTCACCGTGTCAGCGGAGAAGCCCGGCGACCAGGTCGTCGATCACCTCGTCGGTGGAGGTGTCCGGATCGATCGGCGTCGTGAGCCTGTCGAGCAGCAACCCATCGATCGCGTAGTGGAACAGCGCGATCTCCCGGCGTCCGCCCGGGAGCCCGGCCGCGGTGTTGAACGCCACATCGCCGTCGAAGCCGGCGCGCTGCCAGGCAGCGAGCACGGCGGCGACCTCGGGACGCCGACCGCCTTCGAGTCGCAGCTCGAACAGCGCGAGCGTCACGTCGCGGTCCTCGGTCAGTCGCCGCACGATGTCGCGGATGTAGTCGGCGAACAGGGCGGGCCCGGGCTCCGCCGTCGCACGACGCTCCAGGTCTTCGGAGGTGGGGGCGAGACGCTCTCCGATCCGCTCGACCAGACCCTCGATCAGGGCGTCCCTGTTGCGGAAGTAGTTCGAGGTGGTGCCCGTCGGAACCTGCGCGGCGGTATCGACCGCGCGGTGCGTGAGACCTCGCGATCCCTCTCGTGCGAGCACCGTGAGTCCTGCATCCGCGATGAGCCGTCGCCGGGAGTCGTTCTTCACCATGCACGGAACACTAGCGCAATCACTACGCCTGTTGTACCGTAACTGAGACAGATGTAGTGATTGGAGAATCATGCGAGAGCTCGTGTACTACGCCGCCGTCACCCTCGACGGCTACATCGCCGGCCCGAACGGCGAGTTCGACGCATTCCTCATCGAGGGCGACCACATGGAGGGCATCAACGCCCGGTTCGCCGACACCCTCCCCACCGTCGCGGCCGCAGCGCTCGGCATCCCCCAGAAGCGCGCGCTCTTCGACACCGTGCTGATGGGGTGGAACACGTATCAGGTGGGCGGTGTGCCCAGCCCCTACGCGCACCTGCGCCAGATCGTCTTCAGCCGCTCGCGCACCGCAGAGGGAGAGAACCTCGAGGTCACGTCCGAAGACCCGATCGCTGTGGTGCGCCGGCTGAAACTCGAGGAAGGCGCCGCCATCTGGCTCTGCGGAGGCGGTGCTCTGGCCGCCACACTCGCCGACGAGATCGACCGCCTCGTCCTCAAGCGGCAGCCCCTGCTGTTCGGCTCGGGCATCCCCCTGTTCGGCGAGCGCCCCTATCGCCCCGAACAGTTCGACGCGGTCGAGACCGTCACCTACGACAGCGGCGTGGTGTTCACCGAGCTCGAACGCCGACGCGAGGGGTGAGCCGGGTCAGCCGCGTGCGGCCCACCACTCCCGGAGCCGCTGCTCGGCGACCTCGGTTCCGAGCACGCCCTCGTCCAGACGCAGATCCAGCAGGAACCTGTACGCCTCGCCGACCTCGCGCCCCGGGCTGATGCCGAGCACCTGCTGGATGCGGTTGCCGTCGATCTCCGGACGGATGGAGTCGAGCTCCTCCTGCTCGCGCAGTGCGGCGATGCGCGCCTCGATGTCGTCATATGCGCTGGCCAGGCGACCGGCCTTGCGCTTGTTCCGGGTGGTCACGTCGGCGCGGGTGAGGATGTGCAGACGCTCCAGCAGGTCACCGGCATCGCGCACGTAGCGGCGCACGGCCGCATCCGTCCACGCCCCCTCGGCGTATCCGAAGAAGCGCAGGTGCAGCTCGATGAGCGTCGCGACGGCGTCGGTGGTATCGGTGTCGAAGCGCAGCGCCTGCAGTCGCTTGCGGGCCATGCGCGAGCCGACCACGTCGTGGTGGTGGAAGGTGACCACTCCCCCGGCCTCGAGCTTGCGGGTGCGCGGCTTGCCGATGTCGTGCAGCAGAGCCGCGATGCGCAGCGGCACGTCGGGCGCGGCGCCGGGGTGCCGGGAGTGCTCGAGCTCGATCGCCTGGGCGAGCACCGTGAGCGAGTGCTCGTAGACGTCCTTGTGGTGGTGGTGCTCATCGACTTCGAGGCGCAGGTCGGTGACCTCGGGGAGGAACTCGTCGATCAGTCCGGTGTCGACCAGCACGCGGATGCCGCGCACCGGGTCGTCGGTCTGCATGAGGCGCACGAGTTCGGACTGGATGCGCTCGGGGCTCACGATCTTCAGCGTCTCGCGCAACTCGGTGATCGCCTCGGCCGTGGCGTCCTCGACACGGAAGCCGAGCTGCGCGCTGAAGCGAGCCGCCCGCAGCATCCGGAGCGGATCGTCGCCGAACGAGACGCGCGGATCGGCGGGCGTGCGCAACACCCCCGCGATGAGGTCTTCGACGCCGCCGGTCGGGTCGACGAGCTTCACGGCCGGCACCTGCAGTGCCATGGAGTTGACGGTGAAGTCACGGCGCACGAGGTCGCCGTCGATCGTGTCGCCGAACTCCACGGTGGGTTTGCGGGTCACGCCGTCATAGCTGTCGGCTCGATAGGTCGTGATCTCGACCTGCTCACGCTGCACGCGTGCGCCGATCGTGCCGAACGCACGGCCGATGTCCCACTGCGCGGTCGAGATCGGCGTGACGATGGACAGGATCTCGTCGGGCGAGGCGTTCGTCGTGAAATCGAGGTCGTGCGTCGTGCGTCCCAGCAGCGCGTCGCGCACCGGGCCGCCGACGACGGCCAGATCGAACCCGGCATCCTCGAACGCCGTCGCGAGGGTGCGGACGACCGGATTCTCGGCGAGCGCACCGAGACGGGCGAGGCCGTCAGCCATGTTGAGCATGGGTTCCAGCGTACCGGGGCGGGTGCGCCCGATCCCGCGACGCCCGTTCACCTCCCGGTCGCCCGAAGGCCAACCCCCGGTCATCCGTCTTCGATGGGGTGGAGGGGCATCGTGCGACTGCGCACGGAAACCCCACCCTGAAGGACTGACATGACCTCCCCCACCCCTGCGGTGCGGTGGCGGCGTCGCGGACTGACCTCCGTCGCGCTGCTCGCCCTGCTCGGCGGCGCCGTCGTCGCCCCCGCGGCCCTCGCTGCTCCCGACCCCGAGGTGCCGACGGGATCGCTGATCACCGGCGACACGGCCTGGCACTACCTCGACGACGGCTCCGACCCGTCTCCCGCTCCCGCAGCTCTGCGCGATTGGACCCTGCCCGCCTACGACGACAGTGCATGGAAGTCGGCAGCGGGCTCGTTCGGCGCCAAGGGCGGAAAGCTCGCGCCTGTGGGCTCGCAGACGCCGAAGACGCTGCTGAACCACTACCTCGACGGTGCGGCCGCCCCCACCGTTCCCACCTACTTCTTCCGCACCACGTTCGAGCTGGAAGCCGGCGTCGCCGAGCAGGTCGCGGCTCTGCAGAGCACCATCACGTACGACGACGCGATCATCGTCTGGATCAACGGCACCGAGGTCGCCCGCTACGTCGACGGACGCATCACCGACACCGTGAACGTCGAGTATGCCGGCGACGGCAACGGCAGCCCGCTCACCAGCACGTTCAGCGCAGAAGGCGACCTGCTGCACGACGGCACGAACACCATCGCCGTGTCGCTGTTCCAGGACCGCGAGACCAGCTCCGACATCTTCTTCGACATGTCGTCGCTGACCCTCGTCGAAGCATCCGCTCCCGGCACCCCCGTCGTCGCGCCGCCGACCCGGGTGATCCTCACACCGACCGAGCAGCCCGCCGTCTCGCAGTCGTTCTCCTGGCTCGCCGGCGACGCCTCGCACACGGTCGGACAGGTCGAGATTGCTCCGTCCGCCGGCGGCGATTCCCGCACGGTCGACGCCTACGACGCGGGTGTGGTGAACGGCAACCCGAACAAGCACTTCTCGGCCACCGTGACCGGACTCACCGCCGCTACCGAGTACCGCTCGATGCGATCTATCCGGTGGTGCTGATCGACGCGCTCGTGATCAAGGTCCGCGACGGGCAGGTCGCCAACCGGCCTGTCTACGTCGCTGTCGGCATCGATCTGGAGGGGCATCGTGACGTTCTCGGGTTGTGGATGGGACCGACCGGCGGGGAGGGTGCGAAGCAGTGGATGAACATGCTCACGGAGCTGCGCAACCGTGGTGTCGCCGATGTCTGCATCGTCTGCTGCGACGGACTCAAAGGCCTCCCCGATGCGATCACCGCGATCTGGCCCCTCGCAACGGTGCAGCAGTGTGTCGTGCATCTCGTGCGGAACTCACTTCGATACGCGTCGAAGAAGTACTGGTCCAAGATCACCAGGCAGCTCCGCGAGGTCTATACCGCTCCGACCATCGCAGCGGCCGAGGCGAGATTCGCGGAGTTCGCCGAGCAATGGCGGAGCCTGTATCCGGCGATGATCCAGATGTGGGAGAACGCGTGGGGCGAGTTCGTGCCGTTCCTGAAGTTCCCGCCGGAGATCAGACGCCTCATCTATACGACCAATGGGATCGAGTCGCTCAATGCCAGGTTCCGGCAGGCCACGAGACGCCGCGGGCACTTCCCCAACGAGCAGGCGGCGATGAAGGTGCTCTACCTGACGGTGCTCGAGCGGCGCCCGAATCGCACGAACCCGACCGGGCAGATCGCCGGCTGGAAAGCTATCCTGAATACCCTGTCCATCACCTACGGCGACCGCCTAGGAATCAACTAAGCCGAAGCCCCATACACAAAGGAACGGACAGACCTCTCATCAGAAGACAGACAACCAGAAGGAGACACTTCGAGCCTACGGCGTCACTCAGATCTTTGATGACTCCGGGGTGTCCGGATCCAAGAACCACCAGAGTGCTGAGTATGCGGCACTCTTCGCCCGAGTCAAAGAGCTACGAGATCAGGGCGAAGAGGTAGAGGTGTGCGTCGTAAAGCTCGATCGATTCTCCCGCTCTCTCCGCGATCTTCTCGATGGGGTCGAAGAGCTTGGCCGTCTCGGTGCTAGCTTCCGGGCGCTCGACGGATTCGTCTATGACGCAACCAGCCCCATGAGCAAACTGATGCTCCAGATGCTCGGAGCACTCGCGGAGTTCGAGCGCTCCCTGATCCGTAGCCGTATGGACGAGGGTCGCGCTGCGAAGGTATCCAGAGGCTTGAAGCTCGGGAAGAAGCCCAAGCTGACTCGTGCGGCTGTCGCTGCGATCTCGGCGGGCTACGCCGATGGGAAGAGTCCCGATGAGCTGGCGACGGACTGGAAGGTCTCGAAGTCGCTGATCGGCCGCGTGCTCGGTATCTATCCATCGCTCCCGCCCTACACGACTCTCGATGAGTGGGAAGAGGCAAAGGAGGCAGCAAATGCCTAAGCCAACGAAGAAGGTCGGCGGGCTGTTCCGCCGTTTGATCTGGCAGCGTCTGCCCTGGTTCTGGAAGCTTCCGTTTCTAGTCGCTGGGCTGGCGATGGCTGTCTACACAGTTGAGTGGATCTTCCGTTAGAACACCGACTAGAGGGCCGGGGATTCTCACTGAAGCGTCGATCCCCGGCCTTCTTTGCGTCTGCTACTTCTTCGTGATGAACTCGAACGCTGGATCGAGCGGAATGAAGTCGATAGGCGCTTTCTTCAGCTCGTTGCCAGTGGCATGCTCCCAGAAGGCAACCCGTGTGGGAAAGCCACGCTTCGCAAGTGATTCGATCGTCGGGAGATAGTCCCGATCCCCGCTCACCAGAAGCAGCTGATCTCCCGGCTTCATGTGCAGGAAGGAATCCTCCATGATCTGGGTGGAGATACCGACATCGACCTGCTTCTCCCTGTTGGCGGCGTTCCTGTCGAAGAGGAACACCTCGAAGCCTTCTGCCCGCGCGAGTTCCCAGATCGAGTCGTTCGCGGGAGGGCGCGAGCCGAAG
This sequence comes from Microbacterium sp. PAMC22086, assembly GCF_019443525.1. Taxonomy (NCBI): domain Bacteria; kingdom Bacillati; phylum Actinomycetota; class Actinomycetes; order Micrococcales; family Microbacteriaceae; genus Microbacterium; species Microbacterium sp. PAMC22086. The sequence goes on along the minus strand of NZ_CP080380.1, from coordinate 712,763 downwards.
AGGCTGGATCGGCCGATTTGCTGCCCTTCTGGGCAGATGAGCTCGTAGAGCTTCCCGAAGTCGTATGTCCAAGTCTGGTCGGTGATCCTGAGGTTCATGGCCTCATGGAGAGACGCTGCCATTCCCTTACGGACGGCGCTAATTCGCATGCCTTCGATCCAGACATTCGAGTTGTCGACATACACATACACGGTCATAGTTCCCCCTAAGTGGTCGCGGCCCTCCGCGCGAGAATCAGCTTAGGGGCCTCCAGGGTTCTGGCATCGTCGCCGGCCATCAGCCTGAGCGCCTAGGTCACGATCTCAGGCGGTCACTCGACCCAGATGTGTCGATGTGCTGTCTGGTGATCTAACAGCCGCAGAGGGCGTATCCCTCAACGGACCCCTCGGTGTTCCGCTTCCGGCTCAGTCCAGGTGCAGCGTGCGACTCAATCCTGGTCGGGAGGCAGCTCAGTCGAATCGATCAGATCGATCCACGCGTCGATCTGGCCCAGGGTGGTTCGAATGTGAGTGACGCCATTCGTAGCCGCTTGGACCGGCTTCTTGAGATCTCTGGACTGCTTCTGCAGTGGAGCGATCGAGTCGATGAACCCAGAGAGCTGAGTGTCGACGGTGTCAGTAGTTGCGCCGAGCGCTCTGATCATGTCGAAGAAAGATTCGAAATGCTCACGGGATTCGGGATCGTCTGCGATCTCGCTAGGCGCAGATTCGATGATGATCCTCACTCCCTGATCGACTGAGGACACTTTTCGTTCGAACTCCGCACCCGCGCTTTCGATGCGGTCGGCGGGTGTCTGGAGCTTCTTCGCGGTTTCACGAATCATCAGCAGTCTGCCGGCGAAGGTCCGTCCGCGGGGGTCAGCCGCAATTTCGGCAGTGGATTGCACCGCGACGTCCCCCATGTCCTGGAGTCCGACCTGGACCTGCTCCAACAAGGGAACCCATGAGTTCAAATCCTCCTCCATGCGCGCGAGGATCTCGAGACGCCCCTCAGAGTCGTTGACCTCGTCTTCCGCGTCCGTCACTACGGCTGCAGCGACCTGGGAAGCGTCAGCACTATCGGCGTCCTCGTTCGCCTTCTTGATTCGCTGCGCCATCTTTTCCAGAGTGCGGCTGTATAGCTCGGAGCCGCGAGGTTCATGCCGTAGGTCCCTCCAGTCCTCCCACTGGCGATCCTGGATAGTCCTGATCAGCTTGTCCTCGGTAGCCTCATCCTCCAGTCCCTCTACGGAAATCCAGAGGATGGGAAGGAGTAGCCCGCGCAACCCCTCGGCATCCGTGCGCTGCGCGAACGCCTCGAATTCGCTCCTGCATACGGGACTCTGGAAGAAGGCCGGTGTGATCACCGGGATGAAGAATGCCACTGTGCCGAGGTTGCTCTTGATGACGGACTTCCACGCATCACCCCACTCCAGTGCATCTCGATCGATAAACAGCGAGACGCTCGTGCCACTGATCATCTGATAGACCCGCTGGAGATCTCGCCCTAGCTCGACGATCTTGTCGAAGGATGCAGTGTTGTCGTCGTGAACATACGACCAGAAGCCGTCATTGGAGGTCATGCGAACAACATAGCGAGTGTTCTGAGTCGGGCGACAGACGCTGATCGAGAAACGATCTATGTCCGCTCAGATCGCGTAGCCCTCGACTGGCCCCTCAGTGTTCGGCTTCCAGCCCAGCTCAGGCGCCACATACTTCGCGAACGATTCGAGGATATGTACACAATAAGCAACTCCCAATTGGTTCGGGATCGTCAGCATCAGGGTGTCCGCGGCCATCACCGCCTCGTCCTGTCGAAGCTGCTCGATCAGCACGTCGGGCTCGGCCGCATAGGTCTTGCCGAACGTGGAGCGGAACCCGTCGATGATGCCGATCTGATCGGCGTTCTCCTCGCTCCGAAGGCCGAAGTAGGCGCGGTCCATGTCGGAGACCAGCGGGAACACACTGCGGCTGACCGAGACCCGCGGGGTGCCGGTGTGCCCGGCCTCCTTGTATGCGGACCGGAAGAGGTCGATCTGCTCACGCTGCAGTTCGTGGAACGGCTGCCCCGTGGCCTCGGTGACGAGGGTCGAGCTCATCATGTTGAGACCCTTGCGACCCGTCTCGATCGCGGTCGGGCGCGAACCCGATCCCCACCAGATGTGATCGCGGAGTGTCGGCGACTGCGGCTCGATCGCGAGATAGCGCCCAGCCCCCACCATGCGCGGGTCGCCGGGGGCGATTCCCTCCCCGTCGATCGCACGCAGGAACAGGTCGAACTTCTCCCGGGCGATGACGCTTCCGCGCTCGGCGTCTTCCTCATCGACGTAGCCGAACGTCTCGTATCCGCGCAGAGCCGTCTCGGGTGAACCACGGCTCACGCCGAGCGCGATGCGACCGTCGGAGATCAGGTCGAGAGCGGCCGCCTCCTCCGCGAACTGGAACGGGTTCTCGTAGCGCATGTCGATCACGCCCGTGCCGACCTCGATGCGCTTCGTGCGCGCCGCCATGGCCGCCAGCAGCGGCATCGGCGAGGCGGCCTGACGCGCCCAGTGGTGCACGCGCACGTAGGCGCCGTTCACACCGATCTCGTCGGCGCCCTCGGCGATCTCGATGGTCTGCTTCAGCATGTCGCCCGCCGTGCGGGTCGCTGAGCCGGGCACATCCGCGTAGTGCCCGAAGGAGAGGAATCCGAAAGCCTTCATGATCCATTCCAACGCATAGATCTGGGGACTATTCCCCCGGCACCAGAATGCCGTCGAGCACCAGGGAGCGGATGCGGGGCTCGAGCTCGGCCCACAGATCCGGCAACGGCACCTCGAAGAGGTCGGCCAGCGCCGAGGCGATCTGCACGACGGTGAGTTCGCCGTCGCAGGCGCCGACGAACCCGGCGAGCGCGGGATCGACGTTCACCGTGCGGGCGAAACCGCCGCCCTGTCGCAGCTCGATGACGCTCGGGTCGTCGTTGCCCGGCAGCAGGTGGCGCGCCTCGGTCACGTCCGGAGCCGTCACCAGGGTCGAGGGAATACCCTCGGCGAGCACGTCGTGGGCGGCAAGGCCCGTGCCCAGAGCGGTCCCGACGTTCGAGACCTGCTGGGCGATCCTCTCCGTGCGCCGAAGCGGATGCTCCGATGCCCCGCGGCGCATCAGCACGTAGCCGAAGCCGATCGACGTCACGCCTCGGGCGGCGAAGTCGTCGAGCCAGGCGGTCAGCAGCGGTGTGAAAGCCGGGTCGCGCGGCGTCGTCCCCCCGTCACGGATCCACAGCTCGGCATAGCCGAGCGGGGTCAGCTCCTCGCGTTCGATCACCCAGAGGTCGAGCTCGCTCGGCACCCAGGCCTCGAGACGGGCGAGGCCGGTGATGCCGGACCTGGACTCCCAGTTGCCGAGCAGCTGCGCGATGCCGTTCTGCGTCAGATACGCGGGCGCGCTCCGCACGAACTGCTCGACCAGCGCATCGCCCACCAGTCCGCCGTCTCGGTACTCGTAGGCCGGGACCCCCTCCACCCGCGGCGTGATGACGAACGGCGGGTTGGAGACGATCAGGTCGAAGGCCTCTCCCGCGACGGGCTCGAACATGCTGCCGTGCCGGAACTCGATGTTGACCACCCCGTTGAGGCGGGCGTTGAGTTCCGCGAAGGCCAGGGCGCGCTGCGAGATGTCGGTCGCGATCACCGTGCCGGCGCGACGGGCGACGAGGAGCGCCTGGATACCGCAGCCGGTGCCCAGATCGAGAGCCCGATCGACCTGGATGGGAACGATCGTCTCGGCGAGCGTGCGCGACGCTCCCCCGACCCCGAGCACATGGTCGGCAGGAAGAGGGCCATCGAGCGCCACCTCGTCCAGGTCGCTGGCGATCCACCACTCCCCGACACCATCCGCATCGACGAAAGACTGCGGGCGCAGCAGCGCGGTCGGGGTCACCGTTTCGGCGTCGGACGTGCCCAGTCCGAGAGCCACGAGCCCGTCCACTCCGAGGTGCGGCAACGCGGCGGCGACGGCCCCCCGCGGCTGCGGCTTCCCGAGCACGAGCAGTCGCCCGAGCGTCGCCAGCACGCCGGAGTCGCCAGCGATGGCGCGCAGGATCGGCTCGTGCATGCCGCGCGCGAGAGCGTCGTCCGCTTCCTCGCCCCATAGACGACGAAGCGGCTCGGAACGGAGGTCGGCGGCGTCGAGATCGGCAGCGAGCGCGGCGCAGCGAAGGGGGTCTGGGAGCGGTGCGGGGGTGTCGGACACGGCCGTCACTCTACGCGTCTTCAGGGTTCTCTTTCCCTGCGCCTCCTAGAATCGGGAGGTCAGTACTCACGATCAGCCCGTCTCCGGGCGTTCGAGGAAGACCTCCATGACCGCGATCACCCCCGAGCACGGCCTCCGTGCGCGCCTTCGAAGGCTCGCAAGCAGGACCGCTGTTCTCGCGATCGTGCTGGGCGCCTGCGCGGTCGTCGTACCGAGCGCGGCCAGTGCAGCCGGGGCATCGGGTGCGGACGACGATGCACGGGTGGGCTTCCACATCTCTGCGGGCCTGCGCGGCCTCGTCGCCCCCGGCTCCGCGACCACGGCGATGCTCACGGTGCAGAACGACACCGAGTCGAAGCTCTCCGGCGGTCAGGTGCAGGTGGAGCTCAGCAGGACGCCGCTGACGGATGAGGCCTCTGTCGCGAGCTGGCTCGACGACGGCACGGCCCCGGGCGAGTTCGACGCCATCGGCTCCGACACGACGGCAGCCCTCGATGCCGGAGAGTCGGCCATGACCACGGTCTTCGTGCCGGCCGAGACCCTCGGGGCCCTCGCTCCGGGCGTCTACCCGCTGCGGGCGGAGCTCACCGGCGCGAAGACGCAGAACACCGACGACGATGACGCAGCGGCGACCACCGCCACCAGCGTGCTGGTCGTCGCCGACTCTCAGACCGCTCAGGTCGGGGTGCTCGTCCCCATCACGGCGACCCCCGAGGGCGGTGCACTGCTCAGTTCGGACGAGCTCGCTGCCCTCACCGGCCCCGAGGGCGCTCTCACCGCTCAGCTCGACGGTGTGGCGGGCACCACCGCGGTCCTTGCGATCGATCCCGCCATCGTCGCGGCCATCCGCGCTCTCGGTTCCGCGGCGCCCGAGAGCGCCCAGGACTGGCTGCGTCGCCTCGATGCCCTGCCCAATGCGCGGTTCGCGTTGCAGTTCGGGGATGCTGATGCCGCGGCCCAGGCGCAGGCGGGTCTGCCCGAACTCCTGCAGCCGACGACGCTGGCCCCGTTCCTCGACGCGGCGAACTTCTCGCAGACCCCGGCCACGCCTGCGCCGACCGGCACCCCGACCACGACCCCCGAGCCGACGCCCGGCCCGACCGGGACACCACAGCTGCCCGACGACGAGGAGCTCACCGCGATCGACGGCGCGCTCGCTCAGATCGTGTGGCCGGACGACGAGCTCAGCGAGGATGACCTGGCCGCTTTCACGAGGTATCTCGGTGAGGGCACGACCACGATCGTCTCCTCCACCGCCGTAGGCGGACAGAGCGCGGCGCACGCCACTGCTGGCGGAAACGACCTGCTGGTCACGGACACCGCTCTGTCCGAGTCCCTGTCGGAGGTTGCGGCCGAGTCCGATCAGGTGGATCGCCAGCGTCTGCTCGCCGAGGCATCCGCCCTGCTCCTGCTGGCAGCGGATCGCGTGTCCGGTGCTCCGCTGCTGATCGGTCTCGACCGTGATGAGAACCGTGACGCCGATGCGCTGCGCGATGCGATCTCCTCCGCCGACTCGATCGGTTTCGAGGTCTCGGCGCTGCGTGCGACTCCGGCGATCCCCGCCTCCGTCACAGCCCAAGCCGACCCGGCACGGGCAACGGCGGTGACGGATCTCCTCGCCGACGAAGCAGCACTCACCGCCTTCTCATCGATGCTCAGTGATCCGCAGGTCCTGCTGAGCCCCGAGCGCATCCGCATCCTGCGCACGCTGGCCGTCGGGACACCGGCGAGCGCCTTCGCCAAGAACGTCGAGAAGCACCAGAAGCGCACCACGCAGACGCTGAGCGCCGTGAGCACACCGCCGTCCAGCACCATCCAGCTGCTGACCGCCAACGCCGACCTGCCCATCGCCGTGCGCAACGACCTTCCGTGGCCGGTGACGGTTCAGCTCTTCGTCTCGCCGACCGACCCTCGTCTTGATGTCACACCGATGACGGAGACGGTGGTCGAGGCCAACTCCACCAAGCGGGTCAAGGTCCCCGTGTCGGCACGCGTCGGCAGTGGCGAAGTCGACCTGCGGCTCAGCCTGTACAGCCCCACCGGCGTGCAGATCCAAGGCCAGGAGGAGATCCGGGTCGCCGTCCGTGCCGAGTGGGAGACCATCGGCCTGATCGTCTTCGGAGGGCTCGCCGTCGTCCTGATCGCGCTCGGCGTGATCCGCACCGTGCGCCGCAAGCGCCACGAAGCAGCCGAAGAGGCCGCCGTCGAAGCCGAGATCGAGACGCTCGAAGAGGGTGCCGTGCACACACGACCGGATGCCACCGCGACCGAAGACAAGAATGAGTAGCCTCGGCCGCGCGAGCGCCATCATCGGCGCGGGCACCCTCGTCTCCCGCCTGACCGGTCTGCTGCGCAGCATCGTGCTCGTCGGAGTCATCGGCTCTCTCGGGTCGCAGGCGGCTGATGCGTTCACCTACGCGAACCAGCTGCCCAACAGCGTCTTCTCCCTGATCTCCGTCGGAATCCTCACGGCGGTCATCGTCCCCCAGATCGTCAAGGCGACCGCGGATGCCGACGGCGGCAATGCCTTCATCTCGAAGCTGTTCACCCTGGGCACTGTCGTCCTGGTCGTGGTGACGGGAATCGCAACGGCGGCGGCACCGTGGCTGGTGCACCTGGTCGCCGGTAGAGCGACCGAGGCCACTCTCGCCCTCGCCACGGCACTCGCCTACTGGTGCCTGCCTCAGATCCTCCTCTACGGTCTCTACGCGATGCTGGGCGAAGCCCTCAACGCACGGAAGATCTTCGGTCCTTTCACCTGGGCGCCTGTCGTCAACAACATCGTCTCGATCGTCGGCTTCCTCGCGCTCGGCGCGCTGTTCGGTCCCGTCTCCACGAAGGCTACCGACTGGACGCCGGAGATGATCACCCTGCTCGGCGGCACGGCCACGCTGGGCATCGCACTGCAGGCGGTCGTCCTGCTCATCTTCTGGCGTCGCACGGGCCTCGCTCTCAAGCCCGACTTCCGTTGGCGCGGTGTCGGTCTCGGCAATGTCGGCCGCCTAGCCGGCTGGACCTTCCTCATGGCTTTCGCGAGCCTGTCTGCCGGAGTTCTCCAGGGCTACATCGTCAGCGAGGTCGCCGGCCTCGGTGCCTCCGCCACCGTGACCGCGAACGCGTGGCTGATCTTCATGCTCCCGTATTCCGTCATCGTGCTCTCGATCGGAACCCCCTACTTCACCCAGATCAGCGCGCACGCGGCTGCCGGTCGCCATGACGACGTCCGCGCCGACATCGCGCAGAGCATCCGCACGCTGCTCTTCTTCATCGTCGCGGCCACCGCGGCCGTCGCCGCCGCGGCCATCCCGGCGTCTCGGGTGTTCACCGAGTCCGCCGAAGACGCCCAAGCCGCCGCAATGGTGCTGCTCGCCTACCTCGTCGGGCTCATTCCTCTCACGATCCTCTTCATCGTGCAGCGCACCTTCTACGCCTACGACGACACGAAGACCCCGTTCTGGTTCACGATCTTCCAGTGCGTCCTCATCGTGGTCACCGCCCTGGCCGCGCTCGGTCTGCGCGAAGCCGGGATCATCCCTCTCACCTCTCTCGCCGCGGCGATCGCCCTCGGCCAGTCGATCGCGAGCATCCTGCAGACGATCGTCGCCACCTGGCTGCTGCACAAGAAGATCGGCGGTCTGAGGATTCGTTCGTGGATCACGGCCATCGGTCGCTTCACGATCGCCGCAATCCCGGCAGGATCCGCGGGCTGGGGAACGTTCCAGCTTCTCGGCGGCACCACGGGTTGGGCCACCTCCGGCGTCATCCCCGCCACCCTCGCGACCGCGATGGTCGGCCTCGCCGTCGTGATCGTCTACATCGCGATCCTCGCCATCATGCGTGCCCCCGAGCTCACGGCCGGCCGCGCGCTGGTCCGTCGCTTTCTCCCCGGTCGCTGATCGGCGCCCAGAGCCTTCTCCCAGTCCGGCGGCACACAGTGTGCGGGGAATGCCTCGCGGTTACCATGGGTTGAAGCACTCGAAGGTCATTCGACTGCAGTTTCAAAGACGGAGAGCACATGCGTCAGGTCATCATCATCGGCTCCGGCCCCGCCGGATTCACGGCGGCCATCTACGCCGCCAGGGCGAACCTCAAGCCGCTGCTCATCGCGAGCTCGGTCGAGGTCGGCGGCGAGCTGATGAACACCACCGAGGTGGAGAACTACCCGGGCTTCCCTGAGGGCATCCAGGGACCGGAGCTCATGGCCAAGTTCCAGGAGCAGGCGGAGAAGTTCGGCACCGAGGTCGTCTACGACGACGTCACCGAGCTGCAGCTCGACGGCCCCGTCAAGAAGGTCATCCTCGGCAGCGGTGCGGAGCATGAGACCCAGTCGCTGATCTACGCGACGGGCTCGGCCTACCGCAAGCTCAACATCGACGGTGAGGAGCGCCTCTCCGGCTACGGCGTCTCCTGGTGCGCCACGTGCGACGGCTTCTTCTTCCGCGAGAAGACGATCGCCGTCGTCGGCGGCGGCGACTCCGCGATGGAAGAGGCCACGTTCCTCACGCGCTTCGCCGACAAGGTCTACGTCATCCACCGCAAGGACACCCTGCGGGCCTCGAAGATCATGCAGGAGCGCGCCTTCGCGAACGAGAAGATCGAGTTCGTGTGGAACAGCGAGGTCGCCGAGGTCCTCGGTGGCGACTCCGTGACGGGTGTGCAGCTGCGCTCCACGGTCGACGGCACGCTCCGTGACCTCCCGCTCGACGGGCTCTTCATCGCGATCGGCAACGACCCGCGCACGCACCTCGTGCACGACAAGCTCGAGCTGACGCCCGAGGGCACCATCTGGGTCGACGGACGCTCGTCGAAGACCTCGGTTCCGGGTGTCTTCGCTGCGGGTGACGTCATCGACCCCACCTACCGTCAGGCCATCACGGCTGCCGGCAGCGGCGCGGTCGCCGCGCTCGATGCGGAGCACTTCCTCGCAGACCTGGAGGACGCGTCCGTGGAGGTCCCGGCCGCCGAGGCCGCCGAGATCCTCACCGCCAGGGCATAGGCCGGGAACACTTTTCCCTCGTCGGCTGTTGTAGCAGACGAACCTCGAATCAAGGAGAACTCTGATGAGTGCAAAGGCTACGAGCCAGGCGACCTGGGAGCAGGACGTTCTGCAGGCCGAAGGTCCCGTGCTGGTGGACTTCTGGGCCGAGTGGTGCGGTCCGTGTCGCATGGTCGCGCCGGTTCTGGACGAGATCCAGGCCGACAACCCCGACAAGATCACGATCCTCAAGCTCAACGTCGACGAGAACCCCGAGCTGGCGATGAAGTACCAGATCACGTCGATCCCGGCGATGAAGGTGTTCCACGGTGGTGAGGTCAAGACGACCATCATCGGCGCCAAGCCCAAGTTCGCTCTCGAGAAGGACCTCGCCGCTTTCATCGGCTGATCCTGCGATTCGAAAGGGCCGTACCTCCCGGGGAGGTACGGCCCTTTCTTCGTCTCCGTGCCCCGTGTCGTGCGCGATGCGCCTCTCCGTCAGTCTTTGTCGTACACCGAGACGGGTAATAGTCCACGGGCAGCACGGGCTCGATCGACGAGGAGCTGGATCACTGCGGTCTTGCCCGCGTTGTATGACTCCTCGCCCATTCGCGAGGCATCGACAGCAGCGTGCTTCGCGCGTTCGTAGAGCTCGGCATCTTCCGGGTTCTGCAGCAGCCAGTCCCGAAGGATCCTCTGGTTCACCTCATCCCACCTGGACGCCTCGAAGAAGTGGGCGATTCGGGTGCGCACGCCGTCCTCCTCGAAGACCATGACCTGGTGGCTTCGCACTCCGCTCCCGAGCCGCCACCCGACGGTCTCGAGGGCAGGCAGATGCCGGTCGAGGTCCTCCTCGTCGGCGATCCGTACCGCGACATCGATGATCGGCTTGGCACTCATCCCCGGGATGCTGGTCGAGCCGATGTGCTCGACGATCCGGTTCGGATTCCCCTGCGTCCGCAGCTCTGCCGCGACCCTCCGGAAGGCGTCCGGCCAGGCCGGATCGTACGGATCGAGGACGGCCTCCACATCAGGAGGCGTCGGCGACGGACGGATCCCAGCGGCGGTGGCGCTGCTTCTCGTCCAACAGGCCCCAGACGGCCGAGGTCAGCTCCGGGTACTCCAGTGCGATCTGTCGCAGCACACGATAGTGGCGGGCCGCGTTGGGACGCACGCCGTCATTCGCATTGATGTTGTCGGCGCGAAGAAGGTAGACGACGAGCTCGTCGACGCTCGGGAGCTCCTCCATGAACTCCCACGGATCCTCGCCTCCGAGCAGGCGCTCCTGGATGAGGACCGCGAGTTCGTCGGCCGCTTCGGCCCGCAGCACTTCCAGGCTGGCGCGACGCTGTACGGACTCGGTCATGCTTCAAGCCTACGTCGGCTGGGGACCCCTCCGGCGCTGCACCTTCATGTTCTCTGTCATCTCCTCGAGCTCTTTCCCCTTGGTCTCCGGCACCTTGAAGAAGACGAAGAAGAACGACAGAAGCGCGAAGAACGCGTAGAAGCCGTAGGCGAAGGTGAGTCCGATCTCCGCGAAGGCCGGGAACGTCGTGGAGATGAAGAAGTTCGCGACCCACTGCGCCGCAGCGGCCACCGCGAGGGCGCCGGCTCTGATCGAGTTCGGGAAGATCTCGCCGAGCAGAACCCACACGAGCGGGCCCCAGCTCGCGCCGAAGAACACGACGAATCCGTTCGCGCAGACCAGCGCGATGGTGGCCCAGGGGTCGGGGAGTGTCGCCGTCCCCTGCGCGTCCAGCGTGCCGAACGAGAAAGCCACAGCCATGAGGCCGAGGGTCACGGTCATCCCCACCGAGCCCACCAGCAGCATGATCCGTCGACCGATCTTGTCGACCAGCAGGATCGCCACGATCGTCACGACGATGTTCGTGACAGAGGTGATGACGGAGGTGAGCAATGCGCTGGACTCGTCGAAACCCACCGACTGCCAGAGCGTGGTCGAGTAGTAGAAGATGACGTTGATGCCCACGAACTGCTGGAAGACCGACAGCAGGATGCCGATCCAGACGATCGGCTTCAGTCCCAGACGGTTGCCGCGCAGGTCGCGCAGAGACTCGGAGCGTTCGGTGTCGATGGTTCCGGTGATCTCGTCAATCTTCCCCTGGACGTCGACGGTACCGGTGACGGTCTCGAGAACCTCAGCCGCCCTTTTCAGCTCTCCCTTGCGCACCAGGTACCGCGGAGACTCCGGGAGCCGAAGAGACATGAGCCCGTAGACCAACGCGGGGATAGCCGCGACCATGAACATCCACCGCCAGGCCGTGAGACCCCACAACGGCTGATCCGCTGCACCGGCGAGACCGGCGAGCAGCGCGTCTGAGAGCAGCGCAGCGAAGATACCGGTCACGATGGCGAGCTGCTGCAGGGATCCGAGGCGACCCCGCACGGCTGCCGGCGACACCTCAGCGATGTATGCCGGCGCGATGACCGAGGCCGCGCCGACACCGAGTCCACCGATGACTCGCCAGATGATGAGGTCGACGACACTGAAGGCGAGACCAGAGCCGATAGCGGAGATGAAGAACATCGCCGCTGCGACGACCATCACGGGAATGCGTCCGTACTTGTTGGAGACCGGTCCTGCGAACCAGGCACCCACCGCGCAACCGATGAGAGCGGAGGAGACGGCAAAGCCCTTCAGGGCCGTGCCGAGATCGAACCCGGAGACGTCACCGGCCAGGGCATCCACGGCGCCGTTGATCACGGCCGTGTCGAATCCGAAGAGGAAACCACCCAACGCGGCCGCGATGCTCACCGCGATCACACGGCGCTTGATGGCTACTGGACCGGCTGTACTCGACATGACATCCCCCTCGTCGTCACGATGACGCGAGTCTAGGCTAGCGCTGCCGTGGCCGGGGCCTCACTTCGACGAGCCGTAACCGCTCTCTCCGATCTCCTCCAGGATGCGATTGAGATCCTGAATGGAAGCGAAATCGATCGTGACCTGGCCTTTCCGTGCGCCGAGAGCGATCTTCACGCGGGTGTTGAGTCGGTCACCGAGCTTGCCGGCCACCTCGTCGAGGTATGCGCGGCGCGCACCGGGGGTCGGCTTCACGGACTTGCCGGCGCTGGGCTGCGACTTGGCGGCCTCCTCGGTGGCGCGCACCGAGAGGTCCTCGTTCACGACCTTGTCCGCGAGACGCTGCATCGACTCCGGAGTCTCGAGACTGAGGATGGCTCGCGCGTGCCCCGCGGTCAGCACCCCGGCCGCAACCCGCTGCTGCACGGGCACAGGAAGCTTCAGGAGCCGGATCGTGTTGCTGATCTGCGGACGTGAGCGGCCGATGCGTGTGGCCAGCTCCTCCTGCGTGATCCCGAAGTCCTCGAGGAGCTGCTGGTAGGCCGAGGCCTCTTCCAGCGGGTTCAGCTCGGAACGGTGGAGGTTCTCCAGCAGGGCGTCGCGGAGGAGATCCTCGTCGGCAGTCTCGCGAACGATCGCGGGGATCACTTCGAGCCCGGCTTCACGAGCAGCACGGGTACGTCGCTCCCCCATGATGAGCTCGTACTGGCCCTCGCTGTTCTTGCGGACGACGACGGGCTGGAGCACACCGAACTCACGAACGCTGTGGACGAGCTCAGCGAGATCTTCGGGGTTGAAGTGCGTTCGCGGCTGACGGGGGTTGGCCACGATCGTGTTCGGATCGACCTGGATCAGGTGGATGCCGGGGACGACCTCGAGTTCGGCGGCGTCGGCTTCGACCTCGGGTACTGCCTCCGCATTCGCCTTTCGCAGGCTCGCGCCAGGAAAGAACACGTCGACAGGACGCTCCGACTGATCAGTCGTGGGGATGAGGGCGCCGATACCCCGGCCCAGCCCAGTGCGCTTCGCCATCATTTCTCCTTGCTCTGCGTCGCTGTGCGCGATGCGATCTCAACGGCGGCCTCACGGTAGGCGATCGCGCCAGCGGATTGACCGTCGTACGCGATCACGGTCTGCCCGAAGCTCGGGGCCTCCGATACCCGGACCGAACGCGGGATGACCGTCTCCAGCACCTGTTCCGGGAAGTGTGTGCGGACCTCTTCCGCAACCTGCTGCGCGAGGCGTGTGCGCCCGTCGAACATCGTCAGCAGGATCGTGGAGAGATGAAGGACGGGATTCAGGTGCTTCTGGATCATCTGGATGCTCCCGAGCAGCTGACTCAGTCCCTCGAGTGCGTAGTACTCGCACTGGATGGGGATGAAGACCTCTGTCGCCGCCGTGAAGGCGTTGATGGTGAGCAGCCCCAGTGATGGAGGGCAGTCGATGATGACGAAGTCCATCGGGTGGTCGGCGAGGTACACCTCAAGGGCACGACGTAGGCGATGCTCTCGAGCAACCTGTGCAACCAGCTCGATCTCTGCACCCGCGAGGTGGATGGTGCTCGGCGCACAGAAGAGGTTCGAGTCCTCCGGGGACTCCTGGATGATGTCCGCGAGCGGGAACTCATCGATCAACACGTCGTAGACGCTGGGGACCTCGGCGCTATGCGGCACACCCAATGCTGTGGAGGCGTTGCCCTGCGGATCCAGATCGATGACCAGGACCTTCGCGCCCATTCCTGCCAGGGCCGATGCGATATTCACGGCGGTGGTGGTCTTCCCCACACCGCCCTTCTGATTCGACACGGTCAGCACACGGGTTTCCCCGGTGAACTCGACGGTGGCGGCCTCGAGTGCGCGCCTACGGGCGGAGAGGTCAGCGAGTTCCCGCGCAAGCGGTGTATCCATCCCGAACGATCCGTTCGATGACGTCTTCTCGGATTGTTTCACGTGAAACATCCACTCCTTTCGGGGCCGCCTTCCACTCTAATCGCTGGGAGTGACGTTCGATGACGGAGGGGCGCACGGTGCGCCCCATCCCCGGACAGCTGGGGCGCCGAGCACCACTGGAAATTGCGTCCGGATGGCGGTCGCTTGGAGCAGGAACGTCGATGTTTCACGTGAAACGGTCGCGTCCGGGGGCTGTCTACCCCCGTAGGTACGCCGCGTCCATGCGACAAGCGGTGCGTGAGACGCCCATTCGCGTCGAACCTCCCATGACGCTGGGCCCGCGGCATGACCCGAGCGCTTGCGCGCCTCTGGTCCTGACCCCTCCTCCCCCACATCACCTTTTGCGGACTGCACACACGGACCGCCATACACGTCTGCCGATCGGGCCGCCACACACTCGTACGGAGGTGCGCGTTTCATGCCGGCTGACAACCGAAGGGATACTGGCCGCAGTGAGAACACGTAGGAACACCCACGGCATCATCGACGCCGTTTCACGTGAAACATGTGTTGAGTGGCCGTACACGCCCGAGGGGATCCCCACAGCCACCGACTCCTGGACGGTGTCCACTCGCGCCGTTCAACAAGCTCTCACGAGATCCGAGCCGGGCCCGTCGCTCTGGCGTTGCAACCTGACGACGCGTCACCCCCTCCAAGCTGACCGCGCTGCACAAGATCCGTGATCAGGAGTCGCCTGAGCGTAGGAGCAGCGCACGCAAGAGAGGCGCACCCAGGAGGCGGCTGTCGCCGCAGCCGCTGGCCTCTACCGCTCATGGAATCGGTACAGCCACCCCTCCCCCACCTTCCCGCCACGTCTGCATCACTCTCCACGCTCCTTTTTGCGGCGGCCTTGCGTAGAGGGGTCATTCACACCAAGAGACGGCGATCGGATGGGTACGTTTCACGTGAAACATTCATCCCTTGATGCTCGAAAGCAGTGGAGGCGAGCGGGGTAGCCCCGCACATAAGGGCTCTCCAGCCGCAGAAATCTCTGAAGCGCCCATGGCACCAGATCGCACCGCACACCAAGCAGAGCACGTCGGGCACGTCGGCCACGTCCGGCTCGTCAGGTACGTCAGGTACGTCAGGTACGTCAGGTACGTCAGGTACGTCAGGTACGTCAGGTACGTCAGGTACGTCAGGTACGTCAGGTACGTCAGGTACGTCAGGTACGTCAGTGTTTCACGTGAAACCGAACATGACACGCGTCCGATCTCGCAGTGACCTCCCTTCACAGAGCCCGCTAACGCGTAACAATCCGACGAACCCTGTCCGTACGACCAGCAACGTCCGCCGCAACAGCAACGTCTGGAGCGGCAGCAACCCATCACCAGCACCAGCACCAGCACCAGCACCAGCACCAGCACCAGCACCAGCAGCGGCTACGCAGACCTGCATCCCTCCTACACTCATTCCTCACGGAATCCCACCCTGGCGATGGCATCGCCCTCGCGCGCGTTTCGATCGACCGGCGATACACCTCTACATACCCAGGCTCACGGCTGGAAGCAGCATGGTGCCCATGTTTCACGTGAAACATGCCAAACGACCTCGACCTGCGAATGGGGCAGTGCAGACGAACCAACCTGCCATGGAGACCATTGAAGCCCGCCCAGCGCAGGAGAGCGCCTGATCCGGCGCCGATGGCGATGAACTCTGCAGGGTGAGGTCTCATCGGCCCGGGCGAACGAAGCTAGACGAAGGATCCAGCATCCGACGAACAATCAGGTCGAAAACTCGTCATCAGCGCCGCGCGATGCCCTGATGCCCATCCCATGGACACGGAAAGCGGGGTGTTTCACGTGAAACACCCCGCCTACCTGTCACAACGAAGCTAGCGAACGCGGGCGCGAACCACCCGAGTGGTCTCGGGGAGGACACTCTCCCCCAACACTTCGACCCTCACATCGGACAGCCGGAACCTCTTGATCTGCTTCTGAGCCGCATCGATCTCGTTCGGTGCGTTCATCCCCTTGAGGAGCGCGAGCTCACCGCCTTCTCGTACCAGCGGAGCAGTCAACGGGATCAGAGTACGCAGCGCGCTGACGGCTCGAGCAGTCACGACATCGAAGCCATCCCCGGGCTGCACGTCCTCCGCACGAGAACGAAGAACAGTGACGTTGGCGAGTTCCAGAGCATCGACCTGCTCGTTGAGCCAGGTGATCCGCCGCTCCATCGGTTCGACCAGCGTCCACTGCACATCCGGGCGGGCGATCGCGAGCACCAGCCCAGGAAGTCCAGCACCGGAGCCGATATCAGCGACGGAGCCGTGGAAAAGAGGAGCAGCGATCACACTGTTGAGGATGTGTCGCGTCCAGAGCCGTGGCAACTCGAGCGGCCCGATGAGTCCTCGCTCCTCGCCCTCGCGAGCGAGAGCTGCAGTGAACGATCGCGCCACATCGATGCGGTCTCCGAAGAGATCTGCGGCGACAGAAGGTTCAGGCTCCAGCTCACTCATGCGTGGCTCCGATCGAGCGATGTTTCACGTGAAACATCAACGACGGCGAAGAACCGTGTGACGGTCAGCACCCTCACCGTAGGACTCGGAGACCAGACCGCGCTCCGCAGCGATATCGTGCACCAGCTTGCGCTCGTAGCTGGACATCGAAGGCAGGGATGCCTGCGACGAGCCCTCATCGAGCTTCGCGGCAGCGGCGTCGACCAAGGTCTCCAGCTGACGGCGACGAGTGTCGCGGGAGCCGGCGATGTCGAGGATCAGTCGCGAGAACGAGCCGGTCTTGCTCTGCACGGCGAGGCGCGTCAGCTCCTGCAGCGCCTGGACTGTCTCCGGAGCGGAGAGCACTGACAGCGCATCGCCTTCGGCCTCGACCGAGACATAGGCACGTCCCTGACGAACATCCAGGTTGAGGTCACCGTCGATATCGGCGATGTCGAGGAGCTCCTCGAGGTAGTCCGCGGCGACGTCGCCTTCGTTCTCGAGCTGAGCCACGGTGGGCTCGGCGTTGTCGGTCATGGTTTCGCTCATGAACCGCTCCCCTTCTTCTTCGCGCGCTTCTTACCTACCGGCTGCTGGCGCTTCGGTGCTTCTGCCTTCGCCTTCTCAGCCTCTTCGAGCAGACGCTGCTGCTCTGCCTCGTAGGCGGCCATCGGGACGACCTTGCCCGAGGAGTCGAGCGCCTTGCCCTTGCGTGCCAGACGCTCTTCACGAGCCTTGGCGGCTTCCGAACCGGGAGTCGGCATCTCGCGGATGACGAGGAACTGCTGGCCCATGGTCCAGAGGTTCGAGATGAACCAGTACACGACGACACCGAGCGGGAAGAAAATGCCCGAGAAGATGAAGCCGAGCGGCAGCACGTAGAGCATGATCTTCTGCATCTGGTACGCCTGGCCGGTCTTAGCTTCCGGAGACAGGTTCTTCGAGATGATCTGCAGCTGAGTGAAGAACTGCGAGCCGATCATCAGAACGACGAGGGTGACCAGGATGATGATCGCCGTGGTGTTCTGCGCATCGACCGCGTCGCCCAGTGTCTCGTGCAACGACGCCACACCGAAGAGCTTCGCGTCGTAGAACTCCTTTGTCAGCTCAGCGCTCAGCAAACCGACTCCACCGACACCATCGACGGCGTGTTTCTTCACATCGCTCAGCACACTGAAGAGTGAGAAGAAGATCGGCATCTGGACCAGCAGCGGAAGACAGCTCGACATCGGCGTCGTGCCGTGCTTCTTGTAGAGGCCCATAGTCTCGCGACTCATGGCCTCACGAGAGAGCTGATCCTTCTTTCCGCGGTACTTCTCCTGGACTTTCCGCAGTTCAGGAGCGATTTCCATCATCTTGCGCTGGCTCTTGATCTGCTTGACGAAGAGCGGGATCAGAGCGGCACGGACGACTATGACGAGACCGACGATCGACAGTACCCAGGTCAGACCGGATGCCGCGGGCAGACCGACAGCGGTGAGAAGCCAGTGCCAGGCGACGAGGATCATCTCGACGACCCACTTGAGCGGCCACAGGATCGTGCCGATCAGGTCGAAGCCACCCGCCGCGGGCGCATCGCTGGGGGTGGTGCTGGCGAGCAGAAGGTCAAGACCCACCGTTCAGTCCTTTCGGGAAGGGACGACGAAACCGTGTGCGGTCAGGTCGTAGCGGAAGTGGTCGTGCGGACGGACGTCATCGACGCCGCCGGTGGTCCAGGGGTTGCAGCGGAGGATGCGCCATGCCGAGAGCGCCGCTCCCTTCACTGCGCCGTGCTGCTGCACCGCACCTACAGCGTAGGCGGAACAGCTGGGGTAGTACGCACAGACATCTCCATACACCGGGGAGATCACCTTGCGATACGCGGTCAGAAACCCCAGCACCAGATTGCGGGGGATCACAGGGATGCTGCGCACCAGGTCCTGCGAGCGAAGATGCGCAGTCCCGACCGACGAAGCCGGAAGGGCGCTCATGCCGACACCGCGTCGGACGCCGGCGTCAGCCTGCTCAGACAGCGATCGACATCGGCACGAAGCTCGGCGAACGATGCGGTGGCAGACGCAGGAAGGGCACGGATGACGACATCCGTGCCCTCGGGAACTCGCGGGAGCGCCTCCGCGCACACGGCCTTGAGCCGACGACGCACGGTGTTGCGCACCACAGCGGTGCCCACCTGCTTGCTGATGATGAATCCGAACCTCGCGGCTCTGCTCTCGCCCGTCGTCAACATCGAGGTGATGACGCGCGCCCCGCCACAACGGGAACCGCGACGAACGACCAGACGATAGTCGCTCCCGCGGGTCAGCCGATACGGGCGGGCGAGCACAGCAGACTACGCAGAGAGCTCGGTGCGGCCCTTCGCGCGGCGGGCAGCGAGGATGCCGCGGCCTGCACGCGTACGCATGCGGGCACGGAAGCCGTGCTTCTTGGCGCGACGACGGTTGTTGGGCTGGAAGGTGCGCTTGCTCATGGAATCACTCCGGGAATGCTGCCACCGGGTTCACTGCGACCGGAGACATGGGGTACTGCCAAAAATGGCATAAGTCAACCAAGTAAGGGTACGTCTTACCGACGCACAGAGCAAATCTGCGCGCTCACGTGGTGGTCTTCCGGTACGAACCGCACAGCCATTATCCACAACCGAACCACGCCCGGCAGGTGCAACACGCGCGCGTATTTTCAAGGGCAGGTTGCCGTTCACAGCCGGGATGACTACCGTGGCATCCTAAGTTATCCACAGGGGGAACAGCACGTCGACCCCGCCTCGATCACTCGTCCGGAGCGTCATGTCATCACCTGCCCAGCCCGACGTCCCCATCTGGACCACGGTGCAGGAGCTTCTGGTCGACGACGATCGAGTCACCCCGCAACTGCAGGGTTTCCTGAGCCTGGCCGTCCCGGCCGGTGTCATGTCGGCCACCCTCTACCTCGAGGTGCCGAACGACCTCACAGCCGCGCAGATCAACAAGAGACTGCGCCTGCCGATCATGGAGGCCCTCTCCCACATCGGTGAAGAGGTCACCTCCTACCGCGTCGTCGTGAATCACGAACTGGCCGAGCAGCAGACGGCACCGATCGCCGTCGGCGACTTCGGCCGGCACGAGCAGGTGCGCGTCGAGTCCCCGATGGAGCAGCCGACGCAGCTGCGCCATGAGTCCCGCCTGAACCCGAAGTACACCTTCGACAACTTCGTCATCGGGCAGTCCAACCGCTTCGCTCATGCTGCGGCGGTCGCTGTCGCCGAAGCGCCGGCCAAGGCGTACAACCCTCTGTTCATCTACGGCGACTCGGGCCTCGGCAAGACGCACCTCCTCCACGCGATCGGCGACTACGCACAGTCCCTCTATGCAGGAGTGAAGGTGCGGTACGTCTCGAGCGAGGAGTTCACGAACGACTTCATCAACTCGATCGCGAACAACCGCGGTGCCGCGTTCCAGGCGCGATACCGCGACGTCGACATCCTCCTGATCGACGACATCCAGTTCCTCCAGGGACGAGCCGAGACCCAGGAAGCCTTCTTCCACACCTTCAACACGCTGCACGACCACAACAAGCAGGTCGTCATCACCAGCGATGTCGCCCCGAAGCACCTGACCGGGTTCGAAGACCGGATGCGCAGCCGCTTCGAGTGGGGTCTCATCACCGATGTGCAGGCGCCCGACCTCGAGACGCGTATCGCGATCCTTCGCAAGAAGGCACAGAGCGAGGCGCTCCACATCCCCGACGAGGTCCTCGAGTACATCGCGACCGTAGTGTCGTCGAACATCCGCGAGCTCGAGGGCGCACTCATCCGTGTGTCGGCATTCGCCAGCCTGAACCGCTCCGCGCTCGACATCTCCCTCGCGCAGACCGTGCTCCGAGACATCATCGACACGGCCGAGGACAACATCATCTCGCCGACCGACATCATCACGGCCACCGCGCAGTACTTCAAGCTCACCGTCGACGACCTGTACGGCTCCAGCCGTTCGCAGCAGATCGCCACCGCCCGACAGATCGCAATGTACCTGTGCCGTGAGCGCACCAGCCTCTCCCTGCCCAAGATCGGACAGCTGTTCGGCAACCGCGACCACACGACCGTCATGTACGCCTACAAGAAGATCAGCGAGCTCATGAAGGAGCGACGCTCCATCTACAACCAGGTCACAGAGATCACCACGCAGCTCGGCCGACGCTGACACGCCGCGTCTCCGAGAAATGGGGAGGACAGCACCTGATCGGGTGCCGTCCTCCCCATTTTTGTGACACGGACAGGGGTTCTGATCCTCGGATAGATGCCTCTATGCACATGTGGATAACTTGTGGATGAAAGTGGATTCGGTCGGGACGAATGTGGGTTGATCACCCAAACCTGTGGATAACTCTGGGAGGGCGGTCCTCGGCCCACAACCCCCCAGCCCGCGGATTCCTCAGGGTTTCCACAACTGACAACTGTGTAGTTCCCTACTCGCTCTTGCTATCCACCGACTTATCCACAGTATCCACAGCTGTTAACACCGTTAAGGAGTTAAGTCATTCAAGGCGCGATCCGATCACCAGACGGTGGGGAGAACCGCCGGACGAACGACAAGAACCTCGGCGTAGGGATACGCCGGAGTGTGGGGCTAGCATGGGAAGCCCTGCACCGGCAGGGCAGACGACAACGCGTCACAGTTCGACGACAAGGGAGCACCCGTGAGGTTTCAGGTCAACCGCGATGTCTTCAGCGAGGCTGTCTCGTTCGTCGTCAAGCTTCTGCCGCAGCGCAACCCCCAGCCGATCCTGGCCGGAGTCCTGATCGAAGCCGATGGTTCCGGTCTGACACTCTCCGCCTTCGACTACGAAGCATCCGCGCGGACGACCATCGAAGCCACGGTGGAGACACCCGGCACGATTCTGGTCCACGGCCGGCTGCTCTCCGACATCGCGAGCCGCCTCCCGAACGCTCCGATCGAGATCGCGGTCGAGGAAGACGGCGGCATCGCCGTCACCTGCGGCTCCGCACGGTTCACACTCGCTGCCATGCCGGTCGAGGAATACCCGTCGATCCCCGAGGTGACGGGTTCTTCCGGTGTGGTTCCCGCCGACGACTTCAGCACCGCCATCTCCCAGGTCGGATTCGCCGCGTCGCGTGACGACGTGACCCCCGTGCTCACCGGTGTGCAGCTCGAAGTCTCCGGACACAACCTCAGCCTCGTCGCGACCGACCGCTACCGCGTCTCGCTGCGGGATGTGCCGTGGGACGGCGAAGCCGTCGAGGCCACCGCACTGGTTCCCGCACGCACGCTCCTCGAAGTGGGGAAGACCTTCGGTCACGCCGGCACGATCCAGGTGGCCTTCTCCGGAGCAGGCGACCGAGAGATCATCGCCTTCACCGCGGGAAACAAGACCGTCACTTCTCTCCTGATCAAGGGCAATTTCCCGCCCGTTCGCCGACTCTTCCCGGAGCAGACGGATCACTACGCGGTCGTCAACACGGCCGACCTGGTCGAGGCCGTCCGCCGAGTTTCTCTCGTTCTCGATCGCGCTGCTCCACTGCGTTTCACGTTCTCCAGCGACAGCGTGACCATGGATGCTTCGGGGGGAGACCACGCACGCGCCTCCGAGTCTGTCGATGCGATCCTCGCCGGCGGCGACGAGGTCACGCTCGGCCTGAACCCGCAGTACCTCATCGAGGCCCTCGGCGCGGTGAAGAGCGAGTTCGTCCGCGTGACGTTCACCTCGAGCGACAATGCCAACAAGCTCAGCCCGGTGCTGATCACGAGTCAGACCTCCGTGGACCAGGCCGGCCTCGACTCGTTCAAGTACCTGCTTCAGCCCAACCTGCTCCTGCGCTGATCCTCTCCGCTACCTCCCTACCCGAAACGTTCCCGGATCGGCCGGCGCCTTGGCGCTCACGTAGATCCTTCGGGAGATGTGGTGATCCCGGAATGAGCATCGGGAGGGAACCCGCTCTGCGAGCGAGGGGCGCGTCGTCACCTGCGCCCCACATGAAAACCAGAGAAGAACCTGTGTCAGACCCCGAAGGTAGGCTGACTCCGTGATTGTGGAGCACCTGAGTCTGGTCGATTTCCGCAATTACGCGACCGCTGAACTCACCCTGCATCGCGGACCGAACGTCCTCGTCGGGCGCAACGGTCAGGGGAAGACGAATCTCGCCGAGGCCATCGTTTTCCTCGCGACGCTCGGATCGCACCGTGTCTCCTCGGATGCGCCGATGGTCCGTGACGGGCAGGAGTTCGCAGTGATCCGCGCGCGACTCTCGCACGGCGAGCGTCGCGTGCTCGCCGAGGTCCAGGTGAACAGGCAGGGATCGAACAAGGCTCGCATCAACGGCTCGCCCTCGAAGCCGAACGAACTCCCCCGCTACGCACATGTGGTGCTGTTCGCTCCGGAAGATCTGCAGATCGTGCGCGGCGACCCCTCGGCTCGCCGCCGCTTCACCGATCAGCTCCTCATCCAACGCACTCCGAGGCTCGCGGCCGTCCTCGCCGACTACGACCGTGTGCTCAAACAGCGCAATGCGCTGCTGAAGTCTGCCCGAGCTCGCGGTGTCCGCGGCGAAGGATTGAGCACGCTGGATGTGTGGGACGACAAGCTCGTCTCGCTCGGGTCGGAGATCATCACGGCACGTCAGCGTCTCGCGGCGGATCTGCAGCAGCCGGTTGCCGATGCCTACGAGGCGATCGCCGGTGCCGATCATCGTCCGGAACTGGAGTGGGCGCTCTCCGTCGGCGGCGGCGACCCCGAAGAAGGAGAAGACGGTGGCGAAGGAGCCGACGGCGCATCGGCCATCGACCGACTCAGCGATCCGCACCGTATCGCCGATCTCTTCCGCGCGTCGCTCGCAGCGAAGCGGTCGAACGAGCTCGATCGCGGGCTGACCCTCACCGGGCCGCACCGGGACGACCTGGTTCTGCGTGTTCGCGACCTCCCCGTGAAGGGCTATGCCTCTCACGGCGAGTCCTGGTCGGTCGCCCTCGCCCTCCGGCTGGCCTCGGCCGAGCTGCTGCGCAGCGAATCCCCCGCCGGCGACCCGGTGCTCATCCTCGACGACGTCTTCGCCGAGCTCGACGCCGATCGGCGTCAGCGACTCGCGGCCCTCACGGCCGGCTACGAGCAGGTGGTGGTGACGGCGGCGGTGGAGGAGGATATCCCCGAGGTGCTGCATGCCCACGTGGTGCGCATCAGCGCCGGAACGATCAGCGACGAACGGGAGGCGGCGGATGACTGACGCGGCTTCGACTCCCGCGGCCGAAGTTCCCGAGACGATCGGCACGTACCTGCGCCTTCGGGGCCTGCAGCCGAGCTCCAAAAGCTGGAAGCGCAAGCGGCGCATCGCCAACGACGATGACAACGCTCCCTTCACTCCTGGGCGCGATCCTGGTGCTCTCGGCGCGGTGCTCGACAAGCTGAGCCGTGACTCCGGCTGGCAGATCACCCTCGCTCGGGAAGATCTCGTCCGTCAGTGGGCCGATCTCGCCGGCGCCGACACAGCGAAGCACTCCGAACCCGTCTCCCTGGAGCGCGGCCTGCTCACGGTGAAGTGCGACTCGACCGCGTGGGCGAAGAACCTGCAGTTCATGCGGGCCACGATTCTCACGGAGATCGGCCGACGGTATCCCGACGCGGGGGTCGAGAATCTTCGCTTCATCGGACCGGACGTTCCCTCGTGGAAATGGGGTCCCAGAGCCGTTCCAGGACGGGGCCCGCGCGATACCTACGGGTAGGGCACCACGCAAGGGGGTCGAAACGCTCACAGGCCCACACACGGCCGTTGAGCGGCATTTCCCGACGAAACTCCGCTAGAATGGGAGTTCGTGATATCGATGTGGAGAATGCCCTCTGATGACGCCTGAATCCCCTGCTGACGAGACGGAATCGAACACCGGGGGAACCCCCGCAACCGAGGGCACCATTGCACCCAAGGCGAAGCAGCCTGGTGAGTACGGTGCGGATTCGATCCAGATCCTCGAAGGCCTCGAGGCTGTGCGCAAGCGCCCCGGTATGTACATCGGGTCCACCGGGCCTCGAGGACTCCACCACCTGGTCTACGAGATCGTCGACAACTCGGTCGATGAGGCTCTGGCCGGCTACGCCGACACGATCTTCGTCACGATGCTCGCCGATGGCGGCGTGCGCGTCGTCGACAACGGTCGAGGCATCCCGGTCGATCCGCACTCCTCCGACCCGAACAAGTCGACGGTCGAGGTCGTGCTCACGATCCTGCACGCCGGCGGAAAGTTCGGTGGCGGCGCCTACGCCGTCTCCGGTGGTCTGCACGGTGTCGGATCCTCCGTCGTGAACGCGCTGTCGACGCGCTTCGACGTCGAGGTGAAGCAGAAGGGATTCGTCTGGCGGCACAGTTTCGCCGACGGCGGCATCCCGCAGCAGAAGCTCGAGAAGGGCGAGGCGACGGACGAGACCGGAACGAGCATCACGTTCTGGCCGGACTCCTCGATCTTCACCGAGACCATCGAGTTCGACTACGACACGCTGCGCACGCGGTTCCAGCAGATGGCCTTCCTCAACAAGGGCCTCCGCATCGAGCTGCGCGATGAGCGCGAGTCCTCCGCCTACGAGGTCGAGGAAGACGGCTCGACCGTCACCAAGCAGCCGGGAGACGTGTTCTTCTACGAGCGCGGCCTGGTCGACTACGTCGAGTACCTCAACAAGGTGCGTCACGCCGAAGTGGTCAACGACGAGATCATCGCCTTCGAGTCGGAAGACACCGAGCGCAAGATCTCGCTCGAGGTCGCGATGCAGTGGACCACGTCGTATACCGAGAACGTGTTCACCTACGCCAACACGATCAACACCCACGAGGGTGGAACCCACGAAGAGGGCTTCCGCGCGGCACTGACCACCCTGGTCAACAAGTACGCCCGCGCGAACAATCTCCTCAAGGAGAAGGACGACAACCTCTCCGGCGACGACGTGCGCGAGGGACTGACCGCGGTCATCTCGATCAAGCTCGGAGAACCGCAGTTCGAGGGCCAGACGAAGACCAAGCTCGGCAACACCGAAGCCAAGGCCTTCGTGCAGAAGGTCGTCGGCGATCAGCTCGGCGACTGGTTCGAGCGCAACCCGAACCAGGCGAAGAACGTCATCCGCAAGGCGATCGACGCCGCGACCGCCCGCCTCGCGGCGCGGAAGGCGCGAGAGACCGCCCGTCGCAAGAGTGTGTTCGAGTCGGCGGCGATGCCCGACAAGCTCAAGGACTGCACGAGCAAGGACCCGTCGATCAGCGAGATCTTCCTGGTGGAGGGTGACTCGGCCGGTGGTTCCGCGGTGCAGGGTCGCGACCCGCACACGCAGGCGATCCTGGCGCTGCGAGGGAAGATCCTCAACGTCGAGCGCGCGCGTCTGGACAAGGCCCTGGGCAACAAGGAAGTCCAGGCGATGATCCAGGCCTTCGGCACGGGCATCGGTGAAGAGTTCGACATCGAGAAGGCGCGGTATCACAAGATCGTGCTGATGGCCGATGCCGACGTCGACGGCCAGCACATCACCACGCTGCTGCTCACGCTGCTCTTCCGCTACATGCGCGGACTCATCGAGGCCGGTTTCGTGTACCTCGCGATGCCGCCGCTGTACCGCCTGAAGTGGTCGAACTCCGCGCACGAGTACGTGTTCAGCGACGCCGAGCGCGACGCCCTGCTCAAGCATGGCATCGAGAACGGAAAGCGCATCCCGAAGGATGCCGGCATCCAGCGCTACAAGGGTCTCGGCGAGATGAACCCGAAGGAGCTGTGGGAGACGACGATGGATCACACCACGCGCACCCTGCAGCAGATCACCATCGAGGACGCCGCCGCGGCCGACGAGATCTTCAGCGTGCTGATGGGCGAGGACGTCGAGTCCCGACGCAGCTTCATCCAGCGCAACGCCAAGGACGTCCGCTTCCTCGATATCTGATGCCCGCGGGCTCAGACCAGATGTGTGACAGAGAGATTGATTCATGACTGACGAAGAACGCACCGAACCGGAACACGATCACGGCAAGATCGATCAGGTCGACCTGCAGTCGGAGATGCAGCGCAGCTACCTCGACTACGCGATGGCCGTCATCGTGGGGCGCGCGCTCCCCGATGTGCGCGATGGGCTCAAGCCCGTGCACCGCCGTGTGATCTACGGCATGTACGACGGCGGGTTCCGCCCCGACAAGTCGTTCTCGAAGTGCGCCCGTGTGGTGGGCGAGGTCATGGGCCAGTACCACCCGCACGGCGACTCGGCGATCTACGACGCCCTCGTGCGACTGGTGCAGCCGTGGTCGCTGCGGTATCCGCTCGCCCTCGGCCAGGGCAACTTCGGCTCGCCTGGCAACATGGGTGCCGCGGCCCCGCGGTACACCGAGACCAAGATGGCCCCGCTCGCGCTCGAGATGGTGCGCGACATCGAAGAAGACACCGTCGACTTCACCGACAACTACGACGGCCAGACGCAGGAGCCGACGGTCCTGCCGGCCCGGTTCCCGAACCTGCTCGTCAACGGCTCGGTCGGCATCGCGGTCGGCATGGCCACCAACATCCCGCCGCACAACCTGCGCGAGGTGGCCGACGCCGCCCTCTGGGCCCTCGACAACCCCGGCATCTCCCGTGAGGAGCTGCTCGAAGGTCTGATCCAGCGTGTTCCCGGACCGGACTTCCCGACCGGCGCGCAGATTCTCGGGAACAAGGGCATCCACGAGGCGTACCGCACCGGTCGCGGCTCGATCACGATGCGCGCGGTCGTCAACGTGGAGGAGAT
The DNA here is from genome assembly GCF_019443525.1 of Microbacterium sp. PAMC22086. Classification (NCBI taxonomy): domain Bacteria; kingdom Bacillati; phylum Actinomycetota; class Actinomycetes; order Micrococcales; family Microbacteriaceae; genus Microbacterium; species Microbacterium sp. PAMC22086. The sequence continues at coordinate 685,639 of NZ_CP080380.1, read as the reverse complement.
CCAGGGTCGTACCTGCCTCGTCATCACCGAGCTGCCCTACCAGGTGAACCCCGACAACGTGGCCGTGAAGATCGGCGACCTCGCCCGCGACGGCAAGATCACCGGTATCGCCGACATCCGCGACGAGTCTTCCGACCGCACCGGACAGCGTCTGGTCGTCGTGCTCAAGCGCGACGCCGTCGCGAAGGTCGTGCTGAACAACCTGTACAAGCACACCCAGCTGCAGGAGAACTTCGGCGCGAACATGCTCGCGATCGTCGACGGTGTGCCGCGCACCCTCGCGATCGACGGCTTCATCACGCACTGGATCTCGCACCAGATCGATGTGATCGTCCGGCGCACGGAGTTCCGTCTGCGCGAGGCCGAGAAGCGCATGCACATCCTGCGCGGATACCTCAAGGCGCTCGACGCGCTCGACGAGGTCATCGCGCTGATCCGTCGTTCGCAGACCACCGCGGATGCGAACGAGGGACTCCAGAAGCTCCTCGACATCGACGACATCCAGGCCGACGCGATCCTGCAGATGCAGCTGCGCCGCCTCGCCGCTCTCGAGCGTCAGCGGATCATCGACCAGGCCAACGAGCTCGAGGCCCAGATCACCGACTACAAGTCGATCCTGGCCGATGAGGGTCGTCAGCGCACGATCATCCGCGAAGAGCTGACCGGTATCGTCGACCGCTTCGGAGACGAGCGTCGCACGCACATCCTGCACGGCTTCGACGGTGATGTCTCGATGGAAGACCTCATCGCCGAGGAGGAGATGGTCGTCACCGTCACCCGCGAGGGCTACATCAAGCGCACGCGCAGCGACAACTACCGTTCGCAGCACCGCGGCGGCAAGGGCGTCAAGGGTGCGCAGCTGCGCGCGAACGACATCGTCGAGCACTTCTTCGTGACGACCACGCACCACTGGCTGCTGTTCTTCACCGACAAGGGTCGCGTCTACCGTGCGAAGACCTACGAGGTGCCCGAGGCCGGGCGCGATGCGAAGGGCATGCACGTCGCGAACCTGCTCGCCCTGCAGCCGGACGAGAACATCGCGCAGGTGCTCGACATCCGCGACTACCAGGTGGCGGACTACCTGGTGCTGGCGACGCGCGAGGGTCTGGTCAAGAAGACGCGACTCGAGGCGTACGACACCAACCGTCAGGGCGGCGTCATCGCGATCCGCCTGAACGAGGAGGACGAACTCGTCAGCGCGCTCCTGGTGAACGCCGAGGACGACATCCTCCTCATCAGCCGTCGCGGCATGTCGGTGCGCTTCGAGGCGACCGACGAGGCACTGCGTCCGATGGGTCGTGCCACGGCCGGTGTCCGGGGCATGAAGTTCAAGATCGACGAGGACTGCCTGCTCTCGGCTTCTGTCGCAGCGCCCGGCAAATTCGTCTTCGTCGTCACCGACGGTGGGTACGCCAAGCGCACCGCGGTGGAGGAATACCGCGTGCAGGGACGCGGCGGAACAGGCATCAAGGTCGCCAAGCTCAACGACGATCGGGGCACTCTCGCGGGTGGTCTGATCGTCTCCGAGGACGACGAGGTTTTGGTGGTTCTCTCCAGCGGCAAGGTGGTACGCTCTGCCGTGGCCGAGGTCCCCGCCAAGGGTAGAGACACCATGGGAGTGGTGTTCGCCCGTACGACGGAGGCCGACCGCATCCTCGCCATCGCCCGTAACGGCGAGCGTGGCCTCGCCGAAGACGAGGCGGAAGCGGAGGATGCCGAGACCCAGGCCCCCGAGACGACACAGACCCCCGAGGATACAGACGCATGAGCACAGTGGCCGACAAGCTGGCGAAGAAGTCGACCCGCAAGACCAGTGGCAAGCAGGTACGCCTCCGACTGGTCTACGTGGACTTCTGGTCGGCCGTGAAGCTCTCGTTCCTCGGAGCGGTCGCCCTCGCGGTCGTCACGATGGTGTCGTTCTTCCTCATCTTCCTGGTGTTCCAGGCGACGGGGATCATGACGACGGCGGAGAGCTTCCTGCTCGGCATCACCGACAACAGCTTCGTTCTCTCCGAAGTGGTCGGTCTTCCTCAGGTGATGGCCTTCGCGGCTGTGGTCGCCATCTTGAACCTGATCGTCTTCACGGTGCTCGGCGCCGTGGTGGCCGGAATCTACAACCTCGCCGTGAAGGTGACGGGCGGACTGCTCGTCGGCTTCATGTCGAACTGATCCTCGGAACGGATCAGACGAAGGGCGGATGCTGCGGCATCCGCCCTTCGTCGTTCCTCGTCGCGGTGGTCGCTAGACGACGCCCGTGGTGCCGAGAAGGGTGCCGATGAGCCAGGTCGCGGCCAGGGCGAGCCCGCCGCCGATGACCAGTCGGATCGATGCGCGCACCGGCGCCGAACCCCCGATCTTCGCGGACAGCATGCCCGTCACGGCCAGAGCCAGGAGGACGGCCACGAAGGTGACCGGGACCCGCCACTCCGGGGGCGGAAGCAGGATGGCCAGCAAGGGCAGCAGCGCGCCGAGAGTGAAGGCGATCGCCGACGACATCGCCGCGTGCCACGGATTCACCAGGTCGTCCTGGTCGATGCCGAGCTCGACCTCCAGGTGCGCAGCCAGGGCGTCGTGCGCCGTGAGCTCCTCCGCGACCTGACGCGCCGTCTCGTCGGAGAGTCCACGGTCGCGGTAGAGCTGAGTGAGCTCGTCGAGCTCCGCTGCGGGCATGGTGCGCAGCTCTTCGCTCTCCTTCGCGATGAGGGCACGCTCACTGTCGCGCTGGCTGCTCACCGAAACGTACTCGCCGAGCGCCATCGAGATGGCTCCACCCACGAGGCCGGCGATTCCCGCGGTGAGGAGTGCGGCGTTGTCGGTCGTCGCGCCGGCGACTCCGACCACGAGCGAGGCGACCGAGACGATGCCGTCGTTCGCGCCCAGCACCCCCGCGCGCAACCAGTTCAGTCGCTGACCGAGCCCGGCGCCGTGCGGCTCCCCTTCGTGTGTCGTCATGCCCCCAGTGAAGCAGATCGGCGATGGGGATGTGACGAGGGTGCCCGGTTCGACTCCGAAGCGACAAGAAAGCCAAAGAAGAACATGCGCTTGGCTTTATGAGCTCTCCTGATCTCCCAGCTGAGCAAGCCGTGACGATAGATCGTTCGTCGGGTGCCAAACGATCGGGTGTTTGGCCACCCCGCGGGTGAGTAGTCCGAACGACTCTAGGTATGAGAGATCGTTCCTAGCCGTTTGGGTGGAAACTCGATAGCGGTTGGCGATCTCGATCGCAGTGATTCCTGAAGGAGATTCTCGCGTGAGCCATTCGAGGATTTGAGTCTGACGCATATTGAAGTCCCGGACAGCGCTGCGAAGCGCGGACTGCACCCGCTGCGATTCACGCTGGCGGCCTTCGATGTAGAGGTCGAGCTCGTCGAGAGCCCGTGCGATCACGTGGAGCTGGTGGAGGATGAAGTACGTGAGGTCATTGCCGTCGTCTTCGGTGTATTGGTAGCTGTCGCCATACCTTCCGGGAGCGGCACGGAGGATCTTTGATATCGCAAGGTACTCGGCCAGCCAGTACCCGTTGTGAAGCATCGACCAGTAGAAGGAGGTTCGGGCGATCCTGCCATTTCCATCAGCAAAGTAGTGGTCATACCCGAACATGAAGTGGGTGATGATCGCGCGGACAATGGGAGGGATGTAGGGCGATTCGGACGACGAGCCGTTCGCGAAGGCGCTGAGCTCTCCTAGGCGATCGGGAAGCTCCTCTGCCGGAGGTGGTATGTGAACTTGGACCTCCCCTGCCCAAACGCTTACTCGCTCGTGCTCAGGAGTTTCGATGCGTCCGGCATCTGCGGGGTCGCTCAGGGTTCCTTCGGTAAGGATTCGGTGCAGTTCAAGAATCCACCCGGGCGTGAGCGGGTCACTCGAGAGCTCGGTGACCTGGCGCATAGCGCGGTAGTTGTTGAGGATCATTCGTTCGGACTTAGTCCGCGGGTCTCGTCCAGTGCTCAGGAGCTCCACGGCGACCCGCCGGGTCGTAGAAGCGCCTTCAAGTTGACTCGATGTGATCGCTTCTTCAACGAGAGATCGAACAATGAACTGATCGCGGCCGCCCGGGGTCATGGCAGTGCCGCCCCCGGCTACGCTGCCTCCGGCTCTGCGTCCGATCTCCTCGGTGAGTTGCAGAACTTCGTCGGTCATCGCGAAGGTGAAGGACGATCCGTCCTTTGCTCGCAACGGCACCGTTCGCATCTGGGCACTGCGCTGGAGCTTGAGCCGAAACCACCACTCATCATGAGTGAGGCCGTCTGGCGGAGTCCGGCGGATCAACTGCTCCCAGTGGAGGTAGCGCGAGTCGTCCAGTGGAGGGGTGAACAGGAGCCCACGCACACTATCGGCGTCCTTGTTGAGCACACGTGACTGAAGTTCAACAAGATCTGGAGCCGGATGACGTAGCGGCATGAGTCGATGTCCTCCTGTTCAAAGCATGACAAAACAAAAGACTTGTCTTCTTTTGCTATCTAACTGTACTGCCGAAGAGCGTCAACGAAGCAGGAAGAGACGAGCGGGCATGTTACGGAAAACCCGAATCGGAGTGTCCGGTTGACTCGGTGTCGTGCTCACCCGGCCCGCCGTACCTTGGAATCATGACCACTCAGACTGCGACCCCGGCTCCCGCAACGGCGGTGAAGCCGCCGTTGCGCATCTTCCTCACGATCCTGCACCTGGCAGGCGTCGGCATCCTCGGCGGTGCCATCTTCAGCATGCTCGGCGGGCTCCTCGGCACCGGCCTCGGCCTCCTCTTCGCCGCGGGCATCGGCCTCGTCCTGCTGGTGGGACTGGTCTACGCGTTGTACGGACTCGGCTGGTTCGAGGTCGCGCGCGTCGGCACGCTGTACCTCACGCCGATCGCTCCGCTGCGCCTGCAGCCGCGCGACCGCCCCGGGTTCGTCGGCTGGTTGCGTGCGCTCGGACGTCAGGCGATCGATGGGCGCATGTGGCGTGCGATCGCCAACTTCGCCATCTCCGCACTGCTCGGCTGGGTCGTTCTCCGTCTGTTCTGGGGCCTGGTGTGGTCGATCATCATCTCGTTCGCTCCCCTCACCGCGGCAGACTCCGTCGTGGGTCCGTTCGGCGGCGGAGGCATCCCCGTCGCCTGGGCTCCCCTGGTCGGCATCCTCGGCATCGCGGCGTGCGTCGTCGGCATGATCGGGCTGGCCCTGCTGCATCGCACCCTGTCGCTCGCGATCGTGATCCGCAGCAAGGAGACCGAGCTCACCGAACGCGTGCGTACCTCCACGGCGCAGCGGGAAGGCGCCGTGCGGGCCGCCGACGTGGAGCGCACCCGCATCGAGCGCGACCTGCATGACGGCGTTCAGCCCCGACTGGTCTCGGTCGGCATGACCCTCGGACTCGCGCAGCAGAAGATCGACAGCGATCCCGACGCCGCGAAGGAACTGATCAACGAGGCCCACACCTCCACCAAGGCAGCCATCACTGAGCTGCGTCAGCTGGCCCGCGGCATCCACGCTTCGGTGCTTGACGACCGCGGTCTCGACGCTGCTCTGTCGGCACTCGCCGGACGCTCGCACATCCCCGTGCACCTCGATGTGCGCATGGAGGGTCGCTGCAGTCGCGAGGCCGAGGCCGCCGTGTACTTCTCCATCGCCGAATCCCTGACCAATGCGGCGAAGCACTCGCGGGCCAGTGAAGCGCGGGTGATCGTGCGGCTCCGCGAGGGCAACACCCTCTGGGCACGCGTGGAGGACAACGGCATCGGTGGCGCGCAGGTGCAGCCGGGAGGCGGACTCGACGGGATCGCCAACCGCATCCTCGCCGCGGGGGGAACCTTCCGTCTCGACAGTCCGCAGGGCGGACCGACCAGCCTGGAGGTGAACGTCCCATGCGCATCCTGATCTGCGAGGACTCGGTCCTGCTTCGAGAAGGTCTGGTCCGTCTTCTCGAGGACGCCGGCCACGACGTGGTCTCGGCCCTCCCCGACATCGAAGGTCTCGACCAGGCCGTCGCCACCACGACGCCCGACCTGTGCATCCTGGACGTACGCCTTCCGCCGACATTCACCGACGAGGGCATCCGTGCCGCGCTCGGTCTGCGCTCGACGCATCCGACGCTCGCGATCCTCGTGCTCTCGCAGTACGTCGAGGAGCGGTACGCCTCGGATCTGATCGCAGCGCAGGGGGGTCCGCTGGGCTACTTGCTCAAGGACCGCGTCGCCGATGTCTCCGAGTTCCTCGCCTCCGTGCAGCGGATCTCCGAGGGGGCCACCGTGCTCGACCCCGAGGTCGTCGCGCAGCTGCTGACCCGTCGCAACCGGGACGACCGGATGCTGCGGCTCACCGAGCGCGAACGCACCGTCCTCGCTCTGATCGCGGAGGGGAAGTCGAACCAGGCGATCGCCGGGATCCTGTTCCTCTCGGAGGCCAGTGTCGAGAAGCACATCACCTCCATCTTCCAGAAGCTGGGCTTCGAGCAGGACGAGTCGGGAAACCGCCGCGTGCTCGCCGCCCTCGCCCACATCGAGAACACCGGTGGCCCGACGCCGCCGACCGGCCAGACAGGAGTGGCACGATGACCACCGACAACAACGGCACCCAGGGCGAGCACACCCCGCTCACCCCTCCGCCCGCATCCCCTCCCCAGGCGCCGGCATCGCCGTCCGCTCCGACGCCTCCTCCTCCTTCCGGCGGTGGACGATCGTCGGGGGCCACCGCGGTGATGGTCGTGACCGCGGTCGTCGGCGGACTCGCCCTGCTCGGGGCCGGGGGAACGGCAGCAGCTGCGGCGGCCGGGACCATCGTCTCCTCGAGCCGTCCTGATTCCGTGCAGAGCGTGGAGGTCGACGGACTCGAGAGCGTCGACGTGGACGCCGACGCCAGCAGCATGCGGGTCGAGTTCGGCGATGTCGACGAGGCGACGCTCGCCATCACGAATGGCCGCGGTACGCCGTGGACGTTCGAACGCGACGGCGATGAGCTGGTCGTGCGGAGCCCCCAGGGGGTGTTCGGCTGGTGGATCGGCGCCTGGTTCGGCGACGAGGAGATCGCGGTGCTCACCCTCCCCGAGAGCCTGCGTGACGCGCGACTCGATGCCGACCTGAACCTCGATGCGGGCAGCCTCGACGTGGTCGGCGACTTCGGAGTGCTCGATGTGAGCGTGAGCGCCGGTGCGCTCGATGTCGAGGGAGCCGCGAAGGAACTCGACGTGCAGATGAGTGCGGGTCGCGCCGACATCCTCCTGGACGGCGTCACCATGGCCGATCTGGGTGTCTCCGCGGGTGATCTCACGGTGGAGCTGACGGGGACCCCTCCGACGCAGACGGCAGTCGACGTGAGCGCAGGGACCCTGGATCTGACGGTTCCCGACGTCGAGTACGCGATCACTCAGGACATCAGTGCCGGCACGTTGAACGCCGAGGTCGAGGAGGCATCGAGCTCGCGCAGGAGCATCGACGTCTCGCTCTCGGCGGGTACCGCGACCATCAGACCGGGCCGCTGAACACGGTCGAGGGGGAAGACACTCCCGGGTGCTCCCCCTCGATTCGGATTTTCCGTGTTTCTCCGGTAAAGTCTTGGAGGTTGACGGGGCTATAGCTCAGGCGGTTAGAGCGCTTCACTGATAATGAAGAGGTCCCAGGTTCAAGTCCTGGTAGCCCCACTCCTTAACTCAAGAAAATCCCTTACGGGGCCTTAGCTCAGTTGGTAGAGCGCCTGCTTTGCAAGCAGGATGTCAGGAGTTCGAATCTCCTAGGCTCCACAGGATCGAGAAGCCCCCGGCACCTGCCGGGGGCTTCTTCTTTTCCTGCGTTGTCAGTCGAGATCGATCTCGTAGTGGATCATCCCCGACCGGGAGGCGACGCGATCGTAGAGGCCGCGGGCGGTGGTGTTCGATTCCGCCGTGAGCCAGTAGAGCTTCGCTGAGCCGTGCTGCTCGGCCCAGGCACGTACGTGAGCGATCAGTACCCGGCCGACTCCGCCGCCACGAACCCCGGGAGCGACGAAGAGGTCCTCGAGGTAGCAGTAGTCCGTCATCGTCCACGTTCCCTGGTGTGTCAGCCAGTGCACGATGCCGACCGCGGCGCCGCGGTCGTCGCGCGCGATCGCTCCGCGGATGCCGGACCCGGGGTCGACGAGCCTTCGGAAGGTCGCCGCGGTGGTCGCGTCATCCAGGTCGGTCTCGTAGAAGGCCAGGTATGCCCTCCACAGGGCGTCCCATTCGGCGCGGTCGTCGGCAGTGATCGGCGCGATCGTCGTCATGAGTCGAGGGTAGCGAGTGTGGGCGGAGACGTCATTCGACAGGACGCAGTGCCTGCAGGATCGTGGCGTGCCGCACGAGGAAGGTGCGCTCATCGAGCTTCTTGCGACGCAGCCAGGCGGTGACCTCGTCGTTATGCTTGCTCGCATTGCAGGAGGCGCACGCCGGGACCACGTTCTGGAGCGTGTAGCGGCCGCCGCGCGACACGGGCTGGATGCAGTCGCGCTGCAGAGCGGAGCCTTCGCCGCCGCAGTAGGCGCATCCGCCCCAGGCCTCCATGAGGTCGTACCACTGCTCGTCGGTGAGGTCGTTGTCGACGCGCGCGAGCCGATTCTGTCGGCGCTTGGCGTAGCGTGCACGGGTCGCCGGCGACACATTGGCGGAAGAGACCTTGCGGCGGCGGCGCATGGCCCGATGTTATCGCGGTGGGGAGCGGCGGTCAGCGCGGGTCGGTGGACCGTCGAGGGATCAGACGCATGGGCACGACCACGCTCTCGGGCTCGCGTGTGCGATCGGCGAGGCGCGTGACGGCGAGGCGGGCGGCGATCCGGCCGAGCTCGTCGACCTCGCCGGACACGACGCTGATGCCGAGCACTCGAGCCCATTCCGGATCGTCGAAGCCGATCACGGCAGGTGGTGCGTCACTCTCAGCGATCTCCTCCATGACGCCGAGCAGCACCCGGTTGTTGCCCGCGACGATCGCGGTGGGCGGGTTGTCGAGAGAGCGCAGCTCGCGCACGCTCGCGCGGGATGAGGCGACGGCGTGCGCGTCGGTTCGGAGGAACTCGCGCCACTGGACGTCGGAGTCGTCGAGGACATCGCCCATACCCGCGAGGCGCTGACGGTAGGTGGGGAGCCAGGCGTAGTCGCCGATGAACGCGATGCGCCGGTGGCCGCGCTCGATGAGGTGCCGTGCGACCAGCCGACCGCCTTCGCGATTGTCGAAGACGACGGAGTCGGCGGCGACGTTCTCAGCCGGACGGTCGACGAAGACGACCGGGATGCCGCGAGTCTGCAACTGCGCGTAGTCGCTGTGGTCGACCATCGACGACACGGTGATGACGGCCTTCGTCTGACGATCGGCGAGGTCGAGCGCCACGCGCTTCTCCTGCTCCGGGGATTCGCGCGAGTTCGCCACGGACAGGTGCATGCCCCGTGGTCGGATCTCGTCTTCGACGGCTTGTGCGAGTGCCGAGTAGAAAGGGTTCGTGAAGTCGCCGGTGATGAGACCGATAGAGTCGGCGAGGCGTCCACTGGCCAGGAGGCTGGCGGCGGCGTTGCGCTGGTAATCGAGATCTGCGGCCGCTGCGAGCACGCTGTTGAGGGTCTTCTCACTCACATACGACTCCCCGCCGAGCGCACGCGAAGCCGTCTTCAGACTCACCCCGGCACGGGCGGCGACCTGCGCGAGCGTGGGGCGAGGGGCAACCCCGTCGTCTTCTGGTCTCATCGTCTTCCTTGCCGCGCTTCGAGCGATCTGCTCATTATGACGCCTGCGGAGACAGGAGATGCACCTTCCCCACGCCGCGACCGCTGTGATAGGTTCCTCATCATATGACAGCGATGTCATACCGCCCCACGCAGGCTCACCCGGCATCTGCGACAGGCGAACGACACACAGTGGTGGAGTTTGAGGAGCACATCATGACGGTTGCCCGTCCGAGAAGAGAACGACCCCTGAGCCGCGGCTGGATCGCTGCAGGCGCAGCCCTGACGGTGACCCTCGCGATGCTGACGCCCATGCCGGCGGCAGCCGCCGCAGGAGGCGCCTTCTCATCGTCATTCGAGTCTGCCGATGCCGCCCCCGTGCTCACGGGAACGGGTCAGCCCGTCAATGTGACCGGCAGCCGTTTCGTGCCGGGCAGCATGCTGCCGAGCATCGCGCCGAACGGTGTGACCGCGTCGGCCGAGAATCCTCCCAACGAGGCCGCGACGTTCGCCGCCGACGCGAACGCGTCGACCAAGTGGCTCGCCTTCGCACGCACGGGCTGGATCCGGTACCAGCTCACGGCTGCGCAGCCCCTGCTCCGTTACACGCTCACGTCGGGCGCTGATGCCCCCGAGCGCGACCCCAAGAACTTCCGGGTGCAGGGATCCGACAATGGCACCGACTGGACCACCGTCGACGAGCGCACGGACGAGATGTTCACCGGTCGCGGCCAGACCCGCACTTTCGACCTCGCCGCTCCGAGCGCCGCATATCAGTACTACCGGCTCGAGGTCCTCGAGACCCGCGTCGCCACGACGGGACTCGTTCAGCTCGCCGACTTCGAGCCCCTCACGGCGACCGACGGCGTTCCTGTCGCGCAGGATCTGCGCCTCGCCATCGGCAACGGCCCCACGGCATCCGACACCGCGAAGACCGGCGTCGGTTTCACCGGTACCAAGGCCGTGCAGTACTCCGGCCGCCATCTGGCCGACGGGCCCGCCTCGTCGACCAGCACCCTGTACAGCGACGTCGACATCGACGTGGCTGCGGACAGCGAGCTCTCCTACCTCGTGTTCCCTGTGCTCGACGGTGAGCAGACCTATGCTGCGACGTTCGTCGCTGTCGACCTCGCGTTCGACGACGGTACGACGCTCTCGGCGAGTGGTGCCGTCGACACCTATGGATACGGCACGGATGCGCGCCAGCAGGGACTCTCGAACGCGCTCTGGCCGAACCAGTGGAACAAGGTGACCGTCGACCTCGGCTCGTTCGAGGGGCGCACGATCGACGACATCCTGTTCACCTACGACCACCCGGGATCCGACGTGAAGGGCATCGAGGTGCCCACCGGAGCGACCTCCTTCACGGGCTGGCTCGACGACGTCGAGATCGGTGTCGCCGCCGCACGGGACACCTCGGACGGCTTCGTCTCCTATGTGGACACCCGTCGGGGCACGAACTCGACTGGCGGCTTCTCGCGCGGGAACAACCTGCCTGCCACCGCCTGGCCCAACGGATTCAACTTCATCACACCGATGACCAACGCCGACAACGTCGGGACGATCTACCAGTACCAGCGCGCGAACAATGCGCAGAACAGGACCGGTCTCAACGGCATCGGCTTCTCCCACCAGCCCAGCATCTGGATGGGAGATCGCAACCAGATCGCCGTTCTTCCCGCCGCGAACGCCAATCCCACCTCGAATCTGAACGACCGCAGGATCACGTTCTCGCACGAGAACGAGATCGCGCGCCCCGACATCTACGACGTCACGTTCGACAACGGCATCCGCACTGCGGTGACAGCCACCGATCATGGCGCGATCTATCGGTTCGAGTTCGCAGGTGATGCGAGCTCGATCCTGATCGACCAGCTCGTCGACTCGTCGAAGCTGACGATCTCGGGCGACACGGTCAGCGGCTGGGTCGACGGCGGATCCGGGTGGCCGGGGCGCACGCGTATGTTCGTCTACGGCACGTTCGACCGCGCCCCGTCCGCGGCGGGACCCACCACGGTGGGTAACCGCAACGCCACCGCGCGCTATGCGGCATTCGATACGACCAGCGACCGCACGGTCGAGCTGCGGCTGTCGTCGTCGTTCATCTCGCAGGAACAGGCCGAGAAGAACCACGGCTTCGAGGTCGAAGGCGTCTCCTTCGATGAGGCGCATGCCGCCGTCAAGGATGCGTGGAACGAGCGACTCTCCGTCGTGCATGACGTCAAGGGGGCCAGCGACACCCAGCTCGTCACCCTCTACTCGAGTCTCTACCGACTGAATCTGTACCCGAACTCGCAGTTCGAGAACACGGGTACCGAGACAGACCCCGTCTTCAAGTACGCGAGCCCTGTGTCGGCGACGACCGGGCAGGCCAGCGACACCCAGACCAACGCCAAGATCGTCGACGGCAAGGTCTATGTGAACAACGGCTTCTGGGATACCTATCGAACCGCGTGGCCGCTGTACTCGTTGCTCTACCCCGAGGTTACAGAGGAGCTCGTCGACGGCTTCGTGCAGCAGTATCGCGACGGCGGCTGGGTCGCCCGATGGTCCTCCCCCGGCTATGCGGATCTCATGACCGGCACGAGCTCCGACGTCGCCTTCGCGGAAGCGTATCTCGCCGGCGCCCTCAGCACCGATACGGCACTCGAGGCGTACGACGCCGCGGTCAAGAACGCCACGGTGCTCCCGGCATCCAACGCCGTCGGCCGCAAGGGCCTCGGCCAGTCGATCTTCCTCGGGTACACCGAGGAGACGACGCACGAGAGCGCATCCTGGGGCCTCGAGGGCTACATCAACGACTTCGGGATCTCGGAGATGGCGAAGGCCCTCTCCGAGGACCCGAACACCCCGGCCGATCGCGTGGCGCAGCTCGAGGAGGAAGCCACGTACTTCGAGGCGCGCGCCGAGCACTACGTCGAGATGTACAACCCCGAGGCGGGCACGTTCACCTCCCGCAATGCCGACGGCACCTGGACCTCGGGCGCCGACTTCGACAAGAAGGCCTGGGGCGGTGCCTTCACGGAGGCGAGCGCGTGGACCTTCGGGTTCCATGCTCCGCACGACGTGGATGGCCTGGCCGCCCTCTACGGCGGGCGCCAGGGACTCGTCGACGTGATGCACGACTTCCTCACCACGCGAGAGAAGGCCGACTACTCCGGCATCCACGAGGCGAGGGAAGCGCGCGACGTGCGACTCGGGATGCTCGGCATGTCGAACCAGATCGCACATCACATCCCCTACGTGCTCGCCGAAGCCGGTGACCCGTCGGGGGCGCAGGAGCTGATCAGCGACATCCAGGACCGTCTCTTCGTGGGTTCCGACATCGGCCAGGGGTATCCGGGCGACGAGGACAACGGCGAGTTCTCGGCCTGGTACGTGTTCTCGGCGCTGGGCTTCTACCCGCTCGAGGTCGGCTCCGGCGACTACACCATCGGCTCACCGCTCTTCGACAGTGCGACGCTCTCGATCGGTGACAAGGAACTGGTGATCAACGCTCCCGGAGCATCCGCGGGCGACAAGTACGTCGCAGGCGCCAGCATCAATGGCACGGCGATCACCGAGACGACGTTCGACGGCGACCTGGTGCGCGACGGCGGCACGCTCGACTTCACCATGAGCGCGACGCCTTCGACCTGGGGCGCCAAGGACCTCGACGAGAAGCTCGACGTGCCCACCACGCTGGTGGATGCGACGAAGGTCGGCCGCGGAGTTCTGGCGGCGACTGACGGCACCCCCGTCGGTGCTCTGGCCGACGACAGCATGAACTCGAAGGTCTCGTTCTCGGGCGACACCGCCGAGCTCGTCTGGACCTCGCAGTCCGGACCCGTCTCCATCGGTCAGTACACGCTCACCAGCGCGGCGAAGACGAATGCCCCGTCCAGCTGGAAGCTGGAGGGTTCGCTCGACGGCAGCACGTGGACCGAGCTGGACAGTCGCTCCGGTGAGTCGTTCACGTGGGACTCGCAGACGCGCCCCTTCACGGCCGCGAACCAGGATGGCTACACGAGCGTGAGAGTGACGTTGAAGACGGATGCGGCAACGCTGGCACTGTCGGAGATCGAGCTCTTCGCCTCCGCCTCGGCGGCAGACGGATTGTCGATCGCGCCCGGTGCGCCGCAGGGTGTGGCGGTCGACCGCGAGTTCTCCGGCCCGCTCGCGACCGTGGTCGGGACGGAGACCGAGGCCTCCGGCTACACCGTCACCGTCGACTACGGTGATGACGCTCCGGTAGATGAGGTGAAGCTGATGCGCGACGACCTCGGCGGATGGAAGGTGAGTGCGCCGCACACCTTCACGGTGCCAGGCACTTACTCGGCCGCCGTCACGGTGCGGGACTCGGCAGGTGCGGTGGCTCAGACCACCGCGACGGTCACCGTGTTCCGAGACGAGACGCTGAACGGCGCCTTCAACAACGTCTGCATCGGCGACCTCGGTGTCACGGCTGCGAACTGCGATTCACAGGGCCACGGCTACTTCCGCGACAAGATCAACGCCGACGGGTTCGTGCAGGGTCAGACCCTCACGGTCCCCGGGACGACGCTGACCTACGACCTCCCGGCGATCCCGGCGGGGGCTCCCGACAACATCACAGGTGAAGGACAGACGGTCAAGGTGTCGTTCGGTAGCGGCGCGAAGCAGATCGCGTTCATCGGAACGGCCACCGAGAGCAATCGCGACTCCATCGCGACGCTGCACTTCACCGACGGCTCGACGCAACAGGTGACGATCAGCCTCGGCGACTGGGTCGGTGCATCAGGGAATCCGTACAAGAGCAATACCGTGCTCGCCGTCTCGGAGGGACGCCTCTCGGGAACCGGTGCTGAGGGGTCGGTCAAGAACACCGCCATCTATGCCACGGCTCCGATCGATCTCGCGGTGGACGAGGACGGTGTCGCCAAGGTCGTCGAGTCGTTCACGATGCCGAAGGAGGCCGGCTCGCTCAACGATGGACGCGTGCACATCTTCGCGATCGCCTCCGATGGCGAGCATGCGGCCATGGAGCCGTTGAGCGTCACGGCTGGCGCTGTGGGAGAGCAGATCGCGGGCGAGGAGTTCGAGGCGTCCCTCGCCGTCATCGCGGGCGGACAGGGTGAGACCTCGGCGGTCGTGAACTGGGGAGACGGCTCACCCGTCGCGCCGGTGTCGATCGTGGACGGCGCCGTCACCGGCACCCACACCTACGCCGTCGCCGGCGCCTATGCGGTGACGGTGACGGCGGACGACGGGGTGCGGTCGGCTGGGGCGCAACTCGAGATCGCGGTCGTCGATCCCGAGCCCGAGTACACACCCGAGATCCAGGTGACTCCCACGGCGACGCCGGGCGACACCGTGACGATCACCGGAACGGGCTTCGCGCCGAAGGAGAACGTCTCTATCCGCATCGACGATGAGACCCCGGTACAGACATCGGCCGACGAGAGCGGTCGTCTCGATGCCGACCTGATGGTGCCGGTCGATGCGATCGATGGTTCCCACCCGGTGATCGCGCTCGGCGAGGTCTCTCAGGTCGAGGCTCGTGCCTCTGTTCTGGTCGCTGCCGATCCGCAGGCCCCGCGCAAGACCTCGGTGGCGCTCGCGGCCGGGGCCGACGATCCGGTTGCCGGCGAGTCGATCCCCCTGGTGGCGACGGTGAAGCCTGCGGGTGCCGCCGGCAAGGTCGACTTCTTCGAGGGGGACGATGTAGTGGGCTCGGCCGAGGTCACCGGCGGTACGGCCACTGCCGATGTCACCATTGCGACCTCGGGCGTGCACACCTACGTGGCGCGCTTCATCCCGTCCGACGAGACGGCCTACCGTGGCTCGGAGTCGTCACCGCTCACGATCAACGCGCGCGACACCCCGGTGCTGCAGGCGGAGCTCGTGATCGGAGCGAGCACGGTGGCGCAAGGCGGCACCGTGCAGGTGACGGGGCGGGGATTCGGCTCCGGAGAGACCATCTCGCTCACGCTCCACTCCGAGCCCCTCCACCTGGCTGAGGTCGTCGCCGACGCGAACGGTGCGTTCCGCGTGGAGGTGACGATCCCGGCAAAGGCGGAGGTCGGTGACCACACGCTGATCGCCGTGGGAGCACGCACAGGACTGACAGCACAAGGAGACCTCACTGTCACGGCCGCGGCGGGCGCAGGTGGCGGTCTCGCCGGCACCGGTGGTGCGGTTCCGGCCGCGGTGATCGCGATCCTGTTCCTGCTCGTGGTGACCGGGGGGGTGCTCGTGACCCGTCGGCGCCGCATGGAGTCCTGACCCCTTGCGAGAAGAGGCCGCCCTCCCCGTGATCGGGGAGGGCGGCCTCTCAGGCTGATCGAGCGAGGCTCAGATCACCGAGGTGAGCTCGTGCGGCGCGACGTTCAACCGCTCTCCCCCGTCGGCCGTGACCACGACGATGTCCTCGACGCGGGCACCCCATTCGCCGGCGAAGTAGATGCCGGGCTCGATGCTGAACGCCATGCCCTCGCGCAGCACCAGATCGTTGCCCGGGGCGATGTAGGGCTCCTCATGCACCGAGACGCCGATGCCGTGCCCCGTGCGGTGCAGGAAGGCCTCACCCAGGCCCGCCTCGGCGAGCACGCTACGCGCCGCGGCATCGACCTCGGCTGCGGTGATTCCTGGACGCACGGCATCCACGGCCGCCTGCTGCGCTCGCACGAGAACCGCGATGCGCTCAGCCGCTGCGGGGTCGGGGGCGCCGACGGCGTAGGTCCTGGTGCTGTCGGAGTTGTAGCCGCTCGGCACCGCACCGCCGATGTCGACGACGACCACATCGCCGTTCTCGATCACCCGGTCCGAGACCTCATGATGCGGGTCGGCGCCGTTCGGGCCCGACCCGACGATCACGAACTCGACCGTGCGGTGGCCCTCGGCGACGATGGCCTCGGCGATGTCGGCGGCCACCTGGCGCTCGGTGCGTCCTGCCCGCAGCCACTCGTGCACGCGGCGGTGCACCGCGTCGATGGCGTCGGCTGCTCGCCGCAGTTCTGTGATCTCTTCGGCGTCCTTGATCATCCGCCCCTCCCGCAGCACCGGAGTCGCGAGCTCCAGGCGCACGCCCAGTCGTTCGCCGATCGGGATGACGTGCAGGGCGGGAAGGGCGTCGGAGACACCCACGCGCGATGCGGTGCCCACGGTTGCGGTTACCAGTGCATACGGGTCTTCACCGTCGACCCAGTCGGCGATGGCGAGTCCGAGCTCGCCCACCGCGGTGGTGCGCACCTTCGCCAGCTCCATCCTCGGCACCACGACCGTCGGGGTGACGCCGGGTCCGAGCACCAGAGCGGTGAGTCGCTCGATCGTGTCGCCCTCGACGCCGACCAGATACTGCAGATCGGGGCCCGGTCCCACGATGATGGCGTCGAGCCCGGCCTCGGCGGCGAGGGAGGCGGCACGGGCGAGGCGGGCGGCGTAGACGGCGGCGGGGAAGGGCAGTGTGCTCACACGCTCCACGCTACTGCGCGTCAGCTGATCGCGACACGGATGCGCTCGGCCAGGAAAGCGAGGTCTGCCTCCGTGAGATCGGTCACCGCATACGCGGTAGGCCAGACGGTGCCGTCGTCGAGGTTCGAGATCGGCTCGAAGCCGAAGGTGCCGTAGCGCACCTTGAACTTGCTCGCCGGCTGGAAGAAGCAGAGCACCTTCCCGTCGCGACCCCACGCCGGCATCCCGTAGTACGTGCGAGGGACGAGCTCGGGGGCGACCTCGGAGACGAGAGCGTGCAGCTTGTTCGACAGAGCCTGGTCTTCGGGAGTGAGCTTCTCGATGGCCTCCTTGAGGTCGGCCTCCCCCGCTGCCCGCAGCTCTTCCGGTGACTTCTTCGCCCGGGAACGCCGTGTGCGGGCCTCCTTCGCGGCAGCCTGCATGGCCTCGCGTTCCTCGGCGCTGAAGTTCTTCTCGTTCTCGGCCATGATCGGTCCTCTCGATGTGCTGCCGGTGTGGTGCTCACACTACGGAGGAAGGACACGGATGCGCTTCTCGATTCCTGATCGATCCCTCGCCGCGCCGCACCCGAGTGCCAGACTGACGCCATGACGACAGTCTTCACCGGCCGCATCCGCCCGTTCGCGCCGAGCACAGACATCGAAGTCGAAGCCATGGCGGTCGACGACGCCACGATCGTGGCCGTGGGTTCGGCGGAGGAGATTCGCCGCACCTACCCCGACGCCAAGATGGTCGCACTCGACGGATGGGTCATGCCGGGGCTGATCGAGCCGCACGGGCATCCCGGGTTCGCCGCGATCCTGCTCTCCGATCTGGTCGTCGACCTCCGGCCCGTGGTCGTGCCCCGGGCCGAGGATGTCCTCGCAGCTCTGCGCACGGCGGTCGCGGAGGCCGACGGGGAACCCGTCTTCGCGAACGGATGGGACTCGCTGCTGCAGCGCGGACTCCCCGACCCCGACATCCGCTTCCTCGACGACCTCGCCGGCCGTGTTTCTCTCGTCGTGATCCACAACTCCGGGCACTCGGTTTACTTCAACACCGCCGCCGCGCTCGCTGCAGGCATCGACCGCACCACACCCGATCCGGTCGGCGCCTCGTTCGGTCGTGATGCCGAGGGGGAGCTCACCGGCGTCGCGCTCGAGGCGGCTGCGGTCGAGATGGTCGTCGCCCCGATGCTCGCCACGGCGCAGGAGCATCTCCCCCGCATCCTTCCTGCGCACCTGCGCGATCTGGCCGCGCGCGGCATCACCACCGTGTCCGACCTGTCGTGGAATCGAGGACTCGATCCTCTCATCGACGCCCTGCGCGCGAAGGGTGCGATGCCGGTGCGCCTGCGGTGGTACGAGATGTCCCGTCCGGGTGGGATGCCCTCCGCACGAGGCGGCGGCGATGCGTTCTTCCGCCAGACGGGCGTGAAGACGTGGTCGGACGGCTCTCCGTGGGTCGGCAACATCGCCACGTCCTTCCCCTATCTCGACACCCCGGCGACCCGTGCGCTCGGACTCGAGCCCCACCACATCGGGCGGGCGAACTACACCTCGGACGAGCTCTCGGCCATCGCCGAGCCCTATGCCGCCGCGGGCTGGCAGCTGGCCTGTCACGCGCACGGGGACCGCGCGATCGATGCGACCCTCGACGTCTACGCGCAGATCATCGCGCGGCACGGACTCACCGATCATCGCTTCCGGCTGGAGCACTGCGGCGCCATGACGCCAGCGCAGTTCGAGCGCGCGGCGTCTCTGGGATTCACGGTCAGCCTGTTCGTCGACCACATCACGTACTGGGGCGAGGTGCTCGTCGATGACCTCTTCGGTCCGGAACACGGGGGCGCATGGGCAGATGCCGGCGCCGCGTTCGCAGCCGGCCACCGCATGACGTTCCACAACGACGGGTGGGTCACCCCCGACGAGCCCTTCCGCAACATGGCAGTCGCCGAGACCCGCACCACCCGCAACGGGTATCGCATGCCCGGCGGCTCACCGGTCACCAGGGATCAGGCGCTCCTCGCGCACACGGTGAACGCGGCCTGGCAGCTGTTCAGCGAGCACGAGGTGGGTGCCCTCGCCCCCGGCCTCTTCGCGGACTTCATCGTGGTGGATCGCGACCCGGTCACGGTGTCCTCCGAAGAGCTCGCCGCGACGCAGGTGAAGTCCACGTACGTGGCCGGTGTGCGAGTGGTCTGACGCGCTGTCATCGCCCATCGTCGTCGACGGATAGTGTGTGATCCATGGACCTGCGTGTCGCGGCGTACGCGGTCGTCACCGATGACGACGGGCGGCTACTGCTGGCGCGCTGGACCGAGGGCCGTCGCGTGGCGTGGACGATGCCGGGCGGCGGGCTGGAGGCCGGTGAGTCGCCGGAGGACGCGGTGCGTCGCGAGCTTCGCGAGGAGACCGGCTACACAGTCAAGGTCGGCGAACTGCTCGGCATCCATTCCCGGGTGATCCCCGCCGGTCGTCGCGTGCAGAAGGCCGCGGATCCGCTGCATACCCTGCGCATCGTGTACCGCGCCGAGGTGACGGGTGGCAAGCTCCGGTTCGAGACCGGCGGTTCGACCGACATGGCCGAGTGGTTCCCCCTGAAGACGGTCGCGGAGCTGCAGCGCGTCAAACTGGTCGACATCGCGCTGAGGATGGCCGGCATCCTCTGACCGACCCTGTCGACGTGCTGCGCTCGTGCCGCGAACGCGGCGATGAGGATCAGCGCTCTTCGGGCACCGAGATGTCGGCGACGATGGCGCCGTACGCGGCGATCAGGTCGTCCGCCTCGACGAACAGGCTGTACCCATGGGCACCCGCGCCCATGGCGATCCGCTCACCGACGATCGACTCGTCGGCGTAGATCGGCCAATCCGTGGTGCTGCCGATCGGGACGATGGTTCCCCGTTCGTAGCCGGTCGCCGCGAGCGCCAACTCGGGCTCGGGCAGGCGCAGCTTGTTCACACCGACCAGAGCACGCAGCTTGGGCCAGGAGATCGATCGACCACCCGGCACGAGCGCGAACAGGAACGTGTCATCCGACCGCTTCACGACGAGGGTCTTCACGATGCCCGACGCCGGGATGCCGAGCAGTTCTGCTGCCTCGAAGAGGCTGCCGGCGGCGGGTCGTTCGCGGATTTCGATCTCGAGTCCCCGGGCCGCGGCCGCCTCTTTCACCCGGGCATGCTGATCGCCTCCGTCACCAGGGGCGACGGAGGCGGGGTCAGACGGCTTCACGCGTCGGGTGCGGCGAGCGGGTCGTCCGCGACCCAGAGCTCATCGTCCGCGCGCAGCGTCTGCCATGCGGCGTAGAGCACACCGACCGCCGCGGCAGCACCGAGGATGATCGCGATGATGGAGCCCAGGCCGGGGCCCGACTTCTGCGGCGCGGTCGCCTTGCGCACCTTCACGGCGACGCCGTGACGCTTGGCGTTGGCGACGTCCCACGCGGTGAGAGCAGTACCGACCACTCCGCCCACGATCGGCACGAACTTGTCGTCGACGACGTGCTTGCCGATCTTCACGCCGCGGTCGACGACCGGGGCGACACGGCGGTTGTACGTGTCCTGGATGACCGGCACGACCTGCTCACGATTGAGGTTGCCGAGCTGACGGCCGGCCTCACGGGCGACATCGGCGGCGTGACCGACGAGCACCTGCTGGTTCTCCCAGAGCTGGTTCGCGTCGTTCTGAAGACGACGCAGTTCCTTCTTCCGCTTGCGGCTGAGGCTCACGATGCTCTCCTGTCCATTGGAGTACGGGTTCCCCATCTTGCCACGAGAGGCTGGAAGCCGGGCGGGAATCGCCCGCCCCTTGCTTATTCGACCGAACAGGGGTAGTCACCACGGCCAACTCACCGGAAGTTCTGCGAGAATGTTGACATGGCTCACGCTTCTCATGTCGCAACCCTGCACACCAACCACGGTGACATCGTCATCAACCTCTTCGGTGACCACGCCCCGAAGACGGTCAAGAACTTCGTCGGCCTGGCCGACGGCACCCAGGAGTGGACCGATCCCGCCACTGGCAAGCCCGGCGAGGGACCTCTCTACAAGGACGTCATCTTCCACCGCATCATCCCGAACTTCATGATCCAGGGCGGCGACCCGCTCGGACAGGGCGTCGGCGGCCCCGGCTACAACTTCGACGACGAGATCAACATGGAGCTCAACTTCAACGAGCCCTACATCCTCGCGATGGCCAACGCGGGCCTGCGTCGCAACGCCATCACGGGCAAGCCCGAGGGCACCAACGGGTCGCAGTTCTTCATCACGACCGACCCGACCCCGTGGCTGCAGGGCAAGCACACGATCTTCGGCGAGGTCGCCGATGACGCCTCCAAGGCCGTCGTCGACGCGATCGGCGCTGTGCAGACCGGTGCGGGCGACCGACCCGTCGAGCCGGTCGTGCTGCAGTCGATCGACATCGTCGCGGCCTGACGACAGCTGCGGCCGATCCGGATGACCACGCCTGAGTTCACGAGCAATCGCGACAACTTCTGCTACCGGCATCCGGATCGGCAGAGCTTCGTGCTCTGCCAGCGGTGCATGCGCACCATCTGCCCCGAGTGCCAGACACAGGCGCCCGTGGGCGTCATCTGCCCGGAGTGCATGAGCGCCGATCGCAAGAACCGCACTCCCGCGCAGAAGAAGGCGGCACGACGCTGGCGCGGCGGCGGCGCCACCATGGCGATGACCCGCGGCGGCAAGCCGGTCGTGACCTACGCGCTGCTCGCGGTCACCTCGTTCATCGGCCTGCTGCAGCTGATCCCCGGTATCGGCGAACAGATTACCGCTCAGCTGCTCTTCGCGTCGCCGTATCTGTATCCGAACCTCTCTCCCCTGCCCTTCGAGCCGTGGCGACTGCTGACCGCCGTCTTCGCCCACGGCGGCTTCATCCACCTCGCCCTCAACATGCTCGCGTTGTGGATGCTCGGGCAGAGCCTCGAGCCCATGCTCGGCAGGGTCCGATTCCTCGCCCTCTACCTCATCAGCGGGCTCGGCGGCTCGGTCATGGTCGCGGTGCTCGCGCCGCTGACCTCGACCGTCGGCGCCTCCGGCGCGATCTTCGGCCTGATGGCCGCCCTCCTCATCGTCGGGCGGCACCTCGGCGCCAACGTCACGGGACTTCTCGTGATCCTCGGCATCAACTTCGTCTACGGCCTGGTCTTCGGCGGCGGACGGATCTCCTGGCAGGCGCATCTCGGCGGCGTGCTCATCGGGGCCCTCGTCGCCTTCATCTACGTCAAGACGAAGCGCCGAGAACAGCGCACCCTGCAGATCGTGCTGCTGTCCGCGGTGGTCATCCTGTTGATCGTCGTCGTGGCGTTCGTGCCGCCGCTCATCCTTTTGTCCTGATCCCGAGTTGTTAACAGGGTTGTTAACCCCTGTGAATAACACCGGTGTAATTCTCCCCAGGCTGTGGATGGACCTGTGGATAACTTTCGCTCCAGGTATGAGAAAGGCCCTCTCGCGATGCGAGAGGGCCTTTCTGGAAGAAGGGGGGGAGGGTCAGCGCCAGCGGGTGGTCATGAGGAAGCCGATCAGCGCGATGCCGAGGCCGATGGCCAGGTTCCAGTTCGACAGACCCGGGATCGGGTACTGCATGCCGGAGATGTAGAAGACCAGGATCCACACGAGGCCCAGCAGCATGAAGCCGATCATCACCGGCTTGAACCACACGGCGTTGGGAGCGGCCTCGCCTTCGGCGCGCTCGACGGCGGGTTCTTCAGTCTTGCGGTCACGTGCCATTCCGTCATTGTACCCATCAGAGCTGTCCTCCGCCGAGGCACATATGCCCGCACAGACGGGGAGGCCTCGGCGTCCGCCCAGCGTTCCCGGATATGATCACCGCATGACTGCATCCGTCGTGCCTGGGGGGCGACGTCCGCGGCGGCAGCGACCACGCTCTCGCGCGACGTTCGCGAGTGTACTCGGCGAGCTCCTCCTCACCGCCGGCGTGGTGGTCCTCCTCTTCGTGGCCTGGCAGATGTGGATCGGCGACATCATCATCAGCGCCCAGAAGAACGATGAGGGGGCCGCTGTCTCGCAGGCCCTCGCACAGGCCGAGGCACCAGAGCTCCCGCCCGTCATCGAGGGTGAAGACGGTGTCACCACATACGTCCCGCCGGTCCCCGCAGCTCCGGCCGATGCCCAGTGGTTCGGACAGATGCACATCCCTCGATTCGGCGCGGACTACAACTTCGGGATCTTCGGGGGCACGAGCCGCGCACGCACCCTGGATCAGCAGGGCATCGGGGTCTACACGAACTCGAAGATGCCCGGCGAGGTCGGCAACTTCTCTCTCGCCGGACACCGCACCACCTGGGGCAAGCCGTTCAACCAGCTCGACAAGCTGCAGCTCGGCGACGCGATCGTCGTGGAGACGCCCGACGGCTGGTACACCTACCGCTTCCGCACCCTCGAATACGTGAAGCCCACGCAGACGGACGTGCTCGCGGATGTGCCGCAGATGCCGGAGCAGCAGACCGGAGAGCAGTACATCACCCTCACCGCCTGCTCCCCGCTCTACTCCCTCGCCGAGCGCATCGTCGCCTACGGGGTCTTCGAGGGCTTCCAGCCGCGCGCTGAGGGCCCGCCGACCGCTCTGACCGACCCGCCGCCCCCGCCGGCCGCACCATCGGTGTGATCGTGGACGTCGACAAGGGAGAAGACTGATGTACGCCGCAATCTGGCGCCTGCTGCCCGGTCCGTGGTGGCTGCGTGTGCTCATCCTCGTGGTCGTCATCGCCGCCGTGCTCTACGGACTGTTCTGGTACGTCTTCCCCTGGGTGAGCCCGATCATCGCTCCGGGCGAGGTCGACGTCGAATGACGCGAGTGCTCGTGGTCGACAACCACGACAGCTTCGTGCACACCCTGGTCGGATACCTGAGCGAGCTCGGCGCCGAGACCGTGATGATCGAGTCCGACGCCACCGACGCCGCACAGCTCGAGCACATGCTCCCCGCATACGACGCGGTGATGCTCTCACCCGGGCCGGGCACCCCGGCCGACGCCGGTGCCTCGCTCGACGCGGTGCGCATCGCCACGCGGCTGCGCATACCGACCCTCGGTGTGTGCCTCGGGCATCAGACGATCGGTGAGGCCTTCGGGGCACCGGTGATCGCCGCGCCGGAGCTCATGCACGGCATGGTGTCGGCGGTCACGCACGACGGCTCCCCGCTGTTCGACGGCGTCCCCTCTCCGTTCGACGCGGGTCGCTATCACTCGCTGGCGCTCGCGGCGTCCGACCTGCCCTCCGATGTCATCGTGACCGCCTGGACCGAGAACGGCACAGTGATGGCCCTGGCGCACCGTGACCTGCCGCTGTGGGGTGTGCAGTTCCATCCGGAGAGCGTGCTCACCGAGGGAGGCTACCGGCTTCTGGCGAACTGGCTGGAGCTGTGCGGGGACGAGAATGCCGTGGCGCGCGCAGAGGACCTGCACCCGCTGTCGAGGTGACGGCGGGGTCGGCTCCCCGACCTGCGACCGCTATCCGGTGCAGAAGAAGATCTGCACCGACGAGCCGACGGGAACGTCACCCGGAGCCACCGACATCGAGTGGACGGTCGCCGGCTGCGTGGCCGGGCACTCCGCCGTCTCTGCCGGCACGGCGACCAGACCGAGATCGCCGAGGTTGGTCGTGGCGGCATCGACGGTCCAGCCGACGAGGTCGGTCAGCGTCACCTTGCCGCTGGCCACGACCAGGTTGATGACGGTTCCCGGATCCAGTTCGGTCTCGGCCTTCTCACTGGCGGAGATGACGGTGTTCGCCGCCAAGGCCTTGTCGTTGCGTTGGATGACGGTGCCGAGCTCGAGCCCTGCCGCCTTCAGCGCGTTCGTGGCATCGCTGAGCGCCATGCCCTCGATCTTGGGCATGACCACGGTCTCTTCGCCCGCGGAGACGTACAACGTGACCGTGGATCCCTCCTCCACCGACACGCCCGCTTCGGGGTCGGTGCGGATCACGTTGCCTTCGGCGACCTCGGAGCTCGTCTCGATCACGATCTTCGACGAGAGGTCGAGCCCTGCGAGGTCGTCCTGCGCGCGTTCCGAGGAGACGTTGACGAGGTTCGGGATGATCCGTGAGCTGCTCGACACCTCAGGGGGCCGCATGCTGATCGTGACGACCCAGAACAGCACGGAGGCCAGCAGCACGGCGAGCAGAGCCACGCCCGCCCAGATCCACGCGACCGGCGGACCGGACTGGGTTCTGGTCATGGTCGTGTCGGTGCTGAGCTGACGCAGCGACCGCGCGGTCTCCTGCGCCTGCCGCGGGCTCGCGCCGTAGAGCTCGCTGGTCAGCGCTCCGAGTTCCTTACGGGTCGGAGCGTTTCCCGTCATGGCGGAATCCAAGGCCGCGCGGAAGTGCGCGGCATCCGGGTATCGCTGGTACGGGTCCTTCGCGAGCGCGCGGAGCACGATCGGGTCGAGGGTGCGGGGAGCTTCCTCGTTCACCTCGGTCGGAGGAACGGGTGTCTCGCTGACGTGCTGGTAGGCGACGGCCACCGGTGACTCGCCGCGGAAGGGCTGGCGGCCCGTCAGCAACTCGTACAGGACGACACCGGTGGAGTAGAGGTCGGCTCGAGCGTCGACGGGCTCGCCCTTCGCCTGCTCCGGCGAGAAGTAGGCGGCGGTCCCGATGATCTGGGTGGTCTCCGCCACGGTCGACGACGAGTCGGAGACGGCTCGGGCGATCCCGAAGTCCATCACCTTGACCTGACCCTTGTCGGTCACCATCACGTTGCCCGGCTTGATGTCGCGGTGCACGACACCGGCACGATGCGAGTAGTCGAGCGCCTCGAGGATGCCGTCGACGTAGCGCACCGCGTCGGCCACCGGCACGGGGCCGGCGGAGATGATGTCCTTGAGCAGGGTGCCCTTGACGAGCTCCATGACGATGTACGGCGGCTCGTCGGAGCCGATCTCACTCGTCGACGGGTCGCCGGCGTCGAAGACGCGGACGATCGACGGATGCGACATGCGCGACGCAGCCTGCGCCTCGAGCCTGAATCGGTTGCGGAAGGCGGTGTCACGCGCCAGTTCGGGGTCGAGGACCTTGATCGCGACCTCGCGCCCGAGCGTCAGGTCATACCCGCGGTACACCTTCGCCATTCCGCCATGCCCGATGAGCTCGTCGACGCGGTACCGGCCCGCGATGACTCGTGGCTCTGTGGACACGGATGACCCCCCTGGAAACTACTCTTGCTGAAACTGAACTACAGGTTACCCGTCGGTGCCGGTGTCCCCATCGCCGGGATTCGCTGCCGCGGTGATCGTGACCGAGAGCGGCGGAGAGGCGGCCGAGGTGCGCTGGTCGCCGCCGGAGCACATGCCCTGGTAGGTGACGATGAGCTGCTGCCCCTCGGCGTCGGCGATCTTCACCTGCGTGTTGCGCTGGGTCGGCTGGAAGTTCGGTCCGCCCGAAACGAACGAGCCGTTCTGCACCGAGACGACGTAGCCGGAGAGGGTCGTGCCGCTGGGGCAGGTGAAGCCGGTGCCCCAGGAGATCGTCACCGTGGAGCCGGCGACGGGGTCACCGGTGATGGTCGGGGCATCGCTCGGCGTCGGCAGACCGGCGCGAGCGGCGTAGACCGTCAGGGTGATCGGCTGGGTGGTCTCGACGTTGCCGGAAGGCGCGACGCGGTAAACCGTGCCGACCTCGGCATCGGTGGGCGCCTGGTCGCCGTCGACGCAGGTGATCTCGCTGTTGAAGCCTGCTTCGGTCAGCGCGGCGGTGGCCGCCCCGCAGTCCTTGCCGTTCAGGTTCAGCGCGGTCACATCGACGCGGGTCACCACGGGTGTCGGAGTCGGCGTCGGCGTCGGGGTGCGGGATGCCGACGCGCTGGGCGAGGCCGAGGGCTTGTCGTCGCCGTTGCCCTGGTTCGCCAGCATCGCCCACACCGTTCCGCCGAGCACGATGACCAGCAACGCGATCAGGGCGATCAGCGGCCAGGTCCACGGGCTGCGCTTCTTCTTCTTCTCCTCTTCCGCAGCGTCCTCGGTGGGCAGCTGAGCGGTGGTGGGGAGGATGCGCGTGGTGCCGTCGTCGCCAGAAGCGTTCAGAAGCCTGGTCGCGTCGTCGCCGCCGGCGATGCCGCCGGTCGCGATGGCGGGAACGGCGATGGCCGCCGAGTTCAGATCTCCGCGACGCAGGGCCTGGGCCGCGCGTGCCACCGTCGCCGATGACGACGGACGGTCACTGGGCTTCTTGGCGATCATGGCCATGACCAGGTTCTGCACCGGGATCGGAACGGTGGGGGGCAGGGGTGGCGGCTGCTCGTTGATCTGCGCCATCGCGATCGCCACCTGCGACTCGCCGGTGAACGGACGCTTGCCTGCCAGACACTCGTACGCGACGATGCCCAGCGAGTAGGTGTCGGTCGCGGGCGATGCCGGGTGTCCTGATGCCTGTTCGGGCGAGAGGTACTGCACGGTGCCCATGACCTGACCGGTCGCGGTGAGCGGCACCTGGTCGGCGATGCGGGCGATACCGAAGTCGGTGATCTTGACGCGGCCGTCGGGCGTGATCAGCAGGTTGCCCGGCTTGATATCGCGGTGCACGAGGCCGGCGGCGTGAGCCGCCTGCAGAGCGGAAGCCGTCTGGGCCACGATGTCGAGCGTCTTGTCGGCGCTCAGCGCGCCGTCGCGCTCGAGCACGGTCGAGAGCGCCTCGCCGGGCACCAGCTCCATCACGAGGTAGGCGCTGCCGTTCTCCTCGCCGTAGTCGAACACGCTGGCGATGCCCTCATGGTTGACGAGAGCGGCGTGACGGGCCTCGGCCCGGAAACGCTCGAGGAACCCGGGGTCCCCCATGTACTCGTCCTTGAGGATCTTGATGGCGACGGTACGTCCGATGACGTGATCCGTCGCTTCCCACACCTCGCCCATGCCACCGATCGCGATACGCGACTGCAGCTCGTAACGACCACCGAACGACACACCCTGCGTCGGCCTCATCTGCCCAGCACCGCCTCTATGACCTTCTTCGCAATCGGAGCGGCGATGGTGTCGCCGCTACCTGATTGTCCCTGTCCGCCGCCGCCGTCTTCGACGACGACCGCTACTGCGACCGCGGGGTCGTTCGCCGGCGCGAAGCCGGTGAACCACAACGTGTGCGGCCTGTTTCCGTTCTCTGCGGTGCCCGTCTTACCGGCCACGTCGATCCCGTCTATTCTTGCACCCTGGGCCGCGCCCGTAGCGACGCTCGCGACCATGGCCGCGGTCACGTTGTTCGCCACGTCGGCCTCCATCGCTCGTCCGAACTCGCTGTCCTGGAACGCCTTGATGACGGAGAGGTCGTTCCCGATCACGGCGTCGACCATGCGCGGGTTCATCACGACGCCGTCGTTCGCGAGTCCGGCAGAGACCATGGCCATCTGCAGCGGGGTCGCGGTGACCTTGCCCTGGCCGAATCCGGTCAGCGCGGTCTGGGCGTCATCGAGGGCGCGCGGGTAGCTCGAGGCCGTCGAGGTCAACGGCGTGTCGAACGTCTGGTTGAACCCGAGCTTGTCCGCCATCTCGCGGATGGTGTCGTCGCCGAGCTCCACGGCGAGCTCGGCCATCGGGATGTTGCAGCTGAGCCTGATCGCCTCGGCGATGGTGACCGTCTCGCCGGGGCCGCAGGTGCCGCCCCAGGCGTTGGAGACGCGGTTCGTCGAACCGGGCAGGGTGTAGGAGATCGGGTTCGGCAGCGTCGAGTCGGGAGTCCAGTTGCCTGTCGCGTAGGCAGCGGCCGCGACGACGACCTTGAACGTCGAACCGGGAGGGTTCAGATCTCCCGCGATCGCCCGGTTGGACAGCGGTTTGTTCGCATCGGCGACCAGCTGGTCGTACGTCGCGTTCGCCGCATCCGCGTCGTGCGTCGCCATCAGGTTGGCGTCGAAACCCGGGGTCGAGACCATCGCAAGGATGCGTCCCGTCTTCGGGTCCATCGCGACGACGGCGCCCTTGAGCCCGTCGAGGGCCTCGTAGGCAGCCCGCTGCGCCGCGGTGTTCAGGGAGAGCTCCACGCTGTAGCCGCGCTGCGGCTGGCCGGAGAGGATGCGCTCGACCTCGCCGAGGAACGCGTTCGAGCCGGTGCCGGAGAGCTCGGCGTTCATGGCCTTCTCGATGCCGGTGCTCGAGCCCAGAGCCGGGTTGAAGTACCCGGTCACCGGCTCCCACATCGGGGCATCGGTGTAGACGCGCTGGAACTGGTACCGGTCGTCACTGGGCACCGAGCTGGCGATAGCGACACCGTCGACGATGATCGACCCGCGCTGGATCTCGTAGCTGTCGAGCCGGGTGCGCTTGTTGTTGCTGTTCTGGGCCAGCGCATCCGCCTCGACGACCTGGATCCAGCTGGTCGCGGCGAAGAGGGCGATGAACATGAACAGCATGATGATGCTGAGACGGCGGAGTTCCTTGGTCATGTCAGCCGATCACCACCCTGGGCTGACGGCGCACCCCGTCGGAGATGCGCAGCAGCAGCGCCACGATGAGCCAGTTGGCCACGAGGGAGGAGCCGCCCGCCGCGAGGAACGGTGTGGTCAGACCGGTCAGCGGGATGAGGCGCGTGACACCGCCGACCATGATGAACACCTGCAGCGCGATCGTGAACGAGAGCCCGGTGGCTAGCAGCTTGCCGAAGTCGTCCTGTCCCGCGAGGCCGATGCGCATGCCGCGGCTGACGAACACCATGTACAGGCAGAGGATCGCGAACAGTCCGATCAGTCCGAGCTCTTCGCCGAGGCTGGTGATGATGTAGTCGCTGTGGGCCAGAGGCGTGACCTCCGGGCGGCCCTGGCCCCAGCCGGTGCCCATGAGTCCACCGCGGGCAAGCCCGAAGAGCCCCTGCATGGGCTGGTACCCGGCGCCGTCGGGGTCGACCTGATCGGCATCGAACAGGAACAGCCAGTTGATGAAGCGGCCCTGCACATAGCTGAGGATCTGCGTCGCGAGGGCGACACCGGCGACCACGAGGGCGAGGCCGATGAGCACCCAGCTGGTCTTGCCTGTCGCGACGTAGAGCATCGCGACGAACATGCCGAAGATCAGCGTTCCCGTGCCGAGGTCGCGCTGGAACACGATGATCCCCAGCGAGATGAGCCAGACGACGAGCACGGGGCCGAGCTCGCGCATGCGGGGCCAGGTGATGCCCATCACGCGCTTGCCGACGGAGGTCAGGCTCTCGCGGGTGCGCACCAGATAGCCGGCGAAGAAGATGGCCAGGCAGATCTTGGCGAGCTCACCCGGCTGGAAGGCGAACGCGCCGCCGAGCGACACCCAGACCGCCGCGTTCGCGTCCGGGATGCGCAGGCCGGGCACGAACGGCAGCAGCAGGAGCAGGATTCCGGCGAGGCCGAAGATGTAGGTGTACCGGAACAGGATGCGGTAGTTGCGCAGCAGGATGACCACCGCGATCGCACCCGCGAGCGAGATCGCGGTCCACGCGAGCTGCTTGGTCGAGTAGGCGTTCCAGCCGGTGTTCTTGAAGGCGATGTCGATCCGATAGATCATCGCGATGCCGAGGCCGGTGAGCAGGGTCGCGATGGGCACGACGAACGGGTCGGCGTCGGACGCGACGAAGCGCAGCACGATGTGCAGGGCGAAGGCGAGAGCGGCGAGGCCGCCACCGATCGCCAGGATCATCGGGTCGATCACGCCGAGTGCGCCCAGCTGCACGAGCGTCAGGGCGGCGCCGCTGATCGCGCACGCGAACAGCAGCAGCCAGAACTCGCGGTTGCGCTGGTTCTGCGGCATCCGGATGCGCTTGAGGGCCTTGATGACACTGGTGTCGGCCGCGACGTCGGTGCTCATCCCTCACCGCCTTCGGGGGTGTCGACAGGTGTCGGCATGGGCGTGGGCAGCGGGGTCTCGATCGTGTTCGCGTCGGCACCCGCTTTGAGCCGGTCCACGATCGCCATCGCGTCGGAGAGGGAGCGCGCGGTGATCGTGCGCTCGACCGATGCCCGCTGGTACGGCGGCAGGTTCGCAAGGAGGATGTCGGTGTCCTGGATCGGGGTCGACAGCGTGATCGGTCCGATGTTCTGCTGCACGCCCTGGAAGATCACCACGCTGTCCTCGTCGGCGCCGATGAAGTAGCGCGTCTGGGTCCAGCTGTACGCGGCGAAGGCGGTCACTCCCAGCATCGCGATCACCACGAGAGCACCGGCGATCCAACCGAATCGACGGCGCTTGGCACGACGACGATCCTCTTCGATGAGCTCCTCGAGGTACTCGGGGGCCGGCTCGAAGTGGCTCGGCTCGTTCGCGGCCTGGCGCACCGGGTGCAGCCAGTTGCCGCGGGGAGGGCGCACCGGGGGCACGTACACGCCGTCGGGGTTCGAGGCCGAGCCCACGATCGTGGGCGTGCCCGAGTGGATCGGGTGCTGACCGCCGACGTCGACCAGGACGATCGTGACGTTGTCGGGCGCTCCGCCGTCGAGCGCCTGCTTGAGGAGGTTGTCGGCGGTGCGTCCCGGAGCGAGGCCGAGCTGCATGGCTTTGAGGATGTGGGGTTCATCGACCACGCCGGAGAGTCCGTCGGAGCAGAGCAGCCAGCGGTCGCCGGGTTGCGTGTGCATGACGAACATGTCGAGCTCGGGGTCGGAGTCCATGTCGCTGAGCACGCGCATGAGCACGGAGCGGCGGGGGTGGTAGCGCGCCTCTTCCGGGGTGATGCGGCCCGAGTCGACCAGGCGCTGCACGAAGGTGTGGTCGGTGGTGATCTGCGTCAGCGCGTCGTCGCGGTAGAGGTAGATGCGCGAGTCGCCGATGTGGCCGATGACCGCGTACTCGTCGACCATGATGATCGCGCTGACGGTGGTTCCGAGACCGGCGAGCTCCGGTCGATCCTTCGCGGCACGGATGAGGTCGCCCGCTGCCGTGGTGGCCGCGGCCTGCAGTGAGGCTTGCGCGTCTTCCGTCGACGCATACGGCTGGTCGAGGGGCTCCAGACGCTGGATCGCGATGCTCGAGGCGACGTCACCACCGGCGTGGCCGCCCATGCCGTCGGCGACGACGAAGAGGTTCGCTCCGGAGTAACCGGAATCCTGGTTGTTGGAGCGGACCTTCCCGGTGTGGGAGATCGCGACGCTCGAGCCTTCGAAAACCATGCTGGCGTCAGGCTCGCAGCTCGAAGGTCGTGGCGCCCACCTTGATGGGCGTGCCGAGCGAGAGGGCGACGGGCGAGCCGGAGACGCGCTGGCCCGCGACGAAGGTGCCGTTGGTGGAGTCGAGGTCCTGGATCGCCCAGCTGTCGCCGCGCAGCATCAGGCGCGCGTGGTGACTGGACGTGTAGTCGTCACGGATCACGAGAGCGGACTCACTGGAGCGGCCGATCGTGAGGGAGTCGGCGCTGAGCGGCAGCTCGAGGCCCGCCTTGGGGCCTGAGGTGATCACGAGGCGCTTGGCGGTCGCGACCGTCGCCGGTCCGGTCGACGGGCGGGCGGATGCCGGCTTCGAAACGGGGGCCGCGGGTGCACCCGCCGCCGCAGGTGCCCCTGCCGTCGCCCCGACGGGGAGCTTGCGCACTCGCACACCGAAGAGGTCGGCGCGCAGCGAGTACACGACACCGAACACGAAGAACCACATCAGGAGGAGGAACCCGATGCGCAGGAGAAGAAGGATCAGTTCACTCAACCGAGGGCTCCGAACGCTCGGGTGGCGTCATCGCCCCTGGCCGCAGGACGCGAGGGTGCGGCTACGGGGACGATGCGGAACACCAGGTCGGTGCGTCCGATCGTGATCGTCGTGTCTGTCGGGAGGGCGGCTTCGCGCAGCTTCTGCCCGTTGACCTTCGTGCCGTTGGTGGAACCGAGGTCGCGCATCATGGCGCGCTCGCCGTCCCACAGGATCTCGACGTGCTTGCGGCTCGACCCCGCGTCAGCGATCGTGATGTCGGCATCCGAGCCTCGACCGATCACGGTGCGGGCGCGGGAGATGGAGTGGCGACGACCGTCGACGTCGACCACGGCCTGCCAGCTGACGCGGCCCTCGACGGTGCCCGAGCTCACGCGCACCGTGCCGGTGGCGACCTTCTCGTCGGCTTCGAGGCTGATCGAGAGCGGGCCCGCGAAGCTGTAGCCCTGCGACGTGGCGTGCGTTGTCAGAAGAGCGTGCAGCTCGTCCGTGAGAGCGCCGCCGAGCCCGCGCATCCGCTCCGCATCGTCGGCGCTCAGACGCACCACGAAGCTGTTGGGCGCGATGATGCGGTCGCGGCTCACGACCGCGGCTTTCGTGTCGGCTTCACGCCGCAGCGCCGAAGCGATCTCCACAGGCTGGATGCCGCTACGGAAGGTCTTGGCGAACGCGCTGTTAACTGCGCGTTCGAGACCCTTCTCAAAGCTGTCAAGTAGTCCCACTGGGCTCCTCTGGCATGCCGACTGGTAGACACATCGTAGCCAGGTGTCCTGGGGGAACGCCGCCGATGGCCCTCCAGGCATGTGCAACGAGGCCGAAAACGCATGATATCTTTGGGAAGTTGAGTTCTTCGGAACGAGACACTCGCGCGAGTGGCGGAATGGTAGACGCGCTGGCTTCAGGTGCCAGTGTCCGTAAGGACGTGGGGGTTCAAGTCCC
Source organism: Microbacterium sp. PAMC22086 (assembly GCF_019443525.1). NCBI lineage: Bacteria > Bacillati > Actinomycetota > Actinomycetes > Micrococcales > Microbacteriaceae > Microbacterium > Microbacterium sp. PAMC22086. The sequence goes on along the minus strand of NZ_CP080380.1, from coordinate 652,028 downwards.
CCCTCGCGCACAGCGAGATGAAGGGCCCGGTCCATGGATCGGGCCCTTCGCTTTTCCGGAAACGCCGATCGAGCGGGGCCACCCTGCGGCTTCGGCGCCCTTCATTCGGAGTCCGATGATCCCGAATGGGCGTGCCGCCGCAGAGACTCGCTGACCTGCCGCAGGTAGCGGGTGATCACGTCTTGTTCGGCCGGCGTGAAGGCGTCCAGTTCGGCGTCGATCCCCATGATCATCGGGATCAGGCGACCCATCGCCTTGTCACGCGACGCGCGCCGCGGAGCTACGAGGATTCCTCGGCGGTCGTTCGGGTGGGGTTCTCGGGAGACGTGGTCGAGCGCGACGAGGCGGTCGACGGACGTGGTGGTCGCGCCCGCAGAGAGCCCCACTCTCCGCGCGAGCTCGGTCGGGGCCAGAGGACCGCTCATGAGCAGGTGCTCCATCACCTGCAGATCGGTGGGGTTGACCCCGAGTTCATCCGCGAGGGAGGACTCGAAGAGTTCGCTGAGTTCGATGAAGTCCCGAAGCAGGGCCGTCGCCGGACGGGCAGGGATGAAGTCCGCCCCGTCGGCGTCGAAAGGTGGCACCCCGCTCGATTGCATGACCTCCACGATATCGCTACTATCTTTCGATAGTCATATAGTTCGATGATCGAACTACTATCCAAGGTTGGAACTTTTCATGGGCGCGCTCACACGGTTCCTGACGTCGGCGAAGACATCGTGGATCATTCTCGTGATCACGGCGCTCGCCGCAACCGCGCTGTTCGCCCTCGCCGGCAGCGAGGAGTCCGAGACGGCCCCGTCCGTCGGCCTGCCCTCTTCCGCCGAATCCGTCAAGGTCGATCAGTTGCTCGAAGAGTTCCCCAGCGCCGACGCGACCTCGGCGCTGCTGGTCTTCGCCTCCGAAGCCGGCGTGCTCGACGAGAAAACGCTCTCCCTCATCGATCAGAAGGCATTCGGCGATCTTGCCGCGCTCGCCCTCCACGGCGCCGTACCGCCCGCTCAGGTCTCCGACGACGGAACGGTCGCCCTCGTGGTGGTGCCTCTCGAGCCGGAGCCCGACGTCGCGGAGCAGACTGCGCGCGCGCAGGAGATCCGCGACATCGCCGCGGCGGATCTGGAGGGAGTTCGCGTCTATCTCACGGGCGCTGAAGGCTTCGAGGTCGACATCGCCGCCGTGTTCGACGGGGCGGACTTCACCCTTCTCCTCACCACCGTCATCGTCGTCGCCGTTCTGCTGCTCATCACCTACCGCAGTCCATGGCTGTGGATCGTCCCCCTCGTCGTCATCGGCCTGGCCGACGCACTCGCGGGAATCGTCGCCCGACAGGTCGCCAGCGCCGTCGGCATCCAGCTCGATGCGTCGATCACGGGCATTCTCTCCGTACTCGTCTCATTCGGTCCTGGTCGATGCCGCCGGTGCGACCGTGGCTGCGACTGAGCCGGTCGGTACAGACGGCAACCCGCTGACGAGCCGGAACACCCGCGTCGTGAGGTGAGTGCGTCCTGAACCGGCGAGATCGTCAGCCCAGCGGGCCCTCGAGGATGGTGAGCACATCGACCTCTTCGAATCCGACCGATCTGTTGAGGGCGAGCATCGGCGCGTTCGTCAGGGCCGTGTAGGTCTGCAGAAACCGCGAGTCCGAGCTCTCCGGGAGGCTCATGAGACGACGGAGGTTGGCGACCTTCAACGCGCGGCCGATCCCACGACCACGAACCCGTTGCGCGACGAAGGTGTCGTCCTGAAGGACGATCTTCGGATCCGGCCGTGACAGCAGGATCTCGGTGTACCCCACGGCCTCCCCGTCCGCGCGCGCCACGCTCCGCACCAGGGCATACCCCTGTTCGGACATGCGCTCCTCGTTCCGGCGAACGGCCGCGACGTCGGCGGGCGCGGGGGTCCGTGTCAGGTCGCCCATCGGCACGTCCTCCGACATGTGAGCGCGAAGCCTCGCCCAGTCATCGAGCAGCTCATCCGGACACGCGCCCACCCAGGAGACGATGTCGACGTCTGCGAGTGCAGTCGGGAGCCGGTCGAGTGTCTTCGTGGAGACCGGGAGATCGACCACCTGGCGACTCTCGCGGACGCCCACCTGGAGCCCCTCGGAGCGTGCGAACGAGACCCCGGCATCGGAGTACGTCTCGGTGCGCATCATCGTGGCGGTGCCGCGCAGCGCGTTGCGGATTGCGTGGACCAGTGCACGGGCGACGCCGCGGTGGCGGAAGGCGTCGAGAACCGCGATCTCGACGTCGGCAGGTTCGCCAGGATGCACGTGCGCTTCGGCCGCCCCGACCGGCACCTCGTCGATCTCCGCGAGCAGCAGCACTGAGCGGCGAGTCGGATGCGGGCTCTGGAACTGCAGGCGCGTCGCCTCGTCGCTGCGGGACCACACCTTCTGCCGCCCGGCCGAGTAGCCGTCTCGGAGGATGCCGTTCCACCGCAGAAGCTCTGCGACGTCGCGAGGATCGACATCCCTGATCCGGATGTTGCTCAAAGGTCACGACGCTCTCGGTGTTCGCAGACGGACAGATGCACGATCCAGTTTGCCATACCGCCGAGCCGTTCTCCCCTCTCGTGCGGCAGGGCGGTGTCTGAGATGGTGGATGCGGGATGTGCCCCTGAGCGACGAAAGGGTGAGAGATGAGCGGACCTGATCTCCCGGTGATCGCGGTCGAGGGCGCGTCATCACGGTGGTCGACGTGGTGGCTGGCATCCGGAGCGCTGTTCATCACGGCGGCCCTGTTGGCCGCGTTCCGCAGTCTTCCCGGGACGCTCGACGTCGATGCCCTCGCGATCATCTCGACCGCATCGACCTTGGCCTTCAGCCTCGCGCTGGTCGCCGCTGGTATCGGAGCTGCGCGCCGCGATGGCACTCTTCGACTTTCCAGAGGGGGGATCGTCGCCCTGTTCCTCCTCGCGGTCTGGCTCCCTGTGGGGCCGCCACTTCTGATGGTTTCGTTCGACTTCACCTCGGCGGCGCCGGTCTACGTGAACGCCCTCGTGAAGTTGGGGCTGTGCGGTGCGATCGTCGCCGGGGTGCTCCGCAGTTCGCTGGCGAAGCCGTGGCGGTTCATCCCTGCGATCGCGCTCGCCGCCGTGGTGCTGGGGTCGTTGATGGAGGTCGCGATGATGTCGGGCAGTGTCTCCGACCAGAACGCGATGATCCTCGTCTCCAATGTGCTGATCCTGACGTGCATCCTCGCCACCGGGGCGCTGGGTGCCGTTGCGCTCAGGGCTGCTCGCGCACGGGCGGGCTCGGTGGCCGTGTTCGGAGGATGACCGTCCTCACGGCACCCGCTCGTAATCCGCTCAGGGCGAGGTGCGCACACCCAGCTCGCTGGTGTCGCGGAGCCCGTGCGCTTCGAGGTAGGCGCGGATCGTGTCGTGGACGATGCGGATCTGTGCTTCGTTCCCCATCGCGGCCCGCATGGCGTCCATCGTGGGTGCCGGCTTGCCGTTTACCCGGTCCAGCGCCTCCCAGACGATGTCTTCGCGGGAGCCGCGGCCCATTGAATGCGGCATCGAGCTGAACACCGGGTTGGGCTTCCAGTCGTTTCGGTTCTCCTCCATCAGCGATTCCTCTCCTGTCTTCGGGTGCCCCTGAATGCGGGTGCACTCGGTCCTGTGCGCGGGCACGCCGAACACACCCGGGGTGGCGATGCTGCCCCCGATGGACGACGCGCTGTCCGGCGGCCAGACCGTTCCCCAGTGAGGCCGGATGCCGGTGGGAAGAAGGGGATGTGGTCGTCCGGTTCTCTTCGAGAATATACCTTATTTTGAGTCGCTAAAAATAAGGAGATGACGGGACAAGAGGAGGATGCTGAAAAGGCCCGGTCCGCAGCGGGATCGGACCTTTTCGTCGCGTGGCGTGGCGGGTCAGTCGCGCGGGGCGTCGTTCCAGGACCAGATGTCGTCACCGCGCAGCACCGCGTCGGCGCCGCCGTCGCAGTAGATGGTCTGGCCGGCCATGTGGGTGTTGGCCGGGCTCGTCAGCCACACCAGCAACTCGGCGATCGAGGATGCCGGCTGGTGGTAGTTCAGCGGCATCGGCACGGCGGCGTCGACCTGCGCCAGACCCTCCGGGCTGGCACCACGGCGGCCCGTGGCTGGTCTGCCAGGCTCAGCTTCGGCAGCAGCGCGGTGAGGAACTCTGTCACGCCGAAGTAGTTGATGGCCATGGTCTTGGCGATCGGCGCGGCGATTCCGGCGCAGGCGATGATCGCATCGATGCCGCCGTCGGCGGCGGCGAGCACGGCGTCCGCCGCAGCGGTCCGACCGGCGGGTGTCGAAAGATCACCCGCGACCTCCACTCCGCCCAGGTCGACCCCGATCACGGTGTGTCCCTGGGCGCGAAGCAGTTCGGCGGTCGCGGCACCGATGCCGGATGCGGCGCCGGTGACGACGTAGGTGCGGGTCATGTTTCCTCCTGGGGTGATGGGACGTGGTCGGATGACGACGGGGATGTGGTGGCCCTGGATGTCGATTCGGGAAGGGCGGCGACGAAGCGGCTGAGATGGGCCTGGAACTGGGTGATCTCGTGCGCGGACCAGCCGGTGAGCGCGCCGCCGACCATCTGCTGCCCGGAGGCGACGAGGCGGGCGTAAGCGTCTCGGCCCGCATCCGTCAAGCGCACCTCGACCGTCCGCCCCGTTCGTACGCGATCGAAGAGCCCCCACGCCGACATGCGCGACACCAGCTTCGACGTCGTCGGGCGTGACATCGCCGCTCGGTCGGCCAGTCGACTGAACCCGAGGGAGCCGCCGTGCATGCCGACCACGTACAGGGCTCGTACCTCGATGGCGTCGAGGGAACCTCCGACGCTCGCGGCCACCTGCGTCTGCAACTCGCCCTGCGTCCACTCCGCGACCACGCGAACCAGCGCCTCGCGGATGTCTTCGATCTCGTCATCGACCGCCATGACACTAAGGATATAAGTTCAGTTGCGTGCGGCAACTGTCGGGATGGGCCGCGCTCAGCTGAAGAGGACCACCAGGTAGACCGCGAACGTCACGAGGTGTGCAGCGCCGTGCATCGCGGTCACCCTCTTCGCGGCGAAGGTCGTCACCGACAGCAGCAGCGTGACGCCGAGCATCAGCAGATTCGCCGGCGATTCCGCGAGCACGACGGTCTGGCCGGTGAACATGCCGATGATCAGCACCGCCGGGATGGTCAGGCCCACGGTCGACACCAGCGCGCCATGACAGAGGTTGCTCACGCGCTGGGCCTCACCGCCGAGCGCGGCGCGCACCGCAGCGATCGACTCCGGAAGGAACACGATGCCCGCGATGAGCACACCGGCGAGGGCGACCGGGGCGCCGAGGCGGCCCAGCCCGTCGTCGAGCAGCGCCGCCATGTCGTGCGACAGCAGCACGATGGGGATCACGGTGACCACCAGTAGCGCGAGGCGCAAGACGACCTCCGTGCGGTGCGCGGACAGCACCTGGCGGATCCCGCCGCTGGCCTCGCCCTTCTCCTGGTCCTCCACCGTCTGGAGAAGACGCGGATCGACCTCGGTGAAGTCGCTCGCCTGCGCGCCCATCTGCCGGTAGAGGAAGAAGGCGTACAGCACGAGGGTGAGCACGATGATCGGGATCTCCTGCGCCGTCGTGTACGAGCCGTCCGTTCCGATCAGAGCGGGGAGGCCGAACGCGAGCGCGACCAGCACCACCAGCATCGACAGATACGCCGACGTGCCGGTGCGGTTGTGCGCCATGCCGCGGTGGCGGAGTCCGCCGAGGAGGAGTGCGAGCCCGATGACGAGATTGAGGATGATCATCGCGACGGCCATGACCGAGTCGCGGGCGATGGTCGCGTGCTCACCAGGACCGAGCATGACCGCGGAGATGAGGATGACCTCGATCAGCACGATAGACAGGGTCAGCACGAGTGAGCCGTACGGGTCGCCGAGCCTGTGGGCGAGAGCCTCGGCCTGTTTGACGACACCGAACGCGCAGACGAGGATCACGACGATGATCGCCCCGAGCGCGATCACGAGTACCGGCACGGGCACAGGGGGCTCCAGAACCGGGCGGAAGAGGAGGAGGGCAGCGAAAGCGCCCCACCCCAATGCGACGCGGACGATATCGGTGACGCCGATCAACTGCTTAAGCTCCGTGCGTGACATCGCCGGACTCCTTCGAGGTGGGGCCGTCCCCGATCTGCCTCACCGTCGGAGGTCGTCCTCCGTCGTCGTTTCCCGCCCCACGGTAGTAAACCGCGTCGGCGCTGTGGTGTTGCGGCGGGAACATTCCGAAAACGGCATGAAAGCCACGAGCACTGAGCGGTGTGTGTTTTTCCCGGTCAAAAGGAAATTTGACTTCCCCTGGTTCCGGGCTATGGTCGGAGGTTACGCCAGCCACCGAAGGGGAAGCGAGTAACCATGTCCGGAAAGTCCATCCAGGGTCGCGACAGCAAGAAGGCGCCGCAGCTCTCGCTCAAGGAGAAGCGAGCTGCGAAGCGCGAGAAGAACGCCCCGGCCGAGTTCATCAAGCCTCGCAAGGGCGCGAAGGGCTGATCGGATTCGTCCGGCGGGCGCATCCGCGTGGTGCGCCCGCCATGGGGGCGCAGGGTCAACGGAAGACGCGGGTGATCCCACTCTCGATCTGCGCGAGCTGCATGAAGACGAGGAGACGGTGGAGCGGCTTCAGGAGGGCGCGCACCAGGCGCCGGCCACCACGGCGTTGCGTTGCCTCCCACGTGAGGGTCGCGCGGATCTGCGTTCCACCAGCGGCATGTTCGAGTTCGAAGTCGACGAGCCTCGGATTCGATCGGACGGCGTCCGGGTAGGAGAAGCGCCACCGGATGAGGGCGGGCTTCTCGCACTCCACCAGCTCGACGCGCTGTCGCCGGAACTCCTCCTTCACGCGCACGGGTCTGCCGTCCGGGGCTTCTGTCGTGGACTCCGCCTCCCACGGCCCGGTCGTGTCGTGGTCGGCATGGATGGTGCCCACAGCCGGATCCCACTCGGGAATCCGGCCGGCGGATGACAGCAGAGCCCAGACGTCTTCTCGCGAAGCCGGGGCGAAGAGGGAGCGCGTGCCGGACAGCGTGTGCGTGTCGGGCGCCTGCAGCGGCACCAGTCGCAGTCGCTGCACTTCATCCAGGCGAGCGCTGAGGATCTCCGGGTCGACGTCGATTCGTCGCAGGATCTCCTGGATGAGACCGCTCGGTTCGTCGATGAGGGTGCGCAGCACCGCAGCGGAGTCGCCGTGCCGATCCCCGCTCGATGCTTCCTTCAGGACAGTGAGCGCCCGTTCCGTCCACTCGTATCCCGAGGTCTCGTGGAAGACGATGCGACCGAGACCGTCGGTGTCTGAGGCGATGCCCACGAGCTCGAGTTGAGCTGCATGCTGTGCCGCGACCGCCGCGCGGGCCGCATCGAGACCGGCGCCCATGCCGCGCAGGATCTGCCCTCCCGTGTCGGGGTCGATGGTCAGGGCGAGGAGCAGATGATCGATGTCGGCGTCGCGCACTCCGAAGCGTGAAGCCTCCTCCATGGCGGCCAGCGACAGGGTGTGCATCGTGGCGGCGGCGTGGGTGAATCTGCTCATGAGCTCCTCCGGGGAACGGCGATGGTCGGATCGATCCGCTTCGCGTGCTTCTTGTGCACTGCCTGGCGGGTGACGCCCAGGGCATCGGCGATCGCCTGCCAGCTCATGCCGGACCGCAGTGCGGCTTCGACCTGGCGCAATTCGAGTGCGTCCGCGAGCGTGCGCAGCGATGCCACCGCACGCAGGCCCGCACGCGGGTCGGTCGTGTCCGCGGCGATCTGTGCGACATCGAGGGATTCCATGTCGTCAACCTACGTTGCTAACGAGGCGCTGTCAACTTACGTTGCTACGCGTTCGTCAGACGAGGTCTCCGCGATCAGAACGCTCCGATCACGCGTTCCCGGCGCGCATGAACTCCTCGGCCTCGCGCACCTGCTCCGCCGACGGCCGGATGCCGGTGTACAGCACGAACTGCTCCAGCGCCTGCAACGTCGCGACCTCGGCCCCCGTGATCACGGGGGTGCCTGCGGAGCGCGCGGCGGCGATCAACGGTGTCTCCGCAGGAAGAGCCACGACATCGAACACCACGGATGCCGCGGCGATCGCGTCTTCCGAGAACGCGAGCGTGGGCTCCTCCGCGCCACCGGCCATGCCGATCGGAGTGACGTTGACGAGGATGTCTGCGGTGGCGTCTCCGACTTCGGCCACCCAGGAGAAGCCGTAGAGGTCGGCGAGCATGCGGCCGTTCCGCTCGTTCCTGGCGACGATCGTCACGCGCGTGAATCCGGCGTCGCGGAACGCGGCGGCAGTGGCCTTCGCCATTCCCCCCGACCCGCGCAGCAGCACCGAGGCCGCGGGATCGAGGCGATCACGTTCGATAAGCTGCGCGATCGCGGAGTAGTCGGTGTTGTGTGCGGTGAGCACGCCGTCATCGTTGACGATGGTGTTGACGGAGTCGATCGCGCTCGCCGAGGGGTCCATCCGGTCGACGAGGGCGATGACGTCCTCCTTGTAAGGCATCGAGATCGCGCATCCGCGGATGCCGAGTCCGCGCACGCCTGCGATCGCCTGGGAGAGGTCAGTGGGGGCGAAGGCCTTGTAGATCCAGTTCAGCCCGAGCGCCTCGTAGAGGTGGTTGTGGAAGCGCGTGCCGTTGTTGCTCGGCCGTGCCGAAAGCGAGATGCACAGCGTCATGTCCTTGTTGAGCAGAGTCACCGGATCAGGCTACTCGCGAGCCGGTCGTCGCGTGCGATGTCGCCGACGCGACCATCCGTGACACACCTGGACGAGACCCGCGGACCCCTCAGGGTCAAGTCCCGACCGCGCCGGTCTAGCCCGGGTGAAATTCGATGGCGGGACGGCGCTTCCTCCCCTATGGTGAAGGTGCATGCACGAGGGGATTGATCGTCTACGTCTCTCCCCACGAGGCGGCGGCCCACCCCAGGGGCAGACGATCTGTGCGTGCGATTGGGCCCTCTCGAGTAGTTCAGTCCCCAATGGGCTACTCGAGGGGGCCGCTATCGTTCGCCCTCGCGACGAAGTTCAGATTTGTCCCCCAAAAGGGGGACAAGGACGTCGAAAAGGAGCTAAGCTGTCTCTGACGCACCCTCCGGTCGTCTTCGGCCCTCATCGCTCCCCCCGCGGTGAGGGCCACACCATTTTCTGGGCGCCTTCTGGGCCGTGCGCCTCCGAACGCGCCGGATGACGGCCGCGTGCCGCTCGTGCAACATTTGGATTACCTTCTTGCAGGTGCTATTCCGCTCGGGGCCTCCTCCACTAGCGTTAGCGATGTCGGGGCATCCCTGCGTCGGCTTCTTCACCAGCAGAACAGGCAGTACATGAGCACCCAGGGCACGGTTAAGTGGTTCAACTCGGAGAAGGGCTTCGGCTTCATCTCCCCCGACGACGGAGGCGCTGACGTCTTCGCGCACTACTCCGCCATCCAGTCATCCGGCTACCGGTCTCTCGAAGAGAACCAGCGAGTCGAGTTCGATGTGGCGCAGGGCCCGAAGGGCCTGCAGGCAGAGAACATTCGCCCCGTCTGAGACGGGCGAGACACAGAACTCCCCACCGGATCGCGTCCCGATGCGTCATCCGGCGGGGAGTTCTGTGCTTTCCGGGTCCGATTCGGCTCCCTGCACGTGGCGTGTGGTCTGCAGGTCGCGCACCAGCGCGCCGGTCAGGTCAGCAGCAGAGAGCGGAGTTCGGCCACGGAGGCCACCCGGAACGCGGCCTCGTCACCCTCGTGGGCGTCGCTGAAGCCCCACTCGACGAAGATCACCGGGACGTCGTTGGCGTTGCCACCCTCGACATCGTGGTGCCGATCGCCGATGAGGACGGGGCGTGAGGTGTCGGCGCCGTGCTCGCGCAGCCGACGAAGAGCTTCGGCGACGATGTCGGTCTTCGAGGCGAGGGTCGACTCGTCGGGCGTCGCCCCGACGGTCGTCAGGAATGCGGGCCGGAGTCCGAAGTGGTCGACCAGTGCGTCGACCTGGTTCTCGGGCTTCGAGCTGGCTGTCGCCTGCGGCACTCCCGTAGCGTGCAGTTCGTTGATGAGGTCCACCACGCCGGGGTAGGTCGCGGCGTCGGTCGTGTAGCCGTCGGCCTTGCCGAGCGTGCGGTAGAAGGCGACCGCCTCGGCGGACTGCTCCGGCGTCATGCCCGCCTGGTCCTGGAAGGACTGGAACATGGGCGGGCCGATCCAGTGCACCAGTTCCTCGCGTGTCGGTGCCGGACGCCCGAAGTGGGTGAGCGCGACATTCAGCCGGCGAAGGATGCCGACGGACGCGTCGACGATGGTGCCGTCGACGTCCCACAGCACGCAGGAGTAGGGGGAGTGAGGCATCTCTCCAGCCTATGGGCCGGGACGGCGATGGCCGCTCTTCCTGCACAGGTGTGCAACTGAGTCACTTCTGCACGCCTCATGTGAACGCCTAGTGTCCACATATAAGGTCGTGACAACGGTGGATTCGCGGGCGAGAATAGGGGGCATGTACGTGTCGGTGGAAGTCATCACGATGCTGGCGACAGCAGTGACGCTACTGGTGGCGATCATCAGCGGTTTCGGTTGGATGATCAACCGGATGGACGCGGGATTCGCGGAGGTGGTGGCGACGTTCGATTCGCGGTTCGAAACGCAGGACGCGAAGTTCGATGCGCGGTTTGAAGCGCAGGACGCGAAGTTCGATGCGCGGTTTGAAGCGCAGGACGCGAAGTTCGATGCGCGGTTTGAAGCGCAGGACGCGAAGCTCGATTCGCGGTTTGAAGCGCAGGACGCGAAGCTCGGTGCGCGGTTTGAAGCGCAGGACGCGAAGCTCGATGCGCGGTTCGACCGTATCGAGCAAGAGATCGTCGAGGTGAAGATCGCGATCGCGCGCCTTGAGGGCCCGACACCCCGGCTCATCGCCGCGCGCTGACGGGCGACGCCTCAGAACAGGCGGGGGATGCCCGACTCGATGCCCTTCATGTCGTCGTAGTCGAGCACCAGGCAGCGGATCCCGCGGTCCTCAGCGAGCACGCGTGCCTGCGGCTTGATCTCCTGCGCGGCGAACACACCCTGCACGGGGGAGAGGTGCGGGTCGCGACCCAGAAGTTCGAGATAGCGGGTCAGCTGCTCCACGCCGTCGATGTCGCCGCGTCGCTTGATCTCGACCGCGATCGCGGCGCCGTCGGCATCGCGCACCAGAAGGTCGACGGGGCCGATGGCCGTCGGGTATTCGCGGCGCACGAGCGTGGCGCCCTCGGAGATGCGCTCGACCTGCTCGGCGAGAAGTCGCTGCAGGTCGGCCTCCACGCCGTCTTTCTGGAGCCCGGGATCGATGCCCAACTCGTGCGAGGTGTCGTGGATGATTTCGTAGATCTGCACACGCAGCGCATCGCCGGTCTTCTTGTGCGTGACGCGCCAGACTTCGACCACGCCGGCGCTGGCCTCTTCCTCGCCCGGCTCTTCGCTCGAGAGCGAACACGGCGGGCTCATCCAGTTGAGCGGCTTGTAGCTGCCGCCGTCGGAGTGCACGAGCAGACTCCCGTCTCCCTTGTGCACGAGCAGACGCGTGGCAAGCGGGAGATGGGCATTGAGCCGACCGGTGTAGTCGACCGAGCAGCGGGCGATGACGAGACGCACCCGTCGAGCCTACTTCGTCGGGGGGTGCGCCGCGGTCGCACTCCGCGGGCGCGGCGGTCATCGGTCGAGGAAGGATCCGATCGCCTGGAAGAGCCCGAGCTCGGTGGCGGCGGAGCGCGCGATGAGGAATCCGATGATGCCGATGATCCATGCGGTGTTCTCGGCGCCGGTGCGCTCCATCCAGGCGGCGAATCGTTCGAGCGGCCTTTGCACCAGCGGGGCGGCGACCAGGCGGAGGACGAGCAGCACGACAGCGGGCAGGATCATCAGCGCGCAGTAGCCGACGAGCGAGAGCACGCGCAGCGGGGTGTCGATTCCGGCATCCGCGAGCATCGTCATCGCGACGATGTAGGGAAGCATGGTGGCGACCTCGACTAGCACTGCCGCGACAGCCACGGCCATCACCGCGGTGCCGCGGGTGCGGGGGTCGAGCAGTCGCTCCCGCCACCGGGTGATGCGACCGGCGCGCGCCCGAGGCTCCGCCACTGCGGCTGGCGCAGGAGGCGGGGTCGTGATCGACGATCCGCTCGCCTCGTGTGCGGTCGGCAGGTCCGTTCCCGGCAGGACCGACGCGGAGGCGGGCAGCGAGGCGGACAGGGAGGCCGCTGCGGCACTCTTGTCACCGGTCGGCATCACGAAGGCGGTGATGAGGAGCGCTCCGCCCACGAGGAGGCGGATGATCAGTCCGGCGGGCGAGGCCAGGAAGTCGGACGCGACGTCGACGAGGTTCACCAACCCCCAGAGGAACAGGAGGCCGACGAGCAGGTAGAACGCGGCGATCGTCCCCAGGTACAGCAGGATGCGTCGGGCGTGCACCCGCCCCGGATGCAGGAGCAGGAAGACGGGGATGAGGAGTGTGCCGACGCTCAGCCCGTCGATCAGCGCCAGGAGAGCGTGAGAGAAGGGGAGCGGCAGTCCGCCGAAGAGTTCCATGTCTCCACGCTCGCCGAGCCGGGGCCGCGGCGGATCGGGCGAAAGTACCGTTCCCTCCGACCTCCTCATCCCTTCGTCGGATGCGCGGTGGCGCGCACCGTGATTGCATGAGGGCATGCACGAGCAGGTCGAAGGCGGATTCGGCGCCTGGTACCGTCGGCACCGCTGGTGGGCGGACCCGTTGGGGATGGCGCTCCTGTCGGTCGTCATGGCCTGGTTCGGGTTCCGCGGGATCTGGGGTCCGTTCTCGATCCTCCAGGAAGCCGTCTCCCCGTGGTGGTCGCTGGCGCTCGCCCTGCCCGCCTGCGCCCTCGCCCTCGTCAAGAGGCGCCTGCCCGTGACGGTTCTCGTGCTCGTCACGCTCCTGTTCGTTGTCGATCTGCTCACCGTCGGGGGCATCGGCACCCTGGTGGTGCTCCTGGACGTGCTGTGGACGGCGTCTTTCCTCGCGGGGCCGCAGGGGCGACGGGTGCTGCTCATCGCGCTGGCGCTGTCGACGGCCGTGCTGTTCCTCGCCGCCTGGCTCTTCACCGATGTGTCGCTCGCCGCGGCCTTACTCATCGGGGTCCAGTTCGGTGCGATCTTCGGTACCGACTACTGGTGGGCGGTGGCCGTCTCCCAGGCGCACGAGCTCGCCGAGCTGCACCGCCAGCGTGCGGAGGCCGCGGCTGCCGTCGCCGAGCGTGACCGCGCCGAGGCGGTGCAGCGGGAGCGCGAGACGATGGCGAGGGAGCTGCACGACGTGGTCGCAGGTCACGTGATGGCGATGGCGATCCGGGCCGAGGCCGCACTGTCGACCGTGCCCGACCGCACGGCGGACCGAGAAGCCCTGCAGGCCGTGCGTGATGCGGGGCTCGATGCCCATGGGGCGCTGCGATCCATGATCTCGGTGCTTCGGCGAGGCGACGGCACCCTCGCCCCCACGCCGCGGTGGGCGGATCTCGGGGCAATCGTGCAGGAGGCGGAACGTGGAGGGCTGGTGGTGCGCCTGGTCGTCGATGACGTCGACGATCTCGGAGCGGCACGCGAACAAGCCGTCATCCGCATCGTGCGGGAGGCGCTGAACAACTGTGTCCGCCATGCGAGCGGTGCCGACGTCGAGGTCGGGATCCGTGGGAGCAGCGCCGAGGTGCGGGTGGAGGTGCGCTCGCGTGGTGGCGTCGCCAGCCGTGCAGCCGCCCACGGCGACGAGGGCTGGGGGCTGCAGATGCTGCGGGAACGCGTCGGCGCACTGGGTGGTGTCTTCGCAGCGGGTCCGGTCGCCGGCGGATGGTCGGTCCACGCCCGGATCCCGAGGGAGGCGACGGCATGACGGCTCCGACTGTGCTGCTGGCGGATGATCACGGAGCGATCAGGGCGGGGCTGCGCATCATGCTCGAGGCGCAGGGGATCACCGTGGTCGGGGAGGCCGCCGACGGCGACGTCGCTGTGCGCAATGCCGCGGCGCTGCGTCCCGACGTCGTCCTCATGGACCTGCGGATGCCGGGGCGAGACGGGATCTCGGCGACCCGGGAGATCGTCGAGCGCGGTCTCGGCGATGTCCTGGTCCTGACGAGCTTCGACGAGGACGACCTCGTGTTCGGAGCGATCCGTGCCGGCGCGGTGGGCTTCCTGCTGAAGACGGTCGACGCTCCCGCTCTCGCACAGGCCGTGCGCGCGGTCGCGGCGGGGGAGGGCGCGCTGGATCCGCGGGTGACCCGACGCGCGCTCGCCGCGGTCGCCCAGAGTCCGATGCCGTCGGTGCCCGTCTCGCGTCGGGGGGAGTTCTCCGACCTGACGGTGAGGGAGCAGGAGGTGCTCGACGGGATACTGCAGGGGTGGTCCAACGCCCAGCTCGCCGCGAGGCTGCGCATCTCGGTGCCCACGGTCAAGACGCATGTCTCGAACGTTCTCACCAAACTCGGAGCGCGCAGCCGCTCGCACGCTGCAGCCCTCGTGCGGGGTCGCGAGGGCTGAACGTCAGTCCTGTGACGCCGTCGTGACCGGGATCTTCTCGTCTTCGCGCAGCGGACGCGCTGCACCTGAGAACAGTCCGGACGTCACGACCAGAGCGACCAGGATGAACAGGGTGTTCAGCAGGCCGATGTGCTCGCTGATGATTCCGAGGACGGGCGGTCCGCCGAGGAACGCGATGTAGCCGATCGTGGCCGCAGCGCTCACCCGGGCTGCCGCCTTAGCGGGATCGTCCGCCGCGGCGGACATTCCCAGAGGGAAGCCGAGCGATGCGCCGATACCCCAGAGCGCCGCCCCGACGAGCACGAGCGGGAAGGTGGGAGCGAGGATGAACAGCAGGATGCCCGAGGCCGCCGCCACCGCGAGAACGCGCAGCACCAGGACGCGTCCGAACCGGTCGACGAGGGGTCCGCCGAACAGGCGCACGACGGTCATGCCGACCGAGAACACGGCGAGCGAGACGGCGCCGGTGCCCTCGGCGAAGCCGTGACCCTGTTCTGTGCCCAGGGCGATCCAGTCGTTGGCGCCGCCCTCGGCGAACGACATGCCGAGCATGACCACGCCGATCAGGTAGGTGCGTGGTTCGCGCCAGGCTTCGAGCGCGGTGTGCATGCGTGCGCGGAACGCCGGCTTCTCGTGCGGCGCCGGGTCGAGGGCGGCCTCGCGCACAGGCACCTGGAAGAAGCAGACGACGGCGATTACGGCGATCAGTGCGCCCATGATCGCGGCGTGGGTGGCGACGTCGATCGTGAGCCGCGCCGCGAGGGCGCCGATCCCCGCGCCGATGACCGTGCCGAAGCTGAAGAACGCATGGAAGACCGGGAGGATCGTCCGGCCCATCTGCTGTTCGATCGCGGTCGCCTCGACGTTCATCATGACGTCGACCGATCCGTTGCCGAAGCCGAAGAGCACCATGCCGATGAGGACGACGGGGACCGAACCGAAGACGTTGGCGCCCAGACCGACGAGCACGATGCCGAGCGCGAACGTCAGCATCGTCAGCAGCATCCCGCGTCGAGCACCCAGGCGCGCCATCACGGCCGGGCCCGTCGAGATGCCGACGATCGACGACACGCCCATGCCGAGAAGGATGAGACCGACCTGCGCGTTGTCCAGACCCAGCGCCTCTTTGATCCCGGGGACGCGTGACGCCCAGGTCGCGATCGAGAGGCCGCTCGCGAGGAAGATGGCGAAGATCGCGGCGCGCCAGCGCACGAACTGCGAACGGGAGAGGGCTGTTTCCATGTCGGACAGCCTATCGAATCGATTCGACCCGAGGGAAGCGAAGGGAGCTATCCTCGAAGTATGAGCAGTCAGGAGACGCCGCGTCGGCCCACGATCGCCGACGTCGCACGCGAGGCGGGCGTGGCGACATCCACCGCCTCGGTCGTCTTCAGCGGCAAGGCGAACGTGGCGGCTGCCACACGGGAGCGTGTGCTCGCCGCCGCTGCCGACCTCGGTTACGCCGGTCCGGATCCTCGCGCGGCATCCCTGCGCCGCGGACGCAGCGGCATCGTCGCCGTCGTTCTCGAAGGGCATCTGCGCGCCGCATTCCTCGACCTGGTGACCACGGCCATGATGGACGGGCTCACCGACGGGCTCGCCGACCTCAGCGCCGGCATCCTTCTGATGCGGGACGAGCCGGGGGAGGAGGGTGCCGCGATCACGCACGCACCCGTCGATGCCTTCGTGCTGATCGGCTGCTCCGGGCGGACGAAGGCCTCGCTCGAAGTGGTCGTCGGTCGTGGTCTGCCTGTCGTCGTGATCGAAGGCGATGCCGGAGGGGAGATCCCGCGCATCACCCTGGATAACGTCGCCGCCTCCGCCGACGTCGCGCGACACGTTCACGATCTCGGCCACCGCGATGTCGCCCTGGTCACGCTCCCGCTCGACAGCGAGCGGGAGCGGGCCGCGGTGAGCCCGGAGCGGATCGCGAACGCCACCGTCGACGTCACCGTGCATCGACTCGAGGGGATGCGCCAGGTGTTCCCCGACGCCCCGGCGATCTCGGCATCCGGCAGCCTCATCGACGAGGGGGTGCTGGTCGGCAGGATGCTCCTGACGGACCCCGCCACTCGACCGACCGCCGTGCTCGCACAGAGCGACCTGCTCGCCGTGGGGGTGATCCGCGCGGCGGAGGAACTCGGGCTGCGCGTGCCCGAAGATCTCTCCGTGGCCGGTTTCGACGGCATCGAGGTCGATGGACTCGGCGGTCTCACCCTCACCACCAGCGTGCAGCCGGCCGTCGAGAAGGGCCGCGCGGCGGGGGAGCAGGTCGCCCGCATGCTCGGCGGTGAGCCCGGGATGACGCAGCACCTCACGTGTGTGTTCCGCGCCGGCACGACGACCGGCCCCGTTCCCCGCTGAGCGGCTGGGACGACCGTCGCCTCAGCTGTGCTGCGGGCCGAGCGGCACAGTGGCGTCGCCGAAGTCGATGATGCGATATCGACCGCAGCCGATCACCTCGTCGGGGATCTCCGATGTGGGAAGACGCCACTCGACGGTCTGCGCATCCTCCACGAGGAACGACACCTCGCGGGCCTCGAAGTCCTCTCGGTTCACGAGCCATGCATAGCCGTTGAGCTCATGATCGACCTGCACGAGACGGGCGGGATCCTCCACATGCAGCTTGGGCAGGCGCACCGTCCAGAACTGGCCGGCACCGGTGCGACCCGAGGCGTTCACCCAATCGGTCACGCACGTCAGATCGGGATCGGGGCTCGCGCTCGCGCCGACCAGCCGGGGAACGCTGAGCGCGCCGCCGATCAAGAGAAGCGCGGACACGGTGGCCGCGACGACGGACTGCACCCGGAACGGCGCTCGCCAGGAACGCGTCGCCGCCACCAGGGCGAGCACCGGGGCGAACGCGAGGGGCTGCAGGTAGCGGGCGGCGTGCGTGCCCAGGACGATCGCGCCGATGATCACGAGGACGGGCATGGTCCACGCGACGGTGGAGACGAACCGCGACCCGAAGTCTTCCGCCCGTGCCGTGCCCACGACCGCGAGCACGATGAGCGCGATCACGATCAGAATGCCGATCACCCCGGCCGGCGTCCCCGCGCGCGTGGTGAGGAGGGCTCCGTAATACCCCACCGACTCCGTCCACTGCTCGGGCTGGATGTAGTCGGCTCCGGTGTTGCTGATCCATGCCCGAAGCGGAATGCGACCCAGGAAGCCGAGGGCGGTGCCGGTGATGAGAGCGACGAGGATCATCGTCGGGCGGATGCGGTGGGGCGCGCGAGGGAGCATCAGGGCGAGGACCAGGGTGATCGGAACCGTCGCCCAGACGGCGTAGAGCGGGTTCGAGAGCGTGGCGATCGCGGCCGTGGCACCGAGGACGACCAGGAGCGCTCCACCGAATCGATCCCGGTCGACGAGCCGCCGCACCAGGCCGACCGACAGCACGACGGCGACGACGGTCGGCGAGTAGTAGGTCGTCGTCAACACGAGGGATGCGAGGTCCAGAGCGTCCCTCGATCCCGACACGTCGGTCATGGCCAGGACGCCGAAGGTCACCAGTCCCACGAGAGCCCACGCGACCGGAGCCGTGCCTTTCCGCCGCCGGCCCGCGGCCAGCCGGAGGGCACCGTAGAGCGCGAGTATGTTGATGACGGCATTGACGGCGAGCAATCCGTTCACGTCGAGCGGAAGCAGCGTGTCGAGGCCGGCGAACACCGCGGACTCGGGCAGGAACAGCACGCTCGACATCGCCCAGTCGAGCGGTACACCTGAGAGGACGGATCTCGCGAAAAGAGCCACGATCAGGGAATCCCCGTCACGGAACAGCAGCTCAGAGCGAGCGGACGAAGCGACCTGTGCCGCCGTGATCAGCGCGACGGCCAGCGCCCCCGACCAGCCCGCGAGCTCTCGAACCCAGACCCGCCGCATGGGCCTACTCTCGCACGATCGTGCAACGGTGGACCTCAGGAACCTCTCGTGCCGGTAGACTGCATGTACACCCGCCCGCCTGAGCCAAACGGCCGACGAGCCCTGAGGGAGCCGCGTATATGCTGATGCTCCTCGCTGTGTTCCTCCTCGGGTCGCTGTTGATGCCCGTTCTGGTGCGCTGGCTCGGAGCTCAGGCCTTCGCGATCGCCGCCCTCGTTCCGACCGCCGCCTTCGTGCACGCGCTGGTCATGACGCCGCAGGTGCTCGACGGGCCGGTACCGTTCGAATCGGTCGAGTGGATCCCCCAACTGGGTCTGAACCTCTCCATGAACATGGACGTGCTCGGGTGGGTGCTCACCCTGATCGTCACGGGCGTCGGCGCACTGGTTCTCCTCTACTGCCGCTGGTACTTCTACGAGGACTCGGCGGGCGTCGGGCAGTTCGCCGGGGTGCTGCTGGGCTTCGCGGGCGCCATGTACGGACTCGTCCTGACCGACGACCTGGTGATCCTCGTGATGTTCTGGGAAGTCACGAGCATCCTCTCCTATCTCCTCATCGGTCACTACCGCCGTCGCGCGGCCAGCCGTCGTGCGGCGCTGCAGGCCCTGCTCGTGACCACGCTCGGCGGCCTCGTGATGTTCGTGGGCGTCGTGCTGCTCGTGGTCGACACCGGAACCTCGAGCATCCGCGAGATCCTCGCGATCGCGCCCAGCGGGCCCCTCGTGGATGCCGCGATCGTGATGCTCCTGATCGGAGCGATCAGCAAGTCGGCGCTGTTCCCCTTCCACTTCTGGCTTCCCGGCGCCATGGCCGCTCCCACGCCGGTGAGCGCCTATCTGCACGCGGCCGCGATGGTCAAGGCCGGCATCTACCTCATCGCCCGCTTCGCACCGATCTTCGCTTTCAGCACGACGTGGCGCCCGATCGTCATCACCCTCGGCATCGTGACGATGCTGCTCGGCGGCATCCAGGCGCTGCGCGAGACCGACCTCAAGCGCATCCTCGCGTTCGGCACGGTCAGCCAGCTCGGCTTCTTCGCCATCGTGGTCGGCTACGGCACGCAGGCGACCGCGCTCGCGGGACTCGCCCTGGTCATCGGGCACGCGCTGTTCAAGTCGGCGTTGTTCCTCATCGTCGGCGTCATCGACCGTCAGCTGTCGACGCGTGACATCAACGAGCTCTCCGGTGTCGGGCGGCAGGCGCCGGTCATGGCGACAGCGGCATTCATCTCGGTCGCCTCGATGGCCGGCATCGCCCCCACCATCGGCTTCGTGGCCAAGGAGTCGACTCTCACGGCCCTCCTCGACGACGCGCAGGGCGGTTCTCCCTGGGGACTCGTCGCCCTGATCGGGATCGTCCTCGGATCCATGCTCACTGCGGCATATGGCGTGCGCTTCCTCTGGGGGGCGTTCTGGAAGAAGCGCGACGAACAGGGTGGGCAACTGCCGGACACGGCGTGGCCTGACCCGCCGGTCGGCTTCCTGTCCGCACCGATCATCCTCGCCGGCGTCACACTCGCCGCGGGTATCGGCGCCCCCGCACTCGACACGGCTCTGCAGGGCTACGCCCTCACCGCGACACCCGGGCTCGACCACGCCGGTGAGGCCGTCGAGGGCCCCGGCCACCTCGCGCTCTGGCACGGATTCGAACCCGCGCTGGGCATCTCGATCCTGTCGATCGTCCTCGGCATCGGGCTCTTCCTGCTCACTCGGAAGACCGGTTGGGACCGCAAGGCGCGGTTCCTGCGCTTCACCGCGGCCGACGTGTACTACCTCGTCATGCGCGGGGTCGACCGGCTCTCGGTGCTCAGCACCACGCTCACGCAGCGCGGTTCGCTGCCGGTCTACGTCGGCACGATCTTCGTCGTGTTCGTCGCCGCCGAGGTCACGGCGCTGATCGCGAGCGACATCGATCGGTACCACTTGTCGGCCTGGCACACCCCGGCGCAGATCGTGGTCGCGCCGATCATGGCGATCGCCGGCGTCTTCGCCGTCCGCGCGCAGAAGCGGTACACCGGGGTGGTGCTGGTCTCGGTCACCGGCCTCGGCATGGTGGTGCTGTTCGCGACGAGCGGCGCCCCTGACCTCGCGCTCACGCAGATCCTCGTCGAGACGGTGACGATGGTCACCTTCGCGCTCGTGCTCCGTCGCCTCCCCGCACGCATGGGTGAGCACAACGCCTCGGTCGGACGCATCCCCCGGGCGCTGCTGGCCATCGGGGTGGGCGTCACGATGGCCTTCGTCGCGGTCGTCGCCACCCAGTCCCGTGTGGCCACCCCGATCTCGGAGGCCTTCCCGAGGCTCGCGTACGAGATCGGCCACGGCAAGAACGTCGTCAACGTGGCGCTGGTCGACCTGCGTGGCTGGGACACCATGGGCGAGCTCTCGGTGCTGGTGCTCGCCGCGACCGGTGTGGCCTCCCTCGTGTTCGTCACGCACCGCGCCGACCTGCTCGCCGCCACCAAGAACCTCCCGCGCGCCACGCGCAAGGCTGCGCGCAGCCGTCCGCTCGTCGAGACCACCGAGGGCATCCGCTTCCAGACCTCCGAGAACGAGAGCAGTCCCCGGGCCTGGCTCGTCGGCGGGCAGAAGATGAAGCCCGAGAACAGATCGATCCTGCTCGAGGTGATCGTCCGCATCCTGTTCCACACCATCATCGTGGTGTCGATCTTCCTGCTGTTCGCCGGTCACAACCTGCCCGGCGGCGGCTTCGCCGGCGGTCTCGTCGCCGGCATGGCCCTGGTGATGCGCTACATCGCCGGCGGTCGCTGGGAGCTGGGCGCCGCGGCTCCCACCGATGCGGGTCGGCTGCTCGGCACCGGCCTCATCCTGGCCGTCGGCACCGCCGTCGTCCCGCTGTTCTTCGGCCTGGCGCCCCTGACCAGCACCTTCTGGGAGTGGGAGATCCCCGGCATCGGGCACATGGAGTTCGTCACCTCGACCATCTTCGACGCGGGCGTGTATCTCGTCGTGATCGGGCTCGTGCTCGATGTGCTGCGCAGCCTCGGTGCCGAGGTCGACCGTCAGGCGGCACTTCGCACCACGCCGGGTCCTGAAGGATTCCTCTCCCGGGGCGGGAGGAGCAGCTGATGGACGTCTCCCTCACCCTCATCGTCATCATGGCCATCCTCTTCGCGTGTGGTGTGTACGCGATGCTGGAGCGCAGCCTGACCCGCGTGCTGATCGGCTTCCTGCTGCTCGGCAACGCCACGAACCTGCTGCTGCTGATCGTGATGGGCGTCCCCGGCAATGCCCCGTTCTTCGGCACGGAGGGCGAGATGAGCGATCCGCTCCCGCAGGCGCTCACCCTCACCGCCATCGTGATCACGTTCGCGGTCTCGGCATTCCTCCTCGCCCTGATCTACCGCTCCTGGCAGCTGGGCCAGGCCGACACGGTCGAGGACGACGAGGCCGACATCGCGCTCCGCGGGCGCACCGACGCCGAAGAAGACCTCATGGACGACGAGTCCGAGACCGACGACGACGAGGCGACGACGGACTTCGTCGGCGTGCAGACCGCGCCGATCACGGTTCTGCACATGCGCGACCACCCGTCGATCCACGACGACGCTCCCTTCGACGCCCCGACCGGATGGGGGAGCGAACCCGCTGCGCCCTCAGACGAGGGCCGTGAACCGAGCCCCGACGAACCCCATGACCGCGACGAGAACGAGGAGGGCAAGCCATGACCGCCCTCGTCCCGCTCCTGGTCGCACTGCCTCTGCTCGGGGCCGCCGTCACGCTCGTGTTCGGTCGGAACCCGCGCCTGCAGGTCGTCGTCACGGTCGCGACCCTCGCTGCCGTCTCGGTGATCGCCGCCGTGCTCCTGGTCGTGGTCGACTCCGGTGCGCCGCTGGCGGTGTCGGTCGGCGGCTGGCCCGTGCCCTTCGGCATCGTGCTCTACGTCGACAGGCTCGCCGCGCTCCTGGTGCTCATCTCCAGCATCGTGCTTCTCGCGGTGCTGCTCTTCTCCATCGGCCAGGGCGCCGCGGACGGCACCGACGAGACCCCGATCTCGATCTTCAACCCCTCGTACCTGATCCTCGCGGCCGGCATCTTCAACGCCTTCATCGCGGGCGACCTCTTCAACCTCTACGTCGGCTTCGAGATCCTGCTCGTCGCCTCGTATGTGCTGATCACGCTCGGCAGCACCGAATCCCGCATCCGCACCGGCGCCGTCTACATCGTCGTCTCGCTGGTCTCGTCGATCCTGTTCCTCGCCTCGATCGCGATGATCTACGGGGCTCTCGGCACGGTCAACATGGCTCAGATCGCCGAGCGGATGTCGGAACTCCCGCAGGAGACGCAGCTGGTGCTGCACCTCATGCTCGTGGTGGCGTTCGGCATCAAGGCGGCCATCTTCCCGGTGTCGTTCTGGTTGCCGGACTCGTACCCGACCGCACCGGCTCCGGTCACGGCGGTGTTCGCCGGCTTGCTGACGAAGGTCGGCGTGTACGCGCTGATCCGCACGGAGACGCAGCTGTTCGCCTCGAACAGCATCGACACCGTGCTGCTGATCATCGCCCTCGCGACCATGATCGTCGGTGTGCTCGGCGCCGTGGCGCAGGCCGAGCTCAAACGAATCCTGTCGTTCACTCTGGTGAGCCACGTCGGCTACATGATCTTCGGTCTCGCGATCGCGACGCCCGCCGCGATCGGCGCCACGGTGTACTACATCGTTCACCACATCGTGGTGCAGACGACTCTTTTCCTCGCCGTGGGGCTCGTGGAACGCCGAGCGGGAAGCACGTCGATCCTGCGCGTCAAGGGACTGCTGAAGGTCGCGCCCCTGATCGCCATCCTCTACTTCGTGCCCGCGATCAACCTCGGCGGCCTGCCGCCCTTCTCGGGGTTCATCGGCAAGTTCGCGCTGTTCGAGGCGGCGGCGTCGGTCGGCACTCCGATCATGATCGTGCTGATCTTCGGCGGCATCGTCACGTCGTTGCTGACCCTGTACGCCCTGATGCGCGCCTGGAACCTCGCCTTCTGGCGCGAGGAGGAGGACTCCACCGAGACCGAGGGGCGCATCTCGTACCTCGGCAACGCACCGGCCGCCGATGAGCAGCAGGAGCGTCGCCGCATCCCGAAGATCATGACCCTGGCGACCGGCGGCATGGTCGCGGTCACACTGGCCCTGACGATCTTCGCCGGCCCTCTCTACGCACTGTGCGACCGCATCGGCGCCGCGCTGCTGCAGCCCGTGAGTCTCGTGCAGCTGGAAGAGGAGGTGGGCTGATGGCGCGTGACACCCGACGTCACCTCTGGCGCGACATCCGCGTGCAGCTGCCCTTCCTCGCGTGGCTGGTCGTGCTCTGGATGCTGCTGTGGGCGCAGTTCACCGTGCTGTCGTTCCTCACCGGACTCGTCGTCGCGATCTTCGTCACCCGCGTCTTCCGCCTGCCGACCGTCGCGCTCTCGGGCCGGATCAACCTCTGGTACGCCGCGCTGTTCGTGGTGCAGTTCCTGTTCGCCGTGCTGAGGGGCGCGCTCTCGGTCACGGTGCAGGTGTTCGACTTCCGTCGTCAGCCGGGCACGGCCATCATCGCGGTGCCGCTGCGCTACGCCGACGACCTGGTGATGACGCACGTCGCTGTCGTGTCTTCGCTGATCCCCGGATCCCTGGTCGTCGACACCGATCGCGATCGGCAGATCCTCTATCTGCACGTGATCGGCGTGCGCGACCTCGACGACGTCGAGAAGCAGCGCGCCGGGGTGCTCCGCTGGGAGCGTCGCGTCGTGCGAGCCCTCGGCGACCCTGCTCAGTACCGCGCCCTCAAGGCTGACGAGCGTGCGGGCGTCGGAGCGACGAAGGGCGGTGCCCGATGAACATCCTGCTGCTGTTGATCATGGTGGTGTTCGGCCTCGCCGCCGTCCTCGCCCTGATCCGCATCGTGCGCGGGCCGTCGATCCTCGACCGAGCCGTCGCCTCCGACGTGCTCCTCACCGAGGTGATGTGCGTGATCGGTGCCGAGATGGCCATCAACGGCCACACCCGCAACATCCCCGTGCTCCTGATCATCGCGGCCGTCGGAGTGTTCGGGTCGATCGCCGTCGCCCGGTTCGTCGCGAGAAGGGACAACACGACACCATGAACGTGTTCGGTCTCATGATCCCCGATGCCGTCATCGACGTGGCGGTGCTGGTGCTCATCCTGCTCGGCGCCGTGCTGTGCCTGTCGGCGGCCGTCGGGCTGCTGCACTTCCGGGATGTGCCGTCCCGTCTGCACGCGGCGACCAAGCCCCAGGTGCTCGGACTGCTGCTCATCTGCATCGCTATCGCGCTGTCGCAGCGCTCGATCGGCGGCATCCTGCTCGGCTTCGTGCTCGTCGCCCCGGTCGTGCTCATGCAGTTCGCGACCGCTCCGCTCTCGGCGCACATGGTCGGGCGGCAGGCCTACCGCAACGGCACCATCGAACAGCGGGGCCTCGTCGTGGACGAGCTCGCCGAGTCGAAGCAGACCCCGCCCGCCGCAGGCTGACCCGCGGCCACCGTCTCAGAGGCGGGCGGTGAACTCGTGGATCAGGCGCGCCGCCGGCTCGGAGTCGCTGATGAGCGTGCCGTGACCGTGGTCGGGGATGACCTCGAGGTCGGCGTCCGGGATGGCGTCGATGATCTCGCGGCACCAGCTCATCGGGGCGAGCGGGTCGCTCTCTCCCCGCAGCAGGAGCACGGGGCACTCGATGCGCACGAAGGCGTCTTCGGGCTCGTGCACGATGGTGGCGCGCATCTTGCGGAAGAGGTGGGGGCCGCCGCGGAGGTACTCCCTGGCTCCGCGCCAGAGGACGAGCGGTCGTTCTCCGACGAGGTCGGTCAGCAGATACCGCGCCTGCGCGCCGATGTTGCGTGCCGCTTTGTCGACGGTCGGGCCGGCGAGCACCACCGCCTCGACGAGGGACGGATGCCGCGCGGCGAGCTCGGCCGCGATCTGGCTGCCCATCGAGTGACCGATCACCACGACGGGGCCTGAGTCCACGTGTCGGAGGTAGGCGGCGACGAGGTCGGCGTGCCGTTCCATCGTGAGGGTCCGCGTGGGCTCGGGCGCTTCGCCGAAGCCGGGCAGATCGACCGCGATGACCCGCCCCTCCAGGCGCTGCACGACGTCGAGGTAGACGCTGCGACCCATGCCGATGCCGTGCAGGAGAAGGTACGTGTGCGGTCCATCGCCGAACGTCTCGGCGATGAGCGTCGCACCTCCGTGCTCGAACTCCAGGAGCGTGACGGAGGTGCCCTTGGGGGCGAGATAGCTGGATGGCACCCACCAACGGTAGCCGAGCATCCTGAGGCGCCGCTCGGGACGCCGTCGCGCGCCGTTCGCTCAGCCGGCCGGAGTCAGCACCAGAGTGTCGACGGCAGCCGCCTTCACCGCCTTCGCCGAGTACGCCCACGGCTTCTGGATGCCTGCTGCCCAGTCCGCCGTCTGATCCGTGTAGTGCTCGTTGTAGGCATGGCCGGAGGCACCGGTGAGGTGGTTCCACGTCGACGCGTCGAGATCCGACAGATCGATCACCATGCGCATCGACGGCACGGTGGTGGTCGCGTACGAGACGCCGAGCTCCCACCCGGTCGCATTCACCACGGACGCACCTCCGCCCACCGGGAACGGCCCTCGGTTGAAGAGCGCTTCGATCGGCGCGATGCCCGACGAGCCGAGCGTGTCGCTGGTGAGGGTGATCGCGTGCAGGTCGCCCCAGTTCCAGCGTGAGACGGTAGTTCCCTGCAGTGCCGCGAGCTCGTCGTAGGCCTCTTGCGCCGACAGCGCCAGCATCTGCTCCATCCCGTCGACGTCGATCTGCTCGTTGACCCAGAGCGGGTCGGAGGGATCGGCCAGCATCGCGGAGACGACCGTGAAGAGGCGGGCCTGACCGTCGATGGGGAGGGGCTGGGCGCGCTCGGCGAAGATATTCTGCACCAGGTTCGACCACAGCACGTTCGCATAGGCCGCGGCAGGCGACGATGCCGTGTTCTGGGCGTCCCATCCCTGCAGCAGTTCGACGGCCTCGGTCGGACCGGCGCCGGATACGTCGACGTCGCCCATGACGCTCGCCAGCTGCGTGCCGATCCACATCTCGTTGTCCATCTGGATCTCGCGCATGTCTTCCGCGGTCAGGGGCGCGACGGCCGCCCGCCGTTCGATGAGGAGGGCGATCCGTGCCGCTCGGTAGCCGTAGTCCCAGTCCCGGGAGAGGAAGTACTCGTAGTCGTCGGTCACGATCGCGTTGTTCGCGGTCACGATGTACCCGGAGTTCGGGTTGTACGACACCGGCAGTTTCTCGAACGGGATGAAGCCCGTCCAGTCGTAGCTGCTGTCCCATCCGGGCTGAGGCATCCATCCGTCCCCGGCGCCGCGGATGGGGAGGCGACCGGGCGTCTGGTACCCGATGTTGCCCTCGGTGTCGGCGTAGATGAGGTTCTGGGCCGGCACGTCGAAGAGCGAGGCGGCGTAGCGGAAGTCCTCGAAGTCCTGCGCGGTGGAGAGCGCGAAGATCGCGGTCGCCGCGGTGCCGGGGTCCAGGGCCGTCCACCGGAGGCTCACGGCGTACTCGGCGTCGTCCTCGGAACCGGGGACCGGGGCGGTCGGGGCGGCGGCCTCAGCCTCGAGCGCGGGTTCGGGGTCGCCGGCGATCGCGGTGAAGTCGTCGGTGAGGCCCGAGATGAGGGGCCCGTGCACGGTCGAGCGGATGGTGAGCTCGATGTCGTCACCGCCCGCGACCTTGATCGTCTCGGTGCTCTCTTCGAGGGGTACCAGTGCCCCGTCGCGCCAGTACTGGTCGCCTTCGACGCGCTCGATGTAGAGGTCGGTGACGTCGGTGGTGAGGTTCGTGAACCCCCAGGCGACCTTCTGGTTGTGGCCGATCACGATGCCGGGGAGCCCTGAGAACGAGAAGCCTCCGACATCGAACGGGCACGCCTCGTCCACCGTCGAGCACTTCAACTGCACCTGGTACCAGACCGAGGGGAGGGATGCTCCGAGGTGCGGGTCGTTCGCGAGCAGGGGCATCCCGGTCTCGGTGAGGGCGCCGGAGACGACCCAGGAGTTCGAGCCGATGCCCTCGCCGACGTCGCCCACCAGAACGCTCGCTGCCTCGATGACGCTCGACGTCTCCTCCCATTCGATGGTCGTGGAGGCCTGCTGGACTTCTCCCTCGGTCTCGGTGGGGGTGAACGCCGCAGGCTCCGCGTCGGTGCCGAGCGTCGGAACGGTCGAGATCTTCGGGACGATCACGGGGTTCTCGTCGAACGGGTAGTCGGGGTAGAGCTTGGCGAGAGTGTCTTCGGTCGCCGTGGGATCCGTGCCCTCGCCTTCCGTGTCGCCGCTCAGCTCGGCTGCCAGGAGCGATCGTTCGGTCTCGTCCTCGATGTTGCCGCGGAGGTCCCAGGCCATGGCCTTGAGCCAGGCCACGGAATCCGCGGGCTCCCAGGGCTCGGGCGCGTAGTCGGGATTCTGCAGGCCGATCACGGCGTACTCGAGCGACAGTTCGGCGCCCGACCGCGAGGCCAGATAGGCGTTCACGCCATCCGCGTACGCCGCGTAGTAGCTGCGGGTGGTGTCGTCCATCGCCTCGACCTCGGCCTCGGCGACCTTGCGCCAGCCGAGCGTGCGCAGAAAGGCATCGGTCCCCGCCTGCGACTCCCCGAACATCTCGGCGACGCGGCCGGCGGTGACATGGCGACGGAAGTCCATCTCGAAGAAGCGGTCCTGCGCGTGCACGAACCCCTGAGCGTAGAACAGGTCGTCGGTCGAGTCGGCGGTGATGGTCGGGATGCCGCGGTCGTCGCGCTGCACCGTGACCTCGGCCGTGAGTCCGTCGAGCTCGACGGATCCGTCGATCTGCGGGAACGAGCGCTGGATCGTCCACGTGACGAAGAACGCCGCAGCCACGGCGATCACGATGATTCCGGCGACCACGAGGAACGCGATGCGTCCGATGCGAACGCCCAGCGAGGGGCGAGAAGGTACGGCGGATTCCTGCGAATCGGTCATCATCGTCGAGAACTCTTTCGGGTAGACAGGTGGAACTCAGTCCCACCGAGCCCCAGTGCGCGTTTCAGGGTCGCGCCTTCGCATCATATCCGCACCGGCGCTCGCCGCGAGGCGTTCGGCGACGGGTGCCCCGCCGGCTCCGTCCGCGTCGTGTGGCGTCACGCGTTGCGCGATGGGGGCGTACCGCGCTCCTGTTCCTGTTCGACGACGTGCTCCCGGGGATCATCGATCGCTCTGCGACGCGGATCGCCGAGGCGAGCAGAGTGGCCTGACGCACGAATGCGCCGACACCCTCAGGGCGTCGGCGCATCCGTCGTTCGTTCGTCGGGTCAGTCGGTTCCGGAGTCGAAGGCCGCGCCCTCGGATGCGGAGTCGACGGCGCCGGCCAGAGTCTCGTCGGCTTCGGAGATCGAACCGGGGACCGAGTCGGTGATCTCACTCGACTCGCCCGCCGTCACGCGGCCGACGAGCTCACCGGTTGCACCTCCGACGAGACCGAGGCCCGCGTACTGCTCGAGGCGTGCGCGCGAGTCGGCGATGTCGAGGTTGCGCATCGTGAGCTGGCCGATGCGGTCGACCGGTCCGAAGGCCGCGTCGCCGACGCGCTCCATCGACAGCTTCTCGGGGCCGTACGAGAGGTTCGGCGAGACGGTGTCGAGGATGGTCCAGTCGTCGCCGCGGCGCAGACGGATCGTGACGGTGCCCGAGATCGTGAGGCCGACCCAGCGCTGGATCGACTCGCGCAGCATGAGCGACTGCGGCTCGAGCCAGCGCCCCTCGTACATGAGGCGACCGAGGCGGCGACCCTGCTCGTGGTACGTCGCGAGGGTGTCTTCGTTCAGGATGCCGTTGACCAGGCGCTCGTAGGCGATGAACAGCAGCGACATGGCCGGGGCCTCGTAGATGCCGCGGGACTTCGCCTCGATGATGCGGTTCTCGATCTGGTCGCTCATGCCGAGGCCGTGGCGTCCGCCGATCGTGTTGGCCTCCATGACCAGGGCCACCGGGTCGCTGTACTCGACGCCGTTGATCGCGACGGGGCGGCCGGCCTCGAAGGTCACAGTGACGTCTTCGGTCTCGATGGCGACGGCCGGGTCCCAGAACTTGACGCCCATGATGGGGTCGACGGTCTCGAGCGACACGTTCAGGTGCTCGAGCGTCTTCGCCTCGTGCGTCGCACCCCACATGTTGGCGTCGGTCGAGTAGGCCTTCTCGGCGGAGTCACGGTAGGGGAAGTCGCGGGCGACGAGCCAGTCGCTCATCTCCTTGCGGCCGCCGAGCTCGGTGACGAAGTCGGCGTCGAGCCACGGCTTGTAGATGCGCAGGCGCGGGTTGGCGAGCAGGCCGTAGCGGTAGAACCGCTCGATGTCGTTGCCCTTGTAGGTGGAGCCGTCGCCCCAGATGTCGACGCCGTCCTCCTTCATGGCGCGCACCAGCATGGTGCCGGTGACCGCGCGCCCGAGGGGCGTCGTGTTGAAGTAGGTCTTGCCGCCGGAGCGGATGTGGAAGGCGCCGCAGGAGAGGGCGACGAAGCCCTCTTCGACCAGGGCGGTCTTGCAGTCGATCAGCCGCGAGGCCTCGGCGCCGTACTCCAGCGCGCGACCGGGGATCGATGCGATGTCGTCTTCGTCGTACTGACCGAGGTCGCCGGTGTAGGTGAAGGGCACGGCGCCCTTCTCACGCATCCAGGCGACGGCGACGGAGGTGTCGAGTCCTCCGGAGAAGGCGATGCCGACGCGCTCGCCGACGGGCAGGGACTGGAGGACCTTGGACATGGCTCCCAGTCTATCCGCGGGCGGCGTGTCGCCCTGTCTCGCATGACAGTGACGAAAGCCCGTCAGGCGAGGAGGACCTCCACCCGCAACGCGGCATACGTGCCCATGGCGCGGCGGTCGCACGTGAGAAGCGTGATGGCGGCATCACGTGCGGCGAGGCCGACGAGTCCGTCGTACACCGATCCTCCTGCGATTCCCGCGTCTGCGAAGGAGGCGATCGCGGCCTCCGCCGACGTCGGCGAGAGCGGTGCGGAAGCGGGGAACGACCGCTCGATGATCTCCTGCGCGCGACCGGGACTGACGCGCGCGGCGCCCGGCATCCGCGTCAGTACCGAGTACATCTCGACGGACGCGTGCCCGGCGAGGCCGATGACGCGACCGTGGGTGAGTTGGAGTATGCGTTCGTGTGCCGGATTCTGGTCGTGGACCAGCGCGATCGCGGCGCTGGTGTCGAGGAGGAGATCAGCGCTGATCGGCAAGTCGGAGCTCCCGGATCTCATCCACGGTGAGTGTCGGTCCTCCTGTGATGACCAGACGGCCATCCTTCTCGACGACGTTGTCCGGGGCATCGATCTCGATGCGAATGCCGTTGCCGTCGAGGATGAGATCGACCGGGCCGGGGATCAATCCGACGCGCTCGCGAAGCGCGGCCGGAATCACGATCCGGCCTGCCTTGTCCATGGTTGCTCTCATGCCATGACGGTACCATTTTAAAGGCGGATGCGGAGTGCTTCATATCGGCGGCATACGCGCAGGACGCATCGATACAGTGCCCGCATGCAGAGAGCACGGTTGCGTGGACTGTGGTGGTTCGTCGCGGGAGGCGTGATCCTCGCCGTGCTTCTCGTCGCGGCGTTTCAGACCTTCCGCGGGTCGACGCTCGCGCGGCAGGACATGGCGGCGCACCTGTCGTTCCCCGCGACGTATCACGGCTTCGAAGAGGCCTCGGAACTCGCCGGTTTCACACTCAACGATGACGGCACAGCCGAGGTCTCGGCGCTGATGCTCGGCACCGAGGAACGGGAGCTCGACGACGGGCGGGTGTGTCTCGACGGTGACGTGACCCCGGTCGTCGGGAAGGCCAGCTGGCGGACGGACGATGCGGGGCGGGTCGTCATCGAGACGGGCGACCGGCAGACGCGTCTGAGCCAGGACGATCCGATGCTCATGGGCTGGGGTTGGGGTTGGGGCAATGTCCTGACACCCTGCACCGAGGAGTACACGGCGACGTTCGTCACCCCGAACGCCGACTACTCCGACTGAACGACATCTTCGTGGCGCGCCAGGCGCAGCGAGGAAGGAACTCCCGTCGCCGTCACGCGACACGTCGCCGTCCTCGGCGACGCCAGGGTGGCAGAGCGCCGCAGAAGTGGGAGAGTAGGGCGCACGGAGGTCGGACATGGGTGGAGCGATCCTGTGGGGTCTGGTCGCGGCGGCGCCGCTGTTCGTCGGTGCGGTGCTCGCGCTGCTGCGCACCTGGCCGCCGCGTTGGCTCGGCATCGTGCTGGGTTTCGGCGCAGGCGCGCTGATGGCCTCGATCGCCTTCGAACTCTGGGAGGAGGGACTCGACCTCGCCGGTCCCATCCCTCTCGTGATCGGCGTCGCGGCGGGAGCGATCAGCTACTACATCGCCGACCGCATCCTCGACGCCCGAGCCGCGAAGGCCAAGGAGAAGGCGGGCGGAGGCCAGCTCGCCGTGGGGGCACTGCTCGACGGCATCCCTGAGCAGCTGGTCCTCGGCATCGGGCTCGCATCCGGCGAACCCGTCAGCATCGCGCTCGTGGTCGCCATCCTGGTCTCGAACCTGCCGGAGTCGATCGGTTCGGCCGCCGACCTGCTCGAAGGCGGCATGGCGAAGTCGCGGGTGCTGCTGCTCTGGGCGGGCGTGGCCGTGATCTGCGCTGTCGCGACGGTTGCGGGATTCGGTCTCGCGAGTGTCACCGGCGACGAGTTCCGTGCGGCGGCGAGCGGCTTCGCTGCCGGGGCGCTGCTGGTGATGCTGGTCGACTCGATGGTCCCCGAGGCGCAGTCCAAGGCCAAGGAGTCGACAGGACTCGCGACCGTGCTGGGCTTCGCGCTCGCCGCGGGGTTGGCTCTCGCGTCGTGAGAGCAGATCCGTGAGAGCAGATCGGTGAGCCGAGATCCGGCCCCGGGTCAGTCCTTGCCGCGGAACTGGTCCCGTTTCACACTGCGACCCGTGATGGTGTCAATGTGCAGGCTCAGCGGAAGGCTCCGGTCGTCGCCCGCCCACGGGTGCACGCGAGCGGCGTCGCCCGCGGCCTCGTCGTCCGGCACCCGCGTGAGCGAGCCGTGCATCAGCACGCTCCAGGCCGTGCTGCCGAGGGGGTCGTGGTAGTCGACCTCGAACGCGACCTCCAGCGGCTCGCTGCTCAGGGCGCCCAGCACGCCGTCGGGCGTGGTGCGAAGAAGTAGATCGTGCCCCGAGACGGCGAAGTTCACGGGAAGGATCTGCACTCGTCCCTCATGGACGAAACCGACGCGGCCGATGGTGGTGGTGGTCAGCAACTCATAGGACTGCTGCTCGTCGAGCACTCGGATCATTTCGCGCACTCCTTCCCTCTGGCGCCAGGCTATCCAGCGCGGCACACGCCCTCAAGGGGTTCTCCGTGCAAGACACTCTGCCCCCGCCATCCGGCGGACTCCGGGCTCCGGATCGGCCCCGGCTGGCGGGTTAGCCTCGAGTGCGGCGTGCGCGAGGCTGGCGGAACGCCGTCGCGATGGCGGCCGAGGACAAAGGAGTTCTGATGACTGACACCACGCTGAGACGACCGCCCTTCGATCCCGAGCTCGAGGCCGCCCTCGCCCTCGTCGGCGACCAGCTGCCGTCGACCTTGACGCCCGAGATGATCCCGCTGATGCGCCAGTCGCCGGTGAGCGGTGAGGAGGAGATCTTCGCCGTGCTCGCCGAGCGGGGCTTCACCCGGCGCGATGTCACGATCGCCGGCCACGGTGGCGACGAGATCGTCGTATCGGTGGTCGAGAAGGAGGGGCGTACGGGCACGGGCCCCGGCTTCTTCCACACCCACGGCGGGGGCATGATCATCGGCAACCGCTGGCTGGGTGTGGCCGGGTTCCTCGAGTGGGCCGAGCGTTTCAACGGAGTGATCGTCACGGTCGAGTACCGGCTCGCCCCCGAGTTCCCCGATCCGTATCCGGTGGAGGACTGCTACGCGGCCCTGCTGTGGACGGCCGAGAACGCCGAGGAGCTCGGCATCGACCTCTCTCTGGGAGGCCGGGGTGCAGGCCGAGCTGCACGTGTGGGCAGGCGGCTTCCACGGCTTCGACATGTTCGCCCCGCACGCCGCCGTCGCCCAGGCCATGCTCGCCGCGCGCGACAACTGGGTGAACCGCCTGCTCTCCTGAGTCCGGACTCCGCTCTACGGGGCCGTGCGCCGACCCCGTAGGGTGGAATCCCTGCGTGATGGAGCCCGACATGCAAGATCTGCTGGGGCGTCTCACCGCCCTCGACCCGGATGCCAGCGAGACGCTCAAGGTCGTCACGTACTTCGATGCCCTCGTCGCCCGTTCTGTGGGCGTCGAGAGCATGGTGCGAGGCGCGGCGGTGCTGAGCGGCGCGACGGTCGGACAGCGCGACGGTCGACAGATCGTGCGCGTGCGCCCCGATGGGGTGCGTGTGGATCCGCTCGAGCCGTCCCCTGCCTGGCCGGTCAGGGAGAGCGGACCGGATGCCGTCGCCTGGATCGAGCGCGAGGGAGATGCGCACACGAACGACGCGATGATCCTGGAACGGTTGAGCCTCGCGCTCGGCATCATCCGTGCGCGCCGCTCGGTCGGACCCGAGAGCGCTGTCGAGCTCGCCATCAGCTCCTACGCCGGCGCGGAGGAGAGGGCCGCCGCACTGCCGCGGCTCCGACTCGCCGCGAGGTCGCTGCGGCTGGTCGCCTCTCCTCCCGACCCCGCACCGTTGCCGACGCATCCTTCTGCCGTGGTCGCCACCCGGCACGGCCTCACGCGCGCGACGATCCTCGACACTGCGACGGACGCGCCGGATGCCTGGCCGCAGGGCGTGGACCTGCGCCTGGGTCTCGGCGTCCCGGGCCCCGGGGATCGTCTTCCCGCGTCGTGGGCGTCGGCGCTCGTGGCGGTGCGGCTGACGAGCCCGGGGGAGCCGGTGGTCGATTCCGCCGACCTCGGGGCGCTGCTGCTCGTCGCCGAGGCAGCCGAGTCAGGCCCCCTCCACCCCGACGCCGCCGCGCTCGCGGCCCTCGACCATCGCAGTCGCGAGCTTCTGGATGCCGTCACCGAGCAGCAGAGCGTGCGCGCGGCTGCCGCGCGGCTCGGGAGGCACCACTCCAGCGTGCAGGAGCGCTTGACCGCGCTCGTGGAGACCCTGGGGTACGACCCGCGCACGTCGCGGGGTCATGCCCGCTACGTGCTGGCCAGGATGCTGTTGACGCTCGGCTCCTGAACCGTGCCCGATCCGGGGCGCTGACGCCGGTCACTCGAAGCCGGGATAGTCCTGCAGCCTCGTCTGGAACTCCTCGCGATCGGCTTCGCTGAGCACGGCGCTCGCGATCACGGTCAGCTGCAGGCCTTCGAGAGGCTCGCCGGTACGGGCGTTCTGCGCTTCGCGGGCGGCCAGGAATCCGCCGTCCGGATCGTTGGAGAGGTCGTTGATGGTGGCGTAGAAGCGCAGCGGACCGGGGAAGTTCTCGGTGTAGTACTCCCACGTGGTCTGCGTGCGCGGGTCGTCGCTGCCGTAGAGCTTGGCGATCATCGCGCGGTCGATGCCCGACGCGGTCGGATCGTTGAACGAGTACAGAGCCCACAGCCCGTGATCGATGACGACCTCGCTGATCGCGGCCATCACCTCGAGCTTGCGTTCGTAGTCCTGGATGGGCTCGACGGTCGCCCACGACGCAGAGGTGAACTCGACCAGCATCGACTCCCCGCCGTAGCCGTTGCGCTCGGGTCGAAGGTCTTCCTCGCCCACCTGCACCCAGGTGTAGCCGAACTCCGCGGTCAGCCGCGTGCGGATGTCGGCGAACATCGTCTCCGCCTGCGCGCGCACCTCCTCGAGCGACTCCTGCGAGAGCGTCTTCTGCGGATCGGTGCCCTTGATGGCGGGATAGGCCTCCGCGTGCTTCTGCGCGGCCGTCTTCGTGCCCTCGTAGTTGCCGGAGGCCGAGGTCTGCAGCGCACTCATGCCGCCGACGGTGGCGACGTTGAACAGGACCGTCACGACCAGGGCGATCGCCCCGAGCGTGCGGCCACGTGCCGAGAACAGCGCAGCGACGATCGTGCCGACCACCACGAGCTGCAGGGTGAGCATCGTGACGCCGTAGAGGATGTCGGTGCCGCCGGCGATGAGCGTGCCGAGCAGGATCAGGGCGAACAGGATCGACACGGTGAGGGCGATCCACCCGAGGGCGTTCGCCGGCTTCTTCGGTTCCTCCGGCAGCGCAGTGCTCACGACGGTCGGGCTCGGCGTCGATCCGAACGCCTCGCGCCGCGCGCCGCGGTAGCCTCCGGGCGGTGGAACGGGAGGAGCCCCCTCCGTGCCCGCGATGTATCGCGCTCGCTGCCTTTCGTGATCGCTCACCACGGCTTCTCCGTTCCCGAACCGCCCTGGTCGTCGCCCTGTTGCTGATCGCGTTCCTGCGTGCCCTGTTCGAGCTTGTCCTGGAGCCCCTTCAGCTTGTCCTCGGAGGGCTGCTCCTTCTCTCCGGGCTGAGGCTGGGGCTGCTGTTGCTGCTGCTGCTCCTCCTGCTGCTTCTGCTTCAACCGGTCTGCGGTGCCGTCGAGGGAGTCCGCCATGTCACGCTGCGGGTCGGACGACTGCAGCTGGGCTTCCTTGCTGCGGCACGCCTCGGGAGTCTCGATCGTGATCGTGAGCGCCTCGCCGTAGAGCTCGGCCGCGCCCGCGCCGTCGCCGTCTGCGCGGGCGGCATCGCCCATGCGCTCGACGACGAGGGCGAGGTTGATCCGCACCCCGCAGACCTCCAGCCCGGTCGCGAGGTCGAGCGCCTCTTCGAGCTGTGCTCGTGCGTGCGGCAGCTGCTCCGCCGCGCCCAGTGCCGTGCCGATGTTGAACGGCGCCTTGTACGGCTCGAACCAGTTCAGGAAGCCCTGTCCGCGTGCGGATGCCTCCGACCCGGCGAAATCGTCCACCACGTAGGCGGTGATGGCCTGATGCGCGAAGGCGTAGATGCTCAGCAGCTTGCCCACGAAGAGGAGCGCCACGAGGGTGAGCGGGATGGTGCCGATCGCGACCCAGCGACGGATGCGTCGGCGACGGCGGTTGGACCGGAGGAGGGCGGCCGCCTCGTTCGGCATGCTCACGAGATGCCTCCCTGGCGTGCGTCGGGCCGCCGCGGTGCGCGCAACCGCCGGAGCCGTGCGATCAGCACCGTGGCGCGCGTGAGCTCCACGCCGAGGATGCCGAGGATGACGAGCGCTGCGATCCAGTACAGCTCGGCGACGTTGCCGACCTCGCCCGAATCGGTGTAATCGGTGGTGGTCGACGGCGCCTCGGGAAGCACGGGCGCGGCATCCGCCGTCCGACGTGCGTACTCGACGTCGAGCTCGTCGGCGATCGCTTCGAGGTTCGCCTCGTCGAGCACCGAGAGCGCGTCGGTGCCCTGGTACTGGATGTAGCCGCCACCCTGATCCGAGACGCCGCCCGTGGTGATGCGCATCGGTCCGCCTTCGGCCGTGCCGTACCCGAACACCGCTCCCGAATCGGTGTACTTCTCACTCGAGCGGAAGGACTCCGGTGGTGTGTCGACCGTCTGCTCGCCGTCGCCGAAGTAGAAGACCATGCGCGAGCGGTCGGGGGAGGATTCTGCCGCCGAGGCGAGGGTCTCCGACAGCAGCGGAGCCGCGATGCCGATGGAGCTCCCTCGGGACTGGCTGGTGACCTCGGGGCGCAGCACTTCGAGCGAGCTCATGAGCGCGGTGGTGTCGGTGGTCAGCGGCATGCGCAGCTGGGCCGCCGCATCCGAGGTTATGAGGGCGAAACGTGCCCCCGGGTACTCCTCGACGAGCGCGCGTACGTCGTCGCGGATGCCGTCGAGCCGCGGTTCGCCGTCGCCCCAGTCCTCGGCCACGATGCTCGCCGTGGTGTCGACGACGAGCACGATGTCGGTGTCCGTCGCGAGGGTCTGGGTGGCACCGCCGGGGATGCCCGGGCGCAGCAGCATCGCGAAGCAGGCGAGCACGAGCAGCAGGCGCAGGGCCCACAGGCCACGATGCCCGGCGAGCGCCCGACGATCGGTGATCGGCACTCCGGCCGACTTCGGCGGACGCACCAGCGCCCAGGCTGCGACGACGGCGACCGGCGCGCACAGCAGCGCGATTAGGAGGGGGTTGAGCACGGGTTGGAAGATCACAGTCGCACCCTCCACAGCACCACGACGAGACCGAGCAGGCAGATCGAGAGCAGCACGATCCACAGGTTCGGGGTGTCGGTCCAGACGACCTGCGCCTCGCCGCGCAGCTCGGTCGCCTCCTGCTCCTGCACCTGGGTGACGATGTCCGAGACAGTCGTCGTGTCGCGCAGGCCGAATGCGGCACCGCCCGTCGCCTCGGCCGCGGCGCT
Organism: Microbacterium sp. PAMC22086; assembly: GCF_019443525.1. Classification (NCBI taxonomy): domain Bacteria; kingdom Bacillati; phylum Actinomycetota; class Actinomycetes; order Micrococcales; family Microbacteriaceae; genus Microbacterium; species Microbacterium sp. PAMC22086. The sequence goes on along the minus strand of NZ_CP080380.1, from coordinate 614,303 downwards.
CAGCTCGGCGCTGACGTCGGCATCCTTGCCCTGCACCGGATTCAGCGCAAAGACGCGCACGTTCTTCGAGGCCGCGTAGGCGGCAGCCTCTTCGAGGGTGACGATCGAGGCGCCGTTGACCTCGTTGTCGGTGGCGAAGATGACCGAGCGTGAGCGGTCGTCGTCCGGGTGGTCGAAGCCCATCGCACACGCGGCCAGCCCGTCGCCGATCAGGGAGGCGCCGTCGCCGTTGAGGGTGCCGACCCAGTGCTCCGGGACCCGGTCGACGTAGTCGAAGCTCTGGGTCATGCTCGCCAGGTGCTCGCGCACGAAGTCGTAGTCGTCGGTGAGGGGGAAGATCTGCACCGGCGAGCTGTTGAAGATCGTCAGGCCGATCCGCTCGCCCTCGAAGCTGTCGAGCAGCTCGTCGAAGACGGTCAGCACCTCGACGTCGACCTCGGTCATGGAGCCGGAGACGTCGAGGCACAGCATGATGTCGCGGCTCGTGTCGACGGGCTGCACGGTCTGCGCCGACATCGGCCGTGCGGCCACAACGCCCGCGACGATCACGGTGGTCGCGCCGAGGGCGAGGATTCCGGAGAGGGCGAGCGCCCGTCGAGCCAGTGCCCGGCGGAAGGAGGGCAGCGTGCGCAGGCGCTCGGCTCGGGCGATGCGCGCCGCGTCCCCACCGCTGGTGCGCCCGCTCCGTCGGAGTCCGACGACGAGGCCGATCGTCAGCGCGATCAGCACGACGGCGACGGCGGCCACCAGCATCCAGATGTTGGCTAGTGCCACGTGCGCACCACCGTCCTGGCCGCATCAGCGCCGGCCACCGGGTCGATCACCGGTCCCTGACGGAAGATGCTCGGGTAGTAGTGCCTGCCCAGTGCGTCGATCAGGGCGGGATGCACGCCGCGCGCCACGAGATCGTCGAGCGCCAGCACCGGAGCCTCCAGGCCGCTGTACTCGTTCACGAAGGCACGGACGACCCGGCTCAGCTCGAGGTTCGCCTGTCGGGCGGAGATGCGGCGTTCGAGGTACTCGGTCTCGATCTGCTGGATGCGCGCCTGGTATTCGGTGCGCAATTGCGAGAGCACGTCGATGATCAGCGGAGCCTGGCCGGCATTCGCGTCGGCGGTCGCCAGCGTGCGGCGCGGGCGGGTGAGCACGATCAGCAGCCAGGCGCCCAGCACCAGCAGAGCAAGGATGCCGATCGCCAGCAGCATCCAGCCCCAGCCGTACTGCGCCGGCGGGTAGAGGTCGTCAGAGCCGGGCATTCGACCTCCGGTTCAGCAGCGTCAGCAGCTGGGCGACCGCGTCGTCCTGCCCGTCCAGCGTGGAGTGGCTGATCTCCATGCGGGTGAGGAGCTCGGTGAGGTGCGCGGCATCGGCCTCGCGCTGCGCGGTCAGCTCCTGCACGATCTCGCGGTCGCCCTGCACGAAACCCGGCACCTGCCAGCGGCTGTCGACATCCGAGCGGATGCGTCCGGTGGCGTGGTCCAGCACGGGCTCGGCGTCGCGGAGAGTGAGCCAGAGCACGTCGTGCTGCACGCGCAGCCGGCGCAGCATCCGCTCCGTCTCGCTCGTGACCGGGGCCTCGTCGGTGATCACCACCACGATCATGCGGCGGGCGATCGTGCGTGTGACGAACGACAGCAGTGCGTCGCGGTCGCTCGGAGCACTGCTGTCGTCGATGGTCCTGTCGATCGTGCGCAGCGCATGTTCGAGCGCACCCTCGCTGCGGCCGGGCGCGAGCCGGCGCACCTTCGCGGAGTCGCCGTAGACCGTGGTGAAGTCGTCGCCGTGGCGCAGCGTCAGTACCCCGAGCACCCCGGTCGCGAGGATCGCCAGCTCCTTCTTCGACCGCTCGTCGGCGGCGAGGGCCGACATCGAGCGCCCTGTATCGACCACGAACAGCACGGTGTGCATGCGCGTCGCGCGCGAGCGCTTGACCAGGGGCGTTCCCAGTCGCGCGGTCGCCCGCCAGTCGATGTCGCGCACCTGATCGCCGTACTCGTACTTGCGCAGGTCTTCGAAGTCGAGGCTCCGCCCGCGCAGCAACGACGCGTAGGCGCCGTCGAGCGCGTGCAGCGACTTGCGCGTCGAGTGGATGAAGAGCTTGCTCTTCACCTGCGTGATCAGGCTCGGCATGGGGATCAGGGCGTGGGGACCGACGCGAAGATCTGGTCGATGATCTCCTCGCTGCGGACGCCCTCGGCGTCGGCCTCGAACGTCAGCAGCACGCGGTGGCGGAGGACCAGGTGCCGCAGCTCCCGGATGTCTTCGGGCAGCACGTGCGAGCGCCCCTTGAGCAGGGCCAGCGCTCGCGAAGCCTGCAGGAACGCGATGCTCGCACGCGGGCTCGCGCCGTACTTGATGAAGCGGGCCCGCTCCTCGCCGATGTACGGCGCCGGGTTCCGCGTGACGTAGGCGATCGACACGATGTAGTTGCGGATCGCGGGGTCGACGTAGATGCGGCTGGCCACATCCTGCAGCAGGCGCACGTCGTCGAGGCTGACCGCGCTGGCCACGTGCCGGTCGGGGTCGAGCACTCCCGAGTCGATGCGGCTGAGCACCTCGAGTTCTTCGGCGGGGCTCGGATACTCGACGATCTCCTTGAGCAGGAAGCGGTCCATCTGCGCCTCGGGCAGCTCGTATGTGCCCTCCTGCTCGATGGGGTTCTGCGTCGCGATCACGAGGAACGGCTTCGGCAGGTGGTGGATCTCCCCGCCGATCGTGGTCTGATGCTCCTGCATCGCCTCGAGCATGGCGCTCTGGGTCTTGGCGCTGGAGCGGTTGATCTCGTCGAGCAGCACGAAGTTCGCGTGCACGGGGCCGAGCACGGTGCGGAAGGATCCGGTCGCCGCGTCATAGATCTGGTTGCCCGTGATGTCGCTGGGCAGCAGGTCGGGCGTGCACTGGATGCGCTTGAACTGCGCCTTCACCGTGTCGGCGAGGGTGCTGGCGGCGGTGGTCTTCGCCAGCCCCGGCACGCTCTCGAGCAGGATGTGGCCGCCGGCGATGAGCGAGACGAGCAGGCTCGTGCGCAACCGGTCCTGGCCGACCATCTTCGCGGAGTACGAGGCGGAGATGATCCGCAGCACCTCGGAGGCCCTGGCCATCTCGGCGTCGGTCGGTGCGCCGTTCGTCGCGGTGGGCGGGGCTGCCGGCGCTGGGGCCTGCGCAGTGGCGGGCGGAGGCGGCGGTGCCGCGGGCTGCGGGGCTGCGGCGTTCAGATCGTGCATGCTCTCTCCTCCTGGGGAGCACGGTGCTTCTCCCCCCAGGCCAGGGTAGTCGCCGCATCCGGGAGGACACTCCGCCAGAATTGCCGTGAACCTGATCGAAGGAATCGAGCAATACGGATGTGAGCCCCGATAACGAGGTGATTGAGCGCTCGATCCGCGAACCGGCGGTGTTCGAGTCGCTCTACAGTCGTCATGCGACGTCCGTGTACCGCTACGCGGCGCAGCGCCTCGGCGACCATGCCGCCGAGGACGTGATGGCGGAGACGTTCCTGGTGGCCTTCGAGCGACGCTCGGCGTCACGGTGCAGAACGCCCGGCCGTGGCTGCTGGGCATCGCGACGCGGCTCATGCGCAAGCACGTGCGCCTGGAGGCCACCGCGTGGAAAGGGGTGTCTGCAGACCTGGCGGCCCAGATCGTCCCGGACTTCATCGAGCAGGCGGGCGCGCGTATCGACGCCCAGAGGCTGGCTCGACGGCTGAAGAAGGCGCTTCGCCGGCTCTCGAAAGCTGACCGCGACACTCTGCTGCTCTACGCCTGGGACGGTGCCGACCGCCATGCGCAGCAGTGCCAGAGCGCCAGGGTCGTAGTGCGGGCCCGCGCCGCGGATGCCGATGAAGGCCGAAGCCCACAGCACCACGGTGACCAGCGCGGCGGCGAGCACGAGTGCGCCCTGCTTCTTCGGCGCTCCGGTATCGGTGCGGATCCCGGGGTCGCCGGATGCGGCTGCTGACATCCTTCGATCCTGGCAGTGGCGTCCGACATCGGGCGAGCCGCCGCAGCGCCATCCGCCGTCGCTTTCCCGCCGACTCCGCCGGTCGACGCCCGCTGCGCTCACCTCACGGGAGGGCGCTGCGAATCGCTTCGATAGGATGGGACCGCCCGAAGAGGGCCAGCTCATCGGCCGGTGCAAACCCGGCGAAAGCCAGGGGGTTACCCATGCCAGGAATCGTTATCGTCGGCGTGCAGTGGGGCGACGAAGGAAAGGGCAAGGCCACCGATCTTCTCGGTGAGCGCACCGACTGGGTGGTGAAGTTCAACGGCGGCAACAACGCCGGGCACACCGTCGTCGTCGGCGACGAGAAGTACGCGCTGCACCTGCTGCCCTCCGGCATCCTGTCGCCCGGCGTCACTCCGGTGATCGGCAACGGCGTGGTCATCGACCTCGAGGTGCTGTTCTCCGAGCTGGAGGCGCTCGCCGCCCGCGGCATCGACGTCTCGCGACTCAAGGTCAGCGCCAACGCGCACATCATCACGCAGTACCACCGCACGCTCGACAAGGTGACGGAGCGGTTCCTCGGCAAGCGCAACATCGGCACGACCGGCCGCGGCATCGGCCCGGCGTACGCCGACAAGATCAACCGTGTCGGCATCCGGGTGCAGGATCTGTTCGACGAGAACATCCTGCGCCAGAAGGTCGAGGGCGCTCTCGACCAGAAGAACCACCTGCTGGTGAAGGTCTTCAACCGCCGCGCGGTCACGTGCGACGAGATCGTGGAAGACCTGCTCTCCTACGCCGAGCGGCTGCGGCCGATGGTCGCCGACACGGGCTACCTGATCGCCGAGGCTCTCGACCGCGACGAGGTCGTGGTGTTCGAGGGCGGCCAGGCCACGATGCTCGACATCGACCACGGCACCTACCCGTTCGTGACCTCGTCTTCGGCGACAGCCGGAGGAGCTGCGACGGGCTCCGGCGTCGGTCCCGGTGCGCTCGACCGCATCGTCGGCATCGTCAAGGCGTACACGACCCGCGTCGGCTCCGGTCCGTTCCCGACCGAGCTCTTCGACGAGCAGGGCGAGTGGCTGCGCAAGCAGGGCTTCGAGTTCGGCACCACCACCGGTCGTCCGCGCCGTGTGGGCTGGTACGACGCGCCCATCACGCGCTACGCCACGCGCATCAACGGCATCACCGACCTGGTGCTCACCAAGCTCGACATCCTCACGGGCCTCGAGCAGATCCCGGTGTGCGTCGCCTACGACGTCGACGGCGAGCGGTTCGACGACGTGCCGGTCAACCAGACCGACTTCCATCACGCGAAGCCGATCCTGGAGTACTTCCGTGGTTGGAGCGAAGACATCTCCGTCGCGCGCACCTTCGAGGACCTGCCGCAGAACGCACAGGACTACGTGCTGGCGCTCGAGAAGATGAGCAACACGCGTATCTCGGTGATCGGCGTCGGGCCCGAGCGTGACCAGGTCGTCGTCCGTCACGACCTGCTCGACTGACCCGCGTCGTGACGCGCTTCTGGCTGGGCGGCTACGGGGCCGCGATGGACGGCTCGGCCGAGGGTATCGGCCTGCTCGCGGGGGATGAAGGGCGCGAGGCCTCCACTCTCGCCTACCGTGGCGCCGTGGTCGAGACGCCCTCGCCCTCGTGGCTCGCGCAGCACCCGACCCTCGACGTCGTCTACGCGGCACTCGAGGGCGACTCCGCGGTGCAGGCGTTCGTCCGTGCGGGTGAAGCCGCTCTCGCGCCTCTGGGGCCGCCCGCAGCGGTCGGCCAGTACGTCTGTCATGTCGCGGTCGCCCCGAACGGTTCGGCCCTGATCGCCAGCTGTTACGGCGATGGCCGCGTGGTGCGGTTCGATCTGGATGCGGACGGTCGCATCGTCGCCCCGAAGCCGGATGCCGCGGCGGCGCTTCGCGCGGCCCTGTTCGGCGACGCCGACCCCGATGCTCCGGCCGCGACTCCTCCCGGAGACGGCGTCGCGGCGGTCGATCCGTACGGGGTCGGCGGTGACCGCGTCTCGCACGCGCACGCGGCGACGTTCCTCCCCGACGGCCGTGTCGCGACCACCGACCTCGGGTTCGACCTCGTGCGGTTCTGGCGGCAGAGCGGCAGCGGGCTCACCCTCGACCACGAGGTGGTGCTCCCGCTCGGCACCGGTCCGCGGCACATGGTGCTGCACCCCAGCGGGCACCTGCACGTGGTCACCGAGTACTCGTGCGAAGTGTTCACGCTCGCGCCGGCGGCGGATGGCACCTGGAGCGTCGTGTCGGTGACGCTGACGAGCCCGATCGCCGAGGTGGGCACGGACTTCCCCGCGGAGCTCGCCCGCACGCGCGACGGACAGTTCCTGTACACGGCCCTGCGCGGCAGCAACACGATCGCGGCGCTGCGGGTGCGCGGCGGCGGCGAGTCTCTGGAGTCCGTGGCGCTCGCCGACGCGGGGGTCGACTGGCCGCGGCACCACCTCGTCCACGAGGGCAAGATGCTCGTCGTGGGGCAGCGCTCCGACACCATCACGCTGATCGACCTCGACGAGCGCACGGGCGCGCCCCTCGGCATCCGCCACGAGGCGCAGGTTCCGACCCCGACGCACTTCCTTCCGGTGCGCTGACCGCGGCTCGTGCGGCCGGGTCGGCCTTGCCTGCCGGGGACACTTGTCGGGAGTGGGAGCGGATGTCGGGCGACGCGCCGCGTCCTGCTCCGACATCCGTCCGTTCTCCCGACACCTGGCACGGGTACGGGCGCCGGTCGGGCTCACTCGCACGCCGTGAGCAGCAGCGCCGCGTTGTGACCTCCGAATCCGAACGAGGTCGACAGCACCGTGCGGACCGGATGCGGTCGCTCCCGGTCGCGGACGAAGTCCCACCCGTCCGCGCACGGATGCGACAGGTTGATGGTCGGAGGCAGCACCTGATCGCGAAGAGTCATCGCGGCGATGGCCGCTTCGGTGACGCCCGCTGCGCCGAGCAGATGCCCGGTGGTCGACTTCGTCGCGGTGAGTGGAACGGATGGCGCTCCTGATCCCAGCGCCTGTGCGAGCGCGACGAGCTCGGCTTTGTCGCCGAGAACCGTGCCCGTGCCGTGGGTGTTCACATGGTCGACCTGCGCGGCGCGGATGTCGGCGTCGGCGAGGCACGCATCGATCGCTTTGGTCGCCCCGGCGGCGTCCGGGTCCGGTGCCGTGGCGTGATGCGCGTCGCTGGTCGCACCGAACCCGGCGATGGTCGCGAGGGGTCGAGCGCCGCGCTCGTGTGCGAGGTCCGCGGCCTCCAGCAGCACGGCGGATGCGCCCTGTGCCATCACGAAGCCCGTACGTGCGCGGTCGAAAGGGCGCGAGGCCGCCGAGGGGTCGTCGCCGAAGCCCGTGGCGAGCGAGCGGAGGTTGGTGTGCGACGCCAGGTGCAGCGGGCCGAGGCAATCCTCCATCCCGACGACCAGCACTGCGTCGGCGTAGCCGTGACGGATCCACCGGAGACCTTCTCCGATCGCGACCGCGCCACTCGCGCAGGCCGCGGCGATCGCGTGGGTCTGGCCGAGGAATCCGTATCGTCTGCTGAGCACTGTCGCGATCGCATCCGCGGTTCCATAGACGGTGAGCCCTGGCGGTACCCGGCGGGGGCCGCGATCTCGCAGCGCGCCTGCCGCCTGCACCGTCGCATCCACCGGGCCCGACCCTGTCGCGATGATCACCTGCGCGACGTCCGCGATCCCCGATGGCGCGCCCAGGGCCGCATCGGCGAGTGCTTCATCGGCCGCGGCGATCGCCCACTGCTGCATCGGCGTGAGGCGACGCGCGAGGGGTGCCGACAGGTCGGAGGCGCCGGTGAATCCACGCACCACTCCGCCGACCTGCACCGGCCCTGACCCGGCGATCTCCCGGGGGATCCGCGTGATGCCACTGCGTCCCGCGCGCACAGACGTCCACAGTTCCGGTGCCGTGAGGCCACTGGGGGTGACCGCCCCGACGCCGGTGACGACCACGGAGCGCCCGGCGCTCACGATCGTCCCCGCCCGACTGCCACGAGATCCGCGACCGCGGCGCGGCGGATCTTCCCACCCGCTGTCCGGGGGAGCTCCGCCACCGTGTGCCAGCGACGGGGCCGGGCGGCGGGTGCGAGACGCTCGCGCGCCCATCGGCGCAGCTCTGCGGCCGGCGGCGCATCGCCCTCGGTCACCAGCGCGATCCGCAGACCCAGGCGATCGTCGCTCTCGGCGATGGCGCACCACGCGCTGAGGCCCGGCATGCCGTCGAAGGCGCGCTCCACCTCGTCGAGCGCGACGGTGTGCCCGCCGGTGGTGACGACGTCGCCTGCTCTGCCGGCGAACGTGAAGTCCCGGCCGCGCAGCCGCCCCTGATCGTGCACGCTCGCCCAGCCGTCGCCGTCTGTCAACGGCGTCGAGGCCGTGTCCGCCAGGTAGGCGGCCGAGCATGAGGGGGAGCGCACCCAGAGGCTGCCGAGCGCGCCCGGTTCCAGGTCGCTGCCGTCGTCGCCGCGCACCCGCGCCTCCACCTGCGGGTAGAGCCGGATGCTGTCGTGGCCGGCGCGGTCGTCACCGATGAAGCCGAGTTCGCCCGTGCCGAAGTAGCTGATCGTCCGCGCGTGGGGGAGGACGTCGGCGACGGCCGTGCGCGCCGATGCCGGGAACCCCGCGCCCCCGGTGACGATCAGATCGATGCCGTCGTACCGTGCCGGGTGGCGCCGCGCCGCGTCGGTGAGAGCCGTCACCGCCGCAGGAACCGCGACCAGGCGTGTGATGCGCTCGTCGTGCACCCGAGAGCTGAGCCAGAGCTCGTCGAGGCGGTCGGCGACGTGCATTCGACCGCCCGTGGCGAGCACCTCGAACAGCGTGTACAGGGTCAGGCTGTACGACATCGGGCCGGGGGCGAAGGTCGCCACCCGGTCTCTCGCGCCCAGGTGGTCGCGGGAGACGTCGATGTTCGCCGCGTATTGCCTGCGCGTCTTGAGGAAGGCCTTCGGCGTGCCCGTCGTCCCCGAAGACGTGAGCATCAGGAACGGCGCATCGTCAGCCGCTGCTTCTGCGTGGGTCGAGGCGAGGGAGGGGGTTCGTGCGAGATCGTCGAGTCCGACGACGAGTCCCGACCATCCGGCCGAATGCAGAGCGGCCCGGATCGTCGGAACATCCGTGATGACGGCGGCCGCTCCGGTCGTGACGATCAGCTGCATCTGGAGTGCGACGGGCCAGTGCGCATCGACGACGGTGAGGATGCGCGCGCCCGCCTCCACCGCGACGACGGCGCGCGCGGTGTCGAACGCGGTGGACAGGCAGATGGCGACGACCGGCGGCAGCGGTGGGTGAGCTCCTGAAGTCGCCATCGCGCGGGCATCCATGAACGCGTGCGCCAGGGCTGCGGAGATCCGGCGCGAATCGGTGTGGAGCTCGCCATATGTCATGCGGGCGTCGCGGCCGACGATCGCCGGCCGGTCGGGGTCTTCGGCGGCGATGCGACGCAGCATCGGGGAGAGGGACGTGAGGACTCCTGGGGCGGGTTTGCGTGGGGACGAGGGCATCCCTATTCTAATGAACACCGTTCAGGTGAACGGTGTTCAGGAGGAAATATGACCACGTCCCGCACCACCGATACCAGCGCCGCACTCGGCCGCATCGCGGTCTTCGCCGCACTGATCGTCGTGCTCGGCACCGTGATCGTGCCCCTGCCCAGCGGCGTGCCGATCACCGCGCAGACCCTGGGGGTCATGCTCGCCGGTCTCGTGCTGGGACCGCGCCTCGCACCGCTCGCCGTCGTGCTGGTGCTGGCGCTCGCCGCGGTGGGGCTCCCGGTGCTCGCGGGTGGCCGCGGAGGGCTCGGCGTGTTCGTCGGCCCCAGCGCCGGGTACCTCCTCGGCTGGATCGCCGGTGTCGTGGTGATCGGCCTCCTCATGCGCACCGGGCGCTTCACGTGGTGGCGTTCCGCTGGCGCCGCGCTCATCGGCGGAGTGTTCGTGGTCTACGCGTTCGGCATCCCCGTGCAGGCCCTCGTGACGGCAGTGCCGCTCGGGCCGACGGCTCTGTCGAGCCTGGCGTTCCTCCCGGGGGATCTGATCAAGGTGACAGCAGCGACGCTGGTCGTGGTCGCGCTCCGTCGTGCCTACCCTCGTGCCTTCGCCGACAACCGGCGGATGCGGGAGGCCGCGGTGGCGGCGGTGTAGGTTCGGCCGGCGCTCTTTCCCCGTGCCCGACAGCACACGGAGAAGCCCCATCGCAAGCCGGCATCCTCGCCACCCGCGCCACGCCGCAGGGAACAACACACCCGTGACTCGACGTTGCTCATGAGCGAGACTGGGCCACGTAACCGGCTCACGGAGAGGTGCGACGCATGAACGCTGCGGAGAAGACCGACGAGTATGACCTGATCGTCTTGGGCGGAGGGCCGGTGGGAGAGAACGTCGCCGATCGGGCCGTGCAGGGCGGACTCACCGCGATCATCGTGGAGAGCGAGCTCGTCGGAGGCGAGTGCTCCTACTGGGCGTGCATGCCGTCGAAGGCGCTGCTGCGTTCGGCGCAGGCGCTCCGTGCCGCTCAGCACGTGGGCGGATCTTCGCAGGCGGTGACCGGGAAGCTCGACGTGCGCGCCGTGTTCGATCGCCGCGACTCGTTCACCAGCAACTGGTCCGACGACGGTCAGGTGAAGTGGCTCGACTCGGCCGGCATCGACCTGGCCCGCGGCCACGGACGCATCACGGGCGAGCGCGAGGTGACCGTGACGGATGCCGACGGCGCAGAGCGCGTGCTCAAAGCCCGGCACGCGGTGGCTATCAGCACCGGATCGGATGCCGTCATCCCACCCATCGAAGGCCTGCGCGAGGCCACCCCGTGGACGAGCCGCGAGGCGACCAGCGCCGAGGAGCTTCCGGAGAGCCTGGCCGTGATCGGCGGAGGCGTCGTGGCCGTCGAGATGGCGACCGCCTACGCTGCACTGGGCTCGAAGGTCACCGTGATCGCCCGCAGCGGTCTGCTCGGCGGGATGGAGCCCTTCGCGGGCGAGCGCGTCGTGGCAGGCCTCAAGGAACTCGGCGTCGATGTGCGCACCGGTGCGGGAACGACATCCGTGCACCGCGGCGCGAACGGCGTCACCATCACCCTCGACGGTGGCGAGGAGATCACTGCGACCGAGGTGCTCGCCGCGACCGGTCGCTCGCCGCGCAGCGGTGACATCGGCCTCGACGTGGTGGGGCTGGAACCCGGCCGCTGGATCGAGACGGACGACACGCTCCGCGTCCCCGGATCGGACTGGCTCTACGCGGTCGGCGACGTCAACGGGCGCGTGCTCCTCACCCATCAGGGCAAGTACCAGGCGCGCGCCGCGGGTGACGTGATCGTGGCCCGCGCCCAGGGCGAAGACGTGGACGGCGCCCCGTGGGGCCGTCACGTCGCCACAGCCGACCAGGCTGCCGTGCCGCAGGTCACGTTCTCGATTCCCGAGGTCGGCTCCGTCGGGCTCACCGAGGCCCAGGCGGTCAAGGCCGGCATCGCGGTGAAGGCCGTCGACTACGACCTGGGCTGGGTCGCCGGCGCGAGCCTCTACGAAGACGGCTTCGAGGGCCAGGCGCGGCTCGTGATCGACACCGACCGCGACGTCGTGGTCGGTGCGACGTTCGTCGGTCCCGAGGTGGCGGAGCTCGTGCATGCCGCCACCGTGGCGATCGTCGGCGAGGTCCCGATCGCCCGCCTCTGGCACGCGGTGCCGTCGTACCCCACGATCAGCGAGATCTGGCTGCGGCTGCTCGAGGGATACGGCCGCGACTCCGCCTGAGCCGTGGAGGGAGTCGATCCCGACATCGGGAGCAATCCGTTCGCGTGATCGTGCCGAACAGGAACGGGATTGTTTCTCATATTGACGGCCGCGACGCAACCCTCATCCCCGATGTCGCAGCCGTCTTATACGCTCGAACTCACATCCGAGGAGGCAGGACCATGAAGGCTGTACTCGCAGGAACCGTCATCGCCGAGGCCGACGAGAGCGATCTCGCCCGCATCGAAGGGAACTGGTACTTCCCGCCCGCATCCATCACACCCGGGGCACTCGTCGAGAGTCCCACGCCGTACACCTGTCCGTGGAAGGGCGCGGCGCAGTACTTCTCGGTGCAGACCGACGGAGAGCTCTACACCGACTACGCCTGGTCTTACCCGAACCCCTTCCCCTCCGCGTTCGATCGCGTGGGCAAGGACTTCTCCGGGTACGTCGCGTTCGATCCCCGCGTCGAGGTCGGCCCGTAGCCATCTGAAGAGCCAAGACTCGTCCGCTCGCACATCGATCGACCGACTGGAGACCAGCCCATGATCGAGTTCCGCAACGTCACCAAACGCTTCCCCGGCGGCGCCCTCGCCGTCGACGACTTCAGCCTCGTGCTGCCCTCGCGCAAGACCACGGTGTTCGTCGGCTCGTCCGGCTGCGGCAAGACCACCCTGCTCCGCATGATCAACCGCATGGTCGAACCCACCTCCGGCGAGGTCGAGATCGACGGCGAGAGCGTGCTCCAGGGTGACCCGGTGGCCCTGCGCCGACGCATCGGCTACGTCATGCAGAACTCCGGCCTCATGCCGCACTTCACGGTGATCGACAACGTGGCCACGGTGCTGCGGCTGACCGGCGTGAAGAAGACGGCTGCCCACAAGCGGGCGCGTGAGCTGCTCGACACGGTGGGCCTCGACCAGGCGCTCGCCGACCGCTACCCCAGCCAGCTCTCCGGTGGGCAGCAGCAGCGCGTCGGTGTCGCCCGCGGACTCGCCGCCGACCCGAACATCCTGCTCATGGACGAGCCCTTCGGCGCGGTCGACCCCATCGTGCGGGCCGACCTGCAGCAGGAGACCCTGCGGCTGCAGCGCGAACTCGACAAGACGGTGGTGTTCGTTACGCACGACATCGACGAGGCGTTCCTGCTCGGAGACCAGGTCGTCATCCTCGACAAGGGCGCCCGCATCGTGCAGGTCGGCAGCCCCAGCGAGATCATCGAGAACCCTGCGGACGACTTCGTCTCGGCGTTCATCGGCGCCGACCGCGGTCGCCGCGCCCTGCACCTCAAGCAGACTCCCCGCGGCACGGTCGTGGTCGACTCCGAGGGGCGCACCCAGGGGTCGATCGTCGATGTGCCGGATGCGGTGACCGACGCGCTCCTGAGCGAGGAGAGCGTGACGAAGGGCGCTCCGTGAACTGGATCGTCGACAACATCGGCCTCATCCTCGAGCTGACCGCCATCCACCTGCAGCAGAGTGCGATCGCGATCGTGCTCGGCTTCGTGCTGTCGCTGCCCCTCGGGTGGGTCGCGTGGCGCTATCAGCTGGTGAAGGGGCCGGTCATCGTCCTCACCGGACTGCTCTACACGATCCCCTCCCTCGCGCTGCTGATCCTGCTCCCCTCGGTCGCCGGCTATCCCGCCCGCAGCCCCGTGAACCTCATCATCGGCCTCACGATCTACGCGGTCGCGATCCTCGTGCGGGCCGTGTCCGACGGCCTCGACTCGGTCGACCCCGCCATCCGCCAGTCGGCCACCGCGATGGGATACGGCGGCTTCCGCCGGTTCTGGACCGTCGACTTCCCCCTCGCCGGTCCCGTGGTGCTCGCCGGCCTCCGCGTGGCAGCAGTGAGCACCATCTCCCTCGCCACGGTCGGCATCCTCGTCGGGGTGACCAACCTCGGCTACCTCTTCACCAATGGTCTGCAGCGACGCATCCTCGCCGAGGTCTTCGCCGGAGTGATCGCCGTCGTCGTGATCGCCCTCCTCATCGATCTGCTGCTCATGCTCCTTGGCCGCGCCCTCATGCCCTGGACTCGCGCCACCAAGACGCCGTCCGCCGCGAAGCAGACCGCCGCACGGGGGGCCGCCGCATGAACGTCTTCACGGAAGCCTTCGCCTGGCTCTTCTCCCCCGACCGGTGGGTGGGCACCTACTCGCTGCCGGTCCTGTTCGGTCAGCACATGTACTACACGCTGATCTCGGTGCTGATCGCCGGCGTCATCGCGATACCGCTCGGGTGGCTCATCGGCCACACCGGCAAGGGTCGCGAGATCGCCGTCGCGGTGTCGGGTGCGGCGCGCGCTATCCCGTCGTTCGGCCTGATGGTGCTGCTCGTGCTCCTCCTGGGCGTGCTGCGGGTGCCCGAGGCCGCGATCATCACGTTCGTGCTCCTCGCGATCCCCTCCCTCCTCGCCGGCGCCTACACCGGGCTCGAGGCCATCGACCGTCGCGTGCTCGACTCCGCGCGCTCGATGGGCATGACCGAGTGGCAGGTGTTCTGGAAGGTCGAGGTGCCCCTCGGGCTCCCGCTGCTGGTCGGTGGCATCCGCGCGGCCCTGCTGCAGGTGATCGCCACGGTCACCATCGCCGCATACGTGAACCTCGGCGGCCTCGGTTGGCCGATCATCCAGGGCATCCCCCTGCGCAAGTTCGACCAGGTGCTCGGCGGTGCGATCCTCGTGGCCGTGCTCGCGCTGGTCGTCGACCTGATCTTCGCTCTCCTCCAGCACGCCGCCGTCCCCAAGGGTGTGCGCGCTCCGACCACCACGCGCCGCTCCCGTGCCGCCGCCGCCTCGCCGGCACCGGCCGCCGCCTGACGCGCACCACAGCCTCACACCTCCCACAGCCGCAACATCGTCCCACAGTCTCACCCCCGTTGTCCCAGAGAAGAGGAAGTCCCATGTTCACAGCACGGAAGTCACGTCTCGCCCTCGCCGGTGGAGCAGCGCTCGCCGCGGTGCTCGTCCTCGGCGGTTGCGCGAACAGCAACCCGCTCGACACCCCGAGTGAAGGATCGAGCTCCGGAGACGACACCATCGTCATCGGCTCGCAGGCCTACTACTCGAACGAGATCATCGCCGAGATCTACGCCCAGGCGCTCGAGGGTGCCGACATCAAGGTCGACCGCGAGTTCAGCATCGGCCAGCGCGACGCCTACATGCCCGACGTCGAGTCCGGCGCGATCGACCTGTTCCCCGAGTACACCGGAAACCTGCTCGAGTACCTCGACAAGGATGCGACCGCCACGAGCCCGGACGACGTGTACGCGGCGCTGAAGGACGCCCTGCCCGACGGCCTGACCGCTCTCGACTACGCCGAAGCCTCCGACCAGGACACCTACACGGTGCTCAAGAGCTTCGCGGAGGAGAACGGCCTCACCTCGATCGGCGACCTCTCCAAGGTGACCACCCCGGTCACGATCGGCGCCGCACCGGAGTTCGAGCAGCGCCCCTACGGCCCCGCGAAGGCCAAGGAGGTCTACGGCGTCGACCTCGGATTCTCCGCGACCGGCCCGACCACGCTGGAGTCCCTGCTCGCCGGTGAGATCCAGGTGGCGGACATCTACTCGGCCGACCCGGCGTTCCAGACCGAGGACATCGTCGCGCTCGAAGACCCGGAGAACATCATCCTGGCCTCGAACGTCGTGCCGATCGCATCGAGCGACGTCGCCGACGAGATCTCCGACGTGATCAACGCGGTCAGCAAGAAGCTCACCGCGGAAGAGCTCGTCGCCCTCAACGTGCAGAGCACGGTCGACCAGAAGTCGGCGGAGGACATCGCCAAGAAGTGGCTGTCCGACAACGACCTCAGCTGAGTCGCACAGACAGAAGCGCCCGGACCCGCACAGGGTCCGGGCGCTTCGTCGTTGCGGGGGTCAGATCCTGGCGTCCTGCTTCGGCACGAGGACCTGCTTGATGATGATGAGGATCGACGCGGTCACCGGCACCGCCACCAGGGCACCGAGCAGACCGAGCAGGGTGCCTCCGGCCAGGGCACCGATCACGACCAGCGAACCGGGGACAGACACCGCCTTGTTCATCACACGCGGGGTGATCACGTACGCCTCGATCTGCATGTAGACGAGGTAGATCGCCGCGAAGACCAGGGCGGCGATCGGGTTGGTGAACAGCGCGAGACAGGTGCCGAGGATCCAGAAGAGCACGGAGCCGACCAGCGGGATCAGCGTGATGCAGAAGGCGATCGCCGCCATCAGCGGCGGGAACGGCAGTCCGAGGAACAGGTACAGGAGGAAGGCCAGCGTCGCGTTGCAGAACGCCAGGATCACCATCCCCATCACATAACCGCCCACCGAGTCGGTGATCTGGTCGGCGATGTCTCCGGCGCGAGCCCGGTCGCGGGCCGGAGCGAGACGCAGCATCCCCTGCTTCATGGTGGGGAGCGATGCGAGGAAGTACAGCGTGAGGACGAGCACGACGATGGCGCCGGAGATGCTGGTGGCGATCGAGGCGCCGACGGCGAGGGCGCCGCCGCCGATCGTGGCCAGGTTGCCGAAGTCGGTCAGGAACGACTGCACCTGGGCCACGAGGTCCTGGAACTGATCGCCGAACTGCGCTTCCAGGGTTCCGTAGATGTCGCTGTGGGTGAAGTCCTTGATCATGCCGGGCACGGACTGCACGAAGCTCACGATCTGATCGATCACCACGGGGACGATCATCCAGATCACCAGGGCGAACACGACGATGAGCGCGAGGATCGTGATGACGACCGAGATGACGCGGGAGAGACCGCGGCGCTCCAGGAAACGCACGGCGGGGTCGAGCCCGAGCGCACCGAACAGGGCCAGTGCGATGTAGATCAGCACCGTGGACAGGTTCGACAGCGCGAGACCGATCACGATCGCGCCCAGGCCGCCGAGAGTCACCAGGAACCCGAAGACGAACGGACGGTCGATGCGCGTCCAGAAGGAGCGGCTCGGCGTGGTCGGCTCGATCACGACCGGACGAGGCGAGTCGGCCGCCGACGCGATCACCGCGGCGGCGGAGCCGGATGCGGACTGCCGACGGCGCCCGGGGGCCGGTGCGGCAGGAGCGGTGGCGGGTGCGTCCTCGTCGTGCGGCGCGGTTTCCGGCGACTCTTCGTTGCTCATGTGCTCACGATAGCGGTGGCCCGGATCGAAACCAGGTTGTCACGCGGCTCTAGAGTAGGGGGCATGACCGCCGCCGAAGACCCGAAGGCCGAACTGCTCCGTCTTCGTGCCACCATCGACAACATCGACGCTGCACTCATCTTCATGCTGGCGGAGCGCTTCCGCGCCACCCAGCAGGTCGGGCATCTGAAAGCGGAGCACGAGATGCCGGCGTCAGACCCGAACCGGGAGGAGCAGCAGGTCGCACGACTGCGTGCCCTCGCCGAGGAAGCGCACCTGGATCCGGAGTTCGCGGAGAAGTGGTTCAACTTCGTGGTCGCGGAGGTCATCCGTCACCACACCGAAGCGGCCGAGAGTCGCTGAGAAGGAGGTGCCGGACGGGCGACGGTGTGTGCAGCACTCGCCCGTCCGGAGCTTGAGGTTCATTGTGGCAGCGGAGTTCGGCGGTCGACTCCTCGCCGCCGGTGTGCAGCTGCCGGGCACGACCGACGGACGTGTGGTGCTCGAGAGCGTGCAGCTGAAGTGGCAGGACGTCCCCCTCGCGGAGCGGTTCGAGCGGGTGCTCGGTGCTCCGGTGCTGCTCATCAACGACGTCGACGCCGAGGCCATCGCCGAAGCCGGCATGGAGGAGTCGCCGTCCGGCTACCGGCTCTTCATCCACCTCGGTGGCGGCGTCGGTGCGGCCGTCACCCTCGACGGCGAGCTGGCGCCGGGGCCGCGCGATCGTGCGGGGGAGATCGGGCACGTGCAGGTCGTGTTCGGCGAGGCGGCCCGTGCATGCCGATGCGGTCAGCGCGGATGCCTCGAGTCGGCCGCCGCTCTTGGTGCGATGCTGGGCGAGGAGTTCTCCGACGCCATGGACGCGTCCGAGATCCGTGCGCTCGCCGCGCAGGCCGACGAAGAGCAGCGCGACGAGGGCGCACGAGCGCTGGCCAGGGCGGTCAAGCTCATCAGCGCTCTGCTCGATCCGATCGAGGTGGTCATCGGCGGACCCGCGACCGAGCTCGGACCGCGCTTCCTCGACAGGGTGCGGGAAGAGACCGAGTACCCCGCTCGCGGAACCGCCCAGGTGCCGGTGCGCTACGCCGACCCTCGTGCGTCGCTCGCGGCCGGGGCGGCGCAAGCAGCCTTGACCGGTGCGCTCGGCGTGCGCTGGAACCCCGAGCAGCTGCGCGCCGCATCCCCAGCGCCTGCTCACCCGCACCCACGGCGGTGCGGTGGCGCAGACCGTCGCCTATGAGCTGCCCATCCGCTACAAGAGCCACCTGCGCACGCACGAGAAGGAGAGCATCGCGCAGACCGCCGCCGGCCTCGTCGCACCCGGCATGGTGGTGGGGCTCTCCGGTGGCACGACCACCACGGCCATCGCGGCAGCCCTCGCCGCGCGCGACGATCTCGCAGCGAACGGCGGCATCACCGTCGTCACCAACGCCGTGAACATCGCCGCCCAGCTCGCCACGCGGCCCGAGATCAAGGTCGTCGTCACCGGCGGCGTCATCCACTCGCGCAGCTACGAACTCGTCGGTCCGTTCGTGGAGCAGCTGCTGCGCGGGGTGCGGCTCGACATCGCCTTCATCGGTGTGAACGGGATGGATGCCGCCGCCGGTGCGACCACGCAGGACGAGCGCGAGGCCGCGGTCAACCGCATGATGGCCGAGCGTGCCCGCCGGGCGGTCGTGGTGACCGACGCCAGCAAGCTCGGTGTCGAGGCGTTCACGGCCGTCGGCGGGGTCGACCTCTTCCCGACCGTGATCACCGACGCCGGAGCGGACGCCGAAGCACTCGCGTCGCTGCGGGCGGCCGGGTACGCGGTGCTGGTCGCCTGACGCCCCGGACACCCCGAGGGCCTCGACGTCCCCACAACGTCGAGGCCCTCTGAGGGCGTCACGGCTGTGCGCCGCGATGCCCCCGAGTAGATGGTGTCCGTGTCGTGTTCGCGCTCCCCAGTGCGCATGATCCCCAGATCCGACAGCGCCTCCCTCGCGCCTCACCCTTCGAGGCCCTTCGCCTGGCACCTTCCGAAGAACAGGAGCGTGCGGCATCCGTTCTGATACACCGAATGGAGGAAAAAGTTCAGAATCCGTCGCCGTGGCACTGGAACGGCGCGCTCAGACCGGTGTCGAGGCCTGCCCTCGCGAGCGCGACAGCGGGCGTTGCGCCTTCGGAGAGACCGGTGTGCACGGCGCTGAGCAGCTCCCCGGCCACATCGTCGGGGACGGCGACGGGGGCGGCGATGACGCAGTCGGCTCCGGCGTGCAACCACACCCGCGTCATGCCCAGCGCTTCTTCTCCCCAGCGCACAGAGGAGCGCCCGAGTTCGCAGGCCGAGAGGATCACGGTCGTCGGTACGCGCGGTATCAGGTCGACGTCGTAGCCGAAGAGGATGCCGTCGGTGAGCTCGAACCCGGAGAACAGCGGGTTGTCCACCGCGTGCCGGCCGTGGGCGGCGATGTGGAGCACGTCGGTGGCGGCGGCGAGCTCGGTGACCGCCGCGACCGTCGCCGCGGAGGACTCCAGGATCCGCGGTGCGCGGCCCGCCTCACGCCAGGCCGCAGCCGCACGCGCGACCTCGTCTCCGGCGCGCGGGACGCGGGGGCCTGCGGCGAAGCCGATCGTCGTCGGCCGGGCCCGGTCGCGGGCGGGCGCGGCCAGCAGACGCGACACGGACGTCGCGAGGGTGAACGCGATGCCGGACATGCCGGGGAGCATCGCCCACGGCACGCCGCCGAGTGCTCCTGGCACGGTGATCGCGAGCCGCGCCGTGGTCGGCACCGCCAGCAGCAGCGGGGTGAGCAGCTCGGCGTCGAGGATCGCCAGCCGTGACGCGAGCGCCCGCGCGGTGACCTCCCCCATCAGCCCGCCACGGGTCAGTGCGACCATGTCGAGGTCGGCGCGGAGGCCGTCGAGAGCCGACTGCACCCGCTCCCATGACAGGTCGACGATGGTCGCCCCCGACGAGGTGACCACGATGGCATGCAGCGTCGCACCGGTGAACACGTAGGACAGGACGACGACGTCGGCGTCGAGCATCGAGGTCGCCTCGGCGAGTCCCCATCGTTCGCGGGTGCCGCCGGATCCTGTGGCCGCCCATTGCCGCTCGCGCACGCGGTCGCGGAGGGTGCGCACCCTGGCATCCGTCGTCCAATCGGCGCCGGCCAGCTCGGCGCGCAGCATTCGCAACTCCGCCAGATCCACCGCCAGGGATTCGTCACGCGGGGGCCGCACCGGGGCGACCTGCTGGCTGAGGTGGCGCGCGCGTTCGGACCACTCGAACAGGATCGCGGGGTTGCGCAGCCGGGCAGCAGCGGCGAGGCCGGCGAACATCAGGTCGCTGCCGTGCATCGCGACGGATGCCTGCAGGTCGAGTGCACCGAAGGACTGCTGCCAGGCGGTGAGCAGGTCGAGGCCTTCGGCAGCCGCACGCAGCGCGTCGCGGTCACGGCCGGCAGCCGCGGCGCGTGCAGCACGCACCTCCTGGGCGCGCAGGCGCAGAGGCGTGGGGGCGGCGTCGTCCAGTCGCGGGAGGCGTCCGGTGCCGTCGCGTCGAGCACTCAGTCGCAGTCCTGTCGCCTCGGTGCGAAAACCTCCCCGGTCCAAGGCTTTCGCTGTGCGGGCGAACTCCGCTTCGTCGATGGGGCGGTGCGGTCTCGCCCGCTGCTGCGCCTCGAGACGCACCGCCTCGGCTCGCGCCGCCCACCCGTGGTTCGCGAGTGCCGTGAACCGTCGCGCCGCGGTGCGGGCTGCGCGCTCGGCGGCGGCGGGATCGTGGCGCAGGAGCGAGCGGGCGAGGTGGAACTCGGACTCGCCTCTGGCCTGCCGCATCCGCTGCGCGCCGAACTGGGTGGCGACCTGCTCCAGCAGCGCTTCGGCCTCGGTCGTGAGGCCCGCGTCGCGCAGCACCTCAGCCCGGTCGAGGTCGCTGATCGCCGCCGCGAGGTCGCTGATCGCGGCGAGCTTCGGTCGGGAGCGGGTCATCAGGGTGAGCGCGGTGACGAGGTCTCCGCCGAGCAGCGCCGCGTACCCGAGATTGTGCCGGGCCTCCGCCAGCGGCTCCTCGTCGTCGTTCGCCTCGTACACGGCCACCGCGCGCCGCAGATCCGCGATGCAGGAGTCGAGCTCGCGCTGCTGCATCCGCACCACGGATCGGTTCATGAGGCAGTTCGCGAGTTCGGTCGTCTCGTCTCCGACCGCCGTGAGCGTCTCGATCGCACGGGTGAGTTCGGCCTCGGCGTCGCCCAGACGACCGCTGTGCGTCAGGAGCGTGCCGAGCTGGCCGCTGAGCACCGCGATGGTCTCGGCGCGCAGCCCGGATCGGCCGAGGGCGTCGCGACACAGCTGCTCTGCGGCCGCCGGCTCTCCCGTCTGGGCGAGGACATAGGCGGTCGTGCCGTCGATGCGCGCACGAAGATCAGGGTCTTCGGTGCGGGCGGATGCCGCGTCGAGAGCGCGCTGCGCCTGCGTGAATCGCCGGGCGTTGGCCGCTTCGACCCCGCGCCGGTGCAGCTCGATCGCGGACAGGGGCATCCCTTCAGAATGCCCTGCCTCGGGGCTGCAGGGAAGAGCGCGTATTCCGAGCGGGAGCGGTGCGTGATCGCTCGGGTGAGGCAGTGGACACCTGTCGGGAGGAAGAGCACGTGTCGGGCGACACGCCGCGTTCGGATCCGACAGCCGAACATCCGCCCGACAGGTGCACCAGGACGAGCCGCCGGAGCGTGTCCCGCGAGCCGCTCGGGCGGCGCTCGGCACCAGGACGAGCCGCCCGCATCGGTACGGACGGCTCGTCCCGGGGGTGCGTCAGTCGAGGTCGACCGGGGTCGGCAGGGACTTCAGGACGGCGGCGACGGCTTTCGCCGCAGCGGCGGGGCTGACACCGCCGGCGGGGACGGTGCCGAGCTGGGCGGCGATGCGCGCTGCGACGTACGGGGCCGAGAACGAGGTGCCGCTCCACACCGCGAACCCGCCCCGATAGTCGTCGGGATCGATCGTCTCGCGGCGGAGGCCCTCGACGTCGGCTCTCGTGACCGCCTGGGTGCCGCCCACGAACGCGGGCGACGTGCTCACCACGGCGGCCCCCGGCGCGTAGGCCTGAACCCACGGGCCGATGTTCGAGAAGAGGGCGACCGACTGCGCCGAGGGATTCAGTGCTCCGACCGACACGAGCGGCGCGTCTCTGTCCCGACGGATGCCGTTGTCGGCGCCGGGCCAGGACCAGAGCGACGCCGGGAACGAGGGGCGGTCGATCGCGTCGTTGCCGGCCGAGCACACGACCACGCAGCCGAGCTCGCGTGCCTTGGCCAGCAGCTGGTACAGCGTGAGGCTGAACAATCCGTCGATCGGCGTCTCGTGGTAGTAGCTGAGCGACAGGTTCAGCACATCGATCGGGAAGCCGGTCTTCGGATCCTCCCGGTGGCGGGCCAGCAGGGTCACGACCTGGGCCACGGTCTCGAGCAGAGTGCTCTCGTCGACCACCCCGAGGGCTCCCGCCACCCGGATCGAGAGGATGTCCGCCTCCGGAGCCGCCTGTCTGACGATGCCGGCGATAAACGTGCCGTGTCCGGCGACCGCGTCGATCTCACCGTCGAGCTGCCCGTACAGGTCGGGGTAGCGTTCCGGATCGGCGTCGTCGGTCAGCCCGACCGGCACGCCGTCGAGGTCGACCGTGCGCGTGACGATGTCGGCAGGCAGCCAGGCGTGCTCGCCGCAACCGGTGTCGAGCACCGCGACCACCGGGCGCCGTCCGCGTTTCGGCGCGGGTCCGCGCACAGGGGCGGGGCCCAACCAGCTCACGGGCTGCCGTGCGCCGCGTCCGGGCTCGAGGTAGTCGTCGCTGCCGCCCGCGCCCCCTCCGGCGCCGCGCACCGGGTTCGTGCGGGTGAACGGGTTGGTGCGGGTGAAGGGGTTCGTCCTGGTGAAGGGATTGAGCCCGACCGGATCGATGGACAGCACGTGGTCGAGGCTCGTCCGCGGCATCGTCGAGCGCGACATGCGGCGTGCGCGCTGGAGCACTCGCCAGGCGTCGGGGGCGACGGGTGACTCGCCCCTGACTGGTTCGTCGGGAGTCCGCAGCCGTGCGCGCAGGAAGCCGGGAACCCCCGGAACCAGCTCGCCGTCGACCGCCGAGCGGGTGCCGTCCTCGATCTCGAGCTGCCATCCGAAGGTGTCGGCGGCATCACGCAGAGTGCGCACCTCGCGGTCGTCGGCCTCCCCGTCGCCGAGGGCGCGGGTGATCAGCAGCCGCTCCGGCAGATACGCCGTCGGAAACGCGCGGATGCCGTCCACCGGCTCCGTGCTCGGATCGAGCGCGGTTCCCCGGCGGATCGATCCCTCCGCGCGGTCCTGCCAGGTCCATCCCTTGGGCTGATCCATGCGTCATCCTCTCCCTGCGGGTCGTCCCGCGTCCTCATCGACGGGCGGCGCCCGTGGTCACAGCTCGAACTGCGGGGTCGCGAGCGTGCGCGTCTCGTCCCCGACCACGGTCGTCAGGCGCACGCGCGTGAGACCGGGCGGCACCTCGTCGAACACGAAGCGTCCGGTCTCCTCTGGCGAGACCGACCTGGCCTTCTCTCCCTGCGTCAGGACGATCTCGGCGGCCGCGGTGTCGACCCAGCCGTCGACGCGGCGGCGGCCGGAAGCGGTGGTCGTCACATGCAGCAGGATGCTGGTGGAGCCGTCGCTGAACTGCAGGGTGAGTGCATCCGCCTCGCCGCGCACCTCGCCGAGCTGTCCCTCGACCAGGGTCAGCAGCGCATACTCGCTGTTCAGGCCGTCCGAAGCGACTGCGGCGACCATGCGGTCGATCAGGCCCGCGGGCACCGGGTCGACCGCTCTCCAGTGCGTGCGGAGCCGGGCGAGCATCCTGGCGTCTTCGTGGTCGGTCATGCGAGTCCCCCCGCCGGCGCTGTCGGCGGTGCGTCCAGCAGGGCGCGGAGCTTCGCGAGGCACCGGTTCCGTGTGGGGCCGATGCTGCCGATGGGCATCGCGAGGTCGCTGGCGATGTGCGCATAGTCCGGGCGGTCCTCGAAGGCGATCACGCGCAGCAGCCTCTGGCAGCGGTCGTTCAGGCGGCGCACGGCCGACCACAGCCGACGGTTCTCGTCGCCGATGGTCGCGTGCTCCTCGGCCGAAGCCTGCTCGGGGAGCAGGGTGTCGAGGTCGTCGACATCGGTCGTGTCGACCTTGCCGTGTGCCTTCGCGACCTTCCAGGCCTCGCGGCGTGCGGTGGTGGTGAGCCAGGCTGACACGGCCCGCGAATCGCTGATCGATCCGTGACCGCGCACCAGCCGCAGCCAGGTGGTCTGCACGACGTCTTCGGCGAGGGTGCGTTCGAGTCCGTAAGCGCGCACGACGTGCCAGAGCACGGGCGTCATCAGCCGTACGAGCTCGTCCATCGCGCGGCTGTCGCTCTCGCGCCATGCGTCGAACAGATCTGCGGCGCGCTCCCAGCGTGCACGCCCGTCATCCGAGGCATGATCGAGACCGGCGCCGGGTGCACCGTCGATCATGAAGCCCATTGTGATCACACCTACCAGGAGCGCGGCAAGGGCTTTCTGATACAAGTCCGCATCCAAGAACTCCGCATCCCCGCGGCGGTCGGCGCTCACGGGCGATGTCGATAGCGTTGAGGGGTGATCCCGCTCGCCATCCTGCTCTTGCTCAACGCCGCCTTCAACGCCCTCGTCTGGCCGCGGTTCTACACGCGCGTCGCCAAGGATCCGCGGGCGCGCGACGAGAACGGCAGGGCCACGGCATTCCTCAAGGTGCACGCCGTCCTCATCGCGATCGCTCTCGTGCTCGCCCTGGTCTCCCTGCTCGCCGGCATCGCGGCACTGACCGGCGCGCTCTAGCCCCGTACGGCTGCCGGCGCACACCTCTGCGGCATCAAGCCGTCTCGTACTGCTTCGCGTGCGCGGCCCAGCGCGCTTCGACCGGCAGTGCCCGCAGCGCCCTGTTGCCCAAGGCGAGGAGGACCGCGACCAGGCACAGCGCGGCGCAGATCAGGATGGTGCCTTCGCGGCCGATCCAGGCGAGTCCGAAGCCGGCGATCAGGGGAGCGAGTGGCATCGCACCCATGCCGAGTACTCCGGCGGCGCTGTTGGCTCGACCGAGCAGGTGGCTCGGGGTGGCGACCATGAAGTAGCCCATCATGCCGGCGTTGAGCGCGGGCACGAGCAGGACCGAGGCGCCGAGCACCACCGCGATGGCCCAGGGCCCGGTGACCATCGACAGCACGATCGCGCCGACCGAGACGACCGAGAGTCCGGCGATGGTCAGGATCCCGGTCTTGATCCGCGGGACGAGCAGCGGAGCGCACACGGCGCCTACGAGCATCACGGACCCGATCGATGCGCTCAGGGTGCCGATCAACAGCTCGGAGTACCCGTCTTGCTGGAGGGCGTAGATGACGGTCGTGATCGTGGCGTTGAAGCCGAGGTTGATGACCGTCGTGATGAGCAGCACACCGCCGAGGTCGGGGCGGGAGAGCAGCCAGCCAAACCCCTCGCGCAGCTCCGCCCAGGCGTTGGGCTTCGTCGTCGGGGCCGGAGCGACGTCGTCGTCCGCGCCCGCATCGACCACTCCTGCACGACGGGTCTGACGCCCCAGCATCCACGCGGTCAGGGCTGCGATCGCGTGGCACAGCGTCATGACCGCGCCCACGAGCCATCCGCCGACGCCCAGCAGCAGACCGCCGAGCGGTCCGCCCGCGAGCTGGAGCGCAGCGTCGCGCCCTTGGTTCGCCGCCTGCGCTCGGCCCATCGCGTCGTCGGGCACGATCTCCTTGATCGCGCTCTCACCGGCGACGTCGAAGAGTCCGCTGCGCGCGGCGAGCAGCACGTCGATCACGAGCAGTGATCCGAACGTCATCGCGTCGCCGAGGGCGAGGAGGGTGAAGCCGCCGGCGAGCACGATGCCGATGAGCGAGCCGAGGAGCATCAGCGCGATGCGGCGATGACGGTCGGCCAGCACGCCGCCGGCCAGGGTCATGAGCAGTCGCGCGACCATTCCGGCTCCGCCGATGATGCCGGCCTGGGCGGGGTCGTTCGTCACGATCAGGGCGAGCAGGGGGATGGCGAAGCCGAACAGGGAGGCCGCGAGGCCCTTGCTCGTGTCGCTCACCAACCAGGTGAGGTAGCGGGTGTTGCGCCACAGACGGTGGGGCTCGGTGACGGTGGTCATGGGACGAGAGTAGATGCGCAAGAACTATTGCGCAAGTCTTATTGCGCAATAGTGGGTGCGAGTAGGATCGGCACATGACGGAGGACAGCGCGAAGAGCACGAGCACCGATCCCGTCTGGATGACCTCGGCCATGCTCAAGGCCTACTCGCACCCCCTGCGACGCCAGATGATCCGGCTGTTCTCACGGCGGGACTTCCTCCGCGCTGCCGACATCGCCGCCGAGCTCGGCGTTCCGGCGAACAGCGCCAGCTTCCATCTGCGCGCCCTCGCCGATGCCGGGCTCATCGAAGAGGCACCAGACAAAGCTCGTGACCGACGTGATCGTGTCTGGACGGGGCACAAGGGCGCGCTCAACGTCGGCGGTCCGGAGAGCCCCGTCCCGGATGAGGCCCTCGGCGTCGCGGTGGTCGCCGCGCTCGTCGAAGACCATCAGGATCTGATCCGTCGGGTGATGGCCTGGACCCCGGAGTACGTCGCCGGACGCACGAGGGAGGTGCACGCCGCCTTCACCCAGCGCACGATCCGGCTCACCGAGTCAGAGTTCGACGACGTGATGGTGAAGATCAACGACATCCTGAGTGCGGCCGACGACGCGCACGACAGCGCGGACCCGGACGGCCGCTACTGGCAGATGGACCTGGTCGTCGCCGACGACACCATCTGAGGCGGCGGCCCGGGTCGGATCAATCCTCGGCCGGAGGGCGCGTACCGCTCAGGATCAGGATGCGACGCAGGTGCATCGCGGTGAGCACACCGGGTCCCATCGAACGCCGCACATCGATGGTGCGGTCGTCGACCGTCTCGAGGAGCAGTCGGATCGCGCGCGCCGCTTCACCGCGGGCGCGATGATCGTCGCTCGAGGAGGCATCCCCCCGCGCGATCACATCGGCGACCGCGTGACAGGCCGCAAAGAGGGGCGCAGGCAGAGCGGGGTCGAGCGCCAGTGCCGACGGCCGGTCCCAGATCGTGTCGGCGATCTCGTCGGAGATGTCGCGGATGAGGTGGGCGATGCGATCGAGAGCCGCGAGCTCGTCGTGGCTATGCTGGATCCGCGTGCGATGCCCCCTGGCGCGAGGGTTGCCCCTTCGGCTCTCGTCCGCCTCCGTCAGCGCCGCTCGCAGTGCGGAGGAGGTGTCGCCGAGAGAGGCCGCATCGTCGGCCCATTGCGCGTGCTCGGGCGGCCATGCCTCCGCGACCGCGGATCCGATGTCGTGCAGGTGCGCGGCCAACTGCTCCCGGAACGCCGTCACCCGTCCCGCCGCGGCGACGGTGAGTGGTGCGGGTGCGATCACCAGGTTCACCACCAGCCCGACGACCATGCCGACCGCCGTCTGGGTGAGGTAGCCGAGCGAATAGTCGTCGGCATTCTGTCCGCCGATGATCAGCACGAAAAGCGCGGCCATCGGCACGTATTCGCGGCCGACGCCGAACCAGCCCGTGCCCGAGAGCAGCACTCCGACGCCGACCACGAGGGGGATCGTCCACCAGGTCGGGCCGACCGTCAGCACCACGATCGTGGCGAGACCGATTCCCGTGGCGAGACCGAGCAGCGTCTGCAGGCTCGACTTCGCCGAACCCATCAGCGTCGGGTACATGCTCAACAGGGCCCCGAGGGGTGCGTAGTACGGGTACTGGTCGGTGACCCCGGGCATGTGCGGAGCGATCATCCAGGCCAGTCCGACGGCCAGGGTCGTCTTGGCCACGAGCAGCAGCCGGGCAGGACGGACGGCGTCGTGGAGCGCACGTCGGGCGCCCGCTCGTCGTACCCGGAGCCGGGTGCGGGTCTGCGTCACGGCATCCTCTCTGTCGGGGGCAGGGGTTCCGCGAGCGTAGGCGCTCCGGCGCGCAGGAGGCGAGCGGGTTGCGTGCTCGGCGACGTACCGGTAGCGCGTGCACGTGACGACGCCGACCGCCCAAGAGGGCGGCCGGCGTCGTCGGGAGGTGTTCTCCTACGGGATGGCTCTGCGGAATGCGAGGAACGAGACGGCGGTGAGCACCGCGACGACCGCGAGTCCCCAGAGTGCGATGCCGAGCGCGCCGAGGTTCATGATCCCCGCTCCGACGTCACCCCAGAGCTCGAGGCGTGTCACCAGGAAGACGAGTCCCACCAGGACCAGGGAGAGTCCGATGCTCACGATGAGCAGCACCAGCTGCCCCCAGCTCTTGTAGATCGTCGCGCCGGTAAATCCGATCACGAAGAAGAAGAGCGCGAGGGTGAAGTAGACCACGAAGGCGCCGAGCGGACCGGCCTGCCAGAGCCACGGCAGGTAGAACAGGTAGCCGTTCACGCCGTAACCGTTCGTGGCCACTTCGATGCCGCCACCGATCAGGAACAGGATGCCCATGAGGGTGCTGCCGAGGATGGCTGTGAGCAGGGTTCCGAAGAAGAACTCCCGACGCGTGATGCTCATCGCCTGCGAGAACGGGAAGGTGAGAGTCATCGCCGACATGCCGATCGCGAAGAAGTACCAGAGAGGTGCCTGGCCGCCGCCGCCGTACTTGGGGCCGTCGCCCGGAATCATCGCGTAGATGATCAACGAGATCACCACCGCCGCACCCAGGATCATCAGCGGGTACCAGACGAAAGTGCCCTTGTTGATCAGCTGCAGACGGATGACGTTGAATGTGCGTCGCATCAGCGCACCTCCTCTCTCGTGGCGGCGTCTCTGGTCGCTTGAGCGTCGACCTTCTGTGTGAGACGCACGATCAGCTGCTGCAGCGAGACCGGCGCGAGATCGAGCCCTGCTGCCGCGATCTGCGCGCGCTCCTCCACGGATATCGCGCCGAGGACGGTGACGGATGCCACGCGCCCGAGCGCCTCGCGGTGCAGCACCTCTCGGGTGCCGACCCAGGCGTCGACCTTCGCGGTGTCGCCCACCACGGTCACGGCGCGGTCGCGCACCGCATCCGTGTCCTCGCTCAGGAGGATCTGGCCGTTGTCGATCACGATGACCTTCTCGATGAGGTTCGAGACCTCGTCGATCAGGTGCGACGAGAGGATGACGGTGCGCGGGTGCTCGGCGTAGTCCTCGATCAGGCGGTCGTAGAAGGTCTGCCGGGCGACGGCGTCGAGGCCGAGGTAGGGCTCGTCGAAGAACGTGATCTCGGCGCGCGAGGCGAGTCCGATGATCACCCCGACCGCGGAGAGCTGACCGCGGGAGAGCTTCTTGATGGTCTGCTTCATCGGCAGCTGGAACTGGGCGATGAGCTCGTCGGCGAGGGCCTGATCCCAGTTCGGGAAGAACAGGCTCGCGGCCTTGAACGCGTGCTTGGGGTGGGCGTCGTCCGGGTACTTCTGGCTCTCGCGGACGAAGCAGATCCGGCTGAGCACGTGCGCGTTCTCGTACGGGTGCTCACCGAACACCTTCACGGTGCCGGACGACTCGAAATTCTGAGCGGTGAGGATCGACATGAGTGTCGTCTTCCCCGCACCGTTGCGGCCGAGGAGGCCGTAGATCGCGCCTCCCTCGATGGCGAGCGACACGTTGTCGAGCGCTCGCTTCTCCTTGTAGCGCTTGCTGAGGTTGTGCACCTCGATGACGGCGGTCATGCGGAGGTCTTCCCTTCTGCGTCAGTGGTCAGTGCGGCACGCTGCCGGAGCAGGGCCGCGAGGTCTTCGGCGCCGAGCCCGAGAGTTCGGGCTTCGGCGAGGAGCGGGTCGATGTAGCGGTCGGCGAACGCGGCGCGGCGCTCGCCGAGGAGGAGATCCCTGGCGCCCTCCGCGACGAACATGCCGATGCCTCGGCGCTTGTAGAGCACTCCCTTGTCGGTGAGCACGGCGACTCCCTTCGCTGCGGTGGCGGGGTTGATCCGGTAGAAAGCGGCCAGCTCGTTCGTGGAGGGGGCCTGGGCCTCTTCGGCGAGTGAGCCGTCGATGATCGAGTCCTCGATCTGCTCGGCGATCTGGACGAAGAGCGGCTTGCCTTCTTCGATCACGAGTCCTCCGCGTGGTTAGTGGGTTACTTACTCGACTAAGTAACCACATAACCCAGACGAGTGTCAACCCCTACCCGGGCGCCGGTTCCGGAGGCTGGCGGAACGGATGTCGGGAGGGCGGGCAGATGTCGGGCGAGAATGCACCGAATGCCCCGACAGTCGTGCATCCTCCCGACAAATGATCCGAGGCGAGACGGAACGGCGGGCGGGACGGTGTAGCGGGGTGGGATGGAAAGGGGCGGGCGGGAGTCAGCTCGGGTCGGTCTCGCGGCGCTGTTCGTGCCAGTCGTCGACGATCTGCAGCATGCGCGCGGAGAGGAAGCGGAAGAACTCGGCGAGCTCGACGGCCCGGTCGTGGGCGCCCTGGTCGTCGGTGTGAGCGGCGGCGATGTCGTCGATGTACGCGGACAGGCGGAAGTACACGGGCATGTTCCCCGCGATCGAAGTCGTGAACGGGTCGTGCACGAACTCGTAGCGGTCGCGGCGCTCCCCCGGCCGTGAGCGGCGCTGGACGAAGTGCAGCTGCTGCAGGTAGCGCACCGCACCGGAGACGGCCGCAGCCGAGACGCCGAGACGCTCGCCGAGCTGGGAGGCCGTATACCCACCCGCGGGCGCGGCGATCAGCGCCATCATCACCCGGTCGCACAGCTGCTCGACTTCGCTCATGATGTGGCTCGACAGCAGCACGGTCGCGCCGTTCGCATGGGCGCGGGCGACTTCGTGCTGGAAGATGACCGCCATCAGCGGATCGAGTCCGCTGGTGGGCTCGTCGAAGATGTAGAGGTCGGCGGGCACCGCGAACGCCGCGATCAACGCGACCTTCTGCCGGTTGCCCTTCGAGTAGGCGCGGCCCTTCTTGCGTGGGTCGAACTGGAAGGCGTCCAGGAGCCGCTTCTTCTCGCGCTGGTACCCGGGGTCGTTCGTGCGGGCGCCGCGCAGACGGGCGAGCAGATCGACGGCCTCGCCTCCGGACAGGTTCGGCCACACGCTGACGTCGCCGGGAACGTACGCGATGCGTCGATGCAGGTCGACGGCGCGCTCCCAGGGGTCTTCGCCGAACACGGTCGCCTGGCCGGAGGTGCGCCGGGCGAGGCCGAGCAGGATGCGGATCGCGGTCGACTTGCCTGCCCCGTTCGGCCCCAGGAAGCCGTGCACCTGACCGTGCTCGACGGTGAGGTCGAGGCCGTCGAGCGCGTACACGGTGCCGTAGTGCTTGGCGAGGTCCTGGGTGGCGATGACGGTGGTCATGCGCGGGAGCGTACGCCCGATTCAGGAAGTTGTGAATCGGGCGAAGACGACGCATGCGAAATCCTCACGGCCCCCGCGTACAGTGGGCTGGTGCCGGAGTTCCCCTACAGCCGCCTGCGCCGCTGGCCCGACGTCGAGGCGGACAACCTCCAGGCGTATGACGCGACCGATCTGCTGCTCGTCGAACGGGCGCTCGCCCTCGATGCCCCGGGTTCCGAGACCGTCGTGATCGGTGACGAGTACGGCGCGATCACCCTGGCGCTGACGGCTGCCGGACGACACGGCATCCGGGTGCATCAGGACCTCGCGACCGGTCGTCGAGCCCTGAGCCGCAATGCCGAGGAGCTCGGGCTCGCCGGCTTCACCGCACACGAGCTCGACGCCAAGCTGCTCGCCGGGGCGAAAGTCGTGCTGCTGCAGCTGCCGAAGGCACTCGCGGAACTCGAGGAGATCACGGATGCGGTGGTCCGCTGGGCGGCGTCCGACGTCGTGCTCATCGCGGGAGGTCGTGTGAAGCACATGACCCTCACCCAGAACGAGGTGCTCGCGCACCGTTTCGCCCAGGTGCAGGCCCAGCGCGCGGAGCGCAAGTCGCGGCTGATCGTGGCGTCGGAGCCGCTCCCCGCCCCGTCGACACCGCCGTTCCCCGTGAGCGCGCAGCACGACGGGCTCACTCTGGTGGCGCACGGCGGGGCCTTCGCGGGCGCGCGCCTCGACATCGGCACCCGGGTGCTGCTGGAGGTGCTCGGCGCTCAGGCGACGGGGGCGGCGGTCGACGTGCTCGACCTCGGCTGCGGCACCGGGGCGCTCGCGGTCTCGTACGCGCTCGCCCATCCCGAGGCGCGCGTGACGGCGACCGACCGGTCGGCAGCGGCCGTGGCCTCCGCGCGGGCGACGGCGGCCGTGAACGGGGTCGCCGACCGGGTCGTGGTCACCCTCGACGACGCTGCCTCGGACGTCCCGGATGCGAGCGTCGACGTGGGGCTGCTGAACCCGCCGTTCCACCTCGGGGCGAGCGTCCACACGGGGGCGGCGACCCGCCTGTTCGAGGCCGCGGCGCGCGTGCTCCGACCCGGCGGAGAGCTCTTCACGGTCTACAACTCCTCGCTCGCGTATCGTCCGGAACTCACCCGGCTGATCGGTGCGACCACGCAGGTGACACGCACGGCGAAGTTCACCGTGACGCGCAGCATCCGCCGTTCCGACACGCCCGATTCCTGACGCCGGGGCCCTCGTCAGGGGGATTGTTGAATACCCGTGCAATTCCCCGGTCAGCCGCTGAAACTCGCGCAGGTCGAGCACCGGGGATTTGCCCCTGATCGGCCATTTCGTTACGTTGGAACGTGGGCCTGACGGCCCGAAGACCAGTCCGCGACCACGTCCTTCTTTCGATGAGCTGTGCTGCGAAGAGGCGTGGACGTACGGTCGATGCTCTATCGCGGCGGATCCGAAATCCGCCGCCTGTGCCGCCACAGCGATCATGTCGAACGGCCCCGAGAGCTCACCCGGGCGTAACCGGAGCAGGCTCAGCCACCCGAAGGCGAGCCGCGGGGGAAACGTGTCCGAAATCGCTCTCGAAGCGCGCAATCTGTACAAGGTTTTCGGTAAGAATCCGAGCACCGCCGTCCGTCGGTTGAAAGCCGGTGAGAGCCGCACCGCCGTCGCGGATGCCGGTACCGCAGCGGTCATCGACGCCAGCTTCACCGTCAACCGCGGTGAGATCTTCGTCATCATGGGGCTGTCCGGATCGGGCAAGTCCACCATCATCCGCATGCTCAACGGGCTGCACGATGTCACCTCCGGAACCGTCACGGTGAACGGTGATCCCATCACGGGCATTCCGTCGTCGAAGCTCCGCGAGATCCGTCGCGACCGCATCTCGATGGTCTTCCAGCACTTCGCCCTGCTGCCGCACCGCTCCGTCGCCGCGAACGTCGCCTACCCGCTCGAGCTGAAGGGCGTCGGCAAGGTCGGGCGCCTGGCCAAGGCCGAGGAGATCCTGTCCCTGGTGGGTCTCGAGGGCCAGGGCGAGAAGCTCCCGTCCGAGCTCTCCGGTGGCATGCAGCAGCGCGTGGGGATCGCCCGTGCGCTCGCCGCCGACAGCGACATCCTGCTGATGGACGAGGCATTCAGTGCGCTCGACCCGCTGATCCGTCGCGAGATGCAGGAGCAGCTGCTCGAACTGCAGCAGAAGCTGCAGAAGACGATCGTCTTCATCACGCACGACCTGAACGAGGCCATGTTCCTCGGCGACCGGATCGCCGTGATGCGCGACGGCCGCATCGTGCAGATCGGCACCCCCGAGGACATCCTGATGGACCCGGCCAACGACTACGTCGAGCAGTTCGTGCAGGACGTCGACCGCGCTCGCGTGCTCACCGCCGCGAACGTGATGGAGCGCCCGCGCCCCGTCGTGCCGCACACCGCAGGTCCGCGCACCGCGCTGCGCCAGATGCGCGATGCGTACATGTCGGCGACCTACGTGGTCGGTCGCGACCGCCAGCTCGTCGGTGTCGTCACCGACCGGGATGCGGTCAAGCTCGTGCGCAACGGCGCGACCACTCTCGACTCGATCCTCAAGCCCGTGCTGCAGAGCGTGCGCGAGGACGAGGTGCTGATGAACCTGTTCGTCCCCGCCGTCGAATCACCGCTGCCGCTCGCGGTGACCGATGCCGACGGCCGCCTGGTGGGCGTGATCCCGCGTGTGACCCTGCTCGCCGCCCTCGGCCCCGGCCCCGGTGCGACCGAGGAGATCACCCTCCCGCTGATGCCGATGCCGCAGGCCGAGATCGATGCCGTGCTCGATGACGGGTGGACCGCCGACCCGGCCGATGCCCCGACCACGGAGGAGGTGCGCTGATGGATGACTTCCGCATCCCCGTCGGAACCTGGATCGAATCCGGCGTCGACTGGATCAAGGACAACCTCGACGGTCTGCTCGACGTGATCTCGTTCGTGATGAGCTTCCTCGTCGACGGCCTCACGCGCATGCTGCTGACCCCGCACTTCGCGGTCATCATCGTGATCGCCGCGCTCATCGCCTGGGTCGTGCGCTCGTGGCAGCTCGCGATCGGAACGGTCGTCTCCTTCGGCCTGATCGTGGCGATGGATCTGTGGATCCCCGCCATGCAGACCCTTGCGCTCGTGCTCGTCGCCGCCGTGATCGCGGTGCTGATCGCCGTGCCGCTGGGCATCTGGTCGGCACGCAACGCGACCGTGCGCGCGGTGCTCAAGCCCGTGCTCGACTTCATGCAGACCATGCCGGCGTTCGTGTACCTGATCCCGGCGATCGTGTTCTTCGGCATCGGCGTGGTGCCGGGCCTCGTGGCCACCGTGATCTTCGCGCTGCCCCCGGGCGTGCGACTGACCGAGCTCGGCATCCGCGGTGTCGACTCCGAGACCGTCGAGGCCGGACACGCGTTCGGTGCCAAGCCGGGTCAGATCCTGCGCGGCATCCAGCTCCCCCTCGCGATGCCGACCATCATGGCCGGCGTCAACCAGGTCATCATGCTCGCCCTGTCGATGGCGGTCATCGCCGGAATGGCGGGTGCGGACGGCCTCGGGAAGATGGTGGTCGAGGCGATCTCGACCATCAACATCCCCAAGGGTGTCGAGGCCGGTCTCGGCGTCGTGCTGATCGCCGTCTTCCTCGACCGCGTCACCGCAGCGCTGGGCGCACCGGGCGAGAACCGCTCCTCGCTGCTGGGCATGCTCGCGCGGCGCCGCGCGCCGCGCGACGGTGGTGGCGGAACAGCATCCGCCCCCGCCCCCGAGGTCACCGCGCAGCAGGATGCCGCGGACGAGGCGGAGCGCGTCCAGGCGTCGCCGCGTCGGGCGCCCATCGGCGGCGGAGTGCACTGAGAGTTTCACCCCTACGGAACAACACACATACGAAACCGAGAGAGAGAAATCACATGAAGAAGAAGATCCTCGCAATCACAGCAGTCGGCATCGCTGCATCCCTCACCCTCGCGGGATGCAGCGGTGACGGCGCCGGTGGCACGGGCGGCGACAGCAACGCCGACGACAAGGGCACGATCACCCTGGGCTTCCTGCCCTCGTGGACCGACGGCCTGAGCACCGCATACCTGCTGCAGGACCAGCTCGAGAAGATCGGCTACACGGTCGAGATGAAGACGCTCACCGAGGCGGGCCCGCTCTACACCGGCCTCGCGCAGGGTGATGTCGACATGTACCCGTCGGCCTGGCCCGAGCTCACCCACGCCACGTACATGGAGAAGTACGGCGACGACATCGAGGACATCGGCACGTACTACGACAACGCCAAGCTCACGATCGCGGTGCCGGAGTACTCCGAGCTGAACTCGATCGAGGACCTCAAGGGCAAGGGTGCGGAGTTCGACGGCAAGATCATCGGGATCGAGCCGGGTGCGGGCCTCACCGCCCAGACCGAGAAGATGATCCCCGAGTACGGCCTCGACGGCGAGTACCAGCTCGTCACCTCGTCGACCGCGGCGATGCTCACCGAGCTGAAGACCGCGACCGACAAGCAGGAAGACCTCGTTGTCACGCTGTGGCGTCCGTTCTGGGCCAACGATGCCTTCGCCATGAAGGACCTCGAAGACCCGAAGGGCGCGATGGGCAAGGCCGAGGGCCTGCACTTCCTGGGTACCAAGGGCTTCGCCGAGGAGTTCCCCGAGGCTGCAGAGCTGATCGAGAAGATCAAGCTCGACGACGAGCAGTACGGCGCGCTCGAGGACCTCGTGGTCAACGAGTACGGCGAGGGCAAGGAAGCGGATGCGGTCGACGCATGGCTGAAGGAGTACGGCGACCAGTTCGACTGGACCGTCACCAGCTGACCCGCCTCACACACACGCCTCTCAGAGGTTCGCTCCGGTCGCACTTGCTGCCGCTTCCCGGTCCGCCGGGCGGCAGGAAGTGCGACCGGAGCTTCTGCGTTCCGGCGCCGGTAGAACCTCGCCGAGCGCGGCGAAACGCCCCGGCCGGGTCGAGTGACCCGGTCGGAGCGTCCCGTCTCGCTGGGCGAAGATCAGCTGACCTTCTTCCGGTAGGAGATGATCGCGAACACGTAGGCGACCACGAGGATGCCGACGCACCAGACGAGGGCCACCCAGATGTCGGAGCCGACGGGCTTCTCGGCGAACAACGCCTGGACGGTGTTGACGATCGAGGTGACGGGCTGGTTGTCGGCGAACCACTGCACCGGAGCCGGCATGGTGTCGGTCGGCACGAACGCCGAGCTGATGAACGGCAAGAAGATCAGCGGGTACGAGAACGCACTCGCGCCGTCGACCGTCTTGGCGTTCAGACCCGCGATGATCGCCAGCCAGGTGAGTGCCAGGGTGAACAGCATCAGGATGCCGATCACTCCGAGCCAGGCCCACAAGCTCGCCCCGGTGCGGAAACCCATCAGGAATCCGACGCCGAAGATGATCGCCAGCGTGATGGCGTTCGCCGTCAGCGACGTGAGCACGTGCGCCCACAGCACGCTCGATCGGCATGGAGTGGAACCGCTCGAAGATGCCGCTCTGCATGTCGGTGAACAGCCGGAACGCCGTGTACGCGATGCCCGAGGCGATCGCGATGAGCAGGATGCCGGGGAGCAGGTAATTCACGTAGTTGTCGGTGCCGGTGCTCTGCTGGAGCGCACCGCCGAAGACGTAGACGAAGAGGAGCATCAGCGCGATCGGGGTGACCGCCGTGGTGATGATCGTGTCGGGGCTGCGGAAGATGTGCCGCATGGAGCGGCCGGT
Source organism: Microbacterium sp. PAMC22086 (assembly GCF_019443525.1). Taxonomy (NCBI): domain Bacteria; kingdom Bacillati; phylum Actinomycetota; class Actinomycetes; order Micrococcales; family Microbacteriaceae; genus Microbacterium; species Microbacterium sp. PAMC22086. The sequence goes on along the minus strand of NZ_CP080380.1, from coordinate 577,394 downwards.
GAGTGTCGCCGTGTCGGCGGCGAAGTGCGTACTCGACCTTCGCGGCCGGGAGCAGCTTCTTCAGCTCGGCGAGCGTGCCGCCGGCGATGATGCGGCCCTCGTGCAGGATCGCGATGCGGTCGGCCAAATGTTCGGCCTCGTCGAGGTACTGCGTGGTCAGCAGCACGGTCGTGCCCGTGTTCGCGAGTTCCTTGACCACGCCCCACACTTCGATGCGGGCTTCGGGGTCGAGGCCCGTGGTCGGCTCGTCGAGGTAGATGACCTCGGGGTGTCCGACCAGGCTCATCGCGATGTCGAGGCGGCGACGCATGCCGCCGGAGTAGGTGCCGACCTTGCGGGCGCCGGCATCCGTCAGGCGGAAGGTCGCCAGCAGGTCGTCGGCGACCTTCCCGGCGTCTGACAGGTGCCGCAGCTTCGCGACCAGCACGAGGTTCTCGCGTCCGGTGAGGCGCAAGTCGATGACCGTCGGGCGCAGGATGACGGCGAGCAAACCCCAGTGTCGCAATCATCTGCACAGCCTCCGGTCAAAGTGACTTGTGCATTACAGACACGCGAGATCGCAGGCGATGACGCGCACGGCCGGTATTCCGGAATTCACTCGTCGCAGCGGCAATGCCCGATGAAAAAAGTTGAGTATCGCGTCATCGAGGTCGGGATCTTCCGTCTGCAATGTACGGGGATGACTGGGGAGCGCTTGCGCCACCGTCGTTCCGATAGCACTTTCCGCGCGGAGGGGTCGGCCACGCATGTCGCGGTCACGAAGGGCGCGACCCACTACCGCGCCGTCGGCAACCGTTTCGAAGGCGGCGCGATCGAGCTGGCGGATGCCGCGTTCGGCGCATCGTCCACGCTGCTGCACACCGGCAACGTCGAGTCGGGTGTGACCCGCACGTCCTTCCCCGCCGCGGGCCCGCGTGTGGTGGATACCGCGAACGTCGTGGTCTGACGCTCTCCCGGGCGCCTGGCTTCGGGCGGGGCACCCCCGGGTGGTGCGTCCGTCGGGAGGTGCATCCGTCGGGAGGGGCATCCGTCGGGAGGGTCATCCGTCGGGAGAATGTCCGGATGTCGGACCGGTAAGCCTGTTCCGGTCCGACATCCGTGAGATCTCCCGACAGGTGCGCACTCCGGGGAGACGAACCGAGGGCGCGAAACGGGCACGCGAGCCGGGGCCGCTCGATGCGTTCGGGCTACGTGGCAGGGATGCCGACGAGCTCGGCGCTGCGCTGCCAGAGGGCCTCGGCGAGGGCGGCGTCGTTCACCTGCGGATTGATCTTCGTGGTCAGCTGGTGCTCGTCGTAGTAGGCGCCGGAGAACCAGGTTTCACCGGGGGTTCCCTCGATGAACCAGCGCAGTGTCGCACCGCCCTTGTCCGCACCGATGAGCATGAGGTGCTTGAGCGGGGTGCGGTAGAGCAGCCGCATGATGCTCGACGAGTCGGACGCGAAGTTCGTCTGCACGGTGCCGGGGTGGAAGGCGACCGCGCTCAGCCCCTGGGCGTGGAACTTCGTGTGCAGGCTCTTGGCGAACAGCACGTTCGCGAGCTTGGCGTCGCCGTAGGCCTTGTTCGGGCTGAAGCGGTGGCGGTTGTCGAGGTCGTCCACGTCGAGATGTCCGAACAGGCGGTGGGCGATGCTGGAGGTGTTGATGACTGAGCCTTCGGCCTTCAGCACGTGGGGGAGCAGCAGGTTCGTGAGCAGGAACGGCGCCAGGTGGTTGACCTGCATGGTCTTCTCGAAGCCGTCGACCGTCGGGGTCTGATCCCCGAAGATGCCGCCGGCGTTGTTCGCCAGCACGTGGATGCCGCTGTCGCCGACGGCATCGCTGATCTTCGCGGCCAGTGCTCGCACGTCGTCGAGGCGCGCGAAGTCGGCGGTGAACCACGCAGCGCCGGTCTCCTCGGCGATGGCGCGGGTCTTCTCGACCGACCGGCCGACGAGGATGAGGCAATGCGGGGAGGAGGCGAGCTGGCGGGCGGCCGCTGCGCCGATCCCGTCGGAGGCTCCGGTGAGGACGATCGTCTGCGGGGTCACGGGTCGGCCCGGACGATGTCGTGCTGCTGCCGCCCGGTGCGGAAAAGGTCGACTGGGAGGTCGAGCTGGCGGTCGTGATCGGCAAGACCGCGCGCTACCTGTCGTCTCCGGATGCCGCCCGCGAGGTCATCGCCGGCTACACGATCTCGAACGATGTGTCCGAGCGCGCCTATCAGCTCGACGTGTCGGGCGGGCAGTGGTCGAAGGGCAAGTGCTCCGAGACGTTCAACCCGCTCGGGCCGGCGCTCGTCCCCGCCGACGAGGTCGACCCGCAGGCGCTGCGGCTGCGGTCGTTCGTGAACGGCGAGCCGAGGCAGGACTCGTCGACCGCCGACATGATCTTCCCGGTGCTGCAGGTCGTGCACGAGCTGAGCCACTACCTGGTGCTCGAGCCCGGCGACGTGATCAACACCGGCACCCCGCAGGGCGTCGCGCTCTCCGGCCGGTTCCCGTACCTCCAGGACGGCGATGAGATGACGATCGAGATCGAGGGCCTCGGTCGCCAGCACCAGCGCACCGAGCGGGTGCACCTGCGCTGACCTGCGTCCTCCACCCGGCGGCCTGTGTCCGGGGCACGGTTCCTTTCGCTGAGTGCACCGTGCCTCGGGCAGAGGCCGTCGGTGCTGCCGCGAGGTCTCAGCCGGCGAGGGGATGACGGGGAGGCCGCGCACGCCCGGTCGCACGGCGAAGAGCGAACCCGCCTCGGTGCCGTGGTCGGGCCCCAGGCCCTGCGCCGAGGTGGTGATGTAGAGCGTGCCGAGGTCGTCATCGCCGAACGTGCACGCGCTGACCTGGGGCACCGGGAGATCGATCGTCGCGATGCGCTGTCCGGCGGCGTCGTAGCCGTGCACGGCGCTTCCGCCCCAGAGGGCGACCCACACGCTGCCGTCGGCGGCGACCGTGAGGCCGTCGGGTGACCCCTGTTCCTCGGGGATCACGACGAAGGCGCGTCGCCCGCGCAGCTCCCCCTCGGCCACGTCGAACACGTCGATGCGGTGCGTCGCGGTGTCGACGTAGTACGCGCGTCGTCCGTCGGGCGAGAAGCCGACGCCGTTCGAGATCGTCGCCCGCGCCAGCACGGTCGCGATGTTCAGGTCGGCGTCGAGGCGCAGCAGGCCTCCGGCATCGGCCGCGGCGTCGTAGGCCATCGAACCGGCCAGCAGTCGGCCGCGAGGATCGCAGCAGCCGTCGTTCATGCGCACACGAGGGTCGTCGCCCAGCGAGGCCACGGCCCTGGTGTCGCCGTCGACGTCGTCCGCGAGGTAGAGCGTGCGGGCGCCGACCGCCACCAGGCCGCCACCGGATCGGGGGCGAGCGAAGGCCAGGTACTCGTCGTCGATGTGCTGGCGGGTCACACCCTCGGGACGCAGCGCGAGCAGGTCGCCCGCGCTTCCGTCGACCCAGCGCAAGCCGCCCCAGCCCGCCCACCAGACGGGTGCTTCGGCGTGGTGGGCGATCGGACCGGTGACGTTCTCCGGGGTCATGCGTCCTCGCCCGCGTGCGGGGCGGAGGCATCGAGCGCCTCGGCACCCGTTCTGCGACTGCGCGCCACGTACACGGTGTTCGACGACGTGCCGCCCGTGACGGCGTTCTCGAAGTCGACGACATGAGCGACGGCGTCATCGAACACGGCCGTCAACTCGACCATGAACTCCTCGTCGGGTGGGTCATCCGACCACAGGGCGAAGACGCCGTCGGGGGCGAGATGACGGTCGAGCGCGCGCAGACCGGCGGCGTCGTACAGGTCGGCGTGCGTCGGATCCAGCTGGTGCCGCGGAGAGTGGTCGACGTCCAAGAGGATCGCCGAGTACCCGGTGCGACCCTCGACGGGCGCGGAGCGCATCACCGCGAAGAAGTCGTCTTCGAGCAGGGTCGTGCGCGGATCGTCGACGAGTTCCGCCGACACCGGGAGGAGCTTGCGCTCATGCCACCCGATCACGGCGCCCAGCCGGTCGATCACCCTGAGGGCGCTCACCCGCTCATCCCGCAGGGCCGCGACGGCGGTGTAGCCGAGCCCGAGCCCGCCGACCAGCACCGAGAGGTTGTCGCCGTCGACCGCTGCCAACCCCAGGTCGGCGAGCTCTTCCTCCGCCACGGTGAACAGGCTCGACATCAGGTACTCGTCGCCGAGCTTGACCTCGTAGATCTCCTGTCCCACAGCGGGCTCGGTGCGCCGGCGCAGAGTGAGGTCGCCGATCGGGGTGGACTGCCAGTCGAGCTCTTCGAACCGAGTGATCACTGCGGCATGCCTCCGTCGTCGTCCGCCCGGGTGGGCGGGATGCGGGCAGAACCCGCGGCTGTACCTGTGCTTCAGGACTGTTCGTCGCGGCGGGGGAGCCGGATCCGCTCGGGCTCAGGCGCGGCGGGCTCAGACACTGATGGTGCTGCCGGCGCGGAGATCTCTCTGGCCACCTGCTTCTCGAGCACGGTGACCGCGTCGTCGGAGAGCAGGATGAGCCCGTCGAGCTCTTCACGCACGCGCTTGTAGGCGACGTTGCGTTCGGCCTGTGTGGCTGATTCATCGACCGCGACCTTCAGCAGCTGCTGCGCGCGGTCGAGGCGCTTGCGCTCCGGTTCGGTGAAGGTCGAATCGCGCAGGCGTCTGGCGTCCTTCTCGGCGATCTCGAACGCGACCGCGTAGTCGCCGACGGCTTGCAGATACTCGGTGACCTGCTGCTCCGACACCTTCGCGTCTGCCGAGGCCGGTCGCAGGGCATCCGCCGTCTTCTTGGCGCGCAGGAACGCGGCGGTCAGGGGCTGGCGACCATCGCTCATGGCGGGGAAGGCGATGAGCTTCGCCACGTCGAGTTCGTAGTCGAGCCAGCGTGCGGTGATCTCGTCGTGCTCGCTGAACAGGCGCGCTACCAGGTCGTTCGGGGCGACGGATGCCGTCGTGTCGACGACGGAGGGCCCGCGGCGCCGGGCCTGCTGGGTCAGCGCACGCGCCTCGATCTCGGCGGTCTGCAGCTGCGCCTTCATGCGGAGAGTCTCCAGACGGCGCTCGTGTCGGCGCTTGGAGCTGCGCTCCCATGCCTTCGCGGCGCCGCCAGCCATTCCCATGATGGGGAAGATGAGCCACCAGTAGTGCTGCGCGAAGTTCCAGAAGCCCTGGATGAACTCGTCCATGATGAGTTCAGCCTACTTCTCGGCGGGCTCCGCTCTTCGTCAGGTCCTGCGCGAACATCACGAGGATGCCGCTCGGGCCGCGCAGATAGGTCAGCTTGTAGACGTCCTAATAGTCGGCGACGCCGCGGAGCGGGTGATAGCCGTGACGGGCGGCGATCGCCAGCGACTCGTCGATGTCGTCGACCGAGAAGGCGATGCGGAGCATGCCGATCTCGTTCGGCAGTGTCGGTTCGGTCTCGATCGCGGCGGGGTGGATGTACTCGAACAGCTCGATCCGGCCGCGCCCGTCGGGGGTCTGCAGCACGGCAATCTTGGCGTGGTTGCCGGCGAGTCCGACCGCGGTCGACGCCCACTCCCCGCTGACCTCGTCTCGGCCGATCGCGGTCAGACCGAGGTCTGTGAAGAAGGAGATGGTGGCTTCCAGATCGCGGACGGCGATACCGACGTTCTCGAGGGCGATGGGCATGGGTGGGATGCTACTCGCGATCATCGCTCACGTCAGGGCTATCGCCCGAGCTGCTCGGCGCAGGAGACGCAGTACTCCGCGAACGGTCGCGCCTCCAGGCGGCCGGCGGGGATGGGTCTCCCGCAGTTCGCGCAGACCCCGTAGGTGCCGGCGTCCATGCGGGCGAGTGCCTCGTCGACCTGACGCAGTTCGGATGCTGCGGCCTCGGCGAGCCCGGTCAGCCGCGACCACTCCGACGACAGCGTGACGCCTTCGGGGTCGTGTTCGTCGTCGTCGTTCGAGCCCGCCCGGTCGTGAGTGAGCTCCTCGAGCGTCGCGGCCGTCGCCTGCACCCGCGCCTCGGCCTGAGCGCGCAGTGCGAGCAGGCGGTCACGGGCGTCGGCGGTCATGCGCCCACTCTAAGCACAGCCACCGACATCCCGGGCCGGTGAGCCGTGTTCCGGGTCGGCGACCCGTTTCCGGGGCCGGTGACCCGTGTTCAGCCGAGGAGCAGCGTGATCACGGTCGCGCCGCCACCGCCGAGGATGAGCGCGATGATGACGGTCCACGCCACGATGCGCATGCGTCGGTTGCGCTTCTCGCCGAGGTCGCCGTAGTCCTCGTCGTTCGAGTCCTGACGGCTCACGTCGCTCATGCGCTGACCTCGGTGACGGTCGGGCCGAAGTACGACGGGAGGGTGGCCTGCGAACGCTCGCGCAGTTCGGCGGCCGTCACGGTGAAGACGCCCTGAACCTCGAGCTTCGCGCCTTCGCTGTCGGTCACGCCGATGCGCATCACCGGGTAGTCGCGTCCTTCGCACAGACCGCGGAACTTCACGTCGTCTTCACGGGGCACGGTCACCAGCACGCGGCCGGTCGACTCCGAGAACAGGGCGGATGCGGCATCCACACCGTCGCGCTCGATGATCTCGTTCAGCCAGACGCGGGCGCCGACACCGAAGCGCATGACGCCCTCGGCGAGAGCCTGCGCGAGGCCGCCTTCAGAGAGGTCGTGGGCCGAGGAGATCAGCCACTCGTCGCGAGCCGCCGACAGCAGACCGGCGAGGCGCTTCTCGCCAGCGAGGTCGACCTTGGGGGGCAGGCCGCCGAGGTGCTGGTGCACCACATCGGCCCAGGCTGAGCCCGAGAGCTCGGTAGAGGTGGTGCCGAGCAGGTAGATGTTCTGACCCTCGTCCTGCCATCCGGAGGGGATGCGGCGCGAGACGTCGTCGATGATGCCGAGCACGCCCACGAGCGGAGTCGGGTGGATCGGCACGTCGCCCGTCTGGTTGTAGAACGAGACGTTGCCGCCGGTGACCGGGGTGCCCAGCTCGTAGCATCCGTCGGCCAGGCCGTCGACCGTCTGACCGAACTGCCACATGACCTCGGGGTTCTCGGGAGAGCCGAAGTTCAGGCAGTCGGTGATCGCGGTGGGAACGGCACCGGTGACGGCGACGTTGCGGTACGCCTCGGCGAGGGCCAGCTGCGCACCCGCGTAGGGGTCGAGCTGGCAGTAGCGGCCGTTGGCGTCGGTCGAGACCGCGAAGCCGAGACCCGACTCCTCGTCGACGCGGACCATGCCGGCGTCGTCGGGGAAGCTCAGGGCGGTGTTGCCGAGCACGTAGTAGTCGTACTGGTTGGTGATCCAGCTCGTGTCGGCCAGGTTCGGCGAGGCGACGAGGCTCAGGAACTGCTCGCGCAGCGTCTCCGGGTCGTTCGAGCGGGGAAGGTTCTCCGCGGCATCCGCCTGCAGTGCGTCGATCCACGTCGGGTAGGCGACCGGACGGTCGTAGACGGGGCCGTCGACCGCGACGGTCGAGGGGTCGACGTCGACGATGCGCTCGCCCTGCCAGTCGATGATGAGGCGTCCGTCGCCGGTGACCTCGCCGAGCACGGAGGTCTCGACCTCCCACTTGTTCACGACCTCGAGGAACGCGTCGAGCTTCTCGGGGGCGACGATCGCCATCATGCGCTCCTGCGACTCCGACATGAGGATCTCCTCGGCCGTGAGCGTGGGGTCGCGCAGCAGCACGTTGTCGAGCGAGACCTTCATGCCGCTGTTGCCGTTGGCCGCGAGCTCGCTGGTCGCGCAGGAGATGCCGGCCGCGCCCAGGTCCTGGATCGCCTCGACGAGCTCGCCGCGGTACAGCTCCAGGCAGCACTCGATGAGCACCTTCTCGGCGAACGGGTCGCCCACCTGCACGGCGGGACGCTTGGTCGGACCGGTGGAGTCGAAGGAGTCAGAGGCCAGGATGCTCGCGCCGCCGATGCCGTCGCCACCCGTGCGAGCGCCGAAGAGCACGACCTTGTTGCCGACGCCGGTCGCGTTGGCGAGCTTGAGGTCTTCGTGACGCAGCACGCCCACCGCGAGCGCGTTCACGAGGGGGTTGGCCTGGTAGACGGAATCGAACACCGTCTCGCCGCCGATGTTCGGAAGGCCCAGGCAGTTGCCGTAGAAGCTGATGCCGCTGGTCACACCGTGCACGACGCGGGCGGTGTCGGGGTGGTCGATCGCACCGAAGCGCAGGGCGTCCATGACCGCGACCGGGCGGGCGCCCATCGAGATGATGTCGCGGACGATGCCGCCGACACCGGTCGCCGCGCCCTGGAAGGGCTCGATGAACGACGGGTGGTTGTGCGACTCGGCCTTGAAGGTGACGGCCCAGCCCTCGCCGACGTCGACGACGCCCGCGTTCTGGCCCATGCCCACCATGAGGCGTTCCTTCATCTCGTCGGAGACCTTCTGGCCGAAACGACGCAGGTAGTTCTTGGACGACTTATAGGAGCAGTGCTCCGACCACATGACGGAGTACATCGCCAGCTCGCCCGAAGTGGGGCGGCGTCCGAGGATCTCCTTGATGCGCGCGTACTCGTCGGGCTTGAGTCCGAGAGCCGCGTACGGCTGCTCCTTCTCGGGCGTCGCGATCGCGTTCTCGACAGAGTCGGGGACGTGCTGGTGGGAAGGTGCAGGGGCGGTGGTCACGCGCACTCCAAAGGAAGGGGCCGGCGGGGCAGGTTCAGTCTACCGGCGCGGCGTCCGACAGGATTTCGGCTGGAGGAGCACGTGAACCCGCCGCCTTCATCGAATCGTTGGATGAAACACCCAGGCCTTCCGCCCTGGTGATCCTAGGGTGGCGATATGCGCCTGCGTCTCCTTGCTCCTCTCGGCCTCGCGACCGTCTTGGTCATGGCCGGGTGCACTCCTGCCCCCGATGTATCGCCGAGTCCCTCCGCCTCCGCGCCGGATCCGACGCCGACTCCCACAGAGGAACCCATCGTGGCTCCCGAGGCGGCGTTCGATGTGACGTGCTCCGACGTGAACAGCGCCGTCGCGGGCGTTCTTGGTGCGGCTGTCGGCGGGGAGAAAGACGTCCTGGGCCTGACATCCACACCGATCTGGTATCCGGGGCCGGCGCAGCACATGATGCAGCAAGCCGGAGGGATAGCGTGCTCGGCGGGAGACCCCGTGCAGTTGGACCCCAACTCGACCTCCCCCGCGGACTGGAGCATCGCGGTCGTGCCTGGTGCGCAGGCGATCATCGACGGTGCGGCGGAGCGCGGCGCGAGCGACATCCCCGGAGACGGCATCCGCTGCTTCACCGGCTCGTGCACGATCGAACTTCGCGACGGCGACGTGCTCATGACCGGTTCGTTGCGGTCCTCCGCATTGGTCGAGAGCGATGCCGACCGTGTTCGCGAGGCGATGGCGGGAGTTCTGGCATCGGCTGTCGCAACCCTTCGCGACTTCGAGCCCGGCCAGAGCAAGATCGCGGGGGCACGATGCGAGACGCTGCTCACCGCGCAGGAGGCGTCCGAGATCCTGGGCAGGGAAGTCGTGATCATGGACTACACCGAGCTCGGCGGGTGGGGAACGGCCGCGGAGATCTACTTCGCGAGTGAAGGAGCGCAGTACTGCATGTACGCGACGGGGCCGGACCCGTACGGCGATCCCACGCTGGTCGCACTCACCACCCTTCCCTCCGGTGCATGGGCGTTCGAGAAGCTCGATGCCGGGAGCCCGGTCTCCCTCACCGGCGCGGACGCCGCCCTCACGGGAGTCGACTTCTACGGCCGGACGGTGCTCGACGCTCGTGTCGGTGCCGACTGGCTGCGGTTCACCGTTCCCGTCGGGGAAGACGCATCCTCCGTCACGTCCCTCGCGGAGGCGACCATCGAGCATCTGACCCGGGGCCGTCCTGCCCCGCAGTGATTCCCTGTGGGGTCCGCGCCGCGGATGCGCTGGATGTAGGGAGCGGGGACGGATGCAGGAAGACTCGCCGCGTTCTGCTCCTGCATCCGTCCGATCTCCCGACAGACGAACCGACTCTCCCGACGGATGAACCGCCGGGAAGCGCCGTCACGCACGGAAACGTGAAATGCGACGGCGCGGGGCCGTCCGTAGATTGGTCGGACCCCGCTGTGAATGGAGTTTCCCGTGTCCGACATCCGCGCCCTGCGCCCCTCCTGTACCCACGCCGTCGGCTGAACCGGCGGGAACCCAGATCATGACCGCGGACCGTTCCTCGCACGCGTCGCATCCGTTCGATGCGCGTACCCGTCTCTTCCTCGATCGGCCGCAGAGTCGCAAGTGGAGTCTGCATCCCGGCCACATCGGGGCGTGGGTGGCGGAGATGGACTTCGGGGTCGCTCCCGAGATCGCGGAGGCGCTGCACCGGGCGATCGACGGCGAGAACCTCGGCTACCTCTCGCCCCCGCAGGCGACGGAGCTGGGAGAGGCGACAGCCGAGTGGATGCGCGACGAGTACGACTGGGCGGTCGACCCGGAGCGGGTGCATCCGGTGTCGGATGTGATGGCGGCTCTCGGGGTCGCGGTGCAGGAGTATGCGCCGGCGGGTTCGCCCGTGATCGTGCCGACTCCTGCGTACATGCCGTTCCTGACATACCTGCCGGCGATCGGGCATCCGGTGATCGAGGTGCCGGGTGTCGAGGTCGACGGGCGCTGGCAGCACGACCTGCAGCGCATCGACGAGGCCTTCGCCGCGGGGGCGCGGACACTCGTGCTCTGCAACCCGCACAACCCCACAGGAACGATCGTCGGTCGGGAGGAGCTCGAGGCGATCGCTCAGATCGTGGAGCGGCACGGCGGGCGGGTGTTCGCGGATGAGATCCACGCCCCGCTGCGGTTCGACGGTGCGCCGTTCGTGCCCTACGCGTCGGTGTCGCAGGCTGCTGCCGCGCATACGGTCACGGGGACGAGCGCGTCGAAGGCGTGGAACATCCCGGGGTTGAAGACCGCGCAGCTGATCACCTCGAACGATGCGGATCAGCAGCTGTACACGCGGTTCGGGTTCGCGGTGCAGCACGGCGCGGCCACCCTCGGCGTCGTCGCCTCGACGGCGGCGTATCGGTCGGGTAAGCCCTGGCTGGCGGACGTGATCGAGTACCTCGACGGGGCGCGGCGGCAGCTCGCATCGCTGGTGGACGAGCATCTTCCCGGGGCCGTGTATCGCGTGCCCGAGGCGACATACATCGGGTGGATCGACACGTCTGCGCTGGGGATCCCGGGCCCTCCGGCAGCGTTCTTCCGTGAGCAGGCCGGGGTCGTGCTGACAGAGGGACGCCTGCTCGGGCGCGGTGCGGAGGGCCATGCGCGGGTCGTGTTCGCGACTCCTCGTCCGGTGCTCGACGAGGCGTTCGCGGCGATGGGCGCTGCCGTGCGTCGGGCCGGTCTCGCGGCCTGACATCCTGCGCTCTCGAACCCTGGCGTCGAGGCTGTCAAGGGTCTCCTCGATGTCGGTGGCCTGACGTAGAAAGGGAGACAAGAGAAGGGATCCCCATGGCTGCAGGCGACATCGAGACGTTCCACCGCAACGGCATCTGGTTCAACCGCATCGAGGGTGAATCGCAGACGTTGGGCAGCAGTTTCCTGAGAGAGGCCGAGGCGGTGAAGGTGGGTCGCAGTGCCGCGGTCGCGCGTCAGGTCGAGCACACGGTGCGCAGCGACGAGGGCCCTTCGGTCGACTCCTTCCCCTACGATCTGCACCCGCGTGAGCTGATCGGCCGATGACCGCGACTTCCGGTGCCGATCAGGTTCCCGTGCCCGAGCGACGCATGCTGTTGCAGGCATGCGTCAACGGCGCCCGTGATGCGGTCGGGCATCCATGGCTGAGCGCGGATGCCTCGGTCGTGGCCGACGACGCCGCCAGGGCTGTGGCGGCGGGCGCGCACGAGGTGCACGTGCACCCGAAAGATGCCACGGGGCGCGACAGTCTCGCCGCCGACGATGTCGCACGGTGGGTGCGGGCGGTGCGCTCCGCGAGCCCTGGCGTGCCGGTCGGTGTGACCACGGGAGCGTGGGCCGAGCCCGATGTCGAGCGTCGTCTCGCGGCCATCGAGACGTGGACGGAGCTGCCTGATCACGCGTCGGTCAACTGGCACGAGGCCGGCGCCGACGAGGTGGCCGCGCTGCTGCTGAAACGAGGTGTCGCGGTCGAGGCGGGGCTGTGGGATGCGGCAGGTTTCGAGGTGTGGAAGCGATCGCCCGTCAGAGGGGAGTGCCTGCGGGTGCTCATCGAGCTTCCCGACGAGCCGACCGACACGCTGCGCGACCACGCCGAGGGGATGATCGCCCACGTCGAGCTCGAGGAGCCCGACCTGCCGATCCTGCTCCACGGAGAAGAGGGCTCGACGTGGCCGGTGTTCGACCTCGCGGTCGAGTTCGGCGCGGCGTCGCGGATCGGGTTGGAAGACACCCTGTTGCTCCCCGACGGTGCGACGGCACCGGGCAACGCCGCGCTCGTGCGGGCGGCTGTGGCGAGGCTACGGGGAGTCTGACCGCCCTGCGACCTAGACTCCCGCCATGCCGTTCTCCGATTACGTCCAGTCGATCCGTGCCCGGATCGGTCATGACCTTCTGCTGCTGCCCGGGGTGACGGCGGTGATCCGCGAGGGGGATCGCTTCCTTCTCGCGCGGACGGCGGGCTCAGACGAGTGGGGCCTGCTTGGGGGAGGTGTCGAGCCCGGCGAGGATCCGGATGAGGCGATCGTGCGGGAGCTGCAGGAAGAGATCGGTGCGCGCGTCCGCGTCACGGGAATCGTCGGCGCCTACGGTGGGGAATCGCTCGTCGTGACGTACCCGAATGGCGATCGCGTGTCGTACGTCTCGACCGCGTTCGCGTGCGAGCTGCTCGACCTACCCGTCCCCGATGACGACGAGGTCGTCGAGGTCGGATGGTTCACGCGGGCCGAGATCGCAGAGCTGCCGCATCCGCTCTGGGTGGATCGGATGCTGGCCGACGTGCGGTGAGAACCACGACGCCCCGCCGACATCGCCGGCGGGGCGTCGTGGTGAGTGCGAGAGGCACTCGGCGGATGCCGCGAACGGGCCGCGGCATCCGCCGATGTCTCAGGCGGCGTCGATGCGGTGGCGACGACGTCGGGCGACGAATGCCGCGCCCAGCAGGAGCAGCACCAGGCCGAGGGCTGCGCCGCCGATGGGCAGCTCCGCACCCGTCTGTCCCAGCTGGCCGGCGCCGGGAGTGGTGCCGCCGCCGGGGGTCGTAACTCCGCCGCCCGGGTTGAGGGCGGGACCGACGGCTGCGGTGGCCGCACTCGTGACGGAACCGGCACGGAATCCGTCGAGCGTCCCGGTCACTGTGGCCGTGATCCGCTTGCCGAGGGCGTCCGCCGGAACGACGAACTGGGCGCCCGGCGCGGCCGCGCGGGCCATCCGCAGGGCGGGTGCATCGCTCACGACGGGCTCGCCGTCGATCGCCCAGGAGTAGCTGAGCGCGGTTCCGGCCGGCCAGCCGTCAGAGGTCGCGGTCAGGGTCTGTCCGACCGCCGCGGTGCCCGTGATGGTCGGAACGCTGGTCGGCGCGAGCACCTCCATGATCGAGAGCTCCGCGACGCAGGTGGCGCAGGTGCCGCCGAGTGTGGCGACGCGCGCGGTCGACGAGAAGGCACCGCTCGGTGCATCCTCAGCCACTTCGACCGTGAACTGCACCTCGGTGGAGGCCCCCGCTGCGACGCCCGCGGGGACGCTCCAGGTGAGGGTCGTGCCGTCGAGGACAGTGCCCGCCGGCACAGCCACCAGCGTCGCGCGCGAGAGCACGTCGCTGAGGTCGACCGTCACCACGGAGGAGGCGAGGGCCACCCGACCCGTGTTGGTGGCGCTGAGCGTGTAAGTGGCGGTGTCGCCGATGTCGAGCGGTTCCGTGGCGGCCGGAGTCGCCGTCAGCGAGACGGACAGCTTGTCGGGCCAGGCGGGCTTGCCGGGCTCGAGGATCCAGTCGTTCCAGAGCGCGGTGATGTCGCGGCCGGAGAGCTCCTCGGCGAGAGCCTTGAGGTCGGCGCTCGTGCGGCTCTGGCCGGCGAAGCGCGTCTGCCATTCCTTGATCAGAGCGAAGAATGCGTCGTCGCCGATCGAGATCTTCAGCGCCTCCCAGAACTGGGCGCTGCGGGTGTAGGTCTGGTAGCCGTAGAGCTCGTTCGAGGCGGTCTGGGCGCCCGGGGGGATGTTCCAGTCCGCGCTCGACGAGGCCTTGTTGTTCCACGAGTTGAAGTAGCTCTGCTCGGTGCTGGTTCCCGAGCCGAAGGCTGCGGCACTGTTGTAGTAGGTCGGGCCCCAGGTGGCCATCCCCTCGCCGATCCAGATGTCGGTCCAGGTGGTCGGTGCGACGTTGTTGCCGTACCACTGGTGGACGAGCTCATGGATGAGCGTGTTGCCGTTCACGGAGTTCGTGCTCGGGAAGAACGATCGGTCCTGTGTCTCGAGGGCGTAGTTGACCCCGCTGGGCACGGTGTCGACGATCACGCCGGTGCTGTTGCCGGGTTAGGGGCCGTAGATGCTCTCGAGGTTGCGGGTGATGGTCTCCAGCTGTGCGACCCGGTTGCGGATGGTGGTCTTGTTGGTGTCGCTGAGTCCCGCGTCCATGAAGGACCACGAGGGGATGACGCGGTTGTCGGTCAGGGTGACCGAGCCTTCGATCACCTCGAAGCGCCCGATCGCGATGACCACGAGTTCAGAGGCCATCTGCTTGTCCTGTCGCCACACCCAGGTGGTGCGCTCGCCCGAGACGGTCTTCGACTGCAGTTCGCCGTTGCTGGCGACGGCCGCGTCGCCCTGAACGCCGGAGACGTTGGCGAGAACCGAAGGGGCATCCACCGAGATCGTGTACGTGGCCTTGTCGCTCGGGGTGTTGTTGTGGGGGAAACCGGCCATGGTGCCGATCGGCTGTCCGAGGAGGATAGCTCCGTCGTTCGTGCCGTTCCAGCCCTCGAAGGCGCCGTCGCTGTCGACGTGGCGCACGGGTGTGCCGCTGTAGGTGACGGCGACCGTGAACTCCCCTTCCACCGGGGTCGGCACGGTGACGATGAGCTTGAACTTCTCCGCAGCCGGGTCGATGTCGCGCGACCAGCTGGCAGGGACGCCGTTGACGGTCACCCCCTCGACCGTCATGCCTTCGAAGTCGAGGGAGAACTCGTGCAGCGGAGCGAGGGCGCGGGCGGTCATCGTCGTCGTGGCAGTGGTGATGTCGCCGGTGACCAGTCCGTCGGCGACGCCGGTCGGGCTCCAGCTGAGGGAGACGTCGTAGTCGAGGGCGTCGTAGCCGCCGTTGCCGATGTTCGGGAACATCGGGTCGCCCGAGGTGCGGGGTCCGGCGACGGAGTCGTCGGCCGCTGCCGCGGGAAGAGAGGTGGCGAGAAGGGAACCGGCGAGGAGAGCGGTGATCGGAAGAGTCGCGATCAATCGTCGACGGGCGGGGGAGGTCAGTCGAGGCATGGGGGCTTTCAGGTAGGCAGAACGCGGGCGACCGGTCACGTCGTCGTGGTGCGGGGGGAGGCTTGTGGCCCTGGGGATGCGTATGAAACGTATGGAACGTATGTTTCTGCAATATATCGTGCCGTTCACGGTTCGGTTGCGGCGAGTTTTTCTGTTCGCTGACCGGGGGAATTGTTCGACCCTGTCCAGGATGCTGGTTTGACGAGGAGTCTTTGGCGTGGGAGTGATCGGCCCGCGTATCCGTCATCTCAAAGCGATAACGACGGGATTTTCGGCCCGAGGTGGCCGCTACGGTGAGGCTGATGAAAACTCCACTCCGCGTCGCGGCGGCTCTCGCCGCTGCTCTGCTCTTGACCTCTTGCAGCGCCCCCGCACCATCGACGGAGAAGGCGCCGGCGTCATCGACGCCGGATGCCACCGAGGAGGTCGAGGCGCCGGACGCGGTGGAGTCGCTTCCGTTCAACGCCAGTGGCTTGCTCGGCACGAATGCGGCGCCGAACTTCGAAGACGGCGAACCCGGAGAAGTGTCCGTTGTCCAGATCGGTCCGCTCGAGAAGCCTGGCCTGGGTGCGCTCCTGCTCTTCGCTTTCCGCAACAACACGGCGGAAGCCGTTGGTCACGTCGACTGGACAGCCACCGCGCGCAGCGACGGAGCCATCGTCTCGACAGGATCGAGTCAAGGGACGATTCCGGCGTTCGTGCAGCCCGGCGAGGTGGGGCTCTCCTACATCTACTTCGAGAACGGCGAAGTCATCGCCGACGGTGCGGAGTACGAGTTCTCGGTCAGCACCAGCCCGGCCGATACGTCGCCCTACAACACTGCGCCTCTGACGGTGGAAGAGGCGAACATCTCCGGGAGCGCGATCGTCGGTGCTGCCACCAACAAAACGGGTGCCGACACGACGGGGCCATACGGCGTGAACATCTTCTGCTTCGAGGGTGACGTCATCGTTTCGCAGCACCAGGGTTTCACTGAGCAGCAGGAGCTCGCGGATGGGGCGACCGGCACGTTCACCGTCGACCTCTACGGAGCGAGCTGTGACAGCTACGCCGTGGGTGTCGGCGGCTATTTCTCCTGAACCACCGCGTTCTCAGCAATCACGATTCGAAGGAAACCAGTGAACATCACCACCGGCAAGACAGCCGCAGCGATCGCTCTTCTCGCACTGATCGGATTCGGCACGGTCGCCTGCTCGGCTCCGGCCGAACCTGCCGACCCGAAGGCCGATTCCTCGTCGGCTGCTCCGGAAGAAGTGGAAGAAGCGCCCGAGCCCGTCGATCTCTCCGGTGAGTGGAAGCAGACGAACTCAAATGACGCCGAGAGCTTCCAGTCCGCCACAATCACTGCCGACACGATCGAGATCTTCTGGAACGCGCCCGACACGAAGTCCCTTTACTGGGCGGGCACGATCGAAGTACCGGCCGACGGGTCGACATCCTTCGTGTGGGATTCTGTGAACGACAAGACGAAGACCGATACCGCGTTGCTCGCCTCTGGCGACGACACGAAGACGTTTACTTTCGAGAACGGTGAGTTGTCGTACGAGGTCACCGCGCTCGGAACGACAATGACGGTCAGGCTCGCTCAGGAGTAGTCGCTCGTCGGATGTGCGACTCCTGACAGAAACGCTCCCGCCGCGACGCAGCGGGAGCGTTTCGTCTGTCAAAGGCAATGCCGCGGGCGTTCGACCTGGGTAGGGGCTCCCACAGAGTTCACGGCTGCGCTCGCCGCAGCGTCACACGCCTGGGAGCCGTGCATCATTCGCCCGGAGATGCGAAACGCCCCCGCCGTTCGGGTCGGGGGGGCGTCGGCATCGCGGTGCGGCTTACTGCACCGACCATCCTCCGTCGCTCGCAAGCACGGCCCCGTTGATGTTCACGGCGTCGTCCGACAGCAGGAACGTGATCGACGCGGCCAGGTGCTCGGCCGTCGCGACGGACGGGATCGCCTGCTGGAACGGCCCCAGACGTCCCGACCCGTACTCCGACATGTTCGGAGGCATCGGGATGCCGGTGGCCACCCCGCCCGGAGCGACGGAGTTCACGCGGATGCCCTTCGGCCCGTACATGAAGGCTGCCGACTTGGTCACGCCGATGATGCCGTGCTTGCTGGCCGTGTAGGCGTTGCCCGAGGCGTTGCCGCGCAGGCCGGCCTCGCTCGAGACGTTGAGGATCGAGCCCTGGCCCGCCGCTTCCATCACGGGGATGACCGCGCGCATGAGCTTGAACGGAGCGGTCAGGTTGATCGCGATGACGCGGTCCCAGACGGCGTCGGGAGTCTCGCCCGCGGGAGAGAAGTCGTCGTTGATGCCGGCGACGTTGGCGAGGCCGTCGATGCGGTCGCCCGCGGCGGCGAGCACCGCATCGATCGCCTCCTGCTGCGTGAGGTCACCCGCGACCGTGACGATGTCGGCATCCGGGAGCTCCGCCTTGAGGGCGTCGAGCTTCTCGGCGGCGATGTCGCTGGCGATCACACGCCCGCCTTCACGGGCGATACGCGAGGCCGTGGCCTTGCCGATGCCGGAGGCGGCACCGGTGACGATCACGGTCTTGCCGGCGAAACGGCCGGAGGTGGGCTTCTCGGTCCAGCCCTCGGAGGTGTCGCCTTCGGGGATCTCGCCGCCGTTGGCCGCGCGCACGAGATTGTCGACCACCGACTGGGGAAGCTGGCCCTGACTCATCGCGACCAGCTGCTGCAGGGGAAGGCCCAGCACGGGGGTGAGTAGCTCGGGGTCGGCGCCGGTCTGTGCGAAGAGTCCGCGGATGAGAGGCCCGCCGGTCGGGTCGTTCATCCAGTCGCCGATGGTGGAGTGTGCGGTGAGGGCCATGCTCGTTCTCCTTGTTCGGGTGCCGTTATAGTTTCGCAACGGTGCGTCTACTTATGTTCCAGTCTACGCCTGGGTACGCTCGAATGGTGCCCCGTCCTCGCAGTGAGAAAGCCCGCCAGTCCGTGCTGGAGGCGATGCGGCGCGCGCTCGCCGCAGACGGATACGAGGCCGTGACGATCGAGGGCCTCGCCGAGTCTGCGGAGGTGTCGAAGCAGACGATCTACCGGTGGTGGCCGTCGAAGGCCGCGATCCTCGGCGAGGCACTGCTCGAAGGATCGCTGCCGGGTGCCGAGGTGTCGGTGCCGATGACGGATGACCTCGGGGCTGATCTGCGGGCGTGGTTCTCGGCCATGTCCGTCGGGTTGGCCCGGCCCGAGGGTGTGGCGCTCGCGCGGGCGCTGATCGAGGTGACCGCGGCTGACCCCGTGTTGGGGCTCGTCTTGAACGAGCGGTTGGCGGCGCCGATTCGCGAATGGGTCGCCGAGCGGGTGTCGCGCGGACGTGCCGACGGGGATGTGCGGGCGGATGTGGATGCGGCCGCGATCGCGGACCAGTTCATCGCGATGGCGTCGTACTCTGCGCTGATCGGGCAGCCGCTGAGTGCGGAGCGGGTCGAGGAGACGGTGGTGCGGTTGCTGCGGGGGATTGGGGCGGGTTAGAAGTCTCCGTCGGCGACCTGGAAGCAGGTCAGCCCGCGAGACCGCCACATCTCGACTACGCTGCGACGGTCGTCGACAACGCCGACGACGGTGAAATGCGGTTCGATGTGGGCGTCGTAGATCTCGGCCTTCACGATGTTGTCGGCGCGCTGGTCTCCCGTGCGGCGGAGCAGGAGGCGGTCGAACGGGATCTCGTTGAACGTCAGCCAGGCCTCCGTGGCACGGCGGGCGGTCTCGTCGCGGCCCGAGACGACGATGAGCGCGTCGACGTCGGGGTGGGCGGCGAAGGCCTGTGCTGCGACGACGACCGGGTGGTTCGGGGTGTCGATCGCCACGTTTCGCATGTCGTACGGCGAGCGGTCGCCGATGAGGGCGAGGGTGCCGTCGACGTCGAAGATCCAGGCGCGCGGGCGATCGGTGGGCATGTTGCGAGGGGAGTGGGTTCTTCGTGAGAAGACGGGGTCTCCTGAAGCACGCCTCGGGCAGGTCCGACGGTTCGCTGCAGTCAGGAAGGCAAGCGCAGGAGTTCCTCGCGGAGGTCGTTGATCACGGGTCCTCCCTCGACGCGCCAGAAGTACCATGCATTGCCGCTCTTCCCTCCGCGTACTTCCCTCGCTGCCCCAGCTGGGCTCTCGTAGGTCTTGCCTTCGTAGAGCATTCTCCCGCCGGCGAGCAGAGTTCCCCGCGCGTCGGGCCACCGTCCGTCGGTGCATTGAAGCGTGGCGCCGACCTCTAGGAGGCCTGCCGCAATCACGTCCGAGTATGACGCCGTCGCCTTCGACAATCGTGACGACCGGTCGATGGTCTTGCCCTCGTGGCCTTGTGGAACTGGCCAGGTGGCCGCGACGGCCGTAATCATCTCTTCCGTGCGCTCATCGATGCGCCGCTCGTCCCAGCCATCGGCAGACGAATCGACGATTGCGCGGTTCATGAGAAAAACATCGTGGCGATGGATGGCGGCGCGCTTGCCGTCCTCCCCGAGCCAAGGGCCATTGGAAACCGAGGCGTTGAGCGAACCGGTGATGAGGGTGAGGTTTCCGAGCCGGTGCACGTGCTCGTCGCGGTCGGCCTCTGCGGCCGCATCCGAAACAGGCCAGTGAGACTGCCACGCTCGAGGCAGTAGATGCTCGACCTGGTTCTTATCTCGGTGCATCCTGATGCCTGTCTTCGACGGGCCGATCTGCGTGTAGCCCCGGTACCAGTCTTCGATCGCTTGGAGAAGCACCCGCTGCATCGGTTGGGGAAAGCGCCGATAGAACGGCACGGAGCGCAACGTCTCAGTGAGTTCTTCGTCGCCGGGCCAGTACGTGCTGGTGGACTGTTGGCGCGTCAGGTGTCTCTGGACCTTGTCGACGACGTCCTCGTCGGATGCCCCACGTGCGGCGGAGATCAGCTCGGCGGCAACTCGGCCGAGATCGCCGTTCTGCAGCCGTAGCAGGCGTCGGCGGACGATCCAGCTTTCAACAGCATCGACCACACCGGCGATCGTTCCAGGTCCATAAGGGTTGCCTGGTTCGGTGAGCCAAAGAACGACGGGCTTGGTGATCTCCACCTGAGCCACCGACATCCGATAGACGTGGAGCTCCAGGCGGTTGAGGTCAGCATGCGCATCGGCGGCGCGCTCGGTGAGTTTCTGGTAGGTGGCGGCTTGGGCCGTGATGAGTTCGAGGAGCTCCGACATCGTGTGGTCGGTCTCGTGTTCGGTGAAGAACTTGAAGCGCGCGAATGTGGAGCGAGGGCTCACTTCCTTGCCGACTCGTGAGATCAGCCACTGCCCGAGGAAGAGCGCGCTGCGGGTCGTGGGGAAGCGCCCGACGCTGACCTCGGCCTCCCAGAACTTCGTCTCGAACGGCCAACTCCGGTACGCCTCCGTCGTGTCCTTGCCTTCTGCTTTCAGCCGCTGGAAGACGAAGTTCTTGATGAGGTCGGCTGCAGTCAGCGGAGTGCCACGTGCGTTCAGCGTCTCGAAGATCTCCTGCGAGTCCTCGTCGGACGTCAGACGGATGACGACGAGCTGCAGTGCCGTCTGGAGTGAGATGGCGAGCGCGTCTGCTCGCGCGCTCAGAGTGTCGGGATCGGAGTCAAGCCAGGCACCGACGTGCGAGGCGAAGTACTCGTGCGCCTGGGTGAGGAGTGAGCTACGGTGACTCAGTGCCGCATGATCGACCGGCGGCTCGGCGACCATCACCTCGTCGAACGCGGATCGATCTCTGTTCGTGTGACGCAGCTTCAACGCTGTCTCTCCGTCTCCGACGAAGTTGCTGTCGTTGTGCGTCAGGAAGTTGAGGCGTGCGGCGAGCGCATGCAGATCGCGTGCGGCGAAGGCTGCCGCTGTCGCGTCGAGAGCGAGCTGCAGCGTCGTCAGCCTTTGCTGGCCATCGACGATCTGGAACTCCTGCATACCTACAGGACCGGTCGGTGCGTCTTGTGTGACGACCGCTCCGAGGAAATGCGTCGCGTTCGAACCGGGGTTGTCCATCCGATGCTCAGTCAGGCGTCTGATGTCGCCCCAGAGGGGTGCCCACTGGTCCTCCTGGGTCCACACATACGGGCGCTGATAGATGGGCACGGTCAGGTGCTGCGGCATGCCGAAGATTCCCTGAGGCGTCGTGAGGTCGGTCTTCACCCAGTGCTCCCTTGCTGGACCAATCAGGCGTGGTCGATTGCATTCTATGAGCGCTGGGATCTTCTCAGCGGCTTGTGGCTCTGTCCATCCGGGAGAACTGGAACGTTGCTTCATATCGGTGCCCTCTAAAGCCGTCGCGTAGCTTGATTTATGGTCGGAACATGACAGTTTTGGCAGGCCTCCCCTTTGGTAGCTGGTTCGAAGGGCTTGGGGCGGTCGGTGCTGTTGCCGCGGCGTTGGTGAGTGTCTTTGCCCTGAGATCAGCGCTTGCTGCCAATGCCACGGCGGATCAGACGCGCAGGGACGCCAAGAGTTTTGCCGATGAGACCCGGGCGCGAGAACAGTCTCGGGAGCACGCGGGTATCGCGCGGCAACTGCAAGCGTGGTGGGTTGTCTGGGCCGAGGGCGAGGACAAGCGCTTCGGTGTGTTTGTGACGAATGCTGGAGAGGGTGCCACGGTCTTCCGGGACGTGCGGATCGAGACGCGTGGCAACTCGAACGTGAGGAGCGCGAGTGGGGCTATCGCCTTCACATCGTTGCCGCCGGGTTCGTACGTGCTCATGAGCAACGCTGCGGGTTCGGAGCAGCCGTGGGGGGATCCGCAGGTCACCCGTCCGGACGTCGCCTACGAGCCGCTCCTCAAGGCCCAGCGATACGCCGTGACGTGCATCACGTTCGAGGATCCGATGAAGCAAGCGTGGTGTTGGACACCCGAGCGCGGCCTTGAGCGGCAAGCTGGTGCTCGCTCGGTGAGCGACGACCGGGTGGAAGGAAGCGGCTAGCTCTCCATGGCCTCAGAGTGCGTCGCTTCCGTTCGCCCGTCCGCGAATCGCGCCTGCGCCCGGTCGTGCCTCTTGCCGACCTCGACGAGCTTCGTGGCCTTCGGCAGCCCCATCGGCTTCGTCGACACGTACACACTCTCGGCAGTGTCGACGCGGAAGGTCTCGTGCCACACGCCCACCGCTCCCGGAGCCTTGCGGACGGCGCGGTTGAAGGCGGTCCAGGCGGGACGGTGCTCCTGGTTCGGGCTGGACGCGTAGGCGTAGAGCTTGTCGACGGACGACCAGTACTGCACGACGTAGGGTCCGCCCGCGCCGAAGAGCAGGTGGTAGCCGAGCATGCCCGAGTCGGGGTCGATGGAGAGTTCGCGCAGCATCCGCGGCATGGCGAAGAACGCCGGCATCCACAGGTCGGGGCGCCACCAGCGGTTGATCTGCATCCCGATGTGGAACACGACGAGCTCGCCCTCGTGGCGGTGGGTCATGCGGCCCGTGATGACCTTCGACATGATGACTCCTCTTGATTGGATAGCGTCACTATCCATAATGGATAGCGCTACTATCGAAGTCAAGAGGTGGCCATGAGAATTTCCGAACTGTCCGCGCAGACCGGCGTGACGGTGCCGACGATCAAGTACTACCTGCGCGAGGGGCTGCTGCCCGAGGGCGAGCGGTCATCTGCGACTCAGGCCGCATACGGCGAGAAGCACGTGGAGCGGCTGCGGGTGATCCGTGCGCTGCTCGACGCCGGCGTGAGCATCGCCGAGACGCGTCGGGTGCTCGGGGCGCTGGATGATCCGCCGGCGAGTGCGAACGACCTGCTCGGAACGGCGCATGCGGCGATCACTCCCCCGGTGGATGAGGCGCTGGATCTGACGGAGGCCGAGCGTCTCGTCGCGGGGCTCGGGTGGAAGCCCGGGATGTGCGACCCGGCAGTGCTGCATGCGGTGGCGCGAGCGCTGCAGGGGTTGGAGCGTGTCGGGTTCAGCGTGCAGGACGCGGTGATGGCGGAGTACCTCGCGAGCATGCGACGGATTGCGGATGCGGAGATCGCCGGGGTACCGGGGGAGTCTGCGGAGGCTGCCGTGCGGTACGTGGTGCTCGGGTCGGTGCTGGTGGAGCCGTTGTTGTTGGCGCTGCGGCGGGTCGCGCAGCAGGTGAGCTCGGGGGAGCGATTCGGTGGGGCCGGCTGACTGGACATCGCAGCTAGAAGTTGCCCTCGGTGGCCTGGGAGCAGGCCGTACCTCGGGATCGCCCACATCATCACCACGCTCCTGCTAAGGCCGCCTCCGATGCTGAAGCGCGGTTCAATGTGGTGGTGGCAGATTGCGCGTTAAACGATGCTTGACCGCCCAGACGGAGAAGGAGCCGTCGTTCGAAATCGAGCGCTGAACGCTGCGATTTCGCACTCTCGTGCGGAACGAGCCAAGTGATTGATCGATCGCCGTCGTCAGGGGTGCAAGCGGAGTAGTTCCTCACAGAGTTCGTTGATCACGGGGCCGCCTGCGACGCGCCAGAAACACCACGCGTTGTCGCTCTTGGCTCCGCCGAGATCGCCGCTCTGCAGTCGGAGCAAGCGTCGGCGAACGATCCAGCTTTCGACGACATTGATCACTGCCGCATTCGTCGCAGGACGATCGAGGAGCCCGCTGAGCCTCCTGGACCAGACGCAAGGGAGCTGATAGAGGGGGACGGTCAGACGCTGCGGCATACCGAAGATTCCCTATGGCGTCGTGAGGTCGGTCTGCACGCAGGGATGCCTTGCCGGACCGAACGGACGCGGTCGCCTGCATTTATGAGCGCTGCACCCGCTTCGAGGAACCTGGAGCAGAGGTCGGGCTGGGGCCTCGGCGGTCAGCAACCCTCTCCACAGTAGGCTGGGCGGAACCTGGCCCGCCGCTGGTGCTCGAACGCCGGGCTCCGAGCGGCTCGCCAAGAGACTCGTAGGGAGCGTTCCGGTGCCATTGCCTCTCATGGTTATTCCGATCGTCGCCGTCGCCACGTTCGGGGGTGCGGTGATCTTTGCCGCGATTCCGAAGATCTGGAAGATCCTCGACAAGCGCACAGTAGCGATCTTGGGCGCCCCTCAGACCGGGAAGACTGCGCTGATCAGGCTCCTCCGCGACGTCGACGCCCCGGACTCAGGGCTGCAGGCCGCGGCATCCGGTGAGGATCGTGGTCGTTTTATGGTCGAGATCAAGGGCAAGACGGTCGACTTCGCGGTCCCCCGGGAAGTTCCCAGCATGAATGGGCTCAACGTCGGTGAATGGAAGGATGCGTTCGACGATGCAGAACACGTCTGGTATCTGTTCAGGGCGGATCTCGTCGCTCGTGGGGACGCCGGCACCACCCAGATGGTGAAGACCCATCTCGCGCTGTTCAAGAAGTGGATCGATGCCCAGCCGGGGAGCGCGCCGAAGATCCTGCTCGTGGGCACCTGGGCAGACGAGCATCCTGATCGGAGTCTTTCCCTCTCGCAGGTGGCGAAGCAAGTGGAAGATACCGACGTCATCAAGTTCGGTTCCGCGCAACTGGGAGGTGCTCCGGTCGTCGTCGGCAGCCTCGTCACGTCCAAGGACGCCGATAGGCTGCTCAAGGGGATCAAGAGCCGTCTGCAGTAGAAGGCTCTCCCGAACTCAGGGAGCGTGGGACTCGTGACGGATATTCTGAACAGTAGATCGCCTCGATCAGTGCTGGTCGCCGAGAACAGCCTGTATCTGGACATCGCCAGCGACCCCAACTCGGTCAGTCTGCTCGACGATCTCGATGCGATGATCGTTCCGCACTCCGTGATGCCCGCAGGCAACGACGTTCAGGTCGCCGCTGTCCGCGAGCTGCTCAGCACCGCAGGGCAGCTCATTCCCGGATCCTTGCTGATCAAGAATCCGTATGAATCCGATGTCTTCGAGTTCTCCGAGCACGCGCTCGAGTCGTTCGCCAGCGCGAAGTACCACCATCTGGCCACCGTCGCGAAGCTGCTCGGTGCGAAGGACGTGCAGTTCGAGGACGCGAAGATCGAGCGTCAGACCACGGCGACGAACGGGGGGATCAGGGCGATCATCCCCGGCTTCGGTGGCGCTGACGCGGATGTGTCGAAGGAGTTCGCACGCAAACTCGACGACCGTCTGGAGGGACGGCTGATCTTCGGTGGCGGTGCCCCCGATCCCGAGGCCGCTCTGGAATACCTGAGCCTCCACAATCTGGCGACCAATCAGCAGCTGAGGTCACTCGTCGAAATGCGAACGGGTTCCAACCCGATCCAGAGCTATCGAATGACTCTCAGTGGCACGCGAGAGTCCGACGCCAACCTCCGCGCTGCGCTGTCGATCGCCGAGTCCGTGTCGGGCAAGAAGGGCGTCACCATCGGTGCCTCGTTCACTCGTGAGGTCACATCGATCCGAAGCATCGAGATCACGACCAGCATCGAATTCTGACCGATCTCGCCTAGACCTGCGAGAGCACTCGAACCGGTCAGTCCCCGAGCAGCAGAGCGCTGGGCGATCCCTTCCATGTCACCACGAGCTCGTCGCGCGCGCGGCTCGCCGCGACGTACAGCAGCGAGCGGAAGCGCTTGTCGAGATCGGGCTTCTCCTCGTCCGGCACACCTTTGTACGCGATCGCTGGGGGGAAGGCGCCGTCCGACACGTCGAACAACACCACGCGTGAAAACTCCATGCCCTTCGCGTTGTGCATCGTCATCGCGACCGGCTGTCCGCCTGTGATGCGAGGCGAGTTCAGCAGTGCCACCGCCACGTCGCGCTGTCCGAGCCCCTGCTGCACCTTCTTCGATGAGGTGTTCGACGACGACAGGATGGCGATCGTCTCCGGCTTCACGCCTTCGGCGATCCATCGCTTCACGTCGTCCGCGATCGCGTCGAACTGCGCGGAATCCGACTTCGACGGGCGCGTGGCCGGCTTCGGTCCGCTGCGTGACGAGCGATAGCCCGCGGTCGTCACGTCTTCTGCTTCGGCATCGGAGTACTCCACGCCGGACAGGATCTCCATCGCGTATCTCAGGTTCTCGAGAGTCGTGCGGTAGTTCAGTGTGAGGCGACGGGATCTGCCCTGCACGGCGATGCCGTAGCGCTTCAGCACCGTGGGCTGCCCGTAGATCCGCTGATGCGTGTCGTCTGCGATGAAGAGGTCGTCAGGGCCTTCGGCCACGAGAGCACGCAGCAACTGCCACTTCGACGGGACGAGGTCCTGGGCTTCGTCGATCAGCACGTGATCAGCGAGGGTCTGCCCGTTCGACCGCAGCCACTCTGCCGAGACGGCAGCCACCTCGGCGAACGAGAGCGCTCCGGCGATCCGGTGGTTCTTGCGCGCCTGCTCGATGACTGCCCAGACCGCGGTGCGTCGTCCGCGGTCGAGTGCGACGCCGCGTCCTGGCCTGCGCACCAGCAGGTAGTCGTCGAGCTCGTGGATGCGGTGCGGCAGCACCACCTGGGTATACTCGCCGTCGAGGAACGCTGCCGACCTCAGTGCGATCGGCAGCACGCTGCCGGCCTCCTGGATCGCCGACTTCCAGTCGATCTCTGCGGCGCTCGCCATGCTGTCGCGGGACGACCCGATGACCGCCAGGGACGCATCGCTGAAGGCCGCACCGCCGGCGGCTGCGCGCACGTCGGAGGCGATCTGATCGACTCCGCGGACGAGGATGCCCGGATCTCCCAGCTTCGCCGCGAACGGGAGGTCAGGATCGAGTCGCTCCAGGTCACGACGCAGATTCTCGGCCAGGGCTCGTGTGAACGTCGTCAGCACGATCCGTGCGTGAGGGTCCTTCCGAGCCAGGTGTCGAGTGCGGTGCAACAGCACCACGGTCTTGCCGGTGCCAGCCCCGCCGGTGAGGCGGAACGAGCCGTTGCGGGGGCGCTCGGCGTACTCGCGCTGTTCCGGGTGCAGGAACACACGCCACGCGCCGAAATCGCCGCCCTCGATGACACGCCGCAGTTCCTCGGTGTCGTCGATGAACGTGAACTGCATCTGCGCCGCGGGATGCCGCAGTGCTTCGACGAGCTTCGTGTCATCGTCTGCGCCAGGGTCGATGATGACAGGCTGGTCGAGCTTCAACTCTTCCTTGATGCGGTGCAGAGCGGTTCCTGCGCCCATCGCGACGAGGACGTCCGCCTGCCAGGCGGTGTCCAGACCGGTCGCGAAGTCGAGCAGGGCGTCGACGTCGGTGATGCGGAAGGCCGCCGCCGCCGTCTCCTGGTCGAATCCGAACTCCTCGGTCAGGTCGGTGACGAAGAACCCGAGATCGGCGAGGAGTGCCGTCGTCTGCGCAGGGGCCTCATCGGCGATGGGCGGGGCCGCAGCAGCGGCCTGCGGCTCGATCTCATCGGCTGTGTCGAGTTCCTGCCGCAGGACGGCCAGGCCGTTCACCGGGTTCATGCTCAGCGTCGTCGTCCGGGCTCGCTTGATGGCCTCGTCGTGGTGCCATGTCCCGGCGTACACGTAGACGGGCTCGTCGCCGGCGGGCTCCAGCTTGAAGAGCACGGCTCGCCAGTGGATGTCGACCCGTCCCGTACGCGCACGCGCATCGCGTGGCTTCTGCATCGGCTCGATGTGGAGTCCCGGCACGGTGTCGTCGTCGCTGAGCTTTCCGAGGAAGGTGTAGATCTTGGCCTTCACGGCCTGATCATGCTTCGGGTCCTTCGCGGCTCCCCAGACGATCGTGGGCATGTCAGTTCCTTCCTG
The DNA here is from genome assembly GCF_019443525.1 of Microbacterium sp. PAMC22086. NCBI lineage: Bacteria > Bacillati > Actinomycetota > Actinomycetes > Micrococcales > Microbacteriaceae > Microbacterium > Microbacterium sp. PAMC22086. Next base: position 549,460 of record NZ_CP080380.1, on the reverse strand, counting down.
CATTGGCGAGGGCGCTCAAGACCGCATCCGCGTCGGGTTCCACTGTGGTCCATCCGAGTGAAGCAAGGGACTCTCGATCGTCATCATCGAGCCCCCAGGCGGTCGCGACGCGCTCGTCCTCCCAGACGAAGGAGAACGGGATGCCGTCGCCCAACTCGAGTCCCATCTTCGGGATCGGGATGCCGGCGGTGGCGGCGAGCGCGGCGATCAGGGTCTTCTCGGCAGAGGTGGCACCCTCGGCGAGGGTCTTCCACTCGATACTGATGTCCGTGAGCGGGAAGTCGACGTGGCCGAGCACGCCCGTCGAGCCAGCGTCCGTACCCGCGTCGACGACCTGTGACAGCGCGAGGATCTCGACACCGCTGAGATCGTGTCGCCAACCGATCACGTTCGACAGATGCAACCAGAGTCGCCATGCGTCCGTGAAACCCTCGGCGCCGACTGCGGCGTCGCGGTCATCGATGATGAGTGCGAAGTCCGACACTCCCTGGTCGCCCACCCGAGTCGCGTGGACGAGAGCGCCGCGATCCACGACCCAGCTCATCGCGTCGTTCGAAGCCGAATCGGCTGTTCCGCGCAAAGTCGCGGCTGCGGCTTCCACGGGCGTGACGTCGGGCGCCGGACCACCGGCGCTTCTCGTCATCATGGGTACTGCACGAGCGATCTTGTCCCGACGCTTTGCCTCCCCGTCGGGGTCCTGCATCCACTCCATGAGCGTCGTCAACGGATCGGCGTGGAGTCGGTCGAGCTGCACCAGCGGAAGCTGATACATCGGGGCGATCCGCTCGGCGAAGCCGGGGTCGATCCAGTCGCGGGGCAGTGCGTCGTCGTCCTGCAGATCAGCCCATGTCACCGCGAGTACGCGGTGTCCGCCATTGCGTGCGAGCGCCCGCTTCTTGGCATCGTCGGCCAGCCGATTGTGCAGGATGCTCGCGTGGAATGCCTTCCCGTCGGTGTAGATCGCGATCGGATCGGCCCCGCCTCCGTGCTGCTCGAGGACGAAGTCAGGCTTCGTGAATCCGAGCGACACCTGCGGGCTCAGCTTCCAGATGCGCGCGTCGCCCGGGAAGCTGACCTGGACCTTGTTGCCCCAGTCGCCGGGCTTCTCCTTCACGGTTCCCCCGAGCTTCTGAGCTCGCTCGATGAAGCGCATCCGGAACAGCTGCTCGATCGTCGACTCGTCGAGCACGACTCCCGGGTCTTGCTCGACGGGCACGAATGCGTGGGGCTCATCGTCGGTGCCCACGCGCAGCAGCTTCGCGAGCGCCTGCTCGGCGCTCGCACGGGAGACGACGCTCGTGTTCCCGTTCGCATACGGCAAGAGGCACCGATGGCATGCGGCGCGCTGCTCACCGCGGCATTCGCAGTCGCGGACGATCCTCCATGCCCGCGACAGCAGCTCGAACATGCGGTCCGGATCGGCGAGTTCGGCGAGGTAGCCCGTGCCGCCGGGCACCGCGTCATGCACGAGCAATGATTCAGCGGTGGTGTCGTCACCCACGGGCTCGATCGTCGAGATGACGCGAAGATGATCGGGGTCGCCGCCCATGACCTCACGCAGCCCCCGCATCAGCGCGGCCGCCAGGCTCGGCACGGCGAGCGAGTCGCCGAGCGTGATCCCGATGGGGAGACGCAGGAACGTGCCCTGGGTGACGAGCGTGCGGCTGAGCGCGACCGCGATCGTGTGCTCTCGGGTCTCCCGGCGCCGAGCGCACCACGAACGGTGATCGCTGGGGCGGTTTCCACCCGATTGCGAGTCCTGCTTGCCGCACGTGTCACACACACGGAACAGCGGGGCGTGATGCTCCCGACCGGCAATGATCCGTGCCTCGCCGCCGGCGGTCTGTCGTCCGAGGTTGAGCCACCGGATGGTCAGGTCGCGTGCGTAGGTGACACCGAAATGCGTCTCGTCGTCGAACCAGCGCCTGGCCACGCCTGCCGGGTCGAGATCTGCAGCGACCTGAACGGTGAAGCGCGTGCGGCGGCGCTCATCGCTGCGGTCGCTGATCGATGCCTCGTCGCGTCGCGCGATGGCCGACACCGTGTCGAGTTCGATCACGCGAAGTCGCTGGGCGACGTCGTTCAGCCCCTTCGCGCCGCACCGCGGACAGATGTTCACCCCGTCGCCCGCCACGAGGTTGCCCCCATGGCCGCATCGTGCGCAGAACGCCCACTCCTGCACGGCCTCGCCCCCGGGGCCGAGATCGACTGCGTCGATCTCGATCTCCAAGCCCTGAGCGTAGAAATGGGCGCCGGGCGCGAGCTCCTGGATCGCGACCGAGGCGCCGCGCTGATAGCTCACCGGATCCTCCTGCCAGCTCCCGGTCTCGGGGTCGACCCACGAGATCGCGGCGTCGAGCGTCACCGAGTCGTCGAGCAGGGTGTAGTTCGGCAACAGGCCGAATCGCTCGAGCGAAGCGACCCAATGGTCGGTGTGCAGCTCGTTCAGCTGGCGGCCAAGCATACGGTGGGTGATCCTCGCGGTGCGGAGCGCCTCGTCGGCATCAGGCTCGAGGCCGAGATCTGCTGCAGCTTCCAGATCAGGGATCGCATCGGCGATCTCGTTTCGGCGGAAGGTCAGAACGTCGATCTGCTTGTTCCAGCGCTGTACCGCGTCGCGCACCGTGTCGGCGAGTGGCGATGTTCCGCCACCGCTGACGGGCGCCGCGAACGCACGCAGTCGCTCGGCCGTCGTGGGCGCGACCCCGGGCAGGGTGGCGAGGAACTCTTCGAGGTACTGCTCGTGATGGCCGTCCGCGTCGTCGACCAGATCACCGAGGAGGGTGCCGCGTTCGCTGGACGCCAACACGTCGTGCGTGTCGGTCTGCGTCAAGAGCCCGGCCCCGGTGCGTCGGTCGAGCAGAGACGCGATGTACTGCCGCTGGACTATCTCCTGGGCGTCGAGATAGGTGGCCGGCGGGCGGACTGCGCCGTTGATGACCGACAGCGGATCACCCATGCGGGGCAGCTGGTCGCCGCGACCGGTGACTGTGGCGATCGACAGTGCGTTGCCCGTGAGGCGTCCGGCGCGGCCGACCCGCTGCAGGTAAGAGGCCACCGTTCGCGGCAGTCCTGCGAGCATCACGGTCGACAGGTCGCCGATGTCGATGCCCATCTCGAGCGTCGGGGTGGCCACCAACACGTTCGGTGCGGACGGGTCGTCGGCCGAGGACTTGAAGGCGTTCTCGTACTGCAGCCGCAGATCGTCGTCGAGAAGACCGGTGTGCTCGCGCGCGACGACGCGCCGCATCTGTCCCTCGTCATACAGGCCGCGGTAGTAGTTCTGACCGGTCTGCGCCGTGCGCAGCCTGCCGGGGCACCGCGCCGACATACACGGCCCGTCGCGCAGGGCCGCCACAGCGGAGGGGAGGCCCGTGACCGGGTTCTGGCAGACGTCGCAGACGAGTCGGGTTCGTCCGTCGAAGAGCTCAGCATCGGTCACCGGCGCCACGATTACGGATGCCGGGGGGATGGCGTAGACGGTGGCGGATCCGGTCGCGATGTTCACCCCGTGCAGCAGGCCGTCCTTCGTCAGAGAGGCCAGCAGCGCGGCCGTGAGTGTCGACCCCTCGGCCGCCGTGACCGAGAGCGTCTTGCGCGCCCACGTGGCGAACCAGCTCTGCGACGACGACACCACGTCGAGGTGTGTGCGGTGCCCGTCCGTGCCGGTCGGCGCGTGCGGTCCGACGCGGGGGAACGCAGGTGCCTCGCGTCCGGGTGGGAACGCAGGCATACCTGAGCCGCGGGGGCGCCCACCCCACACGTTCCAGCGACGACCGTCTTCGGCGATGTACTTCGCGAACCACTCGTGCTCGACGGCACCGCGTTCGCGCATGCGCTCCAGCACGCCGCGCACCCAGCGCAGCACTATCGCCGGATCCGCGTCGGCGGCCGACAGCCCTTCGAGGGTCTCCGAACCTCCGTCGACCAGCACCTTCCGGCCGAGCGCCTCGAGCTTGGCGTCGGATGCGTCGACGCCTGCCGCCAGACTGCCGGTGAGCTCGAGCGTGCGTCCGACGCGGGAGTGCAGTCCGAACTCCATCGCCACGTCGAAGAGCAGGCGTCGGTTGATCCGTGTGCGCACCTGGGTCGGCACCTGGCGCAGGGTGTCGCTCGACCAGAACGGCGCGAAGTCCTCACGCTCCACGAGCTCGGGAGCCACGAGGCGATACCTGGCGTCAGGGTCGTCGCCAGCCTGCTGCACCATGCGGGTGACGATCTCGTCGAGCGGAGCAGGCTGATCGCCCACCGCCTGCCGGATGGCGTTGCGCAGCGCGAACACGTGTGCGCGGCTCTGCACGAATCCGGCCCGGTGCGCGGCGTCCTGCACGCTGTCGGTGAAGATGAGGGCCTTCTTCTCCGCACGGTCGAGCTGGGCGTCGCCGAAGAGCGTGGTCACGATCACACTGAGCATCGTCGCCATGGCCGACCCGAGGAAGCGGATTCCGTCGCGGCGCTGACATGCCGGACACACGTCGTCGCGCGAGTCGTCGCTCGCGTCATCACCGGTCAGAGTCAGGACCGGCAGGTGGACCGCTGTGCCGTCGTCATCCTCGGGGAGCATCGCCGAGACGCGACGCAGCTCGGGATCGAACCAGGCGAGGCCCGCGACGGGGGTACCGGCCTCGAAGGACTCGGCTTCGCCTGGAGCGTGCAGCAGTGCCCGGAAGCGACTGCGCGTCTCGCGGGAGGCGTGGTTGCGACGGATGCTCTCATCATCGGCCGAAAGTTCGTTGCCGGTCGGTGCGAGCTCGACGCCCCAGCCGCTGCGGCCGCAGTGACGGCAATAGATCGCCGGGAAGACGGCGAACTCACCGTCGTCGAGCAGGGCATCGCTCGGCCCGTCATCCGACCACGAGAATCGCACGATGGGGGAGGCAGCCCGGTCGATGCGGGTCAGTTCGCGAACCCAGATGTTGAGGTCGATCGACAGCGCGGCGCGACCAACCCGTGCGCGCACATGGCTGAGCATCGCGAAGACGCGGGTGAGGAAGGTGCGTCGCAGATCGCGCCGTGACTCGAACGTCTCGTCGGTCCCGAGGCCGCGTGGCAGCAGCTGATCGGCGAGGTCGTCGATCGAGATCGCTTTGTCAGCGGCCTGCGCGATGGAGTGAATCAGGGGGTGGGCAGCGACGCTCGCCAGGAGGTCCTCGTCCGGTAGATCCGCCCATTCGATGTGCGTGTACGCCACGTCAGGATCCGTGGATGCCGGGTACAGGCGGTCGAGCACTGTTGCGGCGATCTCAGACGAGGATGCGTCCTCCGCGATATCGGCCTCGGCGACAGCCGCGGCGAGAGCATTGTTGATGCCGGCCGCCGGGGTCGTCGGAACTCGGCCGGCGGCGCGGGCGTTCTGGATCCACAGGCGTGCCGACTGCCGGGTCTCGGTCACGACGCTTGCAGAGTCGAACGGACGGCCGAACACGGTCTCCGCGAACGCGAGCATGCCCGACGGGTCGCCGTCGTCACCGAGAGTCGCGCTGGTCGCGATCGGTGTCACGTCGCCCAGGGGGAAGGCCTCGAACTCGGCGTCGAGAGGTCGCGCGTCACCGCGTGAGCGACGCAACGCGAGCCCGAGTCGCCGCAGCAACATCGCGACGTCGGTGCCCTGCGCGCCGTCGTAGGTGTGGAACTCGTCGAGCACCAGGTACTGCAGGCCCCGGCTCATCGCCTCGACGAGGGGTCGGTCGGCCGGGCGCAGCAGCACCTGGTCGAGCATCTTGTAGTTGGTGAGCAGGATGTCGGGCGGATCGTCGCGAATCGTCTCGCGGTGGTTGATGAGGCCGTCGTCGGTGACTCGTGTGCGCTTCGCACCCGCCTGTTCACCGGTGTAGAGCGCTGCGCGCACACCCTTGAGTGCGTCATGTCCGCGGATCATCTCGGCGATGCGTCGTGCCTGATCGTTCGCCAACGCGTTCATCGGGTAGAGGATGAGTGCCTTGACGCCATCAGCGCCCGCGGCTTTCGCGCGCAGCACGTGATCGAGGATCGGATACAGGAACGCCTCGGTCTTCCCTGAGCCTGTACCGGTCACGACGAGCGTCGGAAGGGGGTGTTCTTTGACCGATCCGTCGGGCTGCTCCCCGAGGTTCGAACTGCTGAGACGACGGAACGCATCGGCCTGATGGCCGTATGGCGTGTGGCCCTCGTACCAGTCGAGTGTCTCCCGCCATCCGTCGTCTGCCGCTCGGAACGGGATGCGCGCCCGGACGAACGGACCACGGAAGATGCCCGCTTTGGAATCGGTGAGGAACTCGGTGAGCGACCGCTGAGCGTCGACATCCGATAGCGCGAAGGTCGTGGTGAGGTAGTCGGTCAGAGCCTCGCGGATCTGCACCGCCTCGCGCGAGGGAAGCAGTTCACTCATGAGCGCTCCTGCAGGATCTTCTCGAAGTGGGCGTAGGCCTGACGCATGTCGGCCTCGCGGTCGAGCGTGACGAACGGCAGCTCGTATTCGTAGGTGTTGCCCGAGGCGTTCGTCGCGGTTCGCTCCTCCTGTGAGATCGTCTCACCCTTCTGGCGCCACACCTTCAGCACCTCGTTCGGGACGAGACGTCCGTTGGCATCATAGAAGTAGGTGTTGCGGTCGTAGCCGTAGAGGACGGCGAATTGCGTGCGGTAGATCGTGCAGAGTTCGTCGGCGGTGATGCCGAGAGAGAGTGCGACGATCGCGTCGATCTCGACCTGCGCCTGCCGGCGGTCGGATGCCCGTCGGAGCGGGACGTCCGGAGTCCAATTCGGCGGGCACTCGAGACTGTCGCGCCCCGGGTAGTCGATGCCTCCGGTCCACTCGAGACGCTCCTCATCCGCGCTTGCCACGGCGAGCTTGAACAAGGCTCCATACGCGTCGGTCAGGCACTGAAGGCGCACCATTCGCAAGCGGGCCTGATCACGTAGAGGATCGTCCATCAGGTAGGGAAGGCGGCGTATCGTGCTGATCGGAATGCCACTTTTGGGCGCAGCGCGAACATTCATGTCGGCAATGAGAGACGATGTGACGATTGCCGCGTCCAAGACTGCCATCTCTGAGTGCACCGTCCCTGCCGAGGAGATCCCGTGAATGTGCGCGGCTCCAGGGGGCACGATCGCGGAGATGAGCGTTCGTTCACCGGTGTTCGCGGCCATGCCGCGCCATGCAACGCGATAGTGATCGCGGGCTGCGACTCGGTCGGGCCCCCAATGTGTGTAGGCCGCGTCGTACTCGGCACGTGGCTTGGCTGGCTTGTAGGAGGTGACGGGCATCGCATTCGGCGAGAGCGTCTCCAGGTCCACCGGCGACCAGTCCTTGTTGTTGCTCATCGACGCATTGGGGGACTTGTAGAACGGGTTGCCTACGAAGAGGTGTGGACCCTGCAGGATCGCCTGATCCCACGACTCCACCTCGCCCCATTCCACGTCGAACATCCCCTTCTTGCGATCGATGCTCTCATCCCAGCCGCGCGAGAACTCGAGCCCGAGCGAACCAAGCCGAGGAGCGTCGGCGAGTTTCGCCAGCACGGCCGCTGTGGCTCGATTGACCGCGTAAACCATTCGCGTATTCCGGATCGGCGTGGACTCGTCTTCGAGGAGACCATGCCATGACCGCAGCACATCGTCGTCGACGACCGTGATGCGGCCGCTGTGGGCGCTGAGGTCCCACTTGCCATCGGCGTTCTTGACCCCAGGTTCGGCTCCATCGCCGTTGTGCCTGAGCGATCCGACCACCGTCTCCGGGTGGTAAAGATTGGTCGCCATGAGAAACCGCGGCTTCCGTGCGGTGCCATACACATGCACGCCGTACGAGACGAGGTTATGGATCTCGAAGAGCGAAAGTTCGTTGATGAACTGCCAGTGGCGCCTCAGATGCTCGTACGTCGCATCACGCAGAGGTCCGGCTTTCTCATCCGTGAAGTGACTCTCCGGGTGGATCAGAGCCACGACCCCCGTCGGACTGAGATGAGACCAGGTCAACTCCATGAAGCATCTGTACAGATCCGGTTGCAGGCCGGCCAGGTGTGGATAGACGATCGGAGAACCGACGAATGCGGCGGTGCACGCGACGTCGGCGGTGCCGTCGACCACGAGGTCTCGGATCCCCTCGATCTCCAGAGTCTGCTCGCGCTTGGCCTTGACCTCGGTCTGAGTCGGCTTCACCGCCAACTGCCACCATGGGTCTCCCTCGGCCAAGAGCGCATCGACGTCCGACCTGGGCCGCACCCACGGTGGGTTCCCGACCTGCAGGTCGAAACCACCGCGCGCGAACACTTCCGCGAAGTCGAGCTCCCAGTGGAAGAAACCGTTCGCGTCGGCGATGCGCTCGGTGACTCGAAGCCAAGGGTGGCTTGCCAGAGCGTCGTCGACGTCGAGTGCGCTCGACCAGTCGAGGTCGTCCTTCTCGGCCTCCTCGAGGTCGTCCCATCCTGTCGGCAGGCCGAACTGCTGGGCGCCCTCACCGGCTTTGCGTGCAGTCGCGCGCGAGTGGCCGCCGATCAGTGCGGTGATCCCGTCGAGCCATTCGTCGAGATTGGGTGGTGCTGCCCCCTGCGTGAGGTCGTCAGTGAGCGGCCAGAACCACAGGGCGCACCAGGCATCCATCACTCGTCTCAGCCGCCGGTATGCTCCGCTGTCGTCATTCAGGAACGCCTCGACCTTGAGGCGGCCGACTACGGCTTCGTCGCCTTCCTGTGGCGGTCGAGGATCGTTCCAGAGGGTCAGCTCGCGGGAGACCTGTCTCTCGGCGATCTCGAGGCGCCGCAGTGCGAACTGCCAGAGCGCCTCGACCCGATGACCGAGTCCGACGAGCCGCTCGAGCTGCTTCTTCGACGGCTTCACGCGGGTCGTCTTGCGCCACTCGCGAAGTGCGGTGTGCGCCTCGGGCGCGAGCTCCCTCGCCTCCTTCGCGTCCACGGCAGATCCCCAGCCCTCGGCGGGCACGAGAAAGTGATGGATCTTGCCCGATGTCGAGCTGCCGATTCGTCCCCCGCGCATGTCGTCAACGAGAGCCGAGACGGTCACGTCGGTCGGAGTGTCTTTCAGCCAAGCCTTGTCGTTGACCTGCTTCTGCGTGTAGACGGCCCGCTTCGCACCGATGAGCGAGTTGCCCCGACGCAAGCGCAGCCCGAACCACGGTGCCTGCAGCCCGTCGACCATGGTGTCGAGCCATAGCGAGATCTCGGCGAGTTCCACCGCGGTCGCGTTGAGATCGACGCCGTACACCTGGTGCAGGGCGATCGCGGCCTTGGCCTTCTGCAGCTCGCGCGGGCGCTCGTCGGGGTCGATACGTTCGCCGACCTCGTGCTCACGACGGCTGAGGTACTCGTCGGCGAGTTGGCGCACCGCCTCGATGGCGAACGCGCCCGAGCCGAGTGCGGGCTCACAGACGCTCAGGTCGAGGATCTCTTCCGCCGACGTGGTGTGACCGTCCTGGTCGAGCAGCTCTTCGAGTGCTTGACCCACCACGAACTTCGTCAGAACCTCAGGGGAGTAGTACGACGCGGAGGTCTGGCGTTCACGGCCGGAGAGCCGGAAGACGAACTCGCCTCCTCGATACCGCCGCTGCACCCGCTCGTGGGTGATCGGGTCTTCGGCCATCACGAAGTGCTGCTTCGCGATGTCGTGCGCGCGTTCGACGGGCACGACCCACGAGCCCTTCGATGAGTCGCCGTCCTTCGCCACCTCGAAAAGATCGGTCTCGGCGAAGAAGCCGCTATACGACATCAGGCCCTCGTACACGGCCCCGAGCTGGTTGATGCCCAGGTCGGCGTACGAGATGAAGCCGCGGTCTCCGCCCTTTTTGGTCCGCTCCTCACGAGTGAGCAACAGCAGCGAGAGCACGCGCTGCAGAGCTCCGTCGCCGAGTTTCGCCGCATCGATCAGCGCGACGGACTCTCGTCGGAACAGATCCGCGCTCAGCGGATGGAACTCGAGTCCTTCGGGGAGATCTGCCTCGTCGGTAGCGATCGACCTCTCATGGCCGGCGTCGACGAGGCGGAACAGGGTGTCGAGCGACTCGTGCAGGTGAGTGCGGTGGCGGGATTCCTCGCCGAGCTCGACGAGCACGAGTTCGCGCAGCCGGTCGAGGCCGTACCCCAGGGCGTATTCGGGTGCGCCGACGGGAAGCACACGCAGTTCGGGCGACGCTTCGGCGAAAAGCAGGAACAGCACACGGTAGAGATATCTCAAGGACTGCCGGGCCAGTGTGTTCGCCTCGCTCGCGGGCAACGGGTCGAGTCCCTGCGCGGCACGGCGGCGCACGACCTCGTTGGCGATGATCTCGATCGATTCCCGCACGCCGTCACGGAGATCCTTCGACACTCCGACGGTGTGCTTGACCGAGTCCTCGAGCGTCTCGGTCCACCACGTGGTGCCGTCGACCTCGGGTGAGACCGACTCCGCGGCGAGCGCAGCAACGGCTCGATCGAACTCGCCACCCCGCTTCTTCACCTCGTTACGGTCGAGTACGAGCTGCAGATCGACGGCGAGGTAGCGGCCTTCGGCCCAGCGTTCGCGTTCGATGACGAGTGCCTTCGCTCCGCTGAGCACCACCGCGAACGCCGGTGCGTCATCACTGGTGAACAACCAGGAGAGGGCTCGCGCCACCGACACGACCTCGTCGGTCGCGTCTTCCGGCAGGAACGGATCGAGAAGTGTCGGCTTGTTCTTCGACAGGAGATCGACCACGTCGGCGACAGGGCGAGCGAAGACCAGGGCAGCTGAGGCCTCGGTGGCGTCCTTCGGTGCGAGCAGCGTGATCGGACCGTTCGTCTCGCGGCGCCAACGAGCATCCTCGTACCCGAGGGCGGCGGTGAGGGGAGTCAGGACCTCGCTTCGGTGGCGGCCAGCATCGACCTCGATGACCGCATCGTCCGCGGCATTCGTGTCGACGGTGGAGAGCAGCGACGTTAGTGCGGCTCCTGCCGCAGCGAGACGCGACCGGGGCGTCTTCTCTCCCGCGCTCTCGCGCTCGTCCCAGTCCTTGCGGCGGGCGATGACCCGGCCCTGGAACGACTGCTTCGCGGACTCGGTGTTGAAGTAGTGCTCGCTGATCCAGTCCTCACCGACGATGAACGCATCCGATGGCATCTCAGGCCTCCTCAGGGACGACGACGAGCAGCGGACGGGCGAGGTGTCGTGCGGGAAGCATCGAGCGCGCTGTGCGTTCCTCGTCCTTCACGGCGGAGCGTCGACCTTTGAGATCCGCACGCTGGACGAGTTCGCCCGACGTCTCGATCCACGACTCCACCCGCTGTGACCATTCGTCGACGCGACGGCGTGCGTCGGCCGCCGCGGCCTCGGTCGTCACCTCGAGATGTGCGACGGCTCGGTCCACGGCGCGCGGGATGAGATCCTGCAGCGCCTCGACGCTCTCGACAGCACCCGGGTTCGTATGCGCCGAGGTGATGCCGAGGTCGGCAAGCGCCTCTCCCGCACTCGCATAGGGGTGGATCATCCCGCCGGAGACCGTCACGAAGCTCGTCGCGATCACCTGGCCTCGGGCATTGCTGAGGGTGCCGAGCAGCAGCACGGTCGGCACCGGTATGTCACCGCGCACGACGAAGACCTCATTTCGACCGAGTTTCGCGAGTACGCGGTCACCTGCCCAGTCGAGAACAGGATGCAACGGTCCGAGGTAGTGCGTGTCCGGCCACAGACTCTGCCGTTCTGAGGTGTCGTCACGGGCGTCCTTGAGCGAGGCCTTGGCCCGGGTCTCGGTGGTCGCGAGCTTCATGTCGCCGAGCACCTTGCGCTCCTGCAGGTAGCTCTGCGGCAGGGCGGTCAGTCGTTGCTTCAGGTCGTCGGTCGGGCTGAGCTCGACCATCCCGTATCCGGAGTGGACCTTCCAGTCTACGCCGCCCGCACCGAGGTTCTCGGCCGGTGTCTCGAACACCTCATGCAGGGCGGACTGCAGGTAGTCGGCATCCGACTCGAAGAGGCCGGTGGTGCCTCCGTCATCGACGGTGGCGGAGACCGCGGTGGGGGCCGACTCTGAGTAGCCCTGCAGGAAGGCTCGCCATGGATCATCGGAGTCGCCCGCGATGTCGGTGACTCCCGGAACGACCTCGTCGATCGGATTGCCCTTCATCAGCGCCTGCTCGATCGCCTTCTCCTCGGCGGCGACGCTGTACGCCCCCATGAGTACCGCCGCATCACCGAGCGCGCCGTGTGCCTCGTTCTCGCGTTCGACGAGACGCTGCAGCACGCGCATGTCGCCGGAGAATCGCTGGTTCGACGGGCTCAGCAGCATCGTCGTGATCTGCGGTGGGTGCTGCTGGCCGTAACGGTCGATGCGGCCGTTGCGCTGCTCGATGCGGATGAGGCTCCACGGGATGTCGAAGTGGACCAGTTCATGGCATTGCGAGTGCAGGTTCACTCCCTCCGACGCGATGTCACCGGTGATCAGCACTCGGATCGGTGACGACGATTGCTTGAACGATTCGACCACGGCCTGCTGCTCGACGTCGGAGAGGCCACCGTGCAGGATCTCGACCTGGTCGTCCTTCAGCTTGAGATCTTCACGAAGGCGGGATCGCAGCCAATGGAGGGTCGCGACTCTCTCGGAGAAGATGACCACCCGTTCGGCCGAACCGCGCGCGATACCGATCTGCTTGAGGTACGCGACGAGCTTCGTCAGCTTGGCCGACTCGCCCTCGGTGCTGTCCCTCGCCAGCGATTCCAGACGCCGGAGTGCTTCGAGTTCCCGGTCCTGCTCGAGCGTGCGGGTGTCGCCGAGCGTCCGTATGCGGTTGCGCACGGACTCCAGCAGAGCCGGCGGGCTCGACAGGTACGCCTTCGCGAGTGTCCAGGGGAACAGTCCCTTGTTGTCACCCGAATACGGGCTGCTCACCTGCGGATATAGCCAGACCTCGGCGAGCTCGTCGGCGACGGCATCCTCTGCCGGTGACGCGGCGACGACCAGATGCTGCAGCTCCTTGCGCTCCGCCCACTGATCGCCGACCTCGCGCTTGACCTCGTCGGAGTAGCGGTGCCGCCGGATCACGAGGCGATCGAGTGCCTGCGGATCGACGTCGCCGTTCGGCGACACCGCGGTGGGCTCGAGCAGACGGATGAGCTCTGCGAACGACTCCTTGCGACCGTTGTGGGGAGTGGCCGACGCGAGGATCAGGGCCTCGGTGTTCGGTGCGAGCACGCGCGCGAGGGCGTTGTTCTTGGTGACGCCGGTGAGGTTGTGTGATTCGTCGATGACGACGGCATCCCACTGCTGCCGGCGCAGGTGGTTGAGATAGCGATCCTGCTTGAGCGTGTCGACCGAGATGATCACGCGCTTATAGAGACTGAAAGGGTTGCGGGTGGCGGGCAGCTTCTGACGCACGCGCTGGATGCCCACGGAGTCGAGGCGCACGAACGGAAGGGCGAAGCGCGTCCACATCTCGAACTGCATCTGTTCGAGCACGTGCTTCGGGGTGACGATGAGGATGCGCTCGCCGCGTCCGCGACGAACGAGCTCGGAGAGGATCATCCCGATCTCGATCGTCTTGCCCAGCCCCACCGTGTCGGCGAGGAGGACGCGAGGGCGGAGCTGTGCCGAACTCAGAGCCTTGCGCACGGCGCTGCGCTGGTAGCCGAGGGTGTCGGTGAGCATCCGCGTCGAAACCGACAGGTCGCCCTCGCCGAGCGGGAGAGGCGTGCGGCGCAGGGTGGACTCCAGCCACAGGCGGCTCTGCCGGTGTCCTGGGGATGTGTCGGAGCGAAGCCGCGCGGCGCGTGGATCGAGCGGCACGATGTCGTCGAGGCCTTCGTAGAAGGCAGCGCGGGTGTCACGGACCAACTCGGAGAGTCCGGTGACCTCGACCAACAGGCCATCACGTGTCGGAGACGCATTCGTCACGAGCCAGTCGGCATCGCGAACCGTGACGATCGAGCCCGGAGCCACATTGAGCGTGCTCGGAGCGGCATCCTGATGCGATGTCTGCACGACTTCGTACCTCCCCTGACCGGTCTGCGGTCGATCCGCTCTCCGCCATCGTATCGATCCGATCGAGGCCGGAGAATTTATCGACTCGTCGGACATTCGACGGCTCGACTTCATGCGGACGGATGAATCCTCCTCCATAATGATCGCCAGGGGGTGGCGTTCGAAGGGGAATGTCTGAGGTCCTCCGTAACGTCACTCGGCTGAGCACTCGCCTCGGCGCGGACGAACGTTCCGCTGACAGGAGGAGAGGTTCGACATGAGCTGGCCGGAGCTGATGGATCCCGCGTTGCAGGATCACATCTCGGAGAGACAGTCCAAGGCGCTGCGCGTCTATGAGGAAGACCACGATCTACTGGTGGAGCATGTCCGTCAGGAGGACAGCTTCAAGTCCGGAGGCTACGGGACGAGGCAGATACCGGAGCTGCTGCAGAACGCGGTCGATGCGCTCGCCGCAGGCGGAGCGCCGGGAATGGTCGAGTTCCGCCTCGCGGACGGCGCACTCTATTGCGCCAACGAGGGTGCGGGATTCGACGCCGACGGCTTGACGGCCGTCACCTACGCGTTCCTGAGCTCGAAGCGCGGCGACGAGATCGGCCGCTTCGGGCTGGGTTTCAAGTCTGTGCTGGGCGTCAGTGATCATCCGCAGATCTTCAGCCGTGCGGTGAGCTTCGGGTTCAACGCCCCCGAGACCGCTGAACTGTTCACCGGCATCCCCTCCGCCGGAGGCCGTTTCCCGCTGCTGCGTGTGCCCAGCATGATCGATGTCGAGACGGCTCGGCGCGAGGATCAGAACCTCGCGGAGATGATGGGGTGGGCGACCACGATCGTCAAGCTCCCGCTCACCCGCGCGGGTGCACGTCTGCGCACCGAGCTGGAAGAGTTCAAGCCTGAGTCGCTGCTGTTCTTCAAAGGGCTCAACCAGTTACGGATCACGCTGCAGGGCCGGCCAGGGACGGCAGCCGTCTCGCGCGACTTCCTGCGGGAGACCCAGGAGAAGGATGGCGAGGTGGTCATCGTCGATCGTGACGGAACACGGACTCGCTGGCTCTTCGCAGAGCGAACCTACACACCGACCATCGATGTCTCTTCGACACTCCCGGAGACGGCGCTGCGTCAGTCGATGACGATCTCCTATGCCGTGCAACCAGGGGTGCGTGCGACCACAGGTCGACTCTGGGCATGGTTCCCGCTTCGCGATGAGACGACTGCGAGCGGCATCTTCAACGCTCCCTGGCAGGTGAACGATGACCGTACATCCCTCGTCCCCAACTCCAGACTGAATGCCGCGATGCTCGAGGTGGGCGCGCAACTCTTCCTAGACGTCGTGGCGCGCGCCGTGACGGTCGACGACCCGGCGGCTCATCTCGACCTCTTCCCCGCTCGAGGGCGAGAGATCAAGAGTGCTGCCGACGCGTATCTCTCGGCAGCTGTCCCGATCCTCGCGAGGTCGCGCCCGCTCATCCCCGACGTCTCCGGACAGCTCAAAGTGTCCACCTACTTCCGAGGCGTGCCAGATCTGGAGAAGACCCCGATCGGTTTCGAGGCCGCCCAGTTGTGGCAGGGGCGCGCGCCGCGTGAAACGATGCCGCATGCCAAGTGTTTCTCGACGCCGGCCCGACGCGCTCGGCTGAGGTCTCTGCTCGGGGGTGCGGAAGGCGAACGGAGTCCTCAGGAATCCGGCGCAGCCGGCTGGCTGGCGGAACTCGCTGACGAACAGGACCCCGGCGGCTCACTCACCGCGCTCCGAGTTCTCGCTGACCTTCGTCGTGGCGCACCGACCACATATCAAGCTGCCGTCGCCGCGAGGATCCTTCCCCTGGAGGGCGGAGAGTGGGCTCGCGCAGATCAGAATCAGACAGTTCTTCTCCCTGTGCCCGATGCCACCGTGCCCGACGGAGTCGAGCTCGTGCGTGCGGACTTGGCCGAACTGGCCGCAGACGAGCTGCGAGCCTTCGGTTTTCGGGAGATCTCGGGCGACGAGGCGGCCGCGGCGCTCGCGGCCTCGGCGACCGATCGCTGGGAGGAAAGCGACTGGGAGCGCCTCTGGAGGGCGCTGGATGCGGCGACCCCTCGCGTAGCGTTGAGTGCCGTCGAGAACATACGCCGGCGCGGGGTCACTGTTCTGATGCGCACGCAGGCAGGCACATGGCGTGCAGCGCCTGACCTCATCGCGGACGCTTCGATCGCGCGCGATGTGCCCACTCGCCAGATCGACCCGGCAATGGCTCCGAACGTCGCCGTCCGTGCTGCTGCTGGCGCGGTGACCGTGCCGGAGCGCGATCGCCCCATCTGGCGTGACGGTCTTCGGAGCGAGTACGTCTCGACGATCGAAGACCTCGCGCGGCGCTACCTTTCGGCGAACGGGCTGACGGCTCCGAGAATCGACATCCCCGAGCTCTCGGGAGTCGGTCCACTCGATCTGCTGCTCGACAACCTCACGGAGCAGGACAGGGTCGCATGGACGCAGGCCGTGCTCACTCGGATGGGTGCGTCGGAGTTCATCCTCGTGGTCCCTCTCGGGGGGCGCAGAGCCGAGATCCGGATGCCCGCCATGGAGTGGTGGGCTGTAAGCCGCTTCGGGCTGATCCAGACCTCCATCGGCGCTCGTAGGATCGGTGAGGCACTGTCAGGGTCGTTGCGGCGGTTCGCGCCGTTCCTTCCGGTCGCGGACGCGGACATCGTGGCGGGGCTCCCTCTGCCGAAGACCGTCGAATCGATCCCGGACGGGATGCTCACCAGTTTTCTGACCGCGGAAGGCTATCCGGCGACGCGCCCCGAAGAGTTCGCGGAGTTGATCGTCGAATGCGCGCGCAGGTCCGACCTCGCAATCCCAGAGCGTATCCCCGCGATCTCCAACGGCAGGATCCTTCTGACGCCTCGGGAAGAGGTCGCCGTCGTGGTCGCCGGAGACGGCATCACCGATCTCGACGAGTCGGGAGTCGCCTACATCCCTGTCGATGAGAACGGTACGAACCTGACGACCAGATGGGGGCTGATGTCCGCCGAGGACGCACTTCACCAGTCGATCGAAATCCGCGGCGCAGGTGAGGCAGTCCCTTTGTGCGACATCCACCCGAGTCTTCAGAGCAATGTCGCAATGCTGCTTGCGAAGGTCACCGTGACCCGCGCCGACAGCATCCAGCGGGTACTCCAGAGCGCGAGAGGCGTGAAGAAGAAGCGGCTCCGAATGACGCATCAGGACAATTCCGTGGTCGTGGACGCATCGCTCGACGTGGAGACCGCGCTCGCCGCGGTATCGGCCGCCCTCGAACTCGGGCTGACGTCGGACGATGTCCGAGGCGTGCTTCGCAGTGACGAACGGATGCGTCACAGTGAGCTGATCGCATCGGCGCGAGCAGCACGCAACGACGAGCGGAGACTGCTGATACTCGTCGATGCGGATTCGCTTCGAACCGCGCTACCGGACGGCCTCCTGGAAGCGGTTGAATCCAACACCGGGGCTCTCGACGATCGCGGCGTCGCTGAACTCTTCCTTCGGGTGCATGGCCAGGATGCGGTTCGCGAACTCAGAGACGTCCTCCGCCGTCGGGGTATCGCCGTCCCTGAGCGATGGGACGGGTCGCCTGCCGCTCAAGCCGCGGTGAAGAACCTCGGTTTCGACACGTCGTTCGCAGGAACACGTGAGAGTCGGCCATCAGCTGTGAGCCATATCCAAGGCCGACTGACCCTCAACCCGCTTCACGACTATCAGCAGGAGGTGGCGGAGAAGATCGGGACTCTCGTTGCCGCAGAGGAATCCACCGGTCGGCGTGGGCTTCTGTATCTGCCCACCGGCGCGGGGAAGACCCGTGTGACGGTGGAGGCGTTGGTCCGACTGATGAAGTCGGGGGAAGTCAGGTCTCCGCTCCTCTGGATCGCCCAGAGCGAAGAGCTGTGCGAACAGGCCATCCAGTCGTTCACCGAGGTGTGGAGAGCCTTCGGGGACGAGCGTCCTCTCGACGTCAGTAGGTTCTGGGGTGGATACGAACTCGATGAGTCCGACGAGGAGCTTCATGTAGTCGTCGCGATCGATGCGACGCTGGTGCGTCGCTTGGGGGAGCCACAATATGAATGGCTGACGCAGCCCGGCATCGTGGTGATTGACGAGGCGCATACTGCTCTGTCCAAGTCGTACACGGACATTCTCCGAAACCTCGGGCTCACGGCTGCTCGCACGGATCGGCCGTTGCTCGGGCTCACCGCTACCCCTTTCCGCGGACGAAACGATGAGATCAATCGCCTCTTCGCTCAGCGGTTCGGGGAGAACCGACTCGAGTCGCTTGACCCCGACGATCCAATCCACCAGCTCAGGTCATGGAACGTCCTCTCCGAGGTCGACTATGAGGTGCTGAACGGTGTCGAGATCGGCGTCGGTCAGCAGGACGCCGAATTCCTCAAGATGAAGGAGGTCTCGGCGAACATGCTCGCAGCGATCGGCCAGGACATGCGTCGGACGCTCACCGTGATCGAGCACATCAAGGAGCAGGATCCAAGCTGGCCGATCCTCGTCTTCGCGGCATCCGTGGCATCCGCGCATACGATCGCTGCTCTCTTGCGGCTGGAGGGCGTCAGTGCGGACTCCGTCGACGGAAGCATGCGCAGGCAGCAGCGCAGGCGTGTGATCGAGCAGTTCAAATCCGGCGATACCCGAGTGCTGGTCAATTGCGATCTGCTCACGCAGGGCTTCGACGCTCCGAAGGTCCGTGCGCTGTACATCGCCCGCCCGACCTTCAGCCCGAATCGGTACCTGCAGATGGTCGGTCGGGGACTGCGTGGGCCCGCGAACGGCGGCACTGAGCGGTGCCTGATCGTCAACGTCGAGGACACCTTCGAGCAGTTCGGTGAAGACCTCGCATACAACGAGTTCAACTATCTCTGGAGCAAGGCATGACCGACATCGAGACGACCACTCTGACCGACACCGCTCAGTCGATCACCGATCCGCGCGAAGGAAGGGCTGCAGTCGTCGCTGAAGTGCGACGTCGGTGGCTGGGGCCGCTCGACGGAGAGCGCGAGGTCTTGCAGCGCAGCCCCGTGTACGCATACCTGGTGGGCACGCTCTACCCGGTCGAGCAGGGAACGGCGGTTCCTGTCGAACTGGACGAGGTCGAGGACTCGGCCGGAGCGGTGGCCGAAGAGGAGGAGATCGAATGGGAATCGACGGCCGATGACGGTGAAGGCGGTGACGCCGAGATCGAGGACCTCGGCGTCAACCTGACGGGTGCGTTCGGGTGGGCGCCGGCGTCGCTGGGGGTGTCATTCGTTCATGGAGGCTCGTCGCTGAGCATCGATCTTTCGGCCGGGGTGTACGAGAAAGGAAGTGATGAGCAGTGGACGCGGCGACCGGTGGCGGGTCGCGAGTTCATCGAGGTCGGCGCGAGTGGTGAGATGTCGGTGCTCGAAGGACGGGCGAAACTCTCGTGGCGTTCGAGACATCACGGGGGGCGCTGGCTGACCACGGTGGCGCTGTCCAACGACGCGGAGGTCGCGGCGGGCGAAGCCAAGCGATACCCGGAGCGGTGCCTCTTCCAGGTGGAGCTGTCGTGCTCGGATGAGACCGGCCTCCTTCCCTATCCGCAGACGAGCGTGCACGTCTCCTCTGACGATCGCGAACTGGCATTCCGCTATCGGGACAAGCCGTCGTTCGCGATTGGACATGGCGTCGCCGTCGAGTGTGTGCCGGAGGCGGCTCCGGTCACCGTACGAACATCAGTCATTCCGCAGACCGAGGTGAGCGCGATCCGCGCGAAGCGGGGTGCCGGCGATGCCGTCAGGATGCGGTGGCTCTCGGATGACACGGTGGCGGTCCCTGACCTCGTTGAGGGGTTGTCGTCCGTCGCCCAGGAGTACGCGGAGTGGATCTCGGAGCAGGAGGCTGAGGCCTCGGAGTTGGATGATGCCGACCGCGCGATCGCGAAGAGCATCGTGGAGCGGCAACACCGCGCGCTCGCACGTATCGAGGAAGGCATCCGAGTCCTCAGCGAGGACGCTCAGGTGCTGCAGGCGTTCCGGATGGCCAACACCGCGATGCGATGGCAGATGCTGCGGCAGCGGAAAGTCGTCAACAAGGAGACTCGCTACGGTCGGAAGCTTTTCGATGACAAAGGCGCGGACGAACCGACGTGGCGCCCGTTCCAGCTGGGATTCATTCTCAGCGCGTTGGCCTCGACCGTCGATGATGCGCATGACGATCGCGACCTCGTCGATCTGATCTGGTTCCCCACCGGCGGAGGCAAAACCGAGGCGTACCTCGGCCTAGCCGCGATCGAGATGATCCGACGCAGGCTGGCCCGTGGACACAAGGGTGGCGGGATGGCTGTGCTCACGCGCTACACCATGCGACTCCTCACCGCACAGCAGTTCCAGCGTGCGGCGACACTCATATGCGCGCTGGAACTGATGCGTGCGGACGATGAGAGGCTCGATGAAGCCCCCGATTTCTCGATCGGTCTCTGGTTGGGCAACTCCACCACTCCAGGCACGTACAAGCAGGCCGAGAAGCAGTTGCGTGAAGCCAGGCAGCAGAGTCGACCGGACAATCCTTTCCAACTCCTCGAGTGCCCGTGGTGCGCCGAGTCGATCATGCCGCCACGCAAGACGTCGAAGGATCGCCGATACGGGGTGAAGGCGAGCGCCTACGGGTTCGAGTTTTTCTGTCCGGATGACGATTGCCCCTTCTCCGACACGCTTCCGGTTCAAGTCGTCGATGAGGGCATCTACGCGAACCCTCCGACGATGCTGGTGGCCACAGTCGACAAACTCGCGCGTCTGGCCTGGATATCGGACGGGTCTCGGATGTTCGGGATCGACAGCATCTGCGATCCACCCTCGCTCGTGATCCAGGATGAGCTGCATCTTCTGTCCGGACCGCTGGGCACCATCGTGGGCGCGTATGAGGCCGCCATCGGTGCGCTGCTCCGGTGGAACGGCACAGGGCCCAAGACGGTCGCTTCGACGGCGACCACCCGCGCGTCCGAGGACCAGGTCCGGGGGCTGATGGCGAAGAGGGTCGAGGCGTTCCCGCCTGCGGGGCTGCACGCTGAGGACAATCACTTCTCCGAACCCGACCCCGACGCCGCGGGAAGGCTCTATCTGGGCATCATGCCACAGGCTCACACGCCTTCATGGTCGATCGGACAGATCGCGACCGAACTCCTCGACGCCCCGGTCGCCACCGGGTTGGCGGGGGAGGCGAAGGATCGATACTGGACACTCGCGGTGTACCACAACAGCCTCCGCGAACTCGGGCGTACGGTCACGATCCTTCGGGATGACGTTCAGAGCAACCTCGCGCGTCGGTCCGGCGGCGAGAAGCCGACCCGCGCCCTGGGCGCCGAAGGGGTGGAGGAGCTCAACGGCAACGTCCCCTCGGACGAGCTCATCCGCCTCCTGCAGCGGCTCGAACGTGGGCCGGAGAACGCGGATGTGATCGATGCGCTGGCGACGACGAACATCATGTCGGTCGGAATCGATGTCCAGCGGCTCGGGGTGATGCTGGTGAACGGCCACACGAAGACGACCGCCGAGTACATCCAAGCGACCTCGCGTGTCGGTCGCGGGACGACGCCGGGGCTGGTCGTCACGATGTTCCGATCGGGAAAGCCGCGAGATAGATCGGTGTTCGAGTCGTTCAACGCGTACCACAGCGCCTATTACCGGTTCGTCGAACCGTCGAGCGTCACGCCGTGGTCGCTGCAGGCGCGACGTCGGGCCCTGCGGGCAGCGCTGGTCATCCTCGTGAGGCATGGCGTAGGCAGGAACGGCAACGCCGATGCTGCGTATTTCGACCCCGATTCGGCGGGTGTGAAGAAGGCGGTCTCGTTGTTGAAGGCGCACGTCAGGTGCGCCGACGAACGCGAGTCGGAACAGGTCGGCGTCGAGATCGACGAGGCCGTCCTCGACTGGGTGGAGGTACGCGAGCGGGCTTCGCGAGCCGGAAAGTCGCTCGTGTACCAGTCGAAGGACCCAGAGGAGCGCTTGCTCCGTCAGTTCACCGAGCCGGGAGGGGGCTGGCCGGTGATGAACTCGATGCGGAACGTGGACAGGGTCGTGAAGGTGCGGGCGAAGGGAGAGCGAAATGGTTGAGTCGACGGTGAAGACGATCCGAGCGTCCGAGACGGTCGCCCCATACGGTCCGGGGGCGATCGTGGACATCCTCGGTCAGTCGTTCATGGTTCCGACCGGAGACAAATGGCCTTCTCAGAAGGTGCGAGAGCGGGTCGACTCGGCCCGACTCGCCGATGCCCTGCATGTGCAGGAACTGTGGGCGGCCCCGACGACCCACGAACCTGAGAAGGGAACGGTGCCGGGACTCGAGTTCGTCAGGTTCCCCGGGTGGCTCTTCTGTCAGGTGTGCCGCCGGTTGGTCAAGTGGAGCCCCAAACTCGAGACCGGTCGGGCTCCACACTGCACCGAGACCGGGTGCGACGGGCGGCTCGTCCCGATGAGGTTCGTCCTCGTCTGCACTGAGAACAGTCACCTGGGTGACGTTCCATGGGCCGACTGGACACATCGTGGATCTGAGGGCGACTGCAAGTCATCCGAGAGATTGCGCTTCCGCACGCTCGAAGGAGTCGGTGACGGCTTGAGCAGTCTGCAGGTGTCATGCGACGCCTGTGGAGCGAAGCGATCGCTGGGTGAACTCCGCCGCGATGCGTTGGCCAAAGACGGATTCACCTGCAGAGGCACCCAACCCTGGGAAAGTGAGTGGACCGGTTGTGGGAAGCCTCTGGACGCGCAACAACGCGGCGCGACCAGCCTCCACTTCAGCGACTCCGTGAGCGCCATCGACATCCCGCCCGTCCCCAGTCGTAGTTCTGACAAAGAGGACGCGATCCGTGGTCACGGGCTGTTCGACAGCCTCGGCGCCGCTGTCCCGGCGTTGCGCGACGGCATGATCGCGCAGATGGCCAGGAACCTCGGGGTGTCGGCGGAGGAGATCGAGGCGGTGGTGGATGACGCCGGACCCGTCGAACGTCGCGAGATCATGAGCACCCTTCAAGGCGACGAGTTCGAAGCATTCGTCCGGGCGGTTTCGGGAACCGCGCCGATGCATGACTTCGTGACGAGGCCGATCGAGCTGCATCCGAGGGGTGAGGATGCCGGCGATGGTGTCACCGCGAGGATCCAGGACGTGGTCCTGGTCGACCGGCTCCGCGACGTCCGAGCGGCGCGAGGGTTCCGCAGGTACTCGCTGGAGGCGACCGCCGTCCCGGCGGTGCCGACACAGCCCTTCGAGAAGTCCTGGCTGCCTGCCGCCGAGGGATACGGCGAGGGGATCTTCATCCGCTTCGACGCGGCCGCTGTGGAGGAATGGGCATCCCAGCCCTCGGTCCGAGCGCTCGAGCAGACTCTCCTGGAGCATCAGAATGGTTCTGCTCTGGGGCTTCGCCTGCATGTCGTCTCGGCTGAGTACGTGTTGCTTCACTCGTTCGCGCATCTGTTGATGCGGGAGCTGGCTTTCAGCAGCGGGTACACGGCGTCCTCCTTGAAGGAGCGGATCTACTGCGAGGCCGCCGGCGATTACGGGGTCTTCATCTACACGACCACGGCAGATGTCGAAGGGACGCTCGGGGGTCTTGTCCGCCAAGGAGAACCGGACCTACTGGTGCCGGCGATCGTGGCAGCTCTCGAACAGGCCGCGTGGTGCCCGAACGATCCTGTGTGCGCCGAGTCGGAACCGCAAAGCATCGACGGGCTGAACCTCGCTGCGTGCCATGCCTGCAGCCTCGCGCCCGAAACGTCGTGTGAGTCGTCGAATCTACTGCTCGACAGGACGTTCGTCGTCGGCGGAGGGAAGGTCGTCGGCTTCTTCGGTCCTGTGCTCGACGCGATGCTCGGGCAGCGGGTGGGCTGAGCGCACTCTGACGGCTTCGATTATCCGGGCGGCGACGCGATCGACGTCCGCCCGGATCTCGTGCTCCCAGACGCGCACGACCATCCAGCCTCGGTTCCTGAGCACATGGTTGGTGTCGGCGTCCCGGGCTCGATTGGTCGCGATCTCGTCAGACCAGAACGCGGCATTGGCCTTCGGTGCCTGGTGGTGCTCGGGGCACCCGTGCCAGAAGCAGCCGTCGATCAGCACGGCGACTCGACTTCCCCGGAACAAGAGGTCGGCAGTGCGGCGAAGACCCGGCTCAGGGCGTGCGTTCCCCCGGTATCGGAGGCCCGCCGCGTGCACGAGCCGTCTGACTTGCAGTTCAGGGCCGGTGTCTCGGCCACGGTTCGCGCGCATCGAAGCTCTGGACCCGGGGCTGGTCGGCCAGGATGCGGATCTCTCCGACGCCAGCGATGCTTCCATCCGTCCATCCTGCTACGCCGTAGGATCAGATCAACCCGACTTGCGCAGTGGGTTTCGAAGGCCTGGGAGGCACCTTGGAGAACCCGATCTCCGTCCTCGATCTATTCGCCGGTGCGGGCGGACTCAGTCAGGGCATGCATGAGGCATCTCCGCGCTTCGATGTGGTCCGAGCCGTCGAGAAGGACCGCGACGCGGCTGCGACATTCGCGCTCAATCATGGCGAGGGCATCACCTATCAGGGTGGGATCGAGGAGTGGCTGCGCGAGGAGACGGTGCCGTCGGTGGACGTCGTGATCGGGGGGCCGCCGTGCCAAGGGTTCTCGACTCTGGGCAAGCAGGACGCAGAGGACGAGCGGAACACTCTGTGGCGGGAATACGCGGAGACGATCATCCGAGCCCGACCGAAGTACTTCGTGCTCGAGAACGTCGCCGTGTTCGCCAAGTCGCCTCAGTTCCGCGATCTCACGGACGCCACAGGAGCAGGCGGTCTCCTCAGCGACTACTCCTTCGAATGGAGCGTGCTCAATGCCGCGGACTTCGGGGCGCCTCAGGCTCGCAAACGCGCGATCCTGATCGGAAGACATCGAGACATGCCTGAGATCGGCTTACCGGAAGCCACCCACAACCGCGAAGATCATGTGAGCGTCGGCGAGGTCTTCGCCGGGATCCCTCATTCGGTGGGCCCCTCGCTCGAAGATCGTCGGATGGAGATCGACGGTCGGGAGCACCGCGGAGCATGGGCGTCTCGAGAGCTCCATGTCGGACGGGACTACGCGGACATCTCGCTGCGCAGGTTCGCCGAGATTCCGCCCGGTGGTAACAGATTCGATCTGCCTGACGAGCTTCTCGCCCCCTGCTGGCGGAAGCACAAGTCCGGCTCTGGCGACGTGATGGGCAGACTCCACCTCGACCGGCCGTCGGTGACGATCAGAACCGAGTTCTTCAAGCCGGAGAAAGGGCGGTACCTGCATCCTTTCGCCCACCGCGCGATCACTCACTACGAGGCCGCGGTTCTTCAGGGATTCCCGATCGAGTATCGGTTCGCGGGTTCCCGCACTGCCATCGCTCGGCAGATCGGTAACGCGGTGCCGATCCCACTCGGACGGGCGATCGGTCGGCTGCTCGCGACGGCGTTCAGTGTCGACGCCGTCGACGCCTTGCTCCGATGAAGCGTGCTCAAGTCCTGGATGTGACTACCGACTTCCAGGACGACGCCGGTCGTCGCGATCCTGATTCATACAGCTCGCTCCTGCAGAGCTACCACCGGCGACTGTGGAGCAAGCCGCTTCCCGGGGGTTCGACCTTCACGCTGACGGCGGATCGCATCGGCTCGGTTCGGGTGCTTCGTCATCGGTCAGAACTCGGAGAGTTCGTACTCTCCAGTGACACGCTCGCGAATTCGAACCGTGGCCGACTGCGCGGCTTCTACGAGGCGATGGGCGAGGAGTCGAACACCGCGTGGCATCGGGATGGCGGCACCATCGGCGGACGTCTCGTGTTCCCGCGTAACCGGATCGACCGCAAACAGACGATCAACCAGCGGCGTGGCACGCACCCGAGGATTCGGGACCGATTCGACCTCACCCTTGAAGCGATCCGCCGCCATTACGTCTGTGAGGAGAGTCCGCTCACCGAGGCGATGCGCGCTTACGCCGACTTCTTCGAGCTGTTCGAGAGCTTCGACCGCTACGTCGACTTCTTCCTGCTTCAGGACCTCGTGGACGAGACCGGCGCGGTCCGGTTCTATCTCCCGTTCGAGGGATACGAAAGGTCACCGCTTCCGACGTCGATCGAGCAGTACAAGCAGTTCCGCGCGCGACAGCTGGACTTCGTCGCATCGCGGAACTCAAGGATGCTCGGCGCTGTCTCCTAGCGAACTGTGCGATTTACCCGGGGTAGATCGCACATGGATCCGTATCCACCGGCTCAGTTGCGCGGAATGCTCGCACCGGTCGTAGGGCGATGGGTTCGCCTCGCGAAGCGACCGTGCGTGACCGTTCGCGCCAGATCGAGCCGGGGCCGCCGACTGTCGCTACTCGAACCCACCCGTCAACCGCCCCCGCATCCGCTGACTGCTCTCGTTCATCCCGACGATCTCCACCGTCTTCCCCAACGCCTGATACTTCGTTTCGATCGCATCCAACGCGGCCACGGTCGACGCATCCCACACATGCGACCCCGACAGATCGATCACGACGCGACCGGGATCGTCTGAGTACGAGAACAACGTCGTCAGATCATTGCTCGACGCGAAGAACAGCTCCCCCTCCACGACATACGTAACGACAGCCCCATCAACACCCAAAACCCGAGTCACCGTGACGAAGTGCGCCACCCGCCGCACGAACAGCACCGACGCGACCAGCACCCCACCGACCACGCCGACGGCAAGGTTGTGCGTCACCAAAACCAACAAGACAGTAGAGACCATCACGAACGTCTCGCTCTTCGGCATCCGCTTCAACGTTGACGGACGCACGCTATGCCAGTCGAACGCCCCGATCGCTACCATGATCATCACGGCCACGAGCGCTGCCATCGGGATCGTCCCGACGAAGTCGCCGAACACGACCACCAGCAAGAACAAGAAGAGGCCGGCGCAGAACGTCGAGATGCGGGTCCGCGCGCCCGAGGCCTTCACATTGATCATGGTCTGACCGATCACGGCGCAGCCGCCCATGCCGCCGAAGATCCCCGACAGCACGTTCGCCACGCCCTGCCCCCACGCCTCGCGACTCTTGCGCGAGTGGGTGTCGGTGATCTCGTCGACGAGCTTCGCGGTGAGCAGCGACTCCAGCAGTCCGACCACGGCGACCCCGAGCGCGAACGGCGCGATGATCGTGAACGTCTCCCACGTCAGCGGAACGTTCGGGATGAAGAGAGAGGGCAGGCTCCGCGGCAGCTCGCCCTGGTCCCCGACAGTCGGCACCGTGATGCCGAACGCCAACACCACTCCCGTCACGATGACCACCGACACCAGCGGCGCCGGCACGATCTTGGTGATCTTCGGCATCACCAGCATCACGACGATTCCGAGCGCCACCAGCGGATACACCAGCCACGGGACATCGATCAGCTGAGGGAACTGCGAGCTGAACACGAAGATCGCCAGCGCGTTCACGAACCCGACCATGACGCTGCGGGGGATGAAGCGCATGAGCTTCGCGACGCCGACCACCCCGAGGATCACCTGGAAGATGCCCGCGAGGATGACGGTCGCAATGAAGTAGTCGAGCCCGTACATCGGCGCGACCGGCGCGATTACGAGCGCGACGGCTCCGGTCGCCGCGGTCACCATCGCCGGCCGCCCGCCGAGGAACGCGATCGAGACCGCCATGATGAACGACGAGAACAGCCCCACCTTGGGGTCGACGCCCGCGATCACCGAGAACGCGATGGCCTCGGGGATGAGTGCGAGTCCGACGACGAGACCTGCCAGCACCTCGCGGGTCAGCATCCGCGGATTCTTCAGCGCCGTCAGTACAGAGGGGTTCGCCCGGTAGCGGGCACGATCATCGACCGTCGTTGCAGACATAGAGCTCCAGGGGAAGGCGCCTCGAGAATGAGGCAGACGCTCCAGCGTAGGGCGGAGCCGTCTCGGTCGCAGGCGATCCCGTCACCGTCGCGGTCGAGGTCGTACACATCCGGCCCGACCACCTGCCCGCCCTATTGCAGAGGTTCGGCCGCTGCCAGAACGGACGCGGGCAGTGTGTCTGAGGCGAAGAGAATCTCTAGACCGAGGAGCTTCCCCTCCTCGGTGAAGTCCAGGATGAACTGTCCGGCGATGCCGTCGTTGTGGGGCACCTCGACCTGATGCCTCGCTTGGCCGGGCGCAATCGCGTCCACCAGCATCATGTACGCGGCGTCCACTTCGGGATCGTAGGTGGGTCGCATGTCAGCCCTTCGTGACGGTGATGGTGATGCGGGACTTGCCGTCCACGATGACACGGATCCGACTGACGCCACTGACGAGGGAGCCACCCCTCTTCCCCCACGCCAAGCACTGAGCCATCATGAAGACGACCCCCTACAGAGGAGATCACCTTGTCGCTTCCGCACACCCCGTCGGAGACCACTGCTGTCGCTGGACTCCCCGGAGTGTTGATCATCGCGAGGATCCGTCGCCTTCTGATCCTCGCCGTGATCGCCGCGCTGGTGTACCCCGCCCTCATGGTCGCGAGTAGAGCCACCTGTCCTGGTGGCATCGATGGCAGCGGGGCCCTCGTGGCGGTCGCGATCGTCGTCTCACGCGTCTGGTTCTTCCTGATCCCGATGGAGGGGTTCGCCCCCGGCTCCTGGACGGTCTTCAGCCCATTCCCCTTCGGCAACATCGACGTCACGACCACACCCATGACCACGGAGTGAGGCACGACAGGGGTAGGAGAGTCGCGCGGATAAGCAGGTGCAGGACCGCGACACGCCCGGCGGTCGGCCTAGATTTGCCCGATCCCCGGGATCCGCGTAAATTATTACTTGTTCGCCCCAAACGGTTGAGCGGAGGTCCTCGGACCGGCTCCCGTCAAGCAGCTAACACCTCCCGAATCCCAGACACTCACTGAGTGAACAGGATGAAGGTGCTGATCCGTTCCCACGGTCAGGCCGAGAAAAACTCGGACTTGACAACGGAAACGAGATCGGTAAGATAGAGAAGTTGCCCTTCGGGCCTGGCTGTGATGGCTGGGTCGTGGGAGCATCCGATCCTTGAGAACTCAACAGCGTGCACTTGTCAAATGCCAAATTATCCTCGTCTAGCTTCGGCTAGTTGAGAATTCCTTTGGATCAAAGACCAACTCCTTCCGGGGGGTTGGCAATGGATGAAGTCAGCAATGAATTTGTCTCTTTGGTCAGCATCAAACTCGCTGCGTCACCGTTTTCCCGGTGGGGTATGCATTTCTTTTTTACGGAGAGTTTGATCCTGGCTCAGGATGAACGCTGGCGGCGTGCTTAACACATGCAAGTCGAACGGTGAACACGGAGCTTGCTCTGTGGGATCAGTGGCGAACGGGTGAGTAACACGTGAGCAACCTGCCCCTGACTCTGGGATAAGCGCTGGAAACGGCGTCTAATACTGGATATGTGACGTGACCGCATGGTCTGCGTCTGGAAAGAATTTCGGTTGGGGATGGGCTCGCGGCCTATCAGCTTGTTGGTGAGGTAATGGCTCACCAAGGCGTCGACGGGTAGCCGGCCTGAGAGGGTGACCGGCCACACTGGGACTGAGACACGGCCCAGACTCCTACGGGAGGCAGCAGTGGGGAATATTGCACAATGGGCGCAAGCCTGATGCAGCAACGCCGCGTGAGGGACGACGGCCTTCGGGTTGTAAACCTCTTTTAGCAGGGAAGAAGCGAAAGTGACGGTACCTGCAGAAAAAGCGCCGGCTAACTACGTGCCAGCAGCCGCGGTAATACGTAGGGCGCAAGCGTTATCCGGAATTATTGGGCGTAAAGAGCTCGTAGGCGGTTTGTCGCGTCTGCTGTGAAATCCGGAGGCTCAACCTCCGGCCTGCAGTGGGTACGGGCAGACTAGAGTGCGGTAGGGGAGATTGGAATTCCTGGTGTAGCGGTGGAATGCGCAGATATCAGGAGGAACACCGATGGCGAAGGCAGATCTCTGGGCCGTAACTGACGCTGAGGAGCGAAAGGGTGGGGAGCAAACAGGCTTAGATACCCTGGTAGTCCACCCCGTAAACGTTGGGAACTAGTTGTGGGGTCCATTCCACGGATTCCGTGACGCAGCTAACGCATTAAGTTCCCCGCCTGGGGAGTACGGCCGCAAGGCTAAAACTCAAAGGAATTGACGGGGACCCGCACAAGCGGCGGAGCATGCGGATTAATTCGATGCAACGCGAAGAACCTTACCAAGGCTTGACATATACGAGAACGGGCCAGAAATGGTCAACTCTTTGGACACTCGTAAACAGGTGGTGCATGGTTGTCGTCAGCTCGTGTCGTGAGATGTTGGGTTAAGTCCCGCAACGAGCGCAACCCTCGTTCTATGTTGCCAGCACGTAATGGTGGGAACTCATGGGATACTGCCGGGGTCAACTCGGAGGAAGGTGGGGATGACGTCAAATCATCATGCCCCTTATGTCTTGGGCTTCACGCATGCTACAATGGCCGGTACAAAGGGCTGCAATACCGCGAGGTGGAGCGAATCCCAAAAAGCCGGTCCCAGTTCGGATTGAGGTCTGCAACTCGACCTCATGAAGTCGGAGTCGCTAGTAATCGCAGATCAGCAACGCTGCGGTGAATACGTTCCCGGGTCTTGTACACACCGCCCGTCAAGTCATGAAAGTCGGTAACACCTGAAGCCGGTGGCCTAACCCTTGTGGAGGGAGCCGTCGAAGGTGGGATCGGTAATTAGGACTAAGTCGTAACAAGGTAGCCGTACCGGAAGGTGCGGCTGGATCACCTCCTTTCTAAGGAGCATCTGACTCTTCGGAGTCCAGAACCCAGATCGAAGGCATACGTTCTTCGCTGGGAGCTCATGGGTGGAACATTTGACATGGCATCGAGATCTGATCTCGGAACTAGTACGCCGCTTGCGGTTGGAAGGTTCTGGGTGAGGGGACCGGTGTCTGCACGCTGTTGGGTCCTGAGGGACCGGATGCGCTTTGACCTTCGGGTTGGAAGCATTTGGTTACTCTGGGCCTTTCGTTGTTTCTCCTTGGTGGGAAGCGATGAGGGGCACCGCCCGTACTTTGAGAACTACACAGTGGACGCGAGCATCTTGCAGCTGATCTTCGGATCGGTTGCACAAGATGATCTTAAAGATCATTAGTCAATTTCATTCCAGGCTTTCGAGTCTGGAGTCGATTCTGATTCAAACTCATGTGATTTCAAGTCTTTAAGAGCAAACGGTGGATGCCTTGGCATCTGGAGCCGAAGAAGGACGTAGCAATCTGCGATAAGCCTCGGGGAACTGATAAGCAAGTTTTGATCCGAGGGTGTCCGAATGGGGAAACCCCGCTGGGCGGCGTGCCGACCTAGTGACTCCCGCCTGAATATATAGGGCGGGTAGAGGGAACGTGGGGAAGTGAAACATCTCAGTACCCACAGGAAGAGAAAGCAACCGCGATTCCGTTAGTAGTGGCGAGCGAAACCGGAACAGGCTAAACCTAGCGTGTGTGATAGCCGGCAGGCGTTGCACGTTGGGGGTTGTGGGACTTTTCAGTCATCTCTGCCGAGATGGCGGCGTTACAAGAAGGTATAGACGAACGGTCTTGAAAGGCCGGTCATAGAGGGTGCCAACCCCGTAGTCGAAATGCCTCTCTTGGCGCGAAGAGTATCCCAAGTAGCACGGGGCCCGTGAAATCCCGTGTGAATCTGTCAGGACCACCTGATAAGCCTAAATACTCCCAGATGACCGATAGCGGACAAGTACCGTGAGGGAAAGGTGAAAAGTACCCCGGGAGGGGAGTGAAATAGTACCTGAAACCGTTTGCTTACAAACCGTTGGAGCCTCCTTAGTAGGGGTGACAGCGTGCCTTTTGAAGAATGAGCCTGCGAGTTAGCGATATGTGGCGAGGTTAACCCGTGTGGGGTAGCCGTAGCGAAAGCGAGTCTGAATAGGGCGATTCAGTCGCATGTCCTAGACCCGAAGCGAAGTGATCTATCCATGGCCAGGTTGAAGCGACGGTAAGACGTCGTGGAGGACCGAACCCACTTAGGTTGAAAACTGAGGGGATGAGCTGTGGATAGGGGTGAAAGGCCAATCAAACTTCGTGATAGCTGGTTCTCTCCGAAATGCATTTAGGTGCAGCGTTGCGTGTTTCTTGCCGGAGGTAGAGCTACTGGATGGCCGATGGGCCCTACAAGGTTACTGACGTCAGCCAAACTCCGAATGCCGGTAAGTGAGAGCGCAGCAGTGAGACTGTGGGGGATAAGCTTCATAGTCGAGAGGGAAACAACCCAGACCACCAACTAAGGTCCCAAAGCGCGTGCTAAGTGGGAAAGGATGTGGAGTTGCCTTGACAACCAGGAGGTTGGCTTAGAAGCAGCCACCCTTGAAAGAGTGCGTAATAGCTCACTGGTCAAGTGATTCCGCGCCGACAATGTAACGGGGCTCAAGCACGCCACCGAAGTTGTGGCATTGACATTATTGGTAGGCCTTCGTGGTCCAGCCGTGTTGATGGGTAGGAGAGCGTCGTGTGGCCAGCGAAGCGGCGGTGTAAACCAGCCGTGGAGGCTACACGAGTGAGAATGCAGGCATGAGTAGCGAATGACGTGTGAGAAACACGTCCTCCGAAAGACCAAGGGTTCCAGGGTCAAGCTAATCTTCCCTGGGTAAGTCGGGACCTAAGGCGAGGCCGACAGGCGTAGTCGATGGACAACGGGTTGATATTCCCGTACCGGCGAAGAACCGCCCAAGCTAATCCAGTAGTGCTAAGTGTCTGAATCCCAGTGACTGATCCCTTCGGGGTGACGCTCTGGGCCTAGCGCACGACCCCATTCTGGTGCGGTTAGCGTATTAACAGGTGTGACGCAGGAAGGTAGCCCAAGCCAGGCGATGGTTGTCCTGGTGCAAGTGCGTAGGCCGAGTCGTAGGCAAATCCGCGATTCACATAGGCTGAGACACGATGCGGATAAAAAGTGGGTGATCCTATGCTGCCAAGAAAAGCATCGACGCGAGGTTCTAGCCGCCCGTACCCCAAACCGACTCAGGTGGTCAGGTAGAGAATACCAAGGAGATCGAGAGAATCGTGGTTAAGGAACTCGGCAAAATGCCCCCGTAACTTCGGGAGAAGGGGGGCCTTCGGCGTATAGGGATTTACTCCCGAAAGCGTTTGGAGGCCGCAGAGACTAGTGGGTAGCGACTGTTTACTAAAAACACAGGTCCGTGCCAAGTCGCAAGACGATGTATACGGACTGACGCCTGCCCGGTGCTGGAAGGTTAAGAGGACCGGTTAGCCGCAAGGCGAAGCTGAGAATTTAAGCCCCAGTAAACGGCGGTGGTAACTATAACCATCCTAAGGTAGCGAAATTCCTTGTCGGGTAAGTTCCGACCTGCACGAATGGCGTAACGACTTCCCAACTGTCTCAACCGCGAACTCGGCGAAATTGCATTACGAGTAAAGATGCTCGTTACGCGCAGCAGGACGGAAAGACCCCGTGACCTTTACTACAGCTTGGTATTGGTGTTCGGTGTGGCTTGTGTAGGATAGGTGGGAGACTTTGAAGCATGGACGCCAGTTCGTGTGGAGTCGTTGTTGAAATACCACTCTGGTCACTCTGGATATCTAACTTCGAACCGTAATCCGGTTCAGGGACAGTGCCTGGTGGGTAGTTTAACTGGGGCGGTTGCCTCCCAAAAAGTAACGGAGGCGCCCAAAGGTTCCCTCAACCTGGTTGGCAATCAGGTGTCGAGTGTAAGTGCACAAGGGAGCTTGACTGTGAGACTGACAGGTCGAGCAGGGACGAAAGTCGGGACTAGTGATCCGGCAGTGGCTTGTGGAAGCGCTGTCGCTCAACGGATAAAAGGTACCTCGGGGATAACAGGCTGATCTTGCCCAAGAGTCCATATCGACGGCATGGTTTGGCACCTCGATGTCGGCTCGTCGCATCCTGGGGCTGGAGTAGGTCCCAAGGGTTGGGCTGTTCGCCCATTAAAGCGGTACGCGAGCTGGGTTTAGAACGTCGTGAGACAGTTCGGTCCCTATCCGCTGCGCGCGTAGGAAATTTGAGAGGATCTGACCCTAGTACGAGAGGACCGGGTTGGACGAACCTCTGGTGTGTCAGTTGTTCCGCCAGGAGCACCGCTGATTAGCTACGTTCGGGATGGATAACCGCTGAAAGCATCTAAGCGGGAAGCCGGCCTCAAGATGAGATTTCCATACCTTCGGGTGAGAGGCTCCCAGCCAGACTACTGGGTTGATAGGCCAGATGTGGAAGTGCAGTAATGCATGCAGCTGACTGGTACTAATAAGCCGATGACTTGATAACACACCGTTTGTTGGTGCTACGCGTCCACTGAGTGGTTCTCGATGTACGGTCGAGAACCGCATAACAACAATGACTTTGTTATGTGTTTGATTGAAACATCAATAGTGTTTCGGCGGCCATAGCGTGAGGGAAACGCCCGGTTACATTCCGAACCCGGAAGCTAAGCCTCACAGCGCCGATGGTACTGCAGGGGGGACCCTGTGGGAGAGTAGGACACCGCCGGACTCCTTTTAGTCAAAATGGCCACCCATCGTTGGGTGGCCATTTTGCGTTTACACGCGAGTGCGTACGAAACAGAAGCAAGAGCCATCCCGCAAGGGGTGGCTCTTCTTCGTTAACGTCGCACGTCGAGGGAGCGTTCAGCTCAACGGCGGATCGGAAGGCGCAGCGTGAGAACGGTGCCGGCGCCCTCGGCGGAGCGGATCGACACATCCCCGCCGTGATGCCGCATCACCGTGGCGACGAGCGTGAGCCCGATGCCTGAACCCGTGACGTCTCGTGCATTCTGGGCCCGCGCGAGCTCATCGAAGACCGTCGGCAGGTCTCCCGCAGGGATTCCCCGGCCAGCATCCGCGACGTCGATGACAGCCCAGCCGTCTTGTTCACGCAGCCGCACCTCGATCGGACCCTGCGCCGAGTACTTGGCAGCGTTGGACAGCACGTTGTCGATCGCAAGCGACAGCAGGTCGAGGTCTGCACGCAGCGGTGGTACGGGCCACGGCACTCGGGTGACCGTCAACGACATCCGTGCGCCTGCCGCAGGGTTCTGGGTAGCCAACGCCGCCACCGCCTCGCTGAGGACCTGCTCGAGATCGACCATCTCGAGCTCCAAGGGGCGCGTCTCCAGCTCCGCCAGTTTGCGCAGGTCCCGCACCAGAGCGCTCAGCTTCGTCGCCTGAGTGTCCACCACCCGCCACTCGTCGAGTGAGGATCCATCCTCCACCGCAGCTGCGGCCGCCGTCGCCCGGATCGCGGTCAACGGGTTCTTCAGCTCATGATCGAGCCGCGCAAGGAACCGTTGGTGATTCGCGTGCTCGGTCTGTGCCGCCTGCGCGGCGGCATCGGCCACGGTCTTCTGCATCCTGGTGCGCTCACGACGCCGCGTGCCATGAAAGACCAGCATGATCGCCGGAACGGCGGAGACGAGGGCACCCGCGATCACCACGGCACCGGGCAGCGCGAGGTCGATCGCGAGAAGGCGCTGGTCGCCGGCTGCAGCCATCACCCCCGCGGCGAGGGCGCACACCCCGACGGGCACGGCCGAGGCCACCCCGAGTGCCACGCCCCTGCGGTCGGTCATGCGCCCACCACCCGCGGAACGAACAGGTAACCCATGCTCTGCGCGGTCTCGATGAGGCGCGCGTCTCCTGCGGAGTCGCCGAGCACCCGGCGCAGCTCGGCGATGCGGTGGTCGACAGCGCGGCTCGACGAGGCGAAGTCGAAGCCCCACAGCGCCGACAGCAGCCGCTCTCGCGTGTGCACCTCCTGCGGATGCAGCATCAGGTACTCGAGCAGCGTGAGTGCTTTCGGGGTGAGGGTGAGTTCGGTGTCGCCCCGCCACACGCGACGCGCGGTGCGATCCAGCGTGATGTCCAGGGCCTGCAGCCGTTGCGAGCCCCGGAGGGCACCGGCGCCCTGCGAGCTTCGACGCAGCACGGCGCGGATGCGCGAGATCAGCTCGTGCGGATCGAAGGGCTTGTTCAGGTAGTCGTCCGCGCCCTCGTCGAGAGCCGCGCTGCGCTCCCACGACTCGCCGACCTGGGTGAGCAGGAGGATGGGGAGCCAGAGCTGCCGGCCCCGGATGCGACGGACGAACTCGCGTCCGTCGACGTGGGGCATGATCACATCGCACACCACCAGGTCGGGCACCTCGCGCTCCACCTCGGCCAGACCTGCGCGCCCGTCTTCGGCGACGCGCACGTCGAAGCCGCTCCTTCCCAGGAACGCGGCCAGCGCCCCGGTGATCGCCTCGTCGTCGTCGACGAGCAGGATCCGGGGGCGCTCGGTCTGTTCGGTGATCATCAGCCCCGCCCGAGGGAGTTCGCGCTGCCGTCGTCTTCCAGCGTCGGTGTCGGCCCGGTCCAGTACACCTCGTTGGCGCTCCCCGACACGGTCGCCGTGCCTATCGTCCCGGCATAGACGACGGTGCCGGAGCCGCGGAGCAGGAGCTCATCGACGTCGTCGGCGATCACGACGCCCGCATCGATGTCGATCACCAGACTCGCGCACGACCCCTCGACGCGCACCACGGCACCGTCGTGGTCCAGCGGCCCGCTCGGGCAGGTCATCGTGATCGTGGCCGCAGCGATCAGCCGCTCGCGTTCGGCCGCGTTCGGTGCGGAGAGCGCTGGTGGTGCCGCCTCTGTCCCCTCGTCCGGTGACGAGGTCGCGCGCGGCGTGGTCTCATCCTGCGGGGCGGGGCCGGCCTCCTGCGGCGCAGGCGAGCGGACCTCGTCTGCGGAGGGATCGATGATGCGGACCGTGCATCCGGTGAGCAGCAGCGCCGCGATCACCACGGGAGTGATCGCGGCGATGTGTCGGCGTGCAGCGCGCATGGCATCCATCTTCTCGTGTCAGAAGGTCGCCGGGATGAAGATCTCGACGCGTCGGTTGAGCTGGCGCCCCGCGGGGTTGTCGACCCCGTCGATCTCGTTCGCGGCGACAGGCCGGGACTCCCCGAAGCCTTCGGCGGTGAGCGCCGTGCCGACCCCGCGGTCCTGGAGGCCATCGACCACCGCATCCGCGCGATCCTCCGACAGCGTCTGGTTCTCGGCATCCGATCCGATGGCGTCCGTGTGGCCCGACACCGAGGCCTGCGCGACCTCGAGCGCGGTGAGCGCGTCGGCCACGGCATCCAGCGTGGTGGCCGCATCGGCGCGGATGTCGCTCTTGTCGAAATCGAACAGCACCCCGTCCTCGAATGTGAGGGTCGTGCCGCAGGACTCCAACGGGGCGAGCGTGCCCAGCGGCGGGAACACCCCGAGCGTGGGGACGACCGGCAACGGCTCGGCCTTCACCCGCTCGCCGTTCACCTGTGCCGTGCCGTCGCCGAAGTTCTGGATGGTGATGTCGCGGCTGGTGTAGTTGCCCGATCCGTCGCCGAAGTTCTGGATGGTCACGGCCCCGGCCTCGTAGGTGCCCGACCCGTCGCCGAAGTTCTGGATGCTCACGTCGCCGTCGGTGTAGTTGCCGGAACCGTCGCCGAAGATCTGCACGGTCTTGGTCGCATCGGTGTAGTTGCCGGAGCCGTCGCCGAAGTTCTGGATCGTGACCGCGCCGTCGGTGTAGTTGCCCGACCCGTCGCCGAAGTTCTGGATCGTGACGCCGTTGATCGTGGAGGTACCCGACCCGTCGCCGAAGTTCTGCACGATTCCGTCCGGCCCCGTGAAGGTGCCGGATCCGTCGCCGTACAGCAACGCGGTGCCGTTGCCGGAGATCACATTCCCGGTGGCATCGCAGTGCGCCGGTGTCGCCGTGACCCCGGGGATGTCAGCGAGCGCATCGTTGACCTCGATCGCGAAGGCGGATGCCGACGAGTCCAGCAGTGACAGGTCGGGGAGCACGAACAGCGGCACGGGCGGGAACTGGCCCACGTCGTACCCGGGAACCGTGGCGACGGCGGAAGTCGGGGCATCGGGCGACGTCGGGGCGCCGCTCGGCTTCGGGGTGCTCGGCGGCGTCGCGGCACAGCCGGTGACGACGAGGGAGGCCAGGAGTCCGAGTGCGACGCCCTGGCGGCGACGGCGGGAGGCAGACGAGGCGGTGCGTGCGGCGGTGGTCATGGATAGAGCGTATCCAGCCGGTGTGGCGATACTGTCGCGGAGTTGTCGCAAGCCTGCGACACGTCCGCTCACCGTTTGACCCGCGACTCCAGAACACCCGCGGTGTCGATGACGGCATCCGCGAGCGTCCGCTCATCATGTCCTTCGCCGCCCCACGTGACAGCCACCGCGGCGATCGGCCAGCCGGTGTGGTCGCGCACGACGGCTCCGACCGATCGGAGCCCGTCTGCCACCTCGCTGTCCTCGACCGCATAGCCGCGTGCTCGTACTTCCCGCAGGAGCTCGCGCAGCTCTGCGGGGCGACGCGGCCCCAGCCCTGTGCGGTCGGGGAACGCCGACGCGCTCGGATACAGCGCGCGCACCTGTTCGCGGGGCAGGGCGGCCAGCATCGCCCGCCCGCTCGCGGTGAGGTGCGCAGGAAGGCGTACGCCGACATCCGTCACGAGGGCGGGGCGGCGGGGTGCGCGCTCCTCGACGATGTAGAGCACGTCGCCACCGCTCATCACGGCGAGGTGGGCGCTCTCGCCCAGGCGGTCGGAAAGCGCGGCGATCAGCGGTCGGCCGAGCCGGGCGAGCGGCTGCTGGCGGGTGTAGCCGCCGGCCAGCTCGAACGCCGAGGTGCCCAGACCCCATCTCTGCTCCTCACGGAGATGAAGCACGAAGCCGTGCGCGGCCAGCGTGGTGAGGAGGTGATAGACCGTGGAGCGCGGCAGGTCGAGCTCGCGCGCGATCGCAGATGCCGCCACAGGAGCCGGGCGTCCGGCGAGGTAGCTGAGGATGCGGAGGGTGTTCTCGGCCGCCGGGACCTGCGGTTCGGTTGCGCGAGAGGCCGCACTCCTGTCTGGGATCACAGACACAGCATCGCACGAACGGGTATCCCCGTCGACACCGCGGGTGTGGAATCAGAACATGACCGAACTTGCCCCCGTGCTGGTCGGAGCGGCTCCGCTGTCTCCCGCCGCTGTCGTCGCCGTCGTCCGCCACGATGCGCCCGTGCAGATCGACGCGGAGGCGCTCGCACGCGTCGCCGACACCCGCCGCGTGATCGACGGCCTCGCGGCTGATCCGAACCCGCACTACGGCGTCTCCACCGGCTTCGGGGCCCTCGCGACCACGTTCATCGCTCCCGACCGCCGCCTGCAGCTGCAGGCCAGCCTGATCCGCTCGCACGCCGCCGGAACGGGCGCCGAGGTCGAGCGCGAGGTCGTCCGCGGTCTTCAGCTCCTGCGCCTGCAGACGCTCGCCTCCGGGCGCACGGGTGTCCGCCCGGTCGTCGTCGAGACCTACGCGGCCCTGCTCAACTCCGGCATCACGCCCGTGGTGCGCGAGTACGGCTCGCTCGGCTGCTCGGGCGACCTCGCGCCTCTCGCCCACATCGCCCTGGCCACAATGGGCGAAGGCGACGTGCGCGATGCCTCCGGCGCCCTGGTTCCCGCATCCGACGCCCTCGCCGCCGCGGGCATCGAGCCGCTCACCCTCGTCGAGAAGGAGGGGCTGGCACTCATCAACGGCACCGACGGCATGCTCGGCATGCTGGTGCTCGCACTCCACGACCTGGAGACCCTTCTGCTCACCGCCGACATCGCCGCGGCGATGTCGGTCGAATCGCAGCTCGGCACCGACGCCGTGTTCGCCGCCGATCTGATGGCGCTGCGCGCCCAGACGGGACAGTCCGCGTCGGCGGCGAACCTGCGCGCGTTCCTCGGCGACTCCCCCATGGTCGCGAGCCACAAGGGACCGGACGACGGCCGCGTGCAGGATGCCTACTCGCTGCGCTGCTCGCCCCAGGTGCACGGCGCCGCGCGCGACACCCTCGCCCATGCGGCGTTGATCGCCGGGCGCGAGCTCGCCAGCGTGATCGACAACCCCGTCATCACCCTCGACGGCCGCATCGAGTCCAACGGCAACTTCCACGGCGCTCCCGTCGCGGCCGTCCTCGACTTCCTCGCGATCTCGGTCGCCGACGTCGCCTCGGTCTCCGAGCGTCGTACGGACCGCGCGCTGGATCCGGCCCGCAGCCACGGTCTCCCGCCGTTCCTGGCCGATGAGGTGGGCGTCGACTCCGGTCTCATGATCGCGCAGTACGCGGCCGCCGGAATCGTCTCCGAGCTCAAGCGCCTCGCGGTGCCGGCATCCGTCGACTCGATCCCGTCGTCCGCCATGCAGGAAGACCACGTGTCGATGGGGTGGGCCGCCGCGCGCAAGCTGCGACGCGCGATCGACGGACTCGGACGCGTGCTCGCGATCGAGATCCTCACCGGTGCCCGCGCCCTCGACCTGCGCGCCCCGCTGCAGGCCGGACCCGCGACCGGCGCCGTGCGCGACCTGGTGCGCACCGTCGCCGCCGGTCCCGGCCCCGACCGCTTCCTCTCGCCCGAGATGGAAGCCGTCACCGCACTCGTCCAGTCGGGCGCCGTCGCCCGCATCGCAAAGGAGCACACCCATGGCTGAGTCCCCCGTATCCGGGCCCCGCGTCGTCCGCGCCGCCCGCGGCAACCAGCGCACCGCGAAGAGCTGGGGCGCCGAAGCCGCCAAGCGCATGCTGATGAACAACCTCGATCCCGAGGTCGCCGAGCACCCCGAAGACCTGGTCGTCTACGGCGGCACCGGCAAGGCCGCGCGCAGCTGGGAGGCGTACGACGCGATCGTGCGCACTCTCGACGAGCTCGAACCGGATGAGACCCTGCTGGTGCAGTCGGGCAAGCCGGTCGGCGTCTTCCGCACCCACGAGTGGGCGCCGCGTGTGCTGATCGCCAACTCCAACCTGGTGGGGGACTGGGCGAACTGGCCCGAGTTCCGCAAGCTCGAAGAGCTCGGCCTCATCATGTACGGGCAGATGACCGCCGGATCCTGGATCTACATCGGCACGCAGGGGATCCTGCAGGGCACGTACGAGACGTTCGCGGCCGTCGCCCGCTCGCTCGGCCGCGACTCGCTCCGCGGCACCCTCACCCTCACCGGTGGAGCCGGTGGCATGGGCGGCGCTCAGCCGCTCGCCGTGACTCTGAACGACGGAGCGGTGCTGATCGTCGATGTGGATGAGTCGCGTCTCGCCCGTCGCGTGGAGCACGGTTACCTCGACGAGTACACGACCGACCTCGATGCGGCCGTCGCCCGGGTCGTCGCCGCCAAGGAGGCGGGCGAAGCCCTCTCGGTCGGTGTGGTCGGCAACGCGGCCGAGGTCTTCCCCGAGCTGCGGCGCCGCGGCGTGCCGATCGACATCGTGACCGATCAGACCAGCGCCCACGACCCGCTCGCCTACCTGCCGCTCGGCATCACGGTCGCGGACTGGAAGGCCGAGGCCGCGCGCGACCCGGAGGAGTTCACGCGCCGCTCGCGCGAATCGATGGCCGCACACGTCGCGGCGATGGTGGCCTTCCAGGATGCGGGGGCCGCGGTGTTCGACTACGGCAACTCGATCAGGGCCGAAGCGCAGCTGGGTGGGTTCGACCGGGCGTTCGAGTTCCCCGGGTTCGTGCCGGCGTACATCCGCCCGCAGTTCGAGGAAGGACGCGGACCGTTCCGCTGGGCTGCCCTCTCCGGCGACCCGGAAGACATCTACAAGACCGACCGGGCCATCGCCGAGCTCTTCCCCGAGGATGCCGCCCTGCACCGCTGGCTCGAGAAGGCCGGGGAGAAGGTGCACTTCGAGGGTCTGCCCGCCCGAATCTGCTGGCTCGGCTACAAGGAGCGCCACCTCGCCGGGCTCAAGTTCAACGAGATGGTCGCCTCGGGCGAGCTGTCGGCCCCGATCGTGATCGGTCGCGACCACCTCGACGCAGGCTCAGTGGCATCGCCGTACCGCGAGACCGAGGCCATGAAGGACGGCTCCGACGCGATCGCCGACTGGCCCCTGCTGAACGCCCTGCTCAACACGGCATCCGGCGCCTCCTGGGTGTCGCTGCACCATGGCGGCGGCGTCGGCATCGGTCGCTCCATCCACGCCGGTCAGGTCACGGTCGCCGACGGCAGCGCCCTCGCGGCAGAGAAGCTCGAGCGCGTGCTGACGAACGATCCGGGCACCGGAGTGATGCGGCACGTCGACGCCGGATACGAGCACGCCCGTGAGGTGGCGCGCGAGCGCGGCCTCAACGTGCCGATGCTCTGAGAGGGTGAGGGCATGTCGACGCTCATCACGAACATCGCGGAACTGACCACCAACGTCTCCACCGGCGGCGATCGCACCGGGACCGTTCTCGATGCCGCGGTGCTGATCGAGGGCGAGCGGATCGCCTGGGTGGGCGCCGCCGCGGACGCACCGGAGGCCGCTGAGGTCGTCGACGCCGGTGGGCGTGCGGTGATCCCCGGGTTCGTCGACAGTCACAGCCACCTGGTCTTCGCGGGCGACCGCGCGGCCGAGTTCGAGGCCCGCATGGCAGGCCAGAAGTACGCCGCCGGCGGCATCCGCTCGACCGTCGCCGCGACCCGGGCCGCCACTGATGACGAGCTGCGCGCACGCCTTCGCGGCTTCCTCGACGAGATGCTCGCGCAGGGCACGACGACCGTCGAGATCAAGAGCGGCTACGGGCTGAGCGTCGCCGACGAGGAGCGCCTCGTGCGCCTGGCCGCAGAGGTGACACCCGAGGTGACCTTCCTCGGAGCGCACGTCGTGCCCGCCGAGTATGCCGACCGGCCGGACGAGTACGTCGATCTGGTCACCGGGCCCATGCTCGATGCCTGCGCACCGCACGCGAAGTGGGTCGACGTGTTCTGCGAGACCGGCGCCTTCACGGTGGCGCAGTCACGCCGGGTGCTGGAAGCCGGGATCACGCGCGGCCTCGTGCCTCGGGTGCATGCGAGCCAGCTCGGTCCGGGGGAGGGTGTGCGTCTGGCGGTCGAGCTCGGTGCGGCATCCATCGACCACGGCACCTACCTGACGGATGCCGACATCGACGCGCTCGCCGGCTCCGACACCGTGCTCACGCTGCTGCCGGGGGTCGAGTTCTCGACGCGGCAGCCGTATCCCGACGCCCGCCGCCTCATCGACGCGGGAGTGACCGTGGCCCTCGCCTGCGACACGAACCCGGGGTCGAGCTTCACCTCGTCGATGCCGTTCTGCATCGCCGTGGCCGTGCGCGACATGGGGATGACTCCGGCCGAGGCGGTCTGGGCGGCGACCGCCGGGGGCGCGAAGGCGCTCCGCCGCGACGACGTGGGCGTGATCGCACCCGGCGCCAGAGCCGACCTCGTGCTGCTCGACGCGCCGACCCGCATCCACCTCGCCTATCGACCCGGCGTTCCGCTCGTGCGGGCGGTCTGGAAGGACGGGCGAGCGATCGGCTGAGGCCACGGGGCGCTCAGCCGATCGCTCCGCGCCGAAGCCAATATGACAAGTGGATTGAGGGTTCACAGATCATAATGAGAAATATTGTGCCCATTCAGTTTCGTCATATGCTCTCGGATTTGGAGCAGGCGCCGAGAAGGGCGGATACTTCTGGCACCCGAACCGCGTGATCCGGACCCGGGGCATCCCATGCAGACACCCTCTTCTCTCGCACCAGGAACGACCATCGCCATCGTCGGCGCCGGGCGTCTCGGACGCGTACTCGCGCGGGCGCTGCGCGCGGCGCGGTTCGACGTGTTCGGCCCTTTCGGCCGCGCGGAGCAAATTCCGGATGCGGACATCGTCGTGCTCTGCGTGCCGGATGCCGCGATTGCCGAGACCGCCCTCGCGGCTCGCCCGCATGCCGGTGTGCTCGGACACGTCTCCGGTGCGACCCCTCTCGACGACGTGGATTTCAGCCTCCACCCGTTGCAGACCTTCACCGGCACGGAGCCGGCTGAGGTGTTCCACGGCATCGGCGCCGCTGTCGCCGGCCGTACGTCCGCAGCGCGCGAGGTCGCGGAACAGCTCGCCATCGCCCTCGGCGCTCGTCCGTTCCCGGTCGACGACGCTAACCGTGCGAGCTACCACGCCGCCGCATCCTTCGCCTCGAACTTCCTCCTCACCGTCCTCGACTCCGCGGAGAGGCTCGCCTCCGCCGCGAGTGTTCCCGGCGACGACGCGCGGGCGCTCCTGGCACCGCTCGTGCGGCGGACGGTCGAGAACTGGGAGGCGAGTGGTGCTCCTGCGGTTCTGACCGGACCCATCGCCCGGGGCGATGAGGCGACCGTCGCGCGCCAACGTGCCGCCGCGGCGGAGCTCGAGCTGTCCGACCTGTTCGACGCCCTCGCCGCCGTCACGCGCACGATCGCCGCCCGCCCCGCCCCTGCAACCGAGGAGCCCTCCACATGAGAATCCTCCGCACGATCCCCGAGGTCAGAGCCGCTATCCGCGAAGCGAGGGTCGGGGGCTCGACGATCGGTCTCGTGCCCACGATGGGCGCCTTCCACGACGGGCACCTGTCGCTGATGCGGGCCGCGCGCGCGGTATCCGACCTGGTCGTCGTCTCGCTCTTCATCAATCCGACCCAGTTCGGCGCGAACGAAGACCTCAGCGCCTACCCGCGCGATGAGGCACGCGATGCCGCGCTCGCGGAAGCTGCAGGCGTCGACATCCTCTTCGCTCCCGCACCGTCGGAGATCTACCCCGAGGGTTTCGCGACGAACATCCACGTCGCGGGCCTCACCGACGTGCTCGACGGTGCGAGCCGTGGGGCGCACCACTTCGACGGGGTCGCCACGGTCGTCACGAAGCTGTTCGGCATCGTCCGGCCCGACACCGCCTACTTCGGGCAGAAGGACGCGCAGCAGGTGCTCGTGGTCCGCCGTGTCGTGCGGGACCTCGACCTCGACGTGC
The DNA here is from genome assembly GCF_019443525.1 of Microbacterium sp. PAMC22086. Taxonomy (NCBI): domain Bacteria; kingdom Bacillati; phylum Actinomycetota; class Actinomycetes; order Micrococcales; family Microbacteriaceae; genus Microbacterium; species Microbacterium sp. PAMC22086. Next base: position 504,783 of record NZ_CP080380.1, on the reverse strand, counting down.
GGATCGTCGCCTGCCCGATCGTGCGGGAAGCCGACGGGCTCGCCATGAGCTCGCGCAACGTGTACCTCGACCCCGCCGCCCGTGTGCAGGCGACCGCGCTCAACCGTGCCCTCGACGCGGGCGCCGCGGTGTTCGAGGCGGGTGACGCCGCCGCCGGGAGCATCCTCTCCGCCGCGCGCGACGTGCTCGGCGACGCCGGGATCGACCCCGAATACCTCGAGCTTCGCGACGCCGAGACACTACGCCCCCTCGCACGGGTCGACCGCGACGCCCTGCTCGCCGTCGCCGCGCACGTCGGGGCCGCACGACTGATCGACAACCACGTCCTGCGCGTGGCGGAAGCTTCGAACGGCAGAGAGACGGAGGCCGGCGCATGAGCGCTCATGCTTCTCCCCGCACGCGGGTCACACTCGCCGGCCTCGCCGCGAAGAAGGCGGCTGGAGAGCCGATCGTCATGGTGACCGCGTACGACCATCCGAGCGCGCAGATCGCGGAGGCCGCGGGCGTCGATGTCGTCCTCGTGGGTGACTCGGCCGCGATGACCGTGCTCGGCTACGACAGCACGGTGCCGGTCACGATCGACGAGATGCTCATGCTGACCAAGGCTGTTCGACGCGGACTCGCGGCCCCGTTGCTCGTCGGCGACCTGCCGTTCGGCTCGTACGAAGCCTCCGACGAGGTGGCCATCGCGACCGCGCAGCGCTTCGTGAAGGAAGCCGGCTGCGACCTGGTGAAGATCGAGCGCGGCGGCACCACCGTCCACCGCGCGCGAGCGCTCGTGCAGGCGGGCATCCCCGTCGTCGGGCACGTCGGGCTCACCCCGCAGACGGCCGTCGTGCTCGGAGGCTACCGCGCGCAGGGGCGCACCGCCCAGGCCGCGCTCGCCGTGATCGACGATGCGCTGGCGTTGCAGGATGCCGGGTGCTCGATGCTCGTGGTCGAGGCGGTGCCCGCCGAGGTGACGGCCGCCCTCGTGCCGCTGCTCGACATCCCGGTGATCGGCATCGGAGCCGGCGCGGATACCGACGGACAGGTGCTCGTGTTCCACGATCTGCTCGGGCTCTACGACGGCGGAGCCGCCAAGTTCGTCAAGCGCTACGCCGACCTGCGCGCAGCGGCGATCGCGGGTGTCGAGGCGTATGCGGCCGAGGTGCGCTCCGGTGCCTACCCGGCGATCGAGCACGGGTACTCCATGCCGCGAGAAGAGGCCGCGCGCCTCGAGGAGCTGCTCGCGGGACGTTGAGGGCCTTCGTGATCTTGTATTTACTTCTTCCGGCGACATCCCCGGCCCTCTTGGCCAAGTTGTTTACCTAACGTTCCTGCTTTCGCTGTTCTCTGTCTCGAACGGCTCCCTAGCGTCGATCTCAGCGCCGGTTCGGTGCGTCGTAGATATACACGTGGAAGAGGATCAAGTGAAGAGACGGATCGCAGGAGTGTGCACGCTCGCGGCCGTCGCCGCAGCCGTCGCGTTCCCCCTCGCGGCGAACGCCGCTGACGGACTGGCCGCACCGACGTTCAGTCAGGAGGGCGGCCGGTTCACCGAGTCGGCCACCGTCGCGCTCACCGCGCCGCAGGGCGCCGAGATCAGGTACACACTCGACGGCTCGACGCCGACCGCGAAGAGCCCGATCTACAAGAAGCCGCTCGTCATCGAGGAGACGTCGAACCTCGCTGCGGTCTCGATCAAGGGTGGTGTCACATCGCCCGCCGAGATCGAGGGCTACATCATCAAGGCGGAGGAGGAGCCGCAGCTGTCGTTCTTCGTGATGAGCGACGTGCACACGTCGTCCCTCGACGACAAGAACCGGGGCATCTGGAGCAGCCACTTCGACACCCTGGCCTCGATCAACCCCGATCCCGACCTGATCATCTCCAACGGCGACCAGATCAACGACGACAACAACAACACCGCGCCCGACCACCAGGTCGTGAAGACGATCTTCGACGAGAACATCGATCGCCTCGGACTCGACGACACTCCGATCCTGATGTCCCACGGCAACCACGACGTGGGCAACGCCGACATGGCCAAGTACTACGGCGACTGGTTCCCCAACGCGTCCGGCGGCTACTACGAGAAGACGATCGACGGTCAGACCTTCCTCGTGATCGACACCGAGCGGTACTCGGGCGCGCAGCGCACGTGGCTGCAGGGTCGTCTCGCCGCCCTCTCGGCCGAGTCGGGCGCTCTCAACACGCCGATCTTCGTCGTCGGCCACCGACCGACCGCCAACACGGTCTACGACGGGGCCCAGGCCTCGAACGCCGCGCTCACGAGCGACCTCTCCGGGTACCCGCAGGCCGTCTACTTCTCCCCGGCCATTCGCACCTGCACCTGAACGACGAGCGCTCCATCTGGCAGGGGGCCTTCACGGCTGTGAACGACGGATCCATGTCGTACACCGAGACTCCCCACGATGCGTACCAGATCTACGGCGATGCGCTCTGGGGCGAGTTCACGATCCCCACCGCGCAGGCCCTCTACGTCGAGGTCTACTCAGACCGCACCGAGATCGACCGGATCAACTTCGCCGCCGAAGACGAACGCACCTACACGAACGGCGCGTGGGGCTACCAGTCCGGCTACCCGTTCGCCAGCGCGGGGACGCTCGCAGGGCCGACGTGGACCGTCCGCCTCGACGGCAGCACCGCCGAAGAGGTGCGCGCGAACTTCGACTACACGGCCGCCGCGCGCGATGCGGTCGCTCCGGTGCAGCAGGGAGCACCCGAGCACATCGTGACGAACGGGGCCGATGTGCTCCGTGTTCCCGCCGCGACCGATGACGAAGCGGTGTACGGCTACGACGTGCGGGTCCGCGACGCGGTCACGGGCGCCGAGGCGCTGCCGATCAGGGCCGGGGCGAAGGTGCTCGCCGACTTCCAGATCGCGCCGCGCCCGAGCGTGCTCGAGATCCCGCTCGCCATCCGCAACGGCCGACAGGCCGATGCTCCGCTCCTCACCCTCACGAAGGGGACGAGCTACATCGCCGAGGTCACCGCGGTCGACATGTACGGCAACCGCTCCGAGAAGACCTCGGTCGCATTCGTCGCCGGCGAGGTGCCGGACACCACGCGCCCGCAGGTCACGCTCGTCAGTCCGGCGTCGGCCGGCCCCTCGAAGTCCATCGACATCCGGGTCGATGCGACCGGCAACATCTCGAAGACCTCGACCTTCGATGTCGTCGTCGACGCCACAGCCCCCCACGGTGACCGTGAAGACCGGCGGCTCGTTCACGGTCGGCGATGCAGCGGGATATGACAAGGTCAGCTTCAAGCTCAACGATGCCGGCAAGGTCGACCGGATCGCGCTCAACGGCGTCGAGAAGGATCTGACGAACAACGCCTGGTCCGACCTCAACTTCGTGAAGCCGGGGACCTTCGGCGGGGTGAAGGGCGAGAACACGCTTCTCGTCTACGACGTCGCCGGCAATGTCACGACGGTGGAGTTCGTGCTGCGCTGACATGCAGAGGTGGGGCCCTGTGGTGAGGCGAGGCCGTGTCCTCTCGCACCGCAGGGCCTCCCGGCGTCCGCCGGAGGACCGGTGCATGCTCCGAGTCTTCCTGCACGACCAGAAGGTTCGAAAAGTTCTCGACAGTTCGTGCTTTCGTGGCGGGGAGCAGGGCCGGGAGAGGTCTAGCGTTGCGCGGATGAACCTCTCCGAGCACGTCCACGTCACCTGGGCTCTTCACGTCGAGATGTCGGTGACCGATCGGCCTGACCTCACCCGGGTCATCGGTGTGCCGCGCGACGCGCCCTCCTATTGGATCGTGGAGGCCTACCGGCTGAGCCTCGGGCTCGAGCCCGAGACGCCCGACTCTGAAGACGGGCCCGACCACTCGCCCCTCATCGATCTCGTGTCCTGGAGGGGCAACACGCAGCGGGTGTCGATCCCCGGCGTCGCTGACGTGGTCGACGTGACGATCAGCGGACCGTTCGAGACCACGATGGGGGAGCCGCGCGTCACCGTCGTCGATGCGGGTCGCGTGCAGGCGGAAGAGCAGACGGAGGCCGCGGGCTGGCAGGTGCAGCGACCACCGTTCCGGGCGGAGCATGTGGCGTTCGAACTCGCGCAGCGCTTCGGACTGGTGCAGCCGCGACTCGACCCGATCGCTGCGAGTGAGCGGGGCGACGGCCTGCGCGCCTCCTCCTCGCTGGTGACGCTGTGCGAGTCGTTGACGCCCGTCCGTCGACTGGCGCTTCTCGCACACCTCGAAGGCACGGGGCTCATCGACGCCGCTCCGCCCGGCCAGGTGGCCGCGGACTCGGCGACCGTGGAATCGGCGACCGCAGGTCTGCGGGGTCTCGTTGCGCGGATCGGCCCTGACGGCGTCGAGCAGGACCCGGTAGCCGGGTGGCTGCCCCGCGCGGCCGTCGCCGAGGCCGTCGAAGACCTCGGGTGGCACGACGCGGAGGCGTCCGACGTGCCAGACCCCGTCGATGCCCTGGCATTGCTGGCACGGCAGACGAAGGCGGTGCGCAGGCTGCGCGGTCGCATCGTGGTCACGCACCTCGGGCACGCGCTGGCGAACGGTGAAGCGCGCGGCTTCCTCCGGGTCGTCGGCGTCGTGAGAGCGCACGGCAAGGAGCGGCTGTTCCCGCATGGGCAGCTGCGCGCCGTCACCCTCGCGCTGCTGGCCGTCGCCGACGGGTCGGTCATGGCGTTCGACGAGCTTCCCGAAACCGTCACGCGCGGTGAGGCTGCGGTCGACGAGGGGCGAGGCCACGGTGGGAGGTTCTCCGAGTGGTCACTGCGATCGCAACGGGAGGGCGACGCGGAGCGCGGATCCGGAGATCGATATGCGGTGCGGCGGGTGGTCGAGAGCCTGTGCGCCCTCTCGTCGCCCGGAGCATTCGCATCGATCACTCCAGCGATGCGCGCCGTCGCGGGCGCAGCTCTGTGGTGAGGGCGGTGGCGATCGCGGTCGACGGCTGACGGCTGACGGCTGACGGCTGCTGGAGCGCCGTCGCTGTGATGTCAGTCTGCGCGGCCCGCGCCCCCATCGGGCTCCCAGCGCAACAGGTCGCCCGGCTGGCATTCGAGCACGGCGCACAGCGCGTCGAGCGTCGTGAACCGCACGGCCTTCGCGCGACCATTCTTCAAGACGGCGAGGTTGGTCGGGGTGATGCCGATCCTGTCGGCGATTTCGCCGACGCTCATCTTCCGCCGCGCCATCATCACATCGATATCGACCACGACGGGCATCAGATCACCTCGTTGTCGAGCTCTGAGCGCCACGAGCGCGCCTCTGCCTCGCGGTCGATCGCCTGCCGCAGCAGCGCCTTCATCACCACGACCAGCAGCGCCATTCCGGCGAGCACCACTCCTGCGCCCCCGATCAGCGCCACGACACCGGGAGCGATCGATCCCTGTGCGAGCAGGGCCGCCAGGATCCAGGTGAGCAGCGCAGCCGTCAGGATCGCTCCGATGATCACGTCGACGTACCGGAAGGAGGACTCCGAGAAGATCGAGCCGGCGCGCACCCTGGTCAGCAGCATCCACACGCACACGCCGAAGACCTGGAGTGTGCCGACACCCAGGACGACGAGGGAGACCAGGAAGATCCGGCCCCACAGCTCGTTCTCGCCGAGGTCGAGCCACAGCAGAGGGACGATCAGGGCCTGCACCGCCACGGAGCCGAGCATCGCCACAGCGATCACGATGCGCAGCACGAGGATCGTCAGTTTTCCCATGGAGTGACCTATCGTCGAAGAACATGGGAAATCTATCGATATTCGTTCGATCTGGCAAGTCGGATCACTCCGGGCGACCGTCGAGACCCCCTCGGATGGAGACCGCGGAGGGGTCTCAGCGCTTCCGCAGGAGAGCGCGGAGTCTGCGGGCGGTTCGTCCGGCGAAGTCCTTCACGCGTCCACCCGGCCATTCGCGGCGGAGCTCGACGCGGCCGTCATCCGTCGCCACGAGAGCGCATGAGCGTCCGGCGAGCAGAGGCGACCGCCCGGCGCGGGCGAGCACGGCGGGGGTGGCCTCGAGCGGGGTCTCGAACGTCCACCCCGCGCGGCGGACCTTCACGGTCAGGGCGCCTCCGCGCGACTCGTCGCTCGGGCCGAACACCTTCAACGGATCGATCGCGACGCGGGCGGCGTCGAGATTGCGGGGGTGCCGGCCGCCGATGTGACGTTCGGCGCCGGTCTCTCCATCTCGGAGGAACAGGTCGACCCGGTCGTTTCGCAGTTCTCGGCCGGCGACCAGCAGGTTGTCCGGAAGACCCTCGATCGTGGAGACGGGGAGGGAGACGAGCCGGATGATCTTCTTCGAGCGCGTGGGCGTGGATCCGGCATCCGCCGCGCCGACGCTCTTCGCCGCGGCGTTCTGGTGTGCGGAATCTGAGCCGCCGTCGTCGGTGGGCGCCGAGGACGTCACCTCGGAGCGCGACGTCTCGAAGACGAAGGCGTCGTGGCCGTCTCTCGTGAGGGTCACGCGGAGGGTCAGGTGAAGGCCGCCGCCACGAGACCAGTGCGCTTCGGTTACGACGGCCCGGCACACGGTCTCGGCCTCGAACCGCGCAAGGCCGAGCAGGTCATCGCGACGGCCGGCGCGGAGCAGGGCCGCGCGGATCCGGTGGGGGAAGCCGAGGCCGGCATCGACTCCCGGGCCGAACTTCTCCTGCACCAACGGGGTCACGACGTCGAGGAGGCGGTCGCGGTAGTCGTCGGGATACCGGACCATCTGTCGTCCGGAGAGCCGTTTCAGGATCTTCCCGCGGAACCAGTGCCGCAGCAGGCGGTCACGCAGCTTCCCGGGTTCGGTGTGCGCCTCGACGAGATCGAGCACCGTCTCCAGGTGGGGGAAGTACGTGTCGGGGTCGATGCGCGACGAGCTCGCGCTGCCGGGCTCCTTCACCCAGGCGTAGCAGGGCTCGCTCGCCAGGATCGAGATCGTCGATGCGGCGAAGTAGGCCTGCATCACGAACAGATGATCCTCGAGTCGCACCTTGCCCTCGGGGAAACGGATGCCGTTGGCCCGGAGGAACGAGGTGCGGAACATCTTGTGCGGTGTGAGCATCTCCAGCAGGGGGTCGGTCCCGAGCACCGCGCGAGGGACGTCGTGGCTGAAGATCCGGCTCGGGAGGCGACGACCGATGCCGACCTCCTTGCCCACGATCACGTCGGACGAGTTCAGGTCGGCGTAGTCGCACAGCTTCTCGAGCGCACCGTCGAACAGGTAGTCGTCCTGGTCGACGAACTGCACGTAGGTTCCGCGGGCGGCATCGACTCCGTGGTTGCGGGGCGTACCCGGCCAGCCGGAGTGCTCCAGCGAGAGCACGCGCACGTGGGGTCGATCGCGGGCGATGGCCGCCAGGCGCGCGCCGGTGGGCTCGCCGGAGCCGTCGTCGCACAGGAGCACCTCGAAGGCCGAGGTGCCCAAGGTCTGGCGATCGAGCGAAGCGATGAGGTCGTCGAACGAGGGTCCGGGTCGGAACACCGGGACGACCACGCTCACGCGGATGGCGTCTCCAGTGCTGGTGCTGTTCTCCGGTCGATCACTCTGTGACAAACGTCTCACTCCCCCAAGTCGACAAGTCACCGAGCTAACCACGACTTCCTGTGTGCGTCACCGGGCTTGCGCGATGCCCGGGCGTGTGCACTCCGGGCTCGGAGACTCCCACCCCACACACAGCATGAACGATATATCGTTGAGTATCGTTCACCACAGCAGGAGGTCATCATGAACAACGCATTCCCCTCCAACCCGTTCGGCGGCAACGGCGGCTCAGGGAGCAACGGCGGACCCGGCGGACTCTTCGGCGGCTCCGGCTTCGGAACGGGCCCCGGTGGTCCGGCCTCCGCGATCTTCGAGGCGATGGACCAGCTCCGCAAGTCCTTCGAGTCCCGCCCTTCCGGAGGCTCGCGCATGGCCCGCGGCGACGTCCGCACGGCCGTGCTCTCGCTCCTCGCCGAGAAGCCCATGCACGGCTACCAGATCATCAACGAGATCGCCGAGCGCAGTGGCGGCACCTGGAAGCCGAGTGCCGGCTCCGTGTACCCGACGCTGCAGCTGCTCGCCGATGAAGGACTCATCGAGGCCGAGGAGCAGAACGGCCGCAAGACCTACTCGCTCACCGAAGCAGGGCGAGCGATCGCCGACGAGAGCTCCGAGACCCCGGCTCCGTGGGAGTCGTCCTCCAGCAAGGACGGGAACCGCGACAACGCCCGCTTCCACGCGCTGCCCAAGGCGGGCGTAGACCTCGCAGCGGCGGCCGCCCAGGTCGGTCGCAGCGGAAGCCCGGAGCAGGTGCAGGCGACCATCGAGATCCTCGACGAGGCGCGCCGTAGGCTGTACTCGATCCTCGCCCAGGACTGATCGCGCAGTGCGGCATCCGGTGAGGAGCGGCGAAAAGAGGATGACGCGATGAAGGATGCCGCGGCGCAGGGCGCCCATCGTGCCCGCTACCGTCGCATCCTCTCATTCGCGGCGCGAGAACTCGTCAAGATCTGGTGGTTCGAGCTCGTCCTCCCGCGGTTCGGGATGAGTGCTGTCGCGGAGCGCACGCGTGGACCGCGCATGCAGAAGTTCGCACGGCGCTTCCACGCGCTCGCGATCGAGCTCGGCGGTCTCATGATCAAGGTCGGGCAGTTCATGTCGTCGCGCCTGGACGTGCTGCCTCCGGAGATCACCGCCGAGCTGGAGGGGCTGCAGGACGAGGTGCCTGCCGTGCCCTTCGCCGACATCCGCCGCGCTGCCGAGGCGGAGCTGGGCCGACCGCTCGCGCAGGCGTATGCCTGGTTCGACGAGACGCCGGTGGCTGCGGCGTCCCTCGGTCAGGTGCACCGTGCCCGTCTCTCGGAGCTCGACGCCGCCGACACCGGCCTCGACGGCGTCGTGGTGAAGGTGCAGCGTCCGGGCATCGATGAGATCGTCGCGGTCGACCTGGCGGCGCTTCGACGCGTCGCGCGGTGGCTGACCCGTGTGCGCCTGGTCGCCGACCGCGTCGACGCCCCGGCGCTCGTGGAGGAGTTTGCCGAGACCAGTCTGGAAGAGATCGACTACCTTCATGAGGCTGCCAGCGCCGAACGGTTCCGCGAGAACTTCGCCGGCGACCCTCGCGTCGGCACCCCCGAGATCGTGTGGGAGCGCTCGACGCGTCGGGTGCTGACGCTGTCGGACGTCACGGCCATCAAGATCAACGACACCGACGCTCTTCGCGCGGCCGGCATCGATCCGTCCGACGTCGCCGCCGTGTTCGCCGAGGTCATGTTCGATCAGGTCTTCACGCACAGCTTCGTACACGCCGACCCCCACCCCGGCAACATCTTCGTCACGCCGTCGCCCTCTGCGGAGGGCGCGGTCGAGCAGGGCTCTGATCGGGGCTTCCGGCTCACCTTCATCGACTTCGGGATGATGGCCGAGATCCCCGCGAGTCTTCGCGACGGGCTGCGCATGCTCCTGATCGCCGTCGCCGGGCGCGACAGCCGCGGCCTCGTCGCGGCGGCGCAGGAGATCGGCGTGCTGCTGCCCTCCGCCGACACCGCCGAGCTCGAACGTGCGCTGACGGCGTTGTTCGCCCGCTTCGGCGGCATGGGCTTCGCCGAGCTGAGCAAGGTCGATCCGCGCGAGTTCCGCGACTTCGCCGAGGAGTTCGGCGACATGGTGCGCTCTCTCCCGCTCCAGCTGCCCGAGAACATGCTGCTGCTCATCCGTGCCGTGTCGCTCACCTCGGGCATGTGCAGCGGGCTCGACCCGGCCTTCAACGTGTGGGACGCGGCCGAGCCCTACGCCGGGCGCCTGCTGCGCGACGAGAGCGGCAACATCGTGCAGGCCTTCGCGAGTCAGGCGATGGACACGATGAGCACGACCTGGAGCCTGCCCGGCCGCATCGACAGGATCATCACCCGCATCGACGACGGCAACATCTCCTTCGACACCTCGCGTCTGGAACGTCGCCTCGATCGCCTCGAAGGCATCGCCCGTCGCATCGCCTCGGGAGTGCTGTTCGCGGCCCTGCTCATCGGCGGTGCGCTGCTGGTCCCGTCGATCGCGCCCTTGGGCATCACGCTGATCTGCGCCTCGGCGCTTCCGCTGCTGCACGCCCTGTTCGCAGGGTTCGGCCGCCGCGGCCCGCGTTGACCGCGGCGCGCTCGGGAAACCCGCACCACACGGCATCGGGTCGCCGCGCCGTTCCCCGATACGCGGCGGATCGGGCCGATGGTCCCGGTCCTCCGCTTTCGCGGGCCCACGGCTCGCATGACAGGATGGGATGCCATGGAGACCCCTGACGAGAAGCCCGACGATCGCTCCGCAGGACACACACCTCCGCGTCCTCGCACGGATGCCGTCGGCACAGGCGCGAACCGCCTCCCGACCAAGGCCACCGCGACGGCGAGGAAGATCGTCCGCGACATCGCCGCCGTCCCCCCGCGCAGTGTGCACCCGGCCCTCGTGCCCGGCGTCTCGGTCGAGGAGACCGGACGCACCTACCGCACCGACCCGCTCGTGTTCGGAGTCGCGGTCACCCTCGTCGTCTCCTTCATCGCCTGGGGCATCTTCGCCGGCGACAACCTCTCCGGCACCACCTCTGCGGTTCTCGGCTGGGTCGTGGAGTACTTCGGTTTCTTCTTCACCACCATCGCCACGATCGTGTTGGTGTTCATGCTCTTCGTCGGCTTCAGCCGATACGGTCGCATCCCCCTCGGCCGCGACGACGAAGAACCCGAGTTCTCGATGTTCTCCTGGATCTCGATGCTCTTCGCCGCGGGCATGGGCATTGGACTCGTCTTCTGGGGCGCGGCTGAGCCGCTGACGTTCTTCGAGAGCCCGCCACCCGGCACCGTCGAGGCGAACACCCTCGAGGCCATGCACACGGCTCAGGCGCAGGTGCTCTACCACTGGGGTCCGCAGGCATGGGCGTTCTATGCCCTGGTCGGCGGCGCCATCGCGTATGGGGCGTTCCGCCGCGGTCGCACCCCGCTCATCTCCTCGATCTTCGCGCCGTTGCTCGGCGAGGGGCGCACGGCCGGGCCTCTCGGTCGCACGATCGACGTGTTCGCGATCATCGTCACGCTGTTCGGTACCGCCGCCTCGCTCGGTCTCGGCGCTCTGCAGATCGGGCACGGCGTCGAGCTGGTCAGTGGCATCGGCGAGCTCGGAAACGGTGTGCTGATCGCTGTCATCGCGTTGCTCACGGCGTGCTTCATTGCGTCGGCGGTCTCGGGAGTCTCCAAGGGCATCCGTGCGCTGTCGAACATCAATGCGGTGATGGCGCTCGTGCTCGCCTTCTTCGTGTTCTTCGTCGGCCCGACGATGCTCATCCTGAACATCATCCCCTCGATTGCGGTGCAGTTCGTCGGCGATCTGCCGCAGATGATCGCACGCTCGGCATCACAGGGTGAGGAAGCTCAGGCCTTCCTGTCGAGCTGGACCATCTTCTACTGGGCCTGGTGGATCTCATGGTCTCCGTTCGTGGGCATGTTCATCGCGAAGATCTCACGCGGACGGACGCTCCGTCAGTTCGTGTCGGTCGTGATCCTCGTCCCCTCGGCCATCTCCCTCGTCTGGTTCGCGATCTTCGGCTCGACAGCCATCCAGCAGCAGATGGATGGAGCGGGGCTCACGGTGGACCCCCCGGAGGAAGTGCTCTTCGGTGTGCTGGAGAACCTGCCGTTCCCGCTGATCACGAGCGTGCTGCTCATCCTGCTCATCTCGATCTTCTTCATCACCGGTGCGGATTCGTCGTCCCTCGTGATGGGCACCCTGTCGCAGCAGGGGCGACCCGAGCCGACCCGCTGGGTGACGATCGTCTGGGGATCGCTCGTCGGCGTGATCGCCGCCGTGCTGCTCGTCACCGGCGAGGAGGGGAGCGGGCTGAAGTCTCTGCAGAACGTGACCATCATCGCCGCGCTGCCGTTCGCGATCATCATGGCGTTCATGATGGTCGCCTTCATGAAGGACCTGCGGCGTGATCCGCTGATCCTTCGCGAGCGCTACGCCAAGGCCGCGGTGCGGCACAGCGTCATGGCAGGGCTCGAGGAGTACGGCGACGACTTCGCTCTCGTGGCGGTCGAGTACGACCACTCCGAGGACGACCTCGACTGGATCGACGAGTCGACCGTCGACGACTCGCTCGCCGAGGTGTACGAAGCGGCGACCGAGGCGATCGACATCATCCCGCCGGCCGACGTGGATGCGGTGGTCGATGCGGCTCTGGAGGACGGCCCCGTCGCACCGGATGCGGCAGATGCTCCGGAGCGTCCTCGCGCCGACTGAGCGCTACTTCGCCTTCGCCGCTTCCGCGGTGGCGGTGATGCGCGCGGCCATGCCGGCGAAGATCGCCCCGTGGAACGGGAGCACGGCGAGCCAGTACAGTCGTCCGGACAGCCCGCGGGGGAAGAAGATCGCGCGCTGCTCGTAGCGGGCGCCTTCTTCGTCGGGAAGGGCGCGCAGTTCGAGCCATGCCTCGCCAGGGACCTTCATCTCGGCGCGCAGGCGCAGCAGCGAACCGGCATCCGCCGTCTCCACGGCCTCGACGCGCCAGAAGTCGATCGCATCGCCGACGCGCGCGGCCGTGCGATTGCGGCGGCCGCGGCGGAGTCCGACACCGCCGACGATGCGGTCCATCCACCCGCGCACGGCCCAGAGCAGCGGCGAGGAGTACCAGCCGTTCTCCCCGCCGATGCCGAGGATCACGCGCCACAGCTCGTCGGGTGAGGCGCTGGTGGTCACGGAACGGGAGTCGGTGAACACCGTGCGTCCGGCCCACTCCGGGTCGCTCGGCAGCGGGTCGCTGGGCGCTCCGGAGACCTCGGAATCCTGCCAGCTGGTCTCGATGGTGTCGCCGCGCACCCGACCGAGCGCGAGGTCCACGGCGCCTCGGTAGGGTGTCAGGCCGTTCTCGGGGCGGGGGATGAGCTCGTCGACCTCGTGGTCCTTCATGATGCACTCGTTCTGCAGCGACGCCACGAGAGGGCGCGCGATCGAGCGCGGCACCGGGGTCACCAGGTTTACCCAGTGCGAGGCGAGCCCGGGCGTCAGCACCGGGAGGGCGGCGATCGCGCGCTGGCGGAGTCCCGCCTCGACCGCATAGCCGTTCATCATCTGGCCGTAACGCAGCACGTCGGGGCCCCCGATGTCGACGGCGCGGTTCACATCGGCGTCGACTCGCGCCGCCCCGAGCAGGTAGTGCAGCACATCGCGCACGGCGATCGGCTGGATGCGATTGCGCACCCATTTCGGCGCCGGCATGTAGGGCAGCACGTCGGTGAGGTGGCGGATCATCTCGAACGATGCCGACCCCGATCCGATCACGACTCCGGCCTGCAGCACGAGGGTCGGCACGCCCGACCGCAGGAAGATCTCGCCCACATGCACACGCGAGCGCAGGTGCGGCGAGAGCTTCGCGTCGTTCGGATGCAGCCCACCGAGGTAGACGATGCGATGCACGCCCGCGTGTGCCGCGGCAGCGGCGACCGTCTGCGCCGCACGCTCATCGCTCTCCTCGAAGCCCTTGCCCGCCGACATCGAGTGGATCAGGTAGTACACGACATCGACGTCGTCCATGGCTTTCGCGACGGCATCCGCATCGTCTGCCGAGCCCTCGACGATCTCGCAGTCCGCCCCCCAGGGGAACGACGCCGCACGCGCGGCATCCCGTGCCAGCACCCGCACCCGGTACCCCGCGTTCAGCAGGCGCGGCGTCAGCCGACCGCCGATGTATCCGGTCGCGCCGAGCACGAGCGCGCGCGGTGCGGATCCGTCGTCGCGGGGGACGGCGCGCAGAGTCTCTTCGCGGCCGGTGGGCTGGGTGAGTTCGGGCATGCCACGAGCGTAGGCCGGGAGGGCGCCGAGAGGAACGGGGTTGCGGGGTGTGACGGCGATCGGTAGGGATGCGGTGCGCCGGACGGACGGGCGGACGGGCGGACGGGCGGATGGAAGGCGTCGGACGGGCGGCGTCGGACGGACGGACGGGCCGACGGAAGGCGTCGGGCGTGCGGTCCGGCGCGGACGGTTCACATGTCGGAAGGATGCACGCATGCAGGGAGCCCGCACGGCGATTCCTCCTGCATCCGTCATTTCCTCCGACAAGTGGCACGACGTGAGGAGATTAGTGCAACCTGAGGGTTGCGCACCAGGGTTGCATGTGCAACCCTGGGATTGCGGTTGGCCGACCGGTCGACGGAACATGCGGGAGATCCCGAAAGGACCCATCATGGTGAGCATGACCCACAACGAGGCATCCGTCGTCGACGAGGAGTCGTTCTCGGTTCGGCGAAGCATCCAGATCGCGGCACCCGTCGAGAAGGTGTGGCGTGCCGTGGCCGAGCCGCAGCACATCTCCCGCTGGTTCGGGCGCACCGTGCTCGACGGCGCCGGTGTCGGCGCGACCGGCACGATGACGTTCCCGGACTACGACGTGATTCTCCTTCGCGTGGAGGAGTACGACGAACCGCGGCGCATCACCTATCGCTGGAACAACGACGACGCCCTCGGGAAGCTGCCGGACAGCATCGACGAGTCGACCTCGACCGTGTTCACCTTCACTCTCGAAGAGGTGGATGGGGGCACGCGGCTCACGGTCGTCGAGAGCGGCTTCGAGCGCACGTCCGAGCCACGGGCCAACCTCGAGTCGCATCGCACGGGCTGGGACCTGGAGCTGGACAAGATGGTGGCACTGGTGGAAGGCGAAGCGTGATCTCAGAAGCCCTGCTGCCCATGTTCGCGGCACTCGCGGACGAGACACGCTGGAGCATCCTGACGGCTCTCGGCGAGGGGGATGCTTCGGCATCCGCCCTCGCCGGGCGCCTTCCGGTGTCTCGCCAGGCGATCGCGAAGCACCTCGCGATCTTGCAGGAGGTGGGGCTCGTGGAGTCCGTGCCGGTGGGGCGCGAGGTGCGCTTCCGCGTCGTCGGCACCGAGCTCTCCGCCACGGCGGCGAAGCTCGACGCGATCGGACGCGAGTGGGATCGTCGTCTCGCTGCGATCAAGGAGATCGCGGAGGGGCTGTAGGTCTCAGAGGGCGGTGTATCCGCCGTCGACCAGGTGGTAGCTGCCGGTGATGAAGCTCGCGGCGTCGCTCGCGAGGAAGGCGATGAGGTTCGCGACCTCGTCTGCCTGCCCCAGGCGGCCGATCGGGTGCTTGCTCACGAGGAACTCCTTCGCCTCGTCGCCCATGTTCGCCAGCAGCGGGGTGTCGATGAAGCCGGGGCCCACCGAGTTCACGCGCACGCCCTTGGCGGAGTACTCGAGCGCCGCCGACTTGGTCATCCCGACCACGCCGTGCTTGGCCGTGACGTAGGCGGGGGAGCCGGCGAAGCCGACGCTGCCGAGGATGGAGGCGATGTTCACGACCGAGCCGCCGCCGTTCGCGAGGATCGACGGGATCTGCGCCTTCATGTTGCGGAAGACCGCGTTGAGGTTGATCGCGATGACCTTGTCCCAGGCCTCGTCCTCGTACTCGGCCGTCGGAGCGGTGGCACCGCCGATGCCGGCGTTGTTGACGCCGATGCGCAGGGGCGCGAGCGAGTTCGCGAGTTCGATGGACGACGCGATCCACGCCGCATCCGTCGCGTCGCCGACCGAAGCCTCGGCCGTGCCGCCGGCCGCGCGGATCTCCTCCACGACCGCATTCGCGTGATCCGCATTCAGGTCGTTGACCACGACCGATGCGCCGTTCTTCGCCAGCAGGAGGGCGGTCGAGCGACCGATTCCGCTTCCTGCTCCCGTCACGATCGCCGAGCGGTTCGAGACGTCGTACTGAGCCACGAGTGACTCCACTTCCGGGCGGGCACGGTGCCGGGAGATCTTCTCGGACGGTCCGTCCTTCTCTCCAGCCTACGCCTGAAAGACGGGGGTGGATTCACGTGAATGGATGCCGCACGTCGGCGCCTCGTGCGTCAGCTCAGGTGGCGGATGGAGGCGCGGACGATGACGGGCATGGGGATCAGCATCGCGCTCAGAGGGCGGTCGCCGAGCAGCATCTCGACCGCGGTGCGCCCGATCACGTCGTAGGGCAGGCGCGCGGTCGTGAGCCCCGGTCGTTGGAAGCTCGCCAGCTCTTCGTCGTCGAACGACGCGACCGAGATGTCGTGCGGCACCGTGAGTCCGCGCTCTGCGATCGCCTGATACGCCCCGAATGCCACTCCGTCGTTTCCGGCCAGGATCGCGGTGAGATCGGGGTGGGCATCGAGCATCCGCATCGTCTGCGTGTAGCCGACGTCGGGGTTCCAGTCGGACACGTCGACGACGACCGGTTCTATGCCTGCCTCGGCGAAGGCGGCGTGGATCCCGTCGAATCGGGGGCCGATGGTGACCGAGTGGCGCGGTGACGAGACCGCGCGGGGGTTGTTGCCGATGACGCCGATCCGTCGGTGTCCGGCGTCGGTGAGCAGCTTCGCCATCGCGTGCCCGGCGGTGCGTTCGTCGGGGAGCACCGAGGCATGTTCCGTCGTCGAGGTGCCGTTCACGATCACGACAGGTACGTCGTGCGGCGTCTGCGGCACATCGATCATGCGGGCGCCGAGCAACCCGATCAGGATGCCGTCGACGCGCCGATCGATCATCGCCTGGATCTCATCCGCGATCTTCGCATCATCGCCCTCGGTCTCGGCGATCAGAACGGTGTAGTCGTGCTCCTTGGCTGCGGAGAGGAGGCCGCGGATCATCTCGGATGCGTAGCGGGTCACCGTGATCCGGTCGGAGATGAAGCCGAGCGTCTTCGTCTTGCCGAGCCGCAGGCTCTGAGCTGCGGGATTGGGTCGGTATCCGAGCTCCTCGGCGGCGGCGCGGACCCTGCGTGCGGCATCGGCGGAGAGGCGCGAACCCGGCCGGTCGTTCAGGATCATGCTGACGGCGGTCTTCGACATGCCCGAGAGCGCGGCGACATCGGCGAGCGTCGGCCTGCGATCGACGTTCTTCGGCACCGGCTTCCTCCTGTCGTGACATCTCCAGCTTAGGCAGTGCGGGCGCTCCCGCGGAACCACAAGCGTTGAATTGATTTAGCAAACTGCTTGCAGCCCCCGGTCCGCGATGCTAATGTCGGCGTGCTGAATCAATTCAGCATCTCCGTGCGGATACAGCTTCCCGCCTGCGGAGTCACGAAAACAGGAGAGAACATCGTGGTTGATCTCACTCGCAGGGCGCTGTTCGGGGCGATCGGACTGGGCATCGTCGGCACCGTGGTCTCGTGGCCGCGGCTCACCGGATCCGACATCCCGGGTCGCGGCACCGACACTCTGACGGTCGCCCTCTTCGGCACGGCGCAGGACGCGGTGGCGCGTCAGTCGCTGATCGACGGATTCCAGCGCAAGCATCCCGGCATCGAGGTGCGCATCGTCGCCATCCAGGGTCAGGACTGGAGCGAGTACTTCGCGAAGATCCTCACGATGATCGCGGCGGGCACGCCCCCGGATGTCGTCACGGTCGCGACCGAGGGCTCGCAGCTCTTCGCTTCGCGCCTCGCGCACCCGCTCGATGACTTCGTGCGCAGGGACGCGGCCGAGATGCAGGAGTACTTCGACGACGTGCATCCGACGCTCATCGAGGCGTTCATGTACCAGGGCAGCCTGTTCCAGATGCCCGACAACTTCAACGCGGCGAACGTCTTCTACAGCACCCAGGCCATGGAGCGCGCGGGGCTAGAACGCCCCGCCGACAACTGGACTCTGGAGGAGTTCCTCACCACGGCCCGCTCCATGAAGAAGAGCGCTCCCGAGCAGTTCCTCCCGTACTTCTGGAACAACCGGCTCTGGGGTGGTGTCGTGCCGTGGCTCTACGTCAACAACACGAGCTTCCTGCGCGAAGAGAAGGCAGGCGGAGGTGACTGGTTCTGGGATCGCTTCTACCCCGACCAGCCGTCCCGCAGCGGAGGCTACGTGTGGAAGCAGGCCGACGCTCTGAACGAGCATGCCGTCGAGAGCTTCTCCGTGCTGGAGCGCATGGTCTCGGAGGGCCTTGCGGCGAACCCCGCGCAGGGCGGTGGAAACGAGCTGGTCTCGCTGTTCTCAACCGGCTCGGTCGGGATGACACCCGCAGGAGGATTCTGGGTGCGCGGCCTCGAAGAGGCAGGCGTCGCGAACGACGCGTATGACGTCACCTACTTCCCGCGGATGTCGGGACAGCGGCATCAGTTCGGCGCGGGCGGCTACGCGATCATGGAGACCTCGCCGCGCAAGGACGAGGCCTGGGAGTGGCTCAAGTACTGCGTCTCGGTGGAAGGGATGAAGATCGCCCACCCGCGACCCGACTCTTCTCTGCCCCGCCGCTCGCTCAACGCCGAGCTGTACGGCGCGGGGGTGGGGCCTGCCCACTGGGAAGTCTTCTACGACACCCTCGACAAGTTCCCCGACACCGGCCCGATGCCGGCCCCGCCGCAGCAGGCCGCAGTCGAGTCGGCCCTGCTCAAGAACGTGGTGTCGACCATCACCAACGGTCCTTCCGGCGTACGCCGGGGCCTTGAGACGATGCAGCGAGATCTCGAGATCGCGCTGGGAGGACGATGATGTCGGAGAGCACTCGCACCCTCACCGTTCCGCCGGGAGCACGCGGCGAGACCGGCACCACAGCTCGATCCGGGCGCGCGATCGTGTGGATCTTCCTGGCACCCACCCTGATCGGCCTCGGGCTGTTCAACCTCGTGCCGATCGTCGGATCGTTCGTCCTGGCGTTCTTCCGCTGGGACATCATCTCCGATCCGGTGTTCGTCGGAGTCGACAACTTCGTCGACCTCGCGATGAACCCGACGGTGCGCGTGTCGTTCCTGAACACCATCGGCTTCGTCATCGTGGCGGTCATCCTGCAGCTCACGGTCGCATTGGTGCTCGCCATCCTCGTGCAATCGAAGATGCCGACGTGGTTGCGCACCTTCTTCCGGTCGTCGCTGTTCTTCCCGCTGATCCTGTCGGCCGCATCTGTCTCCCTGATCATGGCCTATCTGTTCAATCAGGAGTTCGGGCTCGTGAACCAGACGCTCAACCTGATCGGCATCGCCGACGTCGGGTGGCTGACGACCGGCTTCGGGGCGAAGGTCGTGGTGCTGCTGGTCTACGTGTGGCAGAACTTCGGCTTCACGTTCCTGCTCTTCATCGGAGGGCTCGCCGCGATCCCGAGCGAGGTCTACGAGGCGTCGTCGCTCGACGGCGCGGCCGGGTGGACGCAGTTCCGCATGATCACGCTGCCCCTGGTGAGCCCGACCCTGCTGGTCGCATCGGTCATGGCCATCATCAACGCGCTGCAGATCTTCGATCAGCCGTGGGTGCTCACCCGCGGCGGGCCCGGCGATGAGACCCGAACCGCCGTGATGGTGATCTACGAGTCCGCCTTCCGGGAGCTCGACTTCGGTGGCGCCTCCGCCATCGGAATCGTGCTGACGCTTCTCATCATGCTCGTCACGGCCATCCAGTTCCGGCTGAGCCGCCGATTCGTCTTCTACGGGTGAGGCCATCATGACTACGACAATCATCACGAAGCGCTCGTGGGCACACAGCCTCGGCACGGGTGGCAAGTTCGTCATCCTGGGGTTGGCGGCCTTCCTCACTCTCGGGCCCGTCGTGTGGACCCTCGTCACGGCGCTCTCGCCCACTGACAGCGTCACACAAGAGGTCACGGTCGGATTCGGTGCGTTCGCCGACGTCTTCACCAAGATCCCGCTCTGGCTGTATGCCTGGAACAGCGCGCTCGTGGTGATGCTCGTCGCAGCGGGGCAGATGCTCTCTGCCGCGATGGCGGGCTACGTCTTCGCCAAGTTCGAGTTCCGCAGCAAGAAGATCCTGTTCGCCCTGATCCTCGCGACCATGATGGTCCCGCTGCAGGTCACGATCGTGCCCGTGTTCATGCTGGTGAGGGGCATGGGCCTCGCCGACACCCTCCTGGCGCTCATCGTGCCCGCCTTGCCCACCGCATTCGGCACGTTCCTGATGCGGCAGTACTTCATGGGCATCCCGACGGAACTGGGTGAGGCCGCTCAGCTCGATGGTGCCGGCCCCTGGCGCACGTTCTTCGGCGTGTACCTGCCGCTGGCGACGCCGGCTCTCGCGATCGTCGGCATCCTCGCCTTCAACTATCACTGGAACGAGTTCTTCCGACCGCTCATCATGACCATCAGCGATCAGAACTTCACCCTGCCACTGGGACTCGTGACGCTGCAGGGCAACCTCGGCACCGGCAGCATCTCGACGGTGCTCGCCGGCGTGATCCTCTCGATGATCCCTGCGCTCCTGGTGTTCTTCTTCGGGCAGAAGCCGCTGCGCGAAGGACTCACAGCGGGCGTCGGCAAGTGACGCACGCCCCCATCAAGTAGAAAGACGACTGCCCCGGTGACCCTCACTGACCTTCCCCCGGTCCGCACCACGAGCCCGCGCATGCACTTCGCTCCGCGCAACAACTGGATGAACGATCCGAACGGTCTCGTCTTCCACGATGGCCTGTACCACCTGTACTTCCAGTACAACCCGCAGGGTGTCGAACACGCCAACCTCAGCTGGGGGCATGCGACGAGCGCCGATCTCCTGCGATGGACCGAGCACGACCCTGCGATCCTGTGGGACGACACGGCGCAGATCTACTCCGGCTCCGTCGTGGTCGATCACGGCAACACCTCCGGCTTCGGCACCGACCAGGATCCGGCGTTGGTGGCGCTCTACACGGCAGCTGCGCCTGGACGCCAGGCGCAGGCTCTCGCATACAGCACGGACGGCGGGTACGTCTGGACGAAGTACGACGGTAATCCGGTGCTCGACCGCGGCACGAGCGACTTCCGCGATCCGAAGGTGTTCCGGTACGACGACGGAGGGGACGGGTACTGGGTGATGGTCGCGGTCGAGGCCGAAGACCGCCAGGTGCTGTTCCACCGCTCCGACGACCTCACGACCTGGACCTTCCTCTCGTCGTACGGTCCCGCGGGCCCGGTCGGCGGTGTGTGGGAGTGTCCTGACATGTTTCCGCTCGCGGTCGACGGCGATGACGACGATGTGCGCTGGGTGCTGTTGATCAGCCTCAACCCCGGCGGTATCGCGGGCGGTTCGGGGACGCACTACGTGGTGGGCGATTTCGACGGTACGACATTCCGCGCCTCCGTTCCCCACCCCGCTCCGCCGCGGGCGCTGCTGAGAGACGGCAGTCAGTCCCGCGACGAGCTCGAACGCTATGGCTGGATCGATTTCGGACCCGATTGCTACGCCGGTGTCACGTTCGACGGTCTGGCTCGCGACGAGCGGACGCTCATCGCCTGGATGGACAACTGGGAGTATGCCGGTCGCATACCGGGTGGGGACTCCGACGAACACCGCAGTGCGATGACGCTACCTCGCCGGCTCTCGCTCACGCGCGACGAAGTGGGGGCCGAACGCCTGCGGCAGCACCCGGCGGTCGACCTCGATCCCGGCGAGAGCATCGACCTCGCCGGTGTGGCCGGCAGCGTCGTGCTCGCCGAAGGGGTCGCCGGAGCCGCGCGGGTCGGCTTCACCGCGACGTTCGGCGATGCGCAGAGCGTCGAGCTGCACATCGAGTCGGCATCGGATGACGGTCGGGTCGTGATCCGTCAGGACCGTACGAGCGGACGCATCGAACTCGTCCGCTCCGGCGAGAAGATGCCGTTGGGCTTTTACAGGTTTCCGTCGATGCGTCTCGACCGGCCGCGCGAGGTCGGATGGGACCTCTGGATCGACGATCTGAACGAGCGGGTGTCGTCCATCGAGCTGTTCGCCCAGAACGGCGAGAGGGTGCTCACCGCGCTGGTCCCCGTCGCGTCGCCGCGCACGTACACCGTGGCAGTCATCGGAGGAACGCTGCGCGGGGCGCGCGCCGATGTCGCGGAGCGGGGATGCTGACCACCCGCTGCCTCGTCGTCGGTGAAGCTCTCGTCGATGTCGTCGACGGCGTGCCCCACCCGGGCGGATCGCCCATGAACGTGGCCATCGGCCTCGCCAGACTGGGGATCGATACGAGATTTCTCACCCGGATCGGAGACGACGAGTACGGTCGGATGCTGGGCGAGCATCTCGTCCGTGAGGGCGTCGCTCTGACCGCGGCGAGTCTCAGGGGCGGGGAGTGCACCTCTCGTGCCACCGCCGTGATCGGCACGGACGGCGCGGACGTCTACGACTTCGACATCGAATGGACCTTGTCCGAGTCGACCGCGATCGTCGAGGCGGCGGAGGCCGACGTCATCCACGTCGGGTCGATCGGTGCGTCGCTCGAACCCGGGGCGACCGCCGTCCGCGCGATGCTCCGAACGGTCTCGAGCCGCACTCTGCGCACGTACGACCCGAACATCCGGCCGGCGCTTCTCCGACCACGAGCTGCAGCCGTGGCGCGCGTCGAGACGATCATGGCCGCATCGCACGTCGTGAAGCTCAGCGACGAGGATGCCGACTGGCTCTACCCCGGTCGCGCTGTCGATGATGTGCTCGCGCACCTGCTCGCTCGGGGTGCCAGGATGGCCGTTGTCACGAGGGGTGGCATCGGGTGCACCCTCGCGATCGCGGGTGGTGGGCGGCCGGTGACGAGGCAGGCGATCCCGGTGAGCGTGGTCGACACGATCGGTGCCGGTGACGCCTTCATGTCCGGCCTCGTTTACGGACTCGTCTCTGGGGGCCTCGTTTCGGCGCTCACCGCCGAGGTCTTCGCCCCCGACGCCGATCTCCTGAGGGCGCTCGAGCGAGTCGTCGACACTGCGCTCGCCAGTGCGGCCGTCGCGGTGTCTCGCACCGGCGCTGCCCCGCCGCACCTGGACGAGTTGGCGCACAGTTCGGTGTCCTGACGCGGGGTCGTGTGATGGCCTGGTGTCAGTGTCACATGCATGTCGGAATCGGAGTGGGATGACATCCAGCGTCAGGAGCTCGGCTCAATGAAATTGGTCCGCTGCTCATCAGGCTCTGTCTCGCCTGTTACCGCACGGTTCGCGAGCTTCTTAACCGGATGGAGCGACTTCAAATAGCGAGCGACCTACCGTTAACCGGTCGGGAATGAGTCGCCGAGGATGATTCGCCACTGCTTTCTCGCCTCGGCGTGGTCGCCACGCGCTTCCGCCTCGTTCGCCTTCTTGGCGCGTCCTGCTGCCGAGGAGAGCGACGTGAGCAGGTCTTGTCGAGCGCTCCGACTCAGATACGAGCTGAGGTCGCCTCCTTGTCCACCAGGGGCATTGACGTGCAGGTAGCTCGGTGCCCACTCGAAGAACTTCTGCAATCCGTCGCGGTAGTTGCTCCCTAGAGAGCTGAACATTGTTGCTGCAACTGTTTCGAGATGGAATGACCGCATCCTCTTGGAGTGAGCGCGGTTCCAGGACTTGAGTAGCCGAACGATCGGTGCGAGGTGGTGGCTCAGTGTGCTGTTGCGGGTGGAGAACCATTCATTCGCGACGATTGGAGCGGTCAGAAGCCAGCCTCCGCTGCCGTTCGGCAGGTGATAAACGCCGTCGCCACGCGAGAACACGGGAGCGACATCGACGTGTCCGCCGTTGTTGTAGAAGACTCGCACAGCCTGCCCACGAGTGCCGACCTGCTGAATCGACAGTCCGTTGTATGCATCCCGGATTCGGTAAATGAAGCCGTATGAGTCGTTCCAGTACTTGTCCCACGCATTGTTGACGTTACTGAACACCGCGAGGACGTCAACGTCATCGAGCGGGCGGATCAAGGAGACGCGCGACATGATCCTCGCCACCGGCATGGCCGACGGCATGGAGTCGTCGTTCGCCCGCCTGGAGCGGGAGCTGCTCTCCGTCTGAGCGCGCACAACTCCGGACGAACCGGCCGGATCCGCCAGGATCCGGCCGGTTTCGCCGTCTGCGGGCACACCTCTTCCTGAGTTGTGAACGCGGCAGGCGGACGCCGACAGGCGGAACCCGGCCGCTCGGGATAAAGTGGCGACACGATGAGGATCACGCGCCGCACTCTGCTCCTCGGCGCCGGAGCCGGTGTCGCTTCGGTTCTTCTCGCCTCCTGCACCCCGGAACCGACGCCCACGCCGACGCCCACTCGCACCCGCGAGCCGGAGCCGCCGCCCGGCGTCCCCGCCGCAGCCGGCAGCATCCGCAGCACCTGGACCACCGATCCCTACGCCCTCGGCGCCGCCAGCTTCACACCCGTCGGCGTGCTCGCCGGCACCCGCCTCGCGCTGGGCGCCCCCGTGAACGCACGCCTGTTCTTCGCAGGCGAGGCGACGGATGAGGATGCTCCCGGCACGCTGCGCGGTGCGATCAGCTCGGGCACACGTGCGGCCGAAGAGCTTCTGGTCCCGGCGACCTCGGGGGAGCGCGTCGCGGTCGTGGGGGCAGGGCTCGCCGGCGCCACCGCTGCCGCTGTGCTCGCCGAGGGCGGCATGGAGGTCACCGTCTTCGAGGCGAGGGACCGGGTCGGCGGACGCATGCACTCCCGCGTCGACGACTCGTGGCCCCTGCCGGTGCAGCTCGGCGCCTGGCTCTTCGGCACGGACGACGCCGAGGTGCTCGACCTGATGAGCAGCGGAGACGTCGGCGTCGTCGAACTGGCGGGTCAGCTCTGGCACGGCTCCGAGGGCGACCTCGACCCGATCGACCCCCAGCCGTTCGACGCGGCGATGACTGCGGCGCAGGCCGCCCCCGAAGACTCCTCGGTCACCGACGCGTTGACCGCCGCGGGCATCGATCCGAGTGATCCGGCGACCGCGGCCCTGCTCGCGATCCTCGCCGCGCGCACCGGTGCCGGCGCCGACGAACTGTCGAGCTGGTTCGCGCCTCCCCTCCCCATGAGCGACCCGAAGGCCGCGACCGGCGATGTCGCACCGTTCATCGAGCAGGCTCTCGACGGGGTCAAGGTGGGGCTCAACTCTCCGGTCGCCCGCATCGCCTACGACGATTCCGGGGTGAGCGTGCGCCTCGGCACCGGTGAGGCGCTGTCATTCGATCGGGTCATCGTGACGGTTCCACTCGGCGTGCTCCAAGACCGCAGCATCGAGTTCGACCCGCCCCTGCCGTTCTCCAATCGCGGGGCGATCTCGGCACTCGGCATGGGCGCGATCGAGACGGTCTGGCTGCGGTGGGACGAGCCGTTCTGGGAGAACGACGAGGCGATCTGGCACTCCGTCGGCGCCGACGTGGCCATCGCGACCTGGATCAATCTGCGACCCGCGACCGGCGAGAACGTGCTCGTCGGGATCGTCGGCGGCGCGGCGGCAGCGGAGTTCGCGAAGCTCGACGAAGACGAGGCGATCGAAGCGGCCCTCGCCTCGCTCGCCCTCTACGTCTGACCGACCCGTTCGCCGGCTCTCGCCTGCTCCGGCGTCAATGCCTGCGCAGTGCCCTCGGCTTTCCCGCGCAGCCGTTTCGGCGCCGGCATGCGGCTGATGAGCACGAGGAGGGTGGCGACGGCGGCGAACGTGCCGAGCGCGATCGCGGATGAGATCAGGAACTCCATCGGACCGCTCACCTGTCGCGGATCGAGGAAGTAGTACGGGTACCAGCCGATCAGTGGGCCGCGGATCATGGTGGCGACGCCCCAGATCACCGGGTACGCCAGCGACACCGGGATCACGCGCCAGGGCACGGAGCGGTGACCGGGTGCGAGAGCCCAGGCCGCCACGGTGACGGCGGGGAGCCAGAAGTGCAGCACCTGATCCGACCAGGGCACGTCGATGCGGATGCCGCGGATGCCGGCCTGCCAGACCAGGATCGCGAACACGAGTCCGGCCGTGATCGTCCAGGTCAGAACGAGTGCCAGGGCGACGGTGAGCCAGCGAGGATCCTTCGCGCGGCGCAGCGCGAGGATGCCGGCGACGGTGAGCAGCACCACGAAAGCGATGTTCGACTGGTTCGTCAGATAGGCGAAGAAGTTCTGGCTCGCGATCGTGTTCGATGCGAGACCCCAGGCGAGCCGGTGGATGAGCGCCACGAGACAGACGGCGGCCGCGCTGAGGCGGAGCAGGCCGAAGACGGTACGCGCCTTCACCGCTGCGTCACCCGCCATTCCTTCATCTGCCGAGTCTACGGACCTCAGCTCGGAGGACCCGTTGTGCCGCAGAGGGCACGCGTCCCTGACAGTGGTGAGTCCGTGCGGGTGGTCCGGCCCGTCAGCGTCGGGGTTCGCGGGTCGACCACAGCGCCAGCGCGACGAGCACGGGCTGGAAGAACAGCCGCACGAAGCGCTTCATGTCCGTGTCGAGACCGAAGCCGTCGCGGTGGTGCATCCACTGCGCCACGTTACCGGGGAACACGGCGACGAAGAACAGAGCGGCGATCGTGCCGACCGTGCGCCGACGGCGTCGTGCCAGCAGCAGGGCGGATCCGAGTGCGATCTCGGCCACGCCGGAGGCGAGCACCGTGGTGTCAGGATCCAGCGGCAGCGACTCGGGGACCTGCGCCTGGAACTCCTCGCGCGCCACCGTGAGGTGCGAGACGCCCGCGAAGACGAGAGAGGCGCCGAGGAAGATACGGCCGATGGTGCGGGTGGGAGTCGACATGGTGCGAGTGTACGCCGCGGTCGCTGCGCTCAGATCAGGCGGCGGAGCGCCTCTTCGAGCGAGATGCCCTGAGCCTCGGCGCGGTCGCGCAGCCGCGCGTGCTCGTCGGAGGAGAGGGGGATGCGCAGCTCGATCGGGTCGTCCGCCGGTGCGTCCCACCCGTCGAGGAGGTCGGCGGCCTCGGCCCAAAGGGGCTCAGCGACCGACGTCGGGGCCGCGGGGGAGGGCGCGGGAGCTGTGGCTGCAGGCGTGCTCGACGGCGCGGATGACGATGCGGCTGATGACGGCGCGGCGGACGAGGAAGCGGCGACCGGTGCCGACGCGGCGACGGCGGCTCCGGCGTCTGCCGCGCGGGTGAAGCCGGGCCCTCGTCGCGGTTCCTGCTTCGCCTGGTAGGCCTTGGCCGCGGCGTTCGCGCGCTCGTCGGCGGCCTCGTTCAGCGGGTGTCCTGCGTGGCCCTTGACCCAGGAGAACTCGACGTTCCGGCCCCGGATGGCCTCGTCGATGCCCTCCAGCAGGTCGCGGTTGAGCACGGGCCCGCCGTCGGACTTGCGCCAGCCCTTGCGCTTCCACCCCGGCATCCACTTGGTCACGGAGTCGATCACGTAGCGGCTGTCGCATTCGATCAGCAGCTTCTCGTCGGTGCCCGCCGTCGCGAGCAGCAGCTCGAGCACGGCCCGCAGCTCGCCCTGGTTGTTGGTGCCGTGCGGGGATCCGCCGGCCGCCCAGTTCTCGTCGTCGATGTACCAGGCCCAGCCGTTGGGGCCGGGGTTGCCCAGGGCGGAGCCGTCTGCGGCGGCGGTGATCGTCATCCTTCAACCGTAGCCGTGGGCGCCGACGGCGAAGTCACCGACGAATCACCATGGGGGTCCTGGTCACGGGGTCCGGAGTCACGATCGCGTCGATGCCGAAGACCTCGCCGACCCGCTCCGCCGTGATCAGCTCGGAGGTGTTGCCGCTGGCGACAACGCGGCCCTCCTTCATGAGCACGAGGTTGTCGGCGTAGCGAGCGGCCTGGTTGAGGTCGTGCAGCACGGCGATCACCGTCTTGCCCTGCTGGTTGAGCGCTCGCAGCAGGTCGAGCAGTTCGTACTGGTGAGCGATGTCGAGGAAGGTCGTCGGTTCGTCGAGCAGCATCACCGGGGTCTGCTGGGCGAGCAGGAGCGCCACCCAGACCCGCTGCCGCTGACCACCGGAGAGCTGGTCGACGTAGCGCTCAGCGAGATCGGCGGTGTTCGTCGCCGCCAGGGCCTCGCGGGTGGCGGCGTCGTCGGCGGAGGTCCAGCGCTGCAGCGCCGAGTGATGCGGGTACCTGCCGCGCGAGACCAGGTCGGCGACCCGCATCCCCTCGGGGGCGATCGCGTCCTGCGGCAACAGGCCCATCCGTCGGGCGAGGCGACTGGGCGAACCACGGGGGTGATCTCGCCTTCAGGCGCCGCCGGCGAGCCTCCCGCCTCGGGGCGCAGCGTCGACTTCCCGCGCCTCCGGCTCGTTCGTGTTATCGAGGGCCGCCGCCTAGGGTGGACGGATGTCTTCCGGCTTCGAATGGGAACCCTGGCTCGGCACGACGGTGGCGATCGCCGTCGCAATCATCTCGGTGGCCGCCGTCCTCACACTGCTGCACCTGCTCACGGCGCTGATCAGCCGCCGCCTGATATGGGTTCGCGAGTTCGCCCGCCGGGTGAGACGCGCGATGGCGTCCACAGCGTTGGTCGTCGCCGTCTGGATCGGCTGCGCCGTTACGGCCCCGGCGGAACAGGAATGGTGGCCGCCGGTCTCGAGACTGTTCCTGATCACCACGATCCTCACAGGCTCGTGGTTGCTCGCCGCGTCGATCTCGTTCGGGTTCGAACGGCTCATCGCTCGCGAGGAGACCGTCCTGTTCGGGCCGGAGGCTCGGCGGAGACGCACGCAGCTCCTGGTGATCCACAGGCTGGTCCTCGTCACCATCGCCGTGCTCGCGCTCGGGACGGTGCTGTTCACGTTCCCTGAGATGCGGGCGGTCGGCACGAGCCTCCTCGCTTCTGCCGGGATCGCGAGCATCATCGCCGGCCTTGCGGCGCAGTCGATCCTCGGCAACCTGATCGCCGGGGTGCAGGTGGCGTTCACCGACGCGATCAGAGTCGGCGATGTGGTCGTGATCGAAGGCGAATGGGGTCGTATCGGAGAGATCAACCTGTCGTACGTGGTCGTGTACATCTGGGACGAGCGTCGGTTGGTCGTCCCCTGTGGCTACTTCACCTCACGGCCGATCGAGACGTGGACGCGGCGGTCTGACAAGATCCTCGGCACGGTGTACCTGGATCTGGACTGGCGCGTGCCGATGGCTCCACTTCGGGCCGAGTTCCAGCGGATCATCGAGGAGTCAGCGGCGTGGGACCGCCGGTCTGCGAGCGCTCTGGTGACCGATGCGCAGGGCGGGTTCGTCACGGTGCGGCTGGTCATGTCGGCGAAGGACTCCGACGATCAGTGGGCGCTGCGCTGCGAGGTGCGCGAGAAGATGATGAGCTGGTTGCAGCGCGAGCACCCCGAGGCGCTGCCCCGCACACGGATGGAGCTTCAGTCGGCCCCGGGGTCTTCATCGGAGGTGGGCTCCGCGGAGTCGTGAGTGGCGGCGGCCTCGGGGACGGGAGGTGCGACCGGGAACAGGACAGAGCTCAGGTCGCCGCTGGCCTCCGCGCCGAGGCCGATCGACAGCGGATCGATGACCGGCGCCGAGTCGAGCACATCCGTCTCGGAGCGCTCGAGCGGCTCCGAGGGCAGCACCCACTGGTTCTCTTGCTCTTCAGGCTTCTGCTGAAACAGTCCCATGGGTTCCATTGTGAACCCGCGTCGCGGCGAAGAGGCCGGATTCACACAGGATTGATCGGATGCGGCCCGCGCGGGTGACGACGTCAGGCCGTGGCCGCGCGGCGGAAGGTGAAGTATCCCGAGACGGCACCGTGATTCACCACGCCCGTTCCGGTGCTCATCACCCGATCGGATGTGGTCGCGCCCGAGTCGACGAAGGCGTATCCGGTGTGCTCGAGTCGCCAGCCGACGCGCTCGACCTCGCCGAGGAAGTAGCCGACGCTCTCGTTCTGGTGGCACTCGTTCGCCGCCGAACCCCACGATGACGGGGCTCCGGTGAGACGGCTGACCTCGACGTGCAGGTGCAGCAGGGGGTCGCCGCGGGTGTGTGCCTCGCGTGCCGCGCCGAGCAGCCGTTCGGCTTCGTCTGTCGTCAGCATGATCCCCCTTCGATGCGCCGTCGGTCGACGGCTCATCTGCGAGCGTACGTCGGTGGGGCCTCAGACGGAGGCCGCACGCACGGCTTCGACGAGCGCGCGCCAGGGGCCGTCGAGCGCCGAGTCGGGCAGCTCCCGTTCGCGGCGCTCCGACGGTGTGCGCGCCCGGATGCTCCACACGAACCGGTCGGCGCCGGATCCGGCGTCCGTCTCCTGGTCCCACGGGCAGCGGTCGATCAGGTCGATCCAGTGCACCGCATCGTCGGGCGCGGCCTCCACCCGCCATTGCCGGCGGATGCCGGCGATGCCGCCGGTGCGCACCACCGCGATCGCGACCTGCGCGTCAGTCGGTGGAGGGGACTCGCTCATCTCCATAGACTCCCACGGTCGTCCACGCGCGTCGAGCCGCTGCGGCTGTGGCGGCGTCGACGGCTGCGGCCGCGGCGACGGTGGCATCGGCGAACTGCGTGAAGGTCGCGGTGCTCGACAGGCCGCCCGTGAGCGCGCGATACCAGACGGTGCCCGCGCGCTCCCACGCCTTGCCACCGAGGTCGATCGCGAAGAGGGCGAACGCGCGGTTGGGGATTCCGGAGTTGATGTGCACTCCGCCGTTGTCTTCCGTGGTGCGCACGAAGCCGCTCATGTGGTCGGGCTGCGGGTCTTTGCCGAGCTCGTCGTCGTCGTAGGCGGTGCCCGGCGCGATCATCGAACGCAGAGCCGCGCCCTCGAAGGCGTCGGTGAAGATCTCGGCGCCGATCAGCCACGTCGCCTGGTCGGCCGTCTGGCCGAGGGCGTACTGCTCGGTCAGGGCGCCGAACACATCGGCGATCGACTCGTTCAGTGCGCCGGGCTGGCCCTGGTACTCGAGGTTCGCGGTGTGCTGCACGACGCCGTGCGCGAGTTCGTGTCCGATGACGGTGAGCGAGCCGGTGAAGTGCTGGAACACCTCGCCGTCGCCGTCGCCGAACACCATGCGCTCGCCGTCCCAGAACGCGTTGTCGTAGTCGACGCCGTAGTGCACGGTCGCATCGAGCGGCGCCCCGGCATCGTCGAGCGAGTTGCGATCGAAAGCGGCCAGGAGCATCTCGAACGTGGCGCCGAGTCCGTCGAAGGCCTCGTTGACCGCGGGGTCTTCGACGGGCCCGTCGTCTTCGCCGCGCACGATCGCGCCCGGCAGCTGCTGCATGTTGCCCGCATCGCTGATCGTGCGGTTCGGGGCCTCGGACAGCTGGGCCACGAGGTCGCCGTTCTCGTCGATCGAGAGGTCGATGCGCGCGCGGAACGGCGGGCGGCCGGCCGTGAGCGTCTGCCGTGCGGCGGCCGCGGCCTTCGGGAAGCGACCCGACTCGGCCAGGCGCGCGAGCAGATAGGAGGGGACCACTCCATGATGTTGTGCGGATGCTGTGCTGCTCATGCTGCGACCCTACGCCGGAGGGCCGACGTTCGAGCGGTCTCGCCCGCGTTCCGGGGAACTTCTCCGCTCGACGCCCCGGTCAGTCGCGCTCGATGCTCAGAACGGTCGTACGCAGTCCGCCGGACTCGTACTGCACGGGCATGCCCGGGTGGTCGATCGAGAACCAGAAGATGCCGTCGTCGGTGTCGTACCGGCGGCAGGTGAGCGCGCCGAGCGGTGTCGACAGGCTCACGGTCGACACGCTCGTGGTGCCGGCGTCGAAGGCGGCATGGCCCTGCAGCTCGGCCCAGGTCACCCGGTTCGAGACGACGGCCTTGGGGTCCTCCGCGGCCCAGCGGTCGAGGGTCGCTCCCTCGTCATCGGTGTCGTGGAAGCGGTTGACGTGCTCGGCCATCGGGCCGTCGGGGCCTTCCAGCAGAAGCCGGATCACGGTGCCTGTTCCGGTGGCGTCGCGGATCTCGGCGGCGGTGAACGGCGTCGGCAGGAGTCCGGGGCCGAGCAGGCGCGGATCGGAATCGGTCATGCATCCAGTCTGCGCCACGGGCGACCGGCACGTCACGGGATGGTCTCGATGGAGCGATCCGGACCGACGATCCTTGACAGGATTGCGTTCTGTATACAGAACACCAGTACGCCCGAAGGGGTGATCCCGACCTAGATCTTCCAATGATGAAAGAGGTAGCGAGATGGCACGTGCGAACGTGACGCGGTATCTTGCTGCGCGACGAGGCCCGTCAGCTCACGCAGGACACCGACGCCTTCCTCGCCGAAGCCGCTGATCGTCCGCTGCGACGGATGGGCGAGCCGAGCGAGGTCGCGCAGGCCGTGGTCTGGCTCGCGAGCGACGACTCCTCGTACGTCACCGGGTCGGCGCTCGTCGTGGACGGCGGCGGGATCGCGTAGCTGCGGTGAGCCCGCGCGCTCCGTCGAGTGCGCGGGCTCTCGACGTCGCGCCGTGCGCTCGACGACCGGCTCATGTGCCAGGCTCATGTGCCCCGCGGGCGGGGTCGGGCGTACCCCCAGGACACTCGCGTAAAATCAGCACAATGACCGACGCCCCCTCCGACGCTGCACCCGACCTCGGACCGGGCGTCGACCCCGACGATCTCGCCACGACTCTTCGCGTACTCGCCGAGCTGCACCAGATCGACAACGAGCATCCGGACTTCGTCGCCGTGCGCCATGCGACCGCGGCGATGTTCAAGGCCGTCAAGCGGGTGCGCCGCAAGGAGATCCGCGATGCGATCGCCGAGGCCGACAAGGCCGTGGTCGCCCGCACCGCCACCGGAGCGCCCGACCGCATCGACGACGAGACGCGCGGCAACGACCTCGCCACGAGCGTGATCGACGCCCCGATCGCGGGCGAGCTGCTCAAGCCCCGCAACTGCTACATCTGCAAGCAGCCCTACACGCAGGTGGATGCGTTCTACCACCAGCTCTGCCCGGACTGCGCCCGCTTCAGCCACGGCAAGCGCAACGCCCGTACCGACCTCACCGGCAAGCGCGCCCTGCTCACGGGTGGTCGCGCCAAGATCGGCATGCACATCGCGCTGCGGCTGCTCCGCGACGGGGCGCACACCACGATCACCACCCGATTCCCGCGCGACGCCGTGCGGCGCTTCTCGGCTCTGCCCGACTCGGCGGACTGGCTGCACCGTCTGCGCGTCGTCGGCATCGACCTGCGCGACCCCGCCCAGGTGATCGGCCTCGCCGACTCCGTCGCCGCGCAGGGTCCGCTCGACATCCTCATCAACAACGCCGCGCAGACCGTGCGCCGCTCGCCGGGCGCGTACTCGCTGCTTGCGGATGCAGAGCTGCAGCCGCTTCCCGACGGACCGCTGCCCGAGATGGAGACCTTCGGTCACACGGCCGACCCGCACCCGCAGGCGCTGCAGGCATCCGTCGACGCGCATCCGCTGCTCTCGGTCGCTGCCCTCGGCGGCACGGTCGCCGAGCAGGGCGGCCAGGCGCTCACGGCCGAAGACCTCGCACGCCTCGCGATGGCCCCCGGATCGTCGTCGCTGGAGAAGCACGCCGACGGCACCGCGATCGACGCCGGCGGCCTCGTGCCCGACGTGAACCGCGTGAACAGCTGGGTGCAGTCGATCGAGCAGGTCGATCCGCTCGAGATGCTCGAGGTGCAGCTCGCCAACACCACCGCACCGTTCCTGCTCATCAGCCGTCTGCGCGCGTCGATGGCTGCCTCGGATTCGCACCGCAAGTACGTGGTGAACGTCTCGGCCATGGAGGGGCAGTTCTCCCGCCGCTACAAGGGGCCAGGCCACCCGCACACGAACATGGCCAAAGCCGCGCTCAACATGCTCACGCGCACCAGTGCCGGTGAGATGCTCGAGAAGGACGGCATCCTGATGACGGCCGTCGACACCGGGTGGATCACCGACGAGCGTCCGCACTACACGAAGGTGCGGCTGGCGGAAGAGGGCTTCCACGCCCCGCTCGACCTCGTCGACGGCGCCGCCCGCGTGTACGACCCGATCGTGCGCGGCGAGGCCGGCGAAGACATCCACGGCGTGTTCCTGAAGGACTACGAGCCCAGCCCCTGGTGAGCCCGCGCTCCCGTATCGGTTCATCCGTCGGGAGAAAGGGCGGATGTCGGGCCGAAGATCCCATCTGCTCCGGCATCCGGAAGATCTTCCGACATCTGAACCGGGACGGGGACGGCAGCCTGGTCAGGCGGAAGGCTCGACCGGGTACGGATGCGGCAGCCACACCGTCACGATCAGGCCGCCGTCCGTCCGCGGGGTGAGCACCAGCGTGCCCCCGTGGGCCTGCGTGATGCGGTCGACGATCGCGAGACCGAGTCCCGCCCCGGCATGGTCGTCGCTGCGGGTGCGCTCGGCACCGCGCTGGAAGGGTTCGATGAGCGTCGCCACGCGGTGCGCCGGCAGCAGCTCGCCGGTGTTCTCCACGACCAGTGCGACGGCGTGGGGCATCGAGTGCGTCCGCACGGCGACGGCCCCACCCGACGGTAGGTTGTGCACGATCGCGTTGAGCACGAGGTTCGTCACCAGCTGCGGCAGCAGCGTGGAGGAGCCGAGCACCGGGGCCGGGGCACCGCCCACCTCCACGGCGACGCCGCGACGGTCGGCGAGCGGCACCAGCGCCTCGACCGCTCCTTCCGCGAGGAGCGACAGATCCACGATCTCGCGGGTGAACGCGCGACGGTCCGCCCGGCTGAGCAGCAGCAGCGCTTCGGTGAGTTCGATCGCGCGGGCGTTGACCTCCTGCAGGCGGGCGATCAGCGCATCGACGTCGCGCTGGGGGGCTGGATGCTGCGGGATGGAGGACGACGCCGGTGCTCGAAGCCATCGGCCCCATCGTGCTGACGGCGGCCGTGATCGTGATCTGCCTGGGCGTGCATGCGCTGCTGATGCGCTGCGGGCTCGGGGTACTGTTCGACCCCTTGCAGGCGACCGACCGCCTGGTGCCGCGACTGCGCCGATGAAGGGCGCCGATGAAGGGCCTCGACAATCGGCGGAGGACGGCGGATGCTGGAACCATGGCGGCCTTCACAGCGGACAACGCATTCAGCGGATTCAGCGTCGACGACATCGACGCGGCGGAAGAGTTCTACGGCACGGCCCTCGGGCTCGATGTCGAGCGCAACGCGATGGGCTTCCTCGATCTGCGGCTGCCGAGCGGCGGGTCGATCCTCGTCTACTCGAAGCCGAACCACACGCCGGCGAGCTTCACGATCCTGAACTTCCCGGTGGCGGATGTCGATGCCGCGGTCGACGAGCTCATCGCCCGGGGCGTGCAGACCAAGATCTACAGCGACGAGGAGTTTCCCTCCGATGAGCGCGGTATCGTCCGCGGCAACGGTCGCGGCCCGGACATCGCGTGGTTCCGCGACCCGGCCGGCAATGTGCTCGCTGTCATGCAGGCCTGATTTCTGTATCTTCTTCCACTTATGTACATAAGCGGTAGAATGAAATCATGAACACGATCAGCCGCAGCGTCCCGTCGAAGGATCTTCGCGACAGCTTGGCCGACGTCCTCGGTGGAGTCGCCTATGGTTCCGAGCGTGTGGGCGTCACTCGCCACGGGAAGCTCACGGCCGTCGTGATCAGCGTGGCTGACCTGGAACTGCTCGAAGAGCTCGAGGCCGCGCGCGATGCGGCCGAGTTCGCGGCGGCCAAGGCTGCAGACGATGGACAGCGTGTGTCGCTCGATGAGCTCCTCACGGAAGTTGCGTGACCACCTATCGGGTGGAGTTCACCACAGCGGCCGCCAAAGAGCTACGCAAACTCGATGCGCAGATCCGTCGACGGGTGCTCTCCGGGATCGCCGAACTCGAGCGCGAACCCCGCCCTCATGGGGTCCGCAAACTCTCCGGCTATGACAACGCGTGGCTGGTGCGCATCGGCGACTACCGCGTTCTCTACGAAGTGATCGACGACCAGGTGCTCGTGACCGTGGTGCGGGTCGCTCACCGCCGAGACGTATACGAGATCTGAACGCCGCGCTCGGGGCGGGATCGATCTGATGCGACACCCCTTGAGCATTCGACGGCGACACCTCGGGGATCACGCTCCCCGAGGTGTCGCCGGTGCGGGTCAGTCGAAGACCGCGTCGGGGTAGAGCTCCTCGGCGATCAGCCGCACCGCCGAGACGTTGCCGAGCGTGCCGGGGAACAGGTCGGTCGAGGGCACCGCGATCAGTCGCCCGTCGCGCACGGCGGGCATGTCCGGGAAGGTCGCTGCGAGGTACGAGCGGACAGCGGCCTCCTGCGCGGAGTCGGTCACCGCGAACACGAGTGCATCGGGTGCTTCGGCGGCGAGGGATTCCGGGGTGATCTCGGCGGCGAAGAAGTCGGCGAATGCGGGGTCGTCCGGTGAGAAGACGTTGTCGGCGCCGGCGCGCTGCAGGATGTCGTACTCGATGCCGGCGCCGATCGCGGTGAGGGTCGTCCCCTCCACGAAGACCTGCGCGACGCGCGGGCGGTCCTGCCCCTCGATCGCGGTGTCGACGGTGGCGAGCTCGGCCTGGGACGACGAGATCAGGTCGTTCGCCTCCTTCTCGACGTGGAAGATCGCGCCGAGGTTGTCGAGGTCGATGAAGAGGTCGTCGACGGTGCCCTCCATGCGGCGGTCGAAGCATCCGCCGGTCGCGGTGTACGCGGCGACACCGGCGTCTGCGAGCTGCTCGATGCTGGCGAAGCCCTGCTCAGCGGTGAACTCGTAGGTGGTGGGCGAGTACACGAAGTCGGGTTCGACGGCGAGCAGTTCCTCACGGCTCGGCGGGGAGTCTCCGCCGATGACCGGCACCTCGGCCGCCAGGCCCGCGACGTCGGCCGGCAGCTTCTGGGCCGTGGCCTGCGCTTGACCGACGAGGGAATCGGCGAGCGCTCGATCCGGCACGCGCGGCGCGGAAGGCGGTGCTCGAAGCCGTGCACACCTGGATCTACACGCAGGGCTGCACGACCGCGGACGGATGGGTGTTCCGTGCGGTCGCCGAGGGGTTGATGGCGAAGGGCCTGACCCTCGACTTCCGCCCAGACGCCGACTACACGGCCGCTGCGGGGTCGCAGTTCGAGAACGTGATCGACCTCGGAGCGCACGTGCAGGTGTGGCTCGATCCGACCGTGCACGACCAGGCGCGTCGCTTCCGTGCGCCCGCGCAGGGGGTGCATCCGCTGAG
Organism: Microbacterium sp. PAMC22086; assembly: GCF_019443525.1. Lineage (NCBI taxonomy): Bacteria > Bacillati > Actinomycetota > Actinomycetes > Micrococcales > Microbacteriaceae > Microbacterium > Microbacterium sp. PAMC22086. The sequence continues at coordinate 468,100 of NZ_CP080380.1, read as the reverse complement.
CACGATGAGCCCGGTGACGATGGACGAGGTGTACGAGCGCCTGCGCGCTCGTGGACACCGTGTGCTCACGCGCGACCTCACGACCACCGATGTGCGCCGGACCGCCCTGCGCGTGGTGCGCTCGATCGTGACGGGGCTCGTGCCCAACGCTCCGGCGGCGTTCTCGTACCTCGGGATGCCGCGGTTCCGTGAGGCGGCGGAGGATCGCGGCTGGCGCGCGACGTGGACCGGGGCTCCGGAGGACTTCACGCTCCTCCCGGCCCCGCACATGTGAGGTCGGCCATGAGCCCATCGATCAGCGCATTCCCGGGTCTTCCCGCCCCGCTCGACGAGGCGCCGACGTCGCGCCTGCCCGCGGGTCCGTTGCCGCCGGGGCCGCGGACGAACGCCTGGCACCGCACCGGCGCGGTGGCGGATGAACCCCACCGGGGTGTGCGGGAGCTCGTGGATGCCCTCTGGCGCCCGGGGCGGTTCCATCGGAGTGCGGACGGGCTGAGCACACGCATCCGTCAGCGTCCTGTCCCGTCGGCCGGGGCGTGCTACCCGGTGCAGACGCACCTGATCGACGGGGCCGGCACGCACTGGGCGGTCGATCACGAGGAGGGCATCTTCCGCCGTCGCGACCTCGCCGCCGATCGTGCGGACGGATGGCCATCGCCCGCCGCGCACGACGGCATCGCGCGCGTGGTGTTCACGGTGCTGCCCGGTCGGTCCTTCGGGCGCTACCGGCATCGGGCGTGGCCGCTGTGGATCGCCGATGCCGCCTACGCGGTCGCCGGCGTGCTCTTCCTGCTGGGGGTGCAGGCCGGACCGGTGGAGGTCGGCCCCTCGACCCGGCTCCGGTCTCTGCTCGGGGTGCCTCGCGCGACGGATGCCGATGCCTGGATCCGTCGCGGGCTCGCGCCGGAGATCCCGCTCGCTGCGATCGAGATCCCCCTCGACCCGGTGCCGGATCCCGCGGCTCGTCGTGCTCTCGGAGCCCGGCGCTCGCCCGCGACCGCGGAGTTCGGTGCCCGGATCGGCGGCACGCCCGCTCCCGCGATCGAGCGCATCGCGAGAGCTTCCGGGCAGGCCTGGGTGCGCGGGGCGACCGAGGTCCGCTCCTGGTCGGTGCCGATCACGGCCCCTTCGACCGTCGTCGACGCCGCGCTCTGGAGCGCCCATCTCGACGCGGCTCGCCTCTGCTACGAGGCCGCGCTCCTCGGGGACAGGGGCACCCGCCCCGTCTCCGGCTTCTCTGCGACCGGTGACCGGTGGATCCTCCATGCGCTCGCCTTCCTCGACTCTCCCGGAGGTGCACGATGATGATCGTCCCCGAGCTGTGGCGCGAGGCGCGACGGCATCCCTGGCTCCTGACGGGGAGCATCCTGCTCCTGCTCCTCGTGTTCGCCACACACCTCCTGCAGGCGCTCGCGCTCGCCTGGTCGCTCGCGGCCTTCGTGCGCGGCGACGCAGCGGGGGCCGTGGGAGGCATCGGCGCGATACTCGCGATCGGGCTCCTGCGGATGCTGCTGACGCTCGTGCAGGGTGATGTCGCCTCCCGCCTGGGCGGAAGGGTGAGAGAAGACCTGCGGGGCGCGGCGGTCGCGGCAGTCCTCGTACCCGAACGGCTGCACGACGCCCGCCTCCGCGACGGTTCGACCCAGCTGGCACTCGGCGACGGCATCGACGGCACCGACGCCTACGTGTCGAAGTACATCCCTGCCGTGATGCAGCTCGTCGTCGGCAGCGTGGTCGCGGTGTGCCTGGTCGCGGTGCTGTCACCCCTGATCGCGCTGTGCGTCGCCGCAGGGATCCTGCTCGCGGTGCTGGGCCCTCTGCTGTGGAAGCGGATGCTCGCCCGGCGCGGATTCGAGCACTGGGACAGCTACGAGACTCTCAGCGGCGACCTGCTCGAGGCGCTCCGCGGCATGTCGACGCTGCGTGCGCTGGGCGACGTGCCGGCCACGCGGTCGCGCCTGCACACCAGGTCGGAGGCACTGCGGGCGGCCACCGAACGCGTGATGCGGTCATCGCTCGCGGAGACCGCCATCACCGACTTCGCCGTGCAGGCGGGAGTGGTGATCGCCGCCGGGCTCGCGGTCGTCTCCGTCATGACCGGGCAGCCGCCGGCCGTCGAGGTCTACGCGCTGCTGCTGCTCTCCTCGGAGGCGTTCCGTCCCGTGCGCGAGCTCTCCCGCCACTGGCACGCCGGATTCCTCGGGCTCACGGCCGTTCCGGGCCTCTCCGCGCTCGGGGCGTTCCGCCGGTCGCCCGCAGCTGCGACGGAGCGCGAGACGACACCGGCGACCTCCGCCGACGTGCTCCGCATCTCCGGGCTCTCCTACCGCTACCCCGGCGCCGATCACGATGTGCTCCGCGGCGTCGAGCTCCACGCCGAGCGCGGCCAGGTGCATGCGATCGCGGGCCCGTCCGGCGCCGGCAAGTCCACCCTCTTCGACCTCGTGCTCGGCTTCCTGCCGGCCACGGCGGGCACGGTCCAGCTCGACGGGCGTCCGCTGCACCCGAGCGACGTGGCCGTGGTCTCGCAGCGGCCGGTCCTGTTCGCCGGGACCATCAGGGAGAACGTCGATCTGTTCGACGCCGGGCAGGAGGCGTTGGAACGCGCGTGCGCGGCGGCAGGGGTGCTCGATGAGATCCGAGCGATCCCGGGAGGCTTCGACGCGATGGTGGCCGAGGCGGGGACGAGCCTGTCCGGCGGGCAGCGGCAGCGCCTCGCCCTCGCCAGGGCGCTGCTCGCCCACCGCCGCGTGCTGCTCGTGGACGAGCCGACCAGCGCCCTCGACGACCGCAGTGCCCTGACCGTGGCCGAGACGCTCGAACGCGTCGCCGCAGAGAGGATCGTGCTCATGATCAGCCACCGTCCCGAGGCCCTGGCCCGAGTCGCCGACGTGCGGGTGCTCCGCGACGGAGTGCTCGTGAAGGAGGCCTCATGACCTCGTCGGCAGGCATCCTCGCCCGGTTGCTCCCGCCGCTGAGACCGGAATGGCGACGCATCGTCGGCAGCTACCTGATCGCCACCACGAGCCTGTGCGCCCTCGCGGCCATCGGGGTGCTCACCGCCCTCGGTGTGGGCGGGGCCGTCGTGCACGCGGAGTGGCCGCCGGTCGGCTGGTGGCTCACGCTTGGCGCCCTCGTGCTGCTGCGCACGTTCCTCACCTGGCGCGAGATGGACGTCTCGCACGCCCTCGCCTACCGGGTGCTCGCCCGGTTGCGGATGGCGTTGTTCGACGCCTACGCGCGCAGCGTTCCCGGGCGCCGACGCGAGCACTCCGGGCGTGCGGCATCCGTGGCGATGACCGACATCGAGAAGCTGGAGTTCTTCTACGCGCATACCGTCGCTCAGATCGGCGCCGCGCTCACGCTGTTCGCCGGAGCGCTGGTGTGCGCGTTCCTCGTGATGCCGGTGGCGGGGGTCGTGATGCTCGGTGGCGCGGCGGCGGTCGCCCTCACTGCCGGGGCCGGAGCGGGTCCTGCGCGACGGATCGGTGCGCGCGAACAGCGGGAGCGGGAGGAGCAGTCCGAACGGCTGGTCGACGCGCTCGGTGCGCTGCGCGAGATCCTGGCCTACGGGCTGCAGGATCGGGTGGTGCGCGAGGCCGTCGCGGGAACGCGGAGGTCGGCGCGCATCAGCCGCCGGCGGGAGGCCATCGCCCACCTCGTCGACGGGATGCGCGAGCTGATCCTCACCGCTGTCGTGATCGGCGTGATCGCGGCGACTCTGGCTCTCGACGGCACGGTCGGGGGCACACAGGCCGCGCTGCTGCCCGCCGTGATCGCACTCGCCGTGGCCGGAGTCGCCGCGGTCGCGGATGCCGCGCACACCGTGTCCGAGCTGCATCCGCTGATCGCCAGTGCCGCTCGCGTGGGTGCGGGGCTCGACCGCCCACCGGTGGTGTCGCCGATCGATCGTCCGCTGCCGCTGCCCGACGGTCCGCTCGGCGTGCGCTTCGAGAAGGTGTCGTTCTCGTACGACGACCGCACGGAGGTGCTGCCCGGCTGGTCGATCGACGTCGATCCCGGGGAGCACGTCGGGCTCGCGGGGCCGTCCGGAGCCGGCAAGAGCACGGTCATCGCGCTCGCGGCGCGGCTGTGGGATCCCGCTGCGGGCACGGTCGCGCTCGTCGATGCCGCAGGTCTCGCGTACCCCCTCGGCCGCATCCGTGACGACGATCTCCGCCGGACCGTGGCCGTGGTGGAGCAGGATGCGCGACTCTTCCACGGCACCGTGCGCGACAACCTCGTGCGCGGCGCCGACGCCCGCACCGACGAGGAGCTGCGTCGCGCGCTCACGCGGGTGGGCGCCGACGGCTGGATCACCCTCGACGACGACCTCGGCGAGCACGGGGTGCGTCTCTCCGGTGGTCAGCGTGCGCGGCTGGCACTGGCTCGTGCGCTGTGCCGGGAGCCGAGGGTGCTCATCGTCGACGAGATCACCGCGAGCCTGGATGCCGAATCGGAGCGCATCATCTCCGATGTGCTCGAGGACTTCGACGGGACGGTCATCGCCGCCTCCCACCGGCGGGAGACGCTGGGGAGATTCGGACGGGTGGTCGGTGTGGAGAGAGAAGGTGTGGAGCGCGAGGAGGCTGCGGCTACAGCCGGTCCACTCCGGTGACCGTGACGACGGCCTGACCTGCGTCGTCGGAGTCGGCGAGGTCGATCGTCGCGGTGATGCCCCAGTCGTGATCGCCGGCGGGGTCGTCGAAGATCTGCCGCACGCTCCAGGAGGTGGCGCCCTCGGTGAGGATCAGCAGCTTCGAGCTGCGGGCATCGGCACCGGTGAGGATCTCGTCGTGGTCGGCGAAGTACCCGTCGAGGGCATCGGACCAGGCGTCGGCGCCGAAGCCCGGATCGAGCTCGGCCAGCGCGTCCACGTCTTCCCTCGCGGCGAGCTGCACGCGGCGGAACAGCTCGTTGCGCACCAGGATGCGGAACGCGCGGATGTTGCTCGTGAGGCGCTTGGGCGCGGGCGGGACGATCGGCTCGTCGGGCGCGTGCGGATCGAAGCGCCCGTTGTCGACGCCGGCGATCAGCTCCTCCCACTCGTCGAGCAGGCTGGAGTCGACCTGTCGCACGAGCTCGCCGAGCCATTCGATCAGGTCGCGCAGATCCTCGTCCTTGAACTCCTCCGGGATGGTCTGCGAGGCCGCCCGGTAGGCGTCGGAAAGGTAGCGCAGCACCACGCCCTCGGAGCGCGCGATCTTGTAGTACGCGACATATTCCCCGAACGACATGGCGCGCTCGTACATGTCGCGCACGACCGACTTGGGGTGCAGTTCGAAGTCGCGGATCCAGGGCTGCGCCGCGCTGAAGGTCTCGAAGGCCGCGGTCAGCAGCTCGTCGAGCGGTTTCGGGTAGGTGATCTGCTCGAGCAGCTCCATGCGCTCGTCGTACTCGATGCCCTCGGCCTTCATCGCCGCGACCGCTTCGCCGCGGGCCTGGAACTCCTGTTGGCTCAGCACCGCGCGCGGATCGTCGAGCGTCGACTCCACGATCGAGATCATGTCGAGCGCATACGAACCGGTACCAGTGCCGGCGGAGGGATCGGGGTCGAGCAGCTCGAAGGCGGCCAGGGCGAACGGCGACAGCGGCTGGTTGAGTGCGAAGTTCGGCTGCAGATCGACCGTGAGGCGGATGTCTCCCTCCGGGGTCTTCTCGACGATGCCCGATTCGCGGAGCGTGCGGTAGATGCCGATGGCCCTGATCGCGAGCTCGCGTTGGCGCTTCCGCGGCTCATGGTTGTCGTATACCAGCGCACGCATATTCGCGAACACGTCACCGCCACGGGCGATCACGTTGAGCATCATCGCGCTGGTGATCTGCATGTGCGAGGTCAGGGTCTCCGGCACGGCGTCGATGAGCTTGCGGAAGGAGGGCTCTCCCCACGACACGAACCCGTCCGGCGCCTTCTTGCGGACGATCTTGCGCTTCTTCTTCGGGTCGTCGCCGGCCTTCTTCACGGCCGCGACGTTCTCGCTCTCGTGCTCGGGCGCCTGTGCAACCACCGTGCCGGCGGTGTCGTAGCCCGCACGTCCTGCGCGACCGGCGATCTGATGGAACTCGCGGGCGTTCAGCTGCCGCATCCTGGTGCCGTCGAACTTCGTGAGCGCGGTGAGCAGCACGGTGCGGATCGGCACGTTGATGCCCACGCCGAGGGTGTCGGTGCCGCAGATCACGCGCAGCAGTCCGCGCTGGGCGAGCTGCTCGACCAGTCGTCGGTACTTCGGCAGCATGCCGGCGTGGTGCACGCCGATCCCCGCGCGCAGGAAGCGGGAGAGGGTCTTGCCGAACGCGGTCGTGAAGCGGAACTCGGCGATCAGCGCCGCGATCTCGTCACGCTGCTCGCGAGTGGCGACCTTCGTGCTGGAGAGCGCCTGGGCCCGCTCCATCGCCGCGGCCTGAGAGAAGTGCACGACGTAGATCGGTGCCTGCCCCGTGCTCAGCAGGTCATCGATGGTCTCGTGGATCGGCGTCGTCTCATAGAAGAAGTGCAAGGGGACGGGACGCTCGACACCGGTCACGGTCGCCGTCTCGCGACCGGTGCGCCGGGTGAGGTCGGTCGCGAGCTCTGTCACGTCGCCGAGAGTCGCCGACATCAGGATGAACTGGGCCTGCGGCAGCTCGAGCAGGGGCACCTGCCATGCCCAGCCGCGGTCGGGGTCGGCGTAGAAGTGGAACTCGTCCATCACGACCTGACCGACGTCGGCATCGGTGCCCTGGCGCAGCGAGAGGTTCGCGAGGATCTCCGCCGTGCAGCAGATGATCGGGGCATCGGCGTTCACGGAGGAGTCGCCCGTGACCATGCCGACGTTCTCCGCGCCGAACACGTCGACCAGCGCGAAGAACTTCTCGCTCACGAGCGCCTTGATCGGCGCGGTGTAGTAGCTGCGGCGTCCGGCGACGAGGGCGCTGAAGTGCGCGCCGATCGCGACGAGCGACTTCCCCGTGCCGGTGGGGGTCGAGAGGATCAGGTTGTTGCCGGAGACGATCTCGATGACCGCCTCGTCCTGCGCGGGGTAGAGGCTGATGCCGGTGGACTCCGCCCATTCGACGAACGCGAGGTAGACGGCATCCGGATCCGCGGCGTCCGGAACGAGGGCGGGATCGAGCCGCGGAGTGGAAGTCATGGTCCCTCGATCATCCCATCCGCCCGCGACGGTCGCGCCCGGGGCATTCTGAGCCGGTATATTCGCGCGGCTTTCGTAGGTGGCGCCACTCTCCCCGTGGCATCATCGACGGACCACGGAGCGGTGACCGCACCGCCCAGGGGGGACGACGATGCCCGACCAGATCTTCACGTTCGCAGCACTCGCACTGTACTTCGCGGGGATGCTGCTCATCGGCTGGATCGCCTTCCGGCGAACCGGCGATCACGAGGACTACATGCTCGGCGGTCGGAACCTCCCGCCGTGGGTGGCCGCGCTCAGTGCCGGCGCCTCCGACATGTCGGGCTGGCTCGTGATGGGTCTCCCGGGGGCGATCTACGTGTCCGGTCTCATCGAGGCGTGGATCGCGATCGGCCTCACGATCGGCGCCTACCTGAACTGGCTGCTCGTCGCGCCCCGTCTTCGCGCATACACGCAGGTGTCGCGCAACTCCATCACGGTGCCGAGCTTCTTCGAGAATCGGCTCCGCGACACGACGCGACTGCTCCGCGTGGTGTCCGGCGTCGTCATCCTCGTGTTCTTCACCCTCTACATCTCCTCGGGCATGGTGGCCGGCGGCGTCTTCTTCGAGAGCTCGTTCGACGGCGACTATCTCACCGGCATGCTGCTGGTGACAGGTGTCACCCTCGCGTACACGCTCTTCGGTGGGTTCCTCGGAGCGTCGCTGACCGACGTCGTGCAGGGACTCATGATGGTGATCGCGCTGATCGTGATCCCCGTGGCGGCGATCGTCGCCATCGGTGGATTGGCCGAGACGGGCGCGCTGATCGACGAGGTCGCGCCGGACCACCTCTCGATGCTCTCCGGGACGGCCCTCACCGGCGGCACCGTCCTCGCCATCGTCTCCTCCCTCGCCTGGGGTCTCGGGTACTTCGGACAGCCGCACATCATCGTGAGGTTCATGGCTCTGCGCTCGCCGCAGGAGGCGAAGAGCGCCCGACGCATCGGCATCTCCTGGATGGTCGTCTCCCTCGGGGGCGCTGTGCTGTCGGGTCTCGTGGGCCTCGCCTACATCGCCAAGACGGGCATGGACCTCGCCAACCCCGAGACCGTCGTGCTTCTCATGTCGCAGACGCTGCTGCATCCGTTCGTCGCCGGCCTGGTGCTCGCGGCCGTGCTCGCCGCGATCATGAGCACGATCTCCAGCCAGCTGATCGTCTGCTCCTCGGCGCTCGTCGAAGACCTGTACGGCGTGTTCCGGCGCACGCCGCCCTCGCAGAAGACCCTCATGCTGATGGGGCGACTCGGGGTCCTCGGCGTCGCGATCATCGCGGCGGTGCTGGCGATCACGCCGAACGACACGATCCTCGGACTCGTGTCGTTCGCGTGGGCGGGATTCGGCGCCGCATTCGGGCCCGTCATCCTGCTCAGCCTCTACTGGCGCAAGCTCACCAACTGGGGTGCGCTGGCAGGCATGTTCGTCGGTGCCGCGACGGTGTTCATCTGGAAGGCGCTCGACACCGGGCTCTACGAACTGCTTCCCGCCTTCGTGTTCGCCCTGATCGCGGCGGTCGGTGTGAGCCTGGTCACCTACCGGCACGACGATGAGATCCAGCAGGAGTTCACCGACACCGGCGTCATGCTGGCGCTGCCCCGCCCGCACGCCGTCGGTGACACCCCGTAGCTTCCGCGCGGGGGCGGCGGCCCGCCGAGCTACGCGGTCGCGGCGCGCAGGGCGATGCGGATCATGTCGCCGAAGGTCTGCTCGCGCTCCTGCGCGGTGGTCTCCTCGCCGGTGACGATGTGGTCGCTGACCGTGCAGATCGCGAGAGCCCGCCTGCCGTGGTACGCCGCGAGCGTGTAGAGGCCGGCGGCCTCCATCTCGACGCCCAGGATGCCGTGCTGCACGAACGGCTCCGTGAGCTCGGGGCGCGTGCTGTAGAACTGGTCGCTCGAGAACAGCTGACCCACGTGCACGGCCGATTCCAGGGGCTCGGTCTCACTCGCCTCGACCGCGGCGCGCAGCAGCGAGAAGTCGGCGACGGGTGCGAAGTCGAGGCCATGGAAGCGCACCCGGTTGATGCCGGAGTCCGTGCTGGCGCCGTTCGCGATGATGATGTCGCGGATCTTCACCTTCTCGGTCAGCGCGCCGCACGAGCCGACGCGAACGATCGTCTGCACCCCGTAGGCGTCGAACAGCTCGTTCGCGTAGATCGCCATCGACGGCTGCCCCATGCCGGAGCCCTGCACCGAGACGCGGTGCCCCTCCCAGGTGCCGGTGAAGCCCAGCATGCCCCGCGTCTGGGAGTACAGCTCGGCATCGTCGAGGAAGGTCTCGGCGATCCACTTCGCCCGCAGCGGGTCGCCGGGGAACAGGACGATGGGGGCGATCTGACCGGGTTCTGCGGCGATGTGGGTGCTCATGGCGTCAGCGTAGTCAGCCTCATCCCGGTGCACCCGCGAGCCCGAGCGCGGTGATGAGCTCGTAGGCGGCCGAACGGGCCTGCACGATGACGGTCCCCACCTGCACCCCCTTCGCCGACACCGACAGGAGCAGCTGACCGTAGGGGGCGAGGATGAAGCTGAGCAGCGACAGCTGACTCTGCCCGATCGACACCGAGACCACGGCGGAAAGGCTCGGTTCCGTTCCCTGCGAGATGATCTCGGCCTCGGCCCTGGCGACGGCGAACAGCGAGCCGTTCATGGCGGCCAGGCGGTCGCCGGTCTCCCCGAGGGTGCCGACCGATGCGATGTGCAGGCCGTCGGCGGTCGAGAGGACCGCCGTCGTCAGCTCGGGGAATCGCTCCTCGAGGTGACGCAGCCGGGTGAGCGCCGCCTGGCTCACCACGCCGGACCAGAGCGCCCAGTTCGCGGCGAGGTCCGGCTGCATGAGCACGGCGTCCTGCGCCGATGCCGGTTCTGTCGTCGGAGCGGGGCCATCCGCTCGAGTGGAGGCGTTCATGACTCCTCTTCCGGGAGGTCCAGTGCCGCGCAGGCCGCCCGCATGACGCTCTCGCGGTCGCGGGCGTCCGTCGCGAGAACTCGCGTGGGCGGTATCCCGTATCGCTCCAGGCTCTCGGTGAGCGCGGCGCGCACGGTGTCGATCGCGTCGTCGGTGCAACGGGTCACGGCGATCGCCAGCCGATGGTGGTCGCCGGCGAAGCGCGGCAGCCAGTCGTCGGCGATGCTCTCGCTGTCGGCGCGCAACCACAGCAGGATGCGCGTGTCGGACGAGGAGGAGCTCTGCCGCGCGTGGGCGAAGCGGTCCTGTCCGGGGAACCCGATGAGGGCCACCGAGATCTCGGCCGTGGGCTTCCAGGCTCCGTAGTCGAGTCCGACCGTGGTGGTCTTCTTTCCTGCGTCGCCGTACTCTGCGGAGCCCGCCGAGATGGGAACGTCGGTGTCCACGGGGGCGACGTCGCTCAGCGCGCGCACCGCTGTGGTCTTGCCGGCGCCGACCGGCCCGGCGAAGACGAGCCGCAAGCGCGTCGGCAGGCTCACGCGTCGCCAGCGCGCGCGCCTCGTCGGAAGATCCGACAGGGTGGTGCGCACCCACGACTCGCTCCCGGGGCTGTCGGCTCCGACGGCCCCGCCGCTCAAGCGTTCAAGGCCGCCACGTGGCGGTTCACGGCGGAGCGGAGGAGGGCGAGGTTCGTCGCCTGACGGTCGGCTGCGAGGTAGATGAAGGTATCGCCCTCGATCATCTTGATCAGGTGCAGCTGGGTGTCGAGCGTCAGCAGCATGTCTTCGAGGGTGGCCTCGAGGCGGAGAGCGTCGATCGTCTTCCGCTTGTTCTTGACCATCTCGCTGTTGTACGCACTGGCGACGTCGAGGTCGAAGTCCGGTCGGACCGAGTGCGAAGCGAGCGGCAGGCCCGACTCGACGTCGACGACGGATGCGCCGATGAAGCCGTTGATGTCGCTCGCGATGTCGGCGATGAGTGCGTTCAGTTGATCTTGCGTCAGCCCTCGCGGCGCCGGACGATCTCGCCGATCCAGAGCGGTGCGAACGGCGAGGTGCACCCGGGTGCGGTCGGGTAGTCGGCGAGTACCTGCAGGCGCTCGCCGATCTCCAGCGCTCGTGCGCGGTGCTCCGGATGGAAGATGCCGATCGTGGCGAGGGTCTCGTTCATCGCCCACTGCAGCCGTGCGGGCGCATCCTTCATGTCCCGCTCGATCAGGTCGAGCAGGTGCGGCAGGTCCAGACCGTCGGAGTCCTTCGTCACGCGCACGGTCGTGAGAGACCAGGCCGCGGCGGCCACGGTCGGGTCGGCGTCGTCGAACCAGCGCAGCCGCAGCTCCTCGGCGAGCGGCGTCTTCTTGGCGACGTAGTTGACGAACCAGTCGTTGACCTTGGGCGGGCGTGTCTCGCGCAGCCTGGCATCGAGCTCGTCGGCGGTGAAGTCGCGCGGGCGGCAGATCAGCAGAGCCAGCAGTCGCGCGGGCGTCTCGCCGGTGGCCCACAGCTCCTGCGCGAGGGGCTGGTCGGTCTTGATCCGCTTCGCCAGTGCGCGCATCCGGCTGAGGTTGATGCCGTGGTCGTCGCCGCGCTTCTCGTTGGCGGCGCGCATCTTCGGGTCTTCCAGAGCGGCGAGTTCCCCGAGGGCTTCCGCGACGGTCATGTCGGACATGCCTCCAGGGTAAGCGGGGTCAGTCCTCGTCGAGCAGCTCTCCCCTGATCCGGCGCAGATCTTCCATGAGCGAGCCGATCAGGATCCAGTGCTGTGACGAGGGCGGACGGATCACGAGGGGAGCGGTGAGCGCGGGGATCGCCGAGGTCATGGTGTCGGGCTCCGGCGAGGCATCGGCGATCTGCACCGCCAAGCGCACATCGTGCCCGGCTCGCCGCAGCTGCTCGGCGATCGCGGCGACGGCGGGTTCCTCACCGATCTCATCGTCGTAGTGGTCGAAGTAGGCGCGGGTCATGCCGATCGTCTGGGTCACGATAGGGGAGAGCCGGTCGAGCAGCGCACGCATCTCCCGCAGATCGGCTCGGTGCGTCGAGCGGCGCGGGTTCAGGGTGAGCGACTCCTCCCCGGCGGCGATCGATGCCTCTGCGGCCTCCTTCATCGGCCGTAGCAGCCGCACCTCCAGCATCAGCTCCTGCAGCCTCGCCGGCGTCTGCGGCTCGGGCAGCGCGTCGGCCAGGCGGTCGAGGCTGGCGGCGAGCTCGCGGCCGAGCAGTCCCACATCTCGGCGAGCCGGTGCCACCAGAACCGGAGGCACGATCAGGGCGTTCACCACGATGCCGATCGCGACCCCGATCAGCGTCTCCACGATGCGTGCGAACGCGTACTCGGGACTCGACGACCCCAGCGCCAGCACCAGCATCGCCGAGATCGCCACCTGGTTGCCCGTGCCCGGCGAGGCGCGGAAGATCCACGCCACCAGCATCGCCACGACGATCGCCAGCAGCACGATCCAGCTCGGCGAGCCGAACAGCAGTCCCAGCCCGACGGCGATCACGACACCGGCGATCACTCCGATGCTGCGCTCGAGCGCCTTCGACAGCGACTGGTTCACGCTGGGCTGCACCACCAGCAGCGCGGCGATCGCGGCGAAGACCGGCAGCTGCGCGGGGAACACCCATCCGGCGATCAGCCACGCGGCGATCGTCGCCGCGGCCGACTTCACGACCTGCAGCAGCGGGGAGCGCTGGGAGGCGCGGATCGCGGCGGGGATGCGCATGCCCTCCACGGTAGTCGTGACGTCCTGTGCCCGTGGCTCTTGCGTCGCAGGGAGATGCGGGGTTACGCTCTGCCTAACTAATAGTCGTTAGGTAGATGATGACCAGAGCAACGATCCTCGCGGAGGCCCGCACGATCTTCGCGCGCCAGGGGTACGCCGAGACGAGCCTGCGCGAGATCGCCGAGGCCGTCGGGATCAAGACGCCCTCCCTCTACGCGCACTTCCCCAGCAAGGAGGCGCTGTACGCCGAGGTGTACGCCGGGGTCTCGGTCGATCACACCGCGTTCTTCGACGAGCTCCTCAGGAACAGCTCCGAGTTGGAGCCGCTCGCACGCCTGCACCACATCCTCGGGGGCATCGAGGCGTACTACCGCGACCGACCCGACCTCGCGGAGTTCAGCCTCAGGGCCGCTGTCACCGAGTACGGTCCCGGTGGCGAGCAGCTGCGACAGATCTTCCTCGACTCGGAGTCGACCCTCGCGGCCGCCGTGCGCCAGACCTATGAAGACGGTGTCGCGGCAGGCACCTTCGCCGCCGGTGACGCCGAGGGCTTCACGGCTCTGGTGTTCGTGGTGATGGACGGCCTCTTCCTCCAGCTCACCCACTACACGCCCGAGATCTACCGCGAGCGCTTCGATCAAGCCTGGCGACACCTCTCCACGATCCTGTCCCGATGAATCCCGCCGCACCGATGCGGCGGACACCATCGCCCCTCGCCGGCACGGAGCCACGAACTCCGACCCGGCATCGCACGACCCGGCCGCACAGACAGGCCGCCCCGACCCGCCCTGCGAGTCGTCCGCATTCCGGGAACCCGAATCCCCGCCGACGACTCGCAGGGCCACTTCTCAAGGAAAAGATGATGACCACCACCGACTATGAGCACGGCGTCGTGCCGCAGGACCAGCGCAAGAGCTGGCTGTCGATCGCCACCGTGTGGATTGCGATCGGCATCGACCTCTCCGGGGCGTTCCTCGGCGTCTCTCTCGCTTCCGGCATGGCCTTCTGGCCGGCGATCAGCGCGACGATGCTCGGATCTCTGCTGCTCGGACTCCTCGCGATGGCCTGCGCCTACGTCGGCGCCGCCACCGGGCTCTCCACCGCCATGATCTCCCGCGCCGTGTTCGGCCGCATCGGCGGCGCGATCCTCGCCCTGGCGATCGCCGTGAGTCTGGTCGGCTGGTACGCCGTGCAGGCCGGATTCTTCGGCGCGAACGCGCAGATCGCGTTCGCCGAGTTCACCGGCATCGACGTGCCGGTGCAGGTGTTCACCGCGATCGGCGGCGTGCTCATGGCGATCACCGCGTTCTGGGGCTACCGCTCCATCAACCGTCTCAGCACCCTCGCGGTGCCGCTGCTGCTTCTGCTGCTGGTCGTCGGCGTCATCGTCGCCTTCACGGTGAACGGTGCGGCGGGCCTCCAGGCCCCGGTCGAGGCGACCTTCACCTTCGGCGGGGCGGTGTCGCTCGTCATGGGCATCTTCATCCTCGGGGTCGTGCTCGCCCCCGACATGGCGCGGTGGGCGAAGACCCCGAAGCAGGCCATGATCGCCGGTTTCGTGGGGTTCTTCTTCGGCAACTCGATCATCCTGGTCGTCGCGATCCTGCTCGCCCGCATCATGGACGGCACCGAGCTGATGGCGATCTTCTTCGCGCTCGGCCTCGGCGGTGTCGCCGTGATCGTGCTGATCCTCGCGCAGTGGACCACGAACACGACCAACCTCTACTCGGCCGGACTCTCGTTCGCGTCGATCAGCGAGCGGCTGAGCCGTCGCACCGTCACGATCGTGCTCGGCGCCATCGGCATCATCGTCGGGGTGATCGGCGCTGCCGACTACTTCGTGCAGTTCATCCTCGTCATCGGCACGATCATCGCCCCCTACGGCGGCGTGTACCTGGCGTCGTTCTTCACGGGTCGAAAGACGGCGCGCTGGGCGCACGGCGCCACCGTGCCGCTGGTCGACGGCTGGTCCATCGCGGCCTGGGTGGTCGGGATCTTCGTGGCCGTCGCAACGACGAATCCGGCGGATGGTCCCGGCTTCGGCTGGTTCACCCTCACGTCGATCTCGGCTCTCGACGGACTCCTCGTGGGCTTCGTCGCGTATCTCGTGCTGCTGCCGCTGCGTCGTCGCGTGACGCCGGCGTCGGCCCCCGTCACGGATGAGGTGAGCGCATGAGCGCTGTCGTCACGACGCCTGTGATCACGGAAGCCGACATCGACGAGATCGCCCTCGGTGCCGCCGTGCTCGGCACCGGAGGAGGCGGCGACCCGCATGTCGGCTCCCTGATCGCCAAGCGACTCATCCGCCTGCACGGGCCGGTCCCGCTGATCGCCGTCGACGACCTGAAAGATGACGACTTCGTCATCCCGATCGGAGGGATCGGCGCCCCCTCCGTGAGCGTGGAGCGCATCCAGGCCGAGTCCGAGCTGCTCGCGGCCCTGCACGCTATCGAGCGCGCCGTGGGTCGCAAAGCGACAGCGGTGATGCCGATCGAGGTCGGCGGCGGCAATTCGATGATCCCGATCGCGGCTGCGGCCCTCGCTGGCCTCCCGGTGGTCGACGGCGATGCGATGGGTCGGGCGTTCCCCGAGGCGCAGATGGTCACCTTCCACCTGGCCGGTTACGGACCCGGCACGACCGTGCTGGTCGACCATCACGGCAATGAGGTGGTGAGCCGCCCGATCGACGGCGGATGGTCGGAGCGCATCGCGCGGGCCGTCACCGTCGAGATGGGCGGAGGGGCGACCATGATCGACTACGCATACGGCGGCGACGTCGTGCGCGAGTGCGCGATCCCCGGCACCCTCGGACTCGCTCAGCGCATCGGGCGCATCCTGCGGGGCCGGGATGCCGCCGGACGCGAGCTTCGCGATGATGAGCGCATCGACGCCCTGTGCGCCGACCTCGACGCCGTGCGGCTGTTCGACGGCAAGGTCGCCGATCTGCAGCGCGCCGTGGACGGTGGATTCACGCGCGGCGCGGCCGAGCTGGTCGGTGTCGGCGCCGACCGGGGGAGCGCGTTCCGTCTCGATTTCCAGAACGAGATGCTGCTCGGACGCCGCGACGGCGTGCTCGCGGCCGTGACCCCCGATCTGATCGCCGTGCTCGACCTGGCGACGGGCATGCCGATCACGACCGAGTCCCTCCGGTACGGCGCGCGGGTCGCGGTGATCGCGATCCCGTGCCACGACAAGTGGCGCACGCCCATCGGCCTGGAGACCGCCGGACCCGCCCACTTCGGGTACGACGTGGAGTGGGTTCCGGTCGAAGACATCGCGCAGCGCTCTGGTGCGCGCACGACGGATGAGGAGGCCGCGTGATGGCCGGCAGGTATCGCATCGGCATCGACGTCGGCGGCACGAACACCGACGCCGTCATCCTCGACGAGCGGCTCGACGTCGTCGCTTCGGTCAAGCGGCCCACCACAGCCGACACCGGCGACGGCGTGGCCGCGGCGATCGACGCGGTGCTCGCGGCCTCCGGCGTCGACGCCGCCCTCATCGGGCACGCCATGCTCGGCACCACCCACTGCACCAACGCGATCGTCGAGCGCCGCGGGCTCGGCCGCGTCGGCATCCTCCGACTCGGTGCACCGGCCACCACCGCCGTCCCTCCGCTGGAGGGGTGGCCGGACGATCTGCGTGCGGCGATCGGTGAGCACGCGCAGCTGCTGGCCGGCGGCTTCGAGGTCGACGGCCGGGTGCTCTCCCCTATCGATGAGGATGCCGTGCGCGAGGCCTGTGCACGGATGCGCGGCGAGGTCGACGCGGTCGCCGTCGTGGGGGTGTTCGCCCCGATCGACGAGAGCCAGGAGGAGCGGGTCGCCGCCATCGTCACGGAGGAGCTGGGTGTTCCCGTGTCGCGGTCGGCGCGCATCGGCTCGCTCGGCCTGCTCGAGCGCGAGAACGCGACCGTGCTGAACGCGGCGCTGATGCAGACGCTCCGGCAGATGGCCGCAGGCTTCGTGGCGGCCCTGCGCGAGCGCGGCATCCCCGCCACGCCCTACTTTGGCCAGAACGACGGCACCCTCATGCAGCTCGAGTACGCGCTCGAGTTCCCGGTGCTGACGATCGGGTGCGGGCCCACGAACTCCATCCGTGGCGCCGCGCACCTCTCCGGGGCGACGGATGCCCTGGTGGTCGACATCGGCGGCACCACGACCGACATCGGCGTGCTCGTCGACGGGTTCCCGCGCCAGTCGGCCCACGCGGTCGAGATCGGCGGCATCCGCACCAACTTCCGCATGCCCGACGTGCTGTCGGTCGGACTCGGCGGTGGCACGATCATCCGCGAGACCGAGTCGGGCACGACGGTCGGCCCCGACAGCGTCGGCTATCGGCTTCCTCAGGAGGGCCTGGCCTTCGGAGGAAGCACCCTCACGGCCACCGACATCGCCCTCGCGGTCGGCGGGGCCGGGATCGATGGTCTCGAGGCTCCCGCGGTTCCTGAGACGGTCGGCGCCGTGGCCTGGAGTGCGATGCGCGAGATCCTCGAGGACTCGATCGACCGGATGAAGCCGAACGCCGCACCGGTCCCGGTCATCCTGGTCGGGGGTGGCGGCATCATCGCTCCGACCGAGCTCGACGGGGTCGCCGAACTGATCCGCCCCGACCACTTCGGCGCGGCGAACGCAGTGGGCGCGGCCCTCGGCGAGGTCGCCGGGCAGGTCGAGAAGATCTACCGGGTCGACCCGTCCGACCAACGGGCCTCGCGCGCAGATGCCGCCGCCGAGGCGACCGAGCGCGCGCGGCTCGCGGGCGCGGACCCGGCGACGATCGAGGTCGTCGCGGTGGAGGAGCTGCCGGTGGCCTACTCCGACGGCACTGCCGTGCTCATCCGTGCCAGAGCGGTCGGTCGCCTGGCGGCCTGACCTCGGTTGACGGAATGACCTCGGAAGAGCGGGGCTTCCGCCCGTCACAGGTGCGTGCTTGCATGGGGCGCATGGAGCAGGACGCGAAGCTGCGCGGCGAGACGAAGGCGGTCTGGGCGACCGTCATCTGCTTCGGGGTCGGCGCGGCGGTCGCCGTGCTCATCCTGGCCGGTGACGCGCGCCCGCTCACGGGGGAGGGCGCACTCGCGATGCCGGCCGCCGTCATCGCGGGCGTGATCGCCTCCGCCGCCTTCCTCGCGAGCACGCTGATGCACCGCCGCGGGGAGACGAGGTCGATGCCGCGCTGGCAGGCGGTGATCTCCGACCTCTCGACGGGCGCCCTCACTGTGGCGTTCGGCGCCGTCGCGATGATGGGAGTGCTGCTCGCCGCCGAGGTGTTGGCTGCCGGTCTCCAAGGGCTGCAGCTCGCGGCGCTCGGCGGAGGGCTCCTGACGGGGGTGGTCTCGGCTGTCGGTGGACGCTTCGCGTTCGGAGCCGGTGTCGGCCTGCGCACAGCCGACCTCGCCGCGCTGCTGTTCGGCTTCCTCGTGATCGGCACGCTGTTCGCCATGGTGACCGCGGACGACCCGCGCTGGTGGGAGCGGAACTTCTCGCAGCTGGGCTCCGGGTCGTGGGCGTTCAACGGCACCCTCGTCGTGGCAGGTCTGCTCGTCGCGACCGTCGGTTCGTACATCGGGCGCGACCTGCACCGTCTGCGCGGCGACGGGGTCCTCTCCCGCATCGCCGTCGTCGTCGCGCTGTGGGCGGCGACCGGCGTCGCGCTCGCCGCGGTCGGGCTGCTGCCGCTGAACCGGGTGCCGATCCCGCATGACATCGCCGCCTTCGCGTCGCTCGTGCTGTTCGCCGTGGCGGCCGCGGCCACCGTGACCTCGATTCCCGGGCACCCTCGTGCGCTCCTGGTCACCTCGGTCGGCGTCGGGCTGCTCCTCGTGCTCGCACTCGTGCTGTGGATCCCGCTCGGCCTGTACTCGGCCACAGCGGTCGAGGCGATCGTCGTGGGGCTCGGACTGCTGTGGATGGCGACGCTCGTCCGCGTGCTCGCGATCGTCGCACCTGAGGGGTCCCGTCCCTCGGCGCGCCCGTCGCTGAGGCGCGCCCGGCATCCTTCGGGCGGGCCATCGGAAAGTCGGGGGCGCGCTCGCGGGGATGGCGTGGTACGGTAGGCAACGTGCCTCTTCCCGGAGGCGTCATTCATCACCGGCCCGCGAACGCTTGCTGCGACGTGTGTGGCCCGACATCTGGATCCGAATTCTGCGCCGATTGGTTCGGCACGGATCCCCTGAAAACTTCGCCCCTTCCGTTCGGAGGGAGGCTCACTCGTATCCTCCGGTTCTTCCGGTGCGATGCACAAGCCGTGTAAAACAGCGGCTAGATCAACAGAAAGTAGAAACACATGGCCACTGGCACTGTGAAATGGTTCAACGCGGAAAAGGGCTTCGGCTTCATCGCTCCCGATGACGGCTCGGACGACCTCTTCGCCCACTACTCGGCTATCGCCGGCTCCGGTTTCAAGGAGCTCCGCGAGAACCAGAAGGTCGAATTCGACGCTGAGCGTGGCCCCAAGGGCATGCAGGCGGCGAACATCCGCGCTCTCTGAGCGCGCGCTGACTTCCTGAAACCGGTCGGATCCTCACGGATCCGACCGGTTTTTTCGTGCCTCCGTCGTCGGAACCTCGGGAAGATCCGGGGTGAGGTTCACCTAACCTCCGTGTTAGATTAGGCCAGGCTTACCAAAGGCTGGGCGCTTCATCCGCGCCGCCCTCTCACCCCGAACCCGAAGGGAACGCCTGTGCGCACCTCTCGAATCCTCGCCATCGGCGCGGCCGCCGCGCTCGCCATCGGCCTCTCCGCCTGTGCGTCCTCCGCGCCGGAGTCGACTTCGACCACCGGCGGCAACCCCGCATCCGACGACGCCTTCCCCGTCACCGTCGAGCACGTCTACGGCGAGACCACGATCACCGAGAAGCCCGAGCGTGTCGCTACCGTCGCGTGGGCGAACCACGAGGTGCCGCTGGCACTGGGCATCGTTCCGGTCGGCATGAGCAAGGCGTCGTGGGGTGACGACGACGACAACGGCGTGCTGCCCTGGGTCGAGGAGAAGCTCGATGAGCTGGGCGCCGAGACGCCGGTGCTGTTCGACGAGACCGACGGCATCGACTACGAAGCCGTCGCCGATACCGAGCCCGACGTGATCCTCGCCGCCTACTCCGGCCTCACGCAGGAGGAGTACGACACCCTCTCCAAGATCGCTCCGGTCATCGCGTACCCGACGGTCGCCTGGGGCACCTCGGTCAACGACATGATCGAGATGGACTCCAAGGCCCTCGGCCTCGAGAAGGAGGGCAAGGCTCTGATCGAGCAGCTGGACGCCGACGCGCAGAAGGCGCTGGAGGCCAACAGCGTGCTGAAGGACAAGAAGGTCCTCTTCTCCTACATCGACCCGACAGACCTCAGCCAGGTCGGGTACTACACGGCGATCGACACCCGCCCCGGTTACCTCCACGGCCTCGGACTGCCGTTCCCCTCGATCGTCGAGGAGAACAAGGACAGCGACCAGTTCTACCTGACGGTCAGCGCCGAAGAGGCGCAGAAGTTCGATGACGTCGACCTGTTCATCACGTACGGCGATGAGACGATCATCCCCTTGCTGCAGGCCGACCCGCTGCTGTCGAAGATCCCCGCCATCGCCGAGGGGCGCATCGCCGTCCTTCCGGACGCCACCCCCATCGCGGCATCGGCGAACCCGTCGCCGCTGTCCATCCCGTGGGGCCTCAGCGACTACCTCGCGCTCCTGGCTGCACCGCTCGCGCCGTAGTCGTTCGATCCGCCGCAGCGGAGTGAATGCTCAGTGACCTCAGCAACCGTCATCGCACCGGCACCGGGCGCCGCAGACCTGCGGCGCCCGGTGCTGGTGAGAACCATCTGGCTCCTCGTCGGGATCGTGGTGCTCGTCGTCCTCAGCATCC
The DNA here is from genome assembly GCF_019443525.1 of Microbacterium sp. PAMC22086. Classification (NCBI taxonomy): domain Bacteria; kingdom Bacillati; phylum Actinomycetota; class Actinomycetes; order Micrococcales; family Microbacteriaceae; genus Microbacterium; species Microbacterium sp. PAMC22086. The sequence continues at coordinate 447,446 of NZ_CP080380.1, read as the reverse complement.
TGTCGATCTCGTTCGGCGTGCGGGCGGTCTCCTTCGACGACATCGCGGCGGCCCTCACCGGCCGCACCGACACGATCGCCGAGGCCGCGATCGTCAAGCGCATCCCCCGCACTGTCCTCGCGCTCCTCGTCGGCGCGGCACTCGCCCTCTCCGGAGCGACCATGCAGGCGGTGACGCGGAACCCCATCGCCGACCCCGGCATCCTCGGCGTCTCGAACGGCGCCTCGCTGGCCGTCGTGTGCGGCATCGCCTTCTTCGGCCTCGCCGATCCCTACGGGCAGATGGCCTTCGCGATCGCGGGAGCCGGGATCGCCGCTGTCTTCGTCTACACGGTCGGATCGCTCGGCCGCGGGGGAGCGACTCCCCTCAAGCTCGCCCTCGCGGGTGCCGCCACCTCGGCCGCCTTCGCCTCGCTCATCAGCGCCGTCATGCTCCCTCGCGTCGATCTGCTGCAGACGTTCCAGTCCTGGCAGATCGGCGGCGTCGGCGGGGCGGAGTGGCCGCGCATCGCCCTCACGGCACCCGTCCTCGCCGTCGGCGCCCTCATCTGCTCCCTCTGCTCCCGGGGGATGAACTCCCTCGCGCTCGGCGACGAGATGGCCAAGGGGCTCGGCGAGAACGTCTTCCGCACGCGCCTGATCTCGGCGCTGGGTGCGGTGATCCTCGCGGGAGCCGCCACCGCGATCGCGGGGCCCATCGGCTTCGTCGGATTGATCATCCCGCACGTGTGCCGCATGCTCGTGGGCACCGATCACCGTTGGCTGCTCCCGTTCTCGGCCATCGCCGGTGCCGCGCTGCTGACCGCGAGTGACATCGTGGGTCGCGTGATCGCCCCGTCGTCGGAGGAGATCCAGGTCGGGATCATCACCGCCATCATCGGAGCGCCGTTCTTCATCTGGATCGTCCGTCGGCAGAAGGTGCGTGAGCTGTGAGGTCGACCGAACACGCCGTGCACACCCTCGACCGGGTGGACGAGCCGGCATCTGCCCGGATCGCCAGGATCGTCGCGGGCCGTCGCTCGCGTCACCGTCGGCACGCGGTCGCCACGGTCGTCCTCGGCGTCCTGGTGCTCGCCCTCTTCGCGGTCGCTCTCATGGTGGGAAACACGTTCTACACGCCCGACGAGGTGATCCGCGTGATCCTCGGTGAGACCGTGCCCGGTGCTTCGTTCACCGTCGGCGACCTGCGGCTGCCGCGAGCGGTGCTCGCCGTCCTCACCGGGATCGCCTTCGGCATGGCGGGTGTCTGCTTCCAGACGATGCTGCGCAATCCGCTCGCGTCTCCCGACATCATCGGCATCTCGAACGGTGCCGGTGCCGCGGCCGTGTTCGGCATCATCGTGCTCTCGGTCAACGGTCCTGTCGTGTCGCTGCTCGCCCTGGGCGGCGCCGTCGCCACGGCCCTGGTGATCTATCTGCTCTCGATCAAGGGCGGCTTCGCCGGCACCCGACTCATCCTGATCGGGATCGGGGTCGCGGCGATGCTGCAGAGCATCATCTCGTACATGCTGTCGAGGGCGGCGAACTGGGACATCCAGACCGCGATGCAGTGGTTGACCGGAAGCCTCAACAACGCATCGTGGGAGCGCGTGCTCCCGATGGCGATCGCCGCGGTGGTCATCGTGCCGCTGATGCTGTCGCAGGGGCGTTCGCTCGGAGCCCTCCAGCTCGGAGACGACTCGGCGGCGGGCCTCGGCATCCGGGTCAACGCCACGCGCCTGCTGCTCATCCTCGGTGCGGTCGCGCTCCTCGCTTTCGCGACCGCGGCCACCGGTCCCATCGCCTTCGTCGCGTTCATGGCCGGACCCATTGCGGCGCGCATCACGGGTCCGGGGGCGAATCTGCTCCTGCCGTCGGCCTTCGTCGGCGCCGCGCTCGTGCTCGGCGGCGACCTGATCGGACAGTTCGCCTTCGGCACCCGCTACCCCGTCGGCGTCATCACCGGCGTGGTCGGCGCGCCCTATCTGATCTACCTGCTCATCCGCACCAACCGCTCCGGGGGTTCGCTATGACCGTCTCGCACAGCCTGTCGGCCGAGGGGGTGACGCTCGCCTACGGCGACCGCACCATCATCGACGGCCTCGACCTGCAGATCGCGCCCGGTCGCATCACCACCATCGTGGGCGCGAACGGATGCGGCAAGTCGACGCTGCTGCGCGCGCTCGCCCGCCTGCTGTCTCCGAGCGAAGGCCAGATCGTGCTCGACGGCACCTCGGTGCACACCCGCCCCACCAAGGAGGTCGCGCGCATCCTCGGTCTGCTGCCGCAGTCGCCCGTCGCGCCGGAGGGCATCGCCGTCGCCGACCTCGTCGGTCGCGGAAGGCACCCGCATCAGAAGATGCTCGCGCGGTGGAGCACCCACGACTACGAGGTGGTGGCGGATGCCCTCGACGCGACCGGCATCTCCGACCTCGCCGACCGCAGCGTCGATGAGCTCTCTGGCGGTCAGCGCCAGCGCGTGTGGATCGCGATGGCGCTCGCGCAGGAGACCGACATCCTGCTGCTGGACGAGCCGACGACGTTCCTCGACGTCGCCCACCAGGTCGAGGTGCTCGATCTGCTCACCGATCTGAGCGTCTCGCGCGGCACGACCATCGTGATGGTCCTCCACGACCTCAACCTCGCCGCCCGCTATGCGGACGAGCTGGTGGCCATGAAGGACGGTCGGGTGCACGCGGCGGGGGCCCCGAAGGACATCGTCACCGCCGAACTCGTCGAAGAGGTCTTCGGCCTCGCCAATCAGATCACCATCGATCCGGTCTCCGGCAAGCCGATGGTCACACCCATCGGGAGGCACCATGTCCGCTGAGACGACCACGACCGACCGTCCGACCTACATCCTCACCCGCGCCGAGGTGCGGGCCGTCGTGCGCGTCTCGCCCTCGTTCGTGCGGGTGACCTTCGGCGGCGACGAGCTGAGCGAGTTCGGCACGCCGGGTGAGGTGTTCGACAGTCGCATCAAGCTGGTCTTCCCGCCCGCGACCGGTGTTCTTCCCGACCTCGACCGGGCATCGGACAACTGGTGGCAGGCCTTCCTCGCGGTGCCGGAGGAGGAGCGCGGATCGATGCGCACCTACTCCGTGCGCGAGCTGCGCGTCGACGACGAGACCGGGACCGAGGTCGACGTCGATTTCGTGCTGCACCTCGAGCCGGGCCTGACCGGACCCGCGTCGCTGTGGGCGAGCCAGGCCGCGGTCGGGCAGGAGCTGTACCTGGTCGGACCGCGTCGCGGCGTCGATGTCGGCGCGCACGGTGGCGCCGAGTTCGCCCCCGGCACCGCCGCATCGGTCGTGCTCGCGGGTGACGAGACGGCCGCTCCGGCGATCGCCCGCATTCTGGAGGACGCACCTCGTGGCCTGCGCGGCGTCGCCTTCATCGAGGTGCCGTCGCCCGCCGACATCCTGCGCATCGACGTGCCGACCGGCGTCGAGGTGCACTGGCTGCCGCGCGATGCCGGTGAGCCGCACGGCCTGCGCCTGATCCCCGCCGTGGTCGGCTACCTGGGTGACGCCGACGCCACGGACGAGATCCGGGTGAAGGACATCGACGGCGAGGACCTGCTGTGGGAGACGCCGGACTACTCCGGGCTCGGCGAGGAGATCGCCGCGGCTGATGCTCCGGTCGAGCGCTACTTCTGGATCGCGGGGGAGAGCGGCGTGGTCACCACTCTCCGTCGCCACCTGGTCAAGGACCTGGGCATCGATCGTGGTCAGGTGGCCTTCATGGGCTACTGGCGTCGCGGTGTCGCCATGCGCGGCTGAGGCACTGCCGGCGTCGGCCTGATCGCACATCGCCCCCGTCGCACTCTCCGTCGCTGTCGAGGATCTCGAGCGACCGGAAGGGCGACGGCGGCGGATGCGGCGCGGAGGACCTACTTCGCGAGGAAGGTCTTCAGTGCGGAGTTGACCTCGTCGGCGTGGGTCCACAGCAGACCGTGCGGAGCTCCCTCGACCTCGACGTAGTCGGCCTCCGGCACCGCCTGGTGGAACCGGCGGGCGGTCGCGTCGATCGGGAGGATGTTGTCCTTCGTGCCGTGCAGGATCAGCGTGGGCTTGCCGGCGGCGCGCACGGCCTCCACGTCGGAGCGGAAGTCCTCGATCCATGCCGGCACGACCGCGTAGGCGGCCACGGGGGCACTGCCGATGGCCACATTCCAGCTGCCGGTGACGGCCTGCTCGCTGATGCGCGATCCGAGGTTCTCGTCGAGGTTGTAGAAGTTCTTGTAGAAGTCGGTGAACCACGCGAAGCGGTCGCCCTTGCCGGCAGCCGCGATGCCGTCGAAGACCTCCTGCGGAACACCCTCGGGGTTGTCGTCGCGCTGCACGAGGAACGGTTCGAGCGAGGCGAGGAAGGCGAGCTTCGCCACGCGCTCGTGGCCGTAGCGGGCGAGCTCTCCCGTTCCCATCGAGAAGCCGACGAGAACGACGTCGCGCAGGTCGAGTGTCTCCAGCACCGTGTGGAGGTCGGCGGCGAAGGTGTCGTAGTCGTAGCCGGTGTTGACCTTCGACGATCCGCCGAACCCACGGCGGTCGTAGGTGATGACGCGATAGCCCTGTGCCAGCAGCTCGCGGGTCTGGCGCTCCCAGCTGTGGCCGTCGAGCGGATAGCCGTGGATCAGGACGACGGGCTGACCCGATCCCTGGTCTTCGTAGTAGAGCTCGATCGGGGTGCTGTTCTCGTTGCCGACGGTGATGTAACCGGCTCTTGGGACATTCGGTGGGGGTAGGGCTCGCCGGGCGATGATCGGCGGGTAGGGGTCGAGGTCCCCGAGGATCAGAAGCGCTAACCACCTGATCGATCACGAGGACCCCGACGTGCTTCACCCTACTTCGGGGTGCGCTGACGCGCGCTCTGCCGCTGATCCGTGTTCCCGCTGTGACTTGCTGCTCGGTCTGGACGGGGTCCATGTCGAGCACGTCGACCGTCGCGACGGGCTGCTGGTGGTGACGGTCTCGACGCCGGCGGCGCCGATCGGCTGCGCTTCGTGCGGGGTCGTCGCGACGGGTCGTGGGCGTCGACGCCGGCTGCTGCATGACGTGCCCGGGACGACGCGGGTGCGGATCGTGTGGCGGCAACGCGTGTGGCGGTGCGGTGACGATGGTTGCGCGAAGAAGACGTTCGTGGAGCAAGTGCCCACTTTGGTCGCTCGGCGCGGGTCGATCACGAAGCGCGCCGTCGGCTGGGCGATCGGGCAGCTGCGTCGTGAACACGCCACGGTTCATGGCTTGGCTCGGCAGCTGGGGACGTCGTGGAAGACGGTGTGGCGCGCGGTCGAACCCGAGCTGGTGCGGCTCGCCGCCGACGAAGCCCGGTTCGAGGGTGTCACGACGCTTGGCGTCGATGAGCATGTCTGGCATCACGTCGACCCGCGCAAACGGGGCCCGAAGGAGCTGACCGGGATGGTCGACCTGAGCCGCGATAGTGCGGGAAAGACGCGGTCCAGGCTGCTGGATCTGGTGCCGGGCAGGTCCGGGAAGGCGTATGCGTCCTGGCTCGCAGACCACGGCGACACCTTCCGCAAGAACGTGCGGGTGGCAGCTCTCGATCCGTTCGCCGGCTACAAGACCGCGATCAACGACAAGCTCGAGGACGCCACAGCGGTGCTCGACGCGTTCCACGTCGTCAAGCTCGGCACCGCCGCGGTCGACGAGGTCCGCCGTCGGGTGCAACAGGACACCCTCGGGCATCGGGGCCGGAAGGGCGATCCGCTCTACGGGATCCAGACCATCCTCCGCGCCGGAGCGGAGAACCTCACTGACAAGCAGCGAGTCAGGCTGACCACCGCGATCGAGGCCGACCCCGCGCACGACGAGGTGTTCGTCGCGTGGCAGTGCGCACAGCAGCTGGGCTCCGCCTACCACACGAAGGACCTCGCCGGAGGGCAGCGGATCGCCGAGAAGGTCGTCGACACGTTTCACACCTGCCCGATCCCCGAGATAGCCCGCCTCGGCCGGACGTTGCTCCGCTGGCGCTCAGCATTCCTGGCGTACTTCACGACCGGGCGATCATCGAACGGGGGCACCGAAGCGGTGAACGGGATCATCGAGCTCCACCGACGCCTCGCTCGCGGCTACCGCAACCGAGACAACTACCGGCTCCGGATGCTCCTCGCCGCCGGCGGACTCACCCAATGACCCCCACCGGATGTCCTTGAGTTCTATTGGTCGTCGCAACACCTGATCGAATCCAGGAGTTGCAGATGGCTTTTGACGTCCGCGCTGATCGGTCCCCACAAGGGCCGAAGCCGCTCCTCGCGGAGCGAACGAAGTTCTTCGAGCTGATCTCGAATGGGTACGGTTTCAGGGAAGCCGCGAAGATCGTGGGTGTGACATATCGCACGACGAAGCGGTGGCGCTCAGGCGACAACAGAACGAAAAAGGCCGGTATGGTCGCACCCATCGGGGAGCGACCATACCGGCCTCGTTTGTCGTCTCGGTACTTGAGTGAGCGCGACCGTGTCTTCATCGCAGATCGGGTGCTCGCCGGATGGTCGCTGAGAGCGATCGCGGCGGAGATGAAACGCAGCCCATCGACCATCAGCCGTGAGATCTCACGCAACGCCCATCCTGACAGCGGTGACTACCGGCCGTATGCCGCACAGGCACGCGCAGATTCTCGCCGGCCGCGTCCGAAGGTGGGCAAGATCGCCGGCAACGGCGAACTGCGCGCCTTCGTGCAGGCGAAACTCGATCTGCGATGGAGTCCGGAACAGATCTCCCGAACCTTGCACCGAGAGTTCCCCGACAGGGAAGAGATGCGCGTTGTGCACGAAACCATCTATCTCGCCCTCTACGTTCCCGCTCGTGGAGGACTACGACGCGAATTGCATCGTGCGCTACGCACAGGCCGTGCTCGGAGAAAATCGCGCCGTCAGTCTCAGCGGCGCCAGCCCCGATATCGCGACCCAATGGTGATGATCTGCGATCGCCCGCAGCAAGTCGACGCACGAAAGGAGGCAGGGCATTGGGAGGGGGATCTCATCGTCGGCAAGAACAACCGTTCAGCGATCGGAACACTCGTTGAGCGCGTTACCCGCTATGTGATGCTGGTCCATCTGCCGAGAGATCACGGAGCAGATGCCATGCTCGAGGCGCTCACTTCGACGATCGAGCGTCTGCCCGCACATCTCCGCCGCTCGCTGACTTGGGATCAAGGTAGCGAGATGGGCAAGCACCGTTCGTTCACCGAGGCGACGTCGATGCCGGTCTACTTCTGTGATCCTGCCTCACCATGGCAACGAGGGAGCAACGAGAACACGAACGGCCTCTTGAGGCAGTACTCCCTAAGAGCACGGATCTGAGCGTTCACGACGCGCAAGAACTCGCAGCTGTCGCTCGCGAGTTGAACACCCGTCCACGCAAGACGCTCGACTGGGAAACGCCAGCCGAGCGCCTTGCGCCGCTCTGGGAGGTTGCCGCCTGAGAACGATCAGTCGTCGTCATCCTCGCCGTCAAGATCTTCGAGCACCTCGAACGGAGACTCCACGTCCCCGCGCCATGCCTCGATACCTTCGCGGATTGCCAGAACAGCAACGACGAGCGCGGCGACAGAGTCCGCCCACCACCAACCGAACAGCGAGTTCAGTATCAGGCCGATGAACACTGCCCCCGAGAGGTAGATGCAGAGGATGAGCTGCTTCGCGTCCGCCATCACGCTCTTCGAATCGAGCTCGCGCCCGGTGCGAACCTCGAACCAGGCGAGAAGTGGCATGATAATCAGGCTCAGAGCAGTGATCCCCAGCCCCAGCGGGCTGTGTTCCGGACCCTCCTGGCTGATCAGACTCACAACGGCGTCGACCGTGACATAGGCGGCGAGAGCGAAGAACGCCAGGCCGATCGCTCGGACGGTGACCTTCTCCCACCGCTCGGGGTCTTTCCTCGTGAACTGCCAGGCGATCGCCGCCGCGGAAAGCACCTCGACGACCGAATCCAGCCCGAACCCGATCAGCGCCGCCGACGAAGCGAGGGTTCCAGCCCAGATTGCGACGATCGCTTCGATGACGTTATAGGAGATCGTGAATCCGACGATGAAGCGAACGCGGCGATGAAGCTTCGATCGCCGCGCGGCGGTCAGAGAAGCGCTCATGCGTCTGCTCCCGTCCCGCAGCATCCGGGCACAGAGCACGACGCATCCACGCACGGAGCGTTCTCATCAACGGCCAGCGTCACATCTACGAGAGTCTTCAGTGCTGCGGAGAGATGCGGGTCCGCGATCTCGTAACGCGTCTGGCGACCCTCGGGCTCGGCGACCACGATCCCGCAGTCGCGGAGACACGTCAGATGGTTCGAAACGTTCGATCGAGACAGCTCAAGCGACCTCGAGAGCACCGCCGGATAGCTCGGCGCTTCGAGCAGCGACATCAGAATTCGGGAACGTGTGGGATCGGCCATCGCGCGGCCGAGCCTGTTCATCACATCAAGGCGAGAGGCAATAGTCAGCATGCAATGACTATACATTGAACGCTGACCTATCCTCCAGTTAAGCTAGACATCCGCCGTGTTGCGACGATCGCCAGAATTCGCCGTCCGAAGAGCCCGTTTGACGCCCATCGAGTTCGAGACCATCATGAACACGACCGTCGCACTGGCGGCGTGACTACAACCTGTCACCTATTCGTGCAGCAGTCCCGACAACCCAGGCACTACCGTGACGATCATCACCACGCAGTGACATGAGATGAATGTATGAAATTCGAGACCTGCTTTTATTTGGATCACCCGGCTTCAGCCGATCTCATCATGGCCTTTGCTGCGACCTTCGACGGTCGGCTGAATAAGATGTTGATCACTGATGCGCATTTGAAGACGCGCACCTGGGCCCCAAAACAGGAAAGAATTGCGCAAGCGCTGACTGCTGAGGATCCCCCGGTCAACATTATGTTGTTTGAGAAGGGGAAGGATGAAAGCAGCGGCGACAGTTGCTACCTCCAAATGACGCGCTGGCCAAGCGTATCTAGCGGGGATGATGTATTCTCGCTGGTTGTAGGAGCGCCAACCCAAGACGAAAAGGTGCTCGTTACGGAGTGGTGGCACCTGGCTTCTGATGCGGGGCTGAGGTCCGGAAATGGCTACCTTCAGGGAACTCCCAGCTATGATATTCTCTACGGAATGCAGGGGGCTCCCAGTCCCCGTGAACCCAACGATGTCTGGCGCAGCTTCAGCGACACGCGTCAGCGTTATTTGAAGGATCCCACCAGCTTTCACCCTGTGGTGCAGGGAAAAATGCTGCGCAATGTTCTGCGGTACAACTTCATGCCCTCGTCGCTGGCGGATACCGTGGCAGAGGTGCTGAAACAGGCAGGGCTGCCTGCGGATGGATTTTCGGCCTATCCGAAGGACCGGGTGGTGTGGTCGGTTCCGGACCCGGATGCGCAGCGCGCCGCGCATGATGTTCTGTTCCAGAAGGGTCTGGTCTGGGAACCGGTGTGGATAGATCTCGCGGCCTATCGTTCGCGCTGAACAGCCGCGCGCGCCCCGAACGAAGGCTTCATCCGTCCCACAGAACCCGGAAGCAACGCGGCTTTCGGCGGGCTTTGGATTTTTCGGGTGTGAAAGGCTTTCCGCATGAAGCGCCCCGGGTTCGGTGGGGTGACGTCCCGCTGTGTGGTGGAGAATCTCGACATCGTGCGGGATCAGCTGTGTTGATTATGGGCTCTTCGGACATCCGGTGGGGGTCATTGGGTGTCCTCGAGCTTGTCGTTGATCGCGGTCTTGTAGCCGGCGAACGGATCGAGAGCTGCCACCCGCACGTTCTTGCGGAAGGTGTCGCCGCGGTCTGCGAGCCAGGACGCATACGCCTTCCCGGACCTGCCCGGCACCAGATCCAGCAGCCTGGACCGCGTCTTTCCCGCACTATCGCGGCTCAGGTCGACCATCCCGGTCAGCTCCTTCGGGCCCCGTTTGCGCGGGTCGACGTGATGCCAGACATGCTCATCGACGCCAAGCGTCGTGACACCCTCGAACCGGGCTTCGTCGGCGGCGAGCCGCACCAGCTCGGGTTCGACCGCGCGCCACACCGTCTTCCACGACGTCCCCAGCTGCCGAGCCAAGCCATGAACCGTGGCGTGTTCACGACGCAGCTGCCCGATCGCCCAGCCGACGGCGCGCTTCGTGATCGACCCGCGCCGAGCGACCAAAGTGGGCACTTGCTCCACGAACGTCTTCTTCGCGCAACCATCGTCACCGCACCGCCACACGCGTTGCCGCCCACACGATCCGCACCCGCGTCGTCCCGGGCACGTCATGCAGCAGCCGGCGTCGACGCCCACGACCCGTCGCGACGACCCCGCACGAAGCGCAGCCGATCGGCGCCGCCGGCGTCGAGACCGTCACCACCAGCAGCCCGTCGCGACGGTCGACGTGCTCGACATGGACCCCGTCCAGACCGAGCAGCAAGTCACAGCGGGAACACGGATCAGCGGCAGAGCGCGCGTCAGCGCACCCCGAAGTAGGGTGAAGCACGTCGAGGTCCTCGTGATCGATCAGGTGGTTAGCGCTTCTGATCCTCGGGGACCTCGACCCCTACCCGCCGATCATCGCCCGGCGAGCCCTACCCCCACCGAATGTCCCAAGAGCCATGTAACCCATGATCCTGATCCTTTCGATCCCGGTGAGAACGATCGTTCTCGCTCGATGTCTCCAATGTAGAGAACGTTCGTTCTCGCGTCAAGTAGACTTCTGGTCATGACCGAAGACGAGGCCCGCGAGCGCATCCTCACCGCCGCCGAAGAGCTTTACTACCGCAAGGGGTACGCGGCCGTGGGCATGGACGAGCTGCGTCAGTTCGCCGGGGTCTCGTTGCATCGCCTCTACTCGCTCTTCCCCGCGAAGACCGACATCGTCGCGGCGGTCCTCGAGCGCAAGCACGCCCAGTGGGAGTCGGGGCTGTCGGAGGCGGTGGCGGGGGCTGGTGACGATCCTCGTGCGCGGCTGCTCGCCGTCTACGGATACCTCGAGAACTGGTTCTGCGCCGACGACTTCCGCGGCTGCGCCTTCATCAACGCATTCGGCGAGCTCGGCGGCACGAATCCCGAGGTCGCCGAGATCGTGCGCGCACACAAGGCGTCGTTCCAGCAGTACATGGCAGACCTGGTCGCCGAGACGGGCGCTCCCGCGGCGCTCGCCCCACAGCTGTCGATCCTCGCCGAGGGTGCGCAGAGCACGGCCGCGATCTCCGCCGATCCGGCCGTCGCCGTGCAGGCTCGGGGTGCCGCCGAAGTCCTGATCGACGCGGCGTTCGCTCGCTCCTGATCCGAGAGGCGCATTTGCCTCACCTGGTTAGCGAAACGGGGATCGGGTGTCAACCCCGATGAGCTCCGCTCGCGGTCCCCGTATCGTTCGACGCATGGAATCACGCACGAAGGGCAGGGAGGGCTGCGGATTCGTGCAGTCGAACCCGACGAGGTCGCAGGGGTTCTCGGCGTAGTGCACGCCGGTGATGAGGGCGAGGGCGGTGAGCCCGGCGAAGAGGCAGATGGCGATCGAGCCCCGGCACGGCCGAGATGATGTTGTCGACACCGGAGGCGACCGACACGGCCACGGTCAGCACGTAGTCGACCAGGAGTGCCGCGGCCACGATCACGCCGGGGATCTCGCCGAGGTTCTTCGACGCGACCTCGTAGTCGCCACCGCCCGACGGGTACGCCTTGATGAGCTGGCGGTAGCTGAGCACGACCACGATCAGCAGCACGACGACGGCGATCGCGACGAGTGGCGTGAACGACAGGAAGGTGAGCCCGCCGATCAGCAGGATCATCACCAGCTCCTGCGGGGCGTAGGCCACCGAGCTGAGGGCATCGGATGCGAAGATCGGCAGAGCCATGCGCTTCGGGAGCAGCTGGTCGTCGACCTGCTGACTCGTCAGCGGTTCTCCGATGAGGATGCGCTTGGCGCGCGGCGGTGCGTCCGCGGCCTCCCTGTTTTCGTTGGCAGGTCGGGCGACACTACGCCTCCTGATGGCATCCTCACGCGATCCTCACGGAATCCCTACGGTGGGATGTGCGGTCCTCACGCAATCCTCACGGGCGCGGCTACACTGGCACGCGGTGGAAGATCAAGTGTTGCTCGGATTCATCGCGATCGCGGTGGGGGTGGCTTTCGGCATCCTTCTGTTCGTGCCGTTCGTGGCGGTCAGCTACCGGCGGCGCGGGCGACTCGGCTTCGGGCGCACGCTGCTCTGGCTCGCGGCCCTCATCTACTTCTGGGCCATCTGGACCTACACCCTGCTTCCGCTGCCCGACCCCGACACGATCCGCTGCGTGGGGGCGATTACCGATCCAATGTCGGTCGTGCGCGACGTGCAGAAGGCCCTCGCGGCGCCGGGGAACCCGCTGCGGCACCCGGCCCTGCTGCAACTGGTGTTCAACGTGGTGCTGTTCGTGCCGCTCGGCTTCTTCGTCCGCGTGCTCGCCGGCCGCGGCATCCTGACGGCGCTGGCCGCAGGCCTCGGTCTGTCGTTGCTGGTCGAGACCACGCAGCTGACCGGTGTGTGGGGCGTCTACCCGTGCGCGTACCGCTTCTTCGACGTGGGTGACCTCATGACGAACACGCTGGGCGCCGTCGTCGGGTGCGCAGTGGCCCTCCTCGTCCCGAGGGCGCTGCGCGGCGCGAAGGCGAGCCCCGACGCTGACCTCCCGCGTCCTGTCACCCGCGGTCGCCGGGCCCTCGCGATGCTGTGCGATGGCCTCGCCTTCGGGTTCCTGAGCGTGGGCGTCAGTGTGTCCGTGCAGCTGTGGCTGCAGTTCGTGGCCGACGATCGCGCAGCGGTGCTCGACGGCGGCCTCGCGTCCGCCGCGGGAACCATCGTCCCTTCGGCCCTTTTCCTGGTGCTGATCCTGATCAGCGGGCGCTCGATCGGTGACATCGCCGTGCAGCTGCGGTACACGGGCTCACCCCTGCCGGCGCCGTTCGCCCGGCTCCTGCGGTGGACGGGCGGCATCGGCGGGCTCAGCGCGCTCGCACTGCTGGGGGGATTCTTCGATCTCGCCTCGTCGCTCCTGATCCTCGTCGCGATCGTGATGCTGTTCACCACCCGCTTCGGGCGGGGGCTCCCCGGCGTCCTCTCCGGTCAGCATCTCGTCGACGCCCGCGCGGACATCAGGGATCCACAGCGGTTTCCGATCACGACGCCGTAACGTGCGAGGGCATGACGACTGTTCACGTCACCGAGGACACGATCAACCAGGCCCGCGTGCTGCGAGACGAGCTGCAGCGGTTCCTGCGCGAGTACGAGTTCGGGATGCGCGAGGTCGAGACGAAGATCTCGATCCTGCGCGACGAGTTCACGCACGACCACGCGTACAACCCCATCGAGCACGTGAAGAGTCGGCTGAAGTCGCCCGACAGCATCGTCGAGAAGATCGCCCGCAAGGGCATCGACGAGCCCGACTTCGACCGCATCCGCGCAGAGATCACCGACATCGCCGGTGTGCGCGTGACCTGCAGCTTCGTCGCCGACGTCTACCGACTGTTCGACCTGCTCACCGCGCAGGACGACGTCACCGTGCGCACGGTCAAGGACTACATCGCCCACCCCAAGGCCAACGGCTACAAGAGCCTGCACGCGATCATCGAGGTGCCCGTGTTCCTGTCGACCGGTGCGCTCTCGGTGCCGGTGGAAGTGCAGTTCCGCACGATCGCGATGGACTTCTGGGCGAGCCTCGAGCACAAGATCTACTACAAGTTCTCGAACCAGGTGCCCTCGCACCTCGTCGACAGCCTCTCGGATGCCGCGGATGCCGCCGCCGAACTCGACAGCCGCATGGAGCGACTGCACCGCGAGGCGCACGGGGTGCCGCAGCGCCAGCTCGCCCCGGCTCCCCCTCCCGCGCCGCCGGCGATCCCGGACGCTCCCACCGATCCACGGGTGGTCGGGGTCTGACCGGGGCGCGCCCGCGCGAGAGCGTGTTGCGCGCGCAGCCGCGGTCCTGGGAGCATCGGCTGGTGGGGAGAACGCAGGAAGCCGAGGCCGTCGAGGCCGACACCGACGTCGACGAAGTCGCGAAGATCGACCAACTCGCGGGAGTCGACCGCGAACGGCAGCGGTGCGAGTGCGACCACGGCGACGACGACGGCTACCAGCCGTGCGGGCGCAAGGCGAAGTGGCGCGTCACGGTCGACTGCGTGTGCGGCGAGGGCCACCCGCGTCGGGTCGAGATCCTGTGCTCCCGTTGCACGCGCACGCTGCGGCAGTTCCAGGGACGCGAGGCCATCACCGTGCGGCGTCTCTGACCTGCGGGAGCGTCTTCCGTCGATCCTCACATCCGATCGCGCCTCGGCTCCGAACAACGGGGGATCACACCGGACCCGGTGGAACAGGAGACGATCATGGTGCAGCGCCGCAGTGGCAAGAGATTCCTCGTCTGGGCCGCCCTCGCGGGCGTGATCGGCGGTGGCGTCTTCCTCGCGACGGCCGAGCTGTTCGCGCTGCTCTTCGCGCGCGCGGCCAGTCCGATTCTCGCGGTCGGCGGGTTCGTGATCGACATCGTGCCGCAGCCCTTCAAGGAGTTCGCGATCGCCACCTTCGGCGAATACGACAAGATCGCGCTGCTGGCCGGCCTCGGTCTCGCGGTGTTCATCGCCTCGGCGATCGCCGGCATCCTGCAGCTGGTGCGTCCGCCGCTCGGCGTGATCGCGCTGGTGATCGCGGGCGTGCTCTCGACCGCGGCGATCGTGACCCGCGCCGCGGTGACCCCGCTCGCCTTCCTGCCGCCGGTGCTCGGAACCGTCGCGGGGTCGTTCGTCCTCGTTCTCCTGTGCCGGCGCCTGCGCGGGTGGAGGGCATCCGTGGTCGCAACGCCGGGGCAAGAGAACGAGGACACGGTGCCCGCTGAGACCGATGCCGACCTCGCCGCTGCGGAACCTGCGCGGCCGGGGATCGACAGGCGCCGCTTCTTCGTCCTCGCCGCTCTCGCCGGAGCATCCGCGCTGGTGGTGGGCATCACGGCTCGCACGGTGAGCATGGCCGTGTCATCGGTGGAGGCGATCAGGAGCGCGCTCAAGCTGCCCTCTCCCCGCACGACGGTCGCGGTGCCGGACGGTGCCGAGCTCGACATCCCCGGACTCAGCAAGCTGTTCACCCCGAACAAGGACTTCTACCGCGTCGACACGGCCCTCACGGTTCCCTCGATCGATCCGGACACCTGGCGTCTGGTGATCGACGGCATGGTCGACCAGCGTGTGGAGATGAGCTTCCAGGACATCCTCGACATGGGCCTCGACGAGTACGCCATCACGCTCACGTGCGTGTCGAACGAGGTCGGCGGCGAGCTCGTCGGGAACGCGAAGTGGCTCGGGGTGCCGTTGCGCGACGTGCTCAAGAAGGCGGGTGTGAAGTCCGGCGCCGACATGGTGCTCTCGCGCAGCGTTGACGGCTACACCGCGAGCACCCCGCTGTCGGCACTCACCGATGACGACCTCGATGCGATCCTCGCCGTCGGGATGAACGGTGAACCGCTCCCGCTCGAGCACGGTTTCCCTGTGCGGATGGTGGTTCCCGGACTCTACGGGTACGTGTCGGCGACCAAGTGGCTCACGGAGCTCAAGGTGACGACGTTCGCCCAGGATGAGGCGTACTGGACGCCGCGTGGCTACAGCGCCGAGGCGCCGATCAAGTTCGCCTCTCGCGTCGACACCCCCAAGATCGGCGAGGCGGTGGCGGCGGGGAAGATCCCGATCGCCGGAGTCGCCTGGGCGCAGTCGGTCGGCATCGAGCGCGTGGAGGTGAGCATCGACGACGGCGACTGGGTTCAGGCCACCCTGTCGGCGCCGATCAACGACGACACCTGGGTGCAGTGGTTCATGGAGTGGGATGCCACACCGGGCACGCACTATGTCGCGGTGCGCGCGGTGAACAAGAACGGCGACCTGCAGATCCAGGAGCGGGCACCCATCGCGCCGAACGGATCGTCGGGCTGGCAGCGTTCGCTCATCCGGGTCAACTGAGACCCGTGCGCGGTCACCCGCTCGGGCCTATGGTGGGAGCCATGGGCCCGTTCCCCGCACTCGTGATCACCGTCTCGGACCGCTCGTTCTCCGGAGAACGCGAGGATCGGGGAGGCCCGATCGCCGTGGGGCTGCTGCGTGAGGCAGGGTGGCACTGCCCCGACGCCGAGGTCATCGCCGACGGTGCGGGGTCGGTGGCGGACGCCCTGCGCCGAGCCGCCGCACGTGGCATCCGCCTGGTCGTGACCACCGGTGGGACGGGCATCGGCCCGCGTGATCTGACACCCGAGGGGACGCGGCGTGTGATCACCCGCGAGCTTCCCGGCATCGCCGAGGAGCTGCGTCGTCGCGGCCTCGCCGACACCCCGCTGTCCGTGCTGTCGCGAGGGCTCGCCGGCATCGTCGACCCGGCGGGCATGCTCGTGGTGAACCTGCCCGGCTCGACCCGCGCTGTCGCCTCCGGCGTACCCGTGGTGCTCGGCGTCGCCGCGCACATCCTGGATCAAGTGGAGGGCGGAGACCACTCATGAACGACGTGCGAATCGCAGCGGTATCGGAAGCGCGACTCGATCTGGATGCACACCTGGCGGCGGTCGAAGATCCCCGGCTGGGAGCGGTGACGACCTTCGTCGGTCGCGTGCGCGACAACGACCCGGACGCCGAGACGCCCGTGGTCGGATTGGAGTACAGCGCGCACCCCGATGCGGAGGCGGCGCTGCGAAGGATCGCCCAGGAGGCCGGTGCCGGAGCGGAGGCCCCCGCCGTGGTGGCCGTGAGCCATCGCATCGGACGCCTCGACGTCGGCGATGCGGCCGTCGTGATCGCGGTCGCCTCCGAGCACCGCGCCGAGGCGTTCGAGGTGTGCCGGGCCGTCATCGAGGCGATCAAGGCAGACCTGCCGGTGTGGAAGCGTCAGCTCGAGGTCGACGGGACGTCGTCGTGGAAGGGCATCGGCGGCTGAGCCCCTCGCACCATCGCCGTTCTCGACACGTCACCTGCATGAGGTTTTGCCGTATGCAGGAGGAAACGCCGGCCAGTGGTCATGCAGGTGGCCGGCGGTCATGCACGTGGTGCGTTGTCAGCCGCCCGCGAAGGGCGGGAGCACGTCGATGAGCTCCGCGTCGTCGAGAGCGATGTCGCCGTCGGTGCGCACCCCGTCGACGAGCACCGCGCAGCGCGGCAGGATGTCGGCGAGTGCCGGATGCTCAGCCACGACGGCGGTCCGCAGAGCCAGGAGGGAACGTTCGCCGCGCTCCTCCTCGCCCGTCCCCGCGGCCTCTGCGGCGGCGGCGAAGTAGCGCACCCGCGTCATCGGGCTTCTCCGGGGGCGGCTTCTCCGGGGCGCACCCAGTCGCCCGAGCGCCCACCCGACTTCGCCACGATGCGCACGTCTTCGATCACGACCGCGCGGTCGACGCCCTTGATCATGTCGACGACCGCCAGAGCGGTGACCGAGACGGCGGTGAGAGCCTCCATCTCCACCCCGGTGCGATCGGCGGTGCCCACCGTCGCCTCGATGTGAACGCCGTCGTCGACGATGTCGAGCTCGACGCTCGCACGGTGCACTCCGATCACGTGCGCGAGCGGCAGCAGCGAAGGCGTGGACTTGGCCGCCTGGATACCGGCGATGCGCGCCACGGCGAGCACGTCGCCCTTCGGTACGGTGCCGTCGCGGAGGGCGGCGATCACGTCGGTGCTGCAGCGCACGAAACCACGGGCGGTCGCGGTGCGGACAGTCGGCTGCTTCGCGGTCACATCGACCATGTGCGCGCGGCCGCCGGCGTCAAGGTGGGGAAAGCTCATCCGACCAGCATGACATCGATCACATCGCCCACGGCGACGGTCTCGACCTCGGCCGGCACGATCGCGAACGCGTGCGCACGTGCGAGTCCGCCGGCGAGATGGGATCCCGATCCGCCGGCGGTCGCAGGACGCACCGTGCGCGCGGCGAGGTCGACCACGGCCGGCAGGTACTGGCGACGTCCCGGGGGCGGCGTCCACGATGCGTCGGCGGTGAACGGCGCACGAGGGCGGTGGATCAGGGCACGCCCCTGCATCGCGAGCAGGGCGGGGCGCACGAACACCTCGAACGACACCGCCACGCTCACGGGGTTCCCCGGCAGGCCGAACACCAGGCACCCGTCATCGAGCACTCCGAAGGCCTGCGGCTTGCCGGGCTGCATGGCGACCGCGCTGAACTCGACCTGTCCGCCGCCGTCGAAGGCCCCGCGCACGGGCTCGTAGGCCCCCGCGCTCACCCCGCCGGTGAACACGATCACATCGGCGCCGAGGGCGAGGGCTTCGGCGGTCACCGCCCTGACGGCGTCCGCCTCGTCCGGAACGCGCGCGACCAGCACCACCTCGGCATCGGCCTCGGAGACCAGCTGTTCGAGCAGCGGGCCGTTGGAGTCGGGGATCCGTCCGCGGGTGGGGGATTCCCCCGGTGCGAGCAGTTCGCTCCCGGTCGACACCACCGCCACGCGCGGAGCTCGCGTCACCGAGACCTCGGCGACCCCGGCGGCGACCGCGGCGGCCAGCTGGAAAGGACCCAGGCGCTCGCCGGCGTGCACGACCTCGTCGCCTGCGTGCAGGTCGGTCCCGCGTCGGCGCACGAACACCCCGGGCTTCGCCGGAGCGCGCAACACCCTCACCTCGTCGAGCGAGTCGGCGAGGTCACCGGCCGTGTCCTCGAACGGCACGATCACGTCGGCGTCGGTGGGGGTGGGGGATCCGGTCATGATGCGGGCGGCTTCGCCCACGCCGAGCGGGGGGTCGAGGTCGATGCCCGCGGGGAGGTCGGCGACCACGCGCAGAGTGACCGGGTTCTCCTCGGAGGCGTCAGCGACATCGGCGCCGCGCACGGCGAAGCCGTCCATCGCGGAGTTGTCGAACAGGGGGATGTCGTGGGCGGCGGCTGCGGGAGCGGCGAGGGTGCGTCCTGCGGCATCAGCCACCGGACGCGTCTCGCTCTCGATCAGGCGGACGGCATCGAGCACACGGGCGAGCTGCTCCTCGACCGTGCGGCGGCCGGTCATGCGCGCACCGCCCTCGTCGCCGCGGATGCCGGACGGATCGGTATCTCGTGCTGGCGGGAGGTGAGCGCATCGATCATCGCGAGCCGACCGAGCAGCGGTTCGCCGGCACCGCTCAGGAGCTTGATCACCTCGCCCGCCAGCAGCCCGCCGACCTGCACACACAGGGCTCCGAGAACACCGACCTGAGCGCAGCTGGGCGGCTCGCCCTCGGTGCCCAGCGGGAAGAGGTCGGCGAGCACCACCGGCTCCCCCTCCGGCGGGTCCGACCAGAACACCGTGGCCTGCGCATGCCACTCCTGCACGGCACCCCACACGAGTGGGAGTCCGAGCGCTTCGGCCGCCGCGGCCACATCGCGGCGGGTCGCGAACGAATCGCTCGTGTCGACCACCACATCGGCGCCGGCGAGCAGGCGTTCGGCGTTGACAGCGTCGAGGCGTTCGGGCACCTGGGTCACCACGGTCTGCGGAGCGAGGGCGGTGATGGCGCGCGCGGCGGATGCGGTCTTCAACGCTCCGATGTCCTCCACCCGGTGCGCCAGCTGGCGCTGCAGGTTGGTGAGCTCCACGATGTCGTCGTCGATCACCGTGATGGTGCCGATTCCCGCGGCGGCCAGGGCGAGCAGCACGGGGGAGCCGAGCCCTCCCGCGCCGATGATCGTGACATGCGCGGCGTTGAGGCGGCGCTGACCTTCTTCGCCGATGCCGGAGAGCACCGCGTGCCGGGCCGTGCGGACGAGTTCTTCGGGGTCCAGCGCGGCGACGGGGGCGACGAGGGGCTGCATGGGTTCAGCGTATGCCCCCGGTTCTGGCCTGGAGCGCATCGTCGACGACCGCGAACACCTCGGGATCCCAGGTGAGCGCCCGCTCCCACGGCAGGCCGAAGGCGTCGGCGAAGAAGATGCTGTGCCCGGCGCCGATCGCGGTGACGGTGATCGTGTCGAGCACTCCGACCTGCGTCGCATTCCACTCCCGAAGGAACCGGCGCGAGACCTGGTCGGCAGCGCCCTGCGAGTTCTCGGCGGCGTAGCTGCGCGATCTCTCCAGGATCTGGGCGGTCCCCTCGTCGCCGGCGGCGTCGTTCGCGGAGATCTCGCCGGTGAGCACATCGCCGAGCAGCGAACCCTCCCACGGGGTGCCGAGGGTGAGGAGTCGATGCACCGACGGTCCGGCCCCCTGCAGATGGCGGATCGCCGCGCGGGAGAACAGCCCGCCCATCGAGTGCGCGACGAGGTCGACCTCGGTGAAGCCGTGTTCCTCGCCGAGCCACCGCAGGAATGCGGCCAAGCGGGCACCGCCCTCGTCGATCCCGCCGACCGCGTTGACGGTCATCTCCGCGGGCAGCACGACGGGCGCATCAGCGAAACCCTGCCACCCGGCGTCTTCCCGGACCTCGCCGTCTCCGATGCGGGCGGGTGCGGTGAAGACCGCAGCGCCACGCTCGAGAAGATGAGCGCGAAGGGCGGTGAGCGTGTTGCCGGCGGCGAGGCCCGACCCGCTGGCGCGGTCGGGATCCGTGAACGGTGTCACGGCAGCACCACCCGATACGAGAACGACAGCATCCGCCATGGTGTTCCTTCCGAAGACCTACGCGGTCAGGATAGGGCAGAACGCGGGTGCTCTGACGACGGTCGATCGGATCGCCCGTGTCGCCTCAGCGCGCGGCATCCGTCATCGAGCCGAGCTCGGACGGGTGGGTGAGTCGCCACCACTCGGACGGCGAGTCGATGCTGCCTTTGATCTGGACCCGGGCGGTGACGGTGTTCGGGCCCGCGGTCCAGGTGACGCTCCCCACGACCGAGCCGTCCCGATAGGTCGGCGGAGTCTCGATGTCCATCGTCACGGTGATCGGCGTGTCCGACCAGGTGAAGATCGATGGCGCCTCTCCGATGACCAGTCGCGCGGTGTCGCCCCACGGCGTCGAGATCGTGCCGATCTCCTGCCCCGAGGTCGCGACCGGCACCTGGTGGAAACCGGCGCGGACGCTGTCCAGAGTGGCGATCACGCTGGCGTTCACCGACTCGCGCGAGGGTCCTCCGAGCACGACACCGGTCACCGCGAGAGGGTCGGTGGCGCCCACGACGAGGGTCGCGGTGTACAGCAGGCTGTAGGTGCCCTCGCCGAGGCTGCCGGTCTTCAACCCCGTGATGCCGCTGGTTCCGAGAAGTCCGTTGGTGTTGTAGAGCGGGCCGGCGCCGGGGAGTGAGATCGATGGGGTCGCGACGATCTGAGCGATCACCGGATTCGCGGCGGCGAGCTTCCCGATCGCCAGGAGGTCGGCGGGCGTGCTCGTGTTGCGGGGGCTGATCCCCGTGGGCTCGGTGATCGTCGTGCCCGTCAGCCCATGGGCGGCGAGCCAGTCGCGCGTCGCGCCGAGGAACGCGCTTTGCGATCCGAAGATCCGGGATGACAGCGCCTCGGCGTAGTTGCTCGCCGAGGGGATCAGCATGGCGGCCAGGGCATCGCGCAGCGACATCGAGGTGCCGGTGGGCATGGGGGCGATGGTCGCCCCCATCACGTAGTACCTGTCGTAGAGGTCGTGATCGGATTTGTCGAACGTGATCGTCGGTCCGGGGTCTTCTGCGGAGGCGAGCGGGGAGGCCTCGAGGATGACCAACGCGGTGATGAGCTTCGTGATGCTCGCGATGGGGAGCGGCTCGCCGGTGCCGCTCGACGTCCAGATCCCACTCGCCGACTCGCCCAGGTAGGCGTCCGCGCCGGAGACGCTGATCGCCGATGCGCCGACCGGGGGCGTGGCGACCGCCGCCGCATCGACGGTCGGGGCCTGCGGTGTCTGTGTGGTCATAGTGGGCGCACCGACGGGAGCGGTGAGAGCCCACCCGACGTAACCGCCGGTCGCGGCCAGCAACAGGACGACGCAGACCGCCGTGATGATGAGACCCCGGCGCCTGCGCCTTCGGCGGACCACCGGATCGACGAGATCACGAGGGGACAGGAACTCCTGCTCGTGCGTCATCAGCTCGGCGAAGTCGGACAGGTCGTCCGCCGGTGGATTCGGTGCCGTCATGGTGATAGTCATCATGTCGGACATCCGACGCACGCGGTATCGGCCATTCGGGGGACACAGGGACCGCGGCGTGTGGGAGGGGAGTGATCGGCCACGCAGAGTCGCAGAGTCGGAGATTATCGATGGATATCTCCGTATCTGCGGTAGATTCACTTCATGCAGACCTACCGGATCGCCCGTGCCGCGCAGCTGCTCGGGGTGAGCGACGACACGGTCCGTCGATGGATCGAGCAGGGGCTGCTGCCGGTCACCGATGCGGTTCCGGCCGAGATCCCCGGGGATGCCGTCGCGGCGCGAGCCGTCGCCCTCGCGGAGGAGGCGAAGA
This sequence comes from Microbacterium sp. PAMC22086, assembly GCF_019443525.1. Classification (NCBI taxonomy): domain Bacteria; kingdom Bacillati; phylum Actinomycetota; class Actinomycetes; order Micrococcales; family Microbacteriaceae; genus Microbacterium; species Microbacterium sp. PAMC22086. Next base: position 425,121 of record NZ_CP080380.1, on the reverse strand, counting down.
AGGCCGGAGACGTGCTCTCCAGCGCCCGCAACCGCTTCGTCGGCATCGTCACCCGGGTGCAGGTCGACGGGTTGATGGCACAGATCGACATCCAATCCGGACCGCATAGGGTCGTCTCGCTGATCTCGTCCGAAGCGGTGCGCGAACTCCAGCTCGAGGTCGGTTCGCTCGCCACCGCATCCGTCAAGGCGACCCAGGTCGTCGTCGAGGTCCCGAAGGGCTGACATGAACCGCCCGTTCCGCCGTTCCGCCGTCGCCGTCCTCGCCGCCGTCGCGCTCGCCCTCGCGGGCTGTGCGACCGCCGACGGGAGCACGGCCACACCGACGACGGCGGAGGGCGGCCTGAGCGGAGACCTCACGGTCTACGCCGCCGCCTCCCTCAGGGGGGCCTTCGACGCGATCGGAGAGGCCTTCACCGCCGAGAACCCGGGCGTGCGGTTCAGCCCCGTGTACGACGGCTCGTCGACCCTGGTCACGCAGATCCTCGAAGGTGCGCCGGCCGACGTGTTCGCATCCGCCGACGAGGCCAACATGGACAAGGCGACCGATGCCGCGGTGGATCCTGCGTTGTTCGCCTCCAACACCCTCGTGATCGCCGTGCCGACCGGCAACCCGGGCGGGGTCGGGGCACTGGCCGATCTGGCCGACGTGACCACGGTGCTGTGCGCGCCGGAGGTGCCCTGCGGTGCGGCCTCCGCGAAGCTGCTCTCCACGGCGGGCGTGACGGTCGACGCCGCGAGTCTCGAGCAGAACGTGACGGCCGTGCTCACGAAGGTCGCCGCCTCCGAAGCCGACGCCGGACTCGTGTACGCCACCGACGTGATCGGTCGTGACGATGTCGAGGTGATCGTGCCCGACGGCGCCGACGAGGTCGTCAACCACTACCCGATCACCGCGCTCTCCGACGCGCCGAACGTCGAGGCGGCCGAGGCGTTCGTGGCCTTCGTGCTGTCGGCGGAGGGTCAGAGGATCCTGGCGGACTTCGGCTTCGGAGCCCCGTGAGCGCGGCACCTGCGCACGGATACGCTCCGCGCGCTCTCGCGGTTCCCGCCCTCGTCGGACTGGTCTTCCTGGTCCTGCCGCTCACCGCTCTCGTCGCGCGGGTGCAGTGGTCGACCTTCCTCGCGGATGTGACGTCGCAGGCTGCGCTCTCGGCACTCCTGCTCTCGCTCGGCACCGGCCTCGTGGCCACCGTCGTGTGCATCATCGTGGGCGTGCCACTCGCGCTGTACATCGCCCGCTCCGGCCCTCGACTGGCAGCGGTGCTGCGCGCCGTCGTCACGGTGCCACTGGTGCTGCCGCCGATGGTGGGCGGTGTCGCGCTGCTGTACCTGTTCGGGCGTGCAGGGTGGCTCGGCGGACTCGGTCTGTCCTTCAGCACCCCGGCGGTGGTGCTGGCGCAGACGTTCGTCGCGCTGCCGTTCCTGGTGCTGGCCGTGGAGGGTGCCGTACGCACCTCGGGTGTGGACTACGAACGCACGGCGGCGGCGCTCGGAGCCGGCCGATGGACGATCCTGCGCCGCATCACCCTGCCGCTCGCGGCTCCGGGCATCGTCGCCGGCGTCGTGCTGTGCTTCGCGCGGGCCATCGGCGAGTTCGGGGCGACGGCGCTGTTCGCCGGAAATCGGCCTGGGGTCACGCAGACCATGCCGCTGGCGATCTACACGGCGTTCAACGGAGCGGGAGTGTCGCAGGGCACGGCGGTCGCCCTCGCGCTGCTGCTGCTCGCCACCGCGATCGTCGTACTGCTGCTGGTGCGCGGGTGGCGACCGGGGGTGACACGATGACTCCGTCGGAGCACCACGCCGGCGCAGCGCCGGGGCTGCGGGCGCAGGTGATCGTCGAACGCGAGCACTTCGCCGTCGAGGTCGCGGTGCAGGTCGCGGTCGGCGAGACCGTCGCCATCATGGGGCCCAGCGGTGCAGGCAAATCGACCCTGCTGCAGGCGCTCGCAGGGCTCGAGCCGCTGACTGCAGGGGAGATCGAGGTCGACGGACGCGTGGTCGACCGCGTCGCCGCTCCGCGCGTGCGGACCGCACCCATGAACCGGGGCATCGTGCTGCTCGGCCAGGATGCGCGGCTGTTCCCCCACCTGTCGGTGCGCGAGAACGTCGCCTTCGGCCCTCGCGCGGCAGGAGAGGACGCCCGCACCGCGCGCGACTCGGCCGATGAGTGGCTTGCACGCGTCGGACTCCCCGGAGCGGGGGATCGCATGCCGCGCGAGCTCTCCGGCGGCGAAGGGCAGCGCGTCGCGGTCGCCAGAGCGCTCGCCGCATCTCCGCGCGCGGTGCTGCTCGACGAACCGCTGGTGGCGCTCGATCCGGCGACGGCGGGCGACATCCGACAGATGCTGCGCGATCAGCTCACCGGGATCACCACGCTCGCGGTCACGCACGACGCCGCGGACGCCGTCGCGCTGGCTGACCGTCTCGTGGTCATCGAGTCGGGGCGTGTCACGCAGACCGGACCCGTGCGCGACGTGCTGTCTGCGCCCGCCTCGGACTTCGTCGCCTCGATCGCGGGCGTCAATTGGCTGGTCGGCGTCGCGGCGGACGGCGGGTGGCGCAGCGGTCACCGGCGTCTCGCGAGCACGGATGCCGCCTCGCTCGCGCTCGCCGCGATCGTGGGCTCGCCGCTCGCCGCAGTGTTCCGTCCCGAGCATGTGCAGGTCGTCGGTGATGCGGAATCGGATGCCTGGGAGACCGAGGTCACACGACTCGAATCCACGCTCGCCGGGGTGCGGGTGCAGACCCGGGCGTGCGCGGTCGACGTCTCGCTCGCCGAAGCGGACGGGCTCGTGCCGGGGGATCAGGTCCGCCTGCGGATAGACCCCGAGCGCGTGCGCTTCGTATCCGTGGTCTGAGCAGCCCCGCGAAGGCCGTCGCAACGCTGACAATCTCCCGCTCGCCGTCGCCGAGGCGGCCCCGACCGGGTCTCGGCGGGTTAGTCTCGAACGATGACGGGGAGCGGGGGAGCGCCATGACGGCCGTACCGGTCGTGATCGGTGTGCGCCCGCCGCACGCCGCATCGGCGCCGCAGGCGGCCGGCCAGGAGGCCCTCGGTGGCGGTCTCGTCGACACGCATGGCCGTGTGCATCGTGATCTGCGCATCTCGCTCACCGACCGCTGCTCGCTGCGCTGCACCTATTGCATGCCCGAGCAGGGCAACGAATGGCTCGCCCGCACGAGCATCCTCTCCACCGACGAGATCGTCGAGGTCGCCGAGGTGGCCGCCGCTCTCGGCATCCGCACGTTCCGCCTCACCGGCGGCGAGCCGCTGCTGCGAGGCGACATCGTCGAGGTCGTGCGGCGCATCGCCCGCATCGAGGGGGAGGACGGCCCCGTCGAGGTCGCGATGACCACCAACGGCATCAGCCTCGCCCCGAAGCTCCCCGACCTGATCGATGCCGGACTCACGCGCCTCAACATCAGCATCGACACGGTCGACCGTCAGCGCTTCGCCGATCTCACCCGGCGCGACCGACTAGACGACGTGTTCGAGGGCATCGCTGCGGCCGCGGCCTCGTCCCTCCGCCCTCTCAAGCTGAACGCGGTCGCCATGCGCGGCGTCAACGACGACGAGCTGGTCGACCTCGTGGAGTTCGCGATGAGGATGGGCGCGCAGCTGCGCTTCATCGAGCAGATGCCGCTGGATGCCGGACACACCTGGGACCGAGCCTCGATGGTCACGCGCGAGGAGATCCTCGCATCCCTGGGCGAGCGTTGGCGTCTCGACCCGGTCGAGGGTCGTGGGGGAGCGCCGGCCGAGAAGTGGCGCATCGACGGCGGACCGCACGAGGTGGGTGTGATCGCCTCGGTCACCGCCCCGTTCTGCGGCGCCTGCGACCGTCTGCGCCTGACCGCCGACGGTCAGCTGCGCAACTGTCTGTTCTCGAACGTCGAGTACGACCTGGTCGACGTGCTTCGCGGGGCCGACGCCGTACCGGGCGCGCGTGCCGGGGGGATCGCCGCGATGCTGCGTTCCTGCGTGCACGGCAAGCTCCCGGGACACGCGATCAACGACCCCTCGTTCCTGCAGCCGGCGCGCGGCATGAACGCGATCGGCGGCTGAGCCGGCGTGCGCATCGCCGACTCGCGCGCGGCCGTGCTGACGCAGCTGTGGGCTGAGATCGAGAGCCTTCGTCCTGAGAATCGCATCCTGGTGGCCCTGGACGGCTTCGACGGGGCAGGCAAATCGCACCTCTCCCGCGAACTCGCGGATCACGCGCGGCGACGTTCGAGCAGACCTGTCGTCCGTGTGAGCATCGACGGATTCCACCGCCCGAAGGCGGAGCGCGTCGCCGCGGGTGCAGGTCCAGAAGGGTTCTACTCCGGTTCGTACAGATACGATGCCTTCCACGCGTGCGTGGTCGACGGCCTGCGTGTGCATGGTTCGATCACACCGGGCGTCTGGGACGTCGATCGCGACGAAGCTGTCAACCCCGCTCCGATAGCCGTTCCTCCGGCGGGGGTCGTGCTCGTCGACGGGATCTTCCTCCAGCGTCCCGAGCTTGCGAAGGTGTGGGACGCGACGGTCTGGGTCCACGCGCCCTTCGAGGTCAGCGTCCCCCGAGGCAACGCTCGATTCCCGGGGAACCATGACCCGGACCCGGAGGCGCCGTCGAACCGGAGATACGTCGGCGGTCAGCGGTTGTACCTCTCAGCGGCCCGGCCGCAGGAGCGGGCGACGTGGGTCTGGGACAACACGATCCTCGAGCAGCCGACGTATCGACGGAACGGGGGGTGAACGGATGTGGGAGCCGATCGGGCAGGGGCGTGACGGGTACCGCCTGACGATCCGGGCGACGCGAGTCTCCATGCGCCAGCTCGTGGCGATCATCGTCGGCTGCGTGGCTGTGGGAGGGTCCGCTGCCACGGCGGCGTTGATCGCGATCTCCCTCGAGACCGATTCCATCCTCGGCAGGTCCGGTGTCGTCGCGGTCGCCGGTGGCGTGGCTGTCGTCATCGTGCTCGCCCTGTTGTGGATCTTCGCCTGGCGAAGGAAGCGCTACGTCATCGAGTGGGATGACGGGGGGATCCGGATCATGGGTGCCGGGGTGGAGCGAGCGCTCCCCTGGGCCTCCATCGCTCGTGTGCTGATCCGCCTCGACACGGACTACGCCCGCGTCGAGGTGAGGGGCACGGGCGGCGAGTCCGTGACGCTCTTGGCCGGATTCGGCTCCCAAGACGTGAAGAAGGCCCACGCGATCGACCCGATTCCGGGAGAGGTCGCCGACCTGCTGCACCGCCATCTTCCTGTTGAACAGCCGAGCAGGAGAGACGCCCTCGGCCTGCACGTCTTCCTGCGGAAACTGCACGCCGCCGCGTGAGCGCGGCAGTCGGCAACGAGGGGCTTTATTTTCGTATACACAATTCCGTGATTTTCGTATACAGTAAGTGCATGAGTGAGCACCTGGTGAACGGAAAGCCCGTCACTGACGAGCAGATTCAGGCGTGGGCGGACGAGGCCGAGGCCGGCTACGACTTGTCGAAACTCCCGAAACCGCGTCGAGGTCGACCGACGGTGGGCGATGGCCCCGGCGCGGTGATCCCTGTGCGGCTCGATGCGACCACGATCGCAGCGCTGACAGCGCGCGCTGATGCCGAGGGTATCGCCACGCGTTCTGAGGCGATTCGCGCCGCAGTGCGCGAGTGGGCGCACGTTGCCTGACCTGCACCGATCAGCCCGCAAACACTACCGGCGCGACCAGCTCGACGACTCTTCCGTGCTTTATGCCGTCGAGCATGTCCTGCACTCGCGCCCGCTCGACGACGAAGACGACCCGCGCCGCTGGCTTATGATCGCCGCCGACCCTTCAGGCCGCCTCCTCGAGCTCGTCGTGCTGATCTACGACGACAGTTACGAGCTGATCATCCACGCGATGAAGGCCCGAGCTCAGTACCTCGACGAGCTGTAGATCGATTCTCTTCCACCTCTAGGCGAGGAACTCCCGGGCCGCGGCCGAGAGGGCGGTCACGCCGACCTCGATCGTCGGGTGGATCTTTGGCGCGAAGAACGGCGAGTGGTTGGTGGGGATGTCCTCCCCGAGGCGACCGGCGGCGACCGCCTCGGCGAACCGCGTGGGGTCGATGCCGCCCCAGAACCAGAACACGAGAGGCACTCCGGCGTCGCGGGCGAACCATGAGACGTCCTCGCTGCCGGTGAACATGCCGGGGTCGATGACGGCCGCCTCGCCCAGCGTGCGCTGCAGCGCTGCGGTGACGCGTGCGGTGGCGTGCTCGTCGTTGATCGTGGCCGGCAGCGTGTGATCGGTGCGGATCTCGGGCTCGCGCTCGGCGCCCGAGGCCGTGGCCTCGGCCCGCACGATGCGCTCCACGCTCGCGAGCACCTTCTCGCGCGTCTCCTCGTTCGGGTAGCGCAGGCTCAGTTCGAGCTTCGCCTCGGCGGGGATGATGTTGTTCTTGAGGCCGGCGTGGATCGAGCCGACCGTCACGACCGCGACGCCCTGCGGATCGATCTCGCGGGAGGCGATGGTCTGCAGACGCATCACGGTGGCTGCCGCCATCACGACGGGGTCGATCGTGGCGTGCGGGCGCGAGCCGTGTCCGCCACGTCCGTGCAGGGTGACGGTGAGCCCGTCGGAGGCCGCCATCTGCGTGCCGCTGCGCACGCCGATCACGCCGGCGGGAAGCGGCGTCACGTGCTGGCCGAGCACCACGTCGGGCTTCGGGTAGCGGTCGAGGATGCCGTCGTCTAGCATCGCGCGCGCCCCGGCGCCGTACTCCTCGGCGGGCTGGATCAGCACGACGAGGGTTCCCGACCAGCCGGAGCGCTCGGAGACGAGCTTCTCGACCGCGCCGATCATGGCGGTGACGTGCATGTCGTGACCGCAGGCGTGCATGACGGGAACGGTCGTGCCCGCCGGGTCGATGCCCTTGGCGGTGCTCGCGTACGACAGGCCGGTCTGCTCCGCGACCGGGAGCGCGTCCATGTCGGCCCGAACCCACACGACCGGACCCTCGCCGTTTCGCAGCACGCCGACGACGCCGGTGACTCCAACGCCCTCTTCGACCTCGAGGCCCAGGTCGCGCAGATGCTGGGCGGCGATGCCGGCGGTGCGCGTCTCCTGGAACGAGAGCTCGGGGTGCTGGTGCAGGTCGATGTAGAGCGCTTCGAGATCGATCGTCATGGCCCGAGCCTAGCCCTGCGAGTGGCTCGTGCCGAGGGTGCGCGATCGACGGATCAGGCGGGGTACACGTAGGTCGGCAGTTGCGGCCCCGGGCGCAGCACGGCGTTCACGATCGCCTGGATCGCGAACTCGCTCGTCTCCCCGAGCTCGACGGTCCCGGGGTGCAGGAGCCACTGCAGCTGCAGGCCGTCCATCACCGCGAGGATCGCGGCGGAGGCTGCGGCGATGGTGTCCGGATCGCGCACGCCCTCCTGGGCGCACAGCTCGTGGAATGCGGCGGTGACTTCTCGACGCAGGGTCGTGTACCGCTCCTCGAAGTAGTCCCTGGCGGGGTGGTCGTCGGTCACGGACTCGGCGGAGAGCACCGTGTACGCCTGCACGATGCCGGGCCGTTTCTCGTTCGCGAATGCCGTGCGCACCAGGTGCAGGAACAGCTCGGGTCCGCCGGGGATGTGCTTCTCGGCGAGCTCCGCGACGTCGGCCTGATCGCGGTAGGCGAGCACCTCGAGCAACAGCTTCTGCTTCGAGCCGAAGTGGTGGAGGACGCCCGCATGCGTGATGCCGACCTGCTCAGCCACATCGGCCAGGGTGCCGTTGGTCGACCCCTTGTTGCCGAAGATCTCCACGGCCGCCTTGAGGATCTGCTCGCGCTTCGCGAGGGTCGCCGGGCGCACGCGCACGGTCTGGTCGCTGTCTGACACCGCGGCCTCCTCTCCATCGTCGGATTGTGCTTGCGATCAAACTTACTACTCGGTAACCTCACGGAAGCTTACTTTCTCGACAGTAAGCAAATCACGACAGTCGGCGGACTCCCCGTCCTCCGACGACGCCGCACAAAGACCCGTGCCCCTAGGAGAAGCAATGAAGCTCAGAAAGTCTCTGATCGCCGTGACCGCGATCACCGCCCTCGGCGTATCGGCCCTCGCCGGTTGCTCGACAGGCGGTGGATCCGACGAGGGTGTCGGCTCCGCATCCCTCACCATCGCCAAGCCAGACGGCGCGATCACCACCGAGTCGGGGGTCAGTCCTGCAGGCGCTGGGGGCCGGCGCCCTGCGTGCCCAGGGCGTCGTCGGGGTTGAGCAGGCCGCACGCCTTCATCGACAGGCAGCCGCAGCCGATGCATCCGGTGAGTTCGCGTTCGAGTCGTTCGATGCCCTCACGGCGCTTCTCGAGTTCGCGCTTCCAGCGCCTCGAGGCCCGCTGCCAGTCGGCGTGGCTCGGAGTCTCGGTCAGGGGCACGTCGGCGAAAGCCGTCTGCACGTCGGACAGCGGGATGCCCAGGCGCTTGGCGACCGTGATGAGCGAGACGCGGCGCAGCATGTGCCGGGCGTAGCGGCGCTGGTTCCCGGGAGTGCGGGTCGAGGCGATGAGACCGAGCGACTCGTAGAAGTGCAGAGCGGAAGCGGCGACTCCGGTGCGCCTGGTCATCTCACCGATCGTCAGCGGCGCGTCGGGTGCGTGCGGACTCATCCCGGTGCCTTCCTCGATTTGACCTCAAGTATACTTGAGGTTTTACGGTTGTCAGGTGGCCCTGATACGGGCCGAACGACCGAACGAGGACAGCGTGACCCGAACGAAGACTCCGCGATGACCTATGTGATCGCTCTGCCGTGCGTCGATGTGAAGGACAAGGCCTGCATCGACGAGTGTCCCGTCGACTGCATCTACGAGGGCGAGCGGTCGCTCTACATCCACCCGGATGAGTGCGTGGACTGCGGTGCCTGCGAGCCTGTCTGCCCCGTCGAGGCCATCTACTACGAAGACGATCTGCCCGACGAGTGGCAGGACTACTACAAGGCCAACGTCGAGTTCTTCGACGAGATCGGATCTCCCGGAGGCGCCGCGAAGACGGGGATGCTCGCCTTCGACCACCCGGTCATCGCCGCGCTCGCGCCCCAGGGAGAACACGCATGACCGTCGTCGAACCCCGCATCGCCATCGTCGGGGCGGGCACTGCGGGCATCTACGCCGCCGACATCCTGCTCGGCCGCGTGCCGAACGCGTCGATCGACCTGTTCGAGAAGTTGCCGGCGCCCTACGGCCTGGTCCGCTACGGTGTCGCCCCCGACCATCCGCGCATCCGCAAGATCACCGATGCGCTGCACGAGGTGCTCGTGAACCCGCGCATCCGGCTGCGGTGCAACGTCGAGATCGGCGTCGACGTCGGGATCGACGAGCTGCGTGCGGCGTACGACGGGGTGATCGTGGCGACGGGGGCAGACCTCGACGTCGCCCTCGACATCCCCGGCATCGATCTGCCCGGATCCTTCGGCGCGGCCGATTTCGTCGCCTGGTACGACGGGCACCCTGATGTGCCGCGCACCTGGCCTCTCACGGCGGAGACGGTGGCCGTGCTCGGTGCGGGCAACGTGGCGCTCGACGTGACGAGGATCCTCGCCACGCACGCCTCGGCGCTGAGCCGCACCGACACTCCGGATGCCGTGCTCGATCAGCTCGCGGCCAGCCCGCTGCGCGACGTGCACCTGTTCGCCCGTCGGGGCCCCGCCGACGTGCGGTTCTCGGCCATGGAGCTGCGAGAGCTCGCCGAGCAGGACGACGTCGACGTGATCGTCGACCCGGAGGAGCTTGCTCTCGACGAGCACGCCGAGCGGATGGTCGCCCAGTTCTCGCAGCGCCGCATCATCGTGCGCACCATGACCGAGTGGGCGGCCCTCGATCCGGCGAGCCGCACCGCCTCGCGCCGCATCCACCTGCACCTGTGGCAGCGCCCGGTGCGACTGCTCGGCTCCGACGCCGTGACGGGCATCGAGATGGAGCGCACCGCCTCCGACGAGCTGGGCCGGATGGTCGGTACCGGGCACCTGCTGCGCTACGAGGTCGGGGCGGTCTATCGTGCCGTGGGCTACCGCTCGACCCCTGTTCCCGGGATGCCGTTCGACGCCGACCTCGGCGTCGTTCCTCACGTCGAGGGACGCGTCGTGGACGCGGAGGGCGCACCGATCCCGCGGCTGTACGCGACCGGCTGGATCAAGCGCGGCCCGGTCGGGCTGATCGGCTCGACCAAATCGGACGCCGCACAGACCATCGGACATCTCGTGGACGACCTCGACGCCCTGGAGCGCGAAGCCCGCGACGACGACCCGATCGCGCATCTCACCCACGCCGTCGACTTCGACGGGTGGCTGCGCATCGATGCGGCCGAGCGCAGCGCCGGCGCCGACCGCGGTCGCGAGCGGACCAAGCTCGTCGAGCGTGAGGAGATGCTGATGCATGCCAAGCAGGAACAGATGATGGAGGCCGGCCGATGACCGCGACACCCGTACCCACCCCGATCGGCGAGGCGCTCAAGGCCGCGTTCCGCACGCACCCCGCCGGCGTCGCGATCATCACTGCGAGCACACCCGAGGGCCCGGTCGGTCTCACGGCGTCGAGTGTCGCCTCTGTGGCGGTCGACCCTGCCGCGATCGTGTTCTCCGTGACCCGTGCCACCGGTTCCGCCGGGGCGATCCTGGGGGCTGCGACCTTCGTGGTGCACCTGATCGACGACGAGCATGCCGACCTCGCGCAGAGCTTCGCCGTGAGTGGCTCCGAGCGATTCACGCCCGAGCAGGGGTGGGCCGCACTGCCGACCGGAGAGCCTCATCTCCCCGAGGCCAGGGCGGCACTGCGCTGTCGGACGATCCAGACCGTGGCGGTCGGCTCGTCGACCGTCGTCATCGCCGAGGTCATCGACGTGCTGGCAGGGCCGACCGGCCGCCCGCTCGTCTACCTCGACCGCCGCTTCCACGCCCTTCCGAACGACACCCACCACTGAAAGGAAGACGTCATGTCCACTCTCTACACGCTCCCTGAGCTGCCCTACGACTACTCGGCCCTCGAGCCGCACATCTCGGGCAAGATCATGGAGCTGCACCACTCCAAGCACCACCAGGCCTACGTGACAGGTGCGAACACCGCGCTCGAGCAGCTCGCGACCGCTCGCAGCGCCGGCGACCTCGCGAACGTCAACAAGCTCGAGAAGGACCTCGCGTTCAACCTCGGCGGCCACATCAACCACTCGGTGTTCTGGGAGAACCTCTCGCCCGAGGGCGGCGGCGCCCCCGAGGGCGAGCTGGAGGCCGCACTGGTCGACGCGTTCGGGTCGATCGAGGCGTTCCGCGCGCACTTCACCGCGACCGCGCTCGGCGTGCAGGGATCGGGCTGGGCCGTGCTGGCGTGGGACAGCGTCGGAGCGCGCCCCGTGATCTTCCAGCTGTTCGACCAGCAGGGCAATGCCCCACTCGGCGTCACCCCGCTGCTGCAGCTGGACGTCTGGGAGCACGCGTACTACCTCGACTACCTCAACGTGCGCGCCGACTACGTCAAGGCGTTCTGGGAGCTGGTGAACTGGCCCGACGTGCAGCGTCGCTTCGAGGCAGCCCGCACGGCGACGAAGGGTCTCATCGTCGCGAGCTGACCGTGATGTGCGGCCGGCCGTGAGTATCTGCGCGACTGGCCGTGCTCGCGGTCACGCGAGGGAGAGGAAGAGCCTCTCCAGTTCGGCCATCGACACCCCACCGGTGTCGGTGGCCGTCTCCGCCTCCGCCTCCGGGTCGGTCAGGCACTCCTTCATGGCGGAGGCGATGATCTGGAAGCCCGCCTTGTCGAGCGCCGAGGTGACGGCGGCGAGCTGTGTGACCACCGCGCGGCAGTCGCCTCCGCTTTCGACGGCGGCGATGACGGCCCCGAGCTGTCCCTGCGCGCGCTTGAGTCGATTGACGATCTTGCGCTGAGTCTCGGCGTCTGCGGATGACATGTTCGCTCCCTGAGTGTCGGCTGGACTTCTCACTATACCCCCTGGGGTATAGTGAGCCCCAGATACCCGTGGGGGTATCGGTGAGGAGTCGAGAACAATGTGCCGAACAGTCCGTTGCACGACCTGTGGCAAGACGACCTGGGCGGGGTGCGGTGAGCACGTCGACGCTGTGCGGCGAACGGTTCCCGCATCGCAGTGGTGTTCCGGGCACCCGAAGGAGCAGACGCAGCGCGGCTTCTTCTCGCGGATGTTCCAGCGATGACGTCCGCCGAACCGCTCACGGTCGTCATCGTCGGCGGTGTCGCCGGGGGGATGTCGGCGGCTGCGCGCCTGCGCCGGCTCGACGAGCACGCGCAGATCGTGGTCTTCGAACGCGGACCCGAGGTCTCCTACGCGAACTGCGGGCTGCCCTATTACGTGGGAGGCGCGATCGCAGAACGCGAGTCGCTGCTCCTGCAGACGCCCGCGTCGCTGCGCAGCCGCTTCCGACTCGACGTCCGCGTGCGTCACGATGTGGTGCGCGTGGACACCGCCCAGAAGGTGGTCGAGGTCATGGACGTCGAGACCGGGCGCCGCTTCACGCAGCGCTACGACACGCTGATCCTCGCCACCGGTGCGCGCCCGCGGCGGGATGAGCCCCTCTCCGACGTCCCCGTCCGCAGTCTGCGGACGGTCGAAGACGCGGACGTGATCGATGCGTCGCTCTCACGCCCCGGAGTGCCGGTGGTGGTCGTCGGCGGTGGCTACACGGGCCTGGAAGCGGTCGAGAACCTCGTCGCACGGGGAGCGTCGGTCACCCTCGTGCAGCGGGGTCCCCACCTGCTCTCTCCTCTCGATGCGGAGATGGCCGCCCCGATCGCCGCCGAGATCCGTGCGCGCGGTGTCGACGTGCGCCTCGGGGTCGAGGTCGCCACGGCGGGGAGCGGCGCCGTCACGCTCAGCGACGGGTCGTCGGTCGCCGCACAACTGGTCATCGATGCCTCCGGCGTCGTGCCGGAGACGGCGCTGGCGGAGGGCGCCGGCATCCGCCTCGGTGAGACCGGCGGCATCGCGGTCGATTCGATGTGCCGCACGAGCGCGCCCGACGTGTTCGCTGTGGGAGACGGCGTCGAGAAGCTCGAGCTCGTGGGCGGTGACACGGCTCTCATCACCATGGCCGGCCTCGCGAACCGGCACGGCCGCATGGTGGCCGATCTCATCGCGGGGCGGACCGAGACGGTGCGACCCGCACTCGGCACCGGGATCGTCCGCGTGTTCGGGATCGCCGCGGCGAAGGTGGGGTGGAGTGAACGGCAGCTCCGGGCGGCGGGGCGCGAGTTCTACGTCGTGCACGTGCACCCCGGATCCCATGCGGGGTACTACCCCGGTGCCGAGACGCTGTCGATGAAGCTGCTCGCCGACCCTGGATCCGACGCCATCCTCGGGGCGCAGATCGTCGGGCGGGACGGTGTGGACAAGCGGATCGACGTGGTGGCGACGGCCATGCAGGCCGGCATGCCCGCGGCCGAGCTCGCGCATCTCGAGCTCGCCTACGCGCCGCAGTTCGGCTCGGCGAAGGATGCGGTGAACATCCTCGGCTACGTCGCGGAGAACACCCGCACCGGCACCACTCCGACGATCCAGTGGCATGAGCTCGAGGCCGCGCAGACGGCGGGAGCCACCTTGATCGACGTGCGCTCGCCCGCGGAGTTCGCGGCCGGGGCGATTCCCGGTGCCCTCAACGTGCCGGTCGATGAGCTCAGGGATCGGCGGGACGAACTGCCGGACGGGCCCGTCGTGGTCCACTGCCAGGTCGGACTGCGCGGGCACATCGCCACCCGGATCCTCCGGCAGCACGGTGTCGACGCGCGCAACCTCGACGGCGGCTATCGCACCTGGCGCGACGCCACCCTGCTTCGCGGCTAGAGCAGGCGCGCGGTCGTCCCGCGCACGTTCAGCTCGTAGGGCAGCGCCGAGGGGATGTGCACGGCATCCGGGGTGGCGAGCTTCGCAAGCACCGCATCCGCTGCCCGCTCTCCCTGTCCGAGCGGGAACTGATCGACCGTGGTCAGGCGGAAGAACTCGCCGAGCTCGTGCCCGTCGATGCCGACGATCGACAGCTCCTCCGGCACGCTGAAGCCGAGGTCGCGAGCCGCGAGCAGGGCGCCGATGGCCATCTCATCCGACGCCGCGAACACCGCGGTCGGGCGGGGTCCCGGGCGTCCGAGCAGCTGCTTGGCCGCCCGGTATCCGCCCTCGACCGTGAAGTCGGCTGGTTCGAGGAAGGCATGGTTCAGGGGGAGGGCGGCCTTCGCCAGAGCCTTCTCGAAGCCCAGGCGGCGGTTGGTCGGGATGTGGAAGTCGATGTCGAACTCGGGGTTCGCCCCGATGTGCGCGATGTCGGTGTGGCCGAGGCTGATCAGGTGCTCGGTCGCCAGCTGCGCGACCGCGACGTCGTCGACCGTGAGGGTGTCGAGCTTCGGGTTCGGACCGCCGATCGCGATCACGGGAAGCCCGAGGTCGAGCAGGTGCTGCGTCTCGTCCTCGTCGAGCTCGATCGACACCGCGATCACGGCATCCACGCGCTGTCGACGCAGGAACGTGTCGAACACGTGGCGGCGCACGTCCTTGTCGGCGGTGATGTTGTACAGCGTGATGTCGTAGCCCGCGCGCATGAGAGCGGCGGAGACGCCGGAGAGCACCGTGCTGAAGAACCACCGGTCGAGGAAGGGGACGATCACGCCGACGTTGCGGGTGCGACCGGAGGCCAGGCTCGAAGCGCGCGACGAGACGACGTAGCCGAGCGACTGCGCCGCGGCCTGCACCCTCTCCTTCGCGGACTCGGACACATGGCCGCGTCCGCTCAGTGCGCGCGAAACGGTCGCGGTGGAGACTCCGGCGAGCCGGGCGACCTCATCGATGCTGGCCATGTGTTCCTTCTCGAAAAGTGCTCCGGTCGCGATTCCTGTCGTCTCACGGGGGAGTGAGCGGCAGGAATCGCGACCGGAAGGGCCTGTCAGGCCTGGATTGCGGTGGTGTACCAGACGGCGGTGTCGACCGGGATCGATGCGCCTTCGAACGGCTGGCTCTGCAGGATCATGAGGGCATCGGCCGGCAGGTCGATCGGCGCGGTGCCGAGGTTCGCGACCACGTGCACGTCACCGCGGCGGAAGGCCACCGCGTCGGGACCGGCGTCTTCCCAGACCAGGGAGCCGCTGCCGAAGCCGTGCTCACGACGAGCGGCCAGCAGACGCTTGTACAGCGCGAGCGTCGACGAGGGGTCGACCTCCTCGACGTCGCGGGCGTAGGCCGACCAGTCGGCGGGCTGCGGGAGCCACGAGAGACCGGTGTCGTTGAAGCCGAACGCCGGAGCCTCCGCCTCCCAGGGCAGCGGCACGCGGCATCCGTCGCGTCCGTAGCGCTCGCCGTTCGTGCGGAACCAGGTCGGGTCCTGACGGTACTCGTCCGGGATCTCCATGGCTTCGGGCAGCCCGAGCTCCTCGCCCTGGTACAGGTACGAGGAACCGGGCAGCGCCAGCATGAGCGTGGTCGCGGCGCGGGCGCGTGCCAGGCCGATCGCGGTGTCCGGCTTGTTCGGGGTGTTCGGGCCGATGCCCTCGCCCTGGGGGTTCTCGGCGGTCAGCGCGAGGCGCGAGGCGTGGCGCACGACGTCGTGGTTCGACAGCACCCAGGTGCTGGGGGCGCCCACCGCGCCGAAGTCGTCGAGGGACTCGCGGATGACATCGCCCAGCGCCTTCGCATCCCACGGCGTCATTAGATACGGGAAGTTGAAGGTCTGGTGCATCTCGTCCGGACGCACCCAGAGAGCGGTCTGCTTGAGCGTCGGCATCCAGGCCTCGCCGCACAGCGCGCGGTCGCCGTCGTATTCGGCGAGCACCTTGTGCCAGTCGCGGTAGATGTCGTGCACGCCGTCCTGACCCCAGTACGGCACGTTCGACTCGCCGCCGCCCATGGAGTCGGCATCGCTCGGGGGCGTGTAGTCGGGCAGGCCGTCGGCCTTGATCATGCCGTGCGCCACGTCGACGCGGAAGCCGTCGACACCGCGGTCGAGCCAGAAGCGCAGGATGGAGCGGAACTCCTCGCGCACCTCTTCATTGGTCCAGTCGAAGTCGGGCTGGGTGGCGTCGAAGATGTGCAGGTACCACTGGCCGGGGGTGCCGTCGGCCTCGACGACGCGCTCCCACATGCCGCCGCCGAACACCGACTCCCAGTTGTTCGGCGGAAGCTCGCCGTTCTCGCCCTTGCCGTCGCGGAAGATGTAGCGCGCGCGCTCGGGGCTTCCCGGCGCGGCCTTCAGTGCCTGCTGGAACCAGACGTGCTGGTCGGAGGAGTGGTTCGGCACCAGGTCGACCACCACGCGGATGTTGCGTGCGTGGGCCGCTTCGAGCATGTCGTCGAAGTCGGCGAGCGTGCCGAACAGCGGGTCGACGTCGCGGTAGTCGGCCACGTCGTAGCCGGCGTCACGCTGCGGGCTGGTCATGAACGGGCTCAGCCAGATCGCGTCGACGCCGAGCTCCTGCAGGGCGTCGAGCCGGCTGGTGATACCCGGCAGGTCGCCGATGCCATCACCCGAGGCATCCGCGAAGGAACGGGGGTAGATCTGGTAGATGACGGCGCTGCGCCACCACTCGGAACCGGGGGCTGCGATCTGCTCAAGCTGTGCCATGGGAACAGGCTAGTGCAAACGCTTACATTCATGCCAGAGCAGGGATCGAATCGGTTCGGTGACGGGAGCCGTGCGCGGGCGTGCGGGCGTTTGCAGGAGGATTCGCCGGATGCATGAGCTCTTCGCCCGCGGGGGTCATGCATCCGTCACGGTCTCATGCCGGTGTCGCCGGCGGCCCGATCGCAACCGGGGAGTAGGGTGAGGCATCCGATGAGTGGAGGCTGTCATGGTTCCCGAGATCAACTACTGGGCGGTCCTGCTGGCCACCGCGTCGAGCATGATCGTCGGCTCGATCTGGTATGCCCCGAAGGTGTTCGGCACGCGGTGGTCGAAGCTCGCGAACGTCGACATGGACCGTCCGGCGGCGACGGCGGTCTGGCCCATCATCACCACCGTGATCGTGAGCTTCATCACGGCATGGGTGCTCGCCGGAGCCTCCTCGATCGCCTGGCACTTCTACGGCGGATCGTACTTCTGGGGTGCCATCGTCACCGCGGTGACGCTGTGGGCGGGCTTCACGGCCGCCCGTTTCATCACGCATGACGCGTTCGAGGGGCGCTCGACCAGGCTCACCACCCTGAACATCGCTCACGAGCTGGTGACCGTCGTCGTCATGGCGCTCATCATCGGCGTCTGGCCGCCGGCGATCGCCTAGCGAACCGCCCGAACTCCGGGGATCGGGGGCGGTCAGCGGATCGCCGCGCATCGGATTCGCCGATGGGAGAGGCATCCCTAGACTTTCGCCGCTTCTGCGGTCTCGACGGGGCTGTCAGTGTGGGTCTCGTGGCCTCCGGGCCGCCCGCGTGGTCCTGACGGCGCGCGGCTCTGACCGAGGGGTCCCGATGTCCGGTTCTTCGCGCCGATCGGCGCCGTGGACGATCGCCGCAGCGCTCGTCGCCGCGGCCGTGCTCGTGGGAGCGGCTCCTGCCGCCTGGGGAGCCATCCGGCCGGCGGACGACCAGGGCTCCGGGGCGGGCGCTCCGGATGCCGCGCAGTCCGTCGCGCTGGCGTACGAGTTCCTGGATGCGCGTGTCGATCAGTTCTGCGACGGGGCCGGTCACTGTCTGCCGCGCAGCTACGAGGGCGGGTTCTTCACCACTCCGAGCTGGGACTTCACACTCTCGTTCGTCTACGACGACGCGCTCGTGATCATCGCCTACACCGCGCGCGGTCTTCCGCGACGGCAATGGCATCGTCGCGACGTCGAACGACGGCCTCGACTCCGGATTCGGCGACCTCTACTACGCCAGCCTGCACACCGGTGCGACCGCGTGGTACCTGCTCGCGGCAGCCGGGGACAGCCCCTTCGCTCTGCCGGTCGAGTGACCCGGGGCTACGCGGCGACGCGGGCGACCGCGGCGATGGCGCTGGTGAAGAAGTCGAGTCCGTCGACACCGCTGCGCATGGCGAGGGAGGTGTCGGGGCCGAATCCTGCCTCGGTGGCGTGCTCGGGGTGCGGCATCAGGCCGACCACGTTTCCGGCTTCGTTGGTGAGGCCGGCGATGTCGCGCAGCGACCCGTTCGGGTTGACTCCGGCGTAGCGGAAGGCCACGAGCCCCTCGCCCTCGATGCGGTCGAGCGTCTGCTCGTCGGCGATGTAGCCGCCGTCGGCGTTCTTGAGGGGGATCACGATCTCCTGGCCGTTGCGGAACGCGTTGGTCCAGGCGGTGTCGGAGTTCTCCACCGTGAGCCGCTGGTCGCGGCGCACGAAGTGCTGGTGGTTGTTGCGGATCAGGCCGCCGGGGAGCAGATGCGCCTCGACGAGCATCTGGAAGCCGTTGCAGATGCCGAGCACGGGCATGCCCTTCGCCGCGGCGTCCTTGACCTCGCTCATGATCGGCGAGAGTGCGGCGATCGCACCGGCGCGCAGGTAGTCGCCGTAGCTGAAGCCGCCGGGGAGAACGAGGGCGTCGACGCCCTCGAGGTCATGCGAGCCGTGCCACAGCGCGACGGGCTCGGCACCGGCGATGCGCACGGCGCGCTGCGCGTCGCGGTCGTCGAGCGAGCCGGGGAAGGTGATGACGCCGATGCGGACGGTCACTCGGCGACCTCGATGCCGACGACATCCTCGATCACGGAGTTGGAGAGCACCTCGTCGGCGATGCGCTTGGCCTCGGCGAGAACCTCGTCGGTGACCTCGCCCTCGACGGTGAGCTCGAAGCGCTTGCCGATGCGCACGTCGGTGAAGCCCTCGACGCCGAGGCGGGCGAAGGCGCCGGAGACGGCCTTCCCCTGCGGGTCGAGCAGTTCGGGCTTGGGCATGACGTCGACGACGATGGTGGGCATGAACGGCTCCGGGAGTCGCGGGCGGACGGGCGCACCCAGTCTACTGCCCCGGGCCCGCGCTCTTTCCCGGCGCGTGTGCGCGACCGCGCGGAGCGGAAGACCGACTACGCGGAGTGGAAGACGGTGTGCAGGTCGCCGACTGCCTCGCGGCCGCCGAGACCGTCGATCTCGAAGAGCACCGAGATGCCGACGACGTGGCTTCCGAGGCGCTCGACGAGCTCGCGCCCCGCGGCGAGGGTTCCTCCGGTGGCGAGCACGTCGTCGATGAGCAGCACGCGGGATCCGGCCGGCAGATCGTCGTGCATCTCGATCGTGGCGGTGCCGTATTCGAGGGCGTAGTCGACGGATGCCGCGGGGCGGGGGAGCTTGCCGGCCTTGCGGATCGGGATGAGTCCGACGCCTGCGGCGATGGCGGCGGCGCTGGCGAGGATGAACCCTCGCGCCTCGATGCCCGCGATCACGTCGAACTGCCCGGCGAAGGGCTCGATGATCGCCTCGGTCGTCACGCGGAGGGCCTCGGCGTCGGCGAGGAGAGGCGTGATGTCGCGGAAGATGATGCCCGGCTGCGGGTAGTCCGGCACATTGCGGATCAGGGCTTCGGCGCGGACGAGGGCGGGGGACAGGGTGGCTTCGGGCACTGCCCAAGGGTACCCCGCGGCGGCCGGGTTGACACCGTGGAGCGCTCCCATAGAGTGACTGGTCAGTTCGTGGGAGCGCTCCCACTGCGTCCCAAAGCACCACACACCGCACGACCACCACAAAGGAGTGAACTGTGAACACACGTGCCCGCCACCGGATCCTCGTGACTGCCGCCGGATGTTCTGGAACTCGATCGGCAACACCCTGAGCATCTTCCTGCTCTCCGCGATCCCGCAGCTGGCCGTGGCCCTCGTGATCGCCTACCTGCTCGACCGCGGCCTGCGGGCGCCGACCTTCTGGCGGATGAGCGTGCTGATCCCGTTCGTCGTGACCCCGGTCGCCGTCGCCATCATCTTCTCGAGCATCTTCAACGAGGCCGACGGCCTGGCCAACAACCTCCTCAACCTCATCGGCATCGCCGACCAGGAGTGGAAGCACAACACCGCGCTGTCGCACATCGCGATCGCTGTCATGGTGAACTTCCGCTGGACGGGCTACAACGCCCTGATCCTGCTGGCCGCGATGCAGGCTGTGCCGCGCGACCTGTACGAGTCCGCAGCGCTCGACGGGGCGGGAGCGGCGAGACGCTTCTTCTCCATCACGATCCCCACGATCCGTCCGACCCTGATCTTCGTCATCATCACCGCGACGATCGGCGGGCTGCAGATCTTCGCCGAGCCGCGTCTGTTCGACGTGTCGACCGCGGGCGGCATCGGCGGCAGTGACCGCCAGTTCCAGACGACGGTGCTGTTCCTGTGGGAGCTGGCGTTCTTCCGACGAAACCTCGGAGAGGCATCCGCCGTCGCGATCCTGCTGTTCCTGCTGATCGTCGGGATCGGTGTGATCAACTTCCTCATCTCTCGGCGGATCTCCACCGGAGACGCCCCTAAGAGCCGTGCGGCCCGTCGCCGCGCGCGCACCGCCGGATCGGCGGCGAGCAGGGCCGCCGCCGGATCGACGATCGCCACCACGACCGAGGAGAACGCGCGATGACCGCCACCCAGGCGCTGAGCGTCCCCGAGAAGATCCGCCGGCGCCGAGCCGTCGCCGGCGGTACCGCCGGCATCGGCAGCCGCCCCGGCTTCCTCACCTACGGCCTCCTGGCCGCGTTCATCATCGGCAGCGTCTACCCGCTGTGGTGGTCGGTCGTGGTCGCCAGCGGCACGAACGCGACGCGAGGTGAGACGCTCCCGCTGATCCCCGGCGGCAACTTCCTCGCCAATGCGGCTCGGGTGTTCGACGCGATCCCGTTCTGGCTCGCCCTCGGCAACTCGTTCCTCATCTCGGGCATCATCACGCTCTCGGGCGTGACGTTCTCGACGCTCGCGGGCTACGCCTTCACGAAGCTGCGCTTCAAGGGCCGCGACGGACTGATGATCTTCGTGATCGCGACCATGGCGATCCCGACGCAGCTGGGCATCATCCCGTTGTTCATGCTGATGCGCGAGCTCGGCTGGACCGGATCGATCGGTGCGGTCATCGTTCCGACGCTGGTCACCGCGTTCGGCGTGTTCTTCATGCGGCAGTATCTGGTCGACGTCATCCCGGACGAGCTGATCGAGGCCGCGAGGATGGACGGGGCGAATCAGTTCCGCACCTTCCTGACCGTCGGGCTCCCCGCCGCCCGGCCGGCCATGGCGATCCTCGGACTCTTCACGTTCATGACCGCGTGGACCGACTACCTGTGGCCGCTCATCGTGCTCTCCCCGCAGAACCCGACCCTGCAGACGGCGCTCAGCCAGCTGCAGTCCGGGTACTACATCGACTACTCGATCGTGCTCGCCGGCGCGGTGCTCGCGACCCTCCCGCTGCTCGTGCTCTTCGTGGTCGCCGGGCGCCAGCTGGTCAGTGGCATCATGGCGGGCGCGGTGAAAGGATGACCCCTATGACCCGCTCCTTCCCCGAGAACTTCCTGTTCGGCGCCGCCACCGCCGCGTACCAGATCGAAGGGGCGGCGTTCGAGGACGGGCGCACCGCATCCATCTGGGATGCCTTCTCGCGCGAGCCGGGTGCCGTGATCGGTGCGGAGAACGGCGATGTGGCCTGCGATCACTATCACCGCTACCCGCAGGATGTGGCGCTCATGAAGCAGCTCGGCCTGCAGACGTATCGTTTCTCGACGTCGTGGTCGCGGGTGCGCCCCGACGGCGGAGCGGTGAACGCGGCCGGTGTCGACTTCTACGAGCGCCTGGTCGACGAACTGCTCAGCGCCGACATCCTGCCCTGGCTGACGCTGTACCACTGGGACATGCCGCAGGCGCTGCAGGAGGCGGGCGGCTGGACGAACCGGGACACGGTCGATCGCTTCCTCGAGTACGCGGGCACCATGCACGATGCGCTCGGCGATCGCGTGAACGTGTGGACCACGCTGAACGAGCCGTGGTGCTCATCGTTCCTCTCCTACACCGCCGGCGAGCACGCACCGGGGCACACCAGCATCGCCGAAGGTCTGCTCGCCTCGCACCACCTGCTGCTCGCGCACGGCAGGACGATGCAGGAGCTCCGTGGACGTGATGCCTCGCTCAACCTCGGCATCACCCTGAACCACACGGTCGCCGACCCCGCCGATCCGCAGAACCCGGCCGATGTCGACGCGGCCCGGCGCGTGGACGGACAGTTCAACCGCTGGTTCCTCGACCCGATCTACCGCGGCAGCTACCCGGCCGACATCGTCGACGACATCCGGGCGGTCGACGCCGAGGCTGTCGCACGGTTCGAGGCGGCGGTCCATGACGGCGACCTCGAGACGATCTCGCAGCACATCGACACGCAAGGGGTGAACTACTACCACGGCGACCTCGTCTCGGGCACGGCGCCGGTCGAAGGGCCCGTCTCCGCGGAGCCAGAGACCGCACGAGTGCGGCGCAGCCCCTATCCGTCGAGCGACGACATCCACGCGGTCGAGCGGGGCCTGCCGCGCACGGCGCAGAACTGGGAGGTGCAGCCCGAGGGCCTCACCCGGGTGCTGCAGCGCGTCTGGACCGAGTACGCCGAGCCCGCGGGCACCGTGCTCTACATGACCGAGAACGGCGCGGCCTACGACGACGTCGTGGTGGTCGAAGACGGCGAGATGCGCGTGCACGATGCCGACCGCACCGAGTTCCTGCGACTGCACCTCGGTGCGGTGCTCGACGCCGCGGAGGCGGGCGTAGACGTGCGCGGCTACTTCTACTGGTCGTTGTTCGACAACTTCGAGTGGGCGTGGGGCTACGACAAGCGCTTCGGCATCGTCCGCGTCGACTACGACACCCAGGAGCGCACCCTCAAGGACTCGGGGCGGGAGTACGCGCGCATCATCGGCGACCGCGCGCTCTGATCAGCGCGTCGCTCCCGATTCGAATCGTCGGAGCGGTCCCGTCCGGGTCGAGAGGCGGCAGTTTGCGCGACGCGGAGGGGGAGTGTCGTCGCAGCCCGCGCCGACCGGTGAGAATAGGGCGATGGAAGAGTGCGTACGTTGATGTCGCCCCGAGCGACCATCGAAGAGGTGGCATCCGCCGCCGGTGTCTCCCGATCGACGGTGTCGCGCGTCGTGAACGGGTCGACCGCCGTGAGCCCGGAGGCCCTCGCCGCCGTGCGCGCCGCGATCGATGAGCTGAACTACGTGCCCAACCGCGCGGCACGCTCCCTCGCCTCCCGGCAGACGCACGCGATCGCCCTGATCGTGCCGGAGGACACCACCCGCTTCTTCGGCGACCCGTTCTTCGCGGCCATCGTCGCCGGGATCACGGGTGCACTCGGCGGCTCGGACTACCTGCTCAACCTGCTCATCGCGAGCGATGACCCCGGCGACAAGATGACCAGCTTCGTGCGCAACGGCGGCGTCGACGGCGCGTTGATCGTGTCGCATCACACGAGCGACGCGTTCGTCGATCGGATCGCGGATGCCGTGCCGGTCGTCTTCGGTGGACGCCCCGTGCGTCGGCGCGACGGCGACTACGTCGTCGATGTCGACAACGTGGCCGGAGCGAGGAACGCCACCCGCCGCCTGATCGACATCGGGCGCACGCGCATCGCCACGATCTCGGGTCCGCTCACGATGGTCGCCTCGGAAGATCGTGTGCAGGGGTTCCGCGCGGCTCTCGCGGACGCCGGACTCACTCCGTATGCGGAGGAGGAAGGCGACTACAGCGAGTCGAGCGGAGCGGAAGCCGCCAGACGGCTGCTCGACGGCGGACGACCGGATGCGATCTTCGTCGCGAGCGACCTGATGGCCCGTGGCGCACTGACGGCACTGCGCTCAGCGGGTGTGCGCGTGCCGGAGGACATCGCCCTGGTCGGTTTCGACGACTCCTCGGTCGCCATCACCACCGATCCGCAGCTGACCACGATGCGTCAGCCGATGTACGCGCAGGGTGAGGCGATGGCCCGGGTCCTGCTGTCGCGACTGGCAGGCGAAGAACCGCCGACCACGACGATCCTGCCGACCGAGCTGGTGATCCGCGCCTCCGCCTGAGCGGTCGCGCCGGTGGGGCGTGCCCTGCGGCGGAGGTGATGAACACGGCTGTGGCCCTGGCGCCCCCTCCGGGCCAGGCCCACAGCCGTGGGTCGGTGTCGGCTGAGCAGGTCAGCCGAAGATCGACGTCAGCAGATCACCGCCGAACAAGGAGAACGCGGTGATGCCTGCGGACAGCAGCAGCACCGCGGCTGTGCCGGCGAGCGCGAAGACGGAGATCCCGCGGCCGCCCAGCCGTTGGCCACGCAGGCCGACGGACACGCCCGCTCTGGCGGCGATGTCTCCGGCGTCATCGTCGCGATACAGCTCGGTGCGTGCCGCGAATCGGCGGTGGAACTCCTCGGCGAGAGTGCATTGATGCTCCTGGGCAGGGGGATGTCCGTGTCGGTTCATAGATTGAACGCGTATTCAGTGAGTAATCTATACGGCAGGGGGCGATTCGAAAAAGACAGGCCGGCAGGACTCGGGAGGTGGATGCCACATGGCGCGCTCCGACGAGCAGAACCGGCTGGCCCGCGAGCGCGCCAGGGAGAACATCCTGCAGGCGGCGATCGAGACCTTCAGCGAGCGCGGCGTCGCGGGTGCGAGCATCGCGGAGATCACCCAGCGCGCGGGTGTCGCACAGGGGCTCGTGAACTACCACTTCGGTGGCAAGGAGCAGCTCGTCATCGCCGTGATCGATCGCTGGTTCGAGACGGTGCTCGGCTTCGCCCGAGTGGAGGGGACGCCCGACGAGATGCTCGCGGCGGTGATCGACGGCGCTCTCACAGCGACCGCCTACGCGATTCCGTTGCAGCGGGCCGTGCTGGCGATGCAGCAGCAGCCCTCGACGCACCGGCTGTTCGCGGTGTCGGAGGCGCGGCACGAAGCGGCGGCGACCGCCGCGGAAGACGCGGTTCGCGACCTGTTCCGCGCGCGGGGGGCGGAGGATCCGGCTCTCGAGGAGGTCATGCTGCGCAGCACGATCGAGGGCGTGTTCGTGAAGTCCGCCGTCTTCGGCGACACCTACCCGCTCGAGGAGGCGCGACGCTGGATGTTCCGGCGCTACGGTCTGCCGGAGCCGACGACGCCCATCGCGCCGCCGGTCCCCCTCCGCGACGGTGAACCGCGGCCTCGGGCGACAGCGGCGCTGCGCTCGGACGAGGAGCGCGCGGACGCATCCGCGTGACGAATAGTACGGACGCGGGGCCCGGTCGTGAACGACCGGGCCCCGCTGATTCTGACAGCGTTCGAGTGAACGGTGTCAGTTTCCGTAGAGTGCGACGACTCCGTCGGTGTCGACGCTCGTCATCGACAGATCGGCGGACGATCCGTTGCACTGCGGGTAGTGCATGATCGACGACGAGTCATACGGCGTCAGCGGACGCCAGTTGTTGTCCTCGAAGCAGGTGCCGGCCTCGGGGCGGGTGTGCTCGTGGCGGAAGCCGAGCACGTGACCGAGCTCATGACCCAGCACATTCGTCGGGGTCCACGACGAGCCCGGGGTCCAGATCGAGTCGTCGATGAGGACGTTCTGCAGGCGCGGCGCCGTGCTCGGGAAGAAGGCCCGGGCGATGTACTGCGTCGTCTGCACGGGCTCCACGGAGAAGAGGACGGCGTTGTTGCGCGTCGTGCAGTTGGCATCGGCGCTGCTGTCGTAGATGAAGTCGATCTTCGATGATGCGGCCTCCCAGAGCGCGGCGCCGCTTTCCATCGCGCTCACGACGTCGGCATGACGTGCACCGAATGCCGTGCTGACGCAGTAGGTGAGGGCGCTCGCCTGCGCGTCGGACCACTTGTCGTCGATGCTGTTGACCGTGTTGACGATGAGGCCGTTGGTCACGGGATCGGCGCCGAGGAGCTGTTCGTAGAACGACCGCAGTTCGCCCTGGTTGGAGATCACCTCGTCCCCGTTGACGACGTAGGCTCCGTCGATGTCTCGGTAGGTCGACGCC
Organism: Microbacterium sp. PAMC22086; assembly: GCF_019443525.1. Lineage (NCBI taxonomy): Bacteria > Bacillati > Actinomycetota > Actinomycetes > Micrococcales > Microbacteriaceae > Microbacterium > Microbacterium sp. PAMC22086. The sequence continues at coordinate 399,236 of NZ_CP080380.1, read as the reverse complement.
TCGAACTCCTGGAAGGTGGGGATGTCGTCGGCGTCGGGTGCGGAATTCGCGGCAGCGGGGATGACCGTGCCGAGGCAGAGCGCAGCAGCCGCGGTAGCGGCGAACGCCAGTTTTCTCGTGAGTCGCAAAGTACTGGTCCTTTTCGATCTGAACGATTCCGCGCGCCCCCTCGGTGCGCGGCCCCCGGGGAGAAAGGCGGGCAACTCTGCGTCGTCGTTCGCCCCGAAGTCCGCTCACGGTAACCATGCCTTTCACGGAATCGCAAGGCATCTCCCGGCACGTTCATAGATTTATGAACTCAGGTCAGAAATACTGAATGCTGTTCTAGTCGAACGTGCTGTCCGACGTCGCGAGACGTCGGGGGTCAGGGGTGACCCATGCGGGCGAAGGCCCCCAACACGCTGCGCTCGGATGCCGTGAGGTAGCGCTCGAGCTCTTCGGTGGCCGCTTCGGGCCCGCGCTCCAGCAGCGCGGTGAGCACCGCGCGGTTGCGCCGGACGAACGGCTCATGCAGTGATCGCGGCTCGTCGATCTCGAGGAAGACGAGGCGCAGCTCGGCGGCGACGTCTCGGTAGGTGCGGGAGAGGCGTGCACTGTCGGCGAGGGCGACGATCGCGTCGTGGAAGGCCATGTTGGCGCTGCCGATGCGCCGCCAGTCCTTGTGCGACAGCTGCTCCTCGGCCTCGGCCAGGGCATCGCGCATGAGCTGTACGGCGGGGTGCTCCGGCTCGGACTGGCGCAGCGCCGTGCACTCGATCACGCGGCGGGCACGGTAGATGTCGATCACATCGGCGATGGTCGGCGACGCCACCGAGACGCCGCGATGCGGGATGTGCTCGACGAGTCCCTGCTCGGCGAGCACACGGAACGCTTCACGGAGGGTGTTGCGCGAGACATCGAACTGCTCGGCGAGGGCGGACTCGGACAGTCGCGACCCCGGCGCGAAGTCGCCGTCGATGATGCGCTGTCGGAGCACGTCGGCGAGCACGCCATGCTGGTTCATGCCTTCATCGTAGGTGGCGCCGTGGTCGGATCGTCTGCGGGTGGCCGCGCTGCCGACATGCACAGTTGGGGAGGGCCCCGAATCCCGCCCGTCTCCGCCGGGTGCCCGACACTGTCCAGGTCCTCGCGAACAGCCGCGAGGACGTGGAGGCGAATCGTGCCGTCCTGGTGCACGGTAAAGACGGGCTGCAGGAGCACCAGCAGACCGGTACATCAGCGTGCGGACCCACGATCGAGTAACTGCCAACGGTTTCCACGCCCCTACCCCCAGGTCAAGCGACGCAAAACGCTCGGCTGAAAGACACAGCCGAGCGTTTCGCATGAGTGAACAGTGCTGCTCACGTTCTGTTCTCCTTATTCGCTTCTTTCGTGTGGTCCGTCTTGCCTTCGCGCGAAGTTCTTGATGCTAAGCGCGAGAGCAACGATCACCAGTACGAGAGAAACGCCCCAGAACGCCCAGACCGCGTCGTGGAAGACGTCGATCCGAGCGAGCAGCGGAAGAGTTGCTGCGAGGAGCAGGAGGGCGATGATAGTGGCGCGTAGCGCGACGTGTGCCTTCATGCGGGGCCTAGGAGACCATCGCTTGAGCCACGCAGGTGCCCGCGGTCGTGCCGATCACTCCAGCCGTCGCGACGACGCACGCCACACATCCCAGCCCGGCGGTGCCTGCACACAGAAGAGCGCAAGCGACACCGACTGCCGTGACAGCCCACTGCGCAATTCCGGCATTGATCAGGAGGTTCCCCCATTTGTCATCGGCACCCCAAGGCTCCCCGGGGTCTCTCCCATCCTTGTCTCCCGCGTGACTCTTGTCTGTCCCCCGTCTGGCCGACAGACGAAGGGCGGGCCTGGACGGAGGGAAAGACCATTCCTCTGTCCAGGTGGCGTCTCCCTTCGTCCACACCCCAACCCCTTTGTCGCGCGTCGGGCGGTAGCGATGCGGAAACTCTGTGTTCACGCTGGCGGGGTACGACCTCCACCTCTGCGGTCGCATGTGGGCCATTACACGAAAGCAACCGCTCTGTAGCACGGCCGTAACATGATTGTTGAACAATCGGGTTTTATCCGTTCTACACTGGGGGTCACCCGACACCCACCAACGACGATGGGAATCCCCCCGCATGTCTGAGCAGACCACCGCCTCCCTCTCCCCGGAGGACGAGGCCCGCCTCTCGTCCGTCAAGAAGCGCGCGGGCCGCAGTGCCGTCATCGGCGCGATCTTCCTCATGGCCACCAGCGCCATCGGCCCCGGCTTCATCACGCAGACCGCCACGTTCACGGCGACGATGGGGGCGGCTTTCGCGTTCGCGATCCTCATCTCGATCCTCGTCGACATCGCGGTGCAGCTGAACGTCTGGCGCATGATCACCTCCTCGGGCAAGCGCGCCGGCGAACTCGCCAACAGCGCCATCCCCTTCTCGGGGCACCTGATCGCCGTGCTCGTCGTGATCGGCGGGCTGGCGTTCAACATCGGCAACATCGCCGGTGGTGGGCTCGGACTGAACGCTCTGCTCGGAATCGACACCAAGCTCGGCGGCATCGTCACCGCGGCCCTCGCGATCATCATCTTCCTCGTGAAGAAGGCGGGGCCGGTGATGGACGTCGTGCTGGTCGTGCTCGGCATCGGCATGATCGTCATGACCGTGGTCGTGGCCGTCATCGCGCAGCCGCCGATCGGCGAGGCCCTGCGCCAGACGTTCGCGCCGGATGAACTGAACTTCGCCACCATCACGACCATCGTCGGCGGAACCGTCGGCGGGTACATCACCTACTCCGGCGCCCACCGCTACCTCGACTCCGGCCACACCGGACCGGAGCACGCCCGCTCCGTGATGCGTGCGGCGACCAACGGCATCCTCGTCACGGGTGTCATGCGTTACGTGCTGTTCCTCGCGATCCTCGGGGTCGTGGCCTCCGGTGTCACGCTCGACCTCTCCGGTCAGGGCGCGAACCCCGCCGGTCAGGCGTTCGGCGCGGTGCTCGGCGATGCCGGACTCCGCATCTTCGGCGCGATCTTCTGGGCCGCCGCGATCAGCTCGGTCATCGGGGCGGCGTACACCTCCGCCACCTTCCTCTCCACCTTCACCAAGAAGCTCAAGGGCGGCTGGCCCCTGCAGCTGGCGACCGTCGCCTTCATCGTGGTGTCGCTGGCGGTGTATCTGTCGATCGGCACGGCACCCGCGGCGATCCTCGTCTTCGTCGGCGGTTTCAACGGCCTGATCCTGCCGATCGGACTCACGGTGTTCATGTACATCGGCTGGTTCCGCCGCGACCTGCTCGGCTCGAAGAAGTACCCGATGTGGCTGCTCGTCGCCGGTACGCTCGTGACGCTGCTCACCTGGTACATGGGGATCGTCTCGGTCGGCCCCATCTTTGCCTTCCTCGGAATCGGAGCGTGATCGCATGACGTCGATCGACCTGAACTCGGACCTCGGCGAGAACGTCGCCGACCGGATCGTCAGTGACGATGCGAGCATGCTGCGCCTCGTCACGAGCGCCAACGTGTCATGCGGGTTCCATGCGGGGAGCCCTGAGGGCATCCGCGAGACGCTCGCAGCAGCAGTGCAGGGCGGCGTCGTGATCGGCGCGCATCCTGGCTACCGTGACTACGAGAACTTCGGACGAACGAAGGTCGACATCGACTCGGCCTCGCTGCAGGCGCACGTCGAGTACCAGCTCGGTGCTCTCGTGGGACTCGCCGCCGCTGTGGGCGGGAGGGTCTCGTACGTCAAGCCGCATGGTGCGCTCTACAACACGATCGCGCGCGACGAACGGCAGTCGAAGGCCGTCGTGGCGGCGATCCGCGCGATCGATCCGAGCCTGGTCCTGCTGGGGCTCTCCGGGGGCGTCGTGCTCGATGTCGCCGCGCGCGCCGGACTCGCGGTCGCCGCTGAGGCCTTCGCCGACCGCGCCTATCAGCCCGACGGGCAGCTGGTGTCGCGTACCGAGGAGGGGGCCGTGCTGCACGACCCGGATGCGGTCGCGGAGCGCATGGTGCGCCTCGCCTCGGAGGGCGTGATCCGTGCGATCGACGGCACCGACGTACCCGTGGTCGCCCAGTCGATCTGCGTGCACGGCGACAGCCCTGGTTCGGTGGCGATGGCGGCTGCGACCAAGCGGATGCTGCAGGACGTAGGCATCACGATCGCACCGTTCGCGGGCGCGCGATGAACACGGAGCACCTCGTCTGATGCGCATCCGCACGGCATCCGATCATGCTCTTCTCGTCGAGGCGGACGACCTCGACGAGGCGATGCGTCTGAACCTCGCCTGGGAGGGCATTCCCGGCATCGTCGAGCGCATCCCCGGCGCCCGCACCGTGCTCGTGCGCTTCGATCCGCTTCGCGTCTCGGCATCCGACCTTGCGGCCGCGTTCGCCGCGACGCCGATCGACACCGCGCATCTGCCCGGCACGGGAGAGGTCACGGTGCCCGTGCGGTACGACGGCGAGGACCTCGAGGAAGCGGCATCTCTGCTGGGCGTGACGGCGGAGGAACTCGTGAACCGGCACCTCGCTGCCCACTGGCGGGTCGCATTCTCCGGATTCGCCCCGGGCTTCGGATACGTCGTGAGCAGCGATCCCCTGTTCGATGTGCCCCGCCGCGCGTCTCCGCGCACCCGCGTGCCCGCCGGATCGGTCGCGCTCGCGGGGGAGTTCACCGGGGTGTACCCGCGCGAGAGCCCCGGCGGATGGCAGCTCATCGGACGCACGGACGCCGCGATGTGGGACATCGACCGGGACCCGCCCGCCCTGCTGTCGCCGGGGACCGCCGTGCGGTTCGAACGTGTGCGGGACGAGGCTCGGCTGGACGTGATGGGGCTGGACGCTGCTCGGCTGGACCGAACCGGAGGCTCTCTGGAGCCCGCCCGGCGAGCCGCGCCGCAACCCACTCCAGCCGATGCGGAGGGCGCGGGTCGCGGCGCGGAGGCGGCCGTCGAGGTCGTCCGTGCGTCGCTGCAGCTGCTGGTGCAGGATGCCGGGCGCTCGGGCTATGCCGCGCTCGGGGTCTCGGCATCCGGGGTGGCGGACCGCCGGGCGATGCGCGACGCGAACCGCGCAGTGGGCAATACGGCCCGGGCTGCGGTTCTCGAGAGCGTCGGGGGTGTCGTGCTGCGGTTCCGCGGAGCCGGTGTCGCCGCCGTCACAGGGGCTTCCGGCGCGCTCACGCTGGAAGAGGCCGGAGGAGGCGTTCGTCCTGTCACGCACGGCGAGCCCTTCGCCACCGTCGACGGAGACGAACTGACGCTCGGTCACCCCGAGCGCGGGCTGCGCTACGTCATCGCCGTCCGCGGTGGAGTGGATGCGGCCCCGGCCCTCGGCAGTCGTGCCGCCGACACCCTCGCCGGACTCGGGCCCCTCGCACTGACAGCGGGCACGGTGCTCCCCATCGGCGACGCCGGCCGGCACGCCGTCGACCCGTCCGTCGTTGCGCGCGAGCTCCCCGCGCCCGGGGATCTCGTCGACCTGGAGATCACCCTCGGCCCGCGCGACGACTGGTTCACGACCGCAGCGGTCGAGACCCTCACCGGTCAGGAATGGACCGTCACGCCGCGTTCCGACCGCGTCGGCATCCGACTGCAGGGCCAGGTGCCGCTCGAGCGCGCCCTCGGAGGAGAGCTCCCGAGCGAGGGCGCCGTCACCGGCGCGATCCAGGTGCCGCCCGACGGACAGCCGGTCCTGTTCCTGCCCGACCATCCGCTCACCGGCGGATACCCCATCATCGGAGCGCTCACGGATCGCAGTCTCGACCTCGCAGGTCAGCTGGCTCCGGGAGTGCGCCTCCGCTTCACCGTCAAGGAGTCCTCATGACCACCGTGTCGACCGTGCCGACCACGCAGCGGGTCCTGATCGCGAATCGCGGGGAGATCGCCGTGCGCGTCATCCGCGCCTGCGCCGAAGCCGGGTACGCATCCGTCGCGGTCTATGCGGATCAGGATGCCGACGCCCTGCACGTGCGTCTGGGCGACGAGGCCGTGGGACTGGGGGGTGTCACTGCCGCCGACACGTACCTCTCCATCGATGCGCTGCTCGCCGCCGCACGGAAGTCCGGGGCGACCGCCGTGCACCCCGGATACGGATTCCTCTCGGAGAGCGCTGCGTTCGCGCGGGCCGTGGAGGACGTGGGGCTGGTCTGGATCGGACCGACGCCGGCGAGCATCGACGCGCTCGGCGACAAGATGACCGCCCGCCGTATCGCTCAGCAGGTCGGAGCGCCGCTGGCTGCCGGCACCGATGAGCCGCTGGCCGGGCCCGAGGAGGCCGTGGCGTTCGCCGAGCAGCACGGACTCCCCATCGCGATCAAGGCGGCATTCGGCGGGGGCGGTCGCGGGCTCAAGGTCGTGCGGGAGCTGTCCGAGGTCGCCGAGGCCTTCGACGCGGCCACCCGTGAGGCGGTCGCGGCGTTCGGCCGGGGGGAGTGCTTCGTCGAGCGCTTCCTCGAGAGCCCGCGACACATCGAGGTGCAGGTGCTCGGTGACGGGCTCGGCGGCGTCGTGGTCGTCGGCGATCGCGACTGCTCGATGCAGCGTCGAAATCAGAAGCTCATCGAGGAGGCGCCGGCTCCCGGCCTTTCCGTCGGGCAGCGCACACGGTTCCACGATGCGGCGCGGTCGATCTGCGGTGAGGTGAGGTATCGCGGGGCGGGCACGGTGGAGTTCCTGCTCGCGGCCGACGGCACCATCTCGTTCCTCGAGGTCAACACCCGGCTCCAGGTGGAGCATCCGGTCACCGAGGAGGTCACCGGAACCGACCTCGTGCGCGAGCAGTTCCGCATCGCGTTCGGGGAAGGCCCGTCGATCGTCGAGACACCGAACCCGGTCGGGCACGCCTTCGAGTTTCGGATCAACGCTGAGGACCCCGGCCGCGGTTTTCTGCCGAGCCCCGGTCGCGTCGAGCGGCTGCGGATCCCCGGCGGCCCTGGTGTGCGCTGGGACAGCGGCATCGAAGAGGGGGATGTCGTGCAGCCGGCGTTCGACTCGATGATCGCCAAGCTCATCGTGCACGCCGAGTCCCGCGACGCGGCCATCGTGCGCGCGCGGAGGGCTCTGCGCGAGCTCACCGTCGAAGGCCCGGCGACGGTGATCCCGTTCGATGTGATGGCGCTCGACGACGAGGCCTTCGCCACGGAGTCCTTCGCGGTGCACACGCAGTGGATCGAGAGCGCTCTGCTGTCGAAGCTGGAGATGCAGGCGCGGCCTGCAGTCGTGCCGGATGCCGCTCTGCAGCGCTTCCCGGTCGAGATCGACGGGCGACGGGTCGTGCTCGGACTGCCCGCCGCGCTGCTGGCCGGCTTCGGTCGGCCGGCTGATCCTGCGGCGGAGACGCCCACGGCCGATCCGGCAGAACTGCGCTCGCCGGTTCCGGGCACGCTCGTGCGGTGGCTCGTCGACGACGGAGCCGATGTGGGGGAGGGCGACCCGGTCGCGGTCCTCGACGCCATGAAGATGGAGACCACGGTCGCCGCCCACCGGGCAGGGATCCTGTCGCAGCGTGCAGAGCTCGCAGCGATGATTCCCGCTGACGCCGTTCTCGCCCTCATATCCTGAGCAGCCAGTCCTGCTCCGGTCGCACTTTCTGTCGTCTTAGAGGCCCGAGAGCGGCTGAAAGTGCGACCGGAGTGCGACCGGAGTATGCGCCGGAGTGATCAGGCGGGGTCTCCGCCGAGCGGGCCGACGGCTTCGAGCGGCTTCGGGTCGTCGGCACCCGTCTTGCGCAGGCGGGCGATCAGGTTGCCCAAGTGGTAGATCAGGATCGCCGCCACCGTGGCGATGACGATGCCGCCGAGCTCGAAGCCGGAGGCCTCGTCCTTGATCATGAACCCGCCGACGGCCATGATGAGCGCGACGGCTGCCGTGTACTGGTTGACCGGGCGCGAGAAGTCGACGCGGTTGTCGACCCAGATCTTGATGCCGATGACGCCGATCAGGCCGTACAGTGCGGTCGTCACGCCGCCGAGCACACCGGCGGGCACCGAGTTGATGACCTCGCCGAACTTGGGGGAGAGGCTGAGCAGGATCGCGGCTGCGCCGGCCACCCAGTATGCCGCGGTGGAGTACACGCGCGTCGACGCCATCACGCCGATGTTCTCGCCGTAGGTCGTGGTGCCCGATCCGCCGAAGAATCCGGCGAGGGTCGTCGAGACGCCGTCGGCGATCAGCGCCTTGCCGGTCTGCTGGTTCACGGTCGCGTCACCGGTCATGGTCGCGACACCGCGTACGTGTCCGACGTTCTCGGCGATCAGCACGAGGACGACCGGGAGGAACATCGCGAGTGCCGTAAGGGTTCCGGGCTCGGTGAAGTTCGGGAAGGTGAAGGTGGGAAGACCGACCCAGTCGGCCTTCTCCACGGCCGAGAAGTCGAGCTCACCGCGGAACGCCGCGAAGATGTACCCGGCGATGACGCCGAGGAAGATCGAGATGCGTCCGAGGAATCCGCGGAAGACGACGGCGAAGAGGATCGTGATGGCGAGGGTGAACGTCGCGGTCACAGGGGCGGCGGCGTAGTTGTTGTGCGCTGCGCCCGCGAGGTTGAAACCGATGAGCGCGACGATGGTTCCGGCCAAGACCGGCGGGAGGAAACGGTCGACCCACTTCACACCGACCGTGTGCACCACGACGCCGATGATCGCCAGGAGCACACCGACCGCGACGATTCCGGCCAGGGCGGTTCCCATGTTCGCGGAGGCGGTCGCGGCAGTGACCGGTGCGATGAAGGCGAACGACGAGCCCAGGTAGCTGGGCAGCTTGTTGCGGGTTACAAGAAGGAACAGGATCGTGCCGACGCCGCTGAAGAGCAGCGTGGTGGCGACCGGGAACCCGGTGATGATCGGCACCAGGAACGTGGCGCCGAACATGGCCACGACATGCTGGAGACCGATCGCGATCGTGGCGGGCCAGTTCAAACGCTCATCGGGACGGACGACGGCGCCGGGCTCGACCGTGCGGCCGTTTCCGTGCAGCTTCCACAGGGCCATGCGGGCTCCTCAAGGTTCGGGGGATGGCAGGGGTGCCGGAGCAACACTACCGATTCCTGAGTTTTCCCTGAGCGCCCACCCTCTCGCATGTGCAGGTGTGAGCGACGGATGCATGAGGGGCCCGCGGCCGAGAGTCATGCATCCGCCCGATCGTCATGCATCTGTGCGGAGGTCGGACCCCGGAGGTCGGGACCCGGAGATCGGGACCCGGAGATCGGGACCCGGCGATCGGGAGCGCTCAGGCGCCGAGGCGCTCGATCAGCTCGCGGTAACGGTCGGCGGTGCGTGCAACGATATCTTCCGGAAGCAAAGGCGGCTCGCCCTGCTGGTCCCAGTGCGCGGCCATCCAGTCGCGCACGATCTGCTTGTCGAAGCTCGCCATCCGCTCGTTCGGCGTCGTACCGGTGCGCCAGGCCTCCGCATCCCAGTACCGCGAGGAGTCGCTCGTGAGCACCTCGTCCGCCAGGCGCAGGGTACCGTCGGCATCCGTCCCGAACTCGAACTTGGTGTCGGCGAGGATCAGGCCCTTCTCCTCGGCGATCGCCGCCGCGCGGGCGTAGATCGCGAGGGAGGTGTCGCGCAGTTCGGCCGCGCGCTCGGCGCCGACCAGCTCGACGGCGCGCTCGAACGTGATGTTCTCATCGTGCTCGCCCATCGGTGCCTTGTAGGCCGGGGTGAACAGCGGCTCCGGCAGGCGGTCGCCGTTCTGCAGGCCGGCGGGCAGCGGAATGCCGCAGACGGTGCCGCTCTCCTGGTACTCGACCCAGCCCGACCCCGTGATGTAGCCGCGCACGACGCATTCGATCGGCAGCATCTCGAGCGACTGCGCGAGCATCGCCCGATCGGCGACCGCGTCCGGGAGCTCGCCCTCGGCGATGTGGTTGGGGAAATCGGAGAGCTGTGCGAACCACCAGCGGCTCAGTCGCGTCAGCAGGGCACCCTTTTCGGTGATGCCGGGGGAGAGCACGAAGTCGAAGGCGCTCACGCGGTCGGAGGCCACGACGAGGATGCGCGTGTCCGCCGGATCCTCCGAGGCGTACAGGTCGCGGACCTTGCCCGAGTAGATGTGCCGCCAGCCGGGGATGCTCTGTGCCGTGCCTTCTGAAGGTGTGCTCACCCGCCCATTATCCCGGTTCCCACGGTCACCGAATGCCGTGGTCCCGGTGTCAGAGGGGCGATCTAGCCTGGTGGCATGACGGACGACATCCTCACGCCGCGTCTTCGACTCTCGCGTCCCGTCGAGGGCGATCTCGACGCGCTGTTCGCGATCTCCGCCGATCCGCGGGTGTGGACGCACTATCCGTTCCTTCGGCATCAGCGACCGGAAGACACTCTTGCGGGCATGGCGCGCTGGGAGGCGAGCTGGGCCCGTGCCGGGTTGGGATCGTGGGTGGTCCGGTTGCGTTCCACGGGTGAGGTGATCGGCAACGGCGGGTGCACGCTCCTCGGCGACGCGGTGTGGAACCTCGGGTACCGGCTGTCGGCCGATCATCACGGGAACGGGTACGCCACCGAACTCGCGTTCGCCGCTGTCGAGCAGGCGCGCGCGGTCGATCCCGACCGCCCCGTGATCGCCTATCTCGTAGAGCACAACCATGCGTCGGCGAAGGTCGCCGAGAAGGTCGGCCTCGAACTCGTCCACAGGGCACCGGATGCGGGCAACCCCGATCCGTCTGTCTGGCGCCTCGTCTACGCAGACCGTCCGCTCGATCCGGCCCAGCTCACAGCCGTGTCGCTGTAGAGAAGGCGGATCGCAGCTGTTCGCTCCGCCGAAAGAGGCGTATAGTCCACATGGACTATTTGAGGTGAGGGGCATGGCGAAGGACGCTGTCGATCGGCTCACCCCCATGGGGGTGATGGTGCTCGCGCTGCTGCGCGAGGGCGACATGCACCCCTATGAGATGCTGCGTCTCATGCGCGCCCGTCACGACGACCGCCTGCTCACGATCACCAACGGGACGCTGTACCACACGGTCTCCCGACTGCACCGCGCGGGTCTGATCGACGAGCTGGGCATCGGCCGCGAGGGCAACCGCCCGGAGCGCACCATCTACGCCCTGACGGATGCCGGACGCGAAGCGGTCATGACGTGGGTGCAGCGCGAGCTGCCCCGCATCGATCGCCCTGCGGACTTCCGTATCGCGCTCGCCGAGGCGCACAACCTCGAGCGACCGGAGGTCATCGACCTCCTGAGGGCGAGGCGCCTCGCCCTCGTCGAGGATCACGCGAGGCACCGCGACGGTCTCCACGCGGCCCGGGAGAAGAGCGTTCCCGAGCAGGTGCTCGTCGAGATCGAACGCCAGGAGGCTCTGCTGGCCGCCGAGCTCGGCTGGCTCGACTCCCTCCTCGACCGCCTCGAGACCCAAGTCCTGCCGTGGGGTCCCTCGGCATTCCAGAACTCAGACCGCTACCGCGCTCAGCGAAAGGCAGCACAGCAATGACAGATACCCCTCGCGACGGAGACCGCCCGCCGGCGTCCGTGCCCTCGACCTCCGGTCCGTCGACCGGCACCTACTCCGCGGGGCACAAGCCCACGAGCCCGTGGCCTGCCCTCTGGGCGCTGGTCATCGGCTTCTTCATGATCCTCGTCGACACCACGATCGTGTCGGTCGCGAACCCGGCGATCAAGGCGGCGCTCGACCCGAACACGAACAACCTGGACAACGTCGTGTGGGTCACGAGCGCCTACCTGCTCGCCTACGCCGTGCCGCTGCTGATCACCGGACGCCTGGGTGACCGGTTCGGCCCGAAGAACATCTACCTGATCGGTCTCGCGGTCTTCACTCTCGCCTCGCTGTGGTGCGGACTGTCGACGACCCTCGAGGGTCTGATCGTCGCTCGTGCTGTGCAGGGCCTCGGTGCCGCGTTCATGACTCCGCAGACCATGGCCGTGATCACCCGCACGTTCCCGCCGGACCGCCGCGGCGCCGCGATGGGCCTCTGGGGCGCCACTGCCGGTGTCGCCACCCTCGTCGGCCCGCTCGTCGGCGGCCTGCTCGTGGACGGGTTCGGCTGGGAGTGGATCTTCTTCGTGAACATCCCGGTCGGCATCGTCGCCTTCGTGCTCGCCTGGCGCCTGGTCCCGAAGCTGGCGACTCACCCGCACCGCTTCGACGTCGTGGGCGTGGTGCTGAGCGCTGTGGCCCTCTTCCTCATCGTGTTCGGTCTCCAAGAGGGGGAGAAGTACGACTGGGGTGTGATCTGGGGTCCGATCTCCGTGTGGAGCCTGATCATCGTGGGACTCGTGGTGCTCGGACTGTTCATCCTGCAGCAGGCCAAGACCCGCAGCGAGCCCCTGGTTCCGCTCGAACTGTTCCGCGACCGCAACTTCTCGGGAGCGAACGTGGCGATCGCCGCGGTCGGCTTCACGGTGACGAGCATGTCGCTGCCGATGATGTTCTTCCTCCAGACCGCGCGCGGTCTCACCCCCACCGAGGCCGCGCTGCTGCTGATCCCGATGGCCGTGCTCTCGGGCGTTCTCGCTCCGGTCGCGGGGAAGCTGCTCGACCGCGTGGATCCGCGCATCATCCTGATCCCGGGGCTGCTCTGCGTCGCCGGGGCACTCATCTGGTACTCGGCTCTGATCAACATGGACACCGCGATCTGGATGTTCCTGCTGCCCTCCGCGCTGATGGGCGTCGGCAACGCCGGAATGTGGGGTCCGCTCGCCACGACCGCGACGCGCAAGCTCCCGCCGCGCCAGGCGGGTGCAGGTGCCGGCATCTACAACACCACCAGGACCATCGGTTCGGTCATCGGCTCGGCCTCCATCGCCGCGTTCATGCAGTCCCGGCTCGAGGCGAACCTTCCGGGTCTCGCCGATTCGCCGGCGGGTGGCTCCACCGGAGGGACGCTGCCGCCCCAGGTGGCCGAAGGCTTCGCCGCAGGAATGTCGCAGGCGATCCTGCTGCCGGCGTGCGTGATGGTGGTCGCCCTCATCGCCTCGCTGTTCCTCGGCCGCTATGAAAAGACGGAGGCTGCGGCGCCCGTGGCTGCACGCGCCGAGTAGTCGACGACCCTCCCTCCACGATTGATCCCGAGAGGTGTGTATCCCGCACCTCTCGGGATCGTCTTCGTTCGCGCCCTGGAGAGGGAGGGCGATCACGTTACCGTCACCCCGTGCCTACGGTCATGCGAGTGCGCGGGTACCGATTCTTCTTCTACAGCAACGAGGGATCGGAGCCCCCGCATGTGCACGTGGAGCGGGCGGAATTCACCGCGAAGTTCTGGCTGCGGCCAGTAGAATCGGCCGCGAAGACGAGATTCGACGACCGAGAGCTGCGACTGCTTCGTCGGTTGATCGAACACCGACGCGATCTGATCGAGGAGGCGTGGCATGAGCACTTCGGTGGATGACGCTGTCGCGGTCGGCGTCGTGATCGATGAGCGCGAACTGCACGTGCGGATGAAGGACGGACGCACGATCAGCGTTCCTCTCGACTGGTTCCCGCGGCTAGCCGCTGCGAGCGTCGCGGAACGTGCGGTCTGGCGCTTGATCGGCGTCGGGGAGGGCATCCACTGGCCTCAGCTCGATGAAGATGTCTCCATCGCCGATCTCCTCCGAGGTCGCTGACAGGTTTTGCGGTGGTCCGGCGAATGTGGTGTCATCGTGCGATGACGATCGCACTCTCACGACCGAGCATCGACCTTTTCGACTCCTGGGCCGCCGCGGTGGCCGAGTTCGAAGGCGGACACATCGCCGGCGGCGGTATCGAGAAGGGTTTCGTCCCCGACCGGGCCGCTTTCGAGGAGTTCGTCGAGCGTGCAGAGCTGTACGCCACACCCGGCGCGGTGCTCCCGGAGGGCCACGTGCCGTGCGATTACTACTGGATCACCGAGGGGGACCAGGTGGTCGGCTTCCTCTCCTTCCGCCGCGAACTCAACGACTACCTCCGCCGCTTCGGCGGCCACATCGGCTACTCCGTGATCCCGACGAGGCGTCGCGAGGGGATCGTGCGCGAGGCTCTGCGCCTCATGCTGCGCGCCGCGAAGGCCGACGGCTACGACCGCGTGATGCTCACCTGCGACGACGACAACATCGGCTCCATCCGCACCATCGAGGGGGCCGGTGGCGAGCTCGAAGACGTGATCGATGCGCCAGAAGCCGGGCAGCCCCTGGTGCGGCGCTACTGGATCGACGTTTCGGGCACACGACTCGCCGCGAGCTAGGGCGAGATCCTCGGCGGTCGTCCGGTCGCTGCTGTCGACCCGGGGAGCACACGTCGTGATCCGAAACCCATCCGCCGCGGTGAGCCGTCTGCGCCGCTCGGTGCGCACCGCAGGTGCTGCCGCGCTCGTCGCCTTCGTCGCCGTCGGAGCGCTCCTCGCCGGAGCCGCACCCGCCACCGCCGCGACCGACGGCGACAAGTACGTCATCGGTACGGACACGACGTTCGCGCCGTTCGAGTTCACCCGAGCCGTACTTCACCAGTGGTGTCCAGCTCGGCGTGCTCGAAGCCAGCGACATCCAGTCCCTCGACGACCTGGACGGCAAGACCGTCGCCGTCAAGACCGGTACGCAGGGGCAGACCTTCGCCGACGAGAACAAGGACGAGTACGGCTTCCGGGTCACGCCCTACCAGGACACGACCGACATGGTGGATGCCGTGAAGGCCGGCCAGGCGGTCGGCTACTTCGAGGACTTCCCGGTGCTGGCCTACGGCATCCAGCAGGGCTCCGGCTTCCGCCTCATCGGCGAGCCCGAGCTCGGCGGCGAGTACGGCTTCGCGGTCAACAAGGGGCAGAACCCCGAGCTGATCGAGATGTTCAACGCCGGGCTCGCGAACCTCAAGTCCTCGTGCGAGTACGACGAGATCGTCGACACATACCTGTCCGGCGGTGAGGAATCGGCCCAGCCGACCGACATCATCTCGGTGGCGGTGCAGTACTGGCCGGCGCTCATGGAGGGTCTGTGGCTCACGATCCTGGCGACCATCGTCGCCATCGTGGCCGCGTTCATCCTCGGGCTGATCTTCGGCTTCGGCCGGGTGTCGAAGTTCGCCCCGTTCCGCTGGATCGCCACCGCCTACGTCTACGTCTTCCGCGGCACGCCGATCCTCATCCAGGCCTTCTTCGTGTTCTTCGCGATCCCGCAGCTGTTCCCGGGCCTCACGTTCAACCCGTTCGTCGCCGGTGCCATCACGCTCTCGCTCAACACGGGTGCGTACATGACGGAGATCATCCGCGGTGGCATCCAGGCCGTCGATCCCGTACAGAACGAGGCCTCGCGCTCGCTGGGTCTCGGACACTGGAAGACGATGCAGAAGGTCGTGCTCCCGCAGGCGTTCCGCATCATGATCCCCTCGTTCGTCAACCAGGGCATCATCACCCTCAAGGACACTTCGCTGATCAGCGTGATCGGCCTCGCGGAGCTGACGTTCGTCTCCCGTCAGATCATCGCCTCGACGTACCTGTCGGCCCAGGTGCTGACGATCGTCGCCATCATCTACTTCGTCGTGATCACGCTGCTGACGCTGCTCGCGAACCGCCTGGAGAGGACGTTCAACGCATGAGCAAGATCCTGGTGCAGGACCTGCACAAGTCGTTCGGTGACAACGAGGTGCTCAAGGGCATCAACCTGGGTGTGGAGGACGGCGAGGTCGTGGCGGTCATCGGGCCTTCGGGCTCGGGCAAGTCCACCCTGCTGCGCTGCCTCAACAAGCTCGAAGAGCCCACGTCGGGACACGTCGTCATCGACGGCATCGACCTGACCGACAAGAGCGTGAAGCTCGACGAGGTGCGTTAGCGCATCGGCATGGTGTTCCAGCACTTCAACCTGTTCCCGCACATGACCGTGCTCGAGAACATCACGCTCGCGCCGGTCGAGTGCGGGAAGATGACGAAGGCCGAGGCGCGTGAGCGGGCGCTGTCGCTCCTGGAGCGGGTCGGTCTCTCGGAGAAGGCGGATGCGAAGCCGGCGTCCCTTTCCGGCGGGCAGAAGCAGCGCGTGGCTATCGCCCGTGCACTCGCGATGGACCCCGAGATCATGCTGTTCGACGAGGCCACGAGCGCGCTCGACCCGGAGATGGTCGGCGAGCTGCTGCAGGTCATCCGCGACCTGGCCTCCGCCGGCATGACCATGGTGCTGGTGACGCACGAGATGGGCTTCGCCCGCGAGGTCTCCGGCCGCACGGTCTTCATGGACGGCGGCGTCGTCGTCGAGGAGGCCCCGCCCGCGGAGCTCTTCGGCTCGCCCAAGAATGAGCGCCTGAAGGACTTCCTCTCGAAGGTCCTCTGAGGGGCGTCCGCTCCGCGCTCCACGCATTCGCATCGACTTCCCGTGCACTCGCCGAGTGCACGGGAAGTCTGCGTAGGGAGGTCGTGCGCTCGCGGAGGCTACTCGGCGACGCGGGCGGCGATGTCGGTGCGGTAGTGCGATCCGTCGAGGCGGATGTGGGCGATCGCTTCGTAGGCCCGGTCGCGCGCAGTGCGGAAGTCGGAGGCGACGGCCACCACGTTCAGCACACGGCCGCCCGTGGCGATGAGCGATCCACCGGGCGCATCCGGGCTCGCGGTCGCGGCGTGCACGAGGCGGACGCCTTCGACGGCGGCGGCGTCTGCGAGGCCCTCGATCGGCCGCCCGGTCTGCGGCGCCTCGGGGTAGCCCTCGCTGGCCAGCACGACCGTGATCGCGACCTCGTCGCTGAACACGGGCTCGGGCTGGTCCTCGAGGGTTCCGGATGCCGCGGCGAACAGCAGCTCCGACAGCGGGGTGACCAGCCGCGGCAGCACGATCTGCGTCTCGGGGTCGCCGAAACGCGCGTTGAACTCGATGACGCGCACACCTGCCGGGGTCAGGATCAGCCCCGCGTACAGCAGACCGATGAACGGCGTGCCCTCGGCGTCGAGCTGCCGGACGACGGGGAGCGCCACGTCGCGCGTGACCTCCTCGACGAAGGCCTGCTCGCTGCCGAACTGCTCGGCGAGCCAGGGCAGCGGCGAATAGGCGCCCATGCCACCCGTGTTGGGTCCGGCGTCGCCGTCGAGCGCACGCTTGAAGTCCTGCGCGGGGCTGAGCGCACGCACGGTGTCGCCATCGCTCAGGAAGAAGAGGGAGACCTCGGGGCCGGAGAGGAACTCCTCGATCAGCACCGGGCCGGCGGGAAGATACTGTTCGGCGTGCGCGAGGGCCTCGGCGCGGTCGGACGTGACGATGACACCCTTGCCCGCAGCTAGACCGTCGGCCTTGACCACGTACGGGGCACCGAGTTCGTCGAACGCACTCTCGACCTCGGCGGTGGTGACGGCGCGGACGGCGCGACCGGTGGGCACGCCGGCGGCGTCCATGACCCGCTTCGCGAACGACTTCGAGCTCTCCAGCTGTGCGGCCGCCTTGCCGGGGCCGAACACGGGGATGCCGCGTACCCGCAGGGCATCGGCGACGCCGGCGACGAGGGGAGCCTCCGGGCCCACCACGACAAGGTCGATCGCGTGCTCGTGCGCGAATGCGGTGACCGCCCCGCCGTCGAGGGGATCGACCGAGACAGGGGTCGCATCCTGGGCGATGCCGGCGTTGCCGGGAGCGACGAAGATCTCGTGCTCCGTCTGCTCGGCCCGCAGGGCGAGGATGATCGCGTGCTCACGGGCACCGGAACCGAGGACGAGAATCTTCACCCGTCCAGACTACCGAGGGTGGAGCTCCGGATTTCGGTCCGGCTCAGAGGTCGACGCTCCGCTCTACGGTGGCGTCCCACGGCACGGTCCAACCGGCCGCGTCGAAGAGCGCGTCGAGCACCATCGCGGTGAAGCCCCAGACGATCGTGCCGTCGACGTCGAACGCCGGGCCGCGGAACGTGTGCCCCATCCGTGTGATGGTCGATGTGAACCGGGTCTCCGGGTCGAGCAGCTGCGCGACGGGCACGCGGAACACCTCGACCGTCTCGGCATGGTCGACCGCCACGACCCGCGAGGGCGACCTCCACCACGCCAGCACCGGCGTGACGAGATGGTTGCTCGCGGCGAGCGGGATCACGGGCAGCGTGGCCAGGATCTCGACGCCGGTCGGGTCGAGCCCGGTCTCCTCCTCGGCCTCGCGGAGGGCCGTCGCGACGACATCGGCATCGCCCGGGTCCACGCGGCCGCCGGGGAAGGAGACCTGTCCGGGATGTGAGGAGAGCGTGGGCGCGCGCCGCTGCAGCAGCACGTCGAGGTCACGCGCGACGGCGGGGCCGGTGGTGGACGCGGGGATGCGATCGAGCACGCCGAACAAGATGAGCACGGCCGCATCGTGGGCACTCTGCGGGTCGGCGAGTGGGGGGATGCGCCCTCCCCACGAGTGGTCGGCGACGGCGGCGAGCAGCTCGGCGCGGGCGCCCTGGGGATGCATGCTCATGCGTCCGAGCTTAGAACTCGTCTCGCACGGTCGGTCGTAGTCTGGACTGATGGCCAGGAAGATCGACATCGTGGACGGACGCACGGCTCTCGATGCCGTCCGCGCCGCGGAGGCCGCGGGTGCGAAGCCGCAGCGCACCGACCTCGCCACCGCCGTGCGCTACCTGCTGCAGCTGCTCGATGAGAAGGCGCCGGGCAACAGTGTCGAGGTGCGGGTGCCGCCGTTCGGTGCGGTCCAGGTCATCCAGGGTCCTCGACACACCCGTGGCACCCCGCCGAACGTCGTCGAGATGGATGCCGCGACCTGGATCGCCGTCTCCACCGGCGCGGAGCGATGGGCGGATGCCGCGTCCGGCGGACGCATCCACGCGTCCGGCACGCGTGCCGACCTGAGCGACGTCCTTCCCGTGCGTCCGTAGAATCCCGGTCGGCGCCGACTGCGGCGTCGCCGAGGAGAAGCCCGACTCCGACTCCGCGGCGACCGCAGTGGTGACCACCGCGAACGAGCCTGCTGACGCCGAAGGCGCCCCGGTGTGGCCGTGGATCGTCGGCGGCCTGGTCGTCATCCTGCTCGCGGCGACTGGCGGTGTGCTCATCGTCCGCCGCAACCGCGAGGCCGAGACCGCCGACACGGCGACCGAGCTCTAGCCGACGCGCACCACGGAACGGCTCTCCCCGCGGCGGACGCGGGGAGAGCCGTTCCTCCGTCCCGATCTCGGGTACGCGGCATCCGTCGGTGGTGGGACAATGGATGCATGGCCCCCACCGACTCCCACCAGACCGTCGAAGCGACCGTGCGCCGCGTGCCGCGGTACGGCGTGCTCATGGGCATCGGCGTCGTGGTCGGCGTGATCGCGGCCGGCATCCTCACCTGGACCGGCAGCTTCGACGAGTCGCAGGCCCTCGACGTCGTCTACCCGCCCGGTCAGGTGTTCGGTTTCCTGCTGCTGTGGACGGTTCCGATCGGCATCGCGCTCGGCGGCATCGCCGGCCTGATCATGGAGCGCCTCGCCCGTCGTCACGACCGGGTCGTGCGAGTCGACCGCGAGACAGTCGTCGAAGACGACTGACCTCTACGCGAGTTCGGCGATCACCGGGCGGATCGCGGCGTCGAACGCCACGACGTCCCGACGCAGGCCATCGGTCACCGCCACCGTGAGTGCTCCGATCCACCAGATCCCCCGCTGCGAGAACGGCAGCACCTGCACGTTCAGCTCGAACGAATGCGCGCGGCGACCGACCTCGCGCTCGAACTCCGCGATCGCACTCGCATAGGCGCGGTAGGCATCGCCGCCGGTGTGACTCTTCATCGAGCTCACATACCGGTCGTGTGCGGCCCGCGCGTAGAGGAGGGCGGACGTGGCCTGCGGGGCGATAGCGTCGGCGAGTTCCTCCGCGCCGCGGGCAGGCAGCACGACGAGTGTGTCGAATCCGTCGATGAGCTCGAGGGGCACGTCGGAGGGATGCGCGCGAGGCTCGACCGTCATGTCCCAGTAGTCGCGCCACTGCGCCTCGATCGCGGGCGAGGCGTCGGCGGCGTCCGGTGCGCGCACGGCGAGCTCGCGCAGACTCGGGAGGTCTTCCGGAACCCTGATCCCGAGGCGCTGCCGCAGCGCGAGCGCGACGAGCACCGGAACGCTCGCGTCTTCGCGGATGAGCCACTGCGGCTTGTCGGCCATGGCCCCATCGTAGGGCTGGTGACACGCCGAACGGCGAAGACTGCTTTTCGCTCGCGTGCGCATGAGCACATGACCTACGCTCGTCCGTGCGCCAAGATTGAACTGAATGCTGCTTACATGGCGTTGGTCGGGGGTCAGTTCGACAAGCCCCGCAGAGACTGAACAGAAAGATTGTGGTGAGTAAGTGGTAGAGCGCAAGCAACCGACCATCGTCTATCACTTCACACACGTCGACCATCTGTCCACGATCGTCGAGCATGGGCTCCTCTCGGATGCGTCCGCTGCCGCGGGTTCGCTTCTGACAACTGAGGTGGGGAACCGAGGAATCAAGGACCAGAGGCGTCGTTGTGCCGTCCCCGTCCCACCAGGCGGGTTCGTGGCCGACTATGTGCCCTTCTACTTTGCGCCGCGCAGCCCGATGATGTTTGCGATCGCAAGCGGTAACGTCCCTTCCTACCTGGGCGGAACCGCAAGGCTGATCTACTTCGTGACCACGCTCGAGCGGTTGGAGGCGGCTGGGTGCCAGCCGGTGCTCACAGATCGGAACGCTGCACTCAACTACGCGGAGTATCGTGTCTTCGATCTGGGTGACCCGATCGATGATGGATTTGTGGACTGGGACTTGATGAGGGCGCGTTACTGGGCAAACACGGACGCAGAACCGGAGCGACGCGAGCGCCGGATGGCTGAGGCGCTCGCCTACGACCGCGTGCCGTGGGAAGCCATCGGTGCTGTTCGCACTCAAAACGAGACTGTCGCAGACGAGGTTCGCGAGGTTCTCGCGGGCTTCGGATCGACCGTCCCTGTCGATGTCCGTGCCCCCTGGTATTTCTAGGAGTATGAACGCCATGATCACCCAACAGCGAGGGAACCTACTCAAGGCTCCCGTTGAGGCGCTCGTGAACACTGTCAACACGCAGGGCGTTATGGGTAAGGGAATAGCCCTGCAGTTTAAGAACGCATTTCCGGCGATGTTCAAGGACTACGCTGCAGCAGCTAAGCGGGGGGAAATTCGTCTTGGTCGGATGCAGGTCTGGAGCACCCAAACGCTGACGGGTCCGCAGTACATAATTAATTTCCCAACCAAAGGCCATTGGCGTTCGAAGTCCAGGCTTTCGGACATCGAAGCTGGATTGTCTGATTTGGTTCATGTGATTCAGGAGCTCGGAATCACCTCAATCGCTTTGCCGCCGCTGGGGTGTGGGAATGGGGGGCTTGACTGGGCGGAGGTCGAGCCTCGTATTCGTGATGCATTTGACGCGATCCCGGATGTCGATGCTCGGATCTTCGCGCCGGCGGGTGCACCTTCACCCTCAGACATGTTGGTGAACTCTGAGAAACCAAAGATGACGCCGGGCCGTGCGGCTCTGGTTGGTATGGTGAGCCGCTACGCGAAGCAAGCGATGGCCGAGCCTTCATTGGTCGAAACTCAGAAGCTAATGTACTTCTTGCAGCTCGCGGGCGAGCCACTCAATCTCGCCTTTAAGCCGAATAGGTACGGTCCATACGCGGACAATCTGAGACATGTGCTCAAGCAGATTGAGGGACATTATCTTTCTGGATATGGGGATGGGAGTGCGAAGGTGCTTGATGCGATGCCCCTCACCCCCGTTCCCGGTGTGTCCGAGGTCGTTGAAACTCAACTTCTGCTAAACCCAGATACGCGCATGCGGATGGAGCGAGTTCTAAGCCTTGCCGAAGGATTTGAGTCAACTTACGGCATGGAACTTCTCGCCACAGTGCACTGGGTGGCGTCGCGAGCCCCGGAGGGCGCGACGGACTCCGATATATCGATGACTGTTGCGCAGTGGTCAGCTCGCAAGGCAAGGATGTTCACTCCGAACCACGTTAGTAGTGCTCTGTCAACGTTGCGTTCGCATGGGATGCTCTCGACTGCTGCATGAGCCACTGCGGCTTGTCGGCCATGGCCCCATCGTAGGCGGGGAGGGCGTCCGGATCCGAGGCCCGACTTCGCGGAGAGTCGGACCGGCTGCTGACGGTAGGATCGAGGTGTGGCTGCCTCCCCCACCAATCCCTATTCCGAAGCCGGCGTCGATACCGCTGCAGGCGATCTCGCCGTCGAGCTGATGAAGTCCTCCGTGCGCGCGACGCACGGACCCGAAGTGCTCGGCGGTGTCGGCGGATTCGCCGGCCTGTTCGACGCCAGCGCGCTGCTCGGCTATCGTCGGCCGCTGCTGGCCAGCAGCACAGACGGCGTCGGCACCAAGGTCGCGATCGCCCAGGCGATCGACAAGCACGACACGATCGGGCAGGACCTGGTCGGGATGGTCGTCGACGACATCGTCGTGGTGGGTGCCAGGCCGCTCTTCATGACCGACTACATCGCGTGCGGCAAGGTCGTGCCTCAGCGCATCGCCGACATCGTGCGCGGCATCGCCGAGGCCTGCTCCGCCACGGGTACCGCACTTGTCGGCGGCGAGACGGCAGAGCACCCTGGTCTCCTCGGGCCGCGCGACTACGATGTCGCGGGTGCCGCCACCGGCGTGGTCGAGGCCGACGCCATCCTCGGCGCCGATCGCGTGCAGGACGGCGACGTCGTGCTCGCCGTGCAGTCCAGCGGTCTGCATTCCAACGGCTACTCCCTCGTTCGCCATATCGTCACCGGCGCGGGCATCAGCTACGCAGACACCGCGGCCGACTTCGGTACCACCTGGGGTGAGGCCCTCCTCGAGCCGACCCGCCTCTACACGCTCCCGCTGCTGCGCCTCATCGATGCGCTCGGCGGCGGCGTTCACGCGCTCAGCCACGTCACCGGCGGCGGCATCGCGGCGAACCTCGCCCGTGTGCTCCCGCAGGGAACCTGGGCGGAGGTCGATCGCGGCACGTGGTCGCCCAGCCCGGTCTTCCGCGTGCTCAGCGACATCGCAGGTTCCTCGCTCGAGTCGGCGGAGGGCACCTGGAACCTCGGCATCGGGTTC
The DNA here is from genome assembly GCF_019443525.1 of Microbacterium sp. PAMC22086. Lineage (NCBI taxonomy): Bacteria > Bacillati > Actinomycetota > Actinomycetes > Micrococcales > Microbacteriaceae > Microbacterium > Microbacterium sp. PAMC22086. The sequence continues at coordinate 376,313 of NZ_CP080380.1, read as the reverse complement.
CTCGCGGTGATCGCGCAGGACAAGAAAGATGCCGCCATCGCTGCGCTCGCCGCAGAGGGCATGCCCGCCTGGCAGGTCGCGACCGTGGGCTTCGGCGCGCGTCCGGCCGGCGAGTTCGAACAGGGCGCCAAGGGCGTCGACGGCGGAGCGGTGCGCCTCGTGGGCGCCTACTCCTCCCACTGAAGAAACGGATGAAGTAACCACCCCATGTGCGGCATCGTCGGAATGGTGGGCTCTGCCCCGGTCAATCAGGACATCTACGACGCACTCCTGCTGCTGCAGCACCGCGGCCAGGATGCGACGGGCATCGCCACCGCCGAGGCGAACGGCGTGATGCACAACGCCAAGGCGCAGGGCATGGTCCGCGAAGCGTTCCGCACCCGCGACATGCGCGCGCTGCTCGGCAACGTCGGGCTCGGTCACGTGCGCTACGCCACCAAGGGCACGGCGTCGAACGAAGAGGAGATGCAGCCGTTCTACGTGAACGCGCCGTACGGCATCATCCTCATCCACAACGGCAACCTCACCAACACCCGTGAGCTCACGGCCGACATGGCCCAGCGCGACCGCCGTCACCTCAACTCCTCGAGCGACACCGAGCTGCTGCTCAACGTGCTCGCCGGCGAGCTGCAGAACACGACCTCGACCGTCGATCTCGACCCCGAGCGTGTGTTCGAGGCCGTCGCCCGCACGCACGAGCGCATCGAGGGCGCCTATGCGGTGATCGCGGTGATCGCCGGCTATGGCCTGCTCGCATTCCGCGACCCCTTCGGCATCCGCCCGCTGATTCTGGGTCGTCGTCCCTCGACGGTCGACGGTGCGCACGGCAAGGACGAGTGGGTCGTCGCCAGCGAATCGCTCGTGCTCGAGAACGGCGACTACGAGGTCGTGCGCGAGGTCGAGCCCGGCGAGGCCGTCTTCATCACCAACGACGGCGAGCTGTTCTCCAAGCAGTGCGCGACGGCCGCGACTCTCGCACCGTGCGCCTTCGAGTACGTCTACCTCGCCCGCCCCGACTCCGTCATGAACGGCATCTCGGTGTACGAGTCGCGGCTGCGCATGGGCGATCGTCTCGCCGACACGATCGCCAAGCACGTGCCGATGGACAAGATCGACGTGGTCATGCCCATCCCCGACTCCTCGCGCCCCGCCGCGATGGAGGTCGCCCGCAAGCTCGGCATCGAGTACCGCGAGGGGTTCTACAAGAACCGCTATGTCGGTCGCACCTTCATCATGCCGGGGCAGGCGGTGCGCAAGAAGAGCGTCCGTCAGAAGCTGAATGCGATGTCGACCGAGTTCCAGGGCAAGAACGTGCTCCTCATCGACGACTCGATCGTGCGCGGGACCACTTCGAAGGAGATCATCCAGATGGCGCGGGATGCCGGGGCCGCCTCGGTGACCTTCGCCTCTGCAGCTCCTCCCGTGCGGCACCCGCACGTGTACGGCATCAACATGCCCTCGCGGCACGAGCTCATCGCTCACGGGCGGACGATTCCCGAGATCGCCGAGGAGCTCGGCTGCGACCACCTCGTCTATCAGGAGGTCGAAGACCTCAAGGCGGCGATCATCGAGGGATCGGTTCTCACCGACCTCGACATGAGCTGCTTCGACGGCCGCTATGTGACCGGCACCGTATCGGATGAGTATCTGGCCTGGGTGGAGGGGTCGCAGACCTCATGACGATGCCGAGCGCACGACCGCTGTGGCAGGGTCGGGCACTCGCACTCGTGGGGATCGTCCTGGTGGCGTTCTCGCTGCGCTCGGCGGTCGCCTCGCTATCCCCGGTGATCGATCATGTCGCCGCGGACTTCCCGGTCTCGCCGGTCGTCATCGGCCTGATCGGCGCCGCGCCACCGGTGTGCTTCGCGATCTTCGGTCTGCTCACGCCGCTGTTCGAGCGCCGATTCGGTCTGGAGCGGATGGCCGTCGCCGCGATCACGCTGATGGCTCTGGGGTTGCTCCTGCGCGGCTTCGCCGTGGATTCGACGACCCTGCTCGCGGCGACGGCCGTGGTGTTCGCGGGGGTCGGCTCGGGCAACGTGGTGCGCGCGCACCTCGTCACCGACGTGGATCACTCCGCCGCCAGGGGTCGAGCCGTCATCCGACGGCGTCCAGCCGGGCAGCAGCAGGCGTCCGAGGGTCGGTTCCTGCTGCGCGAGCGCTCCCGTGAGAGTGGTGAGCACCTTCGCGTCGCGCACGCCGGTGTCGGGATTCGCATGGGTCGCGAGGCAGCGCACGATGGGACCGGCGGTCTGGAAGGTGAGATCGCCGATGCACACCTCGCCGGTCCACGCGAGCTCCTGCCACGCAGCGGCGTCGTCGATCACGATGTTCGAGCGGAAGCGCCGGTCGTCGATGCCCATCCCGAGCGCTTCTCCCAGTGCGCGGACGCTGCCTCGGCCATGCACCGAGACGTAGCCGCGCGCGCGGTCGTGGAAGCGAGGCGTCTGCCCGTCGCCGACGAGCACCAGCGGGAGCCGGCCTGGCCGACGAAGGCGGCGCCCCTCCGGGGTCGCGAGGACGAACTCGGAGAGAGCATCCGCGAGATCGCGCCGTCCCTGTGGGTCGAGGTCGGCCTCCACGAGAGTCGCGCCGGCGTGCTCGATGCGGATGCGCCGCGTCTCGTCGTCGTAGCGGGTGTGCAGCGCGGCGAGACCGGGGAAGTCCTGCAGGGCGAGTCCCTTGGCCTTGGGCCAGTGATCGACGCCATCGCGGTGCTCCGGCTCAGCGGCATCCGCGAATCGGAACGCCAGCACGCGGTCGCCGGCGACTCTGCCGTCGGGGTGCACGGTCAGGGAGTCGCGGTGCTCGGGAGTGAGCCCCTTGATCGGGTGGCGATAGAGGGAGACGACGCGTGCCATGAGGAGATCCTCTCAGCTGCCGAACCCCGCGCACGACGAATGAAGCACTGGTGCCGAGATTGTCTCCTCGGCACCAGGCCACGACGAAACACACGCACCACGTGCGGGTGTGACGAACAGAGGGGCGGTCAGGCCTTCTCTAGTTCGTCCTCGTCTTCGTCGGCATAGTCATCGGCCCACTTGTCGACATATGCGTCTTCGTCGGTCGGGTGAGCCAACTCGCGCTCGAGAGCGGAGTAGTTCACCGACGGACTGTACGCCTTGAGTTCGCGGGCGATCTTGGTGTGTTTCGCCTTCTGACGGCCACGGCCCATGCGCGAGACCCCCTCACGAGTTAAGCGGCGGGTTTGAAGGCCCGCGGCATTTTTCACGACACCGGTCTAAAGCCGGTAAGAGTAGCATTCAGAATAGCACGCGGGTAAGACCCTCTGGCCGACGCCAGGCAGGTGAAGGGAACGATCTCCATGACCGACAACACCTCTACTCCCTCCGACGAGGCCGCACAGAACGTGGCGCTGCAGAAAGCCGTCATCGTCGGCATGCAGGTCGACCAGGATCGGCACGTGATCGACGAGGCTGTCCGCTACGCGCGATTGCTGAGCGCGCCGCTGGTCGTCGCGCACGTCGACGTCACGCGCTTCGTGACGTACGAGGACCCGGACGGCTACGTCCATTCGGCTCCGATCGACATCAACTTCGACGCCGGTGCCGCGGAGTTCGAGGCGGTCGAGGCCACGGCCGCCCGGCTTCTGGCGGGGACCGACATCACCTGGACGGCTCGGCAGCTGGTCGGTGACCCGGCCCTGGCCATCAAGCAGCTCGCCAACAAGCTCGACGCCCAGCTGATCGTCGTCGGCACGCGCAAACGCGGCATCGGCGAGTCGATCAGGGAGTTCTTCACCGGATCGGTCGCCGCACGTCTTGCGCACCGACAGCATCGTTCGATCCTGGTCGTGCCGCTCGGCGAGTCGGTGCCGGACGAGCAGAAGGAGATCTGGCCCGAGCAGTAGCGGGCGGTTCCGAACACAGCAGAGGCCCCGCAGGCGTATCGCCTGCGGGGCCTCTTCTGTGTATCTCACCCCCTGTGGATGACGATGCCGTGACGTCGTGCCGACGGTGCGGGGTGCAAGACCGGCGCGGCGCCGAGCGACGGCTGCGTCATCGGAGAGGAAGGCTCTGTCCGGCGTGGGGTCTCTTCCGGCCGCGGAGATGCTGCGGCGCGGGTCGACCCGCTCACGACCGGGAAGCGCTCAGGGCGACCGTCACGCCGCGTGCCGCAGTGTCCAGTGCCGTCTCGAGCTCGGTCACGACCGACGGCGACAGCGTGCCGCCCTTGGCGATATGGGTGCGCAGGTCGGTGCGCACCCTGGCTCGGAAGGCGTTGATCACCGATCTACATCGCGACCCTGTGCGCGATCAGCGTGGTGCTCTACATCCTCGCGAAGCGGCGCAACGGCCTCTTCGTGGGCAAGTGACCTCCTGATGGATCTCTGGCGCGAGATCGTCGGCTGGGCCGGCAGTGCTCTCCTGATCATCTCGATCCTGCAGCCGACGATCTCGCGCCTGCGCTGGTTGAACCTCGGAGCCTCGTCGCTGCTCATGGCGTACAACCTGATGCTCGGCAGCGCGCCCATGGTCGCACTCAACATCACGTTGATCGCGATCAACTGCTGGTACCTGTTCGTCGTCGCGCGCGCCGCGCGGGCGAAGATGGCGAACGCAACCGCGCTCAGTGAAGAGTCCGGCCGGCACGCTCGCCGCTAGGACATGACAGAAAGTATGAGTATGGAACGACTGATCATTGACACCGACCCCGGGATCGACGACGCGGGGGCGCTTTTCTGGGCGCTCTCCTCGGATGCCTTCCACATCGAAGCGCTGACGACGGTCTTCGGCAACGTGGATGTCGACACCGCCACGGCGAACGCCCGCAAGATCGCCGCCGTGGCCGGCCGTTCCGACCTGCCCATCTGGAAGGGCGCGAGCCGACCGCTGGTCGGCGAGCCGCACTTCGCGGAGCACATCCACCGTCCCGGCGGGGTGGGCTTCTGGGAGTACCCGGATCCGGATCCTCATGCAGAGGTCGAGCCCGACGCCGTGCGTCGGATGATCGACACGGTCATGTCGGCGCCGGGCGAGGTGACGATCATGGCGCTCGCGCCACTCACCAATGTCGCTCTGGCCATCAAGCTGGAGCCGGAGTTCGCGCGCTCGGTGCGCCGCATCATCTACATGGGTGGGGCGGCGCTCACGTGAGGCAACGTGACCCCCGTCGCGAGTGCGAACATCTTCAACGATCCCGAAGCCGCGGAGATCGTCATCCAGTCCGGCGCGCCCCTCACGCAGGTGGGACTGGACGTCTCCCGGAGCTTCGCCCTCACGCCGGACCACGTCCGCACGCTCTGGGAGTCGCGCTCGCCGATGGGCCTGGCACTGTGCGAGATGATCGGATACCCGGATCGTCAGGATGACCCCGACGAGATGCCCGAGTGGAAGACCGAGGGCATGCACCTCAACGACGTGCCCTGCGTCGCCTATGCCCTCAACCCCGACTGGTTCACGGTGCGCAACCTCCGTGTGGATGTCGAGCTGAACGGCACGCACACCCGCGGACAGACCGTCGTGCAGATGATCGATCGCTGGCAGGGTGTGCCGAACGTCGACGTGCTGTTCGACATCGATGCTCAGGCGGTCGCCGACGCGCTGACGGCTTCGCTCACCGCGTTCGGAACAACCACCGACTGATTCGCGCCTCGCCGACGAACGGCCTCACCCTCGGATAGGGGTGAGGCCGTTCGTCGTTTTCAGGAGCGAGTTGACCTTGACGCAACGTCAACTTCTAGAGTTCAAGACACCCACGCAGAGCGCGAAGGAAGGAGGAGCGATGGAGAAGGAGGACTGGTCGATCCAGGAGATCGCCCGCCTCGCCGGCACCACCAGCCGCACGCTGCGGCACTACGACGACATCGGTCTGCTGCCGCCGTCGCGCATCGCCCACAACGGCTACCGGCACTACGACGGACAGGCGCTCGTGCGTCTGCAGCGCATCCTGCTGCTGCGCGAGCTCGGACTCGGACTGCCGCAGATCGCGGAGGTGCTCGGCGCGGCATCCGTCGGAGAGGGCGCCGGCAGCGAGGCGACGGCACTCGAGACCCATCTCGCGCTGTTGCGCGAAGAGCAGACCCGGCTGGCGCGGCAGATCGCGTCGGTCGTATCCACCATCACGGCATTGAGAGGAGGTGAGAACCTCATGGCAGAGAACATGTTCGACGGCTTCGATCACACCCGCTACAAGCAGGAGGTCGAGGAGCGCTGGGGCGAGAAGGCGTACGCCGACGGCGACAGCTGGTGGCGGGGGATGACCGACGCCGAGCGCACCGACTGGCAGCAGCGCGTGTCCGACCTCGGGCGCGACTGGATCGCCGCGGCGGAGAGCGGCATCGATCCGGCGTCCCCCGCGGCCCAGGAGGTCGCTCGGCGTCACGTCGAGTGGCTCACGGGCATCCCGGGTACGCCTGCCGCCGCCTCCGGCGGTGACGTCAAGGCGTACGTGATCGGGCTCGGCGAGATGTACGTCGCGGACCCGCGCTTCGGTGCGAACTACGCGACATCATCCGGAGGCACGCACGGCGCCGAGTTCGTCCGGGACGCGCTTCGGGTCTACGCGGACGGCAACCTGTAGCTCCGGGCTCGACGGCAGAAGCCCCCTCGTGTGCGATCTCGCGCACGAGGGGGCTTCTCCGTCCGGGCACAGCGCGTACCGGACCGCCTCACCCGGGTGCAAGGGGGAGGTCGTGGCCCGGGTCCGGGCGTAGGGTCATGCCATGAGGCGGCGCGACGACCCAGGATCGACGGGACTGTTCATCGCTGCGGCCACGGCCTACGCCGTGAACGTCGCACTCGGAGCATCCGTCGCCCTGCGCTTGATCGACACCCGTCGCTTCCGCTGGCTGCACCACGCGCTGTACATCGCGACGTGCGCGACCTCTGTGTCCGCCCTCGTGGCGGGCTGGTCGCGGGGTCCCCGCACCGCCGGGCGCCGTGCCGCTCTCGCGTTGCTGCCCGCGGCCGTGCCCCTCGCGGCGATCCCCTACCTCGGCACTCACACCCGACGGCACCCGCTGGTCGCGCTCGCCGCTGCTCCCTTCATCGTCGCGGGGCTGGTGCTCTCGCTATCCGCCGCCGACCGGAAGTGAAACGTATGGAACTGCTCGATGCCATCCGACGCCGCAAGACCACGAACGGCGCTTTCCTCCCCGACCCCGTCTCCGAGGATCACCAGCGCATCCTCCTGGAGGCCGCAGGGCGTGCCCCCTCGCAGCTGAACAGTCAGCCCTGGCGGTTCGTCGTGATCGAGAGTCGCGACACGATCGAGCAGATCGCCCGCATCTCGGGGGAGAGCATGACCGAGGCGATGTCGAACGGTACGTTCTTCGAGCGCTACAAGCCCTACTTCCGCTTCAGCCAGGCCGAGATGGAGGAGAAGCGCAGCGGCATGCTGTTCGACAAGCTGCCCGCCGCTCTTCGGCCGTTCACGAGTCAGGTGTTCACCAAGCGCGGGCAGACGCTGATGAACACCTTCGGGGTGCCGAAGACCCTCGGCGCCGAGAACCGGAAGCTCGTCGCGGGATCACCGCTGCTGCTGGGCGTGATGCTCGACCGCAGCGAGTACCGGCCGGGACAGCTCTCCTCGTTCTACTCGTTGTTCAGCATGGGCGCGGCGATGGAGAACGTTTGGCTCACCACGGTCGAGCTCGGCATGGGCATCCAGTTCATCTCGTTCCCGATGGAGGTTCCGGGGCGCTGGGAGGAGATCGTGCAGCTGCTGCGGGTGCCGGACGACCTCGAGCTCATGGCCGTCTATCGGCTGGGCTACCTGCCGCCGGAGCAGCGTCGACCCGCCATCGACTGGTCGAGCAGTCAGCGCAAGCTCGTGTCGCAGTACGTGTTCCGAGAGAACGGCGACACGCCGCAGCAGGGGTGGGACGGTGCCCCTCCCGCCGGCGACATCACTCCGGGTCCGTCGGCGACAGCGGGGTGAGGTCCCGCAGCGCCGGACCCTCCAGACGCGTGCCGTCCGGAGCGAAGCGGGAGGCGTGCAGCGGGCAGTCCCAGGAGCACTCCGCGTCGTTCCAGGCGAGCACCCCGCCCAGGTGCGGGCACACGCCGCTCACGGCGCGGGTCACACCGTCCACGGTGGAGACCGCGACCGGGCGCCCGGCCCGATTCGCCACCACACCCTCGCCCTCGGCGGGCTGGGGGACGGGGGTGCGGCGACTTTCGGCATCCGCCCAACCGGAGACGAGTGCCGTGGCGACCTTGCCGCCCTCCACGGCCCCACGACGGATGTCGGCGGGGACCGTCAGGCGCGTGCCGATCGTCGTGATCCAGCTCGGGCGGTCGCGTCGGGGCGTGCCGAGGATCTCGGAGGTCAGTCGTTGCGCGGCGGCGGGAGCGTTCGAGAGCCCCCACTTGGCGTAGCCCGTCGCGAAGCGGATGCGACCGAGGCCGCGGGGCATAGCCCCCACGAACGGGATGAGGTCGTGCGACTCGTAGTCCTGCGCCGACCACCGATGGGTCTCCTCGGCGCCGGGGAAGTGCAGCTGCGTCCAGGCGATGAGATCCTCCACCGCTGCCGCCTCGCCATCCGAGCGTCCGACCGGGTTGCCGTTGCCGCCCACGACGAGCCGCGCGTCGCCGCCGGGGCCGTCCGCTGCGGTGACCGGGCGGATGGAGCGCGTCGGTCCGTCGACGGAGAGGAACATCCCCTCGGGGAGGTCGTCCGGCACCCGGAAGGACACGCAGTAGGACCGGAGCCCCCGCGTCTTGGCGAAGTACAGCCCGCGATCGGTGATCGGGGTGCCTGTCGCGAGCACGATGTGGTCGGCGAAGAGCGGGCCCTGCGTGGTGTCGACACGTCCGGTCAGCGCTCTGGTCCTCGTCGCTCTGACGCCGGTGTGGAGCGTGCCGCCCGCGGTGAGCAGCTCCTGGGCGAGGGCCACCGACACGGCCACGGGGTCGATCGCGACCTGATCGTCGAGCGCCACGGCGCCGGCCACGGGGAACGGCGTCGCGGGGAGCGAGGCGGGCGGCAGCAGCCTCGCCGGCACGCCCGCCTCGCGTGCGGCGGAATGCTGCTCGTCGACGGTGTCCTTCCCGGCGGGACCCTGGGCGTACGAGTGATCGGTGTGGCGCGTGAAGGGGACTCCCGCGAGTTCCGCGAACGCGAGCAGCCACTCCATCCCCGAGCGGTTGGCGTCGACGTACGCGCGGACGAGCGCTGCCGGGTGGTGCCGTCGGATGGTCGCGAGCTGTGCGCCCTGCAAGAGGGAGAGCTTTCCCGTATTCGCGCCCGTCGCGAGCTGGGCGATGCCGCCCGCGTCGATCACCGCGACATCGAGGCCGGCCCTGGTGAGCATCACCGCCGTCGAGAGGCCGGTGATCCCGGCGCCCACGATCACGACGTCGTGCAGGGCTCCGGGCTCGAAGGGCGATCCGGCGGGCAGTGTCCGGTCGAGCTTCCACAGGGGATTCATGTCGTCAGTCAACGCTGTTCGCGATCCGGTATCCACCGCCTTGACATCCGAACGGCGCACTGCCAGTCGGGGACTACAGTGGCGGACGTGAACTTCCGCCGCATCCTCCTCGTCGCCTCCGGCGGCACGATGGGTACGGCGGCGCGGCTCGGCCTGGGGCTCGTGCTCCCGGACACCGGGGGATTCCCCGTCGCGGTGCTCATCGCGAACGTGGTCGGGGCGCTGCTGATCGGCGTGCTGGCCGCGCGTCTTCCGGCATCGGCCGACCTGCGGCTGATGCTCGGAACCGGCGTGCTCGGAGGCTTCACGACGTACAGCGCCTTCATGACGGGCACGCTCGACCTGTGGACGAGCGCGCCGATCCTCGCCATCGTCTACGCCGTGGGCACCCTCGTGCTCGGTCTCGGTGCGGCGGCACTGGGGCTGCATCTCGGTCGCCCCCGCACCGGGAGGACATCGTGAGTCCGCTGCTGTTCCTCGGTGCCGCGCTCGCCGGAGGGATCGGCGCGGTGCTGCGCTATCTCGTCGACCTCGGGGTCGCTCGTCTGGCCGGACGCCGCTTCCCCTGGGGCATCCTGCTGGTGAACATCTCGGGATCGTTCGCGCTCGGTCTCGTGACCGCCGCGCTGCCGGATGCCGCCTTCCTCCTCGGGGCGGGGCTGCTCGGCGGCTACACGACGTTCAGCACGGCGATGCTCGACACGGTCGCTCTGTGGCGTGACGGCGAACGCCGGGCATCCGCGTTCAATGCGATCGGGATGCTGCTGCTCGGCGTGCTCGCGGCCGGCCTCGGCCTGGCTCTCGGCTCCCTCTTCTGATCCGGGGGTGCGGTCACAACATGCGGCACATGCCCGTGATCACGCTCATGCGCGGGCTGATCCAGAGCGGCCGCATCGGCCAGGTCAAGGCCGTGTGGGTGCGGCACTTCGTCGGCCACGGCGGCGACTTCTACTTCAAGGACTGGCACGCCGACCGCCGCCGCACCACCGGACTGCTGTTGCAGAAGGGTGCGCACGACATCGACATCATCCACTGGCTCGCCGGCGCCTACAGCGAGCGGGTCTCCGCGATGGGGGCGCTGAGCGTCTACGGTGACATCACCGACCGCCGCGACAGGGCGGGGGAGCGGATGCCGGACTGGTTCAGCATGGACAACTGGCCGCCCACCGCGCTCACGGGACTCCACCCCGTGGTCGACGTCGAAGACATCTCGATGGTGAACATGCAGCTGGAGGGCGGCATCTTCGCGTCGTACCAGCAGTGCCACTTCACCCCCGACTACTGGCGCAACTACACCGTGATCGGCACCGAGGGGCGCATCGAGAACTTCGGCGATGTGGCCGGCAGCGAGGTCAAGCTGTGGAATCGGCGGCATGCCGGCGCGGCCGACGCCGACGAGACCTTCATCGTCCCCGAGGTGCCGGATGCGGGTCACGACGGCGCCGACGCGCTGCTCGTCGCCGAGTTCCTGCGGTTCGTCCGCCACGGCGGTCTGACCGAGACCTCTCCCGTCGCCGCGCGCGAGGCAGTGGCCGCGGGCATCCTCGCCACCGCGTCGTTGCGAGGTGACAGCTCGGCGATCGAGATCCCGCCGCTGGATCCCGAGCTCGTCGCCTACTTCGAGCGGGGCCAGGTCGAGGCCGCTCTGGTCTGAGGCAACTGTCTTCGAATCGCGCGACCGGCTGCACCAGCGGCCCGGATGGAACCCATCGCGCGATTCGGAGGGACCGCTCCCAGCATCCTCACAATCCTAAAATGTACAAACGTACATGTACGGATGTCCAAGGGGGCAGGATGAAGCATGGTGCGCGTCGTCGACGTGACCCTGAAGCGCGCCGTCTCGAGATCGTCACCGCTGCCGCAGAGCTCATCGTCGAGGTGGGCGCAGAGGCCGTAACGCACCGCATGGTCGCCGCGCGCGCCGGGGTGCCCCTCGGGGCGACGACCCAGTACTTCGACACCCTCGACGACCTCAGGGCCGCAGCCTTCCGTGCGCTCGCCGAAGAGGTCGACGCGCGTCTCGACGGTGTCCGGCAGACCCTCGCCGAGCGCGGCGACAGCCCCGAGGTGATCGCCACTCTCGTGTTCGAGAGCATGGACGACCACCACGCCGTCCAGGCCGACCGCGCCGTGGTCACGGCAGCCGTGCACGACCCTCGCCTTCGTGAACTCGCGCGACACCTGTCGAACCGCCTCGTCGAACTGCTCGCGCCGACCTACGGTGAAGAACGCGCCAGAGCGGCGATGATCTTCATCGACGGCGTCATGTGGAGCATGCAGATCCGTGACGATCGCCTCGCCCAGTCCTTCATCGAATCCGCACTGGCGCGGATCCTCGGAGACGCCGTCTCCACCCCTTCCGCAGCGACAGCCACCCCCTGACACCGAGGAAACCGCCTTGTCGAAACTCGCCATCCTGAGCCTGAAGAACCGCGCGCTCATCGCCCTCATCACCATCGTCGCGGCGGTGTTCGGCGGTCTCGCGCTCACGAACCTCAAGCAGGAGCTCATCCCCTCGCTCGAGCTGCCGGCGCTCGTGGTCATGACGACCTACACCGGCGCATCGCCCGAGGTGGTGGAGAACGACGTGTCCACGCCGGTCGAAGCGGCGATCCAGGGCGTGCCCGGTCTGGAATCGACCACGGCGACCAGCACCACCAACGCGTCGATCGTGCAGGCGATGTTCGCCTACGGCACGAACCTCGCCACGGCCGAGCAGAAGATCCAGCAGGCGATCAACCGCATCTCCTCGCAGCTGCCGGAGGATGTGAGCCCCCAGGTGCTCTCGGTCTCGATCGACGACTTCCCGGTGATCCAGGTCGCCGTCACGGGTTTCGAGGATGCCGAGAACGCCCAGGCCGAGCTCGAGTCCGTCGCGATCCCCGAACTCGAAGACGTCGACGGCGTCAACGCCGCAGAGATCGTCGGCGGGGTCGGGCAGCGCATCAGCATCACCCCCGACGTCGCGCAGCTCGCCGCCGTCGGCACGAGCACCACGGCGATCAGCGATGCCCTGAAGCAGAACGGCACGCTCTTCCCCGGCGGTGACATCACCGAGAACGGGCAGACGCTCACCGTCCAGACCGGGGCGAAGATCACCTCGGTCGAGGAGATCGCCGCGCTTCCGCTGGTCGGCACCGATGCCACCATCGGCGATGTGGCGTCGGTCGTGCAGGAGTCCGACCCCGTCACCTCCATCTCGCGCGTGGACGGCAAGGACGCGCTCTCGATCTCGATCACCAAACTCCCCGCGGCGAACACGGTCGAGGTGTCCAACGGCGTGATCGCCGCGCTCGACACGATCGGCGAGGCCTTCCCCGACGCCCAGTTCACGGTGATCTTCGACCAGGCGCCGTTCATCGTGCAGTCGATCGAGACGCTCGCCACCGAGGGTCTTCTCGGCCTGGTCTTCGCTGTGCTCGTGATCCTCGTGTTCCTGCTGTCGGTCCGGTCGACGCTCGTCACGGCGATCTCGATCCCGACCAGCGTGCTCATCACGTTCATCGGGTTGCAGGCGTTCGGCTACTCGCTGAACGTGCTCACGCTCGGCGCGCTCACGATCGCGATCGGTCGAGTGGTCGACGACTCCATCGTCGTGATCGAGAACATCAAACGCCACTACGTCGGCGATGCCGACAAGGGCGATGCGATCCGTCTCGCGGTGCGTGAGGTCGCCATGGCGATCACCGCATCTACCATCACGACGGTCGCGGTGTTCCTGCCGATCGTCTTCGTCGGCGACATGGTCGGCGAGCTGTTCCGTCCGTTCGCGATGACCGTGACGATCGCGATGGTCGCGTCGCTCCTGGTCGCACTCACGATCGTGCCGGTCCTCGCATACTGGTTCCTCAAGCCCGGCAAGCCGCTGCTCGACGAGCACGGCGACGCGATCGACCCCGAGCACCCCGACGCCCCGCCGACCTGGCTGCAGCGGCAGTACCGCCCGATCCTGGGTTGGACGCTGAAGCACTCCGGCATCACCGTGATCCTCGCGGTCGTCGTGCTCGGCGCCACCCTGGCCGCTGCGCCGCTGATGAAGGTCAACTTCCTCGGCGACTCCGGTCAGAACACCATGACCATCACGCAGGACCTCGGCCCGTCGGCGAGCCTGCAGGCGAAGTCGGATGCCGCGGTCGCGGTCGAGGATGCCCTCCTCGACATCGACGGCATCGAGCATGTGCAGGCCTCGATCGGCACCAGCGGCTCGGCGCTCAGCGATGCCTTCTCCGGCGGTGCGGGCGTCACCTACTCGGTGCTGACCGACTCGGATGCCGACCAGGAGAAGCTCCGCGCCGACGTGCAGGATGCGATCGACGGACTCGGCGACGACGTGGGCGACGTGGCCGTCTCGGCATCGGCCGGCTTCGGATCGAACGATATCGAGATCACGGTCAGCGCCTCGAACTCCGACGACCTCCAGACCGCGACGACCACGCTGGTCGAAGAGCTCGACGGGCGCGACGGCGTCGGCCAGGTGAGCGACAACCTCGCCGCGTCGCTGCCGTACATCGCCGTCGTGGTCAACCGGGAGGCTGCCGCACAGCGCGGACTCTCCGAGGTCGCCGTCGGAGGCATTGTGTCGGGCACCATGCGCCCGCAGCAGGCGGGATCCGTCGAGATCGACGACACCGCCCTCACGGTCTACATCGTCACCCCGAACCCGCCGACCACGGTCGAGGCGCTCAGGACGCTCGCGATCCCGACCCCCGCCGGCATCGTGCAGCTGCAGGACATCGCCACCGTCGAGCAGCAGAACGGACCCACCTCGATCACCACCGAGCAGGGCCGTCGGACGGCGACGATCACCGTGCCTCCGGCATCCGACAACCTCGCCACCGCCACGCAGTCGGTGAACGAGGCGCTCGCGGCAGTCGACCTGCCCGACGGAGCCTCCGCCGAGGTCGGCGGTGTCGCCTCGCAGCAGGCCGACTCGTTCTCGCAGCTGGGCCTCGCCATGCTCGCGGCGATCCTGATCGTCTACGTGGTCATGGTCGCGACGTTCAAGTCGTTGCGTCAGCCGCTGCTGCTGCTCGTGTCGGTGCCGTTCGCGGCGACGGGTGCGATCCTGCTGCAGATCCTCACGGGCGTGCCGCTCGGCGTCGCGTCGCTGATCGGGGTGCTGATGCTCATCGGCATCGTGGTGACGAACGCGATCGTGCTCGTCGACCTCGTGAACCAGTATCGAGAGAAGGGTCTGTCGACCATCGAGGCGGTCAAGGCCGGAGGCGAGAAGCGTCTGCGGCCGATCCTGATGACCGCGCTCGCGACGATCCTCGCCCTGACCCCGATGGCTCTGGGCATCACCGGGCACGGCGGGTTCATCTCGCAGCCGCTCGCGATCGTCGTGATCGGCGGTCTGATCTCGTCGACCGTGCTGACGCTGATCGTGCTGCCGACGCTCTACAACCTCGTCGAGGGCGCCAAGGAGCGGCGTGCGGCTCGCAAGGCCGGTGGAGCGGGTGCCGGCGGGACCCCGACGCCGGATGCTCCGGTCGGGCCTGATGCGTCCGGTGCCGCTGCGGCGTCGGGGCAGCCGGTGCTGATCGACGCCTCCGGCCTGCCGCACGCATCGCAGCTCACCCGCCGCGAACTGCGCGAGCGCGGGGAGTAGCCGCGCTCGGGTGGTGATCACCTCCGCAGAAAGGCCCCGGATCCGCATCCAGATGCGTGATTCGGGGCCTTTCCACGTGATCGTCGAGGAGGTGCTCACTGCTGCGGCCCCGCAACGAGCCGCCCACAGCGCAAGCGGCCGGGCTCAGGACAGCGTGATGCCCCAGTGCAGGGTCCAGGTCTCGTCGGGGGAGAGGCGACGGATGCCGAGGCCGCTGTTGAACGCATCGGCGGGCGCGGTCATCGGCTCGATCGCGACCGCGAGGCTCTGCCCGGGATAGGCGGGCGTCGTGTACACCTGCACGTAGTCGAAGCCCTCGCCCTGCCAGAGCGTGACGCGACGACCGTCCGGCGCGGTGAGCGAGTGGCGCACGCGCCCGTCGGGGTCGCGTGCGAGATCGGTGAATCCGGTGTCGAGGGTGACATCCCCCAGGCGCACACCTTCGCGCAGCTCAGGTCCGACCGGTCGGGTGCCGGTGGGGAGCATCCGCTCGTCGGTCTCGAACGCCGCCTCCGCGGGCACCCGCAGCACGAGGTCGTGCGGATCGACGTCGCCGATCGTCACGAACGGATGCGTGCCGAGGGCGACCGGCGCCGGCGTGCTCGAGCGGTTGGTGAGCGTGTGCGTCACCTCGATGCCGTCGGTGGTGAGGGCGTACGTCGCGGTCGTCTCGATCAGGTACGGGTACCCGGTCTGGGGGACGATGTTCGCCCGCAGCACGGCTTCGCTGTCGGTGTGCGCCACCTCGTAGGCCGTGAATCGCAGCAGGCCGTGGCTCGCGTTGCGCAGCTTCGGCTCCGTGATCGCGAGCCTTCGCGTGGTGCCCTCGTCGTCCCACTCCCCGTCTCGCACCCGGTTCGGCCAGGGGGTGAGGACCACGCCGGAGCAGGCCGGGGTGGGCAGGTCGTACGGGTACGGCGGCACGAGGTCGACACCGCCGATGCGCAGCGAACGCAGGGATGCGCCGACCTGAGCGATCTGCGCGTCCACCTCGCCGAGTCGGAGGGTGATCTGGGCGCCGGTGGGGGAAGCGGTACTCACCTCGTCATCGTACGGCCACCATCGGGTCGGCAGTCTCTCAGGCGCGTCGGCTACACTTGACCGGTCGGCTTCGGACACCCGCGCGTTGGCGCGGACGTTTTATGTGTGTGAAGTGTGAGTCCAGGGGCCGATGGTGAGCGTCGCTCGACGCTAATCAACCATCACATGAATGGCCCCGGCCGCTGACAGTCCGGAACCCCGCTGGTCGAGTTCGACCAGGCGCAGGGTGCTCGCGCGTGCGCGCGGCGCTGTTCTCGTGCGAGAACACAGAAAGACACGCAATGCCGAAGAACAAGAAGCCCCGCGGCGGACGCCCGTCCGCGAACTTCGAGCCGCGCTACGGCGCGAAGAAGACCTCCTTCCACGATCGTCACAACGGCGGCCCCGCCCGTGACGGTGCGCGCGATGAGCGCGGTGGACGAGCGGATGCCGGCGATCGCCGCACCGCTCCTGCCGCAGGCGGTTACGACCGTCGCCCCGGCAGCCGCAGCGCCGGCCACCGCGGCTACCGTCCGGCCGAAGCCGAGTCGGGTGCGCCCAAGCAGCGCTGGGGTGCGTCTGAGCGCGCCGGCCGCGACGAGGCCCGCGGCATCCGCAACCGCGCGGAGTCCGGGCGTCGTGAGGCCCCGCACCACCGCAACGACGAGCGCTCCGAGCGCCCCCGCTTCAACGACCGGCCCACCGCCGGCGGACGCTTCGCCGACCGCCCGCGTCGGGACGATCGCGGCGGACAGCGTCCGACCGGACCCGGCACCTACCGCGACGAGCGTGGCGGCGACCGCCCCCGGTTCGACCGCGATGACCGCGCGCGTCGTGACGACCGCGGTGCCGGCACCCAGCGTCAGGGCTTCCGCGACAACGACCACCGCGATGGTGGGCGTCCGGGTCGCGACGATCGACGTGGCGCCGAGCGTCCCCGGTTCGCCAACGACCGTGGTGGAGATCGCCCCCGGTTCGACAACGACCGCGGTGCCGATCGTTCGCGGTTCGACCGCGACGAGCGTCCGCGTCGCGACGACCGTGCCGGCGACCGGACCCGGTCGAACGACCGTGGCGCCGCGCGCCCTGAGCGCTCTTTCGACGCCGACCGCGCACGCCGTGCCTTCGACCGCGACCGCACGCAGCGTTCGTACGAGGGTGGCCGCGACGAGCGTTCGCGTCCGTCGACCGGCGGCGCCTACCGCACCGAGCGCCCGCGCCCGCTGACCTCCGACACCCGGGGGCGTCCGGCGCGCAACGAGCGTCCGAGCCGCAACGACTGGAACGCCACCAGCCGTCCGGCCTCGACCGGAGCGAAGTTCGCACCGGGCGACGACGTCGTGCACGAGCGCCTCGAGGCGAAGTCCGTCGCGGCCGTCGAGGTCGATGGTGTGACCTTCGGCGACCTCGGACTCGGATCGAACATCGTCGAGACCCTCGTCGGTATGGGTGCGGCCACGCCGTTCCCGATCCAGGCCGCCAGCATCCCGGCCGTGCTCGCAGGGCGTGACGTCCTCGCCCGCGGCCGCACCGGCTCCGGCAAGACCATCGCCTTCGGTGCTCCGCTCGTCGAGCGCGTGCTGCAGTCGCAGGCCGGCAAGCGCCGTGAGTTCGGACGGTCGCCGCGTGCGATCATCCTCGCTCCGACGCGCGAGCTCGCGCTGCAGATCGACCGCACGATCCAGCCGATCGCTCGCAGTGTCGGCCTGTTCACCACGCAGATCTACGGTGGTGTGCCGCAGGGCCGCCAGGTGGGTGCGCTCAAGAAGGGCGTCGACATCGTGATCGGCACCCCCGGTCGTGTCGAGGACCTCATCAACCAGGGCAAGCTCGACCTCTCGGACTGCCGCATCGCGGTGCTCGACGAGGCCGACCACATGTGCGAGCTCGGGTTCGTCGAGCCGGTGCAGCGCATTCTGCGTCACACCGCCGACGGCAGCCAGAAGCTGCTGTTCTCGGCCACGCTCGACCGTGAGGTCGCGGCTCTCGTCGACGAGTTCCTCGTCGACCCGGCCGTGTACGAGGTCGCGGGAGAGGACCAGGACTCCAGCACGATCGAGCACCGCGTGCTCGTGATCGAGCACCGAGACAAGGCCGACATCCTCACCTCACTCGTCGACCGCGATGGCAAGACGCTGGTCTTCGCCCGCACCCGTGCCTATGCAGACATGCTCGCCGAGCAGTTCGACGACGCCGGCATCCCGGCCGTCTCGCTGCACGGCGACCTGAACCAGGCCAAGCGCACGCGCAACCTGGAGCGTCTGACGTCCGGACGCGTGAACGTGCTCGTCGCCACCGATGTCGCCGCCCGCGGCATCCACGTCGACGACATCGACCTGGTCGTCCAGGCCGATGCGCCGGACGAGTATAAGACGTACCTGCACCGCTCGGGTCGCACCGGTCGCGCGGGTCGTTCGGGCCGTGTCGTCACGCTGATCACGCGTCAGCGCCAGCGTCGCATGACCGAGCTGCTCGACCGCGCCGAGATCGACGCGCCGTTCGAGAACGCCCGTCTCGACGACGACGTGATCGAGGAGATCGCCGGTCGCGTGCCGACCGCGGCTGACCTGACCGCCTGAGTCACCTCTCCGAAGGCCCTGTCCCGCCTCCGCGGGGCGGGGCCTTTCGCGTGTGCGGGGTCAGGAGAGCTCGTGCACGTGCACGGCGGAGGTGAGGTTCGTGCCGTTGAGGTCGAGGTAGATCACGCTCTCGGTCACGGTGAGGGTCATGGTGTTGCGGCGCTCGATGAGGGCGGCCGCGCTGTCGATGAAGCCGGGGTCGAAGCTGTAGACGCGGATGTCCTCGCGGCGGTGGATGCGCTTGTCCGTCCACGGTGCCATCACCTTGGCGGGGTCGCGGTGGGTGTAGACCACGGTGCGCTCGGCGAGCCTGCTGCCGTAGTGCAGGCGTTCGGCGTCGGGCGCACCGATCTCGACCCAGGCGGTGATGAGGCCGGTGAGATCGCGCACGAGCACAGCCGGTTCCTCGGTCGAGGAGATGCTGCCGCCGAAGGCGATGCCCTCGGCGAACTCGAGCCCGTAGGCCAGCACGCGCGTGAGCATGTAGGCATCGGTCTCGGACGGATGCCGCGCCACGCGCAGCGAGTAGTCCTCGTAGACGCCGCGATCGGTGTCAGCGAGCTGCACCTCGAATGTGTGGACTGTGGAACCGATCGCCATGATCCCCGAGCCTACGCGGCTGCGGGATGCGCGCTTGACCGTCGGGTCAGAAGAGCATCGGCTGCGCGGGTGACGCCTCGGATCGTGCGCTGGGCGTGAAGCGCACGGTCGCGGCGGTCGACACCGTCGTCTGCACGTGGCCCTGCCCCGGGCGGAACCCGCGGCGGGAGTAATCGTCTTCGTGGCGGCCGTCGAGGCCGTGCATGCGGATCAGCGGACGGGTGCGCTTGGCGAGCCACTGTCGGTACCCCTTCGGGGCCTCGGCCGACGCTCCCGGGTACAGCCCGCGGTAAGACGACACCAGTTCGGGCCGCGCCTCGCCGAGCCACTCGAAGAACCACGGCTTCACTCCCGGACGAAGGTGCAGCGCTCCGTAGATGACGGCGCGCGCCCCGGCCTCCTTGATGCGCACGAGGGCACTGTCGATCGCGGCGAGCGAGTCGGTCATGTGCGGCATGATCGGCATGAGGAACACGGTCACCGGGAACCCGG
This sequence comes from Microbacterium sp. PAMC22086, assembly GCF_019443525.1. Lineage (NCBI taxonomy): Bacteria > Bacillati > Actinomycetota > Actinomycetes > Micrococcales > Microbacteriaceae > Microbacterium > Microbacterium sp. PAMC22086. Next base: position 356,614 of record NZ_CP080380.1, on the reverse strand, counting down.
CATCCGCCAGCGCCCGCACGGTGTCGAGTCGCGCCTGAGTCGTCGGAGCCCCGGGCTCGATCGCCTTCTGCAGGTCGTCGTCGTACATCGCGATCGACATCTGCACATCGATCGGCACCCGCTTCGCGGCCTTCACGAGCAGCGGGATGTCCCGGCGGATCAGCGTCCCCTTCGTGAGGATCGAGATCGGGGTGCCGGACGCGGCGAGGGTCTCGATGATGCCGGGCATGAGCTTGTACCTGCCCTCGGCCCGCTGGTACGGGTCGGTGTTGGTGCCGAGGGCGACGGTCTCGTGCTCCCAGCTGCCGCGTCGCAGCTCCTTCTCGAGCACCTCCACCACGTTGACCTTGACGACGATCTGCGAGTCGAAGTCGGCCCCGCCGTCGAGGTCGAGGTACTCGTGGGTTCCGCGGGCGAAGCAATACACGCAGGCATGCGAACACCCCCGATAGGGGTTGATCGTCCAGGCGAAGGGCATGCGCGAGGCGCCGGGCACATGATTCAGCGCCGACTTCGACAGCACCTCGTGGAACGTCATCCCGGCGAACTCGGGAGTCGTGACGGAGCGCAGGACGCTCGATCGGTCTTCGAGGCCGGGCAGCGCCGCTGCATCCGTCTCTCCGAGCTTCTGTCCCTGCCACCTCATTCGACAATTCGAACAGAAAGACGATGTTAACGCAAGCGACTCTGCAACCTATCTTCGAATGAGAGGATGGATCAATGCCCTTCCTGCCGCACCCTCAGCATGCGGCACCGCGGTCCCCGATCCGCGGACCTGCATTGCCGATCGGTGTCGCCGTGACCGCGATCGGGGTCCTGTTGTCGATCGGTTCCGGTCCGGTGCCGTCCTCCGGCGCCGACTCGATGCCGGTGCCGGTCGCGATCATGCAGGTCCCGCCGGTCAAGGTCGCCGCGACCACGGCGGCCGACCCCTGCGCAGACTCCTCGGTGCAGCAGGCGATCGCGAACGGCGATGACGCGGCGACGATCGCGGCGTTCGGGGGTGGCGCGGCCTTCCGCGAGGCCGTCGTCGCGGGCAACGCTCCCTGCATCTCGCTCAGTGATCCGGCGCGGCTGTGGGTCGTGGTGAACAAGTCGTCGCCGCTGAACCCGCCCGAGTACGAGCCGACGGACCTCGCCTCGGTGCCGCTGCAGATGACGACGCCGTCCGGGCGCGTGCGCACCGACGTGGCCGCTGCCGTCGGCGAGATGGCGGATGCGGCGGTCGCTGCCGGTGTCGGGCGGATCGGCGCGAACAACGGATACCGCTCGTACGGTCTGCAGGTGACGACCTACGGCTCGCACGTGCGATCGCAGGGCCAGGCCGAGGCGGATGCCGGCTCGGCGCGTCCGGGCCACAGTGAGCACCAGACGGGTCTCGCGCTCGACGTGGTCGCGTGCGGGACGGGCTGCGGCGGACTCGACGGCTTCGGTGCCACGGCGCAGAGCGACTGGGTCGCGGCGCACGCCTGGGAGTACGGATTCATCGTGCGCTACGAGCAGGTCGGCACCCCGGTCACGGGGTATGCGCCGGAGCCGTGGCACCTCCGCTATGTCGGCGTCGACCTCGCCGCCGCCTATCACGAGGGTGGATTCCACACGCTCGAGGAGTTCTTCGCGCTGCCGGCCGCCCCCGACTACGCGCACTGAATCGGCGCGGAACGCCACGGTTGCGGCATCCGACAACCGCGGTACCCAGTGTCACGTTTTATGGGATGCATTCTCACAACGTCCTGTCCTGGACCGGTTGTGCGACGTAGAATCGCCGGAGCAACGATGCATGAGACGTTCAGGAGGACGGCATGGAACGCGACATCTACGACGAGGATCACGAGGCATTCCGGGACCTGGTCAAGGACTTCGTCAAGCGCCACGTGACCAACGAGGCGATCGAGCGGTGGGACGCCGCGGGGGAGATCGACCGGGCGACGATGCTGGCCGCCGGAGACGCGGGTCTGATCGGCCTGTCGGTCCCGGAGGAGTTCGGTGGCGCCGGCATGCTGCAGGACTACCGCTTCCGCACGATCGTGATGGAGGAGGTCATCGCCTCCGGCGCGGGTTCGCTGGCCGGTGCCTTCGGCATCCAGGACGACCTGGCCGTGCCCTACCTCGTGCACATGGGAACGCAGGAGCAGAAGGAGAAGTGGCTTCCCCGCATGGCCACGGGCGAGGTGCTCGGCGCGCTCGCCATGACCGACCCGGGTGCGGGTTCGGATCTGCGTGGCATCAAGACCAACGCCAAGAAGGTCGACGGCGGCTACATCCTCAACGGTGCGAAGACGTTCATCTCCTCCGGTACGACGGCCGACGTCGTCGTGACCTTCGTCAAGACCGGTGAGGGCAACCGTCCCGACGCCTTCAGCCTGCTGCTCGTGGAGAAGGGGATGGAGGGCTTCGACCAGGGCAAGAAGCTCAGCAAGATGGGCTTCCACGGCTGGGACACAGCCGAGCTCAGCTTCACCGACGTGTTCGTCCCCGACGAGAACCTCATCAGCGGCAAGGAGGGTCAGGGCTTCATCCAGCTGATGCTGAACCTGCCGCTCGAGCGTCTCTCGATCGGTGTCGCCGCAGCCGCAGCCGCGCAGGCCGCCCTCGACTGGACCGTCGCCTACACGAAGGACCGCGAGGCGTTCGGCGAGCGCATCGCCGACTTCCAGAACACCCGCTTCCGGCTCGCCGACATGGCCGCGACCACGGACGCGATGTGGGCGTACATCGACCGCGCGTTGCTCGCCTACAAGAACAGCACGCTCACCGCCGAGGATGCCGCGAAGGTCAAGTTCTGGGCTACCGAGCGCGAGTGGGAGGTGCTCGACACGGGCGTGCAGCTGCACGGCGGTTACGGCTACATCATGGAGTACCCGATCGCCCGCGCCTTCACCGATGCTCGCGTGCACCGCATCTACGGCGGCACGAACGAGATCATGCGCGATCTCGTCGGCCGTCAGATCGTCGGCAAGCGCTGACGTCACCTACGCAGAAGAGGCCCCGGATGCGACATCCGGGGCCTCTTCCTGTCCCTGCTGTATCGCCGGACCTCGGTGCCACCAGGCATTCGGAGCGACGCACTCCTGGCGGCTGACTCGGTTCTCGGTCTTCACGACATGCTGGTCGTACCGGCATTCAATAGAACATAACTTCGAATGTCGAGACCGTTCGCGGTAGAATCGAGTATGTCGAAATTGACCGCGTTGCACGAGGCGATGTCACGCCTCGATGAGGCGTGGTCAGATGCCGGTGACTCCGGGGATCTGTCCCGCGAGCAGCTGATCGAGGTGAGCGCGTCTATCGGGGTGCTGCGGCGTCGGTTGGATGCCGTGCATGTGTCGGTGGCGGCGTGCATCTCCCGCGAGTCGCGTCCAGAGCTCGGGGCGGAGAGCCTGGCCAAGCAGCAGGGCTACCGCAGCCCGGCGACGTTGATCGCGGCAGCCACGGGGGTGTCGACCGGTGATGCGTCGCGCCTCGTCAAGGTGGGAGAGGCGACGGCACCCCGGAGCGACCTTCTGGGTGCGCGTCTGCCGGCGAAGTATCCGCTGGTGAGCGAGGCGCTGGAATCGGGGGCCCTCGGTGCTCCCGCCGCCGCGATGATCATCGGGTTGCTCGATCGTTGTCGGGTCGCCACGGGGGTGGAGCGTGTCGTCGAAGCCGAGCGCATGCTGGCGGAGAAGGCGGCAGGTCTGGCACTCGACCATGTGCGAAAGCTCGTGGTCCGTGCAGAAGCATGGCTCGATCCGGATGGTCTGGAGCCTCGGGAGGAAGAGCGCCGCGGCAGGCGCGCGCTGACACTGTTCGAGCGTGAGGGAATGGTGCATCTGAACGCGGTGCTCGATGTCGAGACCGCTGCGCCCGTGGTCACCGCGATCCGGGGCTATGTGACCGCCGTGTTCGCCGCGCGGAAAGACGCGCCCGATGCGGAGGCGCCCGATGCGGATCGGCGGACGGTGCCGATGATCCAGGCCGACGCCCTCGCGGTGTTCTGCGCGCACGTGCTCGGGTGCGAGCAGCGGGCGCCGGTCGCCGGTGCGACGGTGATCGTGCGGATGAACCTCGACGATCTGGAGGCCGGCACGGGGTCGGCGACCGTGGACGGGGTCGATCAGCCGGTCAGCGTCGGGGCCGCGCGGCGGATGGCGGCCGGGGGCGGCGTGATCCCGTGTGTTCTCGGCGGAGACAGCGAGATCCTCGATTGGGACGGGAGAAGCGGTTGTTCACCCGGGCGCAACGGCTGGCGCTGGTGGAGCGTGATGGGGGATGCGCGATGTGCGGGTTGCCGCCGGAGATGACGAGGGCGCATCACATTCGATGGTGGAGACGAGACCACGGGCCGACCGATCTCTCCAACGGGGTGCTGCTGTGCGAAACATGTCACCATCGCATCCACGACAACGGGTGGCAGATCCGCATCGATACTGCCGGGAGCGGGAGCGGGAGCGGGAGCGGGAGTGGGAGCGGGAGCGGGATCGGTGCGGCGGGGCGGGTGTGGTTCATTCCGCCGCGATACGTCGACTCTGCACGAACCCCGAGGCTCGGAGGCCGCGCACGCTTCGACATCGCGGCCTGACCACGTCGCTGCCTGACCACGTCGCTGTCTGACGACGTCGCGGCTCGACGTCACGGCCCGGCGATGTCACCGCCCGGCGTGTGCGGCTGCGCTCGCGCGGTTCAGCGGCGCCTGCCGACTCCCGCCCTGCGGAGACGGTCGGCGATCAGGATGCCGAGGGCCGTGCCGCCGACACAGCTGGCGATCGTCACGGCGAAGAAGGCGATCTGGGCGAAGAGAGACATGGACCCGAGGTCGAACCACGCCCACGCCGAGATCGGATACACGATGCCCACGATGAGGGCACCGAGATAGTGCATCCAGGTGCCCCAGTAGCGCCAGAGCACGAACAGGAACGGCAGCTCCGTGAAGGCGGCCCACCAGAGATTGGTCAGCACGGTGCTGAAACCGTATCCGGAGAACGGCACCATCACGAGACCGGCGATCAGCGCGACGAGCAGTCCGACGAGCGGACGATGCAGCAGCCGCAGCGCGATCACCGACGGCAGCAGCCAGAGACCGGCGAGCGCCATGCCCGCGAACGGGAGCGGCCCGGTCAGCACGGTCGAGAACCAGTTCATCGGTGCGAGAAGCACCGCTCCCGCCACACCGAGCGCCGCACAGGTCAGCAGGATGACGGTGGGGAAGCGGAATCGTCCGCCGGTGCGGGGCGACCGGCCCGCGACATCCGCGCTCATGCCAGGGGCTCCGCCGCGGCCTCGCGAGCGGCCTTCGACGCGGGGGAGGCTGCACCGACCCGCCAGTACCCGCAGAAGCTCACCGCATTCTTGTCCACCCCGCGCTCACCGACGAGGTGCTTGCGGGCGCCGGAGGCGAGCGCCTGCTCGCCCGCCGCATAGGCGTGGAACGGAGCCTCCGGCAGGGTTGTGCGGGCGAGCGCGTCCAGAGCGAGCGAACCGGGAGCGACGCCGTGCGGTCGCACGATCCGCACGACCTCGATGCCCGAGGGATGCGCGAACTCCAGCGCATCCTCCTCGCTCGGCGTCTCCACGATCGCGGTACCGATGGCGCCGGCCGGAAGCGAGGCACAGATCGAGGCGATCGCGGGCAGGGCGGTCTCATCGCCGACGAGCACGACGCGATCCACGCCGCGCTGCGGATTGAACGTGAGCCCCTCGTCGATGATCAGAACATGCTCGCCCGGCCGGCAGGTCTCGGCCCACCGCGAGGCCGGTCCGGCGGTACCGTCGGCCGCCGATCCGTGCAGCACGAAGTCCACGTCGATCTCGGCGCCGGCATCCGCGGTCGCCGGGCGGAATGCCCGCACGCTGTAGTTGCGCATCACCGGACGCTCGCCGTCGGGGATGCGCAGGAACTTCAGATACCCGAACACCTTGTTCGCCTTCGCCGGCACCCGCTCCAGGCCCGCATCACCCCCGATCGGGAGGAACAGCCGGAACCACTGGTCGAACCCCATCGGGCGGAACTTCTCGATCTCGCCGCCGCCGAGCGTCACACGGATCCAGTGCGTCGACAGCCGTTGCGTGCGCAGCACGACCAGGTGGATGAGATCGGCCGACTCGGGTTTGACCATCTTGCTGTAGGCCACGATGCGCCTTTCAGGGAAGCTGCCAGGGGAAGGACACGACGAAGATCGCCGCCGACGCCAGCAGGGTCGCGACGGTGAAGACGGTGTCCCGTGTGCGGAACGGGACGAGGTGTCGTTCTGTGCGCGTCGAGTGCGCACCGAATGCACGCGAGTCCATCGCGAGTGCCACGCGCTCTGCGTGACGGATGGCCCCGGCCAGCAGCGGCACGATGTACCCCCACCCCCGAGCGATGCGCGCGAAGGGTCCGCGTCCGCCGTGATACCCGCGCACCCGATGAGCGGCCCTGATCACCGACAGCTCATGGCCGAACCGCGGCACGAACCGGAACGCGGCCAGGGCCGTGTAGCCGATCCGGTAGGGAACCCGCAGCTGCTGCACACTGGCCCGCACGAGATCGGGGCCGCTGGTGGTGAGTCCGCCGATGAGCGCGAGCGCGACGATGGAGCCGAGCCGCAGCGCGGTCGCGAAACCGATCAGCAGGGCCCTGCTGTAGAGCGTCCAGTCGCCGATCTGCAGGACGGGGGCACTGCCGGCGACGAGGCCGGCATCGACCCACAGCGAGAAGCCGACACCGATCAGAAGCATGCCGGCGGGGAGCCCGAGCAGCAGCAGGGCGAGGAGTCTGCCCGTCAGGCGTGCGCCGACCAGGATCAGGGCGTAGGCGAGCACCAGGAAGGCCACAGGGGTGGCCAGATCCCGCACGAAGACCAGCAGCACCATCGCCGGCGCGAATCCGGCGATCTTCGCGAGCGGGTTCAGCGCGTACAGGAACTGTCGCCGCGATGTCGCCGTCATCCGTGCGTAAGGGTCGAACGTCGCCGTGGTCACGAGGTCGCTCCAAGCCCGGCGGAGGTCAGCACGCGCTGCAGGGCCGGCAGGCGCAGTCCCGCCGCGGCGAACAGCTGCTCGTCCTGCAGAAGAGCGGCGGTGGGCCCGACCGCCCGCACCCGACCATCGGCGAGGACGACGACGTGAGTGGCGTGCTCGGCCACGAGCTGGAGGTCATGCGTGACGATCACGATCGTCGTGCCCTCCTCACGCAGGTTCTGCAGCAGATTGAGGAGCTCGGCGGCCCTGGCGCGATCCTGTCCGAAGGTGGGTTCGTCGAGCGCCAGCACGCGCGGACGGGTGATCAGCGCGGTACCCACCGACAGTCGCCGCTTCTCGCCGCCGGAGAGCAGGAACGGATGCACGTCCGCCTTGTGCTCCAGCCCGAAGCGAATGAGCATCTCGTCGACGCGGGCCGAGATCTCGGCATCCGGCACGTGGCGCAGCCGCAGACCGTGGGCCAGCTCGTCGAAGACCGTCGCCGCGATGAACTGGTGCTCCGGATTCTGGAACACGAACCCGATGCGTGCGGCGAGGTCGCGCGGAGACGCGGCCCCCGCGTCGACGCCGTCCACGGATACCTGCCCGCGCGGTGGGGGGACGACGCCCGCGAGTGCCTGGATCAGCGTGGTCTTGCCCGCACCGTTCGCCCCGACGATGGCCGTGAGGCTGCCGGCCTCGAGGTCGAGGTCGATCCCGTGCAGGATCTCCGTCCGGCGTCGGCGCACGGTCAGCCCGCGGGCGCGGATGATCGGCGGCGCCTGGCGTCCCGTCTCGCCGTCGCTCTGGTCGCTCAGCGGCCCGGAACCTCCGGCGCCGGGCGGCCGGGCGGAGCGGGAGGAGAGTCCCTCGCGCTCGAGCGCGGCAGCGAGCTCCTGCGGCGACAGCGGCAGTGGGTCGAGGGAGATCCCCTGGCTCCGAAGGCGCAGCGCCGCCAGGGTGGCGCCGGGAAGCCACACGCCCATCCCTACCAGCTCATCGGCATGCTCGCGGATGACCTCGGCGGCCGGTCCGTCGAAGGCGACGCGGCCTTCGCGGTCGAGCACGATCGCACGCGTGACGAACGCCATCGCCGCGTCGAGGTTGTGCTCCACGAGCAGGATGGCGCGGTCTCCGGCGGCGACGACCTCCGCCAGGGCGGCGTACACGTCGTCGATGCCCTGGGGGTCGAGGTTGGCCGTCGGCTCGTCGAGCACGATCAGCGCCGATCCCATCGCGAGAGCGCCCGCGATCGCGAGTCTCTGCCTCCCTCCGCCGGAGAGATGGTCGGGGTTCTCCTCGCGCCGATCCCAGAGGCCGACCCGTCGCAGCGCTTCCTCGACGCGACTCTCGACGACATCGAGCGGGAGCAGCAGGTTCTCGGGGCCGAACGCGACCTCGTCGTAGACGCTTCCGGCGACGATCTGCGCATCGGGGTCCTGGAAGACCATCGCGACCTGTGTGCTCAGCACGGCCGTCTGCGCGCTCGCGGTGTCGATCCCGCCCGCCTCGACGGTGCCGACCATACGCGCGGGGAGCGCGTGGGGGATCAGGCCGTTCAGCGCGAGGGTGAGCGTCGACTTGCCGGAACCGGACGGCCCGAGCAGGAGCACGACTTCGCCCGCGTCGATGTCGAAGGTCACATCGCGCGGTGAGGGGTGCGCCGCATCGGCGTGGGTGAGCGAGAGCTCACGCACGCGGAGCAGGGGCGCGGATGGGCGCACGGTGGAGTCCCGGGTCGGCGGATCGTACCCCTCTAACTTAGCTGAGCCTTACCTGATAATCCATGCGCGCAGAAGCCCTCTTCCGGATGACAGCGGTCGTCCCGAAGGCGGACGCGCTGCGCCCGCCCGCAGGGCATCGTCGTAGAGGCGGCATTCTGTGCGCCGAACGGAACAAGGGGAGAACGTGCGAGAAGACACGAACACGATCGCGATCGCGAAGCCGCAGGAGAGCGGACGCGCGCCGACGCGCCGCGAAGGCGGGACCGGATCCCGGGGAGAGCTCGGCCGTATGGTCGGCATCGACTTCGCCCGGTTCCTGGCGATCATCGGCATGTTCTGCGCGCACCTCCTCCCGCCGGTCGGCATGCCGGGCCACATCTCCTGGCTGTCGAACGTCGTCGACGGGAACGCGTCGACCCTGTTCGCGGTCGTGGGCGGGATCAGCGTGGTCCTGGCGACCCGCTCCTACCTGGAGCGGGGGCACATCGCGGCGGCCCGGTGGGCGATGGCTGTGCGCGGTCTCCTCGTCATCGTGCTCGGGGCCACGCTCGCCCTGGCGCCGGGGAGCATCGTCGTCGTCCTCGTCTACTTCGGGGTGGCGATGCTGGGCAGCATCCCGTTCCTGCGGATGGGCGCGAAGGGACTGCTCGTGTGGGCAGGAGTCCTCGCGGTCGTCGGCCCCATCCTCAACGCCCAGCTGCGAGGGATGATCGGCGTCGTCGGAGAGGGCGGCGGTGTGAGCTGGCCGCAGTGGGGAGAGCCGCTGGTGGCTCTGCTGGCGGTCTTCGTCACCGGGACCTACCCCGTCATCACCTGGATCGTCTACGTGCTCGTGGGCATGGCCGTAGCGAAGCTGCTGATCGGCGCACGCCGGAATGCGGCGGAGCCCCGTCTCCTCGCCTGGATGGCCGGAGTCGGCGCTCTTCTCGCCGTGCTCGCGGTGTCGGTCAGTGCCCTGGTCGACGGTCTCTTCGGGCGCGCTGCGGTGGTCGCGACGATGCCGGTGGAGGCCGCCGAGGCGATCGACGGCCTGGTCGGATCCCCGGGCTTCGGCGCACCGCTCTCCCCGGAGTGGTGGGCGCTCGCGCTGCAGACTCCGCACACGGGAACGACCCTCGACATCCTGCGCGGCGTCGGCATCGCCCTCTTCGTCATCGCGAGCATGCTGTTCCTCGCCGGCGTCCTCCCGAAGGCCGCCCTCCGCGTGCTGGAGCCGATCAGGGCGGCGGGAGCCGCACCGCTCACGGTCTACACGCTCCACGTCCTCGCGGCGGCTGCCGCGACCGTCGCATTGGCGTCCGTCGGTCAGATCGACGCGCCGGCCGACATCCCGTGGTGGTACCTCGGGCCGGGGATCCTCGGGGTCCACATCCTGGGGGCGCTCGTCGTCGGTGCGATCCTGGCCGCGCTGCAGCGTCGTGGTCCGCTCGAAGCGCTCGTGAGCTCGATCTCGGGCGCGGTCGCGAGACGGCTGGGAGCGATGCCTACCGGCGGGCGACGCCGGCGCGACTGAGCGCCGAGCCGATCGCGAGGCCGACAGCGGTCCACGCGATGGGTCCGAGCACGGAGATCGCGAGGTACAGCAGCTGCGCCCACAGCGGCATCACCGAGAGGTGAGCGGCGAAGAACACCACGACCGCGACGAAGACGCCGATGATCGCCGCCGAGAGGAAGAAGCGCCACGGTCCCCAGGAGCGATAGCGGGTGAGGGCGGCCACCCCCTCCTGGATCAGGCCGAACAGCAGCGCGGTGCCGATGAAGCGCAGCGCCCAGGCGGGGTTGAAGGCGCTCGCGATCAGGGCGGCGAACACATGGGTGATGAGCGCGACGAGCGGAAGGCGCAGCACCTCCTGCGCGATGATGCCCGGCAGCACGTGCGAACCGAGCACGAGGCCGTAGAGGAACAGCAGCGGACTGGCCAGCAGGACAGGCGTCACCCAGCCGGCGATGCCCGCGAGGATGCCCGTCGCGACACCGATCGCCGCGCAGACGAGCAGTACGCGGGTCGACAGGACGGAGGTGCGGGCCACCTCTCCAGCTTACTGTCGACGTATCGGGAGGGCGGCCGTGGATAACCCTGGTCGATCGGCGAATGCGGGTTGGTCGATCGGCCAGATCTTGCGTCGATCGCCGAGAGCCGGACTATGTTGGCCGCGGTGCAGCACGCGGCTGCGCCGTGATCATCGGGAGCACCACATGGGTCGAACACCCCTCCGGATGGCAGCCGCCACCACCCTGGCCACGCTGTTCATCGCATCGACGGCAACCACCGGCTACGCCGCGACGGAGGACGTGACGCACCCCGTCCCCGTCGCAGGCACCCCCGGGCACTACATCGTGGTGATGAAGTCGGATCCGCTCGCCACCTACGAAGGCGACGTCACGGGTCTGAAGGCCACCAAGCCCGCCGAAGGCGAGCAGCTGGAGACGCAGTCGCAGGATTCGCAACGCTATGTCGAGCATCTGCAGACCGAGCAGACCGACCTCGTCAGCGACATCGGCGTCACCCCCGACACCACCTACCAGGTGGTGCTGAACGGCTTCAGTGCCGACCTCAGCGGCGAACAGGTCGACGCGCTTCGTGCGTCGAAGGACGTCATCGGGGTGTACCCGGATGAGATCCGTCACCCCGATGCGCAGACGTCGACCGACTACCTCGGGCTCGGCGACGACCGCAAGGGCCGCGGCGGCGTGTGGCAGCAGACCGGCGGGGTCGAGAAAGCCGGAGAGGGCGTCGTGGTCGGCGTGATCGACACCGGCATCGCCCCCGAGCACCCCTCGTTCGAGGGCAAGAAGATCAAGAAGCAGAAGAAGCAGCACAACCGCAACAAGGGCGCTCAGCCCTACACCGACGGCACCTACGTCTACTTCGACAAGTCGGACGGCGGGCAGTTCCAGGCAGCGATGGTCGAGGGCCAGGACTGGGACAAGAGCGACTACTCGTCGAAGCTCATCGGCGGACAGTACTTCTACGCCGGAGCTGAGGCGGCCGGTTTCGATTTCCAGTACGACTACCTCTCGCCCCGTGACGGTGACGGCCACGGCTCTCACACCGCGAGCACCGCGGCGGGCAACTTCAAGGTCAAGGCCAGCATCGAGAACGTCGATTTCGGCACGATCTCGGGAGTCGCGCCCGCGGCGAAGATCTCGGCCTACAAGGCCTGCTACGTCGGTCCAGACACGACGGTGACCACGGATGATATCTGCGCGCAGAGCGACCTGATCGCCGCGATCGACCAGGCCGTCGCCGACGGCGTCGACGTGATCAACTACTCCATCGGCGGAGGCGCCGCGAGCACCGTGATGGCTCCGGAGGACCTCGCGTTCTTCAACGCCGCAGCCGCGGGTGTCTTCGTCGCGACGAGCGCCGGCAACGACGGCCCCGACCCGGTCACGGCCGATCACGCATCGCCCTGGTACACGACGGTCGCCGCCTCCACCATCCCCACCTGGGAGGGCACGGTGCAGTTCGACGGATTCGCGCAGGCCGGAGCCTCGGTGAGCGTGCCGTTCGGGCAGAAGGTCACCGGTCCCTCGATCGCCGCCGTGGATGCCGCCGCCGCAGGAGCCGCCGATCCGCAGCTCTGCCTGCCCGGCACCCTCGACCCCGCGAAGGTCGCCGGCCACATCGTGGTCTGCGATCGCGGAGGCAACGCCCGCGCCGAGAAGTCGCAGGTGGTCAAGGACGCCGGTGGCATGGGCATGGTCCTCGTGAACGTGCCCGGTGGAGCCGACTCGCTCGACAACGACTTCCACGCCGTTCCGACCGTGCACCTGAACGCCGTGCACCGCGCCGCCGTGCTCGCGTACGTGCAGGGCGGCGTGGACCGTCCGATCACCCTCGTCGGTGAGAACACCACGGGCGTGACCACCCCGACGCCGCAGATCGCGGGATTCTCGAGCCGCGGACCGATGCTGGCCGACGGCAGCGATGTCATGAAGCCGGACGTCGCGGCTCCCGGTGTCGCGATCCTCGCGGCGACCGAGAACGCACCGGGCGAGAAGCCGACCTTCGGCATCCTCTCCGGCACGTCGATGGCCTCTCCGCACGTCGCAGGTCTCGCGGCTCTGTACCTCGGCGAGCGTCCCAAGGCGACGCCGGCTGAGATCAAGTCGGCGATGATGACCACCGCCTACGACACGGTGCTGCCCGACGGATCGAAGAACAAGAACCCGTTCGAGCAGGGTGCGGGGCAGGTCGATCCGAAGCGGTACCTGAACCCGGGTCTGCTCTACCTCAACGGGGTCAAGGACTGGGCGGCGTTCCTCGACGGGAAGGGGCTGTCGGACTTCCCCGGCATCGACCCGATCGACGGCAGCGATCTGAACCAGGCGTCGATCTCGATCGGCTCGCTGACCAGCGCGCAGACCGTCACCCGCACGGTCACCTCGACCGAGAAGGGCACCTTCACCGCCAAGGCCTCGGTGCCGGGAGTGAACATCAAAGTCACACCTCAGCAGCTCAAGTTCGACCGCCCCGGCCAGACGAAGACCTTCACGGTCACGTTCGACAACGCCAGCGCCCCCGTGGAGCAGTGGGCCACCGGCTCGCTGACCTGGACGAGTGCGAAGAACTCGGTGCGGTCGCCGATCGCGCTGTTCCCGGTCACGGCCGACGCTCCGGCGGAGGTCACGGGCACCGGCGTCGACGGCAGCACCACGGTGGACATCACCCCCGGCCTCACCGGTGATCTGGCACTCGGACTCTCGGGTCTGACGCCGTTCGAGATGCTCGCCGACGCGGACAACCCCGTCGACGGTCACTCGGGAGACGAGAAGTCGGGCGACGCGAACAAGGACGTGTCGTGGATCGTGAACGTGCCCGAGGGGACGACGCTGTCGAGGTTCGACCTCGACTCGTCCGACGACAAGGGCAGCGACCTCGACCTCACCGTGTACCGGGTGGTGAGCCCGGACGACCTGCAGTACTACCAGCGCTGGCGCTCGGCGAACGGCTCGGCGGACGAGCAGGTCACGATCCCGTCGCCGACGGCCGGTACGTACCTCGTGGTGGCGAACATCTACTCCACGACGGGCCCGATGACGTGGGACATGACCTACGCCAACGTGCTGCCCGACGGCGAGGGCGACCTCACCGCCACGCCGAACCCGCTCGCCGCGGTCCGCGGTAAGCAGATGTCGTACGACCTCAGCTGGACCGGTCTGACCGCCGGCACGCGCTACCTCGGGCTCGTGCAGTACGGCGACTCCGATGTACGCACCGTGCTGACGGTCGACGTGCCGAAGGCGAAGGCACCGGAGGCTCCGGCGCCGGAGACCCCGGCGCCGGAGACCCCGGCGCCGGAGACCCCGGCGCCGGAGACCCCGGCACCGGAGGCTCCTGCACCGCAGACCCCGGCACCGGAGACGAGCGCCCCGGCGACGCCCGCACCGGAGACCCCCGCACCGGAGACCCCGGCACCGCGCGGGGAGAAGAGGGAGTAGTCCGCACGCGACACCGCACAGCACCCCGTGGTCGATGGACCGCGGGGTGCTGTGCTGCGTGCGCGCATCCGTTCACCGCGTGATCCGCGCCGCTCGTCGCAGCATCCACTCGCTCGGCCCCGTGCGGCGGCATCGCTTTCCTAACGTGGGGGAACGCAACGTCGCGTATCCCGAGGAGACCTCCATGACCGCACCTTCGTCGCGCCGCCGCGACGGCGCCGGACTCGTCGACGACGAGCCCGTGATCGTCACCGATCCGAAACTCCCCTCCGTCGCCCTCACCGAGGAGCACCACGAGAAGGCGAACCGCTGGACTGTGCCGAAGATCATCCTGTGGGCCGCGATCGCGCTCCTGGGCGCCGTCGCCTGGACCATGCTCGCGATCGTCCGCGGCGAGACCGTCAACGCGATCTGGTTCGTGTTCGCCGCGGTGTGCACCTACCTCATCGGTTATCGGTTCTACTCCAAGGTGATCGAGAAGTACATCACCCGCCCCGATGACCGCAGGGCCACGCCCGCCGAGGTGAAGCAGGACGGCAAGGACTACGTCCCCACCGACCGTCGCGTGCTCTACGGCCACCACTTCGCGGCCATCGCCGGTGCCGGACCGCTCGTCGGTCCCGTGCTCGCCGCGCAGATGGGGTACCTCCCCGGCACGATCTGGATCATCGTGGGCGTCGTGCTCGCCGGCGCCGTGCAGGACTACACCGTGCTGTTCTTCTCGATGCGCCGCGGCGGACGCACGATCGGCCAGATGGCCCGTCAGGAGCTCGGCCGGATCGGCGGCACCGCCGCGATCATCGCCTCGCTGCTGATCATGCTGATCATCGTCGCGATCCTCGCCCTCGTCGTCGTCAACGCGCTGGGGGAGAGCCCGTGGGGCGTGTTCTCGGTCGCGATGACCATCCCGATCGCGCTCTTCATGGGCGTCTACCTGCGCTACCTCCGCCCCGGCAAGGTCACCGAGGTGTCGATCATCGGCTTCGTGCTGCTGATGGCCGCGATCATCGGCGGAGGCTGGGTCGCCGGTACCGAGTGGGGTCAGGCGATCTTCCACCTCGACCGCACGACCATCGCCTGGGGCATCATCGTCTACGGCTTCATCGCCGCCGTGCTTCCGGTCTGGCTGCTGCTCGCCCCGCGCGACTACCTGTCGACCTTCATGAAGATCGGCGTGATCGTCATGCTCGCGGGAGCCATCGTCCTCGTGCGCCCCGAGATCACCGTCCCCGCCGTCAGCGTCTTCGGCGAGAACGGCATGGGACCGGTGTTCGCAGGGCCCCTCTTCCCCTTCCTGTTCGTCACGATCGCGTGCGGGGCGCTCTCCGGGTTCCATGCGCTGATCGCGTCCGGAACCACTCCGAAACTCATCGAGAAGGAGCGTCAGACGCGCTTCATCGGCTACGGCGGCATGCTCATGGAGTCGTTCGTCGCGATCATGGCCCTCGTCGCCGCGATCTCGATCGACCAGGGCATCTACTTCGCGATGAACGCCCCGACGGCCGCGACAGGGGGAACAGTCGAGGGGGCGGTGGCCTTCGTGAACTCGCTGGGCCTGACGGGGGTGAACCTCACACCCGAGATGCTCACCGGCACGGCAGCCGCGGTCGGCGAGGAGTCGATCGTCTCCCGCACCGGAGGGGCGCCGACGCTCGCGCTCGGCCTCGCGCACATCATGCAGCAGGCGCTCGGCGGTCAGGCGATGATGGCTTTCTGGTACCACTTCGCGATCATGTTCGAGGCGCTGTTCATCCTCACCGCCGTCGACGCCGGCACCCGCGTCGCCCGCTTCATGCTGCAGGACTCGATCGGCGCCTGGTTCCCCAAGTTCCGCGACGTCTCGTGGCGCCCCGGAGTGTGGATCTGCACCGCGATCATGGTGGCCGGCTGGGGAGCGATCCTCATCCTCGGGGTGACCGACCCGCTCGGCGGCATCAACACCTTCTTCCCGCTGTTCGGCATCGCGAACCAGCTGCTCGCCGCGATCGCGCTCGCCGTGGTGATGGCCATCGTCGCCAAGCGCGGTCGGAGCTACGTCAAGTGGCTGTGGATCATCGGGCTGCCGCTCGCGTTCACCGCGGTCGTGACCATCACGGCTTCGCTGTACAAGATCGCGTCTCCGGTTCCGGCGATCGGCTACTGGGCGAATCACTTCCGCTACGTCGCCGCCCGCGACAGCGGAGACACCTCGCTCGGTGAGCCCCAGGTGCTCGACGCCGTCATCCGCAACACCGCCGTGCAGGGCACGCTCTCGATCATCTTCGTGACCCTCGCCATCGTCGTCATGGTGGCCGCCGTCATCGTGACGATCAAGGCGATCCGCAACGGCGGCGGCGAGAACACCGAGGAGGCCCCCGTGGCCTCGCGCCGCTTCGCTCCGGCAGGGTTCCTGCCGAGCGCCGAGGAGCGCGAACTCGAGAAGCAGTGGGAGCCGCTCCTGGCCGACGAGCGCAAGGCGTCGACCCACTGAGATGGCCGACACCATGAACCGGGCGGATGCCGCGACCACCCTCGTGTGGACGCTCGTCAGCGCCGTGGCGCGGGCCGGGCGCGGCATCCGCTGGTACATCACGACACTGATGGGCGACAGTGCCTATGCGACGTATGTCGCCCATCAGCGTCGTCAGCACCCGGACGAGGAGCCGCTGACCGAACGGCAGTTCTGGCGGCAGCGGATGGACGACCAGGATCGCAACCCCGGTGCCCGCTGCTGCTGAGCGCGGTGTCGTCGGTGCCTAGGCTGGGACCATGACCGACGTCGTTCTCGCCGCCGTGCTGGGCGTGCTCGGCGGCATCGTCCTCTCGGTGCTCCTCCTGCTCGCACGCCGACTCGCCCGCGGAGCCGCCGACCTGGGAAGCGATGCCGAACAGGCCGCGCTCACGGCGCTGCACCAGGCGAGCCTGGCGGCACCGCACCTGCGTGCAGGGCTCTCCGCCCCCGACGTCGTGAAGGCCGCACGGCACCTGCGCGTGCTGCTCGGAAGCGCAGCGGTCGCGATCGTGAGCGCCGAGGGCACCGTGTCGTTCGACGGCCCCTCCGACGGACTGGAGTCCGCGGCACGCCGCATCGCCGCGCAGGTGAGCGCTTCCGGTCGACGGCAGGTCTTCCCGGCGCGCGGAAGGGACGGTGAGCTCGAGGCCGTCGGGGCTCCGATCCTCGTCGACGGACGCGTGGTGGGTGTCGTGGTCGCCTTCGCAGCATCCGTGCGGGCAGCGCTGGTGCGGGCGGCCGAAGAGGTCGCCGACTGGTGCGCGGCGCAGGTCGAACTCGGCGGACTCGATGCGTCGAGGACGCAGCTGGCCGAGGCTGAGCTGCGGTCGTTGCGGGCGCAGATCTCCCCGCACTTCATCTACAACGCCCTCACGGCGATCGCGTCGTTCGTGCTCACCGACCCTACGCGTGCGCGCGAGCTTGTGCTCGAGTTCGCCGACTTCACCCGCTACTCGTTCCGTCGACAGGGCGAGTTCACCACGATCGCCGAAGAGCTGGGCAGCATCCACTCCTACCTCGAGCTCGAGCGGGCCCGCTTCGGTGACCGGCTGAGGGTCACCCTGCAGATCGCGCCGGAGACGCTCGCGACGGTCATCCCGTTCCTGTCGGTGCAGCCGCTCGTCGAGAACGCGGTCCGTCATGGTCTCGAACCCGGCGTCGGGGGAGGGGAGATCCGCATCGCCTCGCGCGACGACGGCACCCACACCGAGATCACGGTCGAGGACGACGGGGTCGGCATGGACCCCGAGGGGCTGAGAGCGACCCTCACGGCGGGCGACGACGGCGTCCACGTGGGTCTGCGCAACGTCGACACCCGGCTGCGTCAGCTCTACGGCGCGGACGGAGGCCTGGTGGTGGAGACGAACACCGGCGCCGGTACCCTGGTGCGCATGCGGGTCCCGAAATCGCAGCCGCAGCACGACCCGGACAACGACTGACGTTCATGATGACCATCGCACCTCCGATCGATGTGCTCGTCGCGGACGACGAGAGACCCGCCCTGGACGAGCTGGTCCACCTGCTGCGCACCGACCCTCGCGTCGGTGAGATCCTCACGGCATCGTCGGGGGCTGAGGCACTGCGGGTGCTGTCCGAGCGGGCGGTGCGGATCGCGTTCCTCGACATCCACATGCCGGGGTTGAACGGGATGGAGCTCGCGCGCGCTCTGATGACCCTCGCCGAACCGCCGTCCGTCGTGTTCGTGACCGCCGACGAGGCCAGGGCGGTGGAGGCGTTCGAGCTGCGGGCTGCCGACTATCTGCTCAAGCCCGTGCGCCTCGAGCGGTTGCGTCAGGCGGTCGCCCGGGTCGTCGAGCTCGGCGACACCGCGGGCCTCGGCGACGACGAGGTGCTGCCGGTCACGGTCGGATCCGTCGTGCGGTTCGTGCGCCGCAGCGAGGTGCGCTGGGTGCAGGCGCAGGGAGACTACTCCCGGCTGCACACCGGCGACGGCACAGGGCATCTGGTGCGCATCCCGATCTCGGAGCTGGAGGCTCGGTGGGCGGCGGCCGGATTCCTGCGCATCCATCGCTCCTCGCTCGTGCGCACGGCCGCCGTGACCGAGGCGCGTCTGTCCGGGGCGGAGCCCGCCGTGTCGATCGGCGCGGTCTCGCTGCCGGTCAGTCGGCGTCTGGTGCCGGCGGTGCGCGATGCCCTGCTGCGTGGAGAGGGCGCCGGATGACCGAGAAGCCGAAGCGCGTGCGCGTCACGGCCGACCTGCCGGATCGGCGACCAACGACCTTCACCCGCGGCATCGCCCTGCCCGGCTCGCCCGTGGACGAGGCGGATGCCGTGTACGCCCGGGCCCTGATGCGCAGCCAGCTCCGACTCGCGCTCGGCACGGTCGCCGGGTTCGTGGTCGTCGTGATCGCGCTCACCCTGACGATCGCCCTCATCCCCGAGATCGGACAGGTCCTGGTCTGGGGCCTGCCCTTGTCGTGGTTGCTGCAGGCGTACGCGTTCTATCCGATCATCGTCGTCTTCGCGGTGCTCTACGTGCGCACGGCCGTGCGCAACGAGCGTCGGTACCGGGCGCTCCGGGACCGCGAATGAACGTGGTGCTCGATCTCATCGGCGTCGCGCTCGTCATCGTCGCGACGCTGCTCATCGGGGTCTACGGACTGCGCATCTCCCGCACCACGGGAGACTTCTTCGTGGCGTCGCGCACCGTGCGACCCGTGTGGAACGCGTCGGCGATCAGTGGCGAGTACCTCTCGGCCGGTACCTTCCTCGGGCTGTCGGGCCTCGTATTGCTCGACGGCGCCCGCGGGTTCTGGTTCCCGATCGGATACGCGGCCGGCTACCTCCTGGTCCTCGCGTTCGTGGCGGCCCCGCTCCGACGCAGCGGCGCCTACACGATCCCCGACTTCATCGAGGCGCGCCTGGAGTCGACGTCGACCCGACGTGTCACGAGCATCGCGGTGCTGGTGATCGGCTGGCTGTACATCGTGCCGCAGCTGCACGGCGCCGGTCTCACCCTGCTCGTCGTGGCGGGGCTGCCGGAATGGGTGGGAGCCGTCACCGTGGCGGTGCTCGTGGCTGCAGCGGTGGCCGCGGGCGGCATGCGCGCGATCACGTATGTGCAGGCGTTCCAGTACTGGCTCAAGCTCACCGCTCTCCTCGTGCCGGTCGTGTTCATCGCCTTCGCGCTCAGCGGCGGTCCGCACGACTTCGACCCCGCGCTGGTCTTCCCGGTCGAGGCCGGCCCCTCGGGGTTCGACGCCTACGAGACGGCCTCGCTGCTGCTTGCGCTGCTGCTGGGAACCATGGGTCTTCCCCATGTGCTGGTGCGCTTCTACACGAGTCCGACCGGGGTCTCGGCGCGACGCACGACGGTGATCGTGATCGGTATGGTCAGTGCGTTCTATGCGGTCTCGAGCACGATGGGCCTGCTGGCGCGCATCGCCGCTCCCGACCTCGCAGTGCCGGGCATCGCCGACACCGTGGTGCTGCTGCTGCCGTCCCGCGTCTTCCCCGGGGCGTTCGGCGAGCTGCTCACGGCACTGATCGTTGCCGGGGCGTTCGCGGCCTTCCTGGCGACATCGGCCGGCCTCGTGGTGTCGCTCGCCGGAGTGATCAGCCAGGACGTGTTCTCAGGATCGGTGCGCTCGTTCCGACTCTCGGCCGTGCTCTGTGCGCTGGTGCCACTCGCCGTGGCGCTGCTCACGGCCCCGGCCGGTCTCGGATCGAGTGTCGGTGTGGTGTTCGTCGTGGCGGCGTCGACGTTGTCGCCGGTCGTGCTGTTGGGGGTCTGGTGGCGAGGACTCACCGCTCGTGGGGCGGTCGCCGGGATGCTGTCCGGCGGTCTCGCCGCCGGCCTCGCGCTGCTTGTGCATGCCCTGATCGATGGCGTCGGGGCGGCGGCGCCGTACCTCGCCCAGCCCGCCGCCTGGACCATTCCCCTCGCGACGGCGGTGACCGTCGTGGTCTCGATCCTCGACCCGCGGGGCCCGTCGCCGCGCACGGAACGCTTCCTCGCGCGGGTGCATACCCCGGAGCGCGGCTGAGTCAGACCGGCTCCGCGCGCAGCGTCCAGGCCGGCCACCAGCCATCGGGGAGACGGCCGAGAACGTCGGCGGCCTCGTCGAGACGCTTCGCGGGGATCGCCGGGTCGGGCTGGCCGCCACTGGATCGTCCGCTGCCGTCGGGGGTGTGGATCCGGGTGTGCAGCCAGCGCCTCTGTCCGACGGGGAAGACCTCCCTCAACCCTCCGGCCGCGATCGCGAGAAGGGTCTGCTCCAGGTTGTCGGCCACGCTCTCGGCGGTCTCGTCGCAGGCGTCGCAGGTGCACACGGGCGCACGGTCCCGGAACAAGGCCCCGGCTTCGATGTCGACGGACTCGGCCGACACCGTGAGGGTGATCGTCGCACCCGTCGTGGGGCGCAGGCAGATCACGCGGGCCCCCGATTCGGAGACCCGTCGGTCGACGTCGACGACGTACCAGGTCGCCAGGTGCTCGACCAGCGCGTCGACGACGGACAGCACGGGGGCGAAGCGCTCAGGATGGGAGACCCGCGAGTAGGCGTCGTCCGGCGGAGAGCCACCGGCCCAGCGGGACCCGTAGTCGATGACCCGGCCGTCGTCGTCGAAGAACTCCGGGATCGCGAGGGGCGGACGTGCGAACGCCACAGGGGCGACCACGAGGTCGACGTCGACCTCGTGGTGCGCGAGGGCACTCGACTCCAGGTCGTCGCGGTCGGCCTGGGGCCAGGAGGCGAGCATCTCTCGAAACGCCTCACGCTGCTCCGGGTGCTCCACGATCGCCCGCAGCACGCCCGCGACCGGAATCGACATGGCCGAGGTACCGACCTCAGGCTCGCTCGTCATCCGCCACCTCGCCGCGGGATGCGCCACGGCTATCGCGTTCCCCAGGAACCGCGAGGCTGCCTCCGTCATCTCGGGAGCATCGAGGAGCTCGGCGTGCGCAGCGATGAAGTCCCACAGTGCGAAGAGGTCGGTCGCGAGGACGGCGGGGTCTGCATCGGAATCGCGTGCGAAGGCCGCGAAGGGCTTGAAGCCCTCCACGAACCGCGCGGGCGCGACCGACTCGACGCTCGGCCAGATCAACGTGGCGGATGCTGTGGCGCCCGGCATCGGCGCCAGAGTGCCGGGGAAGAGGTCCGACGTCGTCATCAGGATCAGATCCGGCGTCCGCGGGGCATCAACTGCACGTCGGGCAGCGGCGGAGCGGGGATTCGAATGTCGTGACCGCCGACGATGCCGAACCGTGCCGGCTCAGCAGCGGCCGACGACTCCGCCTCCCACTCCTCGCGCGCTGCGACGATCTCGTCGTGCGTGCGGCCGGCGAAGTTCCACCACATCACGATCTCGTCCTCGAACGGCTCGCCGCCGAGCAGGAACAGCAGCGCACCCTCGTCGCTCGACACCTCCACCCCATCGCGCGAGTCGCCGAGATAGAGCAGACCGTTGCGATCGAGCGGATGCTCTGCAACCACGACATCGCCCTCGACCAGCATCAGCGCGTGCTCCCAGTCGGCACGCAGCGGCAGGTGCACCCGCGAGCCGGGGGAGAGCACGATCTCGGCGCCCACGATCGGGGTGTGCACGGTGGCGGGGGAACGTACCCCGGCGAACTCGCCGAGCACGACGGTGGCCTCGGCATCCGCGCCCTCGCCCGCCGGGATCGCGAGCGCGGGCAGTGCGGTGTGCCGTTCGAATCTGGGGGCACCGTGGCGCGCGGAATCCGGGAGCACCACCCAGAACTGCAGCGCATCGAGGGGGACGGGCCCGTCGCCGATCGAGTACTCCGAGTGCGAGATCCCGTTCCCCGCGGTCATCAGGTTCAGCTGCCCACGGCGCAGGTCGGCGTCGCTGCCGAGCGAGTCGCGGTGGCGGATCTCTCCGACGAGCGGCCAGGTCACCGTCTGCAGTCCGATGTGCGGATGCGGTTCGACCCGCATCTTGGTGTCGGCGGGACCGAACCGGTCGAGGAAGCACCAGGCGCCGATCGTCGGCAGGTTGCGGTGCGGCAGTGCGCGCAGCACGTTCATGCCGCGTACCCCGCCGAGCGGCACTTCGCGGGGTTCGAGGATAAGGCGGCGCTGCCCGATCATTCCGCTCGGCCCGTCGGGTCCTCACCTGCGGATCCGGCGGGGGCGGACGGGGGCTTCGGCCAGCGGATCTCCGCGCCCGGCACCTCGTGGGTCTCGAGGTACTTCGCGATGTACGGGCACAGCGGCACGATCGCATCACCACGCTCCGCCGCATCCGCCAGAGCGGCCGATGCGAGCTTTCCCGCCAGTCCCTGCCCCTGGAATGCCGGGTCGATCTCGGTGTGGGTGAAGCGGATGGATCCGGGGCGCAGATCGAACGCCGCGAAGCCCGCGAGCACGTCGTCGGAGCGGAGCTCGTAGCGCGATTCTTCGTCGTTGCGGGTCACGGTGATGTCGGTCATCGGGTGCTCCTTCGAACGGGGTGCCTCCAACCTACGCCCGCCGGAAGCGCCCTGGTCGCTCCCGGGCGACGAGTCGGTGCGCCGTCTCCTCGGGGCACGCGACGCCCCTCGCCTGTGGAGGACGCGCCGCCCGCGTCGGCGGGGGTGGTTACGCTGGAGGGATGCCGCAGACTCCCCGTGACCCGTACGCGGATCTGCCGTACGCCGACGAGCCCTACGACGACGGGTGGGAGTCGTCCGTCCCGCCGGAGCCGATGGATTGGGAGCCGCAGGGCGCGGGCTTCGAGCCCCCGCTCGACTGGGGGCAGGGGCCGGTCACCCCGGTGGCTCCGCGGTCCGCCACGGCCGCGCCGTCGGCTGTGCGCGCCGCCGCCCCGAGTCGCTACCCGACCGCGCGCGAGGCGCTGCACACGGTCTTCGGGTACGACGAGTTCCGCGGCGATCAGGCCGACATCGTCGAGCAGGTCATCGCGGGCGGCGACGCCGTCGTGCTGATGCCGACCGGTGGCGGAAAGAGCATCACGTACCAGGTGCCGGCTCTCGTGCGCGAGGGCACCGGGCTCGTGATCAGCCCGTTGATCGCGCTCATGCACGACCAGGTCGATGCGCTGCGAGCCAACGGCGTCAACGCCGCCTATCTCAACTCCACGCAGGCCATCGATGAGCGTCGCGAGGTCGAGAGGGCGTACATCGCCGGCGAGCTCGACCTCATCTACGTCGCACCGGAGCGTCTTTCCAGCGCGCAGACCACTGCTCTTCTTCAGCGCGGAACGCTCAGCGTGATCGCGATCGACGAGGCGCACTGCGTGTCGCAGTGGGGTCACGACTTCCGCCCCGACTACCTCGCCCTGGGCGACCTGGGCGAGCGGTTCCCCGGGGTGCCGCGCATGGCTCTCACGGCCACGGCGACCGCGGCGACGCACAAGGAGATCACCGAGCGACTGCAGCTCGGCGCCGCGAAGCACTTCGTCGCGAGCTTCGACCGCCCGAACATCCAGTATCGGATCGTGCCCAAGGTCGACCCGCGCAAGCAGCTGGTCGCGTTCATCAGATCCCAGACGCCGGCGAGCGACGACGGTGCGCAGCCCGCGGGCATCGTGTACGCGCTCAGCCGCAAGTCGGTCGAGCAGACGGCGACCTACCTCGCCGCCCAGGGGCTTGATGCGCTGCCGTACCACGCGGGTCTGCCCGCCGAGGTGCGGGCGGCGAACCAGGCGCGCTTCCTTCGCGACGACGGCGTGGTCATGGTCGCCACGATCGCATTCGGCATGGGCATCGACAAGCCCGACGTGCGCTTCGTCGCGCACATCGACCTGCCGAAGTCGGTCGAGGGTTACTACCAGGAGACCGGTCGCGCTGGTCGCGACGGCGAGCCCTCGGTGGCCTGGATGGCGTACGGCCTCGGCGACGTCGTGCAGCAGCGCAGGCTCATCGACCAGAGCCCCGGCGACCGCACGTTCAAGATGCGGATGGGCCAGCACCTCGACGCCATGCTCGCCCTGTGCGAGACCGTGGAGTGCCGACGCCAGAACCTTCTCGGCTATTTCGGGCAGGAGTCGCAGCCGTGCGGCAACTGCGACACGTGCCTGGAAGACACCGAGACGTTCGACGGTCTCGTCCCCGCGCAGAAGCTGCTCTCGACGATCGTGCGGCTCAAGCGCGAGCGCAATCAGGCGTTCGGCGCCGGGCATCTGATCGACATCCTCCGCGGGGCCTCGACCGAGCGCATCCGGCAGCAGGGCCACGACAAGCTCGCGACCTACGGCATCGGCAACGACCTCTCCGACCAGGACTGGCGAAGTGTCGTGCGGCAGCTCCTCGCTCGCGGCATCGTGGTCGCGCAGGGAGACTACGGCACTCTCGCGCCCGGAGAGCAGGCGGCCGGTGTGCTCCGAGGGGAGACCGCCGTGCCGTTGCGCAAGGACACGATCGGGCGCCCCACCTCCTCCGGCCGTGCTCGCAAGGCCAGCGCCGCCGACGCCTTGGACGCGGGGGATCGCGGACTCTTCGAAGCGCTGCGCGCCTGGCGGGCCGAGACGGCGCGCGAGCAGGGCGTGCCCGCGTACATCGTCTTCGGCGATGCCACCCTCCGTGCGCTCGCCGAGCATCGTCCGGCCTCCCTCGCCGACCTCGACGGCATCACCGGCATCGGGGCGAAGAAGCGCGAGGCCTACGGCGAGGGCGTGCTGGCGGTCATCGCCGCCGCCTGATCCGACGCGGAGTCAGCGCTTGATCCGAGGCCGCAGCACTCAGCGCGGAGGCAGCACGTCGTCGAGGTGGGCGCGCAGGTGCGTGGCGATGTCGAGCCGCTCCCTGTCGTACAGCCACTGGTACTGCAGTCCGTCCCACATCGCGATGAGCCACGTGGCTTCGTGCACCGGGTCGCGATCCGCCGGCAGGTCGCCGTCGACCTGGGCGAGGCGGAAGAGCTCGGTGAAG
Source organism: Microbacterium sp. PAMC22086 (assembly GCF_019443525.1). Taxonomy (NCBI): domain Bacteria; kingdom Bacillati; phylum Actinomycetota; class Actinomycetes; order Micrococcales; family Microbacteriaceae; genus Microbacterium; species Microbacterium sp. PAMC22086. The sequence continues at coordinate 331,182 of NZ_CP080380.1, read as the reverse complement.
TACTCCAGCGCGTTCGCGAACCGCGTCGCGAAGTAGTCGTGCGCGGGGTGGGCGGCGGGGACCGCCTCGCAGGAGCACCGCATACACCTCGATCAGGCCCGGCTCATCCTGCGCGCTCCGCGCGGCGCCATCGGGGATGCTGCGGAGCACTTCTCCGGCGGACGCTGCGCCGGAGAACCCCTGGTTCTCGTTGATGGCGCTGTCCCGTTCGGTGAGGACGGCGCTGAGCAGCAGCTCCTTCGACGGGTAGTGGTGCAGCAGGGTCGACTTCGACACCCCGACCGCGGTGGCGATGTCCTGCAGGCTGGTGTCGCCGTAGCCGTCGCGTGCGAACAGGCGCGTCGCATCGGCGAGGATCTGCGTGCGGCGGCGACGGCCGACCGCATAACCGGGTTCGGTGTCCGGCGTCGCCGTCGTGCGCAGCTCGGGCAGGGGGCCGGCCGCGTCCGCGTCGGATGAGGGGTCGTCGTCGGGATCGCGCCATGCGACCGGCAGCGCCCAGAGGTTCTCGCGTTCCTCGAGCATCTCGACCACGTCGACTCGATCCGGAAGGTACTGCGAGAGCAGTTGCAGGCCGTCCCACCCGGCCGTATGCCTAACGGTCTCGCCGTCGACGTCGCGATCAGCCGCGATGACTCTGTGGTACTTCGCGTCTTCCAGGACGTCGACGCTCAGCGAGCGCAGCCGGCAGTAGCGCTCACGCATCCGCGCGTGCGCGGGGTGACCGGCGGCCGAGGCCTCGCCGGTGAGCGCCGCGAACAGCTCGAGGTAGCCCGGAGTGCGTGCGTTTCGCTCGGCGATGCTGGAGAAGACCAGCTCGCCGGGTTCGACAGCCGCCGCGATCGCGCTGAACACGCTCTCGTTGTCGGCTAGGTGTGATGTCCAGGGACGTTGTTGAGTCTGCTGATGGGTGCGGCTCCGACTGCGGAGTGGTGCCTGTGATGATTGTAGGTGTGTAGCCAGGCGGGTAGCGCGGCTCGGCGTTCGGATTCTGATCCGTAGAAGCGTGCGTAGGCCCAGCCGTCGGCGAGGGTGCGATGGAACCGCTCGATCTTGCCATTGGTCTGTGGACGATAGGGGCGGGTGCGCTTGTGTCGGACGCCGAGCAGGGTGCAGGCATCTCGCCATGCGTAGGAGCGATAGGCCGACCCGTTGTCGGATAAGACGCGCTCGACTGTGACGCCGCGATCTGCGAACCAGGCGACAGCGCGTTCAAGGACACCGATCGCCGTGACGGCTTTCTCGTCGGCGCAGATCTCGGCGTAGGCAACGCGGGAGTAGTCATCGATAACGGTATGGACGAATGCGGTGCCGATGTTCGGGTGACCTTTGCTGGTTCTTCCCGTGCGGAGAGCCGTCGTCGCCTTGTGTTTGTCTCCTTGCTGCTTGCCGACGAACCGCCAGCCACCACCATCGGGGATGCTGCCGAATTTGGTCACGTCGACGTGAATCATCGATCCGGGACGGGGATGCTCGTATCGGCGGATGGGTTCGCCGGTAACCCGATCGATATGACTGAGTCTGTTGATCCGCGCGCGCACCAGTACCGCATGAACAGTCGAGGTCGGGAGGCCGAGCTCCGCGGCGATCTGCGCCGGGCCGAGCCGGCGTCGCCACCGTGCCTTCACGATCCGTTTGACCAGCTCGGGAGGGGTCTTGGTCGGCATCGATCGCGGCCGGCTGGATCTGTCGAGCATCCCTGCTGCCCCCTCGACGCGGAACCTGGCGGCCCACTTCCGCGCCGTAGGCGGCGAGGTCATGAACATCTTCGCCGCGACAGTGGCGGACCAATGCTCTTCGACAATGAGCTTGGCCAGCCGCAAACGAGCGCGCGGGGTCAGAGCAGCGTTAGCGTGGGACATGAAGGCCTCCTGTGTTGCGTGAGCGGTTTCTAGACAGCTCCACTCTCGCAACCGGAGGCCTTCACCCCTCAGAAATCACGAGCGATTCACGCAACAACGTCCCTGGACATCACAGCTAGGCGCCGCACCGCCGCCCGCGACGCCCGAAGCGGTCCCGCCAGTCCGGACTGTGGTCTGACGACAACGCGGCGGCGAGATGTGCCCGTCGGGCGTTGGAGGATGTGGACAGGGCAGTTCGTCTCTGGTTGTGGCAGACCTACCATGGCTGTAATCCCACTTCCCTCTGAGAGGAACGCACATGGTCGACGCCGCCGTCCGTCCGAAGACGACTCGCACCTCCACCGACACCGCGGATGCGAACCTGCACATCGATGTCGCCCGCGTCAACGACGCCCTGATGGGCACGTGGGGAGACGTACGTCGCCAGGCCCGCGAGATGATCAAGGACTCGGCGTTCTGGCGCAAGGATGAGCTCGGCAAGGACGAGCACCGCGAGCGCGTGCTCAGCCAGCTGCACCTCCTGGTCGAGAACAAGGCCGTGCACCGCGCGTTCCCCAAGTCGCTCGGCGGCGAGGAGAACAACGGCGCGAACATCGCGGGCTTCGAGGAGCTGGTGGTGGCCGACCCCAGCCTGCAGATCAAGTCGGGCGTGCAGTGGGGACTCTTCGGCTCCGCGATCCTTCAGCTCGGCACCGAGCAACACCACGCGAAGTGGCTTCCCGGTGTGATGGACCTCTCGATCCCTGGCGCCTTCGCGATGACCGAGATCGGCCACGGCTCCGACGTCGCGGCCGTCGGTACGACCGCGACGTACGATCCGGCGACGGAGGAGTTCGTGATCAACACCCCGTTCCGCGGGGCGACGAAGGAGTACCTCGGCAACGCGGCGCTGCACGGCGTCGCGGCGACCGTCTTCGCGCAGCTGATCACGAACGGCGTCAACCACGGCGTTCACTGCTTCTATGTGCCGCTGCGCGGCGAGGACGGCGTCGACCTTCCCGGCATCGGCCGCGAGGACGACGGCCTCAAGGGCGGACTCAACGGCATCGACAACGGGCGCCTCTCGTTCGACCATGTGCGCATCCCGCGCACCAACCTGCTCAACCGCTACGGCGACGTCGCAGCGGACGGCACGTACTCCAGCGCGATCGACAGCCCCGGCCGCCGCTTCTTCACGATGCTCGGCACCCTGGTGCAGGGACGTGTGTCGCTCGACGGTGCGGCATCCTGGGCCTCGGCGCTCGGCCTGCACATCGCGATCACCTACGCCACCCAGCGCCGCCAGTTCGACGGTGCGGACGGGCAGGAGGTCGTGCTCATGGACTACGGCAAGCACCAGCGCCGTCTGCTCCCGCGCCTGGCGACCACGTACGCGCAGATCTTCGCGCACGACGAGTTCCTGCAGAAGTTCGACGGCGTCTTCTCCGGCCGCACCGACACCCCGGCCGACCGTGAAGACCTCGAGACCCTGGCCGCCGCCCTCAAGCCGCTGTCGACCTGGCACGCGCTCGACACGCTGCAGGAGGCCCGCGAGGCTACCGGTGGCGCCGGCTTCATGTTCGAGAACCGTCTGGTCGGACTCCGCGCCGACCTCGACATCTACGTCACCTTCGAGGGCGACAACAACGTGCTGCTGCAGCTCGTCGGCAAGCGTCTGCTGACCGACTACGCCAAGCAGTTCCAGGGCAAGGATGCGGCGGCGCTCGCGAAGTTCGCCGTCGGCATGACCGCGGGCAAGCTGTTCCACGGCGCCGGGCTCCGCCAGCTCGGTCAGGCCGTCTCCGACTTCGGTCAGGTGAGCCGCTCGGTCGAGCGGGGTCTGCGTGAGGAGCAGCAGCACGACCTGCTCGCCGGACGCGTGCAGCAGATGGTGGCCGACATCGCCTCCCGCCTGCGCCCCGGTGCGAAGGACAAGGCCCTCGGTGCCCGCCTGTTCAACGAGAACCAGGCCGAGCTCATCGAGGCGGCCCGCGCGCACGGCGAGCTGCTGCAGTGGGAGGCGTTCACCGACGCCGTCCACCAGATCGACGATGAGGACACGCGGAAGGTGCTCACCTGGCTGCGCGACCTCTTCGGCCTGCAGCTCATCGAGAAGCATCTCGCCTGGCACCTGATCAACGGACGCCTGTCGACGCAGCGCGCTGCGGCCGTGTCGAGTTACATCGACCGCCTGTGCGCTCGTCTTCGTCCGTATGCGCTCGACCTCGTGAACGCGTTCGGCTACGAGCCCGAGCACGTGCGCGCGCCCATCGCCAGCGGCCTGGAGAAGCAGCGTCAGGATGAGGCCCGCGCCTACTACGCCGACCTCGCAGCGACCGGTCAGGCGCCGATCCAGGAGAAGGCGCTGAAGAAGAAGCAGCGCTGACCGCCTGCGGTTCAGCCCGGACCTGATCCACCTGTCGGGAGTTCGTGACGAGCGCACGGCGAATCCGCGCGATTCTCCCGACAGGTGCGCATCCTCCCGACAGGTGTTCGGGGAGATGCGGATCGGGTGTCAGGGTGCCGCGGTGAGATCCACTCCGCGTTCGGTGGCCAGGGCCTGGAGCTTCTGCGCCGCGTCGGTCTCGACGCACACGCACGCCTGCAGACCCGCCTCGTCTTCGTCGCGCAGGAGGTAGTAGCTGTCGGTGTCGGTCAGCTGCACGCCGCCGGCGTCGAAGAACAGCCAGCGCACGCGCACGAGCACGAGCCGGTCGGAGAGATCGCGACGCTCGAGCAGTTCGAATCCGACGGAGGCCAGGCCCAGCCGCTGGTAGATCGGATAGGAATGCCGCAGACCGTCGATCATGGCGTCGCGGGATTCGAGCACACCGGAGGAGCGGTCGTTCACGATCGTCCCCGGCGTCGACCACAGACTCGCCGCGGTCTCGGCATCGAATGCGGTCAGGCTGTCCGCATAGCGGGTGAGGTACCGGGAGATCGTGTCGTCGGAGGTGGTCATGGCGTGAGCCTAAGCGTGACCGAGCGGAGCGCACCCGGCCTTGACAATCGTCGATTCGGCCGGGACGGCCGATTCTCATCCGGTGCTGGGTAGTCTCGGCAGGTACCCGATCCGAGGAGTCCGAGATGTCTGCTGTGAACGCCTATGCCGCACCCCGTGAAGGGGCCCCGCTGGAGAAGACCGTCATCGAGCGACGCGAGCTCGGCCCGCTCGACGTGCTGATCGACATCGCGTTCGCGGGTATCTGCCACTCCGACATCCATACCGTGCGCGGCGACTGGGGGCCTCAGCAATACCCGCTCGCTCCCGGCCACGAGATCACCGGCACCGTCGCCGCGGTCGGCGAGGGCGTCACCCGGCATGCCGTCGGCGATCGCGTCGGCGTCGGATGCCTGGTGAACTCGTGCGGTGAGTGCCGCAACTGCCTGCGGGGGGAGGAGCAGTTCTGCACCCAGGGGGCCGTCCTCACCTATGGCAGCACGGATCGTGACGGCACCGTCACGCAGGGCGGATACTCCGAGCAGGTCGTGGTCACCGAAGCGTTCGTCCTGAAGATCCCCGACGCGCTGCCCCTGGATGCCGCAGCTCCCCTGCTGTGCGCTGGCATCACGACATACTCACCGCTGCGGCACTGGAACGTCGGACCGGGCACCCGCGTCGCCGTCGTGGGACTCGGGGGCCTCGGGCACATGGGCGTGCAGATCGCGCACGCACTCGGTGCCGAGGTGACCGTGCTCTCGCAGACCCTGAGCAAGAAGGACGACGGGCTGCGGCTCGGCGCCGACCACTATCACGCGACGAGCGACCAGGAGACCTTCCGTGAGCTGCGGTCGTCGTTCGACGTGATCCTCAACACCGTCAGCGCGGTGATCGATCTGCGCTCCTATCTGAGCCTGCTCGACGTCGGCGGCGCCATGGTGTGCGTCGGAGCTCCCGGCGAACCGCTCTCGGTCGGGGTGATGTCGCTGATCGGCGGCCGTCGCTCGCTCGCCGGCAGCAACATCGGCGGCATCCAGGAGACGCAGGAGATGCTCGATTTCTGCGCCGAGCACGGTATCGCCGCCGAGATCGAGACCATCCCCGCTTCCGACATCAACGCCGCCTACGAGCGCGTGCTCGCATCCGACGTGCGGTACCGGTTCGTCATCGACGCGGCGACCTTCGGCTCCTGACATCGCGGCCGTGGTGGCGGCGGCTCAGCGGCGGCGAGACGTCGGCAGGTCGATCGGTCCGGTGACGGAGAGCTCGTCCTCCCACACCTCGATTCCTCGGACCTCGGGGAGTCGGGCCTTGGTGAAGACCGGATCGAGTCCTTCGCGTCGCTGCTGCGTGTAGTCCTTGAGGAGCTTGAAGGCGACTCCGGAGAGCAGTGCGATCGCCACGAGGTTCACGATCGCCATGAAGCCCATCGCGCCGTCGGCGAAGTTCCACACGACATCGGCCGACACGATCGATCCGACGAACACCGCCCCGATGGCGAAGAGCCGGTAGCCGAGCAGGACGGCGGGTGTCGACGTGATGAACTCGATGTTCGTCTGCCCGTAGTAGTAGTTGCCGAGGATCGAGCTGAATGCGAGCAGGAAGATGATCACGATCAGCAGGATGTTCGACCAGCTGCCGAGCGCACCGACCACCGCTCCCTGCGTCAGCCCGATGCCCCGCTCGGCGTTCGCGAGGTCGGGGACCGAGACGAGGATGATGAACGCGGTGATCGAGCACACCAGGAACGTGTCGAAGTAGACGCCGAGGGTCTGCACCAGACCCTGCTTGACCGGGTGCGTCACCGCGGCACTCGCGCCCGCGTTGGGCGCGGAACCGAGCCCGGCTTCGTTGGAGAACATGCCCCGCTTGACGCCGGTGAGGATGATGTAGCCGAGCGCGGCGCCCACGATCTCGTTCGGCCCGAACGCCTGCGTGAAGATCATGGCGAAGACCTCGGGGAGGCGCTCGATGTGAATCACCACGATGACGAGCCCGAGGAGCAGGTACAGCAGCGCCATGACCGGGACCAGGGTCTGGGTGACGGAGGCGATGCGGCGCACGCCTCCGAAGATCACCAGGCCCATGAGGACGGCGAGCGCCGCGCCGATGGCCCACGGCAGCCATGCGGGGGCCCCGCCGCCCAGGCTCCCCGCGATGGTGGCCTGGATGGTGTTGGCCTGCAGCGAGCTGAACGCGATCGGGAAGCACACGATGAGGATGACGGCGAACAGGACTCCCATCCAACGCGCGCCGAGTCCGCGCTGCATGTAGTACGCGGGACCTCCGAGGAACCCGTCCTTGTCCCGCGTCTTGTACAGCTGCGCGAGCGAAGACTCGATGAACGAGGACGCCCCGCCGATGAACGCCATCAGCCACATCCAGAAGATCGCACCGGGTCCGCCGATCGCGATCGCCGTGCCGACACCGGCGATGTTGCCGACGCCGACGCGCGAGGCCGCGGAGATGGTGAACGCCTGGAACGCCGAGACGGATTGCGGCTCGCCGCTCTCGGTGCGCGGGGTGCGATCCGTCAACGTGCGAAACATCTCCGGGATCAACCGGAACTGCACGACGCCGGAGCGGATCGTGAAGTACAGGCCGAGGAGGACGACCAGGGGGAGGACGATCCACGTCCACAGGTTGTCGCCCCACGTCAGCAGCCACTCGTTCACAGAATCCATGCGCACAGTCTGGTGGAACTGCTCCGATGACACCAGCTTTCGCGCGCACAGCATTCCGGTGGGACGCGTCCGCCTCCGTGTCGGCGCTCGGTGTCGGTCGCCGCGGATAGCCTGACCGGATGACCTCTCTTCTCACGGGCCCCGATGCCCGCGACCGCTGCGCCTGGGTGGGCGACGACGACGAGTACCGTCGCTATCACGATGAAGAGTGGGGCACGCCTCTGCACGGCGACCGCGCGCTGTTCGAGAAGATGGCGCTCGAAGGGTTCCAGGCAGGCCTCTCCTGGATCACGATCCTGCGCAAGCGACCGCGGTTCCGCGAGGTGTTCGCGGGTTTCGAGCCCGAGATCGTCTCCGAGTACGACGAGTCCGATGTCGAGCGCCTGATGGGCGACGCCGGGATCATCCGCAACCGCGCGAAGATCGAGGCGACCATCGGCAACGCCCGCATCGTGCGCGGCATGGCCGAGGGGGAGTTCGACGAGCTGATATGGTCGTTCGCCCCGGCGGCCCCCGGCGCCCGTCCCGCATCCTTCGCCGACGTCCCCGCCGTCACGCCGGAGTCCACGGCGCTGAGCAAGGAACTGCGTCGTCGTGGGTTCCGATTCGTGGGGCCGACCACCATGTACGCCCTGATGCAATCGGGCGGCATGGTCGACGATCACATCGCAGGCTGCTGGCGGGCCTGATCATCGCGGATGGGCAGAACTCCCCATCGAGCGGTATTCCGAGACGCGGTTAGGATGAACGGGTGCTCGGTGGGCCCGGAGGGACCGCCCAGGAGCTAACGAAGAGTGTCACCTGGGGGGGAACCGGGAATGAAGGCGTTGTCTTGGATACGCGCGCGGCCCAAAACACTGGCGTCCGCCGCCGGTGTCACCGTCGGCGTCATCGCTATCACCACGATGGCCTTCACCTATGAGGGCTTCCCGACCACCAAGGTCGACCTGAACGACGGCGGCGTCTGGATCACCAAGACGTCGAGCCTGCTGGTCGGGCACTTCAACAACGAGTCGACGGTCCTCGACGGTGGTCTGCGCACCACGGGCGAGAACTACGACATCCTTCAGGACACGAGCAACATCCTCGTCGTCGACGAGAACGCCTCCACCCTCACCGCCGTCGATCCCGCACGCGTATCTCTCGGCGACTCCGCAGGCATCCCCTCCTCGGCGAAGGTCGCGCTGGGCAACCGCACGGCCGCGATCCTCGATCAGAAGACCGGCGAGCTCTGGGTCGTCCCTGCCCAGGGCGTCTCGTCTTTCGAGGCAGAGGTGAACGAGCCCGCCGCAGAACTCGGCGCCGGAGCCGATGTCGCGGTCGCCAAGGACGGCACGGTGTTCGGACTCGCCCCGGAGCGCGGCGAGGTCGTCACTGTGCCCGTGGACAACGAGGGCGAAGCCCTCGACGCCTCGGCCGCGTCCGTCGGCGAGCTCGACGCGTCCGCGAAGCCGACGATCACGGCGGTCGGCCGCACGCCGGTCGTGCTCGACCGCTCGGCAGGCGTCGTGACCTCGCCGGGTGGCATCCGCACCGAGATCCCCGGCGCCGACAAGGCGGTCCTGCAGCAGGCGTCCGAGAACACCGACGCAGTGGCGATCGCGACCACGAACGCCCTGGTGAGCGTTCCCCTCGACGGCGGCGAGCCGACCGAGGTCGACGCCGGCGGCACCGGCACCGCGGCCGCTCCGGTCTGGCTGCGCGGATGCACCTACGGCGCGTGGGCAGGCACCGCCACGTTCATCCGCGAGTGCCCGGGCACCGGCAACGACGTCAACGCCCAGGTCGACGGCGCCGAGGATTCGAAGAGCCTCGTGTTCCGCGTCAACCGCGACGTCATCATCCTCAACGACGCGGTGGGCGGAGCGGCCTGGCTGGCGAACGAGAGCCTGCAGCGCGTCGACAACTGGAACGACCTCACCCCGCCGGAGGGCGAGACCGAGAACGAGGACGACTCGACCGAGGAGACCGTCGAGACCACGCTCCCCGAGCGCAAGGAGGAGAACACCCCTCCGATCGCCGAGGATGACACGTTCGGTGTGCGCCCCGGCGTGACGACGATGCTTCCCGTGCTCGACAACGACAACGATCCGGATGGTGACGTCCTGGTCGCGACCCTCGCCGAAGCCCAGCCCGCCCTCGGCACGATCCAGCAGGTGCGGAACGGCGGATCCCTGCAGATCGCGGTCGACGAGGACGCGACAGGATCGACCACCTTCACCTACGAGGCCGATGACGGTCGCGGCGGGAAGGACACGGCAGCGGTCACGCTGACCGTCTACGACAAGAGCGTGAACACCGCTCCGGTGCCCAAACGGCACACCAGTCTCACCGTGGAGACCGGCGGAACGATCTCGTACAACATCCTCCCGGACTGGATCGACCCCGAGGGCGACGATGTCTACCTCAAGGAGGTCGTCCCCGCGCCGGGCGACGAGGTCGACTTCAGCACCGACGGCCAGATCACGTACAAGGCGACCGCGAGCCAGCAGGGACGCAAGGACGTGCAGGTCACCGTCGCCGACGGATACGGGGAGAGCGCCACCGCGACGGTGACCCTCGATGTGCGGCCTGAGGGCTCGACCAAGCCCAAGACCAACGCCGACCACGTCGTGACCCGCGTCGGCGAGCAGGTCACCGTGGCACCGCTGGCCAACGACACCAGTTCGGGGCGCGAGCTGCTGCGACTCGGCCGCGTGAACGAGGTTCCCGGCGCGACGATCGTCACGGACGGGCCGAACAAGACCTTCTCCTTCACCGCTGATGCTCCCGGCACCTACTACGTGCTGTACCTGGCGACGGCCGGCCCCGAGAACGGCGAGGGAATCGTGCGCGTCGACGTGCTGGAGGCGAGCGAGACGGATCTGCCGCCGGTCGCCGTCCGTGACGTCGCGCTGCTGCCCACGGGCGGAGATGTGCTCCTCGGCGTGCTCGCGAACGATGTCGACCCCGCCGGCGGCATCCTCGTCGTGCAGTCCGTCTCGATCGAGGACGACTCCGGTGTCTCGGTGTCGGTCATCAACCATGAGACCCTCCGCATCACCGACCAGGGCTCGCTCACCGATCAGGCCCGCATCAAGTACCGCATCTCGAACGGCTCGAAGTCGGCCGAGGGCGAGGTCGTGGTGATCCCGATCCCCGCGCCCGACCAGCTCCTCCAGCCGGTCGTGAACGACGACACCGCGATCGTGCGGGCGGGCGACGTCGTCACCATCCCGGTGCTCGACAACGACACGCACCCGAACGACGACGTCATGCACGTCGTCCCCGAGCTGGTCGAGCCGCTCATCGATCCGGAGGACGGCGAGGCCTTCGTCTCGCAGGACACGATCCGCTTCAAGGCCGGCCCTGTCGCGAAGACGGTGTACCTCACCTACGAGGCCGTCGACTCCCGCCAGCAGAAGGACGCCGGCTACGTCACGATCCAGATCCTGCCCGTCGACCCCGAGACGAACGCCGCGCCGCGCCCGCAGGACCTCGTGGCTCGCGTGCTCGCCGGATCGACCGCGAACATCGCCGTCCCTCTCGACGGCATCGATGCCGACGGCGACTCGGTCGAGCTGATCGACATCGCCTCCAGCCCGCAGAAGGGGCGCATCACCGAGACGGCACAGAACTACTTCACGTACGAGGCGTTCGACGACTCCTCCGGTGTCGACGTGTTCCGCTATCGCGTGCGCGACCGCCTCGGCAAGGAGGGCATCGCCACCATCCGGGTGGGCATCGCACCGGGCGAGCAGATCAATCAGAGACCGTTCGCGGTGAAGGATGCCGTGGTCGTGCGGCCGGGTCGCGAGATCTCGGTGCCGGTGATGCTGAACGACTCCGACCCCGAGGGCGACAAGATCATCCTCGTGAAGGACGGCCTCGAGGTTCCGACCGAGACGGGCATCACGGCCCGCGTCTCGGGTGATCGGGTGCTGGTGCAGGCGCCGAACCGCGAGCTCGAGACGTCGCTGCAGTACACGATCCGCGATGCGCGCGGAGCAGAGGCCACCGCGGCGCTGCAGATCACCGTCGACGAGAACGTCCCGCTGCAGGCGCCCGTCGCGCGTGACGACCGTGTGCGGCCGACCGACCTCACCGACGGCACGATGAGTGCCGACCTCGACATCCTCAAGAACGACGAGGACCCGGACGGCACCACCGATCGTCTGAAGCTCGTGCTCGGAGAAGGCGCGACCCAGCTGGAGAACGGCAAGGTGCGGGTCACCGTCACCGAGCAGCTGCAGCTCATCCGCTACACGATCACCGATCAGGACGATCTGGCCGCATCCGCGTTCATCTTCGTGCCGGCCGAGTCCGACCTGCGGCCGATCCTGGATTCGACCAAGCCGCTCGAGGTCATGAGCGGCGAGACCAGGGAGATCCCGCTCTCGAAGTTCGTCACCGTCGCCGGCGGGGGGACCGCGCGGATCACCGAGCATGCCAAGGTGAACGCCGTGTACGCCAACGGCGACGACCTCGTGAAGGACGAGACCACCCTGGTGTACACCTCGGCCGAGGGCTACTTCGGGCAGGACTCGCTCACGTTCGAGGTCACAGACGGCACGGGGCCGGACGACCCCGAGGGCCGTACGGCGACGCTGAGCATCCCGATCAATGTGCTGCCCCCGGAGAACCAGCAGCCGGTGTTCACGGGAGCAGAGGTCATCGTCGCTCCTGGGGAGAAGGCATCGACGCTCGACCTGGCCGCGCTCACGACCGACCCCGATCCGGAGGACGAGGGCAAGCACAGGTACAAGTACGTCAGCGGCGCGGGCAAGGGCATCACGGCGAAGATCGACGGCTCGAAGCTGCTCGTCGAGGCGTCGTCCGAGGTCGAGAAGGGCACGGTGTCCTCCCTGAAGCTGGAGATCGCCGACGGGACGACGGAAGCCGTCGAAGGCACCGTGACCGTGCGCGTCGGGGCCTCGACCCGCCCGCTGCCCGCAGCCAACACCGACACGATCTCGGAAGCGGATCAGGGCAAGAGCATCACGGTGCCCGTGCTCGCGAACGACTACAACCCGTTCCCGGAGACGCCGCTCAAGCTGATGACGGCTGCCACGGAGTCGGGTTCCGGCGGCGCGGCCGTCAAGGGCGATCAGGTCGTCGTCACACCCGACCCCAGTTTCGTCGGGACCATGGTCGTGCGCTACCGCATCCAGGATGCGACGAAGGACCCCGACCGCGAGGCCAACGGCCAGATCGTCGTGACCGTCCAGGGCGTGCCGGAGGCGCCGGGCACCCCACTGGTGTCGAGCGTGCAGGACCGCACCGTCGTGGTCTCGTACGGCGCACCGTCGAACAACGGCGCCGAGATCACGAAGTACACGGTGAAGTCGGTCGGCGGCAGCCCGTACTCGAAGGAATGCCGCTCGACGACGTGCACGCTCGACGGCCTCACCAACAACGTGGAGTACACCTTCCAGGTGACCGCGACCAACCGGGTCGGCGAGTCGAAGCCGTCCGGTACGTCGGCGGTCGCCCGTCCGGACGCTCGTCCCGACACCCCGACCCCGCCGACGCTGACCTTCGGCGACAAGTCGCTCAAGGTCGCGTGGGCCACCCCGACCACTCCCGGTTCTCCGGTCGAGAGCTACACGCTGGAGATCTCGCCGGCTCCGCCGTCCGGGGTGTCGCAGAAGCAGGCCACCGGGAACTCGATGACCTGGGAGGGCCTCGAGAACGGCGGCATCTACCAGGTGCGCGTGCAGGCTCACAACCGCGCGCCCGAGCCGTCGAGCTGGAGCGGCTGGTCGGCCTCGGAGGTTCCGGCTGGGCCGCCGATGCCGGCGGCGGCGCCGACCGTGACGCAGCTGCAGGCCGTGGGCAGCCAGGCGCAGATGGAAGTGAAGTGGGTGCCGGGGAACGCCAACGGCGACCCGATCGACTCGTTCGAGTTGCAGGTGTGGGAGGGCGGAACGCTCCGCAGCACACTCACCCCCGGGGCCTCCGCACGCTCTCAGGCCGTTTCGGTCCCGACATCCGAGACGCCGTACACGTACCGCATCCGCGCGAACAACAAGGCGGGCTGGGGCGACTGGAGCCCGATGTCGGCACCGCGCCGCGGTGTGAACAAGCCCGACGCTCCCGTTCTCTCAGCTGTCACACCGCGCGACCGATCGCTTACTCTCACCTGGTCGCGAAGTGCCCTCAATGGCGCCAAGTCGAGCGAGGTGCAGTACCAGTACTCGATCAACGGCGGCGGCAGCTGGGCGGCGATGCCCGGCAACGACGTCGTCACGGGCCTCACGAACGGCACGAACTACAACGTGCGGGTGCGGGCAGTGGCGACGGTCGAGGGCTCGACGTATGCGAGCGCCGACTCGAACCAGATCACGGGAAACCCCTACGGTCCGCTGAAGCAACCGGCGGTCACCGCATCGCAGAATCCCACGAGCGTCACGTTCAACTGGGATGCGGGGCCCGCAGCGAACGGCCGTTCGATCAAGACCGTGCGCATCCGCATCGATGGCGGCGGGTGGCAGAACGTCGTCGCCAGCGGCAGCCGGACGGTCGGCGACGGCTACAGCCAGCGCCACACGATCGACGTCGAGGTCACCGACCAGGCCGGACAGCAGATCACCCGCTCCGCGGAGCAGACATCAGGGCCGAAGCCTGATCCCCGTGCCTGGGTCACCTCGACCGGAAACGCGAACGGCCAGCCGAACTGCAACGACGGCACGTGCGCGTACTTCTACCTCACGGGGCGAGGGTTCCCCGCGAACTCCAGCATGTGGGTGCAGTGCGCCAGCAACGCCCCGCCTCCCTACGGCGGCACGTTCGGCGGACGGACCGTCACGACCGACGGCAACGGCAACATCGATCAGCAGCTGGGCTGCTACCTCGGCATGCGCCGGGGCACGATCGAGGCGTGGGTCGTGATGGACGGCAAAGAATACGAACACAGGGTCTGGCAGTGATGCCGCGCGACACCTCCTCACAACAACAAGGAACGACACACTCATGACAATGACCCCCGAGCAGGCCGCCTGGTTCCAGGGAACCTTCCAGCGCCTCGTCGAGAACATCGACAAGGCCGTGCAGGGCAAGCAGGAGATCGTCGGTCTCGTGCTGGCCTCGATGCTCGCCGAGGGCCATGTGCTCCTCGAGGATGCGCCGGGCACGGGCAAGACCAGCCTCGCCAAGGCGCTGGCCGCGACCGTGCAGGGCACCAGCACGCGCATCCAGTTCACCCCCGACCTGCTGCCGTCCGACGTGACGGGTGTGACGATCTACGACCAGCAGTCGCACCGCTTCGAGTTCCACAAGGGGCCGATCTTCGCATCGATCGTGCTCGCCGACGAGATCAACCGTGCGTCGCCGAAGACCCAGTCGGCGCTGCTCGAGGTCATGGAGGAATCGCGCGTCACGGTCGACGGCGTCACGCACGAGGCCGGGCGTCCGTTCCTCGTGATCGCGACGCAGAACCCCATCGAGCAGGCGGGCACGTACAAGCTGCCCGAGGCCCAACTCGACCGCTTCCTGATCAAGACGTCGATCGGCTACCCCGACTTGGCCGTGACCGAGAGCATCCTCGCCGGTGCCTCCGACCGCAACCCGTCGGCCGGCCTGTCCGCGATCATCACGACGAGCGCCGTCGCCGACATGGCCGACCTCGCCGCGACGGTGCATGTCGAGCCCGCCGTGCTCCGCTATGTGGCCGAGCTCGCCGAGGCCACGCGCGAGGACGGGGCTATCCGGCTCGGTGTCTCGGTGCGCGGGGCGATCGCGATGGTCCGCATGGCCAAGGTGTGGGCGGCCGCTCAGGGGCGCCACTTCGTGCTCCCCGACGACATCAAGCTTCTCGCCCGCCCGGTGTGGCAGCACCGTCTGCTGCTCGACGCCGAGGCCGAGTTCGCCGGCACCAGCAGCGACACCGTGATCGCCCGCGTGCTCGACGCGGTGGCGGCACCCCAGGCCCGAGTGGCGGCCTGATGACCGCGGAGGCCCTTCAGGCATCGCCGCCGCAGACGGAGCGCGACGCCGGTTGGCGTGACATCGCGGCCGTCATCGGCGCGCGCATCCTGACGCGCCTCCGGAAGATCACGTCGGCGATCCGTCCGCTGGCCTGGGTGCTGATGGCCCTCGCCGTCGGCTTCTGGGTGCTCGGGCAGATCGCCGGCTGGTCGGAGTTCACGATCGCGGCCGTGGTCATCGCGATCGCCGTGGCCCTGTGCGCGCTGTTCCTGATCGGGCGCACCGCCTACGACGTGGCGCTCGACCTCGCCCGCACCCGCGTTGTCGTGGGAGAGCGCGCTGTCGGCGCCCTGACCCTCGCCAACCGCGGCACCAGGGCGATCCTGCCCTCGCGCGTCGTGCTCCCGGTCGGCTCCGGCCGCGGCGAGTTCGGCATCCAGCGGCTCGCCCCGGGGGAGGAGGCGGAGGAGCTCTTCGCCATCCCCACCCAGAAGCGCGGCGTGGTCAAGGTGGGACCGGTCAGCGTCGTGCGCGGCGACCCGCTCGGCCTGTTCGAGCGGGCGCACCGGCGGGATGATCCCGTCGACCTCTTCGTGCACCCGCGCACGGTGCTGTTCGACGGCCAATCCCTCGGCTACCTGCGTGACCTCGAGGGTCTTCCCGCCGCCGACCTGTCCCGCGACGACGTGTCGTTCCACGCCCTCCTCGAGTATCAGCCCGGCGATGACCTGCGTCACGTGCACTGGCGCTCGACGGCCCGCACCGGCACCATGATGGTCCGGCAGTACGAGGAGACCCGGCGCTCGCACTTCGTGATCGGGCTGTCGCGCTCTCTCGCCGACTACGCCACCCCCGACGACTTCGAGCTGGGAGTATCGGCCGCAGGGTCGATCGGTCTGCGTGCTCTCCGCGACTCGCAGCGCGTCGACATGCGGGTGCAGGGGCGCGAGCTGCCGGCAGGCACGGGCAAGCAGCTACTCGATTCCCTCTCGGCCGTCGAGAACAGCAAGCCCAAGGAGGGCGGCATCGCCGAGCTCGCCGGAGTGGTGTCGGCGACGATGCCGCTCGCGAGCGTCGTGGTGCTCGTGTGCGGGGCGCGGGTCAAGCCCGACGACCTCCGCCTCGCCTGTGCGCGTCTTCCGTTCGGCGCCCGCGTGCTCGTGGTCGTCGCCGACACCACCGCCTCCGCTCCGGCCCTGCGCCGCATCGGCGATGCCGACGTCGTGACGGTCGGTGCGCTGGAACAGATCCCCCTCGCCCTGCAGAAGGTGCTCGCATGACCGCATCCTCCGCCGCGTTCGCCGGTCTTCCCGTGCGTCGCTGGATCCTCGATCTCGGGGCCTCCGCTCTCCTGGTGATCACCGCACTGGTCGGCTTCTGGCCGACGTTCACCGGTCCGTCCTTCCTCCCCGCCGTGGTCGGCGGTGTCGTGCTCGGCCTCGCGATCGCGGCGGTCACGACCTGGCGCCGTTGGGGCATCCTGATCATCGCGGGCCTCACGGTCGCCGCCTACTTCCTGTTCGGTGGCGCGTTCGCCCTGCCGCAGACCTCGATCCTCGGCTTCATCCCGACGCTGGAGACGCTGCAGAAGCTCGCGCTCGGGACGGTCACCGCGTGGAAGCAGATGCTCACCACCGTGGCGCCCGTCGCCGCGGCAGACGGTCACCTCGTGGTCCCCTTCCTCCTGGCGCTCGTGTTCACCACGGTGACCGCGTCGCTCGCGCTGCGCCTGTCGCAGGTGGCCTGGGCGCTGATCCCGGCCGGCGTGCTGCTCATGCTCGTGATCGCCCTCGGCACCCCTGAACCCGCGTTCCCGCTGGTGCAGGGACTCGTCTTCGCGGTCGTGAGCATGTCGTGGCTCGCCCTTCGCCAGCTGTGGGCGCCGCAGAACACGGCGATATCCGTCAGCGAGGTCGATCCCTCCCGCGCCTCGCACATGCGCACCCGCCGCCTGCTCGCAGGCCTGGCAGTGCTGGCCATCGCAGGCGGGGCGGGCGTGGCCACGAGCGCGATCGCGAACCCGGCACAGCCCCGGCACGTGTTCCGCGACGTGATCATCCCCCCGTTCGACATCCGCGACTACCCGAGCCCGTTGCAGGCGTTCCGCAAGAACGTGCGCGATGAGGCCGACGAGACCCTCTTCACGGTGCAGGGACTGCCCAAGGGGGCGCGGGTCCGCACGGCCGTCATGGATCAGTTCGACGGCATGGTCTACAACGTCACAGACGGCGGACCCACCTCCTCGAGCGCCTTCGGCCCGCTGCGCTCGAACATGTCGCCGGATGCCGAGGGCGTTCCGGTGACGCTCAACGTCGAGATCGGCGCCTATCGCGGTGTGTGGATGCCGACCGCGGGCGAGCTGTCCGAGATCAGGTTCTCCGGCGATGACGCCGAGCAGCTGCGCCGCGGCACCTACGTGAACACCGAGACGGGCACTGCCGTCTCCACCACGAAGCTGACGAAGGGCGACGAGTACACGGTGGACGCCGTGATGCCGAACATTCCCGACGACGAACAGCTCGCCGAGGTGCCGTTCGGCAAGGTCTCGATGCCCAAGCCGAGCAACGTGCCGGAGGAGCTCACAGCCCTCGCCGCCGAGACGGTGGTCGGCGCGGAGACGCCCATCGAGCGGGTGCGAGCGCTCGAGAACTTCCTGGCGAAGGAGGGCTTCTTCAGCCACGGGCTGGAGGGCGAGGTCATCTCCCGCGCTGGACACACCGCCGAGCGCATCTCGACCCTCGTCGGCGGCGAGCAGATGATCGGCGACGACGAGCAGTACGCCGTGGCGATGGCCCTGCTCGCCGGACAGGTCGACATCCCCGCCCGTGTGGTCATGGGCTACTACCCCGACGAGGAGAACGCGGGAGAAGCCACGTTCGCTGCCACCGGCGACAACGTGCATGCGTGGGTCGAGGTCAACTTCGAGGGGCTCGGGTGGATCGCCTTCAACCCCACCCCTCCCGAAGACCAGGTGCCGAACGATCAGAACACCAAGCCGCGCGTCGACCCGAAGCCGCAGGTGCTGCAGCCCCCGCCTCCGCCGCAGGAGCCCGTCGACCTGCCGCCCACGCTGCCCGACGACCGCGAGGGCGAGGACGAGAGCCTCAACATCGCGGGCATCATCGGTGCGATCCTCGTGATCGGTGGCATCTCCCTCGGAGTGATCGCACTCCTGGCATCGCCGTTCATCGTGATCGGTGCGTGGAAAGCGGCGAAGCGTCGTTCCCGACGCGCGGCCGCACGCACCGCCGACCGCATCAGCGGGGGATGGGACGAGCTCACCGACCGTGCCGTGGACTACGGCGCGCGCATCCCTCCTGGGGGCACGCGGATCGAGGAGGCGGTGGTCGTGGCGTCTTCGTTGACGGTTCCGCAGGTCACCGCCCTCGCCGAGCGGGCCGATGCCGACGTGTTCGGCCCCTCCGAGCCGAGCCAGGAGGACGTCGATTCCTTCTGGCACGAGGTCGATGACATCGTGGGCGGCCTCGGCAAGGAAGCCGGCTTCTGGAAGCGTCTTCAGGCGCGACTGAGCATCCGCTCCCTGGTCGGCGGCACCGCGATCTCGAACGGATTCCAGAATCTGAAGGAAGCGGCGGCCGTGCGCGTCCGCCGTGAACCTGGCACCATCAAGAACAGCACGACGCCCCCGTCCTCCGAGAGCGAGACCTCATGACGCAGCCCGCGACCGACCAGATCGCGCCGGTCTCCCGTCGCGCCGTCGCCTACCTCATCGACGCGCTGATCGCCGGAGGCCTCGCGATCGTGCTCGGCGGCGGACTCCTGGTCGGCGCCTCGCTCACCGGCAGCCTCGAGGGCAGTGTCGGAGTCCTGCTGATCGGCGGTCCGGTCGTGAGCCTGATCCTTCTCGGCTGGTTCGTCGTCTACACCGTGATGCAGGCGGGCACCGGCTCGATCGGCATGCGCGCCCAAGGACTGCGGCTCGTCTCTGCGGCCGACGCGAGCCCGCTGGGCTTCGGGCGTGCGCTGCTGCGCAACATCATCTTCGGCCTCGCCGCCTCCGTGGTGGTGGGGTACTTCACGCCGCTCTTCGACGGCTCCGGACGGTTCCAGGGCTGGCACGACAAGGTCGCCGGCTCCCTGATGCTGGACGCCAAGGTGCCCGCACCCGTCGGGTCTGCCGCCGCATCGCCCGCGGCGCCGGCGGTACCTGCTCCGACCACGGCTTCGGCGAACTCGACGCCCGCACCCGCACCGGCGATCCCGGGGCTCCCGCAGCCGACGGAGGCAGTGGCCGCGACCCCGGTCGTGCCTCCGGCACCCGCGGCACCGGCCGCCGTCCCCCCGCGCCCCGCCGCACCCGCGGCACCGGTCGCCGAAGCGGGATCGCTCATCGCCTTCGTCCCCGGGATCACACAGGATGCGCCCGGACGGCCCGCTCCGTCGCTGGAGCCGGAGCCCGCACTCGACGCGACGATCCAGCAGCAGCCGGCGCCTCCCGTCGCGGCCCCTCCCGTCGCGGCCCCTCCCGCGGCACCGATCGTCAGCCCGGCGCCGCCCGTTCTGCCGACGCCCCTCGCCGTCGAGACCCCCGCAGTTGCGCCCGCGACCCCGGAACCTCCGCTCGCGTCCGCGGCTCCGGCCGCCCCGAGTGCTCCGGTCGCCGCCGATGATGACGACCTCGAAGACACCAGGATCAGCGTTCCCGGACACCGTCTGGTGTTCACCTGGGACGACGGCACTCGTGTGTCCGTGTCGCGACGCACGGTCTTCGGCCGCAACCCCGCACCGGAAGAGGGAGTGACGCTCGTGCCGGTGCGCGACGAGACGCTCTCGCTCTCGAAGACGCACTTCGAGGCGGCGGCGGAGACCTCGGGCGGTTGGGTGATGGATCGGCACTCCACGAACGGCATGACCATCGTCCGCGAAGGCCAGCGGATCGCCTGCCCCGCCGGGCAGCGCGTGCCGGTGCGTCTGGGCGATGCCATCGAGATCGGCGACCGCATCGTCACGATCGGCGGATACGCGTGAGGCCGGGACTCATCGTCTCGACCGGATCGGCGACGCATCCGGGTCTTCGGCGTGCACTGAATGAGGACGCCCATCTCGCGGCCGCTCCGATCTTCGTCGTCGCCGACGGAATGGGCGGGCACGAGGCCGGGGAGCGCGCGAGCGCCGCGGTGATCGCCGAGTTCGCGCGGTACATCGGACGCTCTTCTCTCGCCCTCGACGATGTGCGCCAGGCACTGTCTCTCTCCAGGGAGAGCGTGGAGGAGCTGTCCACCTCCGGCAACGGCCGTGCCGGCACGACGCTGAGCGGTGTGGTCATCGCTTCGGTCGACGGCATGGGCTACTGGCTCGCGCTCAACATCGGAGACTCGCGCACCTACCGTTTCGCCGACGGCGAGCTCGAGCAGATCAGCGTCGACCACTCCGTGGTGCAGGAGCTGATCGAATCGGGTGAGCTCACTGTCGAGGATGCCGTCTCCGACCGCCGCCGCAACATCATCACGCGGGCGATCGGCGCGAGCAGCACGGGCGACGCCGACTACTGGATGTTCCCCGCGGAGCTCGGCGACCGGATGCTGGTGTGCTCGGACGGACTCACCTCCGAGGTCGCCGACGCCCGCATCCGCGAGATCCTGATCGCCGAGAAGGACCCGCAGCGGGCGGCAGACGTGCTCATCGACGAGGCCGTCAGCGCCGGCGGCAGGGACAACATCACGGTGCTCGTCATCGATGCCGTCTCCGTCGCCTCGAGACCGGGGACGCTGATGGCCACCGATACGGACATCGACCAGGACACACGTCCACGAGAAGCCGCAGCAGGAGGGGTTCGCTGATGCAGACCAGCTACCGACCGGGACAGTGGTACCTGATCGTCATCCCGGGAGCGCTCGTCGCCCTCCCGCCCGACGTGCCAGGCGATGTCGTCGCGCGGCTGTGGGAGCGCCTGCCGGAGGAGAAGACGCTCGCGACCGTTGTCGATGTGCTCACCGCGCAGTCGGGGGTCTCGTTCACTTCGCTGCCCTCGTTCGTCGCGGCCGTCGCCGAAGGATCGGACATGCGGATCGCCCTGCGGGGGGCGGTCACCGCGAGTGTGGAGACCGGCTCGGAGTCGTTCGAGCTCTCCGGCGCCGATGTCACCACCTGGAACGAGCGCTACCTCGGCGGTGCGACGAAGGTCGAGATCACGGTCGAGAGCGCCGATGCCGACGCCGATGGTCTGCCCGTGCAGAGCGGAATCGTCCGGGCGGCGGCCGTGAGCGCCGAGCTCGAACCGAGCGATGCCGATCCGCTCCCCTCCGTCCTCGGCCCTGCCCCGGTCGTCGGGGAGTCCGTGCCGGCCGCGAACGTCGCGGCGCCGGAGCCGGTGGCGGCTCCCGAACCCGCGCCGGAGTCGGTCGCGGCTCCCGAGCCCGAGCCCGAGCCCGAGCCGGAGCCCGCCCCGGAGCCCGAGCCCGAGCCCGAGCCGGAGCCCGAGGAACCGCTCCCCGTGATCGACGATGCCTTCCTGCCACCCACCGAGGTGACACTCGCTCCGCCGGTCGACGACGACTTCGACCAGCTGTGGGGCGCCACGGTGCACTCCGTCGGCGGGGCGGCGACGCCGGCCGCGCCGATCGCCGTCGAGGGCGACCACGACGGCGCGACGATCTCGGCCGCCGACCTCCGCGCGCTCCGCCAGCAGCCGCCGGTCTCCAGCGACGCCCCGACGGAGGTGCTCGATGTCGCCCCGGCACCGGCCGCGGCCTCCGTCGGCCGCATCCTCCTGTCCACGGGACAGGAGACGGCTCTGGATCGCACCGTGATCATCGGGCGCCGCCCGCGGTCGACGCGGGCGAGCGGCGCGAATCTTCCGCATCTCATCGCCGTCGAGAGCCCCCAGCAGGACATCTCGCGCAGCCACCTCGAAGTACGGCCGGAGGGCGACACCGTGGTGGTCATCGATCTGCACACCACCAACGGGTCCACCCTGCTGCGGCCGGGAGCCGACCCCGTGCGGCTGCACCCCGGCGAGCAGACGCTGGTGCTCTCCGGCGACGTCGTCGACCTCGGCGACGGTGTCACGGTCTCCTTCGAGGATCTGCCGTGACGCGTCGCCCCTCCCCGCCGCCGGACCTTCCCGGCTTCACCTACGTCGAGCCGCTGGGCACCGGCGGCTTCGCCGACGTCTTCCTCTACGAGCAGGAGATGCCGCGCCGCCGGGTGGCGGTGAAGGTGCTGCTCGCCGATCGCATCTCCAGCGGCGCCGCCCAGGAGTTCGCGGATGAGGCGAACGTCATGGCGATGCTCTCCACGCACCCCGCGATCGTGACGATCTACCAGGCAGGGGTCGCCGGAGACGGACGCCCCTACCTGGTGATGGAGTACTGCCCGCGGCCCAACCTCCAGCTGCGCGCGCGGAAGGATCCGTTCTCGGTGGCCGAGGCACTCCGGGTCGGTGTGCAGGTGGCCGGTGCCGTCGAGACAGCGCACCGCGCCGGTGTGCTGCACCGCGACATCAAGCCCGCCAACATCCTGGTCACCGAGTACAACAGGCCGGCGCTCACCGACTTCGGCATCGCGTCCACCACCGGAGCCACGGGAGAGGCGTCGGGGATGTCGATCCCGTGGTCGCCCCCTGAGTCGTTCGCCGAGCCGCCGCAGAGCGGACCCCGCACGGATGTGTGGGCACTCGGGGCGACGCTGTACACACTGCTCGCCGGACGATCGCCGTTCGAGCGACCGGGAGAGCGCAACTCCAGCGCCGACCTCATCGAGCGCATCGAGCGCGCTGCGCTCCCCTCGCTGAAGCGGCCGGACTCCCCGGAGAGTCTGCAACGGCTGCTCGAGCGCTCGATGGCGAAGAACCCCGACGACCGTTTCCCGAGTGCGGTGGCGTTCGCGCGAGCGCTGCAGAAGGTGCAGATCGAGCTCTCGCATTCGGTGACGCCGATCGACATCGTCGACGACCATCCGCCCGCGGAAGACCTGGATGACGACGGCGACGGTCTCACCCGGGTGCGGGAGATCGTCAGCATCGATCCCGACATGGCGTCGTTCACCCGTCCGTCGGCGACGACGCAGCGGAAGGACCCTCCGGCCATGTTGCCGGGGATGCCGCGCTTCGACGCGCCGGTCGCCGAGGAGCCGTCCGTCGAGCAGACACAGCTGCGTGCGCCGACCCCGGCTCCCGCTGCTCCGATGGCGCCGGGCGCCGATGACCGGACCATCGCCCGCGCACCGATGGTGGTCGCACCCGATGCCGCCGTGCCGCCGCCGTCGGTTCCGGGCACTCCTGCCCCTGCCCCGGTCGCCGCCGAGCCTGCTCGCAGCCGCAAGGGCCTGTGGATCGCGCTCGCCGCAGCGGGCGTGGTGCTCGTGATCGGCGGGATCGTCGGCCTGAACCTCCTGGTCGCGGGAATCGCTCCCGAACCGCAAGAGACGGCGGAGGCCGTCGATCCGAAGGATGTCGGAACGGATGTCGTGCCGAAGGTGACCGAGCTCGCCGGCACGCGGCAGGGCGATCAGGTGGTCTTCACCTGGACGAACCCGAGCCCGCTCGACGGCGACTCGTACATCTGGACGCCGGTGGTCGTCTCCGGCGAGGTCGCTCCGCAGCAGACACCGGACCCGACCGCGGCGGTCACCGCCGCTGCGGGCACCGTCTGCATCGACGTGATGCTGCGACGCGACGACGGGCGCGCGTCCGAGACCGTGCGGGGGTGCGTGGAGTGAGTGGTGAAGGCGGTGTGACCGTCGAGTTCGCGGGGGAGTACTTCCCCGTCCGTCCGGGCGGACGGTTCATCGTCGGGCGCGAGGGCGACCTCGAGCTGGATGACAATCTGTTCCTGCACCGGCACTTCCTGGAGATCACCGACGCCGACGGGCTGTGGTGGCTGTCGAACGTCGGCACGCGCCTCACGGCGACCGTGACCGACTCGGCCGGCGGAGTGCAGGCCTGGCTCGCGCCCGGCGCCCGTCTTCCGCTGGTCTTCGAGACCACCACGGTCGTGTTCAGCGCAGGACCGACGACGTACGAGCTCACGCTGCACGCGGCCGAGCCGACGTTCCGTGCGACCAGACGTGAGCATGACGACGGCGGCGCATCGACGATCGGCGACGTGCCGCTGACCCTCAGCCAGAAGCTCCTCATCCTCGCGCTGGCCGAGCCGCAGCTGCGCAGGGACGGCACGGGCATGAGCGAGATCCCCACCTCGGCGAAGGCCGCGGAGCGACTCGGGTGGACGGTCACCCGCTTCAACCGCAAGCTCGACAACGTGTGCGACAAGTTCGACCGGATCGGTGTGCCCGGTATGCGCGGCGGTCAGCGCAGCTTCGCGACCAACCGTCGCGCGCGGCTGGTCGAACACGTGATCGCGTCGCGCCTGGTCGGCAAGAGCGACCTGCCCCTTCTCGACACCGCGCACACCGTCGACGAGGCCGAGGGAGAGCAGGAGTGATCTGGGAGATCGACGACCACGCTCCCGAGGTCGAAGGGCTCGACGCGCACGGACGCCCCGACCCCGCGTACGCGGCGTCGCTGGGACTGCGACCGGCGGGACGGGGAGCGCGTGCGCTCGCCGCTCTCATCGAGTGGACGGTGGCCGTGCTCATCGCGCTTCCGGCCATCATCGCGTTGACCCCCGTGCTCGCTCAGGCGGTGTCGGGCGAATTCGACCCGGAGAAGTTCTTCGCCCGGGGCGACCTGGTGTGGCTCATCGTCGCCGCCGCGGTCTCACAGGGACTGATGATCGCGTACGTGGTGGTCCAGCTCGTGCTGCACGGACGCAAGGGAGTGACGCTCGGCAAGGCGATCTGCGGCATCCGCTCGGTGAACGTCCGCACTCTCGAGCGCCCGGGATTCTGGCGCGGTGCGGTGGTCCGGTACCTCGTCGCGTACGCTTCGTTCATCGTGCCGATCATCGGGCCCGTGCTGGTGATCATGCTCTCGCCGCTCTTCGACATCGAGAAGCGCGGCCGTGGATGGCTCGACCTGGCCGCCGCGACCTGGTTCGTGGACGTGCGGGGCGGCTTGAACCCCTACGACCAGAAGCGCATGCGCATCGCGCGCAAGCGGGTGAAGACACCGGAGCACGAGGAGAAGGCGCCGCTGCCGTCCCTGGCCACGCCGGTACATCGCGATGCCCCGGCGGAGTACGTTCCGAGTGCACGGTTCTCCGGCGGCGTGATCGGCGCGCATCGATCCGCCGGGGGCACCGCACCGGAGCCGCAGGAGGCCCCGGGCGTCGGATCCATGGTGTCGGCCGTGCCCCCGTCCCTGGCGACGGGTGCTCCCGGCCCGGCATCATTCTCTCCGGCTCCGGCTCCGGCTCCGGCTCCGGCTCCTGTTCCGGCCGCGGTTCCTTCTGCCCCGGAACCGGCGCCCGTTCGGCCCCCGGCATCCGCTCCCGTCGCCGCCCCTGCGGCCGCCGCAGCGGCACCCGCTGTCGAAACCCCGATAGCCCCGGACGCACCGGCACCTGCCGCATCTCCCGCGTCCGCACTCGCCGTTTCCCCCGCGCCGGTGGGAGTACGAGCGCTCCTGGTGCTCGACACCGGGCAGCGTATCGAGGTGCGGGGGACGACGCTGTTCGGGCGGTCCCCGAGTGCCGCCGCTGGCGAGGGCGAGGCGCTCCTGGTGCCGGTCGTCGACGACACGCGCTCCGTGTCCAAGACCCACATCGCGGTGATGCCCGCCCGACGGGGTGTCTTCGTCGTCGACCGGGCCTCCACGAACGGCAGCGCGATCGTCCGAGGCGGTTCCGAGACGGTGCTGCCGGCGGGACACCCCGCTGAATTGCAGATCGGCGACACGGTGCGCTTCGGCGACCGGTCCCTCCAGGTGGAGTGGGTATGACCCTGAGCAGTGAGATGCGCCCTCGGCGCGGTGAGGACGAGCGATGAGAGTCAAGCTGACCCTGCGTCGACCCGCGGCACCCCTGACCGACGTGGTCGTGATGGCCGACTCGACGGCGACGATCGCCGACGTGGCGCGGCAGATCGCCACGACAGACCCCGCGCGCAGCATCACGGCGGCGTCCAGCGATGTGCTCACGCTCTCGGTCGCCCCGCCGACCAGCGAGCAGCTCACGATGCTCAACCCCGACCTGCTCGTGGGCGATGCCCCGATCGGCTCCGGGTTCCTCGCCGAGGTGATCAACGTCGGATCCCATCGGGCGTCGGTGGGCGGGGCGGGCACGCACCCGGCCGCCGTCCTCACGGTCGTCGCCGGTCCTGCCGCCGGCCAGGAGTTCCCGTTGCCGATCGGGCACTTCCTGATCGGACGCGATGCCGCGAACGATGTGACCATCGCCGACCCGTTGGTCTCGAAGCGGCACGCCCGCATCGAGGTCGCGGCGACCTTCGTCGAACTGGTCGATCTGAACTCCGCGAACGGCATCCTCGTCGACGGCGGACTCGTGCAGCGGCTCCGGGTCATCCCCGGACAGAGCTTCGTGCTGGGCGACTGCGAGTTCGTCGTGCACATGGTGAGCGATTTCGACGGCTCCGCCAGCGGTGACCCGGTGCTCGAGCGCGGGGGCGCTCTGATGTTCAACCGCAGCCCGCGCGTCGAGGAGCGCTTCACAGGGCAGGAACTGGACGAACCGCGCTACCCCCGCGACCAGCCGTCCCGGCTGTTCCCCTGGCCCATGCTCGTCGCGCCGATCCTGCTGGCCGTCACGATGTTCAGCATCACGCAGCGTCCGGCATCCCTCCTGATCGCCGCCGCGTCGCCGATGATGATGTTCGGGAACTTCATCTCGCAGAAGACCAACCTCGGTCAGCGTCTGCGCAAGGAGGCGGAGTCGTTCGAGGAGCAGTTCGAACGCCTGGAGGAGACCCTCTACCACTCGCACCCGAAGGAGCGGGAGGTGCGGCAGAACGAGGTACCGGCCGTCGCCGTCGTGTTCGACGAGGCGATGCGGCTCGGACCCCTGCTGTGGACGCGACGCCCCGAGCACTGGAACTTCCTCGCGATGCGCCTGGGCGTCTGCGAGAGCGAGGCGCGCACGCGCATCAAGCGCACCGAGAGCCCTGACGCGCTCGTCGAGTACGTCGAGCGCGTCGACCGCCTCGAGGAGCGGTACCGGATGATCGACGACGTGCCGATCCTGGAGTCGCTCCAGAGCGTCGGGTCGATCGGTGTCGCCGGTCCCACATCGCTGGCGAGCGATGCGCTCCGCGGCATCGCCGTGCAGCTGTTCGGCACGCATTCGCCGAACGAGCTGGTGACGGTCGCGCTGACCGAGCCGGGCTGGGCCAACGAGCTCGACTGGCTCAAGTGGTTGCCCCACACCTCCAGTGAGCGCAACCCGTTCAAGGAGATGCCTCTGGCGGACTCCGCGTCGACCGGCACGGCACTGCTCAGCGGCCTGGAGGAGATCGTCCTGCGTCGCTCGCGGGAGTCGAAGTCCGCCCGGCCCCCGTACGGCGCCGACTGGGACCCGATGCGCTACGGCACCGACGTCAAGCGCGCCGCCGAGGACGCGACATTCCCCGGCCAGACGGCGATCCTCGTGATCATCACGAACGATGCTCCTGTCGATCGAGCCCGGCTGACCCAGATCCTGGAACGCGGTGCCGACGTCGGCGTGTACGGCCTGTTCGTCGCTCCCGTGGTCGAGGCGCTGCCTGCCGCGTGCCGCACGTTCGTCGACGTGAGCGCAGGGCTCGGCGATGCGGTGGTCGGCACGGTCCGCAGCGGCGTGGACTATCGCGGAGTGCAGGTCGAGGGCGTCTCGCACGCCTACATGACCATGTTCGCCAAGCGGCTGGCCCCTGTCGTCGACTCCAGCACCGTGATCGAGGACTCCTCCGACATCCCGAACTCGGTCAGCTTCCTCTCCCTGGTGGGCACCGAGGTCGCGGAGGACGCGAATGCGGTGATCGACCGCTGGCGCCAGAACAACACGATCATCGACCGCTCCGGAGCCCCGCAGGCCCGGCTGAAGAAGGCGGGGAACCTGCGCGCCATCATCGGGCAGTCGCAGACCGACGCGATGACCCTCGACCTGCGCACCCAGGGTCCGCACGCCCTCGTCGGCGGGACGACCGGTGCCGGCAAGAGCGAGTTCCTGCAGGCCTGGGTGCTCGGCATGGCAGCCGCCCACAGCCCGGATCGGGTCACCTTCCTCTTCGTCGACTACAAGGGCGGCTCCGCTTTCGCCGACTGTGTCGACCTGCCGCACACGGTGGGCCTGGTCACCGACCTGAGCCCGCACCTGGTGCGTCGCGCCCTCACCAGCCTGCGTGCCGAGCTGCACCACCGCGAGCACCTCTTCAACCGCAAGAAGGCCAAGGACCTGCTCGAACTCGAGAAGCGTCGTGACCCGGAGACTCCGCCGGCGCTCGTGCTCGTGATCGACGAGTTCGCCGCGCTCGCCGGAGAGGTGCCGGAGTTCGTCGACGGCGTCGTCGACATCGCCCAGCGCGGTCGCTCCCTCGGCATCCACCTGATCATGGCGACGCAGCGACCGGCCGGTGTCATCAAGGACAATCTGCGGGCGAACACGAACCTGCGCGTCGCGCTGCGCATGGCGGACGAATCCGATTCGAAGGATGTCGTGGACGATCCGGTGGCCGCGACGTTCCCGCCTTCGCTGCCGGGGCGCGGCATCGCGAAGACCGGCCCAGGGCGCCTCGTGCCGTTCCAGTCGGCGTACGCCGGCGGGTGGACGACGGACGAGGCGCAGGTCGCCGAGGTGAAGGTGGCCGAACTCCGATTCGGTTCCATCCAGACGTGGGAGGCCGAGCAGGCGCCGGAGTCCGACTCCCACGACGAAGACCTCGGACCCAACGACCAGAAGCGCATCGTGGCGACGCTCGTGAACGCGGCGCGACAGGCGCGCATCCCGGCGCCCCGACGCCCGTGGCTCGACGATCTGGAGGGCGCCGTCGACATGCGCGACCTCCCCGTGCTCGGCGACGGACAGGTGCTGCTCGGCAAGATGGATGTCCCGGAGCGTCAGCTGCAGGAGCCGGCCTACTTCCATCCCGACAAGGACGGGTCGCTGCTCGTCTACGGCACGAGTGGATCGGGCAAGTCGACCGTGCTGCGCACGATCGCGATCGCCGCCGGGTTCGACTCCGCGCATTCGAACGTCGAGGTGTACGGCCTCGACTTCGGTTCCGGCTCGCTCAAGAGCCTGGAGATGCTGCCGCATGTCGGGTCGATTATCTCGGGCGACGATTCCGAGCGCGTGCAGCGGGTGCTGCGCTCGCTGGCGGCGGTGCTGGATGACCGCGGCAAGCGCTTCAGCGCCGCCAATGCCTCCAGCCTGACCGAGTACCGCGAGATCACCGGTAAGGACGAGGCGCGCATCCTGCTCCTGATCGACGGTTTCCCGCAGTTCCGCAGCGAGTGGGAGTCCACCACCGCGCGCATGCCGTTCTATCAGACGTTCATGCGCATCCTCGGGGAGGGGCGCCCGCTGGGCGTGCACGTGATCGCGAGCGCCGACCGTTCGGGCTCCGTGCCCACCGCGGTCAGCGCCAACGTGTCGCGGCGCGTGGTTCTGCGGCTCTCCGACGAATCCGGGTACGCGATGCTCAACGCTCCCAAGGACGTGCTGGACGAGCGTTCGGCGCCTGGTCGCGCCATCGTCGATGGTCGGGAGACCCAGATCGCCACTCTCGGCGGCACCCCGAACGTCGCCGAGCAGACCAAGCTGCTGGAACGGCTCGCGGAGCAGCTGCGCGCGTCGGGTGCGAGGGAGGTGCCGGAGATCGGCGCCCTGCCCACTCGTCTGTCGGTGCGCGACCTTCCCGATCGTCTGGGTGAGTTCCCGGTGCTCGGTGTCGCGGAGGACACCCTGGCGGCGCGCGACTTCGACCCGGTCGGCACGTTCGTCGTGGCCGGTCCGCCGTCGTCGGGCAAGACCAACGCCCTCAAGTCGCTCATCACCTCGATGCGGCGACTCGACCCGGCGACCGTGCTGTTCCACTTCGGAGGCCGTCGTGCCCAGCTCAAGGACTATACGAGCTGGACGCGCAGCGCCGTGACGCCGGAGGACGCGAAGGAGCTCGCCAAGGAGATCACCGAGCTGATCGCCGGCGACTCGCTCCCGACGAGGGTGCTCATCGTGGTCGAAGACGTGCCCCAGTTCGCCGACAGCCCAGCCGAGCGCGAGATGAAGGCCCTCTTCCAGGCGATCAACCGCAGCGACCACCTGCTCATCGGCGACGCTGACGTCACGCAGGTCACGAGCGGCTTCGGGTTCATCGGCGACTTCAAGGCCGGGCGCAAGGGCATCATCCTCAAGCCCGATTCCTTCGATGGCGACGCGGTGTTCAAGGTGCCGTTCCCGAAGGTCAAGCGCACGGACTTCCCCGAGGGGCGAGGCATCTTCGTGCAGGCCGGTCGCCAGGTGACGGTGCAGCTGCCGCTCGTCGAGGGGTAGGCCCGCGGTGGGGAGTTGTCCCCATCGACGGGGCTGACGACGAATTGTTAGTGTTTCGGAGCCGGGACGGCAGCTGTCGCCGTGCAGGAAAGACCGGAGGGGATGCCAGATGGACATCATGCTCGACCTCGCCCAGCTGAAAGACGCGAAGCGGGGTCTCGAAGCGGCGATCGGGGAGTTCGACCAGGCAGCGAACACCAATGACGACCTCGAGGACGCGATCAAGCGCCCAGATGGCTGCGGGGACCTCTGGAACCAGGTCATCGACTTCGAAGTGGCCTGGCGCGACAAGCGCGGGAAGCTGCAGGAGAATGGCGAGCGAGACCGCGACCGATCTGTCGGCGGCGGCTATCCGCTACTCGGGCACGGGGAAGACGCTGACGACGTACGGCGAGGCACTGGGCGTCGCCAACGCCTGGCTCGCGAGCAACATCGCCGAGGTCGAGGCGGCGGAGCGGGCGTATCAGGCCGCTCTCGACGAGAAGGAAGACGCGGATCTCGCCGCGAGCCTGGCGACGTCGCGCGCCGCAGAAGCCGAACCCGACTCGTCGGCAGCGGATGCGCTGGCCGACGCCGAATCCTCGGCATCGGCGGCAGGGACGAACCTGACGAACGCCACTACCGCGCGCACCGAGATGTGGTCGGCATTCGACAGCGTCTTCGACGAGTGGTCCGACGCCTACGACGCCGCCGTGGACGGCATCGAGAAGGCCATCGATACGGCCGGGAACAACGACGGCTTCTGGGAGTTCATCGACCAGGTGCTCGACGTCATCGCGATCGTCCTGGTGGTGCTCAGCATCATCGCCCTGGTCATTGGCGCGCCGCTGACCGGGCTGCTCGGGGCCATCATCTTCGTCCTGGCGGCGGCGTCTTTCCTGCTGACCACGCTGAAGTTCGCGTTCGGCCGGGCGACGTTGAGCGATGTCGCCTGGAGCGCGGTCGGGTTGCTTCCTTTCGGTCTCGGCAAGTTGCTGTCTCGGGGAGCTCCCACGCTGTCGAGCGTGATCCAGGGCGGACGCGGCGTTGTCACGGCCGCGATCCGAGGTGCCCTGCCGCGCTTCTCCTTCCTGAGGCCGACGACGTGGGGGACGCCGTTCCGATCGCTGTTCGCGCCCGTCCAGTCGGCGCGGGCGTTGCCGAAACCGGGAATGCTCACCAATCCGTTCGACGCGATCAGGTTCGGGGGATCGCAGACAGCCCAGGTCTCGACCTTCGTCAACACCATGCGCAGCTCGCCCTACGCCACCAGCCCGGGTGTCCAGCAGTTCATCTCGTCCACGGCGGCAAGCCTGCCGGGCGGGATCCGCCAGAGCCTCAACAGTGTGATCTGGGTCGGCTCCTCGGTGGCGGACTGGGCGGGTGTCGCTGATGCTCAGCCCGAGATCGCAGGGCTTCGCGACGTCCGAGTAGGCTGAGTGGCGTGGCAGCAGGAGTTGACAGACGATCGGCGGCAGCGAAGCTCTTTCGAGTGCTCTTCGGTCTCGTGGTGCTCGTGGCCCCCGCGCTTGCCATCGCGTTCCTCCTCGGTTCGTTGATCCTCTCCGGTGGCAAGGCGAGCGACGCCATGGACACGAAGTGGGGAGTCGTCGTCCCCTATCCGCTGTTCATGGTGCCAACAGGTGTGCTCGTTGCTCTCGGCATCGCATCCATCGCGCTGGCGCTCGGCGTCGCGCTCACGAATCGCACGGTCGATGAGCTGCGGGTGCGTCGACTGATCGGTCCCACGCTCGCCTCTGCGGTCTGCTCCTTCGGTCTCTCGCTCACATCGCCCGAAGATCCCACGCGTTTCAACGACGGATTCATCGGGACGCAGTGGATCGCATCGTTCTACTTCCTCGCCGCACTCGGCGTGGTGCTCCTCGGCATCGTGGCGGCCCGAGCTCGAGTCCGCTCCCGAGCCCGCTCCCGGGAGAGTGCTCGCGGATGACGGCCCTCAGCGGGTTCCGCATCATGATGCCCCCCGGCTGGTCGCAGTACCGTGTCGATGAAGAGGGGCGGAAGCGGTACATCGCGAAGGTGTCGTCGCGGATGAAGCAGCTCGGGCAGCCCGAGCTCGACGTGCGGCTGCGGATGCTGGCCACCACCCAGTGGCGTCGGCTGGAGCAGACCCGCACCCACAGCATCTATCTCGCTGATCGGGAGGTCGAGGGGCTGACCCATCTGCCGCTCTCGATCGCGGTCCGCCAGCAGGTCGCGCCGTCCGGTTCCACCTTCGCGGCCGGCCTCCGCACGCTGACGACGGCCGAGATCGTGACCTTCGACACGGCCATCGGGCCGATCCTCCGCTGGGAGTGGACGAAGCCCGGTGAGGGTGAGCTCGAGGGGATCGCCGTCCGCTCGGTCGGGTACGGGTTCGCGCTACCGGAGGAGAACTCCCGGCGGGGGCTCGTCTTCACCGCCTCGCTGCCCTATCCGGACGATGCGGATCCGCTCCTCGTGGAAGCTGCCATCGAGCTCGCCGATTCGATCATGGAGACTTTCCGGTGGCAGTAGAGCTGCAGTATGACTTCACCATCGACGGACGCCGCTGGGTCCCGATTCCGTTCTGCTTTCCATGGAGCGAGTTCGCCACCGCGCAGGAGTGGGCGTCTTTGCTGGCTTCAGATCTGCTCGCAGGCACCGGGGCGGAGTCCACCGCCGAGCTGCTGACCGAGCAGGCGTTGGCGCTGCAGGCGGCACCGACCCCGATCCCCGGGGGCGCGCACGAGCGTTTCTGGCGCACGGAGTACGTCGGCGGCTATCCGATCGTCATCCATCTCTACATCGGCGAGACGTCGGCGACGACGGCCGAAGACCTGCTGCAGTACGCACGGTTGGGCATCGGCGGGTTCGTGCAGACCTGGAGCATCCTCGAAGGAACCGCTTTCGACGTCGCCGTGAACGTTGCCGTGAGCGCGGTGATAACAGACGTGACGAGGGAAGGGTCTCCGGACATGACGGTGGGCGC
The DNA here is from genome assembly GCF_019443525.1 of Microbacterium sp. PAMC22086. Taxonomy (NCBI): domain Bacteria; kingdom Bacillati; phylum Actinomycetota; class Actinomycetes; order Micrococcales; family Microbacteriaceae; genus Microbacterium; species Microbacterium sp. PAMC22086. Next base: position 297,517 of record NZ_CP080380.1, on the reverse strand, counting down.
GGTCCGCTCCATCGGTGTGCGTGACGGGCTGGTCTTCCTGCTCGACTTCCTCGACGAGGATCCCATCCGGTTGGAGGCCGTCCAGCCGGAGGTGGAGGAGATCTTCCGCTCGTTCCGCTTCCGCGCGGCGCCGTCCTCAGCAGCCGGCGCCTGATCCGAACCGCCTCCCGTCGGGTCCTGCGGCTGATCCGCTCGTGGATGGGGAGTTGTCCCCATCGACGTCGGTGCGGGTGGTTCCGTAGGGTGGTGTTATTCGGGCCGGAGGGGTCCGGTTCTCTCGATTTGCGGAGGTGTGGACGATGGCCGATTTCGGTGCGTCTTATGCGGAGATGGAGCAGGTGGCGGGTTCGCTGTCGCAGGCTCGTGATGACATTCAGGGGCAGTTGGACACGCTGAAGGGTCAGGTCGACACTCTTCTGGGTGATGACTTCAAGACGCAGCATGCGTCGGGGAAGTTCGGCGAGGGCTACACGGAGCTGACGACGGGTCTGAAGACCGCGGTCGACGGTATCAATGACATGTCGGAGTCGCTGCTCGGGATGATGCGGGCGATCCAGGATCTGGATCAGCAGCTCGCCGGCAGCTGACACCGCACCACCCGCTGACACAGCGGTGCATCACGAAGAGGGTCGACCATGACGGTCGGCCCTCTTCGTCGTTCGTCGACGTTTACGCTGGGAGCATGAGTGCGTCTGAGGCTGTCGAGGAGTTCGAACGCGGTGTGCTGGAGGTGAACGCACCCCTGGCGGCGCTGCACGAGGCCGCGGGTGTCTCGGGTGATGCGCGGATGCGGGAACTCGCGGCCCACATCGCGTTCCCGTCCTGGCCGGGAGCGACGTCGGCGACGGCGCTGAAGCGCGCGGCTCAGGAAGCGGAGATCACCGCCGTCTTGGACGAGTATGCGACCTCCGCCCGCCCGCTGATCCGGCCGGCTGACCAGGAGCGCTGGGAGCTGCTGGTCGCCGACATGCAGCGCAGAAGCGGCGAGGGGTTCCTGGCGGATGAGCTCGGGCGCAGCGCGGTGGGAGCCTCACTCCTGCGGGCGAAGTTCGGCGGACGTCCGCATCGGGCACAGCAGCGCGGCGGTATCGACTGCGCATGCGGTTATGCGGTCGACGGTGTCATGCCGGAGAAGCTGTGTCCGGAGTGCGGGGATGTGCTCCTGCGGCGCTGGGTCGCCGAGGAGCGGCGACTGCTGCGGTCGATGCCCGAGTACGCGGAGGAGGTCACACAGGTGATCGAGGCGACTGCGCAGAAGCAGGCCAAAGTGGCCCAGAGTCGTGGCGACTACACGGCCGACGAGGCGAGCGCGACGCGCAGAGCTGGCGGACGTCGACTCGCGCGTCTCCGCCGCGCCCACCGCGTCGAGCTGGCGACGCTCGACCTCCGCCGTTGGTCGAGCCTCGCCGAGATGCTTGCGCGGGAGGCGCGCCCCGCTGTCCGGACCACCGCCGCCAAGGCGCAGAAGCGCGGTCTCGGTGCAGCGGCGCTCACAGAACTCTCCCTCCTGTCGATTGCCGACACGATCAAGATCGCCGAGCGCATCCTGGAGAAGCGCAAGAACAGCGGTTGGAGGGTGTGAGGCGCGGGCGGATGGGGAGTACTCCCCATCGCGTCGTGCTGCCCTTCCCAGTAACGTCGTAGCGTCCGGGAAAGAAGGAGGGGGCCATGGCAGGCGAACGCATGCTCGTGCCGATCAGTGATCTGCAGACGACCAGCGAGAAGCTCACGGCGATCGTGGCCGAGCTGGAGTCCGCCGCGGCGAAGCAGGACGACGTCGAGAACGCCGTCGGCAGGCCCTACGGCGACGGACGGCTGAAGGACCGCTGCCACGACTTCGAGGGCAGCTGGAACGACAGTCGCGACAAGCTGCTCACCAAGCTCAAAGAGGTCGCCGATCGCGTCAAGGGAACGGTGGACGAGGTCACGAGCCTCGACACCGAGATGGCGACGTCGATGGAGCAGTCGGGTTCGGGTAGCGCGCCGGGCGCCGGACGTCAGCCGGCAGCGGTCTAGGGGGAGAGAAGCAGATGCAGACGAACAAGGGGCGTGACGTCGAGGTCGTGGCCGGAGATGCCGTGGCGATCGCCGACAGGGGGACGAAGATCGTCGAGCTCGGAGACGGCATGGTCAGTGCCGCCGCGACGCTCAAGGGGATCAAGGACGGCTCCATCGAAGGTGAGGGCTACGCGATGGACAAGATCAAGGATGTCGTCGACGACGTCCACAAGGATCTCGACGAGGCGGGTCGCCGCTACAAGCCGGCAGGGACCACGCTGAACAACTACGCCGCGGCGCTCGAGACCGCCCAGAGCCGCATGCGCACCATCGTGGCCGACTGCCAGACCAGCCTCACCGAGCTGCAGACCGCGCAGTCGAATGCCGCCGACGCCGCCGATGCGCTCCAGGCGCACAACACGTCGACGCGGCTGAACCCACCGGCACCCGAAGACACATCAGCGAGCACGACGGCCGGCACGAATCTCGCGAACGCCGCCTCCGGCGCGGCATCGACCCTCAACACCGCGGAAACCACCCACAACGACAACCTCGACGCGTTCGACGGCGAGTACGACACCTGGCACACGGCCTATGAGACCGCCGTCTCGGGGCTCACCGACGCGAACAAGATCGGCGAGGACTCCACCTGGGAGAACATCGCCGGTGTCCTCGCCGTGGTGGCCGAGTGGGTGAGCTGGATCGGCCTCGCCATCGCCGTGCTCGGACTCATCATCGGCGGGCCCTTCTTCGCGATCGCTGCACTCGTGGTCGGCGTCATCGCACTCGCACTCACGGTCGCCCTGATGTTCGACGGGCGCAAGGGCTGGGGCGATCTCGCGATGTCGATCATCGGGATCCTCCCGATCGGGAAGCTCGGCAAGATCTTCAAGGGGAACGCGAAGTTCGTCGATGAGTTCGTCGCGCAGTTCCGCAATCCCGTGCAGCAGATGACGAGACTGCGTGGCCTCGGTGGCACCGCGAGTCCGTGGTCCGGTGCTGTCGCCAACAACTTCGGCAACTATGCATCCCGCGTTTCCGGTATTCGCCAGCACGGCGTGAACTGGCAGAGCGGCCTGGCCGAGAGGTTCCTCTTCGGACCCAACCGCTCGTTCAGCGTGGCGTTCAGCGATGCCGTGGCCTCGACCGGGCCGAGGTTCCAGCAGGTCCTCACCGACAGCCTGCCCAAGGGGCTTCAGGCCATTGCCGATGCCCCGTCGAATTCCACATGGGAGGCCATCTGGAACAGCTATAAATGGGCCGACCGCACCGTCGCTGTCGGCAGCAACGGGTCGCCGTCCGGCGGACTCTCGCCGGCAGGGCTGGTCAACGGCGTCACGCGATGACCGTGGCCGCAGACTTCACATGGGATCTCGACTACGACGCCTCTTGGTTCATTCCTCTTCCCGGCGCGAGCGACCTGGCCCGCGATCCGGCAACGCCTGAACGCTGGGTGCGAGCCTGTCTCGAGCATTTTGCTGATCAGGCGATCTTCGGACCGGATCAGCTGCCGGCCATTCGAGCGACAGCCGAGGCGCTGGTAGCCCAGGCGCGGCCGTCGCAGACTCAGCTCTGGTTCGCTCCGCGCGGCATCTACAGCGACCTGCTCGTCTCGATCTCCGTCGCCCGTTCGGAAGACGCCGGCACCACAGAGGAGCTCTTCGACGGCGCGAGTCTTTCCACGGCTGCTGACGCGACGCCGCTGCGCACGGAGACGCATGGCGCCGGCTATCTGTTTCGTCGCAACGGCGTCGCCGACGGCGAGGGCTCGACTCTCGTAGAGCAGTGGACGGTGCGTCTGAACAACGGATCGTGGGCGATCCTCGTCGACACGATCGGCACCGCCCTGCCGGCTTTCGTGCTGTTCGAGCAGCAGCTCATCCGGCTGATCTCGGGCATCATCCTGCCCCCTCCCGCACGGAGCGCGAGCGTACGAGGATGAGTCGGCCACGCCGATGACGCAGACTGGAGCCACGATGCCGTCGAAGGAGCGGGGATGAAGAGAGAGACGACACTCGAAGCCGACGAGGCAGCACTGCTCGCCCGCAACGAGGCAGTGGCGACGATCCACGAAGACGCGGTGCGAGTCGGCCGAGCATCGATCGCTGAGGTCATGGGCGTGCATGAGTCGACGCGGCGCAGTGATGTGGAACGGTTCAATCGGGAGGTGCACGCACTGCAGCGGCGCTCTCTCGTCGACTATGCCCTGCGTGTGCGCGGGCTGCTGGCAGAGGACGATGCAGGCCCGTGGCGGCAGAAGGTCGAACGACGCCCGGCCGGGGCTCGCAACGATCTGTTGCGCGAGGTGGGCGTGCCGGGCGCGTTGTTGCTGCTCGATGCGATGGAACCCGTCCCGGATGAACCCGCTCAGGCGTCGTCCCTCGAAGAGGCTCTGGCGCGTGTGGCCGACCGGTGCACCTGTGGATACGCGAAGACTCGTGCGGTGCCGCGCAGATTGTGTCTCGTCTGTGCGATGAGTGTCAACGACGCCTGGCTGTTCGAGGAGCAGCGGCTCCTCGAACGCTCCCCACAGCTCGCGCGTGAACTCGATGCGATCTTCGACCCGCTGCTCGACAAGATCGCCGACATGAGGAACTCGCCGATGGAGGGGTTCTCCGATCTGGCCGCGAGCCTCCGACGCAAGGCCTCCGGTCGCATCGCGAAAGCGAACCGTGCCCATCGCGAAGTGAAGGCGCAGGGTGACGACAAGTCCTGGCAGGAATTGGCTACCCTCGCAGCCCTCGACCCCAGACCGTTTCCTGCTGGCGACGCCAAGCGTTGGAAGCGCACCGGATGGGGGAGCGCCCGGCTGAGTGCGGTTGCTCTGGGAGAGGGCAATCCAGAAGTCAAGGAACGCATGACGAAGAGAGCGCAGACGCGATGAACGAGATGAACGACCTCGGCGTGGAATTCCGCTTCGGCATCCCCGCCTTCCGTCTCGTGCTGCCCCCGGGGTGGACGACACACCTCCCGACGAACGCGGGGCAGCAGGAGGACGTGCGCAAGGCGAGTGCGATCTTCATGCAGGCCGGGCGCCCCGATCTGGACGCCGAGTTCCGCACGATGATGGCGCAGGCCAACCAGGGCATGCGGCGCACCAAGGTGTTCGCGATCTATCGGCAGGAGGACGTGCCGATGGAGGAGCTGCTGCCGTTGTCGATCACGGCCTCTGCCCTCGATGCGCCCGACGGCGAGAACCTCGACGCCTGGGTGACCGAGGCATTCCGCGCGCGTGGCGCGGTGTTCCTTGACGAGAACCTCAAGCACATCGTCCGCTGGTCCACCGAGGCCAAGCGCCCCGCGGGTGCGCCCGCGATCGACGGGGTCGGCGGCCGAACGGTGACGTATATCATTGCGGTACCGGGGACGCTGCGTCGCAAGGCGCTCGTGTTCACGTCGACCATCGTGATCCCTGACGGAGACGTGATCCCCGCCGAGGTGCTCGACGGCATCGAGCTGCTGAGCGACGCCATGATCTCGACCTTCGCGTGGGAGCAGCTGGCCGAGGAGCCCGCGGTCCCGGACATGGCAGGGCAGACGCCCACTCCCGGCAGTTGAGGCGGTCGATGGGGAGTTGTCCCCATCGACGGTGTTTGCGGCTGCCCCGTAGGGTGGGGGTATTCGGGCCGGAGGGGTCCGGTTCTTTCGATTTGCGGAGGTGTGGACGATGGCCGATTTCGGTGCGTCTTATGCAGAGATGGAGCAGGTGGCGTCGTCGCTGTCGCAGGCTCGTGATGACATTCAGGGGCAGTTGGACACGCTGAAGGGTCAGGTCGACACTCTTCTGGGTGATGACTTCAAGACGCAGCATGCGTCGGGGAAGTTCGGCGAGGGCTACACGGAGCTGACGACGGGTCTGAAGACCGCGGTCGATGGCATCAATGACATGTCGGAGTCGCTGCTCGGGATGATGCGGGCGATCCAGGATCTGGATCAGCAGCTCGCCGGCAGCTGACACGTCGGCGCCAGCTGACACAACAGTCTCGAGGAGGGGTCGACGGTTCGCCGTCGGCCTCTTTTTCGTGCCCTCGAGCTCCGGATCACGCCGGATGGGCAGTTCTCCCCATCGGTGCCGTACGAGCGTCCAACTATGGTGGATCACGGCAGAACCGGGGGGAAGCCATGTCAGACGTCGAGATCGACAAGCGCGCACTCGAAGGCGCCGTCCTGCAGATCAGCTTCTCGATCGGTGACTACGTCATGTACGCCAACGACATCGCCGCGCGCGACACGGGCGTCGGCAATCCCGCGGGGCGCACAGGCCTGCGGGTCATGCTCGAGAACGCGCTGGGGCAGGCGATGCTCGAGGCTCGGGCGCAGCATCTCGCAGGGATCGGCATCACCGATCGGCTGACGAGCATCAACGAGTCATTCGAGGACCTCGACGTCTCACTGGGTAGCGGATGGGATGTCGACTATGTCGCTGACCTCTCCTAACCGCGGGTGGACGCTCGAGGAGATCGAGTATGACAGCGGGCAGCTCGAAGGGATCCATGCCGATCTCGGAAAGCTCACAGACGCCGGAGGGAACGCGCAGATCGTGCTGCGCAACATCGACGGTGGCCTCGAGGGGCGGGGCCAGAGCATCACTCTCGTGCAGCGCGAATCGGGGCTGCTCGCCACTCGGATGAACCCGACCATCGCCACACTCGGGCGCATCGCCGACGTCGTGCGGGCCTACGGTGAGGCTGTCGCGACGCATGCCAGAACCGCGAACGACCTGATCGACGACATCGAGACCGCGCATGCGGCGAACGAGGCGGCGGCCGCCGATCTCGAGAATGCACGATCCCAGCAGCAGATGTGCACCCCCGACGACGACGCGAGCACGCGTTCGACCGCGGAACAGGACGCCACCGACGCGCAGAGCTCGCTCGCCACGACACGCAGCGCCCTCGAAGGCCTCTGGGAGAGCTGGGAAGCTGCATACGCGCTTTGGGACGAGGCGTATGGTGCAGCGATCGCCGGACTCGTCCGTTCGGACGGCTCGACCCTCAGCGACTCGACCCTCTCGGCGATCGACGCGCTGGCGAACGCCGATACCCCTGGCGAGGTCACGGAGATCTGGGACGGTCTCACCGATGCGCAGCGCGACGCGCTCCGCCTCACCTATCCGGGCTTCATCGGAAACCTCGAAGGCGTGCCCTACCTCGACCGCATGCTCGCCAACAGGACGGCGTATGAACGAGTGATCGACGCCGGACCCTACGGCGAGCCGTTGGACACGCAGTTCGCGAACCTCGGTATCGAGATCAACCGGTTCCAGGGGCAGCTGCTGATGTTCAACCCGTTCGAGCAGCCGCAAGCCACCGCTGCTGTCATGTACGGCGTGACCATTCAGGATGAGAACGGTAACCCCGTCGACCCGCTCAAAGGCATCACCAACGTCAACGTGCTCGTCGGCGGGATGTTCTCGGGCCTCGGAGACCTCGAGGCGTGGGGGCAGAGCGCACGTGACCTGAACTTCTTCGCCGACGGGTACAACGACGGGACCAGGTCGGCGACGATCGCCTGGTATGGATACGACTCGCCCAACCTTCTCACCGAGCACACCATGGGCAGCGCGACAGAGGGGGCCGCGACTCTCAGCGCCACGCTGCGAGGGCTCGACAACGAGGTGTCGTCCAGCGTTACGACCTCCGTCATCGGGCACTCGTACGGCAGCACGACCGCTTTCCTGGCGGTGGGTGGATCCCCCGACAACCTCGGTGTCGACAATCTGATTGCGGTCGGCTCGGCGGGAGTGCCGGACGGCTACCACCAGACGTGGACCGGAGATGACCCGATGGACTATTCGGGCACCCAGATCTACGCGTCGCGGGCTCCCGGCGATCTGGTCGCCCGCTACGGCGAGCACAGCTCTTTCGGACACGGCACCAACCCCGAAGAGCTGCCGGGAGCGGTCAGCTTCGAAAGCGACGGCGGCACGGTGCCGAAGGTGGGCGGCGGCACCGAGGACGGCCTCGGAACCCCGGGCCACGCGGCGCACGACGGCGGCAACAGTATCTGGGGCTGGTGGGAAGAGGGCAACGGGTATCTCGCACGAGACTCGGAATCGTTCCGTAACATTGCCTACATCGTGGCCAACGGCCAGGCGTGGAACTGAGCCGTGGGAGCAACGGCAGCAAGGGGCGGGCGGATGGCGAAGCGCTGGCGGATCACCGCGGCGATGGCGGTGCTCGCGCTCGTCCTCACCGGGTGCACGAATGAAGGAGACGGCATGGTGACACCGACCGGCGACGAGCTCGTCGCCCAGGCGAAGCAGCACTACCTCGACTATCGCGAGGTCACGAACGGCGTCCAGGCGCTGATCTTCGAAGGCCCGTGGGAGGCTCCGGGGGGTTCATTCGGCATGGAGCCCTCGGGTGCGGGGTGCCCGGACGGTTCCTACAAGTTCTCTCTCGCCCGATCGACGGAAGTGGACCCGGCGCAGCATGCCGAGCGATCCCTCGCTGTGCAGAAGTACCTCACGGATGCGGGCTACGAGCTCGACGGCATGGACTTGGGGTCTGGCGAGACTCAGTCGAGCGATGTGATCGTGCGCGAGCAGGGTGACTTCTCGTTGCTGACGGTGACGTTCATCACGAACGGCAACGTGCTCGTGACGGCGACGACCAAGTGCTGGCCCGGCGACCGTTACGAGCTCGGGGACCTGCTCTTCGGTGATGCGAACCTTTCCGAGGGTTACCTGCCGCGCGAGGAGTCGCCGAGTGATCCGCTCTTCTTCGGTGTGACACCGGGCGAGCCGGCCTTCGGCCCGACGCCCACACCGACGCCGTAGGAATCGTCGCGCGTCAGTGGGCCGCGGCCGCGTCGGCCAGGTGCCGGGCGTCGTGGTTCAGCACTTTGACGATGATGCCGTGCTTGCGCAGCTCGGCGACGGTGCGTGCGCCCTCGTCGGCGTCGAGGCCGAGCGCCTTGATGTTCGCGACCACGACCACATCACCCGTGCGCAGGGTCGAGATGAGACGCGCGAGGCGGTCGTTCCAGCTCTCCAGGATGTCGGGCGCAGGGTGGCGGAATCCCTCGATCGGGACACCGAAACGGGTGAGGTCTTCGCGCTGCTCGACGACCGACGGCATCCCCTCGCGGGCGACGACGAGGCCGACCAGACGCGATCCGTCGGGACGCGCCGTCCAGAAGTTGCGGTTCTGCTGCAGCTCGGTGAAGCACTTCGGGCACGTCGCAGCATCGTGCGGCAGGTGCAGGGGGCTCGTCAGAGCCTCGTCGACCGATGCCGTGGTCTTCGTGGGATCAATCGTCTCGCTCATCGCGCACCTCCGGCATCCATTCTGCCCTGTCGTCGGACGCCGCGGCGACCGGATTCACAAGAGACCGAGCGCCTGAACCGTCTCCCGCTCCTGGAGCAGTTCCGCCACGGAGGCGTCGATCCTGGTGCGCGCCCAGTCGCTCACCTCGAGCCCGTCGACGATCTGCCACTCGCCGTCGACGGAGCGCACCGGGAACGACGAGATCAGGCCCTCAGGGACCCCGTACTCGCCGTGCGAGACGACGCCGGCCGAGGTCCAGTCGTCGGTGCCCTGCACCCAGTCGCGTACGTGGTCGATGGTGGCACTCGCGGCCGATGCCACGGACGACGAGCCGCGGACCTCGATGATCTCGGCGCCGCGCTTGGCGACCCGCGGGATGAACGTCTGGTCGAGCCAGGCGGGAACGTCGCCCACGATCTGCTCGAGCGCTTCTGCGACCGGTCGCCCGCCGACGGTCGCGTGCGAGATGTCGGGGAACTGCGTCGCCGAGTGATTGCCCCAGATGAGCACGCGGCGAACGGTGTGCACCGGAGCGCCGAGTGTGTGTGCGAGCTGGGCCCGCGCGCGGTTCTCGTCGAGCCGCGTCAGCGCGGTGAAGCGCTCCGCAGGCACACCGTCGGCCGCAGCCGCCGCGATCAGGGCGTTCGTGTTGGCGGGGTTGCCGACCACCGTGACACGCACGCCTGCTGCGGCATTGGCGGCGATGGCAGCCCCCTGCGGGCCGAAGATGCCGCCGTTGGCTGCGAGCAGGTCGGCGCGCTCCATGCCGGGGCCGCGCGGTCGTGCGCCGACCAACAGGGCGAGGTCGCAGCCGTCGAAGCCCACCGCGGCGTCGTCGGTCACCTCGACGTGCTCGAGCAGACCGAACGCGCCGTCCTGCAGCTCGAGCGCGGCACCCTCCGCGGCGCCGAGCCCCTGCGGGATCTCCAGCAGTCGCAGACGCACCTTCTCATCCGGGCCGAGCAGGTCGCCCGCCGCGATGCGGAACAGCAGTGCGTAGCCGATCTGTCCGCCGGCGCCGGTGATGGTGATCGTGGTCGTCATGCCCCGAGCCTACGTCCGTTGGAGGGGCCTCCGCTCGGAGTACCCTCGACGCATGACCTTTAATCCCGACGCCGACATCTCGGGCAACACCACACGTCGACGCGGACGCACGGCAGCCATCGCGGGCGGCGCCGGTGTCGGCGTGCTCGGCATCATCGCCCTCATCGCCGGGCCTCTGCTCGGCATCGACCTGACCGGGCTGCTCGGCGGGGGAGCCACGGGCGGCGGGAGCGAGCCCGCCGGCGGATCGGCCATCGAGAACTGCGACAAGGGTGCCGACGCGAACGCCGACGTCGACTGCCGCATGGCCGGGGCACAGGTCGCGCTCGATGCCTTCTGGAGCGACAACGTCGAGGGCTACCGCGCGCCGGAGATGATCGTCGTCGACGGCGCGACATCGACGCAGTGCGGCACCGCCTCCAATGCCGTCGGTCCGTTCTACTGCCCGCCCGAGGAGAACGTGTACGTGGACCCCACGTTCTTCCAGCTCATGCAGCAGCAGTTCGGAGCATCGGCCGGCGATCTCGCGCAGCTCTACATCGTCGGTCACGAGTGGGGCCACCACATCCAGAACATCACCGGCTACATGGATCGATACCCGAACAACGGGACCGGTCCCGGCAGCAACGGCGTGCGGATCGAGCTGCAGGCCGACTGCTACGCCGGTGCATGGCTCGGACGGATGACGGAGCAGACGGATGCCGACGGCGACCCCTACCTGATCGCGCCGACGGAACAGCAGATCGAAGATGCCCTGAACGCGGCTTCGGCGGTCGGTGACGACAGCATCCAGGCGCAGTCGGGGTTCTCGAACCCGGAGAGCTGGACGCACGGCTCCAGCGAGCAGCGGCAGCGCTGGTTCGCCGAGGGCTACCAGAACGGACTGGGAGTCTGCGAGCAGGCGCTGACCCTTCCCGCTGACCAGCTGGATCCGTGATCCCGACACACGAGTGAACGTCCGCTACCGTTGACGAAGCAGTCAGCACGACCGGCTGGGGGCCGATGATGAAGAAGACGGATGCACTTTATCCACCGATCGAACCGTACGAGACGGGGGAACTGCTCGTCGGCGACGGCCACCGCGTCTATTGGGAGGTCAGCGGCAACCCCGAGGGCAAACCCGTGGTGTTCCTGCACGGCGGTCCGGGGAGCGGAACCTCGCCGTGGCAGCGGCAGTTCTTCGACCCGAAGCGCTACCGCATCGTGCTGCTCGATCAGCGCGGCTGCGGCAAGAGCACACCGCACGCGAGCGCCCCGGATGCCGACTTCCGTCACATCACGACGGCTCATCTGATCGCCGACATCGAACTCCTGCGCAAGAATCTCGGCATCGCGAGATGGCAGGTGTTCGGCGGATCGTGGGGCAGCGCCCTGGCCCTCGCCTACGCACAGGCGCACCCGGATGCCGTGACCGAGCTGGTGCTCCGGGGGATCTTCACGCTGCGCAGGGTCGAGCTCGAGTGGTTCTACGAGGGCGGTGCCGCCGCCCTGTTCCCTGATCTCTGGGAGAGCTTCATCGCGCCGATCCCGCTGCTGGAGCGGTCGCACATGATCGAGGCGTATCACCGCCGACTGTTCGATCCCGACCCCGCCGTGCACGTGCCGGCGGCGGTCGCCTGGTCGACCTGGGAGGCGTCGACCGTCACGCTGACGCCGAACGCTGCGCAGATCGAGGCGATGTCCGACCCGGTGAAGGCCACCGCTTTCGCTCGCATGGAGAACCACTTCTTCGTCCATCGAGGCTGGTGGGAAGAGGGACAGCTGATCGCCGGCGTCGATGCCATCCGTCACATCCCGACCGTCATCGTCCAGGGGCGGCATGATGTCGTGACGCCGATGATGACGGCCTGGGATCTGCACCGGGCGTGGCCGGAGGCGGAGCTCGTCGTGGTCGACGATGCCGGTCACGCGGCCACCGAGCCCGGCACGAAGAAGGCGCTCCGCGCGGCGACCGACAGATTCGCCCGCGCGGCGCGCTGACCCTCAGGCCCGCAGCGCCTTCGTCAGCGTCTTGACGAGACCCGCGATGCGCCCGTCCACTCGATAGCGGGTCAGCCCCTCGCTCACGGTCGCGCCGGTGCGGGATGAGACGAACCACGGCGGCTTCGGCAGGATCGTGAATCGCCCGCCGCCGTTCGCGATCGGCAGAGATCGAGGGAACGGGCGGAACGGGCCGCGGAGCACCGAGCGTTCGACCCGGTCGAGCAGCAGCGCGTTGTGCACGATGCCGATGCCGCTGCCCACGTCGCCGATCGTCCCGCCCGGGAACGCGCCCCACGTGAGAGTGGGGGTGATGAATGCGAAGGCCGTCCAGCTGTTGATCGCGATCGAGCCGTAGCGGAGTGCCGCGATCGCCCTCTCGAAGCCGGCCCCGAGCGACTTCTCGGTCGCGGGGTCGATCAGCAGGTTCGCGCCGAGGGTGCCCTGGAGCTTGTCGTTGGCGTGAGTCACGGCGGCGTCCAGGAACTGCTGGCCCGTGCCGGGCAGCGTCACGACACCCAGCACCGGCGCGAAGTACTCGGTGGTCTCCAGAGCCTTCGGGTCGTCGTCCGCGTCTATCTCGACGAGCAGCCGGTCACCCAGCACGAGTGCGTCGGGGTAGGCGTCGGTCGCGAGCTCCATTCGCGACGAGGACCCCGGGTACCAGATCGGGCGCTCCGGCGCATTGGCGTAGGCCCGTCGGAGGGCAGCGCGGAAGGCGTCGGCCTGGTCCCAGTCGGACGACATGATCACGACCTGACCGGCGATGCAGTTGTGGCCGCAGTTCTGCAGACGCATGGTGGCGATGTGCTCGGCCTGGTAGGTGAGGTCGGCGTCTGTCCAGGCGCCGGGAACGACGATGATCGGTGAGACGCCGCCGAGCTCTGCGGTGATCGGCTTCTTCAGCTGCGGGCGGTTCTCGCGCCGACGACGCGTGGTCGCTGCCGCTCCCGTGCCCTTCGACGGGCCCCATACGATCGTGTCGAACGTCGCCGCGGAGCCGGTGATGTGCACGTGCACGAGACCGGGGTGTGCGGTGAGGTGGGCGCCGACTTCGGGGCCGCCGCGGACGATGCGCAGGAAGCCGGGCTCGATGAGCGGTGCGAGCGCGCGCTTGTAGACCGGCACCAGGGCATCCTGCGTGGGATTCACCTTGAGCAGCGCGGTGCGGTTGTGGGCCAGCAGCTCGTAGAGCACGTCAAGCACCGGGATCGAGGTCACGTTGCCCGCGCCGAGCACCAGGCCGACGCCGCCCGATTCGGTGGGCGTGCGCTGCGCGAGACCGGCCGACGCGCGAGCGGCGCCCGGTGTGACGCCCGGTTCCAGCCAGACCTCGCCCGTGAAACCCGAAAGGAGGAAGGAATCGATTCCGGTCAGCGGGAAGGCGTGCACGCGAGTGCGCCCTCCCGGGGCGCGGTCGAGCGTGATCCCGTCGAGGGGGTTCGCGCCCTTCGCCAGACGAGACAGGGTCTCGATGTAGGCGTCGAGCGCACCCAGCACGCTGTACGGCCCACTGAGCCACTCCTCGCCGCGCAGCGGATGACGGGCATCGAGGCCCTTCGAGGCCGCGGCCGTGGTCGCCCAGTCTTCCGCGGTCGCGGCGACACTCGTGCGCACCGCGCGCAGCAGCGTGACCCGCTGGGCGACCGTGAGGGCCGACCAGGTGCGGGCTCCGGTCTGGAGGGCGTCGACAGCGGAGTCGAGGCGCTCTCGTTCGGCTTCGCCCAGCGTCGGGGCCCCGCTCTTCGGCGCACGCTTCGATGGCGTGGCGGAGGTGGCGGTTGTGCTCGCAGAAGTCATCGACGTCTCCTTCGGACGGGATCCCAGCTTAGGCGTCGGAGTCGGCGACGGCATCGATGTCCGCGCGACGCAGGCGGTACCGGCGCAGCGTCAGCAGGCTGGCGCCCATCAGCACGGCGGGCAGGATGCTGAAGCTGAGGACAATACCCGTGATCGCCGCCTCGGGCTGCTCGACGGTGGTGCCGGCGACAGTCGAGATGTACCCGGTCGCCGCGAGCGTCAGCGACACCGCGGTCGCTCCGAGTGCGAAGCCGACTGTCTCGCCCGCGGTCCAGATGCCGGTGAAGGTGCCGGCCTGCCCGGGCCCGCTCGTGCGCTCGTCGTGGGAGATCACGTCGGGGAGCATCGCCATCGGCAACGACTGCAGGCCTGCATAGGCGATGCCGGCCACGGCGACGGATGCGTCGATCCACGCACCTGGCGACCACACCGCGAAGACGAGTGATGCCGCTGCCGCCGTGAACAGGAGGCTGGCCATCGCGAAGGCCCGCTCCTTGCCGACCCGTCGCGCGATGACCGTCCACCCAGGGGTGGCCAGCAGCGCCGGTCCCACCAGCGCGACGAAGACGAAGGTCACCGCATCCTCCGACCGCAGCACCCAGGTCGCGACGTACTGCGCGCCGGCGAGCATGGTTCCTGTCGCGAGCGCCTGCAGCACGAATGTGCCCAGCAGCGCGCGGAAGGACTGACTGCGACCGAGGGTGCGGAAGCCCGACATGTACTGGTCTCGCCAGGTCGAGGCGGTCACGTCCGTCGCGGAGAGACCGCGGTCCGCTGGGCGGCGTCATCCGCGGTTCGAGCGGCCACGAGCATCCCGACGCCGATCACGACGCCCGACGCGATGCCCATCAAGAGGTATCCCCTGACCGGGTCGTCGCCCGCATTGCGCAGCGCGGGGCCGCCGGCGCCGAACAGCAGGATCGCTGCGGTGAGCACGACGACGCGCCACCCGAGCAGACGCGTGCGCTCGTCGTAGCTGCCGGTCAGTTCCGCGGGAACGGCGACGTACGGCACCTGGAACAGGCTGAAAGCCGTCGCGGTCGCCAGGCCAGCAGCACGCTGATCGCTCCGGCGACGGGACCCCAGGTGGGCGGTACGGCGAAGGTGAGAGCGAAGAAGAGGGGGAATGCGAGCGCGCCGGTCACCATGAACCCGCGGCGAGAGCCGGTGCGCGCGAGCTGGCGATCGGACGCGGCCCCGATCAGCGGGTCGATCAGCACGTCCCAGATCTTCGCCGCCGTGACGATCAGCCCTGCCGCGAGTGCGGCGACGCCGAGATTGTCGGTGAGGAAGTACGTCAGCACCAGCCCGGGCAGTGTGGCGTAGCCGCCGGTGCCGAGCGAGCCGATCGCGTACAGCGCGATCGTTCGCGGAGCAAGACGGACAGGCGCTCGTTCGGACCGAGCCTCGGTGCTCATCGCGCCAGTGTAGTGGCGCGATGCCGCGGGATCAGATCAGCGAGAGCTCGCGCAGCTTCGACTCGACATCGGCGTTCGACGGCTCGACGTGATGCGAGGCATCGGGGTACACGACGACGGGGATGTTGGTGCGACCCGAGATCTCCTTCGCCACGTCTGCGGCGGCGGGCTCGGCGACCAGGTCGACGTACGTGTACTCGACCCCGAGTGCATCCAGCTGCTTCTTGGTGCGGATGCAGTCGCGGCACCAGTCGGCGCCGAACATCGTGATGGTGTCGGAGGCAGGAGAAGTCATGCATCCAGCCTACGACCGCTCGGGTGAGGTGGCGCTGAGTGTCGAGCGGATCATGGTCGGACTCGCGCGTGGCGCGCATGGCGCGCAGCCTGCTCGGCGTCGCGAACTGACCGCCGGGCGGCGTGCTGCTCAGCGCGAGGCGGCGACCGCGGGAGCGTTGGCACCCGCGGTGATCGCATCGAGTGCACGCCGCAGCGACGAGCTCGACGTGTGCGCCGTGTACGGGAAGTACACGACCTCGACCCCGATCTCGGCGAACTCGCGCTCCAGGCGCAGGCCCTTGTCGGTGCCGCGCCAGTCGTCGCCCTTGAAGAAGTGCGTGAACTGCACGTCGCGCCACGAGTCCATCTTCGACGGCGTCGTCTCGACGTAGACGTCGTCGACGAACGAGATGTGCTTCACGATCTCCGCACGCTCCGCGGTCGGGATGACGGGCTCGATGCCCTTCACCTGACGCAGCATCTCGTCGCTGACGACGCCTGCGATCAGAATGTCGCAGTGCTGCTTGGCGTGACGAAGTAGATTCAGATGCCCGACGTGAAACAGGTCGAAAGCACCAACGGCATAGCCGATACGCGTCCCCATGATCTCCCCAGATCAGTAATTCCCCAGTAAGCGGATCCCCATCCGCTTCGCGACTCCCACAGCCGCGGTTCGAGAGTCTAGCAGGTTCGGGTTTCTCTCCGCACAGGATCCCGTGGAACGATGGAGGCCGCACGCGATGCGCGTGGGGAACAGGGGGCGGACGTGGGGACACCGGTCACGATCATCGTGCCGACGTTCAACGAGCGCGACAACGTCGCCGAGCTCGTCGCGCGGACCGCCGTGGCGCTCGAGCGGTGGGACGCCGAGATCCTGTTCGTCGACGACAGCACCGATGACACGGCCGCTGAGGTCGAGCGCGTCGCGGCCGATTCTCCGATCCCCGTGCGCGTCATCCATCGCGCCGAGAACACCGGAGGGCTGGGCGGCGCCGTCGTCATCGGCCTCGAGGCGGCGGCCTCCGATGTCTGCATCGTGATGGACGGTGACCTGCAGCATCCGCCCGAGCTCCTTCCCGTCCTGCTCGCTCGATTCGCGCAGGGGGACGCCGACGTCGTCGCCGCCTCCCGCTACGTCGGCGGAGGAGACACGAGCGGGCTCGGCACAGCGGTGCGCTTCGGCGTCTCCCGCGTCGCGACTTGGCTGACCAGGGCGATGTTCCCGATTCGCCTCGCTCGCAGCACCGACCCGATGACGGGGTTCTTCCTGGTCGACCGCGGTCGCCTCGACGTCTCGACGCTCCAGCCTCGGGGTTTCAAGATCCTCCTCGAGATACTCGCGCGCAACGACCTGCGCATCGCCGAGGTGCCGATGGAGTTCGCCGAGCGACGACACGGCACGTCGAAGGCGAGCTTTCGCCAGGGGGCGATGTTCCTCGAGCACCTCGCACGACTGCGCTTCGGCAAGATGTCGCTGTTCGCGCTGATCGGCGTGATCGGCGCCGCCGCGAACCTCGGCATCATGTGGGGACTGACCGCCGCCGGCGTGCCCTACGTCTGGGCGGCGATCGTCGGTGCCGAGGTCACGATCATCGGCAACTTCTTGCTGCAGGAGCGCTTCGTGTTCGCCGACATGAAGACGGATGCCCGCGGGGTCGGGATCCGTTTCGCGAGCTCGTTCGCGTTCAACAACGTCGAGGCGGCGCTGCGCATCCCCGTGATGGCTCTGATGGTCGAGACCTGGCACATCTCCAGCGTGCTCGCGACGGCGCTCTCCCTCATCGTGGCGTTCTTCGCCCGGTTCCTGTTCCACTCGCTCGTGGTCTACGCCCCCACCCGTCGGCGCAAGGGCGACCAGGCGTCGTCCGAGCCCCCGACCGACACGGCCGCGCAGCGGGTGATCCGCGCGATCGACGTCGAGGTCATGAAGCCGGGCGAGCTCTGAGCGATACGCCCGTCGGCGGTGTCACTCCGCTCCGACGGGCCCGCCCTGTGAGGCCAGCCGATCCGACCGCCGCGGGCGGTCCGGCCGGCGTCGCACGAGTTCCGCGACCGGGATGGCCGTGAGGGCGAAGAGCAGCGCCAGCGTCCGCGAGGAGGTCAGCAGCGGGCTGAAGAACGTGTCCCACGCGCCCAGCAGGGTCAGCCACACGACGAGGCCGGATGCCGCCTTGAGGGAGACCGCACGGGCCACGGCGTAGATCGCCCCGACGAGGAGGGCGACGGCGAAGGCGGCCCCGAGCGGACCGAAGCGCAGCCACAGGTCGCCGAGCACGGAGTGGACCTCGAACTGGCCGCCGAACATGTAGCCCTCGACGTAGCCGTTGTCCGGGTCGTAGTTCAGCTCGCTCATGCCCGTCTTCGCGATCCAGACGTCCACGGAGGTGGGCAGCACGCCGCTGCCGAATCCCTGCGGGCGGGCGCTGATCAGTGCGGTGGCGGCACCGAGCTCGGGGCGTCCTCCCGCGATCAGGGAGCCGGATGTGTCGATCTGCGCCTGTGTCCGCTGCTGGGCGGCGTCTCCCAGCACGCCCTCGAGGATCAGGGCCTGCAGCAGGCTGAAGGCTGCCAGGCTCAGAGCGCCGAGGAGCACGAGGGTCTGCGCCGGACGGGGGCGCCGGCTCCCCGGAGGAAGGAACATCTGCCAGAGCACGATGACGCCGGCCAGGAGCAGGAAGGACGTCATCGACCGGGAGTCCGAGAACAGGCACACGGCCGCGAGCGCTGCGAGCGCGAGCAGGTCGAGGGAGCGGCGTCGGGTCGTCGACGTGAAGCCGAGCACGATGATGATGATGGGCACCGCGAGCGAGTACTTCCACAGGTTCGCCGGGTTCCCGCCGGTGAGCGCGACGTTCGCGAGCGCGCCGACGCCGAACGCGACGGCGGTGCCGCCGAAACCCAGCTCCGTGCGCGCCCACAGCAGGACGCCGATGCCGCCGGCGAGCGACAGCAGCGTGAGCGACTGCTCGATCAGGAGGCTCGTGGATGTCGGCCGCATCGTCTCGAACGCCGTGAGCAGGGCCCCGGAGACGGCGGCGAGAGCCGCGAGGACGATCAGCGGTCTCGCGAAGCGGTACTGCCGCAGCACCGGCCACCACACCGGAAGCAGCACGACGGCGATGACGACCGAGATGCTGATGCCGGGGCCGAAGGTGTAGCGGACTGCCGACGCCGCCGCCGCGACCGCCGCGATGATCGAGGTGGTCGTGTACTTGTCGGCGCCGGTCATCGCTGCCCCCGCCTCAGCGGAGGTCGCCGCGGAACACGGCGATCTGCGCACCGAGGAGGTAGTCGACGGTCACCGTCACGTCCTTGCGATCCGACTCCGGCACGGTGAACAGGTACACGCCCTCCGCGGAGTCGCCGGGCGCGAGCGATCCTTCGAACGGCGCCCCTCCCGGCTGCGTGAGCGTGCCGGCGGGGGTGCGGTCCTTCCCGGAGTACGCATTCACCGTCACATACTCCAGGTCGAGGGGGTCGGAGCCCTCGTTGACGAGGCGCACCGTGACTCTGATCGCCGGTCCTGAGGTCTCTCCGGCGAGGGCGGCCTCGCCCTGGACGGCTTCGATGCGCGACAGCGAGATGTCGATCCGGTCCGCCGTGACGACCGTTGCGTCGGGCGCGACGGGCGTGAGCTCGGCGAACGGCGAATCGCTGGCAGAGGGAGCAGGAGACGGGGTCTCACTGGGGCGCGGCGCGTCGGTTCCGACGATGTCGCGGGGCGGTACCGTCGGGGTCGCGCTGGGCGACCCGCTCGGAGCCGGCTGCCCGGACGGCGCCAGGAGCGGCGGCACGATGAAGGCGGCGGCCACCGCGAGCGCGATCACCGCGATGAGGACCGACAGGACGATCCAGGTGCGGCTGCGAGCCGGCTTCTTCTCGTCGTGCGCTTCGACCATGTGACCCCACCTCGCCCCTGCGTCCTCGCGGTCGCGAGAGACGGTGATCCGAGTTTAGACCTCAGCACCCCGGCGCGACCGAGCGCCTGCCATCAGCCTCCTTCCGTCGCGCACTCCGCGCCATGCGGCACGCAAGGGCGCGAGCGGGCGGAGGAACTGTCGTCTTCCGCCGCGGAGCAGGACCTGCCGCGCGTTCGGCCAGGCCGTCCGGTTCCAGGCCTCGGCGTCGGCGGCGTCGAGGTGGCGCGCGGCGAACAGCAGCCGGTTGCGGATGTTGTAGTAGTAGTACAGCTCGGACTTCGCCTCCGGGCGCTGACGCTGCCCCCGATGCGTCCCGCCCTCGTCGTGGACGGCGATCGCGTCCTCCACCACGAGGAGCCTGGCACCCCGCTCCGCCGCTCGCACCGAGATGTCGACGTCCTCCCAGTAGAGGAAGTACTCCTCGTCGAAGCCCCCTGAGAGTTCCCAGACGGCGCGCGGGATCAGCATGCAGGCCCCGCTGATCCAGGGCAGCCGACGGGCGGACGGCTGCTCCCGCCGCCGCCGCGGGCCGCCCATCGAGCCGTCGAGGAGGTACACGTCCATGCCGGCGAACCAGGTCCTGCCCTCCGCGTCCTCCACGCGAGGCGACGCGAGCGTCATGCCGTCGGAGGTGGCATCGAGCAGGGCGGCGGTCGATGACGCATCGATGCGCGCATCGGGGTTGAGCAGGAGCAGATCCGAGGCCCCGGCGACCTCGAACGCGTGGGTCGCTCCGGCGTTCACGCCGCCGCCGAATCCCGCATTCGCGTCCATCGCCACCAGGTCCCAGCCGTGGAGGGCGCACAGCTCCTCCACCCGTCGGCGCTCCTCGGCGGTCGACCGGTTGTCGACGACGACGATCCGCGCCTCAGGAAGGGCCGCAGCGGTCGCGACGAGGTTGGTGGAGAGCAGGGCGGCCGAGCCGTAATTGACGACGATGACCGCGAGTGCGCGTTCGCTCACTCCTGCTCCTCTCCGGCCGCACACCTCGCGGGGGCGCGCTCGAACCTGTAGATATAGTGAAGGCTACATTCGACGCCGCCTGGGGGAGTTGTCGTGTCAGAGATCCGTGCGGCGATGAGTCGCTTGAAAGAGGCGCAGAAGTCGTCCAAGGGCGCCGCCGCGTATTCGCGCTACATCAACCGGCCGCTCGGCCGTCCGATGGCGGCCACCGCGTACGCCCTGCGGATGACGCCAACGCAGGTCACGATCGTGAGCGCGGTGTTCACGCTCACGGGTGTCGCTCTCATCGCGCTCCTTCCGCCGACGGTCTGGTCGTCGATCCTCATCGCCGTCCTGCTCGTGCTCGGCTACGCTCTCGACTCCGCCGACGGCCAGCTGGCTCGCCTCACCGGAACCGGCTCGCTCGCGGGGGAGTGGCTCGATCACTTCTTCGACTCGATCAAGCTCGCGACCATCCACCTCGCCGTGCTCGTCTGCTGGTTCCGCTTCTTCGACCTGCCCGACGGCTGGCTGCTCGTGCCGCTCGTGTTCGCGGCATCGGCCAACGTGTTCTTCTTCGGCATCATCGCCGCCGACTTCCTGCGCCGGGTGCATCGGCTGGAGCACCCGCACGGCCCTGCGGAGGCGCCAAGGGAGGCGTGGCGATCCGGGGGTCTCTACTCGCTCGCCGTCATCCCGACCGACTACGGGTTCCTCTGCCTCGTCTTCGCGCTGCTGTGGTGGCAGCCCGTGTTCGTCGGGATCTACACCGCGCTCGCGGTGATCAACGTGCTGATGCTCCTGCTCGCGGCGCTGCGCTGGTACCGCTCGATCCGAGGACTGGCCGCCGATGTCTGATCCGCGGCGGCCGCTGCGCGTGATGCAGTCCTTCGGGGCGCCCCGGGTGACCACCAATCCGTACATCACGATGCTGGATGAGGCGCTCGCTGCGACCGACGGCATCGAGCACGTCCGCTTCTCCTGGCGTGAGGCCCTGCTCGGCCGATACGACGTGTTCCACTGGCACTGGCCCGAGGTGAAGCTGCACGGGTCGAGCGCGGTGTCCTCCGTCGGCAAGTACGCCCTCACCGGGCTGCTGGCCCTGCGGCACGGGCTCTCACGCCGCATCGCCGTGGTGCGCACGGTGCACAACCTCGACCTGCCGGATGACAACGCCGCTCGGCTGTGGCTGCTGCGACGCATCGACCGGCAGGCCGATCACCGCATCGTGCTGAACGAGACGACCCCGCTTCCCGCCGGAACGGCGCAGACGGTCATCCTGCACGGTCACTACCGCGATTGGTACGGCGTGCAGCCCCGCGCGGAGCGTCTGCGCGGACGCCTCGGCACGTTCGGCGGCGTGCGCCGCTACAAAGGCGTCTCCGGGTTCGTGGACGCCTACGCCGATGCTGTGGCGAGGGACCCCGAGATCAGCATGATCGTCGGCGGCAAGGCATCGAGCGCCGAGCTCGCCGAGGATCTGCGCACCCGTGTCGCGGACCTGCCGAACGTGGTCCTGGAGCTGGAGTTCCTCAGCGATGCGGAGCTCGTGCAGCTCGTGACCGGTTCCGAGCTGATCGTGCTCGCCTACCGCTTCATGCACAACTCGGGCAGCGTGCTGGCCGCTCTCTCCCTCGATCGTCCGGTGCTCGTCCCGCGCAACGCGCCGAACGAGGCGCTCGCCGCCGAGGTGGGACCGGAGTGGGTGCAGATGTACGACGGGGAGGTGGATGCGGACGCCCTCCTGGAGGCCCTCCGCGCCGTGCGGGCGATCAGCGGTGATCGCCCCGACCTGTCGCGTCGGGAGTGGGACGACGCGGGTGCCGCGCACGCGGCGGCCTATCGTGAGGCGCTGCGGGCTCGGCTGGCGCGGGTGCGCCCCCGCGGGCGGGCGGTGGAGGCATGATGCGCGAAGCGGCATTCCGGCTCAAGACCGCGGTCGGCGGTCGCAGCAGCACCGAGGCGTATCGCGAGTTCCTCGCGATGGATGCCCTCTCGCCGGAGCGGATCGCCCAGGTGAGCGCCGAGCGGTCCATCGCGCACGCCCGGTTCGCCTTCGGGCACAGCGCGTTCTACCGCGACCTCTACTCCGCCCACGGGATCACGGACGACGACCTGCGTGATCCCGCGGCGTTCGCGTCGCTGCCGATCGTGGACAAGGCGATGCTGCGCGAGAACTTCGAGCGCATCCGCACCGACGAGGCCGACTCGCGGACAAGCGTCGTGTCCCGGACCGGTGGCAGCACCGGTCTGCCGCTGCACCTGCTGCGTGATCTGCGGTTCCCTGCTCGCGCGCTGGAATGGCGCCTCTTCGACTGGTGGGGCGTGAAGCCCTGGGATGACCGTGGGATCGTGACGCGGCATGTCCTGACCGGCGCCGCCCGGATCCGCCACGATCTCGGCTGGCTGCCGTCGCGACGCGTGCAGCTGGACGCCTTCCAGATCACCGACGCCTCCGTCCGGGAGTTCGTCGAGCGGTGGAACAGGGTGCGCCCGCGCTTCCTGATCGGCTACGGCGGGGGAGTGCTCGACACCGTTCGTCGCATGAAGCGGATGGGGCTCACCGTCACGCCGCCCGTGGCCGTGGCCGTGACGGCGGCGCCGCTGTCTCCCGGCACCAGGGCGGAGATCGAGGAGGCGTTCGGTGCGCCGTGCTTCGACCACTACCGCTCGGCCGAGATCCCGTGGATGGCGGGCGAATGCGCCGCGCAGAACGGGCTGCACGTCTTCGCGGACGTCCGACGCATCGAGATCGTCGACGATGAGGACCACGTGGTGCCGGAGGACGTCGAGGGCGAGGTCATCGTGTCCGACCTCACGAATCGCGTCTTCCCCATCGTCAGATACCGCCTCGGCGACATCAGCAGCTACCGCTCCGGCGCCTGCACGTGCGGTCGCGGCCTGCCCCGCCTCGGGGCCATCTCCGGCCGATCCTCCGACGCGGTTCGCCTGCCGGACGGCACGACCATCGCGGGAGCCCTCGGGCACATCTTCGACGACGCGCCGCTGTCGATCCGGCAGTTCGAGATCGTCCAGGACGCCGACTACTCGGTCACTCTGCGGTGCATCCCGAGTGACGCCCCCGATGCGCAGGCGGGGATCCACGCGGCGACCGAGAAGCTCCGCCACGCGACGAAGGGTCTCGTCCCCGTGACCGTCGAGCGGGTCGAGAGCATCCCGCAGGTGGGCGGGAAGATGCGGTTCATCCGCAGCATGGTGGTCGTGCCGGACCCTGCGGATCCGTCCTGAATATCTCGGTTCCACAACGATCCGCGCCGGTTCGTGTATAGACTGTGCCCTGGCCGTCGCCCTTCCGGGTAGGCGGTGCGTACCGATACTGCACACCATCTCGTCCGGAGGGGGCTGGTTGGAGGGGCGCGGTGTACGCGGGCTGAAACCCCTAGGAGACCCTGTTGCGTTCGCGACGTCACCCGATCCATTCCCATCCCTCCCATCCTCAAACCGCTGCCCTCGTCACGGCGGCAGCCACGACGGCGGCGCTGCTGCTCGGCGCGCTCGGAGCCGCGCCCGCTGTCGCGGACGACACCGCTTCCCCCGGCGTGCTGCTGTCCGATGACTTCGACCGCACCGCCCCGGCCGGATGGGGCACCTCCGACAACGGCATCGACTACTCGTCGTGGTCGTCGCGGGCCGCGGTCGCGAGCGTCGCCGACGGCGCAGCGGCGATCACGCTGAACCCCGGCGAATCGGCCTACCTCACCCCGCGCTCCGTCCAGATCCAGGACGTGCGCATCTCCGCCGACCTCCGCCTCGACCGCAGCGGCGGCCGCGGGTACTACGCGTACACGACCCGGGTGCAGAGCGACGGCTCCGCCTACCGGATCCGCCTGCTGACCGATGCGGACGGGCGTGCCCAGCTCTCGGTGATCCGCACCGGAGGCGGCTCGGAGGCCGAGCTGAAGTCGGTCTCCCTGCCGGTGAGCATCCTCGGAGACGGGTGGTACACGTTCGACGCCACCGTCACCGGCACCGACGATGTGACCTTCGAGGCTCGCCTGACCCCGGCAGGGACCGCGCCGGGTGCCCCGCAGCTCGCCGTCACGGATTCCTCACGGGAGCGCCTGTCCGGACCCGGCGGCTTCGCGGTGTGGGGGTACGCCTCCACCAGTGCGACGGCGCCCACCGATCTGCAGATCGACTCGATCGAGGCCGCCACCGCGCAGGGGCCGCTGAGCTCGGAGACTCCGGCCCCGCAGCCGGAGCCGCAGCCCGAGCCGCAGCCGGAGCCGCAGCCGGAGCCGCAGCCGGAACCCCAGCCGGAACCCCAGCCGGAACCGCAGCCGCAGCCCCAGCCGCAGCCCGGGACGGGCTCACCCGCCCGCGGGGCAGCCGCTGTCGGCACCGCCCAGTACGCGGTACCGGCCGGAGCCGTCTTCGTCGACGTCAAGAGCACGACCGGGGCCGCGAGCGGATCCGCCGCCGCGCCCTTCCGCTCGGTGCAGGCCGCCGTCGATGCCTCCCCGGCCGGCTCCACCATCGTGGTCCGCGCCGGCGAGTATCACGAGTCCGTCGAGGTGCCCTTCAGCAAGACCCTGAAGATCCAGGCCTACCCCGGCGAGGCCGTGTGGTTCGACGGCTCCTCGCGGGTGAGCAACTGGTCGAAGTCCGGCGCCACCTGGGTGAGCTCGGGATGGAAGGCGGAGTTCGACGACGACATGCTCAACGGCAACGCCAGCTGGTTCGTCGACCCGAACTACCCCATGGCGAACCACCCCGATCAGCTCTACGTCGACGGGGTGCCGCTGCGACAGGTGGCGACGGCGGCGCAGGTCGTTCCCGGCACGTTCGCGGTCGACGATGCGGCCGACCGGCTCATCCTCGGCACCGACCCGACCGGCCGCAACGTGCGGGCGAGCGACCTCGGACAGGCGCTCAACGTGCGTTCGGCGAACTCCGTCCTCCAGGGCTTCGGCGTGCGCCGCTACGCGACCTCGTACGACGTGCTCGGCACGGTCCGGATGCACAACGTCGGGGTGACGCTGCGAGACCTCGTGATCGAGGACAACGCCACGATCGGACTGTTCGTCGGAAACGACCGCGCGACCGTGGACAACCTCACCGTGCGCCGGAACGGGCTGCTCGGCATGTCGATCACGACGGCATACGGCACCACCTTCTCGGACTCGCTGGTCACCGACAACAACACCGAGCACTTCAACGGATCGCCCGTGGCGGGCGGCGTGAAGGTGACGCGTACGCGCGGCATCGTCATGAGCAATGTCGACACGAGCCGCAACATCGGCAGCGGCACGTGGTTCGACGAGTCCTGCTACGACGTGAAGATCCTCGATGTGACCTCGAACGACAACACGGAGATCGGGATCCATGCCGAGCTGTCCTCGAAGGTGACGATCGCCCGCAGCCAGGCGTTCGACAACCGGGAGGGCATCCGCATCTTCGACACGGAGAACGTGCTGATCTCGAACAACGATCTCGGCAACAACTCCCGGCACGACCTGAACCTGATGCAGGACGAACGGCGCCAGGCCACGCACAAGGTGGGGCGCGATCCCCGGGTGCCCGGCGTGGACCCCACCGTCACGTGGATCACGCGGAACATCACGATCCGCAACAACGTGTTCGGCGCTGGGGGGCCGCGGGCGATTTTCGCACACGACACGGCCACCGGACGCGCCGTCGACACGTGGAACGTGACGATCGACGGGAACCTGTTCAGCAGCGCCGCCGGCGGCCCGTCGATGGTCACCTGGGGTGGGTCCGGCGACGTGTACGAGACGTTCCGCACCCCGGCCCAGCTGGCCGCGGCGAAGAACCCGGGATGGCGCAACGCCCAGACCGCGACGGCCGAACCGTTCGCGGCGATGGCCGACGACATCGCGGCGAACGCCGCGATCGCGCGGCCGCTGTCCGCCGCGCTCGCGGCGCTGCTCGGCCTCGCCGACGGCACCGTCCTGCTCGGGAGCGGTCGCTGACGGCGATCCCGGCTCGGCCGCAGCACCGCGGCCGAGCCGGGACGCACGGCGCACGACGCATCCGGGCACAATGGGATCGTGACTGACGACGACCGCGCCCCGTACCTGCTCGTGCACCCGGGCTGGGAGCTCTTCGGCTCCGACCGCATGCTCCTGGAGAGCGCGCGCGCTCTGCGGGAGAGGGACGAGCGGGTCGTCGTCGCGGTTCCGCAGCGCGGGCCTCTCGTCGGGGAGTTGCAGGCGATCGGGGCGGAGGTCCTGATCCCGCCGATGTTCGTGCTCCGGAAGTCCTCTCTGCACCCGCGCAACTGGCTCCGCTCCGCCAGGGATGCGGTCCGCGGCATCGCCGCATCCGTCGCGATCGTGCGTCGTCTGCGTCCTCGGGCCCTCTACGTCAGCACGATCGTCCTGCCGTCCTGGCCGCTGATCGGGCGGCTGAGTCGGGTGCCGACGGTCACGCACGTGCACGAGGCCGAGGCATCGGCCTCCCCGCTGGTGAACCTCGCCCTGTACGCTCCGCATCTCGCTTCGCACCGCATCATCGCGAACAGCCGCTTCACGCTGCAGACCGTCGGGGCCGTGCTCCCCGCGCTCGGCCGTCGGGCCACGGTCATCCTCAACGGGGTCGCCTCCCCGGATGACGTCGAGCCGCCGCGTGCGCGCATCGACCGGATCCGCATCGGATACGTGGGCCGTCTCTCGCACCGCAAGGGTCCGGATGCGGCGGTGGAGGCGCTCGCCGCGCTGCGTCGCGAGGGGATCGACGCCGAGCTCCGGCTCGTCGGCGCGGTCTTCGCCGGCAACGAGGGGTTCGACCGCGAGCTGAGGGAGAGGGCCGCCGCGCTCGGCGTCGAGGATCGCGTGGCGTACCTCGGCTTCCGATCCGACATCTGGCCGCTGCTCGCCGAGATCGATGTCCTCGTGGTGCCGTCCCGACAGGACGAGTCGTTCGGAAACACGGCCGTCGAGGGGATCCTGGCCGCCCGCCCGGTCGTCGCGAGCGACATCCCCGGACTTCGAGAAGCGGTCGGGCCCTACGGCAGTGCGACCTTCGTTACACCGGGCGATGCCGACGAGCTGGCTCGGGCCCTCCGCGCGGTGAACGAGGGCTGGGACCTGCGCCGGGCCGCGGCCATCGGCGATCGGGACGCCGCCCGCGAGCGCTTCGCCCCCGACGCCTACCGGCGCGCCGTCGCGACGTTCCTGGGATCCCTTCCGCAGGCCTGACGCCTGCGGTCCTCAGCGCGCGGCGCGGCCGGTGGCGGGCGGAACGAGGAAGGCGTCCAGCTGACGCGCCAGCTCGGCGATGTCGAGCGCTGTCCGCTCCAGCATCGCGCGATGCTCCCTGGCGCTCCCGTGGTGCGCGTCGGGGATGTCGAAGGGATGCGGGCGCCGCTTCCCGAAGAGGGTCCGTCCGCTGCTCGGCGGCTGCACGAAGCCGCGGCGATGGTGGAGGGCGGATGCGTAGGCCGCGAGGTCGTCCGCGGCCGAGGCGGCGCTGAACGCGGCCACCACCGCGAGGTCGTCGGGGTCGAGCGGATCCGCGCCGAGATGCACGGCCTCTCGCAGGGTGAAGGTCCTCGACCTGGCCTCCGGAACGAGCTGTGCGACGACCGAGCGCTCCGCCCTGCTGGCGGTGAGCACCAGGTCCGCGGCCTGCAGGTCACCGACGTCGATCGCCGTGGACCGGTGGGCTGCGGTGTCGGCGCCGGATGCCGCAGCGATCTCGGCCGAGACCTCGCACATCGGCAGGTCCCCCGGACCGACGCGCGTGCCCGCGCTGCTGATCTCCCAGGACTCCGCGCCGACGCGCGCGCGGAGAGCCTGCTCCATCAGCGGCGACCGGCAGATGTTCGCCTCGCAGACGAAGATGAGCCTGTGCGTCACGTGTTCCCCTCGATGCGGAACCGGCATCACCGGCCCTCGCTTCCAACATAGGCGATAATGGGGTGCTGTGAGGCACCGCGGACCATCGCGCAGTCGTGCCGAGGGGGACGGGGACACATGACACTGCAGGACTACTTCCAGTCGCTCAGGAGCCACTGGGTCGTGATCATCGTTCTCATGCTTCTCGGGGGCGGGGCCGCCTACGGCTACTCCCAGCTCGTCGACCCGGAGTACCGCGCCGAGGCGCAGGTCATGGTCATCCCGACGCGCGGCGAGAGCACGAGCGAGCTGCTGCAGGGGTCGAACTACGTGCAGAGCCTCGTGCAGACCTACACGCTCCTTGTCGTCTCGCCGACCGTTCTCGACCCGGTGATCGAAGAGGTGGGTCTGGACGAGACGCCGAACCGGCTCGCCCGCCGGGTCGACGTGAACGTGCCGCTCAACACCGTCGTGATCGAGATCGGCGTCACCGACACGAGCGGGGAGAGCGCGCAGGAGACCGCCAACGCGATCGCGAGCGAGCTCGCCGTCGCGGTCGGCAACGTCTCTCCGCTCGGTGCCGACGAGAAGCCGGCCGTGCGCATCGAGACGATCTCGCCCGCGCGGACACCCACCGTCCCGATCTCCCCGAACACGCGCAACAACGTGGCGCTCGGCGTCGCCGCCGGACTCGTCGCCGGCGTCGTCTTCGCGATCCTGCGTCGGCGTTTCGCGACGAGGGTCGCCACCGCCGGTGCGCTCGAGGAGATCACCGAGGTCCCCGTTCTCGGAGAGATCCCCGAGGCGGCGGACAACCAGACCCTGGCGCGCATCATCCGCGCACAGCCGGACGGCCGCGTCGCCGAGGCGATGCGCCAGGTGTCGGCCAGCCTGAAGTTCGTCGACGTCGACAAGAACCGTCGGGTGATCCTGGTCACCTCGTGCTCGGCGCAGGAGGGCAAGTCGTCGGTCGGACTCGGACTCGCCCTGACGCTGGCCGAGGGCGGACGCTCCGTCCTGTTCATCGAGGCGGATCTGCGTCGGCCCAGCACCGCGCGATACACCCAGCTCGAAGGATCGGTCGGTCTGACGACGGTGCTGATCGGCGACATCGAGCTCGATGAGGCCGTGCAGCAGTGGGGACGCCCCGGGCTCGACATCCTCACCGCCGGCGCCCAGCCGCCGAACCCGGGTCAGCTCCTCTCCAGCGGGGAACTGCACCGAGTGGTGGACGAGGCAAGGGAGAAGTACGACTACGTCATCCTGGACACGGCGCCCGTGCTGTCGGTGAGCGACGCTCTGTGGCTGTCGACCATGGCCGACGGCACCCTCTTCGTCGTCCGGGCGAATCGCACGAAGGGGACCGACCTCGCCCGTGCGCTGTCGTCCCTCGAATCGACCAGGACGCCCGTCGTCGGGATCGTGCTCAACGGAGTGCGCGGCGCCGCGAAGAACCCGTACTACACCGACGAGCGCGGCAAGGGCCTGCGCCCGCGTCTCGCACGACGGAACGCCCGCGGTTAGCCGCCATGAACTCGTTGCTGGCTCTCGGCGCGCGCGCCGTGACGATGGTCATCTCCCTCGTGTGCGGCGTCATCACGACGCGGATGATCCTGGGTGAGACCGACGTCGATCACTACGCGCTCTACACGCTGCTGATCACCATCCCCTCGCTGCTGACCTTCACCGACCTCGGCAGCGGAGCGGTGCTCGTCAACGCGGTCGCGACGAGCGATGACGTGCGCACGGACCGGAAGCTCCGACTGCAGGTGACCTCGGTCGGACGCATCCTCCTGATGTTCGCCTCGGCACTCATGGTCATCAACACCGTTCTGCTGGTGACGGGCGGATGGCGTGCGCTGTTCGGCGACGCGGGAGCGATCCCCGGCGCCCCGCTCGCCGCCTTCCTGTGCATCACGCTGTTCAGCCTCACCGTGACGCTCGGCGTGTGGTTCCGCATCCTCCTCGGGCAGCGCCGCAATCATCTCGTGATCCTCGTGCAGGGCCTCATCTCGCCGGTCACCCTGGCCGGGGTGTGGCTCATGCTCACCTTCGGCGGACGCGACTTCGACTCGTTCCTGGCCGTCGCCTCGTACGCGGCTTCCCTGCTGACGGCGATCATCGGCTTCCTGCTCGTGACGCGGTCGACGGCGCCGCTCATCCCGGACGCCCTCCGGGTGCTGCTGCGCTGGCGTCGCGTGCCCGGGGTCCGGGTCATGGACGTCGGCTGGCCGATGCTCGCCCAGATGGTCACGTACCCGATCGCGGTGGGCTCGCAGCGCTACGTGCTCGCGCAGTACGGGACGCCGACCGACGTCGCCGAGTACGGGGTGGCGGGGCAGGTCTTCTTCGCGCTCAACGGGCTGGTCATGGCGGCCGGCGTCGCGCTGTGGCCGCAGTTCGCCCGGCGACGGCACCGCGGCGAGCTCCGGCGGGGACCCGCGCTGCTCTCGCTGCTGTTCGGCGGAGCGGTCGCCGCGGCGACCGCGTTCGTGTGGCTCATCGGTCCGTGGCTCTTCGAGTTCATCACGCGCGGCGAACTCGAGGTCCGCACCTCCACGATCCTCGCCTTCGGCTGCATGATCATGCTCACCGCGGCGGTGTATCCCCTGGGAATGTTCATCATGGACAAGCCGGGCATCCGCTTCCAGGTGATCCCGACGCTCGCGATGGCCGCGGTCAGCATCGTCCTGTCGCTCGTCCTGACGCCCGTGCTGGGCATCGTGGGCCCCCTGCTGGGTGTCGCGTTCGCCCTGGTCGTGTGCCAGGTGATCCCGTACGCGATCTACATCCACCGGCATCGGGAGCGCCTGCTGGCGCCCGAGCGCTCGGAGGACCCTGCTCCGGTGGTCGAGCAGGGCTAGCCGGGCCACTCCTGCTCGCGCCGTCGAGCGCAGCGGGCGGTGGGATGGATGGACTCCCCGCGCGCGAGGCGCAGGGCCAGCTGCTCGTACGCGTCGGCGACCGCATCCCAGGAGAAGTCCTCCGCGGCTCGGGCTCGCAGGCTGCGTGCACCCGAGTCCGCGGCAGCGGGATCGGCTTCGGCGGCCTCAAGCGCCGTCGCCACCGCGGTCGGGTCGCCGAAGTACCAGCCCTGGCCGTCGAGCACCTCCCGGTTGAAGACGACGTCGTGCGCGATGACCGCGGTGCCCGCGCCCATCGCTCGCAGGAGCGAAGGGTTCGTCCCGCCGACGGAGTGGCCGTGCAGGTAGGTGAAGGCGTGGTGGTACAGCGCGTCGAGAAGGTCCTGGTCGTACACCGCGCCGAGGAGGCGGATGCGCTCGTCCGCCGCGGCGAGTGCATCGATCGCGGCGGTGTAATCGGCCGCGTAGGGGGCGGATCCGACGACCACGAGGGGCTTGGCCGCGGTCGATGCGGCGTACCCCTCGACGATCTCGCGGACGTGGTTCTCGGGCTCGAAGCGGGCGACGACGAGGTGGTATCCGCCCGGTTCGAGACCGAGGGCGCTGATGCCGTCGGTCGCGGCGTCGTCCAGAAGCGGTGCCCCGTAGCGGATCAGCTCGCTGGACACGTCGAACTGATGCCGGTAGTAGTCGGCGATCCCGGGGGCGTCCGCGATGATCGCATCGGCCGTGCGGACCCCGAAGCCTTCGGCCCAGCGGTAGTACGCCTTCCCCCGACCGCCCCATTTCGAGCGGCGCCACTCGAGTCCGTCCATGTGCAGGGCGACCGGGATGCCCCGCGCCCGCAGCACGGGCAGGAACGGCGAGTTGGCCGCATTGAACACGAAGGCGGCGTCGGGGCGGGCCTTCGTGACGGCGTGCGCGGTCGACAGGGCGGTGTGGCTCAGCGTCTCGAGAGCCTTCTGCCGCACCGCCGGCAGCGTCACCCGGCGCATGCCCAGGTGCACGTCGCCGCTGGTGCCGGCGTCGCGCCCGTACACGAGCACGCGATGACCGCGTTCCACGAGCCGGCGCCCGACCTCCTCCACGGCGGTCTCGAACCCGCCGTAGGCGGCGGGGATGCCGCGGGTGCCGATCAGCGCGATGCGGAGCGAGGGCGACGAGGGCGACGGTTGGGAGCGCATCGCAACAGTATGCCCGAGCGGCCCGGCGCGGTCGTGGCGCTAGTCTGGGGCGGTGTCGTCAGCGCCCCGTTCCGAAGCCGCCCTCGCCTGGGGTTTCCCCGCCGAGCAGTCGGTGAGCGCGTGGGAGCTGCGCCATTCGGTCGGCGATGTCCCGAGCGCGTGGCAGTACGGTCTCGACGGCCTCCGCCGGTTCGCCAGGGTGGACGTGATCGACCTCCCCGCTCCCGGCCGGCTGTCCCGCCTGCGCGCGCGGACCGGCCTGGGGCCTCGTCCCGTCGACGGCATGGCCTTCACCTGGGATGAGAACGCCGCCTTCCGGATGCAGGTGACGCGCCCACGGCGCCGGTTCGCCTCCGGAGTGATCTGGTTGACCGACATGGTGCAGCGGGGACACGTCCCCACGCGGCTGATCGACGTGCTGCGAGGGGCGGAGGACCTGTGGGTGCTCAGCCGCGGGCAGGTCGATCCGCTGCGCGACCTGGTGGGCGGGAACGGCCCTCGGGTCACGGCGGTGCCCTTCGGGATCGACGCCGATTTCTTCGCGGCGCGGCCCTTCCCCGACCGGCCGCGCATCCTGAGCATCGGCAACGACCGCGATCGCGACCCGCAGACGCTGTTCCGCGCGCTCGAGCTCGTGCACGCGCAGCGCCCCGAGGTCGAGCTGATCGTGCAGACCTCCGCGAGCGGCGCTCCCGACGGCGTGCGCGTGGTGGATCGGATGAGTCACCGTGAGCTGCGCGAGCTGTACGCCACGGCGAGCGTGGTGGCGACGGCGACGAGGCCGAACCTGCACGTGTCGGGAATGACCGTGACGCTCGAGGCGCTGGCGACGGGTCGCCCGGTGGTCAACACCGACACCCCGGGGATGACCCAGTACGTCGCCGAGGGGGAGACGGGGCATCTGGTCCCCGTGGGCGATGCCGAGGCGCTGGCGGATCGCCTGGTGGGACTCGTCGACGACCGCGATCGCGCCGAGCGGATGGGCGTCGCGGGCCGGGCGGCGGTGGAGGCGACCTTCACGACAGCGCACATGTGCGCGCACCTGGCGGCGATCCTCCTGCCGGAGCACTGACCCGCTTTATCGCGAATTCGAGAAATCGAATAGCGCCACGCGGGCACCGTGCGCTAGTCTGAGCGCGGATGCGTCTTTGGGGGACGCGAGGGAATCCATCATTCGCCGATATTTCGGCATGTGCCTATGGGGAGGCGCCATGCGAGTCCAGCGACTCGATGCAATCGAACGCGATGAAGAATCGCGCGCACGACCGTTCCGCCGCGTCGCGATGGGAGTCGTCGCCGTTCTGGTGACCGCGCTCCTCGGCGCCGCCATCACCGCACCGGCCGCTCAGGCGGACACGGTGCCCACCGATCCCGCCCTGCCGGCGACCGTGAGCGCCGACCCGCTCCCGACGACGCAGATCAACGGCATCGTCTGGGCGCAGGCCGTCGGCGGCAACAAGGTGTACGCGGGTGGCCAGTTCACGAGCGCGCGCCCCGCCGGCGCCGCTGCCGGGACGAACGAGACGCCGCGATCCAACCTGCTGGCCTACGACCTCGCCACCGGTGTGCTCGACGCCTCGTTCAACCCGCAGGTGAACGGCCGCGTCCTCGCGGCCGCGGTCTCGCCCGACGGCTCGCGGCTCTACATCGGCGGCGGATTCACCGCTGTCGACGGTCAGAACCGCTACCGGCTCGCGGCGTTCAACACGGCCACCGGACAGCTCATCGCCAACTGGACCCCCGGGACCAACACGATCGTTCAGGGCATCGTCGCCACCGACACGACCGTGTACGTCACCGGCGAGTTCTCGAACGTCAACAACACCGCCCGCACCGGAGTGGCCGCGCTGAGCGCCTCCACCGGCGCGGTGCTCGACTTCAACCCCGTGCTCGCCGGAGGCTACGGCGTCCGCTCGGTGGTCGTCTCGCCCGACAAGTCCAAGGTCGTCATCGCCGGGTCGTTCACCTCGACCAACGGCTCGACGAACCCCGGGCGCGGCATGGCCGCCCTCGACGCCACCACCGGCGCGAGCCTCCCGTGGGCGATCAACAGCGTGATCCGCAACGGCGGCACCGGCGCGTCCATCTACTCGCTCGCCTCCGACGGCGACAGCGTCTACGGCAGCGGCTATGACTTCGGCGGCTCGAAGACCGAGGACGACTTCGAGGGCTCGTTCCGCGCCAACTGGAGCGACGGCTCGATGGTGTGGATGGAGGACTGCCACGGCGACACCTACTCGGTGTACCCGACCGGCGGCGTGCTGTACACCGCCGCCCACTCGCACTACTGCGGCAACATCGGGGAGTTCCCGCAGCTCGACCCGTGGAACTTCAACTTCTCGCTCGCGTTCGACAAGAACCCGTCGGACCGCACGCTCACTCCGGACCCCTACGGCTACCGCAGCTTCACCGGCAACCCCGCCGCGCGCCTGCTGCACTGGTACCCGACGTGGCAGCCGGGAACGGTGTCCGGCATGAGCCAGGCCGCGTGGTCGGTCACCGGCGGCGGCGACTACCTCGTCTACGGCGGGGAGTTCACCGCGGTCAGCGGCGCCGCCCAGCAGGGCCTCGTCCGCTTCGCGAAGCCGAACGCCGCGCCGAACAAGGTCGGCCCGACCATCAAGGGCGGCGCCTACCCGATCAGCACGCAGTCCTTCCGCGCCGGGCAGGCGCGCGTGGCATGGTCGGCGAACTACGACGCCGACAACGCGCGGCTGACGTACGAGGTCTTCCGCCGCGACGTGGCGCAGCCCGTGTACACGACGACTGCGGACTCCACCTACTGGGTCCGCCCGCGCCTCACCTACTCGGACACCGCCGTGACCGCGGGGCAGACCTACGAGTACCGCGTGAAGGTCACCGACCCGAACGGCAACTCGACCACGTCGGACTGGACGTCGGTCAAGATCGCCGACGCGGGCACGTCGAACGCCTACAACGAGGCCATCCTCGCCTCGCAGCCGAAGTACTACTGGCCGCTGAACGAGGCGTCCGGCACTTCGGCGATCGACTGGGTGGCCGGCAATGACCTCGCGCTCGCCGGCGGCACCACCCGCGGCCAGGCGGGTCAGGCCGTCGGTCAGACCTCGTCGTCCACGGCCTTCAACGGCAGCAACGGAACGTCGTCCAGCTCGGTCGCCGAGGTCGGACCCAACGAGTTCTCGGTCGAGGCCTGGTTCCAGACCACGAGCACCAGCGGCGGCAAGATCGTCGGCTTCGGCAACAACGCCACGGGACTCTCCGGCAGCTACGACCGCCACATCTACCTGAGCAACACCGGTCAGGTCACGTTCGGCGTGTACCCCGGTTCCGCCAGGACCATCACCAGCAACGCCGGGTTCAACGACGGCAACTGGCACCAGGTTGTCGCCACGATGAACGGGTCGGGGATGGTGCTGTACGTCGACGGCGTGCGCATCGGCACCCGCAACGACACCACGACCGGCCAGAGCTACTCCGGCTACTGGAGGGTCGGCGGCGACTCGCAGGGCGGCTGGCCGTCGGCGGGGTCGTCGAACTACCTCAACGGTCGCATCGCGGACGTCGCGGTCTACGACTCCGCGCTCACCCGTGACGCGGTGGACGCGCACTGGGTCGCCTCCGGGCGCACGTCGTCGCTGCCTGCGGCTCCGGCCGACGCCTACGGCAAGTCCGTCTACGACCTCGACCCGACGCTCTACTGGCGCCTGGGAGAGACGAGCGGAACGGTCGCGAAGGACTCCGGCCGCGACGGGAGCAACGGCACCTACCAGACCAGCGGGTCCGCCAGCATCCAGCGCAATCAGGCCGGAGCTCTGTCCGGGGTGAGCAACCCGGCGATCCGCTTCACGTCGTCGAAGTTCCTCTCCAGCTGGAACAACCGCCAGACGGTGGTCAGCGCACAGCAGTACGCGTCGCCGAACACCTACTCGATCGAGACCTGGTTCAAGACCACCTCGACCGGGGGCGGAAAGCTGATCGGCTTCGGCAACAGCAACTCCAACAACGCCAACCCGAGCAGCAACTACGACCGGCACATCTACATGGATTCGTCCGGCCAGCTCAAGTTCGGCGTCTACAGCGGCGGCACGTACGTGCTCACCGCGCCGGGCACCTACCGTGACGGCCAGTGGCACCACGTCGTGGGTCAGCAGTCGGCGAGCGGCATGCAGCTCTTCGTGGACGGTGCTCAGGTCGCTTCCAACACGCTGGCGACCGCCGACAACTACGCCGGGTACTGGCGTGTGGGCGGTGACACGACCTGGGAGGGCGACCCGTTCTGGGTCGGGACGATCGATGAGGCGGCCGTGTACTCGCAGCCGCTGACCTCGAGCCAGGTGCTGCAGCACTTCCAGCTGGGCAAGACGGGGCAGCTGAACCAGCTCCCGACGGCGCAGTTCACGTCGGCTCCGACCGACCTCTCCGTCGCGTTCGACGCGTCGACGTCGAGTGACCCCGAAGGTCCGATCGCCCAGTACTCCTGGGAGTTCGGCGACGGGCACACCGGCACCGGCGCGACTCCGACCCACGTCTACGACGCGGCGGGCACCTACACCGTGACCCTCACGGTGAAGGACGCCGGCGGACTCACCTCCACCGTCAGCCACGACGTCATCGCCCGCGACCCGAATGCGCTGCCGACGGCCGCCTTCACGGAGACCGTGCAGTTCCTCTCCGTGGCGTTCGACGGCTCGACCAGCTCCGACAGCGACGGCACGATCGCCGCCTACTCGTGGAACTTCGGCGACGGCGCCACCGCGACCGGGGCCACGGCCACCCACGCGTACGCCGCGTCGGGCACCTACGAGGTGTCGCTGACGGTGACCGACGACCGCGGAGGTTCCTCGACCACGACGAAGTCGATCGCGGTGGAGGCGCAGAACGCGCCGCCCAAGGCCGTCGCCAACGTTCTCCGCGGCGCCGACGGCATGTCGATCGCGGTCGACGGCAGCGGATCCACGGACGCCGACGGCACCGTGGTCGCCTACGCCTGGGACTTCGGCGACGGAGCGACGGCGACCGGTGCCACGGCGAACCACACCTACGCGACCCCGGGGACCTACACGGTCACGCTGAAGGTCACGGATGACGACGGTGCGACGCATCAGACGACGGCCTCGGTCGCCGTCACCCCGGCGGCCACCGAAGACGTGATCGCCAGGGACGCGTTCGAACGGACCGCATCCTCCGCCTGGGGCTCCGCCGAGGTCGGCGGCTCATGGACGACGTCCGGGGGCGCCGCGGCCTTCTCGGTCGCCGACGGCGTCGGAAAGATCTCGCTCGCTCCGGCGGCCACGCGGGAGGCGCGCCTGTCGGGCGTGTCGAGCACCAAGACGATCACCTCCGTGACGATCGCCTCGAGCAGCGCCACCAACGGCGGTGCCTTCAACCTGACGGTCAACGGCCGCCAGGTCGGCAACGACGTGTACTCCGGACGCGTCAAGATCGAAGCGAACGGCGCCATCCGCCTCTACCTGCTCCGCAACGAGACGGCGATCGGCAACAGCGTCGTGATCCCCGGCACCTACGCCGCCGGCGAGAAGCTCTCGGTCCTGCTGGGCGTCCAGGGCACCTCGCCGACCACGCTCTCGCTGAAGGTCTGGCGGACGGGAACCACGGAGCCGGCGAGCCCGCAGCTGCAGGCGACGGATACCACAGCCGCGCTGCAGGCAGCCGGATCGGTGGGCATCAAGGCCGCGATCAGCTCGGTCTCGACCGTCTCGTCGGTCATCTCGGTGGACGACTACAAGGTCGTCACCGGGGCCGTGGTGGCACCGCCGAACCAGGCGCCGACCGCTGCGTTCGTCTCCACGACGAACGGACTCACGGCGAACGTCGACGGCAGCGGCTCGAGCGACTCGGACGGGACGATCACGGGCTACGCCTGGACGTTCGGCGACGGCGCGACGGCATCGGGGGCGACCGCGTCGCACGCCTACGCGGCCTCGGGGACGTACAACGTCACGCTGACCGTGACCGACGACGACGGGGCGCTCCACTCCGTGACGAACCCGGTGACCGTGACCGCACCCGTGGTCACGCCGCCGGACCCTGCGGGGCCGACGCCCCTCGCCACCGATGAGTTCGACCGCACGACCACCGGTGGGTGGGGTGCTGCCGACCTCGGCGGAGCCTGGGCGCTGTCCGGTGGCAACGCCGCATTCAGCACGGCCGGCGGGAAGGGCGTCGTGACGCTCGCACCGTCGCAGACGCGAGAGGCACGCCTGGGTGTCTCGGGGACGAGCACCGTGCTCGACGCGACGTTCTCGTCTGACGTCGCCTCCGTCGGCGGGACAGCGAGCATCACGCTCCACGGGCGCACGGTCGGCACGTCGACGTACTCCGCGCGGGTGCGCCTCGAGCCGGCCGGGGTGATCCGCCTCTACATCCTGCGAGACGAGACGGCGATCGGCAACAGCTACGTCCTGCCCACGACCTACACGCCGGGTCAGGTGCTCCACGCGCGCCTGTCCGTCGCCGGGACCAACCCCACGACCCTCGCCGCCAAGGTGTGGGTGGAGGGGCAGACGGAGCCCGCCGGCTGGCAGCTCCAGGGCACCGACACCACCGCCGCCATGCAGGCCGCAGGAGGCGTGGGCATCAAGACGTCGATCAGCTCGGCATCGACCAACGCCGCCACCAAGCTCTCGTTCGAGCGCTTCGCGGTGGTGGTCCCCCAGTAGGGGACCGACGAGAAGGGGGCGGGGCCGTCACGGCCCCGCCCCCTTCTGCGTCACCGCGCCGAGGAGGTCACGTCCGCGCGTACTCCGGGGTGATGCGTCCGACGGCTCCGAGGATGCGGCCCTGCGCGAACCAGGTACGGCGGCGCAGAACGGCCTCTTCCGCGGTCCTGCCGCGCCAGCGCGCCACGAGACCCCGGCAGGAGAAGACGACCAGACGCACGATGCCGCCCACCAGATGTATGGCGCGCAGGGCGAGCTGCCGTACGAGCGAGCCGTCACGCGTCAGCAGGCGCGTGCGCATCTGCCCCTGGGAAATCGTCCGCCGTCGGACGAACTCGCGCGTGGTCCGCTCCACAGGGACCTCGTCGCGCACCACGGAGTCGGCGGACGCGACGATCGACGCGCCGGCCGCGAGGACCGAACGACCGAAGAGCATGTCCTCTCCGCCGGCCAGACCGAGACTCGTGTCGAAGCGGATCCCGAGGCGCGCGACCTGCGACGCGTCGATGAGCACATTGCCGGTCGCCAGCGCATCGAGCCGCTGTCCGGTGCGGCGGCGTCGCCGCCTCATGAAGCCTCCGGCGACGACCCAGGGGTCCGTGCCTTCCGGCCACACGTACTCGACGTAGCCCATCACCACCGCGGGATGACCCGTGTCTTCCCACACGTCCACCAGGGCGTCCAGCCAGCCGGGCTGGGGGAGGACGTCGTCGTCGACCATCGCCACGAGTTCGCCGTCGGAGGCCGCGTCGAGCGCGGCCTG
Source organism: Microbacterium sp. PAMC22086 (assembly GCF_019443525.1). Lineage (NCBI taxonomy): Bacteria > Bacillati > Actinomycetota > Actinomycetes > Micrococcales > Microbacteriaceae > Microbacterium > Microbacterium sp. PAMC22086. Next base: position 257,575 of record NZ_CP080380.1, on the reverse strand, counting down.
GCGTGCGGCGGCGATGCCCGGTGTGCTCTCGGCGACGTAGTCGACGCCCAGTTCGGCGGCGGACGTCTCTGCCGAGCGCTCGGGGTCGTTGTCGACCAGTGCGATGCGCATGTGCTGTCCGCTCTCGCCGGCTCCCGCGCGGATGGCGGCGACCAGGGCCGGCAGGAGCTCGGTGCGGCGGAAGGTCGTGACGGCGACGAGGATGGACCGATCCTCGCCCCGAGGCGACGCATTGCTCATGGAATCAGTATGCCCCGCTGGGCTGCACCATGACCTTGGCCGTGCGCCACATGATCTGCAGGTCGTTCATGACGGACCAGTTCTCGACGTAGCGCAGGTCGAGGCGCACACTCTCGTCCCACGAGAGGTCGCTGCGTCCGGAGACCTGCCACAGGCCGGTGATCCCGGGCTTGATGTAGAGGCGGCGGAACACGGTGCCGTCATACGCGGTGACTTCGCTCGGCAGCGGCGGTCGAGGACCGACCACGCTCATATCGCCGATGAGCACGTTCCAGAACTGCGGCAGCTCGTCGAGTGAGAGCTTGCGCAGCACCTTGCCGACACGGGTGACGCGAGGGTCGTCCTTCATCTTGAAGAGGAGACCTGCGCCCTCGTTCTGCTCCTTGAGCATGGCGAGCTGCTTCTCGGCGTCGGTCTTCATCGAACGGAACTTGACCATCTTGAAGCGGCGGCCGTCACGGCCGACGCGCTCCTGGAAGAAGAAGACGGGACCGGGCGAGTCCATCTTGATGAGCAGCGCGAGGACAGGCGCCAGCAGGCCGATCGGGATCAGCGCGAGCGTGGCGACGGCGACGTCCAGTGCCCGCTTCAGCAGGTGCTGCCCGCCTTCGTAGGTCGGGATCTGCACCTGGATCAGCGGCAGGCCCTCGACGGGCGCGAAGGAGATGCGCGGACCCGCGACGTCGGTGAGTCGGCTGGAGAGCACGAGCTCGGCAGCGGTTCCCTCGAGCTGCCAGCTCAGCTGCTTGACGAACTCCGGCTCGCCTTCGGGGCGGCTCGCCACGATGATCGTGTCGGCGCCGACCTCGGCCGCGATCGACGACACGGAGTTCACGTTCCCCAGAACCGGGAACCTCGTGTCGTCGATCACGATGTCGCGGGCATTGCCGTCGAGGAGCGTCGCGCCGACCACCTGGTAGCCGGAAGCGCCGATCGGGTGCAGCGTCCGGACCACGTACTCCACGTCGTCCCTGTTGCCGACGACGAGAGTACGGGAGGCGAACCTCCCCTGGGAGCGCTGCGTCTGCAGCCAATGCCGCCACATCCACCGGGTCACCAGAAGTGTCAGCACACCGAGAGGCAGCCCCAGCAGCAGCATCAGTTGCATCGACTTCCATGCGAGCAGCACCGCCACGATGGCGATGATCCCGAAGGCGAGTCCGCTGGCGTGCACGACGCCGCGGTACTCGGTGGCGCTCGCGCGGAACAACGCGGCGTCCCGCGTGTGCAGCGCGCTGAGCATGAGGTACCACAGCGCGGCGAGGGGGATGCCGTCGCGGAGGACCTCGAACCCGCTGACGCCGGTGGCCAGCTGGACCGCCGCCGTCAGACCGACGGCGAACAGGATGACAGCCGCATCCGTGGTCCGCAGCCGCATCCGATAGCGGCGCTCCCACTGACGGCGCCGTTCCAAGGTCGCCGAAGCGCGCGGTGTGACCACCGTGCGCGTCACCGACTTGGTGGCTCGCGGAGCGGCGACCGGCACGAACGCCGTACGAGTGATGCTCAGGGCATCCTCGACGGAAGTCATGCCGAGGCCCCTTGAGCCGTGAATGTACGCAGATATCCCCAGTGCGACATTTTTGTGATTCCCCAGATTCCCCAGACCATGAACCCCACGTTCACGGCGTCGTCTGCGTCCCGACCCCTCGGGTCCTGCTGAAACCCTTCGTGATTCCCACATCACGGAGTGCGTTCTCATCGTCCCAAACGATGATCGCTGACAGCAGGCACTGCAGACCTTGACCACTGTAGCGGAACATCGTCGCCACGGGAAGGTAAATCTGATGAATGGACGAAAGAAGGTTGCGAGGAGCTCTTGAGCCGGGGCTATTCTGTCGCGGTGACCGTGTGCCGCCCTTCGGAGTGGCTTCGGGCGGTCGAGTTCGCGCTTGCATTGCCCTCCGTCGAGGCCCTCAGACGCCGTCTGCGTGTGGCGGGTGCGCCGACCGTACTCAAGGCGTCGCGCGAGTGGGCGTCTGCAGCGGACCGCCGCACGGGCCGTGACGTGGCCATTGAAGCGCCCTGGGTCTGATGGAGACTCCTGACCTTGGAAACGAGGATGGAGTTATGCCCAAAGAACTGGCGAATGGGAAGCCGACAACGCGTCGCTACTCGAGCGAGGAGAAGGCCGCCGCAGTGCGGATGGTGAGAACGCTGCGCGCTGAGCTCGGCGTCACGCAAGGGACCGTGCAGCGCGTCGCGACGCAACTCGGCTACGGGGTCGAGTCCGTGCGGACGTGGGTGAGGCAGGCCGACGTCGATGACGGTGTCGCCCCCGGCGTGAGCAGCGCCGAGGCGCAGCGGGTGCGAGAGCTCGAGCAAGAGAATCGGGAGCTTCGCCGGGCCAACGAGGTGCTCAAGCGAGCCGCGTCTTTCTTCGGGGCGGAGCTCGACCGCCACTACCGGAAGTAGTCGCGTTCATCGACGCGAACAAAGACGACGTCGTGGACTGCCGTCGCCTCGGAGTCGAGCTCATCTGCAGACTGTTGCAGGTGGCTCCGAGCAGCTACTACGCCGTCAAGATCCGCGCCCCCTCGGCTCGTGCCCTGCGGGACGAGGAGTTGGTGCCGCAGCTGGTCGAGATCTGGGAAGCCAACTATCGCGTTTACGGGGTCCGCAAACTCTGGAAAGCCGCCCGACGTGCGGGGATCACGATCGGCCGGGACCAGACCGCCAGGTTGATGCGGATCGCGGGGATCGAAGGCGCGAGGCGGTCGAAGCGGATCAAGACGACCAGGCCGGATCCTTCGTCGGCGCGGCACCCGGACCTCGTGAAACGGGAGTTCACCGCAACGGCGCCGAATCGGCTCTGGGTCACGGATCTGACATTCGTGCCGACCTGGGCCGGCGTCGCCTATGTGTGCTTCATCGTCGACGCGTTCTCCCGCATGATCGTGGGGTGGCGGGTCGCGCCGCACATGCGCACCGAGATGGTCCTCGACGCGATCGAGATGGCCCGCTGGTCCCGCGGCGCCCACCACGAGGATCTGCGGTGTCACAGCGACGCGGGCTCTCAATTCACGTCGATTCGCTACGGTGAACGCCTCGCAGAGATCGGCGCCACGCCCTCGATCGGAACCGTCGGCGACAGCTACGACAACGCCCTGGCCGAGACGGTGAACGGCTACTACAAGGCCGAACTCGTCCGAGGCCCCGCACGCCCCGAGCCGTGGAAGACCATCGAAGATCTCGAGCTCGCGACCCTCGGATGGGTGCACTGGCACAACACACAGCGCCTCCACGGCTACCTCGGCGACGTCCCACCCGCCGAGTTCGAGAACGCGTTCTATGCTGTCCACGGCGACCGCAACCTGCTGGTCGGAATCAAATAGCGCGAGTCTCCATCAGACCCAGGGCGCTTCAGTCGCCACCCTGAGCGGGGTCTTGCAGCACCCGGATCCGCGCCGCCAACACCGCGTCGTCTGTCGCCTTCGCGGCTCGCCGCCCGGCGGAGTCCAGCCAGGCGTAGAACGACGAGCGGGCGACCTCGACGACCTCACACAACCGCTTCACGCCGTAGGCGTCCTTGTGATCCTCAACAAACTGGAAGCGGTTCACCAGTTCGTATCCCCGGCGAAATACTTCGCCGCCTGACGGAGGATGTCCCGCTCCGTCTCGAGCTTGCGGGCCTCGGCCTGCAAGGCCGCGAGGTCGGCCTCCAACCGGAGGACCTTCGCCGCCTGCGACTCCGGTCGCCCCGTCGCCCCCCGGCGGCGACGCAGCGGCAACCGTGACCCCGGAGCCGAACTTGTCGACCCACTCTTTCAGCGCACCCCGAGAGATCCCGAGATCCCCGGCGATGCCCTTGAGCGTCGAACCCGGCGTGGACTCATACAAGTCCACCGCGCGCTGCCGGAACTCGTCCGTGTAGTTCTTCCTAGCCATCCCTTGGATTCTCGCTTCCCCAGCATCGTGCTGGAATCAGCGTGTCCAAGATCAGGGGTCAAGCGCCCTCCTCGTACACGGAGAGCCGATATGGCTCGACTTTAGCATTCTCCGCGTGCCCGTTTCAGAAAGCTGGGGCTATTGTCACCATCCTGCACCGCCGTTTTCAAATGCGCAAGGCATCTGCCCGACGAATTTTCTCGCCATGCTGGTCCGCGTACTTCGAGCCAGGAAGGGAATCTTATGGTCGCTCTTCACCGTCTTGAGACCCGGCGTCGCTGTGACACCAGGCGCTGTGACACCAGGCGCTGTGACACCAGAGGTCATCGAGATGGTGGCCTCTGGATCAGCGGGCGAAGCCGCGCGACCGGCGCGCGAGGAACGCCGTGACGGCACGATGACAATGGCTTGAGCCCCGCTGATCGGGGACCGGGTTGATGTCTGTCACCCGTTCCGCTGGACCTCGCCCGGCTCCTGCCGGTACGTGTAGGCGGCGGCCCGGACCGCCTCGTCGCTCTCCAGGCCCGCGCCCAGGGCTCCGCCGACCGTTGCCAGGGCGCTGGCCAGCACGGCCAGCTTGAAGTAGTCGCCGACTTGAACCGCGTGTCCGAGGTTCTCCTCCAGCAAATGTGCAGGCACCAGCAGTGGGGTGATCAGGAGTGCGAGGAGCAGGAGCGCTGTGTACAGGAAGGTCACACCCAGCACGACCGTTCCCGTCGTGGCCAGGTTGAATAGGGTGACGTGCTTCCCACCCGCCGGATTCGAACCGCGCTCCCAAAGGCCCGCTCCGAGGATCAGCGAGGCCGTGATCGCTGCGACGGCGCCCATTCCGATAGCCGTCAACATGGTCCAGCTGAGCGCGTCGCCCAGTTGCCAGATGTCGAATGTGATCATCGCGAAGACTCCGGCCGCCAGAGCGGCGGTCAGAGCCTTGGAGAGTCCAATGGCAAGTCGCCACGGCTGATTGGCCCGGATCATTCCGACCAGGAGTCGCACGTTCCCTTTCAGGACCCTCGCCGTGAACATGACGCTGCCGTCTCCCCCTTCCTGCTTACTCCCGAGCTCGCCAGCGCGGCGCCGGAGGGCGGCCTGCGAGCCAGCGGACCCGTGATCCTCGGCCTCCCCGAGCAAGGTGCGCACGAGACCGACGACTGCGCCACTGGCGCGTCGACGCAGTCCCACCGCCCCGAGCGCCGGCAGGCATACGACAGCCACTCCGTGCACCGGGCTGGCATGGGCGACCACCGGCCGGCGACGAACGCTGAGCGGCAAGTCGGTGAGGCAGACGACGAGGTCCCAGGCCTCCACCAGGAGCCGCTCCCGCGCCGCGCCGACGAGGACAGCGTCGTCAGCAGGTGGGTGGACGAGGGCATCGACCACCGTTGGCACCCGCCATCGGACGGTGGGCATCAGTACACTCAGCTCTGCGCGCAGGTCCTCAGCGAGATCAGCCGCGACTTGGGCGGCCACACCCGGAGCCGAGATGAGTCCGATCACCACCTCACCGGCACTCACAGGCAGCCGGTCGGGTTGCAGGAATGGGTCCGAACAGTGTGCGTCATACACACAAGTGTGGGGTCGCCCGCGGAGTAGTGCAAGAAGCATCCGTCAGGTGTGCACCGCGATCCCAGGTCAGTGGCCGAGCGAGCTGGCTCGGCAGCGTCGACATGGTGTTGGTGAGCGAGTTCTTCATCGTGATCGCGCCGTAGTCGGCCAACGCGGTCCTGTTCTTCGGAATCTCCGTGTGTCGGTAGCCCGGGCCTTGGCCCTTGATCGTGGACACGGTGTCGGTTCGGTTATGCCGCTTCCGCGAGCGTAGCGGAGCGTGCGGCTTCGTAGGCGTTCGGGCTGATGTTGCCGATCGCGGAGTGGTGAATCGGCCTGACTTTCGTTCCTATCGGGAGCCTTGTCCGACAGGTGCCGGATTGGCTGATTCCTGGTCAGCGTAATACGCCTGTTCGACCTCGGCGGGTGTTCGCATGTCGAGCTCGCCGTGGAGGCGGGAGTTGTTCCACCACCACACCCATTCGAGGGTCGCGAGCTCGACCTGCTCGACGGTGCGCCAGGGCCCGCGCTAGCGGATCAGTTCGGTCTTGTAGAGGTTGTTCACGGCCTCGGCCATCGCGTTATCAAAGCTGTCGCCGACGGTCCCGGTTGAGGGGACAGCGCCGAGTTCGACGATCCTCTCGGTGTAGACCATCGCGGTGTAGTTCGACCCGTGGTCCGCGTGATGGATGAGTCCGTCGAGGCGCCCACCGGCGTTCCAGGCGGCCATGTCCAGGGCCTGCATCGGCAGGATCTCGGAGCGCAGCGTCGCCGCAACGTTCCAGCCGACGATGCGGCGGGAGTAGACATCGGTGACGAATGCGACGTAGGCGAACCCGGACCAGGTGGCGACGTAGGTGACGTCGCAGACTTGCGGACACCGCGAACCCCGGCGAGGCGCATGAGGCGTTCGGTCTGGTCGCGACCGATGTCCCAGCCTTGCCGTCGCATGAGGGCGTGCATCTTCCGGCGCCCGTAGACGCCGTAGTTCTCCGCATGCAGCCGGGCGATCTCGGGCACGAGCAGATCATCCTGCAGCTGCCGCGCGGACGGCGCGCGGCCCACCGCGGCGCGATAGCCGCGTGAGGTGAAGAATCCTCTCACCGCCGGTCGCAGGACCTGGCAGATGAGCTCGACCCCGAAACGATCCCGGTGTTCGTTGACGAACCGGATCATCTCGTCGAGGGGTGGTCGAGCTCCTTCGCGAAAAAGATGCTCGCAGCCCTGAGGATCTCGTTCGCACTCCGCAACTCCGAGACCTCCTTCTGCAGCCGCTTGATCTCCGCCGCCGCATCCGTCGTCAACCCGGGCTTCACGCCCGCGTCGACCTCGAAGCGGCGCTGCCAGAGGCGCAGTGTCTCCGGGCTCATCCCGAGCAGCCCGGCGACGTGACGGACCGCGCTCATCATGTTCGGGTGCGACGGTCGCGTCTCCGCGAGCATCCGCAACGCCCGCTCACGCATCTCCGGCGAATACTTCCTGTTCATCGTGTTCCATCCTTGCTTGAAGAACGGAACGAAAGTCAGGCCGATTCACAAGACCGCCGAGGGCAAGCTCTACCTCTGCGCTGTCAAAGACGCGTTCAGCGGCCGGATCGTGGGCTACTCGATCGACTCGAGGATGAAAGCGTCTCTCGCGGTCCGCGCTGTCCGCAACGCCGCCCGGATGCGCGGAAACGTGAACGGCTGCATCGTCCATTCGGACAGAGGATCGCAATTTCGAAGCAGGAAGCTGCGTCGAGAACTCACCGCGCATAACCTCGTCGGATCGATGGGCAGGGTAGCTTCTTGCGGCGACAACGCGGCAATGGAATCGTTCTTCAGCCTGCTGCAGAAGAACGTCCTGAACCGGCGCTCCTGGGCCACTCGCGAGGAACTACGCATCGCGATCGTGACTTGGATTGAGCGGACCTACCACCGGCGACGTCGACAGGTCCGCCTGGGTCGATTGACGCCGGTCGAGTTCGAGACCATCATGAACGAAGAACTGGCCCTCGCGGCCTGACCAGAACAGTCACCTGTTCCTGCATCAGACCCGAGGACGGACTTCGGCGGGAGAAGGAGGGGGAGGGACGTGTCGGAACAGGGGGGACCCGAAGAGGTTGACCAGGCCGTGGAGCGGCCGCAGGTCCGGGTGCGCAGGATCTACGAGGACCCCGACCCCGCTGACGGGGACCGTGTCCTGGTGGACCGTCTGTGGCCGCGCGGCATGAGCAAGGTGCGCGCCCATCTGGACGAGTGGTGCAAACAGGTCGCCCCCTCACCCGAGTTGCGTCGGTGGTACGCCCACGATCCGGCGAAGTACCCGGAGTTCCGCCGCCGCTACCTGGAGGAGCTCCGTGGTCCCGACCATGCCGACGCGCTCGCGGACCTGCGGCAACGGGCAGCAGCCGGTCCCCTCACGCTGCTCACCGCCGCGAAACGCTCCGACATCTCCGAGGCCACCGTGTTGAAGGAACTCCTGGACCCCCACGCATCCTGATCCGCCGGAGCCCCATTCCTCACGGCCGCGTCAAGGACCCGGGCCCCGTGCGCCCTGATCCGCTCTGCACGGCTGCGCCGCCCCCACCGCCCCCGTCACTGAGTCCCGGGGAGGGACACAATGGTGGCCATGGATCTGCATCCCGCGCCCCTCCACCGGCAGACCCCTGAGCACCACGGTGCCGACCAACCCACCCCGGCCGCCCTCGTCGCGGGTCAGGTCGCAGCCGCGGACGCGCCGCACCCCCTGTCGGTCTTCGACCTCTTCCGCATCGGCATCGGTCCCTCCTCCTCCCACGCGGTGGGCCCCATGCGGGCGGGTCTGGCCTTCGCAGCCGAACTCGCCGACCTGGGTTCTCCCCACATCCACCGGCTGACCGTGGACCTGCTGGGTTCCCTGGGCGCCACCGGACGCGGGCACAACACCGACAGGGCGGTGCTGCTGGGGCTCGTGGGCCACGACCCGGCCACCGTGGCCACAGCCGTGGTCGAGTCGATCCTCCCCGAGATCTCCCGTGCCAGCGCGTGAGGTGATCTTCTCCGAGAACGACCGCGACACGATCAGCTGCTCCTTCTTCCCGGTGCGGTCCTCCTCCGCGGTGATGGATGGGATGCCGCGCAGCTCGAGCGCGATTCTCATCACGACGACATTGAACGCCTTGCGGATCTGAACAGGATCCGCGGCCGCCAGGTCCGCGATCGTCGTTATCCCCATGGCGACGAGACGGCGTTCGAGGCGGCTCGCGATTGTGGATCTGATCGCTAGTTGGCGGTTTTCTGTGATCGCTTGGTGGCGTTAGTTGCCGATGACGAGGATGCTGGCGGCCGCTTCGATGACGTCGTCGGTGATGGTCTCGAGTTGGTTGATTTTGAGCACCCGTGTGATTTGAGGGAAGAGGCGTTCGAGAAGCCGGAAGCTCACGGCCGCCGACCGTGACGGGCTCGGTGGTGATGCGTCGGTTAGCCACGAAGGGATCATCAATTCGCAGGATCTCATCGAGGATCGCGTTGAACTCCCGATCGGACACTCCGGAGCGCAGCCGGGCTTGCACGTGCGAGTGGTCGGCGAGGTAGGTCAGAATCACGCCCGTGCAGAGGGCGATCGACCCCAGGTCGCCACCCGTCCAGTTGCGCAGGATCGAGACGATCTCTTCGTCGGTCAGCTCGCGGCCGTGAGCCGGTCGCGGGCGAACTTCTCCGCGACTGTGGGTAGGTGGGTGGTGACGGCGGCGGTGCGGGCCAGGGCGGTGTAGGACTCGAACACGACCCGCTCGACGGTCTCCTCGTTAACCGTCCCGGTGAACTGGTGTGCGAGCCGTTCGGCGGCGCGGTGCAGCACCAACTCCGGCGAGAGGAGCCCGTCCTGGCCGCGATGCGCGTTCAGGACGCCCGCCCGGCGGGGAGCAGCTCGGCGATCAGGGTCTCGACGCGGGCGCGGATCTCGTCGCGGATGGGCCGGACCGCGTCGATGCCCTGACCTGCGGGGTCGTCGAGTTCCCAGTCCTCGTAACGCTTGCCGGGGAAGATCGGGCAGGCGTCGCCGCAGCCCATCGTGATCACGACGTCGGACTCGTGGACGGCGTCGACGGTGAGCAGCTTCGGGGTGCCGCCGGCGATGTCGATGCCCTCTTCGGCCATCGCGTCGACGGCGACCGGATTGATCTGGTCCTTCGGTGCGGACCCCGCCGAGAGCACCTCGACCCGATCTCCGGCGAGGGACTGCAGGTAGCCGGCGGCCATCTGCGAGCGGCCGGCGTTATGGACGCAGACGAACAGGACGGTGGGCTTCTCACTCATGACGGGTCTCGCTTCCTCTCACCAGAAAGCATAGACCATCATCTATGGATTACGTGACGGATGCGCCAATGAGTTCGGCAAGCAGACCGCGGACGCGCTGGTCGATGTCGTCGCGGATCTCACGGATCACGCTGAGCGGCTTGCCGACCGGGTCGTCGAGATCCCAGTCGAGGTAGCGGCGTCCGGGATAGACCGGGCAGGCGTCGCCGCAGCCCATCGTGACCACGACGTCCGCCGCCTTGACGGTCTCGTCGGTGAGTGGCTTGGGGAACTCGTTGCCGAGGGTGATGCCGATCTCGTCCAACGCGGTCACGATCGCCGAGCGGACCTCGGCCGCAGGGGCGGACCCGGCGGTGCGGACCGTGACCTTGTCGCCGGCGAGCTGGCGAAGGATGCCCGCGGCCAGCTGGGAGCGGCCGGCGTTCTGGACGCAGACGAACAACACCGACGGCGTCCCGCTCAAGTTGCCCTCGGTGCGGTGCAGGGCGTCCAGCCGGGATGCCGCGAATGCCGCGGCGCGAGAGGCCAGCAGCGGGGCGCCGGCGGCGGCGAGCAGGTTCCGGGAGTCGGCGAGGAACCGGGCGACCGTCTCGCGACTGAAGACGCCCCGATAACGGGCGGCGAGGTCGTCAGCCACCCGCCCCCAATCCGGCTCCTCCGCGGCGAAGGCCGGGGTGCCGACCAGCGCGGTGACGCGGTCGGCTTCGTCCGGGTTGATCGAGTACCAGACCCGGCGCCCCTCCGGCTGCCGGATCACGAGGCCCTCGGCGTGCAGCGCCGCCATGTGGTGGCTGACCGTGGGCTGACGCAACCCGAGCTGCTCCGCCAGTCGGCCGACCAAAGCGCGCCCGCCCTCGGCGTCCCGGATGAGCTGGACGAGCCGGGCACGGGTGGGATCGGCAAGCACGCTCAGCGCCGTCGCCTCCACCACCTGATTCATAGACGCGAGTCTATCTTAGATAGGGTGTGAGACGCCCGCCGGGCCCCTACTCAGGAACAGGAGCAGTCATGACGCAGGCATCGACGGTCACGGCCCGCAGCACGGTGCGGGAGGTGTTCCTGGTGTTCCTGAAGCTCGGGACCACCTCGTTCGGCGGCCCGGTCGCGCACCTGGGCTATTTCCGCACAGAGTTCGTGGAACGCCGCAAGTGGATGGACGACCGCGAATACGCCGACCTGGTCGCGCTGTCACAGTTCCTGCCCGGCCCCGCCTCCAGCCAGGTCGGGTTCGGCGTCGGGCTGCTGCGCGCCGGCGGATGGGGCGCGATCGCCGCGTTCGTCGGCTTCACGCTGCCGTCCGCGGCGCTGATGGTCGCCTTCGCCTATGGCGCGTCCTGGTTCGCCGGCCCGATCGGCGAAGGTCTGCTTACGGGGCTGAAGATCGTCGCCGTCGCGATCGTTGCCCAAGCGGTCTGGGGCATGGCGAGAACCCTCACCCCCGACCGGCCCCGCGCCGGCATCGCCGTGATCGCCCTGCTCACCACCATGCTGATGGTCGGATCGGTCGGGCAGATCGCCGCAATCCTCATCGGCGCGCTCGGTGGACTGATCTTCTGCCGCGCCGCCGTGGAAGACCGGCCCGACATGCTCCACTTCCCGGTCCGACGTGCCGCGGGCATCACCAGCCTGGCCGTGTTTGCCGCGCTGCTGATCGGCACCCCGATCATCGCTGCAGCGACCGGTCTGGGCGGTGTGGCGTTGTTCGACGCGTTCTATCGCGCGGGCGCACTGGTGTTCGGCGGCGGACACGTGGTGCTCCCGCTGCTGCAGGCAGGGGTCGTCGACCCGGGATGGGTCACCAACGCCCAGTTCCTCGCCGGATACGGCGTCGCCCAAGCCGTCCCCGGCCCGCTGTTCACCTTCGCCGGATACCTCGGCGCGATCGCCGACACCGGCCCCGGCGGAATCTGGGGCGCACTCATCGCCCTCATCGCAGTGTTCCTGCCCGGCTTCCTGCTGCTGCTCGGAGTGCTGCCGTTCTGGAACACCTTCCGCCGACACGCTTGGGCGCAAGCCGTCATGCGCGGCGCAAGCGCAGCCGTTGTCGGCATCCTCGCCGCCGCGCTCTACTCACCCGTGTTCACAACCGCCGTCACCGACGCCGGATCGTTCTGTCTCGCCGTGATCTGCTTCGTGCTCCTGGTGTCCTGGAAGTTGCCTCCCTGGGTCGTGGTGCTCGTCGGTGCCGCTGGCGGCGTCCTGATCGGTCTGCTGTAGAGCCTCTCGCGGCGGCTACCCGGATATTGTCCAGGCTCACATTCGCATCGCGGGGTATTGCGCGTAGGCGGATGCGGCGACGAGCTGCCAGCGCGCCGCGACGTTCGGTGACATGCCGGTGAGGTCGCAGAGCGGGCCAACGGGCATCGTCGCGGCGAGGTTGAGGAGTGCTGCGCCGCGCAGTCCGACGACGCGGCAGGTGAGATTCTGCAGGTCGGCGGCGAAGCGGCTGGCGTGGACGTGTGCGCCGGCGCGTAGTTTCGAGGGGAACAGCCAGGTCGATGCCGTGTCCCATCGCCGTGGTGCTGCGAGCTGCAGCCTGATCAGCGCCGGCAACGGCGGTGGCAGTTGGACAGGGGTGAGTCCGAGTCGGAGACGCATCTGGTCGCCGTCATCGATGATGCTGGCGGTGGTGAGCGCGGCGATCGTTGTGGTGGGTCTGCCGGTGATCCCGGCGATCAGCCCGCAGATGCGGGTCCGCAGCCGGATCGTCTCGTCGGTGGCGAACCGGCGCATCCATGCCCGGTAGGTGTCGATCGGGTAGGCGGTGTAGGGGTCGGCGTAGGGGGAAGGGACCGGATGGATGCGATCGGCCGCGCCGCTCTGCGACGCCCAGCGCAGGAACACGGCGAGCGGTTCGAAGTTGCGCGGGTGTCGGTCGAGGTCAGCCCCTTGTCGTCAAGATCCGTCAGGTAGCCGACGGCCACACCCGTGTACTCCGCTACGGCGTAGAGCACCCGAACGGGCACCTCCGCGCCTCCCGCGCCCGTGCGCAACTGCGACCAATCCTCCACAGTCAGATCGATCTCTCGTTCCGCCGCGAGGTCGATCAGGACGGCGACATCGAACTGCGGCCCAGCTGTTCGCGGTGAGGACTCCAGCAGCCGGAGACGTCGTCCCAGCTCGGCTGGATCCGTGCCGATGGTGGGTTCCAGCCCCTCGTCGTCGGCCGCGGCGTACTTGGACGTGAGACGGGCGATTTCGAGCGGGTGCACGCCCAGTGCGCGGGCGAGTGGCATCCACACCACATCACCGAGCGCTACGGGCTGTTCACGCTCATCGTGCTCGGAGAGAGCCTGCTCGCCTCCGCCAACGCGATCATCGACGCCCTCGACAAGGTCGAGAGCCTCGGGCCGCTGATCGCCATCTCGGTGCTCACCCTCGTGGTCACGGCGTCGCTGTGGTGGATCTACTTCTGGCCGCCGCACCAGCGCGCCATCACGAGCTTCGGACGCTCGCTCCGCTACGGCTACACGCACTACTTCGTGTTCGGGGCGGCCGCCGCCTTCTCCGCCGGGATCGAAGTGGAGCTCGACGTCCTGACCGGGAAGAGCCACCTGTCGAGCATCGCGGCATCACTCACCGTCACGATCCCGATCGCGATCTTCCTCCTCGCCGTCTGGTGGATCGCCATCCGTGAGAACGCCGACCGTGTCGTGAACACGGTGGTGCCCTCAGGTGCGGTGCTGGTGCTGCTCGATCCGGTCCTGCCGATCCCGGTCACGCTCACCGCCCTGGTGCTCGTCGGCATCGTGGTCGTGCTGGTGCTCCGTCCCCCGGTCGCGTCCTCGCGCATAGACAAGGCATAGATCGGGCAAAGTCTCCTGATCGGAAGCTCCGCGACGCTGAGGACACGCAACAGTCCGTCGAGGAGGAGACAGATCATGAGTATTCCGGAACCCACCCAGACCCCCGATGGTCCCGCGTACGAGGGGCGCCTGCTCGATCGACGCGATGAGGAGATCGTCGATCAGGGGGCCGCCTTCGATATCCGCACGCTGGTGACCAGGCGCGGTGTGCTCGGACTCGCGGGTGTGGGTCTGGGCGCCGTCGTGCTCGCGGCCTGCGCGCCGCCGGCGTCGGTCGGGTCGGCGAGCCCGACGCCCACGGCCACGTCGGGGGCCTCGGCGGGCGATGCCGCGAGCGTCGGCGAGATCCCCGACGAGACGGCAGGGCCCTACCCGGGAGACGGATCGAACGGTCCCGATGTGCTCGAGGACTCGGGGATCGTCCGCCAGGACATCCGCTCGTCGATCGACGGCGGTGCGACCGCCGAAGGTGTTCCGCTCACGTTCGCGTTGCAGGTGATCGATCTCGCGAATGGGGGAGTCCCCTTCCCCGGCGTCGCGGTGTACGCGTGGCACTGCACGGCGCAGGGCGAGTACTCGATGTACTCCTCCGGGCTGGAGGATGTCACCTACCTGCGCGGTGTGCAGGTCGCCGATGCCGATGGCAGAGTGTCGTTCACCTCGGTGTTCCCCGGGTGCTACTCGGGGCGCTGGCCGCACATCCACTTCGAGGTGTACCCGGATGTGGGCTCGATCACCGACTCGAGCGCGGCCATCGCGACGTCGCAACTGGCCCTTCCCGAGGCGGCGTGCGCGGCCGTCTACGCAGAGGCTGCGTATGACGGCTCCGCGAGGAATCTCTCGCAGATCACGCTCGCGAGCGACAACGTCTTCGGTGACGACTCCGGTGTCCTGCAGGTGGCCGCCGTCACCGGAAGCGTGCAGGACGGATACTCGGCCACGCTCGTGGTCGGCGTCGACACGGCGACCACCCCGGCTGCGGGCGGGGGCCAGGGCGGGTCGGGCGGCGGGAGTCAGCCGCCGTCGAGCTGAGCCGAATCCGTGGATTGGGGGCCGGGTGGGCCGGTCTGCTATGCTTATGGAGCAGCGTGTGTGCATCGCCCCTCTCGGCCGCCACGTCGCCACTGATCAGGGCCATTACGGACCGCGCACATCGATGCGTGCGGAATCCGCCCTCGGTCTCACATCTTGCGGAGCGCCACGCGTGTCCGCCACACAGCAATGAGCATGACCATGAGCACCACCACCTTTCCCCCGTCCGATCCGTTGACCTGGAAGCAGGCCGACACCGACGTGCACGTCGCGACGCGCGGCGGCGAGTTCGCCGGCTTCGTCGAGTTCGACGGCAGCGCGCACCTGGTGCGCGACAACCACGGCGCCGAGCTCGGCGTCTTCGACTCGCTCGATGACGCCTTCCGTGCGCTCGAAGACGCGAACCAGCCTTCCCGAGGTGGGCCCGTCTTTCCGTCGATGCTGCCTCGGGCCTGGCGTCGCCGCACCCGCCGCGCCCGCGCCTGAAATCCGCGATTCACGCACAACGAGCGTGGTCCGTCAAGGGGTGCGGATGTATTCCCGAAGGCGCATGTGGGCGGGGCTACTGTGAGGTAAGCGTTGGGCATCTGCCTTGGGCTTCCACAGCTCGAGGGCTCCGAACGTCAGGAGAAGATCATCTCCATCACGCAGGTCGAACCGACCGCGGCAACGCTGGGCCCGATTCGTCAGACTTACTCCGGCAATGCGGACTTCCCGCCCATGGCCCAGGCGTACAAGCAGGTGTCGCAGGTGGTCAAGGAGACCGGCCTGCTTCAGCGTACCCAGTGGTTCTACATCTTCGTGGCCGCAGGCATCGCCGTGGCCCTCGGCGGCCTCATCACCGGCTTCATCCTGCTCGGCGACAGCTGGTTCCAGCTGCTGATCGCTGCGGGGCTCGGCATCGTCCTGACGCAGATCGCGTTCCTCGGGCATGAGGCCGCGCACCGCCAGATCCTGAGCACGGGGCCTGCGAACTTCAAGCTCGCGCGCATCGTGATCGCCAGCATCGGCATGAGCTACTCGTGGTGGGACTCGAAGCACACCAAGCACCACGGAAACCCGAACCAGGTCGGCAAGGACCCCGACATCGAGGTCGACACGATCTCGTTCCTCGAGGAGGACGCCGCCAAGGCGAAGGGCCTGATCAAGCTGATCACCCGCAAGCAGGGTTGGCTCTTCTTCCCGCTCCTCACCCTCGAGGGGCTGAACCTCCACTTCCTCGGCCTGAAGTACCTCATGACGACGAAGAACGTCAAGGGACGCTGGACCGAGCTCAGCATCATCGCGCTCCGGTTCGCCCTCATCCTGGTGCCCGTGTTCATGATGCTCCCCCTCGGTATGGCTTTCGCCTTCATGGGGGTGCAGTTCGCGGTCTTCGGCGTCTACATGGGAGCCGCGTTCGCGCCGAACCACAAGGGGATGCCGATCATCGAGCCCGGCGCCCGTCTCGACTTCTTCACCAAGCAGGTGCGCACCTCCCGCAACATCAGCGGTGGATGGTGGACGACCTGGCTCATGGGCGGCCTCAACTACCAGGTGGAGCACCACCTCTTCCCGAGCATGCCGCGACCGCACCTCGCCAAGGCGCGGGAGATCGTACGCGACTACTGCGCGGCGAACGACGTGCCCTACACGGAGACCAGCCTCGGTCGGTCCTACATGATCGTCATCGAGTACCTGAACCGGGTCGGACTCTCCGCCGGAGCAGATCCCTTCGACTGCCCGGCAGTCGCGCAGTTCGGCCGGGGGTAGCCACCAGACATCACCGGGCCTGATCAGTCCGGGAACGACAGAGGCGCGAGCAGGAATCCCTGCTCGCGCCTCTGTCGTTCCCGGGTCTACTTGGAGGACTTCTTCTTGGTCTCCACCACGTCGATCGTGATCTTCTCGAGCGGGCGGTCGTCGTCGAGCTCGTCCTCGAGCACCTCGTCGCCGAGGAAGGTCTCCTCCGGCACCTCGTCGGCGATGACCGTTGCGGGCGCGGGCGCTGCGGGCGCGTCCGCTCCGGTGATCTCCGTGGGCAGCGAGTCGTCGGAGAAGATCCCGTCGGGACGGATCAGCTCGCGCACCTCGGCCATGAAGCTCGTCAGCTGCTGCTGCTGCCACCGCAGCTGACGGGTGCGGTCCTCGGCGTCGTGCAGCACCGCAGTGGTGTGGCCGGTGACCGAGTCGACGATCTTCTGGGCCTTGGCGCGAGCGCGCTCGAGCGTCTCACGAGCGCGGACCTGAGCTTCGGCCTCGATCGCCTGCGCCTGCGAGCGGGTCAGGCGCTCGTAGTCCTCGGCGCGTGCCGAGATGCGCTGGGCGTGCTCGAGCGATGCCGTGACCTGCTCGTTCGCGTCGTTGGTGATCCGCTCCGCGTGAGCGACGGCCTGGTTGTGCAGCACGAGGAACTCCTGCTGCGCGTCGTCCTGGCGGCGGGTGAGGGTCTCCTCGAACTCCAGCACACGGGCGTTCATGTCGCGCACATCGCGCTCGGCATCGGCACGCAGCTGGGTCGTCTCGCGGGTGACGAGCGAGCGCAGCGCGGCCGCGCCCTTCTCGGCTTCGGTACGGATCGCCGTGGCCTCCTGTGCGGCCTGGTTCACCTTCTCCGCGGCGTGCGCGGCTTCGCGCTCGATGCGTGCCTCGTGCGCCGTGTACTCGGTGTCCATCTTCAGGCGCACCTGATCGGCGTCACGCTGCGCCTGGGCGGTGATCCGCTCGGCGTCGGCCTCGGCCTCGGCGCGCTGCGCGGTCACTTCCTCACGGGCAGAGGTCATCAGACGGTCGGCCTGCACGGCCGCGTTCTGGATGAGCACGTTCGCCTGCTCCTCGGCGACCCGCAGGATCGCCTCGAACTGCTGGCGCGACGGAGCCTCTTCGCCGTCCGGCTGCGGAGCGTCGACGAGTTCGGAGGTGAGGGTGGCGACCTGCTGCTCGGCGTCGGACACCTTCGCGTTCGCGGCCGTCAGCTCGCTCTCGAGAGCTTCGCGAGCCTTGCGCTCTTCTTCCCGCACCGCCTCGACGGCTTCCTCTTCGCGGGCCTGGGCCTCGGCGACCTCTGCGGCGGCCTGCTTGAGCTGGTTGCGGAGAGTCGAGAGCGCCGCGTCGACCTCGGCCTTGTCGTAGCCGCGGAAGCCGACGGTGAACGCACCCTGCTGCTCGCGGGGCGCGGTCTCGATCAGCTGGTCGAAGAAGTCCGGCGAGCGCTCGCCGTCGCGGTCGGAGGTACCGGGAGATTCGCTCATGGGTTTCTTGCCTTTCTGGCGGGGCCACACCGGGAGCGGCGGCTCCATCCCGACAGTCGGGACAGTGTGGACCGGAGGAGGTCGTCAGGGCGCACGCCACCACCGTGACCCGGCGGAGGACCGGCGGGCAGGGCGCGCCCTACAGCCTAGTTGCGTCTGCGGTTTGTTGTGCGTTCGTGTTTCGCCTGCATCGGCTGAAGGCGCGTGACCCAGGTCAGGGGGCCTGCACCCAGCGGGCGTTCCGGTCGTCGATCGTCTCGCCGCGGACGTAGCGGATGGGCTTGCCCTCTGCGACCGTGACCTCGTGGGCCTCCGCCGCGGCGGCGACCCGTGCACGCAGCTCCGTCCAGAACTGAACGGTCTGGGGAAAACCGAAGTAGTCGCGGAAGGTCTCGATCTGCATCCGGGTGCCCTCGGTGACGGGACCGAGTCGGACGAGCGTGTCATCGGGTTCGACGAAGCGGATGCCGTAACCGCCGTCGCTGCGGATCACGTACTCCCGTTCCTTCCCCGCCATCGCGGAGGCGATGATCTCTCTCGCGCGCGGCTCTGGTGCGTGGATTACCAGAGTGGTGCCGAGTTCGCCGAGCGCCGTCTCGAGCTTCTCGTCCGCGAACTTCTTTCCTGCCTTGGTTCCGGTTGCAGAGGCACGGCGACCCATACGACTCCTGAGGATCGGGCCGCCGATGATCAGCGCGAGGATCGGCAGACCGAGCAGGAGATAGGGGGCGGCATCCACGGGCACAGCGTAGCCGGATCCGCGGCGGGTCCTGCGGAGGTACTCGGGGTCAGGCGGGGGAGATCAGATGATCGAGCACGAGTTCGCCCGACGCGTTGAGCGCCTGCATCATGTCGGCGATCAGTCGCGGATCGATCGCCGGAGGCTCGGCGGCGTCGTACCCGAACTGCAGCGGGATCGCCGGATGGATCCACACGGTGGCGCGTTTGTCGACCCCGCCGTTGACCGGGAGCCAGGTCATCATGAAGCTCTCCTGGCGGCGGAGCTTGGTCGAGATGACGATCTTGAGGTGCGCCAGAGTCGCGTCTTCGATGAGGATCGGATCCGAGGTCCCGTCGTAGCGGAGTCTGCCCATGTGATCACGGTACACCGGCGCACTGCCTCTTCTGCGGCCCATGCGCAACCCCCTCTGCGAGCCCGGATGTACTCGTTACCGTCTCAGCATGACGACAACGGAATGACAACGAGCGGAGGACAAGGTGCAGACGATGGCGCGCACGCGGATTGCGCTCAATGAATCAGAGTTCTTCCTGGCGCAGGGGGAGGATGCCGTCGAGCTGAGAGGTCGGATAGAGGAGGCAATCCAGACCGGAGGCGGGTTCGTCGAATTCTCGGTGGTGGGCAATCGCTCGGTCAGCGTGTTGATCTCCTCGGTCACACACGTCGTGATCTCGGTCGAGACGGTGGAATTCGACGCGCGGGACACCGGCGACAGTGCGGTGCCGTACGGCGGGGAGTACGACCTGCTGTGATCGCGGGCGGGATCACAGGGCGGAGCCCGGGCGGGCGACCGGTATCGGCGTAGGGTGGCGGCATGGTCGGTCCCACGTTCGAGGAGATCGCAGCCGTGCTGTACTCCGACGCCCCGGAATCGTTCGTGGCGTCGCGCAAGGCCCGGGCGGGGGAGGCTGATCCGGAGCTCGCCTCCCGGATCCTCGCTCTCAGGAAGCCGTCGATCGCGGCCTGGGTGGTGAACGTGTTCGCGCGCGAGCGGGCGGCACAGCTCGGGGAGGCGCTGGAGCTCGCGCGAGAGCTTCGCGAAGCCCAGGACGACCTGGACGCCCCGGCGCTGGCGAAGCTGGGACGGGAACGCCGTGCCCTCACCCGGCGGCTCGCTCAGGCCGCAGGAGAGCTGGCCGCAGCGCGCGGGGAGCGCGTGACGCCGTCGACGCTCGAGGCGGTCGAGCAGACCATCTCGGCGGCGTTCTTCGATCCGGCGGCGGCCGCAGCTGTCGCTTCCGGCCGACTGCTGCGGGCTCTCGATCCCTCGGCCACGGCGAGCGAGATCCGTGAGGCGGTGGCGGGCGACGTGCCCGACCGCGAGCCGGCGCCTCGACCTCCGACGGATGAATTGCAGGCGCGACGGGCGCGCCGGGACGCCGAGCGGGCGATCGCGGCGGCGGAGAAGGAGCACGCGGTCGCGGAGCGCGAACTCGCACGGCGGGATGCGGCGCTGCAGAGGGCGCGAGCGCACATCTCGGA
The DNA here is from genome assembly GCF_019443525.1 of Microbacterium sp. PAMC22086. Lineage (NCBI taxonomy): Bacteria > Bacillati > Actinomycetota > Actinomycetes > Micrococcales > Microbacteriaceae > Microbacterium > Microbacterium sp. PAMC22086. Next base: position 237,336 of record NZ_CP080380.1, on the reverse strand, counting down.
ACTCTCGGACCGGACCGCCGAACTCGAGGCCGAGCTCGCCCGCGCCCGCGCCGATGCCGAGCGCGCCGAGGCCGAGGTGTCGCGCGTAGAGGAGGAGCGCGCCGCCGCGGCTCAGCGAAGGGAAGCGGCGGCGCGCGATCTGGAGCGGGCGCGGGAGGCCGCGGAATCGCTGTGACGACGACGGGGCCTTCCACCTCGCGAGGAGCGCTCGACGCGAACCCGTTTCGGTGCGTTCACCGCATGTCGGAGCTGTGGGCGGCGAGGAGCGCATCGTCAACCAGCTTCGCTGCCGCGCTGATGGCGGGCTGACCGTCTTCGATGTCCCACAGGGTGTTCTGCAGCAGGCGGGCACGGGTCCAGGCGGCAGCGCGGTGGCGGTCGAGGTCGAGCATCTCGGTGAGGATGTCGAAGCGACGCCGTACGAGCCGGGGTGCATCGGCGCGGGCGGGATCGTCGCTCCATCCGCTGTCGAGCGCGGGCCAGAGGTCGAATCCGGGATCGCCGACGAGCGGCTCCGGGTCGATCGCCAGCCAGGGTTCGCGGTCGGCTGCGAGCACGTTGCCGTAGTGCAGATCCCAGTGCAGGAGACGGTCGCCGGTGTCGTCGGCCACCGCCGACACCGTGTCGACCCATCGGTCCAGCCGGGACCGGTCGTCGTCGTCGAGCACGCGCGCTGCCGCAGGAGCATCGTCGATCATCTCGGCGGTGACCGTCGCGAGCCGGGGGAGCCCGTCCGGGGCGGCCACAGCGTGCAGGCGTGCGAGGAGGCCACCGACCACGCGAACGGCAGCATCGTCGTCTTCGACGGTCTCCAGAGCGCGGTCCCCATGGAGGCGTTCGAGCAGCATCCCTCCGCGGTCGGCATCACTGTCCAGCAGGCGGACGATGCCGGCTCCCTGCCAACGGGTGAGGCCGATGATCGCAGCCGTGGTCTCGGCGCGGGGGACCTGCAGCTTCAACGCCGCGGGCGTTCCATCGGCACGGCGCACCGGAACGAGGACCCCGGCCTCTCCCGATCGGACCGTGCCTTCAGGGCGGAGCTCCCACCGCTGCAGCAGGTCCAGCGCGACGGCTGACACCTGGGCCGCCCATTCGCGCGTCGTGTCGTCCCGGGACCGGAAGCCTCGGAGGACTTCGACCGGGATGACGGACGACTGCTCTGAACGCATACGGACCAGTTGATCACAGGGCGTCGGTGGAAAGGTCTCGCCCGCGGGCAAAGCAAAACCCCCGCCATGTAGAAGCTAGGCGAGGGTTTCTGGAGTGATTGTAACGATCACTCGTGTGGCTCCGACCGGCATCGATCCGGTGACCTTTCGATTTTCAGTCGAACGCTCTACCAACTGAGCTACAGAGCCGCGCGACCGGCGAACCTGTCGCGTCCTAGACGAAGAGCCCTCTCCGAAGAAAGAGCTCGTCGCACGGAGCGACCCTGACGGGACTTGAACCCGCGACCTCCGCCGTGACAGGGCGGCACGCTAACCAACTGCGCTACAGGGCCATACTTGTTTAATTATATCGGAAGGTGTGACCCCAACGGGATTCGAACCCGTGCTACCGCCGTGAAAGGGCGGCGTCCTAGGCCGCTAAACGATGGGGCCGAGTCAGTCCCGGGGGACTTCCTTGCCGACGCTCAAGCATAAGGGATGTTTCAGGCAAATCGCGAATCGAGGGCGCGGCGCCGCAACCCGGGCGTGTTTCCGGGGCACGATCGAGGGGTCGGTGGAGGGCGGAGGAGCGGCCGTGCTCCTGGTGCGGATGTGAAAGTTGTTGTTACTGTGGCAACTGTGAAACCGGCGGAAGGGGCCGTGTGAACGACAAGATCACGCTGGATGCTGCGGTCGCAGCAGCGTCCGAGGACTGCGGCTGCGCGCCCACTCCCACAGAACGCCGCGCCTTCGGTACGACAGGCATCAGTCGTCGAGGAGCCCTCGGCATCGGCGCGCTCGGCGTCGTGGCGCTCAGCGCCTTCGGCATCACCAACGGTGTGAGCGCCGCGTATGCCGCCACGTACCCGAGCTGGGATGACGTGCAGCGAGCGAAGAACAACGAGGCGGCCAAGGCTGCCGAGGTCTCGCGTATCGAAGGGCTGATCCAGTCCCTCACGCAGAAGGTCGCCGAGACGCAGGCCGCGGCGAAGGTCGCATCCCAGGAGTTCTACGACGCGCAGCAGGCGTACTTCGCCGCAGCGACCGAAGCCGACACCCTGCAGGCGAAGGCCGACGAGCAGGCTGCGGTCGCCGACAGCTCTGCCCGCAAGGCGGGACAGGTCGCCGCGCAGCTCTATCGCAACGGCGGCGACGACACCTCCATGGAGCTGTTCTTCGCCGGGTCGGCGAACAACGCCGATGAGCTGCTCGCCCGCCTCGGCACGATGGACAAGCTGCTCGAGTACAACCAGTCGGTCTACGACAAGGCTGTCGCCGCGCGAAACTCCGCGCAGTCGCTCAGCGATCAGGCCGTCGTCGCTCGCAACGAGCGCGACCGGCTGCAGAAGGTCGCCGAAGAGAAGATGGTCGTCGCGCAGCAGGCGGCGGAAGCAGCTCAGGCTGCCCTGGACGAGCAGTCCGCGAACCTCGCCACCATGCAGGCTCAGCTTGCGGCCCTCAAGGACGTGACGACCCAGACCGTGGCCGGCTACCAGGCCGGTGTCGAAGCCGAGGCGAAGGCCCGTCGCGAACGCGAAGCGGCCGAGCGTGCTGCCGCAGCTGCGGCCGCCGCTGCCGGCGGTGGCGGTGGAGGCGGAGGCGGTGGCGGAAGCCAGGGCTCCGGCGGCTGGTGCCGTCCGCACGGCGGCGGGAAGAGCTCGGGCTACGGCCCTCGCTCCGTGCAGTGCGGCTCCCAGGGCTGCTCCTCGTCCTTCCACTACGGAACCGACTTCGCCAACGGCTGTGGCTCTCCGATCTACGCCGCGAACTCCGGGACCGTCGACTATGCAGGCCCCAACTCCGGTTACGGCAACTACATCCGCATCCAGCACGGCGGCGGCATCGGCACGGGCTACGCCCACATCCGCGACGGCGGCATCCTCGTCCGTTCGGGTCAGCGCGTGAACTCCGGCCAGGTCATCGCATATGCGGGCAACACCGGCCGCTCGTTCGGCTGCCACCTCCACTTCGAGGTCTACGTCGGCGGTCGCCCCGTGAATCCCGTCGCGTTCCTCGGCGATCGCGGAGTGTCGGCCTGAGCCGCTCCCTCCTGACATGAAGAAGACCCCCGGCCGCTGAGCGGAACCGGGGGTCTTCTGCGTGCGTGAGGGTCAGTGGCCCTGCTCGCCGAAACGGACGATCGCCTCGTCGAGGATGCGCTGCGCCTCGGCGGCGTTCCCCCACTCGTCGACCTTGACCCACTTGTTGGGCTCGAGGTCCTTGTAGTGCTCGAAGAAGTGCGCGATCTCCTTCTTCGTGTACTCGGCGATGTCGTCGATGTCCTGGATGTGGGCCCAGCGCGGGTCCTTGGAGAGCACGGCGACGAGCTTGTCGTCTCCGCCGGCCTCGTCGCTCATCTTGAGCACGGCGACGGGGCGGACCTCCACGACGACGCCCGGGTAGATGGCGTGGTCGAGCAGCACGAGCACGTCGAGCGGGTCGCCGTCCTCGCCGAGCGTGTTGTCGAAGTAGCCGTAGTCGGCCGGGTAGCCGAAGGTCGTGTAGAGCACGCGGTCGAGGTGTACTCGCCCGGTCTCGTGGTCGACCTCGTACTTCACGCGGCTGCCGCGCGGGATCTCGATGACGGCGTCGTGTGCGCCCATGCGTGTGCTCCTCAGGAAAAGTTCGGTTGGATGCCGCGGACTAGCCTACCTGCGGCACTCGCACGCTCGGAGGCCGTGATCGTTCAGGATCCTGCGTCGACGGGTGGGGCACCGTCTTCGTGCGACCGACTCCGGAACAGACGATTCAGCACGCGGCTCATCGGATCGCTCAGAAGCAGCAGGAGGAGTCCGTAGTACCCGTTCGGAGAGGCTGCGACCGCGATGACGAGGGCGGCGCCGAAGAGGACGATGGCGGCAAGGTCGCCGATAGCCCCCAGACGGATGGTCTGGGTCGACACGGTGCTGAGCTCGCGATGACGCGCCAGGTAGAGCCAGCCGGCGAGGGTGGTCACCTGCGTCATGATCAGCGTTCCGATGTAGACCACGGCCTGCAGAGCGTCGGTGTCCATCTGTCCGATCATCGCCGTGGGAACCGGCAGCCAGACGATCGTCGCCATCCAGGCGACGTTGATCCACAGCAGCGGTCCCGTGGTCCACTCCACATCGCGGTACTGGCGGTGATGCCCCATCCAGAAGGTCGCGATGAGAAGGAAACTCAGCCCGAAGCTGAGCAGCTGACCCGAATGCTCGTTCAGGAACTCGGCCGTGCTCATGTGACCGGACGCGGCCTCGGAGACCGACTCCATCAGCGGGAGGATGAGCAGCGTCATCGCGATGGCGACGACGGCGTCGACGAACGCCTTGAATCTCTCGGTCCGGAAGGGGAGTGCACGCGTGTTGTCGGTCACGGCGTCAGGATAGCCCCGGACGCCGCTGCGCACGGCGGCGGGCACGCGGATCGGAGGATTGCCCTAGCGTGGAATCGTGCCGTCACTTCCTCCCGCCATCGCCGAGATCCGCCTGGCCGTGCGCACCGCGCTCGCCGCGCTCCCCGAGGGATCGACGATCATCGTCGCTCTGTCCGGTGGAGCGGACTCACTCGCGCTCGCCGCAGCCACCGCCTTCGAGGCCTCGAGACTCGGTCTCCGCGCGGCGTCATTGACCGTCGATCATGGTCTGCAGGACGACTCCGCAGAGGTCGCCGCTCGCGTAGCGCGCACCGCCGCCGAGCTCGGCCTCGACCCCCTCATCGTGCGCGTCGACGTCGCGGGGGAGGGCGGCCCCGAGGCTGCCGCCCGCGACGCTCGCTACGGGGTGCTGCGCGATGCGGCCGCAGATGTGCGCGCCGCAGCGGTGCTGCTCGGCCACACCCTCGACGACCAGGCCGAGACGGTGCTCCTCGGACTCGCCCGCGGATCCGGCGCCGCGAGTCTGCAGGGGATGGCCCCGGTGCGGGAAGACGACGACGGCGTGCGGTGGGTGCGACCGCTGCTCGGTGTGCGGCGGGAGACGACGAGGGCATTCTGCGCGGCGTCCGCGCTCGACCCCTGGGACGACCCGCACAACCTCGACGACCGCTACGCGAGGGTCCGGGTGCGCGAGCGCGTGCTCCCTGTTCTCGAGGCCGAGCTCGGCCCTGGCATCGCCGAGGCCCTCGTGCGCACGGCCGAGCAGCTGCGGGAAGACGCCGAGGCGTTCGACGAGATGATCCAGGAGACGATCGAAGACATCGTCGAACACGCGGAGGCGGGAATCTCGGTGAGCGTGGCAGCGCTCGCCGCCAACCCTGCGGCGCTGCGCAACCGCATCATCCGTCTCGTCGTCGACAGCGAGTTCGGGGTCAGCCTCACGAGGACGCAGACCGTCGAGGTCGCGCGACTGGTGACCGACTGGAGCGGTCAGGGACCGATCGACCTGCCAGGGTGCTCGGCCGTTCGTCACGGCGGGCGCATCGTCTTCACCGCATCCGGCCGCTGAGCGCGTCTCGTCTCGAACGCTCTCCGCGTCCGTACCCGACGGCCGGATGGGTGGAGTGAGGTCTTACTTCTTTCCGCCGAGGAGGCCGCCGAGGATCCCACCGAGGTCGATGCCGCCGCCGGAGCCGCCGCTGTTGCCGCCACCGAGCAGCCCGCCGATCACGTCGCCGATGCCGCCCGACGCGCCGCCCTTGTCGTTGCCGCCGAGGAGGCCGCCGATGAGGTCGCCGATGCCACCGGAGCTCTCGGCTCCGGCATCGGCCTTCGCCGTCTTGTCCTTGTTCGCGTTGGCGATGAGGCCCATCACGATGGGGGCCAGGATCGGAAGGAGCTTGCCGAAGTCGATGCCGGGGGTCGCCTTCGACTCCGTGAGCTCCTTCGTGACCTCCTTCTCCTTCGATCCGAGGATGTGCGCGACGATCCTGCCGCCGTCCGCCTGATCGATGTCGTCGACCTTCGAGGCACCGGAGCTGCCCTCGTGCTTCTTGAGCGCGTTCCGGATGGCGGCGGAGCCCTCATCCGTCTGCGCGTTCTGGGCGAGCCCGCCCAGCAGCACCGCGCCGCCCTGCTCGACCGCGACCTTGGCCTCGTCGCGCGAGACGCCCAGCTTCTCGGCGATGTCGTCGATCGGCACCTGCGTGAGGATGTCGTCAAGAGCCATGGTGAATCCTTCCGTCGGGGCGTCCGCCCACATCACCGCTCACAGTAGTGCGGATGCCGCGCGAGGGGGAGATGCCTCCCCGATCGACGAACCTGGGACCGAGCATCCGATCGCGTCGCCTAAAATCGATCCATGCGCGCCGCGGAGATCCAGGACGACCTTGCACAGATCCTCGTCACAGAGGAGGAGATCCTTGCCAAGCTCGACCAGCTCGCGGCGCAGGTCGCCGAGGATTACGAGGGCAAGGACCTCGTCCTCGTCGGGGTGCTCAAAGGCGCCGTCATGGTCATGGCCGACTTCGCGCGGGCGCTGCCGTTCCACGCACCGATGGACTGGATGGCGGTCTCGAGCTACGGAGCGAGCACCAAGTCGAGCGGCGTGGTGCAGATCCGCAAGGACCTTGACACCGACCTCAACGGCAAGCACGTCCTGATCGTCGAGGACATCATCGACTCCGGCCTGACCCTCAGCTGGCTGCTGGAGAACTTCGGATCCCGCGGAGCCGAGTCGATCGAGGTGCTGGCGCTCCTGCGCAAGCCCGAGGCCGCGAAGGTCGTCATCGACTGCAAGTACGTGGGCTTCGACATCCCCACCGATTTCGTCGTCGGATATGGCCTCGACTACGACGAGCGTTACCGCAACCTGCGCGATGTCGCGGTGCTCGCGCCACACGTCTACAGCTGACGCCGGCGCCACGCTACGCCGTGGGTGAACGCACAGCGGCCCCCTAGGGCGCGCGCGATACGCTGATCCGATCATGGATGTGAAGAAGCTCACCCGGAATCCGCTGATCTACGTCGCGCTGATCGGCGTGCTCCTGTTCGGCGGTTTCCTGTTGATCTCGAATCTGGGCGCGCCCAAGCAGATCACGACGCAGGAGGGGCTCAAGCTCCTCTCCGGCACCACGGTCACCGAGGTCGTGAACACCGATGGCGATCAGCGTGTGGACATGACGCTCTCCAAGCCGTTCCAGGGCTCGGAGAACGTGCAGTTCTACTACGTCGACGCGCGCGCCGACGAGGTGGTCACCGCGATCAACGAGGCGGCTCCGAAGGACGGCTTCAACGACGCCGTCCCGCGCGCGACCTGGTTCGACGGCTTCCTCTCGCTCCTCCTTCCCCTCGTGCTGCTGGGTCTGCTGTTCTGGTGGCTGCTGTCGTCGATGCAGGGCGGTGGCGGCAAGGTCATGCAGTTCGGCAAGTCCAAGGCCAAGCTCGTCAACAAGGAGACCCCCACCGTCACCTTCGCCGACGTGGCCGGTGCCGACGAGGCCATCGAAGAGCTCCATGAGATCAAGGAGTTCCTCCAGGACCCCGCGAAGTTCCAGGCCATCGGAGCCCGCATCCCGAAGGGCGTGCTGCTGTACGGCCCTCCCGGAACCGGCAAGACGCTCCTCGCCCGCGCCGTCGCCGGCGAGGCCGGAGCCCCCTTCTACTCGATCTCCGGTTCCGACTTCGTCGAGATGTTCGTCGGCGTCGGTGCCTCGCGCGTGCGCGACCTCTTCGGCCAGGCCAAGGAGAACGCGCCGGCCATCATCTTCATCGATGAGATCGACGCCGTCGGTCGACACCGTGGCGCCGGCATGGGCGGCGGCAACGACGAGCGCGAGCAGACCCTCAACCAGATGCTGGTGGAGATGGACGGCTTCGACCCGAACGCGAACGTCATCGTGATCGCGGCGACCAACCGCCCGGACATCCTCGACCCCGCACTGCTGCGCCCCGGTCGCTTCGACCGTCAGATCGGCGTCGACGCGCCCGATCTCAAGGGCCGTCAGAAGATCCTCGAGGTGCACAGCAAGGGCAAGCCCCTGGCGAAGAGCGTCGACCTCGAGGTCGTCGCCCGCAAGACCCCTGGATTCACGGGTGCCGACCTCGCGAACGTGCTCAACGAAGCCGCTCTGCTCACCGCGCGCTCGAACGCGCAACTGGTCGACAACCGTGCCCTCGACGAGGCCATCGACCGTGTGATCGCCGGCCCGCAGCGCCGCACCCGCGTGATGCGGGACAAGGAGAAGCTGATCACGGCGTACCACGAGGGCGGTCACGCGCTCGCCGCCGCTGCGATGAACTACACCGACCCCGTGACCAAGATCACGATCCTGCCCCGCGGCAAGGCCCTCGGCTACACGATGGTGCTGCCGCTGGACGACAAGTACTCCGTCACCCGCAACGAGCTCCAGGACCAGTTGACCTACGCGATGGGTGGCCGCGTCGCGGAGGAGATCGTGTTCCACGATCCGACCACCGGTGCCTCGAACGACATCGAGAAGGCCACCTCGATCGCCCGCAAGATGGTCATCGAGTACGGCATGACCGCCGAACTCGGTCCGGTGAAGCTGGGGACGGAAGGCGGCGAGCCCTTCGCCGGCCGCGACATGGGTCGAGGCCGTGAGTACTCCGAGACGATCGCCGAGCGGGTCGACACCCAGGTCCGCGCGCTCATCGAACAGGCCCACAACGAGGCGTACGAGGTCATCAGCGCGAACCGCGACATCCTCGACAAGCTCGCCCTCGCGCTGCTCGAGGAGGAGACCCTCGACCACAACCAGATTGCGGAGATCTTCACCGAGATCAAGAAGCTCCCCGAGCGCCCGCTGTGGCTCTCGAGCGAAGGACGCCCCGTGTCCGAGCGCCCTCCGATCGAGGTTCCGAAGAAGGACGTCTCGCTCGCGGCATCGGTCGAGGCTCCGGCCAGCGCGCCGCGCACGCAGCAGGGTTCGGCGGGAGCCGGGAACCCGCGCCCCGCGACGGCGTGACGTGACGGTCGACAGGCAACGTGTCGAACGGCTCACGAGAGAGCTGCTCGAGGCGATCGGCGAGGACCCGGACCGACCGGGGCTGAAGCAGACCCCGTCGCGCATGGCGGAGCTGTATTCCGAGTTCTTCTCGGGCGTCGGTGAAGACCCGGCCGAACCGCTCGCTCGCACCATCAGCGTCTCGCGCGGTCCCGCCCCCGACACCCTGCCCTCCGGTGCGGTGCTGCTGCGCGACATCCGTTTCCGTTCCGTCTGCGAGCATCACCTGCTGCCGTTCGCCGGGCATGCGCACATCGCCTACCTCCCCGGCGAGCAGGTCGTGGGACTCGGAGCGCTCGTGCGCGTCGTCGAGATCCTCGCTGCGCGCCCCCAGGTGCAGGAGCGCCTCGGCGAGCAGATCGCCGACACCATCGCGGAGCACCTCGACACCCGGGGCGTGCTGGTGGTGCTCGATGCCTCGCACGGGTGCGTGACGATGCGCGGCGGCCGGCAGACCGAGGCATCGACCCTCACGATCGCGGCGCGCGGCGAGTACACGGACGCCGTCGCCAGGGCGGAGCTGATCACGCTGATCGGCGCGTCGGTCCCTCTCGGGGCGACGGCGCGCTGATGACCGGCATCTGGGGCATCGTCAACGTCACACCAGACTCCTTCAGCGACGGCGGGCGTTATCTCGACGTCGATCGCGCGGTCGCCCATGCACTGCGGCTGCGGGCCGAGGGCGCAGCAGTGCTCGACGTCGGCGGAGAGTCGACCAGACCCGGTGCCGACCGCGTCGGCGACACGGTCGAGCAGCAGCGCGTCATCCCCGTGATCGAGCAGCTCGCCGCCGCAGGAGTGCCCGTCAGCGTCGACACGCTCAGCGCCTCGACTGCGGCCGCGGCCGTGCGGGCCGGCGCCAGGATCGTGAACGACGTCTCCGGAGGGCTCGCCGACCCCGACATGCGTGCGGCCGTCGCGGAGTCCGGGGCCGACTTCGCGATCGGGCACTGGCGTGGCTTCTCGGCCGACATGTACGCGAAAGCGGAGTACCGGCGGGTCGCGCGTGAGGTCGCCGGCGAACTGCAGGAGCGCATCGGCGAGGCTGCGGCCTCCGGAATCGCCCCGTCGCGCCTCATCGTCGACCCCGGCATCGGGTTCGCGAAGGCGGGTGGGCAGAACTGGGATGTGCTGCGGGGACTCGACGAGATCGTCGCCCTGGGGCCGCGAGTGCTCATCGGCACCTCGCGCAAGCGGTTCCTCGCCGAGGTGCTGCGTCACGAGACCGGCCCCGACGAAGAGGTGTCGGAGTCTCGGCGCGATCTCGCGACCGCCGTCACCAGCGCTCTCGCGGTCAGGGCAGGAGTCTGGGCCGTGCGCGTGCACGACGTGGCATCCACGCGTGATGCCCTCGCGATCGCACACGCCTGGGAAGGCTGAGGCGTATCGGGGCGGCCCCGTACGCTAGAGGCATGCAGTCCCTCGACGAGATCGTCCTCACCGGTCTGACCGTGTTCGGTCGTCACGGCGTCTTCGACCACGAGCGCCGGGACGGACAGGACTTCACGATCGATCTGCGTCTGCGGCTGTCGCTCGCGAAGGCCGCAGACTCGGACGAGGTGACGGACACGGTGCACTACGGAGAGCTGGCCGAGAAGGTCGCCGCCGCGGTGGCCGGTGAACCGGTGAATCTGATCGAGACGCTCGCCGAGCGCATCGCCGCCGTGGGTCTCGAGGACCGGCGGGTGCAGGAGGTCGTCGTGACCGTGCACAAGCCGTACGCGCCGATCCCGCTGAACTTCGCCGATGTGGCGGTCACCATCACCCGCCGCCGCACGACCGACGCGATGGAGGACACGACCGCATGAGCCGCAACCTCACGAACCCGCCCGACATGCCGGGGCCTCGCCCCGGACGCCCGGAGACCACCGCGGTCGTCGCGCTCGGCGCGAACCTCGGGGAGCGTCACAGCACGATCAGGGCGGCCGCCGAGAGGATCGCCCGGCTGCCGCTGGTGAGTGGGGTGCGCCTCTCCCGGCTGTTCGAGACCGTGGCCCTCCGTCTCGACGGCCCCGACCCCGAAGCGCCCGGATACGTCAACGCCGTGGCGCTGGTCACCACGCGCCTCGCACCCGAGATCCTTCTCGGGATGCTGCACGCCATCGAGGACGAGAACGGCCGGGAGCGCCGTGAGCGCTGGGGCGACCGCACCCTCGATCTCGACCTCATCGCGTATGACGGCGTGCTCTCCGACGAACCGCGTCTGCAGCTGCCGCACCCTCGGGCCGCTGAGCGGCTCTTCGTGCTCGATCCCTGGTTGGACCTCGACCAGGACGCGGTGCTGCCCGGTCGGGGCAGAGTCGCCGACCTCGCAGCCGAGTTGCGCGCCCGGGGCGAGGGATGAGACGCACCTCTGCAGGCGTGCTCGTCGTCCTCGCGCTGCTCTCCGGTGCCGGCGGCTTCCTGCTCGATCACCTGCTGACCGCGTCGGGCCGCATCACCTTCACTCCGTCGCTGCTGCTCCCGGTGCTCCTGCTGTTGATCGCCGCGGCATCCCTCGGCGTCGCCTGGCCGGTGCGCCGGAGCGTGCGATCGGGTATCCGCATCGATCCGTTCCGTGCGCTCAGGGCGGCGACGCTCGCCCGGGCGTCGAGCCTGCTCGGCGCCATCATGGCGGGCTTCGGAGGCGGGTTGCTCGTGTTCCTCGTGTCGCGTCCCGTGGTTCCGCAGGTAGGGTCGACTGTGGCCATGCTGGCGCTGATCGGAAGTGCGATCGTCCTCGTGATCGCCGCGCTCGTCGCCGAACAGTTTTGCACCCTGCCGAAGGATCCTGATGACTCAGAACCCAGAGACCGCGCCCCTGAACTCGGCGGAGGGCACTGACCTCGACGCCCTCGACCGGGGGACCTACACGCAGCTGCGCACGGCACGCAACGAGGCCCGCCTCGAGCTCGACGGCACGTGGCACCAGATCTCGCCGCGCTACGTCGTCTCGCAGATCCTGCAGAACGTGATCTTCATCGTGCTCGTCGTCGTCGCCGCCGTCGTGCTGAACATCGTGCTTCACCAGCAGTGGGTGTGGATCCCCGCCGGGATCATGCTGCTCATCACCGTGTTCGCGCTCATCATCCTCCCGCGGCAGGCGAAGGCGATCGGCTACATGCTCCGCGCCGACGACATCGTCTTCCGCAAGGGGATCCTCTGGCAGCGCATGATCGCCGTGCCTTACGGCCGCATGCAGTTGGTCGACATCACTCAGGGGCCGCTCGATCGCGCGTTCGGCATCGCCCAGCTCAAGATGGTCACGGCCGCCGCGACGACCGGTGTGCAGATCCCGGGCCTCACCCAAGAGGCGGCCGAGGCGCTGCGCGACACGCTCATCCACGTCGCCGAGACTCGCCGGACAGGCCTGTGAGCGAGCAGCAGCCCCCTCTCGCGCCGAGCGCTCAGGCACCCGTCGGCGGGGAGGCCTCCGAGACGCTCGCGAACGGCGAGTGGCACCGGATGCACCCGCTCACCCCGCTCTTCAAGGGCGGGCTGGCGCTGATCATCATCGCGGGTATCGTCATCGCGAACATGCGGGACCGGCTCATCGCCTGGGCCGTGGCGCTGTTCACGCCCGAAGAGGCGCACTACGGCGACTACGGCGGCGCCGACCCCGTCGACTGGGTGCTCTCGAACAACCTGATCCTCGTCGCGCTGCTCGGCGTGCTGGGGCTCGTGGTCGTGCTGGTGCTGATCTTCTGGTTCGTCTGGCGCTTCCAGCAGTTCCGGATCACCGGAGATCATGTCGAGGTCCGCAAGGGCATCATCTTCCGTTCGCACCGCCGCGCGCCTCTCGACCGCGTGCAGGGCGTCAACCTGACCCGTCCGTTCCCCGCTCGCATCATCGGACTCGCCAAGCTCGAGGTCGTCGGCGCCGGCAACGACGCGAACGTCGAGCTCGAGTACCTTGCGACGCCGCGGGCCGAGGCCGTGCGCGCCGACATCCTGCGCCTGGCTTCCGGGGCACGCGCGGCGCGCGATGCCGCACGGAACCCGGGCGCGTCAGCGGCCGCATCGGCGTCCGCTCGGGCGCAGCTGGTCGGATCGATGAACGCGGGGGTGAACGATCTCATCTCCGGTGTCGATCTCGCCGACGTGGTCCCGGAGAGCGTCGTCAAGATCCCGACCGGCCGGCTCGTGGGATCGCAACTGATCTCGGGCCTGCTCTGGTTCGTGTTCTTCGGAGCGATCTTCGCGGTCGCGATGGGCAGTGCGCTGATCGGCATGCTGGCCGACGGCTTCACCGACGGCGGCATCGTTATCCTCGGGATGGGCCTCGGCATGGGTGTGCCCATGGTCATCGCCGTGGTCGGTATCACCTGGGCGCAGATCTCGAAGTCCCTCCGCTACTCGATCGCGCCGACCCCGGACGGTGTGCGGATCACCTACGGTCTTCTCACGACCGTGACCGAGACCCTTCCGCCCGGACGCATCTTCGCGGTGGAGGTCTCGCAGTCGCTGCTGTGGCGCCCGTTCGGCTGGTGGACGATCAAGATCAACCGGATGAGCGGCAAGAGCGCCGCTCAGCAGTCGTCCGGGAGCGGGCAGCAGTTCAACGTGGTGCTGCCGGTCGGCAAGCGCGCCGACGTCGAGCGAGTGCTCGCTCTGGTGCTGCCCGACGTGCCGGCGGAGAGCATCCCGTTCCTCTGGGAACAGGGCATCGTCGGCCCCGCAGACGGCGACACCTATCGCACGATGGCGCGGCGCGCGCGGTGGCGGCGTCCGTTCTCCTGGAAGCGTCATGGCTACCTGGTCGCCGACTTCGGTCTGCTGCTGCGCCGCGGGAACGTGTGGCGCAAGCTCGCGGTGTTCCCGCTGGCACGCCTGCAGGGCGTCTCCCTCAGCCAGGGACCGATCGATCGGGCACAGCGGGTCTCCCGCGCGCAGGTGCACACCGTGCCCGGTCCCATCACCGGATACCTCTCGGGGTTCGAGCGGGCGGACGCGCTGGCGCTGATCGACGAGGTCAGCCTCGCTGCCGCCGAGGCGGCCTCGCGCGACACCACTCACCGGTGGAGCGCGCACACCGATGCGGCAACGGTGGCCGCTCCTACGGCCCCGCCCGCCTACACCGGCCCGCCGCCGGTCTTCCCCGTCCCCGTGCAGACGGCTCCGCCTGCACCGCCGGTTCTCCCGTCTGCTCCTCCGGTTCTTCCGGCTGCACCGCCGGTCGGGCCGACCGCGGGTGCTCCCATGACGCCTCCTGCGCCCCCGGTAGCTCCTCCTGCGCCCCCGGTCATGCCTCCGGCGACTCCGCCGCAGGCTGCTCCCGCGAGTGCTCCTGTGGCGCCCCCGGCCGCGCCACAGGTGACGCCTCCACCGGCACCTCCGGTCGCACCCCCGGCTGCGGCGGACACCCCTCCCGCACCCCCGCTGCGGCGGCGGAGGAGGAGCGACGATGACGCGTGACGGTCGCCTCGGCGTCGGCATCATCGGCGCAGGGCGCGTCGGGCCGGTCGTCGGTGCGGCGCTCGGAGGCGCGGGGCATGCCGTGATCGGGATCACCAGTGGATCCGACGACGAACGCGCCTCCGCCGTGCTTCCTGATGTGCCGGTGCTCGAGGCCCTGGAGGTGGTCCGTCGAGCAGAACTCGTGGTCATCGCCGTCCCCTCCGAGCAGCTGCCCTCGTTGGTGGCGGGCATCGCCGAGGTGGGAGGCTGGCAGGTCGGTCAGCTCGTGCTCCACACCGATCCTGCGTACGGCATCGAGGTGCTCCGCCCAGCGGCCGAGCGCGGAGCGATCCCCCTCGCCGTGCATCCTGCGATCACCTTCACCGGGACCTCGATCGACCTTCGACAGCTCCAGGCCGGGTTCGCCGCGGTGACGGCTCCAGCCGCCGTGCTGCCGATCGCTCAGGCACTCGCGGTGGAGATGGGGTGCGAGCCCGTCGTGATCGCCGAGACCGATCGCGCGGCATACGCGGATGCCATCGCGACTGCGACCGAGTTCTCACGCTCGATCATCGGACAGTCGACCGCACGGCTGCGGGAGATCGGCGTCGAGAACCCTGGTGGCTATCTCTCGGCACTGGTGCAGTCGACCGTCGAGCGGGCGCTGCGCGAAGCCTCCGACGCGCCGCCGCTGATCTGAGAGCTCCTCCTCTCGACCCGCGTCGCACGCCCGGTCGCGGAAGATGGGCTCAGCGTCCGCCGGAGAACCCTCCGCCGCCGCCCCCTCCGGAGAAGCCGCCGCCGAACGATCCGCCGGCGCTCGACGACGTGCCCGAAGAGGCGGCCGAATACGTCGCGGCCGAGTGGGACGAGGCCACGAACGTGGCGAGCTGCGCCCGAAGCGCGAACGATGCGGGATCGCCGATCCAGGATGCTCCGCGCTGGGCCGTCGTATAGGCCTTCTCGAGCACATCGCCCCATTCGTCCTCCATGCCGAACAGGATGGCGTAGGGGAGGAGCCTCTCGTAGACGTGGATGACGTCGGCGGTGCCGTCGGCTCTTCGCTCAGCCCCGCTGTACGACTGCAGCATGCGCAGGCGGTCGGCGTCCGCGACGCGGATGAACTCCTTCACCCCCTGCAGATATTCGTACGTGCGGGCGCCCTCGGCGGTGAGCACGGTGTGCTTCGAGAAGGCGTAGAGGCTGGAGAGGAGCACGAGGAACGTGCCGAACGCGATCACGACGAGGGCGGGAATCGCCGACCGTCGTCCGCTGGCCGCGCTCCAGATCCCGAACCCCAAGCCGAAGACCGCGATTCCGATCGCGCACCACTGCAGGATCATCGCACCTCGGCTGCGCACCTTCTCGGTGAGTCCGCGGTTCCGGGCCGCGGTCGTTCCGCTGTGCTGGAGCGCGGTCATGCGAGCGGCGAAGGCTTCGTCGGCGGCGGGGAGATCGACCACATCGTCGGTGCCCGCATCGGCGAACAGCGCTTCGAGGGCGTCGACGTCCAACTGGTCGGGGATGCGCGCTCCGGGCAGACGGCGCAGCCGCGGGTCTTCGTCTTCGCCTCCCTCCTCGATGCGCAGCACGCCGCGCACGGCGAGGTGCACGATCTCGGCCGGGATCACGTCCTTGGCGCCGGGAACCACGGCGGCGGCGAGCAGCGGCGGCAGCGCATCCGGCACGTCGTACTGGGCGACCACGATCCCCGTGGCGACGCGCCGTCTGCGCGTGAACGCCGACACGGCCGCCCAGCTGCCGACGGAGAGCCCGAGAGCGCCCACCGCCGCCACTATCGGAGTGATGTCGGCGACCGGGTCCGGAGTGCGGGCGAGGGGTTGGGCGACGGCATCGGGGTCGAGGCCGATGGCGACGGTCACGCCGTCGCCGGCCGGGCGCGCGCCCGACTCGACGCGGAATGTCGCGACACCGCCGTCGGTGGTCGGGCCTTCCAACTCGCACTCGTCCGTCGAGCCGGAAGGCCCGGTGTAGCACCGCGTGGCTCCGTTGAGCTCCGCGCTCAATGCGGGGTCGAACACGACTTCGGCGCGGAAGCGGTCGATGGGCTGCGTGCTGTCGAGGGGGAGCAGATCCCAGTAGAACTCGTCGGCCGGGGGAGCGGATGATCCCGCCGATGGAGCGGTCGCGAGGATCACATCGCGCATCTCGTACTCGATCACATAGGTCGTGAGCCCTCGCACGAAGTCATCGTCGTTGCCCGTGAGCACGTAGAGGAGGCCGTCTTCCTCGTCGGTCTCGTACGGCACGTCTGCGCCGTTCTCATCGGTCACCGACAGGACCGAGGTCTCGGTGCTCGCCCCCTCGTACGACGTCACGAGTCCGCGGACGATGCCGTGGTTCTGGTCGAAGTCCGGGAAGTCGGCGACCAGGGTCTCGGTCACCCGCATGCGAGCACGGCCCTCGTCGTCGAGACCGATCTCGTAGACGGCATCCCACGAGCTGTAGGAGAAGTCGTCGACATCTGCCGCAGCGGCCGGATGCGGCGCGGCGGCGACCGACGATGCGGACCCGCCGGGCGCTGCCAGAGCTGCTGCCGGGGCGAGGACCGCCGCCATCGAGAGCGAGAGGGCGGCGAACGCGCGGAGGATGCGGGTGTGGGCCATTCTTCGAGGCTACCCAGCGCGTGCCGAGGAGCGGCACGCCGCCTCGGTAAACTGGGAGGGACTTCCAAGGAGCCCCGCACATGACTGACGCGTCCGCCGCGCCCGAATCGGCCTCGACCGACTCTTCCCTCGAAGAGGACGTCCACGAACAGAAGGCCGTGCGTCTCGCCAAGCGCGAGCGCCTGATCGAGAAGCGGGCGGACGCGGGCGGCGGGGCGTTCCCGGTCGGCGTGCCCGTGACGCACACGATTCCCGCGCTGCGCGCCGAGTACGGCGAGCTCGAGGCGGGCGCCGAGACCGGCGTCATCGTCGGGGTCGCGGGTCGGGTGGTGTTCAGCCGCAACACCGGCAAGCTCTGCTTCGCCACACTGCAGGCGGGTGACGGATCGCGCATCCAGGCGATGATCTCCCTTGCGAACGTCGGCGAGGAATCGCTGGCGAACTGGAAGGAGTACGTCGACCTGGGCGACCACGTGTTCGTGCACGGCGAGGTCATCTCCAGCCGCCGCGGCGAGCTGTCGATCATGGCCGACGACTGGACGATCGCGGCCAAGGCGATCCTGCCGCTGCCCAACGCCTACTCCGAGCTCAGCGAGGAAGGACGCGTGCGCAGCCGCTACCTCGACCTGATCGTGCGGGAGCAGGCGCGCAACACGGTGCGCGCCCGGGCCGCCGTCAACGCGAGCCTGCGTTCGACCTTCACGAGCCACGACTACCTCGAGGTGGAGACTCCCATGCTGCAGGTGCAGCACGGCGGGGCCTCCGCTCGCCCGTTCATCACTCACTCGAACGCGTTCGACACCGAGCTCTACCTGCGCATCGCACCGGAGCTCTACCTGAAGCGCGCGGTGGTCGGCGGCATCGAGCGCGTCTACGAGATCAACCGCAACTTCCGCAACGAGGGCGCCGACTCCACGCACAGCCCCGAGTTCGCGATGCTGGAGGCCTACCAGGCATACGGCGACTACAACCAGATGGCCGCGCTCACGCAGGAGCTCGTGCAGAACGCGGCGATCGCGGTCGCCGGGTCCACGACCGTGACCTGGGCCGACGGCACCGAGTACGAGCTGGGTGGCGAGTGGGACCGCATCTCGATGTACGAGTCGCTCTCCGCCGCCTCGGGTCGCACCGTCACCCCTCAGGACTCGGTCGAAGACCTGATCGCGTTCGCTCAGGAGAACGACGTCGATCTGCCGCCGCAAGCCACTCACGGCAAGCTCGTCGAGGAGCTGTGGGAGCACTTCGTGAAGGGCGATCTCGTTCGCCCGACGTTCGTGATGGACTTCCCCGTCGACACGTCGCCCCTGGTCCGTGAACACCGCTCGATCGCGGGCGTCGTGGAGAAGTGGGACCTGTACATCCGCGGTTTCGAACTGGCGACCGGGTACTCCGAGCTCGTGGACCCTGTGATCCAGCGCGAGCGCTTCGTCGAGCAGGCCAAGCTCGCAGCCCGCGGTGATGTCGAGGCGATGCCGGTCGACGAGGAGTTCCTGCGGGCTCTCGAGCACGGTATGCCGCCGTCCGGAGGAATGGGCATGGGAATCGATCGCCTGCTGATGGCCATCACCGGCCTGGGCATTCGCGAGACCATCCTCTTCCCCCTGGTCAAGTAGCCCGATCCGTTCCGCCTTCACCCGCCCCGCCTTCACTCCGCCGAGCGAGACCGGAACGCCCACTCCGGGAGCATCGCACCGCCGATCATCGTCTCGAGGAGGGCGGCGAGGGGGTAGCGGGGGTCGATCTCGCGCACCATATCGAGGTATCGGCCCGCGTGGCTCGCGCGCCCCAGGGCCCAGGACAGCCACGCGGCGACGGTGAGCGGGGCAGGTCGCGCGGGTCGCGGTGCCCTCGCGGCCGCTTCGCGCATCGCGGACAGCGCGCATCGCAGGCGGTCGGTGTCAGGGGTGGGACCGCGTCCGAGGAACACCTGGCCCACCTCGTCGGGGACCATCACCCCGGACGCGGCGAAAGCAGTCTGTGCATCGAGCGTGCGGATGCCGCCCGCGAGGTCGGTCGCCCATTGAGCGATCGCGACGTCGCGCAGCAGAGGTCGTTCCAAGCACCACAGCAGCGTGGCCGTGGCGAGAGGCGGGAGACCGTCGGGCGCCGCCAGCACGGACTCGAAGAAGGCCGGAACGTCTTCGAGCAGGACGAGCGCGGCGACGAGCTGCGGATTCTCCCGCGCCGTCAGCCGACCTCGTCCTTTCCCGTCGAGGAGCGCGGCGAGCTCGACCGAGGCTCTTCCCACACGCTCCTTCTCCGCGAGATCGATCGTGGGGAGTTCCGCGCCGACGCTCTGGTCTCCGGAGACATCGCCCGTCGGCAGCAGATCGGACGGACGACTGATCTGCGTCAGCGATCCGAGCTCCGGCTCGTCGTCGATGTAGCTCGACCACCCGGAAGGGGTCACACAGAGGGCGTCGACCACGCGGAGCCCTGCATCCTCGGCGCATCCCAAGAGCTCGTCGAGCATCACCGCATGCGGGAGGACGAGGCCGTCTCGTGTGGGGTGCGCCTCCTCGTCGGTGTAGACGACGACGGCGACCGCATCCGTCCCGGATACGCGAGCCACGAGGCCGACCGCGGCGTCGGCGTAGGCCTCGAGGTCGGTGCCGTCGCGGGGGAGGTCGAGACGCATGGCCCCGTCGGTGCGGGTGCCCCGGAAGGGGAGGAGCACGGTGCTCCGACGAGGCGTGAAGCCCGCGAGAGTGGGGACGATGCCGAGGAAGGCGGCGGAATCTGCGGCGCGGAGAACTGTGGTCATCCCCAGAGTGTGGTCGAGCGCGCGCACCGGTGGGCGCCGAACGGGGGCCTGTGGACACAGATCCTGTGAGCCCGGAACTGTGCACGAACAGTGGCTCGCGTACCATGGAGTGATGGACAACTTCTGGCTCGCCGCGGCATGGTCGCTTCTGCCGACCGTCGGGGTGAGCATCGTGTTCTTCTTCGTGGTCCGCGGCATCCTCCGCTTCGACCGCACCGAGCGCAAGGTGCACGCGCAGATCGAGGCCGAGGAGCGCGCCGCGCGGGGTCTTCCGCCGCGCGCCTGAGTCCGACCCATCGGCTACTGTGAAGCCAGCGCACCCACTCTGGTGCGCAACTGCTGTGATGGTCACTGCGGTGGCAAGGGGGCGCGATGACTGCGGAGACCTGGGGATGGTGGATCGCCGCCTTCCTGCTGGTGCTCGATGTCATCATCCGTGTCACGGCGATCATCGTCATCCCTCGCAACCGCCGCCCGACGGCGGCGATGGCGTGGCTGCTGGCGGTCTTCTTCATCCCGTTCGTCGGTGTCTTCCTGTTCCTCGTGATCGGCAATCCGCGTCTCCCGCGGGCACGCCGGCGCAAGCAGGACCAGATCAACGAGTACATCGCCGAGACCAGTGAGCACCTGCATTTCGGCACGCTCCGACCGAACGCCCCTTCGTGGTTCGGGCCGATCGTGCAGATGAACCAGAAGCTCGGCGCCCTCCCGCTCTCGGGCGACAACGGCGCTCATCTCATCTCCGACTACCAGGAGTCGCTCGACGAGATGGCCGAGGCGATCCGCACGGCGCAGGAGTATGTGCACGTCGAGTTCTACATCCTGCAGTCGGATGCCGCGACCGACAACTTCTTCCGTGCTCTCGAAGAGGTCCGCGCGCGCGGCGTCGAGGTGCGCGTGCTGCTCGACCACTGGGCCAACCGCGGCAAGCCCCGCTACAAGCAGACCATCGCGCGGCTCAATGCGATGGGCGCGGACTGGCACCTGATGCTCCCGGTGCAGCCGCTCAAGGGCAAGATGCAGCGTCCCGATCTGCGCAATCACCGCAAGCTCCTCGTCGTCGACGGCAACATCGCCTTCCTCGGATCGCAGAACGTCACCGACTCGACCTACAACTTGAAGAAGAACATCAGGCGCGGCCTGCACTGGGTCGACCTGATGGTGCGTCTCGACGGCCCGGTGGTGCTGAGCGTGAACGCGATCTTCGTCGCCGACTGGTACAGCGAGACCGACACGGTGCTCGAGGGCATCGACATCGCCCACGCGAACATCGGCTCCGGCGACCTCGACTGCCAGGTGGTGCCGTCAGGGCCGGGGTTCGAAGTCGAGAACAACCTCCGTCTCTTCCTCGCGCTGCTCTATGCGGCGAAGAAGAAGATCATGATCGTCAGCCCCTACTTCGTCCCCGACGAGGCGCTGCTGCTCGCGGTTACGGCAGCCGTCGACCGCGGTGTGCACGTCGAGCTGTTCGTCTCGGAAGAGGGCGACCAGGCGATGGTCTATCACGCTCAGCGCAGCTACTACGAGGTGCTGCTCAAGGCGGGCGTTCGCATCTGGATGTACCGCAAGCCCTACATCCTGCACACCAAGACGCTGACGATCGACGACGAGGTCGCGGTCATCGGCTCCAGCAACATGGACATGCGCTCGTTCGGCTTGAACCTCGAGGTCTCGATGCTGGTGCGCGGCGAGGAGTTCGTCGCCGAGGTGCGCGAGGTCGAAGACGAGTACCGCTCCCTCAGCCGCGAGCTGACCCTGGAGGAGTGGATGCAACAGCCGCTGCGCTCGACCGTGCTCGACAACCTGGCCCGGCTCACCTCCGCTCTTCAGTAGGCGATGCGGGCTATCCGCGCGAACTTCTCCGGGACTACCCTGCGAGCATGACCCTCGCGCTTCGTCCTCTCGCCTCCGTCATCGGTCTCGTCGCCGCTGCGCTCCTCGTCGCGGGGTGCACCGCTGGGCCGGGTGCGCAGACGCCGACAAGCTCGCCTGCCCCCAGCGCAGGCGGCGTCGACGACCAGAACGATGTCGAGGGCACACTGCTCGATGACGGACGCATGTTCGCCGTCGTCACCTGGGGCTCGTCGACGTGTGTGCCGCAGGTCGACACGGTCGAGGCCCAGGGTCAGACCGTCACGGTCACGCTCGTGGATCCGGACGGCGATGGCGCCGAGAAGGCCTGCACGGCCGACCTCGCGCCGCGCGCGAGCATCGGTGCGCTTCCCGAGGGAGTGGATCCGACCGCCGACATCACCCTCAACGTCTCCTACGGAGACATCACCGACGATGTGGACCTCGACGCCGACCCGGCCGCGACGGGGACGCCGGGCACCTCGACCGAGTACCTGCCCTCTGCCGGCTGGTTCGACGACGGCGGTCTCGTCCTGCTCACCTGGGGCTCTTCGTCCTGCCCGCCGGTCGTCGATTCGCTCGAGGGATCGGGGAACGCGGGGACGGCGACGTTCGCGACCGACGCCGACCAGTCCTGCACGATGGACATGGCGCCGCGTGCGACCATCCTCTCCTTCGGTGAGGACACGGTCGACGACGATGCTCCCTTCACCCTGACCCTCGTCGGCGGAGCTCTCGACGGCACGGTCGAGGTCCGCTGATCCCGAGGCGCCCTTCGGCTCTCAGAGGGTGTGTACCGGGTGACCGGAGGGCAGTGCCAGCAGCAGAGCTCCGGGATCTGCCCAGCAGGTGATGCGCACGGCCTCGCCGAACTCGTCGCCGTCGAGCTCGATAGGGACGGGGTCGGTTGACGCGGCTTCTGCTGCTGATCCGTGGAAGTAGTGCACCGAGGCGTTCTTGCCGCGATGCTCGAGCACGCGGCGTCCCGCGCGGAAGCGATGCAGCACGGAGTTGTCCCACCAGATCTTCCGCCACACCCCGAACCAGCCGAAGATGCCGGTCGGCTGGATGACGGCGACGTCGAGGGCGGCATCCGTGATCGACGCGTCGGGGATCAGGGAGATACCGGCCGGAAGGGTGCCGCAGTTCGCGAAGAGCAGGCTGTAAGCACGGTGCGAGTGCAGGCGCCCCTCATCGACCTGGTAGACGGCGCGGAAGGGCTTCGCGCGCGGCAGGGAACGGGCGGCGCCATCGACGTACGCGATCCACCCCACCGATCTCTTCAGATCGGAGCGGGTATTCGCGATCATCTCGGCATCGAGCCCCATGCCGGCCAGCACCACGAAGGCATGCCGGGCTTCCTCGCCGTCCTGTCGCGTGAGGCGGGCCCAGCCGATGTCGATCGGATGCCGGAAGTCACCGAGCGCTGCGCGGATCATCTCCGTCGGGTCGCCCAGGGGGAGTCCGAGGTTGCGGGCGAGCAGGTTGCCGGTGCCGCTGGGCAGGATCGCCAGCGGCACACCGCTGTTCGCGATCGCTTCCGACACGGCGCGCACCGTGCCGTCGCCACCCGCGACGAGCACGACATCCACGCCGCGCTCGAGAGCCTGCGCCGTGGCATGCTGGCCCGCATCCTCGACGGTCGTCGGGTAGAAGGCCGGGTGCTCCCATCCCGCCTCGCGCGAGAGGTCGCGGACACGGGCTCGAAGATGCTTGCCGTCGACTTTGATCGGGTTGTAGACAAGCGCCGCCTGTCGCGGGACGGGGGCGCTGGTGGTCATGGCGCTACTCTAAACCGGGAACTGCTCAGGTCTCCTCATCCGCGAGGGCGACCCTGCTCGACCGCGACGAGGGGAGCGAACGAATGCGCGATGTCTCCCATGGCGATTCGCAGGCCGTGCTCTCCGCGCTGATCGAGACCGAGCCCGATCGGCTTCGGCGGCGCAGCATCTCGCTGGGGGTCCCTGTCTCCGACGCGGAGGACGCGGCCCAGACCGCGCTCCTGCGGGCGTGGCGCTCGGTCTCGCACTTGGAGACCCCGCAACCCGGGCGCAGGTGCGCCTGGCTCGATGTCATCGCCAGGAACGTCGCCATCGATCTCGCGCGGCAGCGTGCGCGGCGGCCGGAGGCCGTCCTGGAGGAAGACGTGGCGGGCGAGGGGGCGAGCGTGGAGTCCGCCGTGGAGGTCCGGGTGTTCCTCGACGGCGCGCTCGCCGCCCTCCACTCGCTCCCGGAGACGCTCCGGGAGCCCTTGCCGCTCACCGTGGTCGACGGCCTCTCCACGGAGGAGGTGGCGATCCGGCTCGGAATCGAACCCGCGGCCGCGCGGCAGCGCATCTCGCGTGCACGGAGAGCGTTGCGGGTGTGCCGACGTGCCGGGATGGACGAGGGCTGACGGAGGCCGGGCACAGGGCCGGGCCTCCGAGCTGCCTCAGGCTGTGCCGAAGGGGTTGTCGATCACGTAGCGCCAGCCGTGCTCGTCGTCGTGCACCGCGACATCGGCCGTCGTGCCGGCGAGGTCGATCGCGGATCCGTCGGGACCCGTGCCGGTGATCGTCCAGTCGGCGACCGCGAGTCCGGTGCCCTCGCTCTCGAAGATGTGACGGACCGTCATCGAGATCGGCAGGTTCAGACCGAGGAACTGCTCGAGAGCCCCTCTGACCGCGTCCGTGCCCGTCACGGCCGCTCCCGGTGCGGGCACGAAGACGACGTCCGGGGTGTTCAGCGCCATCAGCCCGTCGAGGTCGCGGGCGTTGAAGCGATCGGCGAAGGCGAGGTTCAGCTGGTCGAGGGAGGTGACGCGGATGCTCATGGGATTCCTTTCCACAGGTCGACGCGGTGCCGACCACTGCAGAGGAAGACGACACCGGCCCGAGAGTGTGACATCCGGCACCTCGGAGCGTTCACCGTAGACTTGGTGGATGATCGACCTCGCACTCCTCCGCGACAATCCGGAGATCGTCCGCCGCTCGCAGGCTGCTCGTGGAAACGACCAGAGCACCGTCGACGTCGCTCTCGAGGCCGACCGATCGCGCAGGGCCGCGCTCTCCGCGTTCGAGGAGCTGCGTGCCGAGCAGAACGCCTTCGGCAAGCTCGTCGCGAAGGCTCCGAAAGAGGAGAAGGCTGCGCTGGTCGCGCAGGCGAAAGACCTCGCCGAGCGCGTCAAGCAGGCCCAGCACGCGGCGAACGAGGCCGCCGAAGCCGCGGCTGCCGCTCTGGCTCGGATCGAGAACGTGGTGATCGACGGCGTGCCGGCCGGCGGCGAAGCCGATTTCGTCGAACTGCGCCGCGTCGGTGACGTCCCGGCGTTCGACTTCGAGCCGAAGGACCACCTCGAGCTCGGCGAGCTCCTCGGAGCGATCGACATGGAACGCGGTGCCAAGGTCTCCGGCGCGCGCTTCTACTTCCTGCGCGGCATCGGCGCACGTCTCGAGATCGCGCTGATGAACCTCGCGCTCGACAAGGCGCTCCAGAACGGATTCGTGCCCCTGATCACCCCGACGCTCGTGCGCCCGGAGATCATGCAGGGCACCGGCTTCCTCGGCGAGCACGCCGATGAGGTCTACCACCTCGACAAGGACGACGATCTGTACCTGGTCGGCACCAGCGAGGTCGCGCTCGCCGGGTATCACAAGGACGAGATCGTCGACCTGGCAGACGGTGCCCTCCGCTACGCCGGCTGGTCGACCTGCTACCGCCGCGAGGCCGGCTCGCACGGCAAGGACACCCGCGGCATCATCCGGGTGCACCAGTTCAACAAGCTGGAGATGTTCGTCTACACGACTGCGGAGGAGGCCGAAGCCGAGCACCTGCGCCTCGTGGCCCTGCAGGAGGAGATGCTGACCTCGCTCGGTCTCGCCTACCGCGTGATCGATGTGGCAGCGGGAGACCTCGGCTCCAGCGCCGCTCGCAAGTACGACATCGAGGCGTGGGTGCCGACGCAGGGCGCCTTCCGCGAGCTCACCTCGACGTCGAACTGCACGACCTTCCAGGCGCGCCGCCTGGACGTGCGTCATCGCCCTCTCGTCGATGCGGCGGATGGAGCGACGCAGGGAGCAGCGAAGACGCAGCACGTCGCCACGCTGAACGGCACGCTCGCCACGACACGCTGGATCGTCGCCCTGCTCGAGACGCACCAGCAGGCCGATGGATCCGTGCGCGTGCCCGAGGTCCTGCGCCCCTACCTCGGCGGCCTCGACGTGATCCAGCCCCTCGTCGACGGGCGGGCCGCTCGATGACGGGCCCCTGGCTGGTCGGCCTCGACGTCGACGGGACCATCCTGCTGCAGGACGAGACGATGAGCCCCGGTGTTCCGGAAGCGATCGCCCGGCTTCGCGACGGCGGGCACGTGGTCACCATCGCGACCGGTCGCAGCTGGATGGCGACCCGAAGATACGTCGAGGAACTCGGATTGACCGCGGACTACGTGGTGTGCTCCAACGGCGCGGTGACGATGCGCCGCTCGGGTGACGACTGGGAGCGCTGGAACGTGGAGACGTTCGATCCCACTCCGGTCCTCGGCCTGCTGCGAGAGCGTCTCCCCGAGGCCAGGTACATGGTCGAACTCGCCTCCGGGCAGCGGTTGTTCACCGAGCAGCTCGATGACTGGACACTCGACGGCGGGCGCCAGGTCGACTTCGACGAGCTCGGGGAACTCCCCGTCTCGCGCATCGTCGTCGTCTCTCCCGGCCATGACGAAGATGACTTCCACCGCCTGGTGGCGGACGCCGGTCTCAACGAGGTGTCGTACGCGATCGGCTGGACGGCGTGGCTGGACATCGCGCCGCAGGGCGTGGACAAGGGAACCGCTCTGGAGCAGGTGCGCACCGAGCTGGGCCTCGACGAGGGACGCATCCTCGTCGCCGGCGACGGACGCAACGACATCGGGATGTTCGGCTGGGCTCGCTCGCTCGGTGGCCGCGCCGTCGCGATGGGGCAGGCGCCCGACGTGGTGAAGGAAGCCGCCGGCGAGGTCACCGCAGACGTGGCCGACGGCGGCCTGGCGCGAGCGCTCGACACGCTTCCAGCCCCCGCCCAGGTCAGCGCAGGAGAATAGTTCTCGGCTAGACTCACGCCTGGTCGACAGAAGCGTCTGTCGGGAGGGTTGTCCGAGCGGCCGATGGAGCTGGTCTTGAAAACCAGTGGGCAGAGATGTCTCGTGGGTTCGAATCCCACACCCTCCGCATTTGAGCACGGTGCCCCCGCACCGGCGCTTAATCCGAAAGGACCCGAGTGAGCCAGAACACCCGACGCCGTCACACGATCGCGCGCCACGGTCAGCTGGGCACTCCTGGCACCGTCGGCCAGCTCTTGAAGTTCATCGCGATCGGCCTCGCCGTGGTTCTGGTGAGCGGGCTCGGCGTCGGCGCCTACGTCTTCTACGACCTCTCGAGCACCGTCTCGGCGAACGCGGTCGAGATCGAGGGCCAGGACCCGATCCCGCCGGACATCGGCGAGTACGAGGGCGGCTTCAACATGGTGCTCACCGGGGTCGACACCTGTGAAGAGAAGTACAAGGACCTCTTCGGCGAGCGATGCTCCGGAGCGGATGCCGAGGGCTCGCTCAACGACGTGAACCTGCTGGTCCACGTCTCCCAGGAGCCGCGCCGGATCACGGTCGTCAGCTTCCCGCGCGACCTGATGGTCCCGATCCCGGCCTGCACCGACAAGAACGGCAACGCCACTTCCGCGATGAGCAAGCAGCCGCTCAACACCGCGTACACCGACGGCGGCCTGAACTGCGTCGTGAAGACGATCTCCGAACTCACCGACCAGGAGATCCAGTTCGCGGCCGGCGTCACCTTCGGTGGTGTGATTGAGATCACCAACGCGATCGGCGGCGTCGACGTCTGCCTCGCCAACCCGATCAAGGACCGCTACACGGGCCTCGACATGGCCGCAGGAACGCACACGATCGAGGGGCTGCAGGCCCTGCAGTTCCTGCGCACACGTCACGGAGTAGGCGACGGCAGTGACCTCGGCCGCATCGGGAACCAGCAGCAGTACATGTCGAGCCTCGCCCGCAAGATGATCAGCGGCGACGTGCTCGGCAACGTCCCGATCATGCTGAAGCTCGCGAACACCGCGATCCAGAACCTGGAGCCGAGCGAGTCCCTCACGAACCCGATGACGCTGGTCCAGATCGCTCTCGCGGTCAAGTCGGTCCCGTTCGAGGACATCGTCTTCGTGCAATACCCGAACGGCACGGACTCGGCCAACCCGAACAAGGTCGTCCCCAACTACACCGCCGCCTCGGCGCTCTGGGAGGCGCTCGCGGCGAACGCGCAGCTGCAGATCACGCACGAGAACAACACCAACGACGGCGTGGTCGTGCAGGAACCGACGGCACCCGTCGAGGAGCCGGCGACCGACCCCGCGGCGACTCCGGATCCGGCAGCAACCCCCGACAATGTCGTGGCTCTGCCCGATTCGATCAAGGGCAACTCCGCCGCGCAGCAGACCTGCTCCAACGGCAACGTGCGCTGACCCCACCGGGCGCGACATGCGGTGACGGTCTAGTCGTCGGTGGGTGGCACGGGCGGATGGAGTGCGTCGATGAGAGCGCTCATGATGCCGGGCATGTCGACGCTCGGGTCGATCATCCACTGCAGCTGAAGACCGTCGGATGCTGCCTGGATCACGCGAGCGAGTGTGTCGGGATCGAGGGCGGAGCACTGCTCTTCGGCGCCGAAGCTGTCGGCGATCGACTCACGCAGGCGGGCGCTGCGGTCGAGGAAGTACTCGTGGGCCGGATGCTCGGGGTCGGCGGCGTCGACAGAGAGGCGTGAGAACAGGGCGACCAGCCCCGGGACCTCGGTGTTGTGGCGGATCACCTCGATGAACCCGGTCCGAGCCTCGGCGTCACTGAGGCCCGAGGGATCGAGGCCGTCGTGCTCATCGCGCTTTCGAAGGACTTCGGTGAAGAGCTCTTCCTTCGAACCGAAGTAGTGCAGCAGAGCGGCGGGGGTGACTCCGACGACTTCGGCGATCTCCTTGAGCGAGGCGTTCTGATACCCCTTGCGCCCGATCACGTCGAGGGCGCTCTCGAGGATCTCCTCGCGTCGCGCCACGCCCTTCGCGTACGAACCTCGTCGTGCCATGCCTCGACCCTAATCCTGAATGTCGTTTGATATCTAATACTGAAGGGCATATGGTTTTCGCAGGACATCGACGTCGTGCGCGAAAGGGACACAATGACCGAGAACTCGGCTTCCGACCTCACCCTCGAGGAGAAGGCTTCGCTCACCAGCGGTGCGGACTTCTGGACCACGAAGGCCATCGACCGCCTGGGCATCCCGTCGGTGATGATGACCGACGGTCCGCACGGCCTGCGCAAGCAGTCCGGCAGCACCGACCACCTCGGTCTCGCCAGCAGCGTCCCCGCCACCTGCTTCCCGCCCGCCGTCGGCATCGGCTCGTCCTTCGATCCGGAGATCATCGAACGGGTGGGTGCCGCGATCGGGGTGGAGGCCGCGATCGAGAACGTGGCTGTCGTGCTCGGCCCCGGCATCAACATCAAGCGCTCACCGCTGTGCGGACGCAACTTCGAGTACTTCTCGGAGGACCCGATCCTGTCCGGCATCCTCGGCGCCGCATCGGTCCGTGGCATCCAGTCGAAGGGCGTCGGCACCTCGCTCAAGCACTTCGCGGCCAACAACCAGGAGTTCGACCGCATGCGCGCGAGCTCGGATGTGGACCCGCGCCCGCTGCGCGAGATCTACCTGCGCGGATTCGAGCGGGTCGTGAAGGACGCGGCACCCTGGACCGTCATGTGCTCGTACAACAAGCTCAACGGGGTCTGGACCTCGGAGGACCCGTGGCTGCTCACCAGCGTGCTGCGCGACGACTGGGGCTTCGACGGCCTCGTGGTCTCGGACTGGGGAGCCGTGAACGATCGCGTCGTCGGCGTCGCGGCAGGGCTCGACCTGGAGATGCCGGCCTCGGGTGGACGGACCGACGCGCAGCTCGTCGCGGCCGTGCGCGCGGGAACCCTTCCCGAAAGCGTGCTCGACACCGCTGCCGCCCGTGGCATCGACCTCGTGCGCAAAGCGGGGGAGCGTCCGGCCGTCGCAGGTCCGCTCGACGTCGACGCGCACCACGCGCTCGCGCGGGAAGCCGCTGGTCGCTCGATCGTGCTGCTGAAGAACGACGGCGCGCTGCTGCCGCTCGCCGCAGACCAGAAGGTCGCCGTGATCGGTGCCTTCGCGACCGAGCCGCGTTTCCAGGGCGCCGGCTCGTCGCTGATCAACCCCACCCGCGTGGACAACGCACTCGACGAGCTGCGTGTCGTCGGCGGCGAGAACGTCAGCTACGCCGCGGGCTTCGCGGTCGAAGGCGGAGCCGTTGCAGCAGCCGGTCGCACCGCGGAGGAGCTGCGGGCCGAGGCCGTCGGCGTCGCCCGGACGGCGGACGTGGCGGTGCTGTTCCTCGGTCTGCCGGCTGCGCAGGAGTCGGAGGGCTTCGACCGCGACCATATCGACCTGCCTACCGAGCAGCTGGCCGTGCTCGATGCCGTGCTCGAGGTCAACCCCCGCGTCGTGGTCGTCCTGTCCAATGGCGGGGTCGTGGCACTGCCCTTCGCCGACCGCGTGCCCGCGATCATCGAGAGCTGGCTGCTGGGCCAGGCCGGTGGCGGCGCCGTCGCCGATGTGCTCTACGGTGCGGTGAACCCCTCGGGCAAGCTCACCGAGACGGTGCCCGTGCGGCTCGAGGACAACCCGTCCTTCGGCAACTTCCCCGGCGAGTTCGGACACGTGCGCTACGGCGGGGCCTGCTGGTCGGCTACCGCTGGTACGACGCGAAGGGTCTCGACGTGACCTTCCCGTTCGGCCATGGACTCTCGTACACGACGTTCGAGTACACCGGTGCGACGGCCGAGGTCGGAGCGGACGGCGGTATCGTCGTGCGCCTCGACGTCACCAACTCCGGCGACCGCGATGGCCGCGAAGTCGTGCAGGTCTACGTCGCACCGACGACCTCGATCGTGCAGCGCGCGCCCCGCGAGCTCAAGGCATTCTCCTCGGTCGCCCTGGCCGCGGGGGAGACCCGCTCCGTCGAGCTCGTCGTGCGGCGTGAGGACCTCGCCTACTGGGACATCCGCGTCGACCGCTGGGTCGTCGAGGGCGGCGAGTACACCGTCGAGGTGGCCGTCTCCAGCCGTGACATCCGCTCCCGTGTCTCGGTCGAGATCTCGGGTGACGCGGTGCACCAGGAGCTGACCATGAACTCCTCCGTCGGGGACCTGATGACACACCCGATCGCCGGACCCATCGTGCAGCAGGCGCTCGGCGGCCTGATGGGCGGGCTCGGCGGAGACGCGGCCGCGGCATCGATGATGCCGAACGACGAGGCGATGCAGAAGATGATGGCGTCCTTCCCGATCGGACGTCTCGCCGGATTCCCCGGGCTTCCCGTCGACTTCGCGCAGATCGAGCAGCTGATCGCGGCGGCGAACGCCGGCGGTCCCACGACCGGTTGAGCGGCGACCGCCGTCACGCACTCAGGGGCACGGCGCGCGTGTGCGCGCCGTGCCCGAGCTCCTCACGGGCCGCGCCTGGCAGATCGAGCTCGGCGGTGGCACCGACCGGCACCACGACCTCGACCCGCAGCTCATCCTGCTCGACATGCCAGGAGATCGAGGTCTCTCCGTAGGGTGTGCGCTGGGTCGCCGACGCGTGCGTCAGACCACCGCCCGGCCGCGGGGCGAAGCGGATGCGACGATAGCCGGGCTCCGCCGGGGCGAGTCCGGCCACGCTGCGGTGTAGCCAGTCGGCGACCGCTCCCAGCGCGTAGTGGTTGAACGACGTCATGGTTCCAGGGTTCACGGTCCCATCCGGCAGCATCGCGTCCCATCGCTCCCAGACCGTGGTCGCGCCCTGCACGACCTGATAGAGCCACGACGGGCACTCCTGCTCGAGAAGCAGATCGTAGGCGGCATCGGTGTGGCCGGTCATGGTGAGCGCGTCGCAGACGAGCGGCGTGCCCACGAATCCGGTCGCGATGCGGTTGCCGGCGGCTCGCACGAGATCGGCGAGGCGGGCGCCTGCCACAGCACGCCGCCTGTCGTCGGCGAGCAGGTCGAACACGATGGCCAGGGCGTAAGCGGTCTGTGCGTCGGAGGTCATCGTGCCGTCGGCGCGCACATACGCATCCCGGAACGCTGCGGCGACGTCGGCGGCGAGGCTCTCGTAGTGTGTCGCATCGGCCGTGCGCCCGAGCACGCGAGCCATGTCCGCGACGGCTCGCGCCGACCGCGCGAAGTAGGCCGTCGCCACGAGATATCGATCGGTGCGCGCATCGGCGGGATCCTGTGGGGGAGCGGCGGGGTCGAGCCAGTCGCCGAGCTGGAAGCCCTCGTTCCACAGGCGGTCGGGCCCGGCCAGGGAGTCGACCTTGTCGACCCAGCGGCGTGCGCTCTCGAACTGCGTCGCCAGCACGCCGTCATCACCGAAGCGCTGGTAGAGGGTCCAGGGCAGCAGCGTGGCGACATCACCCCAGGCGGCTCCCGCCCTGATCGGGGACCACACCTTGTGCGAGGGGATCACCGGCACGAACCAGGGCACCGTGCCGTCGGGCAGCTGGTCGGCCTCGACGTCGCGGAGCCATCCCGACAGCATCCCGGAGACGTCGAACAGTGTCGAGGCGGTGGGCCCGAACACCTGTACGTCGCCGGTCCAGCCCACGCGCTCATCGCGCTGCGGACAGTCGGTGGGGATGTCGACGAAGTTCCCGCGCATGCCCCAGACGACGTTGCGGTGCAGCTGCTCGACCAGAGGGTCGGAGCACGAGAACCATCCGGTGCGCTCCAGGTCGGTGTGCAGCACGCGCGCGATGAGGGCGCCGGCCGCGGCATCCGCATCGAGGTCTCCCGGCCACCCCGAGACCTCGACGTACCGGAAGCCGTGGTACGTGAAGCGCGGTTCCCACTCCTCGCCCGCGGGACGTCCGTCGAGTGTGTAGGAGTCGCTGGAGCGCGCGCTGCGCAGAGGGCGCGTGTAGATCTCGCCCTCCTGCAGCACCTCCGCGGTGCGCAGTGTGACGGTCGCGCCACGGGGCCCGGCGACGCGGATGCGCACCCGCCCGACGAGGTTCTGCCCGAAGTCGAGGATGCGCGCACCACCGGGCGAGGTGAGCACGGCGATCGGTGCGACCTCCTGCGTCACCCGGACGGGCGGGGCGGTCGGGGCGACGAGGGTGCGCGGGTCGCGCGTGCGCACCGCGACCGGCAGCCACCCGCCGTCGTCGAACGACGCCGTCGTCCACGCGGGGATCTCCTGGCGCGCGTCGTAGTCCTCACCGTCGTAGATCCCGGATCGCAGGATGGGGGAGAGTGCCGCCTTCCACGAACCGTCGGTCACGACCGTCTCGCGTCGGCCGTCGGCGTAGACGATCTCCAACTGCCCGAGGAAGGAGAGATCGCCGCCGAACACGTTGCGGTGGCCGCCGCGCCAGCCGAGACGTCCGCGATACCAGCCGTCTCCGAGCCAGGCGCCGAGCGCGTTCTCGCCGTCGACGAGCAGGTCGGTCACGTCGTAGGTGTAGTACCGCAGACGCTCGCGGTAGACCGTCCAGCCCGGTGAGAGCGTGTCGGAGCCGACGCGGATGCCGTTGATCTCGGCCTCGTACAGGCCGTGCGCGGTGGCGTAGAGCCGGGCGCGGGCGATCGTGCCGTCGATGCGGAAGCTCCGCCGGACCAGGGTGGCGCGGCGGGCGTCGCTCTCCGGGTCCTCGTCGAGATCGAGTCCGACCGGCTGCGCCGACCAGTCTTCGGCATGCAGCAGCCCCGTCTCCAGCCAGGTCTCGGGGCTCTGGTCTGACCAGCTGCCGTCGACGCCCTGCACCGCGACGTGCACACGGACGCGCTCTCGCGAACCGAGCGCCCGGCCCGGCCAGGGGACCAGGACCTGGGTGGCGGACGTCACCTCGACGCGCTCCTCGCCGTCCTCGCGCACGACGGTGACCGCATACCGCTCCTGGCGCCAGCCGTCGGGTGCGCCGGAGAGCCTCCAGCTCAGACGGGGGCGGCTCTCGCCGATGCCGAGCGGATCCCGGTGGTGCTCGATGCGCGGCGCGGAGACGATCGTCATGCTCCTCATCCTCGCCGATCCCGAGGACAACGGCGATGGAGTCGGACGATCTCGTGCCCCACGACTCCCGCGCCGCCCCGGGGTCACCCGGTCGTCGGGGTGCGTCGCAGGTGGGCGTCGTTCGTGCCGGGGTATCCCCTTCGAGAAGAACAGCGACAGGAGGCGCCGATGAGGATCGAGCCGATCAGCGCCGTCCCCAGCGACGAGTCGCGGTTCTGGAACACGCCCTGGAGCCCGCCCACCTCACTCGTCTCCTTCTCCGTCACGCTCGACATGTTGACATTCCCCAGCTGCGAGGCGAGCAGTCCGAGGGCTGCTCCGGCGAGGAACATCCCGGTCGCGAAGAACACGCTGCGCAGGTCGATCGTCGCGGAGCCGAGCAGGATGACGGCGCTCACGACGAGGGACACCTGCCCGATGCGCACGATCATGCGTGGCGAGAGCACGCGCGAGAGCCGGGTGCCGACGATGGAGAACAGCACGAGGGCGATCGAGAGCGGGAAGATCCGGACGCCGGTCTCCAGTGCATCGAGGCCGAGGGTCATCTGCAGATAGACCGGCACCATGAAGAACAGCCCCGCCGTCACCGTGTACTGCGCTCCGAGCACGAAGAGCCCGCTGCGCAGCGACGTGATCGAGAACATGCCCACGTGGATGAGCGGAGAGCGGCCCAGGTTCTCGAGAAGACGCTGGCGGGAGAAGAAGAGTGCGAGGAGCACGATGCCGAGCACGATGAACCAGGCGGCGGGGGAGATGCCGAGCGGTGCGATGGCGACGTCGCCGATGGTGGGCGGATTCAGCGGAAGCACCCATCCCCAGGTCTTGCTCTGCAGCATCCCGAACACCACCGCGACCAGTCCGATCGAGGACAGGGCGACGCTGAGGAGATCGATGCGCACGCTCTGCCGTGGCGTCGGATCCGTGACGATCCGGGCGCACAGCACCACACCGATCATGATGAGCACCTCGGCGGCGAACACGTAGCGCCAGTCGAAGTACGTCGTGACGAATCCTCCGATCAGGGGTCCCGCTGCGACGGCCGCTCCGGACACGGCGCCGATGATCGCGAAGGCCGTGATGCGCTCGCTTCCCCGGTAGTTGTCGGTGACGAGCGCCGCGATGGCCGGGATGACGAGCACAGCACCCAGCCCCTCGACGATCGACCAGCCGAGGAAGAGGAACTGCACGTTCGGGCTCAACGCAGTGATCAGCGAGCCCGCCGCGTACACGCACGACCCGATCACGAACGCCCTGCGACGACCCCACACGTCGCCCAGCCTCGCGCCCAACAGCATGAACGCGGCCATCGTGAGGGTGTAGAAGGTGATGGCGCCCTGCATCGCGGTCGACGGTGGTGTCGAGGTCGGACACCACCGTCGAGATCGACACGTTCATCACGGTGCCGTCGAGCACCATCACGAACTGCGCGGATCCGAGGACGGCGATGACACCCCAGCGCTTCATGGCGACTCCTTCGAGGGAGCGGATCCCCTCGTGGGGAGCCTCCCCGCCGTGAGCGCGGCGCGGAAGCTCGTGAAGTCGCGTTCGTTCTGATCGGCGTAGGTGTCGGCGAAGACGCAGACGGCCTCCTCGAATGCCCGCCCGCGACCGAGATACCCGGCGACCTCGACGCGGTCCCCGCTCCTGGCGTGCCCTCGGGCGAGGGTCTCGCCGCAGATGCGCGCATACAGCGTCGCCCCGCGCGGAGTCATCGTCTCCGGATCGATCCCGCCTTTCCAGTCGTGCAGCTGGCGCACGTAGAAGTCGGGCGTCGCGACCGCGGCTCCACCTGGCGACGAACTCCGGCGCGACCGCATCCGGTGGCGCGAACTCGTCGCGCTCCTCGGCGCTTCCGATGTCCCCCATGCCGTACCTCCCACCCGTCTGTCGACGGCGCGGGAGCCGGAGGGCCGGAGGAGGATCCCGGGCCGGATGCGGGCGGCGTCGCAGTGCTCATCGTCGCAGTCCGCAGGGGGGTCACGGGAGGGGCATCACCCCTTTCGGGCGAGGCCGGGGAGATGTCGGCGCCGCTCCTCGACCGCGGCCGCAGGGTCAGGCGTCGGATGACGCGGCGCGCTTCGCGCTGGCACCCCGCACGATCCGCGCGACCGCGGTGATCAGGAACAGCTGCCCGGTGATGGCATCGGCGATGGCGATCCCCTGTCCGGTGGCGCCGACCGGCACCAGGTTGCCGTATCCGGTCGTGGTCAGCGTCGTGAAGGAGAAGAACAGCTGGTTGCCGAGCGAGTCGAGATTCTCGTCGCCGAACATGGGGTGGGTGAGAACTGAGAGATCAGGTTGTAGACGAACGCGAAGAACATCCCGACCAGGATGTACGCGGTGATCGCCGCCAGGAGGGCCTCCAGGTCGAGGCCGCGTCGGTTGACCTGGTGCGCGATGATCGCCCAGGGGGCGACCAGCAGCGCGATCATCGACGCCGTCGACAGCGGGATCGCGAGCAGAGGACCCTCGACACCGAAGAGGGCAGCGGCGACGGCGGAGGCACCTGCAACCGAGAGCACCACCCACGACACGCGCTGGACGAGGTTCCGGGCCCTGGTCACGTAGAACACCATCGCGATCGTCGCCAGCATCGCGAGGAAGGCCCAGGGGCTCGGATCCGTGCTCGGCTGCGCGGCGCACAGGCCGTAGGAGACGACGAGCAGGACGAGGATGATGGCGTATCCGCGGGCCTGGCCGTCTCGCCGGCGACGCGGGGGCGTGTCGGAGTGCTCCGGCTTCACGGTGTCTGTCCGGGGCATGATCGGTCCTCTTCCGCGAGGTGGACGCGGGGCGCCCACGATGTGCGGCCAGTATCCCAGCGCGGGTGCGCCTCCCCGCTCAGGCCGGTTGCGCGTCGGCCAGAAGGAGAGTCCCGCGGGCTGGTTCGTCACCGCTCGTCTGACCCGTTATGATGGCTAGGTGCATCCGTGCTTTCGGGTCGGATGCCTGGAGACGTCGCATAGTCCGGCCGAGTGCACCACCCTGCTAAGGTGGAGTCCCCTCACGGGGACCAGGGGTTCAAATCCCCTCGTCTCCGCAGAAATCAGGCACCTGCACCCTCATTCGGGAGGGGAGCAGGTGCCTTTCAGTTCTCCGAGGATCCTGAGAGGGTTCCGACTTCTCGTGGCTGTTGAGCGGAGCGAGGGACTCACGGTCCTGCTGCTCGCCCATCACATGTGCATATACGTGCAGCACGGTGCGAGGATCGTCGCCAAGCCACTGGGCGACCTGGTTCACGGGGATACCTGCTCGGATCCGCTGTGACGCGGCGTAGTGGCGAAGCACATGGACCCGACGTCCGCCCGCCGTTGAGGCCCAGGAGGTGTAGCGACGGAACATATTCATGCGGAGCTGGAGACCGGTCACTGTCGTGAACAGGTGATCGTGTGCTGCCTTCCCGGAGGCGAACCCAGTAGCGATCTCATGCGCACGATCCGTGAGCGGAAGAGTTCGCCGTCCCCGCTTGGTCTTCGGCTGCTTCTCGGCGTAGCCGTCGCTGTGGCTCTTCGTGATGCGTACGGCTGGATGTGGCAGGGTTTGCAGATCAGATACACGGACGGCCCTAAGGTCACCCCACCGAACCCCAGAGATGCTGAGAAACTCAGTGATGAGTGCATAGTGGCCGGACTGTTCCTGTTGTCTTGCGAGCAGGGCTGCAATCGTGTCTTGCGTGAGCCAGTCTTCATCCGGCGTCTGAACCGATCCCGAGGGCATGCGCACATTTCGGACGGAGTCGGCAGTCGCAACATAGCCCTTGAGAGCTGCCCAAGTGAAGAGCGCCGACAGCGATGTGCGGGTGCGAGCCACTGTCGAGATCCCACGGCAGAGCAGGCCACCCGCAGAGCAGCTCGTCCCCGAGGTCATCGCCCGACGCGGCCACCAGCACCGAGCGAGTCGTGGGTATTGTCGCCTTCGTTGCAGGGATGATCGTCGGCTTCTTCGTGGCAGCCAGACGTACGTGACAGCGCGAACGCTCGAAAAGCCGGAGCGTTGTTCGGGGCACTCTAGCTTTTCGGACACGCGGCTCGGCCGTGCAGCCGGTCCCGACGACGGCGCTTTCGCTGGATAGTCTGATGCCGTGCTACCTGATTTCTCGGAGTCTTCGTACGCGAACGCCGTGACCCGCGAGGTTGAAGAGGTGCTGAGGCGGCATGGGCAGACTCTAATCGCGCCGCCACGGATCCCGAGCCTGCGAGAGGAACGCACGCTCGGCTACGACGTCCGGCTCGACTCGACAGCGATGGCAGTGATCCTCCAGTTCAAGCTGGGGGAGTACGTCTCCCGGTCACGGACGGGGAGTGCGACCTGGCCGCATGCGGGAGCGCCGCACTACCGGACGACTTTCCCCGCAGGGCATCACCAACTTCCGATCCTGCAGCGGCTCGAACGTCGGCTCGCGCGCAAGGGCAATCCCGCCATCGTGCAGTATCTCGCCCCGGCCTTCCATGCGGACGCCGACTTCACGCAAAAGTACCTGGCGCGGACCATCCTCGATGATTCGTATGGATGCCGTCCCTCCAGCGTCCCCGCGGACGGGTTGGCCCACCATCTCGTGCGCGTAGCGCCCGCGACCACCTTCATCCTGTCCGAACGAGTCGAGGTAGACCCCGAGCCGCTCGCGCTCACGTTGGATGTCCTCGCGCTGCGTGCGCGGCGGCTCACGCAGCGCGAGGACTCGACGCGGCACGAGGTCCCGGCCCCGGTGCGGGTTCTGGCGGAGGCGCTCCTCCCGGAGACCAACGACACCGATGTCGATGCCATGATCGAGCGCGAACGCGGAGCATTCGAGGGCCGCGATGACCTGGCGGCGGCGGTCGGCGTGATCGAAGCCGGAGCGGCGATTGGCCTATCGATCGGGATCACGGCTCACGTAGTCAAGTGAGCGGGCGAACTGGTTAGCGCCGGATAGGTAGGCAAAAGGCCCAGCCGCGTCTCCTGGGCCTCTGGGGCACCCGCGGTGCCTCACCTGACTCGATAGACGCGCGTGTGAGGACGGATGCCCACATGAGATGTAAGCACGCTTCCGCCAGTGCACCCCTCGTAACTGCGATGAACGTGCCACCCCTGAGCTGGATCAATGAGCACAAGCACGGCGGGCGCCGGTAGGGCCGACCATGTCGATAGTCGCTCAGTCAGAGGTAACCGCTAGGTTCAAGTCCGAGACCTTCCAGCCTTGAGATTCAGTGTGGGTAAATCATGAAGATGACCGAAGTCAAGATTCAGAACTTTCGTGGACTGAAGGACGTGACTGTTCCTCTTTCATCGTTCGGCTGCCTGATCGGAGAGAACAACGCCGGCAAGTCATCGGTGCTCCAAGCAATCCTTCTTCTCTTGCCTGGTTCAAGTCGACGGGCTGTCGCGACTGACTTCTACGATCCCACGGAGCCGCTCCGTGTAGAACTCGTCATCGATGACGTCACGGATGCTGATCTGCAGCGCATCGAGAACGAGCAGCATCGGGCGAGTTTCAAGGCCGATGTGGTCGATGGCCAGGTGCGACTCGTCAGGAAGGTGGAACTGGCGTCCGCCCGTTCTCAGTTGCTCGTGTCTCGTCTTCGTCCGGCTGAGGATCGGTGGGGTGATGATGCCCTAACGCCCATCATGAAGGGAAAGTCGGGAAGCGCCCTGCGAGAGGCAGCCGTGGTTCTCATACCTGAACTCGATGCTCGCCTGGACGCTAAGCCCACTCAGACGACGGTCCGTGCTATGCGCGACGAGCTGGTGGTCGAGATGGCTGATGACCTGAAGGTGTTCCGAGATGAGCCGCTGGGGACGGGGTTGGACGCCGGCATCAAGAATTTTCTGCCCGAGCCGATCTATATCGAGGCGGTCAAAGATGTATCCGATGAAGTCAAAACCTCGGACAGTGCTACCTTCGGCAAGCTTCTGACTCTTCTACTGGAGGAGGTTCAAGAGCATTTTACTGACATCGAAGAACGCTTCCGCGAAATCCACAAGCAGATAAGCCGTGTTGTTGGAACTGACGGAACCATCACAGACGAGCGTCTAGACCAGGTCCGGATAGTCGAGAGTCTGATCAATGACTTCGTCCGAGAGAGCTTCCCTGAGGTTGGCTTGACGATTAACGTTCCCGTGCCGCGGATGAAAACGATCCTCGCTTCTGCTGAGATCTATGCCGACGATGGACACGATGGACCAGTGATCTCGAAAGGTGATGGGCTCAAGCGTGCTGTGGCCTTCGCCATCTTGCGCGCCTACACGAGGCTCCGTGCCTCCGGCACGCGCGAGGCGCCTAATCCGCACCAACATTGGCTCCTGTTCGAGGAACCGGAGCTCTATCTGTACCCACGTGCTCAGCGCCAGTTGTACTCGGCACTGCAAGCCGTATCTGCGGATTTCCCGGTCTTGGTCACTACGCACTCACCGCTTTTCTTCGACGCGGAATCAACTCAAACGTTCACCAAGCTCCGCAAGGTTCCGGGTCGGGACGGTTCTCCGCCAACAACCGAAGTAAAACCAGTCAGGATCGGCGACGACCTGGGCGCGAAGACTGCTTTCCAGATCATTTGTCACGAGAACAACAGCATCGGATTCTTCGCGAGGAAGGTTGTATTGGTTGAGGGGGATAGCGATGCGATCCTGTTCCCGCACCTCGCGCGGCTGCTGAACCCGGAGTGGAGCGACGTAGAGGCGAACATCGCGTTCGCTCGCATTAACGGAAAGGGGAACATCGGCCACTACCGCACCTTCTTCTCGAAGTTCGATGTCCCGATCTCCGTCGTGTGTGACCTCGACACGCTTCTGGGAGGCTTCGACAAGCTCGAACCCTCGACGCACCAGAACGAACTCCGCTCCGAGTTGCTCCGAGAGGTTGACTCTCAATTGAAGAGCACGCAAGAGAAGTCGGCAAGCGAGGTGGCTGAGTTGCACAAGAGCGGTGATCTTCGATCACGCTGGAAGGTCGCCCACGAGGCAATAAGGGAGTTCGATGGCACAGAGGGCGCGCAGGTGAAGATCGTTAACGCAGTCGAGGAGTTTTTCTCCTATCAGCGGAGTGGGGATCGGCATGATGTCTTGATGAAAGATGAGAAGGCAGTGTCAACAGCGAAGGCCGCGGTAATTGAGAGTCTCCGCGAGAACGGCGTCCATGTCTTGTCCCAGGGAGCGGTCGAGGACTACTACGACAGTTCGTCGAAGTATCGCGACAAGGTCCGGCAGGCTGTGGAGTTCCGTGCGACTTGCGTCACGCTCGAAGAATTTCGAGCTTCTCTCGGGAGCCGAGCCGACGTAGTCGAGGCTGAGCTGCGGTCAATCTTCTCGGAGATCTTTTCTGACGCGGGCAGGGCCTAGGAGGTACCTGGAGTGATTCAGCACGTGGCGAGCCGAGAATCTGGTGACCCTAACTGTCGAAGCATTCAACCGTTCAACCGTGTGTTCGAGTCGTACTGGTCGGATACTGATTCATCGAGAAGAAGATTGTGCTCGTGGATAACGATGTTGATGCGGAGGCCGTAAGCGCAGCCATCGAAGCTGCACGCGACTTCAGTGGAGCACGCGGGCACCTTCAGCGAGCATCAGAGCTGCTGGCCGACGGGAAGAACCCTGACTGCCCGAACTCGATCAAGGAGTCTGTCTCGACGGTCGAAGCAGTGGTGTGTGAATCGGCCTGATTTTCGTTCCTATCGGGAGCCTTGTCCGACAGGTGCCGGATTGGCTGATTCCTGGTCAGCGTAATACGCCTGTTCGACCTCGGCGGGTGTTCGCATGTCGAGCTGACCGTGGAGGCGGGAGTTGTTCCACCACCACACCCATTCGAGGGTCGCGAGCTCGACCTGCTCGACGGTGCGCCAGGGCCCGCGCTGGCGGATCAGTTCGGTCTTGTAGAGGTTGTTCACGGCCTCGGCCATCGCGTTATCAAAGCTGTCGCCGACGGTCCCGGTTGAGGGGACAGCGCCGAGTTCGACGATCCTCTCGGTGTAGACCATCGCGGTGTAGTTCGACCCGTGGTCCGCGTGATGGATGAGTCCGTCGAGGCGCCCACCGGCATTCCAGGCGGCCATGTCCAGGGCCTGCATCGGCAGGATCTCGGAGCGCAGCGTCGCCGCAACGTTCCAGCCGACGATGCGGCGGGAGTAGACATCGGTGACGAATGCGACGTAGGCGAACCCGGACCAGGTGGCGACGTAGGTGACGTCGCAGACCCAGAGCCGTCGCGGCGCCGGCGCGGTGAAGCGACGGTTCACGAGATCACTCGGCAGCACTGTGGTCGTGTCGGAGCGGGTCGTGAACACGCGCTTCGACTTGCGGACACCGCGAACCCCGGCGAGGCGCATGAGGCGTTCGGTCTGGTCGCGACCGATGTCCCAGCCTTGCCGTCGCATGAGGGCGTGCATCTTCCGGCGCCCGTAGACGCCGTAGTTCTCCGCATGCAGCCGGGCGATCTCGGGCACGAGCAGATCATCCTGCAGCTGCCGCGCGGACGGCGCGCGGCCCACCGCGGCGCGATAGCCACGTGAGGTGAAGAATCCTCTCACCGCCGGTCGCAGGACCTGCCAGATGAGCTCGACCCCGAAACGATCCCGGTGTTCGTTGACGAACCGGATCATCTCGTCGAGGGGTGGTCGAGCTCCTTCGCGAAAAAGATGCTCGCAGCCCTGAGGATCTCGTTCGCCTTCCGCAACTCCGAGACCTCCTTCTGCAGCCGCTTGATCTCCGCCGCCGCATCCGTCGTCAACCCGGGCTTCACGCCCGCGTCGACCTCGAAGCGGCGCTGCCAGAGGCGCAGTGTCTCCGGGCTCATCCCGAGCAGCCCGGCGACGTGACGGACCGCGCTCATCATGTTCGGGTGCGACGGTCGCGTCTCCGCGAGCATCCGCAACGCCCGCTCACGCATCTCCGGCGAATACTTCCTGTTCATCGTGTTCCATCCTTGCTTGAAGAACGGAACGAAAGTCAGGCCGATTCACAAGAACCCCCGCTCAGGCGGGGGTTTTCTCGTTGGTTCCTGCGCGGGGGAATCCGGTGTCGAGTGCGAATCGGGCCTGCCCTCGGGTAGTCTCGCCCGCATGGCAACCGCAACGACGCAGACCCACAAACGCGAGGCGTTCAGCTCGCGGAACGTGTTCATCCTCTCGGCGATCGGCTCCGCGGTCGGCCTCGGCAACATCTGGCGGTTCCCCTACGTCGCCTACGAGGGCGGCGGCGGTGCGTTCCTGATCCCGTACCTGTGCGCCCTGCTCACGGCCGGCATCCCGCTGCTGTTCTTCGACTACGCGATCGGCCACCGTTTCCGCGGATCGGCACCGCTGGCGTTCCGCCGCATGCACCGCGCTGCCGAGCCCCTCGGCTGGTGGCAGGTGCTCATCTGCGTCGTCATCGCCGTCTACTACGCGGTGATCATCGCCTGGGCGGCCATGTACACCTGGTTCTCGGCCCAACTCACCTGGGGTGCGGGCAACGAGAACGACTTCTTCTTCATCGACTTCCTGCGCTCGGCCGACGTCGCCGAGGTAGGCGTGTCCACCGAGTTCGTGCCGCAGGTCGGCATCCCGCTCGTCGTGGTCTGGCTGATCGTGATCGTCATCATGGCGCTGGGCGTGAAGCGCGGTATCGGCCGGGCGAACATGATCCTGATGCCGTTGCTCACCATCATGTTCGCGATCCTCGTGGTGCAGTCACTGTTCCTCCCGGGTGCGATGGACGGCCTGAACGCGTTCTTCACCCCGAACTGGGAGGCTCTGGCCGATCCCGGGGTCTGGGCATCCGCCTACGGCCACATCTTCTTCTCGCTGTCCGTCGCCTTCGGCATCATGGTGACCTATTCCTCCTACCTGAAGCGCAAGACTGATCTCACCGGCTCCGGACTCGTCGTCGCGTTCGCGAACTCGGGCTTCGAGATCCTCGCCGGGATCGGTGTCTTCGCGGCTCTCGGCTTCATGGCGCAGGCGCAGGGCACGGAGGTCGCCGGCGTCGCATCCTCCGGCATCGGACTCGCCTTCATCGCCTTCCCGACGATCGTGTCGCAGGCGACGGGTGGGTCGATCATCGGGGTGCTGTTCTTCGGGGCACTGGTGTTCGCCGGTGTCACCTCTCTGATCTCGATCCTCGAGGTGATCGTGGCCGCGCTGCAGGACAAGCTCGGCTGGGCTCGGGTGCGCACCACGCTCACGGTCGCGATCCCGCTGGCGATCATCTCGATGGCGCTCTTCTCCACGACCACGGCCTTGTCGGTGCTCGACACGGCGGACGCCTTCGTCAACTCCTTCGGCATCATGGCGGTCGCGCTGGTGGCCGTGATCATCGTGGCCTGGCTGCTGCACAAGCTGCCGGTGCTGGTGGAGCACCTGAACCGGCGCTCCAGCTTCCGTGTGGGGACGATCTGGAAGGTGCTCGTCGGCGTTCTCGCGCCGGTGGTGCTCGGATACCTCTTCATCAGCGAACTGATCGCCAAGACCTCCGAGCCGTACAGCGGCTACCCCGGCTGGTTCCTCGCGATCTTCGGCTGGGGGATGGTCATCGCGCTGGTCGTGCTGGCTCTGATCCTGTCGGCACTGCCGTGGAGCGGGCGCTCGCACGCGAAGGACGATCCCGAGTACGACGAGTTCCTCTCGAAGGAAGAATACGAACCGGATGCGGAGACCTCGGCGATCCCGCTGATCGACACGACCACGAAGGGAGCCGGCGCATGACCACGACAGCGATCGTCATGATGATCATCGCGATGGTCACGGTCTGGGGCGGCCTCGTCGCCGGGATCGTGAACCTCGCGCGCCATCCCGAGGAGTCGGAGACCGAGCCCGCGCCGCCCGTCGAACTCTGACGGTGCGCTGAGGGTGCACTGACGGCGCCGTTCGAGGGACCGGCGTCCGCCCCCGTGCGACACTGGGCCCACGGACCAGGGAGGCACATCATGGTGGCCATCGACCCCAAGAAGACACTCGACGCGTATCGGGCGAAGCGGGGGGAGTTCCGCATCGTCGAGGTGCCGCCCCTGCAGTACCTGATGATCGACGGCGCGGGGGATCCGAACACCT
Organism: Microbacterium sp. PAMC22086; assembly: GCF_019443525.1. NCBI lineage: Bacteria > Bacillati > Actinomycetota > Actinomycetes > Micrococcales > Microbacteriaceae > Microbacterium > Microbacterium sp. PAMC22086. Next base: position 192,609 of record NZ_CP080380.1, on the reverse strand, counting down.
CGCCCGCCTACCGGGACGCCGTCTCTGCCCTGTTCCCCGTGGCGTACGCGTTGAAGTTCGCGAGTCGGAGCGAGCTCGGCGTCGACACCGTGGTGATGCCCCTCGAAGGGCTCTGGCATGCACCCGACATGGAGTCGTTCACCTCCCGGCGCGACAAGTCGGCATGGATGTGGACGTCGATGACCATGGTCGGCGACCACATCACCGCGTCGATGTTCGCGCACGCTGTGGAATCCGTGGCGCAGAAGGCGGCGAAGAAGAAGGAGCCGATCCCGGCGCTGGATGCTGTGCGGCTCGAGACGCTCGAGGAGGGGACCTGTGTGCAGACGCTGCATGTGGGTCCGTTCGACGACGAGGGTCCGGTGCTCGACGACCTCCACCACCGGTTCATTCCCGAGAACGGTCTGCAGATGCGCGGACGCCACCACGAGATCTACCTGAGCGATCTGCGTCGCACCGACCCTGCGAAGCTGCGCACGATCCTCCGGCAGCCGGTGACGCGGGGCGTCTGAGCGGTGGGAGCCGGGAACGCAAGCCCCTCCGCGGCCTCCCGCACGACGGATACGCTTCAACGATGAGCACGGTCAAACACGTGGCGCGCGTCGCCAAAGGGTCCTCCGCATTCCGGCGGATCGCCCGTGCCGGATTCGTCGTCCTCGGCCTGATCCACGTCATCATCGGGTCGATCGCGATCTCCATCGCCGCCGGCGCCTCGGGCGACGCCGACCAGGACGGTGCGATGGAGCAGATCCGCCAGAACCCGGAGGACTGCTGCTCGTCTTCGTCGCGGCCGGTCTGATCGCGCTGGCCGTATGGCAGATCGCGAGCGCGTTCCTCGCCGCCGACCCGGCAGAGACCAAGAAGTGGGGTCAGCGCGTCAAGCTCTTCGGCATCGCCCTCGCCTACCTCGTGGTCGCCGGCATGGCGCTCATCTACGCCGTGGGCGGCAACGCTGATTCGGAGACCGCCTCGAAAACCCTGAGCGCGATCCTCCTCTCGGCACCGGGAGGGGTCGCGCTGCTCGTCGTGGTCGGTCTCTCCGTGGTCGGAGTCGGGGTCGGATTCGTCGTGGGCGGATTCACCCGCGGCTTCGAGAAGCTGCTCGATCTGCCGTCGGGGGCCGCGCGCGGCGGCATCGTGACGCTGGGCGTGATCGGCTACTTCGGCAAGGGCGTCGCGGTGGCCGTGACCGGGGTGCTCTTCGTCGTGGCTGCCGTCACCCAGGACCCGGAGAAGGGCGCAGGGCTCGATGCCGCCCTGCACAGCCTGCTCGAGCTGCCCCTCGGTGGACTCGTCCTGGGAGCGGTGGGAGCGGGTTTCGCGGTGTACGGCGTCTTCTGCATCGCTCGGGCCCGCTTCGCGCGCATGTGACCGCGACCTCCGAGAGCCCTCAGGCGGTCGCGGGCTTCTCGCTCCACACCAGCAGGAAGGCTCCGAGCGCGATCATCAGTCCTCCGCCCGACGCGCCCATCGCCTCGATGCGTCCAGGCGAGCGGCCGAACCAGTCGCGGGCGGCGCTCGCGAGGAGCACCCACACCGCATCGCAGGTCACACCGATCGTCACGACGATCGCTCCGAGCAGGAAGAGCTGCGCGGGAACGGACCCGGCATCCAGGTCGACGAACTGCGGCAGGATCGCGAGGAAGAACGCGATGGACTTCGGGTTGGTCACCCCGACGACGAAGCCTTCGGCGAACAGCCGCCACCCCGAGCGTCGCGTGGGTGCCGATGCCATCGCTCTCGCCGCGTCCTTGCGGTGACGGATGGCCTGGATGCCGAGGAAAATCAGGTACCCGGCGCCGAGCACCTTGACGATCGTGAACAGCACGACCGACTGCGCGATCACCGTCCCGACGCCGAGCGCCACGGCCACGACGAGGAGGATGGACCCGACCGCCGTGCCCAGGATGCTGAGGAAGCCGCCCATCCGCCCGAGCGCCATCGCCCGCCCGATGGTGAACAGCACGGTGGGCCCGGGGATCACGACCATGACGAAGGCTGCGACGACGAAGGCGAGCAGCGTGTCCTGGGCGATCATGGGATGAGCCTAGACGCGGAGGCACCGGACGGTCGAGCTCCCGATCGTCCGGTGCCCGCGACCAGCGGCCGCTCGATCAGGCCGTTCCCCAGAAGCGGTCCTCGGCCTCCTGGTCCTCGCTCATCAGCCAGACCTCGGCGATCCGGCCGTCGGCGACCCGGAAGACGTCGACCCCGTGCTGGTCGAGATCCTCGTGCCCCTCGCGCTGGGCGCGGAAGCGCACAGTGGCCGAGACGAGGCTGCCGCTCTCGGTCGCCGATTCGGTTTCGAGTGCGAACGTGCCGCCGCTCAGCTGCATGAAGCGACCCAGGTGCGCGAGGATCGCGTCCGGTCCGACATGGTCCCCGGACACCTGGTTCGCCCCCGGCTGGTGCCAGACGGCATCCGGATGGAAGGTCGCGGCCAGCGCTTCCATGTCTCCGGCGGCCATGGCCGCACCGTACTGTCCTACGACGTCGATAGCCGACATGATGCTCCTTCTCGATGGGTCGGTACTGTGGAGCATCCAGCGTCTCGACAGCGGCGCGGTTACTTCAACGTCACCCGGAAGGAGCGGCGAATGTCGAGCACGTGGACGGTGTTCTCCGCCAGCTGCCCCTCGCGCGCCTCGCTCGCGCGCATCGCGAACAAATGGACGGCGATGATCGTCGTGCTCCTGCACGAGCAGCCGCTGCGCTTCGGCGAACTGCACACCCGGATGGACGGGATCGCGAAGAAGGTGCTCGTCGACACGCTCCGTGCTCTCGAACGCGACGGGATGCTGGACCGCGCGGTCGGCGAAGACGGCCATTCGCGCTACCTGCTCACCCCGCTCGGACGCACCCTGTACGAGCCGCTCCAGGCTCTGCAGGTCTGGGCCGAGTCGCATGTGGAGGATGTGCGCGAAGCGCAGGACCGCTACGACGAGGTCGCCGACGCGAAGATGCTCGACGGGCACTGACCGCCTGCGCCCACCCGTCGCCCACAGGTGGGAAACTGGAACGATGAGCGTTTCTCCCGGTGTCGACGTGATCGCCCCCTTGAACGAGGCCGAGGTGCGGCGCATCCGCGGGGACTTCCCCATCCTGGGTGCGCGGGTGCATGGGCATCCGCTCGTGTACCTGGATTCGGGAGCGACGTCGCAGCGACCGACCGCGGTCCTCGACGCCGAGCGTGACTTCGCCACCTCCTTGAACTCCGCGGTGCACCGCGGTGCGCACACGCTGGCGGCCGAGGCCACAGAGCTGTTCGAAGACGCGCGCGCCGCCGTCGCCCGGTTCGTGGGAGCCGCCGACGACGAGATCGTCTGGACCTCGAATGCGACCGAGGCGATCAACCTCGTCGCGTACTCGATGTCGAACGCGTCGCTCGGGCGCGGGGGAGCCGCCGCCGAGCGATTCCGGCTCCGCGAGGGCGATGAGATCGTGACCACCGAGATGGAGCACCACGCGAATCTCATCCCGTGGCAGGAGCTCGCTGCACGCACCGGTGCGACGCTCAAGGTCATCCCCCTCGACGACGACGGCGCTCTGCGGCTCGACGCCGCGGCCGAGCTGATCACCACGCGCACGAAGCTCGTCGCATTCACGCATGTCTCGAACGTGCTCGGAGTGATCAACCCCACCGATCAGCTGATGGCCCTCGCGCGGGAGGTCGGTGCCCTGACCCTGCTCGACGCGTGCCAGTCCGCGCCGCATCTGCCCCTCGACGTCCGCGCCCTCGATGTCGACTTCGCCGTGCTGTCGGGCCACAAGATGCTCGGCCCCACCGGCATCGGCGCCCTCTACGGTCGCCGCGAGGTGCTGGCAGCCCTGCCGCCGTTCCTGACGGGCGGGTCGATGATCACGACGGTCACCACGACCGAGGCCGAGTACCTTCCACCGCCGCAGCGCTTCGAAGCCGGCACACAGCGCGTCTCGCAGGCGATCGCGCTCGCCGCGGCTGTCGGCTACCTGACCGAGGTGGGGATGCCGCGCATCGCCGCGCACGAGGCGGCCTTCGGGCGCCGACTCGTCGACGGGCTGAGCGCGATCGACGGGGTGCGCGTGCTCGGCGCCGGAATCGATCTTCCCCGTGTGGGCCTGGCGAGCTTCGACGTCGAGGGCATCCACTCGCACGATGTGGGGCAGTTCCTCGACGACCTCGGCATCGCCGTGCGCGTCGGCCACCACTGCGCGCAGCCGTTGCACCGACGCCTGGGCGTCACCTCGTCCACCAGGGCGAGCACCTACCTGTACACGACCGATGCCGAGGTGGACGCCGTGATCGAGGGCGTCGCCGGAGCGATCGACTTCTTCCGGAGGGGCGCATGAGCGACCTGCAGAACCTGTACCAGGAGCTGATCCTGGACCACTCGCGCACGCCGCACGGCTACGGACTCCGCGAGGAGATCCCGGCGCAGTCCCACCAGCTGAACCCGACCTGCGGTGACGAGATCACCCTCCAGGTGCATCGCGACGCCGACGGCAGCGTCGAGGCGATCGCCTGGGAGGGCCACGGGTGCGCGATCTCCCAGGCCTCGGCCTCCCTGCTGGCGGAGCTCGCCGAAGGACTCAGCGTCGAAGACCTCGAGGTGCGCATCGCCGCATTCCGTGAGGCCATGCGATCCCGCGGCAAGATCGAACCCGACGAGGAGCTGCTCGGCGACGCCGCGGCCCTCGGCGGAGTGTCGAAGTACGTCGCCAGGGTCAAGTGCGCCATGCTCGCCTGGGTCGCCGCAGAGGACGCGCTGACCCGCAGCTGAGGTGCAGGATGGAGGCATGCCCCTGCACCTGACGCCTCTGCCCGCCGCGCGCTTCGACGAGTGGAGGGCGGCGTCGCGGCAGCGCCTCATCGACGGCAACAGGCGCTCGGGACGACGCCTCGGCGCAGACGCGGTCAGCCACGTCGAGCACACCTTCGACGAGCTGTTCCCCGAAGGCGTCGCGACATCGACGGCGTGGGTCGCGAGCATCGTGGATGACGCGGATGGCGAGCTCGGAACGCTCCTGCTGGCCCTGAACGGTCAGAAGCTGTTCCTCCTCGACGTCGTCTTCGAGACGACGTCGACGGATGCCCGGCGCGACGATCTTCTCCACGGCATCCTGCAGATCGCCCGTGACAGGGGCGCGACGCAGATCGCCATGCCGCTCTTCCCGCAGGACGCGGCCGCACGGGCATTCGTCGAGGGACGCGGGTTCGAGGTCGCCTCGATCCAGATGGTGCTGGAGCCGCTTCCGGTGCGCGAGGTCGCCGGACACGTCGATGTGCGGCCGATGACCGCGGAGCGTTTCCCCCGTTTCGTCGCGGCGTCGGAGGAGGGGTTCGCGCACGACCTCGTCGAGTCCGGCCGGTACACGCCGGAGGAGGCCGCCGCCGAGTCGCATCGTCAGATGCGGGCGGAGCTTCCGGACGGACTCGACACCGAGGGGCAGGAGCTCTTCACCGCCACCGTCGCCGGCACCGAGGTCGGCATCCTCTGGTTCGGCGTGCGTCGGCGCGACGGCCGACAGCAGGCGTTCATCCTCGACATCGAGGTGGCTGCGGAGCAGCGCCGCAAGGGGTACGGGCGCGAGCTGATGCACGCCGCCGAGCGCGAGGCCCGCCGGCTCGGCGCGGAGTCGATCGGGCTGCACGTCTTCGGCTTCAACGAGGGAGCGGTCGAGCTTTACGAACAGCTCGGCTACCGGCGCACCGAGGAGAGCCTGCTGCGCGACCTCTGATCCGCGGTCACGAGACGACTCGACGGGAATAGCCGCGCGCGCCTGACGTTGGTCCCCACATGACAACTCTCGGAATCATCGGTGCAGGACACATCGGCAGCCAGGTCGCGCGCGTGGCGATCGCGAACGGCTACGACGTGGTGATCGCCAACTCTCGCGGGCCGGAGACGCTCGCCGATCTGGTCGCCGAACTCGGCCCCAAGGCTCGGGCGGCCACCGCGCAGGAGGCCGCTGCCGCTGCCGACGTCGCGGTCGTCACGGTGCCGCTCCGCGCCATCGACGACCTCCCCGCCGAGCAGCTCGCCGGCAAGATCGTCCTCGACACGAACAATTACTACTTCGAGCGGGACGGCCGCATCGAGGCCCTCGACAAGGGCGAGACGACGACGTCGGAGCTGGTGCAGCGCGCCCTCCCTGACTCGAAGATCGCGAAGGCGTTCAACCACATCTTCGCTTCGGAGATCACGTCCGACGGCACACCTGCCGGCACCCCCGATCGTCGCGCACTGGCCACGGCCGGTGATGACGCGGAGGCCGTCGCCTTCGTGACCCGCTTCTACGACGAGGCCGGATTCGACACGGTCAATGTGGGGCCGCTGAGCGAGTCATGGCGAGTCGAGCGAGACCGTCCCGCCTACGTGGTCCGGCAGAACGCCGAGGAGCTCACCGCGAACCTCGCGATCGCGAACCGCCTGCCCTGAGCACCGGTGCGGCGGGGGAGGCGGAGAGCTCGCTCGCCGCAGGGCCCGCACCCACGCGACCCTTGGGATACCAAAAGTTGGAGGAACACCGCCCGGAGTGCGAGAATGCCCAGATGGCGGGGGCTATGGCAGCAGGCGGCGAACTCGAGTCGGTGAGAGTCACGCGCGTCCTTCGCGACGACATCATCCTCGGGCGGCGCAGACCGGGAGCACGGCTCGTCGAGCGCGACATCGCGGCGGAACTGAACGTCTCCCGGCTCCCGGTTCGCGAAGCCATCCGCACGCTCGTGGCCGAGGGGATCGTCGTCGCACGCCCCCGTACCTGGGCGGTCGTGCGGGAGTTCACCCGCCGCGATATCCAGGACTTCGCCGAGGTGCGCGAGGCCATCGAGACGCTGATCTTCGTCTTCGCAGCCGAGCGGCACGATGAGGCCGGGATCGCCCGCATCCGTGGAGCCTACGAACGCGAACTCGAGGCCGTTCGCGCCGAGGACTCCGAGGCGGCCAGGGTCGCCGCGGCGGAGTTCCACGAGATCGCGGTCGAGCTCGCGGCGAACGAGATGCTCGGCGAGCTCATCGCCGTCTTCCTCACGCGTCTGCGCTGGTTGTTCGGGCAGCACGACGACCTGCTCGCGATGGCGGACGAGCACCGCATCATCCTCGAGGCGATGACGGCGCGCGACACCGAAGCGCTGCGTCGGATCGTGCCGGCGCACTTGGCCAGCGGACAGTCCGCAGCCGAGCGACGTCTCGCTGAGCGCGGCGATCTGAGCGCCTGACCCGTCGGGCCCACCGTCTCTCGCGGTCGGGGGACTGCAGAGACGGCTCCGGTTGTATATTGGGGCGATCGGAGTCGGTCCGGAACTGTTGCGCTGTCCTGGGGAGCGAGATGCGGAATCTTGCTGTCGCTGTCGGATGCCTCCTGCTGGTCGGTGGGATCTCGCTCGTCGTGATCGCCGACCAGGAGCGTCTGGAGTCGATCGCCGCGGTCAAGGCGGAGATCGTGAGGATCGAGCGCGCGCTGGATGAATCTCGCGGCGAGAACCTGGAGCTCGCAGAGAAGCTCACAGCCCTTCGCTCGCAGCTCGCCGATCAGGACGCGGACATCGCCGACACGACGGGATTCCTGCCGTGATCCGGCGCGTGCTGGCTGTCACGGTCGCGGCCTCCGTGCTGCTCGTCGGGGGGATGGTCGGCAGAGCCGACGCTCTCGAGAACGAGAGATCGGCAGCCATCGCGCAGCTCGAGGCCCTGAACGACCGATAACACGACGCCAGTCAGCGCACTGACTACCTCGACGCCGCCGTCGGCCGCGCGGAGCAGGACACCGCAGAACGTGCCGCGGTCCTCGCCCTGCGCCCGGCCTTCCTCGCCGAACTGCAGGCGCTGACCACCGCGCTCCAGGGGGCGGAGGGGCGGGTGGACACGGCCACGCATCGCCCCGCCGCACTCTCGGCGCAGCAGACTGTCGTCGCAGAGAAGGAGAACCCCGACACGGTCGCCGCGGCCACGGCCACCGTCCACGCGCTCGCCGAGAAGGTGGGCACCGAGGTCGCCTCGTGGCAAGCGGCTCAGAGCTCGGGCCCCGGTGGGCCGGCATGGTCGTCGAGCGGCCCGGACGGGTATGCGCGGGTGCGGGCAGCCCTCGACCTCGTCGGGGGCGGGGGCGTCGGACTCTACGAGTCCTCGTCGTGTGCGGGCGGCAACGCCCCGGCGTGCGCCAACAGCAACGGATACATCAAGTACCGCGCCGATATCGTGAACTGGAGCGACGGTCGGCTGAACTGGGCCATGGCGCACGAGCTCGCGCACATCTATCAGTTCCGCGTGTGGGGCTCGCTCACGTCGTCCGGAGCCTACGGGGTGCTGTTCGGCAGCGACCCCGAGTTCCTCGCCAACTGCATGGCCGTGGTGCGGGGGTACCCCGGATCGGTCAGCTGCGACGGCGAGCAGCAGGCCTGGTCCTCGGGCATCTGGGTGGGCGCCGTCCGCTGAGCGGAGTCGCTCAGGCCCGGATCAGTCCGCCGGTGTCGTCGTGTCGATGGCGGCACGCAGCGGCCGCCGCATCACCCGCCAGTACGACGACGGCGCGACGCGGGTGAGCACATCGATCAGGCGGGCCTCGCGTCCGACCATGGTGCGCGCGGAGCGTCGTTCGGTCGCCCGGACGATGCGCGCCGCCGCGTCCGTGGGCTCGGTGTGGTACATCCGGGCCTGCGCGGCGGCGGCGCGGGCGGCCACGGCCGGATCGATCGCGGCGGCGTACCGACCGTGCAGGATGATGCCGGTGCGCACGCCCGCGGGGTAGACGGCGCCGACGCTGACCGAGGTGCCCTCCAGCTCATGCCGCAGTGCCTCGGAGAAGGCGCGCACGGCGAACTTGCTCACGGCGTAGGGGATGCGTCCGGCGGGGGCGGCGAGTGCGTAGACGCTGGCCAGGTGCGTGATGTGCGCGGCCGGAGCTGCGCGGAGCGCGGGGAGGAGCGCCTTGGTGATCGAGACCGTGCCCCACAGGTTCACATCGGTGAGCCAGCGCATCTCCTCCATCGTGAGCTGGTCGATGTCGCCGAGCATCGATGATCCGGCGCACGTGATCAGGGCATTGATGCGCGGGTGCCCCTCGGCGATGCTTGCGGCGGCGGCGAACACGGCGTCGTCATCGCGCAGGTCGACGACGTGCGTCGTCACGTGGGCGTCGGTGAGTTCCGCGGCGATGGTCGCGAGCGCCGCAGCGTCGTGATCGATGAGCGCGAGGTGCGTTCCTCGACCGGCGAGCAGACGCGCGATGTCGGCGCCCATCCCGTTGGCGGCTCCGGTGATCACGGTGGTGCTGCCGGTGAGGTCGAGGTGCTTCATGTGGCTCCTGCGGCGCGCGATCCGGGTGCGAACCCGCGGATGTCGGATGGGTGGGGCAAGCTGATTCCGAACCATTCTGGCCGACACCGGGCCGCAGTGATACCGGTACGCTCAAGGAGAGGAGGTACCGGTGGGACGGACAGCGGATGCCATCGCCGAAGGCGTTGCGATCGCGACCGCTGCTGCGCGCCTCGCGGTGAAGAACCACATCCTCATCGGCACCATCGCCGAAGACGGCGTCTTCGACATGGACAAGTACATCGACGATGCGCGTGAGGCGCTTCGCGCCATGGCCGAGGAATCGGAAGAGGCTGCGGCCACCGTCACCGCCCTCCGCAAACGCGCGAGAGGTCGGCACTCCGATCCGGTGGGAACGCACGACTATCGCGACCGCGATGTGCGCAACCTCCGCCGTCGGGCCAAGCAGTCCACCGGTGTGGCCGTGCGTCTGCGCGAGATCATGCAGGACCGCGAGCGGCTCGCCGAGATCGTCGAGGAGGCGAGAGACGCCGCCTGGGCCGACGTGCGCCACAACCTCGACCGTCGCCTGCGCGTCGAAGGCATGCGTCCCGATCAGGATCCCGACTACAACCGCATGCGCGAAGCGCGTATGCAGGCGCTTCGGCTCGTCGATCTGCAGGCGCTCTCGTCGGAGCAGAGAGCCAAGGCCAAGCGGCGGAAGAAGCAGCAGAAGGCGGCCTCGGCCGACGAGTGAGGCCTCGTTTCGCTTTCCCGTCGCGACTGTTGTAGGCTGTTCTACGGCCCGCTGAGCGGGCTGGGCGCCCGTAGCTCAATGGATAGAGCATCTGACTACGGATCAGAAGGTTAGGGGTTCGAGTCCCTTCGGGCGCACACTGTGTTGAGACAGTAAAGGAACGGCTTCCACTTCGGTGGGGGCCGTTTCTGCGTTCAGAGCAGGCTCGTGATGGCCGGGTCGCGGTGCGCGACCTCAGCGGCCGTGGCGACGATGACCTCGCGGATCGCGGCGACGGCGACGGCAGGGGTCACATCCGCACGGTGGGCGAGGCTCACGGTGCGGGTCATCATCGGATGCGTCAGTCGAACCGACCGCAGGGCGGGCCGATCGAGCAGCACCATCGCCGGGACCACCGCGACACCGACACCGCGCTCGACGAAGCGCAGCACCGCATCCATCTCGGCGCCCTCGAGCACGTGGGTGGGCCGGAGCCCCTCCGAGCGGAAAGCGGCATCGGTCGTCGCACGGAGCTCGTAGGTCTCGTCGAGAGCGATCAGCGGGAGCGTGGCGAGGTGGGCGAGGCTCATCGCGGGCATGGTCGAGACCGGCGGCTCGGCGGCGGCGGAGATCACGACGAGCTCTTCGGCGAGCAGCGGGGTGCGCGTGAGGCTGAAGCCCGAGGGCGGTGGGCCGTCGGATTCGGTGATGAGGGCGATGTCGACGGCGCCGACGGCGAGCTGTTCGACGAGCCGGCGGGAACCGCTCTCGGTCAGATGCAGATCGACGCCCGGATGACTCGCGTGGAAGGAGCGGATCGCCTCGGCGACCAGGCTGATACAGAGCGTGGGCGGCGCACCCAGGCGTACGCGTCCGCGGCGGAGTCCTGCCAACTCGCCCATCTCGTCGCGGATGGCATCGGCCTCGGCGAGCATGCGCTGTGCGCGGGGGAGCAGCGTCTCGCCCGCAGCCGTGAGGGCGATGTGGCCGCGTGCGCGGTGGAACAGCTCGGCGCCGAGCTCGCGTTCGAGCGTCGAGATCTGCCGGCTCAGCGACGGCTGTGCCAGGTGCAGGTGCTCGGAGGCGCGGGTGAAGTGTCCGAGACGCGCGACCTCGACGAACCCGCGGAGCTGCTCGAGGTTCATGGCCATAGCCTACCCGCATCGTTTCCAGTCGAACTATGCATTGGAGTTATTAGGATCGCCTAACTAGCGTGGATCGCATGGCTACGCGCGAACGACAGATATCCACCACGGTCCTCGTCATCGGCACCGGCGGCTCCGGGCTGCGGGCGGCGATCGAGATCGCCGAACACGGTGTCGACGTGCTCGCCGTCGGCAAACGCCCGAGGCAGGATGCGCACACCTCGCTCGCCGCCGGCGGCATCAACGCGGCGCTCGGCACCATGGACGCGGATGACAGCTGGCAGCAGCACGCTGCCGACACCATCAAGGAGAGCTACCTGCTCGCCAACCCGCACACGGTCGAGATCGTCACTCAGGGCGCCGAACGCGGCATCCGCGACCTCGAGCGCTGGGGCATGGACTTCGCCCGCGAAGACGACGGTCGCATCTCCCAGCGCTTTTTCGGTGCCCACACCTTCCGCCGCACGGCCTTCGCCGGCGATTACACGGGCCTGGAGATCCAGCGCACTCTGGTGCGCAAGGCCGAGCAGCTCGAGGTCCCGATCCTCGACCACGTCTACATCACGCGCCTGCTCGTGCGCGACAACGTGGTGTTCGGGGCCTACGGCTTCGACCAGGCCGACGGCACCCGCTACCTCATCCACGCCGACGCCGTCATCCTCGCCGCCGGCGGACACAATCGCATCTGGCGGCGCACCTCCTCCCGCCGCGACGAGAACACGGGCGACTCCTTCCGTCTCGCCGTCGATGCGGGCGCCAGGCTCCGCGACCCCGAGCTCGTGCAGTTCCACCCGTCCGGCATCATCGAGCCGGAGAGTGCAGCGGGCACCCTGATCTCCGAAGCGGCTCGCGGGGAAGGCGGCATCTTGCGCAACGCTCTCGGCGAGCGGTTCATGGCGAAGTACGACCCCGAGCGGATGGAGCTGTCGACCAGGGACCGCGTCGCGCTCGCCGCGTACACCGAGATCCAGGAAGGACGCGGCACCGAGAACGGCGGCGTCTGGCTCGACGTGTCGCACCTGCCCCGAGAGACGATCATGACCCGTCTGCCCCGCGTCTACCAGACGATGATGGAGCTGCAGATGCTCGACATCACGACAGATCCGATCGAGATCGCCCCGACCGCGCACTATTCGATGGGCGGCGTCTGGGTGCGATCGGAGGACCACCAGACCGACGTCGACGGGCTCTACGCGATCGGTGAGGCCTCCAGCGGATTGCACGGCGCGAACCGCCTGGGCGGGAACTCGCTCATCGAGCTTCTCGTCTACGGGCGCATCGTCGGACAGGCGGCCATGGAGCATGCGGCCGGTCTCGACGCCCAGCGTCGCTCGGCGTCGGCGGTCGCCGAGGCCCGCGCCGAGATCGATGACCTGCTCGCCGCGGAAGGACGCGAGAACGTGCGCGCCCTGCAGCGTGCGATCCGCAACCTCATGACCCGGTACGCCGGTGTGGTGCGCTCGGAGGAGGGGCTGCTGGCAGGCCTCGCCGACCTCGACATGATCGAGGGACGCATGGAGGACATCGGCATCCACCCCGACATCGCGGGCTTCCAGGACCTCGCGCACGCGTTCGACCTCAAGGCCTCAGCGCTCGCCGCCCGCGCCACGCTCGAGGCCGCACTGGAGCGTCGCGAGACGCGCGGATGCCACAACCGCAGCGACTTCCCCGACAGTGATCCCACGCTGCAGGTGAACCTGGTGTGGTCGCCGAAGGACGGCGTGACCCGGGAGGCGATCCCTGAGATCTCGCCCGAGATCGCCGAGCTCATGCGCGAGGTCGACACCACGGGCAAGCTCGTCGAGTAGTCGCGGACCCGACTCGGAACCGGCTCGCCGGGGCGACGCTCACTCGCCGGGGCGACGCTCAGTCGGCCTGCGGCTCCTCGGTGTCGATCACGCCGATGCCGACGGCCTCATGATCGGGCTCGGCCTCGTCGCGCTGGGGTGCTTTGGGTTCCTCGCCCGGAGCCTTCTCGGTGCTCGGCTCCTGCAACTGCTCGGTGCTCGGCACCTCATCGGGGTCTGCCTGCTCAGCGGACTCGGCCTGTGCGGGGGAGGCATCCGGCGCGGGCGACTCCGCCGTCACTTCTCCCGCATCGGCGCCCGATGAGGGTGTGGGTGTGGGAGCCTGCGTCTCGGGAGACGGTTCCTGCTCGGGTGTGCTGTTCGTCATGATCGTCCCTTTCGCGATGTCGTCGCCATCAGGATGCCGTCGCAACCGCACCGGATGAAGGGGCTTGACGCGGCCTCAGAAGTGCATCTGCTTCAGCGTGCCGTACTTGATCAGCAGTTCCTCGAGAGCGTCGCCGTCTTTGTACTCCACGCGCACGGTCTTGCCGGTGCCGCCCGCGAGCACGATGTCGGGTCCGTTCGAGAACAGCAGCGTCGACCAGGGCGAGGTGAACACGGTCGTCCCTGCGGCATCCCTGGCCGTGACGCCGTCGGCATCCAGCGCGATCTCGACGATCTTGTCGGACCCCTTCACCGGGAAGACGGCGGGGAACTCGCTTCCCTCCCATTCGCGGAAGTAGGCGCTCAGGCCGATCTTCGCCTGCGGGAAACGTGCACGCAGACTGCGTCCGATCCGCGAGACGTGCACCTCATGCTCGGCGCGTTCTCCCTGATCATCGGTGATCGCGACCGTGACGGTCCCGCCGATCGGGTAGGTCTGCCGGAACAGCTCCTCCTGGTGCTTGTCATCCGGTGCCAGGTCGCTGCTCTCCAGGAACGGCTGCTCGCCGATCCACCCGGTGCGCACGCTCCAGGTGCGGGTCGTCGCCTTGCTCTTCTTGCGCGAGCTGAGAACGCCGAACACGACGATCAGCACGAGCACGAGCGCGCCCGCCGCGAGGAACAGCAGGATCCCGGTGTCATCACTCATGCGATCAGGTTAATGGGGGTGAACTGAAGAGGGGAAGGCGGCGTACCCTGGACGAGTGACTGCGTACGTCTCGGCCTTCGACCTGTTCTCCATCGGAGTGGGGCCCTCGAGCTCCCATACGGTGGGCCCGATGCGCGCGGCCCTGGACTTCGTCCACCGGCTCGGCGCGAGCCAGACGCTCAGCGCGGTGTCGCGGATCGAGTGCACGCTGTTCGGTTCGCTGGGAGCGACCGGTATCGGACACGGAACGCCGGATGCCGTCGTGGCGGGGCTGCGGGGATTGTCGCCGGAGAGCTGCGACCCTGCGGAGGTGCGTTCGGCCTGGACCGAGTACCCGGCGGGTGAGCCGCTCACTCTCGATGGCCAGCAGCAGATCCCGTTCGCGAAGACCGACATCGTCTTCGCGCCACGCACCAGGCTGACCGGTCATCCGAACGCCATGACGATCACCGCGTGGGACGCCGCCGGCGCGACGATCGCCGAGGAGACCTACTACTCGATCGGCGGAGGCTTCATCCGGCGTGAGGGGGAAGAAACGTCGATCACCTCTGCCGGCTTCCCCTATTCCTACGCGGATGCCGCGTCGCTGCTCGCCCTCTGTGACGAGAACGGACTGTCGATCGCCGAGGTCGCGCGACTGAACGAGACTGCGGTGCGCAGCGAGGAAGAGGTCGCTGCCGGGCTGGACGCGATCTGGAATGCCATGTCGGCGTGCGTCGATGCCGGCCTGCACTCCGACGGTGTGCTGCCCGGCATGCTCAAGGTGAAGCGGCGGGCGAGCACGATCCGTGCGCAGCTCGATGAGGTCGAGGCCGACGGGCACCGTGAACTCCCCGGCGAATGGCTCGGGGCTTTCGCGCTCGCGGTCAACGAGGAGAACGCGGCGGGCGGGCGCGTCGTCACTGCACCCACGAACGGTGCGGCCGGCATTCTGCCCGCAGTAGCGATGTACTGGTGGCGGTTCCTTGCCGACTCCGGGCTCGGTGCCGGCAATGCCGTGACGCCCTACGGCGAGCTGGTCGGAAGTGCGCTGCTGGGCTTCGGCCCTGACGGTCGCAGCCTCGCCGCACAGGTGGATGCCGACCTCGACCCGGAGCAGACGGCCGAGGCGAACCGCCGCCGTGGCATCCGTCGTTTCCTGCTGACGGCGACCGCTCTCGGCTCGCTGTTCAAAGCGAACGCCTCGATCTCGGGGGCGGAGGGCGGGTGTCAGGCCGAAGTGGGATCCGCCTGCGCGATGGCCGCGGGCGGCCTCACCGCGGTGATGGGCGGCACGAACCGTCAGATCGAGAACGCGGCCGAGATCGCGATGGAGCACCACCTCGGTCTCACCTGCGACCCGATCGGCGGGCTCGTGCAGATCCCGTGCATCGAGCGCAACGCGATCGCCGCCTCGACCGCCGTGACCGCCGCGCGTCTCGCGCTGCGCGGAGACGGCAGCCACTACGTGTCGCTGGATGCCGTGGTCGAGACGATGCGCCAGACCGGCGCCGACATGTCGACCAAGTACAAGGAGACCAGCGAGGGCGGACTCGCGGTCAACGTCATCGAGTGCTGAGCGCCACTGGCGCGCCGTGTCGGTAGTCGCGGATAGCCTCCTCGGAGACCGACCGAGGAGAGTGTGATGGATCCGTTCTGGGACCCGCGCAGCAAGCGCCGGCGCCAGCAGCCGGTCGTCGCCGTGCATCCGACCGATGACGCGCCCACGCCCGGCGCGCAGTGGCCCACGAGCATCCCGGCCGTCGCCCAGGTGCTGCGGGAGGGTATCGATCTCGACCCCGGAGTGACATTCCTCGTCGGCGAGAACGGCAGCGGCAAGTCGACCATCGTCGAAGGGGTCGCGATCGCCTACGGATTGTCGCCCGAGGGCGGGTCGCGCCAGGCGAAGCACAGCACGCGCCCGACGGAGTCGCCGTTGTCGGAGTGGTTGCGGCTCCAGCGTGGCGTGGGTGCGAACCGGTGGGGTTTCTTCCTGCGCGCCGAGACGATGCACTCGTTCTACACGTACCTGGAAGAGAATCCCTCGCCCCGCGGTGACATCGCCTTTCACGAGATGAGCCATGGCGAGTCGTTCCTCGCGCTGCTGGAGAGCCGGTTCGATGAGCCGGGGTTCTACTGCCTCGATGAGCCCGAGGCCGCACTGTCGTTCTCCTCGACGCTCGCGCTCATCGCCGTACTGCAGCGCATCGTCGACGAGGGCGGCCAGGTGCTATGTGCCACGCACTCTCCCGTGCTCGCCGCGTTGCCCGGGGCGCGCATCCTCGAGGTCGGTGACTGGGGCATCCGCTCCGCCGAGTGGAACGACCTCGAACTCGTGAATCACTGGCGGTCGTTCCTCGACTCGCCTCCGCGCTACCTGCGTCATCTGCTCGACTGACCTCGTCTCGATCCGCGGCGCACGTCGCAGGCTGGCGAGTCGGTTCACGCAGCTGCGGCACCGCGCGGCAGCACTCAGGCTGCGGCTGCGCCACGCGCTGAGACGCCGGCCGAGGCCCCTCTCAGTGAGTGGAGCGTCAGCGGGCGGAGCGGTTCTTGGTGTGCCTGGTCGGTGCGGTGGCCCAGGGATCCTCGGGCCACGGGTGCTTCGGATACCGGCCGCGCATCTCGGCGCGCACCTGGGCATACGGGCCCGACCAGAACGAGTTCAGGTCATCGGTGACCGCGAGCGGGTGTCCGGCGGGGGAGAGCAGATGGAAGAGCACCGGCACACGCCCGTCGACCAGCCGGGGAGTCTCGGCCCACCCGAAGCACTCCTGCAGCTTCACCGCGACCACGGGCCGGGCGTCGGGGTCGTCGGGCGCCGGGTAGGCGATGCGGATGCGGGAGCCGGTGGGAACTTCCAGACGCTCGGGCACGAGCTCGTCGAAACGCGCGGCCTCGGGCCACGGCAGCAGTCGGCGCAGCGCCGACGTCAGCTCCAGCCGCGCGGCAGGAGTGCCGGATGCCAGTGCGTCGAGCTCCGGCGCGAGCCAGGCGTCGAGGGCGGCGAGCAGCCCGGCGTCCGAGACATCCGGCCACGGCGACCCCAGTTCACGATGCAGCAGCGCCAGACGACGCCGCAGCTCGGCGGCCGGGGTGGACCACGTGAACATGCCCAGCCCCTCGCGCTGCAGCGTGCGGCGGACGGCGTCGCGGCCCTCTTCGGCCGATGCGCGCACCGGTGCCGAGGAACGCAGGATTGCTCCCACGCGCCGCTCGCGTCGTGCCTGCAGGCGACCTGCAACGAACTCTGCCTCGACGCGGTCGGTGAGCAGGTGGCTCGCCGCGTGCTCCATCTGCTCCTCGGTGAGCATCGCCGCCGACCGGACGATCGCCCCGGATCCGGCGGACCCGCGCCCGGACGCGCGCGCGACGTCGGCGATGGCCAGCCACTCGACCGCCGCGAGCGGGCCGGTCACTCCCGCGCGGGTGCCGGATGCCAGCAGGAAAGTCGCCCCGTCGGCCGAGCGGTCCACGCGACGCGCGACGCGCTCGGGGAAAGCCAGCGCGATCACGAGGCCGACGCCGTCGAGGTCGGAGCGCAACCCCGGTGTCGCCGTGCTCAGACGCTCGAGACGATCCGCGTCGGTGCGCCAGCGGCGGGCATCCGCCGTGCGTCCGCCTCGCAGGGCGATGAGTGCCTGCGCGACATCGGAGTCCGCGGAGCGCAGGTCGCCGCCCACCAGCGCGACGACCTCGGCGGCGAGTCGAGCGCCCACCGCTGGACCGCCATCACGCAGCGCGCGTGCGAGCCGCGGATCGGTGGGGATGCGGGCCAGGGCGCGGCCCTCGTCGGTGGCGCGGCCCTCATCGTCGATCGCGCCGAGTCCGTGCAGCACCGTGATGGCGTCGGCCAGGCTGTCAGCGGGCAGGGGGTCGATCAGCCGCAGACCGGCACCGCCCGGCGCACCCCAGCACGCGAGTAGCAGGGCCGCATCAGCCAGGTCGCTCGACGCGATCCCCGGTGTCGGGCGGGCGGGGGCGGCGGCGTAGGTGCGTTCGTCAATGCAGCGGACGACGGTCCCCGGTCCCTGGCGAGTGCCGCGGCCGGCGCGCTGCACGCTCGACGAACGGGAAGCCGCGGCGGTCACGAGCCCCGTCATCCCACGCGCCGCGTCGCGCTGAGGGGTGCGCGCCAGGCAGGTGTCGACCACCAGCCGCACACCGGGCACGGTGAGCGAGGACTCTGCGAGCGAGGTCGTGACGATGATGCGGGTCTGCTCGTCCTGGCGGCGCCCGCGGATCACGGCATCCTGTTCGGACGCGGGCATGCGACCATGCAGCTCCCGCACGTCGAAGGCATCGGTCGTGTCGCGGACGCGGCGGGCGATCTCCGACACCTCGCGGGCGCCCGGCGCGAAGACCAGCACATCGGCCGCGGGGTCGTCGTGGCGCAGCTCCCGAGCGGCGGATGCGGTGGTCCGCGAGACGTGATCCAGGAACGCCCAGGTGACACCGCGCTCGTCGAGGCGCGGTGCAGGGCTCGGAGCCCAGCGCTCGGTGAGGGGGAAGGCGGGAACATCGTGGTCGACGATCGGGGCTGGTTGCTCGTCGACGCCGAGGACGGACGCGATGCGCGCGGCGTCGAGGGTGGCCGACATGGCGATGAGGACGAGGTCGTCTCGCAGCTCGCGTACCTCCGAGAGCAGGCCGATCAGGAGGTCAGTCTCGAGCGCGCGCTCGTGCACCTCGTCGATGATCACCGCATCGACGCCCTGGAGGCCGGGGTCGTTCAGCAGCCGCCGCAGCAGGACGCCGGCCGTGACGAATTCGACCCGCGTCTCCTTTGCGACCGCGCGCTCGCCTCGGACCGTGAACCCCACACGAGTGCCGAGCGGGGAACCGTCGAGCTGTGCGAGCCGGCGCGCGGCGGCCCTGGCGGCGACGCGACGCGGCTGGGTGACGATGACGCGGCCGGTCGAACGAGAGGCGAGCAGCGGTGGCACGAGCGTCGTCTTGCCGGTGCCTGGCGGCGCGCTCACCACCGCTGACGTGCTCGTGTCGAGCGTCTGGGCGAGCTCGTCGAGGGCAGCCGCGAACGAGAGTCCTGCGCCGATGGTGGCGAGGTCGAAGGCAGCTGACGTCATCGTCCCAGTCTGCCCGGTCGGCGTCGTCCGGCGTCGTCCACAACTCAGGACGGTTGCGTCCGATGCGGTCAGATCCGGCATTCTGGCCGGCCGCCGGCGACGAATCTCCTGAGTCAGCGATGGGAAAGGGGAGCCCGCACGAAGACAGCGGATGCCGCGACCGGAATCGGCCGCGGCATCCGCTGTCTCTGTGGTGACGGGGGCTACTCCACGTCAGCAGCCGGCGCTGCGGGCGGCGGCGGGGTGGTCGGGTTCGGAACCCGCGTCTGCGCAGGCGCAGGAGCGGCGGCCGCAGCCACACCCTCGCCGATGCCGCGACCGACGGCCTGACCCTGGATGATGCCGGCGAGGTCGAGCCCCGTGGCCGAGTGGACGCTGTCGAACACCGACCGCATCGCGATTGCGCTGTCGGCTCCGACGACGTTCGAGGCGCCGTCTTCGCCCGAGCCTCCGATGATCGACACGTTGCCGATCGCGGCGTAGCCCTTCGAGAACTCCGCCATGATCGACGGCAGCACTTCGAGCACCCGCTGCGAGAGGAACGCGTCCTGGTTCGACGCGATGGCCTTCGCCTCCGCCTCGAGGGCGGCCGCTCGCGCGTCACCCTCGGCACGGATCGCGTCGGCCTCGGCGCTGGCGCGCAGGCGGCGGGCTTCGGACTCGGCCTCTGCCTGGGACCGCAGCGCGTCTGCCTCACCCTGCGCCTTCGCGACAGCCGCAGCTGCTTCACCGTCGGCGCGTGCCCTGTCGGCCTGGGCCTGCTGCTCGGCGATGCGAGTACGGGCCTCGGCCTGCTTGACCTGCTCGATCGCGGCAGCCTCGGCCGCGCGCTCGCGGGTGTACAGCTCGGCCTGTGCGCGGGTCTCCGCCTCATACCGCTGCGCGTCGGCGACGCGCTTGACGTCGGCGTCGAGCTGAGCCTGCTTGTTCTCGGCCTGCTGCTGCAGAACGGCCTGCTGCGCCTGCTCGCGGGCGAGGTTCTCAGCCTGCTCGGCCTCGGCGCGAGCCCGACCGATGCCGGCGTTGGAGTTCGCAGTGTTGGTGTCGAGCGCGGTCTGCTCGATCAGGTTGGCTTCCTGGTTCGCGATGTTCTTCTGGTTGATCGCGCGGTCGGCGTTGGTCTGCGAGATCTCCGCGGACTGGCGCTTCGCCTGGATCTCAGGAGCACCGAGCGACTGGATGTAGCCGACCTTGTCGGTGATGCCCTTGATCTGGAACGAGTCGAGGATCAGGCCCTGCTCGGCGAGCTCCTGAGAGACATCGGCGGCGATCTGGTCGGAGAACTTCTTGCGCTCGCGCATCAGCTCGACGACCGAGAGGGTGGCCACGATGCCGCGGAGGGCACCTTCGAGCTGCTCGGTGGTGAACTGCTCGATCGCCTTGTCCTGCGAGGCGAAGCGCTCGGCGGCACGGCGCACCAGGATCGGGTCGGAGCCGATCTTCACGATCGCGACGCCGTCGACGTTCAGGGTCACGCTGTCGAGCGACTGGGCCTCGGCGTTGAGGGAGACCTGGCGTGAGCGCAGCGAGATGATCTCGTGGCGCTGCGTGATCGGGTTGACGAGCGACTTGCCGTTCACGATGACCGTGACCGGTGACTCCGACATCTCGGACCTGCTCGAGCCGTCTGCCGAGAGGACTGCGGTCTGCACCTTCTGCTTGCGACCGGAGATCACGAGTGCCTCGTCGGCGCGAGCGACCTTGATCCAGCTGCGTGCGAACAGCAGCAGGATGAGCAGTAGGACGACGACGACGACGACGGCGATTCCGACGATGACGAGGATGCCGACGATTCCGGCGATCTCCATGGATGACCTCCCTGGTTCCCCCCGAGGGGGCGGTCTCGAGCGCGCCGTGGTGCGCGCCTTCGTCCCCCACCCTGCCAGATAGTGCCCGCCCGCGTTGAGGAGACGACGGTTGTGAGCGGAACAGGAGTACCTCGCACGGCGCTCTGCGCTGTGCAGGGGAGGTCAGCGGGCGCGGAGCTTCTCCGCGAGGTCGCGCAGGGCGCGCAGCTCGTCGTCGTCCAGGCGCGACATGCGGTCGGCGATTGAGCGTCCGTGCACGGTGGCGAGCGCGCGGAACGCCTTCGCGCCCTCATCGGTCGCGCGGATCAGGGCACCGCGACCGTCGTCGGGGTCCGCGCACTTCGCCACGAGTCCTCGCGTGACCATGCGGTCGACCAGACGCGAGACGCTGGGCTGACTGATCAGCATGTTCGAGGTGATGTCGCGCAGCCGCGCGGTCATGTCGGGGGAGCGGGTCACCGTGAGCAGCACATCGTATTCGGCCTGTGTGATATCGCTGTGCTCGAAGTCGCTCAACATCTCGGTGAACAACTGGTGCTGCGCGCGGAACAGGCTCTCCCAGGCCTCCAGGGCGAGCTTGCGATCGGTCATCATCACAGGATAGTGCGAACAGTAAAGGGCCGGTCGGAGAGGCTCCCGACCGGCCCTTGTCCCTTGCACCAAGAGTGTCCTGCAATCACATGCGGTGAGTGCCACAGCAAACATTCACCGTGTGATCACTGTATAACGGCGAGATAACGAATGCAACGGTTTGGTCACGGAAAGTTCGGGTGGGTGTTGTTGTCCAGTCTTGTCGTTTCTCACGAATGTTGTCGGATTCTCACGAGTGTTGTCGCGGCGTCTCACAACGGTGTCGTGGATCGGGAGGAAGTCGTACGCGCGCGCGGCGAGGATCGCTGCTGATCGCGGCCGTTAGATCCTTGAGCGTCTTTGTGGGCAACGTGACACGAAGTTCTCCGGTCGGCTACGGCGCGACCGCGGGAGCGGGCGCATCGATCGCGAGCTTCACGCCGATTGCGCCGAGAAGTGTGCCGGTGACCCACTTCTGCCATCGCATCCAGGCCGGCTTGCGTTGTAGGAAGGTGGCGACTGATCCGGCCGCGATGATGATCGCGCCGTTGACGGCGACGCCGACGAGGATCTGGATCGCGCCGAGCTGGAATCCCTGTGCGACGATGCTGCCGGCGGCGGGGTCGATGAACTGCGGGATGAGCGCGAGGTAGAGGATCGCGACCTTCGGGTTGAGGAGGTTCGTCAGGAGTCCCATGCGGAAGAGCTTGCCGAACGAGTCACGCGGAAGATCGTTGGTCTCGAACAGCGACTTCCCGCCCGGGCGGAGCGTCTTGTAGGCGAGCCAGAGCAGGTAGACGGCGCCTGCGACCTTCAGGGCGATGAATAACCACGGAACGACGAGGAACACTGCCGCCAACCCGAGGTTGGCCATCACCATGTACACGACGAAGCCCACCGCCGTGCCGGACAGCGACATCATCCCGGCGCGCCATCCCTGGCTGATGCTGCGCGAGACGAGGTACATCATGTTCGGGCCGGGGGTGAGGGCGAGCCCAAGCTCGATGAGCGCGATACCGAGGGCGGCGGATAGCGAGATCATGCACGCTTCTTTCGTGGGGTGGGTTGCGGTGAGCATCCCCCTCGATGCCGAACTCCGACAAGTCTCCCATTCGCTGCCGCAGGCGACAGCGCACCCCACTTCTCGAGCGGGTGTACCCCGGGTGGTGCGGCTCCGTCTCCGGGAGGAATCGGCAACCTAGCGGGCACCTTCATGCGGGGTGTTTAGGGGGCGCATCAGCAGAAGGCCGCCGAGGGTGGCTCCGGCTGCGACGCCGAGGTTGAGGACGGTGACGACGATGCTTCCGGCGAGAGGCCGGAAAGCAGTCGTGGATACGCGCATCACCCGGGTTTGCAGGATCGGGGGAAACGCGCCGACCGCGATTCCCCAGATCGCAACTCCGGTGATGAACACGACCGGTTGCCCTGAGCTCAGAGCGAGCACGGCGAGACCAACCGTCACCAGAGTTGCCGCGGCGACGATCGCACTGCGCGGGTATCGGTCGGACGCGAAACCGGATCCGGCGATACCTACTGCCCCGCTCACGCCGAACACCAGCAGCATCAAGGGGATCGCGGCCCCGGGTAGCCCGCCCAACTGGGTGACTAGGGCTGTGAGGTAGGTGAATACAGCGAAGTGCCCGACCAACACCAGCCCGCCCGCGATCGCTACCGCAATCACTCGGGAAGCGCTGCGATCCCACGCGCCGCCACCCGCAGGCAACGTTGACGGCACCTGTGGCAGGATGAGCCAGAGCACCCCGGCGATCAGGACAAGAACCACAGATAGGCCGGTGAAGATGGCCCGCCACCCCACCACATCGGCCAGAGCCGCCGCCACCGGTAGGCCGGCAAGGCCGGCGAGCGTGGGCCCAGCCAGGACGATCGCCAGTGCCCGTCCGAGCCGCTCGGCAGGGATGACGGAGGCGACGTAGGAAACGACGAGTGCCCAGAAGAGGCCGTGCGCCGTCGCGGCGAGGATACGGCCGGTAAGTGCGAGCGAGAGGCCAGAGGCAGTCGCGGTGAGCAGGTTCGCTGCCGCGATCACGATCAGACACGCTGCCAGCAGTGGCGTGCGGGGTAACCGGATCGTGAGTCGCACGAGTGGAATCCCCACGACCGCGATGGTGAGCGCCCAGGCGCTCACCAGCAACCCAATCGCTGATTCCGAGACGCCCAGATCGGCGCTCATCACCGGCAAGAGCCCGGATGGCAACATCTCTACCGTCACCGTCAGCAGCGTCGCCGCGGTCAACACCGCCAGAATCGGCCAGGCCCGCTGCGGACGGGCGCTGACGGGCAGGGGTGGCGGCGTCGATCGAGTGCTCATAGGACTACGGTAAAGATTGACATCACTGTCAAGGTCAAGTCCAACACCACAGGACCCGGGTACGAGGAGTATGCGGATGCGGATCGGTGAGATATCTCGGCGCAGTGCGGTGGCGCCCAGGGTGCTGCGCTACTACGAAGCCCAGGGGCTCCTGCAACCTGGACGACACCCCAACGGATACCGCGACTACACCGAATCCGACCTGAACCAGGTCGTCTCGATTCGCGATCTTTCTCGCTCCGGTGTCCCGACGCGATTCATCAAGATTGTCCTCGACCGTCAAAGCGGCCAATCGGAGTGGTCGAGCACCTGTGACGACATCCTCGCCCGCATGGTCACCGAGCAGATCGACGACCTCGACACCAAGATCGCCTGCCTCACCACCAGCCGCGCAGCGCTGACCCAATTCCTCCGCGAAACCTACGCCAGCACCTAACGCCGGCACGTTGCCGGGCGGGTGCGGCAGATACCTGGGTGTCTATATCGCCGCGTTGGTTCTTCTCGCAGTGCCCTGTCAGGGTCTGCCGAAAACGATCGTTTGCGGCCCGGCAATGCCGCAGCGCAGAACAGGACGTCACAAAGGTTCGCCGGAACGGGCTTTCGGCAGGGATTTTCGGACAGTCCGGGACCCACTATCGGCTCGGGCTTCTGGTGTAATCAGGGGGTGGTAGCAAAGTCGTTCAGAGCTGGTCCGAAGGCTCATCCAGGTGATCGGGTCGCGGTGATTTCGCCGGCAACCGCCGCTCCAGCGGTCTCGCCCACCCTGCACGATCAGGCGATGCGCCGGCTGACCGAGGCGACAGGACTGATCCCGGTCGAATACCCAACTACTCGGCAACTTGGCGCAAGTGCGGAGGCCCGTGCCGCCGACGTCACCGAAGCTTTCGCAGACCCCAGCATCCGCGCCGTGCTGGCCACGATCGGCGGCGACGATCAGGTGACCGTCATTCCGCATATCGAAGCCCGGGTGCTCGCGGCGAATCCGAAGCCGTTCCTGGGCTACAGCGACAACACGAACCTGCACAATCTGCTCTGGAACCTCGGCGTGCCGAGCTTCTACGGCGGGTCTACCCAGGTGCACCTGGGGCCTGGCCCTCATCTCGATGACATCCACGTGCGGTCGCTGCGGGCGGCCCTGCTCGACGGCGGGACTCTCGAGCTCACCGAGCCAGGAGAGTCCGAGGACTTCGGGTGGCCGTGGGAAGACCCCCGGTCTCTGTTGCACTTCGGTGCACGTGAGGCCACCGAGCCCTGGACGTGGGCCGGACCAGAGAAGGCCGTATCTGGTCGCAGCTGGGGCGGTTGCATCGAGGTCATCGACCAGATTGCTCTTGCCGGACGAATGCCCGATGTCTCTGACTTCAACGGGGCGATTCTTCTGCTGGAGACCGGCGGAGAGGGGCCGTCAGCGACCGAGGTCAAGCGTTGGGTACGCGCCCTGGGCGAGCGTGGAGTCCTCGGCGTCGTTGCCGGTGTGCTTGTTGCCAGACCGCCGGTTAGCAAGCTGCATTCACCCGTCCCCTCGGAGCGGGAGCGAACCCGCCTGCGCGAGGCGCAACGGGACACCATCATCGAGCAGATCGTCAGATACAACCCCGACGCGGTGGTCTGCGTCGGGGTGCCGTTCGGGCACACCCGTCCGCAGTGGATCGTCCCACATGGCGGCACGATTGCGCTCGACGGAGCACGCCGCATTGTGACTGCGGACTACTGAGTAGTCCCGCCGTAAACGATCGTTTTCGGCAGACGGCTGCCGGAGTGGCCGTCCTGCTGTGCGCACTCGCATGTCACCATGAGGGATGACTTCCAACCCACTGTCCCTACCGACGCTCTCAGGCGAGAAGGTCACACTTCGGGCATGGCGCCGCGCGGACACTGCGGTCATCGCGGAGGCCTCTCAGGACCCCCTGATTCCTCAACTGACCAGCGTGCCGACGACTTCGGATGAGAAGGAAGCGTTGGCCTTCATCGACCGACAGCATGCACGCCTGCGAGACCGAGCCGGATACGCGTTCGCCATCGCTGATCACGACGACAACGCGGTCGGGCACATCGGGCTCTACTTCATCCCTGGCGCATACGGCCGAGCCAGCGCCGGCTACTGGATCGCCAGCTCCCGTCGACGCCGCGGATTCGCGAAGGATGCCTTGACCGCCCTAACCTCGTGGGCCGTCACCCTCGAGGAGCTCGATCGCGTCGAGCTGTACGTGGAGCCTTGGAACGAAGGCTCCTGGCGGGTAGCTGAACAAGCAGGCTACGAGCGCGAGGGCCTACTCCGCGATTGGAAACGGGTGGGTGGCCAGCCGCGCGATATGTACATGTACTCATGGTTGACGCGACACGCGATCTAAGGTGCGGTCACGACCGCCTTCGCCAATGCCTGAGGCCGACGTTTGCGACGACCAAGCGGGCCGCAGCACGGTTTCAAGACGCAAACGATCGTTCTAGGCGGTGCTGATCGGTGCGTGACCGACCGAAGGTGGCCGCAGTGAATAGGCTTCGGTCATGTCGGTACGCAGAGCATTAGAGGCAGACATTGATCGGTTGGGTTCCCTCAGCGAAGGGATCCAACGGCTGCACGCGGAAGGAAGGCCCGACCTATTCCGAGCGCCTGATCACGAGATGCTGCGTGCATTCCTTGCTGAGCAACTGGCCAACGGGGCGATCCTCCTCATCGCAGAGCTTGACGGTGCGGCCGCCGGCTACCTGCTCGCAGAGATCAGCGCGCGACCCGCGAATCCATTCCGGCATGCGTCCAAGAGCCTGTACGTGCACCACATCGCGGTTGACCCTGCCATGCAGCGTCGGCGCATCGGTCAGGAACTGATGGACGCTGCTGTGGCTATCGGGCGAGCAGAGAACGTTGATGCCATGAGACTCGACTCGTGGTCTTTCAATACGAGCGCTCACGCGTTCTTCGAGGCGGAGGGACTCACGCCACTCAACGTGATCTTCGAACGAAAGCTGCTCTGACAGCCAGCAGCGGTAGCTCGGGCGCACCGAAACCCGTTGCCGAAAGCGGGTTCTGGAGAACCTTTGCGGCATCCCGTTCCGCCAACGCGGTGCGGCAACGCCGCAAACGATCGTTTTCGGCGGGGGCTTCGGTCAATCCTCGAATTCAATCTGCGTGCTCACCGCGGCCGTCGAGAAACGCGGTTGAATCTTCGAAGGAAAACGGCAGGCCCAGGGCCTTGCGCAGCCTAACCGCGTACGGTTCTCGCTCATCCGGTGCAACCCACCTGGACTGATCGTGGCGCCCATAAAGGTCGTCGGCCTCGTGACGTGGAAACACGTGCACGTGAAGATGCCAGACGTCTTGATCTCCTGCGGGCTCGTTGTGTTGTCGGATCGATGTACCCTCGCACCCATATGCCGAGCGAACGCCCACCGCAACGCGTTGCGTTAGTTCCCACACTGCGTGGCCGTCCTCCGGCGTGAGCCCATAGATGTTCTCAACGTGTGTGCGCGGAATCACGAGAACGGCACCCGCGTTCCCTGGCCACCACTTCGGCGCGATGCGCGCGAACGCACGCTCTGTCACGGCAACGACATCGGAAGGTAGGTTGCGCTCATTGAAGATGCCCTGCTGAAGTCCACAGAAGGGGCATGGGTAAGCGTCCGGTTCGTGAGTAACGGAAAGCACGCAAGATTGTCCCACGCGGCCTAGCTAACCCGCGGGTGAATCTCCACAAACTCTGCGTCCGCCGGAAACCCTTGCCACTTGACGATTGTGGCGAGCGTTTACGGCAACCGCTCCTGGCCTCACGTGAGAACCGCGCCGTAAACGATCGTTTTCGGTGGGCCTCCGACCGCGAGCTTCTCATCAACGCTGACCCTGGTGAGACTGGACGTGAACACCCCTCGTGAGCCTCAACGCCGATCGTGGCCGGACAGTGATCGATCTTCAGGTCTGCGTCTCATCGATCGATCGCTCAGTGCGACGGTTCCGCGCCGAGCACCGTCAGGGGACCTTCGTCGGCGGTCGGGGGTTCGAAGTGGTCGAAGTAGTCTGCCGCGACGTCGTTGGAAAGCGCATAGTCGTCGGCGTGCTCGTGGCTCCGTGCCGCGAGTCGTCCCAGTGCGACTGCCCTTGGCGTGGCGAGATAGATCGTCTCAGGCACTACTCCAAGCGGGCGCAGCAAGTTCCGATAGATGAGACGGGCACGCTTGGACCAGAACGAGAAGTCGAGTACCACGTCTTGGTCAGCCGCGACGAGCGCGATGAGGCGGGCGCGGAGCTCCTGCTCGATCTCTTCATGCACATCGCTCGGCAGGGGCATCGTCCGGATGCCCCTGCGCCAGGCTTCCTGGTCGAATGAAAGACGAACCATGCCTTCCGCTTCCAGTCGCCTCGCAACGGTCGACTTTCCGGATCCCGCCGGCCCGCACATCAAAACAACTCTGATCATCACTCCGACGATAGCCCCGCCCGCTCTGGCGACGATCATTTACGGCAGACGCGAAGGTCAAACCGGGCGTAGTGAGGCAGCCGCTCCCCGCCACGTCTCGATGGCAACTCGTGTTTCAGGCGCGATGCACGATTCGCTAAACCAGGCTTCGAGATCCAGGTTCCCGTACATGTCGCGGAACGCGGATTCTGCGGTGTGGCCGAATCGGCCAAGGATTTGCTGTCGTTCTTCGACCTCAAAAGATCGTTCGTGCAGCGCAGCCATCGCGTCCGCGTTCGTGAATGACTTGAGGTAGTCGGCGACGGCGGCATCGTCGGTGACATCGACCGCCCTCAGGAGTACGGCGGCGACGAGGCCGGTTCGATCCCACCCTGCCGAGCAGTGGAAGAGGATCGCTCCATCATCGGCGTCAGCGATCGCGTTCAGGACAAGCGCGAGTTTGTCTGGAAGCGCCTGGAGGTGCGCGAGATAGTAGAGGGGCGTGCCCCACCGGCCATCCTCTTCATATTGCTTCCAGAAGTCCGTCTCATCGCTGCCGTCAAGATCTACGTGGATGTGCTTGATCGCCGGGGGGACTTGTCCCGTCGACTCGTCTGGTCGACGAAGGTCGATCACGGTGCGTACTCCGTGGGCGTGAATTGCTTGCCACCCCTCCGAGTCGACTCGTTCCAGCCTCTCCGAGCGAATAAACACGCCCGAGGGTGTCACGGTTCCATCTGTGCGCTCTAGACCGCCGAGGTCTCGCACATTGGCGAGACCTTCGATGCGGAGCGTGGGTTTCATGTTGCCAGTCTTGCCGAAAACCCTTGCCGAACCGGGGTTGTGGCAAACGTTAGCGGCAGTGATTCCCTGGCCCGAGGAGTGACAGCGCCGGAAACGATCGTTTCCGGCAGCCACTCCCAGGCCGCCGGCCGACCACACGTGTGACTTGCGACGGTAAATGTCGTGTTTCTCGCAGAGTTTGCCGACTGTTCAGGCGTCGCGGTGGCGAAACGCGAATGCGGCTACAGCGAGGAGGCCTGTTGCCCATCCGGCCATCACGAGTCCTCCTGGGACTGGTTGGAGTAGTTCGATGCCGGGGTAGGTGGTGAGGAGTTGGAGCCCGGCGAGGTCGGGGAGGTATTTCAGGATCGGGATGATGCCCACGAGTGAGATGGTCAGTCCGAGTACGAGCGGCACCAGGATGATAAGGGTGACGATGAGGGTGCGGGCGAGGATCGTGATTGCGGCGGCGATGACGCTGATGAGCGCATAGTTCACTGCGACACCGAGCAGGTTCCACACCATTCCGGCGGTGAACTCTATGACAGGCAGACCGTGTGCGCTGATGGCGACGTGTTTGAGGATGACGGCTGCCGTGGTGGCGATGAGTCCGATCAGTGTGGCCGCGCCGGCGATGACGATGAGTTTGGCGGTGAGTACGCGTCCGCGGTTCGGGTCGGCGGCCAGGGTGCTGCGGAGTTGGCCGTCGAGGTACTCGGTTCCGGTGATGAGCGCGGCAAGCAGGATCACGAGGGGCTGCCCGAACCCCGCGGTCTCGAAGCCGTGCGACTCGGCAGGGAATGATGCGCCGGCAGCCGAGCTGGGGTCGAAGGCCAGGCCAGCGGCAAGCGCGAGGATGGGCGGTGCGAGTGTGGCGGCGGCGAGAGTGGCCTGGATGCTGCGGAGCGTGAGCGCTTTGGTCAGCTCGGCGCGGAGCGTGTGGATCATGATCGGCGCGCTCACAAGTCTCGGCGGGTGAAGGCGATGCCGGCGAGGACCAGTAAGAGCACGGCCCAGCTTGCTTGCACGAGTCCGCCGATGGCGGGTGGGAGGAAAGATCCGGTGGCGGGGTCGCTGTAGAGGGCGGCACCGGCGGCGGTGGGGAGGTATCTCGCTTCCTCCCAGATGCCGGCGAGGAAGTCTCCGATGCCGATAACGAGAGGGGTGATGAGGACGAGAGGCAGGATCGCGGTGCGTGCAAGGACCCCGATGGCGAACGCGATGAGTGCGGTGAGGGTCCAAGCGAGGGTGACCCCGCCGAGGTGAGTCCAGATCGCGGGATTCAGCGCCCAAGGGTTGATGCCGGTTTCGCCTGCTACGTGCGTGATGACCAGGGTTCCCCACATTGTCAGGAATGCGATGGCCGCTACCGCGACGGCGAGCAGCGCGATCTTGGTGAGGTAGACCCGGAGCCGCTTCGGGGTAGCGAGCAGGGTGGTGCGGATCTGCCCGCCGGCGCCGTACTCGCTGCCGGCCCACAGCGCGGCTATGGCAACCACGAGGACGTACCCGAAGCCCGCCATCTCGAACCCCTGGTACTCGATAGGCACCGGGACGGAAGAGTACAACCGGGGATCATCGGAGGCGAGACCAACCCCGGAGGCAGCGTTGCTCCATGCCATCGGCCAGGTGCCGACGACGGTCACGAGAGCGAGAATCCAGAGGGGCCGCGCGGTGACCAGCTTTGTTGCCTCCGACCGGACCACCCCGGTCAGAAGCTTCGGTGCGACGACGCTCACCGGCTCTCTCCGTCCGGGCGGGTGGCGCGGTAGTCGACGTGCGCGTCGGTGAGCGCGAAGAACGCTTCTTCCAGGGTCCGGTGGGTGCCCTTCACCTTCGCCGCGTCTCCCTGCGCGACGACGCGGCCGCGGGCGATGACGACGAAGTCGTCCGCAGTCTCCTCCATCTCGTTCATCAGGTGGCTGGAGACCAGGACTGCTTTTCCGTCGGCGGCGAGTGAGCGCAACAGGTGGCGGGTCCAGCGGATGCCGTCAGGGTCAAGACCGTTCGTCGGTTCGTCCAGCACGAGCACGCGTGGGTCGCCCAGCAGCGCGGCGGCGATCCCGAGTCGCTGACCCATGCCAAGTGAGAACCGGCCAATCCGCGTCCCCGCCGCATCTCGAAGCCCGGTTAGTTCCAGCACGTCGTCGACTCGCCGCTTCGGGATCGCGTTGGACTGCGCCACCCAGCTCAGATGTGCCCGCGCGGTGCGGCCCTTGTTTGCACCTGGCCCGTCCAGCATCGCGCCAACTTTCCACAGTGGACGATCCAGCGAGCGGTACGGAGTTCCGTCGATGAGCGCGACGCCGGAGCTTGGCCGGTCAAGGCCCAGGAGGATACGCAGCGTCGACGATTTCCCGGCCCCGTTCGGCCCGAGAAATCCCGTCACCCGCCCGGCCGCTGCCGTGAAGCTGACATCGTCAACGACTGCGCGGGAGCCGTGACGTTTGACCAGATGACTGACTTCGATCATGCTTTCCAGCACAGCGCTTCACGCTGCACCTGTCAGTCTGCAAGCGTTGACAATCCTGCGAACGCAGCCCGATCAGCGCGCATCCCTGCCGACGAGTCCGCTCTCGTAGGCGACGACGACCAGCCCTGCCCGGTCGCGGACACTGAGCTTGCCGAGAATGCGGCTGACGTAGGTACGCACCGTCGTCACCGTCACGAAGAGGGCGGCCGCGACCTCAGCGTTCGACAGGCCCCGCCCGATCAACACGAGCGTCTCGCGTTCACGATCCGTCAGCACCTCCACCGCAGTATCCGCTCGTGCAGGGGCGAAGCGGCTGATCAGACGCTTCGTAACCTCCGGGGCCAGCAAAGCATTTCCCTCGTCCACGACCCGGATCGCGCGCAGAATCTCGGGCGGTGGACTGTTCTTCAATAGAAATCCCGACGCGCCCATGCGCAGCGCCTCGTACACGTACTCGTCGAGATCGAACATCGTCAGCACGATTACTCGCGGACCATCAGACTCAGCACTCAGGCGACGTGTCGCGGCAAGCCCGGTCATGTACGGCATCTGCACGTCCATCAGCACTACGTCGGGCCGATACTCCACCGCCAGCCGCACGGCCTCCTCACCATCGCGAGCCTCGGCCACGACGCTCATATCCGGCTCGCTCTCGACCAGTAGCCGCAGCGAAGCGCGGATCACGGTGTCGTCGTCGGCGATCAGCACCCGGGTCGCGCTCACGACGTGATCCTCGATTCCGGCGCGGGAAGCGGAAGAGATGCAGCAACCACGAAGCCGGTAGGCGCCGCCGTCAGAACCAGAGTGCCGCCGAGTGACTCGACTCGTTCCCGCATCCCCATCAAACCGTGGCCCTCGCGAAATCCGAACGCCGCGGCGGCACCGTCGTCACGTACCTCGACCCGGCAAGCACCGTCCAGGACGCTGACCGCGATTGTCAACGAAGAAGCGGCAGCGTGCCGAATCGTGTTTGTCACAGCTTCCTGCGCCACTCGGTACAGCGTCGTACGGACAGCGACGGGAAGATCATCGAGGGCGACAGGAGCGTCGACACGAATCTGCAACCCGGCACGCTCTGCGGAACGCGCAAGATCAGTCAGACCACCCGCCAGCGACAGCGCTGGCCCGGCATTCCCCGCACCGGGACTCGTGCTGCGCTCTCTCTGCAACAACCCCTTTAACTCAGTAAGCGAGGTACGCGCATCCCGTTCCATTTCGCGAAGCACCCCACGCAGATCGCCCTCACTGAGCGTCACCACATGCGCGGCCACGCCCGCGCGAACACCAATCGATCCCAGCGAATGCGAGAGCACATCATGTACATCACGGGAGAGTCGTAAACGTTCCTCTGTCCGCGATCGCTCCGCGGAAGCCTCAGCCACCTGGCGAGTCCGCACCCCCAAGAACCATGAAGTACTCAGAACGATCCCGCCCAGCAGTACCCCCCGGAAACGATCTTCCACACCTTCCGCGCTGAGACCAAGAGACACCAACAGCACCAACAGCGCCCCAACTGGGATCCACCACGGGATCCGCCGCATACCTCGCTGCTCCGCGTATGTGAACACAACAAAACCCGCGACGACGAAAGGGTCAGCCGTCAACCCCAGCGCCCACCCAGCGCCTGTAGCGCCGACCGTCACCGAGACCGCGACCAACGGGAACCGCGAGACGAGAACGGCTCCGGCGATGACGACAATGCCAAGGCCAAGCTGCACCCACCGCAGCACCGTTTCCGCAGGTAGCACGGTCAGCCACAAACCACAGAACAGCAGGCAGCTCACCAACAGCACAACAAACGGACTCTGCCGAGTCACCTGCCACGCGCGCCGATCATCGAAGCGGACCCACCAGTTCCGCGACGCGGTGAATCCGGGACGCACACCCACTCCAACATCGTAACGGCCGAGTCTCACATACGACCGTTCATGAGTCAGTCGACATTCTCCTCGCTCAGTTCGGCGAGTCGTGTCTCATGACTCGTGTCGGTGATCTATGTAAAGCAGGCGGCGTTCGCGATACGCTGAGGCATGGCCACGATCGGTTACGCGCGCGTCTCGACCCGAGACCAGAATCCGGACGGCCAGACGGATGCGCTCGAAGCTGCAGGTTGCGACAAGATCTTCGTGGAGCATGCATCCGGCACCCTGGCGAAAAGGCCGGCGCTGACGGAAGCCCTCGGGTATCTGCGAGTGGGGGACTCGCTCGTCGTGACGAAGCTTGACCGGCTCGGCCGGTCTGTACGGAACCTCAAGCAAGTCGCGGACGAGCTTCAGCAGCGTGGGGTCGGGTTGAAGGCGCTGTCGCAGGGCATCGACACCACCACTCCGGGTGGGCGTTTGTTTTTCCACATGCTCGCTGCCATCGCGGAGTTCGAGCACGACCTCATCGTGGAGCGCACTCATGATGGTCTCGCGGCCGCCCGCGCACGCGGGCGGAAGGGTGGCCCGAAGTTCAAGATGACGCCGACGAAAATCCGGCAGGCCCGGGCGATGTATGACGAGGGCGGCCACACCGTGCAGGAGATTGCCGACACGTTCGGGGTGTCCCGGCCCACGATCTATCGGCACTTGGCCGAGCACGTCGAGCGGACCTAACGAGGGATCATGGCGCACCTCAGCGACCGGCAGAAGGCCGAGCTTGTGCGCCAGCACCAGGACGGGGTGCCGTGGACGCGGCTTGCGGAGCACTCCGGCGTTGCAGTGAGGTCCCTGCAACGCTGGGCAACTCGGATGGAGACGGGTCAGCTCGCGAGAGCACCTCGCCGCGATAAGGGATCGACTCGCACGGCCGCCGAACTGGTAACCGCAATCGAGGCGCTTGCAGTGCGCCGGCCCGCGCCGACGATCGCGTATATCCACCGTCGCATCGGTGACATTGCTCGGGATCGCGGATTGCCGACGCCGGGGTACACCACGGTCCGCGAGATTGTGCTCGCGCTCGACCCGGGCCTAACGGCTCTCGCTGATGGCGGGGACGCGGCGTACCGGGACAGGTTCGAGCTGGTCTACCGCCGCACGACCTCCGCGCCGAATGAGCAGTGGCAGATGGACCACACCCTGCTCGATGTGATGATCCTCGACGACCGGCAGCAACCCATCCGTCCCTGGCTCACGATCGTGCTAGACGACTACTCGCGAGCTATCGCCGGCTACACGGTGGGCGTCTCGGCACCCACGGCCGAGCATTCCGCACTGGCGTTCCATCAGGCCGTCGCTCGGAAACGAAACCCGAAATGGGTCGTGTCGGGGCTCCCCGACGTCCTCTACAGCGATCACGGGTCCGACTTCACCTCGACCAGGATCGAACACGTCTGCCTCGACCTCCACGTGCGCCTGATTCACTCGCGGGTCGGCGTTCCGCAGGGGCGCGGCAAGATCGAACGGTTCTACCGAACGATCACGACCGAGCTGCTGCCGCACCTGCCCGGCTTCATCCCGCACGGCACCGGCGGGGCACCCGTCAGCCAACCCACCCTGACCTTGCACCAACTCGATGACGTGCTCGAGCGATTCATCGTCAACGAGTACAACGAACGGCCACACTCAGCGACTGGCGAGGCCCCACACGCACGATGGCGGAGCGACAGCTTCATCCCTCGAATGCCCGCCCACCCGGAAGACCTCGATTCGCTCCTGCTCACTGCGGCGGCAACACGACGCGTGCAACGCGACGGGATCCGCTTCGCATCGACCCGATACATCTCACCGGTCCTCGTCGCCTACGTCGGCGAAGACGTCACGGTGCGATACGACCCCCGCGACCTCGGCGACGTGCGAGTGTTCCACGACAACACGTTCTTGTGTCGCGCGATCGCGCCCGAACGCTCCTCCGAGACCGTGTCCTTCACCGATCTGCAAGCGGCGAGGAACCAGCAACGCCGCGCCCTGAAACAGCAGCTCCGCGAGCTCACCACTCACGCGGGCTCACTACCTGAAGACACCCGCCACCGCCCCGAAGCCGCGCCGGTCACAGAGAGCGCCCCCGACCGCGCAACGCCACCCCCAACCCGACACGGACTGAGAACCTATGCCAACGACTGAGCCAGACGACAGCAAACCCATCTCCGTCCTCTTCGAACCAGGCGACGACGGGCGCCGGTTCCTCAGCGGCCACTTCGACGAATTCAAAGAAGCACCACCACCCCACGCAGACACGCGGCCAGCGTTCGTGACCACGCGAGAGCACCGCCGGTTCACGGAGTTCGCAGACACCGTCCGCTCCCACCGCTACATCGGCCTCTGCTACGGACCACCCGGGATCGGCAAGACACTCTCCGCCCGCCACTACGCCGGTACCGACGAATGGGAACAATGGCACCCACTCTCACGCAGCGCAGGCGCCCTGCCGCCCGTGCCCGAAGCAGTCCAACAGAGCCGAACCGCGTTCTTCACCCCAACCGTCGCCGCGACCATCAAGCAGATCGACCAAGGCCTACCCCGCGCCTGCCAACACATCTCCTGGGCAATCGACTACGCCCAGCACGGCCACGTCGACCCATACGTTCACGCCGAATCCCAACACAGCGGGAACACCGAACTCCTCATCATCGACGAAGCCGACCGACTCAAAACCGCCGGACTCGAACAAGTCCGCGACTTCTACGACCGCCACCGAATGGGCGTCATCCTCATCGGCATGCCCGGCATCGAGAAACGCCTCGCCCGCTACCCTCAGCTCTACAGCCGCATCGGCTTCGCGCACGAATACCGAACCCTCCGCAGCGACGAGCTCACCGCCGTCGTTGCGCAGCGCCTCCCCGACCCCGACCCGGATGATGCAGGTCTTGCCCACACGGCAGCTCTCGCCGCGATCGTCCGCGCAACTAACGGAAACTTTCGCCTCGCCGACCGGCTCGTCACCCAGGTCAACCGCATCCTCGTCATCAACAAGCACACGCGCCTCACCCCGGAGGCCGTCGACGCAGCCCAGGAAGCACTTCTGATCGGACGATAAGCGACGCGGAAACAATGACATTTATCGTCGCAAGTCACAACCACACGACACGCCGGCCGTGCGCTGACCGAAACCCCCTGCCGGAACCTGCCGCGCCGAAACCGTCCGCTCGACGTTTTAGGCAGGACGGGATGAAACGCGATTACCGACAAGTTTCGTGAGACAACGGGCGCTTTCGGTGCCGCATCAGTCACCCGTCTTTCCGGGGCTGCTCCGTCTCACCAGCCGACAACTTTCGTGAGATCGGACAAGTCTCACCGGATCTGTAGAAATCTCACGTACCTGTAGAACGTCTCACTGGAGTTGTAGATTCTCATCGGAGTTGTAGATTGCTCCTGGATGAGATCTACGTTTCGTTCTTTCGTTCGGTGTCGTTGCGGATCGCCAGGAGGGCTCCGGCGATAGCAGCGGTGAAGATCACGATGTCGGCGATGTTCCCGATGAACCAGTTTCCGTAGGCGAGGAAGTCCACGACATGTCCGCGGGCGAATCCAGGATCTCGGAAGAGACGGTCGCCTGCGTGTGATGCTGCGGCTCCACCGAGCGCACCGACGACGATGGCCCACCCCCGGCGTTGAACTCGGAACGCGAACACGATCGCTGTGACGGTAGCGGCGACAGCGAGCAGCGCGAACACCCAGGTGAAGTCTTCGCCGAACGAGAATGCCGCTCCCGGGTTATAGGCGAGCTGCAAACCCAGCAGGTCACCGATCAGCGGGATGCGCTCACGCTCGGTGAGGGTCGCTTCGGCCCACACTTTCGTTCCCTGATCAATCAGGACGACAACCACGGCGATCAGGAGCGCTCCACCAGTGAGCTGCCACCGCCGCGTCGACGACAGCTTGCGCGCAGCGGGCGGGTGAGCCTCATTCTGGGAGGAGGTCATGCGAGCACCTCGATCAGACGGACAATGACCCCAGATTCGATCAGAATGAACAAGCCCAGACCGATGAACACGGCCGGTACGAGCCAGTGCTCGATGCGTTCCAGCCCCTCGGTGACGGCCTTGTTGGTGCCGATCAGTCGTCCGGCAGCGCACCAGACGGCGACGAGGATGAGGAACACGACGATCATGATCGCGACGTCGCCGGGGGCGCTGGTGCGGAAGATCGGCGTGTAGAGGGAGATGTTGTCGGCCCCGTTGGCGATCGTGATCCCGGCGACGCCCCAGAGTCCGACCGCGGTGATCTTGGCGTCATCATCGTCGTCATCACCGTTTCGACGCAAGCCGCGCACGAGCGTCCAGATGCCGATGCCGAGCGGGATCAGCCCGAGGAAGCCCACCCATTCGTCCGGGACGATCGTGAGGCCGAGCGCGGCGATCACGCTGATCACGACGAGGGTGATGAACCCGAGGTACTGGCCAGCGACGATCTGCCACGGTCGCGGCTTTCCTCGGCTGGAGGCGAGGAACAGCACGGTGAGCACGACAATGTCGTCGATGTTGGTCGCAGCGAACAGGCCGATCGCTGATCCGATGGTCGCGAGCATCAGCTCTTCACTCGCGGAGTGCGGGCGGCGCGCAGGCCGTTGAGAATAACGATGACCTCGGCGACCTCGTGGACCAGGACGACCGCCGCGAGCCCCAGCACGCCGAAGAGCGCGAGCGGGAGCAGTGCGGTGATGATCAGCAGCGACAGGATGATGTTCTGGTTGATGATCCGTCGACCGCGCCGGGCGTGGTCGAACGCGCGCGGGATGAGACGCAGATCATGGCCGGTGAAGGCCACGTCGGCGGATTCGATCGCTGCGTCGGAGCCGGTCGCTCCCATCGCGATGCCGATGTCTGCGCCGGCGAGGGCCGGGGCATCGTTGATGCCGTCACCGATCATCGCGACCGGCCCTACCTTCGATAGCTCCGCGATCGCGGCCGCCTTGTCCTCCGGGCGCAACTCCGCGCGCACGTCACTGATCCCGGCCTGCGCAGCGAGCGCACGGGCAGTCCGGGCGTTGTCGCCGGTGAGCATCGTCACGCCGATGCCCTGACCTGTGAGAGTTCCGACCACCTCGGGGACTTCTGGGCGCAGTTCGTCACGGACACCGATCGCGGCGATCGGCGTCCCGTCACGATGCACGATCACGACGGTCATGCCCTGCTCCTCTAGCCCCGCGACCCGATCCCCGAGCGCGCCGGCGTCCAGCCAGCGGGGGCTTCCCACAGTGATTCTCGAGTCGTCGACCGTGCCGTCAATGCCGTGACCCGCCCGCTCGGTTACGTCCGCAGCGGCTGTGACACCCGGAGCGGCCGCCGTGATCGCGGCCGCGAGAGGATGCGTGCTGTGCTGCTCCAGTGCGGCCGCCCACGCCAGAGCCTGAGCCTCCGACACGCCATCTGCGGTGAGGACAGCGGTAACCATGGGCTCGTTGCGGGTGAGGGTGCCGGTCTTGTCGAGGGCAACGTGCCGGACGGTGCCAAAGCGCTCGAAGACGGCACCGGACTTGATGATCACGCCGAACTTGCTCGCGGCGCCGATCGCCGCGACGACCGTGAGTGGTACCGAGATCGCGAGTGCACACGGAGAAGCTGCGACTAGCACGACGAGCGCGCGAGTGATCCATACCTCCGGATCGCCCAGCAGCGACCCGATGATCGCGACGAGTGCCGCGAGGATCAGAACACCGGGAACGAGCGGGCGGGCGATCCTGTCCGCGAGACGAGCACGCTCGCCCTTCTCAGTCTGTGCTTTCTCTACCAGCTCCACGATCGTCGTGAGCGAGTTGTCGGTGCCCGCAGCCGTCGTCTCGACCTCTAGCGCGCCGGCGCTGTTGATCGCACCGGCCGACACTGCATCGCCGGGCTCCACCTCGACCGGGATCGATTCCCCGGTGATCGCCGAGGTATCCAGGCTGGAGCGACCAGAACGCACGACCCCATCAGTCGCGATCCGCTCACCCGGGCGGACCACCATGACCTGGCCGACCGTCAGCTCTCTTGCCTGCACCTGCACGGTGGTGCCGCCCTGAAGCACGGTCGCTGTTTCCGGCACGAGCTTCAGTAGTGCCCTCAGTCCGCCGCGGGCGCGGTCCATCGCCTTGTCCTCAAGCGCCTCCGCGATCGAGTACAAGAACGCCAGAGCTGCAGCCTCCTCCACGTACCCGAGGATGACGGCACCGATCGCGCTGATCGTCATCAGCAGCCCGATGCCGAGCTTGCCCTTGAACAGTTTCCGGATCGCGCCGGGCGTGAACGTCGATGCGCCCAGCAGCAGTCCGACCCAGAACAGCACCAGTGCCGGGATCTCGAGCCCGGACCACTCGAAGATCAGACCGACGAGGAACGCAACGCCGGAGAACACCGGCACCATGACCCCGCGGTCTCTCCACCAGGGCCGCTCGGCCTCTTCGATCTCTTCGCCTGCCGTCGCGGCAGGCTCGTGCTCGCAGCCACACGCCTCGCTCACGCGTCAGCCCCCGTCCCACAGCAGCCAGCCACCATGCACGCTGAGTCCACGCAGGGCGCGTGCTCATCGACCGCCAGTGTCACGTCCACGAGCGCGACGAGCGCAGCCGCAAGATGCGGGTCGGCGATCTCGTAGCGGGTTTGGCGGCCCTCAGGCTCGGCGACAACGATCCCGCAGTCACGCAGGCAGGTGAGATGGTTCGACACGTTGGAGCGCGTCAGCTCTAGCTCACGGGACAGGACTGCGGGGTAGCTCGGGCCACCGAGCAGAGTCATGAGAATCCGAGAACGCGTAGGATCAGCCATGGCGCGGCCGAGCCGGTTCATGACGTCGAGACGAGAAGCAATGGTCAGCATAAGCTGAACTATACAGTCTCCGCTGACCTATTGCCTATGCGGTCCACCTAATATCCTCGGGGCATGGTCTTCGAGCACGCGAGCACGCTGCCGCCCAAACTGCACGGTCGAGCTCGACGCGTCTCTGACACGGGTCGTCTCCTTGTTCCGGATGCACTCCGCGGGTTCGCGATTGTCGCGATGCTCATCGCGCACGCGGCTCCTTTCGTGCCGAACGCACCGTGGGCGGTGCAATTCATTACGGCGAACTTCAGCAGTGTCGCGTCGCCGCTCTTCGCTCTTGTCATGGGCATGTCGGCGGAGCTTGTGTGGAGACGCGGCGGCGCTGTGGGGGTGACGTTGCTGCAACAGACTCTGCGTGGCCTGTTCCTCATCGTCCTGGGTGTTTGGATGGCCACGTGGGGCTCCTGGCTGGCGGTCATCCTTAGCTACCTCGGACTGCTGATCATCATCGGCGCGCCCCTTCTACTCCTGCGCAGCTCGGCCGTGATTGCCGCGACAGCGGTCCTCTTCCTGGCCAGTCAGCCATTGCTGAGCGTCGCACGCACCTGGATTCGGGTTTACACCGCGCCACCGCCCGTACGTGAGGTCATGACCTGGATGTTCCTCGGCCCTCAGTACCGGGTGCTCAACCTGTTGCCGATGTTCCTCATCGGCGCCCTGTTGATCCGTCACGGCTTGAAACGCGATCGCTTGTTGTGGATTATGGCGGCCGTGGCACCGTTGGCGTATCTCGCCTGGGGTTTCGGGCAGCGCTTCGGCACGGTGGTGTCCGGGGATTACCTGGACTCTCTGAGAGATATTGGCTTGGTGTTCGCCGTCTACGTCTGCGTTGTACTCGGGGCTACGGTGCGGCGGGAGCACGCAGAACGTTTTTGGGGTGCTGTCTTTGTTCCCTTGTGCGCCTGCGGTCAGGTGGCGTTGTCTCTGTACTTGCTGCACGGCAGTCTCATCGCATTTTGGAGTAACGCGTATGGCCGCCCTGCCGAGAACTTCTACTTGGGCTGGCTGGTGATCGTTCCGGGCATGATCGTGGTGGGTTGGTTGTGGTGGCGGTTCGTTGGAACTGGCCCAGTTGAATGGGTGATGGGCTGGCTCAGCGGACGTCCCAAGTCTTCCTCGCTTCGCCGGTAGAGCGGGTGCGTGGCTCTGGGGCTCGCAAGAAGACTTGATTGGTCGGGCTGGTACCATCCTGGGGTCATGGTCGTCCACGGTCGCACTCGCAACTGCGCCAGCCGCGCCGACGATTTCCTGATAACGAAGATCATTACAGTCCTCGGACTGGCGCTTCTTCTCGTTGTTGGAGCGTGGCCGGGCGGCCATCGTGATGCGACAGATGCGACTCCGTATCTGAGCACCACATCCTCGTCGTCACTAGGGACGCCTTCTGCTGGTCATTTTTCGGCGGGTTCGGGTGAAAGCGTTGTCGGCGCGACCGCGGAACAATTCCTGGCCGGGGATAGCGCGAACGGCATCGTGATCGGCGTTGCCGGGTGCCTCTTGGGTATCATCTGCTGCTTCTTGGTGCTCATCGTCACGCGGAACTTCCGCCGTCACGTCCCCTCTTCTCACATTCGCGAACGTTTGCCGCGCGCACCATCACTGGCAGCTATGACGGGGCGCCTGTTCGCATTGCCTCCTTCTCTCACACAGCTTTCTCTGTCGCGGACCTGACTCCGGCGGCGCCATCTCTTCGATGGCGCTCCACTGGTCGTCCCCGTTCGTTGTGTGTGTCTGGAGTGTTATGAAATCTTCCGTGAAAGCGGTACTTGTCACCGTGTCTCTCGCCGTGGTGTTGCTGGTCGTCGCACTGGTCTTCGTCCTGATTAATCAGAATCAAGCTGCCGCACCCGAGACGGGGACCGCTGACGGTCCACAAGTCGTCCGTGAGAACTCGCACGTCCTCGATGACGGAGGAGAAGGGGCGGTGACGGTGGTCGAGTTCCTCGATTTCGAGTGCGAGGCCTGCGGTGCTTTCTATCCCCTCGTCGAGGATCTCCGCGGCAAGTTCGATGGCGAGATCACCTACGTGATCCGCTACTTCCCGCTGCCTGGTCACCTCAACTCAAAGAACGCCGCAATCGCTGCCGAAGCCGCAGCGCAGCAGGGACGGCTCGAAGACATGTATCACCGCCTGTTCGAGACGCAGTCTCAATGGGGTGAGGCTCAAGAGTCTCGTGCGGACCTGTTCCGGGGGTTTGCGGAGGAACTCGGATTGGACATGGCCGCGTTCGATGATGCGGTCGCTGATCCGGCGACAGCGGAACGGGTTCAATTCGATCTCGACGAGGGTGAGCAGCTCGGTGTCAGCAGTACCCCCTCGTTCTTCATCGATGGGGAGCCTGTCGTGCTGGAAACGTGGACCGATCTGGAGGACAGCATTGAAGCCGCCGTGAACGGTGCTGAATGATGGCGCGTTCGCTATCGCACCGTCGAGTCATCATCGTCGGTGCCGGGCACTCCGGATTGGCGACAGCCGCCGCGCTCAGGTCCTCTGGGCTTGAGCCACAGAAAGACTTCGTGATCATCGATTCTGCACCCCCCGGTCGACGAAGCTGGGCCACACGGTGGCAGTCGATGAAACTGCGCAGCGCGGCACGCCACAGTGTCGTCCGCGGGTTCCCTTTCCCGGGCGATGGAGACCGTCATCCGAGTGTGGATGAGATGTCCGATTACCTGTCTTCGGTGGAGAAAGCCCTCGGTGTGAAGACCGTGTGGGGCACTCGTGCTCTTGGAATCAACCGGTTGGGCGACGGATCCACGCTGCATCTGTCGACCTCCGCCGGGGAAGTGCAAACCCGAAATGTGGTCTGTGCAACGGGAGCTGCCGCGGTGCCGCGCATACCGGGCTGGCGCCCGGGATTGGCCGTACCCGGTGTTGTGCTGCATTCCAGCCAGTACCTCTACCCCGCCCAGATACTTCCCGGCCACGTGTTGATCGTTGGCGGCGGATTCAGCGGAGTGGAGATTGCTGAGGAGCTCGCGTCCTCCCACGACGTCACCCTCTCCACTCGAGCGGAACCCTCAGGGGTGTCGGAGCGGCCTATCTGGTCGAGGCTGCGACGTAAGGGTGCGCTCTCCGAGGCACGCCCCCGCGTAGCTTCGACAGACGTCACTCATGCCGTCGCCGTGACGGAGGTTCACGGAGACACCGTGATGTTCGCCGATGGGGCGTCCGTGAAGCCGCATTCCGTGATCCTTGCGACCGGGTACAGGCCGGCAGACGCATGGCTGCCCGATTCGGAGCCGCCCGGTCAGCCTTTGCACGTCAGTGCACGCATCCCGGGACTGTTCACTGTTGGCATGCCCCGTTACTCCCGGGCGGATGCGGACACCCTCGTTGGGGCGGGTCGTGATGCGGCGACCGTCGCCCGACTCATCGTTGGACGGCCGTAAGGAGCACCATGACAGAAGCAGGGCACAGTCACGGTATTGGTGACGCCACTCCTCGCAATCGCCTGGTCATCGCGTTCGCGATCACCTCTTCGGTCTTCATCGTCGAAGTGATCGGGGCGATTATCACAGGCAGCCTCGCACTGCTCGTTGATGCGGCGCACATGCTCACCGATGTCGTCGGGTTGGCGATGGCCGTCACCGCCGCGCATCTGATGAATCGTCCCCCGACTCCCAGGTACACCTTCGGTCTTCAACGCACGGAGGTGCTCGGTGCGCTCGCTCAAGCAGCTCTGCTGCTCGGGGTGGGTATCTTCGCGCTCGTGGAAGGCGTACGGCGGCTGTTCGAGCCCCCTGAGATCGCATCGGGAAGTCTGCTGTTCTTCGGCATCGTCGGTCTCGTCGCCAACATCGCCTCCATGCTCGTATTGTTCAGCGGCCGCGGACGCAACCTCAACATGCGCGCCGCGTTCCTCGAGGTCGTCAACGATGCCCTCGGTTCCGTCGGCGTCATCGCCAGCGCCATCCTCATCGCCGTTTTCGGTTGGTATCAGGCGGACGCCGTCGCGGGCGTCTTGATCGCGCTCCT
Source organism: Microbacterium sp. PAMC22086 (assembly GCF_019443525.1). Lineage (NCBI taxonomy): Bacteria > Bacillati > Actinomycetota > Actinomycetes > Micrococcales > Microbacteriaceae > Microbacterium > Microbacterium sp. PAMC22086. Next base: position 148,500 of record NZ_CP080380.1, on the reverse strand, counting down.
CATCATCCCCCGCACCCTCATCCTGTTGCGAGCATCCGGCCGGGTATTGATGGAGTCCACACCTGCCGGCCTCGATCTCGAGGATGTCCGCCGCCACATCCTTGCCCTGCCGCACGTGGTCGCTGTGCACGACCTCCACGCGACCCAGGTCTCGACCGACCTCCCCACGCTCACCGCCCATGTCGTGGTCGATGACACCGTCACGATGGAAGCTTCCGCCGCACTGCTGACATCACTTCAGCAATGCGTCAGCGAACATTTCGCCGTGAGCATCGAACACTCCACCTTTCAGATCGAACCCGAATCCCACCCCGGAGAGCACGACACCCATGCATAAACGCCTCTCGGCACGCACCGCTGCCGTCCTCACCACCCTGTTGTTGTCGGCATCCGTCGTCCTTGGGACTGCATCTCCGGCGGCCGCTCACGACGACTTCGTTTCGTCGTACCCCACCGCCGACTCGACCATCAACGGCTCCCCCGACGAGATCTCTTTGATGTTCACCGGGGCCCTCACCGGTGGTGACGATGCAACGGTCGTCGAGGTTATCGATGAAAGCGGAGCAAACGTCGCCGTCGACCCGCCAACGGTGAGCGGTGACTCGATCACTCAACACCTCTCCCCCGACGCCGCAACCGGCATCTTCACCGTCCGCTGGAAGACCGTCTCCGCCGACGGACACCCGATCAACGGGGAGTATGTGTACACCGTCACGCCCGCGACGGACACGGAACCCAGCACTCCGACCACAAGCCCCACCCCTGAAACCTCCCCAACGGAGGAGCCGGAACCGGCCCGACCCGCGCAAACATACGGTGGCACGGCATCCGGCGGCGGTGCTTTCGAACTGCTCCCCCTGTTCTTCCTCTCGGGTCTGGCACTGATTCTGGGGATCGGCGTTGTGGGAGTGGTTATGGCCGGGCGCCAGCGTCACCAGCGCGACCGCGCACAGGCCGCCAAGGATGCTGCAGCTAAGGAGAAAGACGCCGATGCGTGATCGAGTCCGCCGGTCGGCCGTGATGCTCATCGTCGCCGCCATCGTCATCCTGATCGATCAAGGCACCAAGACTCTTGCTCTGAACACGTTGCGGCAGGATGCGCGTATACCGCTGATCGGTGACTGGCTCGGTCTTCAACTGGCCTTCAACCCCGGGGCGATCTTCTCGCTCGGGGAAGGCTCCACATGGGTCATCACCGTCATCGGGGTCGCTGTCACCGCGGTCCTCATCGTTGCCGCCACCCGAGCCCGGAACGTGTGGTCGGCGGTTGGTTTCGGTTTCATCGTGGGCGGTGCGATCGGGAACCTCATCGATCGCTTATTCTCGCCGCCCGCGTTCGGGATCGGGCACGTCACCGATTTCCTCGCCTACGGGAACCTGTTCATCGGCAACCTCGCCGATATCGCTCTCGGCATCGGTGCCGTGTTCCTCATCGTCGCGGGTCTGCGCACGAGCCGTCGCCGGCCAGACCCCACGTCCCGCCCCGACGACCCTGTACCCGCCGAAGAAACGGTTCACCCATGAGTCCCAAAGAACGCGTCCCCTCCACTTACCAGCGGAACGCCCTGGCCCCCAGCCTCGTCGCCGCCGCGATCCTGTTTCTGGCCCCGGCGCTCTTCCAGGCGAATTGGGCGCCGCTCGTCCTCTTCATTGCCTCAATTTTCGGGCTGATCGTCGCGTGGTTTGCGCTCCAGGCACGCCACTGGTGGTGGATCCCGGTCTTCCTCGCCATTGCCGTGCTCTGGAATCCGGTGATGCCCTTCCCCTTCTCCGGTGTCGTGTGGACCACAGCACAACCCATCGCGGCCGTGGTGTTCCTGGCAGCGGGGGCGACGATCAAGGTGATCCGGAAGTGAACTGCGCGATCTTCTTGTCACGACCATGCGTATGAGCGGCGAGATCCCCGACAGCCCCCCATCTCTGCAGGCGTTCCTCGCACCGGCCGACATTCCGCTTCCAGTGCTACCGATCGTTGCGGGGATCCTCGCTGCGCTGTATCTCGTCGGCGCGATCCGGTTGTGGACGCACGGGCGTCGTTGGCCCGTGTGGCGCACGGTCAGCTTCCTGCTCGGGTGCGTTCTCCTCGCGGCGGTCACCGGTCTGGGTGTTGAAACCTACGGCCAGGCGCTGGTGTCCGTTTTCATGTTCCAGCAGCTCACTCTGATGATGATGGTGCCGCCGCTACTGGTCCTCGGCTCACCCGGAACCCTTCTTCTGCGATCAACACCGCACCATGGGGCGGGACGGGTAGTCCTCACAGCGGCCCACAGTGCTCTTCGAAGCCCGGCCGCGAAATGGATACTCAGCCCGTGGGCCACTGTCCCGCTGTACCTGTTCGCGTTCTACGGCATCTACCTTGCGGGTGCTGCCGATGCCATCCTCGCTCTCCCCGGGGGCCACGTCGCACTCGAGGTCGGATTCCTCCTCGCCGGCATGCTCTTCACCATCCCCATCCTGTCCTCCGATCCGCTGCCGGTCAGGTTGGGTCATGGTGCCCGTGCACTGGACGTGTTTGCTGAAGCCGCGCTCCACGCGTTCTTCGGGGTGTTCCTCATGATGGCCAGCACGATCCTGGTCGGCTCATTCGTCGCCCCCACCAAAGCACTGGGCATCGATCCCCTCGCCGATCAGCAGCTAGCCGGCGCTCTGGCATGGTCCTACGGTGAAGCCCCGACCGTGCTGATGTTGATCTACGTGATGCATCGCTGGTTCCGCAGCGACACCGCCCGGGCTGCCGCGGCCGACCGGTACGCCGACGTGCACGGGAACACCGACCTCGACATGTACAACGCCTACCTCAAAAAACTGAGCTCTCATGACCGTGACCGCTGACCCATTGGTGAGACACGCCCTCTCCGTTCGACCACGGCGCGGGAACCCCCGAGCGCACGATGCGCGCCTACCAGCTGGGGTGCCGTTTCCCGTAGCGATCGTCGCGTCCGCCATCGCAGGAGGCATGCTGGATCTCGCCTACCCCGCAAACGGGTGGTGGCCCGCAACGTTCGTGAGCGTAACCATCGGGCTGTGGACGCTCCGCGGACGCTCTCTACCCGGGGCGTTCCTGATCTCCCTCGTCTACGGCGCGACCTTCTACTTCACCCACCTGGTATGGGTGACCCGGTTTCTGGGACCCATCCCATGGGTCGCGCTGGCTGGCTTGGAATCCCTGCTGTTCGGTGCCGGCGGTGCGCTGATCGCACTCGCCTATCGGGTCACCACCACCCGCGCGGGATACGCGTATCGTGCGATCACTCCCATGCTCGTCGCCGGGGTATGGATGCTGCGAGAAACACTGATGGGGAGTACGCCGTACACCGGGTTCCCATGGGCGCGCGTCGGTTTCAGCCTCGCCGAGAGCCCGCTCGCGGAAGCCGCTTCATGGGTGGGAACCACGGGGCTGTCCTTCCTGACCGTTCTCGTCTGCGCGAGCGTCGTGGAAGCCCTCATCCTCCGCCGATGGGAGCCAGCAGCAACGGCCGTGGTCATCGTCGTTGCCGCGATAGCCATCCCTCTGTTCCCCACCGAGCAAGCGGGAATGATGCGCGTCGGATGGGTACAGGGCAACGGACCCAGCGGCTACTTCGACACCAGGACACCAGGCGACATCCTGCGCGCACAGGAAGAAGCGACATCTCCTCTCCTGGGGCGTGAAATGGACCTTCTCGTCTGGCCAGAAGGGGCCGTCGACGCCGATCCCCTGCGCGATGCCGCCGTCGCAGACCGCCTTGATCGACTCGTGCAGAGTGCCGGCACTCCGGCACTGGTGAATGCGGCAACCACCCGCGGAGCCGACACGTTCAACACCTCCATGCTGTGGACCAGCGCCGGGCCGCAGCAGCTCCACGACAAGGTCAACCCCGTCCCTTTCGGCGAATACGTCCCGGACCGTTGGTTCTACGAAGCCATCGCCCCCGACCTCATCGGATTGATACAACGCGAGTACACGCCCGGCTCCAACACACCCCTCATGAACGTTGACGATGTGCCCATCGGTCTGGCGATCTGTTTCGACGTCATCTACGACGACGTCATCCACCAAAGCGCTGCCTCTGGCGCGCAAATGTTCGTGTTTCAAACCAACAACGCGGACTTCAGAGGCACCGACGAGAACCTCCAACAGCTGGCCATCGCCCGCATGCGCGCGCTCGAAACAGGGAGAACTGCGGTGAACGTCTCCACCACCGGGACCAGTCAAGTCATCGGCCGCGATGGAAAGGTGCTGGCGCAGGTTGCGGTGGACACGACCGCGGCGAAGATCACCGAGGTCCCCCTCCGCACCGGCACGACTCTCGCTGTCGTGCTGATGCCGTGGCTCGACTGGATGCTCAGTATCGGAACGGTACTAGCGCTGCTCGTCATGTCGATCCGACCGCGACGGACTCGTGCTGACTCCCAGGAAGACGGATGGATGACGTTGTGAAGCTCAAGATTCTGACCTCTGTCGCGGCGCTGTGCGCACTGCTTGTGCTCACCAGCTGCGCACCCACCATCCACCTCGAGCCCGCAGCAAACGCGAACGACCCGCTGTGCGCAGAGGTCACCGTACGACTACCGGACTCAATTGGCGACCAGGCTCGCGTCTGGACGGACGCTCAGGCCACCGCAGCATGGGGTACCCCCAGCAGCGTGCTCCTCACCTGCGGGTTGGAGCCCCCGGCCCCCACCACCCTGCAATGTGTCAGCTTGGGTGGCGTCGATTGGGTCTGATGCAGGAACAGGTGACTGTTCTGGTCAGGCCGCGAGGGCCAGTTCTTCGTTCATGATGGTCTCGAACTCGACCGGCGTCAATCGACCCAGGCGGACCTGTCGACGTCGCCGGTGGTAGGTCCGCTCAATCCAAGTCACGATCGCGATGCGTAGTTCCTCGCGAGTGGCCCAGGAGCGCCGGTTCAGGACGTTCTTCTGCAGCAGGCTGAAGAACGATTCCATTGCCGCGTTGTCGCCGCAAGAAGCTACCCTGCCCATCGATCCGACGAGGTTATGCGCGGTGAGTTCTCGACGCAGCTTCCTGCTCCGAAATTGCGATCCTCTGTCCGAATGGACGATGCAGCCGTTCACGTTTCCGCGCATCCGGGCGGCGTTGCGGACAGCGCGGACCGCGAGAGACGCTTTCATCCTCGAGTCGATCGAGTAGCCCACGATCCGGCCGCTGAACGCGTCTTTGACAGCGCAGAGGTAGAGCTTGCCCTCGGCGGCTTGGATTCCAGCAGTCGTCGCAACACCAGCGGCGAGGAGCGGAGATGCCGGCGAGGAAGTACACCGAGCAGCAGAGGTTGGCGTTTCTGGCGTTGATCGATCGGGGCGGATCGGTGCGGGCAGCTGCGCTGGCCGTCGGCGTGAGTCCGGATCGCGGCTACCGGTGGATGAAGCAGGCAGGGTTGTCGACGCCGCGGAGCACGCAGCGCAAGCACACCCCGGAGGACAAGGCGGAGTTCTTCAGACGGCTCGCTGTGAGCGGCAACGTCTCGGCGGTCGCACGCGAACTCGGCTTCAACCGGGTCACCTGCTACGCCTGGGCGCATAAGGCGGGGATCTTCACGGGCGCTTATGCGGACGCGAAGCGGCAGGAGTTCCTCAAGCTTCGACGTGAGGGCGTTTCGCGCCGTGAGGCCGCCCAACGGTTGGGCGTCGAATCTCACCAGGCACTGGACTGGGACAAGGGCATCCGCGTGTTCTCGAAGGGCCGGATCTACCCCGACGGCAGAGTGGTGCTCTACCGGCCTGAGGAGGTCCTGGCGAACGTGAAGAACCCGAGAACCGCATGGGTGCAAGGCGAACGCGTCCCCCTCGCCCGTGTCGAGCAGATCATCGATGCTCGCTACCTCAGCCTCCTCGAGCGAGAACGGCTGAAGGACCTGATGATGACGGGTCTGTCGATCCGGAAGATCGCAGCGATGATGGGCCGGGCGCCTTCGACGATCAGCCGCGAAGTCAGACGCAACACCGTCAGCAGGAGCGGCTATCTGCCTCACACGGCGCACCGCGTCTCCGTGAAGCGGCGTGAGCGCCCGCGGGCAGCGAAGCTCGCGCTCGACGGCCCTCTGCGGGACTATGTCGCCACCAAGCTCAAGAAACGATGGTCGCCGGAGCAGATCCGTCATCGCCTTCAGCGAGACTTTCCCCATGACCCGGGGATGCGCGTGAGCTGCGAGACGATCTACCAGGCGATCTACGTCCACGCGCATGGAGAGCTGAGACGCGAGTTGGCAGGCTCGCTGCGTCGCGGTCGTTCGCGCCGCAAACCGCACCGTGACCCGCAGACGCGCACGAGCAGGTTCATCGACGAGATGACACCGATCTCAAAGCGCCCCGCCGACGTCGAAGGCCGCACGATCCCAGGGCACTGGGAAGGCGACCTGATCGTCGGCGCCGGCAGCGGTTCAGCCGTCGCGACACTCGTTGAAAGGACCACACGCTACGTGGTCCTCGGCCATCTTCCGATTGAGCGCACTGCCGATGCTGTTCGCGACAGCCTCGTTACCGCGCTGCAGGGGATGCCGGCCGCTCTGAAGAAGACCCTCACCTGGGATCAGGGCGCGGAGATGAGCGAGCACCGGGCCTTCTCCCTCGCCACGGACATGGCGGTCTACTTCTGCGAGCGGGCATCACCCTGGCAGCGCGGCACGAACGAGAACACCAACGGGCTGCTCCGGCAGTATCTCCCCAAAGGCACAAACCTCCGCGCCCACGATGCCGGGGCCCTGGCCGCCATCGCCGACGAACTGAACGACCGACCGCGCAAGGCGCTGGGCTGGGACACTCCGACGGAGCGGATGAATGCTTTACTGAGCCCGGGATAGTTCACACCGTTGCGACGACTGCTGGAATCCAAGCAGTCTTGTGCTCGGTGATATCGGTCAGCCAGAGCTGGTTCGGTCCGGAAGCTGTGAACTGGTGTCGTTCGCGGCCGTGCTCGTCGATGATGACGCAGAGGTCGTCGTGAACGGCGGGGCCGGGCTTCTTTCCATTCTTGCCGCGCTTCTTCCCGAACACGGACCACCAGCCGTTCGCAGACGTGATCCGCCATGCTGTCCGGTCCGACATCGCCTGGCCCTCGTCGCGGGCTTCGTCGGCAAGGAGCCGATACCCGAACTCCGGGTCGTCGCGGTGGGCGTCGAACAGGGCGTTCGCCCGATACGCCTCATCCAGGTTCCGCTGACTCACGGGGTGACGCCGCCAGCGGTAATACGGCTGGCGAGCAAGCTTCAGAACCCGGCACGACACCACGACGGGAATCCCGTCCGCGGCGAGCTCGCTTACGAGCGGGTAGAGCCTTTTCCCGGCAGATGAGCCTGAGACAGATACGCGGTCGCGCGGCGCAGGACCTCGACCTCCTGCTCGAGGAGGCGGTTGCGTTTGCGGAGTTCACGCACCTCGGCGGATTCCGACGACGTCTGGCCAGGCTGCTCGCCGGCCTCGATCCGCGCCTGACGCATCCACTTGTCGAGAGTGCCCACATGGACACCGAAGTCCTTCGCGATCTGCGCGAGAGTGACCTCCGGATCACGACTCTCCGCAACGCGGATCACATCGTCGCGGAACTCCTTGGGAAACGGCTTGGGCATGATGACATCCTTCCAGGCCAGCCATCTCGGCTAGCCACGCTAGATGTCACCTGTTCCTGCATCAGACCCTGTTGTCCAGGGCGAGCTGTTTCGGGTCAGCGAGCGAACCCAACCAGACGGCGGTATGAGTTACGACTTTGCGTGGCTCAACGGCCCGGCGGGCGGCACCTACGGGTTCACCTTGGCTCCGTCGTCTGGTCAGATCGCAGCGACGGAACTTGTCGCACAGGCGAGCCAGTTCGTCGCCGCGTTCTACGGACCCGGCGGCATCGGAGAGACGGACTTCCCGGATCACATCCCGGCCTACAGAGCGTAAGTGCCCTGCCTGCCGATGCTTCAGCCTTTGGCGACGCGACCGCCTGGCCGACCACGGCCTCGTCGAGATGCAGCGCAACCGCTACACCCGGGTCGCGCCGATCGATCTGGATCAGGTCCGCAATGCCGTCGACCTCTTCGGCGACATCTGGATCGGCGCGGTGCGTCATGTGATGCCTCGGATCCAGGACGACGACACCGCGTACCTCGCCGAGCTCGCCGGGGAGATGTCGACAGCGGTGAAGGACCGCGACGTCGTCGGCTTCGGGATCGCACTTCGTGCGACCGCGACGAGTTTCGCGCGCATCGAGGGCAACGCCTCGCGCGCCGTCGTCATCGACCGCCTCGGGCCGCAGATCCGTCGGTTCAGTCAGCATGCGAAGGACGCGTTCGACTGGGATGTCGTCGGCGCCTTCGTCGTTTCCCTCCGAGAGGCGATCCTCTAGCGCGATGCGAGCAAGACCCGCGCCGTCCTGGTCGCCTTCTTCGACGACGCGCTCCCCGCCATCATCGATCGCGCCGAGGAGCAGGACCTCACCCCCTCCGACGCCCCGGAGTAGCGGACCGCCTGCATGTCACTTTCGGCAGATCCACAGGAATCGCAGAGGGTCTTCTTCTAATCTGGGAAATCCCAAGGGGAGTACTCCGACACGGTGGGGTCGTCATTACGGATGCATGTCGCATCCCGGGCCACCGGTTCCATGTCTCATGGAATGGAGAAGACTTTGGCGGTACTGTCGTACCTCGAGTCTGGAGCCCTCATTTGGATATCACGCCGCTGATCTGGGTCATCACGATCGCGATCACGATCGCCTTCTTCGTCTACGAGTTCTTCGCCCACGTGCGCACCCCGCACGAGCCGACGATCGCGGAGTCGGCGCGCTGGTCGATCTTCTACATCAGCCTCGCGCTGTTGTTCGGCGTCGGCATCGGCGTCTTCTCCGGATGGACGTTCGGTGGGGAGTACTTCGCCGGGTATCTGACCGAGAAGGCGCTGTCGATCGACAACCTCTTCGTGTTCCTCATCGTCATGACCGGCTTCGCCGTGCCGAAGAAGTACCAGCAAAAGGTGCTGATGATCGGCATCGTCATCGCGCTGATCCTCCGCGGAATCTTCATCGCCGTCGGCGCGACGCTCATCGAGAACTTCTCGTGGATCTTCTACCTGTTCGGTGCACTGCTGCTCGTGCTCGCCTACCGTCAGGCATTCAGCAACCACGAGAGCAACCCGGCCAACGGACGTTTCATGACGTTCGTGCGCCGTCACCTCCCCGTCAGCGACGAGTACAACGGCGACCGCCTCACCGTGGTGAAGAACGGCAAGCGCTTCGTCACGCCGATGCTCCTCACGATCATCGCGATCGGGTTCATCGACCTGGTGTTCGCCGTCGACTCGATCCCTGCGATCTACGGTCTCACCGACCAGGCCTACATCGTCTTCACGGCGAACGCCTTCGCGCTGATGGGTCTGCGCCAGCTGTACTTCCTCATCGGCGGACTGCTCGAGCGCCTCGTCTACCTGGCTCAGGGGCTCGCGGTCATCCTCGCCTTCATCGGCGTCAAGCTCGTGCTGCACGCGATGCACGTCAACGAGCTTCCGTTCATCAACGGCGGCGAGCCGATGCTGTGGGCTCCCGAGATCCCGATCTGGTTCTCGCTGCTGTTCATTGCCGCCACCATCACGATCGCGACCGTGGCCAGCCTTCTCAAGACGCGTCGGGCACCGGATTCCGTTCCGGCCGGCGCCGACACCACCACCCGCAACGACAAGGAGCACTCTTGAGCGCGCAGCGCTGTTCTGATTCTTCGGACTCTGACAGTACGAGCGCCCGGTTCATCCCGGGCGCTCACCCCACCACAGACGAGGCGGCCCTCTGATGGGCGACCTGCTCTGGAACATCGCCCTCGTCTTCGCGTTCGTGCTGATCGGCGGTGTCTTCGCTGCGACGGAGATGGCGCTGGTCACGCTGCGCGAGAGTCAGATCAACGCCATCGGTCAGCGCGGGCGCCGCGGGGCGAAGGTCGCCGCCCTCGCCCGCAATCCCAACACCTTCTTGTCGGCGGTGCAGATCGGTGTGACCGTCGCCGGGTTCGCCTCGGCGGCGTACGGTGCGACATCGATCGCGCCGTCGCTGGCACCGGTGCTGGAGTCGTGGGGCCTCGCCCCTGCTCTCGCGCTCACGGTCGCCACGCTCGTGCTCACCCTCGTGATCGCCTATCTGTCGCTGGTGCTCGGCGAGCTCGTGCCGAAGCGCCTCGCGATCCAGCGCAATGCGCAGTTCGCCTACGCGGTCGCTCCCGCACTCAACGGGTTCGCGACGGTCATGCGCCCGGTGATCTGGTTGCTGTCGGTGTCCACGAACGCCCTCGTCCGGCTGCTCGGCGGCGATCCGCACAAGACCAGCGACGAGATGACGGATGAGGAGGTGCGCGACATCGTGGCCAGCCATCAGGGGCTGCCCGATGACGAACGGCGCATCCTCGACGACGTGCTGTCCCTCCGCGGTCGCCAGGTCAGCGAGGTCATGCGACCGCGGCCCGAGGTCGTCGCCCTCGACGAGGCCGCGAGCGTCGGCGAGGTGATGGCGCAGGTGCGCGACCTTCCGTTCTCGCGCTACCCCGTCTCGGAGACCTCGATCGACGACATCACCGGGTTCGTGCACGTGCGCGATCTCTTCGAGGCCGCATCCGACGATCCGACGCGTCCACTGAGCGCGCTCATGCGCGACATCCCCTATATCCCCTCGACCGCACGTGTGCTGCCGACTCTGACCCGCATGCGCGCAGAGGGGCACCACATCGCGGTGGTCGTCGACGAGTACGGCGGGACCGACGGCCTGGTCACTCTGGAAGACCTCGTGGAGGAGGTCGTCGGCGAGATCTTCGACGAGTACGACGCCGAGGTGTTCATCTCGGCTGACGACGGCATCGACGGACGACTCAACCTGCAGGACTTCGAGGAGCTCACCGGATTGTCGATGCCGCGCGGTTCGTCCGACACGATCGCCGGATTCGTGACGGAGCAGCTGGGGCGTCTCGCCGTCGTCGGCGACGTCGTGGAGGTGCCAGGCGCCACGATCCAGGTCGCGGAGCTCGATCGACGACGCATCGCCCGGGTGCGAGTCGTGACCGAACAGGTCGCCGAACCGGAGGCCTGAGCTCGAAAGTCGGCGGCGGCGACGCTCTCGGTCCCGACCGGGATCAGGTCGGGAAGCGCACCCCGGTGATGCTCTCCGCCGCCGACCACAGAGCCGACCCGATGTCCGCGGAGCGCACCTCGTCGGAGGCTGTCACCCGTGCCGGCGCCCCGCGGAACTCGAGCAGTCCGCCAGGACCCCAGTAGTCCCCGCCGGCCACATCGGCCGACGTGGCCGCGTGCACGATCGGCAGCGCGCCGCCGTCCTTGCCCTGTGCACGAGCACGCGCGTCGGTGCGGCCAGGGCGCGGATGACGCCGGACACCGGGGTGAGACCCGCACGCGGCGGGGTGAGCGGATCGACCGCGTAGCCGGGGTGCGCGCACACCGCAGAGCGCGAGGAACCGGACCAGCGTCGCGCCAGCTCGAACGCGAAGGCCATCAAGGACGCCTTCGATCGTCCGTACTGGCGGAGTGAGGGGCCGCTCCACGGGTCGTCGAGGGTGTCGGGATCGAGGTGCGCGAAGCGATGGGCGATCGAGCCGACGGCGACCACACGCGCATCCGGTGAGAGGAGCGGCTCGAGCTGTGCGACGAGGGCGAAGTGGCCGAGGAAGTTGGTGCCCACCATGAGGTCGAATCCGTCGCTCGTGCGCGCCGACCGATCGGCAGCCTTGACCCCGGCGTTGCCGATGACCGCGTCGAGCTTCTCGTCCACCTCTGCGGCCGCCCTGGCCACGCTGTCGAGGGAGCCGAGGTCGAGCGTCAGCACGCGCAGGTCGGCGCCGGGCACCTGGCTCCGGATCGCGGTGACCGCGGTCCTGGCGCGCTCGGGGGAGCGGCACCCCAGCAGCACGCGCGCCCCTCGGGTGGAGAGCTGCTCCGCGCACCAGTAGCCGATGCCCGCGTTCGCGCCGGTGACCAGCACCGTGCGTCCGAGCAGGTCTCCGGGTGGTGGGGGAGCGGCATCCATCTCCCCAACCTAGGTGCAGGTCGCGCTGCTCGCCTCAGCGGTCGCTCTCGTGCTGGTCGTCGTCTTCGAGGAGCATGCCGACCGAGGTCGCGCAGGCGTCGCCCTTCCACGCCTCGATGCCCTCGCGTACCGCGAACGCGGCGATCACGAGCCCGGCGACCGCATCGGCCCACCACCATCCGAGCAGGGAGTTGGCGACCAGGCCGACCAGCACCGCGGCGGAGAGATACGCGCAGAGGAGCGTCTGCTTCGAGTCGGCGACCGCCGTGGCCGAGCCGAGCTCGCGACCCGCGCGGCGCTCGGCGAACGACAGGAAGGGCATGACGACGACGCTCGCGGCGGTCAGGAGGATGCCGATCGTGCTGTGCTCCGGGCGTTCTGCGGTGACGAGAGCCGTCACGGACGTCGTCGTCACGTAGATCGCGAGGGCGAAGAATGCCACGGCGATCACGCGCAGCGTCGGCTTCTCCCAGCGCGCGGGATCGCGGCGGGTGAACTGCCAGGCGACGGCGGCCGCGGAGAGGACCTCGATCGTCGAGTCGAGGCCGAAACCGATGAGCGCTGCCGACGACGCGACGGATCCCGCACCGATCGCGATGACCGCCTCGATCAGGTTGTAGCCGATGGTGACGCCGACGATCAGACGGATGCGGCGGTGCAGGATGTCGCGTCGCGATGCGGTGGACGTGGTCATCAGCAGGTGCAGCCGTCGCCCGCGCAGCAGTCCGGCTCGACGATGAGCATGACGCGTATGAGCATGTCGAGGGCCGGCGCGAGGTGGCGGTCCGCGAGCCGATAGCTGCTGCGTCGGCCGTCGGGGACGCTCTCGACGAGTCCGCATCCGCGCAGGCACGCGAGGTGGTTCGACATCGCCTGGCGTGAGACGCCGAGGGCGTCGGCGAGGTCGGCGGGATAGCGGGGCGCTTCGCGCAGTGCGAGCAGAACTCCGGCGCGGGTGGGATCCGAGAGCGCGTGCCCGAGTCGGGCGACGGCGGCCGTGTGGGTGAGCGAGGCGAGAGCGGTGGTCACGCACCCCACTGTACAGAAAGAGCTGAATTCAAGAAGCCTTGAATTCAGCTCTTCCGTGACAGATCAGCGGATGGCGTACACCGCGCTTCCGACGATGACGGCGACGACGGTGGTCCATCCGATGATCGCCACCGCCTGCCAGAACAGGATGCGCGCCCTGCCGATGCCGGACGCGGCGAGCATCGTCGCGGTGAACTGCGTCGGCAGCAGGAGCGGTCCGAGCAGGCTGACCCCCGGCACGCCGTAGCGTTCGAAAGCCCGCTGGAACTTCTCGCGTCGGGCGCTTCCACGGCCCGTGTCCGAGACCTCCGCGACCGGCTCCTCGACCGTGCCCCCGCCGGCACCGGCGAGCGCTGCGGTCTTGGCGCGCGAACGGTTCACGACGGCCTGGCGCGCTCCCGAGCTCACCAGCACCACCACCAGGACGCAGAGGAAGTTGCCCACGATCGCGGCGATCGCGGCGATCACCGGGGAGATGCCGCCGAGAATGCCGATGCTCACCGCGCCCTCGCCCTCGATGAAGGGGACCGCGCCGGCGAGGGCGACGATGAGCGGCTGCACGAGCTCGGGGACCTGAGCCACCAGGTTCTGGAAGTTCTCGATGAGGTTCATGGGATGCTCCCGGTTGTCGGTGCGAACGGAGTCTCCGCCGCGATGACTCCAGTCCAGCCGAGCACGCCCTTCCGCGGCAGTGTCGGCCCGTCACCGCTTCCCGGGCGGATCGCACGACGAGACCGTGACAACTGTCACGGCTCTATCGTGGGAGCGTGACCCGCGTTCCCTCTACCCTCGCCGCCGCACCCGCGCCAGGCTCCCGTCAGCTCGCGCGTGGCATCACCGCGACCTGGTGGTACACGGTGTCGGCCGTGCTGTTCATCGAGCTGATGCTCGTCGGAGCGTGGACGGGCATCGCCGCCGCGGTCGATCTGAGCGGAGGCATCCTGCTGTTCATCGGTCTCGGTGGTCTGCTCTGGTGCGCGTCGACGCTGATGCTGCTCCTGGACTATCGCCACCGCCTCGATGCGGAACCCGGGGTCGCCTGGGGTCGGCTGGCTGTGCCGTTCGTCGTCGCGTTGGGCTACGGAGTGACGGCTGGTCTCCTCGTCGGCAGCTGGCAACTCGCCGCCATGCCGGTGGTGCAGTTCTTCGTCCTGCTGAGCTGGCCTCGCGGCGTGCGGGTGCGGGTCGTCGCCGCGGCGACCTTCCTCCTGATCGCGCTCGCCCTGGTCGATTCGGCGACGAGCGGGGTGGGCATCGGGCTTCCCTGGTGGATGCCGGTCATCTACGGGGCGATGCTGCCCGGAATGAGCGTGAGCTCGCTGTGGTGGTGGGATGTGCTGGTGACCCTCGACCGCGCAAGGGCGTCCGAGGCCCGGCTCGCCGCGACCCAGGAGCGCCTGCGCGTGGCGACCGATGTGCACGACCTGCAAGGGCACCATCTCCAGGTCGTCGCGTTGCAGCTGGAACTCGCCGAGCGTCTGCTGCCGGACGACCCGGAGGCGGGGATGCAGCAGCTTCACGCGGCGCGGATCAGCGTCGACGAGGCACGCCAGGGCACCAGAGACCTCGCGATGCGGTTCCGCTCTGTCCCGCTCGGAGACGAGCTGGCTAACGCCCGTGATCTGCTGACCGCGGCCGGACTGCAGGTGGATGCCGCGATCGATGCGGATGCCGATGCGGCGCCGGCGTCCGCTCTCGGACCCGTCATCCGGGAGACGACCACGAACGTCCTGCGGCACGGCGGCGGGGTGCATGCGCGCCTCGTGCTGACCCGGACGGCCGATGCGTGGCGCTACGAGATCGCGAACGACGTGGCGGTCGGCGCCGAGATCGAACATGACGGCTCGGGTCTCGAGGGCGTGCGGCGGCGGATCGAGGAGGCGCACGGCTCCCTCGACGTGCGGCGCGATGCCGATGAGTTCGTCGTGGCAGTGACCGTGCCCTCGACCTCGGAGGAGGCGCGATGATCCGGGTGCTACTCGCCGATGACGAAGGGATGATCCGCTCGGCCCTCGCGGCCCTGCTGCGGCTGGAGCCCGACATCGACGTCGTCGCAGAGTGCGCCGACGGTGAGCAGGCGGTCGCCGAGGCGCTCCGGCTGCAGCCCGACGTGTGTCTGCTCGACCTGGAGATGCCGGCCCTCGACGGCGTGCAGGTGGCCGAGAAGGTGAACAGGGCGATCGCGACGCGTTGCGTGGTCGTCACCCGCCATGCGCGTCCGGGGGTGCTGCGCCGTGCCTTGGCCTCCGGGGTGGCAGGCTTCCTGCCGAAGTCTCGCGGAGCGGACGAGGTCGCAGCGGTCATCCGCCGCGTCGCGGCAGGAGCCCGCTACGTCGATCCGGAGATCGCTGCGGACGCTCTGAGCGATGAGCGCTCGCCTTTGACGGATCGCGAGCTCGACGTGCTGCGGGCGGGCCGTCGCGGAGAGACGACCGGGCAGATCGCGCGGGCACTCTCGCTCGCTCCCGGGACCGTCCGCAACCACATCTCCGTCATCCTCGGGAAGCTCTCGGTCGGCACGCGTCAGCAGGCCGTGCTCATCGCCGAGGAACGCGGCTGGATCTGACGGCCGATAGGCTGACGGACATGGGAACAATATGCGCTGCGCCCATGATGGGGCGCACCTTCGTCGTACGCGACCGCCGCGCCTGACGGCGCGCTCGCTCTTCGCACGCATCTGCGCGCCGTCCACCGAGATGTCATCGCACCTCGGGACGGGCAGTCCTCACTGACGCTCTCCGCGTCCTCCCTCCTTCGGGGTGCTCCTATTCTTCTTCTGGAGCGCACTCATGCCTCGTTCAATCCATGGCGGCCGTCACGAACTCGGCCAGAACTTCCTCACCCACCGTCCGACCCTCGCCCGCCTCTCCACCCTCGTCGGTTGCACCTCCGGCTCGATCCTGGAACTGGGCTGCGGTGACGGCGCGCTGACCCGCGCACTCGCGCAACTGGGCAGGCCGCTCACCGCGATCGACGTCGACGAGCACCGCGTGCACCGACTGCGCAGGGCGCTGCCCGGAGTGCGCGTCGAGGTCGCCGATGCCACGCGGCACCCGTTCGATGCCGAGGTCGTCGTCGGCAACATCCCCTTCCATCTGACGACGCCGATCCTGCGGCGGCTGCTGTCGAGCGGGTATTGGAATGACGCGGTACTCCTGACGCAGTGGGAGGTGGCGCGCAAGCGGGCAGGCGTCGGCGGCGGCACGATGATGACGGCGCAGTCGGCGCCGTGGTTCGAGTTCTCCCTCGAGGGCCGGGTGCCGGCGTGGGGGTTCTCGCCGCAGCCGAGCGTGGACGGCGGTCTGCTCGCGATCACCCGTCGTGGTTCACCCCTCGTGCCGGACGCCGACCGACGGGCGTACGACGCGTTCGTCCGGGCCATGTTCACGGGGCGCGGAGGCGGTCTCCCCGCGATCGTGGCGACAGCCGCTCGCCTCCCGATGCCGCGGGCGCGACGTGCGGTGGCGGACTCCGGCGCGGGGGAGCGTCGCCTTCCGCGCGATCTCCGTCCGCAGGACTGGGCAGCGCTCTGGCATCAGGTCGCTCGAGGGTGACACAGCTGTCGGGGGTCGGGAGTCGGAGGTAGCCTCGACGCATGTCGGCCTTCGGAACGCTCTCGACTCCCGTCGGTGTCATCGGCGTGGTCAGCGACGGTGCGGCGATCACCCGCGTCATGTGGCGGTCGACTCCGCCCGAGGGCGTAGTCGTCCCGCAGGACCCCGCCGTCGATCCCCTGCTCGCCGAAGCGCTGGGGCAGCTCACCGCCTACTTCGACGGCACACTACGTCGCTTCGACGTTCCCATCGATCTCGGCGAGCAGACCGCGGCGACGAGGGCGGTGCTCACGGCCCTCCACGAGACGGTCGGGCAGGGGGAGACGATCACCTACGGCGGGCTCGCGGCGCGCAGCGGCACGGAGGTGCCGGCCAGGGGCATCGGATCGATCATGGGCGCTAATCCCGTTCCGCTGATCGTCCCCTGCCATCGGGTCGTCGCGGGCGACGGGCTCGGCGGATACTCCGGCGGTGACGAGGGGCGTGGACTCGAGACCAAGCGCTGGCTGCTCGAGCATGAGGGGGCTCTGCCGGCGTCTCTGTTCTGAGCCGACGCCGGGCTTCCGTCATCGCGTCATTTCTGGTGCGAACACCCTGCGAGAATGGACGGGCCGAGTCCCGAGCCGAGGAGCCAACGTGCAGTTCATCTCCACCCGCGGCGGCATGCAGCCGCAGTCGTTCAGCGAGACGCTGCTGGAGGGCCTCGCGCCCGACGGCGGCCTGGCTGTGCCCGAGGTCATGCCGACCGTCGACGGCGAGACGCTCGAGCGCTGGCGTGCGCTGACCTACCCGCAGCTCGCGACCGAGGTGCTCGGCCTGTTCGCGACCGACATCCCGCGCGCGGACCTGGCGCGGATGACGGATGCGGCCTACGCCGATTTCCCCGACGGTGTGGTGCCGCTGCGGGCGATCGATGATGATCTGACTCTGGTCGGGCTCTCCGAAGGCCCCACCCTGGCGTTCAAGGACGTGGCCATGCAGTTCCTCGGCCAGGTGCTCGAATACACGCTGGAGCGCAACGACTCCGTGCTCAACATCCTCGGTGCCACCTCGGGAGACACCGGCTCGGCGGCCGAGCACGCCCTGCGCGGCAAGGAGCGGGTCGCCGTGTTCATGCTGTCGCCGCAGGGGCGCATGAGCGCATTCCAGCGGGCGCAGATGTTCTCGCTCGATGACGCGAACGTGCACAACATCGCGGTCGAGGGGGTCTTCGATGACTGCCAGAACCTGGTCAAGAAGCTCGCGGGAGACCTCGACTTCAAGCGTGCGCAGCACCTCGGCGCGGTGAACTCGATCAACCTGGCGCGCATCACGGCGCAGACCGTCTACTACTTCTGGGCCTGGCTGCGCGCCACAGATGCCGGCGGCTGGACCGAACTGTCGTTCACCGTGCCCTCCGGGAACTTCGGCAACATCCTCTCCGGGTTCTTCGCCAAGCAGATGGGGCTGCCGATCCGTCGCCTCGTGCTCGCCGCGAACGAGAACAACGTGCTGGACGAGTTCTTCCGCACCGGCGTCTACCGCCCGCGCAGCGCCGCCCAGACGCTCGCGACCTCCAGCCCCTCGATGGACATCTCCAAGGCATCGAACCTCGAGCGCTTCATCTTCGAGTTGGTCGACCGTGATCCTGCCCGCGTCGTCGGCGCCTGGGACGACCTCGAGGCACAGGGCCACTTCGACTTCTCCTCCGAGCAGGAGCGCTTCCTCGAGGAGTTCGGCATCGTCAGCGGCACGTCGACCCACGAGGACCGACTGGCGACCATCCGCTCGGTGTACGAGACGACCGGTGAGGTCATCGACCCGCACACGGCCGACGGCGTCAAGGTCGCGCGCGAGTATGTCGAGCCCGGCGTGCCGATGCTGGTGCTCGAGACCGCCAAGCCGGAGAAGTTCGCCGAGACCATCCACGAGGCCATCGGCGTCGAGCTCGGCTATGCGCCGGAGCTGCAGGAGATGCTCGATGCCCCGCAGCATATGACCGAGATGGCCGACGACGAGCACGCGCTCCGCGCCTTCATCCAGGCGAACGCGCTGCACTGATTCCGCGGTCGCCAGACCCACGCTTCGAATCGAGACCCACTCCCGCCGGCGTCGGCGGGAGTGGGTCTCGTCGTTGACGCGAGGTCTCGCCCGGTCGCGGAAGCGGTGCGGATGTGCGATCAGCACATCCGATGGCGATCCTCGTGCGATATGCACATGTCGGCTGTGTGGGAAGCGTCGCTACTGTGGCGCACAACCCGTTCCCTCCTCCCGAAGGATCCTCATGGCACGCACGGCGCACGCAGACGACTTCGCGCTCTCCCGAGTGACTCCCGAGGCCCGAAAGCCCTGGTTCGGAATCGCCGTGCAGCGATTCGGACAGGTCTCGGCCCTCTCGCAGTTCCTCCTCGGCGCGACCCTCGGCTACAGCATGACTTTCGGCGAGGCCGTCCTCGCCTTCCTCTTCGGTTCGCTCATCCTCGAGGTGATCATGTGCGTGGTCGGGTTCATCGGGCAGCGGGAGGGGCTCAACACCGCGCTCTTGGCGCGCTGGACCGGCTTCGGTGAGATCGGAGCCTCGCTGGTCGGGCTCGCGATCGGCATCAGCCTGATCGGCTGGTTCGGAATCCAGTCGGCGATCTCCGCGCAGTCGCTGGACGCCCTCATGCCCGGTGCGCTGCCCGTGTGGGCCTGGAGCCTCATCTTCGGCCTCGCGGTCACCGCGATCGTGGCCTTCGGATTCGTCGGGATGCAGTGGCTCGCGAACATCACCGTGCCGCTGTTCCTGATCCTGGTCGGTTGGTCGGTCATCACCGAGCTGAGCCGGCACGACATCGGTGAGCTGCTCACGGGGCCCGCGCCCGGTCCGACCATGAGCGTGTGGGCTGGAACCGGCATCGTCGCCGGCGGCCTCATCGTCGGTGCGATCATCACGGGTGACATGACCCGCTTCAACCGCTCACGCGCCGACGTCGTCAAGCAGACCGTGCTCGGTGTCTCGCTCGGCGAATTCGTGATCGGACTCGCCGGCGTACTGTTGGCCCACGCTGCCGCCACCGGAGACATCGTCGCGATCGTCACGTCGTCGGTCGGCTTCATCGGCTTGTTCATCGTGCTCACCGGCACGCTGAAGATCAACGACTGGAACCTGTACTCCTCGACCTTGGGCCTGGTGAACTTCATCTCCACCGCATTCGGCAAGAACCTGCACCGCGTCACCACGACGATCGTGCTGGGCGTCGTCGGATCCATCCTCGCCGCGGTCGGCATCCTCGGACAGTTCACCGAGTTCCTGATCGTGCTGAGTGTCGCGTTCCCGCCGATCGCCGGCATCATGGTCGCCGAGTACTACGTGGTACGCCGCTGGCGTCCTGATCTGGACGCCACCCGCGAGGCCGGCACTCTCCCGGCGACCGCGCCGCGCATCGTCCCCGCGACGATCGTCGTCTGGCTGGTCTCCGCGCTGGTCGGCTACTTCGTCACCTGGGGCATCCCATCGCTGCTCAGCCTCTTCCTGTCGATGGTGCTGTACATCGTGGCAGGAAAGCTCGGCTGGGTCCGCGGCGTCGGAGTGGCGACGACGCGGCAGGCGACCCCGGTCGAACAAGCAGCGACGGCCTGAGCCGCCCGAGACAGACATCCCTCCCAGGAAAGCGAGAATCATGCACATCGGTATCGACGTCGGCGGCACCAACACCGACGCAGTCCTCATGGACGGCACCCGCACTCTGGCGGGGGTGAAGCACTCGACCACCCCCGACGTCACCAGCGGCATCATCCAGGCGATCGAGGATCTGCGCACCGGACACTCCTTCGAGGGCGCAGACATCGATGCCGTCATGATCGGCACGACGCACTTCATCAACGCGCTCGTGCAGGCGCGCCGGCTCGCACCCGTCGCCGCTCTGCGGCTCGGCTTGCCCGCAACGCGGGCTCTGCCTCCTCTGATCGACTGGCCCGAGGTGCTCGTCGAGGCCACACAGGCTCGCAGCTACCTCGCGCACGGCGGCTATGAGTTCGACGGCCGGCCGATCTCGCCCCTCGACCCCGAGGAGATCCGGGCGCACGCCGAGGACATGAAGGTGCATGGCATCCGCTCGGTCGCCATCTCCTCGGTCTTCAGCCCGGTCAACCACGACCTCGAGGTGCGGGCGGCGGAGATCGTCGCCGAGGTGCTGGGGGCGGATGCCGCCATCTCGCTGTCCCACGAGATCGGACGCATCGGGCTCCTCGAGCGCGAGAACGCGACGATCATCAACGCCGCGCTGCGTGAACTCGCGTCCGAGATCGTCGACGGGCTCACCTCGGCCGTGCGCGCCCAGGGCATCGAGGCGCCGATCTTCCTCAGCCAGAACGACGGCACGCTCATGGACGAGGAGTACGTACGCCGTTACCCGGTTGCGACCTTCGCCTCGGGGCCGACGAACTCGATGCGCGGTGCCGCCGCCACGAGCGGCCTCGACGATTGCGCCGTGATCGACGTGGGTGGCACCACGGCCGACATCGGCCTGCTGATCAACGGCTTCCCGCGTGAGACGGCGAACGAGGTGAAGGTCGCGGGCATCCGCACGAACTTCCGGATGCCTGATGTGCTCTCGCTCGGCATCGGCGGCGGCAGCATCGTCGATGAGGAGACGGCCGAGGTCGGGCCGGCATCCGTCGGCTACAAGCTGAACACGGAGGCTCTGGTCTTCGGCGGATCGACCCTGACCGCCACCGACATCGCGGTCGCGGCCGGACGCGCACAGGTGGGAGATGCGAGCAGGGTCGCACACCTCGACCCGGTGTTCGTCGAGCGCGTGCTCGCCCGCATCGCTGAGCGCGTGTCCGAAGCCGTCGACCGCATGCGGACCTCGCCCGAGCCCATCGCGGTGGTCGCGGTCGGCGGCGGCTCCATCCTGCTCCCGGATGAGCTGCCGTTGTTCGGGACCGTACACCGCCCTGAGAACTATGCGGTCGCGAATGCCATCGGCGCATCGATCGCGCAGGTCGGCGGAGAGATCGACAAGGTCTACGCGATCGAACCCGGCCGTCGCGAGGAGACGATCGCCGAGGTGCGGGCAGAAGCCGTCGACAAGGCGATCGCGGCCGGCGCCGAGCCCTCGACCGTGTCGATCATCGACTTCGACGAGGTGCCGATCCCCTACCTTCCCGGCAACGCGACGCGCATCCGCGTGAAGGCCGTCGGCGACCTCGACATGGGAGCGTGACATGAGCTGGACCATCACTCCCGCCCACATCGACGGGCTCGCGCGCGGCGCGGCCGTCCTCGGCACCGGTGGGGGAGGAGACCCGTACATCGGTGCGCTCCTGGCCCGTCAGGCACTCGTCTCCGGCGACGTCACGGTCGTCGGCCTCGATGAGGTGCCCGATGACGCACTCGTGCTGTTCGTCGCGATGATGGGCGCACCGACCGTCATGGTCGAGAAGCTGCCGAGCCTCGCGGAGGTGGTCGAACCGGTCAAGGCCCTCGGCATCCACCTCGGGCGCCCCGTCACCCACATCGCGTGCGCAGAGGTGGGCGGTGTGAATTCGACCATACCGATCGCCGCCGCCGCAGCGCTGGGGCTGCCCCTGATCGATGCCGACGGCATGGGGCGCGCGTTCCCCGAGCTGCAGATGGTGCTCCCGACCCTGTACGGCGTGACCGCATCGCCACTCGCGTTCAGCGACGAGAAGGGGAACACCGGAGTGCTACAGACGGTCGACAACTCATGGACCGAGCGCATCGCCCGTGTCGCCTGCGTCGAGATGGGCTGTTCGGTCATGATCTCCGGATTCTCGATGTCGGGCGCCGCGGCGCGCGAGTCGATGGTCTCGGGGTCGCTCTCGCGCTGTATCGAGATCGGTCAGCGCATCGCTGCGGCCCGGGATGCGAAGACGGACCCGGTCGCGGGGGTGGTCGACCTCCTCGGCGGGCGCGAGCTGTTCGACGGAAAGGTCGTCGACGTGCACCGTGCCACCACGACCGGCTTCGCTCGCGGACGTGCGCGTATCGACGGCGACGACGGTGCGAGGCTGACTCTGCAGTTCCAAAACGAGCATCTGGTGGCGGAAGCCGACGGGGAGGTCCTCGCGACCACTCCCGACCTGATCATGGTGCTCGACGGCGAATCCGGCGAGCCGATCACGACCGAGGCCCTGCGCTACGGGCAGCGGGTGCGGGTGATCGCAGCCCCCGCCGACGAGCGCTGGCACTCGGACGCGGCGCTGGCGATGGTCGGCCCCGGCTACTTCGGATACGACATGGCGGCGCATCGCTTCGACGGCAGCGTCTCCGCGGGGACCGTCCGGACGGGAGTCGCGGTATGAGCTGGCAGCTCACGGCCGCTGACCTCCCCGACCTCGCTCGCGGTGCGACGCTGCTCGGCACGGGCGGCGGAGGCGATCCCTATATCGGCAAGATGCTGGTCGAGCGTGTGCTGGGGGAGGGGAGCATCACGATCCTCGACCCGGACGAGCTCCCCGACGACCTGTTCGTGATCCCGACGGCTCAGATGGGCGCCCCCACCGTGATGGTCGAGAAGATCCCCGCCGGCACGGAGCCCACCCTGGCTCTGCGCACACTCGAGGAGCACCTCGGGCGGACGGCGGATGCGACGATGCCGATCGAGTGCGGCGGGATCAACTCGATGATCCCGCTCATCGTCGCGGCCGAGACCGGGCTGCCGGTGGTGGATGCCGACGGCATGGGGCGCGCCTTCCCCGAACTGTCGATGGAGACCTTCGCCGTCTACGGCGTGCATGGCTCGCCTCTCGCGCTCGCCGGAGAACGGGGCGAGAAGGTCGTCATCGACACCGGCGACGACGACCGCCAGATGGAGTGGCTCGCCCGGGCTGTCACCATCCGCCTCGGCGGCGTCGGACACATCGCCGAGTACGCGATGACCGGAGCAGACGTGCGGCGCACGGCCGTGCCCCGCACGATCTCGATGGCACTCGCGCTCGGCCGCGCCATCCGTGTCGCCCGCGAGGAGCACCGCTCACCGTTCGAGGCGATCGCCTCGACGCTGTCCATCACCCTCTACCCGCACCTGCGCGAGCTCTGCGTCGGCAAGGTCATCGATGTCGAGCGGCGTACGACCGAGGGGTTCGCGAAGGGGCGCGCTGTGATCGCGCCGCTCGGGGCCGACGACGGAGATACGTTCGAGATCTCCTTCCAGAACGAGAACCTCACTGCTCGCCGGGGAGACACCCTCGTGGCGATCGTTCCGGACCTGATCTGCGTCGTCGACCACGAGACGGCCGAGCCGATCACGACAGAGGGGCTCCGCTACGGACAGCGCGTGCGGGTGCTCGGCATCTCCACCCCCGAGATGATGCGCACGCCGGCCGCGCTCGCCGCGTTCGGCCCCTCTGCCTTCGGTCTCGCGGCGGAGTTCGTCCCGATCGAGACGCTGACCGTGGGCGAGGACGAATCTCCCTAGGCTGGACGCATGAAGCTGCAGCGCGACGACCTCACCGCGCTCGCCCGCGGCTACGCGCTGCTCGGGTCCGGTGGCGGCGGCTCGACCACCATGCTCGAGCTGATGCTCGCCGGGGACGGGGAATGGCCGATCGAGGTCTCGCCGATCTCGGCCCTGGATCCGGCCACACCCTGTCTCGGTGTCGCGTTCGTCGGTTCCACGATGCTGCTGGGCGAGCGGCTTCCGGGGGTGGACCCCTTCGCCAGGCTCCTCAGCGCGGTGCAACGATGGATCGGACATCCGGTCTCCGCCGTGTGCTCGCTCGAGGGCGGAGGGATGAACGGCCTCGCACCGCTGACCCTGGCTGGATCGCACGTGGTCGTCGACGCGGACTGCACCGGACGAGCGGTGCCTGGACTCGACCAGATGTCGCTCTTCGTCGACCGGGTGCCCGGGCTCGTGTTCGCGTGCGACACGGGTGCCGATGGTGTCGCGCTCGTCGAGGCGCATCGTGCCATCGACGCCGAGCGCGTCGTGCGCTCGGCGATCATCCAGGCAGGTGGGGTCGGCTGCGCCGTGCTCGGCGGGTTCACGGTCGGCGATCTGAGGGAGCACGCGATCGGCGGCCATCTCGCCCATGCCCTCGAGCTCGGCAGGGCGTATCTCGGCGCCATGATCGCCCCGCTTCCCCTGCTCGCCGATGCGCTGGGGGCGCAGCTGCTCGCCGAGGGGCGCATCGTCTCGATCTCGTCGTCGACGCAGGACCCGCATGTGAACGCGGTCGAGATCAGCGGGCTCGCGGGTGCCGTGCACCGGATCGTGACACGCTCGGAGACGCTCGCCGTGCTCACCGACGGGCAGCTGGTGGCGTCCGCCCCGACGATCATCGTCGTCATCGATGCGGTCTCACGGGAGATCCTCGAGGTCACCGAACTCCGCCTCGCTCGTAACGTCGCGGTCCTCGCCGTCCCCGCGCCGCAATGGTGGAACGACCAGCCTGAGCGGCGTGCGAAAGTCCTGCCGTCCGCCTACGGGCTCGACGATCTGGACGCCGCGTGAACGAGTGGCTGCAGCTGGGGGCGCTGCTCGCCCACGCCGAGAACGGCGGGCTTCGACGGGTGGCCGGGCCGGCGGATGCGGCGTGGGAAGCGGTGGCGGTGGGATCGGGTGAGGCCGAGCTCACCGAGAGCGGCGCCGACCGGCTCGCGATCCTCACGGCGGGGCGTCCGACCTCGACCTGGCAGCAGGACGCGTTGCTGCGCCGGTTGCGTGACCGTGGATACACCGGACTGGCCCTCGCCGGTGCCGGCTCCTTCGATGCGGGGGCGTTCCGCCTGGCGGACCGGATCGGCCTCTGCCTGCTCGACGTCGAGCGGCCGATTCAACTCGCGAAGGCCTGCTGGATGCTGATCGAGGCTCGTGACGCGCTCACGCTGAGCCAGGTACGCAAGGTCGCTCAGTCGTTCGAGTACGCCGCCGATGACCTGGCCGACCTGCTCGGCCACATCGCGGCGAACCTCGGCGTCGGCGCCGCACTGATCGACTCGTCGGGGGTGCTGCAGGAAGCGGGCGCCCCTCTCGATGAACGGCTTCATGCCGCGATCGGGTTCGACTCGTGGCTCGACCGGACGAGCATCGGCAACGCCGCGGCCGCATCGGTGCGTGTGGACAGCCCGGGTCGCAGCGGTCTGCGGCTCGTGCTCTTCGGCCGGGGCCTCAGCGAGGCGCAGGTGCAGTCGCTCTCGGTCGCCGCCGAAGTCGCGATGCCTGCAGTCGCGGCGCGCATCCTGATCGACGAGGTGGCGGCGGTGAACGACGTCGCGGTGTCTTCCGGACTCCTGCGCGACTTCGTCGATCTGCATGGCACGGCCGACGCCGATGTCGAACGGCGCATGATCGAGCGCGGCTGGCGCACCGCGGGTCATCACCTCGGCTTCCGGATGGTCGCGAGGGGACGGCTCGATTCCTTCTCGCTGCTGCGCACGGTCAGCGCGGGACTCAGCGCCATCGACGGTGAGGCGCACGCGACGACGGCCGGTCGAGGACTGAGCGGGTGGCTGACCTTTCCCGAGTCACCGGACCCGGACCGTGTGGAGAGGGCTGTCGCTGCTCTGCGCGAACTCCACCTGGGGGCGCTGCGCGACTTCGCGGTCGCGACCGGCGTCGGTTCCCTCCACGGCGGATCGGAAGGCCTCGCCACGACCTTGGACGAAGCGGGGGATGCCGCGCGCATCGCAGCCTCACGCTCCGCGACAGGATGGTTCGTGCGCGTCGACAGCCTCGGGCTGGAACAGCTCCTGCTTGCGTGGACGGGGAACGACACGTTCGTCCCCGCTGCGGAGTCCTTGCTCGCGCCGCTGCGGGAAGGAGGGGGCGAGCTGCTCACCACGCTCTCCGCGTATCTCGACCATGAGTCGGGCATCGCCGCGACCGCGACCGCGTTGGGCCTGCACCGCAACACCGTGATGGTGCGGATCCGGCGCGTTCAGGAGCTTCTCGGGATCGACATGACCGATCCGGAGGCGCGCCTCGCCTTGCATCTTGCGTGTCGCGCGGTGCAGCCTCGCTGAGCCGGGCGGACCTCGCTCGAGGTGGCGGGACGTCAGGCCGGGAGGGCCTTCACTGCGGCGGTGAGCACCTGCGGGACCGTCGGCACACCGGTGGCGCGGAACACCTCCGCACCGGCATCATCGCGGATGATCACGGTGGGCGTGAACGCGATGTCGAGCTCCTCTGCCGCATCCGGGCTCTGTGCCACGTCGATCTCGATGACGGTCGCTTCGGGGAGGAACCGCGCGGCCTCGGCGAGCACGGTCCGCGTGCGTGCGCAGGCGCCGCAGAACGACGACGACACCAGGGTCAGTTCCATGCACACCTCCTCGGACGCGGCTCGCACCACGCAGAGATGCAACCATCATCCTGCTCGCCCTGTTCCCCAGGGACAGAGCCGAGCGGGGATCGCTAGTCTGCAGCGAGCCACTCCGCGAAGCTCTGACTTCCGAGCTCGGCGTCGGGGCCGGGGAGACCGAGCCCTGCCCTCATGCCGGCCATCTGCGGCCCCGGCACGTTCAGCGTCGGCACCCAGCCACGGTATCCCTCGCGCCGGGCGTACGCGCGGACCATGTCCGCCAGCTCCTCCTCGCGAGGTCCGGCGAGGTCCCGCACACGGCCCTGCGGTTGCGCTGCAGCGAGGGCCGCGAGGCGTGCACCCACTTCGCGGGCGGCCACGGGCTGCGTCCTCGCTCTCGGGGCGAGGTGGAGCGGGCCCATCTTCGCCCGCGTGAACATCTGCGCCGCGAACTCGTGGAACTGCGTCGCTCGCAGGATCGTCCACGGAACGCGCGACGCCTCGACGACCTTCTCCTGAGCGATCTTGCCGGCGTAGTAGTCGTAGGGGATGCGGTCGATCCCCACGATCGACAGCAGGACGAGGTGCCCGGCCCCCGCGTCGGCGGCCGCCGCGGCCAGGTTCCCTGTCGCCGCGGTGAAGAACTCGATCGCTTCGCTGGCATTTCGCGTCTCGATGCTCGTGACGTCGATCACCGCGTCCGCGCCGGCCAGGGCGTGGCCCAGGCCGTCTCCGGTCACCAGGTCGACTCCGCGTGACCGGCTCAGGACGACGGTGTCGTGCCCCGCGGCCCGCACCGCCTCGACGGTGTGCCGCCCGACGGTTCCGGTTCCTCCTGCGACGACGATCCTCATATGTGTTCTCCTTCGTCTCGGTACATCCTTCTCCTTGTTCGACGACGCAGGCGAACGAAACGTGAGGCGCCTGTCGAGAGCGGCATCGACATGGCGTCGGCAGGAGGCCGACACGGACCAAGATGGAGGCGATGGATGATCTCGTTGTGGTCGAAGCCGAACGCCGTACCCTGCTCGCTCTCGCGTATCGTCTGCTCGGCACGGTCGCGGATGCCGAGGACGCGGTGCAGGAGACCTACGTGCGCTGGGTGCGGCTGACCGACGCGGAGCGCGCAGGGATCGTCAATCCGGGTGCGTGGCTGACGCGCGTCGCCGGACGCATCTGCCTGGATGCCCTTGGCTCGGCGCGAGCGCGGAGGGAGAGCTATGTCGGTCAGTGGCTTCCGGAGCCCGTGCCGCAGGACTCGCTGTTCGTCACCCCATCTCCGGACCCGCTCGACAGAGTGTCCCTCGACGAGTCGGTCGGGATGGCGCTGCTCGTGCTCCTGGAATCGCTCACTCCCCCCGAGCGTGTGGCCTTCGTGCTGCACGACGTGTTCGGCGTCCCGTTCGCGGAGATCGCCGAGACAGTCGGAAGGAGCACGGACGCCGTGAGACAGCTCGCGTCGCAGGGACGTCGACGGGTGCGAGAGCGGCGTGCGCGCCTGGCGACACGGGAGCAGCACGATGCCGTCGCACGCGCATTCCTCGAAGCCACAGCGACCGGACGGCTCGATCGCCTCATCACTGTGCTCGATCCCGACGTCGTGCTCATCTCCGACGCGGGCGGGAGGAAGTCGGCGGCGCTGCGACCGGTCGTCGGGGCCGATCGAGTGGCACGTTTCCTGCAGGGCATCGCTCGGCTCCACCCCGGCGCGGAGGTCGTCCTCGTCCCCACCGCGGACGGGCTGACCGCGCTTGCCACGCTCGACGGCTGCCCCGATGCGGTGTTCTCCTTCGTCGTCGAGGGCGAGCGGATCACCGAGGTGCTCGCCGTGCGCAACCCCGACAAGCTCACGCAGTGGTCCTGAGAACCGCTGAGTACGATGGCGGGTGTGACCACACCGACCGTGCGCCCGGGCATCGCCGAGCGGCTTTCGCAGATGATCCGGATCCCGACGGTCTCGGCCGAGCTCGACGAGCGCGGCTCGGCTCCGTTCGAGGAGTTCGTCGCGCTCATCGCGGAGCTCTACCCGCTGACGCACGAGAAGCTGGCGCTCGAACGGCACACCGACTTCGGGCTGCTGTTCCACTGGCAGGGGGCCGGTGCGGCCCCGGATCGACCGGTCGTGCTGATGGCGCACTACGACGTCGTCCCGGTGGATGAGAGCGACGCGTGGACGCACCCGCCCTTCGCGGGGGTGATCGCCGACGGCTCGGTCTACGGACGAGGTGCCCTCGACGACAAGGGCCCGCTGATCGTGGTGCTCGAGGCGGTCGAGAATCTGCTCGCCGACGGGTTCGTGCCTCCTCGGGACGAACTGGCTCGAGGGTGCGCAGCTCATGCTGTCGGCGCTCGTCGTGCCGGCTTTCGCGAAGCTCGGCGACATGGTCGGGCACAAACGGATGCTGCTGATCTCGACCGCGGTCACCGCGGCGGCGGCCCTGGTCCTGCCCTTCACCGATTCGTTCCCGGTCTTCCTCGCGGCGTGGGCGTTGATGGGCTTCTACGTCGTCTGGCTCCCTCTCGAGATCGCCCTGATCTGGTCGAGGTCGCGCCGGATGGAGGGGCGCTCCTCGATCACTGCCAAGGCGGCGGGCCTTCTCGTCGCCGCGCTCGAAGGCGGTGCGATCATCGGTGCGCTCGTCGGTGGCGCGCTCATCGACGTGCTGCCCCTCACCATCGTGCTGTTGATCCCGGCCGTGCTGATCGTGGTGTGCTTCTTCGTGATCCTGTTCGGGGCCAAGGAGTCTCCCGATCCCACGGGCGGCATCTTCGACACGATCGGTCTCGTGCTCATCTCGCTCGCCCTCCTGTGCTTCACCGGCGGTCTCAGCCTGCTCCGCCTCGAGGGTGGCCTGACCAATCCCTGGTCCTGGGCAGTCGTGATCCTCGGTGTCCTGCTCGTGATCCCATTTGTGCTGTGGGAGCTGCGCTGCGCCGACCCGCTCATCGACGTGCGCATGTTCCGCTCGCCCGCGCTCGGCCCGGTCTTCCTCACAGCAGGCCTCTTCGGGGTCAGCGTGCTGGGCGCGCAGGCTCCGCTGTCGACGTTCGCCCGCACCGATCCGACGGTCTACGGATACGGTCTGGGTACGAGCGGGTTCGCGACCTCGCTGATCATCGGCGTCTACCTGATCGCCATGATCACGGGTGCTCTCCTGTTCTCGACGGTCGCGCGGTGGGCGACGCCTCGTCTGACCCTGATGGGGGCCTCGGTGCTGGTGGGCATCGGGTTCCTGTTGTTCCTGCCGTTCCACGACACCTACGCACAGGTGATCACGAACATGGTCGTCGTGGGACTGGGCTCCGGCGCGCTGGTCGCGGCGCTCCCTGCCGCTGCGGCATCCGCGGCTCCGGCCACGCAGACGGGGGTGGCGACGGGGCTGACCAACTCGGTCAAGACCGTGGGTGGTGCGATCGCTTCGTGTGTGTTCGGCATCGCGCTGTTGCACGGAGTCGCGAGCACCGCGGGGGCGACCGAGGGGACCGCCGGTTCTCTGGCCGGCTACTTCACGGTGTGGATCGTCTGCGGAGTGACTGCGCTCGTCGCCGCCGTGATCCTCGTCTTCGTCCCGAAGACCGCGTTCACCGATCGGACGGCGGAGGCAGAGGTCGCTCCGGCGCTCTGATCCTCAGACCCGCAGGTCGAGGGCGTGCACGATCTGTGGCCACGCGAGCGCGCCGAGTTCCGCGTCAGCGGAAGGAGACCCGCCGCGCGCCATCGTCACTCCGCCGGCCGCGACCGTCTCACCGGGTAAGACCATCCTGTGCCCCGCAGCAGGGTGAGTGACCACCGTCGTCTCCCGTCCGTGCGCACTCCGGCGCGCGGAGATCTCGGCGGCGAATCGGCCACTCGGCCAGACGCGGTCGTCCCCTCCCGCGATCAGCACGACGACACCGGTGATGTACTCCGTGCGGATCGCTGCGGCCGCGGCCGCGTCAGGAGCGCGATCGATGCTCGCCTCGTACAGGGATCGGTACTCGGGCGGCACGGTCGACGACACCCAGGACGGATCGAACGACACGGCGGGCAGCGGCGTGCCCCGGCTGGTCCAGTGCGACGACCAGTCTCCATCGGTGAGCCCGGCCCAGACGACGGATGACGGAGCGACGGCCACCGTCGCGTCGACCGGGTGAAGGGAGGCGGTCACCAGGGCCGCCTCCGCTCCGAACGACGTACCGAAGATCGCGACGCGATCGGCGTCGCGGCGCAGGAGATCGAGCTGATCGATGAACAGCTCGATCGGCACCTCGTGCGGTGCGGGGCGCTGGCCCATGCCGCCGAACCAGCGGATGGCGCGCACCCGTGCACCGTGCCGTGCGAGCAGGTCGGCCCGCTGGGACTCGACCCGACCGCTGGACCCGGCGAGGAGCAGCACGGCTGTGCCGCAGGGAACTTCCGGAAAGGCATCGTGCCGGTCGGCATGCGGTACCGAGGCGTGACGGCGAGGCGTCGTCATCACTCGCGGTCGAGGCCGAGGGTGCGCTTCACGATGGCCTGCACGTCGCGGTCGAGACCGTCGATGCGGGTGTTCACGGAATCGAAGCGGGTGTTCACGGAATCGAAGCGGGCGTTCATCTCGGTGCGCAGCCCGTCGATCTGGCCGTTCATCTCGGTGCGCAGGCCGCCGATCTCGCTGCGGAGGATCCGGACGAACAAGGTCGACACCACGGTGAGCGTGCTGAACATCAGCACGGTGAACGACCCGATCATGGTCCAGATCTGCGCGTCATTCATGAATCCCACTCCCTCATCGTCGCATCGATCCGGCAAGCCTGCCAGAGCGCGGGAGGCGAAGATATAGGTCTCCCGAAAGACGCGCACAGCGTGCTTCTCTGCGCGCTTGTGGAGGATAGGTCGCCCCGGCGTCAAGCCTTCTCGCGAGGAGGGTTGTACATGAACTCGACCCGGATGCCGTCGGCGTCCTCGACGAACGAGGCGTAGTAGCGCTCCGAATAGCGCGGGTACTCCTTGGGCTCGCGGATCGCTGTCCACCCGGCCTCGAGCGCGACGGCATGAAGGTGCTCGACCTGCTCGCGCGTCGGCACCGCGAAGGCGATGTGCTGCCAGCCGATACGACCATGACGGTGCGGGGTGGAGTCGTCATCCCAGGTGTAGAGGATGATCTCGGTCTCGTCGCCGTTGTGCCACGAGATGGAGTGGTCGTCCGCACCCCCGCTCTGATATCCGAGAGCGGCGAGGACGGGGTGGAACTGCGCCCGGCCACGCTCGAGGTCGCCGACGGTGATGCCCAGGTGATCCAGAAGAGCCATGCGCCGAGTCTTCCAGGTGCCGCCGACGTCGCACTAGTGCGGCGCGTGGTACTCGGCTTCGTCGCGCTTCCAGTAGCCCTTCACGACGGCGTTCGCGGTGTCGACACCCCAGCGCTCGAGGAGCGCCCTGCCGGGTTTGACGATCGACTGCTCGGCGGCGATGAAGACGAAGGGGTCGGGTCCGACCACGTCTTCGGCGGTCAGCGTCTCGATGAGGGCGATGAGTGCGGAACCGGAGGGAGCTTCCCCGCGGTGCAGCCACTCGACGTCGACCGGTGCCTCGATGTCGATCTCGCGCCCCTGGTTCACGGTCTCCACCACGATGCGTGCCGGGGTGCCTGACGGAATGAGCGCGGCGAAGCGGCGGATGGCGGGGATGGCGGTCTCGTCGCCGACCAGCAGCCAGGAGCCGGGGTCGCCGGCCAGGACGGCCGATCCGCGCGGACCGCCGACGCCGATCGTGGATCCGATCGGTGCCGTCGCAGCCCAGGGGGCCGCGACGCCCTGGTCGCCGTGCACGGCGAACTCGACGTCGAGCCAGTCTTCGCCCCACGCGAGCGGGGTGTACTCGCGGCTCGGGGATGCTCGCAGCTCTTCGACGGACCCGGTCGGGCCTGCGGGGAAGAACAGGCGCATGTGGTCGTCGGAGCCGGGGGAGTCGAAGCCCGCGAGGTCTGAACCGGTCAGCCGCACGCGCACGAAGTCCGGTGCCAGCCATTCGCGGGCACTCAGCGTGACGTTGCGGAAGCGCAGCTCCAGGCCGCGACGCTCGATCGAGAAACCGGATTTCGTATCGCTCATAAAGTAAGGCTAACCTAAAGTGACGGGCGACGGTGATCCCTGCTCGTCACCCCGGCGCCCATCGTGTGCGCACCGATCCCGCAGAACAGGAGTCTCTCCATGTCCGTGCCCAGAACCCTCACCGCCACGAGCGTCGCTCTCGTCGGCCTCCTCGCCCTCGCCGGGTGCGCTTCCGGCGGCTCGGCGGAACCGGAGAAGACCGAACCCGCGGCAGCATCCGTCACGATCGAGGACAACACCGGCACGCACGAGATCCCGACGCCTCCCGCGTCTGTCGTGGCCCTCGACAACCGCACATTCCAGACGCTCTCCGACTGGGGCGTCGAACTCTCCGCCGCCGCCGTCGCGCTCATGCCGGAGACCGTGTCGTACGTGAAGGACGACGCGATCGTCGACATCGGGCTCCACAGCGAGCCCGACCTCGAAGCGGTCGTCGCCGTCGAGCCCGACCTGATCATCAGCGGCCAGCGGTTCACGCAGCACAACACGGCGATCGCGGACCTCGTGCCCGACGCCACGATCATCGACCTCGAGCCGCGCGAGGGTGAGCCCTTCGACGAGGAGCTCAAGCGTCAGGTCACCGTGCTCGGTGAGATCTTCGGCAAGCAGGACGAGGCCGACAAGCTCGTCGACGACTTCGATGCTGCCGTCGAGCGCGCCAAGGCCGCCTACGACGACGCCGACACCGTCATGGCCGTGAACACCTCCGGCGGCGAGATCGGCTACCTCGCCCCGACCGTCGGACGCTCGCTCGGACCGATTTACGACATCCTCGGGCTGACCCCCGCACTCGAGGTCGACGACGCGACCGACGACCACCAGGGCGACGAGATCTCGGTCGAAGCGATCGCCACCTCGAACCCCGATTGGATCCTCGTGCTCGACCGCGACGCCGTGTTCGCCGCCGAGACCCCCGACTACGTGCAGGCGGCCGAGATCCTCGAGAGCTCGGAGGCGCTTGCCGGCGTCACCGCCGTCAAGGAGAAGCAGCTCGTCTACATGCCCACCGACACCTACCTGAACGAGGGCATCCAGACGTACACGGCATTCCTCAACGACCTCGCAGACGCCCTCGAGAAGAGCGCGAAGAACTGAGGTACTGCGGCGGCATCCGGGTGACCCGGATGCCGCCGCATCGTCATCATGGTCTCCACCGACATCGCTTCGCCGCCCCGCAACGCCGGGCGGCTCTTCGACGTGAAACTGCTCATCGGCGTGCTCGTCGTCGCCGTGCTCCTCGTGATCTCGCTCTTCACCGGGGTGTACGACGTCACCGGCGCGGAAGACGGCGCGCAGATGTTCCAGATCACGCGCGTCCCCCGCACGATCGCCCTCGTCCTGGCCGGAGCCTCGATGGCCATGGCGGGTCTGGTGATGCAGCTGCTTACCCAGAACCGCTTCGTCGAGCCGACGACGACCGGAACGACCGAGTGGGCGGGGCTCGGACTCCTGTTGGTCATGATCCTCGTGCCGCAGCCGTCGCTCTCGCTGCGGATGGCCGGTGCGGTGCTCGCGGCCTTCGTCGGCACGATGGTGTTCTTCGCGTTCCTGCGGCGGGTCGCCCTCAAGTCCTCCCTCATCGTGCCGATCGTCGGGATCATGCTCGGTGCGGTCGTCGGCGCGCTGTCGACGTACCTCGCGCTGGCGACGAACTCGCTGCAGATCATCGGCGTCTGGTTCGCGGGCAGCTTCACCTCGGTGATGCGCGGCCAGTACGAGATGCTCTGGATCGTGGCGATCGTCGGCGTGATCGTGTTCATCGTCGCCGATCGACTCACCATCGCCGGCCTCGGCGAAGAGGTCGCCACCAACGTCGGCGTGAACTACAACAGGATCATCCTGCTCGGAACGGTGCTGATCGCGGTCACCACCGGTGTGGTCACCGTGGTCGTCGGCAATCTTCCCTTCCTCGGGCTCATCGTGCCGAACATCGTCTCGATGGTGCGCGGCGACGACCTGCGCAGCAACCTGCCGTGGGTGTGCCTGCTCGGCATCGCGATCGTCACGGTGTGCGACATCATCGGACGCACCATCATCATGCCGTTCGAGGTGCCGGTGTCGCTGATCCTCGGGGTGGTCGGTGCCGTGGTGTTCGTGCTCCTCCTGCTGAGGCAGCGTCGACGTGGCTAGCGGCGTGATGAGCGAGGTGGCGACCACCGGCCCGCTGCGGTCGGCGGGCTCGTTCACGACCCCGCGTGCGCGCCGTCGCTACTTCGTTGTGCTCGGGACCCTTCTCGTCCTCGCCGTCGTCTCGGGCTTCGGCCTGCTGGCGTGGGCGAATCCGATGCCGGTCGGCTCCACCGGGTTCTGGCGGATCGCCCAGCACCGGGCGACCGACGTCACGGTCATGGCGCTCGTCGCGGTCGCGCAGGCCATCGCCACGGTGAGCTTCCAGACCGTCACCAACAACCGCATCATCACCCCGTCGATCATGGGTTTCGAATCGCTGTACCGCGTGGTGCAGACCTCGACCGTGTACCTGTTCGGCGTGGCAGGGATCGTGGCGATCCAGGGCATCGGGCAGTTCGCGATCCAGGTCGCGATCATGGTCGCTCTCGCGGTCGCCCTCTACGGTTGGCTGCTGTCCGGCCGCTACGGCAATCTGCAGATCATGCTCCTGGTGGGCATCGTGATCGGGGGAGGCCTCGGGGCGATCTCCACCTTCATGCAGCGCCTGCTCACACCCAGCGAGTTCGACGTGCTGGCCGCGCGCCTGTTCGGCAATGTCTCCAACGCCGACTCCTCGTACCTGCCGTTGGCGATCCCACTGGTCGTGGCGGCGTCTGCGCTGCTGTGGCTCCGCTCGCGTCGGCTCAACCTGATGGCGCTCGGGCCCGATGCCGCGCGCTCCCTGGGCGTCGATCATCGCCGTGAGCTGTTCATCGTGCTGTTCCTCGTCGCCGTGCTGATGGCGACATCGACGGCTCTGGTGGGACCGATGACGTTCCTCGGCTTCCTGGTGGCCACGCTCGCCTACCAGTTCGCCGACACGCATGACCACCGGCTGATCTTCCCCGTCGCGGTGCTCACGGCCTTCACGATCCTGGCCGGGGCGTACTTCGTGATGAAGAACGTCTTCTACGCGCAGGGGATGGTGTCGATCCTCATCGAGCTCGTCGGCGGCACCGTATTCCTCATCGTCATCCTCAGAAAGGGCAGACTGTGATCGCTCTCGACGGCGTTCGCCGGGACTACAGCAGCGAGGTCGCGATCGGCCCCGTCGACTTCGAGATACCCGCCGGCGGCATCACCGCCCTCATCGGTCCGAACGGGGCGGGCAAGTCGACCCTGCTCACGATGATCGGTCGTCTCAGTGGAATGGACGCCGGTGCGATCGAGATCGCGGGACTCGACGTGGCCTCCACCAAGTCGAAGGACCTGGCGAAGGTCGTGTCGATCCTGCGTCAGGAGAACCACTTCGTGACCCGGCTCACCGTGCGCCAGCTCGTCGGCTTCGGGCGCTTCCCGCACTCGAAGGGGCGGCTGAATCGCGGCGACGAGGAGATCATCAGTCGGGCCATCGACTTCCTCGACCTCGGCGCCTTGGAGGGCCGCTATCTGGATGAGCTCTCCGGCGGGCAGCGCCAGCGCGCGTACGTCGCGATGGTCCTGGCGCAGGACACCGAGTTCGTCCTTCTGGACGAGCCGCTGAACAACCTCGACATGCGGCACGCCGTGCAGATGATGAAGCATCTTCGGCGGGCGGCGGAGGAGCTGGGGCGCACGATCGTCATCGTCCTGCACGACATCAACTTCGCCGGGCACTACGCCGACCACATCTGCGCCATGAAGGACGGTGCTGTGGTGGAGTTCGGGTCCCCCGCCGCGATCATGACGGATGAGGTGCTCACCCGCGTGTTCGACACTCCTGTGCGCGTCGTCGACGGTCCGTCCGGGCCGCTTGCCGTCTACTACTGAGCGGGCCCCTCAGAGCTCGATGCCGTGGTCTTCGTCGTTGACGCCGGCGTTGTTGCCCCGGCGCGACTCGTAGCCGAGGAACCAACCGAGCCACACGATCGCCGCGAGCAGCACACCGAGCCAGACGTTCTGGAAGATCAGCCCGATCACGACGCCGACGATCAGCAGGCCGACGGTGACGAGGATGCGCAGCAGAGAACGTGACATGGCCTCAGCTTAGGTGGCGTCCTCAGTGCCCACGATGATCTTCGGGTGCGAGGCGGGGACCCCTTCGTGGCTCCTGCACACCGCTGGCGTGGATGAGGCGCACGACCCGTTGCCGCTGTCCGGCCCAGGGGGCGAGGAGCTCGACCATGCCGTCGTCGTCGGTGCGCTTTCCCGTCAGCGCGTAACCGACCTGGTGAGCGAGGTGATAGTCGCCGATACTGACCGCATCCGGATCTCCGAGTGCGCGGATGCGGGTCTCCGCCGAGGTCCACACCCCCACGCCGGGAAGGCTCGTGAGCACGCGGTCGCGGTCGGCTCCTGTGACGGCGGCTCCCACAGCGCGGGCGATGCGGTCGCCGCGCTCGGCCGCGCGCACGATGGTGCGCGACTGGGGCGGTTCGACCCCGGCGCGGTGCCAGGCCCAGGAGGGGATGCGGAACCACTGCTCGGGGGAGGGAGCGGCGAACATCGGGCGCGGCGTCGGGCCCGGCGCCCGTGCGCCGAAGCGGGACACCAGCCAGCGCCACGCGCCGAAGGCCTGCATGCCGGTCACCTTCTGCTCGAGGATCGCGCACGCGAGCGCGTCGAACACCTCGTCGGTGCGGGTCAGGCGCAGGCCCGGGTGTCGTCGCGCGGACTCGGCGATGAGCGGGTGCAGCGCGGGATCGAAGTCTCCGGAATCGTCGTGGGCACCGCAGAGCGCGGGCACGCTGTCGAGAGCGTGCTCGGCACCGGGACCCCAGGCCGAGGCTCGAACCTCGTCGCCTGACATGCGGACCGCGAGTGTCGTGGGGCCGTGCGGGGTACGCGTGGCACGCCAGATCACCGTTCCGTCGATGATGGTCGTCGGATCGTTGCCCCCGCGGCGGAGCATGCCGACCGTGCGACGCAGGTCCAGGGGGTGCGGTGGTCGGTAGACGGTCTCTCGGCGAGCATCCGCGGAGGCGGCGTCGGCCGCCGCGGGATGCTCGATGAGGGTCATGCGCCCACCCTACGCGTCGGTTCTGACACCGACTCCCGGCGACTCAGAAGCGGTCGGGCGAGGGGGTGCCGTGGCCGTAGCGGATGACGACGTCGGCGTGCCGGTCGAAGCGGTATCCGATTCCGCGCACGGTGCGGACGATGTCCTCGTAGCGACCGAGCTTCGCGCGGAGGCGACGCACGTGGACGTCGATGGTGCGCTCGCCGGGAGTCTCGTCGTCCTGTGCCTGCCAGAGAGCGGAGACCAGCTCGCTGCGCTCGATGGTGCGGCCCTCGCGGAGCACGAGGTACTGCAGCAGCTCGAACTCCTTGTACGTGAACGCGGCGGACTCGCCGTCGATCAGCACGCGCTTGCGGGAGATATCGACGGTCACGCCGCTCTCCTCGTCGGTGGTGTCCTCCTCGGCGGCGGCCTTGGTGCGGGCGATGGCGCCCGGCTCCTGCAGCGCGAGCCGGACCACATCGAGGTCACGGCCGCCCGAGCCGTGCGGTGCGAGCGCGACGGTGGCGTGGGTCTCCGCTCCGGGCGCGAGCTCGGCGAGGGTGCGGCGCAGTGCGTCGACGAGGAGGGGGAGACTGACACCGGCCTCTGCGGCCTTGATCTCGTCCAGCCCGACGTAGAGGGCGAAGCCACGGGGCGAGCGCACGGCGGGAAGGTCGGCTCCCGCTGCGGGGAGCGGCGCGGCGGGCTCCGGCTGGGTGCGGGTCGCGGCGGTGGTGGCGGGACGCTCGAGAAGTGCGGTGTTCGACATGATGATGAAGTCCTCAGGACGTGAGCCCGAATCGAACGGGGCTCTGATGCGTTGCATGAATGACCGGCGGAGCCGGGAAGCGAGCGAGGGTGGATGCTCGGAGACACTGACCTCGCAGATGGCGAGGAGTTCAGGTCAGGCGGGGTTGCTGTTCGTTCAGCGACACATTCGGCAACACATACCGACGCGACCGGGCATCATCATCCCGGCAGTCCTGTTCGCCTCCTGGGCGGACAAAGGGCTTGCGTTGGTGGTCATGGGGGGATTATGTCTGATCGTGACGCCCCATGTCAAAACGCCCGGGCGCTCGGAGCGGGCGTAACGTGGTTCGAATGACGATCTCGCACACTGTCGACGGCTTCATCCTGACCGACGAGAAGGACGCCTCGCGGTACACGCTCATGCGCGACGGCAAGCTCGTGAGCGTGCTCGACTACCGTGACGATGGCCGGACGATCGCGCTCACCAGGGCGTTCACCGTCCCGACTTTCCGCGGCAACGGCTATGCGGGGAAGGCCGTCGAGGGAGCTGTGGCTGACATCGAGGAGCGAGGTGATCGCAAGGTCGACGCCGTCTGCTGGTACGTCGCCGACTGGTTCTCCGCCCACCCGGAGCGTGCCGGTCTCCTGCGCACCCGCTGACTCTCCGGTCGTATGACGAACTGTTACGGTCGCTCCGTGCGAGGATGACGTCATGAAACTCGCCGAAGCCCTCACCGCACGCGCCGACCTGCAGCGCCGCATCGAGCAGCTGCGGGCGCGCATCGTCGCGAACGCCCGCTACCAGGAAGGTGAGGAGCCGGCGGAGGATGCCGCCGCCCTGATCGTGGAGGCGGATGCCGCGCTCACGCAGCTTCGCGACCTCATCCGGCGCATCAACGCCACCAACGCGCGTCTCAATCTGGGGGCCGACGGCACCATGACCGACGCGCTCGCCGCGCGCGACGTGCTGCGTCTGCGGCACTCCGTGCTCACCGATGCCGCGGCCGCGGCCTCCGGGTCCAACGACCAGTTCCTGCGCCAGATGCGATCGGAGCTGCGTCAGGTCGCGGCGCTCCCGGTGGCGCAGCTGCGCTCGCAGGCCGACACCGTGGCCCAGGAGCTGCGCGAGCTCGACAACCGGATCCAGCAGGCGAACTGGTCGAACGATCTGGAGGAGGAGAGCGGAAGTCGGTAGTCACGAAGAAGCGGGCACAACCCCCAGCCGGCGGGGCAAGCCGGCACCTGTCGGGCGGAGGGCAGCCCCGATATCGCATCGCGCAGCCCCGCACGCCGCACAGGTGAAGATGCACAGCGCATCTCGCATCACCGCGTGCCGATCATCGTGACGAGGGTGGGTCAGGGGACCTTCCGCTTCTTCTTCGTACCCCTGGGGCGAGAGTGCCTGCGATAAAATCGAGTTCTGCTCAGCCCCGTTGGCTGAGGCGGTCAGGTGCCGAGAGGCACGCTGATCCGAGGCTCGAAACCTCCGGCATCCTCAACAGACACCGGAGGTTTTTCCATGTCTTCTTCCCTGCGCGCCCATCCTCGTTCCCGGTGGTGGGCACTCATCGTCATCTCGCTCACGCAACTGGTCGTCGTCCTCGACTGCACGATCTTGAACATCGCCCTGCCCCGCGCCCAAGCTGCCCTCGGGCTCTCGGACGGGCAGCGACAGTGGGTCGTCACGGCCTACGCCCTGGCTTTCGGGGCCCTGCTGCTGCTCGGCGGCCGGATCGCCGACTACGTCGGGCGCAAGCGCGTCTTCATGATCGGCATGGTCGGATTCGGAGCGGCATCTCTGTACGGCGAGTTCGCACAGCAGGGGTGGGAACTGATCCTCGCTCGCGGGCTGCAGGGGGCCTTCGCCGCCCTCCTCGCGCCCGCCGCGCTCGCCCTTCTCACCGTCACGTTCCCCTCGGGGCGGGAGCGGAACACCGCATTCGCCGTCTTCGGAACCGTGGCCGGCACCGGCGCAGCCGTCGGGTTGCTCCTCGGCGGCGTGCTCACCGAGTTCGCCGACTGGCGCTGGTGTCTCCTGGTCAACCTCTTCTTCGTCGCGATCGGCGTGATCGGCGGCGCACTCTTCCTGACCGAGAGCAAGGCAGAGGGCGAGAACCGCTACGACGTCTGGGGTGCGATCTGCGTGACCCTCGGCCTCGGTGCGCTCGTCTACGGATTCAGTCGTGCCGAGAACGGGTGGGCCGATCCGCTGACGATCGCATTCCTCGCCATCGGGGTCGTGCTCCTGGCCGTGTTCGTCTGGGTGGAGAGCCGGGTGGCGCAGCCGCTGCTACCCCTGCGCGTCGTCGCGGACCGAGTGCGAGGCGCGGCGTTCCTGATCCAGGGAATCGCCGGTGCGATCATGATCGGGGCAACGATCTACCTGACCTTCCACCTGCAGTTCGTGCTGGGCATGGGCGTGCTGCAGGCGGGCCTCGCGAGCCTGCCGCTGCCGATCGCGACCATGGTTCTGGCCCCGATCGCGACCAAGCTGCTGTCGGTGATCGGCCCACGTCCGCAGCTGGTCGTCGGACCGCTGTTCGCCGCGGTCGGGCTGTTCCTGCTCTCCGGGATCACCCCGGACGGCGCCTACTTCGTGCAGATCGCTCCGGGACTGGTGCTCCTGGGCATCGGCATGGGGTTCGTCTTCATCCCGCTGCAGAACCTAGCGCTCTCGGGAGTCGCCCCGCATGACGCGGGAGTGGCGTCGGCGGTGGCGAACTCATCGATGCAGATCGGCGGCTCGATCGGCCTGTCGGTGTTCACCGCGGTGTACGCCGCCTCCGTCGGCGGTCGCTCTCAAGCCGATCTCGCACCGCAGCAGTTGACCGACGCCTACGGGTGGACCTTCATCACCGCGTCGATCCTCATGGTCGTGGCGTCCGTCATCGCCGCGACCATGGTGCGCGGCACGAAGGAGCAGCTGCTTCCGGCGCAGGACACGCCCGTTCTCACGGCGCACTGACGTGGTGGCGCGGCATCCGTTCCGGGGCGAGGATCCCGCATCGGGAACGGATGCCACGGCACGCCTCGGACGGAATGTCGGAGGGGCTTCGTACCGTGTGAGTATGCGCATCCTGCACACCTCTGACTGGCACATCGGCCGGACGTTCCATGGCAACTCGACCATGGACGCTCTCGCCGAGGTTCTCGGAGCGCTCACCGCACAGGTTCGCGACAACGCGGTCGATGTCGTCGTCATCGCGGGAGACGTGTTCGATTCCGCCACTCCGTCCGGCGCCGCCTACACCCTGCTGGGCGATGCGCTGGTGGCCCTGCACGAGACGGGTGCCCGTGTCATCGTCACCAGCGGCAACCACGACTCGGCCGCACGGCTCGGCTTCCAGGCCCGTCTGCTCCGCGAAGGCATCCACGTGTTGACTGACCCGCTGGCGGTCGGCGTCCCCGTCACCGTCGCCGATGCGCATGGGCCGGTGCACTTCTTCGGAATTCCCTATCTCGAGCCGGCGATCGTGCGCCAGCACTGGCCCGAGGGCGATGGCTCAGGGCGTCAGCTGCGCACGCAGGCGCAGACCATGGCGCATGCGATGGACCTCGTGCGCGCCGGGATGGCGCGACACGAGGGGCGCTCGGTGGCGATCGCCCATTGCTTCGCCGCCGGTGTCGACGCGACGGTCGGGCTCGAGCGCGAGGTGCGTCAAGGCGGCCTCGATGTCGTACCGCTGAGTGTGTTCGACGGTCCTGACTACGTGGCGCTCGGCCACATCCACGGGCGTCAGAAGCTCAGTGATCGGGTCCGCTACGCGGGGGCGCCTCTGCACTACAGCTTCGGGGAGCAGGACAAGCCTCGCGGGTCGTGGCTCGTCGACGTCGATGCCGATGGACTCGCCGAGGTCGAGTGGCTCGAGCTGCCGGTGCCGCGCCGCCTGGTCACGCTCACCGGCCCGCTCGACGAGCTCCTTTCCGCCGAGAGCGTCGCCACGCACGCAGACGACTGGGTCTGCGCCGTGTACACCGACGCCGTGCCGCAGACCGAGCCGATGCGCCGCCTCCGCGAGAGCTACCCCTACTGCGCCATGGTGCAACATCAGCCCGAGGTCAGGGCCGAAGCAGACGAGCGCTCCTACGTGCAGCGTCTGCGCAACGCGGTGACCGATGCCGACCGCATCGATGCCTTCCTCGAACATGTGCGGGCGGGTCAGGGGCCGACGGTGGCCGAGCGCGACCTGATCCGGGCGATCCTCGACGAGCGTGTGCGCGCTGAGGCGCTCGTCTAGATGCGTCTTCATCGCCTGGAGGTCGAGGGCTTCGGCCCCTTCCGCTCGCGTCAGACGGTCGACTTCGACGCGTTCGCCGACGATGGCATCTTCCTGATCGCCGGACGGACCGGGGCGGGCAAGTCCAGCATCCTCGACGCCGTCTGCTTCGGTCTCTACGGCGGAGTGCCACGATACGACGGCGGCGAGAAGCGCCTTCGGAGCGACCACTGCGAGCCCGACGATCCCTCAGAGGTGGTCGTCGAGTTCAGCACTCCCACCGGCCGGTTCCGGGTGACCCGTTCGCCCGAGTATCTGCGCCCGGCCAAGCGCGGCGGCGGCATGACCAAGCAGGCGTCGGCCGTGGCCCTCGAGGTGTGGACGGATGCAGGGTGGGTCGGACGCGCCGCACGCGCGGTCGATGTCGCAGGCGAGCTCGACGAGATCCTCCAGCTCAGCCGGGAGCAGTTCCTGCAGGTGATCCTGCTCGCGCAGAACAGGTTCTCGGAGTTCCTGCTCGCGGGGAGCCGCGACCGGCAGGCGCTGCTGCGCAGGCTGTTCGGCACGCAGCGTTTCGAAGATGTGCAGGCGCGGTTCGATGAGCGTCGTCGGGAGGCGGAGCAGGCGCTCGGCACTCGGCTCGCGACCGTCGAGGCCCGTGTCGACGAGGCCGAGCGCCTTGTGGCCGCCGATGGGTTGTCGGGAGACGGCGATGACACAGAGCCCGAGGCTCCGCACGTGTCGTCGTCAATCGATGAGCGTCTCGGCGCCCTCCG
This sequence comes from Microbacterium sp. PAMC22086, assembly GCF_019443525.1. Lineage (NCBI taxonomy): Bacteria > Bacillati > Actinomycetota > Actinomycetes > Micrococcales > Microbacteriaceae > Microbacterium > Microbacterium sp. PAMC22086. Next base: position 104,791 of record NZ_CP080380.1, on the reverse strand, counting down.
ACGGGCGAAGGCCCGCGCCGACTATCGTGCAGAGCGCCGAGCATCGGAGCGCATCGACGCGGAGAAGCAATCGGCGGCAGCCGATGAGGCGCTCGCTGCGACGCGCGAGGAGCAGCGCGCGCAGCGTGAGCGCGACCGCGCCAGGGCTGCGCTCGAACGCCTCGACTCCGAGGTGCCCGTCATCGAGGAGGCCCGTGCGGAGCTCACCGCGGCGCGCGCCGCCGAAGCGCTCCGCTCGACGATCGCCGCCGCGGCACGCGCGCATACGGCGTTCGCGAGCGCATCCCGAGACGAACAGAGCGCCCGTGCGGCAGGAGAGGCCCTCGGACTCGCTGTGGATGGCGACCTGGACGCGTGGACGGCGGAGCGCACCCGGGAGAGCGGAGCCTGGCAGCGGGCGCGAGAACTCGAAGAGGCGGCGCCGGCACTCGACGCCGAGGTGCGATCGGCAGAGGCCGCGGTCGAAGCAGCGACTCTACGCATCGAAGCCGCGGACGCGAAGCGCACCGCACTTCCCGACGAGATCGCCGCGCTGACAACGAGACGAGACGAGACCCGGCGCCTCGCCGACCGTGTGGACGACCGACAGGCGGCCTTGGCGGCAGCAGACGTGCGTCGAGAGGCCGCGCGGGAGGCGGAACGGCTGCGTGCCGCCGAGAGCGCACTCGACCTCGAGGTCACGCAGGCCACAGCGCTGCATGCGGCTGCGCAGTCGGCCCTGTCTCAGCTGCGTCAACGGCGAACCGACGGCATGGCCGGAGAGCTCGCATCGACACTCCGACAGGAACATCCCTGCCCTGTCTGCGGCTCGCTCGATCACCCGGCACCGGCCACGCATTCCGACCCCGTCTCGCTCGAGGACATCGCCCTCGCGGAAGAAGCGCGAGATGCCGCGGCGCAGAAGGAGCGGCAGCTGGCGTCGACCTCCTCGACGCTGCGCGCCGAGTCGGCCGCCGCCACCGCCCGCGCCGACGGGCGGGACATCGAACAGGCCGAGAGTGAGTACGCCGACGCCGCTGCGGCGCTCTCGATCTCCCGTGCGGCCCTGGAAGACCTCACGGCGCTCGACATCCAGCTGGGCGAGCTCGTCGCCCGTGCCGAGCGGCTCGATGCCGAACGGGAAGAGGATGCGCGAGCCCTTGCGGAAGCACGAGAACAGCACGCTCTACTGCGGCAGCGGAGCGCCGAGGCGCACGAACGGATCGTCGAGGCGCGGGGTGGATTCGACACCGTCGCCGCCCGGCTCGCCGACACGGAGTCGAGGATTGCCGCAGCGCACGCGCTCATCCAGGCCATCACGGAGCGCACGCGCAGGGCCGAGGCGCTCGTCGAGGCGGAGACGGAGCGGGACGCGGCGCTCGCAGAATCCGTGTTCGACGACGTGGCCGCCGCCGAGGGGGCGCTGCGTTCGATGGAGGAGCAGGAGGCCCTCGACGCGAGGATCGCCCGGCATGCCGTGCAGCGGGAGAAGGAACGGGCCGTCCTGTTCGATCTCGAACTGCGTACGCTGCCCGAGGAGCCGATCGACCTGGAGCCGGCTGAGCAGGCATCTGCCGCCGCCCGCGGCGCCTGGACGGCGGCCGTCGACGAAGCGGCGAGGGCGGCCGGCACAGCGGAACGGCTCGGAGGCCTGATCGAGTCGGCCTCGACCGAGCATGCCCGCACCGCCGACGACGCCGCGGAGTTCGAGGTGCTGCAGAACCTGGCCGACACGATCGCGGGCAGAGGCGCGAACACCCGCAAGATGACGCTCGAGACCTTCGTCCTCGCCGCCGAGCTCGAAGAGATCGTCGAGGCGGCCAACCGCCGGTTGCACGACATGTCGACGGGCCGCTACCAACTGCAGCACTCCGATGCACTGGCGGCTCGAGGTGCTGCGTCCGGTCTCGGGATCGTGGTCTCCGATGCCTTCACCGGTCAGACCCGACCGCCGCAGTCGCTGTCGGGGGGTGAGACGTTCCTCACATCCCTCGCCCTCGCTCTGGGACTGGCCGAGGTTGTGACCGCACGCGCGGGCGGGATCCGCCTGGACACCCTCTTCATCGACGAGGGATTCGGCTCCCTCGATGGAGACACGCTCGACGTCGCGATGCGCACTCTCGACGAGCTGCGACAGGGAGGCCGGACGGTCGGGATCATCAGCCACGTCGAGGCCATGCAGGAGCAGATTCCCGCTCAGCTCACGGTGCGAGCGCTGCCGAACGGGCCCAGCATCATCGAGGCCCGCTGAGGCAGGCGCGCTGAGTCAATCGTGGCCCGCGGAGCGCAGGCCGGCTGAGTCGAAACGCGGGGACAGGCGTCCCCGCGCTCTCAGACGCCGTACTCGCTGCGGATGAATTCGCGCAACTGCACGCTGCAGCGCGCGACGGCCTCACGCCAATCCGTCAACGCCCCGTCTTCGGCCTGATCGGACACCGCGCGGAACACGCGGATCGGGACATCGAACTGTCCGGCGACCCAGATGTAGGCGTAGGTCTCCATGTCGACCAGGGCCGCGCCCGAGGGACGGATCACGGCGGTGACCTCGGCGTCCTCGACGAAGTGGTCACCGGTGGCGATCAGCACGCCGTCGCGCCCGGTCGAGACACGTGCCGGCAGCGACACGTGCCGGCCCGAGATGCCGTCGAGATCGGTCACGTCATGCTGAAACGCGGTGCCGACTTCGTGGACGGTCGCCGCGAGGTCGGGATCGATCGCGCCGGCCGTGCCCACGACCACGATCTCGTCGTAGACCTTGGCGTCGAGCGCGCGAGTCAGGGCGTAGGTCGCCTGGAGCTTGCCGGGGCCGCTCACGAGACGGTCGAAGCCGTCGAGCTCCTCAGGGAATGCGGACAGTTCGGATTCGAGGGCAGCGAGCAGCAGTTTCACTGGCCTATTCTCTCAGGTCTTCGCTGGCAGGAGCATGCGCACGCCGCGGCGTCACCCGGGTGTAACACGGAAGGGCGATACTGATTCGAGGACAAGACGGAGGATGACATGTCGTTGCAGAAGCAGATCTCTGAAGACCTCGGCGTCAGGCCCGAGATCGACCCCGAGACCGAGGTCGAGCGTCGGGTCAGATTCCTCGTCGACTACCTCCGAACGACCGGGGCGAAGGGCTACGTGCTCGGGATCTCCGGTGGGCAGGACTCCACGCTGGCCGGACGCCTCGCGCAGCTCGCCGTCGAGCGGGTGCGGGCGGAGGGAGGGGAGGCGAAGTTCCTCGCCGTGCGCCTGCCTTACCGTGTGCAGCACGATGCCGCAGACGCCGAGGCCGCCCTCGACTTCATCGCGCCCGACTCCTCGGTCGAGGTCAACATCCAGAACGGCGTCGACGGTGTCGAGGAAGACATCGAGTTCGCGGTCACGAGCGACATCAGCGACTTCAACCGGGGCAACATCAAGGCGCGTGTCCGCATGGTCACGCAGTACGCGCTCGCCGGCCATGACGGGATGCTGGTGATCGGCACGGATCACGCCGCCGAGGCTGTGACCGGCTTCTACACGAAGTTCGGCGACGGCGCGGCCGACATCCTCCCGCTCTCCGGGCTCAGCAAGCGGCAGGGGCGCTCGATGCTGCAGTTCCTCGACGCCCCGGATCGGCTGGCGTTCAAGGTGCCGACCGCCGACCTGCTCGACGGTCAACCGGGGCGTGCCGATGAGGATGAGCTCGGACTCACCTACGAGCAGATCGACGACTTCCTCGAAGGGCGCGACGTCGACCCCGAGGTCGCCGGCCGCATCGAGGCGAGGTACCTCGCGACGCAGCACAAGCGGCATCTTCCGGTGACTCCCGATGACACCTGGTGGCGCTGACGCCGGTCGTCTCGACAGGCGCACGCGTTCGCCCGTGTCGGATGCCGCGGATAGTGTCGAAGGATCCGACAGAACGGGAGCATCGTGCGGATCGACACTCAGGCGCAGCGCGTCATCTGGAGCGCGAGCGACCTCAAGGCGGCCGCCGAATGCGAGTTCGCATGGTGTCGGGCGATCGACGCGAAGCTGGGGCGGGTGCCAGCCGTCGAAGAACCGGAAGACGCCACGCTGAAGCGCGCGGCGCAGCTCGGCGATGTGCACGAGCAGAACGTGCTCGCCCGCTACATCGGCGATCTCGGTGACGAGAACGTCCACCGTGTCGAGAAGGTCTCGTCGGTCGACGCCGAAGCACTGGCCGCGGCGATCGATGAGACGGTGACCGCGCTGCGCTCAGACGTACAGGTCGTCTTCCAGGCCGCTTTCGCAACCGAGGAGTTCGTCGGCTTCGCCGATTTCCTCCGTAAAGACGACGACGGGCGCTGGCGGGTGCAGGACTCGAAGCTGGCGCGCAAGGCGCGTGTCACCGCCCTCATGCAGCTCGCGGCATATGTCGACCAGCTCGATCGCCTCGGCATCGCGCGTGCCGATGAGGTCGACCTCATCCTCGGCGACGGCACGCTCAGCACGCATGCCGTCGACGATCTCCTCCCGCTGTTCCAGGTGCGACGCGCACGGCTGCGCGCACTCATCGCCGATCGGCGCATCGCCGACGGTGCGGCGGGCGCTCCGCTGGCGTGGGGCGACGATCGCGGCGACCTCCAGGTCGTGGCCTGCGGGCGCTGCGCCACCTGCGAGGAGCAGGTGCTCGCGCACCGGGACCTTCTCATGGTCGCGCGGATGCGACCGGTGCAGCGGGCCCGGTTGCGGGCCTCCGGCGTCGAGACGATCGACGCACTGGCCGCGGCCGTCGAGGCGCCGGCGGGCATGAACGCCGACACCTTCGAGACCCTTCGCGCACAGGCCCGTCTGCAGTTGCAGGCGGACGCCGAGGGGGCGCCGACGTTCGACGTTCACTACGCGCAGGCGATCCACACTCTTCCGCTGCCCAGTCACGGCGACATCTTCTTCGACTTCGAGGGCGATCCGCTGTACACCGAGCCTGCTCCCGACGGCGAGGCCCGCTGGGGGATCGACTACCTGTTCGGCTGGGTGGACAACGCCGACCAGTACTCGGCCCTGTGGGCGCACACGTTCGCCGACGAGAAGCGCGCGCTCGAGGACTTCCTCGACTTCGTGAACGCACGCAGGCTCGCACACCCCGGCATGCACATCTACCACTATGCGCCTTACGAGACCTCGCACCTGGTGGCCATGGCTGCGAGGCACGGTGTGCGCGAGGGCGAGGTCGACCGGCTGCTGCGCGAGGGGGTGTTCGTCGACCTCTACCCGCTCGTGCTGCGGACGGTGCGGGTCGGGTCCCGCTCGTACTCGATCAAGAAGCTCGAACCGCTCTACATGGGCGAAGACGTGCGCACCAGCGACGTGCAGAAGGGCGACGACTCCATCGTGCAGTACGTCGCGGCCCGCGAGCTCGCGGCGGCGGGGGAGAGGGCCGAGGCAGACGCCGTTCTGGCCGACCTCGCCGACTACAACCGCTACGACTGCGTCTCGACGCGGCGGTTGCGCAACTGGCTCATCGACATCGCCAGACAGCAGGGCGTGACGCCCGCACCGCCCGACGATGCCGACGAGGTCATCTACGAGCCGTCGCCCCGCTCGGTCGCGCTCCTCGCCGACGCGGAACGTGCTGTCGAGGCCGGCGACGACGGGTTGGTGCACCGGATCGCCGCTGCGGCCATCGACTACTTCCCCCGCGAGGCGAAGAGCTTCTGGGTGTCGCACTTCCAGCGGCTGCGCGAACCGGTGACGATGTGGGACGGCACGCGAGACGTGGTGCGGATCGACCGTCCGTCATCGGTCGTGCGTCGGGAGTGGAGCATCGGCGAGGGGCGACGGGTGATGTCGCGCGACATCGAGATCCGCGGCGAGGTGTCACCCGGCACGACGCTCGGCCCGGGGGCTCAGCCGTTCGCGCTCTACGAGGTCCCGGCTCCGTTCGACACCGAGGTGCCGTCTCGTGCGGTCCATGTACCGCACACGGTCACGGTCTCCGAGGTGCTCGACGACGGCTACCTCGTCACCGAGACGGCCGTGCAGGGCCAGACCTGGGACGAGCTGCCGCTCGCGCTCACGCCGGCGGCGCCCCCACGTGTGGTCTCACTCCAGGGAGCCATCGACGAGTGGGCCGACGCCGTGCACCTGGCCGCTCCCGGTTTCCCAGAAGACGCCGCGACCGACATCCTGCGCCGTATCCCGCCACGCACGGTGCCGGGACGCGCACTGCCGGAGGCCGGTGATGACACCGTCGATGCCATCGTGCGCGGTGTGCTCGATCTCGACCGCAGCTATCTCGCCGTGCAGGGTCCTCCCGGCACAGGCAAGACCTATACAGGATCGCGGGTGATCGCACGCCTGGTGAATGAGCACGGCTTCAAGGTGGGTGTCGTCGCGCAGTCGCATGCCATCATCGAGACTCTCCTGGCAAGGGTCGTCGCCGACGGCGTCTCGCCGGCACAGGTGGCGAAGGCGCCGAAGGACCCGGATGCGGATCCGCCCTACACCGTGATCCCCAAGAGCGGTATGGCGTCGTTCCTCGGGGAGCACGCCGGCGAGGGGGCCGTCGTCGGCGGTACGGCGTGGGATTTCAGCAACACCCAGCGCGTCGGTCGGGCAGGACTCGACCTCCTCGTGATCGATGAAGCGGGGCAGTTCTCGCTCGCCTCGACGATCGCGGTCGCGGCCGGGGCGAAGCGGCTGCTCCTCCTCGGCGATCCGCAGCAGCTGCCGCAGGTGAGTCAGGGAGCCCACCCCGAGCCGGTGGACACATCCGCCCTCGGCTGGGTGATGGACGGCGATCCGGTCGTGCGTCCCGAGTACGGCTACTTCCTCGCGCGATCGTGGCGGATGCATCCCTTCGTCGCCGCGCCCGTATCGAAGCTCGCCTATGCCGGACAGCTCGCCTCGGCCCCTGGCATGGAGCGCCGATCGCTCGACGGCATCGACCCGGGCCTTCACGTCATGCCTCTTCGTCATCGCGGCAATGCGACCCAGTCTCCCGAAGAGGCCGCGGAGGTCGTGCGGCTCGTCGCCGACCTGGTCGGGCGCACCTTCACGGACAACGACCCCGGCGCCTCGAAGCGGCCTCTCACGCAGTCCGACATCATCGTCGTCACCCCTTACAACGCGCAGCGTCAGCTGGTCCTCGATGCGCTCGCCGATGCCGGGTTCCCCGACGTCCCGGTGGGCACCGTCGACAACTTCCAGGGCAAGGAGGCCGTCGTCTCCATCACCTCCCTGGCAGCATCGAGCGGTCGGGATGCGCCACGCGGGCCCGAATTCCTGCTGTTGCAGAATCGACTCAACGTGGCGATCTCCCGCGCCCAGGTTGTCGCCTACCTGATCCACTCGCCCGCGTTGCTGGACGATCTGCCGTACACGCCGGAGGGTGTGGCTCGCCTCAGCGCCTTCGCCCGTCTCGTCGGGGCAGCGGGATGAGCGCCCACACGGTCGACGAGATCCTGGCCGCCTCGGCCGCATGGGTCTGGTTCCCCCGCGACAGCGAGAATGGGCGCGAGCACCTGCTGCTCGTGCGTGATCCGGAGAGGTTCGGCGGCGGGGTGCGCGGTTCCCAGGTGGAATCGAGTCTCAGCCCCGCGGAGGTGGTCGATCATGCGCTGGAGCGGACGAGAGCGTGGGGCGCGCAGCGATTCACATTCTGGACGAGCTCCGCCGACCGCCCTGACCTCGAGGAGGAACTGCGTCGGCGCGGCGCAGAACACATCGACACGGTGGCGGTATTCGCTCGCCCTCTCGACGGTGCAACCGTTGACGTGCCCGCGGATGTGACCGTCGAGGTCGTGCGCACGCTGGAGCAGGTGCGCGCTGTGGACACCGTCAACGTGCCGGTGTGGCAGCAGCGACCGCTCGATGCGGAAGGTCTGCAGGCCGAGTTCGCCGAAGTGACCGCAGCACTCGAGGCGCGCGAGGGGTTCCGGGTCCTCGCGCGGATCGGCGACCGCGCTGTCAGCACCGGAGGGTGCACCATCGACGACGGATTCGTCCGCCTCTGGGGTGCATCCACGCTTGCGACGGACCGCGGTCGGGGGGGCGTACCGTGCGGTGCTCGCGGAGCGATTGCGCCGGAGTGCCACCTGGGGAGCGAAGACGGCCCTCGTGAAGGGTCGCATCTCGACATCGGCGCCCATCCTGGCGCGCGCCGGATTCACTCACTACGGCGACGAACGGGCGTACCGCCTGAATCCGGCGGCGTAGAGCCGAATCAGACGGTGCCGTAGAGCCTGTCGCCGGCGTCGCCGAGCCCGGGAACGATGTAGCCCTTCTCGTCGAGGCGCTCGTCGAGTGCGCCGAGCACGAGAGTCACGTCGCGGTCGCCCGCCATGGCCTCGATCGCGGCGACGCCCTCGGGGGTTCCGAGCAGGCAGATCGCGGTCACGTCCTTCGCGCCGCGGTCGAACAGGAACTGGATCGCCGCGGCGAGCGAGCCACCGGTAGCCAGCATCGGGTCGATCGCGAAGCACTGGCGATCGCTCAGATCGTCGGGCAGGCGCTCGGCATAGGTCGTCGGCTCGAACGTCGTCTCGTCGCGCACCATGCCGAGGAAGCCGACTTCGGCCGTCGGGAGCAGCTTCACGAGGCCTTCGAGCATGCCGAGACCGGCGCGCAGGATCGGCACCACGATCGGGCGGGGCTCCGAGATCTTCACACCCATCGTGGTCGTCACCGGGGTCGTGATCTCGATCGGGCTGACCTTCACGTTGCGAGTCGCCTCGTACGCGAGCAGCGTGACGAGCTCCTCTGTGAGCTGCCGGAAGACCGGCGACGGCGTGCGCGCGTCGCGCAGCACCGAGAGCTTGTGGGTGATGAGAGGGTGGTCGGCCACGTGAACACGCATGGATACAGGGTAATGCGCTGCGGGGCCAGGCACGACATCGGATGCTCCGGCCGCGCTCGGCGGCTGTCGTAGGCTCGACGCATGACCGCTGCCGACGACCTCGCGATGGCGCGCGCCCTCGTGCTCGCGGCCGAGGCTGCGGCGGCCTCGGAGATCCCCGTCGGCGCGGTGGTCCTCGACCCCGACGGGCGGATCATCGCCGAGGGTCGCAACACCCGCGAGGAGACCCACGATCCGACGGGTCACGCCGAGATCGAAGCGCTCCGACGTGCCGCGGCAGTGGTCGGCTCCTGGAATCTCGAGGGGCACACGCTCGTGGTGACTCTCGAACCGTGCATCATGTGTGCCGGGGCGGTCCTGCAGGCCCGTATCGGTCGCGTGGTTTTCGGTGCCTGGGACGACAAGGCGGGCGCGGCGGGCTCGATGTACGACGTGTTGCGCGACCGGCGGCTGCCCTACCGTGCCGAGGTCATCGGCGGTGTCGCGGCCGATGCGGCGACCGCACTCCTGCGCTCGTTCTTCGAGCAGCGGCGCTGAGCGCTCCCGCGGTCAGTCCGAGGACTTGAGCACGAAGACGTCGGTCGAGGGCTCGGGATCGATCGCGGGGCGGTAGACGTCCGGCTCGATGTAGACGATCCGTGCCACCGGCACGGCCTCGCGGATCCGCGCCTCGATCGCATCGATGTCGTCGGCGGCCTCGCGCAGCGGCTTGTCGGCGTTGAGGGCGATCTTCGCCGCGACCATCAGCTCGTCGGGGCCGAGGTAGAGGGTCTTCATGTGGATGATCTTCTCGATCTCATCGCCCGCGTTGATCGCGTCCACGATGCGGTCGTGGTCGGCCTGGGTCGCGCCTTCTCCGACCAGGAGGCTCTTCGTCTCGATGCCCAGCACGATCGCGATCAGCACCAGCAGCACACCGATCATGACGGTGCCGAGCGCGTCGAACATCGGGTTGCCGGTGATGAGGGTGAGGCCGACGCCGAGCAGCGCGAACGTGAGGCCGGTGAGTGCGCCCACGTCTTCCAGCAGCACGACGGGAAGCTCCGGTGCCTTCGAGCGGCGCACGAACGACACCCACGACTGGCCCTTCTCACGCACGAGGTTGCTCTCGCGCATGGCGGTGCGCAGCGAGAACGATTCGAGTCCGATGGCGACGACGAGCACCACGAGCGGCAGCCACCACCATGTCTTGTCGAGCTCGTGCGGGTTCGTGAGCTTCTCGACGCCCTCGTAGATCGCGAAGAGGCCACCGACCGAGAAGAGGATGATCGAGACGACGAAGGCGTACACGTAGCGCTCTCGGCCGTAGCCGAACGGGTGCGCTCGGTCGGCCTCGCGCCGGGCCTTGCGTCCGCCCAGCATCAGCAGCAGCTGGTTGCCCGAGTCGGCGACGGAGTGGATGGCCTCGGCGAGCATCGAGGCGGATCCGGAGAGAGCCCAGGCGATGAACTTCGCGAGGGCGATGCCCATGTTCGCCAGGAACGCCGCGACGATGGCCTTGTTGCCTCCGGATGCACTCATGGGATGAGTCTAGAACCGCCCGCCTGAGGATGTCGGAGTGCCCGCCGTAGGATGACGACATGGCTGACTCGCTTCCTTCCCTCGCTTTCCTCGGTGCCGGCTCGATGGGCGGTGCGATCCTGCGCGGAGTGGTCGCCTCGGGCATCCGGATCGACGGCGGGATCACCGCGACGAACCGCACCGCGGAGAAGGCGGAGGCGTTCGCCGACCTCGACGGCGTCACGAGCGTCGCCCTCGCCGAGCGTCCGGAGGGCAACGTCGAGGCAGCCGCGGGAGCGCGGATCGTGGTGGTCGGCGTGAAGCCGGCGATGGTGCCCGATCTGTTGCGCGAGATCGCCCCGCACCTCGCCGCCGACGCGATCGTGGTCAGTGTCGCCGCCGGCGTCACGTTGCAGACCTTCGCCGATGTGCTCGGTCCTGAAGCCCGAGTCATCCGCTCGATGCCCAACACTCCGTCGACCGTGCGCAAGGGCGTCACCGGTCTCGCCGCCGGCGCTGCGGTCCCGGACGAGGATCTCGCTCTCGTCCGCCGCCTCTTCGAGACCGTCGGGGCTGTCGTCGAGGTGCCGGAGTCTCAGATCGATGCGTTGTCGACGATCTCGGGCTCAGGGCCCGCCTACGTCTACCTGCTGATCGAGGAGTTCACGAAGGCCGCCGTCGGCATGGGATTCGCCGATGCGGATGCGCGGCTCATGGTCGAGCAGACGTTCATCGGGGCGACAGCCCTGCTCGATGCCTCGGGCGAGAAGCCGGCAGAATTGCGCCGTCGCGTCACGAGCCCGAAGGGAACGACCGAACGGGCGATCGCCGTGCTGCAGGAAGCGCACCTCGATCGCACTTTCGCCCAGGCTGCGGACGCCGCACTCGCACGGGCCAGGGAGCTCGCCGCCGGCGCCTGAGCCATGCGACTGCGGATCGAGGGTGCGATCTGGTGATCGAGATCGTGCTCAACATCGACGCCTGACCCGGTCCGCCGCGGTCAGCTCTCGCTGGACACGTCGGCGAGCACCTCGGGCCAGCGACGATCCAGGATCTTCCCGCCGAGCACGGTTCCGCCCCAGAGCGCCAGACCGCCGAAGACGATGCCGCAGGCGAGGCTGATCCACCCCAGCCCGGGATTCCAGATCGCTGCGATGGCGAATCCGAGCGCCGGTGCACCGAGCACGAGCGTGATCGGGCCGATGATGATCATCGCGAGCAGCGACTGCACCCCGCCGGAAGATCCGCGGCCGAAGGGGTTCGCCTCCGGGGCCGGTGCCCGCCCGGGGAGGAAACTGCCCACCCACGCTCCGGCGCCGGCGGCGATCGCCGTGAGGCCGAGCGACGCACCGAGGCTGCCGGGCAGCAGGTCCGGCCGTCCTGCGAGCAGGCAGGTTGCCACGCACAGCGCGACCGTGACCGGTACCGCGATCAGTCCGAAGCCGAGCAGGCGCCCCGCGCGGTCGGCGGCCCCGGTGACTCCGGTGAGGATGTGCATGGCGACGGCGTCGTTGTCGTAGGCGATCGCCATCTGCACGATCGTTCCGGCGAGGAGGGCGTTGATCGCGGGGATCAGGGTGATCGCGGGGGCGAAGCCGATCGCCTCCTCCTGCAGGCCGTTCATCAGGGCGATACCGATGAAGATCGCCGGCAGCAGCAGAAGCATCACGATGTTGACGAGCTGTCGCGGATCGCGGCGGAAGTAGCGCAGAGACCGTGCAGCGACCGCGCCCGTCGAGTTCGCCGGCAGCATCCGATCGAGCAGGCCACCGGAGCGCACTCGTCCGCCACCGCTGCTCTGGATCGGCGAGACGAGACGCGCGGCCAGAAGGCGCTGCGACGCGAACCATAGGACGAACACAGTCGCGAGGGCGATCACCAGGCGAAGCGCCGCGGTGACGACGTCGCCCTGCGCGGCCGATGCGGAAACCCCGAACACGGCACCGAGCGGTGTCCATCCGACGATGTCCGCGACCATGGAGAAGGCTCCGCCGACGTCGGTCACCGTGGTGAGCGCACCGATCCCGAGGTTGAGGATCAGCCCGGACGAGGCGGCGAGCAGCACACCGAGAGTCAGCACCAGATCACGCGTGCTGCGACGCGCGAGCCAGCCGGCGAGCAGGCCGCTCACCACGCGCGCACCGAGCACGCAGGTGACGACGGCCACGGGGATCATGAGGAGGGCGGTGAACAGTGCCGGCAGGCTCACCGACCAGCCCACCAGCATCAGCAGCAGTGCGACGGTGGTGCCGATGCCGCCGATGGTCGTGGCCCCTGCGATCACGAATCCGGGCAGCAGTGCGGGCGCGGTCACGGGCAGCAGCGCGAAGCGCTCGGGAGAGAGTGAGTCGTCGGCGCTGACCAGGATCGAGCCGATCCACCATCCGATGACGATCGCGGCCCCGGTGAGCACGAGGGCGGTGACGGCACCCTCCGGCGTGGCGAATCGCAGAGCGACGAGCCCGGCGGTGAGAACGGCCAGGAGGCCGAGGGCGATCATCCCGGTGATGATGAGGGTGACGATCATCCAGGGATTGCGGGACAGCTGATGACGCAGCTGCCGCCAGCGCAGGCTTACGAGGAGCGCAACCATGCGAGCGTCTCCGTCCCGAGGTCGTGCGCCCCCACGAGCGTGAGGAATCGCTGCTGCAGCGAGAGGCCGGCGCGCACCTCGTCGAGCGGGCCGTGCGCCAGCAGGCGTCCTTCGGCCACGATGGCGACCCTGTCGCACATCGACTCGACGAGCTCCATCACGTGGCTGGACAGCACGACCGTGCCGCCGCCGTCGATGAAGGAGCGCAGGATCTGACGGATCGTCTCGCCCGATACCGGGTCGACCGCCTCCAGCGGCTCGTCGAGGATGAGCAGTCGAGGTGCGTGGATCAGCGCGCAGGCGAGCCCGATCTTCTTGCGCATGCCGGCGGAGTAGTCGACGACGAGCGTGTCCCGCGCATCGGCGAGCCCCAGCGCATCGAGGAGATCACCGGTCCGCGAGACGACCTCCGTCTCGGCCATTCCGCGCAGCAGCCCGGTGTAACGCAGCAGCTCGGCGCCGGTCAGCCGGTCGAGCATGCGGATGCCGTCGGGGAGCACACCCATGCGCGCTTTCGCCTCTGCGGGGTTCTGCCACACGTCCGCACCGAGCACCCAGGCGGTTCCGGCATCCGGACGCAGCAGGCCCGTGGCCATCGCGAGCGTCGTGGTCTTGCCGGCGCCGTTCGGGCCGAGCAGGCCGAGCATGGATCCGGCGGGCACATCGAGGGAGAGACCGTCGACGGCGACCTTCTGCCCGAACTGCTTGCGAAGCCCGCGAAGGGCGAGGACGGGAGGGGCCGCTGCGGGGTCGGTCATGACTCCCATCCCACCACGGCTGTGAGGCCTCGCACATCCGCCGCGAGGGGGAGCCGGGAAACGAAGCCGGGGCGGCGTCAGCGATCGAGGCCGGCGAAGCGCTCGATGTCGCTGTTGGTGCCCGAGACGATGATGAGGTCGTGGTTCGTGACGATCGTGTTCGCCTCGGCATAGCGGAACGGCTTGCCGGGGCTCTTCACGCCCACGACGGTGACCTTGTACTTCGAGCGCACGCCCGACTCGTTCAGACCGACACCGCGGATGAACTTCGGCGGGTACATCTTGGCGAGGACGAAGTCGTCGTCGAAGCGGATGAAGTCGAGCATCCGTCCGCTCACGAGGTGCGCCACGCGCTCGCCTGCCTCGCGCTCGGGATAGATGACGTGGTTGGCGCCGACGCGGGCGAGAATCTTGCCGTGCGACTGCGAGACGGCCTTAGCCCAGATCTGCGGCACCTTCAGGTCGACGAGGTTGGCCGTGATCAGCACCGATGCCTCGATCGAGGAACCCACCGCGACGACGGCGACCTGGAAGTCCTGTGCGCCGATCTGCCGGAGGGCATCGATGTTCTTCGCATCGGCCTGCACGGTGTGCGTGACGCGCTCGGACCACTTCTGCACGAGCTCGAGGTTGTCGTCGATCGCGAGCACCTCGCGGTCGAGGCGGTCGAGCTCTCCGGCGCAGGCGGCGCCGAACCGGCCGAGGCCGATGACGAGGACGGGAGCGTCGCCCCGGAGGACTTCAACCAACGATCGGCCTTTCCACGGGCAGTGAGTAGTACTGCGTTCGTGATGTCGCGGCGACTGCCGCGGCGAGAGTCACTGTACCAACGCGGCCCATGAAGATGGTCGCGGCCATGACGTACGACGCCGAATCGGGGAGCTCTGCGGTGAGCCCTGTCGACAGCCCGACAGTGCCGAACGCCGAGATGACATCGAACAGGACATGGCTGATGTCCGCCTTGGTGATCTGGGCGATCACGATCGTCGACAGGGCGACGATGGTCGCGCCCCATGCGACGACGCTGAGGGCGACGCGCTGCACATCGCTCGGGATGCGGCGACCGAAGGCCTCGACCGACTGGCGCCCCTTGGCCTCGGACCACACCGCGATGGCCAGCACCGCGAGAGTGGTCACCTTGATGCCGCCGGCGGTCGAGGCGGAGCCGCCGCCGACGAACATCAGCATGCTCGCGGCGAGCAGGGATGAGCCGTTCAGATCGTCCATCTCGATGACGTTGAAGCCACCGGAGCGGGTCATCGCCGAGAGGAAGAAGGCCTGGAACGTGGTGTCGGTGGCATCCATCGACCCGAACGTCTTGGGGTTGTTGAACTCGAGGACCACGAACACGGCGGCACCCAGGATGAACAGCAGGATGGTGGTGACGAGCGTGAGCTTGGTGTGCAGCGACCAGCGCTTCACATGCCAGACGTGCTTGGCGAGGGTGTAGATGACGGGGAAACCGATGCTGCCGAGGAAGACGCCCACCATGAGGAGCGAGAGCACGAGGTAGTCGTCGGCGAACACGGCGACGCCGCCGTCGTTCGGTGCGAACCCGGTGTTCGTGAACGCCATCGCCGCGAAGTAGGGAGCCTCCCAGAGTGCCGCGATCGGGTCGACCTCGGCCATCACGAGCGCGGGGTAGAGGAGTATCGCGAGCGAGGCCTCGATGATCAGCGCTGACACGGCGACCGTGGTCAGCAGCTGGCCGACCTCGCCGAGCCGCACGGTCTGGCTCTCGTTGACCACGCCGCCGTGCGCCCGCATCGGATTGGTGTCGCCGGCGGCCATCAGCTTGGCGCGCAGGCCGAGGCGCTTCGAGATCAGCATGCCCATGAGCGAGGCGAGGGTGAGGACACCCAGTGCGCCGATGTTCACGCCGAGGAACACCACGACATGACCGAACGGCGACCAGTAGTTGGCCATGTCGACGGTCGCGAGTCCGGTGACGCAGATGGTGGAGACGGCGGTGAAGAGGGCATCGCTCAGCGGCGTCACGGTTCCGCTCGCGGAGGCGATCGGCAGGGAGAGCAGCACGGTGAAGACCAGGATCAGCAGCGCGAAGATGACGATCGCGAAGCGTGACGGCGAAGAGGTGACGAGGTGCTTTACCCAACCGGCCGCGCTCTTGAGGCTCTGCCGCGGGGACGACGCCGAAACGATGCCCGACATCGCTGCCCCCTGTGGTTTCTCCTTCGACCGCGCACAGCGGCCGCACGGCGCCTGTCGCCGAGCCTTCGTCATGGTACTCCGTGCCGGGGACGACTACCCTGAACTCATGACGGACATCTTCGACGTGATCGCAGACGGTACGAGGCGAGACATCCTCCAGCTCCTGCTGCGGCGCACGACCGAAGGAGAGGCGGGCACGAGCGTCAGCCAGATCGTCGCCGATCTGGGCATCAGCCAGCCCACCGTGTCCAAGCACCTGAAGGTGCTGCGCGACGCCGAGCTCGTCACCGTGCGCGAAGACGGCCAGCGACGCTTCTACAGTCTCGCGGTCGAGCCGCTCGAGGCCGTGGACGACTGGCTGGTGCCGTTCCTGGTCGACGCTTTCGGCGACGGTGCCCCCGACATCGTCTACCCGGGCATCCCGCTCAACGAAAGCGCCACCCATGCGGCCGAGGTCGTCGGACGTGCGGCGGCATCCGCGAAGCACGTCGTCGCCAACGCCCTCAAGCGGCTCGGAGCCTGACGGCCGAGTGGCCGGCCCCTCTCTCGCCGAAGGCTTGTAGCTATTTAGCGAAGCTGTTAAATTGAAGGCATGAACCTTCTCCTGCGCACTCTCCGTGGCCGGATGCGGCGCCGTCTGCTGCTGACCTATCGGGTCGATCCCGCGGTCGCGGGCGGGATCATCCCTGCCCCCTTTCGACCCCAACTCGTCGACGGGAGCGCCGTCGGGGGAGTGTGCCTGATCGCGCTGACGGAGTTGCGTCCCGGCTGGGTGCGTCCGCGCTGGGGCATCTCCACGGAGAACGCCGCGCACCGATTCGCGGTCGAGTGGGATGAGGGTGGGGCGACGCGCACGGGCGTGTACGTCATCGAACGGCACTCCTCCGACATCGTTCCGGTTGTCGGGGGCGGCAGGTTCTTCCCGGGAATCCAGCGGCGCGCACGGTTCGTGATCGAGGAGATCGGCGCCCGGTTCCGGGTCGGGATGGAGGCGTCCGACGCGAGCGTGTTCGCTGACGTCGAGGTGACCGACGGATGGGAGAGCACGCTCTTCCCGACGGTCGAGGACGCCTCGCAGTTCTACCGTGCGGGCTCGATCGGCTGGTCGCCGCGGCGGGACGGCAGAGGAGCGGAGGCGGTGGAGCTGTCGACGACGCGGTGGGTCGCGGAGGCGGGGCGCGTGAACGAGGTCGGGTCGTCGTTCTTCGACGGGCTTCCGCGAGGGGCTGCGCAGATCGACAGTGCCCTCGTGATGCGCGACCTCCCCGTCAGCTGGCGCAGACCCGCAACGACTCGCCCCTGACGACAGGGGGGCTTGTCGTCAGGGGCGAGGTGCGGGTCCCCACACCCGGGGCGGACTCGGCGGTGCCGGCGCGAGCCCTGAGAACACGATCGCAGTGCGGGAGGACATCACGGGCCGGCGCGACCCGATGTAGTGCGCGGGCATCAGCGATTGATTCACCCCCAGAAACGGTTTCACCGCAACGCGGTCTCGATGTGCCAACGGAGATCTTCCACGACGTCTGCGGCGAACCACGGGTTCCTCGCGTGCCAACGAAAGTTGAGCGGCGACGGGTGCACTAGAGGGAACAGCTCAGGAAGAAACTGCTGATAATTCCGTACCGTCGCGGTCAGCGTCGCGGTCTTCGCAATCGGCAAGTACGCCTGCTGTGCGTAGCGTCCGATCAACAAAGTCAAACGAATATCAGGCATCAACGCGAAGAGCGGCGGATGCCACCTGGCCGCGAAGCCTCGACGCGGCGGCGCATCTCCCGACCCGCTGCGACCGGGGCCGGGGTAGTAGAAGTCCATCGGCAAGAGAGCGAAATTGTCCGGGTCTCGGAACTGTCCTTCGGTGACACCAAGCCACTGCATGAGGGTGGCACCACTGGCGTCGTCCCACGGCACCCCGCTTGCCTGCGCGCGGCGTCCCGGCGCCTGGCCAATGACGGCCACGCGCGCAGCGGCACCCACCGTGTAAATGGGGTCCATGCCCTGCTCTCGCAGCGCGTTGTTGGTGGAATCGTGTATCAGCTCATCATGGATGAGCGCGAGAGGATCAAGTGCACCGTACTGCGGAGTTCCCACGATCCGTACGCAACCTGCTTCAGTGCTTCTTAACGACGGTCAGGAGGATGACTGAGTCCTCGATGGCGTCGAGTGAGTGGAGCCCGTCCGGGATGATGAGGAGGTCACCGGGAGATCCGTTCCACGACAGGTCTCCGAATCTGAGCAGGACGCGGCCCTCGAGGACTTGCAGGGTTGCCTCTCCGGAGCTTTCGTGCTCAGCCAGGCTTTCGCCGGCCTTGAGAGCAATAAGCGTTTGTCGGAGTTGATGCTCGTGTCCTCCGAAGACGGTCTTCGCGCTTCTACCACTGGACGCTTCCTTCGCCTGAGAGAGTTCGTGTCGCGCGAGGGCGATGAGTGAGGTCTTTTGCATAGCATTTCCGATGTTCGAATGTCATCGTGCGTGGGGTTGCTCGGCCTTACGGGAACCAAGCTGGCCGACACAGCTTGGCTCAAGCTCGTACCTATTATCTGTCCCCGTTCGGCTTACTCTCCGAGCCTGCCACTCGTTCAGCACGCTGGTCACCGAAAACGATCGTTTTCGGCGAGGCGACCCGTGCAGCCGCTGACAGGGATCCAGAAACGTGCGCCGTAAGAGGGTTTCGGCAGGCGTATTCGGTGGACGAGTGCTGAGCTTTGGCGTTCCCGCTCCGATCAGCTCAACGGTTGAGAAGTGTGGTCTGGATCTTCTCGGATACGGCCTGGCGCAGCGGGCGTACTGCGTCGGCGTCCCACGACTCTGGATTCGGGAACGACCACTCCAGAACCTCTCCGCGGGGCGTGGAACGCAGTGTGAGTCCCGGCTTCATGAGCACCACGATGTCGGCGGTGTTCAGGTCCTCGAGCGTGACGGCGCGGGGCACCCGAGCGGTGATATCCATTCCGAGCTCTGCCACGGTGGCGGCTACGGCCGGGTTCACTTCGTCGGCGGGGGAAAGGCCGGCCGAGGTGGCGGTGAAGCGTTCGCCGGCTAGGTGCTCCAGGAGGGCTGCGCCGAGCTGTGAGCGGCCGGCGTTGTGCTGGCAGATGAAGAGGACGGTCGGAGTGGTGTCAGTCATGGGTTCTCTTTCAGGGTGAGTCAGCTGGCGGCGAGCCGGGGCGCGAGTTCCGCGATGCGGCGCTCCAACTCGTCAAAGGTGGTGTCGAAGGCGTCGTCGGTACCGATTCGCACGGGGTCGGGGATCGACCAGTGCAGGTGCCCGGCGATGCCGAGTTCTTCGTGGGCGTTGTCGCACACCGTGACCACGAAGTCCGAGCCGGTCAGCACTGACGTCAGGTCGCGGGGCAGCTCGTCGGGCAGGGAAAGCGCGTGGCGAGCGGCTGCGGCCATCGCCCCCGGATCGATCCGTTCGGCCGGGTGCGTTCCGCCGGATGACGCCGGGATGCTGCTGTGGGTCGACCACAGCGCCGCCGCGAGCTGCGAGCGGGCGGAGTTCGCGGTGCAGACGAACACGATCCGGCTCGCGCGCTCCACCCGTCCAGGGGTGAGTCCGCGAAGTGCGTTCTCGGTCAGGTGGACGTAGCTGCGGCGCTTGTCGGCCTCCGAGCGGGAGCGCGACACCATCCCCACGGACTCCAGCACGTTCAGGTGGTGCGTGACGAGGTTCGAGGGAAGACCCAAAGCCACGCGGATCTCGGTCGGGGAGAGATCGCCCAGCGTGAGGAGGTCGACGATACGCAGACGTGAGGGATCGCCTAACGCGGCGTGCCTCGCGGCGCGCGCCTCCACCTGGTCAGTTCTCTCAGTGTTCATTGTCTCAATATTGACTGAAGTACATGGTTCGGGTCAAGATGAGCCGACATGAAAACTACTCAGCCGTCCCTCGCCGCAGCCGAACGACCGCACATGCTGCGCCGAGCCGCTGCCGAGTTCCTCGGAACCGGTCCGTCACGCCGAGAACCCGAACCTCGCCCGTGTCCGCTCCCGGCTCGAGGCAAACCCCGACCTGCTCGCTCTTGGACCGTGCTCGACGAGATCGTCGACGGATACGCCCCCGTGACCGCGGGCCTCGAAAACGACATCGACGAGATCGAGGACCAGCTGTTCGGCGGCGACCCCGCCGTCTCCCGGCGTATCTACGAACTCCTCGGAGAAGTGATCTCGTTCCAGCGCGCCACGCGGCCGCTGCGGGACATGCTGGAAGGGCTTGAGCGGGGTGCGGAAAAGTATGGTGTCGACCTCGAGCTGCGCCGCTCCCTCCGCGACGTCCTCGATCACGTCATCCGGATCACCGAACGCGCCGACGAATTCCGCACTCTCCTCGAAAACGCACTCACTGTCCACTCCACCCTCGTGACCCAGCAGCAGAACGACGAGATGCGGCGACTGTCGGAGGCGAGCCTCGCCCAGAATGAGGAGACCAAACGCCTCTCCGAGACCGGTCTCGCGCAGAACGAAGAGATCAAGAAGATCTCCTCCTGGGCAGCCATCCTCTTCGCCCCCACCCTCATCGGCACTATCTACGGCATGAACTTCACCTACATGCCCGAACTCGACTGGCCCCTCGGCTACCCCCTCGCCGTCCTCGCCATGATCCTCGGCGGATTCGGCCTGTACTGGGTCTTCAAAGCCCGACGCTGGCTGTGATGCAGGCCCGGGCGCGATGAGGCTCCGTTGACCTGGCGAAAGGTGGAACAAGGAGCGCGACGGCATACGGGTGATTGAAGGTATGCGAAAGTCTGACTAGGCTGAGCGGTACCGCATTCGTCGATCCCCATAAGCATCCGGCGCAGACGGTCGGCCTTGGGAGGGGGCGTTTCATGGAGGACAATGTCCTGCATGCTCGGCGTTGGCGCCTATTCGTCGCCATGCTGATGGCTGCCACCCTCGCAACCGTCGGTCTAACTCTCGCATCCCCTGCTCCAGCCGAGGCGGTGGTGGTGCAGTGGGGAACGAACTCGGGCACCGCGCCCAACTATCAGGCCAACGTCAACGGCGACTTCCTGATGGCAGGCAACGGCGTACTCGCCTGCACCTCCGCGGCGGGCACCGGCGTAGGAACCTGCAACGACCTGCACGCGGCGTCGAACAGCGACGCCGACAACGTGAACGATAACTTCGTAATGTCGAACACCAACGCAGCCGGCGGGTTCACCACCAACTCGTCCAGTGCGACGATCAACGTCCCGGCAGGCGCGACCGTCGTCAAGGCGTTCTTGAGCTGGAGCGCCAACACGGGCGCGTACACGGGAGACAACCGCTCGCTGTGCACGACCTTTTCGACGGCCCGCGGCACCGCCACCCTGCCGGCCGGTTCGGCCACCGGGTACCTAAACCGGGCCGTCCAGTTCCGGGTAGGTTCTGGCGGAATCAGCAGCATCGCACCGCAGAGCATGCTCGTCGATCCGACCAACCAGGCAACGGCTCGCTACTACTCCGCGAGTGCCGACGTCACGAGCGCCTTCGCGGGCGTCACCACCGGGTCCGATGTGACTATTTCCGCTGGCAATCTCTGGACGCCGACCGGAGCAGGCTGCTACGCCGGATGGTCGGTGACCGTCGTGTACGACTACGGCACTTTCATCCTCGGCAACCAGGCGTCCGTGCCGCACAACATCATCTTCTACGAAGGCCACGTCCGGCAGGGAGCATCAGACCCGGACCTGTCCGTGGCCTTCAACGGTTTCACTGCCGTCGCCCCGGGCACCAGAGCCGGATTCACCCTCTTCGAGGGCGACCGCAACATCACGGGCGACGCGGCATCGTATTCACGAGGCACCTCGACAACGTTCACCCCTATTGCAAACCCCGCTGGCGCCACCAACAACTTCGGTATTGGACGAGCAGAACGTTCCGTTCGGTATACCGGCGCGGGCAACACCGCGTTCACCAATCAGAGTGTCGACGTATCGACAGCCCCGCTATCGAATGTCGCCGGCGGGGACACCCGAGTCAACCTGCGCCTCGGCACCATCGGCGACTCCTACCTTCTGCGTAACGCCATCCTCTCCGTTCCGACAGCAGGTCTCCAGGTGGTGAAAACGTTCGACGGCACCGCAGACACGCAATCTCGGACCGCATCCGAACTCGCAACCTTCACGATCCGCGTCACCAACACCGGAGCGGGCACCCTCCGCAACATCATCATCGAGGACGATCAGGCCGGCTGCGCGCGAAACCTCGGTGCCCTGACACTCGCCCCACTGCAGACCACCACGTACACCTGCACGGCGACCGCCCCCGCCTCGACGGGATACACCTCGACGGCAGAAGGCACCGCCTACACATCAGCCGGCAACTATCTCGCCCAGGACAGCGACAGCACGACCGTGCTCCTCACCGCCATCGAGCTCGTCAAGTCCAGTGCGCTGGCCCCCGGCGCCTCAGGTCGCGCGGGCGAAACCGTCATCTATACCTTCACCGTGACGAACACCGGCCAGTCAACGCTCACCGACATCTCGATCACCGACCCCCTCGTCGGACTGTCCGCCATCACATTCGACTCTTGGCCCGGACCCGCAGGCACATTAACGGCGGGCCAATCCGTGACCGCCACGGCAACCTACACACTGACGCAGAACGACGTCGATGCCGGTTCCGTCGCCAATACCGCCTCGGTGACCGCGACCGACGACGACGGCGGTGTGAAGCCCGTCGGCAACAGCAGTCAGACCACCCCGATCGCGTCCGCGGCGAATATCTCGGTCGGCAAGGTCGGCACGCTCGCTTCAGGAGCCACCGGCCGCGTGGGTGACCGGATCAACTACACGGTCACGTTCACCAACACCGGCAACGTCACCCTCGTCAACGCGTCGCTGGTCGACCCGCTGCCTGGTCTCTCGCCTCCGGTCCTCACCTGGCCCACCGCGACCGCCGGCACGCTCCCGGTCGGCCAGACCGCCACCGCCACCGCCTTCTACACGATCACCCAGGCCGATGTGGATGCCGGCTCCGTCCGCAACACCGCCACCGTCACCGCCCGCACCCCCTCGGGCGCCACCGCTTCCGGCACCTCGCCCCAGGTCCAGGTGTCGACGATCCCCTCGGCCCCCGCGCTCACGACGACGAAGTCGGGAACAATCACCTCGGGCTCGGGCGGCGTCGGCAGCGTCATCACCTACAGCTTCACCGCCCGCAACGCCGGCAACACAACGCTCACCGCCGTCTCCATCGCCGATCCGCTACCTCGTCTCTCGTCCCTCTCCTACACCTGGCCAGGGACGCCCGGGCGTCTCGCTCCCGGTCAGACCGTCACGGCGACCGCGACGTACACCATCGCCCAGGCCGACGTCGACGCCGGTTCGGTGCGCAACACCGCCGTCGGTTCGGCGACCACGCCTGCCGGTGCACTGCTCACCGCCCCCAGCAGCCCGTCGACGATCGCGACGGCAGCGGCGGCGCCGGCGGTGAACCTGTCCAAGTCGGGTTCCCTCGCACCGGGCAGCACAGGCCGCGCGGGAGACCGCGTGAACTACAGCTTCACGCTCGCCAACACCGGCAACGTGACCCTCACCGGCGTGGCGATTAACGATCCGCTTCCCGGCCTCTCCGCACTGGCCTACACCTGGCCGGGCGCCGTCGGCACCCTCGCGCCAGGGCAGGTCGTCCGTGCCACGGCCACGTACACGCTCACCCAGACCGACGTTGACGCCGGCGCCGTGGCGAATGCCGCGACCGCGACCGCGACTCCGCCGACGGGCGCCCGCGTCACTCAGACGCGCGCAGCGACCGTTCCGGTCGCACCGACAGGAACGCTCTCCGTCCTCAAATCCGGCGCGGTCAAATCCGGCGCGGGCGGGGTGGGAAGCACGGTCACGTACAGCTTCTCCGCGACCAACACCGGAAACGTCACGCTCACGCAGGTGGCGCTGAGCGATCCGCTGCCCGGCCTGTCACCTCTCACTTACACCTGGCCCGCGACGGCGGGCACCCTCGCACCCGGCCAGACGGTCACCGCGACGGCCACCTATGCGATCCGGCAGGCCGACGTGGACGCCGGGTCGGTGACGAACACCGCGACGGCCAGCGGACGCACGCCCGCGGGTGACACGGTCACCGGCGCATCCCAGACGACACGGGTGAGCACGGTGGCCGCGGCCCCCTCCAGCACCACCACGAAAACCGCCGCGGTGTCGGGCTCCGCGGGCGTCGGCGACGTCATCACCTACACCGTACGGACCACGAACTCGGGCAACGTCACCCTGACGGGGATGGCGATCAGCGATCCGCTTCCGGGCCTCTCCGCCTTCGCCTACACGTGGCCGGGCACGGCTGGGCGACTCGCGCCCGGTCAGTCCGTCACGGCGGTCGCGACCTACACCATCCGTCAGGCCGACGTGGATGCCGGTGCGGTGCGCAACACCGCCGCCTCCACGGCGCAGTTCGCCTCGGCCACCGTCGCCAGCTCGTCGGGAGCGGTGGTCACGAATACCGCGGTGGCCGCACCGGCGATCGTCACCACCAAGAGCGGCGCTCTGCAGAGCGGTTCGGCGGGCAGCGCGGGCGACGGCATCACCTGGACGATCACGCTGCGCAACGCCGGCAACGTGACGCTGACCGGGGTGTCGGTGACCGATTCGCTGCCGGGCATCACGGCGCCGGTCTACGGCGCGTGGCCGAGCGGCACCGCCGGCACTCTCGCCCCGGGTCAGACGGTCACCGCGACCGCGCAGTCGACCATCTCACAGGCCGACGTGAACTCGGGCGCCGTCAGCAACACCGCCACGGGTTCCGGTACGCCGCCGACAGGTGCGGCCGTCTCCTCGGTCGCGCCCGCGACCGTGTCCCTCGCCTCCGCCCCCGGCATCGTGCTCGTGAAGAGCGGCGCGGTCACGGCGGGATCCGGCGGCGTCGGCAGCGCTGTCACCTACACGTTCCGGGCGACCAACACCGGCAACGTCACGCTCACCGGGGTCGCCGTCAGCGACCCGCACGCAGGACTCTCCGCACTGTCCTACACCTGGCCGGGCACCGCGGGCACGCTGCAGCCGAACCAGACGGTCACCGCGACCGCGACCTACGCGATCCGGCAGAGCGACGTCGACGCGGGCGTGACCAGGAACACAGCGACCGTGCGGGGCACACCGCCGAGCGGACCGAACGTCTCCGCGTCCTCCGCGGAGGTCCAGGTGGCGACCGTCGCGGCGGCGCCGGCGATCACGACCACCAAGTCCGCAACCGGATCCGGCGGGGGAGTGGGCAGCACGCTCACGTACACGTTCCGCGCGACGAACACCGGAAACGTCACGCTCACCGGCGTAGCGATCGCCGATCCCCTTCCGCGCCTGTCGGCTCTGACGTATGCCTGGCCGGGCACGGCCGGCAGCCTCGCGCCGGGACAGACCGTCTCCGCGACGGCCACCTACACTCTGACCCAGGCTGATGTGGATGCCGGGTCGGTGACGAACACTTCGACCGCTCGCGGTACCGGGGGCGGGGCGACAGTGACGGCCGCGTCCGCGGAGGTGGTCACGCCCACCGCGCCGATCGCTCCGGCGATCTCCGTCACCAAGAACGGCACGCTGAACGGCGATGGGGTCGCGGGCGACACCGTGGGCTACTCCTTCACGGTGCGCAACTCCGGCAACGTCACCCTGACGGGGGTGTCGCTCCGAGATCCGCTGATCGGCTCCGCCCCGATCACGCTCAGCGGTTGGACGGGAGCGGTCGGCACGCTCGCGCCCGACCAGGCCGTGACCGGTACCGCGACCTACACCGTCAGGCAGAGTGACGTCGACGCCGGATCCGTGGCGAACATCGCGACAGCCTCCGGGCAGCCCCCGCGCGGAGCGGTGGTCTCGGGATCCGGGCCCGCCACAGTGCCGATCGCCGCTGCCCCGGCCATTGCCGTCACCAAGTCCGGCTCGGTCACGTCAGGAAACGGCGGCGTGGGCAGCGTCATCACCTTCTCGATCGCGATCCGCAACGCCGGCAACGTCTCACTCAGCGGTGTCTCGCTCACCGACACACTCGCCGGACTGAGCACCCCAGCGACCTCCTGGCCAGGAGCCGTCGGCACGCTCGCCCCGGGGCAGACGGCGACAGCGACAGCGACCTACACGGTGCGGCAGGCCGACGTGGATGCCGGTTCGGTGGCCAACGTGGCCTCCGCCAGCGGGCGCCCGCCGACGGGGCCGGTCGTGTCGGACACCACGGCGCCCGCCGTCGTACCGACCACGCCCGCTTCGCCCGCTCTCGCGATCACGAAGACATCGACCGTGGGCGGAGCCGGAGGTGTCGGTGACGTCATTCAGTACGGCATCCGCGTCGAGAACACCGGAAATCAGACGCTGACCGCGGTCACGATCGCCGACGAGCTCCCGGGCCTATCGGGACTCGCCGTCACCTGGCCCACCGCCGCTGGGACGCTCGCCCCGGGAGAGGTGGCGACAGCGCGCGGCACCTACGCGATCACCCAGGCTGATGTGAATGGGGGCTCGGTGAGCAACCGGGCGACCGCGGCCGCGACGGCCCCGGGCGGCGTGCCGGTGAGTGCGTCCGCCACCCGCGACACGGCCACCGCGACCGCCGCTCCTCAGCTCGCCCTGACCAAGTCCGCCGCTCTCGCCCCCGGCTCCACCGGTCGAGCAGGCGACGTTGTCACCTACAGCTTCACTCTGCGCAACAGCGGCAACGTCACGCTCACCGGCGTCGCGCTCACCGACCCGCTCCCCGGCCTGTCGGCGATTGCCTTCGGCCCTTGGCCGGGAACCGCGGGCACCCTTCAGCCGGGCCAGAGCGTCACCGCCACCGCTACCCGCGCCCTCACCCAGACGGACGTGGATGCCGGATCGGTGGCCAACACCGCGACCGCGACGGCGACCGCACCCGGTGGGGCCGCGGTGCAGCAGACCGCGCCGGCAACCCTGCCTCTCGTCGCCGGTCCCGCCCTCACCCTCGGCAAGAGCGGCGCGTACACGTCGGGCGACGGCGCGGTCGGCAGCGTCATCACCTACAGTTTCGTCGCGCAGAACTCGGGGAACGTGACCCTTACCGGCGTCGCGATCACCGACCCGCATGCGGGTTTGAGCCCGATCGCCCTGACGTGGCCCGGCACGGCGGGACGCCTCGCACCCGGGCAGCAGGTCACCGGCACAGCGTCCTACACCGTGACCCAGGCCGACGTCGATGCCGGCACGATCGTGAACGCGGCGTCCGTGGCCGGCACCCCGCCGACCGGGCCGACGGTGGCTGCGGCATCCCCGACGGTGGTGCTCGCGCCCGCGCCCGCAGGACCCGCACTCTCGACGACCAAGTCGGCGACGGTCACCGGCACGGGAGCCGTGGGCGACACGGTGAACTACGAGATCACGGCCGTCAACACCGGAAACGTGACTCTGCGCTCGGTCGCCGTCAGCGATCCGCTGCCCGGCCTGACCCCGTTCCAGTACACCTGGCCCGGCACAGCCGGGATCCTGGCGCCCGGCCAGCAGGTCACCGCGACGACATCGCACACGATCACGCAGGCCGACGTCGATGCGGGCTCTCTCGTGAACGTCGCCACCACAAACGCCACGGCACCCAATGGTGCGGTGGTGAGCGGCGCCTCGACCACCATCACTACCCCGACCGCCGCCGCAGCGCCGGCCCTCGAGGTCGTCAAGTCGGGCGCCCTGCCTGCGGAGGCCTCGGGAATCGCAGGTGAGACCATCACCTGGGCTGTGACGATCCGGAACACCGGCAACGTCACGCTCACCGGCGTCAACGCGACCGACTCCCTGCCGGGAATCAGCGAACTCGCGTACGGCGCGTGGCCATCAGGCGTCACCGGCACGCTAGCGCCCGGAACGGCCGTGACGGCGACGGCGAGCTCCGTCGTGCGGCAGTCCGACGTGAACGCCGGTTCGGTCGCGAACACCGCGACGGCCACCGGAACGCCGGAGCGCGGCGGCGCAGCATCCGCCACCGGCTCCGCCACCGTACCGCTCGCAGCCACCCCGGCTCTCACGATTGACAAGGCCGGCGCATACACCGCCGGCAACGGATCAGTGGGCGACACGATCACATACACCTACATCGTGCGCAACACCGGCAACGTGACGCTGTCCGGCATCGTCGTGAACGACCCGCACAGCGGGCTCTCCGCCCTGAGCTACTCTGCGTGGCCCTCGGGCGCGGCGGGAACACTCGACCCGAACCAGAGTGTCACCGCCACCGCCACGTACCAGGTGCGGCAGAGCGACGTGAACACCGGCAGCATCAGCGACACCGCCACCGCCACCGGGCGCACACCCGGCGGCGCCACCGTCGGTAACACGTCCGACACGGTCGTCCTCGCGACGGCTGCCGCCGCGCCCGCGATCATCACCGGCAAGACGGCATCCGTCTCGGGGTCCGGCGCCGTCGGCGACATCGTCGTGTACACCCTGACCGCGACCAACACCGGCAACGTCACCCTGACGGGGGTCGAGATCAGCGACCCGGCTCCTGGCCTCTCCGCACTCACGTACGGCCAGTGGCCCACAGCGAGCGGCACGCTCCGGCCCGGACAGACGATCACCGCGACGGCGACGCACCGCATCACGCAGGCCGATCTCGACGCCAGCAGCATCGTCAACACCGCGACCAGCACGGGCACACCACCGACAGGTCCCGCTGTCAGCGACCCGGCCTCGCTGACCACCCCGACCGCCGCCTCCGCGCCGGATCTCGAAGTGACCAAGGGCGGCGCTCTGGCGCCGGGTTCCCTCGGCCGCGCCGGCGACACCGTCACCTTCTCGTTCTCACTCCGCAACACCGGCAACGTCACGCTCACCGGCGCCGAGCTGAGGGACGAGCTGCCCGGGCTCACCCCCCTGAGCTTCACCTGGCCCGGAACGGCAGGGACGCTCGCACCCGGCCAGACTGCGACGGCGACCGCGACGTACGTCCTGACCCAGGCCGATGCGGACGCCGGAACCGTCACCAACGCCGTCGAGGCCGTGGCGACCCCGCCCACCGGGCCACTTCTCTCCGAGACCACCTCGGTCGCCGTGCCCATCGCACCGGCTCCCGCGTTGCAGCTGACGAAGACCGGAGCGGTGCTCGACGGCGGCGCGGGTGAAGCCGGTGACGTCATCCGCTTCGCATTCGTGTTCCAGAACACCGGCAACGTCACCCTGTCGGGTGTCGAGCTCGTCGACAGCATCCCCGGATTGTTCCCCGAGGTCTCCTGGCCGGGAGAGCCCGGCATGCTGGCCCCGGGGCAGCAGGCCACGGCCACCGGGGCGTACTCCATCACCCAGACCGATGTCGATCAGGGGGCGGTGAGTAACACGGCGACGGTCTCCGGGACAGCCCCGGGCGGCCAGTCGGCGTCGGCCACCGATCAGTACACCGTGGCCACAGGCGCACAGCGTGCCCAGCTGGATCTGACGAAGACCGGCACCACCCTCCCGGGCGCTGCCGGCGTGGGAGACGAGGTCACCTACCAGCTCGCACTCCGCAACGTCGGCAACGTCACCGTGACCGGCATCGATCTGCGCGACGACCGCGGCGATGTGGCGCTGGGCGACATCACCTGGCCGGGTCCCGTCGGGCAGCTCGCTCCGGGCGAGACCGCGACCGCCACGGCGACGTACGAGATCACCCAGGCCGATGTCGATGCGGGTGAAGTGATCAACACGGCCAGCGCCGACGGAGCCGCGCCCGGCGGGGCCCCCGTGACGGCGAGCAGCGGTGAGAGCTCCGTTCCCACCGAAGCGTCTGCGCCCGCCATCACGGTGACGAACAGCGGATCTCTTCCCGCCGGATCCGTCGCCGGTGCCGACGTCACCTGGACCTACGTCCTGACCAACACCGGCAACGTCACGCTCACCGGGGTGCAGCTCGCCGATGCCCTGGCCGGCACCACCGCTCCGACCTACGACTGGCCGGGGACGCCGTTCGTCCTCGCGCCCGGCCAGTTCGTCACCGCGACGGCCACGACCACGCTGACTCAGGCCGATGTCGACGCCGGGTCGATCGTCAGCCTCGTGACCGGACGGGGCACTCCGCCGAGCGGCGCCGAGGTCACGGCGACCGCGCCGGCGACCGTCGAGATCGAGGCGGCAGCGCAGCTCACCCTCGACAAGACGGCGAATGTGACGACGGGGCTGGATCTCGGCGACACCGTCACGTTCACCTTCGTCGTCACGAACAGTGGCACTCTCACCATCGGCGGCATCGCGATCAGCGACGAACTGCCCGGGCTGTCCGCACTCACGTTCGGCGCCTGGCCGGGCGGCACGCCCGGTCGCCTCGCCCCGGGTGCGTCGGTCACGGCGACGGCGACCTACACCGTGACCCAGGCGGACCTCGACCGCGGCGTCATCGAGAACAGCGCCGCCGTGACCGGCCGGCCGCCCACGGGTCCGGCTGTTGGCGCGACGGACGCACTCGACCTGGGAACGGTCCCGGCCGTGCCGGCCCTCGCGTTCGCCAAGACCTCGACGCCTGACACGGGCGTGGTCGTCGGCGACACCATCGAGTACGGCTTCTCTATCGAGAACACCGGCAACGTGACGCTCACCGACGTGGTCATCGATGATGACCTGGCCGGTCTCTCAGCGATCGCCTTCGGCGCCTGGCCGCGCGGCGAGACCGGCGTGCTCGCGCCGGGCGACACGGTGACGGCGACCGCACGCTACTCGGTCACGCAGGCCGACTACGACGCGGGGCAGGTCGCGAACAGCGCCACCGTCAGCGGCCAGCCGTCGCGCGGCGCCGAGGTCTCCGTCGACGCGGATGTCGAGACCACGGCCGCCGATGCTGGCCCGGCGCTCACCGTGACCAAGGCCGGTGCACTGGCCGCAGGCTCGACGGGACGCGCTGGCGACACAGTGCAGTATCGGTTCTCCGTCACCAACGCCGGTGATGTCAGTGTCGACGATGTGGTCCTGAGCGACCCGCTGACCGGGCTCAGCCCGATCACGGTGACCTGGCCGGGAGCCGACGGCGTGCTTCTGCCGCAGCAGACCGCCACCGCGGTCGCCACCTACACCCTCGCACAGGCGGACGTCGATGCGGGCGCGGTCGCCAACACGGTCACCGCCGACGGTGCACCGGCGCGCGGCGAGCTGCCGCCCGTCGACGAGCGCACGGCCTCCGAGACCGTCCCAATCACTCCTGACGCGGCGTTGTCGGCGGTGAAGTCGGGTGTGTTCGTGGGTGGGGGTATCGGGCAGGTCGGTGATGTGGTGCAGTACGAGATCACGGCGACGAATGTCGGGAATGTGACGATCACCGAGGGTGGTCTGGTGGATCCGATGCAGGGTCTGTATGACGTGTCGATCGCGTGGTCGGGTGTTCCGGGTGTGCTCGAGGTGGGCGATTCGGTGACGGGTCGTGGGAAGTATCGGATCACGCAGGCGGATGTGGATGCCGGGTTCGTGGAGAACACGGGCACGGTGGGTGGTCGGACGCCGTCGGGCGCGGTGGTGCGGGTGGATACGAACACGGTGCGGGTGAACACGGTTCAACCGGCTGCGGGGTTGTCGGTGTCGAAGGCGGGGGAGGTGTCGGGTGCGGGTGGTGTCGGTGATGCGGTGTCGTATGCGTTCGAGATCGCGAACACGGGCAACGTGACCCTGTCGGGTGTGTCCCTCACCGACGCCCTCCCCGGCGTCTCGCTCTCGGCGATAACCTGGCCGGATGCCGCCTTCCCCGGTCGCATCGCGCCGGGCCAGATCGCGACGGCCGAGGGCACGCTCACGATCACCCAGGCACAGGTCGACGCGGGCCGCGTCGTCAACACGGCGACCGCCACCGGCACGCCGCCGCGCGGGGCCGACCCGATCTCGGCGGAGTCCCCGGAGAGCGTCGTGCCGACCGCCGCCGCGGGACCGGCGCTGACGGTCAGCGACAGCGGAGCCCTTGCGCCCGGCGCGACGGGGGTGGCGGGTGACAGCGTCACCTGGACCTATGTCCTCACCAACTCCGGAAACGTGTCGCTGAGCGCTGTGTCCCTCGCGGACGCTCTTCCCGGCGTCGGCGCACCCGAGTACGTCTGGACGACACCGGTGGGCGAACTTGCCCCCGGCGACTCGGTGACGGCGACCGCGACCTACACGCTGACTCAGGCCGACATCGATGCCGGCGCTGTGACGAGCCTCGTCTCGGGCACGGGAACACCGCAGGTGGGCGCAGCCGTCACCACGACGGGCGCGGCGACGGTCGAGCTGGAGCGCCGTCCGTCGCTCGTGCTAGCGAAGGAGGCCTCGGCCCCGGATGCCCCCGTGGTCGGCGACACGATCACCTATGACTTCACGATCGCGAACCGCGGCAACGTCACCCTCTCGGGCATCGTGCTCGACGACCCGCTCGCCGGGCTCACCGATCCCGTGATCGAGTGGCCGGGGGCGAGCGGCGAGCTCCTGCCCGGTCAGGAGGCTACGGCGACGGCCACCTACGTCATCACTCAGGACGACGTCGACGCCGGCGCGGTCTCGAACCGGGCCAGCGCATCCGGCACAGCAGCCGGCGGTGCGCCGGTCTCCGCCGATCCCGCGGAGACCACGACGCTGACGGATGCCGCCGCCCCGGCGCTCGTCACGACGAAGTCCGCGACCGCCGGCGGCACCGGGGCGGTCGGCGACACCGTCACCTACGAGATCACCGCCGAGAACATCGGCAACGTCACGCTGCGCGACGTCGTCATCGGCGATCCGCTCGAGGGGCTCTCCCCGATGGAGCTCATCTGGCCGGGAACCGAGGGCGTGCTACTGCCCGGACAGAGCGTCACAGCCTGGGCGGGTTACGTCCTCACCCAGGCCGACATCGATCGCGGCACCGTGAGCAACACCGCGACCGCCACAGGCAACCCGCCGATCGGCGACCCCGTCGCAGACTCCTCGCCGTCGACGCTCGCGACCACCGCCGGCGCCGCACCCGACATGACGCTCGCCAAGGAGGGCCGCCTCGAGCCCGGCGCCACCGGCGAGGTCGGCGACCTCATCGAGTACCTCCTGCAGATCGAGAACACCGGCAACGTCACCCTGAACGAGGTCGCGATCACCGACGAGCTCGAGGGACTCTCCGACCTCTCGATCGACTGGCCTGCCGCCAGCGGTGAACTCGCGCCCGGCGCGACCGCGACCGCGACAGCGACCTACGCCCTGACGCAGGCCGACATCGACCGCGGCTTCATCGACAACGAGGCGGCGGCGACCGCCGATCCCGCCCGCGGCGACGACCTCGCGCGCACGGCATCCGCTCAGGTCACCATCCCGCAGACCCCGGGCCTCTCCGCCGTCAAGACCGGTGTGATCACCGCCGGCGGCATCGGCCAGGTCGGCGACGTGATCCAGTACGAGGTGGTGGCGACCAACACCGGCAACGTGACGATCACCCGCGGCGGCCTCATCGACCCGATGCCCAACCTCTTCGACCTGTCGATCGCCTGGGCCGACCCGGCACAGCCCGGTCGCGTCGACGTCGGCGAGTCCGTCGTCGGGCGCGCCAAGTACCGGCTCACCCAGGCCGATGTGGATCGCGGATTCATCGACAACACCGCCCAGGTCGGCGGCGATGTGCCGGACGGCACGCGCGTCAACGCCTTCACGAACACGGTCCGCGTGCAGACCGTGCAGCCGGTTCCGTCCCTCACGGTCGACAAGACCGGCGTGGTCGTCGGAGAGGGCGGCGCCGGTGCGCCGATCGAGTACGGCTTCGTCATCCGCAACGCCGGCAACGTCACCGTGAGCGGCATCACGCTCGCCGACCCGATGCCGGGGCTCAGCGCACCGGTGATCGACTGGCCGGGAGCCGACGGCGTGCTCGCGCCGGGGCAGCAGGCGACGGCATCCGCCGCGTACACGATCACGCAGGCCGACGTCGACGCCGGTGCAGTCGCCAACGCCGCGACCGCGACCGGCAGCGCGAGCCGGGGCGGGGCCGTCGCGAGCGATCCCGGCATCGAGACGGTGCTCACGCAGGGCATTCAGGCGTCGATCGCCGTCACCAAGACCGCGGCACTCGCGGCGGGTGCCGCTGGCGTCGCCGGCGACCTCGTCGAGTGGGGATACACTCTGCGCAACACCAGCAACGTGACGCTGACCGGTGTGACCCTCGCCGACCGCCTCGCCGGATCGACGGCACCTGTCTACAGCTGGCCTGACCCGGCCGCTCCCGGTGTGCTGCTTCCCGGCCAGAGCGTCACCGCCACGTCGCAGTACGCCCTGACGCAGGAAGACGTCGACCGCGGTTCCGTGGCGAGTGCGGTCGACGGCATCGGGCTGCCGCCGCGGGGCGCGGATGTCACCGGTGAGGCCTCCGCCTCGGTCGTGATCGCGGCCCGGCCGTCTCTCACCGCCACGAAGGCGAGCGAGCTGCAGGGTGCGGGCCAGGTCGGCGATCGCATCGACTATGCCTTCACGGTGACGAACGGCGGGAACGTCACGCTGTCGCTCGTGGACCTCGAGGACGCCCTCGATGGGGTCACCGATCCGACCTTCGACTGGCCCGGTGAGGTCGGCATCCTTCTGCCCGGTCAGACCGTCGACGCGACGGCGCAGTACACGGTGACGCAGGCCGATGTGGACCGCGGATCCGTGACGAACATCGCGACGGCGCGCGGCAAGCCGCCCGTTGGCGACATCATCACCTCGAGCACCGACTCCGTCGAGACGACGGTGGCTCCGGCTGCGGGCGAGCTCACCGTCGGCAAGACCGCGTCGGTCGACGGCGACGGTGCGGTCGGTGACCAGGTCGCTTACGACTTCACCATCGAGAACACCGGGAACGTGACGGTCACGGACGTCACGTTGACCGATCCGCTGCCCGGGATCTCGACGCCGGTCATCGACTGGCCGGGCGACCCCGGGGTGCTCGCTCCCGGCGAGGCGGCGACGGCCACCGCGACCTACGCGATCGCGCAGGCGGACGTCGATGCCGGGACGATCACCAACACGGCGACGGCGACCGGCAGCGCCCGCGGTGGGCAAGTCACCGCATCGGCCACCGCGACCGCCGACACCGCAATCCCCGCACCCGCCCTGACCGTCGCGAAGGACGGCGCGCTCGAAGCCGGCGGTGTGGGCACGGTGGGCGAGCAGGTGCAGTACTCGTTCACTCTCCGCAACACAGGAAACCAGACGCTGAGCGCGGTGACCCTGACCGACCCGCTGCCCGGTCTCGGCGAGATCGTCATCGACTGGCCCGGCGCCGACGGCGTGCTCCCGGTGGGTGCGACCGCCATCGGAAGGGCGAGCTACGCACTCACCCAGGAGGACATCGACGCAGGTGCGGTCAGCAACGTCGTGACCGTCGACGCGACTCCCGCCCGCGGCGAGCTCGACGCGGTCACCGACGGCGCCACCGTTCCCGTCCCGCAGCGCCCGGCGTTGTCGGCGGTGAAGTCGGGTGTGTTCGTGGGTGGGGGTATCGGGCAGGTCGGTGATGTGGTGCAGTACGAGATCACGGCGACGAATGTCGGGAATGTGACGATCACCGAGGGTGGTCTGGTGGATCCGATGCAGGGTCTGTATGACGTGTCGATCGCGTGGTCGGGTGTTCCGGGTGTGCTCGAGGTGGGCGATTCGGTGACGGGTCGTGGGAAGTATCGGATCACGCAGGCGGATGTGGATGCCGGGTTCGTGGAGAACACGGGCACGGTGGGTGGTCGGACGCCGTCGGGCGCGGTGGTGCGGGTGGATACGAACACGGTGCGGGTGAACACGGTTCAACCGGCTGCGGGGTTGTCGGTGTCGAAGGCGGGGGAGGTGTCGGGTGCGGGTGGTGTCGGTGATGCGGTGTCGTATGCGTTCGAGATCGCGAACACGGGCAACGTGACCCTGTCGGGTGTGTCCCTCACCGACGAACTACCCGGCGTCAGCGTTCCGGTGGTGACGTGGCCGGGCGACGACGGCGTGCTCGCGCCCGGAGAGACCGCCACTGCAACGGCGGAGTACACGATCACGCAGGCCGACGTCGACGCGGGCGAGGTCCGCAACGTCGCGACCGTCGGCGGCACCACGCCCGCCGGCGAGGACGTCGCCGCCGAGTCGTTGACGAGCGTCGTCGAGACTCAGGCCGGTCTGCCGGTCGTCGTCGCGACGAACAGCGGCACTCTGGCTCCCGGTGCGACCGGCAGGGCCGGCGACACCGTCACCTGGACCTACACCTTCACCAATTCCGGGAACGTGACGCTGTCGGACGTCGCGTTCGCAGACGCCCTTCCCGGCGTCGGGGCCCCCGAATACTCCTGGCCGGGCGCTGCAGGCGTGCTGGCCCCCGGGCAGACCGTGACCGCCAGCGCCACCTACACGCTCACCCAGGCAGACGTCGACGCGGGCTCCGTGTCGAGCATCGTCACCGGCACGGGGGCACCGCAGGTGGGAGCCCCCGCGTCGGCGACGGCCCCGGCGACGGTGAGCGTGGACGCCGCACCCGGCATCGTGTTCGAGAAGACGGCCGAGCTGACCGACGCGGGCGCGAACGGTCTCGGCGACGCCGTCACCTTCGGCTTCCGCATCGAGAACACCGGCACCGTGACGCTCTCCGACATCGCCATCACCGACGAGCTCCCCGGGATCGGCGACATCGCGATCGACTGGCCGGGCTCGGCCGGCTCGCTGGCACCGGGACAGACCGCGACCGCCACGGCGTCCTACGCGATCAGCCAAGAGGATGTCGACCGCGGATCGGTCGAGAACACGGCGTCGGTGCAGGCGACCACGCCTGACGGCACTCCGGTGGGGGCGGAGTCGACGATCACGCCGATCCCAACCGAGGAGCAGAGCCCGTCCATCCGCACGGACAAGGGCGGTGCCTACGTCTCGGGCAGCGGAGCGGTGGGCAGCGTCATCGAGTACGACTTCGAGGTCACCAACACCGGCAACGTGACGCTGCGTCTCATCCGCCTCGAGGACGAACTCGAGGGCGTCAGCACGCCGGAGCTCACGTTCCCCGCGGTGACCGGCATCCTCGCACCGGGTGCGAGTGCCGTCGGCACGGCCCGCTACACGGTCACGCAGGCCGACGTCGATGCCGGCTCGATCACGAACGTCGCCACATCGTTCGGCACGTCGCCGCAGGGAGTCGTGGTCTCGGACGAGTCCGATCCCGTCGTCATCGGCACCGGCGCGCCCAACGGGCTGCCTTCGATCCAGACGACTCAGACCGCAGTCCTGTCCGCGGGCGACACGGGCGTGCTCGGCGACACGGTCGACTACACGTTCACGATCCGGAACACGGGCACGCTCACGCTCGACGACGTCACGCTGGCGAACACGCTCGCCGGGCTCACCGGGTTCGTGTACACGTGGCCCGATGCGGCGGCCCCCGGGCGCCTCCTTCCCGGGCAGACCGTCACGATCACCGCGCAGTACACGGTCACGCAGGCCGACGTCGACGCCGGTGCCATCCGCAACACCGCCACCGGAGCAGGCGACCACCCGCGTGGAGGCGAGGTCACCGACCAATCGGAGCAGACCGTCGTTCCGCTCGTCGACGGCACGGGGGCGGTGCGAGTCTCGAAGGTCGGCACGCGCGCCGGGGACGGCTCGGTCGGCACGGCGATCGACTACGCCTTCACCGTGACGAACACCGGAACTCTCACCCTCACCGACATGGCGCTCTCCGATGAGCTGCCCGGTCTCGGCGAGATCGTCTACGGCATCTGGCCTGGTGCGGTCGGACAGCTGGCGCCGGGACAGTCCGTTTCCGCGACGGCGTCGTACACGATCACGCAGGCGGACCTGGATGCCGGTGAGGTCCGCAACACCGCGGACGTCTCCGCCAGGACGCCGCAAGGCGATGGCGTGCGCGGCGACTCTCCGGAGTCGGTCGTCTCCACGGCCCCCGGCTCGCCGCAGATCGATATCACCAAGACCCAGCAGCTGGCGGCGGGTGCGACCGGCCGACCGGGTGACCTCGTCGAATACGAGTTCGTCATCCGCAACGACGGCAACGTCACCCTGGGCGGTGTGACCCTCGGCGACAGCCAGGCCGGCCTCTCCGACATCACCATCGTCTGGCCCGGCGAGCCCGGTGTGCTGCTGCCCGGACAGGTCGCGACGGGTCGCGCGACCCGCATCCTCACCCAGGCCGACGTCGACGCCGGCGGTGTGTCGTCCACGGCGACGACGAGCGGACGCGGAGCGGGAACGATCGTGAGCGACACCGCGTCCGGCGAGGTCCTCGTCGCCGCCGCACCCGGCATCCGTCTGGAGAAGACCGCTGTGCTCGAGACCGTCGCTCAGCAGGGCGCAGGCGTCCGCTACGAGATGACCGTCGAGAACACCGGCAACGTCACCCTCCGCGGTGTCGACGTGACGGATGCGCTGGCCGGCCTCAGCCCGCTGACCGCGACCTGGCCCGGCACCCCGGGTGAACTCGCCGCTGGTGAGAGTGCGGTCTTCACCGCGCGTTACGTCATCGGACAGGCTGACGTCGACCGCGGATCGATCGTGAACACCGCCTCCGCGGTGGGTGAGGCGCCGGACGGCACCCGCGTCGATGCCACCGACGAGAACACCGTGCCAGTGCCGCGCACGGCGACCATCGAACTCCGCATGCAGATCGCCATCGCGGACGGGCAGGAAGGGTATGCCGGCGACGAGCTGGAGTTCACCTACACCGCCACCAACACCGGCACGACGACGCTGACCGGGGTGCAGATCTCGGACCTGTATCCGGGACTGTCCGACCTCGACTACGTGTGGCCCGGTGAGCCGGGAGTGCTGCTGCCCGGTCAGACCGTCACAGCGACGGCCCGGGTGACCATCACGGCCGACATGGAGTCTTCGGTGGTAGCGTCGCAGGCCGTGGTCAACAGTGTGGAAGCCGTCACGTCGGCGCCGGTCGCCGATGCGGCGTCCGCGACGCTCCAGCTCCCGGTGCCGCCGGGCCAGCCGGTGCCTCCGGGCGTCACGCCCGCGCCGGGAACGCCCCTGCCGGCCACCGGAGGCGACCCCACGCCGTACGCTGCTGCTGCTCTGCTGCTGCTGCTCGCCGGCCTGGTCGTGATCGCGGCCGGGCGTCGCCGCGGCCAGCACACCTCCTGATCCTCTCTTCCGAGATCCGCACACCGAAAGGCGAAAGCATGCATCACGACAGCACCGACCAGGCACCGCACACCCGCGCCGGAGCGCAGCATGTCGGCGGTCGCCGGATGCTCGGAGCCGGTCTCGCGGTGCTGCTCGGTGTCGCGGGGCTTAGCGCGTGCACGTCGGACGCCCAGCCGAAGCCGACGCCCACGACGACCTCCACCGCCCAGGCGGGGATCACTGAGATCACCGATGCGCCGGGTTCCGGTGCAGGCCTCGTGGGCGCGCTCGCTGACACGCAGGTGGAGACCTGCGAACTAGCCGACGGCGCTTGGAATGTCGCGGGCACCGTAACGAACTCCAGCGAGGCCAGCGCCTCCTACCGGATCTACGTCTCACTGCTCACCGAGGGCGGCGACACCCGCTCGCTCACCCAGGTGAACGTCGATCCGATCGACGCCGGCACAGAGACCGAATGGTCGACCACCGTGGCGGTGAACGAGAAGGATCTCTCCTGTGTGCTGCGGGTGGAGCGCTACGCCGCGGAGGCACCTGTCGAGGGTGAACCCGAGGGGTGAGCACAGGTTCGCAATCGCTCAACCGACGCTTAGATCCACGCCCGGCGGCTTGACAGTCGGCGCCGCTGGACGAGCTGGCTGAAGTCCTATAGTCACGGGGACTAACCACGGGCGCTTGGGAGACGAGTGTAGGGGCTCGCCTCCCAAGCTAGGGAGTTATATCCGCTCCGGGGTGCGGCGACCGACCTCGAGGGAAGGCCAGTCCCGCCCGAGAATATTATCGAACTTTCCGGCAGGTGCCGCAGAAACGGACGTCGACTGTCGTATGTGGTGAGCTTCAGGTGCCGCGGATTAGGTCGAGCACTTCTCGGGCAGTGTGTTCGGATGGGAGTGCGATGGTGATGTGGTCGCCTTGCAGAGCTTCCATCACTACGGTCGAGCCTATTATTTCGCCGCCGGCTTTGAAAAGTAGACGCGACTCACCTCTGGCCTGAGCTGCTTGGCCAGTGAGGTCATGAAGGACCGCGGCTCCCTCCGCGGTGAGAGTGATGTCAACGGCCTCCTGTTCCTGGCCTTCGCTTGCCGCGGCGTTAGCGACGGGAGCGTCTTCGAAAGTTGCGGGGCGCATCACATAGTCATCACCGATAAGGATGCACTGCGGATCGGACCCCTCGGTGCACGTCTCGGAGATAGCCAGTTCTAGGAAGCCTTTGGGGGTTGCCGTTGGAGTGGTTCCGGGAACGGCCGTGGTGGCGCACCCGGAGAGAGCCAGCGCAAGGATGCTGACTAGAGCGCGCCGGCGCCTGCGAAATGTCATCGGTCTCCTTTGACTAGGACGGGCAGACCCAAAGTCGGGCCGGCGTCCGCCTCCACGTTAGACAACGGGCTTGGAGCAGGTCACCGAACCGCCACAAACGATCGTTTTCGGCGGGCGTCCTCTTAGCTCGGTGAAATTTTTGCCAGCGGCTTCTGGGCACCCGCTTTCTCCGCCGCCAGATGCATCGTTCCCATGCGTGTGGAGTTTGACGCTTTGTGGCGGCGTTCTGTGATCGCACGGTGTCGCAGACAGGGCACAGTGTTGGCCTGCCCGATGTCTTCACGCGGCGGCGGGGCGCGCTGCCCGGGGTGGACCAAGACGATCCTCGTCCGCAACATCCTTACGGAGCGGTGACACAAGTAGACGTCAGTTGGCGTGCTCGTCCGGCGCGCTGTCCTCGGGCTGGACGGTCCATGCGGGAGGCTCGTCCTTACCGGTCGCTTCGTCTTGTTCTGCCTTGTCGCTGGTTCCCTGGGTGATGCCAGGTGCGTGGTGCACCGGGGCATAAATCGCGTAGAGGCGCAGCGGTTCGTCGCCAGTGTTGATCACGTCATGCCAGGTGCCGGCGGGGACCTGGACAGACCACCCATCCGAGACGTTTTGCTCGAAGTCGAGCCGGTCCTTGGCCGGGCCCATGACGGCCCTGCCCTGTCCGGCATCGAGGCGCAGGAACTGATCGGTGTTCTGGTGGACCTCCAGGCCGATGGACTCCCCGACCGGGATAGACATCAGCGTGACCTGCAAATACTTCCCGGTCCACGCCACGCTGCGGTAGTTCTCGTTCCGCCGGGTGGCCTCTTCGATGTCGAACGCGTTCGGGCGGGGCCCGATGTCGTTGATGGTCATTGTGTTCTCCTTTTGTGCTCGGACTTCGAGTCCAAGTCAGCATCATCTTTCGGGGGGAGTCAAGGGTGGGTGGGTTTCGGCGAACCTCGTGGGGGCGAGGAGAGCGAGTACGACGCCGGCCCCAGCGACGACGAGGACGCCGCTTAGTCCGGCTGCAGTGGCGCCCATGGTGGCGACCAGGGCACCGGCGAGCCCGGTGCCGATGGCGATGCCGGCCTGGTTGCCGAGCTCCATCTGCGATGAGGCGCGCCCGACCGTGCCAGCGGCATCATCGAGGACGGCGATGGAGTTGATCGTGAAACCGAGACCGGCGCCGAGCCCGGCGATGATCCAGCCCACGGCGGCGACGGGGACGGGGACGGGGACGGTGGTGAGGATCACGGCACCGATCACCGTCAAACCCGCGATGACGAGAATCGCTGGGGTTCACGCGCATCGCCTCGCATGACGACGTCGTCGCGTTCGCGCGGGAGCTGTAGGCACGAGAGGTAGCCGCCGGAGCCAAACGCCGGAGATAACCACGGTCATCCCCGGCCCGCCGCCGCGCCCAGGGGCCTACCGTCGGAGTATGGACACCTCCGCGCGCCGCCACACCTGGCCGCGCCTGCTGCTGGTGATCCCCGCCGCGGGGTTGCTCGTGCTGGGCCTCGTCGCGGGGCTGCTGCTCATGGGCGTCGCGCTGCCGATCGTCAGCGCGCGGCTGCCCGAACTGCACTCGGCGCTCATGGTGTTCGGGTTCGTCGGCACTCTCATCAGCCTCGAACGCGCCGTCGCGCTTCGCGCGGCGTGGGCCTATGCCGCGCCCGCACTGCTCGCGGCGGGTACGATCCTCGCGCTCACGCCGGTGCCGGTCATCGCCGGCCAGGCTGCGATCGCCGTCGGTATGGCGGTGCATGCGCTGCAGTACCGCGCGATCTGGGCGCGCCAGCCGATGACGGCGACCGCGATCCAGGGACTCGGCGCCGTGACGGGGCTCGTCGCGGCGGTCGTGTGGTGCGCCGGCGTTCCCGCTCCGCGGCTCGTGCCGCTGCTTGCGGTCTTCCTCATCCTCACGATCACGGGCGAGCGGCTCGAGCTCGCCCGCATCGCGGCTCCCGGCATCCGCGCCGAGCGCCTCTTGTTCGCCTTGTCGCTCGCGCTGTCGGCGGTCGCCATCCTGAGTCTCACGACGCCCGTGGTCGCGGTGCCGGTGGCAGGCATCCTGTTGCTGGGCGTCGTCGCGTGGCTGCTGCGGTACGACGTCGCCCGTGCGACGGTGCGGATGCCGGGGCTGCCGCGGTACGTCGCGGTATGCCTGTTCGCGGGCTACGCGTGGCTCGCTGTCGCGGGTGCCGGGTGGTTGCTGGGCGGCGCGCGCACCGAAGGAGTCATCTACGACGCCACGACGCACGCGGTCTTCCTCGGGTTCGTGATCACGATGATCATGGCGCACGCGCCCGTCATCCTGCCCGCCGTCCTCGGTGTGCGGATCCCGTACCACGTGGCGCTGTACGTGCCGGTCGCCCTGCTGCAACTGTCACTGCTCGTGCGCGTCGTCATCGGCGACGCGTGGGGACTGACCCTCGGGCTGCAGGCGGGCGGCATCGGCGCCGCCGTCGCGATCCTCGGGTTCGGCGTGACGGTCGTCGCCGTATCGCTGCGGGCCGGCCGCAGCGCCCCCACACGGGAAAGGAGCCGCGGTCGTGTCCCGGCGTAACTGGTATCTGCTGACAAACTCGGTCGTGCTCGCATGGATCGTGCTGACGGTCGTCGCGGTGACGATCCACCGGTTCGTGTCGCAGCCGATGTGGCTCATGGTGCACGTACCGCTGCTGGGCGCCGTGACGGCGGCGATCCTGATCTGGTCACAGCACTTCTCCGACACTCTGCTGCGGCGCGAGGCACCCGCGGGTCGTGCCGGGCTGGGCATCCGATTGGGTCTGCACACGGTCGGCGCGGGGCTCGTGGTGGCAGGCGTGCTCGCGGCATCCGTCCCGCTCGTCATCGTCGGAGCGTCGGTCGTCGCCGCCGCGATCCTCGCGCACGCCGTCGTGCTGTTCCTGCAGTTGCGCCGCGCCTTGCCGTCGCGGTTCGGGCCGCTCGTGCGGTACTACGTCGCGGCGGCCGTGGTGTTCCTCGGCGGCATCGCGATCGGCGCCACGATGAGCGCCGCGGGCGACCCCGACCTCACCGACCGGCTCGTGACGGCGCACCTCGTGCTCAACGCCTACGGCTGGATCGGCCTGACCGCGCTCGGCACGCTCGTGCTGCTGTTCCCGACCGTGCTGCACGCGCGCATGGCAGACACGGCGGATGCCGGGGCACGGTTCGCCCTGCCCGTGCTCATCGCGGGGCTCGTCGTCGCGGCATCCGGGCCCCTCCTCGACCTGCGGCTGCTCGTGACCCTGGGCATGGCGATTTGGATCGTCGGGACGGCCCGCATCGGGATCGAGGGCTGGCGGCAGGCGCGCAGCATGCCGCCGGGCACCTTCGCCGGCTGGAGTCT
The DNA here is from genome assembly GCF_019443525.1 of Microbacterium sp. PAMC22086. Lineage (NCBI taxonomy): Bacteria > Bacillati > Actinomycetota > Actinomycetes > Micrococcales > Microbacteriaceae > Microbacterium > Microbacterium sp. PAMC22086. The sequence goes on along the minus strand of NZ_CP080380.1, from coordinate 61,385 downwards.
CGCGGCCGCGTACGGCTGGGTCGTCGTCGCGGCGGTATGCCTTGCGGTGATCGCCGCGCTCAGTCCCGACTGGGTGACGCTGCGCGAGAGCTACCTCATGGTGCTCGGACCCCTCGTCGCGGGGTTCGCGGTGCAGCTGCTGACCGGAGCGATGAGCTACCTGCTGCCCGTCGTCGCGCTCGGCAGCCCCGCCGCCGCCAAGGCGGGCGCCGAAGTGCTCGATCGCGGCGCCGCATTCCGCGTCACGGCGTTCAACGGCGCGATCGTGCTGTACCTGCTGCCGATGCCGTCGGTCGCGCGCGTGCTGCTGTCGTTCGTGGCGGCCGGGGTCGTCATCGCGTTCCTGGTCCTCGCGATCCGCGCGATCGTCGTGGGGCGCCGCGTGCGCCGTGCCGAGGGCGACAGCCCCGACCGCAGCGGGCGGGTCGGCCTCGGAGTGCCCGTCGCGGCCGCTCCCACGGCGCCCCCGCGCCGTGTCGGCATGGTCGCGGTCGCCTTCACGGTGCTCGCGCTGTGCGTCGCCGGGGGAGTCGCCGCTGACCCCGCCGCCGTCGGCATCTCAACGGCAGCCGGGGGCGACGTCACGGCATCCGGCGAGGTCACCGAGATCACGGTCGAGGTGTCGGGTATGCGTTTCACGCCCGCCGAGATCGAGGTGCCGTACGGCGACGCGCTCGTCGTGACGTTCCACAACACCGGCACCGACGTGCACGACCTCACCTTCGCCAACGGCGTGCGCACGCAGCGCCTCGCCCCCGGCGCCTCCGAGACGGTCGAGGTCGGCCTCATCGGCGCCGACATGGCCGGCTGGTGCTCGATCGCGGGGCACCGCCAGATGGGTATGGAGCTGACCGTCGTCGTGACGGGCGCACCCGCGGGTGGCATCGGCGGCAGCGCCGGCACGGCTTCCGGAAGCGGCTCGATGTCGGGCCACGACCACGGCAGCACGACGGGCGCTGCCTCGGCCGCCGACGACATCGACCTCGAGGCCGAGCCCGACGCCGACTTCGAGCCCTGGCCGGCCGCGCTGGCCCCGGCATCCACCGACACGGTCCATCGCATCACCCTCGACGTGAGCGAGGAGGAGGTCGAGGTGGCCCCCGGGGTCGCGCAGACGCGGTGGATGTTCGGCGGCAGCGCGCCCGGGCCCGTCATCCGCGGGAAGATCGGCGACCGCTTCGAGATCACGCTCGTCAACGATGGGTCGATCGGGCATTCGATCGACTTCCACGCGGGCGCACTCGCACCCGACGCGCCCATGCGGACGATCCAGCCGGGGGAGACCCTCACCTACCGCTTCACCGCGACGCAGGCGGGCATCTGGATGTACCACTGCTCGACGATGCCGATGTCGATGCACATCGCGAACGGCATGTTCGGCGCCGTCATCATCGACCCTCCCGACCTCGCCCCCGTCGACCGCGAGTACGTGCTCGTGCAGGGCGAGCTGTACCTCGGCCCGCAGGGCGAGACGGCCGACGCCGACCGCATCGCGACGCAGCTTCCCGACCTCGTGACCTTCAACGGGTACGCGAACCAGTACGCGTACCGCCCGCTGACGGCGGCCGTGGGCGAGCGCGTGCGCATCTGGACCCTGGATGCCGGACCCAACACGCCCTCGTCGTTCCACATCGTCGGCGGCCAGTTCGACACGGTCTACTTCGAGGGCGCGTACACGCTGCGCCCCGGAGACGCCGGCGGATCGCAGGCGCTCGCGATGCAGCCCGCGCAGGGCGGCTTCGTCGAGCTGTCGTTCCCCGAGGCGGGGAACTATCCTTTCGTCACGCACATCATGAGCGACGCCGAGAAGGGGGCGAAGGGGATCTTCCATGTCGACGACTGACCGCGTGCATCTCGATCAGAAGGGCCGCCTCGTCATCGGCGACCATGCTGAAGTCGTCCGCCTCGCGCACGACCCGGAGACCTTCTCGAGCATCGTCTCGCGCCACCTGCAGGTGCCCAACGGGCTCGACGGGGCGGCGCACGCCGAGATGCGCCACCTGCTCGACCCGTTCATGGATGCCGACGCCGTCGCCCAGCTGCTGCCCGAGCTCGAGCGCATCGCCGCCGACCTCGTCGCCCGGCTCGACGCCGCTGAAGACCGCGTTCGACGAGCTCGCGACACAGTTCGAGGCCGAGAACCCCGGTGTGACGGTCAACCCGATCAGCTACGACGGCTCGTCGACCCTCGCGACGCAGATCATCGAGGGCGCGAGCGTCGATGTGTTCGCATCGGCCGACGAGAAGAACATGCAGAAGGTCGTCGACGCAGACCTTGCGACCGACCCCGAGCTGTTCGCCACGAACGTGCTGACCCTCGTCACGCCGGTCGGCAACCCCGGTGGTGTGACGGGCCTCGCCGACCTCGCGAACGCCGACCTCACGGTCGTGCTGTGCGCCGCCGAAGTGCCGTGCGGCGCGGCATCCGCAACGCTGCTCGAGAACGCCGGCGTCACCGCAAGCGTCGACAGCTACGAGCAGAACGTCACCGCCGTGCTGACGAAGGTAGCGAGCGGCGAAGCCGATGCGGGCCTGGTCTACGTCACCGATGCCGCGACGACCGACGAGGTCGAGACCGCCGAGACCGAGGGCGCGGATGCCGTCGTCAACCGCTACCCGATCGTCGCCCTGACCGGCGCCCCCGACTCCGAAATCGCCGCCGCGTTCGTCGCCTTCGTGCTGAGCGACACGGGTCGCTCGGTGCTCAGCGGACTGGGCTTCGGCGCTCCTTGAGTCACACCGTGAGCGGCCGGTCGAGCGGCCTCGCCCGGCGCGGGCGGGGGGAGAGCGGCTTCATGCCGCAGATCCTCCTCGTTCCCGCGCTGCTCGGGCTGGCGCTGCTGGTCGTGCCGCTCGGGGCGCTCGTCGCCCGCGTCGAGTGGACGGCGCTGGGGGCCGACATCACCTCACCCGAGGCGCTGTCGGCCCTCGGCCTGTCGCTCGCGACGGCGCTTGTCGCGACCGCTATGTGCCTGCTGCTGGGCGTGCCGCTCGCGCTGCTGATCGCCCGCTCGGGCGGACGCACCGCGTCGGTGCTGCGTGCGATCGTCACGGTGCCGCTCGTGTTGCCGCCCATGGTCGGTGGTGTCGCGCTGCTGTTCCTGTTCGGCCGCAACGGCGCCCTCGGGCAGCTGTTGCTCGAGTTCGGCGTCCGCATCCCGTTCACGACGACCGCCGTCGTGCTCGCCCAGACGTTCGTCGCGATGCCGTTCCTCGTCCTCGCGCTCGAGGGGGCGCTGCGCTCGACGGGAGTCGAATACGGGCGTGCCGCCGCGGCGCTCGGCGCGGGCCGCTGGCGCATTCTCGGGCAGGTCACGCTGCCCCTGGCCGCTCCCGGGCTCGTCTCGGGTGTCGTGCTGTGCTTCGCGCGCGCCGTCGGAGAGTTCGGCGTGACGGCGCTGTTCGCCGGTAACGCGCCGGGAGTCACGCAGACGATGCCGCTCGCGATCTACACTGCCTTCAACGGCGCCGGCGTCTCGCAGGGCACGGCCGTCGCGCTGTCGCTGCTGCTGCTCGTCACAGCGATCGCGGTGCTGTTGCTCGTGCGCGCGTGGCGCCCCGGCAACCTTGCGGGAGGCATCCGATGAGCGGGCTCGAGGTGAGAGCTGTCGTCGACCGCGGCGCGTACCGGCTCGACGTCGAACTGGCGGTCGGAGTGGGGGAGACCGTCGCGGTGCTCGGGCCGAGCGGTGCGGGCAAGTCGACGCTGCTCGACGTCATCGCGGGCCTTGCCGGCGTCACTAGCGGGCACGTGCGCGTCGGCGGTCGCGAGCTCACTTCACCGCGGCAGGTCGTCGCGCCGCAGCGCCGCGGCGTCGTGCTGCTGCGGCAGGACCCGCACCTGTTCCCGCACCTCACGGCGCGCGAGAACATCGCGTTCGGGCTGCGGGCACGCGGCACGGCGAAAACGGATGCCCTTGCCGAAGCCGACGAGTGGCTCGCGCAGGTGGGACTCGCGGACGTGCAGGCGGGCGACCGTCGCCCCCGCGAGCTGTCCGGCGGGCAGCAGCAACGCGTCGCGCTCGCGCGCGCGCTCGCGACGCGGCCCGACGTGCTGCTGCTCGACGAGCCGCTGACCGCGCTCGATGCCGAGACGGCGTCGGGCGTGCGGGCACTGCTCGCCGAGCGCCTGGCGGCGACGGGCACGACGACCGTCATCGTGACGCACGACGCGGTGGATGCCGTCGCGCTCGCCGGCGACATCGTGCTGCTCGAGGACGGCCGCGTCACGCAGACGGGGCCCGTGCGCGCCGTGCTCGCGGCGCCGGCGACTCCCTTCGGGGCTGCGGTCGCGGGCGTCAACCGGGTAGTCGGAGAGATTTCGGACGGCGTGTGGGTGGCCGGTGCGCTGCGGGTCGCGGTGACTCGCCGCACTGCCGGCACCGCCGGTAGGCCCGAGCCCGCCGTCGCATTGTTCCCGCCGTCGGCCGTGGGGATCGAGCCGGCGGCGGGAACGGAACCTGCCGGCCCCGGTGCACCGGTCGCGCGCATCGCGCGGCTGGAGCAGACGCCCGCGGGCGTCCGCGTGCACACGACCGAGCCGGCGCTCGCCGCCGACGTGTCGGTCGAGACGGTCGCCGAGCGTGGTCTCGCCGTCGGCGCGGCGGTGCGGCTGTCGGTGCCGCCCGAGGCGGTGCGCCTGCTGGCGTGACAGCGGGCCGGAGCGCCGAGTCGTGCCGGGCCGAATGTCGGGCCGGAGGAAATACCCCGGTCGTGGCGGGGCGGGTGCCCGCGCACGGCGGGTAGCCTCTCACTATGGTGGCCGTCAATCTCTCGCCCACGCGCCCAGCGCGTGCGGTCGATGAGCGAATGCCGCAGAACGTCTATGTCTGTGCTGGGACGGCTGCCCGGCGGAGCGCGCTCGTCGGCGCTGTCGTCCCACTGATCACACGAGCCACAGAGGTTTACACGCGTCCCAGCTACCCCATAGAGTGTGCTCATCGAGAAAGGGGTACGTGGGATGCCCGAAGTTCCTGACGTCCGATTCCTCACGGTTGCTGAGGTCGCAGAGCTGATGCGCGTGTCCAAGATGACCGTGTATCGGCTCGTTCACGCGGGCGAGCTGCCGGCCGTCCGTTTCGGGCGCAGCTATCGCGTGCCCGAGTCTGCCGTTGCCGACGCGCTGCAGCGCCCGATCGCCGACGTCGGCTGACGTCGCCGGCTGTCTCGAACTCCGTCGCCCCGGGCGAAGGATGCGTGACAGCCCATGCCTTCGGGTTTGCTAGACTGACCCGAGGCATTTTCCGTGCCCGTACCCGGGTGTCCGATTTCGGCGACACCCAGCCACTGACTTAGTGAGGTTTCCGTGGGTTCTGTCATCAAGAAGCGCCGCAAGCGCATGGCGAAGAAGAAGCACCGCAAGCTGCTTCGTAAGACTCGCCACCAGCGTCGCAACAAGAAGTAAGCGACCAGACACGAGCGCCTGTCTTCGGACGGGCGCTTTGTGTCTCCGGCCGCATCTCCGTCCCGCCGAGAGGATGTCATGAAGTCGATCACCGTCACCGAGCTCGCCGAGCGCACCGGTATCCCGCTCATCGATGTGCGGGAGGTGGACGAGTTCGCCGCAGGCCACGTGCCCGGGGCCGTCAACATCCCGATGTCCGAGATCGGCAACCGGCTGGAAGAGCTCCCCGCGGAGGCGTTCGACGTCATCTGCCAGGCGGGTGGGCGGTCGGCGCGTGTGGTCGAGGCGCTGGAGTCGCGCGGCTACGACGCCACGAACGTCGAAGGCGGGACCGGAGAGTGGATCGCCCAGGGGCGCCAGGTCGAGGTGCCGTCGGCGTGACCACGCTGACCCTGATCGGCAAGCCCGACTGTCACCTCTGCGACGTCGCCTCCGACGTCATCGATGCCGTCGTCGCCGAGCTGCCCGATGCCGCGGCCGAGCAGATCGAGATCGTCGAGGCCTCCATCCAGGACGACCCCGCGCTGTACGAGCTGTGGTGGGAGAAGATCCCGGTCGTGCTCATCGACGGCGAGCTGCACGCGCATTGGCGGGTGGCGCCCGATCGGCTGCGCGAAGCGCTCGAGGACTCTCTTCGCGCAGACGCGCTGACCGGAACGAAGGAATCTCTGTGACCATCCGCCACGTCGTGACCTGGAAGCTCGCCGCCGAAGACGCCGCGGAGCGCGGTGCGCAGGCGGCTGAGGTCGCTCGCCGTCTGAACGCCCTCGACGGCGTCGTTCCGCAGCTCCTCTCCATCTCCGCGGGAGCGAACGTCGCCTACCCGGAAGCGAACTGGGACGTCACGCTCGTCGCGGACTTCGCCTCGATCGCGGCGATCGAGGAGTACCAGGTGCACCCCGCACACGCCGAGGTGGCCGCGTACATCCGCACTGTGGTCGCGTCTCGCGTCGCTGTCGACTTCGAGGTCTGAGACCGCGTCGCGCCGACCCCGGAATTCGGTTTCTTCGCGTGACCGGGGCGTACTTGCAACACAAACGTAATGCGCGTCTATGCCGATGTCATTGGTCACGCGACGAGCCGCATGTTTAGATGAACTCCTATCCGTCAGCGGGCCTTCGTGCCCTCGACTCACAGGAGCCGACATGCCTCGTCGCAACCTCATTGCCGGTCTCGCCCTCGTGGCGACGGCCACCCTCGCGCTCGCCGGCTGCGCCACCGGATCATCCGACGCGGGCAGCAGTGACGCTCCCGCCGCCGACGACAAGTACGGTCTCGTCGAGGCCGGAACGCTCACCGTGTGCTCAGATGTCCCCTACCCGCCGTTCGAGGTCGAGGACCCGTCCAGCGAGACCGGCTACTCCGGATTCGACATCGATCTGCTCGGCGCGATCGCCGAGAAGATCGACCTGAAGCTCTCCGTGCAGGACGTGGGCTTCGACGCCCTGCAGTCGGGCACCACGCTTGCTGCCGGCACGTGCGACATCGGTGCCTCCGCGATGACGATCACCGACGAGCGCAAGGCCAACCTCGACTTCTCCGACCCGTACGTCGACTCGCTGCAGTCGCTCCTCGTGCGTACCGACTCGGACATCAAGTCGATCGACGACCTCGACGGCAAGAACGTCGGTGTGCAGCAGGGCACGACCGGCGAGACCTACGCGGGCGAGAACGCTCCGGGCGCGCAGCTCGTGCAGTATCCCTCGGACGGTGAGCTGTGGCCGGCCATGCAGGCGGGTCAGATCGACGCGATCCTGCAGGACCAGCCCGTCAATTACGTGCACGAGCAGGATGACCCCGACTACAAGATCGTCGAGACGTACCCGACCGACGAGTCGTACGGCTTCGCCTTCGCCAAGGGGGAGAAGGACGAGCTGCGCGATGCCGTCAACAAGGCGCTCAAGGAGCTCCAGGACGACGGCGGCTACCAGAAGATCTACGACAAGTACCTCGCGGCCAAGTGACCGGCGGCGTCGGTAGAACGGGAGGACCTCGACGATGGCGTTGAGGCGTACCACCAAGAGCAAGCTGTATCGGTACTCGGTCTACGTCGTGCTGCTCGCGATCGCCGTCTGGGCGATCGTGAGCACCGACTGGGCGAAGATCGGGCCGCTGTTCTTCAATCCTGAGGTCGCGGCGAAGATGTTCCCCGGGATCATCACGACCGCCCTGGTCAACACGCTGTGGTTCACGGCCGTGGCCTTCGCTGGCGGCCTGCTGCTCGGCGTCGTGCTGGCGCTGATGAAGCTGTCGACCATCGCGCCGTTCCGGTGGATCGCGACGATGTGGATCGAGTTGTTCCGCGGGCTTCCCGCGATCCTCACGATCTTCGGCATCGCCTTCATCCTGCCGATCGCACTGGGCGTCCCCGGCACGAAGCTCGGTGGGCCGGTGGTGCTCGGACTCATCGGTCTCATCCTCGTCGCTTCGGCGTACATGGCCGAGACGATCCGTGCCGGTATCCAGGCCGTTCCCAAGGGGCAGACCGAGGCCGCGCGCTCGCTCGGCATGTCGCCCATGAAGACGACGTTCTGGATCATCGTGCCGCAGGGGTTCCGGATCATCATCCCGCCCCTGACCAACGAGTTCGTGCTGCTGCTGAAGGACACGTCGCTGCTGTTCGTGGCGGGTTCCTTCATCTGGTCGAAGGAGCTGACGAACTTCGCCCGTGATGCATCGACGCAGAACACCAACGCGACGCCGCTGATCATGGCGGCGATCCTGTACCTGATCGTGACGATCCCGCTCACGCGCTTCAGCGCGTGGCTCGAACGACGGATGGCGAAGCAGCGATGATCACCGATCTGATTGATGTCCACGCCCCCGCGATCGATGTGCAGGGGCTCGTGAAGTCGTTCGGCGACAACGAGGTGCTCAAGGGCATCGACCTCACCGTCACCAAGGGCGAGGTCGTGTGCGTGATCGGACCCTCGGGCTCGGGAAAGTCGACGCTGCTGCGGTCGGTGAACCTGCTCGAGGAACCGACCGGCGGCAAGGTGCTGATCGAGGGGATCGACATCACCGACCCCGACGTCGACATCGACCGCGTGCGCACCCGCATCGGCATGGTGTTCCAGAGCTTCAACCTCTTCCCGCACCTCGATGTGATGGGGAACCTCACGATCGCGCAGCAGCGCGTGAAGAAGCGCTCGAAGGCTGAGGCGGCGAGGGTCGCGAAGGAGATGCTCGCCCGCGTCGGGCTGGCGGAGAAGGCCGATGCCTACCCCGGGCATCTGTCGGGAGGACAGCAGCAGCGTGTGGCGATCGCGCGTGCGCTGTGCATGAACCCCGACATGATGCTGTTCGACGAGCCGACATCGGCGCTCGACCCCGAACTGGTCGGCGAGGTGCTGCAGGTCATGCGCTCGCTCGCCGATGAGGGGATGACGATGCTCGTCGTCACGCACGAGATGGGCTTCGCGCGCGAGGTCGGGTCTCGCCTGATCTTCATGGACGGTGGACACATCGTCGAGGAAGGCGACCCGCGCGAGGTTCTCGGCAACCCGCAGCACCCGCGCACGAAGGACTTCCTTTCGCGCGTGCTCTGATCCGAGATCGACGAGACCCCCTGCCGCAGACATCTGCGACAGGGGGTCTCGTCTCGAAGCGCGGGGTGGAAGTTCAGGCCTCGACGACCGCGGCGTCGGCGGCGTTCCGGCGGACGGAGTCGATCCCGTTCAGCGCGGCGGACTTCGACGAGTAGCCTTCGCTGATCGCGATGACCTCGCCGTTGCCGGCCTTCAGACGGAACCGGTACTCGCCGGACTTGTCGGTGTACAGCTCGAATTTGCCTGCCATGAGGCATCCTTTCTCTCTCGGATGGAGGGAACCCCGCCCCTCGGGCCTCACGCTAGCGCTCGGCGAGGGTCCGGGGAAGAGCGAGGGGTCGTCAGCCGCGGGGATGAACCGCGACCGGCTCGGGAGCGATCGCGATGCGCACCCGATCACCGAACGCCGGGTGGGTTCCCGGGGCATGCTGCACGCGCACCAGCTCACCGGACTCGGTGCGCACGAGCGTGCGACGCATGCTCCCGAGGAAGGTGCTCTCCTCGACCAGGGCGTCGGCTGCGGCATCCTCCTCGGAAGCGAAGTAGACGTTCTCCGGTCGCAGGTACACATCGACCGGGCCGTCGGCCGGAGACTGCAGGGGAAGCCGCTGCCCCCACACCATGACGTGATCGCCCTCGGCGACCCCCGACACGACGCTGGACAGCCCGACGAAGGCGGCGACGCCGGCTGTGGAGGGCATCGTGTAGAGCTCCTCCGGCGATCCGATCTGCTCGATGCGGCCGGCGTTCATCACGGCGATCCGGTCGGAGACGGCCAGCGCCTCCTCCTGGTCGTGGGTGACAAAGACGGTCGTGATGCCGAGTCGCAACTGGATGCGGCGGATCTCGTCGCGCAGCTGGACCCGCACCTTCGCGTCGAGCGCGGAGAGCGGCTCGTCGAGCAGCAGCACCTTGGGCTCGGTCACCAGCGCACGTGCCAGCGCGACCCGCTGTTGCTGTCCGCCCGAGAGCTGGTGCGGGAACCGGTCGGCGAAGTCGGCGAGGCCGACCAGAGCGAGAGCATCGACGGCGCGGCGCGCTGCCTCGGCTTTGCCGATCCCGCGCCGGCGCAGGCCGAAAGCAGTGTTCTCAGCGACCCGCAGGTGCGGGAACAGCGAGTAGGACTGGAAGACCATCCCGATGTCGCGCTTGTTCGTGGGTACTCGCGAGACGTCACCACCGCCCAGGAGCACCGCACCCTCGTCGGCACCCTCGAGGCCTGCGAGCACCCGCAGCAGAGTCGTCTTGCCGCAGCCAGAGGGGCCGAGAAGGGAGACGAACTCACCGGGAGCGATGTCGAGATCGACCCCGTGCAGCACCCGGTTGCCGGCGTAGCTCTTGACGATCCCCTGCAGCTCGACGCGAGTGCCTTCACCCGCCTGGGCGAGCAGCAGGTTGTCCTTGGTGCGCGGCAGCGCGTGGTCGACGGTCATGAGCGGGCCTTTCCGGTGCCGCGCGCGACGCGGCCGATCAGGAGGAGCAGGAGGAACACGAACACCAGCGCGAGCAGGGTGAAGATGGCCGGCGCGTACGGATCCTGTTTGTTCACCACGACCATCGCGGTCTGGAACACCTGGCGGTTCAGGAGGGAGGCGATCGTGAACTCTCCGAGCACCACGGCGATGGAGATGAGGGATGCGGCGAGCAGCCCCTGGCGGAGGTTCGGGGCGAGCACTTTCAGCACGACCGTCGGCCAGCTCGCGCCGAGCGAACGTGCGGCCTCGGAGAGGGTGCGCAGGTCGGCGGCGTCGATCGATGCCTGGATCGACCGGAACGCGAACGGCAGCACGGTGATCCCGTAGGCGAACGCGAGCGTCCAGGTGCCGGTGCCGAACGCACGGCCGATCTGCAGGTAGATCGGGGCCAGCCCGACCACGAGCACGATCGCCGGGATCGAGATGGGCAGCAGCACCGCGAATTCGAAAGCGGGCTTGAGGTTCGGGAAGCGCAGGTTCACCAGGATCATCGTCGGCGCGAGCAGCAACAGCACGATCGCGACGGTGACGACGGCGAGCACCAGGGAGTTGCCCAACCCCGTCCAGATCGGCTTGAGCGTCGCCGCGGCCGCGGGGTCGAACAACGCGGTCCAGCGTGCGAACGACAGCCCGCCTTCTGGGTCGCGGAGGGTGAAGAGGAAAGTCGACACGAGGGGAACGGCGAAGAACGCACCGACCAGGATGCCGATGGCCCAGCGGGTCGCGAGAGAGGGGCCGAGTCGGTTCACGACTGCCACCTCGCTGCTCGTCGCTGCACGAAGGAGTAAAGCGCCATCACGATCCCGACGATCACGATCATGCCGAGCGCGAGAGCACCGGCGAGGTTCTCCCGTCCGAGCACGGTCTCACTCGTGAGGGCCGTGCGGATCTGCAGCGGCACGATCTGCGCACCCTGGCTGGCGAGGGCGGCGGCAGTGGCGTACGAGGAGAACGCGTTCGCGAACAGGAGCAGCAGGCTGGCGAGGAACGAGGGCGCGAGCACAGGGATGCCGATGCGCAGCCAGAAGCTCGCACGGGTGCCGCCGAGGGTGAGGTTCGCCTCGGCCCACTGCGGCTTGAGCGCGGCGAGGGCGGGCATGAAGGTGATGACCATCAGTGGTATCTGGAAGTAGAAGTAGGGGAGGACGAGGCCGGGCAGCTCGTAGAGCCACGTGCCGTTCTCGAAGATGTTGACGCCGAAGGACTCCTTCAGGAACACGGTGACGACGCCTTGGATACCGATGGTCGCGATGAAGGCGAATGCGAGCATGACGCCGCCGAACTGCGCGAGCACACCGGCTGCGGCGTCAACTGCCGAGCGCGTTCGGCTCTCGGGGTCCATGCCGAGCAGGGCGTAGCAGACGAGGGCGCCGACGATCGCGCCGACGAGGGCGGTGAGCAGCGAGAGTCCCGCCGAGTTCGCGAACGTGTTCAGCACGACGGGGTCGGCGAGGGCCGACAGGTTCGTCCAGGTGAAGGAGCCGTCCTTCGTGAAGAAGCCGGAACCGATCGACAGGATCGTCGGCACCGCCAGGAAGAGCACGACGTAGGCGGCGAAGGGGACGAGCCCGAGCCACGCGAAGGACGGAGCGGACCGCCGGGTCCTCGCGAGCGGCGAGGACCCGGCGGAGGTGGCGGGGGCGGATGCCGCGGCACCCGCCCCCGTTGCGGAAAGGGCGGTCACTGGACCGCCGAAGCCCACTTCTCGCCGAGCAGCGTGCCGGCGTTCGTCGACTGCTCCTCGGTCGGGACCACGGTCTCCTCAGGAGCCTCGGGGAGTGCGGCGGCGAGGTCGGCGTCGATCGTGCCGGCGTCGGTCATGGCCTCCATGCGCACCGGACGGGCGCCGCCCTTCAGCCAGAGGTTCTGCACCTCGTCGCTGTAGAGGAACTCCTGCCACAGACGTGCGGCAGCAGGGTGCGGGGCGTCGGCGTTGATGGCCTGGTTGTAGTACCCGGCGTAACCGGTGCCGTCGAACACGACGACCTTCCAGTCCTTGTTGTCCGCCGTGTGCGAGGCGTTCAGGTAGTCCCAGTCGAACACGACGGGGGTCTCGCCGCTCGCGATGGTCGCGGTCGTCACGTCGACCTTGAGCAGGTTGCCGGCCTTCTGCAGCTCGGAGAAGAAGTCGATGCCCGGCTGGAAGTCGTCGAGGGTGCCGTCGGACTGCACGGTGGCGAGTCCCACAGCTGCGAACGCGGCTCCGGCCTGGGTCGGGTCGCCGTTGATCGCGACCGCGCCCTTGTAGTCGGCCGAGAGCAGGTCGGAGAGCTCGGCCGGAGCGTCGAACTTCGACGAGTCATAGCCGATCGACATGTACCCGCCGTAGTCGCCGACGAAGAGACCGGTGGGCTCCTTCAGCTCCGCGGGGATGTCTTCCCAGGTCTGCACCTTGTAGGGAGCGAAGACATCCGTGTTCTGCAGGGCGACGGTGAGGCCGATGTCGAACACGTCGGGCGCGGTGTCCAGGCCCTCGTTCGTCTTCGCGGCCTGGATCTCCTCGGCGCTCGAGACGTCGGGGGACGCTTCGTTGATGGTGATCTCGGGGTACTTCTCGGCGAACAGATCGAGGATCTCGCCGTAGTTGGCCCAGTCGCGGGGCAGCGCGATGACGTTGAGCGAGCCCTCGGCCTTGGCCGCGGCCTCGAGATCGGCGAACGTGCCGAAGTCGGCGACCGAGGTCGCGGCGGAGGCGTCCACGTCGGAGCCGCCGGCGGCGGGCGCGTCGGTCGCGCCTGCGCAGGAGGTCAGCGCCAGTACGGCCGTGGTGGCAAGGGCGATGCCGGCGCCGATGCGCGCGCGGCGGGTGAAGCGAGCCATGAGTGTCCTCTCGGTGTCCGGCGCTGTGAGCCGGTTTCGGGTTGCGAGAGGACACTACGAGGCGGAGGTTGCCGCCCGTCGCGGGTCTGGTGAACGGATGGTGGCGAGGCGGTGGCCGAACAGGGCCACGGCGTCTCAGCCCTGCGGGACGCTGTACTTGAAGCCGCGGTGCGAGCCGACGTACCCCAGCCGCTCGTAGAAACGGTGCGCGTCGGTGCGGGAGGCGTCCGAGGTGAGCTGCACCATGCTCGCGCCGACCGCAGGGGCCGCCGCCTCCGACACCCAGCGCATCACGGCGGAGCCGATGCCCGACGAGCGCAGGCTGCTCTGCACGCGGACCGCCTCGACCAGCAGCCGTCGGGCGCCGCGACGTGCCATCCCGGGGATCGAGGTGAGCTGCAGCGTGCCGACGATCGCGCCGTCGTGCTCGACGACGAGCAGGTCGTTCGACGGTTCGGCCAGGATCTCGATGAGCCCCTGTCGATAGGCCGGTCGGTCCTCCTCGGAGGCCACATCGCCGCGGGCCGCGCTGATCGGGTCGTCGGCGAGCAGGGCGATCACGGCATCCGTGTCATCGACCGTGGCACGCCGCAGGAGCGCCGTCCCGATGCGCGATTCGAAAGAGTGGGGCAGCGGGAGGGCGTCGAGCATGGCTCCAGTCTGCCAGCGCACGGAGCGGATGCCGGAGCGGCGTCCACTCTCTGGAATCATGGCGAGGTGGATATCGGCGCCGTGCTCGGTCTGGAGCAGCTCACGTGGGGGATGCTCCTGCTCGTCGTCGTCGCTGCGTTCTGCGCCGGCTGGATCGACGCCGTCGTCGGCGGGGGAGGACTGCTGCAGCTGCCCGCGCTGCTGCTGATCCCCGGTATCTCGCCGGTGCAGGCCCTCGCGACGAACAAGCTCGCTTCGGTCTTCGGCACCGCGACCAGCAGCGCCACCTACTATCGGCGCGCGAAACCCGACATCCGCACCGCCGTGCCGATGGCGATCGTCGCACTGATCGGCTCGTTCGGGGGAGCGGCCGTCGCGACGGTGCTGCCGCCGGCCGCCTTCAAGCCGATCATCGTGATCGCCCTGCTCGTGGTGGCGTTGTTCACCGCGTTCCGGCCGCAGATGGGGGCGGCGACCCAGCTGCGGTTCCACGGGCACAAGCACCACATCATGGCGGGCGCGGCAGGAATCGGCATCGGCTTCTACGACGGGATGATCGGTCCGGGCACGGGCACCTTCCTCGTCATCACGCTCGTCGCACTGCTCGGCTACGACTTCCTGCAGGCCAGCGCCAAGGCAAAGATCGTCAACCTCGCCACGAACGCGGGCGCACTGATGCTGTTCATCCCGCACGGTGCCGTGCTGTGGCTGCTCGGCGGTATTCTCGCCGTCGCGAACGTCGCGGGCAGCTACCTGGGGTCGCGGATGGCGATCTCCCGCGGGACCACGTTCATCCGGGTCGTCTTCCTCGTGGTCGTGATCGTCCTGATCGGCAAGCTCGGCGTCGACGTCTGGACCGAGAACATCCTCCCCGCCTTCGCATCACTCGGCTGAACGACCGAAAACGCCCGGGTCGCACGAGTCCGAGGACTGCGTGCGACCCGGGCGTGAGTCCGCGTGGCGGTGGGCGTCAGGCCTCGTCGTCCTCGGGCTCGTAGTCGACGCCGGCCTCGGCGCGCTGCGCGTCGGTGATGGGCGCCGGAGCGGAGGTGAGCGGGTCGAAGCCGTTGCCCGACTTCGGGAAGGCGATGACCTCGCGGATCGACTCGGTCTTGGTCAGGTGCTGCAGCACGCGGTCCATGCCGAGCGCGATCCCGCCGTGGGGCGGGGCACCGAACTTGAACGCGTCGAGCAGGAAGCCGAACTGCTCGTCGGCCTGCTCGTCGCTGATGCCCATGACCTCGAACACGCGCTTCTGCACGTCTTCGCGGTGGATGCGGATCGAGCCGCCACCGAGCTCCGAGCCGTTGCACACGATGTCGTACGCGTAGGCGAGGGCCGATCCAGGGTCGGTGTCGAACGTGTCCTGGAACTCGGGCTTGGGGCCGGTGAAGGCGTGGTGCACGGCCGTCCAGGCGCCCGCGCCGACGGCGACGTCACCGGAGGCCACGGCGTCGGCTGCCGGCTCGAACATCGGAGCGTCGACGACCCAGGTGAAGGCGAATTCATCGGGGTTCAGGTAGCCGAGGCGGCGGCCGATCTCGACGCGCGCGGCACCGAGCAGCGCACGGCTCTCCTTGGTGGAACCGGCGGCGAAGAAGACGCAGTCGCCGGTCTCGGCACCGACGAGCTCGGCGAGTCCGGCCTGCTCGGCCTCGGACAGGTTCTTCGCGGCAGGGCCGCCGAGCGTGCCGTCCTCGGTGAACAGCACGTAGGCGAGGCCGCGGGCGCCGCGCTGCTTGGCCCAGTCCTGCCAGGCGTCGAGCTGCTTGCGGGGCTGCGAGGCGCCACCGGGCATGCGCACCGCGCCGACGTACTCCGCCTGGAAGACGCGGAACGGGGTGTCCTTGAAGTACTCGGTCGCCTCGACGAGCTCGAGTCCGAAGCGCAGGTCGGGCTTGTCGGAGCCGTACTTGGCCATGGCGTCGGCGTAGGTCATGCGCGGCAGGGGCGTGGCCACCTCGACACCGATCGTCGCCCACATCGCCACGATGAGCGACTCCATGAGCGTGATCACGTCTTCCTGGTCGACGAAGCTCATCTCGATGTCGAGCTGCGTGAACTCCGGCTGACGGTCGGCGCGGAAGTCCTCGTCGCGGTAGCAGCGGGCGATCTGGAAGTACTTCTCGACGCCACCGACCATCAGCAGCTGCTTGAACAGCTGCGGCGACTGCGGTAGGGCGTACCAGCTGCCGGGGCTCAGGCGAGCTGGCACCAGGAAGTCGCGCGCGCCTTCTGGCGTGGAGCGCGTGAGGGTGGGCGTCTCGACTTCGGTGAAGTCGTCGGCGTGCAGCACGTCGCGGATCGCCTTGTAGACGTTCGAGCGCAGGCGCAGAGCGGATGCGGGGGCCGGACGACGCAGGTCGAGGTAGCGGTACTTGAGACGGGCTTCCTCGCCCACGGTCTCGGTGTCGGCGAGTGCCGTGGAGACCTGGAAGGGGAGGGGAGCGGACTCGTTCAGCACCTCGACGTCGGTCGCGATGAGCTCGATCTCGCCGGTGGGGAGGTTCGGGTTCGCGTTGCCATCGGGGCGCAGCGACACCTCGCCGGTCACCTTCAGCACGAATTCGTTGCGCAGCGGGTGCGCGATCTCCTCGTCGCGGATGACGACCTGAGCGATGCCGGAGGCGTCCCGCAGATCGATGAAAGCGACTCCTCCGTGGTCACGACGGCGATCGACCCAACCCGAGAGGGTGACGGTCTGACCGATGTGCTCGGCTCGCAGAGAGCCTGCCGAGTGGGTGCGAAGCACGGAGTATTCCTTCTGATCTGGGAAATGGGGAACCCGCCCATTCTACGGGGGCGGACGGGAGGTCATCGGCCCCGTCGGCGGCGTCCGGGGCGGCATATCAGTAGGATCGCCACGACACAGCTCTTACACAGAAAGGATGCACCGTGGACAACAACGGCATCGCCGATCTCTACGCATCGATCTTCTCCGGTACTACGGGCCTGATCGCGCTCGTCTTCTACATCCTCGTCGCCATCGGGCTGTGGAAGGTGTTCACGAAGGCCGGATACCCCGGCATCCTCGCGATCATCCCGATCGTGAACCTCGTCTTCCTGGTGAAGATCGCCGGAATGTCCGGCTGGTTCGCACTGCTGTACCTCATCCCGGTCGCGAACCTGATCCTCGCGATCATCGTCGCGTTCAAGCTCGGTGAGCGCTTCAACAAGGGCGGGCTCTTCTCGTTCTTCCTGCTTTTCCTCTTCCCGTACATCGGGTACCTGATCCTCGGCTTCGGGGATTCGCGCTACAGCAAGGCGTGACATGACGGCGTCCCGGTGGTTGCACCTCGTCCGACACGGCGAGGTGCACAATCCAGCCCGCGTGCTCTACGGTCGTCTTCCCGACTACCACCTGAGCACGGCGGGCCGGGGGATGGCCGCAGCGGCGGCCGACCACGTGGCCTCGCTCGAGCGTCCCGTGCGCGCGCTGTACTCCTCGCCGCTGGAGCGTGCGCAGGAGTCGGCCGAGCCGTTCGCGGAGCGCTTTGACCTCGTGCCCGAGGTCGACATCCGCCTGATCGAGCCGACCAACGTGTTCGAGGGGACGCAGATGCGCCGTTCCCTGATGAACCCGCTGAACTGGTGGCACCTGCGCCAGCCGTCCGTTCCCAGCTGGGGTGAGCCGTATTCCTCCATCGCGGAGCGGATGCTCGGCATCATGGACGAAGCGTGGGATGCGGCACCGGACGGCGACGTCGTGATGGTCTCGCACCAGGCACCGATCTGGATCACCCACCTCCGGGTGGCGGTCCTGCCCTTGCAGCACGACCCGCGCACGCGTCGCTGCGCCCTGTCGAGTGTCACCTCGTTCGAGCGCGTCGGCGACGTCTGGCGAGAGGTCGCCTACGCCGAGCCCGCCGCGACCGGCGGCGCCGTGGACGTCGGCGCGGTCTGAGCCGGTCCTCGCGACGCGCCCCGCTCAGTGCTCGGCGGCCAGGAGTGACTGGATGATGCCGACCGCGGCCAGCTGACCGGCGGCGGCCGCCAGCAGCACGGATGCCATCGGGCCGGGAAGGGTCGCACGGTGGGCGAGATCGCCCGCGGCGAAGACCCCGGGGAGCGAGGTGCGTCCGAACTCGTCGATCTCGATGCAGCCGGACTCGAGCATCTGCAGGTCGAGCTGCGCGACCAACGGTGACCGCTGGCGCATCGATCCCGCCGCGACGAAGATGCCGTCGACCACGCGCTCATCGTGGTGGGTGCGGATGCGCACGCCTCCGTCGACCTTCTCGAGGGAGGAGACAGGGGCAGGGCTCACCCGCACGCCCTTCGCCTCGAGCATCTGGATGTCTTCGTCGGCGAACATCTCCCCGACGGGGAACACGGTGACGTCGCCGACGATCCTTCCCAGCAGGCCGATGAGGTGCGCGGCCCGAGGTGCGGCGCCGAGGATGGCGATCGGTCTTCCCGCGTGCTCGTGTCCGTCGCAGAACTGGCAGCTGAACGCGAGTGTGCCCCACAGGTCCTGCAGGCCGGGGACGTCGGGAAGCTCGTCGGCGACGCCCGTGGCGAGGATGACCTGGCGCCCCTCGACCACGGAGCCATCGGAGATGCCGAAGACGAAGGCGTCCTCGTCGCCCGAGATGCTCATCGCTGCGGCGTCGCGGATCTCCACGTCGTCGTAGGCGGAGAGCTCTGCCCGTGCGGTCGCGCGGAGCTGGGCGGGGGCGGTGCGGTCCGCGCCGATCATGTTGTGCATGTGCAGGACGGTGCCGTTGCGGTACTCGCCCGAGTCGAGGAGCAACGTGGAGCGGTGCATCCGCCCGAGGGTCAGAGCGGCCTGCAGTCCTGCCGGTCCTGCGCCGATCACGATGGAGTCGTACATGGTGGTCCTTCCGATGACGTTGTTGCGTTCCTCGTCAGTCTGTGACTTCATGTCAACATGAAGTCAAGCGATGCGCACCCCTGGTCCGTCGGCGACGTGGCCGCCCGCGTCGAACTGCCCACGAACGTGCTGCGGCACTGGGAATCGGTGGGTCTGCTCCGGCCGCCTCGAGACTCCGCGGGGCGCCGGCGCTACGGCGAAGACGAGGTCGTGCGCATCGCCGTGATCCAGCGCAGCAAGGCCGCGGGGATGACGCTCGAACAGATCGGGGTGCTGCTCGACGACGGCAGCGCCGGGCGGCACCAGGTGCTGCAGCAGCATCTGGAGGACATCGATCGGCGTATGGAGGAGATGCGCCGATCCCGCGAGATGACCGAGCACGCGATGGGCTGCCGGGCGCACGACATCGCCACCTGCCCGCGGTTCCGTGCGGGTGTGGACGACGTTCTGGCACGCTTCTGAGACCCTCGGCGAGGCGCCCGTTTCCGGCTCGCGCATAGGATCCTCTGCGTAAACTCGGAGTCGTGCCAAGCGATTCGACGGTCCGTCAGATCCGCAGCGGCCGCTCCTCCCGCACCCGGCGTTCGCGTCGTGCGGTCGGTGCCGCGCTCGCTGCGGTGCTCGCCATCGGCTTGAGCGCCTGCGCTCCCGATCCGGTGAGCGAATCGTTCCTGAACGGCGAGAATACGGGCTATGTCGCCGCCGACGGTGCCATCGTCGAGATCCCGGTCTCCGAGCGCGGCGAACCCGTCGTGTTCAGCGGGGTGACCGAGGAGGGCGAGAAGTTCGACAGCGCCGACATCGCCGGACAGGTCGCGGTCGTGAACTTCTGGTACGCCGGCTGTGCGCCGTGCCGCCTCGAGGCTGCCGACCTGGAAGCGGTGTGGCAGGACTTCAGCGATGAGGACGTCGCGTTCGTCGGCATCAACACCCGCGACCAGGCGGACACCGCTGTGGCCTTCGCGAACGAGTACGGCGTCACCTACCCCAGCCTGATCGATGTCGACACCGCCCAGGCCAAGCTCGCCTTCGCGAAGGAGACCCCGATCGCTGCGACGCCGACCACACTCGTGCTCGACAAGCAGGGCCGGGTCGCTGCCCGCATCATCGGCCCGATCGACGGCAAGTCGATCCTCTCCACGCTCGTCAAGGACGCCCTGGCGGAGGACTCGTGACCATCAGGGGAGCCTTGTGAACCCCGAAGCGATCATCGGCTCCGGGGCCCTCTGGATCGCGATCCCGGTCGCGATGCTCGCGGGACTCGTCTCTTTCCTCTCCCCGTGCGTGCTCCCCCTCGTTCCCGGCTACCTCGGTTTCCTCGGCGGCGCCGTCGCACCTCGGTCGACCGCTGCTGCCGGTGCGGAAGGCGGGACGACGACGCAGACCACCGAGACCGCGACGCGAGGGCGACTCGTCGGGGGCGTGCTGCTGTTCATCCTCGGGTTCACGATCGTCTTCATCCTCTACACCGTGCTGGGCGGAACGGCCGGGGTCTTCCTGCTGCAGTGGGGCGACCTGATCACGCGCATCCTGGGGGTCGTGATCATCGCGATGGGGCTGGTGTTCCTCGGGCTCTTCGGTTTCGCGCAGAAGGAGTTCCGCTTCCACGTCGACTCGAAGGTCGGCGTCGTCGGAGCCCCGCTCCTCGGTATCGCGCTCGGCATCGGATGGGCTCCCTGCATGGGCCCGACGCTCGCGGCGATCCTCGCGCTGTCGTTCAACGCCGGTGATCCTGTGCGGGCGGGCTTCCTCGGTCTCGCCTACTCTCTCGGCCTCGGCATCCCCTTCCTGCTCGTCGCCCTCGGCTTCGGTTGGGCCACGAAGGCGATCGGTTTCCTGCGTCGGCACATCCGGGTGGTCAACATCATCGGTGGCGTGATGCTTCTCCTCCTCGGCGTGCTGATGGTCACCGGGCTCTGGACCGACATCATGTCGAGACTGACGGCGGTGATCGGCAGTGTCATCCTCCCGCTCTGACGATCCGGAGGTGGGCGCGCGACCCGATTCCCGTCCCGACAAGCCCACCCGTCCCGAGAAGAACCCCCGCACTGAGAAGGCCATGACCAAGAACAAGGGTGCCGCGAACAGCGACTCCAGCGATCCGCTCCGTCCGTCGGACCACGTCGACGGCGACGACTCGATCACCCAGCCGCGGCTCGGGTTCGTCGGCTGGCTGCGCTGGGGGTGGCGTCAGCTGACCTCGATGCGCACGGCGCTCATCCTGCTGCTCGTGCTCGCGATCGCCGCGATCCCCGGCTCGATCTTCCCGCAGCGGATGGCCGACCCGAACGGCGTCACGCAGTGGGAGCGCGACAACCCCGACCTCTTCCCGGTGCTCGACGGGCTGAAGCTGTTCGACGTGTACCTGTCGCCGTGGTTCTCGGCGATCTACCTGCTGCTGTTCGCCTCGCTCGTCGGCTGCGTGATCCCGCGCATCAAGCACCACGCCAAGGCGCTGCGTGCGCGCCCGCCGCGCACCCCCGCGCGACTGCAGCGGCTCGAGGACTACCACACGGTCACTCGGGACCCTGCGGCAGACTCCGGCACGAAGACCGGCGATGCCGAAGCCGAGGCCGCCGCATCGATCGACGTCGCCACGAAACAGCTCAAGGCTCTCGGCTACCGTGTGGAGCGCTACGACCGCGGCCGCACGTTCTCGGTCTCCGCTGAGCGCGGCTACTGGCGCGAGACCGGCAATCTGCTCTTCCACCTCGCGCTCGTGGGGGTGCTGGTCACGGTCGGTATCGGGGGCGGGTTCTCGTACACCGGTCAGCGCGTGCTCGTCGAGGGGGAGACCTTCGCCAACACGCTCCTCGACTACGACTCGATGAACCGCGGACGCTTCGTAAGCGACGACGCGTTCTCTCCGTACTCGATGCGCCTCGACTCCTTCGATGTGACGTACCAGCCGTTCGGTGAGCCCGGCTCCGGGCAGGCCGGAGACTTCTCTGCCAACGTCACGGTGCAGGAGAACGGCGAGGAGCGCACCGGCTCGGTCAAGGTCAACGAGCCCCTCGGTGTCGCCGACGATGACGTGTTCCTCCTCGGCAACGGCTACGCGCCGACCGTGACCGTGCGTGACCCCGAGGGCAACGTGGTGTTCACCAACAGCACGCCGTTCCTTCCTCAGGACAACAACATGACCTCGCTCGGTGTGCTCAAGGTGCCGGACGGGCTTGCGGAGCAGGTCGGACTCGTCGGGTTCTTCTACCCGACCACGGGCGTGCTCGAGAGCGGTGCGTTCTTCTCCGCATACGGCGACCTCACGAACCCGACGCTCACTCTCGACGTGTACACCGGAGACCTCGGGATCAACGAGGGGGTGCCGCGTTCCGTCTACGTGCTTGACACCACGGGGATGACCAAGCTCACGGGCCGCACCACCGACGTCGAGTCGATCGAGCTGGCACCGGGGCAGACCGCACAGCTGCCGAACGGCCTCGGCTCGGTGACCTTCGAGGACGAGTCTCCGGCCGGCGCAGCGGACGCCTCCCAGTCGGTGAAGCGCTTCGCCTCGCTGCAGATCCACCGCGACGAGTCCGGCGTGTGGGTGCTCGGTTTCGCGCTGCTCGCACTCGGCGGTCTCATGATCGCGCTGTTCGTGCCGCGTCGCCGTGTGTGGGTCAAGGCCACAGCGCACGACGGCGAGATCGCCCTCGAGTACGCCGCGCTCGCCCGAGGCGAGGACCCGACCCTCGCCGCAGCCGTGGAAGACCTCGTCGCAGGGCACGCCCGACTGCTCGACGCGGCCGGAGGCACCACGGCGCGCCCCACGATCGATGACACCGCGGACGAGTCCGCCGAGCCGGAAGCCCCGGCAACCGACACCCGGAAAGTAGACTGACACCATGCTCGAGCTCAACGTGATCTCGCCTGTCCTGCTCTGGACGGCGATCGCGATCTATGCGGCGGCCTTCGTTGCCTACGCCTTCGATCTCGCACGGCGCTCGCAGGCGACAGCCGACGCGCAGAACGTCCGCGAGTCGGTGCTCGTCGGAGCGGGTGGCGCAAGCACCACCGCATCCGCACCCGCGTCTGGTTCCGGTACCGCCCCGCAGCGATTCGTGATGGCCCGGATCGGCACCTCGCTCACCGTGCTCGGGTTCCTCTTCCACCTCGCCGCTGCGATCACCCGTGGCATCGCGGCCGGACGAGTCCCGTGGGCCAACCTGTACGAGTTCGCCATGATGGGCACGCTGCTCATCATCGCGGTGTTCCTCGTCGTGCTCACCCGCATCGACCTGCGGTTCCTCGGCACGTTCATCACGGGCCTCGTCGTAGTGCTGCTCGGCCTCGGGGCGACCAACTTCTACGTCGACGTCTCACCGCTGATGGACCCGCTGAAGAGCGTGTGGCTCGTCATCCACGTGTTCGTGGCCTCGCTCGCGACCGCGTTCTTCGCTCTCGCGTTCGCGCTCTCGGTGATCCAGCTCATGCAGTCGCGCCGCGAGCGACTCCTCGGCGAGAACGCCACGAAGACCGGTCCCGGCTTCCTCCGCACCTTCCCGAACGCGGTGCGCCTGGAGAGCCTGGCGTACATGTTCACGATCATCGGCTTCATCCTCTGGACCTTCACGCTCATCGCCGGGTCCATCTGGGCCTACTACGCCTGGAGCCGCTTCTGGGGCTTCGACGTGAAGGAGACCTGGACCTTCGTGATCTGGGTCATCTACGCCGGATACATCCACGCCCGCGCGACCCGCGGCTGGCGCGGCAACCCCTCGGCGTGGCTGGCGATCGTCGGATTCTCGGCCGTGATCTTCAACTTCACGATCGTGAACGTCTTCTTCAAGGGCCTGCACGCCTACTCCGGCCTGAGCTGAGCTGAGCTGAGCTGAGCCGACCCGCGGTGCCACCAGCGTCGCGGAGGCGGCTTACTCGGGTTAGCCACGCAGCGGGAGGACCTCGGCGTGCTCGATGCCGTCCTGGTACCAGACCAGTTCGGCCTCGATGATCGTCTCGAAAGGCTCGGGCTCGAAGGGTCGTGACTCGGCTTGTGCGAAGCGCGACCACTCGGCTCCGTCGAGGGTCTTGCCGTAGAGCACCGACAGGTGGAACGTCCAGTCCTCCAGAGGCAGCTCGCCGATACGACGGAAGTCCGTGGCATCCAGTGCGGTGGTCAGTGACGAATACGCCGACACGAGCGAGGGGCTGCGGGCGAGGCGCACGATCAGGATCTGCCAGGGCACGGGGAACTCGTCGACGGCTTCGGCGATGACCTCGATCGGGGCCTGCCGCGCTGCCCACGAGCGGATCAGCCCGGTGAGTGCCTCGCGTCGCTCGGGCTCGTAGAACCCCCGCAGTGTGACGTGCCCGGTGTGCGGGCGCCGTGCCGGGACGCCGAGGCGGGAGACGGCGGCATCCTGGACATCGCGATAGACCGTGCCGACCGCCGCGGTGGGCCGGAGTACGAGGTACTGCTGTCCCTCCAGGCTCGCGAGTTGGTCGGGGGTGTCCATGAACGGCCGGCGCATGTCAGGAGCCTAGGACGCGTTGTGAGGGTGCGAAACCGGAGGCTGACACACGAACGGCCCGGTGCGTCATACTTCGACGCGCCGGGCCGGCGTGGATGGTCTTCGCTGCGGGGGGAGGAGTCAGGCCGTGGCCACGACCGCCTTGGCCGAGGTCGTGCGCCGCAGCGTCACGGCGAGGGTCGTGGCCACGAGAGACAGCACGCCCCAGACGACCAGAGCGGCGACCGCCGAGCCGCTGGCGGTGATCAACCCCGCGAAGGCCGGAGCCGTCGGGAGGGCGGACCCGATACCGGCGAGCCAGCCGGGCACCGTCGAGACCAGACCCGTCGCGACCGCGAGCACTCCGACCAGGGCCGAGATCCAGCGTCCGATCCCGCCAAACAGGGCGACGAGCGCCTGGTTCACGGCGGCGAACACGACACCGGCGAGCACGGCGGTACCTGCGAAGGCCCACCAGGTGCCGGCGTCGTAGCTCGCCACGACCTGCACGATCAGCGACACCAGCAGTCCCTGACCCGCGCCGATCAGTGCCGCGGGAGCGAACGCCCGCAGCGTGAGCGTGGCCGACGACCGGCGAGAGGTGAGCGTGCGTGCCGTGTGGGCACGCATCACCACGAAGGTCGCGAGTCCGCCGAACCAGAGCACCACCGCCGCGAGCAGCGGGATGGCGGTCGGGCCGAAGATCGTGTTGATCGACGAGTTCGACGACACCGGGTCTGCGATCACCGAGGCGAGAGACTTCGACTCGGTGTCGCTGAACGAGGGGAGCGAATCGGATGCCGTGCGCAGCCCGCCGGCGAGGTCACCCGTACCGGTCGCCAGGGTGTCGAGCCCGGTCGTGAGCTCGGTGGCACCATCGGCGAGAGCGGTCGCTCCGCTGGAGAGCTGGGTCGCACCGGAGGCGAGGCCACGGGCTCCGGCGGCGGATGCGCCGATGCCCTGGTCTGCGAGCTGAGTGAGGCCGGAGGACAGCTGGGTGGCGCCCGCACCGGCCTGGGTCATGCTGGACACCAGGGTGTCGAGCGTTCCAGGGATGGCGGCGACTCCGGGGGCGGCGCCCGTGAGGTATCCGGAGGCCGTTCCGGCGGAGGCCGCCAGAGTCTGCGAAGCCGTAAAGGCATCGGCGACGCTCTTGCAGAACTTCGGGCCGGAGACGGCGGGATCGCAGGATGCAGCGAGCGCGCCGAGGCTTCCCGCGAGAGCCTTCGACTGGGTGGCTGCGTCCTGCGCCGAGGCGGTACCGGTCTGAACCGCGCTCATGGCATCCTTCAACCCGCCGACGTTTTCTCCGACCTTCGTGGCCCCGGCGGTCAGTCCGGCCCCGATCGCACCCGCACCGGCGGCCGCCTCACGCGTCTTGCCCGCGATCGTGTCGAGGCCCGATGCGAGAGACGATGCACCCGTCCCGAGCTCACCTGCCCCGGAGGCCAGCTTCGTGGCGCCGTCGGGGATCGCGGCGGCTCCAGTGGCGGCATCCCGCGCCCCGTTCGCGAGCTTCACCGCGCCGTCTGCCGCATCGCCGATCTGGTCGCCGATGGTGGTGAAGCCGACCAGGATGTTCTCGGTCGTCGCCTCGGAGAGCATCGTGCCCATGGTCGACGCGGCGACATCGGCGAGCTGACCCGTGATGAGGTCGTCGGCGACGAGTCCGTCCTTCGGCGTGGTCACCGTGATGGTGGCCTGCTCGGCCTTGCCTCCACCGTCGGAGATCGCGGTGCCGGCCGAGGTGGCGGCGGTCGAGAAGTCCTCGGGGATCGTGATGACGGCCTGGTAGGAGCCGTCGGCGAGTCCGTCGGCCGCGTCGTCCTTGTTCGAGATCACCCAGGTGAGGTTCGAGTCGAGGTCGTCTGACCCCTCCACGAGACCCGCGGCGAGCTGGCGCCCGAGCGGAGTCATCTGCCCGTCGATGGTCACAGGCTCGTCGAGATTGACGATGGCCGCGGTCATGGAGTCGAGGCGCTCCGTCGGGTTCTGCAGGGCCGCGACCAGGATGCCGCCGACCGCCGCCGGCAGCAGCAGCACGCCGAGGATGGTCAGCCACGTGATGGGCTTGCGGGAGCGCGCGCGCTCGATGGGGAGGGTCATGCGGTCACCTCGGTGGATTCTGCGGCGCTCCGGCGAGGAGCACGCGTGTCGAGAGTCTGTGCGTCGGGCCATCCGGCCTCGGCGAGGGTGGTCCGTGCCGAATCGGCGTCGGAGGCAGTGGCGAACACCGCGAGCGTGCGGGAGGCCGCGGCATCGCGCAACATCGCTGTCGCCTGGTCCCGCGGGCCACCGCTCAAGCGGTCGATCCCGTCGATCACGACGATCTGCGACTTTCCGCGCAGGGCTTCGGCGAGGTCGCCGAGCGCGGCATCCGCATCGTCGACCAGTACGCAGCCGACGTGAGAGCGCACCCAGGCGGCGCGTCCGGGGAGCAGGTGCCCCGCGACTCTGAGCTTGCCGTCCGCGGGGGTCAGGCGTCCCGCGATCGTCAGGGCCAGAGCCCGGCGGGTGCGCACGTCGCCACCGGTCGCGATCACGGCACCGCCCGCGGGGATCCGCACCGAGAGACCCTCGATGAGCGGCGCATCGGCGCTGATCTCGAGGTCGTCGGCGGCGACGATCGACCCGTCGCCTGGCCATGCGGCCAGGTGTCGTTCGCGTTCGACGGCCTCGCCCTCGACGTCGACGCGGGGGGATCTTCTCCAGCCAGCGCGGGAGCTCCCAGGCGCGTTCGCCCAGGATCGCCATGAGCGCGGGGATCAGCGTCATCCGCACCAGGAAGGCGTCGAAGGCGATGCCGGCGGCGAGGCCGAGCGCGATCGGCTTGAGCGACGAGTCGCCCTCGGGGACGAACGCGACGAACACCGCGAACATGATGAGCCCGGCTGCGGTCACGACCTTCGCCGAGCCGGTGAAACCGCTGCGCACGGCCCGGAGCGCGGCGGCCCGCCGGGTGGCACGGTTCGGGCTCGTCGCATCCTTGTCGTGCACGAAGTCCTCGCGCATGCGGGAGACGAGGAAGACCTGGTAGTCCATGGCCAGACCGAACAGCACGCCCATCAGGATGATCGGCATGAAGCTGATGATGGGCCCGACCTTGGCGACGTGCAGCAGGTCGGCGAACCATCCCCATTCGAACACCGCCCCGACCACGCCGAAGGCGGCGACGATCGAGAGCAGGTATCCGGCCGCAGCCGTGATCGGCACCCACAGCGAGCGGAACACGATGGTCAGCAGGATCAGCGAGAGGCCGATCACGAAGATGCCGAACGGCAGCAGCGCGTTGCCGAGCTGGTCGGAGATGTCGATCCCGACGGCGGTGAAGCCGGTGACCTTGAGGTCGATGCCGAACTCGTCGAGCCACTCGTCGTGGTGGCTGCGCAGCTCACGCACGAGGTCGGCCGTCGCCGGATCGTCGGGTGCGGTCTCGGGGATGATCTGCACGATGCCGGTGTCGGCGGTCTCGTTCGGCGTCGCGAGGGCGACCTTCTTCACGCCGGGGACCTTCGCGACCGCGTCGCCGAGGTCTTCCATCAGAGTGAGCGGGTCGGTGGAGGTGACGATCGTGCCGGTGAGGATCAGCGGACCGTTGAACCCGGGTCCGAACTGCTCGCCGACGAGGTCGTAGTTCTGCCGGGCTTCGGCGTCCTTCGGCAGCACGCCGGCGTTGGGGAGGGCGAGGTCGAGGCTCAGCGCGGGCACGGCCACGATCCCGAGCCCGAGGACGACGGCGAGCGACACCAGCACCGGGTGCTTCATGACGCCCCCGACCCAGCGGGCGCTGCCCTTCGCCGGGGCCGTGACGGGCTTCGGCTCCTCCGACGCATCGGATGCCGCGCTCTTCTTCGTCTTCGGCGCCTTGACCTTCTTCGGGCGACCGACGACCTTGCCCTTCATGAATCCGAGCAGAGCGGGGGTAAGGGTGACGGCGATCGCGACGGCGACGGCGACGGCGGCAGAGGCCGCGATACCCATGGTGGTGAGGAACGGGATGCCGGCGAAGCCGAGGCCGATCAGTGCGATGAGCACGGTGACGCCGGCGAAGACGACGGCCGATCCGGCGGTACCGACGGCACGGGATGCCGATTCCTCCGGATCCACGCCCTCTCGCACCTGGTCCTGATGTCGCGCCATGATGAACAGCGCGTAGTCGATGCCGACCGCGAGTCCCAGCATGAGCGCCAGCAGCGGGGTGGTCGAGGAGACGGTGGCGAAGGCGGTCGCGGTGAAGATGCCGGCCATCGAGATGCCCACGCCGAGGATCGCGGTGAGCAGGGGGAGCCCGGCCACCACGAATGAACGGAACGTGACGATGAGCACGAGGAGCGCGATGAGGAGCCCGACCGCCTCGGTGAGGGTGACGCCGGGGATCGAGATCGCGAAGAGGTCGCCGCCGAGCGAGGTCTGCGAGCCGGAAGGAAGCACGGAGTCGAGGTCGCTCACGGCCGAGCGCAGCGCATCCTTCGTCGTGTCCGAGACGTCGGTGGCCTCGCCGTCGAACTGCACGCGCACGATGGCCGCCGTGTCGTCCTCGTTGATCATGCCCTTGACCATCTCGTCATAGGGCGAGGTGGCGGCGAGCACGCCGTCGAGGTCGCCCAGCTCGTCGACGGCGTCCTCGATGTGTTCCCGGTAGTCGTCATCCGTGATCTTGTCGCCGTCGGCGGCGACCACGATGAACTGCGCATTCGTGCCACTCACCTGCGGGAACGAACGGGAGAGCTGCTCGAGACCGGCCTGCGATTCGGTTCCGGGGATGGAGAACGTGTTGTCTGTTCCCGCTCCCAGCACGAGAGCCCCGGCGCCGGCGATGCCGAGCGCGAGCAGCCAGGACACGAGGACTCGCCACGGGTGCCGGAAGGACCAGCGTCCGAGCGAGGACAGGAGTGTGGACACGCGATCCTCCGAGGGGTGCGGGGTGGATACACAGGTGTATCCGATACATAGATGTATCGTAAGGTGACCCGCCCGGCCAAGCCTGTGTGCAGGGTGTGAATCATGCGAGAGTGAAGGGTCAGGAGGTTTCGATGTCGACACCCGCAACCCGCAGCCGTGAGAACACGCGTGCCCGTCTGCTCGAAGCGGCGGCGCAGGTCTTCGCCGAGGTCGGGCTCGACGGAGCATCGGTCGAAGCGGTCTGCGAGCGAGCTGGCTTCACCCGCGGCGCGTTCTACTCGAACTTCGAGTCCAAGGACGAGCTGTTCCTCATGCTCGCCGCCAGCGTCTCCGAAGTGCGCGTGAACGCGGTGCGCACCCGTGTCGAGGAGCTGACCGCCGCCGGTGCCCTCGTCGAGGGGTGCGATCCGATCGATCTCGTGCAGCAGATCATGGAGCTCGGCGGAGACGACCGCCTCGGTGTCATGCTCCTCAGCGAGATCCGCATCCGCGCCCTGCGCGACGCGAGGTTCGGTGAGGCGTATCTCGCCCAAGAGTGCGAGATGGTCTCGAGCATCGCGCAGATCGTCGACGACATCATCTCGGCGGGTCTCCTGCGGCTGCGGCTCCCGGCCGAGATCGCCGCGCGCATGCTCATGATCATCTGGGAGGGCATGACCGTGCGAGGAGCGATGGCCGGCCAGGACGACGCGCAGCTTCGGCACTCCGGTGGCGAGGAGCTCGGCCGCCTGGTGCAGCTGCTCATCGAGCCGTAGTCGGCGTCGCCGTTCCCCGGGCCCTCGAGGTCTGACGGCTCGCTGCGAGGGAGAGCAGTGCGGCACCGGCCAGGAGCGCAGCCGTCACGAGGAACGTCACCTTCAGTGCTGCGGTGAGCGCCTCCGGAGATGCGGTCGCGATCTCTGCTGCGCCGGAGGCTGCGGCGAAGAGTGCCGCGAGCACGGAGGCGCCAGTGACGAGCCCGAGATTGCGGGACAGGCCGAGCAATCCTGACGTCACACCGCGATGCTCTGTCGGCGTCGCACTCAGGACTCCGGTGTTGTTCGCCGCCAGGAACAGCTGGTACCCGGGGGCGAGCAGCACAGTGCCCGTGATGTATCCGATGAGCCCCCACCAGGAGGGCAGCAACGCGAGCGCGAGGGCTCCGACGACCATGGCCGAGAGCCCCGCCGTGGTCATGAGCCGCGTGCCGAACCGGTCGACCGCGCGGCCGGCGATCACGCCGGTGCAGATGGAGGCGAGCGGTCCCGCGGCCATGGTCGCCCCGATCGCGGCCGGAGCGAGGTGCAGCCCTCCCGCGAGGAAGAATGGGCCGACCACGAGAGTGCTCATCATGACCGTGCCCACGATCAGGTTGAGCACGGCCCCGATCGAGACGTCGCGATTGCGGAGCAGAGCCGGCGGCAGGAGCGCATGGGAAGCGCGGGCCTCCCGGAGGGCGAACAGAGCGGCAGTGACGATCGCGCCGCCGAGGAGCGGCATCGTCGGCCAGGATCCGTCGGCACCGGGCGAGGTCACGCCGAGCGTGTAGAAGGTGACGGCCGCCGTCAGCAGCAGCACGCCGCCGATGTCGAATCCGCGTCGGCGCCCGCTCGCCGCGGAAGTACCGCGATCGGTCATGCCGGTCAGAACCGCGATCGGTCATGCCGGTCAGAACCGCGACCAGCACGCCGAGCGGCGCCATTGCTGCGAAGATCGCCGGCCACCCCGCCACCGTGATCAGGAGGCCGCCGAGCGCGGGGCCTGAGGCGGTGCCCACTGCGGCCGTCGTCCCCAGCAGACCCATGACACGTCCGAGGCGCTCCGGCGCGACCATGTCGCGGGCACGGGCGAGAGGGAGCGCCATCATCACGGCAGCGCCGACACCCTGCAGAGCGCGGGCGCCGATCAGCACCCCCAGCGTCGGAGCGAGCGCGCAGAGCACGGCAGCGAGGGTGAAGATGACGATGCCGATCCCCAGGATGCGTCTTCGCCCGAGGAGGTCGCCCAGGTATCCCACCGTGAGGCTGGTCGCTGTCATCGCCAGCAGGTACGCGAGCGCCACCCACTGTGTCTGGGAGAAGGTGCCATCCAGGTCTCGGGCGATCGTGGGGAGCGCCACGTTGGCGGCGCTGGTGCCGAGGGACGCGACCAGCACGCTGAGAGCGAGCCCGGCCGTGCCTGAGCGAAGGGGGGAAGTCGTGGTCACGGTCATGTCCTCAGCATCGATCGCGTCTTCACTGAACAGCAACACGAGTTGCCGAAAGCGGGATGGCGGTGATGGGATGAGGCCATGGACGAACACGAGGCGGTCATCGACGCGACGCTGGAGCAGATCGGTCCGAGGCTCCAGGCGCTGCGCCTTCGACGAGGAACGACACTCGCCGAGGTCGCGTCGGCCACGGGTATCTCGAAGAGCACTCTCTCGCGCCTGGAGACGGGTCAGCGGCGCGCGAGCCTGGAGCTGCTCCTGCCGCTCGCGCGCATGTACCGGGTGTCGCTGGACGACCTCGTGGGCGCTCCCGAGACCGGCGACCCGCGGGTGCGGCTGCGCCCGCGGCGGGTCAACGGGCGCACTGTGGTGGCGCTCACACGCCAGCCGGGCGAGAGGCATGCGTGGAAGATCATCGTGCCTTCCGAGGCCTCGGAGCCGAAGCTCACCTCGCATGAGGGGTCGTCATGGATGTATGTGCTCACCGGACGCATCCGGCTCATCGTGGGTGACCGCGACATCATGCTCGAGGCCGGAGAGGTCGCGGAGTTCGATACACGCACGCCGCACTGGTTCGGCGCCGATGGGGAGCACGACGCCGAGATCCTCACGATCTTCGGCGCGGAAGGCGGCCACGGTCAGCGCAGCACCGACCTCGCCACGCGCCACCTCGCCGAGGTGCTCGGCGGGCCTCCGCGGTGACGTGCGACGGGGTCCTCGCCGCGGCAGTCGGCCTCAGTGTGCGGCGGTCGAGAGCTCATAGTGGCAGCGGGCGAGGCGCGCGAGCCACCATTCGCGTCGTTCGTCCGATGCGGCGAGACGACTGAGTGCCTCCGCATCGGGTGTCACTCGGCCGACCGGGATCGAGCCGTCGACCGGGCGCAGGTCGGCCACGTCGTCGAGGAACAGCGACGCCGTGCCGAGCCCGCAGTCGTAGTCGAGTGTCGGGAGGGCCGCAGCGAGCGCGGCTCCTTGAGACAGGCCGATCGCGGTGTCCAGGGCGCTCGAGACCACGACGGGGAGCCCCGCGGCGGTGACGATCTGCAGCGCGTGGGTGATGCCGCCGAGGGGCTGTGCCTTGATCACGAGCAGGTCGGCCGCGCCGGCACGGGCGACCGCGAGCGGATCGGACGACTTGCGCACGCTCTCGTCGGCGGCGACCGGGATGCCCATGTACTTCACGCGCCTGCGGAGATCCGCCAGCTCCGGCACCGTCGCGCAGGGCTGCTCCACGTACTCCAGGTCGTACTCGCCCAGCGCATGCACGGCGTGCTCGGCCTCGTCGACGTTCCAGGCTCCGTTCGCGTCGACCCTGATGCGGCCCTCAGGGCCCATCGTCTCGCGCACGGCGCGAACGCGCGCCACGTCGTCGGAGAGGGTCTGCCCCGGCTCGGCGACCTTGACCTTCGCCGTGCGGCATCCGGGGAATCGCGCCAGCAGCTCGGGCACGCGCGACGCCTCGATCGCGGGCACCGTGGCGTTCACGCCGATCCGATCCCGTAGCGGCTCCGGCTGCTCGCGCCATGCGAAGTCGATCGCGGCCGCGAGCCATGTGGCCGCCTCCGCGTCTTCGTACTCCACGAACGGTGAGAACTCCGCCCACCCCTCCGGCCCCTCGAAGAGCAGTGCCTCCCGCACTTCGACGCCGCGGAAGCGACTGTGCATCGGGAGGGCGACGACCCTGGCCGAGTCGAGCAGGTCTGAGAGCGGCGGGATCATGTCAATCGTTCTCCAGGATCTTGGGGAGATGCCCCAGTTCGTTGAGGCGGCGGATGAGGCGTGAAGCGAGTGGTCCTCTGCTCAGTGAGAGCAGATAGAAGCGGGGACCGTCTTGCGCCTGGCGGAGCAGCCCGCGATCGAGGAGTGCACGGATGACCCGGGAGCGTTGGGAGGCGGTGCCGGGGATCACCGATTCGAGATCGCCGGCCTTCACGACGCCGGCCGCGAGAACCGCGCGTAGCACCGTCTCATCGGCGCGGCTGAGGACCCCGTCCCGCGTCAGCTGCGTCAGCGCCGGGCCGACGAGCGCCGCCTCGACGAACTCATGGTCTTGTAGCTGGACGAGTCGGGCGAGGTCGTCGCGGATGCCCCGTGCGAAGAAAGTGATCCACGAGACGGTTCCCTCGTCATCCAGCGCATCGGCGGATTCGAGGGCCGCGATGTAGGCCGACCGATCGTTGCCGAAGACCGCGGCCGGATTCAGTGCGCTGTAGCCGCGCGTGGCGAATACCGTCTTGCGGAGCATCGCATACGTGAAGAGACGGGACACGCGTCCGTTGCCATTGCGGAACGGGTGAATCCATACGAAGCGGTGATGCGCGAGCGCGATCTGCATCATCTGCTCGTGCATCGGACGGTCATGGTTCGCGAAGGCGAGCAGGTCTGAGATCTCGGCGTGCACCGTCACCCAGGATGGAGGCACGTGGCCCGAACCGGAGATGGCCACATCTTGCTCCCGGTAGGCCCCCGGGGTGGGATCCCCTTCTCTGATGAGCCCCTCGACGGTGCGTGCGTGCAGATCTCGAACGAGCCCATGTGTGAGCGGAAGGGAAGGATCGAGGGTGTCGAGGTATCGCACTGCCTCGACGATGTTGGAGATCTCGCCGAGGTGATCATCGAATGATCGCGCTTCTGCCGCGCCGATGGTCTCGACGGCTTCGTACACGGTTGTGTGATTGCCTTCGATGCGCGCGGAGATCACGCTCATCACCGTGTCGAAGAGGAGATGCAGTTCGGTGACGATCTCACGGTGAGTCGTGCCGGTGCCGATGTCGGCGCGGAGCCGCTCGACTTCGAAGAGGAGCGGCACGAGGTCGGAATCGAATGCAGGCTGCGGGAGTCGATAGAGGTTGTTCATCGATGCTCCTTCGATCCACTGCGAACTTCTTTGATTGTGTCAGACTTATTGCCGAAGGTGCGGTCAAGAACCTTGATTCAGA
Source organism: Microbacterium sp. PAMC22086 (assembly GCF_019443525.1). NCBI lineage: Bacteria > Bacillati > Actinomycetota > Actinomycetes > Micrococcales > Microbacteriaceae > Microbacterium > Microbacterium sp. PAMC22086. The sequence continues at coordinate 27,171 of NZ_CP080380.1, read as the reverse complement.
CGGGATCTGACGAGTTTCTCCTCTCTAGGAATTTGCGCCTGCATCGCAGGCCTTCTTGCGAGTGAGGCCCGATCTCACCCGCTGCACGTCAGGCCAGGTGTTTCTGCAGCTCGCCCATCCGCTCGGTGGGAATGAACCCGAGAAGCGTGTTCACGGCGAGCATGTGTGCGTTCGATTCCGCGTTGTACGTGTAGACGGCAGGTGCGTGAGGAGCTCGGTGCTGCAACAGGCGGAGGTTCGCGATCTTCACCGCCGTGCCGAGGCGGTGGCCGCGGTCGGCCCGGCGCACGAGCGTGCCCCATTGGTACGCATTGCCGTCGTCGCCCGACACGACGAGCTGGGTGTAGGCGGCGACCTGGCCCTCCGGCGTCAGCGCGACGGTGCCGATCGGAAGACGGTTCTGCCGGACGAGGAGCTCCTCCTGCTCGCGGATGCTCTCCACGTCGGGCTTCGCGGGTGCGATGTCGAGATCGCCGCTGGGGGCTTCGGTATCGATCGAGGCGTCGAGGACCGCCCAGCCTTCGACGACGTCGTCCGGCACCGGTCCGATCCAGCTCCGGACCGAGTAGCCCCGGGTCGCCGCAGCGATGTCGGCGTCGATCCGGTCGAGCACCTCGAGGTCGAGCGGGAGTGCGAGCCGGTTCTGCACGTCCCCGAGCGCGAGCGCGTAGCCGTGGCGGCGGGCGAACTCGCGACCGGGTGCGCCCTTGCCGTCGGATCCGAGCTCGTACGGCCACGAGGTGTCGCCCTGCGCGGTGGTGCGTCCGGCCTCGGCGGCTTCTGCCTCGAGGAAGGCCAGGGCGGTGCTGCCGACTCCGCGCCGTCGATGCGCCGGCGGCACGTGGACGGCGAGGTGCGCGACGTGTGTGTTGTCCTTGAGGGGGAGTGCGAGGCCCGCTGCGCCGACGACAGTGCCGTCGTCGCGCAGCAGGAGGGGGCGTCGCTCGAGAGTCTGGGACTGCTGCTGCATCGCGTTGCGCGTCTCCTCGCGGGACCAGACCGGGATGTCGGATCCGCGGTCGGCACGTTCGGCGGCTGCATAGGCATCCCACCAGGCGTCCACCTCCGCGGTGTCGAACGGGTCGATGCGCGTGATCTCGAGCGTCATGACTCCACGCTACTTCCCCCTTCCCGTCCGCCCAGGGAGTGTCCGAAACGTACGCTGGACAATAGTGTGTGACACACGGTAATGTGGCCTGCATGAACGAGACGCTCGACACGCACCTGCAGGAGCTGCGGCGCGGCACCGTGGTGCTGGCCTGCCTGCAGCTGCTGCGCACGCCGGGCTACGGCTATTCGCTGCTCGACCAGCTCGAGAAGCGCGGCTTCGCGACGGATGCGAACACCCTGTATCCGCTGCTGCGCCGCCTGGAGAAGCAGGAGTACCTCACGAGCGAGTGGAACACCGAGGAGGCGAGGCCGCGCAAGTTCTACCGCACCTCGGACGCCGGCATCCGCCTCGCCGACACCCTCACCGACGAATGGCGATCGCTCACCACGGCGATCGCGTCCCTCACTGCAGAGGAGAACTGACATGACCACCACAGCCACGCTCACCGAGCGGTACATCAGCGCCACGATCCGCAGTCTTCGGCCGGATGCGCAGGACGATGTCCGCGCCGAGCTCGAAGCCGCCATCACCGATGCGGTCGAGGCGCGAGTCGAGCAGGGTGAGGCGCCAGAGGCCGCCGAACGCGCGGTCCTCACCGATCTCGGCGACCCCGGGGTCTTGGCCGCCGGGTATGCGGATCGCCCTCTGCACCTCATCGGCCCCCGTTACTACCTGACCTGGTGGCGGCTGCTCAAGCTGCTGCTGATCATCGTTCCGGCCTGCGCCGCCGTGGGTGTCGCGATCGCGAAGTTGATCGAGGGGGCACCGGTCGGAGACGTGATCGGCGCAATCGTCGCCGTCACCCTCTCGGTCGTCGTTCACGTGTGCTTCTGGGTGACGCTGGTGTTCGTCGTGCTCGAGCGCACCGGTGCCGACACGGGGGAGAAGTGGGACGTCGACCAGCTGCCCGTGCCGACCGAGAACGGCGCCGCGCGCAGCGACATGATCGCCACTCTCGTCTTCCTCGGCATCGGCGTCGCCGCGGTGGTGTGGGATGCGACCCGCGGGTTCTTCCCGACCGGCGGCGATCCGACCCCGATCCTGAACTCCGGGCTCTGGCCGTGGGGGATGACCGTGCTCCTCGCCATCATGCTCGCCGACGCCGTCCTGGCTGTCGCCGTGTACCGCCGACGCCGGTGGACGGTCGGTCTCGCCGTCGTCAACACGGCGCTCTCGATCGCGTTCGCCACCTGGGCGGTGACACTTCTGGTGCGGGACGAGCTGCTGAACCCGGAGTTCGTGCAGTTCGTGTTCGCCGACAACGGGGTGGACGCCGACACGTTGCGCATCCTCGCGGTAATCACCGGAGTCGGCATCATCGCCGTCCAGACCTGGACCATCATCGACGGCTGGATGAAGGCCTGGCGCGCTCGCCGCGGGCGCGAGGAATAGGCTGGATGCCGTGACCACCGCATTCGTCTCCGACCTCTTCGACCCGGCCGAATGGGTGCTCGCGCCCGGTGCTGAGGACTACACCGACATCACCGCGCACGTCTCACGTGACGGCGGAGTCGCACGCATCGCGTTCAACCGGCCGGAGGTGCGCAACGCGTTCCGTCCGCACACCGTGGATGAGCTCTACCGCGCGCTCGACATCGCCCGGCAGGATGCGCACATCGGTGCGGTGCTGCTCACGGGCAACGGCCCGAGCCCGAAGGATGGCGGCTGGGCTTTCTGCTCGGGCGGTGACCAGCGCATCCGCGGTCGCGACGGCTACAAGTACTCCGACACGGAGACCGCGATCGTCGACGGCGCGGGCCGTGCCGCCGTCGGTCGTCTGCACATCCTCGAGGTGCAGCGGCTCATCCGCTTCATGCCGAAGGTCGTCATCGCGGTCGTGCCCGGATGGGCGGCCGGCGGCGGACACTCCCTGCACGTGGTCTGCGACCTCACGATCGCCTCCGCGGAAGAGGCGCGTTTCAAACAGACGGACGCCGACGTGGGCAGCTTCGACGCCGGCTACGGCTCCGCCTACATGGCCCGCCAGACGGGGCAGAAGTTCGCCCGCGAGGTGTTCTTCCTCGCCGAGGAGTACTCCGCCCAGCGTGCGTACGAGATGGGTGCGGTGAACCGCGTGGTGCCGCATGCCGAGCTCGAGCGCGAGGCGCTGAAGATGGCGCGCACGGTGCTGACCAAGTCGCCGACGGCGATCCGCATGCTGAAGTTCGCCTTCAACGCCGTCGACGACGGGCTGGTCGGTCAGCAGGTTTTCGCGGGAGAGGCCACCCGCCTCGCCTACGGCACCGACGAAGCCGTCGAGGGTCGCGACTCGTTCCTCGAGAAGCGCGACCCCGACTGGTCCTCCTTCCCCTGGCACTACTGAGTCGGAGACCCGCATGACCGCCCTGATCCCCACGGATGCCGAAGATCCGGTTCTGCTGCGGGAAGCCCTGCGGCGTGCGCTCGACGGGGGCCCTGCTCTGGGACTCGGGATGGTGGACGGCGCCCCGGAGAACGTGGCGGACGGCCTCGCCGCCGTGATCGCGACGTCGGGATCGAGCGGCATCCCGAAGCAGGTCGCCCTGAGCGGGGAGGCCCTGCGGGCGAGTGCCGAGGCCACGGCGGCGCGCATCGGCAGCGGACGCTGGCTGCTCGCGCTGCCGGCCGGCTATGTCGCGGGGCTTCAGGTGCTGGTGCGGTCGATCCTCGCCGACACGCGACCGGCACGGATAGAGGGCCGGTTCTCGCCGGTGTCGTTCGCCGAGGCAACTCTCGAGATGCTGCGGCCGGCGTCGAACGCGGGGATCCCCGACCTGTACACCTCCCTCGTCCCCGCTCAGGTCGCGACCTTGCTCGACGCGGCGGATGACACCGCCGTGCGGGCGGCACTGCAGGCCTATCGGGCGATCCTGGTGGGCGGCCAGGCCCTCCCGGAGCCGCTGCGGGAACGGGCGGCCGACCTCGGTGTGCGACTGGTGCGCACCTACGGTTCGACCGAGACCAGTGGGGGATGCGTCTACGACGGTGTGCCCCTCGACACGGTCAGCGTGCGGACGGTCGACGGTGAGCTGCGCATCGCCGGTCCCATGCTCGCCGAAGGGTATCTCCGCGACGGGTCGCTGACCGCCCGCACGTTCGTGCGCGATGAGCACGGCATCCGCTGGTACCGCACGGGCGATCTCGGCCTCGTCGAAGACCGTGTCGTCCGTGTGCACGGCCGCGCCGACAACGTGATCGTGTCCGGAGGGATCAACATCTCCCTCGACCGTGTGGAGCGGATCGTCCGCCGGATCGCGGGCCTTCATGAGGCCGTGGTCGTCTGCGTGGAGGATGAGCGCTGGGGCGAGGCGTCCGTGATCGTCGCGGCTCGGGGCGAGGTGCTCCGCCGCAGTGAGTCGGAGCAGCTCGCGCACGCTCGCGACGCCGTCGAGGACGAACTCGGCAAGCACGCCCGTCCCGTCCGGCTGATCATGGTGGACGAGATCGAGGTGCTCTCCTCGGGCAAGCCCGACCGCGAGGCCATCCGTCGCATGGTCGCCGACCTGCACTGAGCGCACGCTCTGCCAGACTGGGCCGCATGGCCTCGTACACGCATGGACATCACGAATCCGTCCTCCGCTCGCACAACGTGCGCGACATCGCGAACTCCGCCGAGTACCTTCGCCCGCACCTCACCGCCACGACCCGTCTTCTCGACGTGGGTGCGGGGCCGGGCAGCATCACGGCCGATTTCGCCGGCATCGTCGCCCACGTCACGGCCACCGAGATCGATGAGAGCGCCCTGTCGCTCTCGCAGGGACTCGTGGCCGAGCGCGGGCTCACCAACCTCTCGTTCTCGATCGAGGACGTGCACGCGCTGAGCTTTCCCGACGACTCGTTCGATGTCGTGCACGCGCACCAGGTGCTCCAGCACGTCGGCGACCCGGTGACGGCCCTGCGCGAGATGCGCCGCGTCGCCGTTCCCGGGGGGATCGTCGCCGCGCGAGACGCGGACTACGCGGGCTTCCTCTGCTTCCCGGAACTGCCGGAGCTCGATCGCTGGCTCACCCTGTACCGTGCGGCGGCACGGGCCAACGGCGGGGAGCCGGATGCGGGACGCCGGCTGCTGTCCTGGGCGCGCGCCGCGGGATTCACGGACATCACCGCGACGGCATCCACCTGGTGCTACGCGTCTCCCGCCGAGCGGGCCTGGTGGGGCGGCATGTGGGCCGACCGCATCCTCGAGTCGGCGCTCGCGCGGCAGCTCGTCGACAGCGACATGGCGACGCGGGCCGATCTGCAGGAGATCAGCGACGCCTGGAAGCGCTGGGCCGACGACGGCGACGGGTGGTACCTGGTGCCGCACGGCGAGATCATCGCCCGGGCCTGACACGGCGGAGATACATCCCGCGACGGATGCCCGCGGCCAGGCCCTCGCGTAGCGTGGGGGAGTGATCCGCCCGCTCTCCCGCACCGCGCTGATCCTCGACATCGTCGGGGCGGCGCTGCTGTTCCTCGTGCTCGTGCCGACCTCGCTCGTGTTCTACGGGCCGGGGACGGGCAACGACGCGATCGGGGGGTTCGCGGTCGTGGGTGTCTTCATCGCGAGCGTGCTGATGTGCGGTGGCGTCGCGATCGGCCGGCTCGCCCCGGGGTGGGCCCTCGCCGCTGCGTGGGCCGGTGCCGTGCTGCAGATGCTGTCCGGCTTCGGGCCGCTCCCGGTGAACTTCGCGATCCTGCTCGTGCTCTACGCCACCTCGGCGTGGGGCACGCGCCGCGTGCTCTGGTGGGGCTTCGGATCTGCGTTGTTCGGAGGGTTCGTCGCGGCCGTCTTCATGATCATCGTGAACGGCGTCGCCTTCGGAACCGGGTCCGGCTGGGAGAAGGTCACCGCGGGCACGCTCCTCCTCGTCGTCTCGGTCATGGCGCTCGGGTTCGCCTGGGTGTGCGGACTGCTGTGGCGTGTGGTGCTGCGCGCTCGCGGCACCAGGTCGGCTCAGCTGCAGGCGGAGGCGCTCGCCGCGGAGGAGCAGGAGCGCGTGCGCATCGCGCGCGACATGCACGACGTGGTCGCGCACTCGCTCGCGGTCGTGATCGCGCAGGCCGATGGCGCCCGATACGCCGCCGCCGTGAAACCCGAGGTCGCGACCGAGGCACTCGGGACCATCGCCCAGACGGCACGCGGCGCTCTGAGCGACGTGCGGATGCTCCTCACGCAGCTGCGGCACCGGCAGGGCGACGGTCCGCAGCCCACGCTCGCCGATCTCGAAGCGCTGTTCGCGCAGGTGAGACAGGCGGGCATCGAACCGCGGGTCACGGTCGATCCGACGCCGCCGGGGGAGCCGCCCGCCGCCATCCAGCTCGCGGTCTACCGCATCCTGCAGGAAGCACTCACGAACGCGATCCGACACGGCGACGGCGCGGTCGACGTGAACCTCGCCTGGCTGCCGGATCGCGTCGACGTGGACGTGCGCAACACGGTCACGGGTGAGGCGACCGTCGCGCCGGGCGGACACGGAGTCATCGGCATGCGTGAACGCGCACAGCTCGTCGGCGGTAGTCTGCAAGCCGAGCGCCGAGGGACACAGTTCGTCGTCCACGCCACGCTCCCCATCGGAGTCTCCGAATGATCAGAGTCGTGCTCGTCGACGACCAGGCGCTCTTCCGTGCCGGCATCCGGATGCTCGTCGCCTCCCAGCCCGACCTCGAAGTGGTGGGGGAAGCCGGCGACGGGAAGGAGGCGCTCGACGTCGTCCGCATGACCCGGCCGGACGTGGTGCTGATGGACATCCGGATGCCCGTCATGGACGGGCTCACCGCGACTGCCGAGATACTGGCACGCCCGGAGCCGCCGCGCATCGTCATGCTCACCACGTTCGACCTCGACGAGGCGGCGGCGCGGGCCATCCGTCAGGGGGCGAGCGGCTTCCTCCTCAAGGACGCCGACCCCGAGTTCCTGCTCGCCGCGATCCGCACGGTGCACTCGGGGTCGAGTGTGATCGCCGCCTCGGCGACGCGCGACCTGTTCGAGCACTTCGCCGAGGCACCCAAACCTGTGCCCGCGCAGTACACCGACCTCACGGACCGTGAGCGGGAGATCTTCGCGCTCGCCGCCCGCGGGCTCTCGAACTCCGAGATCGCCGCTCGCGAGTATCTGAGCGAGGCGACCGTGAAGACGCACATCAGTCGCATCCTCAGCAAACTCGCGCTGCGCGACCGCGTGCAGCTGGTGGTCTTCGCCTTCGAGCACGGCCTCGCCTGATCCCCTGCGCGCTCCGGGGCGCCCCGCAGATCATCCTTGCGATGTATGCGGAAGGGTCCCCGGGAGCGATGACCCGCGCGGGGCCGCGGAAATAACGTCGGAGTCATGGAGATCACGACCACCGACCTCGGGCTCGCCGCCCGCGTCCAGCACCTGAAGAAGACCTACGGCTCCGGCGAGGGCACCGTCCGTGCGCTGGACGATGTGAGCGTCGGCATCCGCCGTGGGCAGTTCACCGCGATCATGGGGCCGTCCGGTTCCGGCAAGTCCACCCTGATGCACATCATGGCGGGACTCGACAATCCCACCGAAGGGCGTGCCTGGATCGGAGACACCGAGATCACCGGCCTCGGTGACATCGACCTCACGATCCTGCGGCGTCGACGCGTCGGCTTCATCTTCCAGGCGTTCAACCTGGTCCCGACGCTCGATGCGCTCGGCAACATCATGCTTCCGTTCGAGCTCGACGGTCGTCGGCCGAGTGCGATCGAGCGGGCGCGCATCGACGGACTTGTCGAGACGCTCGGGCTCGGTTCGCGTCTCGCTCATCGTCCGCACCAGCTGTCCGGCGGTCAGCAGCAGCGCGTGGCGATCGCCCGTGCCCTCGCCACCGCACCGGATCTGGTCTTCGCCGACGAGCCCACCGGAAACCTCGACTCGAAGACCGGGCGCGAGGTGCTGCGACTGCTCGCCACCGCGAGCCGCGAGCACGGCCAGTCCATCGCGATGGTCACGCACGACGCGATCGCCGCGAGCCACGCCGACCGCGTGCTCTACCTCGGCGACGGCCGCATCGTCGCCGACCACCCGCGCCAGAGCGCCGAGGAGATCTCGGCCTACATGCTCGCCGCCGAGGTGGCGGCATGACCGCCGTCGCCACGGTCGTCCCCGAATCGCGGGCGACCGGCCCCCGGCTGGCGTGGCTGCGCGATCGGGGGATGGGCGCGAGCATCCTGGTCGCTGCGTTGTCTGCCGCGTTCGGTGTGCTCCTCGTCGAGATCACCGCCTACATCGGCGCCGTGCTGCAGGCCGACCCCTTCATCGGTGACAGCGGGACGCTCGCCTTCATGGTGGCCCTGCTGTCGGTGCTGCTGACCGTGGTCGCGATGTATGTCGCCGCCATCGTCACCGCGAACACCTTCTCGACGATCATCGCCGGACGCACCCGTCAGATCGCGCTCATGCGTCTGATCGGGGCGACTGCGCGTTCGCAGCGGTCAGAGGTCGGAAAGCAGGGACTCGTCGTCGGGCTTCTCGGCGCGGCGATCGGTCTGCTCGCCGGCCTCCTGCTCGCGGTGATCGGGGTGCAGATCGGCGGGCAGCTGATCGACAACGCCCCCTCCGACTTCTCGCTCGCCCAGCCGTTCGTGGCGCTGCCGGCGATCGGTGTCGCCCTCACCACCTGGGCGGCGGCGTGGGCAGGCTCCCGGCGCGTGTTGTCGGTGACCCCGCTGCAGGCACTCGGCGGTTCGGTCGAGCGCACGCACGACGAGGTCTCCGGCAAGGCGGGGCGGCACATCGGCGCCTGGGTGCTGCTGATCGCCGGCGCCGCGCTCCTGGTGGGCGGCGTGCTGGTCGGACTCCTCACGCCGCTCGGTGTCGTGGTCGCCTTCTTCGGAGGCGTGCTCTCGTTCACGGGCCTCGCTCTCGGATCCGTCCTGTTCATGCCGCCGGTCCTGCGCCTGGTGGGACGCATGTTCGGGTCGAGTGCGACCGCGCGCCTCGCCGCCGAGAACGCACTGCGCTACCCGGAGCGCTCGTCGCGGATGGCGATCGGCGTGGTGATGGGGGTGACCCTGGTGACGATGTTCGCCGTGGCCCTCGAATCGGCCAAGCGTCTGATGATGAGCCAGGTCACGGGCGAGGTCCCGGAGGAGTTCTTCGCCCCGATGGATGCGTTCGCTGCGGTGATGATGGTGCTGGTCGCCGTCTCGGCCGTGATCGCCGCGGTCGGTCTGGTGAACCTGCTCACGATCGGGGTGGTGCAGCGGCGCCGGGAGCTGGGACTGCTGCGCTCGATCGGTCTGTCCAACCGCCAGGTGCGACGGATGGTGCTGCTCGAAGCCACGCACATCACGGTCGCGGCGACTCTGACGGGGCTCGTGCTGGGCGTCGCGTACGGCTGGATCGCCGCGCAGTCGCTGCTGGGCTCGGTGCCGACGCTGCCGGAGTTCACCCCGGCGGGGCTCGTGGCTCCGCAGATCCCGTGGATCCCGGTCGCCATCATCGTCGTCGCGACGGCGGTGCTCACGCTGGTGGCGGCGGCGACGCCCACGAGGTTGGCCACCAGGGTGGCTCCGGTCGAGGCGCTCGCAGCGGATTGACGCCTCTAGGCTGGTCGGATGCCGTCGCCGTTCGATCAGTCCACGTACCAGGTCCGCCTCGACTGGGGCACTGCGGGTCTCGCCCGTCTCGCCACCGCCGATGTCGTCGTGGTCGTCGATGTGCTGCGGTTCTCCTCTACGGTCATCGATGCCACGGCCTCGGGCGTCACCGTCGCACTGGAAGAGGCGCAGCGCTGGTCCCGCAACGGTGCAGCCGTGGTCGCCGCGGCCTCCACGGACTCGACTGTGCTCGTGGGAGGCATCCGCAACGCGGCGGCTGTCGCGCGGGCGGTGCAGACCATCCAGGAACGACGGCAGGCACGCACTTCGGTCGCCGTCATCGCGGCGGGCGAGCTCGACCCCGCGGGGACGTTGCGGTTCGCGGTCGAGGACCAGCTCGGAGCCGGAGCGATCGTGTCGGCGCTCTCTGCTCGGGGCATCGATCACACGGCTCCGGATGCTGCGGTGGCCGCGGAGGGCTTCCATGCTCTCCGCGGCGCCGTGCGGCACATGGTCGGTGCGAGCGGTTCCGGCCGCGAGCTCGCCGACGGAGTCATGGCGACCGCCCGCATCGAAGCGTCGGGGCTGGTGCCGACATCGGTGGCGGACGCCGCCGTGCTCGACGCGGTCGATCTCGTACCGGTGCTGCGCGACGGATCGTTCACCCGTTTCGAGTGACGCTCGCTTCGGGTGCGGTTATTCCGCCAGATGCCGCGGGGCGGGCGCTGCTTCGGTTCGAGGCACGTAGGGTCGTGGCATGAGGTACCTTCCCGCTGTCGTCGTCGATGTCGTGCTCGTGCTGATCTTCGCCGCGATCGGCCGCGCCTCTCATGACGAGAACCCTGCCGGTTTCCTGCTCACGGCGTGGCCCTTCCTGATCGCCCTGCTCATCGGGCATCTCCTCGCCGCGCTGCTGCCCGGTCGGCCACGCCGCCCCTGGTCCGTGCTGTGGGGTGCCGTGGTCTGGATCGTGACGGTCGCGGGAGGAATGCTCATCCGCGTGCTCAGCGGCGACACCGCCGAGGTGCCGTTCATCATCGTGGCGACCCTCGTGCTCGGGGCCTTACTGGTCGGCTGGCGCGCGATCACCGCGCTGCTGCGTCGCCGGCGCAATTCCCCCGATGCGGCGGAGGCCACGCGGTCCGAAAGCCTCGACGAGCCGAACGACTGAGTCGCCGTCAGCGCGGCATCTGCGCAGCGAGGCGCACGTCGGTCGAGATCTCGCGTCGGGTCCAGGCGAACAGATGCCGGGAATCGAACGTCCGCGAGCAGCGCGCGCACGATGTGGGTCTCGTGGGGCGACGGTGCCGGTAGGTCACGTGCCCAGCGGGACAGCTGCCCACCCAGGGCGCGAGCTCCACGGCCGTCTCACCGTGATGGGTCGTGCCGCCGACGTAGCCGAGGTCGCGGGCGACGCGCTTCCATACCGGTCCGTGCGCTGCCGCGTGGCCGGCGAGGGCGTGCGCGACCTCGTGCAGCAGCACCTGGTGGATGTCGTCGTCTTCGAAGCGTGCGGCGAGGTAGCGCGACACGGTGATGCGCTTCTTCGTGTAGTCGCATTGGCCGGCCCGACGCTTGGCATTGTCGAAGCCGAAGGACCAGCTGTCGTCGAGATGCAGCGTGATCAGTGCTTCGCCCCAGACGCGCACACGGTCAAGTTCCGCCATGCGATCAGGCTAAGCCATGCCGCCGACATCGTCGCGGCACGGGGTCAGCCCGCGATGAGCTGCGGCGGGCGACGCCGCTCGACGGCCTCGATGGCCAGGAGCGCGGTCTCGAGCTCGCTGTCCTGCGCGCCGGACTCACGGCGAAGGAACAGCGACTGCTTGAAGCTCTCCCTGGCGGTCTCGTAGTCGCCCGCGTCGTAGGCGTTCTTGCCGTGGTGCTGATAGGCGAAGGCGGCGATCGACAGCCAACGCTGCCCTTCCGCCTCGGTCGCGCAGGTCGAGAGCTCCTGTTCGGCCGCGGCATGCGCGCCACGGTACTGCAGGATCGTCGCGTGCAGCACGCGGGCGCGCAGAACGTCCTTGCGAGTGCCGGCCATGCGTGCCTGGCGCACCGTCTCATCTGCCAGATCGAGCGCCTCGTCGAGGCGGTCGAGCACCTTCAGCAGCCACACGCGCTCCAGCAGAGCGGGCAGGCTGCGCTGCGAATCGATCTCCGCGAGACGTGTCTCGCACTCATCGAGATCGACCTTTTCGCGGAGGGTCTCCTGGTCGTATCCCCGGATGAAACTCATTGCTCTCCTTCCGCAGCGTCCCCCCTCAGTCTGCCTTCCGGTCGCGGGCTCGTGGGGGCGGCGCGCCCTGGTCGCGGCATCCTGTCCTCGACACGCCGTCGCCCCGCCGCGTCGGTTCTTCCCGGGGTGCCGGATGACCGCGTCGTGGCTCAGCGCAGGAAGAGCGAAGCGTCCGGCCGAGGGGAGGCGACGGCGTCGACGTCGGTGACGATCCGTGCGCCCTGAACGAACGCGTCGACCTCTGCGCCCTGCGCGATCTTCGCGGGGTGGGGGCCCGCGGCCAGGACGCGCGGCAGCCACTCCGTCGGCAGGGGAGTGGTCGAAGCGGCGATGACGAGGTTCCCGAAGCGTCGCCCCTTGAGCACCTGGGTGTCGGCGAGGATGCCGATCTCGGGGAGTACGTGCGCGATCGTCGCGGCCTGCCGGCGGGCGAACGCGAGCCCGGGACCGTCGGCGACGTTGACGAGGAGCACACCGTCGGTCGACAGCAGCCCCGCCAGCTCGCGGTAGAACTCGACGCTGGTGAGGTGGGCCGGCGTCTGCGCCCCCGAATACACGTCGGAGACGACGAGGTCGCACTGTGCCCGCAGCGCGCTCGGCAGCTTCGCGACTCCCTCGCGGGCATCACCGATCCTGATCCGGATCGGTGCGCCCTTGGGCAGCGGGAGGTGCTCCCGCACCAGCTGCGCGAGCGGGGCTTCGAGTTCGATGACCTGCTGACGTGAGCCCGGGCGCGTGGCCTCGATATAGCGGGGGATCGTCAGCGCACCGGCACCGAGGTGCACGGCCGTCAGCGCACCCGGTGCGAGCTGGTCGATCACCGCTCCCATGCGCACGATGTACTCGAAGTGCAGGTGCGTCGGGTCGTCCAGGTCGACGTGCGACTGCGGGGTGCCGTCGACGATCAGCTCGAAACCGCTCGTGAACTCCGACGGAATGATGCTGGCGATGCCGCCGTGATCGAGTCGGGTCTGGGGGTGCTCGGTGTCTCGCGATCTCGTCCGGCCCATGGGCACGAGCCTACGCGCTGGGGGCACAGCGTCAGCGCTGCCTGCCGTTCGCGCAGGTCTCCTGCTCCGCCGTCTGCCCGGAGATGGCGGAGTCGAGCGTCACGCGCGGCACCGGAGCCTCCGTCGCGGGGGCGTCGGTCGCGGGATCCGTCGCCGGAACCTCCGCCTCGGCGCCCGGTGCCGGTTCGACGAGCTCGACGCCTCCGTTGTTGCTGACATCGCCGGTGAGCTGCACGGGCTGGCCCGCCTTCAGGGCGTCCCAGATGGTGGCCGCGGCGTCGCGGTTCGGGATCACGCGGTCGGAATCGTCGGGGTCGGCGAACACCGGGTACTGCAGGAAGACGAACTCCGAGAACGGCACATCCTTGACCGACAGTGCGAGCTGGGCGAGCCGGACCGGGTTGGCCAGCTTGTCGCTCGGGTCGATGTTGTCTACGACGGTGTTCGCGAGCCCCAGCACCTTGCCCGGGTCGGAGAGCACCTCGTCGCTCATGATCTTCTTCACCAGACGAGACATGTACTGCTGCTGGTTCGACACCCGTGCCATGTCGCTCTCGTCGCCGACGCCGTGCCGCGTGCGGATGAACTGGAGCGCCTCGTAGCCCGAGACCGTGCGCGGTCCCGGCTCCCAGTCGATGGCCGTCTGGTCGTCGCGGATGCCCTCGCCACCGATGCACACCTCGACCCCGCCGATGGCGTCGGTGACGTCGATCACCCCGTCGAAGTCGATCTTGGCGGCGAAGGGGATATCCACGCCGGTGAGGTCGGTGATGGTCTTCGCCACGCATGAGATGCCCGCCCGCTGGAAGATCGAGTTGATCTGGGTCTTGCGCGTCGCCGAGGCGACGGAGCCGTCGGGCAGGGTGCACTCGGGGGTCTCGAGCATCAGGTCGCGGGGGAACGAGATCACGGTGACCTTGCGCGGTTCCGCCGACACATGCACGAGCAGGTTCACGTCGTTGAGGATCCCGCCGTCCGCTTCCGAGCAGCGCTCGCCCAGCAGGCCCGTCGACACTTCGCCGCACTCGTCGGTGCCGATAAGCAGCACGCTGAACTCGCCGGGGAAGGCGCTGATGGAGGGGGGTTCGACCTCGGGAGCGTCTTCCAGCGTGACGGCGCCCTCGTTGAAGCGGTTGAAGTAGTCGGTCACGACGAACGCGGCGACAGCGATCGCGGAGACCAGCACGACACCCAGCGTGATCCCGGCGATCTTGAGGAATCCTCTGGCAGGCCCGGGGGAGGGGAGCGTCGCGTGGCGGGCGACCGTCGAACGGTCCTTGTCAGGGGTGCGGCGAACCATCCGGGGAGCCTACCGGGGGAGCCTGATGTTACGGCCGCATGACGATTGTGAGAGGAACTTGCAGGTAATTAGTTAGTCGTGGATACTTTTTCCTAACCCCCGGTGAGTACCCGATGCTTGCCAGGACTTTTCAAAGAGGAGATCCCCGCAATGCACAAGCGCATTCTCTCGGCCGTGGCGCTCGGCGCCGTGGCCACGCTCGCCCTCGCCGGCTGCGCCGGCGGCACCGACGCCGCCTCCACCGACGGCAAGGGCCAGGAGCTCACCGTCTGGATCATGAAGGGCACCAACCCCGACGCCTCCGCCTTCTACGACAAGGTGTCCGACGCCTTCGAGGAGGAGACCGGCGCCACGGTCAAGATCGAGGAGATCCAGTGGGCAGACGCCCACGACCGCTTCGTGACCTCCATCGCCGGTGGCACGACTCCCGACATCGCCGAGACCGGAACCACCTGGACCGCCGAGTTCGCCGACGCCGGCGCTCTGCTGCCGCTCGACGAGTACGTCGACGCCGAGAAGGGCCTCCGCGGCGACCTCGTCGAGGGTCTCGAAGTCGCCGGCACCTACGACGGAGAGCTGTACGGCATGCCGTGGTACGCCGGCGTCCGCTCGCTCGTGTACCGCGCCGACGTGTTCGAGGAGCTCGGACTCGAGGCTCCGAAGACGTGGGACGACATCGTCGCCGCGGGTGAGGCCATCAAGGCCGCCAAGCCCGACATGCTCCCCTTCCCCGTCCCCGGTGACGCCGAGTTCCAGGTCTACCCCTGGGTCTGGGGCGCCGGCGGCGAGATCGCCACGAAGGACGGCAAGACCTGGACGAGCGAGCTCGACAGCAAGGAATCGCAGGCGGGCATCGAGTTCTACACGGGCCTGGCCACCGAGCACGGCTTCTCCTCCGCAGGTGCCACCACCTGGAAGGAGACCGACCTCCGCGACGCGTTCACGCAGGGCAACGTCGCCATGATGCTCTCGGGCTCGTGGACGCCGAAGTCTCTCATCGAGGCAAACCCCGACCTCGACGGCAAGATCGGCGCAGCAGTCATCCCGGGTGAAGACGGCGGCATCGCCCCCTCCGTGCTCGGCGGATCGCATCTCTCGGTCTTCAACACGACCAAGAACGCCGACCTGGCGTGGGAGTTCGTCAAGCTCATGTCCACCGGCGAGTTCGCCGAGCAGTGGTCGAACGAGACCGGGTACTTCCCGGGCGTCCAGTCCGCGATGGAAGAGGCACTGGCCTCGACCGACCCGCTGGTCGCACCCTTCGCCGAGCAGATGGTCGACGGCGGCGCATCCGTCCCGGTCACCCCGAACTTCGGCGCCGTGCAGGCGAAGAAGACGACCAACTCCATGATCCAGGCCATCCTCAGCGGGCAGAAGGACGTCGCGACTGCGACGAAGGACGCCGCAGCCGAGATGACCGAACTGCTCAACCAGAAGTAAGGAAGCACTCCTTCCATGTCGATGGTGCAAGCGCCACTGCCGGCCACGAAGGCGGAGTCCACCTCCGCCTCCGTGGCCGGCGGCCGGAAGCGACGCGGTCTCTCGATCGTCGCGGCCCGCCCCTGGCTCCTTCTCGCGCCCGGGCTGGCCATCCTCGCGGTGCTCATGCTCTGGCCGCTCATCCAGGTGTTCATCTACTCGCTGCAGGACTACGGCCTGCGCGAGATCAACACCGGGGAGAACAACTGGATCGGTCTCGACAACTACGTCGAGGCGCTCACCAACCCGACTCTCTGGACGGTGGTGCTGCCCAACACGGTCGGCTTCGCCGCCGTGGCGGTGTTCGTCACCGTCGCCGTGGGCACGCTCGTGGCTCTGCTGCTCGCGCGTCTGGGCACCACCTGGCGCGTCATCGTCTCCAGCTGCATCATGGTCGCCTGGGCGATGCCCGCCGTGACCGGCACCTACGTCTGGACCTTCATCTTCGATGCCGACCGCGGCATCTTCAACGCCGTGCTGCGTGACCTCGGTCTCATGGACGACCCGGTCAACTGGTTCACGAACCAGTGGTCGTTCTACGCCATCGTGCTCCTGAACGTGGTGCACCACGGATTCCCGTTCGTCGCCATCACGGTGCTCGCGGGACTGCTCGGCGTCTCGAAGGAGATGCTCGAGGCTGCAGCCCTCGACGGCGCCGGCGCCTGGCGCCGATTCTGGAAGATCATCTTCCCCACGCTCAAGCCCGTCTTCTCGGTCGTGATCATCCTGTCGACGATCTGGGACTTCAAGGTCTTCGCCCAGGTGTACCTGATGCCCGGCGGTGGCGGTGGCAACCGTCAGGTGCTGAACCTCGGCGTCTGGTCGTACGTGGAGTCCTTCGGTCAGAACCGCTACGGCTTCGGTGCGGCGCTCGCCGTGCTGCTCACGCTCGTCCTGATCGGCATCACGATCGTCTACATCCGCTCCCTCATGAAGGAGGACGAGCTGTGAACCCGCGCCCGAGGCTCCGCTCCCGCATCGGAATCGGAATCGCGGTCGCCGCGGTCCTGATCTTCACGCTGTTCCCCGTCTACTGGATGGTCTCCAGTGCCTTCGACGGCAAGGCCTCCAGCGGTGGACAGTCGCTGCTCCCGCAGGAGTTCACGTGGGACAACTTCGCGTTCGTGCTCACCGACGGCGGATTCGGCACGTACCTGCGCAACTCGGCGATCGTGGCGCTGGTCACCGTGCTCGTGAGTGCGCTCGTGTGTCTGCTCGCCGCCGTCGCCGTCGCACGGTTCAAGTTCAAGTTCCGCACCACGATCCTGATGATGATCCTGATCGTGCAGATGGTGCCGCTCGAGGCGCTCGTCATCCCGCTGTTCCTGCAGGTCAAGAGCCTGGGGCTGCTCAACAGCATCCTCGGCCTGATGGTCGTCTACGTCGCACTGTCGCTCGCCTTCGGGATCTGGATGCTGCGCGGCTTCGTGGCCGCCGTCCCGGTCGAGCTCGAAGAGGCCGCGTACATCGACGGTGCGAGCTGGTGGCGCATGTTCCGCTCGGTGCTGCTGCCGCTCGTCATGCCCGGCCTCGTAGCGACCAGCATCTTCAGCTTCATCACGGCGTGGAACGAGTTCATCTTCGCGATGACGATCCTCGGCGCTCAGACCGACCAGTACACGGTCTCGATCGGTCTGAAGTCGTTCTTCGGACTGCACTCCAACGACTGGGGCAGCATCATGGCCGCGTCGACCATCATCACCGTCCCCGTCATGGTCTTCTTCGTGCTGGTGCAGCGCAAGCTCGCCTCCGGCATGGTGGCAGGAGCGGTGAAGGGATGACCGACGACCTCGAACGTCTCGCGAACGGCGTGCTGTGGCCGGGCTTCTTCGGCACCGAAGCGCCCCAGTGGCTGCGTGACGAACTGCGTGAGGGCCTGGCCGGAGTCGTGTACTTCGGGCAGAACGTCGGCGAGGGGCTTCCGGCTCTCAGCGCCGCGATCCTCGACGCGAACCCCGACGCCCTGATCGGCATCGACGAAGAGGGCGGCAGCGTCACCCGGCTCGAGTCGGCCACCGGATCGACCGTCCCCGGAGCCGCCCAGCTCGGTCTGCTCGACGACCTCGTCGCCTCCGAGAAGACCGGTGCGGAGCTGGCCAGACGTGTGCGGGCGGTCGGCGCCAATGTGGTGCTCGGTCCGGTCGCCGACGTCAACACCGACCCCCGCAACCCGGTGATCGGCGTGCGGGCGTTCGGCGATGACGAGGCGCTGGTCTCCCGGCACGTGGTCGCGACGATCGACGGCATCCAGGACGGGGCGGTCGCCGCCTGCGTCAAGCACTTCCCCGGCCACGGCGACACCCACATGGATTCGCATCACTCGCTCCCCGAGATCACGCTCGATCTCGAGGAGTTCGAGCGGGTGCACCTGGAGCCCTTCCGTGCGGCGATCGACGCCGGAGTTGACGCCGTCATGACCGCGCACATCGTGGTCCCGGCGTGGGGGGAGCAGCCCGCGACGCTCAACCCGCGGGTGCTCGGCATGCTGCGCGACTGGGGCTACGACGGCGTCATCATCACCGACGCGCTCGACATGGCCGCGATCCGAGAGACGGTGGGACTCGGTGGGGGAGCAGCCCTGGCACTCGCCGCCGGAGCAGACCTCCTCTGCATCGGGAACCCCACCAACCCCGGTGATGCCGCTCTTCCCGATCAGGATGAGCAGGACTTCCGTGCGGCCAGAGACGGCATCATCGCTGCGCTGCGTGACGGTTCGCTCTCCCGCTCGCGCGTCGAGGAGGCCGCTGGCCGGGTCGCGGCTCTCGCGGCCAAGCTCCGTGCGGCAGCCGCTGCCGCCGACGAGGAGGAGCCGACGGACGACTTCGACGCGGCCGAGATCGTGCGCCGTGTGGTGACGATCTCCGGCGGCGCCCTCGAGACGGCATCCGAGCTCGCCGTGATCGATGCGCGTCGCCGATCGACGCTCGCCGTCGACAGCGCCGGTTCCTACGTCGCGAGCGCGCTCGCGGAGGAGGGGCTGCGCGTGCGCCTCGACGTGGCATCCGCACCGGAGTGCGAACAGGATCGTGTGCTCGACGAGGTCACCGCGGCGGCAGGGACCACCGTGCTCCTGATCGATCGGCCCGACACGGATGCCGCGCAGCGTGCGCTCGTCGAACGCGCTGCTGTGCGTGATCCCCGCGCCGTCGTCGTCAACGTGGGTCTTCCCACCGTGAGTCCGTTGCCGCTGCCGACCGTGGAGGTCGCCGCAGCCAGTAGGCTCGGTGCGCAGACGGCGCGTGAAGCTCTCCTGGGGTGCTTCACTGTGCAGCAGAGGATGACCAGCGCCGGCTGAGACAGGGATCCCTCATGGACGATGACGTTCTCGCTCGGGTGCGACGCTCGCTCCCCAAGGTGAGCGCTGCCGAGGCGCGCGTCGCGGAGACGATCCTGGGAGACCCGACACTCGTCGTGGATCTGGCCATCAACGATCTCGCCCAGCGCTGCCACACCTCGCTCTCGACGGTCGCCCGCTATGCCCAGTCACTCGGGTACAGCGGATACCGCGAGCTGCGGGTGGCTGTGGCACGTGCGGTCACGCTGGAACAGGCGCAGCAGGCCCGGTTCGGTCTCGACACCACGGCGATCGACCCCGACGACGGTCCGACGGCGATCGCCGCCAAGCTCGCCGCGCAGGAGATCGACGCGATCGAGAAGACGGCGCTCGCCCTCGATGCGGTCGCCCTCGACAGGGTCGCGCGTGCGGTGGTCGACGCCCGTCACATCGATCTCTTCGGACAGGCGGCGTCGTCACTGACGGCTCAGGATTTGCTGCTGAAGCTGTCGCGCATCGGCTGCTCGGTCTCGCACTCGTCGGACCCGCACCTCGCGGTCACCACGGCCTCGCTGCGCACTGCGGACGATGTGGCGATCGCGTTCTCCCACGGCGGCGAGACGGCCGAGACTCTGCGCGCGCTCGAGGTCGCCCGCGATGCCGGCGCCCTCGCAGTGGCGGTCACCAGCGCCCCCGACTCGCCGTTGGCGCTGGCGGCGGATGTCGTGCTGCTCACGCATGCGCACGAATCCCCGTTCCGGATGGCCGCGATGTCGAGCCGCATCGCTCAGCTCGCCCTCGTCGACGTGCTGTTCGTGCGCGTCGTGCAGCACCGCGGCGAGCCGGTCGCGGTCTCGCTGCAACGGACCCACGACGCGGTCCCCGCGCGCCGCCGCACCTGACCTTCCGGATTCTCCGTCCGGCCGGGGCGTCAGTCGACGTGGTCGCGGGTGCTGACCAGCGCGCGCGTCGCGATGCGGTGTCCCCGCGCGAGGCTTCCCGTGAGCGACAGGCCGGTGAGGATGCCGGCGAGGAAGCCGGCCGCGAAGGCGTCTCCTGCTCCGATCGTCTCCACCACGGGGCGTCGAGGGCGTCGCTGTCGGCGGTCTCCGTGCCGTCGAAGGCGACCGCACCATTCGGGTCGGTCGCGAGCAGGTACCGCGGCCGGGGGAACAGCGAGCGCAGCCGGCGCGGGTCGCTCGTTCCGAACACGACCTCCGCATCGGTGCGGGTGCAGAACACGATGTCCGCGCGACCAGCGAAATCGGAGACGATCCTCCGACCCTCCTCTTCGCGGCCTCGCCAGAGCGCGGGGCGCCAGTTCAGGTCGAAGCTGAGCAGCCGGTCGGGGTGCCGTTGCGTGAACAGGGCCTCCTGGGCAGCGAGCGCCGAGGCAGACAGCGCGGGGGTGATCCCCGAGGTGTGCACGAGCGCCGCTTCGGCGAGGAGAGCGGATGCCACGGGCGTGGTCAGGGTCTGGGGCGAGATCGCCGCAGCGGCCGAGCCGGCGCGGTAGTAGTGCATGGTTCCGTCGACCGCGCCGTCGTCTCGAGCGGAGAGCTCCTTCACATACAGGCCGGTGGGCGCATCTCCGTCGACCTCGACCGCGGAGTCGTCGACGCCGTGGTCGCGCAGCTCGGCGGTGAGGAAGCGCCCGAAGCCGTCGTCTCCCACCCGGGAGAGGACCGAAGTGCGGATGCCCGCCGATGCCAGGGCGATCGCAGTGTTCCACTCGGCCCCTGCCAGGGAGCGGTGGAAGGTCCGGCATCCCTCGAGAGGACCGGCGGTGGCGGCGACGAGGGCGACCATGCCCTCGCCGAAGCAGACGGCGAGCGGGGTGGTGTCGGGCACGATCTGGACCCTACCGGATCGATGTCTGTCGCGCCGATATCGGATTGCAACCTGGATGCGTTTGGCATCTGAGGATCTGCTGGGTACCGTCGAGTCATCACCGTCCTCGAGGCGAAGAAGCCTCGGGACGCGCAATGAAGCGCCCGACAGGGAAGGTCACACAATGCACCAATCAGTCAAGCGTCGGCGAGGACTCATCGCCGTAACCGGAGCCACGATCGCGGCGCTCGCCCTCGCGGGCTGCGTCGCCAGCGAGCGTGGCGATGAAGGGTCCGAAGGCTCGGGCGAGGTCGACGGGACATTCGTCTTCGCCGCCTCCTCCGACCCGGCGAGCCTCGACCCCGCCTTCGCTCAGGACGGCGAGAGCTTCCGCGTCTCGCGTCAGATCTTCGAAGGTCTCGTCGGCACCGAACCCGGCACCGCGGACCCTGCGCCGCTGCTCGCCGAGTCGTGGGAGTCGTCGGAGGACGGCATGTCCCACACCTTCGCGCTGAAGGAGGACGTCACGTTCCAGGACGGAACGCCATTCAACGCCGAAGCCGTCTGCGTGAACTTCGACCGCTGGTTCAACTGGACCGGCCTCGCCGCGTCCGAGGCGTTCGGCTACTACTACAACAAGCTCTTCAAGGGGTACGCCTCCAACCCGGCCGACGCCGTGTACAAGTCCTGCACCCCTGACGGCGACTACTCGGTCACGATCGACCTCAACAAGCCGTTCGCCGGCTTCGTCGCCTCCCTCTCGCTCCCGTCCTTCTCGATGCAGAGCCCTTCGGCGATGCAGGAGTTCGGTGCGGACGAGGTCAGCGGCTCGGCGGAGTCCCCGCAGCTGTCCGAGTACGCGATGGGTCACCCGGTCGGTACCGGTCCCTACGCGTTCGACGAGTGGGCACCGGGCGAGCAGGTCACGCTCAAGGCCTACGACGGCTACTGGGGCGACGCCGGACAGATCGACGAGATCATCTTCCGCACGATCGACGACCCGACCGCTCGCCGTCAGGCGCTCGAATCCGGCTCGATCGACGGGTACGACCTCGTCGGACCGGCCGACACCAAGGCCCTCGAAGACGACGGCTTCACGATGGTGTCGCGCCCGCCGTTCACGATCCTCTACCTCGCCTTCAACCAGGCGGTCCCGGAGCTGCAGGACCCGAAGGTCCGTGAGGCTCTGTCCTACGCTGTCGACAAGGACGCGCTGATCAGCCAGGTGCTCCCTGAGGGCACCCAGAAGGCGATCGAGTTCGTGCCCGAGGTCGTCAACGGCTACAACCCCGATGTCACGACCTACGACTACGACCCGGAGAAGGCCAAGGCGCTGCTGGCCGAGGCCGGGTACACCGAGGCGAACCCGTTGAAGCTCACCTTCAACTACCCGGTCAACGTCTCGCGTCCCTACATGCCGGACCCCGAGCAGATCTTCACGGTGCTCTCGTCCCAGCTGTCCGAGGTCGGCGTCGAGACCACCCCGGTCTCGGAGGAGTGGGTCGAATACCTCGACCGCACCACCGGCACCGCGGATCACGGCATCCACCTGCTCGGCTGGACCGGCGACTACAACGACACCGACAACTTCGTCGGCGTCTTCTTCGGCCAGCAGAGCTCCGAGTGGGGCTTCGACAACCCCGAGCTGTTCCAGAAGCTGAACGAGGCGCGCGGCGTCTCCAACCTCGAGGAGCAGACGGCGCTGTACGAGGAGATCAACGAGATGGTCGCCCAGTTCATCCCTGGTGTCCCGCTCGCGCACCCGGCGCCGACACTGGCGTTCGACCCGCGCGTGAAGAGCTACCCCGCCAGCCCGGTGAACGACGAGGTCTTCACGGACATCGTCCTCACCAAGTAGGCCTGACCACTTGATATGTCGACCCCCGGTCCCGCGCATTCGGCGGGACCGGGGGAACGGCGTACCTTCTGATCGACGGAGATCTTCGTGCTGCGCACCATCGGCAGGCGACTGCTGTTCCTCATTCCCACCCTGTTCGGGCTCAGCATCCTGCTGTTCGCCTGGGTCAGGGCCCTCCCCGGCGGCCCCGCGGTCGCCCTGCTCGGCGAGAAGGCCACGCCAGAGGCTGTCGCGAGAGTCAACGAGCTCTACGGCTTCGACAAGCCCCTCATCGAGCAGTACTTCATCTGGATCGGACGCCTTCTCCAGGGAGACTTCGGCACCTCGATCCAGACCAACAGGCCGGTGACGGAGGAGTTCCTCCGCCGGTTCCCCGCGACGCTGGAGCTGAGCGTCATGGCGCTCATCTTCGCCGTCGGCATCGGCATCCCGCTCGGGTACTGGGCGGCTCGCCGTCACGGCAAGTTCACCGACCATGCCTCGGTCGTGCTGAGCCTGATCGGCATCACCATCCCGGTGTTCTTCCTCGCGTTCATCCTGAAGTACGTCTTCGCGGTGCAGCTGGGATGGCTGCCTTCGGACGGACGCCAGAATCCACGAATAGATGCCACCCATCCCACCGGGTTCTATGTGTGGGACGGCATCATCACCGGAGAGTTCGATGCCGCATGGGATGCGATCCTGCATCTGATCCTGCCGGCGCTCGCACTGGGCACCATCCCACTCGCGATCATCGTCCGCATCACCAGGGCGAGTGTCCTGGAGGTGCAGAACGCGGACTACGTGCGCACGGGTCGGGCGAAGGGCGTCGGGTCGCCGACGCTGCGCAACCGCTTCATCCTGCGAAACGCCATGCTCCCGGTGATCACCACGATCGGCCTGCAGACGGGGCTGCTGATCTCGGGGGCGGTGCTCACCGAGACGGTGTTCGCCTTCCCGGGCATCGGCTCGTTCCTGGCGAGAGCCATCTTCACCAGGGACTTCCCCGTCCTCCAAGGGTTCATCATCTTCATCGCGATCGCATACGCGTTGATCAACCTGGCGGTGGACGTCTCCTACAGCTTCATCGATCCGAGAGTGAGGGTGCAGTGATGTCACTCCCCACCGTGCGAAAGGAGGCGGTCGTATGAGCATCGCCCTCCCGCCCGCCCAGGGCCCTTCGGCAGAGAGCGGCGGCAGCATCGACACCGTCGCGATCGCCCAGGCCGATCTGAAGAACGGTTCCGGCGGATTCTGGCGGGACGTGTTCCGTCGCCTCCGTCGCAATCCGACAGCGTGGATCGGCGCGGCCATCGTCGTGGCGTTCCTGCTCATCGCAGCCCTCGCGCCCCTGCTCGCTCCCTATCCGGAGACGGCGCTGCCGGGTGCGAAGTACATCACGCCCACCTACATCCCGGGTCCGGGAGAGCTGCCGCAGTTCCCTCTGGGCCTGGACCGCTTCGGCGGCGACGTGCTGTCCAAGCTCATCTGGGGCGCGCAGGCGTCGCTCATGATCGGCGTCATCTCCACCGCGATGGGTCTGGTCGGGGGCATGATCCTTGGCCTGCTCGCCGGCACGTTCGGCGGATGGGTGGACACCCTCATCATGCGCATCGTCGACATCATCCTGTCGGTGCCGAACCTTCTGCTCGCGGTGTCGATCGCCGCGATCCTCGGTCAGACCCCGTTCGCGATCATGATCGCGATCGGGGCATCGCAGGTGCCGATCTTCGCTCGCCTGCTGCGCGCGTCGATGCTGCAGCAGCGTTCGAGCGACTACGTGCTCTCCGCGCAGACCCTCGGTCTCGGTCGCGGCAAGATCACCATGTCGCACGTGCTGCCCAACGCCATCGGTCCGGTGATCGTGCAGGGGACCCTGACGCTGGCCACCGCCGTCATCGATGCGGCGGCCCTGTCGTTCCTCGGTCTCGGCGGCGGACGCCCGGAGACGGCGGAGTGGGGCCGCATGCTCACCTACGCGCAGTCCGAGCTGGCCATCGCGCCGTGGCTCGCCTTCCTCCCCGGTATCTGCATCGCGGTCACCGCGCTCGGCTTCACCCTGCTGGGTGAGGCGCTGCGCGAGGCGATGGATCCCCGGACGAGGGCACGATGAACGCGCGGGAAGACGGCGCCGTGAGCGCCGCGAAGGAGAAGCAGATGTCGACCGAACCGCTGTTGTCGGTCCAGGGGCTGGCCGTGGACTTCGCCACCATGGACGGTGTCGTGCACGCCGTGGAGGGCGTGGACCTCGAGATCCGCCCCGGCGAGACCGTCGCGATCGTGGGGGAGTCCGGCTCGGGCAAATCCACCACCGCGATGGCGATCATCGGACTGCTCGCCGGGGGCGGCAAGATCGCCTCCGGCAGCATCCGCCTCGACGGGAAAGAGATCTCGCGCGCGTCAGAGCATGAGATGCGCGCGATCCGCGGTCGTGACATCGGTCTCGTGCCGCAGGACCCGATGTCCAACCTGAACCCGGTCGCGAAGATCGGCACCCAGGTGGCGGAGACGCTGCTCGCGCACGGCCTCGCCACACGGCAGAACGTGCAGACCAAGGTGGTCGAGGCTCTGACCGCTGCGGGCCTTCCCGACCCGGCACGACGTGCGAAGCAGTATCCGCACGAGTTCTCCGGCGGCATGCGTCAGCGCGCGCTCATCGCGATCGGGCTGGCGTGCAAGCCCCGACTACTGATCGCCGACGAGCCCACGAGCGCCCTCGACGTCACGGTGCAGCAGACGATCCTCGACCAGATCGGGCAGATGACTCGCGAGCTGGGAACGGCCGTGCTGCTCATCACACACGACCTGGGGCTCGCGGCAGAGCGTGCGGAGCGTGTGATCGTTATGCATCGCGGCAAGGTGGTCGAGCAGGGCGATGCCCGGCAGATCCTGGAGGACCCGCAGCATCCGTACACGCAGTCGCTCGTGAAGGCGGCCCCCTCGGTCGCCGCGGCCCGCCTGCAGCCGGAGGCGTTCCGCGTGCAGGAGAGGGCAGCGGAGGCGAGCACCGTTGCCGAGACGGCTCCCGCCGACAACATCGTCGAGATCGAGAACCTCACCAAGGTGTATCCGGTGCGCGGACGCGGGGAGGACTTCGTGGCCGTCGACGACGTGTCGCTGGTGATCCCGCGCGGCGAGACCGTGGCGATCGTGGGCGAGTCCGGCTCGGGCAAGACCACGACGGCACGGATGCTTCTCAAGGTGATCGAGCCGACCAGCGGGCTGATCCGCTACGAGGGCAAGGACATCGCGTCGCTGACTCGGGCGGAGACGAAGGAGTTCCGGCAGCAGGTGCAGCCGATCTTCCAGGATCCGTACTCGAGCCTGAACCCGATGTTCACGATCGAGCGCCTGATCGCCGAACCGTTGGAGTTCTACAAGAGGGGAAGTGGCGCCGACCGACGCAAGCGCGTGCGTCAGCTGCTGGATGACGTGGCTCTGCCGCAGTCGATGCTGCGTCGGTACCCGTCCGAGCTGTCCGGTGGGCAGCGGCAGCGCGTCGCGATCGCCCGTGCCCTCGCCCTCTCGCCCGATCTGATCGTGTGCGACGAACCGGTGTCGGCGCTCGATGTGCTCGTGCAGGACCAGATCCTGAAGCTGCTCGGCGACCTGCAGAGCGAGTACGGGTTGAGCTATCTGTTCATCTCGCACGACCTCGCGGTGGTGCGACTGATCAGCGACTACCTGTGCGTGATGAAGGACGGCAAGCTCGTCGAGGCCGCCACCTCGGAGGAGATCTTCACGAACCCCCGCGACCCGTACACCCGGCGTCTGCTGGCGTCGATTCCCGGCAACGAGCTGGGCATCGCCTCCTGACGGCGGCCTGCGCGATCACCGGACCGGACGCGATCCGGCCCGGTGATCGCGTACTCATACCGCAGCTTCCGAGATTGGTCAAGGACTGCGCTTGCCATGTCGCATGATCGTGCGTATAGTAGGTAGTTGCGCTCGCTTCTCCCTGCCCTCATATGGTGGTCGGCATCTGTTGAGTTCCCGGGCGCACACTCCACCTGACGACAAAGGAATCGAGAAGCCCTGCGGGGCTCACGGAGGTTATTCCCTTGGCTGCTGCTCGCAACGCATCCACATCCACCACCACCAAGAACGGACGCGGAGCATCCCGTCTTTCGTTCGCCAAGATCTCCGACACGCTGACGGTCCCTGACCTTCTCGCCCTGCAGACCGAATCCTTCGGTTGGCTGGTCGGCAACGACGCCTGGAAGGCGCGCGTGGCCGAGGCCAAGAAGCAGGGTCGCACCGACGTCAACGAGAACAGCGGTCTGGGCGAGATCTTCGAGGAGATCTCTCCTATCGAGGACCTCGGCGAGACGATGCAGCTGTCGTTCACGAACCCCTACCTCGAGCCGGAGAAGTACTCGATCGAGGAGTGCAAGGAGCGTGGCAAGACCTACGCCGCTCCGCTGTACGTCGAGGCCGAGTTCATGAACCACCTCACGGGTGAGATCAAGACCCAGACGGTCTTCATGGGCGACTTCCCGCTGCAGACCGACAAGGGCACGTTCATCATCAACGGCTCCGAGCGCGTCGTCGTGTCGCAGCTCGTGCGCTCGCCGGGTGTCTACTTC